>CANMRM010000001.1 GCA_947500295.1 uncultured Kordiimonas sp.
GGATATGCCCGCACAGGACCCAAACAGACACAACCGTCAGGATAGCCAGTGCTGCGCCAACAATGAAGGCAGGGGCACTGATGCATTCTTCTTGTCGCGCTTGTCGCCGCCTATATTGTTGAGTTCGGATGATTTTGGGATGACATGAGGACCAAACGTGCTTTCGTCCGTACCACTCTGGTAAAAACCCACAAGAGCGATGCCAACATTCCGGAACATTAACCCGGTGATGGTCACATATTCCGCATCGTAAGTGCTAAAACCCTCAAACTCCCGGCCAAGCTTCAAGATGGCGCCCGCAACAGCCCGCGTCAAAGTGTCCTCGCCGGGCGCCACACTAATCGTCCGGTCAATGCCAAATTGCGCCCCCGGTTCCTGCTTGGGATACCAGGCTACGCCCGTATCATCTCTTTCAGTGGGTATCAGGTCTGAGCTTACACCAAAGCCCGACTGCTTCTTCAAACTCGGCACGAGCAGTCCCGAGGCAGAACGCTCCAACGCAATATTCTCGCTAACAAACCCTTCGGAAATTTTCGGCTTGCTGACGTCATTCAACAAGTTGTTCCGAAAGTCGATACCCGAAACATCATCATAGATCGAGAAAACGTCGCGGCCAGGATCATTGGCAACCAAGTTTTTACGAAAAATGCTATCGACAGGAACCGCACTTCGTTCGCGATCGCTGCCGGCTGCCAACTGGATGTGGTCGCTGGCGATAATGCTGTTGTTCTCAATGATCGCGTTACGGACCTGATGGTATCGATTGATCGGCGAGTTGGGCACACCGTTCATCACTACGAACGCACTCCCAAACCGGTACCCTTTCAGACCCTCCATATAGTTGTTGCGAATGGTCTGGTCCGCATTGATCACGCGGATACCGCCAGTGTGTTCCTTGCCATTTCCAAAGAACACATTGTCTTCAACAAAATTACCATTGCCGTGTCGCAGCGTTAACGTACCGCGAGCCTCAAAAAAAGTGTTGGCACGAATGATGTTACCGCCCGATTTAACCGAAATGATTTCGAGCTCACCGTTGGTGCGATCAAAATAATTGTGCTCAACAATGGTGTTTGAATTCGTGAGCGAATAGCGGCTGGTTCCTATCCGCAAAGTCTCGCCACCATTTGATCCAAGGGGTGGGCGTGGACCAAAGTAATTGTGATCGATTTTATGGCCGTTTTCCCGGCTCTGTTCAGTATCCAGTCGAACAGCCATCGTGACGCCGCGGTTGCGCTTTCCTGCCAAATGATTGTGATCAAACCGGTTGTTTTTGCCGTACATAATGACCCAGAAGTCGCTCTCCCCAGGGTCTGGATTGTTGTAATTATCGATCACCACCTCTGTGACACGGCTGTTGCTGGCCAAATGCGCCTTGTTGCGCCGGAACGAAATCACTTCGCTTGTGGGCGTGTATCCGTCCTTGAAGACAAGTCCGCGTACAACCAGGTGATTGCCGGCGATCCGCAAATTGCTTTGCCCGGACAAAACAACCTGCCCTTTGGTTTCGGCCGCAAGCGTGATCGGCCTTTCCGCCGTTCCCTCGCCGGTAAAGACCATCTCAAAATCTGACCAGTTGCCATTTTGTAGAACAATCGTATCACCAGGCACTGCGCTCTTAACCGCTTGCTTGTAAGCTTTTTGATCAGCTACCAGAATGTCTTCTGCTTGAACCGTTGCAACAGGAACCAACAGCAGGACTGAAAAAGCAAACAGACATTTAAAACCACGGTTCATCAGTTTTTGGTCCACGCCAATGGCCGTTTAAAGGTTGAGGCGGCAGGCACCCGGATGATTATTGGGGTAGAGATACCTGCAACCGACTGCCAGTACTTGGGTAAATACAATTTGGCACTGTCCTAGAATTTCCCTCGGATACCAAAGAACACTCTTGGACCGTATACATTGACCTCGGCGAAGTTTGTCCGGATAGGATTGTATTGAACCCGTGGCTCGTTAAACAGGTTAATGACTTCAAGTGAGAGACGCACACTGTCGGTTAGCTTGTAGGAAGCGCGGGCTTCTACGACACTTGTCGCGCCAACAAAGCGCAGATTTCCGGGCGTGCTAATGAACTGCTGGAAATATTCGCTGCGATATTTGTACACCAGTTGGATATCGAGATCGCCATATCCCCAATATAATTGACCCGCAAATACATGTTTGGACAGGCCTGGGATATCGGCGGGTTCCACAATGCCTACGCGTTCAATCACTGATCCGTCTCCGGCTATGATGGAAGCAGCACCGAAGTTGGCGTCTTCAAACTCGAAGTTCGAGTCTGCATAATTGTAGCTCACCTTGACACCCAAACCAGAGAGCGCACCGGGCAAGTTGGTGAAAGTGTGCGCCGCAGTAACCTCAAGCCCGAAAATCTCACTGTTCGAATCGTCCAGTTCCTGCGTCGTGACAACAGCTGTCAGGTCCTGGCCATCGATGCTAAAGGTTTCAAGCTGACCAACGTTACGGAAACCACCATTGAAGCGCTTGTAGTAAAGACCGCCAGCGAGGATGGTGTCCTCTGTTGGATACCATTCCAGGGCCACGTCAAAGTTCCAGGACATCAATGGATCAATCTGCGGGTTACCAAAACCATCGACCTGAGCCACCACATCCGCGATGTCGGTTGAGCCATTTTCATTGTCAATGCTAGAGCTGAAAGACCGGCCGATGCCCAGGTCAGACGGATCTGGCCGAGACATGGCGCGGAAGATGCCCATCCGCATCAGAACGTCATCTTCCAGATCCAGAACAATGTTCGCGCTTGGCAAGAAGCGGGTGTATTCATGAGTGTCCCGGATGGTGACCAGATTACTGTTGTCGACACCCAGACCCGTGATCGCGCCTGTGTCGTCCCGGTCGAGAACGATAGCACCACGGAACCCATCTGAAGTTACCTTGGTGTTGACGACACGAACACCAAAGTTACCACGCGTGGGCAGGTCCCCAAACGTTGTTTCAAAGTTGGCTTGAACGTATCCGGCCCACGTTTCTTCCTCTACGTCTGTGATCTGAAGCGGGTTGTTGCCCGTGCCCATCACATCGCTACCGAGGAAAACCTGGTCTGCAGTTGGGAAGTCGATGGCCCGGCCCAACAGTGTTTCAGCCAAACAGATTGGATTGAAAGCGACATAGCTTGCACCGGTCCCATTGGCCAACACATTACCGTCATCGTCCGTATTGGTTATGAGTTCGCCGTCCGCAACCGACGACAAAAAGTCTGACTCCGGGAAGCTGCTGTAGCGGCAAGCCGCGTTTGCGGCGATGCCGTCGCCTACGTCGAGCGGATTGCCGTCTGTTTCGCGGCGAACTCTTGGCACCGCGTCATACTTCATTTCAGAGAAGCGGGCACCGGCCATTACATTGGAAATGAAATCTCCGCCCAAATCGTAATCAAAGTCGAGGCGTATGGCTTCAACACTGTGGTTGCGGAACTGGTTCAGGTCCTCCCGCACGCGAGGCCCCACATCGAAATTGTCCGGGTCCGTAACATCGAAATTCCGGAATACAAAACGCTGAACATCATCTTCAACAATGACGCCGGCAAAAATGTCTTCCGACCCGCTGTCACCATCAGTGTCTGAACGCAGTCGGGCCTGAACGATATTTTCACGACGCTCAGTTTTGGAATAAGAGTAGTCCAGAACAGCACTAAGCCGATCATTGACCTGGTAGGCAATGCTGGCACCACCACCGATGTATTCCTCCAGACGTTCAGCGAACTGTGAATTCACTTCTGCGCCATCGAAGGTCGTAAAACCGAGAGGCGCACCAAGGGGGCTGACTTCGAGGGGGACGATTTCTCCGTCTTCGCCAGGGTTCAGGATAGAGTTGCCATCGATCGTAAGGTCGTGACGACGCTCCGAGAAATCGCGATCAGAGTATTGGAAATCCAGGTTGATGTCCCACCGCTCATTTGGCCGCCACTGTACCGCCGAAAAAACCGAATTGCGCTCGTCGTCCGTGATATTTTGACGGAAATGTCGCTGGCTTGAAGTGAAGAGGAACGGCGTATTCGCGTCCAGTGCCTGCCCGGTCGCAGGATCAACTTCCAGGTCCAGATCACCCCCACCTGAGTCACAGTTTTGGTCCTGGTCCCCAAGGCTGTCTACACCAAAATCATCGCTATCCGGGTCACCCGAAATAACATTTCGGCAGTCCCGGAAGCCGCTGGACGTCCGAGATTCCTGTTCAGGGTTTGTCGTCAGGTTCTTCTGGTATCCAAATGATATACCCACATCGCCAAGACCATTCAGCTCGAACTGGTCAACGTAGCTAAGCGTTATCCTGTGACCAAAATCGCGCTCCCGCAGGTCCTTGTCGATGTTGAAGTTGTCGGGATTGTAGTTCAATTTGTATTCGGCCTGAATACGTTGTTTGCCATATTCGAGGGGCCGAAGCGTATCAAGTTGGATCTGGCCGGAAACGCCGCCCTCGATCAGGCCGGCCTCCATCGTTTTGTAGATCGCCAATTTGTTGAAGAGTTCTGACGGGAACTGACTGAAGTTAACCGACCGGTCGCCGGACCCGTTTGCTGCCTCTCGGCCATTGATGACGGTTGACCCAAGGTATGGACCAAGCCCGCGAACTGCAATCTCCGTCGCACCACCCTGTTCACGGTGTGAAGCCGCGCTCGTGAGCGTTTCGAGCGCTTCACCGATTGAAAGCGCTGGAATGTCACCAATATCGTCGGCACTCAAGGCATCAACAATGCTGGTTGCCTGTCGTTTAACCTGGATTGACGAACGGACAGTTTGGCGCGTGCCGGTTACAACAATTTCCTCCAGCCTGTCAGCAGCTTCGTCTGTATCCGCTTCCTGGGCAGTCACCTGCAGGCTAACCATCGGCAAAGCCGCACCGGCGAGCAACATGGCTTTTAGCGATAGAACGCGTTTATTGGACAACCAATTTTTTTGAATCTCTGATGTTGATCGCATCTTTCCCTCCCATGGATATGCTGATCAAGCATGCGATTCTTCCCCGACGCATGCTCCTCTCCCATGCTCAACACCTATCTATGGCACAAAAATCTGTCAACCATTAAAATATACCAATTTCGTGGTATTGATTGACCTATTGGTTTACCAATTAAAATTTACGCAGTTTTTCTAGATAGTTATTCCTCCCACGGCACGACAGCGCAAAAAAGGTGAAAACGCTGGTACTTTGTGAAACAGGCACTTTGCCCGCTCCTGTGGGCAAGATTGACGTGTTCGAGTCAGCCGATGCGTGAACTGATTGAAAAGCAGGCGCGGCTTGCCGACATTTGCCGCTGTACCGCAGCTACGGCTTCTTCTTCTGTGGCGACCAACATGGCGTCCAGCAATCGTGCAAAATGCTGACGCATGGCTGCGCGAGCAGCGACAGGGTCCCGGCTCTTCAGAGCATCGACAATAGAGCTGTGCTCTTCGGTTCGATAGGACGAGTCTTGCGAGCAGACCATCTTGTAAACACCATGGTGGTGCTGGGACTCTATTCTCATTTTGCAGAGCGTTTCAATAACATGGATAATTGCTGTGTTGCCGGAAGCGTTGGCAATCGTCATATGAAAATCTTTGTCCGCTTCGTCCGCTTCAGCGCCTGCTTCCTTTGCCATTTCCGCGATAAACCGTTCAAGTTTGGCAATGTCTGTGTCAGAAATTATCGGTGCCGCCAGCGCAGCCAATTCTCCCTCAAAAACCGCGCGCGCCTCGGTAAACTCCAAAGGACCAACGTCCGGAATTCTGGGCCCATTGAATCCATCCGGCCTGTCCAGAACATATGCACCTGATCCAGCACGAACCTCTATGTGCCCCATTGTTTCGAGGAGCGATTTCTGCTTCCCGAACCACCACACGACTGACATCAAATCGATCGGCGAGATCTTGTTCGCCGGGCAACCTGCTGCCTGGAGCAATCTCGCCAACCTGGATTAACCCAAGGATCTGCTTCGCAACAGTTTTGTACAAACGTCGATCTGGCATCACGATGCTTCTCAATCAAAACCACCGCCGCTATCGAATTGGTATGCGCAAACGGACGACCAATTGATAAACCAAATTGGTAAACCAAACAAGTTATGTTGCAGAGACTAATAACGCAGGCTAGGTCGGATGCTATACTTTGTAGAAGGTCAGTCAGAATGATCCAACTCGAGAGCCACTCTGAACCCGAGCAGCTGACTGTGATATACGGCGAAGTCAGCGGCCTGCGCGCCGGCACGTGCCCAGTCCGTTCCTGAAACCCACCCACCACCTTTTGGTGTTCTCCGGTCACACTCACCGCCATCTTCTTCAAGCCATGGGCGTCCATGGGTTGGCACAGCAGATTTGTCGCGGTGAAGGCAATCGTCTGTCCATTCCCAAGCATTCCCAATCATGTCGTAAAGACCCCATGGATTAGGCTTGAAACTGGCGACCGGCGCCGTGTGCAAATAACCATCATTGCAATTGAATACAGGCGCATAGGTGAAGTTGCGGCGAAAATTCTCATCGCCAATATTGGCATAGTCGCATGCATCTGCATTGGCAAATCCCCAAAACCACGGTCCGCGGGTTCCGGCTCGCGCCGAATACTCCCATTCTGTAGCGGATGGCAACCGGTATGGTTTTCCAGTTTTTTCAGCAAGCCACGAAACATATGCTGTTGCATCAAAATGGCTGACACAGACGACTGGGTGCTTCTCATTTTGCGGAATACCCGGACTGTGCCACGTATGTGCTTTTACATAGCCAAGAATGCGGTTGAACCCCCAAGTATTGCACCCATCTGTTGCCATTTGATGATTGGTTTCGTCCATGAAGGTGCGATACTCGGCGCGCGTTACCTCTGTTTTTCCGATTGCAAACCGATAGTCGAGAACAACTTTTCGTAGCGGCAGGTCACCTCGTTTGGTGTTGGCCTCAAAAGGTTCGACCCCCAACGTGCCTTCGCCCGTTGGCATAACCACCATTTCCGGGCACTGGTCGCAATCCTGAAAAGTATCAGGAGCTACAACTTCCTGATCCTGTGCATGCCCAGTCAGCGCAAGAAAGCTGGCTGATGCCAGCCCAACACACACAGAGAGGCAATGCCTGGAGTAAATATTACTGCATTTATTCATGGCTTTTACTGCGTTTCCTTGGCCAAATAGAGGATCAGAGCTTGTCTGTCAGAAGCTTTCGGCAAACCGGCAAAAACCATTCTGTTGCCCTTCACAAAACCGCCGGGTGACGTGAGCCAGGCGTCCAAATTTTCCTCGGTCCAGGTAACACCTGCCTTGGAAAGTGGTTCCGAGTAGGCATATCCTTCCTTGGCTGCTGCTTTCGCACCCATTAGTCCATGCAGATTGGGGCCCGTCAGATGGCGTTCACCTTCCTTCAACGTATGGCATGACCGACAACGCAAAAACACTATGCGTCCTCGCTTCAGCAAAGCAGCACCATCAGTGCGGCCCGAAGAGCTAGCAAGCGTTTTGGTTTCGGCGGCAATTCCTGCAGTACCATTGTCAGCCTGCGCCGCCGGCGCAAGTCCAGCTATTATTGAAGTCGCAACGAGAATTTTTTGGATAGTCATAGTCGGACCCTCTTGATATCAGACATGAAACACTAGAGTTCTTCAAAAAGCTGCCGGAAGGTATAGCCTTCAAGGTGACAAAAGGCGCCCACCTCACCGGCATTTAAACCAAACTGTCGAGATAGCGGGTCTGCCACGCCGTAGGCGACAGACCTACGCTCGCCAGTTTTGCGCAGCGAATAGTAGATAAAATCAGGACGCGTATCGTAGTAGGGGTATTCCTTTTCACGGAGCAGGAGCTCAAACGCCTGCCCGTCAGTATTGCGGACTGCATTGCCCACGCCGCCTTGGCTGTGGATACGCAAGTCCTTAACAATTTGTTGGTCAGCAGGCTTTTCAGCGTAAAAATACACATCGCAGATGTACATGCGTGACCGTCGCAACCGAGCTGGCTTGCCCGGCCTGGTTCCTCGGAAAAAGCTGTCATCTGACACTAGGTAAGTGGTGTCATCGCGCCAAAATTTTGTGGCTGACAAAACAATATTGTGAACTGAATAACGTTGCTCTTCACCGTTACCAAATACACATGTTTTTGCGTCCATACCGCCTTCAAACTGATCCGCCACACGGCGGATAAACACATCACACTCTGCGAGAAACACCACATCCTGCGTAGACAGACCTGACAATTTGGATAGTTCGTTGTGCGCACCACGGACGTCACCGGCATTCCTGAAAAAACCCTGTTTCATGCGGATTGTTCCGCGTTCGAGGTCCGTTTCAAATGTTACCAGCCGCTGGCGAATAACATCATCAGGGTTATTATCTTTGTATTCTTCCACATAGAATACGTGATCCCCAAATGAAGGCAATTCGATGCGTTTGTGCGCCGTATGAAGACGAATCGGCTTTTCATCTTTGGAGCGAGAGCGAGCGTGAAACCACAGTTGCTCTTCGTTATCAAATTCCCCCTCGAACCAATCCGCAAGGATCAGCAGATCACGGGCTAGCGGGTTTTCCGCGTCATCTGACCGTGCAGGCAAAAAAGCGAACGAAACTAACAAAAGAATTGTCGAAAGTCGCACTGGCTGTCCCCCGGAAATTAGGTCTAAATTTGGGCTAGAATGTCAAAGGCTGCGCGCTCGCCTGATTCAAAAGCGCCTTCCATGCCGCGTTCCAGAAGGGCAGTGTGTTCTCCGGCAAAATGAATGTTGCCGTGAGGTTCTCGCATGTGGCCAGCATACTTCTGTACTTGGCCTGGACGCCAGAACACCCAGTCACCCGCACCGTGCACATCCCGATGACAAGACTGCACCAACAAAGGCTCCAGCGCGCCTTCAAGCGATGGCCTGATTTTGACCAGTTGTTTGATGGTGTAGTCGGCAGCCTGGGCGTCTGTCATGAAATCATATTTGTAAGCCTCGTCGCCGTTGATGAAGGCAATCGCCGATGACGGACTGCCATCTGGGCCCCTGTTAAGGACGGCGAAACGCTCAAACGGCGTGTCGGTCCACATGTTTTTTGGCAGACCGTCTTCATTCCAGAATTCCTTTTTGATGCCGAAATGAACCTGAATTGAAATACCGTAGTCGATCTCGTCGACCGCGCTGGATAGACGTGCCGACAAGCGAGGTGAAAATTTCACGTGACGCAGAACAGGATACGGGATCGAGCAGACCACATGCCGGGCCTTATACTCGGTTCCGTCCCCGCAATAGACAGTTACTTCGCCGCCAGTGTCTTCAAATGCCAAAACTGTTTTGCCAAGCTTCACGCCATTTTTAAGGCTATTCGCCATGGCGAACGGCATAAGCGAGTTCCCGCCCTTGATTTGTTGAACTGCGGGCAAGTCTGGGCGGGCCGCTGACATATTCCTGTTGAATTCACCCACGGCGTATCGACGCAGTTCATGGATGGCGGATGTATTGTCCATATGATCAGTATGAATGATGATGTTCATAAGGCGGACTATATTGTCGTCATAGCCCAGATACTTTTTCATATACTCGCTGTGTGGGATGTCGAATTCCGCAAACTCAGGTTTAATCCAGTCATCAAGCGGTCGGCCCGACAGCGGATTGTTTTTGTGCGACAAGGTCCATAACAACCGATCAGGCGCAATCGTCCTCTCATCGCCCTTCAATGTATTGAGCGGATGGTTTGGCCATTCTTCTGCACTGAATTGCTGGCCCGCCAAATGGAAATATTTGGCGTTAGAGCGCACAGAGTCTGTCGGCTCAAACAATTCCAAATTCAAGCGTCGAGCCGTATCAAGCATACGTGCGTAATTTCCGCCGATCAGCTCGCCGGCCGCCTCAGGCTGCCCAGGCACACCCATCAATGTGTATACCCGCCCGCCAACACGATCGCGCCCCTCCAGGGTCAGCACATCAAGGCCCTGCTCTTCCAATAACATCGCCGCGTGCAGGCCGGAAAGTCCCGAGCCGATCACTAGCACGTCATGGATTTTTTGGCTTCGTGCACGCACAGGTGCCATGCCAGCAATATAGGCCGCGGCTCCACCCAGCAACACGTCGCGCCGACTAATTATGCCAGAAGGTTTGGAAAAATTTTGCGTCATGATCAGACTCAATATTGGAATTTTCGTCAGTGATTAAGTTGGTTCCAAAAGCCTAACATATATTATTGGGTATACAAGATATATATATGTGTATAAAAACGATGTCTGTGAACTTTTTTAAAGTAGTGTGTTGGCGCACCTCCATGCACAAGGCGAGGATGTTTGATGAGCGAAATTCCAATCAAATCCGTAAAACGAGTTTTTGAGATACTCGAATATTTTGATCAGCAACGCAGGCCTCTTGCCGCAAAGGAAGTGGCGGCAAAGCTTGGTTATCCGCTGATGAGCGCCCACGCTCTTATGAAAAGCATGCACTATCTTGGCTATCTGGATTTCGACCAACCGGACTGGACCTACACACCTTCCAGGAATTTTCTGGACGTGCTGGACTGGGCATATGATTTCCTCGAGCGGGAAACGGAAATCCTCGACCTGATTAAGGCCGTAAACCATGAAACGAAAGAAACCGTGAACCTGAGTCGCCGGACACAGGCGCATGTCAAAATTCTTCATGGACATGAAACGTTGGAAGTGGTCGGCGTCAGCGTGAAAGCAGGCACAGAAATGCCCATCACTCAGTCCCTGACTGGTCTAACGGCATTGGCCTGCTTATCCAAGAGGGAATTCACAACGACTTGGTCTCGACTTGAACGCTCAAACCCTGAGTATATTCAACTATTTGACCGTGAATTGCTGGATCAGATCTCGACGGAATTGGCGGCCTGCGGGACGGTGGCCGGCTATGATTTTTTTGTAGATGGCATCAGCGCTGTATGCATGCCAGTTAAGGCAAAAATGACCAAAGAAACGCTGATAATCGGCGTTGTTGGACCAACAAATCGCATCCGCTCGAACGAAACCGCACACAGGAATACACTGGTTAAACTGGCCAATGAATATGGAGTAACGATCTGCCCACCCGGCAAGCCATTTTCTTAATTTATACATGTATGTGTATATAAATTGGCATTTTATATACACATGTTGACATTTTCCTTCTGAGCCCTTCAAAAATTCCATGACATCAAAAGAGTCGCAGCATTCGAAAGCTGTCGATCAGTTTGTTGGGGCTTTTAAATCTGGAGGGGATGCCTAATGACTAACGGAACAATCAAATGGCAGTTGCAGGTGAGCACACTGGCGTTGCTGATGGCCAACCCATCACTATCTGTTTCTGCACAACAAAGCGACGCAGATACTGAAGACGAACTCACACTTGAGACCATCACGGTTACAGCGCGGAAGAAAGAAGAAAACATTCTGCGTACACCAATCGCAATCACCGCATTTAGTGCGGAACGGATTAGCAGACTTGACCTGCAGGACATTCGCGACTTGCCGGGGTTCACGCCCGGGTTCGTTTACGAGGCTTTTGCCGGCGTGCCTGGCCGCTTTGACAACTCGCCTCGATTTAGGGGTGTAGACGTCAATACCTTGTCGCCGACGCGCCAAACTGCGTCCATCTTTGTCGATGGTATTTTTGTCGCTAACGGCATCCAGGGTATTCCGCTGATCGGAGTCGAACGAGTAGAGATCATTAAAGGCCCACAGTCAGCATTTTTCGGCCGAAATACATTCGGCGGTGCCGTCAATTATGTCACTCGCGCGCCTGGCGAGGAGTTTGGGGGAGAAATCTCGGGCCGGATCGCGACCCGAGACGAATACCAGCTTGCCGGCGCGATCGAAGGACCGCTGGTGGAGGATGTGTTGAGCGCACGTATCAGCGGATCCTGGCGCGACAAGGGTGGACACTATACAAATTCCATCAATGGGGAAGAGCTGGGCCGCGAAAAAACCTGGTCTATTGACGGTTCACTATTTTTCACACCGTCCGAAAATTTCGATGCACGTCTGCGTGTCAATTATTTTGAAAATGAAGACAATCAGGCAGGGTATTCCTTTTCTGGGTTTCCAGAACACAATTGTGGCCCTTTCGGTGGCACTGATACAACGATTTGCGGCAATGTCCAGTTGAACCAGCCAGGCGCCAATACGGAACAGTCAGAAGCCTTTTTCACCGCCTTGAATAACCTGACTGCCTTAAACGGCGAACACCGGGATGAGTTCGGTCTGGATCGTCAAAGTTTGAGGATCAGTGGGCAATTCAACTATACGTTCCCGGATAGCAACATCGTCCTGAGTTCGCTCACCGGTTACAACGAAGAAGACGTCAACATTTTACGAGACGCGGATGACACTGCGGACAATGCCTTTGTTTCCTTTGCTGGCAGGCAATTTCGTGACTTCAGCCAAGAGGTACGCCTTGCTGGCACGTCTTTCGACGACAAACTGGATTGGTCGTTTGGGGCCAACTATTTCGATCAACGTTTTACCAACAACGGCGAATTTATTGTTCCCCCGCTCGGTTTCTTCGCTTTTGGCGGCGGTGAGCCAGCAGAAGAAAACATCGAGACCTTTGGTGTTTTTGGTAGCCTGAGGTACGCCGTTTCCGATCGTGTCACACTGACCTTCGAAGGACGGTATCAGTCCGACCAGGTGCAGGAAGACGACGACATCACCGATGCCAACGGTCCGTCCAAAGGAACATTCAAAAACTTCCTGCCGCGTGCAATCATTGATTTCCAGGTCACACCAGAAACCCTATTGTATGCCAGTTATTCTGAAGGCAACCTGCCGGGTGGCTTCAACGGCGAAGTCGCAGCTCTGACGGCTGAGCAGTTCGCAGAATTGCAGGGTATCGAGCCACGCGTGGGCGCCACGTTCAACGAGGAAAAACTGACCAACTATGAAGTTGGCGCCAAGCATGCGTTTGCCGATGGCAGAGGCAACGTTTCAGTTGCCGCTTTCTACATGGAACGTGCCAATCAAACCATTCGTCGATCGGACCTGATTACCGACCCCACATCTGTGACCGGAACAGATCAAATAAATTACTTCATTAATATCGGTGCTTCTGAAATTCTTGGCGCGGAACTTGAGTCAACTTTCGTTGTATCGGAGATGCTCACGCTCGATGCCACGCTTGCCTATGTAGACGCCGAGATTAAAGAGTTTGAAACAGGTGTGTTCAACGAAGTTTTCGGGACACCGGATGCATCTGGACAGTCTGCGGCGCGGTTCCCTAGGTGGAGCGGCTCGGTTTCTGCTTCATTCCAGGGCGAACTGTCCGATGAATCCAGCTGGTTTGCCCGGGTTGACACAACGTTCCAAAGCAAACGATATGCGGACGAACTTAACCTGACCAGCGCCGAAGGTGGTGCCCAGGTCAACGTGCGGGTCGGCGCAGAACTGGACAGTGGCCTCAGAGTGGAACTGTATGTCAGCAATCTGTTCGATGATGACACGCCGACAGCGATCAATCGCTTCCGTGACCTGTCGTTCGCAACGCCCCTGTTTGATTTCAGCACGTTTGGATATCAGGTCGGCCTTCGAGATCGTCGGCAATTTGGCATTCGGTCCACTTACAATTTTTAGAAGAGCCGTGGCAAGCGCCGGGCAAACAGCAATTGCTTAGCCTGGCAACCTTCCGGAGGTGGTTAGACCCCATCGAACCGCCTCCGGACCCAATTTTGAAAAATACTGATTTAAGAAACCCCCAGTTTTCAATGGACGATACCCAGCCATTTGAAGCGCAACCAGCGGAAAGCGGTTACACCAATGAGCAATTTGAAAAGACTTTTTGTCAATGGCCGTTATGGGCAGGTCCATGCCAGGGTGAGTGGACCCGAAACCGCAACCAGGCGGCCGCTGGTATGCCTTCATATGTTCCCGCAGTCCGGCAGAAATTTTGAATATTTTGTCGAAGCAGCCAGTGAAGATCGTCTTGTTGTAGCACCGGACTTTCCTGGCTATGGAGAGTCGAGCCCACCACCACATCCAATTTCTGCGGAAGATTATGCGAGTGCAACGTGGGATGCCATTGATGCATTGGAACTATGCAAAGTCCATGGACAGATTGATATTTTCGGTATTCATGCCGGGGCAAAGCTGGCCGTGGAGCTGGCCAATCAACGGCCAGGCGGTGTCAATCGAATAGCACTGTCTTCAGCCGCCGTACTCGATAAACCTGAGATAGAACGTCTCAAGGGTATTTTTTCTCCTATCAAACTGGACGAGGACGGTAGTCGGTTCAAACACCTTTGGCGGCTGCTGGTTGATAACCGAGGCCCCGAAATGTCCCTTGAAATGTGCGCAACCAGTTTTGCCGAAATGTTGCGTGGAGGAGAAGGGTACGAGTGGGGACATATGGCCGTCTTCGAATACAACTATAAATTTGCCGATATTCTGACCAAAATCCAACACCCTGTGGCCCTGCTGAATCCGGGTGATGAACTTTACAAATATACGCCCCGGTCGGCGGAATTTCTTCCAAACTGCACCCTGATAGATTTGCCGAACTGGACCCATGGCTACCTTGAAGCACACGCAGAGGCGGCAGCTGACATCATCACCCACTGGATGGATGGAACCTATAAAAAAGCCGCTGAATGATGATCCAAACCACCCACTAATCAATTAAGGGAAGTAACAAGATGACGGCATTTATGGTTATCGCCTGCAAAATTCATGATCGCGACAAGTTTGTTAGTGGATATGGACAAACTGTTCCCAAGATCGTCGAGCAGTACGGCGGTGAATACATAATCGTCGCGCCCGGCGCGACGCTTCTTGAAGGCAATCTCGAAGGATATTCCTCCATTGCGATTTCCAAATGGCCGACGAAGGAAGCGGCTCTGAAATTCTGGAACTCGGATGACTATGCTGAGGTCAAGAAACTGCGTGAAGGACTGGCCGACGCAGAAGTTCTGGTTGTGGAAATGCCAGCCTAATTGAATTCCAGATAAGTAATTCCCTACGGAGAGACAATTGTCCGAAGATATTTTTCAACCACAAAGTTCGCCTGACGACGCCCTCGTTGAACAGCTGCATACCATCACTTACCTCACGGCAGACAAAGCGACCGTAGAGCAGGCATTGCGAACTGGCTACAAGCTCGATTGGACTGGGTGGAAAAAGCCGAAAGCTCCCGAGTTGGATCAGCTGAATTCATATTTCGGTCTGGTCGGAACCGACTGGGAAATGGCTTCATTCTATGCGGTGGGGACCGGCAGAAATGTCGGCATCAGAGTAATCTATAGCCCGGAGCCAGCCGATATCGTACGCGATGAGTATGACGGCTTCCTTACCGGCGGCGCGACAATCAGTTTTCCCAAGCCAGATTTGTATGACCATGAAAAATTGATGGATTCCATCGGCATCAAGTCCACCATTGGGGTGAAGGAAATGGAATTCCAGAGCCCGACTGGCGAAGTTTATGTTTCTGCAGAAATTGTCTATTTTGCGCCTGAAAACATATACCTCATGGCGGTCAAACGGCCTGAAATTTTTGTGCCAGTAGGCCCCATGGATCCTGATACTGAAATCGGCGGCGCAGCTTACTCGGCCAGATGTGTCGAAAATGCTGATCAGGTCATCAATTTTATGCACGATGTATTGGGGTATGAAATTCGTCGCGACGTGGAATTTGAAATTGGTGAGAAATCAGCGCTTCTGATGCCGCAAGGGGCAAAAGAGCGCTTTATTCAAGCGTTTGCTCCGGGATCATGCACTGGATATTGCGTTATCATGGATCACGGGGACAACAACCGCCCCAGCACTGCATCCAGTTTTGGGCCGCCCTCTCGCGGCATTGTGATGTGGTCTTTCAGAACCAAGAATTTGGATGAAGTCATCCGCCGAGCAAATAGTTGTGACACACGAATTCTGAAGGCGCCGCAATTCCTGGACAGCCCATTTCTGGGAAGCAAAAGAGTTGTAGTTTTGGAAGACCCGAGCGGTTTTCATATCGAAGTTTTTGAAGACTAACAGCAAAGGCAAGACGGAGGCTGGCGTGAATAAGAAAGCAGAATCAACAGGATCATTGTCGGCATCGACGGCGGTTTCACGACGCGCTTTTATCGCAACAGGGTCTGCCGGTTTGGCAACCCTCGGCTTGCCTCGGGTTTTTGGTGCGGCTACTCAAAAAAAGCCAGATGTGCTCGTCATCGGCGCAGGCTTGTCTGGGTTGAACGCCGCGCTGATGTTGGAGGACTCCGGTTTCAGTGTAACCGTTCTTGAAGGATCGGACCATATCGGTGGTCGAGTGATGACCTCGAAGGAAACTGATGTTCCGGGCCACCCCGAATTGGGTGCGAGCGGCGTTGGTGGCCACTATGCCGGCGTTCGCCATATGGCCGAACGGTTTAATGTTTCGCTGGTCAGAGAGCGGCCACGCACAGACTCCCGCAAAGGCGAATTGATGTACCACGTGCGAGGTTCCGGCATTCAAGTCCCGGAATGGCAACACCATAAATTAAACCCGTTTGCCACCGAGGCCCGCAGAAACATCCCACTACACATATTCCAGTTCCTGGCAGCGGGCGAAATAGAGAATCCGCTACCAATCGGCAACCTTGAGGCCTGGCAGAATGGCACGTATGGCGACTATGACGTCTCGGTTTTTGACTTTTTGAAAGCCAGGGGTGTACCGGATACGGCCATTCGTCTGGGTACCGGCACCAATATGAGCTACGGCACTCATGCCCGCGACTTATCCCTCCTCATGGCTCTTCAAAGTGGCAACTTAATCCGGAGTCTTTACGGCGGCTCCGGCCAGTTTGAACGCGTGCCAAGAGCCGGCAAAGGCGGCAACCAGCGCATTCCTGAGGCGATGGCTAACGGCTTGTCTTCGGAAATCATCCGCAAACAGCATGTTGTTTCAATCCGCTCGACAGACGAAGGCATCGAAGTTCACACCAAAGACCGCCGCGTGTTTAAAGCAAAGTATTGCATATGCACTGTGCCGTTTTCCGCCCTACGCCATGTGCACGTCGAGCCTTATCTGGAAGGCCTGCAGGCTGAGGCAGTTCAAACGCTGGGCTACACCCCTGTATTCCAGGCCCATTTTGTCCCAACCCAAAAATATTGGGAGATGGATGAAATGCCACCAAGCATGTGGACCGACAAATCACCAGGACGGTTTATGGCGCTTAAAAACGATCCGGCCCGACCCAATGAGGTAACCAGCTGTCTTGCCTATGTAAATGGCTCCATGGCCCTGTATCTCGACAAGCTCAGGCCCGAGGATGCCGTAGCGCTGATTTTGTCGGATCTTGCCGACATGCGACCCACCACCAAAGGTGCGTTAAAGTTGGTTAAAACCTGGTCGTGGAACAGAAACCCTTTCGCTGGTGGGGCGTATGCCTATTGGAAACCGGGCCAGATAACACGCTTTTCGAGTGAAATGCGGACCCCGTGGCATCGCATTCATTTTGCAGGAGAACATACGGCCGTTTTGAACCGCGGCATGGAAGGCGCCATGGAATCAGGCGAGCGCGCAGCTTTTGAAGTAATGGATAGGCTATAGCCATGCCAGGTGCAGCTTTCACGTCATCGGCTGGTTACAGGGCAAACGCAGAGAGACTTCGCAGACGTGCACAGGTGCGCAGAAAAAAACTTACGCCGGAGGATATGGACCGCATGATTGCGGAAGTGGAAGTACACCGCCGCACTGGCATCAGTTTGGGCATCGCCTGCTGTCATGTTGGCATTTCTGAGGAAACGTATCGCAAGTGGGTCAACAACAGAGCCAAACGAACTTGCCAAACCGTGTGATGATTTTCACCGAATGGCATTTACCAAAGAGAGAGATATCATGAATTTCATTAGACTGTTTTTTGTCAGTCATCTGCTGTTGCCGGTATTCTGTATTCAATCTGCTTTAGCAATGGACAACACCGATAAATCTGCGGGCCTGGCCTCACAAATATCAGAGATCATGACTTGGTGGGACGGAGACTATAATAACTCAGTTCAGATCGAACAGCTTCTGGCGGATGGCAAACCGGTATGGCGAGAGGATGGTACCGGCAAAGGTGGGCATATCGAGGTTGTATCACATTATCGACCTGTCACTTTACCCCAGTTTGGCGACCATGTGATCTATGTAGAGGAAACCAAACACGGTGACCCCAATAATATCTTTAGGCAGCGCATCTATACTTTGACGGCAGACGACGTTGCAGGTGTTGTCCGAGTCAAATTATGGAACTTCAAAGACAAAAAGAAATATGTCGGTGCTTGGCAGGATTTGTCCAGGATAGCCACCCTGATGCCTGATGAAATGTTCCCGCTTCCAGACAAATGTGACCTGTTGGTGAAGCGGCAGGACAACAAGTTTCATATGCCCATGACCAACCGCGACTGCGCATTTGGCGAAAACTATTTCAACTACCAAGTTCTGTTGGGGCCAGACACTTTTTGGTTTCGCGACAAAATCGTAAGCCTCTCGGACGACGAGGTCGTAGAAACCGCAGGGGGTTTCACCTATCACAAATTGAACAAAGTCCAGTAGCGCCGCCGGCGCAGTAAATGTTTGAAAGCCAGGTCAATTCATGAAGACATTGCTAATTATCTTTGCTCTGCTTGCCACTGTCCTCATTGGTGTTGCAAGCAAAGCGTCAGACGCCGGGAGCGACCTCAACGCATGCGCAGCAGAGAGGACGATTGCAACAAGCTGTTTAATTGACGCTGCACAGAAACTGCTTGTGGTGATCGGGGACCAACAAGACAAATTGGATGGTACCATAGAGGTTGCACTTGCCATGAGCACTGCTGACCGTCGCCAGGAAGCTGAAGACATGCTTACGGGCGCTTGGAAAAGGCTTGCCGCAGCTGCCAGCGCCGACATCTCTCATCTTGAGGGTTTGTCCGCTCTTGCAGTAGCTGCCAAAAACATTGGCAGTTACGCAGTTGGTTCCCGCATTGCAGATGAGGCGATTGCTTTTGCGGAACCGCTGGAGAACACGCCCAAAAAATGGGATTTATTGGGCAAGCTTGCAACAGTCTATGTCGCTGGCGGGAACGTCCGGGCTGCAGGTCAATTGATAGAACAGATGCCGGAGTCTGACTACGCTTATGCAGCATACAAGGCTAGATCAATAAGAGAAATGGCGGCGCAGCTTGCCAAACAAGATGATTTCGACGCTGCTCAATCATGGATTGGCCGCATCACCATGGGCTTACCTTATTATCGGGCGACCGCGCGTACAGATGTTGCAAACCATGCAATCGAAGCGTCTAACCTGGCACTTGCCAATAGACTGGCAGCAACAGCCGCAGCCATGGCACCGACGTTTGAGAACGGTTATTTCGTGGCGGGAGCCCTTAGAGAAGTCGGCGAAGTCTTTGGTGCCTCGGGGGATCATGAACAGGCTTTGAGCTATTTTGACCGGGCTTTTTTCGAGGCACAGCTAGCGCCGTCCAAGCAGGAAATGGCGCGCGCGATCAGCCGGGTGGCAACAGGATTGTCTGACCATGGATATTACCAACAGGCCTCGCAGTATCTGGATCACTCCATCACAATAGCGAATGAAATTGCCACCGAAAACCTGCGAAGCTGGACCATGTATGAAATTGCTGGCTCGGCCGCATATGCAGGTGAATTTGAATTGGCTGCAGCCCTGTTGCAGCATGTGCCCGACACACCATTTAGTGCCACGCAGTCTCTTCGCAGCTCTGCAAAAAGGGATTTGGCCTGGGGTTTCGCCAAGCATGGCAAACTACATGAAGCTCTAGCAGTCGTTAGTGAAATCGAGACCAAACGAGAGCAAATACAAGCGCTATCGCGTGTTATCCGCGTAGCTATTGACCCAAAGATGAAGGCGCTGCCGCGATATCTCTAGCTGCAACGTGTCATCGGCGAATACCACAAAAGGCGGTACGCAAAGCTGACGTAGCTGAGGTTGCGCGGGATACCTACACTGGCGGGGGAAACGTCATGCGCCTTTATCACGAGACCGCTGAGCTTGAAGAACCAGATGTTATCGAAAAGCTCTGCGATTACTTCCAATGCAAAATCGCCGACCTACTGGAAATAGAGAAGTAACTATTGAAGCGCGGCTCGTCTGCTAGAGGTCAATTCGCGTTATTAGGAAATCGGGGTAGCGGCGAGTTTGGTCACACAAACGGCCGAGGCGCGTTTACAGCCCAACAGTGAAAAGCTAACCCTTTGATTTCTTTATAGGGGAATGGCGCACCCGAGAGGATTCGAACCTCTGGCCTCTGCCTTCGGAGGGCAGCGCTCTATCCAGCTGAGCTACGGGTGCAATGCCTGTGTCAGACGGCGCGGAACCTACACGGCGAATCTGATTCTTGCAAGCCTTAAAACCGTTAATAAATTCGCGAAAATTGGTTAACTTTTTGCCGTCATCTGCCAAGTTTTTGAAAATAGCAAAAAAAATTTTTCGTTTTTACTAAAAATTTTTCCTTTTTTTATCAGCACCTTATCTAACTGATGTGCATTTGAATAAAATTTTATCCTTTTGATTACCAGAGATTAACAGGCCTCCCGCTAAAACCATATTCAACGAGCCGCGGTTAAGGTTTGGAAGAGAGGTAACCACCGCACACGCTCCTTGAAACACACATTACACACGATTGGATGGAACCATGTTGAAGAAATTTAACAAGATATTTGCAGTAGCAATTGCCCTAACTTTCGCTTTTGGCACAGTGAGCACATCAGCTAGCGCCAGCGACATGAACAGCTGGAAAAAAGCAGTCGCCAAAAAAGTTGCTAAGAAACAAAAGTACCCACGCGCCGCTTTGGCCCGGGAAATTGAAGGCAAGGCAAAAGTTCGCCTCGTAGTCTCTGCAGATGGCTCTATCGCCAGTCATGAAATCGTTGAGGAAACCGGCCAGGCAATCCTCGACAAAGAAATCGTCAAGCTCGTTGGGCGCCTGAACCCGCTTCCTGCGCTGCCGGAAGATCGCACCGAGCTCTCGTTTGTTCTGCCCCTGAGCTGGACACTCAACTAAGAATAAGTCTGTACGGGAACAAGTTTTAGTTCTGAGTAAATCCACCGTACAATGTGTGACGGCCCTTTCCCAGGAAAGGGCCGTTTTACTTTATAGAACAACATATTAATGTTTTTAGCTCCGCCGCTTTTCCATAACGCTTTGTTAACTTCTCGGCGCCATAAGGACAGCGCCGGGCCCGGCCCGGCCTTCAACCTCCCTTAATGTTTGAGAGTAAATCAATGCGTATTTTTATTCCCCTCTTGTCCGCTGCTGCCATCACAATCGGCGTGATTGCCGCGCCCGCGTCAGCAAATGAAGATCTTTCCAGCTGGAAAACAGCTGTTGTTAAGGCTGTTGCCAAAAAACAGCGTTACCCCCGGTCTGCACTGGCGAGGGAAATTGAAGGCAAGGCGAAAGTTCGCCTCGTGGTCCGGGCCGACGGGACCATTGCCAACCATGAAGTTGTAGAAGCAACCGGCGAAAGCATCCTCGATAAAGAAATTCCCCGCCTGGTTAAACGGCTTAACCCCCTGCCATCGTTGCCAGCCGGCCGCGAAGAGCTCTCTTTTGTTTTGCCGCTCGACTGGTCGCTAAACTAGTCAGTCACTTAATCCATGCCACACACCGCCCAGGTGTGTGGCATGTTTTATTCCACACGCTCAGACACGGCCCGGGAAAAGGGCACAAGTGTTGTATCACCAGCTTCATCAAGAAGGGCGGGGTAATCGGCAGTATAGTGTAACCCTCGAGACTCCTTGCGCTGCTGCGCAGACCGGACAATCAGATCCGCAACGGTCACAAGGTTCCTCAGTTCAAGCAGGTCCGGTGTGACACGGAAGTTGCCGTAATATTCCTGAATTTCGCCAGCCAGGAGGTCAACGCGCCTTTTGGCACGGGCCAACCGCTTGTCGGTGCGCACGATGCCCACATAGTCCCACATAAATCGGCGAAGCTCTTTCCAGTTATGACTGACAACAACTTCTTCGTCTGAATCGGTAACCTTGCTCTCATCCCAGTCCCGGGCGATGGCCGCGGGCGGACAATTGTCCTGGCGTGCCAGAATGTCCTCTGCCGCCGCATCCCCGGTAACGAGGCACTCCAGGAGGCTGTTGGACGCCATACGGTTAGCGCCGTGCAACCCGGTATGAGCACATTCACCAATTGCATAAAGCTGGTCCAGATCAGTCCGGGCATGAGGGTCAACATTGATACCACCACATGTATAGTGGGCTGCCGGTACTACCGGAATGTGGTCCGCCGTGATGTCTATGCCCAGCTTCAGACAGTGCCTGTAAATGTTGGGAAAGTGCGAAATAACAAAATCCGCATCCTTGTGCGTAATATCAAGCCAAACATTGTCCGCACCCGTCCGCTTCATTTCATTGTCGATCGCACGCGCTACGATATCACGGGGTGCAAGTTCCGCCCTGTCGTCATACCGCAACATGAACCGGTCACCGTCCACGCCTCGAAGATAAGCCCCCTCGCCGCGCATGGCTTCGGTTATCAAAAATGTCTTGGCATCGGGGTGAAACAAACACGTTGGATGAAACTGGTTGAATTCCAGATTGGTGACGCGGCAACCTGAGCGCCAAGCCATGGCAATGCCGTCCCCTGTGGAGGCGTCCGGATTGGAGCTGTAGAGATACACTCTGCTGGCGCCGCCAGTGGCTATAATGGTTGCCCGGGCGGAGAATGTTTCAACACGGCCTTTTTTCATATTGAGCACGTATGCGCCGTGCGCCTGATCGGTATAGGCGGCTTTGTGCTTCAGGTGCCGATTGGTGATGACATCAATGGCGACATGGTGCTCGTAAACGTCAATGTTTGGCTCTTCCATTACCCGGCTGTTCAGCGTTTTCTGTACAGCCTTTCCCGTGGCGTCAGCCGCATGAATGATCCTACGGTGGCTGTGTCCACCTTCTCGGGTCAGGTGATAATCGTATCCGTCTTCTTTTGGCGCGGCCGCCAAACGGTCAAATTCAACACCGAGATCGATCAATCCCTGTATCGCTTTTTTGCCGCGCTCCACCACATAGCGAACGGCGTCTTCATCACACAGCCCGGCACCGGCAACAAGCGTGTCATCAATGTGCGACTGGATAGAGTCCGTTGCTTCCAGAACAGCGGCGATACCACCTTGTGCCCACCGGGTTGAACCGCCGGACATACTGCCTTTCGAGAGGACCGCAACGCGCATATGAGGCGCCAGTTTCAGCGCAGCGGTCAACCCCGCTGCTCCCGAGCCCACAATCACCACGTCGTAGGTCCGGCGCATATCAGGCAGCCTCGCCCTGAGACGACGTTAGTTGCAGGAAAATGTCTTCGAGGTCGGTCTCGTCAGTCGCAATGTCCGTGATTGTCAGGCCTGCCGCCTGAACTGCCGCAAGGACTTCACCCACATTGGCATCTGCCTGGCTGATCTGGACAGCCACACGGTGCGCGTCTCGCACATGCGCCTTGAAACTGCGCAAGGCATTCGGAACACCGTCCAGCGTTTCGGCCAACGTAATGACTATTTCTTTTTCATCGATTCGCTTAAGAAGTTGTTCTGTAGGCTCGCAACAAACCACCTCTCCATGATTGATAATGGCAATTGTGTCGCAGAGTTCTTCCGCTTCTTCCAGATAGTGGGTCGTCAGAACAACGGTTGTACCGCGAGCGTGTAACTCCCTGACATAGTCCCAGAGTTGTTGCCTGAGTTCGATATCAACACCTGCTGTTGGTTCATCCAGAACAAGCACTGGTGGGTTGTGCACAAGCGCCTTGGCCACCAGCAATCGTCGTTTCATTCCGCCGGAAAGCGACCGTGAGTAAGCATCAGCTTTGTCCAGCAGATGCACGGCTTTCAACAATTCTTCAGTTCGGCGCTCAGCTTTGGGCACACCATACATACCGGCCTGAACTTCCAGCATTTCGCGCGGGGTGAAAAAAGCGTCAAACATCAGTTCCTGGGGGACAATACCAATATTGGCGCGCGCGTTTCTTGGGTTCTGGTCTATATCAAACCCCCAAATGGAAGCGCTGCCCTCGGTCTTGTTAACCAGTCCGGCGAGAATATTGATCGTCGTTGATTTGCCAGCCCCGTTTGGCCCCAGCAAACCAAACATGGAACCGCGCGGAATTTCCAGATCAATACCGGTGAGTGCAACTTTGTCTTCTGCACCGCCCCGGCCCCGATAAACTTTCTTCAAACCTTTGATATCAATTGCATTTTTCGACAAATGTCTTTCCTCAGTCCTTTACGCACCAGCGACTTGGTCCCATTCCAGCCAATAAGTAGGGCCAAGCGGCTTGTAGCCAACCTAGAGCATAGTATATAGATCAAAAGTCCGCTCGAAAGAGCCACATATCCCGCGTTACAAATTCCGAACGAGAGTATCCGATGACAATTGAAGCTCCAGAAAAAATAACCGTCACCACCAAAAAAGTCGCTTGTGACGGCGACGAAGGTGCCCTTGGTCATCCCCGAGTTTTCCTCACCATGGACGAAAACGGGCAGGTTGAATGTCCATATTGTGATCGGCAGTATATTTTGCAAGGCGGACCAACCGACAAAGCAGGCGGCAAATAGCCTCCAAAACACCTCCTGGAGAACCAGCCTATGGCACACGAAGGTACGCCGCATCTCTATCTGATTGACGGCTCCGGCTATATTTTTCGCGCGTATCACGCCATGGCTCACAGCCGGAAACCGCTCAGCCGCAGCGATGGGACACCGGTCGGTGCCGTATTTGGCTTTTCCAACATGTTGATGAAGTTGTTGCAGGACCTGGAGGCGGACGAGAAACCAACCCATCTGGCCGTTATTTTTGACGCCAAAGGCAAAACGTTCCGCAACGATATATATAGCGACTACAAGGCAAATCGGCCACCCGCTCCAGAGGACCTCGTCCCTCAGTTTCCGATTATTCGCGATGCCGTGCGCGCATTCGGGCTTCCGTCTATTGAACTTGACGGTTTTGAAGCCGATGATCTGATCGCCACGTACGCACGGGAGGCTCGTGAAGAAGGCTGGGACGTCACAATCGTAAGTTCCGACAAGGATCTGATGCAGTTGCTGGACGCTGGCACCGACATGTTTGATACCATGAAGAACGTGCGCACACCGGCTTCAAAGGTGGTGGATAAATTCGGAGTCGGCCCGGAAAAGGTTGTTGATGTCCAGGCATTAGCCGGGGACAGCGTCGATAATGTTCCGGGTGTTCCGGGTATAGGCATCAAAACAGCAGCCCAGCTGATAAATGATTATGGTGATCTTGATAGCCTGCTCGAGCGAGCGGGCGAAATCAAACAACCCAAACGCCGCGAAACACTGGTCGAAAATGCGGAAATGGCGCGCATCAGCCGCGAGCTTGTGACGCTGGACCGGTTTGTTGAGCTAGACGAAAAAATTGACACTTTTGCGCTCACGCAGCCGGACCCCGAGCCGCTGCTGGCCTTCTTCGAAGAGCAGGAATTCCGTTCGCTGAAGGTGAAAGCACAGCATGCCTGGGGCGGGGACCTCCCACCCGACCTGCTGAGCGAAGAAGTAGAAAACGTTGAAAAAAACTATGTCTGCATCACAGATGAAAACGACCTGCAAGCTTGGGTGGAAGAGTGCCGCGCAGTTGGTGTCATTGCCGTCGACACGGAAACGACAGGACTGGATGCCACCTCTGCCGACCTGGTCGGGATATCGATAGCGACGGCGCCCGGGAAGGCCTGCTACATCCCTGTTGGTCATGGCGTCGCCGGCGGCGACTTATTGTCGGAACGCCCGTCCCAGATCGACAAAGCCGTTGTTCTGGCAGCCTTGAAGCCAATATTTGAAGACCCGGCAATTCTGAAAGTTGGCCAAAACCTCAAATACGACATGTCAATATTGGCGCGCGAAGGCCTGTGCCTGACGCCCATTGACGACACGATGCTGATTTCCTACGCCCTCGAAGCCGGTATGCATGGCCACGGCATGGATGAGCTTGCCGGCATCCACCTCGATATCAGCCCCATATCCTTCAAGGAGGTCGCGGGTACCGGGAAAAACCAACTGACGTTTGATCAGGTGCCACTGGATAAAGCAACCGACTATGCCGCCGAAGATGCCGACATCACCTTGCGGCTATACAAGCTCTTGAAACCGCGGCTTGCTGCTGAACATGTCACAACCGTTTACGAAACACTGGAACGACCCTTGTCGCCGGTGCTGGCAAAAATGGAACGCGAAGGCATCAAGGTTGATGTGGGCACGCTCAATCGGCTGTCAAACGAGTTTGCGGAAGGCATCAATCGTCTGGATGCAGAAATCCAGGCACTTGCGGGTCGACCATTTAACGTCAATTCCCCCAAGCAGCTCGGGGAAGTCCTGTTTGATGATATGGAACTGCCAGGCGGGAAAAAATCATCCAAGACCGGTGCCTGGCAAACCAATGTAGATGTGCTGGAGAAATTGGCGGCCGATGGTCACACCATCCCCCAAAAAGTGATGGAATACCGCCAGTTCGCAAAGCTGAAAAGCACCTACACGGATGCGCTGGTTAGTCAGGTCAACCCGGACACCGGACGCGTTCACACGAGTTTTCACATGGCCTCCACCACGACAGGACGGCTTTCTTCAAATGACCCGAACCTGCAGAATATCCCGATTCGGACCGGAGAAGGACGCAAGATCAGAAGGGCCTTCGTCCCGGAAAGCGGCAACATTCTGATTGCCGCAGACTACAGCCAGATCGAACTTCGAATCCTGGCACACATTGCTGATATTGATGCCCTCAAGGATGCCTTTGAAAATGGCACAGATATCCATGCAATGACGGCAAGCGAAGTGTTTGGTGTGCCCATCGAAGGCATGGACCCGATGGTCCGCCGCCAGGCCAAAGCCATCAATTTCGGCATCATTTACGGCATCTCCGCCTTTGGGCTCGCCCGCCAGCTGGGCATTGGCCGCAAGGATGCACAAGGATATATCGACGCTTACTTCGAACGCTTTCCAGGTATCCGTGCCTATATGGACCGGACAATCGAGTTTGGCCGGGAACACGGCTATGTAGAAACGCTGTTTGGCCGTAAATGCCATATCCGCTCACTCATGGACAAAAACCCTATGCATCGTGGTTTTGGGGAACGGGCCGCGATAAACGCCCCGATCCAGGGCACAGCAGCGGATGTCATCAGGCGAGCGATGATCCGAATGCCTGCAGCACTTGACGCAGCAGGCTTCTCTGACGTGCGCATGCTGTTGCAAGTACATGATGAACTGGTGTTTGAATGCCCACTCGGAAGAGAGGCAGGCGCCATCCCGCTAATTCAGGAAACCATGGCGCTCGCCTGCGCACCGGCCGTGGACCTGTCTGTACCGCTGGTGGTGGATTGCGGAACCGGTCAAAACTGGGAAGAAGCCCACTGAGATTGCTGGTGGTCCAGAATGCTCGCAATATCGTCCGACAGTGAGCCAAGCGACCGCTCACAGGGCAAACGCTGGACCAATTTGCTGATCGCATTATCCCACCCAAACTGGATATGTAACTGTTCCGCTGTCAGGCCATTGGTGGCCCTGTAGGCCATTGACCAGCTGCCAAAGCGTCGACTGCCTATCACCTCCTGCGCAACCACTGTGACCGCATCGTGCCGGTCATCTGTCCTGATCTTGGTCATCAGATTTTGCAGGGTCGCCGTTTCGCCTTCCAGGATCTGGACAAAGATACTGCCGCTGAAAATCAGCGCGCCTGTCAGATCGTCACGAAGATTGTTGCGAACAGCCGTATCCAGAATAGCGTCGATGTCGTCTCGTGTGATGCGCGGGTCAGCGGCGCTCACATACATAAGGGCTTCAAGCATCTCGTTCCCCTTCGATGCTGTCGGCATGAATGACTGCAAAAGCAGTCCGGTCAATGCCGCCTGACCCCCATCTCGCTTCCCTGCTCTCATATTACAGGACAAATTACTAAAAAAGGGTGACCAAAAGATCACCCCTTTTCATTTTCTATGTATTCAGCTCTAGAAGTCGTAGGTCAACGCTACGCCCCAAAGCCTTGGTGTATTGGCGTAACCATTGACGGTGCCAGCCTGAACAACGCCCGGGAAGGCACTCAGGAAATACTCGTCATTGAAGAGGTTCCGGCCAAACACCTGAACGCCAAATCCGTTTTCAAACGAGATACCGGCACTTGCGTTAAACTGGTTCACTTCACGGTTTACGCCTGGAATATTGTCCACAATCTGAACGTCGCTCTCATGAATATAATCCGCCCGGACAAAGCCATAAGCGCCACTTTCAAACTGATGGTTATAAGTCGCAGACATCGTGATGCTGAACTCATGAATACCTGCTGGACGGTTACCAGACGCGTCAATGACTGTGCCGTTTGGCCCGGGTGCATTCTGGAAATCGTCATAAATCGGATCCAGATACGTACCCGCAAATGTCAGCGTCAGTTCGTCAATCGGTGTCCAGGTCGCATCCAGTTCAACACCCTTGGTCGACTGCTTGCCTGCATTGCCGAGGACAAAGCCGGAGCCCTGGAAGATGTTAGACTGGAAGCCTTCAATCGTCTGGTCGAAGATCGCCACATTAAACGCGCCTCGTGGGAAGCGGGCTTTCAGACCAATTTCATAAACAGTCGCGTCCTCGGGACCAGCAAACCGGGTACCGAAATTGCGCGACGTCGCCAATGAACTGCCAAGAGCATAGTTGTTTGGCAGCAGGCCGGCAGACTGGAGGGCTGCCCCATCGGCAAAGAACGGACGACTGTCACGCGACAGGTTCCAGGATGTTGCCTTGAAACCGGTTGCCGCACTGAAATAGACGTTCACATTGTCGTTCACGTCATACGTCATACGGGCCGTCCATGTCAGCTTGTCGTCGTTCGAGCGACCAGACTCAACAGAGTTCGGGAAAGGCAGGAACTGCGGTTGGAACTGCAGCGGCCGCAAGGGCGCTGCAGAGGCGTCAGCAAAAGCTTCAAGACCCGCAGTTGTTCCAGGGACCGCCGCTTCGATCGCAGCTATGTTATCCGGTGTTGGCGCAAGGCCTGTTTGCGAGAAGAAAGCAAAGTTGAAGAAGGCTTCGTTAAAGTCGACATTACCGAAGACATCATTGTTTACCGTCGAACCTGTGATGGTCTTTTTATCTTTGGTGTAGTTGGCACCACCAGTCAAAGTCAGACGATCGTTGATGTGAACATCAATGGTCGCAAAAATTGACCATGCCGTGTTGTCTTGCGTGAAGGTTTCCGTTGTGGTCGTGTCCGCCGCAAAGAATGAGCCAGCAGGCGACCCGGAGAGAGCTTCCAGCGAAGCAAGCGTGCCCGGCGCACCAGCCAGAAAGTCAACATAGGCGCGCGTATCAGCGCCATAGGCAAGACCCTGAACCTGAGTGATGTCTTCACTGAAGTAGAAGCCACCTAGCATCCAGTCGACTTTGTTGTCCCCTGTAGATGTCAGTCGAATTTCCTGCGTGTATGTGTCGATTTCAGCGTTGTTGTTCGCGCTATTGACGATTTCAGCGCTGGTGTAATCGGCTTCACTGTCATTGAAGCTGTCGTTGGCGCGGTAAGACGAAATTGTCGTCAGCGAGAAGCCGTTAAAGTCGAAGTCACCCTGAAGCGATACGCCCCCGTCCTCAATCTTGTTCACTGGCCGGAAAGTGATCGGTGAGATATAGGCGAACGGATCGGCAGGATCCAGAATCGTTTCACCGAGAAGGCCTGAGATAATGCCCGCTGTTGGACCATTAATGATGTTGGTAACACCGCAGCAAAGCTCATCAATTTCGCTATAGTCTGCAATCAGGCGGAACGTGATGTCCTCGCTTGGCTCCCACAGAGCCTGCGTACGGAGGTTCCAGCGATCCCGGTCATTGATGTCCGGCAGGTTGGTATCAAGCGTATCAATGTAACCATCGCGCTTGTTGATGCCACCCGACAAGCTCATCGCGAAGGTCTCAGACAAGCCGCCTGTGATATATCCCTTCACAAGTTTTTGGTCATAGTTGCCATATTGCACTTCAAAACGGCCTTCAGGGTCATATGACGGTGCTGCTGTCACGACGCTGATAACACCGGCAGAGGCGTTCTTGCCGAAAAGCGTACTTTGCGGACCACGGAGAACCTCAACACGCTGCAAACGTGGCAAATCGCCGATAGCAGCTGCTGACCGGGACCGGTATACGCCGTCAATAAATACACCAACCGACGGTTCGATGCCGGCGTTGTTGGCGCCGTTACCAAACCCACGGATCACGAAGTTTGTGCTCGCGGACGTCTGAAGGGTGGTTACACGCAGTGACGGTACAACTGATTGAAGATCAGAGATGTCCAGTACGCGGGCTTTTTCAATGGTGTCAGCGCCGGTTACTGAAACAGCGATCGGCGTTTCCTGAAGGGTTTGTTGGCGCTTTGACGCCGTCACGATAATTTCTTCAAGTGCGAAACCGTCGTCGTCAGCACTTTGAGCCGAAACGCCTGACGCACCCATAAGGGTTGCGGTGGCGGCGACTGAAGTTAATAGATGCTTGCGCAACGAACGTTGCAGAATGGATGTCATAAAGCCCTCCCCAGACTTCTATTGATAAAGACATGACACTCTGTGTTTTGCACAGCAACATGTATGACGGCCTTCTGGCACAAAGGCTCTTGCATCCAGTTACCACGCACATCAGAGGTCAGTTTTAAGCACTTCCATTAATATCTTCCCTTGAGTCGTCGAAAACGTCAAGTTCTTCATAACCTTGGCTTTGATCTGTTTCGAAAAAGTGTCACACGGAAACAACACTGGACCGCAGACAAAAAAAGAGCGGCCACAGCCGCTCTTTTAAAATTAGGGATGTTCCAGAGACTTAGAAGCGCGCCTGAACCCGGGCGTAAACCATACGTCCACGAGGGTCATGGGTCCGCGATTCGAAGCCGCCGTTAGTGGCAACCCGTGGCGGACGCTTGTCAAACATGTTGATGACGCCAAACTGCAGGCTTGTGCCATCGGCATTGTCAATAAGACTGCCCAGGTTCAACGTATATTGAGCATCCACAGTCGTGTGGCTGTCGATATCGCCGTTTTCAACGCCAGCAATGACCTGGTCATCATCCATGCCGCTGATATGGCGGATATAGAAACGAGCATCATGCGTGTCGTTGTTGAAGGCCATGCCTGCGTTCCAGCGCCATGCTGGCGTTGGGCTGCCGAAGTTCGAGAAGTTCCGGCGGGCTGCACCATCGATAGGGTCCGCAGTTGGGTCCAGTTGCAGCTCATAGTCTAGGACATGTGTACCTTCGAAGAAGGGCATGAACGTACCGATATCGCTCTCGATCGTTTGGCTGATGTTCCAGTCAAAGCCTCTTGTTTTAACCGAAGAGGCGTTCACAAAGTTCGCCAGTACAATCAGGATGTTCCCTGTTGGCAGGCCACCCGCGCGAATGACATTCGGACCGGTTGGGTCTGCATCCACTACAGCCTGGAAGTTTTCCTGAATGATCACATCCGTGAAATCATAACGCCAGTAATCAAGGTCAAACTTGAACCCTGAAGACGTCGCATAGGACAGGCCAAAGTTGATGGCTTCACCTTGCTCAGGCACCAGATTGCGGGTTGAAGCATCAGGTGTCCGGACGGCGGCAAAAGCAGTACCGTTTGTGACCGGGTCACTGACCTGGTTCAAGGAAGTATTCTGACCCGACTCCTGGAACACGCTTGGTGCCCGGAAGCTGGTTGAATAGCTGCCCCGGAACGACAGATCGTCTGTTGGGCGCCACAGAAGTGAGAATTTCGGATCAATTGTGTCACCGATAGTGCCGCCATAATCCTCGAAGCGAACTGCTGCCTGGAAATCGATGGTATCAGCAAGTGGAACCAAAGTTTCCGCAAACACAGCATAGGCCGTGCGGCTGTCGGAGAAGTCCTGACCACCAATTAGGAACGCAAATCCATCTGCGTTCGAAATATCATCCAGGTCGGAAGCAAAGCCCTCGTCACGGAACTGGAAGCCAAGTGCAAGGCCGATATCGCCCGCACCGGTTGAGCCAACCGTACCGGAAACCACAGCGTCAATGACCGTCAGTTCAGCATCGGTATCGAGCACCTGAGTGCCAATGATCGAGTCGAGAACATTTTGGCTGTTTGGCAGCACGCTGAAGCTGGTAGCGAACGGGTTGTAGTATTCACAAGGGCCAACACCGGGCGTGCCCGTTGCTGGGTCACAACCAACACCACCCAGACCGTTCAGAGCGTTCTGGAAGTTGGTAGTGATCGTATCTTCCGTTCTGACCACACCGGATGATTCGGCGCGCGTGAACGCAAGGTCGTAGGACCAGTCGTTCGCAAGCGTTCCGGTAAGACCAGCGCTTACACGCCATGTTTCGCGGTCCTGGCTGGCTGGTGACACGTCACCGCCGTTACCAATCGCACGGCCAAAGAACAGGATCGGGCCCAGTGACGCCGGGAAAATGTTCGCAGGGTGATCGGCTGGTACAACAGCGTTGGCAAGCTGCAGGAACGGGAAGGTAGGTGAGTTGCCACGAATAACCGACTGATCGGCGTATGATGCTTCTACACGAAGCTCGTGGTCACCGCCCAGTTGCTGGGTGATAACGCCAAATGCCTGGACACGTTCTTCTTCCGGCACAAGGTTGAAAAACTCACCAAAGTCGAACCGGCAGAACCCAGCTTCAAACGGAATGCCCAAACCATCAAGGATGGGTTGTAGGTCGGTGCGCGCAAGCGGGAAACCACCCTGCGCCTCACAGCCTGTTGGATCAATAACAGGGAGCTGCCCCAGCAGGAAGAATGCACCAGGATTACCCAGAGAAGACGTATCATCAATCGGGTTACTCAGGCGCCGCTCTGCGGTTGTCAGGGGTGTCCGGTCATAATAGCTCGCCGCAACCATGATGTTAGTGGTGTCGCCGGCCCAGCCGAACTTGCCTTCGATCAACGTGTCTGCCTGACTGCCTTCGTCGGTAAGAGTCTGATACTTGGCACCAACCTCAAAGCCTTCAAAATCGTCATCGGTGATGAAGTTGACAACACCCGCCACCGCATCTGTACCGTAAATTGCCGCCGCGCCGTCTTTCACGATTTCAAGACGCTGAATGGCGATCTGGGGAACCAATGAGCTGGTATCAACAAAGGCGATACCATCGTTGGTGGTGTTGGGTGATACAACCTGACGACGCCCGTTCATCAACACGAGGGTGGAAGACACGCCAAGGCCGCGCAGGTTAAAGTTCGATGTACCGGTTGTTGAACCCTGGGTAAAGGCATCCGGGTTGTTCTGTGCACCATTGTTGATGGTGAGTGTTTGCACAAGGTCGGCCACATTGCTGGCGCCGATCTGATTCAGATTATCCGACCCGAACACCGCAATCGGCGACGGGCTGTTCGCCTGGGTTTTGCCTTTGATGTAAGTACCGGTGACGACCACCTCTTCGATTTCGGTGTCCGCGTCGTCCTGTGCTTGCGCGGTTGCACCCGCAAGCATAGCCAGGCAACCCGCAGTTAACGCGGTTGCCCGGTAGAAACGATTCTGGCGCATGTTTCTCTCCTGAGTATTGAAAGCGTGATACTTTATAGTCCTTCCCAGTTATATTGGATAAGACGAAACGCTTTAGGGTCAAGAGATTAGCAACGTCGGTTTACGCTACGGCAAGCAACCTGTAGTAATTCTACAACAGTCCTTTCCCCGTCTGGCGCCGTAGCAGAAATCCGGAAACAGGAACTTACGCAGGCTTGATCAGGGCTTGTTTGACAAAAACATCTGCCTTTCCTTCTCCCAGTCGATGATTCAGGAACTGGGAAAGGTAGGCACGAACAATATCCGGATCGATAGGCTTATTGACATCGAACCGTTGCTTTGAAAGCGTGGTCAGGGCACTGAAAAAATCCGACCGTATCTGTGGGAGTCGCAGGCGCACAATCTCTGAATCTTTTTGTTCCTGCACCACCAGCGTGAGGGTCATAGAAACACGGCCCACCAATCGCCCGCGCTCAAACATCGAAAACGTAAAGGGGTCCATGTCGATACTCAGCTTGCCTTCTTCAGGCATGGCGCCGTCCTTGGCGAGTACAACCGGGTTCACGGACAGTGAAATAAGCAGAAGGGCCAATGCCAACAAAATCTTCGAAGAGAAACCTGATCCCCCCAATCCCGACCGCCTCAGCAAACCAGTGCTTCGGGTCAGTGTCTTCGAATTGATTATATGGCTCATATTGAAAATCCTGCCAGAGTTTGCGCGTGAGACCAAACGAAGAAGACCATAGCGACCACTGATAAACAGGAACTTAACACATCAATTTCAGCCTAGTGCAATATGCGACATAATGTTGCATATTGCACCTATTCACTGACGCAATATGCAACAGTTCTCATCCAAGCATCCGATATCCAATAGCGAAATATAATATAAAATATTGATTTAAAAGGATTTTTATATATTCACAAAACATGGCACGCGCTTTGTAACGTTGTTGATACCTCTCGAGCAGGGGTGCGGGAATAGGTTTAAATTTACTCGACCCCCAATCGTGCACCTGTTCCCGCGAACCCTGCTAGAGAGAGTTAAAGTTTCAGAGATTTCTCGGGCAGGGGCTCGGAAGCAGGTTTAAATTTACTCGACCCCCAATCGTGCACCTGTTTCCATAGTCCTTGCCCGAGGGTTTAAAAAAGCGGCTCTTCAAAAGCCGCTTTTTTTCTGTCCAGACACCTGGAATGTCCGGAAAAACCACAAAAAAACACAGAAACCTTCCAAGAAAATCCGGAAAATCTACGCAAACAAGCTGAGAGTTGGCGACGCAGCACCACTTTGCAGCCGGGACAAACCTGTCTGAAAGTTTGCAATTTGGGCAAGCGTACGAGATGAAGGCGTACCCTTCTCCACTTTCGACTGATTCAGCAATTGCTGCTTGATGGGATCGAACCGGGTGGATCGGAAAGCTCGCTGAGAGGTGGCAATCGCATTGTCGAGCAAACCCAGCACAAATTTTGCCGTCGCCTTATCTTTCAGGTTGAGCGCGCCGCCCAGGCCCAGCGCAAACACGCCGCCCAGATCCTCTTCGGGTGGAATATCCTCATCGTCACCCAAGTCAAACACTTCGTTTTTTGGCAGCAATTTTCCCGGCTCCAGGCCGATGCGGCTCAGCAAGTCCCTGTCACCGTTTCCAGCAATAAGGTCGATGGACACGCCGTCATCCAACGTACTGATCTTCAGCTTGTCGCCCTCAGCCGTTGACGAAACATCAACATCAATTTTGCCAAACGCAGCGACCCGCAACTTCCGCTTGATGTCGTCAAACGTATCGCCCGAATCCAAGTCGATTTTTTTCCGCGCGCCATCATCCACTCTGATATAAAAATAGTCGCCTTCACGCGCGGTTGTCTGAGTTTCAAGGTCAAGCGTTTGATCACCCTCTATCAAACCTGTCGGCAGACCAAGTGTCTCAAGAACTGAGTCTCCCTGACTGGTGAAAGCCACACCTCCAACAGCCGAACGGGCCAACCCTTCACCATATTGCTCAGTATTTTCCAGGGCGCCGCTGGTGCCATCCAGGCGAGCGACAAACCCATCGGTCGCTCCGCGAGCGGTTTCCCCACTCAGGGTACCCGTGGTGGAGCCCGCCACATACACTTTGCCGCCCTGAACCGTCAGGTCGCTGATGCCATCGGTGCCATCCGTCGAAAGGTAGGTCGTGAAATCGGCAGTTAGCGTGGATGTCCCCGCAAAGCTGAAGCCACTGACAAATCCTTCCAGGCCGCCGTTCGCCGTTTCATTCACTGCCGCAGCACCGGACGCATCCAACGCGCCATTTGCCGTAACCCCGGATACATAAACCTTGCCGTTGGAGGTATCGACAGTGATGCCCGATAGTTGGCCTCCGGACCCCAGCGCACCAAGGCTTACACTGGCGTTTTGGGTTGAAAGGTCAGAGCCAGAGAGACGCACAACCGACGCCGATCCGGCCTCTTCAAGGGCAACAAACAAATCGTTGTTGCCATCGACCGCCAGTCCCTTGATCACATCGTCGCCGGAAGCACCAAAAACGTTTGAACTGGTCAGTGAACCATCACTGCCGTTAAGTTTAAGCACCAGAGCATCAGACTCGCTAGTCGCTCCGGTGGCAAAACTGATCGCAGCCGTCGCGCCGCCAACATAGATGTCATCGTTTGAGTCGATGGCCAGAGCGTAAGCTTTTGTCTCGGCAAACGTATCAAGCTGGTAGCGAAAAACCTCATCACCACGCTTGCTGACTTTCACAACAAACGCATCGTTGCCACCATTTATGACATCCGCTTCAGACAATGGGCTTTCGGTCGCGCCGGCGATGATCACATTGTCCTGGCTATCAACTTTAATATCAAAGGCCTCGGCAGATTCAGCAACACCCAGCAACCGCGAGAACACCACATTGCCTTCGGTGTCAAACTTGGTCAAAAACACATCCTGGGTGTTGGCCGTGTTTAGCTGATGGCCAAAGCTTCCTGCCGAGGTGCCCACAACATAGATGCCGCCATCACTATCCACTGCGACCTTCGCCCCGACTGTGTCGGCGTTGACACGATTGTCAGCATCGACATTGGTTATCGACAGGGAATTGTCTTCTTCGGTGGTGCTTGTGCTGTCAGTATTGTTGGAACTTGTTACATCTTCCTCGGCATCGGACAAAAACTTGTCGCGAAGCGATGCGATTTCCGGATCAAGGTCATCGTCTTCCTCTTCGGCGACAAGCCCCTTGATCTCGGTTGCGGCATAGTCGATCCCAACAAATGACGTGGTGTCATCCAGCGTGATCGTGCCATCAATGTTATTGAATTCGCTAATTCTGCTGGCAATAGCAAAATCGTCATCCAGCTGACTGACCGCCGATACGGCATAAAGCGTTGGTTCAGCGACAGCCGCAGAAAGTGAAATTTCTTCGGTTATGGTTCCTTCAACCTTGAACCCATATTGGCCTGTGTCAGCGTTGCGTGTCACATTGAAGCGGGACAAGTGTTTGGCTGTGAAATTGCCAGACGTATCAAACGTCGATGAAGTACCGGGATATCCGGACCCTTCGTCTGCGCTGAACTCGAAACCAACAAGACCTGCCTCGGTCGCAGTATCCGGCGGCGTATAAACAAGTTTGCCCGCAAGGATATCGGCAACTGCAATCTCCTGCCCGTTTGTGACATCTACCTTGTCAAGCTGCAGGCCCTCAGCAGTGGTGTCGATACGCACGGTTTGAAGGTTTCCGTCAGTGCTGTTGAAGTCTGCTGTGGTCAGTGTTTTCGCGGCTGGAATTTTCAGAGCTTCGATCTGGGCGTTTATGTGATCCTTAACGCTGTTGAGTGTCAGGTCACCAGAAATACCACTCAGGTCGACAGTGATATCATCTGTGTTGCCGCTTTTCTCGATGGATACGGTGAAAACCTCAGTGCCGGTCAAGCCGGTCAGAGCAGTGTCAGGGTTACCCACAATGAAAGAGCCATTCGTTCCAGTCTGGTTTTTGCCCGTCCGGGTCGTGGCCTCTGTGTTGTATTCTTTTTCACCAAGAAATATGTCGAGCTTGTCAAGCTCCGTTGACGACAGATAATTCCGAACTTCGTCCAGACCCGATTGAAACTGCTCATCAAGTCGATCCAGCGAAGAATCCAAAGTTGCGCTTTCGGACGCGTATTCAGCAAGAACACGCAAGTTGGAAAGCGCACTGAACAAGACGAAGGTTGCCGTTTGGTCCGCATCTTCTGCAACCGACTCCAAAACCGGGTCGTCCAGATCGATGAAACTGGTCAACTCCCGGACTTCCCGGACCTGCTCATTGAGCGTCGTCGGCTCCTCGGGAATCTGCCATGGTGGAATAACCGCCGGGCCGTCGTTCCTGCCAAAAGAAAATTGCGCGGCGCGCTGGTCGGCAGTCAGGCTGTTGAGGCTGATCTTGGCAAGCTGCGCTTGAGCGTTCAGAGCAATCAGGGAGCTGCTAATTCCGGCAATTTGTGGACGAAAACTCTCCTGCCCGGCAGTGCCGAACAAGCCTCCTGAGTTTTGTGGTCCAAAAAACGCCATTATCTCGCTCTGTTACTCTCGTTGCGCCATATCAGGCGACCGCCCTTATCGGCAATTTTTGCCCACTCGGCATAAACTGCCCATCTGGTTTCCCAAATCAAAACAATCGACTCGAAAAATCAGGCAATAACTGCCGCCCGATTGCAAATCAGGCGGTTTCTGATTACATGTCTTGCAAACATTGTGACAAATACTGGCTTCAACCGGTAAAGTTCACCGCGACAAACGACAACAAGGAAATTCTCGATGACCGCGCTTTTCTGGCTGATTGATGCTGTACTTGGCTTCTATTATTTTTTGCTGATCGTCACCATCATCATGAGCTGGCTGGTTGCTTTCGGCATTATCAACAGCTACCAGCCATTTGTGCAGACCATACAACGCTTCCTCTATGCAGTTACAGAACCGGCTCTTGCGCCAATCCGGAGAACACTTGGTCGGTTTCTCCCCAGTCTGGGAGGCATTGATATTTCGCCAATTATCCTGATCTTCCTGATCTTCGCGCTGCGGGTTTTGCTGAGAAGCGACATCGCACCCCTGTTCGGAATTTACGCCTATTAAGGCACACGGCCCGCACCCTGAAGGCATCAAAATTCTGGTGCGTGTGGTTCCGGCTGCGCGCACATCAAAACTGGACCGTCTGACCGAAGACGCCGCAGGCGCTGTTCGACTGCGCATACGGGTTGGTGCGCCGCCAGACAAAGGTCGGGCCAACAAGGCCCTTATCAATCTATTCGCGGCAAAACTGCGGTTGCCCCGGTCCGCTATTCAGATTATAGCGGGGCTGCAATCCAGAGAAAAAACCTTGTTGCTGTCCGGTGACACCGGCACCCTGCTGGCAAAGTTTGATTCCCTGATACTGGATGAAGAAATAACGGGCTAACCGGGGCACATGCCTTGCCCCAAAACCGGGAGCGAAATCATGCCTGCCACCCTTATTGACGGCAAAGCCTTTGCCCAGACAGTACGCGACCGGGTCGCCAAAGATGTTGCTGGCCTGAAGTCCTCGCATGGTATCACGCCCGGGCTTGCCGTTGTTATTGTGGGCGAAGACCCTGCCAGTCAGGTTTACGTCAAAAACAAGGTGCGCCAGACCGCCGAGGTTGGCATGAACAGTTTCCATTTTGAATTTGAGGCAACGGTTGATCAGGCTGCGCTGATTGCAAAAGTGCAGGAGTTGAACGAGGACCCTGCCGTCAATGGCATTCTGGTACAGCTTCCGCTGCCCAAACACATGGACGAGGCATCGGTTATTGAAGCCATCGACCCCGCCAAGGATGTTGACGGCTTCCACGTGGTGAATTCCGGCTTGCTCGCCACAGGCGGCGGCGGCATGGTGCCCTGCACGCCTCTTGGGTGCCTGATGATGCTCGAGGACCAGCACGGCGACATGAGCGGCATGAAGGCCATTATTGTCGGCCGCTCCAACATCGTCGGCAAGCCTATGGCCCAGCTGCTGCTTGATGCCAATTGCACGGTTACGATTGCACACAGTCGCACGCGAAATCTCGCTGAAGAGGTCGCGGCCGCAGACATTGTGGTGGCTGCCGTGGGGCGGCCCGAAATGATCAAAGGCGACTGGATTAAGGCGGGCGCAACGGTGATCGATGTCGGCATCAATCGGATCCCGGCCCCCGAACGCGGCAACGGAAAAACACGCCTCGTCGGTGACGTGGAATTCGCGGGCGCGGCCGAGCGCGCAGGTGCTATAACACCTGTGCCTGGAGGTGTTGGCCCCATGACCATTGCCTGCCTGCTGAAAAACACTGTTACTGCCACGCTGGCCCAGAACAAAATTGAACTGCAACAGGACTGACGGAGCTATCCGATGTATGAAATCTTTATATCTGCGTTCATCGCCCTGTTTGTAATTATCGATCCCATCGGGATCGCCCCCGTTTTTGCAGGGCTGACCAAAGACGCGCCTGCCAAATTCCAGCGTTTGATGGCCATTAAAGGAGTGCTCATCGGTACCCTGATTCTGGTATTTTTCGCTTTCATGGGCAAACCCTTCCTTGGTGCTCTCGGAATCTCCATCGATGCCCTCCGGATCGCTGGCGGATTGATGCTGTTTATCATTGCCCTGGAAATGGTCTTTGAAAAACGCCACGACCGAAAACGTGAAGCTGCCGAAAAAATGGATGATTTTTTCGAGGATGTTTCTGTTTTTCCGGTGGCCTTGCCGCTGCTGGCCGGGCCGGGTGCAATCACCACGATAATGCTAGCAGTTGCAGACGCTGGTTCAAACACCGTAGCCCAACTGGCCGTCACCGGGGCTCTTCTGGTTGTCATGGCTATCAGCCTTGTCGTTTTTCTGGCGGCTGGTCCCGTGATGAAGCTTATGGGGCCAACGGTTAATGCTGTTTTGACCCGCCTTCTGGGCGTCATTCTTGCCGCGCTGGCAACCCAGTTTGTTCTGGATGGCCTCAAGAACGCCTTTTCCGGCGCATGAGGCGTTCACGCATTCATTCGGTCCATTCATGACTGACTGAGCTAATGTATACCTATGAAAAGGCTTAAAACTTTATTGCATGCAGTGGTTTTTTTGACGGCCATCATTCTACCATGCGGCGCGGTACAGGCTCAATTCGTGCAAATCACATCCGGCACGCCGCAGCAACTGCATACCGATGAAACCTCGATAGACAATATTGAAGATCGCACGGACTGGCAGGCCTATACCGGTGCTATCGAAGAAGACGGCGGTACGCTCTGGTTTCGCCAGCCGATCAGACTTGACTGGACAAACCCCCTGCATGCAAACAATCCCCTCGCCTTAACCGTTCAGGTCAGAGGGCTTTATCACGCTTACTGGGATGGCCACCTAGTCGCTTCCAATCACCACCGCGGTGCAGCGGCCAGCGAATTCAGCCGGCTTATGTTGCCAGTGAGTGACATTGAAGAAGGAGACCACTGGCTCTATTTCAGGATTGAAGGTGTCGGCCTCAAGGCCGGAGACAGCGTGCGCCTGGGTGTCTTCCCCACTGATCTTTCATCTGATTTCTTTGGTGTGCACTTCACAGTCATCATCGTATTTCTGGTTTCAACGTCCAGTCTTATTGCCAGCGCCTATTTCCTCTATGTTGGCGCACAGGGGACACGGCGTTGGACATGCCGCGTGGCAGCAGTCACCACCTTTCTTGCAGGCAGCCTGATGTATCTGGACAGGGCGCGCTTCCTGACACCTTATCCCTATAGCTGGCAACCCGCTATTGAAGCCGCGATGGCGGCAATGACTGTCAGCTTCATGGTGGGTTTGGCGGCGTATGCAGCCTTGCGCCTGAAGCTGGCAAAGCCTGCCTTTTGGGCGCTCGGTGCTTTTGGGGCCATTGTTACAGCGCTACCCGAGACAATGCCGTTTGACACGGATACACGTGCCTTGATGCTGCTGGGTTTCTATATGCTTATGCTTTGCGCATATGCGCACCGTACGGAGCCCCGGCGCGCAGCCCTTCTGGCCGGTGGCATTGGGGTCGGCATGCTGGCGCTGCTGGTGCAACCCGACCAGAAAATGCTTTTTGTCGCAACGGTCACGTTGCTATTTGGCATTGAACTGGGAGTTGATCTGCATCGCCGCAAATCGGAAGCACAGCGGCTCGCGCTCTTGTCGTCACGGCTGCGCGGCGACCTGCTGCGACAAAACATCAAACCCCATTTTCTGATGAATTCCCTGACCGCTCTCATGGAATGGATTGAAACGAGCCCTGAAGACGCAATCGATTATATCGACGGACTGGCTGAAGAGTTCAGGACACTTTCGGACTTTTCGGGTCGAAACGCTGTAAGTTTCAGGGAGGAGCTGGCTTTGTGCGAAATTCATCTGGCCCTTATGAGCAAGCGGCTCGAAAGCTCTATTACGCTAAAGACCAGCAACATTGATCCTGACGTTTTAGTGCCGCCTGCCGTATTTCATACCTTGATAGAAAACGCACTGAGCCATAACGACTATCGAGGCAAACAGGTTGAATTGGAACTATGCGTGCTAAAGTCCGCGCAGGGCACCGTTTATGAGTTTCGAGCACCTGCCGAGGGTCACAAACCTTCTGGCCTCAACACGGGCTTCGGCACCCGCTATGTCCTTGCCCGACTTGAAGAGTTTTACGGAAAGGCTTTTCGGTTCACGTCTGACCAGATAGGATCGTTTTGGGTATCGAGAATTGAACTGTCCAAAGGCTGAGCGGACGCGCAATGGCGTTTAACCTACTCATTGTGGAAGATGAACCTCTTGTCGCAAAGAGGTTGGTTCGCCTGTCCGGGGAAGTGATGGGTGAAAGAATTGCTTCATCGAGACTGGCAATTGACATTCGCTCTGCGCGAGGCGTTCTCGCCGATGAGCCCATTGACCTTATTCTCCTTGACCTCAACCTGACCGGCAAAGACGGGTTTGACCTGCTGCGCGAGTTCACGGCAAAGGCCGCTCACACTATTGTGGTTTCCGCTGAAACAGACCGCGCCATAGAAGCCTTTGACTTGGGCGTTCTCGACTTCGTTGCCAAACCCTTCACCCGCGCCCGGCTGGAAAAAGCACTGGTGCGTTTTGACCCATCGGCGAGTGGCGGCGAACTGCGTGCCGGTGGGATCACACCGCCTCCTTGCGCCAAGCAGGTTGCTTTTGAAGTCGGACCAAGGGTGGAGACGGTCGACGTAAATGACATCATCTACTTTAAAGGTGCAGACAAATATTCTGAAGCGACGCTGAAGAACGGATCAATCAAGTTCCACAGCAAGCCCCTGAGCAGGCTTGAAACGATACTCTCCGGAAAATTCATCCGAAGCCACAAGTCATTTCTGGTGCACATCGAGGCCATCAAGGCGTTGCGATCCCGAGAGGGCAGCAGATATGAAATTGATCTCGCTGATGGTCATTCCCTTCCGATAGGCCGAACACGAGTGGACCATGTCCGACGTCTTCTGGCGGCACGGGAAACAGCACCTGCATGACCTTGCCTAAAAGGTGAACCGGGCAACCAGGCGCAGCCGACCCGGGGTGCCAAATTCGTAATCCCCACCAACTTGAAAATTGTCGCTGATGTGATAGTAGGCACCTGCACCGGCAAGGACTTTGCCGCTGAACCCTATGCGCCCATCATTCGCCGTTACCAGCTTGCCGTTGCCATTGTAGCGTACATATCCGAGAAGTTCGGTCCGGCTCAGCACAATACCACGGACACCAACCCTGCCGTCCAGGGCTGTGCGGCTGCCACTGGCTTCCGCTAAACTGGCGCTAACAGGCCCGCCCGGTGTTGCAAGCGATGCTGCACCAAAATCAATTTTGTTGTGGGTAATACCCGCTTCAGCAAACAGACTGAAATGAGGATTGGATTTGGTGTGCAACCCAAAAGCCGCCCGGAATTCCTTTTGGTCCAAGGCCGCAACGCCGGCGGCAGCCGGATTGCCGAATTCGTCGCGGATAGTTAGCCCGGCGTCATGAGACGTCTGCAGATAATCGGCTACTGCATGGAAACCAAGCCCGTCTGACCCCCACGGCAAAGCCACCGAAAAACGCGCGCCACCACCATTGCCAGTGGCGTCCGAAAGCGTGCCGAAATTGTCGTCCGCCGTGTTGCCCACACCGTCCCGGTCGTTGATGCCAACGCCGTTGGCATTGAAGTTGTCATGGGAGAAAGCGCCTTCCACAAAGGAATAGCTGATCTGTTTCGTTTCATCATCCGCTGCAGCGCAGGTACTAATGCCAAAACCGAAAGCCGGAACGAGCGCTGCCAGTATTATTGAACACTTCATGTTTTCCTCCTGAAGTCCTTGCATTGTTTTGCAGGCACAAGAGTGCGCAACCGGTCGGCCAAACTCGACGGACGACACGGCAACGGCTCAGGCTTTTCGCCAACGTCTCAATGCGTGACGGCTATTTCGGAAGAAAATTCTGGGAGCGTGTCGCTACTCGCCCCGAGGGTCTGTGGCCACCATATCATCCCGTTTCTGGGCAGCCTCGAACCAGGAGGCGGTTGCAGGGTATTTTGATTGCCAGTCGATTTCGGGCAAACGGAAACACAAATAGTCAAGGGCTGCTGCTGTTGCCATCGCGTCCAGGCGCCAGTGCTCAAGGGCCTGAATTGCGCCGTCTTCCAGGTGGGCAAGCCCCCGCTCAATCGCCGCCCGCCAGCGATCCAGCCAATAGTCCGAACGCTCGGCAGCAGGCCGGCGCATCTCCATGACAATCGCAAGAGCGGCGTCGGTCATGCCATCGGCGAGCGCCTGTCGTTTGAGGATTTCGGTTTTGGCGCGACCCGTGTCGTTCATACCGGCTCGATCGAGCAGAAACTCAACAATGACCCGACTGTCAAACAGCGCCGGTTCACCTTCCACGACAAGCGCGGGAACTTTCGATAGCGGATTGGCCTCAAGAAATCCCGCAGCCGGCTCGAGCGGATTGACCGGAACGATCTCAATGTCGTCGATTAGTCCCAAATGACGGGCCACCAGTAACACTTTGCGGGTGTATGGTGAGGTTATTGAATAATAAAGCTGCATGGTCGCGGTCGTTTCCCTGATGGTTTTGGTTTCCTGAGACCCATTTATCCATCATGTGGGGCGCTCAGCGTGAAAACAAGGGCAATCCGCTGTTTTAGCGACCTTGTAGAAAGTTTAGCCGTTAAACCAAAGTCCCGATTGGGCGACCAAGACGCGCAATCTACAGTCCAGTTTGGGTGTGACGGGCTGACGCTCCTTTGGACGGACGCTCGATAAACAGGGAGGGAAATCACATGAAGAGGACAGGCTTGGCATTAATGTGCGCTACTTTATTAAGCGCCTCGGCAACTGGCGACGAAGCAAGCTGGCGGTCGGAAATCGACATGAAACGGGCCGACATGAACCGCTTTTCGATGCGGATGATCAATGAAGGCAAAGACGCGGGCGGCATGACATATGGCTGGCAGCGCGAAGGCAACACCTATGTGATCCGCGATCGCACGGAAATGAATCCTAATATTCTCGAGACAGCGACAGGCGTTATTGATGCTCGCACACTGCTACCGATCAGCAATGACATCGATTTTGCAATGGGTGGCTCCCGCAATGTATTTGACCTCGAATGGCAAAACGGCGCACTCATAGGTGAAGTGCGTATCAGCCCCGAAGGCGGCGACGCGCGCACCGTCGATGTCAGCAACGCCGAACACCCAGCAAGCGCTCTCAGGCTCAGCATTTTTGGCCTGATCGCAGGCCTGCCGCTTGACGCCGGGTATTCCGTTGATTTGCCCTGGTACAATACGCTCTCCAACAGCATAGAAAACATCACGCTCGCCCATGCAGGATTTGAGACGGTTGAAACTCCTGCCGGCACCTTTGAAACCCACAAAGTTCACATCCAAAAGGGCACGCCTGAAAACATGGTTTATGTCACCCGCGCAATGCCACAGCGCATAGTGCGTATCGATGTTTTGGGCCGCCCAATGCATTTTGAGAGGCTGCCCTGACAGTCGCTTGACGCAGCGCAATGAGTTAAACTTCCTCTGGGTCTATCAAGGTTCGACAAACCTTGATGGAGGGGTAAACCATGCGTGCATTAATTGTCTTACTGGGGCTACTAATCAACTCGCACGCAGGCGTACATGCCCTGCCCGTGCCGGAGCAGGACAGGGTCGGCATCGACTTTCGGCGCACAACACTGGTTGTGCGGGATATTGATACGTCCCTGAAGCTTTACCGCGATGTCCTTGGCATGAAAGTTATCTACGATCAGATGATCCGCACGCCTGTCGGCAAACCCGATAATGAGACAGACCGGATCAGACGTCTGGTGTTTTTGCGCGCCAACGATACCTACATCGGTGTTTTGGGCCTGCTCGAGTACCAGAAACCGCGAAAAGAACAGCCGATAAGCCGTCTGGCGTTCGAACCGGGCACCAGCGTGCAGCTTTTTGCGACGACGGATTTGCCCGCGAAATTTGAAGCTGCACAGCAGGTTCCCGGTGTTGAAGCGATGACAGCACCGCGCATTGTGCATTATCCAAACTATGATGGAACCGGCACAATAGCCGTGCGCGTCAGTATCATCACGGACCCGGACGGCTTTGTGCTGGAAATCAATGAACCGCTGACGGACCTCAATGTCGCGCGCGACTAGCGATCAAGCGTACCGTCAATGACGTAGGCCAGGATTTTGGCGACTTGGGCCGGTGTTTCGCAGGTGGCAAGTGCGGCGCCGTCCACTTCCTTGAGGGCATGTGTGAACTCCGTCGGATGCTGCACGATCAGGCTTTTGCCAAGCGCTGCCGCATACCCTGCATCAAACGCCGCGTTCCACTGGCGGTATTTTTCACCGAAACGCACCACCACAATGTCGGCGTCGGCGATCAGCTTGCGCGTGCGGATGGCATTCACTTTGGCTCCCATGTTATCACGCCAGAAATTGCTTTCAGGCTCACCGAGGATAACCGCGCCAGCATCGTCGCTGTCCGCATGCACCGTTATCGGCGCCGTAAAGGTGACCGGCAGGTTATGCGCCTTTGCCGCCGCTTCTATTTCGCTGCGCCAGTCGCTATGGATTTCACCGGATAGATATACGGTCCAGGTTGTAATGATACATCTTCTCCTACTGTGTGGTTGTACCAAGCCATATGAGCAACATCGAAAGAGTTACAACCGATGTTGCCGTTGACACCACCACGGTGGTTGCCGCCCGGCGTGATCCAATGCCGTATTGTTCGCCAAATGTGTAGGCCACCATCCCTGTTGGCAGAGCGGCGGTCAGTGTCGCGACACCCACCCATAAAGGCTGGAGATCCAGTAAGAAGTGAGTTGTCGAAAACACCAGCACAGGCAACAGCAATAACTTGAACGCAACAGCAATAATTGCCTGCTTCAGATCGCCTGCTATTTTGAACCCTGCAATTGCCACACCCGCCGCAAAAAGACCCGTGGGCGCCGCAGACTGGGCTGGCAGTGCCAGCACCCGGTCAAGCCATTCCGGGAACGGCAACTGAAGTGCCGACCAAACAAGTCCGGACACCAGGGCAATCAAAAGCGGGTTTTGCCCCAGGCTCGATAGTGTTTTGCGCAAGACACCCGGCCCTCCCGGCAAACGGCTGGCTCGCTCTGCAATAACAGTGGTGATGGTCAGCAAAGTCAGACTATGAAAGCTCAGGATGACCAACAGCAGCCTCACGCCTTCGCTACCAAACGCGCCCTCAAGGATCGGGATGCCGATAAACCCGCCGTTTGCAAAGCAGGATGACAGGGCAAACACGCCTTGTTCAGCCGCAGTGAGCCGAAACGCAAACTTCGAGACCAGAACGGCCAGTCCATAAAGCGCCAGAAGGGCTGAATAGTACCCCACAACAAGCAACAGCTCGTCCGCCTGCGGTAGCGTTGCGGGCGCAATTGACCGAAACATGAGCGAGGGAATGGCAACGTACCAGACAAAGGCAATCAGGATCCCACTGGACCCTTTTGGGAACAATCGCGTCTTGCCCAGCCCAAACCCGACCATCATGATCAGGAACACCGGGCCGATGATCAGAAAAACATCGCCCATGCGTTCAGCTTGCCTCTATTCGTAACTTGGTGGTTCTGTAATTTTTCCGCGCTGCCTTAGTAGCTGGAGCCTGAGGGCGTTCAGTTTAATAAAGCCTTCTGCATCCCGCTGATCGTAAACACTGTCTTCCTCGAAGGTGACATGTTCCATCGAGTAAAGGCTGTAGGGGCTCTTGCGGCCCACCACGTGTGCTGCGCCTTTATAGAGCATCAGCCGCACCGTGCCCGCGACAAATTCCTGGCTCTTATCGATAAGCGCCTGCATCATATCGCGCTCGGGGCTAAACCAGAATCCGTTGTAAATGGCCTCGGCGTACTTGGGCATGATCTCGTCCTTGAGATGCATCGCACCCTTGTCGAGCGTGACCTGCTCGATACCCCGGTGGGCAGCGAGAAGGATCGTGCCGCCCGGCGTTTCGTAGATACCGCGCGACTTCATGCCCACAAACCGGTTCTCAAGAAGGTCAAGCCGCCCAATACCATGCTTACGACCATATTCGTTCAAGGCAGTCAAAAGCGTAGCCGGGCTCATGGCGACGCCGTTGATGCCAACTGCATCGCCCTTTTCAAACTCTACTTCAATGTATTCAGGCTCGTTCGGCGCATCAGCGACCGGGTCATCCGTCCGGCTGTAGACATATTCTTCCGCGCCTTCCCACGGGTCTTCGAGTGCCTTGCCCTCGCTTGAGGTGTGCAGAAGATTGGCATCCACACTGAAGGGACTTTCCCCGCGCTTGTCCTTGGGCACCGGAATCTGGTGTTTTTCTGCAAAATCAATCAGCGCCGTGCGCGACGACAAGTCCCATTCACGCCAGGGTGCGATAACCTTGATATTCGGGTTCAAGCCATAGTAGCCCAGCTCAAACCGGACCTGGTCGTTGCCTTTGCCGGTGGCGCCGTGGCACACAGCATCGGCTCCGGTTTCAGCGGCAATTTCAATCTGTCGCTTGGCAATCAAGGGACGCGCTATGGCGGTACCAAGCAGATAAAGGCCTTCATAAACGGTGTTGGCCCGAAACATCGGGAACACATAGTCACGGACAAATTCTTCGCGCAGGTCCTCAATATAGATTTCCTCGATGCCAAGCATCTCGGCTTTCTTGCGCGCGGGCTCAAGCTCTTCACCCTGACCCAGGTCAGCGGTGAAAGTCACCACTTCACAGTCATAAGTGACTTGCAGCCATTTAAGGATGATCGAGGTATCAAGCCCGCCAGAATAGGCAAGCACCACTTTATTGATTTTGTCGGCCATGGGGAGCGCTCCGGTCTTTCATTCTGCGCCGCGAGTATAGGCCTGCCCCTGCGTCCGTCAATCTCTGACGCATGCTTAATTTTTCTGAACCCACGTCAGAAAATCTAATGCATGATCGAGGCTGGCAAAAAAGTTTCTTCGAATTAAAAATAGGCCTTGCCCCTGACGTAACGTCAGCTCCCAAAACGGGTCTGTGGAAAGGAAAGCGGCATGACTTTATTGTCTATTGGCGAGGTTGCAAAACGGTCCGGCATCACGGTCCGGGCGCTACGGCATTATGAAAACATTGGGCTCTTGAAACCCCAACGCACCGAGGCACGACAGCGCGCCTATGCTTACCGTGATATTACCCGCCTGCAGCACGTCCAGATGTTGAAGCGAACGGGCCTGACACTCAATCAGATCAAGTCACTCGTCCAACACAGCGACTGGAAGGCCGAGGATGTCCTGAAGATCCAGCGACAGATGGCAGCTGACGAGCTTGAAAAGGCCAAAACCAGACTGGGATTGCTGGATGAAGCCCTTGCCTGTGTTGCCGCTGGCGAACCCGCTGACCTTTCCACGCTGTGTCACATCATCAAAATGGGAGAACACGCCATGAGCGAGGAAAAATGGCAAAAGGTATGGGACAAATTCTACACCGATGAAGAGCAGGAACGCTGGAAATCGGCGAAAATGAAACTGTCAGACGACGTGATCAGGGAACATGAACGGAAATGGCCGGCGCTACTGGCTCGCACAGAGGAGCTGGTGGGTACCGACCCGGCCGCACCCGAGGCGCAAGCGATCGTGAAAGAATGGAACGCGATGACACAAGCCATTTACGACATTGACCCCGTGCTGACCGAAAGTGCCGGCAAGCTTTATGACAATATGGACGACTGGCCGGCCGACGGCCCGGAACCACCCTTTTCAAAAGAGGTATGGGCTTTCATCAAGGAGGCTGATGCAGTCCTAAAAGCGTCTGAAGTAAACACCTAGGTCACAACAGCTCACCTCAGTGTGACGCGCCTTTATTGGTGCGTCGCACTATGCCTCACTAGAGTCCCTTTGTACAAATTCAAAAGGCGTACAAAGTGGGTTCACGTTTTAAAATTGTCTCAGCGTTGCTGTTGCTGCTTTCTGCATGTGGGAAAAGCATCCTCACACCGGCAACTTTGACAAATGCCTCGGCAGGGTTGGGCATCAAAGGGTTTGACCCAATTGCCTACCATTCCACCAGCAAAGCAACTGAGGGCAAAGCAAAGCACCAGTCCCTTTTTCAAGGGGTGGTATATCAGTTTGCAACCGCGGAAAACCGGTCGGCTTTTGAGGCAAATCCGGAAAGGTATTTACCAGCTTACGGCGGATACTGCGCCTACGCGATGTCAAACGGAAACATCGTCGACATCAACCCCCGGAACTGGGCCGTGATCGACGGTCAACTCTATTTGAACGCCAACATAGTGGCTCAGGGTTTGTGGTCCATCAACCGGCCGGAAAAAATATCCAAAGCCGACAGGCACTGGCAGGACCTGAAGGCGGCGGCAGTGCCACGACCAAACCTTCACGACAGAAGGTGAGGTGCGACGGGGACCATCGCACCTCGCTTGCCGCACCTGATGGGGAGCAGGGGGATTTAAGCCGCGTCCCGCCAGTGAGGCGGGTAAGCAGCATCGAAACCGGGCAGGGCCTCAACCCGTTTCATCCAAGCGGCAAGCTCAGGGAAGTCTTCGGCATAGTCCGGTATGTTGGGTGTTATGCCCGGCACCTGAATTGTCGGGCCAATCCGGGCGATCATCGCCAGGTGCGGATACAGCATGACGTCCACAGCGGACGGTGCATCACCCGCCATAAAGTCATTGCCATCAAGCCAACTGCTCACGGTTCTGATCTCATCACCAACTAGGGCAAAGCTTTCGTTGATCTCGTCTTCCTTGCCGGCGAAGCTCTGCGCCAAAATCGGACGCGCTGCTGTAGCCAGAGCTGTGCCGAGATAAGCATCCATTTCCATCACACGCCGCCAGATCAAAGCCGCCTCTTTGGGCGTATGGCCAAACAGGGGCGTCTCAGAGTACGCGCGGTCCAGGTATGCGAGCACAGCGATCGACTCGTAGACGGTGACATCGCCGTCCACCAGCACCGGCACTTTGCCGCGCGGATTGAGCGCCAGAAACTCAGGTTTCCGGGTGTCGCCTTCACTGGAAGACAGTAGTTTTGCATCATACGCCAGCCCCTTCAGGCCGAGGGCAAGCATGGCGCGCCAGGCGAATGGGCTACCGGAGACAAAATAGATGGTGCGTGACATAGGATCCTTCCTCCACTGAATGACATCACTGTGGATAGAGATTGGAAGGCGGCGGGAATTTACCACCGCCCATATTTGCATGGCGGCTTATGCAGATTTGGACCAGGCAGGATCAATTGAAGGTCAATTGAAAATCGTCTGTCGTTACGGTGATTTTTTCGAGCTTGAAAGGCTCAACCTTCAAGAGGCGTTCACCAGCGACAAAATTGCCTACGAGCAGATAGATTTCATCGCCATCGTCAAAACGCGCCCATTCAAGCGGCTGGCCAGTGATGAAGCCCGGCGGTACTTGATAGTGATTAACGAGCAGGTCGTCCCGGTATTTGGTCATGAACATCATGCGATTGTTGAACCAGGCGCCCGAACCACCGTTCAGGATGGCGTTCGCGAGTTCCGGCGTATGTATCGTCAGCAGATCAACCGCCAGCGCCGTATCATTGTTTGCCCCCGCCTCCACCTCAAGCGGCACAATAGGCGGTTGGCGAACGCAGCCGGTAACCAGCAGGAAACAGGCGAGCAAACCGCCTGCAACCCCAAGTTTTCCCTTAATCATGCCCATGATCAATGGTGAGCGGGCTCAAGTAATGCGGCTCGGTCAGGCCGCGTTTGCGCATGGCGATACCGGTCAGGCATTCCCGCAATACCCTGTCTGCGTTCTGGGCCGTGGTGTAACCCGGATCAACCAGCGGGTTCACTTCCACAAGTTCAAACCCGACAATGTTTTTTTCGGCACAAAGCCGCCGCACGATCGGGAACACTTCCCGGGTTGTCAGGCCGCCAGGCTCAGGGGTGCCGGTGCCGGGCGCATAGGCCGGATCAAGCACATCAATGTCGAATGAAATAAAGATATATTCGGGGCCGTCCAGCACTTCGTCCATCACACGTTTCATCACCTGATCCCAGCCGTCCTTTTCAATCTCCGCCATAGTATGATAGCGAAGACCGTGCTCGCGCATCCATTCAAAGCCTGATTTGCCAGGCCAGTAGCCGCGCAAGCCCACCTGAATAAAGTTTGGACCGGGCACCAGTTCTTCGGCAAACAGCCGGTGCACGGGTTGACCGTGAGAAAGCAAGTGGCTCTGGCCACGTCCGGCATCATAATGTGCATCAAAATGCACCACACCCACATTGCCGGCACCAAACACGTCAACAACGCCCGCGACATCCGGGTACATCAGGGAATGGTCCCCGCCGACAATCATCGGGATTGCGCCCGCGGTTGCCACCTCCCGCACCATCTTGCGGATATGCCGGATACTGCGCTCAAGGCTCAGGCCATCAACAGCGATATCCCCATAATCAACGATCGTCAGTTCGTTATTGGGTGAAATCATCGTGTGCATATGCGGTGGCTGCACCGGGCTGTTGCCCTTATAGACATTGCCTGTCCTGACGGCGCGCGGACCATAGCCCGCTCCGCGGTAGCCTGTGCCAGTATCAAGCGGCACACCCATAATGGCCACTTCGACTTCACCTGCAACCAGGTCCTCTGGCGTTATGGCCACCGGCATGTTCAGAAATGTCGGAATACCAAGCTTGGGGCCGGACCCGAAATAGCGATTGATGTTGATGGGGCCGGGCTCACGCGGCGTATCAAACTCAGCCGGACGCGGCAGACGCCATCTGTTAAACCCGCCGGTCTCGGTGTTGAGGGGAATGGAAGCCATATCTGTTTCGGGGTTGAATTTCGACAGGTCCCGAACCCGGATCATGGCCCGCACATAAGCAGCGATTGCCTCCGGTGTTTTGTTTTCCAGTCGCTTGAACAGAATGTCATGCCGCTCGGCATAGCCAAGCGCTTCTTCCCCCAAGAGGAAGGTCAGTTCATCTTCCGTCAGCTGTTCAAGTTTGGCGGACAGAGCTTCAGGGACTTCAGCAGGTTCAAACTCTTCTTTTGCGTCATCCTGTGCGAGCACAGCAGGCAAGCCAGCAAACAGTATGGCGGCCATCAGACCGAAACGCGTGAAACTCTTCATAAAACTTCCTCTCGACCCCAAAATCTTCTCGAAAACCGACCTTAACAGGCTGGAGAAAAAAGCGCAAAGGGACCAACACGTGCTGTCACGGGTCGGCGGTGCGTGGTCATAAAGCCGCGAATTTCCTATGATTTTCACCACCACGACAGCAAGGAAACCACAATGAAAAACATAGCAAAACGAACCTCAACTTTCACCTCTGCGTTGACAATGCTGGCCTGTTCTACTCTGGCTTCAGCCCAAACTGAAAACCACGCCAGCCTGCACGCCTACGGCATGCCAGACACCAGTGTTGAAGCCTTTTCCGACTATGCCTTCAAACGCGGCGAATGGCAGGCGACCATGACCTCAATTGACGCCGACGGCACACGCCGGCAACTTCAGTCCAAGGCCCTTATCACAACCTTCTACCATTCTGACGGACGCACGGTGCAAACCTGCTTCAATGCGCCAAACTTCCACTCAACGGATGTGCGGGCCTTTGATGAAACAACCGGCTTGTGGCGGGCTCAGTTTCTAAATGCACGTGCACAGCGGTGGAATGACATCACCAGCAGGAAAAACGACGGCGTTCTGGAAACGCTGGTCCCCGGCGGCTATGCCGGGACGGAAGCCTTTGACGTCAAAACAGTGGTTTCGGTCATTAATCCCGACCAGTTTGTCAGTAAGGTATTCCGCCGCCAGCATGGCAGCGAAAACTGGGTGCAGACGTTTGAACTGACCTATGACCGGATAGAGAACACCCCGACAGGCCCCAGATGCTGACGCCTATAGCTCCAGCCACATTTCAACCAGGTCGATGCCTGCTACAATGCCGTCCTTTTCGCGGCTGGTTTCCTTAAAACCATAGGGCAGGAAGAAGCTGGCCGTCTGCGGGCTGGTCGTCACACGAACCCGGTCCGCGTCGCCTCGCTCACGCACAGCATCTATACGGGCCTGAAACAGCCTTTTGCCAAGGCCCCTGCCCTTATAGTCCGGATGGACCATGCCCCAGCTCGTGTGGGCCACACGGGTTTCCGGCAAGGGTATATAGCCGCCGCATCCAACAATATTACCTGCGTCTTCAAGCACCAGATAGGTCCCCGGAGGCTCCTGAAGAAACTCCCCGAAAGTTGCCCGTTCCTCTGGCGCAAAATACTCAGGTGTATTGGCGTCCAGCACCGCGAGGCAGCCTTCGCGGTCTTTACTTTCATAGTGTCTGAGCACGATCTCGGGCATGGCTCAGGTCAGGCCGGTTGACGAATGATGCACGGTTTCGCTGGTTGCAGCGGCAGCCACAGCCGCCTCTGCCTCGCGCGCGAGCTCGGCCTTGGACTTCTTCTCGGATGCAGACTTCAGCTGCCCGCAGGCGGCCATGATGTCGCGCCCGCGCGGGGTGCGGATAGGCGCCGAAATGCCGCCCTCATAAACAATGTCGGAAAAGCGCTGGATCTGGTCCCAGTCACTGCATTCATAGTCCGTGCCCGGCCAGGGGTTGAACGGGATGAGGTTCACTTTGGCGGGCAGTTTGTACTTGCGGATAAGCTTTACGAGCTCGCGTGCGTCCTTGTCGCTATCGTTCACGCCCTTCAGCATCGCATATTCAAACGTGATGCGCCGCGCATTGTGCGCGCCCGGATAGTTGGCGCAAGCTGTAAGAACCTGCTCCAGATTGTATTTTTTGTTGATGGGCATGATGTCGGTGCGCACGTCGTCCCGGACCGCGTGCAGCGAAACCGCGAGGTTGACGCCAATTTCTTTGCCGCACCGTTCCATGTGCGGGACAACGCCCGAGGTCGAGAGCGTGATGCGGCGCCGGGAAAGCTGGATGCCCTCCTCGTCCATCACGATCTCCAGCGCTTTTTTGACATTGTCGAAATTGTAGAGCGGCTCGCCCATGCCCATCATCACAATGTTGGTCACGCGCCGCCCTTCGGTCGGGTTTTCCCACTCACTCAGGTCATCGCGGGCGATCATCAGCTGGGCGACAATCTCGGCAGCCGTCAGATTACGCACGAGCTTCATGGTGCCGGTATGGCAAAACTTGCAGTTCAGCGTACAGCCAACCTGCGAGGAAATGCACAGTGTGCCCCGATCTTCTTCAGGGATGTAAACCGTCTCAGCTTCATTACCGTCCGCGAAGCGGATCAGATACTTGCGTGTGCCGTCGTTTGAATATTGCGCTTCGACGATCTCAGGCCGCTTGATGATGAAGTGATCGGCGAGCCGGGCGCGCACATCCTTCGAGACATTCAGCATGTCATCAAAGCTGGTGACGCCGCGGTGATACACCCAGTGCCAAACCTGGGCAGAGCGCATCTTGACCTGCTTCTCGGGCACACCGATCGACGCGATAGCCTGCTTGAGCTCGGTGCGGTCCAGTCCAAGGATGTTTTGTTTATCACCATCAGGGTTGTCACGAGGAGAGACAACCACCGGGTTGCCGGATGGGGTAACCTGCATTTTCTTCACCTTGCCTTTTGCGTGAGGCTAGCTCGCGCGCCAGGTCCTATTGGCCCCTTCGCGTTCCACGAAGACGGGCGGTTAAACTGGAGCGGCTTATACGCCTCGCCAATCAGATTGTAAAGGAGGCTTGAGCCTACCGGCAAGCGGTCGTGATGGCATTGTAGGCGGCCGTGAAACCGGACAAGGAGTATGTGTCCGTGGTATTGGTGCCACGCTGGCTGGTGGCATTCACAACTAGCCGGTTGCCGCGCCGCATGGCCGCCACCGTTTTGGCGTCATCCGCCGGGTCGTAGGCCCAGGCACCCGATCCTTCGGTGAAAAACTCAAACCGGCTGCGGCCGTCAACACGCAATACAGCGTCCTGACCTTGCCGGATCGGATATCCGACCACCACATTCACTTCACCCGTGACACCGTATTCAGGTCGGTGAGAAACCATAATGTATATATCCCCGCGACGTGCGCCTGCCCGGCTTGCCTGGCTCGATTTCGGGCTTGAAATCATATGGCAGGTTTTCTGCCCGTTCGGGTATGTATAAACAAACGCATCCCAGTCCCTGTAGGCACCAAGATGCCGCCGCTTTTCACTTTGCGCGTCGGCACTGCCACCGCCCAGAAGTGTCGCTGTCAAAAATATTGCAGATAACAAAGCCGCTTTCATTGCCGGTCCCACCTTATCAGTCGTGCGTGTGCACATTTAATCGTCATTGCCGCCCGCGGGCAAGCATCAGCTTGGTCACACCTTCGTTTTTTTGGCCCGGCGGTTCCTGACACCCCCATGTATATGGGGTGGCTTTGGCTCTGGCGCTTTGCCCGTCATCAGGGGCCGCTCCGGATATCCGCCCAGCACCCGGTGCCGGTCGTACATCACAATCGCGCCCGCAGTTGCGACGTTAAGGCTGAACTTTGTCGGGATTTTGATCAGACTGTCACAGCGCGCGAGCATGTCAGCGCTCAGGCTCGACCGCTCTCCACCCAGCACATAGACGGCCTGCATCGGGTGTTTGAAACTCGGCAAATCGACTGCATCATCCGATATCTCGATGCCCACCAGCTGACAACCCTGTGGTACATCAACATCGGCTGCGGTTTCATAGTTGAAAAACGGAATATTCTGGTGACTTTTGCTCGTGTCCGTGAAGTCTTTGGTTACCAGCTCACCTGAATGCGCAATAACTTTAGGGTTCACGGCAAAAACAAAACTGGCGCCAAATGCATGGGCGGTACGAATGAGATTGCCAACATTGCCGGCCTTTGATGCCTGATCGATCCCGATCCCGAAGTAACCACGCATAGAGTTATCCCAAAAGCTCGTCACCGGAACTCATGCGACCCGACGGGGCCGTGTACCGGTTAGCGTGCTTTTCTGACGCCTGCGCGGGTAAAAATCAATAGGCCAGCAGGCAGGCAGGGGCAAACCTCTCTCTGTTTGCCCCGGTCATCCAGTGCAGAAAATCGATTATGCGGTAAGGCTTTCGGCGTTGATGCCTCTGGACCTGAGCGCTTTCTTCAGCGGCGTCATCTGGGCGCTATAGTGCTGCCAGCGGCCTTTTGAGCTGCGATACAGGGCTTTCCGGACCTGGTGGGCGCTGTAGGTGTGCACAGCGCGTTTCTGTTTATTGAACTCCAGACAGTCCGCATGCCAGTCCATCCCAATATGGCCCATGGTCTGGCGCAAAATCTGCTCCATGTCGTCAACCATGGATTCGTAGGCCACGGGCAATATGGAAAAACCACGCTTCTGCCAAAAGCCCATAATCCGCTCTTCAAGATATATGAAGTCACCTATGGATTGCAGGTCAGTTGCGTAGATGTTGGCGCGGTGCAGGGGCGAGAAATATATCGACAGCCCCACATCCATGATGTTGCGGTGGCTATGAAGGATCGAAGCATGCGGGAACAATTTTGCCAGAAAGCCGAGGTGTCGGCTGTTGCCCAGCATTTTGTCCACGACAAACTTCAACGGCTGACTTTTTCCTGCGGAACCAGCCACCCGTGCCGCCTCGCGCTTTGCCTGCTCAAAAAAACGGGAACGCCATTCCGGCATTTTGGCTTGCGCTTGCTGGATACTACCCTGCCGCAACAGGTCTTCAGCCTCTTTTGCCAGCGTGGGGATTATGTCGTTTTCGCCCAGACTAACCGCTGAAGGGTGCGCCGCCAGGGCCTGGTCCAGCAACGTGCTGCCTGTCCGGGGCAAACCAACGATAAACATCGGCTTAAGGTCTGTTGGCCGGCTGTCGGGCGACAGTTTGTCGAAGAGCGTGCAACGTTCCTCGAATTGCCGGAATTCCTGCTCACCGTCAAAAGTATTTCCCGCCATCTGAGGAATAGATTTCATTTGATCATTGGCTCGTACAATCGCATCGAAGGCGCGCTCGTAGGACCCGCGCGCATCATAGATGCGGCCTATGTCAAACAGCATGCCGGCGCTGTTTGCCGGACCGGTCGCCCCCTCAAGGGCGCGGTGCTCAAAGCGTTCCAGAAGCCGGTCATCAACCTTCCCGGGCGAAACGCGCGACAAAACATTGAAAGCGACAGAGTTAAGCGGATCCAGCAACAGAAGTTTTCTGGCAGCAGCTTCTGCAGCGCCCATTTCCCCATCGGCAAGCAGATAGCGACACAGAAGACTATTCAATCCGGCGTGCTCCGGCGCGGCCTTCAATCCGCGGTTCAGGGTCGGGCGGCCGCGCACCGTGTCCTGCTGGTGCAGGCAACAGGCGGCAAAAAGAGCGTTAAGCTCAGGGTCATTTGGAAAACTCTCCAACAGCGGCACCACAAAGCCCTCTGCCGTGCGATACTGCATGTGAGCCACAGCCTCTTCTGCCCAGAAAAACAGAGACACAGCCTTTGTCTTGGCATTCAGTCTTGCGTGGTATGAAAGCGCAGCCTCCGCAGGCTTTTGATGCCGCCCCAGAACTGCTGCAGCGCCGTAAAGCAAATAGTCGGCAAGCGTTGCAAAAGGGTCATTCCCCCGAGCGAAGTATTCGACAACTGCGCCAAAATCTGCCGCCTCCAGCTGATAATAGAAAGGATGGTGCCTTACGCCAACCTCATGGAGAATGGTGTGCCAGTCATACGGCTGGTTTTGCATAGGTCTGCCCCCGCTGACGGCGAGCGCGTGACCATGGGCCCACATGGGCGCCCGGGTCGGAACAAGGCCACGATCATTAGATTGTCATCAGCCCCATGGTTGCTCTGGCAACTTCTGTGGAGGGGGGCTTGAAGGCGTGACCATGGAATTTACGGCGCATCACCGAAACTGTCGATGACGCAAGAGTACGCCGCACGAGTCGCAAATTTCCACCAAACCTTAGATTAATCTATTGATATATATACATTTATGACTCTTCGTTTAGAGCCAAAGTTATAGTCCGGACCTGAATCGCAGTGGTTGCAAGCAGGCTAGTCAGGCCCCTGTGTCTATTACCTCCGGCACCCGCTTGCTGTCAGGGTGCAGGGCCATCACAAGGCAGCTGAGAACAATGATGGAGGATGCTATGATGAGCGACATCTCGAGATTCCATTCGAATGCCACGCCCATTATAACGCTGGCAATGGGAATAAGGCCAACTGACATGAACATGAAAATGCTCATCACCCGGCCCATTTGTGCCTCCGGTGTCGACTGTTGGACAAAAGTCGTGAAATGTACCCAGATATAACTGTCCATACAGCCAAAAATCAGGAAAAGGGTCATGGCAAACCAATAGGGCTCATACAGGACGATCAGTCCGATTGAAGCACCCGAGCCGATGAAGATGAAGAACATCGTTCGCACCAGATTTTCACGAGAAGGCCAATTGACCGAGCCCGCCGTTACCGCGCCGGCAAGGGCGCCCACACCGTAGGCCGCTATTATGAGGCCGTAGACATACGCTGGTTCCAGAAACCGCTCCTTGGCTAGCGCTGGCAGCCCGACAAAGATTGGCGTCTGGAAGAAAAACTCCAGCACCGCAACACCCATAAAGCCGAGCCGGATTGCAGGCACAGACCAAACCCATTTCACTGCTTCACGAACTTCCTGAAACATGGATGACACTTTCTCTTCAGCCTCATCTTTCAGGGACCGTGTGCGAACAAAAAGAAGTGTCAGAAAGGAAAAGGCAAAGGTGAAACCATCGAGAAAAAACGCCCGGGCAAACCCTGCCCTATTGCTTTCATAGGTGGCGGCATTCAGGCCGGTATCATGCCCCATCGTGTTGACCTCGCCGGCAATGACAAAGCCGGCAATCGCTGGCCCGAGGATTACACCAACCCACACCGACCCCTGCATAATAGCGTTACCGGCCTTCAGGTCTTCCTTTGCCACAACAGACGGCACCACAGACGTGGCGGCAGGGTAGAAGAATGCATCCGCAAGCCCAAAAGCGACGGCTATCACGAAGATTATCGTCAGGGATGCCTGATCGATATAGATCAGATAGGCGAGCAAAAAGACCAGAGCACAGCGAAGCAGGTTGGTGACAAGCATGACATTTCGCGGGCTAGTCCGGTCAACAATAGCACCCCCGACAAGCATCAACACAGCGCGTGGCAATCCCTGAGCAGCAAAAACAAAGGCGGTGAGGGCGGGGCTGCCTGTTAATTGCAAAACCAAAAAAGGGAAGGCAATCAGGCTGATATGGTCACCAATCACTGAGACAAACTCACCGAGCCACAGGGTAAAAAAGTTGCGATCTCTGAATAGCTTCAGCATTTGGCCTTGCCTCAACGTCAAAAAGGGCACACATCTAACGAAAGCGGGATCAACGCCTCAAGCGTGGATTGCGAATTGAGATACCCGAGAGGCCAAGAGAGTTTGAATGACTGATAAAAAAGCAACAGATGCTGCAGTTGGGCAACAGTCGAGCGAATCGACCATGGAGTCGACGGTTGAGTCGGGCACACCAAAACCGGCAGCCTGGATCAAACCCACCATCGAGTTTGGCTCCCTGATCAGTTTTTTTGTCGCCTTCCAGATCGGCGGTATATATGCCGCCACCGGCACCTTCATGGTGGCTCATCCCCTGTCGATGCTGGCCGCAAAAAAATGGCTGGGTCATATTGCCAAGGTGCAGTGGTTCACGCTGGTTGTTGTAATTGTCATGGGGGGACTGACCCTGTGGCTGCAGGACGAAACCTTTGTGAAGATGAAGCTGACTGTCATCAACGGCGCCTTTGCTTCCGTTCTGCTTTTTGGGCTGCTGACCGGTCGTCTGTTCATCAAGCACCTGATGGAATCAGCGCTTGAGATGCCTGACGCGGGTTGGCGCATGATGACCCGCAATTTCATTGGGTTTCTGGTTACCATGGCGGTGGTGAACGAGTTGATCTGGCGCAACTTTTCAACCGAGCTGTGGGTGAATTTCAAAACATTCGGGTACATGGGCGCCATGCTTGTGTTCATGATTGCGCAGGCACCGTTCCTCGCCAAATATCTGCCGGAGGAATAACCGGCTTTGTCAGCCCGCCGCCTCCAGAACACTGCGGCACAGGCCTGGCAACCTGTCAGCGAAGGCCACCTTCTCCGTTGGTACCGCAACAAACTCCCAGCAGGGTCTTTGAAGGCGCCAGTCTTTCGGCGTGAAGGGTTCGCCTGAAAGCCAGAAGACCTGCATATCCATTTCTTCGAAAAACCCGAAAAAATCGTCGGCCTCATAACCATAGACAAGTGCAGACGCCTGGCGTCCATTTTCAAAAACAACCAGAGGTCTGGACCGGGTCAGGCAACGCCTGGCCCCCATCAGGGCATGCAGTTCGCCGCCCTCGATATCAAGTTTGATGCAGGAAACCTTTTTGAAGCGCGGCAACATGCTGTCGAGTGTTTTTTGTTTGACCGGTACTTCCACCAGGCCGCCTTCTTTGTCATCAAACGGGGCCTTGCGGCGGCGCAGTCCGCTGAAAGCCGGTCGGTTTTCAAAGTGGTTGAAGGTAACGTTGCCCTTCGTGTCGGCAAGGGCCAGCTGATGCAGTTTTACGTTCCCGATCTTCTTCTTTTTTACCTGCCTTTTGAGCCGTCTGTAGAAGTTTTCCAGCGGTTCAAATCCGTAAACAAGACCTTTGGGCCCCACGGCTTCCGACATGGGAAAAAGATGAGCGCCCCGGTGCGCGCCAACATCAACGGCAAAATCCCCCGGCGTGAGCCAGTCTTCATAAATGGCCTGAACCACGTTCTCGAACAGCCGCCCAACAGCCACGCCTGTTTCTTCCGACGTGTGGTGAAACTCATGGATCAAGTCAGACATGAGATTTAACGCCTGAAAATTTTCCGAAGAGAACGAAACGGACGCTTCCTTTTTTTTGTAGTTTTTTTTCGGTGAGAAAAATACCGATCGTAAAAGCTCTGGAACGGCATGCCATCGTCTACGTAAAATGGTTTGCTTTTGTAGGCTCGCCGCTGGTTGTAGCCCTGCTGCCACCAGCCATCGCCTTCATTCCAGAAAGTCGTGGCGTCGGTGCGCCTGAATATAGCTGTAGTTTTCGCCACTTCTTCAAGTTTCCACATGACATCCTCCTGCAGAATATCGGCCATACGCCCAATAGACGCGATATGGACGTCGTCAATAATCAAAAGGCCTTCCGGCTTGATGTGAGGATAGAAAAAATAATACTCCATGTCAGGAAAAGGGTATCCATGTGGGCCATCTATCAGGACACAATCGTATTGACCGGTATGCTGGTAGTCTTTGAGGGTTCGTTGCGTGGGCCCCGGTACCCAAGTGGTTTTTTCCGCACGGAACAAATCAGACTCTTCATAGTATTTTACACTGGAACCTGCCCCTTTCGACCGGTCATCAAGGCAAAAATAGACATGATGCTCGGAGAGGTTGGAAAAGAAAATAGTTGAACGTCCGCAGCCGGTCTCCGCAGTGAGTCTGGCATCCGGGTCCAAATGTCGCTCAATGGCTTCCAGAACATCATAGTGCAAACCACCTGCGGCATGAATCTCCCGGTCTGCTTCGTGTTTTTCCATGACACGGGCAAATGGCCTGCCATCTTTTCCTGAAGACATCAAATCCCCCAATCAATTTAGTTTTCAGCCGGAAAATCGACAAATAGTTTCGTTCAGATATGTTCCCATCCTGATGGATTTGTAAAAGGCGCAAACCCGGATTGGCCCTTCACCTCATGGAAATGGTTCAGGACCCAATGCACACTGGGAAAAGCAAGCTCATCCCATGGAATGTCTTCCCAATTGAACAATTGAACCTCCAGGCTTTCATACCCGGGCTTGAAGTCCGGGCTGGAAAGCTCCGCCCGGTACATCATATGCACCTGACTGATGCGCCGCACGGAATAAACACCCAAGAGATCAATAATCTCGATGGCGGCACAGGCTTCTTCCTGCGCCTCCCGTATCGCCCCTTCATGGGGTGCTTCACCCATTTCCAAAAAACCGGCCGGGATGGTCCATTTGCCTTTTTGCGGAAAAATTGCGCGCTTGCACAACATCACCTGATCCCCGTGCGTCACAACGGCACCGGCAATGATCTTCGGGTTTTCATACGCGACATATCCGCAGTCACGACACACCAGCCGTTCGTGATCGTCACCTTCCGGCACTGCACGGTGAAAATGATCAGGTGTAAAAGGCGGGTTTGACATGACCCTAATGTGGCGCGCCAGCACCCCGTCGTCCAGTCACCATTGTGAAATTATCAGCTAGACGAGAATATTGACGATCTGACCCAGAGGCTGCCCGCGTTCGCCGTCCGGCGCATTTGAAAGCCTGCCCGCGGGCGCTTCCCGCCGGTTGCCCTCAAAGTCAGCAGCACGCCTGCCAGCGTCTTCAATCTCCGCCGACGTCGACAGCTGGTTGCTGCTCGCTGATTGTCGTACAGGAGCACGGCGATCCGGTGTCGGCAAATCCTGGCGTGCGTCAACGCGTCCGCTGATGACGTTTTGCGGTGTCGTATTGCTGTTGTTGCTAACGCCCGCAGGTGCCCTGCCGGAAACCCGGCTCTGCTGGCTCGCTTGCAACTGTGCCTGCAACGCAGACGCACTGGTATTAATATCGACCATGGTCTTCGGACCTCAATGATATCAGGTCGCCACTTCAGCTGGGGGAGGGCAGCCGCCTTCTTCGCGCCCGGATTAGATCTTTCCGACTTTTAACCTAGGCTCAAGTCGTAAAAGCTTTGTTAAAGATCAGGATTCTCTTGGAGATTGTCAAGAAACGCCTGCAGTTCCACCGATTTTTCACCCGGATTGGCTGCAATTCCACTCTCTAGCGCTGTAATTGCGGCCTCGCGGTCACCAAGAGCGAGCTTTGAGCGCGCCAGCATGAGCCAGCCGCGCGTATCCGAAGGGTCCGAGTCGAGCCTGTCCTCAAGGCGCGCCAGCATGGAGGCCATGAAAGCTTCGCGCTCTTCCTCGCTCATGGCATCCACAACCGCGATGTCCCGGTCACTCAATGCAGGCGGTGCCACACCAAGCGCGGAAAGCTGTTGTCGAAGTTGCGGCATCCAGGGCGCATCAGCCGACGACCTGTCAGCCAGCGCCGTCCATGTTGCACGGGCGGCAGCTTCATTGCCGGACTGCACTTGGGCCAGCCCCAGATAATATTGACCGGCAGGATGATCAGGCGCCTTGTCGATTAGCGCCGCCAGCACCAAACGCGCGGCCGGTGTCAGCTGTCCGCCCGCATGAGCGATATAGGCCTCCAGCTCGTTTGCCCGCCAGTTGGGCTCATCCGGGTTCATCTGCGCCAGCTCGCCGTAAGCTTGCGCAGCGGTTACATAGTCCGCGACAGACCGCGCTGTGCTCGCAAGAACACGCCAGCCTTCCATATCTCGCGGATTGTCTTCAAGGTGCGTACGCACCTGCTCCAGAGCCTGACCGAGCGTCATGCCGGTATTGTCAACTTGCTGGTTTGCCGCTTCCTGGCGCGGGCTTGAGGTAACTGCGGGTGTCCCCGGCGACCCCATCAAGGCATACAGACCAGCAGCGAACGCCAGAAAGATCGCGGCAGCCACTCCAACTTTTTTCGGCCCGAGGGGCGAGCTGTGTGGTGCAATGACCACGTCCTGTTGGCCAGCCCGCAAGAGCCTGCGCTGAAGCTCAATCCGCGCCGCTTTGGCGCTGTCGGTGTCGATGGCACCACGCGCCTCATCTGCATCTATTTCATCCAGCTGCGCCCGGTAATGTGCAACAGGGTCAACGGTGCCGCCGGTTACGGGGCGACTGCCAGCAAACAGAACTGTCAGCCCGGCAATGGCCAAAAGAGCAAGCAGCAACCAGATCATGGCTCACGCTCCAGAAGCGCTTTCAGCTGCTCCTTTTCAGCATCACTCAGAGGCGCTGGCGCGGCAGCCTGCCGATTTCTGTTGATCAACAGCAGCGCAATGATAAGCACAACCAGAAACGGCGATGCCCACAAAAAGTATGTGGAGGTCTTCACTGGTGGCCTCAAAAGAACCCAGTCACCGTATCGGTCAACAAGATAGGCCCGCACATTGTCAGGGCTGTCACCAAGCGCAATCCGCTCGCGCACAATCGCGCGCAGGTCGCGCGCAAGCTCGGCGTTCGAATCTTCAATCGACTGGTTCTGGCAAACCAGACAGCGGATTTCCTTCATCAACTCCCGGGCCTGGGCTTCTTTTACCGGGTCAGCAAGGGGCTTCTCGTCTACTGCAACAGATAGCGCACCCAAGGACATGGTCAGGATCAGGCAAAAGGCAGACAGGTACTTCATCATCTCAGTGCCTCCAGCTCGGGCAGCAATCGGGCCTCAAGGCTGTCGCCAACGATGGGGCCCCAGTGGCGATAACGGATCACGCCGTCCCCATCGAGCAGAAAGGTTTCCGGCACGCCCGACACACCCCAGTCGATGCCAACCCGGCCATCAAGGTCGAGGCCGGTTTTCGAGAAAGGGTTACCCAGTTCGTTCAGGAAGCCGATTGCTTTGTCGCGCTCATTTTTATAGGCGATGCCAATCACCGGCACACGGTAGCGACCGGCCAGCTCCATCAGGCTCTCGTGCTCTGCGCGGCAAGGCACACACCAGCTCGCAAAGAAGTTTACCAGAAGCGGTTCACCTGTTTTCAGGTCGGCTTCCGTAAGAGCCGGCGCGCCGTCCGCCAGGCTCGAAAGTGAAAAGGCCGGCGCTGGCCGCCCGATTAGAACACTGTCAATTTCCTGTGGGTTACGATCCGACAACATCATGCCGAGGAAAAGCACCACAAGCAGCCCGGCAATAGCAAGGGGCAGGAAACGGTTCATGCGCTTGCTCCTTCACCCGCCTGGGCGGCGGTTTTTTTGCCCGTCGGCGAGCCAACCCTCAGCCGGCGATCCGACAGGGAGAGAATGCCGCCAATCATCATCATGAGCGCCCCAAGCCACAGAGCGGATATCATCGGCTTGAAGTAAAGCCGCACCGACCAGCGGCCAGCCCCTGTCGCTTCACCAACAACGGCATAGAGATCCCCCGAAAACAGCGGGTGGATTGCCGCTTCTGTCGTATTCATAGCCGGGTTGGAATAAACCCGGTCCTCCGGGGTCAGCGATGTTATGACGCGCTCACCTTCCCGGACAGTGAAAAACCCTCTTACTGCGGTGAAATTCGGGCCTGCCACCGGCGCAACACCCTCAAACGTAAAGCTGTACCCTGCCACGTCCACCGTGTCGCCGGGCGCCATCACCACAAGCTCTTCCGATGTGAAGGCTTCGCTGATCGTGATGCCAAGCAGAATAACCCCAACCCCCGCGTGCGCGAGGCTCATACCCCATTGGGCGCGGGTGATTTTCCCGAGACCGGTCAGCGCTTTTGCAGGCGCTCGAAAGAGTTTGATACGGGCCGCAATTTCGAGGAAAACACTGGTGATCAACCAGACAGCAAGTCCGAGCCCGAATGCTGTCATAACCACACCGCCGGCGTTTTGCCAAACCAGCACCAATCCCGCAACGGCAGCAACAACAAGAGCAGGGAACGCAACCTGCATGGCACGACTGATGTTGCCACGCTTCCAGGCGAGTACGGGACCAAGCCCCAGTGCCACGATCAGCGGGCTCATCAAAACAGCAGCAGCATACTCAAAAAAGGGCGGACCGACCGTTATCTGCCCGGCACCAAATGCCTCGACAAACAACGGATAGAGAGTGCCAACAAGCACAACGGCAGCAAACGTCGACAGGAAGATGTTGTTTACAACCAGTGCGCTTTCACGGCTAACGATCCCGAACAGGCCACTTGGTGCAAGCTTTGGCGCGCGCCAGGCATAAAGCACAAGCGATCCGCCAACCACGACGGCAAGGAACGCCAGAATGAAGATGCCGCGCGCCGGGTCGGTCGCAAAGGCATGCACGCTGGTGATCACCCCCGACCGCACAAGAAACGTACCGAGCAGGGACAGCGAGAAGGCGACAATTGCCAACAAGATAGTCCAGCTTTTCAGCGCGTCGCGTTTTTCAACGACAATCGCCGAATGCAAAAGCGCCGCAGCCGCAAGCCAGGGCATGAAGCTGGCGTTTTCAACCGGATCCCAGAACCACCAGCCTCCCCAGCCAAGCTCATAGTAGGCCCACCAGGAACCAAGCGCGATACCACCCGTCAGGAAAACCCAGGCAAGCAAGGCCCAAGGCCGCACCCAGCGTGCCCAGAGCGGCGTTACCTCACCTTCAATAAGCGCAGCAACTGCGAAGGAAAAAGCAACCGAAAGACCGACATACCCCAGATAGAGCATCGGCGGATGAAACGCGAGGCCGGGGTCCTGAAGCAGGGGGTTAAGCCCGTTGCCCTCAAGGGGGGCGGGGTCGAGCCGCAGGAACGGGTTGCTGGTGAACAGGATAAACATCAAAAACCCAAGCACCAGAAGGCTCTGCACCGCAAGTACCCGGCTGCGAAACCGAAGCGGCAGCTTGCGACCGCGCCATGAAACCAGGGCGCCAAACAGCGTCAGGATCAGGACCCAGAACAACAGGCTGCCCTCATGGTTGCCCCAAACGCCGGAGATCTTATAGAGCATCGGTTTCAATGTATGCGAATTGGTCGCCACATTGACGACCGAGAAATCTGATGTGACAAAAGCGTATGTCAGGGCAGCAAACGCCGTGACTGCCATCAGGAACTGAGCCAAAACCGAACGATCCGCGAACGCCATCAGGGTGGCATCATTGCGGACAGCGCCTATATGGGGTGCAACAGCGCCAGCTAGGGCAAAAAGGAGCGCCAGAATGAGCGCAAAATGACCCAGTTCGCCCGCCATATCAGCCCTCTGAGTAGGCTGCAGCCGCGGCCTGATCATCTGGGTGACTGCACTGGCCTTCAGACTTCGGCATTGTGCCGGGCGGGCGGTAGTTTTCGTCGTGTTTGGCAAGCACGGTGCTGGCAACAAATACGCCGTCCGCGTTCAATTCACCTTCGGTGACCACGCCCTGCCCTTCGCGGAACAGGTCAGGCAGGAGCCCTGTGAACTCGACAGGCTGGTTTGCAAGGCAATCCGTCACCGTAAAGCGGAACGTCAATCCGTCATCCAATCGGCTGAAGGATCCGGTTTCCACCAGGCCGCCAAGCCGGAAGTGCTGCCCCGCTTCGACCTGGCGTTCCTTCACATCGGAAGGCTGGAGAAACAAGCTCAGGCTGTCCCCGCCAAGCGCGAACAGGATCAACAGCGTTGCTCCAACGAGGCTCGTGAGCGCAACGGAAACGACAACAAGCCGCTGCTTTTTACGGGTCTTCAGGCCAGCCATCAGCTACCTCCTTTGCGGCGCGCACGCGCTGCCTCAACGTCTTCGGCACTCTTTTTTAGCTGTTTCCGCGAGCTGAGCGCCAGCCCGACAAGCGCAACCGCCGACAGACCGTAGGCAGCCCAGACAAACGCCGCGTATCCGCCCATGTCAAAAAAATCAGCCATTATTCTGCTCCCACCGGGGCATGCATCATGGCCTGCCGTGCCACCGCAAGCTTGCGCCGATTAATCTCGAGCTTCATCCGCCACAGAAACACAACGATGAAATAGGCCTGATAGGCCGCTGCCATCAGCAGAAGCGGCAGGAGCATGCTGCCATCGATTGTCGGGCCATCCAGCCGGATGACTGACGCAGGCTGGTGAAGCGTGCTCCACCAGTCGACGGAAAACTTGATAATCGGAATATTAACAACACCGACAAGCGCCAGAATGGATGCAGCGCGGCCCGCCTTTTCCTCGTCTTCAACCGATTGCCAAAGCGCCATGTAACCGAGATACAGGAAAAACAGGATCAGCACGGAAGTGAGCCTGCCGTCCCACACCCAGTAGGTACCCCACATGGGCTTGCCCCACAGCATACCGGTCAGCAAGGCAAGGGCGGTGAACATGGCACCAAGCGGGGCCGTTGCCCGACCGGCAAGCAGTGCAAGCGGGTGCCGCCAGACAAGGGCGGTGAAGCTCGCAACCGCCATCACCATATAGATGAACATGGCCATCCATGCGGCGGGCGCATGGATATACATGACCCGCACGCTTTCACCTTGCTGGTAATCAGGTGGGCTTGCGAAGAAAGCGGTGTACAGCCCTGCTGCAAACAACAAAACCATCGCGCCAATCGCCCACGGCAGAATTGCGTCGGCAAGGCGGTTAAACTGGGCTGGATTGGCGAATCTGTGCATGGCCTTTATCTAAAGCAAGCCTTCGCAGCCTACAAGTGCGACCCGCTGTCTCACACTCTATTTTATGAACATACTTCATTCCATCGCGAGCTTGAGTGCGGCCGTGGAAGCAAAAAGACCAACAACAGCGGCGATCAGGGTTGTTGCACCGAGGAGCGCCAGGTGCGGCAACGGATCGGTCAGTGATACAGCGGCATCCACCGCCCCAACCCCGAATATCAGCGTGGGCACATAAAGAGGCAGGATCAGCAATAACATCAAGACACCGCCCCGCCTCACTGCAACAGTCAGCGCCGCACCCACGCTGCCGATGAGCGACAGGGCAGGTGTGCCAATAAGAAGAGACGCGATCAAGGTAGCATATGCCCCGTCAGGCAGGTTCATCAGCACCCCCAGCGCCGGTGCCATTATCGCCAGCGGCAGGGTCGTCGAAAGCCAGTGCGCCAGCACCTTCGCTGTCACCATTCCGAACGTGCCAAGCGGCGCGAGCATCAGATCATCAAGCGAACCATCTTCGAAATCCGCCTGAAAAAGACGGTCAATACTGATAACGGCGGCCATCAGGGCAACCACCCAGATGACGCCGGGCGCGATACGGGCAAGCACCTGGGGTGCCGGGCCGACACCAAACGGAAACAGGCTCACTGCAATCAGGAAAAAGCCGAGTGCTAATAGACTGCCACCGCCCTGGCTCCAGGCAAGCCGGACATCACGCCGGACTATTGCTGTAAAAACTGAAACCATCGATGTTTGTTGCCCGGCGCTCATAGCCAGGCCTCCTCAAGGGCCAGTCCTGCCGGCTGAAAGGCATCCATGTCCAGCGTGACGCCCGGCACCCCCAAGGGGTCGTGCGTTGCTGCAACAACAATGCCGCCACGCGCCGTATGACCAGTGATCAAACTGGCAAGGGCAGCCCGATTGTCGGCATCAAGCCCGACGGTGGGTTCATCCATCAGCCAAATCTGTCGATCCACAAGGGCAAAGCGCATCAGGGCTGCGCGGTGTCGTTGGCCACTGGAGAAATATTGCACGGGTTCATCCAGGAGCGCTGCCATGGAAAAAATCTCGGTCGCATTTTCCAGGATAGAGCTTGAGGCGGGCGTTCCGGTCATGAGCCGGACAAAAAAGTCAGCATTTTCTCGCAGGGTCATTCCGGGCTTCAGGCCGTTTTGGTGACCGCTGAGCAAAAAGTCGTCTGGCACAATTTCCGAAAACATGTCATCCGCGCGCCGATAGGCCAGCTCACCCTGCTCGGGATGTATAAATCCTGCCAAAAACCGTAAAAAAGTGGACTTTCCGCTACCATTTTTTCCGGTCAGGCACACAAAATCACCCGCCTGAAACGAGAAATCCAGCCGGTCAAACACCAGCCGGCCTCCGCGCCTGCACGCGAGGTTGCTGCCTGAAAGGCTGGTGCCGCTGTCATAATGGGGAGCCGCAATCGTCATGCTCGCACGCTAGCGAATGCGCCCGGGCATCACAAGCGGCGACTGCATTTGTCGCACCCACTTCTCAATCCGGGGCTTTCAGACATAGTATTTTCGCTTATATAGGGTATGGGTATCGGGCACAGGGCCCGCGGAGAAAATGATGGATCTGGAAGCACTTGTCTGGCCTGACGGTGTGGTGATCGCGTTCAGCGTGCTCATCATCCAGGTTCTGACGACCGTTCATATCCTCTATACCAAAGACGAAGTACGCTCAGCGATTGCCTGGGGCGCGATTGTGTGGCTTGCGCCTGTATTCGGGCTGTTGTTCTACATGCTGTTTGGCATCAGCCGGATCCAGCGCCGGGCTGTCGCGGCCCGGCAACGGCGGGGGCTGAAGCCTCGCGAAGGCGGCATGGCTGACCCTGATGGTCCCCGCCTCGCCGATGTGCAGCAATCAACACCGCAGCGCTGGCGCGCCCATGACCGGCTGGCGGGTCGCGTGGCGGCAACGCCGCTTACCGTTGGCAACAGCATCACGCCTTTTGACGGCGGACGAGCGGCCTATGAGGCGATGGTCGCTGCTATCGACAAAGCAGAAAAAACAGTTGCGCTAACGACGTATATTTTCCAGGCAGACCAAGCGGGCCGCAAAATCATGTCCGCGCTTGTCCGCGCCAAGGAACGCGGCGTCGACGTCAAAGTGCTGGTGGATGCAGTGGGCAACATGTACGGCCTGAGGCCAGTGTCCAATATCCTGCGAAGACGTGACATTGATGTAGCCACCTTCAATCCCGCACGATTGTCCTGGCGGCTTGCCTTCTTTAACCTGCGCACCCACCGCAAGCTACTGATCATTGATGGAAAAACCGCCTTCGCGGGCGGCATGAACATCCGCAAGCATCATCTGGAAGACCCGGAAAAAGGGCAGAGAGTTCGGGATCTGCATTTTGGCCTTTCGGGACCGGTCGTTCGACAAATGGCCGAAGCTTTCGCCGACGACTGGCTTTTTTCAAACCAACCGGAGCTCGACCCGGAAATCTGGATGCCCGAGATCAGCAGCCAGCCTGGCAAGATTGCGGTACGCTCTATTCCGGACGGCCCGGATGAACCGCTGCAAAAAACCGCCATGATTATGGAAAGCGCGCTCGCTTCCGCCCGCAAGCGGGTACAAATCCTCACGCCTTATTTCCTGCCTGAGCAAGCCTTGTTGTCTGCGCTGAAGCAAGCTGCCCTCAGGGGCGTTCAGGTTGACATCCTGTTGCCGGAAAAAAGCAATCTTCCGCTGTTCTCCCTTACTGCGATGGCTGGCATCCGACAGTTGATCGAAGCCGGATGCCGCGTGCTCGTGTCGTCGCCCCCGTTTGACCACAGTAAACTCATGATCGTGGACGAAACATGGACGCTCTTTGGCTCATCCAACTGGGACGCCCGATCACTCAAGTTGAATTTCGAGTTCAATGTGGAATGCTACGATGAGGGTTTTGGCCACCAGATGGCACAATGGGTCGCGCCGCGGTTTAAAGCTGCAAAGCAGGTGACACTCGACTCCCTGAAAAAGCGGCCCCGACACCACCGGATTGCCGGCCGGCTGATGTGGCTCCTCAGTCCCTATCTGTAGCGAGCTTAATGTCTGTTGCCTTTTCTTAACTGGTATTAAGCCTCCCTTCTTGCTCCCCTTTTAGTCAAGAAAGGGGAGGAACATGAAATCCTTAAAAACACTTCGCGACAGCACATTCATTTTGTTGATTTTCGGCTTGGTCAATGCGGCAGCAAAAGCAGACCCCTATATTCCTTCATTTGAAGAACTCAGCTCTGGTGTCTGGGCTGGCGTACGGGAGGACAACCCCCGCTTTCCCGTAATGGGAACGGCCACCTTCGTGATAACGGAAGAGGGCGTTGTGGTGTTCGACGGCGGCGGTTCTGCCAAGATGGCAGAACGCATTATCCAAAAAATCAGAACGTTGACAGACAAACCGGTAACGCACGTCATCGTCAGCCACTGGCACGGTGACCACAACTTCGGCATATATCGGTATCTGGAGGAATTCGAAAACGTGCAGGTGATAGCCCACAGCTTTACGCAGGCCGTTTTTAATGGCACCCGAATCAATTATATTGATGGTTACCCAGACCAGATTCCAACCTTCAAGGCGCAGATTGAAAAAGGATTGGAAGAAGGCAAAATGCTGAACGGCGAACCGATGCCGGATTTTATGCGCGACGTATATGAGCGCATTCTTGCTGACGCAGATATTATTCACGAGGACAACAACAAGGTCCGGGTCACAAAAGCAACGATAACTTTTGATGACAGGCTGACCATCCGTTCCGGCAGCAGACTGATAGAACTCATGTACCTTGGCGACGGCAACACCGCAGGGGATATCGTGATGTGGTTGCCGGACGAGAAAATCATCGCAACAGGTGATATCGTTGTTCACCCTGTGCCCTACGCTTTCAATATGCCGCCCAAAAAATGGGGCGAAACCCTTCGCCGCATTCAGTCGCTCGACTACCATATTCTGGTACCGGGTCACGGCGATATCCAGCGTGACCCAAAGTATGTCGATCTATTGATCGAAGCCGCCGACTCGGTCGTGACACAACGTGACCGGCTGGTCGCAGAGGGTGTGCCGGAGGAAGACGCCGTAGAGCAGATCGACTTTTCCGCGTTTGAGCAACGGTTCACGAGCGGCAGCGAATATCTTGCGCTTTATTATGATGCCTGGTTCAAAAAGCCCTTTGCAGCAGCTGCCTTCAAAGAGCTGAAAGGTATTCCCATGGTCACACCCAACCGTGCGGAATAAAAGGGGGCGCGAGCTCCGTCGCGCCCCCCACTTTTACTGCTTGAAGCCACCGTTCAAGACCGGCGGAAAATCTCAAGCGCTATGCCCTGAGGGCAGATATTTGGGCATGCGAGCCTCAATTTCTTGCTTCAGATCTTTCTGAAGCCCCAGCGCAAACAGGATTTCGGCGATCAGGAACGATGGGGCCATAAAAATCTGCAGCAGGTTGTCAAAGAGGGCAGGCTTGCGGCCCTCATAGGCATGTCCCCAGAACTGGATTATCCAGCCGGCCACGAACAGCACACCAAAAGCCGAGAAAGCGGTCGTTGACCCCATGGCCGCGATCTGTTCCGCGTAATAAAGCAGTACGCTGTATATGATCAGCGCGACAAGACCGACCAGGGGCACCGAAATAATATACATAAGGAGCAGCAGCGCGATTAGTGCACCGGCGAGCGTGACCACGCCTCCATCGAATGTATAGAGCGTGACCTGGGCAAACAGCACCATCACGGAAAAGACAATCATTGGCACACCTACATGGTGGGTCATCTGGTTCCTTTTGTCGCGGTGGTACGCTGAGTACATTGCCATTTGTTCAAAGAACCAGGTGCGCATGGGTCGTCTCCGTTGATTTGGCGCTAATGTGCCGCGAAATACGAATTGAGGCAAGTTATCGACACACGGGAATAGCGCCCTATCATCAAGATCATGCCTGTAAGGGAGGGACTCTTGGCCTACACAACAATCGACACATCCACTGAAGACGGAATTTTCACCATTCGGCTCAATCGCCCCGAACGCATGAATGCCTTCACTGTTGAAATGGGTAACGAGCTTGTTGCCGCGCTGGATGCAGCCGACAACAATGATGCGGTCCGAAGCGTTATTTTAACCGGCAACGGCCGGGCCTTTTGTGCCGGCATGGACCTGTCCGCCAGCGGCAACGTGTTTGGTCTGGATGAAACAGTAGATGCCACCGGCCCTGAAATGGAGCGAAACCGCGACGAAGGCGGCAAGGTTGTCTTGCGCATGTTTCGCATGAAAAAACCTCTGATCGGTGCCATTAACGGCGCATCGGTTGGGGTGGGCAGTACCATGCAGCTACCGCTGGATGTCCGGATTGGGTCACCATTCGCCAAGTTCGGTTTTGTTTTTTCGCAGCGGGGCATCACGCTGGAGAGCTGCGCAAGCTGGTTTCTGCCTCGTCTTGTCGGCGTTTCAAAAGCCCTGGAATGGTCTTTCAGGGGCAATGTATTTGGCGCGGAGGAAGCACTGGAAGCCGGACTTATTTCGGAAATTGTTGAGGCCGAGCACCTGATGGACCGGGCGCGCGAAATCGCCAGCGGGTTTGCCGACAGCACCAGCCCCATGTCCGTTGCGATCAACCGGCAGCTGATCTGGCGCATGATGGGCGCAGGCCACCCCATGGAAGCGCACGCGGCCGAAAGCCGGACCATGTATCACACCAGCACGCGCGACGGGAAAGAAGGCGTGCAGTCGTTCCTCGAAAAGCGAGACCCTGAATTTAGAGACACTGTCAGCAACGGTGCACCGGTTGGGTTCGACTGGGACGCCGAACCCCCGTTTAAGTAATCCCAATGCTGGAGCAGCGTTTGTGCTGACCTGCCTCATGTCTTTGGTTTCTGCGGCCCCCTATTGAATGCAACCGCGAAAAAAGCTAGTGTCCGCGCCGTTGAACCCGGCAAGTGGGGGGCACTGGCCAGCATTCAGCGGGACTATGGGGCGAACATTGGCTGACATCCTTCGAGTATTCGTCGAGAACGAGCGAGCGCTGCGCCGGTATCTGGCACGATTTCTGAGCCGCCCTCAAGATATTGAAGACGTTGCTCAGGAAGCCTTCCTCAAAACCTTTGCCGCAGACGCCAAGCAGGACATTCAGGCGCCCAAGTCCTTTCTGTTTACGGTTGCAAAGCATACTGCCCTCAATGAAACAGCACGGAAAGCAACCACAACAACAGACTATATTGAGGATTCCGAAACCTCATCTGTCTTAGAAGATAAGGGTCAGGTGAGCGCAGAAAGCGAGCTTGATAGCAAACGCAAGCTTTTGGTGTTTTCACAGGCGGTGGCAAACCTGCCGCCAAATTGCCGTCGCGCCTTCCTGCTGCGCAAGCTGGAAGGCCTGAAAGTCAAGGAAATAGCACGGGAAATGAATATCTCGGTGAGCGGCGTGGAAAAACACATTGCCACCGGATTGGTAAAATGTAGTCAATATTTCAAAGAGCACGGATATGATCCGTCCGAATTTGGCGCGTCGTCCACACCAAAAGGCTGTACAGCGCAGGAAACCATATCTGCGCTGGTGAAAGTTCGAGATGAGTAAGTCTGAGAATATCGTTGAGTTTCCCGACCTCAAGGCCATTGAGGAAGAGGCCGCCGTATGGGTGGCCCAGCTCGACTCGCGCGGTGTATCGGGCATCAACCAAAAAGAACTGGACGACTGGCTCAATGTCAGTGTGCATCACCTGGAGGCCTTTGAGCGCATGGCTGCGCTCTGGGTCGGTGCTGATATCCTGGACGCGCTCAACTATAAAGAGGGTGTGGAAGAGGCCAGGAAACTATCGCGGCGGAACCTGAACGCCACCCGGTGGATCAAGGGTATTGCCGCCACATTCGTCGTCGCTGCATCAGTGATGCTGGCGCAGTACGTCAACAACGCGCCTACAACGCAAACGGCGGAGTTTGCCACCATTATCGGTGAGCAAAAGACCATTCGACTGGCCGACGGATCAGACGTCATTTTGAACACCAACAGCGAAATCTCGATCAACCTGACTGACACCAGGCGGGAGGTGGTTTTACTGAGGGGTGAAGCGCATTTTGATGTGGCTCATGAACCGGAGCGCCCATTTGTTGTGTACGCCCGGGACGGCATCGTCAAAGCCGTTGGCACGGCCTTCACAGTCCACCTGAGGCGCGAGAAAGTGGAAGTAACGGTTTCAGAAGGGGTTGTGGCTATTCTCTCAAGACCGCCCGACACCGTCAATGTGGCCATCAGGGATGTTGAGGTCGATGAACTACTGCCCATAGCGGCTCTTACAGTGGGTGAAAGCGCTGTTATCGAGGAAGAAGCGGTCGAGAGTGTTGTGCGCATGAGTGAAGATGCGCTGGACCGCAAGCTTTTGTGGCGCGGCGGCTTCATTGCCTTCGCGGGAGAACCGCTTTCCACTGTGGTGGCAGATGTCAGTCGCTACACAGATATCCTGATTGAGATCGATGACCCTTCACTCGAAACACTTCCTATTGGGGGCTATTTCAAAGTCGGCGAAGTGGAAGATATGTTTGAGTCGCTTGAAGCATCTTTTGGTATCACGGTCACCCGGATCAGCCCTTCCAGGGTCCTCCTCTCTCGAACATCGTAAGCCTAATAACAAGTTCGCTCTGGTCTTTGATGCTGTTGTCAGAATACAACGCTGAGCGTGTTTGGTGGTTCCCGGCTGCAGTCTGCGGTTGTTTATGTGTGCGTGCCCGGTTCGCTCAAGAATAATATCAAACTCACTGAGGATTTTGGATTCCCATCTGTCTTAGCAAATAAGGCCGGTGGAAAAGAACGGGAATACTGACTGATCACTGGGCCGACACATAAGGGGGTGCCATTCTGGATCGTAGTTTTTGTGACTGCGTTCCTGATGGCAATATCAGGTTCTTACCGCACCGCATCCGCCCAAGGGGATGCAACCGTTGAGCGGTTCGAGTTTGATATATCGGAGGAGACGCTTGGCGATGCGCTTGCCGCATTTACGCGTCAAGCACGTGTGCAGCTTCTGTACCCCTATGAGTTGGCTGATACAAAGGGCATGAAACCTGTATCTGGTCAGTACTCCATTCTGGAAGCCCTGGAGATCATGTTCCAGGGCACGGACTTTTCCGGCGGCCTTACCCGGCGCGGCGTCGTGACGATCTCGCGCAATGAGGGAAAAACAAGGCAAGTTGGGGAGGACCAAATGCTTACGAAAAGACGTAAACGATCGCTATTGGCGACAATATCAGCGCTCGTATTCGGCGCAACCGGCGCCGGTGCGCAGGATGGCGCGAACGCTGATGCCGAGATTGATGAAATCATTGTAACGGCAACAAAGCGCGCGACCACTTTGCAGGAAGTGCCGTTTTCCATTAATGCACAAACCGCCCAGGACATAAGGCGGAGTGGGGCAACCAACCTTGAAGAGCTTTCTCAAAACGTTGCAGGCTTGACGATCCAGAATCTGGGCCCGGGCCAGAGCCAGGTGGCTATTCGTGGTGTGTCAGCAGGCCAGATTGTCCGTGACCAGCCGGGCGTGAAAGAGCAGGTTGGCGTCTATCTGGACGAATCGGTAATTTCTCTCTCGCTTTTTACACCAGACCTTGATCTTTTTGACCTCAATCGCGTTGAGACACTTCGCGGGCCACAGGGCACATTGTTTGGGTCAGGCTCCGTCGGCGGCACCATCCGCTATATCACCAACCAACCTGTGTTGGGTGAGCAAACTCTGGACCTGGAAGGCAGCCTGAACGCCATTGATGGCGGCAGCATCGGCGGCCACATCAAGGGCGCGGCAAATGTGCCGCTGGGTGACACCGCTGCTATTCGAGTTGTTGGCTATCACACCGAATATGGTGGTTTCATTGATGCCCTGCGTGAAAACGGCAACATTAATGAAAATGTCAACACGGGCTATCGCACGGGCGGGCGTATTGCGCTGCGCTTTGAACCAAGCGAAAACCTGACGATCACACCGCGGGTTATCTATCAGGAAATCGATACCGACGGTTTCAACCGGCAGGAAGTATTCAACCTGTTCGCCAACCCGTTCACGACAACCAGAACCCCGGTTCAGCTTGGCGAACGACAACAGTACCTGAGGCTCCGTGAAGGTTTCTCTGATGAGACATTGATCATTGACGGTACCATCGAATACAGCACCGAAACCTTCGATATCACCTCGGTTACAAGCTTCACAGACCGTGACATTCTGGTCAGCCGGGACGCAAGCGCACTTACGGGTAGTGTATCGGTAGACCTTGGATATCCGGATTCAGCAGTACTTATCCCTTCTAACCTCTTGGACTCGACAGCGGTTGAGCAATTCACACAGGAGTTCCGCCTCAGTTCAAACGGTGATGGTCCGTTCCAGTGGCTGATTGGTGGCTTCTATTCAGACACCGAACGGGTCTATCAGCAGGAATTGCCCACACCCGGTTATGATGCAGTAACCGATGCTGTTCTGGGGGCAGGTACATCCGAAGCTGTTGGCTTTGGCCGCGCACCGGTCGATTCGCCGTTTTTCTCGCAGTTGCCCTATGACCTCGAGCAAACTGCCATCTTTGGTGAGTTCACTTATGACGTGACCGAACGGCTGCATCTGACGGCAGGGGGTCGTTATTATGACTATAACGAAACCCGGACCGTAACCCAGGTTGGCTTGTTTGGTAACGGCGTTGTGGACCAGGTGGACGACACATCCGCCGACGGCTTCACGCCTCGTGTTATCGTCAGCTATGACGTCAGTGAAGAAGTCACCGTAAATGCGCAGGCATCTCAAGGCTTCCGGCTCGGCGGCGTGAACGACCCCTTGAACACAGCCCTGTGTAACGAACAGGACCTCGTGATCTTTGGCGGCTTCCAGGACTATGACGACGAGACCATGTGGAACTATGAAGCCGGCGTCAAAGTTCAGCGCGGTGCCTTCACGTTCAATGCGGCCGCATTCTACAACGACATCTCAAACCTGCAGGTAACACTGGATGCCGGGTCATGCTCTTCCCGGATATCCTTTAACGTACCTGAAGCCCACACCATGGGGGTTGAGTTCGAACTGAAAGCCCAGCCAGCGGAAGGTCTTGACCTGTCGCTTGCAGGCAGCATCCTCGAAGCGGAGTTTGATTCAACCGTTATCGACAGCAACGGCGCCGTGTTGGGTGGTGTTGAAGACGGCAATCGCCTGCCTTCGGTGCCTGAATTCCAGTTCGCCGGTACAGCAACCTACACGTTCCCGTTCGATACGGTCATCAACGATGCTGAAGCCTACGTCTCGACAACTTTCCAGCATGTCGGAACGCGCTTCACGCAACCCAGTGATCAGGTGGCGGGTGCTGGCGATTTTGTTTCAGGACTGCCGTTTGGCGGTGCATCCGGTAATGATGTCACAAGCCTTGATCTGGAGCTCGACAGCTATCAGATCTTGAACTTCAGCGCGGGCATCATCACGCCCCGGTGGGAGTTCGTGGCTTATATCAACAACCTCACGGACGAGAATGCAAACCTGTCGTTTGACCGTGAACGTGGTGGGCGGGCTCGCCTCGGGTTCCGTACAAACCAGCCGCGGACATTCGGCATTATTGCGCGGACAAGCTTCTAAACAAGAAAGGCTGCGGGTACCTGACCCGCAGCCCGAACACTATGGTATTTCGGAAGGCGTCACCTTGGTTGGTGGCGCCTTTTTTTTGATGCCGTCGCCCTATGAGTGGTGCATACCGCTCATGCCCATACCTGCTGACCCTGCCGCAACAGCACCCCCGTCCGCTGGTAAAATTACGCCCGTCACGTAACGGGCCGCATCCGATGACAGGAACAAACATACGTCGGCAACGTCATCGACCGTACCCATGCGCTGCAACGGCACAGCCTTCTCAACGGCCTCGCGCATTTTCTCGGTGGGGGCAAGGCGCGCCATCCCTTCCGTGCCATCGATCGGGCCGGGGATAACCGAATTGACGCGGACCCCCATTGGGCCCCACTCAATTGCCAGGGTGCGCGTGACCATATCGACGCCCGCCTTTGCAGCGCACACATGGCTCTGGAGCGGCATGGCAATTTCAGCCTGTGGTGCAGAAATATTGATGATACTCGCGCCTGGTTGGTTGAGGTGTTCAAAGCCAGCCCGCAGAACATGGAAGGTGCCGAGAAGATCAATTTCGACGACAGATTTAAATCCGTTCGGACTCATGCCCAGGGCCGGTGCCGGGAAGTTGCCGGCAGCGCCGGAAATCAGAATATCAATCTTGCCGCCAGCATCGCGCACAAAGGATTTATAGACACTGCTCACCGCCTCAAAATCACGCACGTCAGCGCTATAGCAAAAAGCGTCCCCGCCGTGTGCCGCCACTGCTGTACGAGCTGCTTCAGCTTTTTCTTCATTGCGGCCTACAACACCAACCGTTGCGCCTGCGCGGGCAAAAGCCTCGGCAATTCCCAAATTGATGCCGCTTGTGCCGCCAAACACCAGGACATTGCGTTTCTTGAAATCAAATTCTGCGTTCATGCCTCTGCTCCCACATGGAATTCACTATTTGCCCCTTGGGGCCTTGGTAGTGAAAGTAAGCCGCTGACACGCGCAAGCAAACGAAATCTTGCCTCAAAGGCCTTATGAGCGAGCCAGAATGCTTGGCAGGTTGGCCGCCCAGTCGGGCCGGTTCTTGAGCATGAAATCAATAAAAACGCGGATGCGTTTCGACACAAGGCGTCGATCCAGATAGAGAATATGATAAGGTTGGGGGATGGGCCACAAGCGGCGCATCAAAGGCACCAGGCGTCCCGACTCAAGGTCGTCTATCACCATATAGCTTGGCAACTGTGCGACACCGGCGCCGGCAACGGCTGCATTTTTGATCGCTTCACCTTCGTTTGCGATCAGCCCGCCGCCCATCACTTTGCTTATGCTGTGACCCTTAAGGGTAAATCGGTAGGGGTAGAGCCGCCCGTGCGCAGGGTTCCTGAATTGAAGGCAACAATGGTTGTCGAGGTCTTCAACCGTCATGGGAACACCGGCACGGGCAAGGTAATCCGGACTGGCACACAGAACGGTTTGGTCTTCGAAAAACTTGCGGGCCACAAGATTGGCATTGTCTTCGAGGTCGCCTGCGCGAATAACGATATCCAGTCCGTCTGCGGCAAGGTCGGATGCGCGATCATCAAGGACAAGTTCTATTTCGACATCCGGGTACAGACGCCGAAATTGGACAGCACAATCCATCAGCCACAAGCGGCCAAAAACCACAGTCGACCCTACAACCAAACGTCCTTTTGGCACTTCGCGCGTGTCTGTCACCTCACGCACAAGGCTATCCATGTCGTCAAGTACGCGGGAAGCCCCCTCAAGAAACCGCGTGCCTTCGGGTGTTAACCCAACGCTGCGTGTGGTCCGATGCAACAGTTTGACACCCAGATCCTCTTCAAGTCTGGCAACTGCCTTGCTGGTGGCGGAGGTTGATAACCCCAGCCTAGAAGCAGCAGCGGCAAAACTCCGGCATTTTGCCACCTCGATGAATGTGGTGATGTTGCTGTAACTCTGCATTCTTTATTCATGACATAAAGTGGACAAAGAAACGATTAAATTCCACTTATTGTTTTCAATTGCAGGCCCATATGATGTTCATGAGCAAAACACAAAGCCGCCCGCGGCGGCAGGAGCCTGACAATGACACAGAACACAATGAAACTGGTTCGCACTTCAATCTTCACGGTGACAGCAACTCTGGCAGCACTGATCGTCTCACTGCCGAGCGGCGCAATGGAAACTTCCACCCAACAGAAGCTCGGTGCGTTTGCAGGCTTGATGAACGCTGAAACTTATAACCCTGAGATTACTGTTGCTGGCGAGAGAGGTGATCGATACCGGTTAAATCCGGCATTCCGCCCGCAGCCAGAATTGCAGCCCCGTACGATTTTGTCGGTGTCGTTTGATCAGAAAAACCTGCTGCCTGTTACGGCAGGACTGAGCCACGGCCTTAAAAAGCGCAAAGACATAGCGTTTGACCGCAACCGTTCGCTGCTCGCTGATTTTCGGCTCGGCAACCCAAAGTAATCAAAGGCTGAATTGAAACCTCCAACCTCAATACCCTCTGTTCCCTTCGTTCCCCAGAAGGCACCTATTGTGGCCGGCGAGTTAACCAAATGATTTCCTCAACCTCGCGCTCGCTGGCCACTTTTCTTTTTCCAAAGTCAGAAACTTAGCCTGAAGTTCAGCGACGCTTCATGGGACTCCAGAAAATCCTTTTCCCTGTATGTATAGCGGACCGCAGCGTCCGTGCCCGAACCGAAGATTCTCAAGGCCAGACCGGCCGCTTTCACATTCTCACCAATTTCATCAATTGCAAAGTCCACGGTCGTGTCGGTTGCGGCAAAGCCGATGTCGACAGTACCAGAATCACCGCCGAGAAGGGCCGTTTGATATTGCGCAAACAATTCAGGCCGCACAAAGGTTGGGTTGGCACCTTCTCTCCAGGTAAAATCAAAACCTGCGGAAATACTCGCAAATCCATCCAGTTGTGACAAAGACCGGGAACCGACCCTCAGGTTGGCTGACGCTGCACCCTCTTCCAGATAACTGCTTTCGCGGAAGTAGGTGCCGGTCACGCCGATTTCAGGGCGGAGTGAGAATTTGCCCGCCTGAAGCTGATACCCAACCGACAAAGTTCCGAGAAACTGAATGGCGTTCGTTGCACTTTCGGCCTCAAGGGTCGTATTGCCGATAGCAATCGTGCGCTCGCGGTCAATGTCATGGAATGCAGCGGTCGCAGACAGACCGGCATACAAATTGCCCGAGCGAACCATTGAGTACGCCCCCAGAAACGGCGTGAATACAGACAATTCATCGCCAACGTCCTGGTCTCTGGAGATGCCAGAGAGCAAAAAGCCGCCGGTCAGTCCCCAAGCGAAATTTTCACTTGCGTGCAGGTCTGCTCCAACCGCGACACCAACGCTCAGCAGGCTTGATTCCCAGTCTGACTCGTTTGATGACGTGCCGTTGGCGTATGTTGCCACCTGCTGCGCCCAAAAAACCTGATCCCGTCTGTCCTGGCGAATAAAACCGGCCAGCGCGTCGCGCTGACGTGTCTGCTGAACATCACCCAGAACAAGGGCAAGGTCCATCGATGCGGAAGACGCATCACCTAAGAGCGCTGTAAACGCATCATTGGTGCCTTCCTGTGTTGTCAGGCTTGTGAGCGCGTTTTCAAGCTGGTCGTTGGGGTCGAGCGCGGTATCCAGAAAGTGCTCGTAAAGAATCGTTGGATTGCGGTCCAGACCAAGTTCATCAGACGTTTTTGGCCGCACCGTGAGTTCCAGGTTATTTGGATCTGCCTCCGACAGCGCCAACGTGGTGTCGTAAAGAAACGGCGTTTCCGACAGTAGGGATGACAGGTCTTCCGTATCAACCGTCAAATCACCGGCTTCTAGAAAGCTGTATGTGGTTTCTGTGAATACAAAAGAGTTCAGGTCTGGGTCGATGCTTGTATCACCCGCGACAAAAACTGCGCCACTGGCAACCAGTCGCCCTTGCGTATCGCTTTGCGGGTCAAGCAAAACACTCAGCGTGGAGGCATCTTCAAAACGTGCGCTCGTCACATTCACTGTTTCATCGAGTCCAAGCTCCAGGTCTGCGCCCGATACTGTCAGGTCAAGCGTGCCATCATGCAAGAGAGACCCTGTAAATTCAGACGTGCCGCTCAGCGAAAAGCTGTTGGCGCCAGCACCAAAATCAATATCACCCTCGAGAGTGCCCGATTCAAACGTAACCGTATCGTCACCGGTGCCGAGCAATACATCACCCACCATGGTTCCGGAGTTAAAAAGCGACAGGCCTGACGTGTTGGTACGGGCGTCCAGCGCAATAGCGCCTCCGGTAAACGTATCCCCTGAAGGGTTTGACGTCAGAGCCCGCCACACACCTTCGTTGCGCACGTTTGTTAAAGTACCCGAACGGTCCACAACAACTGTCGCGGTGCCATCAGGACCGCCAGCAAGCGCCTGGATGGTTTCTTCGTTGACAATTGACGTCAGCACGCCGTTTTCAGCGACAGAGATAGCAGTCGCATCTCCGCCGGGGCCGTATGTGATGGTGCCATCGTCTGCTGTTGTGGTGGTTATTAACGCTTCAGCAATGATGGTGCCTCGGTTATAAATCTCTGGAACTTCGGCAAAGTCACCGACGATGATACCTGTTGCATCTGCGTCAATCACCGAAACGTCGAGTACGCCTGTGTCGAAATGAATGCCGCCTTCAATCAGGGTACGTGCGGACGCGTCCCGGCCATTTATTTCAAAGCCAATACCCGGTAATCCGGGACTGGTTCCATTCACGTTAATGCGGCCGCGCGAGACAAGCCCATAATCAAGGCCCTCGATCAGGCCAATTGTCAGGTCACCGTCCGCATTTTCATTGTTAATGAGCGCAGCGGTAGTGCCACCATTTGTAGCGATAACGGAATCAGTGAGCGTCGTACTGTCGTCGCCATCCCCATCTTCAGTGAATTCGACACCTACACCCTGAAACAGGATACCCTGGCTGATTGAATTAGTGACCTCAAGCGCCGCAACGCCGGGTATTGCGTCAATGGTATTGCCGTCATCGTCCACGGTTGGTGTTTCACCAACCTGCATGGTGCCCGAAAAGACAAACGCACCATCAATCGGGCCATTGATAGAAGCACCAATGCTGTCAGGGTTGGTGGCGATCACATCACCGGATATTGTCAGGTCGCCAGCGAGCGGCGCATTTAAGGCAACGCCAACACCTCTATTTCCAAGAACCGTCAGGGTACCGTCAACCAGGATGTTCCCACTGAAAGCACTGTTGATCCGCACTGCAGCACTGTCTGCACCCCAAACGGAGATGGCGCTGTTGCTCGACAAAGTCAGGCTGCCGGTATAGGTGTTTGCACCCTCAATCAGCAGGCCGCTGTTTGTCGTTTCCAGACCCAGGTCCAGCTCGAAACCATCCGGGCCGTTCAATATGATGCCGCCATCCAGGATGAGGTCGCCTTCCAGAGCAAAGTCCGTATCAACAAACACACCGGTACCTGAGGTCGAATCGAAGCTCTGAACCGTTCCTGACAACGTGAGCGAATGCGGCCCGTTAACTGTAATGACAGGGCCCGTCGGCGCCGTGAGGGTAACCCCATCCAGCAACGAGAGTATGCCCGGCGATGCCCCGAGAAATTCACTAGTGGTGACGGCCGTATCGCGGTCTTCGGAAATTTCAGCATCCTGTGCGACAGCCGGCAATGTTAAGGCAATTGCAGCAGAGCTGCATAAACTCAGTCTGGACAAGCGGTTGGTCCGCCCAGTTTGAGACGGGAAAGATAACATAGAGTGTTGACCCCAATTCGTGGCGATACGGATGGTACGCGAAACTGCGCTCGATCCTTTGGAGAGACCATGACATTTTTCCGGCCTCAATAAGGCGAAATGTGTCATGAGCAGCGTGCCAGCGCAAGTGCTTGATGATGTACGTCAATGAAGGTCCGACCCGGGCGACGCAAACTGACGACGTCATGCGGGAGGATAGACATGAAAGTTTTGAAAACAGCTTCAGTGGGCGCACTTGTGGGGAGCATACTATTAGCGGGTCAGGTCAGTGGCCTTACCGGAAATCAGGTGCAAAGATCAGATGTCCCGCAGCTGGTTCAGCCCGATGGGTCATACCCAACGATACCGCTTGAAAAAGACGTGGTGGTTTTGAAGGTAATCCAGACCGGCGTGAATTCGCTGAAGTCTTTTCCTTCCATCCAAGAGGGCTTGGATTTTAATCTTTCTCATATGGAAAAGATGGCAAACGAAGCCTGCAGCACAGGAAAAAAGCCGGACATCCTGCTGTATCACGAGTTCCCTTTAACCGGCTATTCTTCCGGCTCCCGAACGGAAAAGCTGCCCTACACAGTGCAAATCCCCGGGCCGGAAACTGACCGGCTGGGAGAAATTGCCAGCGCTTGCGACACCTATCTGATATTCGGCAGTTACGCCACAGACCCCGACTGGCCAGGCCATATCCTCAGCATCAACACCGTGATTAACCGCGAAGGTGTTGTCGTTAAAAAATTCTGGAAATCGCGGAACATAAAGCGCCTCTATGCGGACCGGGAAATCACCACGACCACAATTGAAGCGGTGCGCGATAAATATCGCGCTATGTATGGCGCGGAAGAGGAATTTCCCGTGCTGCAAACGGAGTTTGGCAATATTGCGGTCAGTACGGTCCAGTTCGACCCGTTTATTTTTGCCGCTTTTGCCATGCGCGGAACCGAAATCATGCTGCGGACCGCAACGCTGTTTGATGAGGCCGACGTAACCTACACGGCCTTCACCAACAACTTTTATTCCGCAATGTCGAACTTCGCATTGCCGATTAATCCCAATTACAGCGCGGGCGAGTCGATTATTGTCGACAACAGGGGCAAGATACTGGCCAAGGAGCCGACAAAGGACAAAGACGGTATCATCGAAGCCGAAATACCTATTGCCGCCTTCCGGCAGGGCCGCAAGATTCCGAACTTTGCCTTGGAGCTCGCCAAGCCTGTCTTTGAGCAATACCGGCAGGAAATCCCGATAAACCACCTGGACGTTCCGAGGGAGCAGCTGCCAGAAACAGGACAGGCCATGAAAGCCCTCTTTGATCGCATCAGCCGTTTCATCGGTGAAGGCGTCAACACGGAGTGACGTCTGGCCTGCAGGTGTTAGTCAATGACTTTGAGAAGGTGGTGATCCCGGCTGGATTCGAACCAGCGGCCCCCAGATTAGGAATCTGGTGCTCTATCCAACTGAGCTACGGGACCATCTGTTTGGACAGCTAGCGATGTAGCGACATTTTCCCTGGAGGTCAACCAAGCCCAGGTCTCTCATTGCGTGTTCTTTACACGCAAACATGGTAGTTCCATCGTTTTCGGCGGTTTTTAGGGCGATGCAGCCACTATCTTCTAGTCGAATCTTTGGATTTATTTTACGGTTTTCAGGCACATTGGGGCGGTCAAAGCAAGGAATCATGCTTGCCGCTACTGAGACTTATATCGCCGGTTATCGGAGCCATAGTGGCCAGCCTTGTTGCGCTGTCCGCGATAGCCATATTGTTCGCCAATCAGATGGATATGAATGCGGTCAACTCCGAACGCAGATTGCTTTCCGATATGGTTGCAAAAATCCCTCACAGCCTTCGGGTCGTTGCCGAAGACAACAGCTGGTGGGATGAGGCTGTCGACAATTTGCACTTGACCGAAAATCAGAACTGGATGCGGGCAACACTTGGTGACACATCCAACGCCATCGCAGGTATTGACGGAGTTGTCATCCTTCGCGGCGACAACAGCATCATGTATTCCAACAGCAATAACACCCCAGAGCCAAACCTGGACAGGCTGATGAGGAATGGTCTGGAAAAAACCCTTTCAGAGCTCGTGCCCGTCGACGCAAACGTAGGCGTTGCAGCAGCGGGGTTTCTGTCTGGCGGAGACCGCGTGTTTGCTGTCGGTTTAAGTATGGTGCAACCATCCGGATTTAAGGCGTATTCGCCGCCACTGGGCAACCAGCGCCGACCCGTCGTCATGTTTTACCGCGAGATAGGCGAAGCCGAGTCACGTGAACTCTCCAATTCGCTAGATTTGTCCAATCTTGAATTCCTGCACCTGGATCAAAACGATGTTGCAGCATCCACTGAGCTTAATCATACATTGTTCGGTCTGAACGGCCTGCCAACAGGGCGGTTTGTTTGGAGCCCTGCCACACCGGGCGCCAACCTGCTCGCCACAATTTTCTGGCCCGCTATCTTTTTTCTGATCGTTATTTTTCTCGCCGTCTGGAGCTTTGTGCACCGCGCGCGCAGTCTGGTCGACGGGCTGGAGCAGGCAGACCGTGTCAAAACTGCCTTTCTGGCCTCCATGAGCCATGAGGTGCGCACACCCCTCAACGCCATAATCGGCTTTGCGGAGATTGTGCGTCTGGAACTTTACGGCGAAATCAAAGGTGAGAAAAACAAGGAATATCTGGACATCATTCGCTCGAGCGGGGAGCACCTGCTCACGGTGATCAATGATATCCTCAATATTTCCAAGCTGGACGCAGGCAAAATGGAGGTATTTGCCGAAGCGATGGATCCGGTCGAGATCATCACGGAATCCATCAAGCTCATGGAGCCAAATGCCCGCGACCGCTCCATCCGGCTTGTTCAGGAACTGGAATCGTCAATGATCATCAACGACGAACGGATAATCCGGCAGATACTGATCAACCTGCTGTCAAACGCCATCAAGTTCACCGCTCCAGGCGGCCAGGTTGCCGTCCACTCGGAAATCATCCCAACAGGATACAAGTTCATCGTGTCGGATACCGGCATCGGCATGAGCAAAGAAGAAATTGATGTTGCACTGGCCCCCTTTGGTCAGGTCGGCGAAGCAAAAAAACAAGTTGGCGGAACAGGCCTCGGTTTGCCTCTGGTCAACCGGTTCGTGGCATTGATCGGAGGAAAAATGACCATTCGATCGGCACCCGGGCACGGTACCAGTGTGACGATCGAACTGCCACAGGCGGCTCCAGCGACAAGTGAAGACCTTCCCGCTAAATCAGCCATCATGAGCTGAAATACTGGACAAATGCTTTAAGAGAGCTGGTCCTCGGCATTAATTTTGTACACAGCCATTTTTTCCTGCAATTCGACCGCCTGCTCAGCGATGACCTCCAGCTCAGCCGGCAGCGTTCCGTCAAAAGCTGGCCTGGGCTCGAACCCTGTGGACCGTTCGACATTCTTGTACCACCATGGTGCCCACGCGCCGTCACTGTCTCGCGGGCCTTCAGGCCAACTGAGCATTTCAGGATAAAACCTGATATCCAATCTGTGACACAGCGCTCGCAACATCCGCTCAGGGTCTCGCAGCAGATCGTCGCTGTCCATAACAACCGGCGGTTTGCCCTGCTCTTCCGCCACCTGGAAAAACAAACCGCTTAGCTGCGCTATCCCGATGTCCGAGAGGGTTATCTCCGGACGCGTCCTGACATAGCTGGCAATCATGGCGCGGGGGTCGCGAAGGAGGAAACAGTGCGTCACCTGTTTCATCCAGTCTCTCGGAACGGAAGGTAGCAAGTGATGGCTCATCTGTTTCTGATACTGGAGAGGTCGATCTTGTGGAAGCGGCGCCAACAACTGCTGCGCCACAGCCTTTGCGGATATCGGCTGGCTCCTGAGCACCGCCTCGCGCCCGGGGTGCTCGATGCCCGTCTCCTTCAGATAATGGGCATAAAAGGGTTCATCAACCACGGTGCAGTCCGGCCGGTTTTCAAAAGCACGCATCAGAGCTGTTGAGATGTTACGTGGCCCGGACCACATGGCGATACGCGCCTGAGTTAGTGGAGTGCTCATAGGCCGCGGCCACCGGCGATTGCTTGTTTGATACGATTTTTGTAGGCCGTCCGCAGCCGTTGCACCATCGGGCCGGGCAACGACGGCGATCCTTCATCAACACCAATTGTGCGACCATCTATGGAGTGGACAGGTACAAGCCCCGCATATGTGCCGGTCACAAAGGCTTCGTCTGCGCTATAGACGTCGGTGAGACTGAAGTTTTTCTGACGCGCCTGTACGCCGATCTCCCTGGCAGCCTCAATAACGAGCCCTCGGGTCACCCCCCCCAGACAAAACTGACCTGTAGAAGTCCAGATTTCTTCACCTTTCACGATGAAAAAATGGGTTGAATTGCAGGTGGCAACAAAACCATGCGGATCAAGCATGAGGGCCTCATCAGCCCCCGCTTTGGTTGCCTGGATGCACGCCAGAATACAGTTGAGCTTCGAATGAGAATTAATTTTCTGGTCCTGCACGTCAGGATAACCCCGACGCACATGTACAGTAAAAAGACTGATGCCCTCATCCAGGGTTTCCTTCAGTGGAGACTTGAACTCGGGCACAATGACAATCGTTGGTTCACCGATCGTCACCCGCGGGTCCTGATAGGGCGTAGATTTTTCGCCGCGTGTAACCATTAACCGAATATGTCCACCTTCGGTCATGCCGTTCGCGTCAATCGTTTCGTAAAGGCGCTCCGCCATTTTTTCGCGCGTAATCGGCATCGTGATATCGAGTGCTTTGGCACCCTCATACAGGCGCCGCAAATGCCGACCGAGGAACACAATAACCCCTCCATGGACCCGCAGGCCTTCCCACACACCGTCACCAAGGACAAAACCGCTGTCAAAAACCGACACCACCGCTTCCTGCCGCGGTACAAGTGCACCATTTAGGTTGATCTTGACGTTCGCATTACGCGGATCCGCGTCATAATCATGTGTGCCGTGCGCCATATCCGTCTCCCTCACCGTTGCAGCTGCATGCTCCCGCTTGTAAGCTGGCAACGGAGGAGAAGTATGGTCAAGTATTTCCGCTTCTTTTTTTTATTATTTGTTACCGGGCCATTGAGTTTTGGCGTGACGGCAACACCGGTTCCACTTTCCATGGAGCGGTGTGGCCGGTTTGTCGTCGAGCGTGCCGTGACCGGGGACACATTGTTGTCTACTGACGGCAAAACCCTGGCGTTGGCTGCCGTCAAGGCACCTGAGTTATGGCGACCTGGTGACGCCTACCGAAGCTGGCCCCATGCCGAACGGTCGCGCTCCGAGCTTGCGGCCGTGACCGATGGCCGGTCCCTTGAGCTATTCTGCGATGGCGAAAAAAGAACTTTTGACAACCAGCTTATTGCCCACGTGCTATTGCCAAACGGCCATTGGTTACAGCACCAGCTGGTCGAAAAGGGCATGGTGTTCGTTTTTCCGCGCGCAACCCAGGCGCTCGGGTTAAATGCGCTGTACGCAGCCGAGCTTGTAGCCCGGTCCGGGCGAGATGGACTATGGAACGAGCTTGATCTGTTGGCAGAAGCAGGCGAACAGGTACAAACGGGTCGTTTTAAAATCGTGACAGGAGAGGTGGTAGCCGCTGCACGGGTTGGAAACAGGCTGTTTCTCAATTTTGGTGAGAACTGGCGAACCGACTTTACAGTTGAAATTCCGTCACACGCGCTGCGTCGTTTCAAGCAGCAGGGGATCGACCCACTTGATTGGCAGACATTCCGGGTAGAGGCCCGAGGGTGGGTAACCTGGAAGGGCGGACCGCATATTCTCCTCGAAGGGCCAAGTCAGATTCGAACGCTGAATATCAGATAAACCTGTTTCTCGCCGGCAATACCGGCGAACAACAGACTGGGTTGCCAACCAGGCTGCGGTTAGGCGCCAATGAGACCGGCAGCAACCGGATCACCTATCTTGCGGACAAGCGAGTCGCGCAATTTTCCAAGCGCCTGCGCCTCCAGCTGACGAACACGCTCTTTTGAAATGCCAAGCTCAGCGCCCAGGACAGCAAGGGTAACACCGTTTTCCTTCAGTTGGCGCTGGCGAATGATGAAACTTTCGCGCTCGGTCAGGTCAGCCATGGCATCTTCCAGAAGGACGGATTTTTTGGAGCGATCATGTGTGGCGATATACTCTTGATCCGGTTGCGGTGTTTCAGCAACCAGCAGGTCCTGCCACTCTTGCGCGCTCTCGTCGGCAACCGGCGCATTGAGCGACCGATCCACGCCCGACAAACGACCTTCCATTGCTTCCACGTCGCGAAGGCGAACGCCCATTTCGTCAGCGATCTGGTTTCGTGCCTGAAATGACAACGGCCTGTCAGCATCAACGCCCATTTTGGCCTTAAGGCGCTTAAGGTTGAAGAAAAGAGCCTTGTGAGCGGATGTTGTGCCGGTCCGCACAATGGACCAGTTTCTAAGCACATAGTCTTGAACAGCAGCACGCACCCACCAGGAAGCGTAGGTCGAAAACCGGACCTCGCGGGAAGACTCAAACCGATAGGCGGCTTCCATAAGACCAACGGTGCCTTCCTGGATCAGGTCAGCAACAGGCAGGCCATAGTGTCGATACCGGCTTGCGGCAGCCACGGCGAGCCGGAGGTGTGCTTCGGTGAGCTTCTTGAGAGCGTGTTCATCGCGTTCGGTTTGCCAGGCAATAGCCAGATCGGTTTCTTCATCACGATCCAGCATAGGTGCTTTCATCGCGTGCCGGATTACCCGCCTGTCATCGCCAGTTGCCCAGTTACCTATCGCCACGTCTCTCTCCGCCAATAGATTTAATGCATCTGATTAATGGCGAGCATTATGACTATTTTAACCAAGATTAATAGCGTTTTTTTTTCGCAGGGAGTCACAGGGTCGTGAAATAAAAAACCCGCCACAAGGGCGGGTCTTAAAATGGTTATGAAACAGCGAATTAGGCTGCGAGTTCTTTTTCAAGCTTAACCATGGCTGCTGCTTCGTCGATGTCTTCGACGGCGGCAAGTTCACGGGCGAGGCGGCCAAGCGCCGATTCGTAAATCTGGCGTTCACTGTATGATTGCTCTGGCTGATCTTCTCCGCGATGCAGGTCACGCACAACTTCAGCAATCGACACCAGATCACCGGAATTGATCTTTGCCTCATACTCCTGTGCCCGACGGCTCCACATGGTGCGCTTGATCCGGGCTTTGCCTTTCAGTGTGGTGAAAGCTTCTTGCAGTGTTGCGTCTGAAGACAGACGGCGCATGCCACTAGCTTCCGCTTTGTTGGTTGGCACGCGCAAGGTCATCCGCTCTTTTTCAAAGCGGATCACGTAAAGCTCCAGTGCCAGACCGGCAATTTCCTGGGTTTCCAGCTCGACAACACGACCAACGCCGTGCTTTGGGTAAACAATATAATCACCAACTGAATAAGGATGGTTTTTAGATTTCGCCATTGCTGTTTATATCCTTTTTTCATCCGGAATGCCTGTGACACATCAACCTAGACCGTCAGCGGAACAAATCCCCGGCCGTCATACCTGACGGCTGCTCCCCAACAAAGGTCAATTGTGCGTGATAAATTCGGCCCTTGATCTCTCAATCACGTTCAATTTGGTACTTTTCCAATCGAATCGGCACACCCGGAACTTAAAAACTAAATACGGGTTGCACAAAACCACCGCCCCAAACGGAAATGCGGCGCTTTTATTGAACACGCTGGATACCTCTTGCAAATCAAGGAATTAGCTGCTGCTCTATACGAGCATGCTTTCAGCCCTTGCTGACAAGAAACCGGCCCAAACGTTCATTTCGTGCAACAATCAAGGCATTGTAACATAAAATACATGAAAAATGTAGCTTTATAGCGGCTTCGCACCGCGCGAACCGGCTGGCCGCTGCGGGTCCGGCTATAAATCAGACCCCTATGCCCACAAAAAAGCCGGACCTGAGCCCGGCTGGTTCGTCTCATTTAGTCTGAACGTTAACTGCCCGAGCCAGGGTTAGGCGAAAATTGCTCCATTTTGCCGTCTTTGCCCTTCCAGTCGTCAGCGTCGGCAGGCTGTTCACCCTTAACTGTGATGTTGGGCCACTCCTCGGAGTATTTTGTGTTGAGCTCAAGCATGGCTTCCAGGCCATCTTCGGTGTCGGGAAGGATCGCCTCTGCCGGGCACTCAGGTTCACAGACACCGCAGTCAATGCACTCGTTCGGGTTGATCACCAGCATGTTCTCGCCCTCGTAGAAGCAGTCAACCGGACAGACTTCAACGCAGTCCATATATTTACATTTGATGCATGCTTCCGTGACGATATAGGTCATGGGTGTCTCCTTTGATTCCTGTAACGTTCCATCATGGTCCCTAGACTATGGAACGCGGCCCTTTGTTTGGATTTATGCCGAAAAGAATTGCGCTGAGCAACGTCTTTATGTGCAAGTGATTCTTAACACCCGGGAATGTTTGGCTAACCTGAAAGTGTGACACCGTTCATCGGCGGTGGAGGCAGACTCGCATTCTGCCTAACGGACGTGGTTAATCGCCCGGTCGAGGCATACGTTCAGTCCCTCTCCATAAGCCTGTCCAGCGCGCGCCGGTCGGTTTTTGTGGGTCTGCCAGCGCCCTTTTCCCTTGACGGGTTCATCAATTTGTCCTGCTCCACAGGAGACGGCGGCTTCTTTGGCGTGAGGTCTTTATATAGCAATTGGGCTTCGCTGGCCGGGCCCCGGCGGGTGCCCAATGCGACAACCTCAACCACTTTCACGTCTCCGGCTTTTGGAAAAGTCAGAACATCACCAACCTCAACGGTTGCGCTCGCTTTTTTGCAGTGTTCGCCGTTGACGCGAATCTTCCTGGCACGGCACTGGGCTGCAGCAAGCGACCTCGATTTGAAGAAGCGGGCATACCACAACCATTTGTCCAGGCGGGCACGAGAGGTATGCTCATCCGTCTGCCGCAACGCCGTCTATTTCTTTTTGGCCAGTGCGTCTTTGAGGCCTGCAAGGGCAGCAAATGGCGAGTCCGGGTCAATTTTACCGGTCTTCTTGGCCGGACCACTTGAGTGGGTGCGCGGTCCTTTTGCCGGGCCTTTTCCTCCCGGGCGCCGTGGTCCTTTGCCTTTGGCCGCTTTGCCATCTGGCCCGGGCCTGGAGCCACGCTGGCCGCGCTTGGCCTGCGGACGCGATGGGCGTTTTGGTGCCCACATGAAAAAGAAACGATCAACATGTGTCGGTGTATCCCCAGCGTCCGGCTCCGCTTCCTTCTTCGCTTCGGGCGCTGGTTCCGTCTCGGCCAATTCGCTTTCTTTGGCAGGTGCCGCATCCGCGTCTTTTTTTGCAGATGCGTCCTCAACCGGCTGCTCTGGCATAGTATCCGGGGTGGCTTCGGGGCCAGCTTCTGGGCCAGCGTCCGGGGCCGCTTCTTGCGTCCCGTCCGCACCAGCCGTCGCGGGCGTATCCTCGGCTTCCGCAGCCGCCACTGCCACACTGCGCACTTCGTGTTTGTAGCCAATGCCCCGCATAACCTCGGCGAAGTCCTCACCGGACAGACCAACCAGCCCCATTATCTCTGGTGTCACTTCAAACCAGTCACGGTCCTGACCAAGAGGGCGAACAGCGTCAGCAAGGCGTTCCAGCATGTCCATCCTGACAGCCTTCTTGCCAACAACATGAAAGCCGCACAACTCATAAAACTCGCGCGGCGCGGTGCCCTCGGTATCCACCCAGACCATGCCAGGTGTCGGCAGGCCCGGCAGGGCAGAATGTTTCCCGGCCATTGCCCACATCAACAGCCGCAGCTCTATCGCATGCGGTTTCAATACGAGCGGCATGTAGAGACTGGTTGCGCCAATGCGAATACCAAACCGGCGAAGCCCCTTTCGAGAATCCTGATCAATTTGCCGGAGTTCACCATCAACTTCCCGGCGCGGCAATACGCCGAAATTTTCCATCAGCCGGAAAGCCACACCGCGCACCAGCCCTGAGAGCGCCTCAGCACCTTCGGGAGGTTCTGTTTCGCCGTTTAGCTCCTGTGCAAGTTTGACGAGAGGCTCCAGCTTTTCGGCGATTCGAGCGTCCAGCCAGTCTTGGGCTCGCCCGCGAACCAGCTCGGCCATATCATCATTCAGAAGGGTGGTTGACAGCATCTTCACACGTGGTGCCATAAAGGCGCCCGCGTCTTCAAGCGTCGCGATCGGGGCTTCTTCCCACAGCAGTTTCGGGAAACCCAGACCTTCTGAAAAATCCAGCGTCAGTGTTTTATAGCCAACATTGGCAAACAGCTTTGCCTTACGCGTCAGCTCCGCCTGCAAACCGCTTTCAGCCGCCGCTTTCAGCGTTTTCTGATCATCCCGCGCAGCGCCCGGTTCAACACGGAACGAAAATCCATGAAGCTCGCCTATCTCATGTCCTTCGACAGAGACTTTGTTTGTATCGTCATCAATGCTCACGCTGAGTTCACCCCTTTGCCTGAGCGAGCGCATGAGAACCGCGGTGCGGCGGTCAACAAAACGCTGGGTTAATTTTTTATGCAGCGCATCAGACAAACGGTCTTCAATACTGCGGGTCACATGGGCCCAATGGGCAGCGTCCTTAAGCCAGTTTTTCCGGTGAGAAACATAGGTCCAGACCCGGATACTGGCGATTCGACCGGCCAAGGTATCTATGTCACCGTGCATATTGTCAAGGCGCTTCACCTGCCGGGCAATCCAGTCACCGGGGATTACGCTGGCAGGACTCATAAGATCGACAAATATCTTCCTCAAAGTGCCATAGTGATCATCGGGCGAAAGTTTCCTGAAATCAGGAATTTGGCAAACATTCCAAAGCGTTTCGACCGACGCCTTGTCCACCGCAGGTCCAGAGACTGCCTCATCTTTCGCCAGAGCCTTGAGGGCCAGCATGTCGACGGCATCTCGCACACGGGTCAGCCCATCTGTCTGCGCGTGCTGGTCCAGCGAGCGTAAAAGTCTCGGAATCGTCGCAAAATCCAGCCGGTGATTCCGCCAGTAGATGTTTTTGATTGGCTCAAACTGGTGCTCTTCGATCTGGGCGATCATCATTGGATCCATGGTCTCCGCCTCGCCACCACCAAGCGTTGAAAAACTGCCATCCCGCTTGTAGCGGCCGGCACGCCCTGCGATTTGGGCTGCCTCCGCCGGCATCAGGTCCCGAAATCGCCTGCCATCGAATTTGCCCAATCCCGCAAAAGACACGTGATCAATGTCCATGTTGAGGCCCATACCAATCGCATCTGTAGCCACCAGATGTTCCACCTCGCCTGATTGGTACATCTCCACCTGGGCATTCCGGGTGCGCGGCGAAAGAGCACCCATGACGATCGCGACGCCCCCTTTCTGCCTGCGCATCAGTTCGGCCATCGCATACACATCGCTGGCGGAAAACCCGACAACTGCGCTGCGACGCGGCATGCGCGACAGTTTGGCAGGCTTGATATGGCGGAGGGTCGAAAAACGCTCTCGCCGAACGATTTCTGCTTCCGGTACAAGTCTGCGGATAAGCGGCCCCATTGTGTCTGCGCCCAGCAGCAAAGTCTCAAAGCGGCCACGGGTATGAAGCAAATGTTCGGTAAACACATGACCGCGCTGCGGGTCGGCGGCCATCTGGATTTCATCAACAGCGACAAAATCCACTGGCTTCAGACGCGGCATGGCTTCCGCGGTGCACAGAAAATACCGCGCCTGTTCAGGCACAATCCGCTCTTCCCCGGTCAACAACGCGACCTGGTTCTTGCCCTTGACCGCAACCACTTTGTCATAAACTTCGCGCGCCAGTAGGCGAAGCGGAAACCCCATCACGCCAGACGCATAGCCAAGCATGCGCTCAACCGCATAGTGGGTTTTGCCCGTGTTGGTGGGCCCCAATACTGCCTTGATAATTCCTGTCATGGGGTGCTCGAACTTTGGGTGCATATTCGCAGGAAGCCTCACCTCTAGATAGTGTGCGAATGCCGGATTCACAAACGCTTTATCAGCAAACAAGCATGGTTGCTAAATGTTACCGTCGGGAGATAGTCTCGGATGTGGGCTTTGAAATTTAATGGGAGGGTATCATGACAAAAAAGCTGGATAGAAGGCAATTCCTGAAAGCATCGGGCGCTGTTGGCGGGCTTGCCGCCGGAGCGGGCGTACTGGCTCAGGAGCAAAACCCTCTTGGAGCACCGTCTGACCTTGCTATTGCGGAAAAACTGGTGGGCGCAAACTATACAGAAGAAGAGCGTGCCGCCATATATGATGGCCTTGAGGGCATGGTGGAACGCACTCGCCAGCGACGCGCAGAAGTGACCATCAACAATGAAGATGCGCCTGCCCTGACATTCGACCCCCGGCTGCCTGGGGCAACATACAAGGCGCAGCAAAATTACGTTGCTTTAACCGGGGAACCCGCCCGGGCGCTGCCGTCAGATGAAGACATTGCGTTTGCCTCAATTGCTGAACAGGGCGCGTGGCTGCGGTCTGGAGCGATCACGGCCAACAGGTTACTGGATATCTATCTGAGTAGAATTCGCGAACATGGCCCCAGACTCGAGTGTTTTGTCACCGTGATGGAAGCCAGTGCACGAGAAGAAGCTTTCCGAGCCGATAGTGAACTGAGGTCCGGGCGAGATCGCGGCCCGCTGCATGGCATCCCCTACGGTATGAAAGATCTGGCCGATACGGCGGGTGTAAAGACAAGCTGGGGCGCCGCCCCCTATCAAAACAGAGTACCTTCCGAGGACGCAGTGATCGTAAAGCGCCTGCGGGACGCAGGAGCCGTTCTTGTCGGCAAAACCACGCTGGGAGCGCTTGCCTATGGCGACAAATGGTTTGGGGGCATCACCCGCAACCCCTGGAATACGGACGAAGGCTCTTCAGGCTCCAGCGCAGGGTCCGCATCTGCCACAGCAGCAGGATTGGTTGGCTTCTCTATCGGGACGGAAACACTCGGCTCAATTGTGTCACCGTCAATGCGATGCGGTACCACGGGGCTGCGGCCCACGTTTGGCAGGGTGCCCCGAACAGGGGCGATGGCTCTGTGCTGGTCACTCGACAAGTTCGGGCCGATTTGCCGTTATGTTGATGACACAGCACTTGTGCTTGCCGCCATAAACGGCGTGGATGCGGGCGACCCATCGTCGCTTGACTGGGGCTTTGAGTATGACGCCGCGGCGCTTGCTGCGAGCGAGATCAAGATCGGCTATGATCCGGCGTGGTTTGACGGCGACAACGCCAACCCGCTCGACAAAGCCATGCTTGAGCAGGTGCAAGAATTAGGTTTCCCCATGCAGGAAATCAGATTGCCTGACCTGCCATATGGCACATTGATCACGTTGCTGGAAGTCGAGGCGGCGGCCGCTTTTGAGGAACTCACACTCTCGAACCGGGACGACGAGATGGGCTGGCAGGAAGCCCGCGCCTGGCCCAATACCTTTCGGGCTGCGCACTTTTACTCTGCCGTTGAAGCCATGCAGCTGGATCGTTTCCGCCGACAGGTCATGCAGGCAATGCATGATATTTACCGACAGGTGGATGTCATCGCCTGCCCCAGCTTCACAGGTGGCATGCTGACCATCACCAACTATACAGGTCACCCGTGCCTTGTGTTGCCGACGGGCATGGAAAGCCGCGAGTCGGTCCCTTTAACCGGTGAGCCTGTGCCAGCCGAGCGGCCAACACACAGTGTGCCGCGGGGATTTACATTGTGGGGTAATATGTTCCGGGAAGATCAGATCCTTGCGCTGGGCAGTTTGCTGGAGCGTCAAATCGACTTTAAAGCCAACAGGCCCGGGCTTTAGGGCGCGACGATAAAGCTTGACCAGATGCCTCGAATCGCATAGAGACGCGCGGTGCTGGCGGTTTTTGGCCGCCGGACACATAAACGATCATTAAAGATTCCCGGGGAAAACTCCGGTAGAAAAAGAAGGATAAGATCATGGCTCGTGTATGCGAACTCACTGGTAAGCGCGTGATGGCAGGTAACAATGTCTCACACGCCAACAACAAAACCCGCCGTCGTTTCCTGCCAAACCTGACAAAAGCCACGCTGATGTCAGATACACTTGGCCGCTCCGTATCATTGCGCATTTCTGCTCACGCGTTGCGCTCTGTGGAACACAACAACGGCCTCGACAACTTTCTCCTCAAAGCCCGCGACGGTGATCTGTCTGCCGCCGCTTTGAAGTTGAAGAAAGAAATCAAAAAGAAGCAGGCTGCTGCCTAAGCTTTTTTGAGTGCCCGGCTGGTTGACCGGCAAGGCACCAAGCCAGGAATTCGAACGCTGCACCCCAAGAGTGCGGCGTTTTTTCTTATATGCCGGCGGTTAGCGCCTGATGTTTGAGGCATTGCCTGCCATCATCCAGCGGCCCTCTATCTTGCGCGCCATCATCACCCAGGCCCAGTGTTCATCAAATGTCTGGCCATCCGCTGGCGTAACACCCTGCGCATTCACCTGAACAGCGGCCCAGCCGATATCCCCAGATGCCGCTACTGCAATCTCCGGCAAGCGAGTGTCGATGTAGGCTGAATATTTGCGGCGCTCGAATGTGTTTTCAAAAACCTGACCGGTTTGTGTAGGACCGGAAGTAAAAACAGAACCGCTGTTTACAATCACTGCCCCCGGAGCCGTCAGAGATTCCATGATGGCAGGGTCCCCCAAACAGTGCGCGATCAGAATTTGCCGATGCAGCCTCTCTAAACCAACCGCATCCAGGTCTGGTGCCGGGATTTCATCATAAAACCAGGACAGTGGCCGGTCGGAGAAATCCACCGACTGGTAGCGGTATTCAAATATTCGGTCGCCGTCATCGATAGACAGGGCAAACGGAACATCGGTGCCATCGACCACTCGCCAATCATCAGATGTAATTTCAATTTTGAGGTCTCCGACATCGTAGCGCAGACCTGCGGGGCGCTCGGGAGACGAACCGTCAATCAGATAAACAAGGCCCCCCGTTTCACGGGTACCGACAAGGCCATCATGTTTACCGCCTGCGAATTCGATATCGGAGACGCTTTTGACATTGTCCACCACATCAGTGAAGCGTAGAAAAAACGCGTGAAACTGATGACCCAGGGCATAGTCGCGCTGGAAGGCTCCGGCAAGCTCCTCGCCGTTCGCGGTTTGCACCCATGTGTTGGGGCCTTCAACCACATGCAGCGACCCTCCTTCCCGGATAAATCGCGCTGCCGCCCTGTGGCGGGATTTGAACAATCCTTCCACCTGATAAGTAAGCCCGTCAGATACGCTGACATCGGCAAGTGTGTGGATGGCATCAGGCGAACAGGCGTCATCGGCAAGGAGGGGTACTGTGATCAGTCCAAAAATAAACGCGCTACATGCAATGCGTCTCATCGCCTGCTCCCACTTGTGTTGGTCAGCCAGTGAACCACACACGACAACAGATACTCAACTAAACATAAGTTGCGATGAAGCTTCCGAAGTCTGCTAAAAGTGATATTACCAACCAAACGTTCGGTTATTAATTTTTATCAAAAGATTTACTGATACTTATAGTCAAACATCATCAACAGAGTGCGTTGTAGCGGATTGAAGTTATCATCCGAGATCATGACGAGGCGCACTTTATCGCCCCCCAGGGCCACGATGTCCAAACCCTCCATATTGTCTACAGGGTCCTCGGGCGTCAGGTGCAGGATTTCTCTGCCCGCCAGAACCGCGCCGGGCAAAATCCCTGCCGCCTCAACATGCATTACCTTTACTGCCACACCTTCTACCGCTGAATATTTTCTCAGAAGCACAAGCACGTCTCCGTTCGGCAGCACAGCTGCATCGGTCGGCGCAAAATTAGCCGGTGGTGCGAAATAAAGATCCGCGACCCTGTCACCCGAGACCAGCCAGGCTTTCAACCGGCCACCGGTGTCCTGTCCTCTTTCGGTAAAGGCAAGCAGTCTTCCCGATGGCAGAAGCGCGATGGCTTCCATACCGCTGTTATTTGATACACCTGAGAAGTCGATGCTCGCGAGCCCTGATGGCGGAGAGGGCCTGCCACCAACTTCGGCCAGGAACTCCAGCCGATGGTTTTGTTCAAAGGCCACAAGATATCCACCCTGGAAACGAATGAGGCTTTCTGCGTCCAGATCTTCCTTGTCGGCAAGAGCACCCAATGTGTAGCTGCGCATGGAGCCCGTTCCGGGTGGTTGTCCTGTGAGTGCATCAAAGGGGGCCTGCCACCAGTCCCCTTTATCGCTGATGGCCACCAGCGAGCCAGCGTCCCCATCAACGATCAGCCCCGAAAAGCCGCCAAACCCTTTGTGGTCCGAGTTCAGAACCCATCCACCGGCATACCTTATGTCTTGCCTGGCCGCTTCTTCACCATGTGGCCGCTCAAGCTGGTTTGCTGTAATGGTTACTTCTACAGGCAGCCCTGCGCTCTCGGCTATAGAGGGTCTGTTACCGCCGGCAAACGGCAGAAAAATCAGCCCGGCCAGCAAGAAGCCAACGAGAGCGAGACCATACTTCACCGATTGTTTCATGGCACAATTCCTAGAGTTTACGTGGCTTTGGCAGCGTGTCCTCAAACAGTGCGGCAAGTTGCTCTGTCATGGCACCCCCGAGCTGTTCCGCATCCAGAATGGTTACCGCCCGTTGATAATACCGCGTGACGTCGTGCCCAATACCAATCGCGATCAGTTCGACCGGTGATTTGTCTTCGATCCAGTGGATAATCTGGCGAAGATGGTTTTCAAGGTAAGTGCCGCTGTTGACCGACAAGGTACTATCGTCGACCGGCGCCCCATCTGAAATTACCATCAGGATACGGCGCTCGTCCGGTTTTGCCATCAACCGGTTGTGGGCCCACATCAGGGCCTCGCCGTCGATGTTTTCTTTCAGCAGCCCTTCGCGCATCATCAGGCCCAGGTTGCGGCGCGACCGGCGCCATGGGCTGTCCGCGGTTTTGTAAACAATATGCCGCAGGTCATTCAGCCGCCCCGGTTTTCCGGGTCGCCCTGCTTCCAGCCATTTTTCGCGCGACTTGCCGCCTTTCCAGGCTTTGGTTGTGAAACCCAGTATTTCCACCTTCACACCGCAGCGCTCCAGCGTACGCGCCAGAATATCTGCGGAAATGGCCGCTATGGAAATCGGGCGCCCACGCATGGAACCCGAGTTGTCGAGCAGAAGGGTAACCACGGTGTCCTTGAATTCCGTGTCGGACTCGAGCTTGTAGGAGAGAGGGTGCGCCGGGTTTGTCACGACCCGTGACAACCGACCTGCATCCAGAAGGCCTTCCTCAAGATCAAATTGCCAATGGCGCCTTTGCTGCGCAAGCAGTCGGCGCTGTAAGCGGTTGGCAAGCTTCGAGACCACACCTGTCAGGTGCGCCATCTGCTGGTCCAGATACTTTCTCAGCCGGTCAAGCTCTTCCGTGTCGCACAGTTCTTCAGCCTTGATGACTTCATCGAATTCTTCAGTGAATACTTTGTAGAAGCCAACATCCGGCATTTGGTCAAGTGGTCGGTTGGGACGCCAGGGAATGGTGCCTTCGTGCGTTCCTTCTGCAGAGTCGCTGTCCGCGTCATCATCATCTTCGAGGGCGGCTTCCGACGAGCTTTCGTCCTCCCCGGTTTCTCCGTCGCTGTCCTCGGCGCCTTCAGCGCCTTCTGCGTCGCCTGTTTCTTCCTCCACGCCGTCACCGTCAGGAGTTGACGGCGCATCCGCTTCGGAATTTTCATCCGTTTCCTGATCGTCACTGTCTTCCTGCGAAGACTGCCCGTCACCGTCACCAACCAGTTCCGCAATGATGCTACGGGTCAAAACCGACAAGCCGCGCTGGTCGTCAATCTTGTTTTCAAGGTCGTCCAATAAATGCCCGACAGATTCTTCAAGCCACTTTCTCTGCCCTTCTACAGCAAGGGTTGCGCACTCCGGCGGCTTTTCTCCGGTCAGCCGCTCCCTTGCCAGAAGACCCAGCACATCGGCGAGCCGTCCTGTTTCGTCGTCGCTCGGCCGGGCTATGCCGCTTTCCTGAGCCCGGCGAGATATATGAGAAGCCAGATTGGCATTCACGCCTGCCATCTGGCGCGCACCAATCGATTCGTACCGGGCCGTTTCCACGGCATCAAAAATAGCGCGCGAAACCGCGCCGGCAGGCGCAAGTTTCACATGAAGGTTAGGGTCGTGGTGGCGCCTCTTGAGCGCAATGGCATCAGCGCAGCCGCGCGCTTCCGCAACATCCCGTGCCGTCACCTTGTGTGGCAAATGCAGAATGCGCGCTTCGTTGCCGATAACTGTAGGGTGGTCTGCGGTAAAGGTTACCTCAAGATCTTTTTCTTCAGCAATCGCACGTGTAGTGGCTGCGAGCGCCTGCTCGAAGGTTTCTTTCCGTTTTGAACCACCGTCCGCCATTTTTCAGCTTTTCTGTTAGCCGCCAATAACCAGATTGGCTGCGGAGTCTTTCAGGTCTTCACCAAAACAACGCTGATAATATTCAGCAACGATAGCTCGCTCCGCCTCATCACACTTGTTGAGGAAACTGGTTTTGAACGCAAAACCAACATCGCCAAAGATGCGCGCGTTCTGGGCCCAGGTCAGCACTGTGCGAGGGCTCATAACGGTTGAAATGTCCCCGGCCATAAAGCCAGTACGTGTGAGATCCGCAACCCGAACCATCGCTGAAATGGTTTTCTGGCCTTCGTCGGTTTGATATCCGGGCTCTTTCGCCAGCATGATGGTGGTTTCCACGTCATGCGGCAAATAGTTGAGTGTCGCAACGATGTTCCAGCGGTCCATCTGGCCCTGGTTGATTTGCTGCGTACCGTGATAGAGGCCTGTGGTGTCCCCGAGGCCAATCGTGTTGGCGGTGGCAAAAATCCGGAAGGCAGGGTGCGGACGAATAACCCGATTCTGGTCAAGCAACGTCAGTTTGCCCTCAACCTCCAGCACCCTCTGGATAACAAACATCACGTCAGGGCGGCCTGCGTCATATTCGTCAAAAACGATGGCGGTCGGGCTTTGCAACGCCCACGGCAACAAACCTTCCTGGAACTGGGTAACCTGCTTGCCGTCCTTCAGCACAATGGCGTCCTTGCCAACAAGGTCAATCCGGCTGATATGACTATCCAGGTTCACCCGAATGGTTGGCCAGTTCAGGCGTGCAGCCACCTGCTCGATATGCGTTGATTTACCAGTACCGTGATAGCCCTGGATCATCACCCGCCTGTTGTGGGCAAAGCCCGCCAGCACAGCGAGTGTGGTGTCGTGGTCAAATACGTAGGCACTGTCTATGTCTGGCACATGCTCCGTGCGTTCGGCAAAAGCAGGCACTTCCATGTCAATATCGATGCCAAAGACATCGCGCACGGAAACCTTGTTTTCAGGCAGATCAATACTCGGCAGTTTTTCGGCCGCTACGGCACTCATGACAAATCCTCTTGTCTTGGTAATTATGATACCCATTCTAAAGGCATCACGGTCAGCGTGGCCAAAAGAAAATGCTGGGGCACTTGGCCGCATATATCAGCATTTCTGGCCGCACACTCAAGAGAAAGTAAGGCGAAAATGGGTAAAGTCAGTGAAACAATCGAAAAAAAGCTAACGGACGCACTGGCGCCCACACATCTGGAGGTGATTGACGACTCGGCAAGCCACGCCGGGCACGCAGGCAATCCACACGGACTCGGCGAGAGCCACTTCCATGTCAATGTCACCAGCGAAGCTTTTGCCGGCAAAAACAGAGTGGCGCGTCAGCGACTGGTTAATGCGGCGCTGGCGCAGGAACTGACCGGACCTATCCACGCCCTGTCGATGAAATGCACGGCGCCGGACGAAACTTGATGTGAGTCATTGGTCTCGTCTTCTGCCTTGCGCAAGAGTGTTGCGGTGAAGGAGAAGCACCATGCGCATGAAGCCTGCAGACCGGAAAAACCTGCCGGAAGACTTATCCTCAATCATGGAGGGTGCCGAGGCCATGATGGGATTCACAGCCAATGATGGGCTGTTGATGGCACGCAAGCCTGCCATGATGAAAGCACTGTCTGCGCTTACGGTGTCCATCTATGGCGATACCTCACTTGACCAGGGGCTCATTCGGCTCATCGCTTACGTCGCCAGCACAGCAGCAGGGTGCCGATACTGCAAGGGGCACACTGCTTTTGGCGCCATGAACCACGGGGTTTCCAGGGAAAAACTCGAGGACGCGTGGGCCTATGAAACGTCCTCGCATTACACGGACGCCGAGAGGGCAGCACTCCGGCTGGCCCATCACTCGGCTGTCGCCCCGCACGAAGTATCGGATGACGTGTTTGACGCGCTGAGGCCGCACTGGAACGAAGAACAAATCATCGACATTGTCGCCGTGATTTCCCTGTTCGGCTTTCTCAACCGCTGGAACTCGGTGCTTGGCACCGACCTTGAGGAACTGGTCGCAGACGCTGTATCTGGATAGTAAATATGAAAGCCCTGTACGGCGACCCGATACCGGATGTGGTGACTGTGTGCCTAACGCATCATCTGGCGGCGGCTATGCATCAGGCCAGCAGCCGCGATGATCGGCAACAATAGCGCCATCAGCGCTTCAATACTCAAAAACTCAGCCATAGTCTGTTCCTTCTGTCGTCCTGATCCGGTTTGCTCTGTCTTGTCTCGGGAGCTCCGGCGCAGTGATTCTTTTTAACAAGGCCAAGGTCGCGTCGCTTTAAGGCGGAAACATGATCAAATCTGGGTAACATTGAAGCATGCTCAAAAACAAAGCAGCGCGCCGATGGCACGCTGCTTTGTTGGTTGGCTTCATGGCAATCAATCGATTGCCGGGATCCATTACAACTGGTGTGTTACCGGCGGTTTGCTGAGAGGCGGGGCAAACTTGGTGAGGCTGATGCCATCTACCGCAGCCTTGTACTCGTCAATGCTGGGGGTCCGACCAAGGATGGTGGACAGCACCACCACCGGCGTTGACGCCAGCAGCGACTCGCCCTTCTTGTCGTCCGCGTCCTCGACGACGCGGCCCTTGAACAAGCGTGTTGACGTGGCCATCACGGTATCGCCTTTACCGGCCTTTTCCTGGTTGCCCATGCAAAGGTTACACCCGGGCCTTTCAAGATACAGGATGTTCTCATAGTCGGTGCGCGCATCGTTTTTCGGTGCATCATCGTCGAACTCAAAGCCTGCGTACTTTTGCAGAACGGCCCAGTCGCCTTCTTCCTTCAGCTCGTCCACGATGTTGTAGGTCGGCGGCGCGATTACCAGCGGCGCATTGAACTTCACTTCGCCTTTCTTCTCCAGGTTCTTGAGCATGTGCGCGACAATTTTCATATCACCCTTGTGCACCATGCAGGACCCGACAAAGCCCAGATCCACTTTCTTGTCACCGCCATAGTAGGAAACCGGGCGAATGGTATCGTGGGTATAGCGCTTGGAGACGTCGGCGTTGTTTACATCCGGGTCTGCGATCATGGGCTCCGCGATCTGATCCAGGTCCACGACAAACTCTGCAAAATATTTCGCGTTGTCGTCTGGCGTGAGAGCAGGGCGCTCGCCGGACTTAATCTCTGCGATACGGTTGTTTGCGATGTCGATCAGGCCCTGAAGTGTTCCTGTCGCATTCTCCATGCCTTTATCAATCATGATCTGAATTCTGCTTTTGGCAATTTCAAGCGATTCGATCAGGGTCTCGTCCTCGGAAATACAGATTGAAGCTTTTGCCTTCATTTCGGCCGTCCAGTCGGTGAAGGTAAAAGCCTGGTCCGCAAGGAGTGTTCCAATGTGCACTTCAATCACACGGCCCTGGAAGACATTGTCGCCAAATTTCTTCAGCATCTGCGCCTGGGTTGCATGAACCACATCACGGAAATCCATATGATCCTTGAGGCTACCTTTGAAGGTTACCTTCACAGATTCTGGGATCGGCATGGTTGCTTCCCCTGTCGCGAGTGCGAGAGCCACTGTTCCTGAGTCGGCGCCAAAGGCCACGCCCTTGGACATCCTGGTGTGACTGTCACCGCCGATAATCACGGACCAGTCATCAACCGTAATGTCATTCAGCACCTTGTGGATCACATCTGTCATCGCGTGATACTGACCCTTCGGGTCCCTTGCCGTGATAAGGCCAAACTTATTCATAAAGCTCATGAGCTTCGGGATGTTTTGCTGTGCCTTCTTATCCCACACAGACGCCGTGTGGCATCCGGACTGGTACGCACCATCCACTGTCGGCGAAATAATGGTCGCCGCCATCGCTTCCAGTTCCTGGGATGTCATCAGGCCTGTCGTATCTTGTGATCCAACAATGTTCACTTTTACGCGCACATCAGAGCCAGCATGCAACGCTGCGTCAGAGGACACACCAACGGCATTTCTGTTGAAGATTTTTTCAACGGCGGTCAGGCCCTGGCCAGCGTGCGAAATTTCACTTGATGCCGCGAAAACAGTTGGCATGTCCGTGCCCAGTGTTTCCGCAGCAAAACTTTGCAGTTTTTTGCCAAACACAATGGCGTAGGAACCACCTGCCTTGATGAACTCGACCTTTTGCGGGGTCAACGCGGAGGAAATATCGACAAGCTCCTCGCCTGCTGCGCTGTAGAGCTTTTTCGTTTTTGTGTTGATGGTAAGCACTGTTCCATTGTCGATGGAGTAGGTTTGCTCCAGTACCGGATCATCATTTTCATCCAGGACAGGCTGTCCACTTGCATCCAGCTTTTTAACCCAGTTCTTGAGGTCAATACCAATGCCGCCTGTTACCCCAACCGTTGTCAGAAAGATCGGAGAAATGCCGTTTGTACCGCCAACAATCGGTGCAATGTTCACAAAAGGAACGTAGGGGCTGGCTTTTTTGCCAGTCCAAAGTGCCACATTATTCACGCCGGACATCCGGCTCGAGCCCACACCCATGGTGCCTTTTTCAGCAACAAGCATAACGCGTGCGTCAGGATGCTGTTGTTGCAGCGCCTGAATTTCAGCCTGTGCCTCTTCAGAGATCATGCATTTGCCGTGCAGTTCGCGGTCTGATCGCGAATGCGCCTGATTGCCTGGAGAGAGGAGGTCGGTTGAAACATCGCCTTCCGCAGCGATGTAGGTCACTACTTTGACCTCTTCTTCAATGTCAGGGAGTTTTGTAAAGAACTCGGCCCTGGCATAGCTTTCCAGAAGGTCTTTGGCGACCGCATTCCCGGCCTTGTAGGCGGCGGCAAGACGGTCCGTGTCTGCCTCATAGAGGAAAACCTGTGTTTTCAGAACATCAGCAGCGCTCTTGGCGACAGCTGCATCATCACCCAGCGCCAAATCAAGCAGGACCTCAACGGACGGGCCGCCCTTCATATGGGACAGGAGCTCAAAGGCGAATTCTGTCGAGATCTCCTCAACTATTGCACTTCCCAAGATGATTGCTTTCAGGAATTTGGCTTTTTCGCCGGCTGCGCTGGTTGTACCGGGAAGGGTGTTATAGATGAAAAACCCAAGTGACTCTTTTCTGTGCTCGTTGTCGAGATCTTTAATCTGGGAGATGAGCTCTTTTACGAGCGCGCCATCTTCAATGGGTTTTGGATTCAAACCCTGGTGTTTTCTGGTTTCGATCTCATCGAGATATTCGGTGTACAAACTCATGACTTTCCTGACAAAAAAGTGTTATATGAAGCTTGAAACCCGGGCTGCAGAAGACTCTGTCAAGCAAGGGAAAAGCGGGCCGGCGCGGATACTATTTCAACACGCTCCTGCTTGCAAGGAAGTTTGGGCTGGAAAACGTCAGGTTTCGGCCAATTTTCACGTCTTTAAGCACGCCAACATGTGCGTGCAGTTTTAAACCCCCGCAATGGAGGCCTCGATCGTATGTCAAATGTCGGACAAGACTCCCTGAACACACGCCGCACCCTAAATGTAGACGGCAAAGAGTATGACTATTTCAGCTTGAAAGCTGCTGCCGAGAAAATCGGCGACGTCTCTCGTCTGCCCTACACCCTGAAAGTGCTTCTGGAGAACCTCTTGCGGTTCGAAGATGGTGTCAGCGTCAAAACCGGCGACATTGAGGCGCTGGTAGCCTGGCTCAAGCAAGGCAAAATCAATCACGAGATTGACTATCGCCCGGCTCGGGTTTTGATGCAGGATTTTACCGGTGTTCCCGCGGTTGTTGATCTGGCCGCCATGCGGGCTGCCATGGTGGAAATGGGCGGCGACCCGGAGCTGATTAACCCCCTGGCGCAAGTTGACCTTGTGATCGACCATTCGGTCATGGTTGACAAGTTCGGTACCGCTCAGGCTTTCAAACAGAATGTTGACCTTGAAATGGAGCGCAACGCTGAGCGCTATGAATTCCTCAAATGGGGCCAAAACAGTTTGAACAACTTTAACGCCGTCCCTCCGGGAACAGGCATCTGTCATCAGGTGAACCTGGAGTATATCGCCGATACCGTCTGGACGACGGAGGGCGCCGACGGCAAAACAATTGCCTATCCTGACACATGCGTTGGCACCGACAGCCACACTACAATGATCAACGGCCTCGCTGTCCTCGGCTGGGGCGTGGGCGGCATCGAAGCCGAGGCAGCCATGCTGGGCCAGCCAGTGTCGATGCTCATACCTGAAGTTGTGGGCTTCAAACTGACCGGCAAACTGCAGGAAGGCATCACAGCAACAGACCTGGTCCTCACCGTGGTTCAGATGCTGCGCGAAAAAGGCGTGGTTGGCAAATTCGTCGAGTTCTATGGGTCCGGCCTGGATGAAATGACGATCGCGGACCAAGCCACCATCGCCAACATGGGGCCCGAGTATGGCGCCACGTGCGGCTTTTTCCCGATCTCGCAGCAGACGCTGGATTATCTGGAGTTCACCGGGCGAGACGAAGACACCATCAAGCTTGTTGAAGCCTATGCCAAAGAGCAGGGCATGTGGCGTGATGCAGCCTCGCCCGATCCCGTGTTCACCGACACGCTTGAGCTGGACATTTCAACGGTCAAGCCCTCACTGGCTGGTCCCAAACGTCCTCAGGACCGCGTCGAGCTTGCTGTTGCTGACACAGCGTTCAACGATGTGCTGGGAACTTTTGGCAAGCTGGGTGACGATAATGGCTACAGCGTCGATGGTGAAGACTACAAACTGAACCACGGGGATGTCTGCATCGCAGCCATTACCAGCTGCACCAACACCTCCAATCCGGGCGTGCTTGTCGCGGCAGGCCTTGTCGCAAAAAAAGCAAATGAGCTTGGCATGCAGCGCAAACCTTGGGTGAAAACGTCGCTCGCACCCGGGTCGCAGGTTGTCACCGACTATCTGGACAAAGCAGGTCTGACCGAGCACCTGGACGCGCTTGGCTTCAATCTTGTCGGCTATGGCTGTACGACTTGTATCGGCAATTCCGGCCCGCTCGCGCGGCCGATCTCCAAAACCATCAACGAAAACGATATGGTTTGCACCAGTGTCTCGTCAGGCAATCGCAACTTTGAAGGCCGCATCAGTCAGGACATCAAGGCCAACTATCTGGCCTCGCCCCCCCTTGTTGTTGCCTACGCGCTTGCCGGTTCGATGAAAATCAACATCACCAAGGACCCTATCGGGCAGGACAAAGATGGTAACGATGTGTACCTGAAAGATTTGTGGCCATCGAACGCTGAAGTGAATGCATCGGTGAATGCATCGCTGACGCGTGAAATGTTTATCGAGCGTTACGCTGACGTGTTTACCGGTGAGCCTGAATGGCAGGCCATCAAAGTGGCAGAAGGTCAGACCTACAACTGGAACGAAAAATCCACCTATATCCAGCACCCACCGTTCTTCCAGGGCATGGGGACAGACGTCGCCGACACCGCAGATATCGTTGGTGCCCGTCCCTTGGCGCTTTTGGGGGACAGCATCACCACAGACCACATCAGCCCGGCTGGCGCTATCAAGCCCGACAGCCCGGCTGGCGAGTATCTGCAGAACCACGGCGTCGAGCGCAAAGACTTCAACAGCTATGGTTCCCGGCGCGGTAACCATGAGGTGATGATGCGCGGCACTTTTGCCAACATCCGCTTACGCAACCTGATGGCGCCGGGCACTGAAGGCGGCTGGACCACACACCAGCCTTCAGGCGAAGTGATGAGCATCTATGATGCCTCGATGAAGTATCAGGAAGCGGGAGCGCCCCTCGTGGTTGTCGGCGGCAAGGAATATGGCACCGGCTCAAGTCGTGACTGGGCCGCAAAAGGCACCATTCTTTTGGGCGTTAAGGCTGTTTTGGTTGAGAGTTTTGAGCGCATCCATCGCTCCAACCTGGTTGGCATGGGAGTATTACCGCTGCAGTTCAAAGACGGCGACAGCCGCGAAAGCCTGGGCCTCGACGGCACCGAAACCTTTGACGTTACGGACATCGCGGGCACCATTGAGCCGAGACAGGATGTAACCGTGACGGTGCATTACGCCGATGGCAGGAGCCGGGAAATTACCGTTCTTTGCCGGATTGATACCGAAAACGAGGTTGAATACTACAGGAACGGCGGCATTCTGCATTATGTGCTGCGCCGCCTCGCGACCTAGCTGACGCCCATGGTTTAATCAGGAAGGCGGGCTTCGCCCCGCCTTTTCTTTTGGGTTTTTGATATGTTTGACCAAGTAGCAAGAATCAAAACAGCTAGTAGATGTAAGGGAACATGCGGCACAAAGGTGATTAGGATGCTTTCCAAGCCAGCCGCATAACTCAATGCCCAAGATACCAAACCAATCAATAAAAGGAGCGTTACAAGAAATGGAATTTGGCGTCCTTTTAAAGCCATGAAGATTGGAACTGCCGTAAAAAGACAAAACGCAAGAGTGACCATAATGTCTAAAAATTCTACTGCACCAGTAAAACTCTGCAACGCAGCACACCCTAGCCAGAACACCGCAGCACCCAAAGTCAACTGCAACCACGCTGCGTAGACACCACTACCTGGATTAGGCGGCTCTATAGACCCTTTAGTCACCGCAAGGCACGCACCCGCCACGGATAGAAGCGGCGATATCAAAAAGAACCCCAAATACCAAAAAAAGAAGATCGTACCGCCAAGACCGCTGAACTTCGAAACTGGGATGCCTATCGCCCCAGCCACCGCGGTACAGAACACGAGAACCGATACTAAATTCTCCATAGAATTTGCTGTGTTGACTGGTATCAAGAGTTTTGGGGTTGGATAGTCTCTCTCGTTCATAATCAAAACATAGTTTGCTGTCTGACGATTGTCAGTCTGGCAATTTGTCGCGACTGGATCTGACTATACGCAAAGCCCTATGGGGCTTTGCTCTTTACCAAACACCCTGCAACTACGCTTTTTCCGATCTCAGCGGTTTTGTCACCTTGTGTCCAAAACCTCACGTTGGCGTGACAAAATACGATAAAGGCTTCACAGGCTGCTTCCTTTTTGATTAAAAAGTTTCGGAAACAGGGGGGATCATACCAGCTACAGCCTGTCACACACAGGTGATTGGTACGTGACGCCCACGTCTCTTACGTTAAGGGCATGATGAAAAACGTTCTTAGTATTGTTGCCGGTTTCTTCCTAACCGCGTCCGTCTCCGCTCAGGATATGGAGCGCCCAACAGTTATTGAACTATTTACCAGCCAGGGTTGCTCCAGCTGCCCTCCGGCAGATACAGCGCTTAAGGCGTTGCGCGATCGTCCGGGTACGCTCACTCTTTCCTGGCCTGTCGACTATTGGGACCGCCTTGGTTGGGAAGACACCTTTGCCCACCCCCACAACGCAATGAGACAAGCCGCCTACAACAAACGTTTTGGTCGGGGCGGCGTGTTCACACCGCAAATGGTTTTTGACGGCCGATTCCAGAGCGTTGGTTCTGATCAGGGCGCTATTCGCTCTGCGATGACCGAAGCACGTGATGAAGCCCGGCTTACAGTGTACCCGCAGATGACACTGCAAGGCGACACCATCCGGCTTGACCTGCCACAAACCGATGTTCCCGGCGACGTCGCTTTGGTAACGGCCTGGTACCTGAGCGACGCAACAGTTGAAATCGGCGACGGCGAAAACCGGGGGCGCACGTTGCATTATACAAACGTGGTGCGCCTGTCGGATATGTTGCCGGATTGGGACGGGAGCGCAACCAGCATCACCATTGATGCCAACATTGGTCGGAACGCCGGTGCGAACCATCTCGCCGTCCTGATGCATCAGGACTATTATCACGGCCCAATTGTTGGAGCCGCCACAGTCTCGCTCGATGAGACAACCGGCCGATAATCATCTTTCATTGACATCATCCCGCAAAAGGCGCACAGACACGCCTTCAGTTTCCGCGCGACGTCGTGCAAACCCCGGACTTGTCCAAGGTTAAGGAAATTGAACCAGGGCGAAAACAGGTTTCGCCCATGTGCCAGGACCAGTTGCCCGGCCTTAACCCGATGGAAGTTCAATGTCTGATTTTTCGACACTCGGCCTTAGCGCCGACATGCAACGCGCGCTTGCACATGCAAAATTTACCGAAGCAACCCCGATCCAGCAGCAGGCAACCCCGCTGATTCTGGCGGGCCGCGATGTGATAGGCGTTGCTCAAACCGGTAGTGGCAAAACCGCTGCGTTTGTTATCCCCCTCCTTGAAAAGCTCGCTTTGTTTGAAGGCAGGGCCGAGCCTCACCTGCCGCGTGCGCTCATCCTTGCGCCAACGCGCGAACTGGCCATCCAGACCACGGACCGGATCAAGGAGCTTTCCGTAGGCATGCGTGCAAGTTGCTGCACCATCTATGGCGGAGCGCCCTACCGCACACAAACACACATTCTGCGCCGCGGTGTCGATATCCTTGTATCCACCCCTGGCCGCCTGCTCGACCATATCAAACGCGGCAACATATTTCTGGATGCAGTCGAGTATTTTGTCCTCGATGAAGCTGATCGCATGCTTGATCTTGGCTTTGTTGACGACGTGCGAAAAATCAGCGGCAAGATAAACGGACCGCACCAATCGGTCATGTTCTCCGCCACCCTGAGCGATGCCATACGGGGGCTCAAGTCCACGCTCCTGAATGACGCGGCGCAGGTTGAAGTCAGCGTCAGCGCAACCGTGGCCGACAATCTGGAGCACTATGTGCTCCATGTCCCGGGACACCAGAAAAGAGACCTGCTCGCCTTTCTGATCGAGGAAGAAGAACCCAACAAGTCGATCGTGTTTGTAAGAACACGCCGGGACGCCGAAGAAATTTCAGATTACCTCAAAAGCCTCGGCCTGAAAGCAGACGCCATCCACGGCGACAAGCCCCAGAAACTGCGGCAACGAACGATCAACGGGTTCCGAAAAAGCGATTTCGATTTTCTGGTGGCTACTGATGTTGCTGCCCGCGGCATTGACGTGAAAGACGTCAGCCATGTGTTCAATTTTGACGTGCCCGTAGAAGCAGAAAGCTATGTCCACCGGATCGGGCGCACCGCGCGCGGCGGCGCCAGCGGCCGGGCTTTTACCCTGTGCGGCAAAAACGAGCCCCGCCTCCTGAAAGCCATTGAGGATTTACTCGGCGAAGAACTGGACGTCATTCATGATCACCCATTTCGTCTGATCACAAAGAAGAAAGCCTCTATCTCCGCCAAAAAACGCCCAGCCGTTGCCGCCCGCAAAAAGACCGACAAAGTGAAACCCAAAAAAGCCAAAGGCAAGCGTGCTGAGTTTTATGGTGAGGCGCAGAAGAAAAAAGGCGCAAAAAAACCAAGTAAAAACAAAGGTAAACCAAGGAAAGCGGGCGATGGTGAGCGCCCTGCCAAAACGGCAAGTCGCGCTGATGGTGCTGCCGGCCGGCCAAGCGGCAAGCCACAGCGCTCATCCAAGCCCGGTCGCACAACAGGGCGCCCAACAAACCCTGGCCGTCCAGCAAAGGCCGGGCGACCCGGGCAAAAACCACGTCGCGGCGGCGGCGGAAACCAGCCGCTCAAACGCAGATAGAATTGCGACGAACCGTTTCGTCGCGACCGGGTTGGCATACCAAATTGTCGGCCGTAAACTTTGGCGCATGAAACAGATTTTATGCGCCGTTCTTTCCATGGGCTTTGCCGTCACAGCAACCGCTCAACCCTATGTCACCGAGACCGAAGAGCAGTATACCCGCTCACAGGCTGCCCGCGGCGAAGCCATTCAGGCGTTTCGGGCCGGAAACCTTGACGAGGCGCTCGCTGGCATGATGCAGGCCCTCAAAGACCGGCCAACCAACACGGCCATATTGGGTAATGCCATTTTTCTTGCCGCTGAAACGGGCGCCATTGACGAAACAATCGCCCTGATCGGGCGCTATTTTGCGCTCGGCGTTGTACCGCCGGATGCGATCCGCGCCAAAATGCAGGAAAAATTGCCGCCTGAAACCTGGGCCGAACTGGAACAGGAAATGAACGTGCTGATGGCTGCCTCAGGGTCGGCAGACACGATGTTTCAGATACCGCAGACTCACCGTTTGGTCGAAGGTGTTGCTGCTGATGGCACTGGGGGATACTTCCTGAGCACAGTTGTGTCAGGCACCGTCCTTAAAGTAAACCGCACTGGCGACATCTCTGTTTTATTGGAAGGCAAAGACCATGAAGCGCACAGTTTTTTTGGGCTGGCGTTTGACGTGTCCAACAACAGCCTCTATGCGACCTATGGGCGGGTTGACCAAACGCCGGATATTCCGGCGGGCGGCGGCAAAACGGGCGTATTGAAGATCAATGGAACCACTGGTGCCGTAAGCGGCAACTGGTCACTTGACGGCGGAACGGAACGTCAACAAATCGCTGATATCGCCATTGATGGCACCGGCAGGGTTTTTGTCTCAGAAGCGCAAAGTGGTGCTTTGTACGAAGTCGCCGAAAACGGGCTAAGGCCCCTTGAAACCAACGCCTCCTTTCGCAGCCCGCAAGGTCTGGCCTTTCTTGGTGATGGCACGCTGATGATGGCTGATTATGGCCGTGGCCTTTGGGCAATCAACATCGATACAGGTGACGCCCGTTTGTTGGATACCCCGAATACCCTGTCGCTGATTGGCATTGATGGCCTGTTATCACACAAGGGACGGCTTATTGCCGTGCAGAACGGCGTTTCTCCTCACAGAATTATTGAGATCAACACCAACCTTGAAGCAGGTCATGTAACAGGGGTAGAGGTGCTGGCCCAAAATCTGGCTGGATTTGACGAACCCACGCTCGGCACCAGTACGTCTGATGGCGTGCTGTTTGTCGCCTCCAGCCAATGGCCAAAGTTTGGCGAAAACGGGAACGTTCGCGATGGGCAAACCTATAACCCGACAAACATTATGCTGATCAGGGATTGATCGCGCCGGTTGCACCGTCTGGCGGTGCCACCAAATCCATGATGTCCGGAAAAATACGGCGCTCGAAAACACCCACATGGGCACGGTAGCCCACCCGGTAGAAAAACGGCACCAGCGTTTTGACCGCGACTTCTTCGCCGTCAGGAAGCCTTAACAACAGCACACGCCAGCCATTCCCCTCTGGTGCATCTTCCACGGAAAGGACCTCAGCTTCCAGTATTGTGCCGGGAGTGTCAGGGCGCGGATAGTCCAACGCCAATAACGCAAGCCCGATCAAAACGACAAAGACCAGTTCACGTTTCAATGTCACTTCCTTCCTGTGTCAGTTCAGCCAAAGCCCATTCTGCAGCTTCCGCGACAAGGGCAACGGGGTCGCTGGTCAACTGTTTGACCTTGCCGAGCAGAGTGCCGTTCCCGGAGTTGCCTGCGGCAATAAGAACGTTCCGCACAAATCGGTCTCTACCTATCCGTTTGATTGGGCTGCCGGAAAACACCTGGCGAAAATCCGCATCTGACAAATCCAGTAAATCAGCAAGCGGAGGCGCATCGAGCTCTACGCGAGCATGGAACGCCGCCTCGCTGGCTGTCTGGGCAAATTTATTCCAGGGGCACGCCGCCAGACAATCGTCACAGCCATAAATCCGGTTACCCATCGCACGTCGAAACTCAAGCGGTATCGGACCTTTGTGCTCGATCGTCAGGTAGGAGATACAGCGACGCGCATCAATTTTATATGGCTCAGGGAAAGCATCTGTTGGACAGGCATCCAGACAGGCACGGCAACTCCCACACTGGTCCGTATGCGGTTCGTCGCACGGCAGGTCCATGTCGGTGTATACGGCGCCAAGAAAAAGCCAGCTTCCAAATTCCCGGGACACCATATTGGTATGTTTGCCCTGCCAGCCCAGCCCAGCCGCCATGGCAAGCGGCTTTTCAGGAACCGGCGCTGTATCTACAAACACCTTGAGTTCGCAGCCAAATGTCTCGACCATCCAGCGTGCCATGGTCTTCAGGCGTTTTTTGACAACGTCATGATAGTCTTTGCCGCGCGCATAGACAGAAATATTGCCCAGCCTTTTTTCTTCCAAAAGAAGACGTGGGTCGTCATCTGGTCCGTAGTTGAGCGCCAGCATGATCACCGAACGGGCACCCGGCCACAGGTTTTTGGGGCTGCTGCGCTGATGCACACGGTCGGCAAGCCATTCCATGGTGCCATGGTGGTTCTTGGAAACAAATTCCTGAAGACCCTGCCCGATCTTGTCGCTTGCCTCGGCCGGCGTTATGCCAAACTGGTCAAAGCCCAGTTCGCGTGCCTTGGCTTGCAGCTGCGCCCTGATATCTGCGGCGCCTGTCATTTCCTAAAAGTCCAGGTCCTGGTAGTGCGCAGGGGGTCGGAGGCCTGAGATACGGTCTTCGAGAAGCGGGCGAATGGACCGCCGCGATTTCACACGCATGTACCATTCTTTAACGAGTGGCCATTCCTCAAAATGAATGTCGCCAAAATAATCGATCACTGAAATATGGGCAGCGGCGGCGGCGTCAGCCATGGTGAATTGCGGACCCGCCAGATAATGCCGGCGTTCAGCGAGAAAAGAGATATATTTAAGATGCGTCTTCAGGTTATGGGCAGCACAGCGAACAGCCTCTGAATCAGGCTCGCCGATGCCAAGGAAACGTTTAAACAGCTTTTCCGAAACCACATGACGCGAAACCTCACTGCCAAGTTTTGTGTGGAACCAGCCGACCAGACGGCGGGCTTCATAGCGCTCGTCTGCGCTTCCAAGCAACAGCGGCGGTTCCGGCACCACTTCTTCCAGATACTCGGCAATCGCCATCACGCCTGAGTAGGCGTGGCCATCATCCATAACCAGTACAGGCACTTCTCCTGCAGGGTTAAGTGCCAGAAACGCCGGGCGACGTTCCCACTCTTTTTCAAGCCGCAAGGTAAAGTCGATACGCTTCTCGGCGAGAAGCACACGAACAAAGCGGGCGGCAGGACTGAGCCAGTGATGATACAGGATGGGCATAACCCCTTTCTCTTAACGCAAGAGCAAGGGACCGCCAATCGCCAATCAGCGGCGGGCTGATATTTTTTAGGCTGTCAGCGCCTCAACATCATCCGGAGACTTGTCAGACACCGGGTGTTCGAGGCGATCAAGCATTTCTTTCGGCACAACATGCCAGAATCCATCACGCTTGCTGTCCCAGTTCGCGAGCAGGGTCGCAGCCCACCGTGAGTGAGTGGCATCAAAATGTTCTTCAACCATCGATTTCAACACGGATTCCCAATGCGCGCTTGCAATCCGGTCAAACACAACAGTTTCATCATTGACATATTCAGCGAAAGTACCCGCTTCATCATAGACAAAAGCCATGCCGCCGGTCATGCCAGCGGCAAAGTTGTCACCAATGGTGCCAAGAATAACGGCGGTTCCACCCGTCATATACTCACAACCGTTCGCACCGCAGCCTTCAATCACAACATTGGCGCCGGAGTTTCTAACGGCAAACCGCTCGCCCGCCTGACCGGCAGCAAACAGCTTGCCTGATGTCGCACCATAAAGAACCGTGTTGCCGATGATGGTATTGTCCCGCGAATTGAAGGATGCCCGGTTGGACGGACGCACAACAATGGTCCCGCCCGAAAGGCCCTTGCCGACATAGTCGTTGGCGTCGCCCGCCACTTCGATTTTCAGCCCCTGTACGGCAAAAGCCCCCAGGGACTGTCCTGCCGAGCCCCGCAAGCGAACCGTGACATGGTCGGGCTTAAGGCCGGTCATGCCAAATGTGCGAGTGATCTCACTTGAGAAACGCGTGCCAATGGCGCGCAAGGTATTTTGCACAGAATAGGTCAGCTGCATTTTCTCACCGCGGGTGAACACAGCCTGTGCATCCTTCAGCATCTGCGCATCAAGCGTATCGGGTACGGGGTTGCGGCCATCAATGGTGCAAACGGACTTGTTGCCCCGACCGCCCACCTGCACAAGAAGCGGATTCAAATCAAGGTCGTCCAGATGGTCGGCACCGCGGCTGACCTGATGCAACAGGTCGGTACGGCCAATGATATCATCGAGTTTTGACACGCCGAGTTCCGCCAGTATTTCACGCGTCTCCTCTGCGATGAAGCTGAACAGGTTCACAACCTTGTCTGCCGTTCCATCGAACTTGGCACGCAGCTTTTCGTCTTGCGTGCAGATGCCCACCGGGCAGGTGTTTGAATGGCACTGGCGCACCATAATGCACCCCATAGCAACCAGCGAGGCGGTGCCAACACCATATTCTTCAGCACCCAGCATAGCCGCAATCACCACATCGCGCCCCGTTTTGATGCCGCCATCCGTCCTGAGCACCACCCGGTGCCTGAGATTGTTCAGGGTCAAAACCTGATTAACTTCCGCAAGCCCGATTTCCCACGGCGTGCCCGCGTATTTGATGCTTGTTTGCGGACTGGCTCCTGTGCCACCTGAATGGCCTGAAATAAGGATCACATCCGCATGGGCCTTGGCGACACCGGCCGCAATCGTCCCGATGCCGGCAGACGACACCAGCTTGACGCACACTTTGGCGCGCGGGTTGATCTGCTTCAGGTCGTAAATGAGCTGCGCAAGGTCTTCGATCGAATAGATATCATGGTGCGGCGGCGGCGAAATCAGCATCACACCAGGTGTGGAATGCCGCAGTTTTGCAATCATTTCCGTAACCTTGAAGCCCGGCAACTGGCCGCCTTCGCCGGGCTTGGCGCCCTGTGCGACCTTGATCTCCAGCTCTTCGCAGGCATTCAGATATTCTGCCGTCACACCAAACCGGCCAGAGGCGATTTGTTTGATCGGACTGTTGGCATTGTCGCCGTTTTCGAACGGTGTAAAACGCCGCTTGTCCTCACCACCTTCACCGGAAACCGACTTGGCGCCGATCCGGTTCATGGCGATTGCCAGTGTCTCGTGCGCCTCCTTGGACAGCGCCCCCAATGACATCCCCGGCGTAATGAAGCGCTTTCGGATCTCCGTGATCGATTCGACCTCATCAAGCGCGAGCGTTTCGTCAGGCCTGCGGAAGTCCATCAGGTCGCGCAGGTTCACCGGGGGCAGGTTGGAAATACCGCGCGAGTAGGTGAGATACTTGGCGTAATTGTCGTTGGTAACAGCGGACTGCAACAAGTGAATGAGCTGACCATCATGGCCATGCACCTCACCGTCCCGGCGATAGCGATACAGACCACCCACGGGCAGTGTTGTCGCACCCTCAAGGAAGGCGCGGCTGTGTTGCTCCAGCACTTTTTGCTGCACACCAGCGAGGCCGATGCCCGAGATCTTGGTCGGCATGCCCGGGAAAAACTCGGCGACAAGCGCGCGGGAGAGACCCAGAGCTTCGAAGTTATTGCCGCCGCGATAACTGGAGATAACCGAGATGCCCATCTTGGACATGATCTTCAACAGGCCTTGATCAATCGCTTCAATCGCCCGGTTTACACATGTTGTCAGGTCATAGTCGCCAAACAGGCCTTTTCCCTGCCGTTCTGCAATTGTTTCCTGCACCAGATACGCATTGACCGTCGTTGCGCCTGCGCCGATGAGCACCGCGAAATAATGTGGGTCCAGGCATTCCGCCGAGCGCACGTTTAGGCTGGTGAACGTCCTCAGGCCCTGGTCTACCAGATGTGTGTGCAGCCCACCGGTTGCCAGGATCATGGGCACGGGCGCGCGGCTGGCGCTGACATTTTCGTCGGTCAGGAAAATATGGCCGCGCCCTTCGCGCACCGCGTCTTCCGCCTCGCGCTTGATCCGGCGAATGGCGTTTCGAAGCGCCTGCTGACCTTCGTTGATATCAAACGTACAGTCTATCACTTCAGCCGAGTCACCAAAATGGCTGACAAGCGTTGTCCACTCCCGGTTCGAAACCACGGGGCTCTCAAGCACAATCGCCCCGATCTGGGTGTGCCCCTCATCAAGCACGTTGGCAAAGTTGCCAAACCGCGTTTTGAGGCTCATGACCCGGTGCTCGCGCAAACTGTCGATCGGTGGGTTGGTAACCTGGCTGAAATTCTGCCGGAAGTAGTGCGACAGGTTGCGATACTGGCTCGACAAAACCGCGAGCGGCGTATCATCCCCCATGGAGCCTATGGCTTCCTTGGCTGCCATCACCTGCGGCTGCAGGATAAGCTCAAGGTCTTCATGGGTCAGGCCCGCCATGATCTGGCGTGTGCGCAGGTCCGAACCAGAGAGGGTTGCTGTCTCCGGCCCCTTGTAGCCCGGCAAGTCCTCAATTGACTGAATGTCCTCAATCCATTGCTCAAATGGCTGGCTTGCCGACAGCCGGTCCTTGATATCCCGGTCGTGGTAAAAACGGCCTTCCTTCAGGTCCAGAGCAATCATCTGCCCGGGGCCAAGGCGACCCTTTTCCCTCACGGTATCCTCATCAACAACAACCATACCGGTTTCAGAGCCGACAATGAGAAAGCCGTCATTTGTCACGGTGTAGCGCATTGGCCGCAAGCCGTTGCGGTCAAGCCCGGCTATGACCCAGCGGCCATCACAGGCGGCAAGAGCGGCAGGGCCGTCCCACGGTTCCATCACTGAATTGGTGTAACCATACATGTGTCGATGCGCTTCGGGCATCATGGTCTTTTTCGACCAGGCTTCAGGAACCAGCATGGTTTTCACCATAGGGGCAGACCGCCCCGCCCGGACCATGACCTCGAACACAGCGTCGAGCGCTGCCGAATCCGATGCCCCTTTCGGCACCACAGGTTTGATATCTTCGGAGTTTTCACCAAACGCAATGGAGGCCATGCGGATCTGGTGGCTTTTCATCCAGTTTACGTTGCCGCGTATGGTGTTGATCTCGCCGTTATGCGCGATCATGCGGAACGGCTGCGCGAGCCACCATTGGGGGAAGGTGTTGGTTGAATAGCGCTGGTGATAAACGGCAAACGAGGAGATAAACCCCTCATCCTGCAGGTCAGGGTAAAATGTCGCCAGCTGCTCGGCAAGAAACAGACCCTTGTAAATCACAGAGCGGCACGAAAGCGAACAGATGTAAAAGTCCGGCACCTGCGCATTGATCGCGGCCCGTTCGATCCGGCGTCGGATCAGGTAGAGGTGACGCTCAAATGTTTCCTCATCAACACCCTTTGAGTTTTCGATCATGATCTGCTCGATTTCGGGGCGGGTTGCTTCGGCTTTGTCGCCGATCACCGAGACATCCACGGGCACCTGGCGCCAGCCATAAATCGTATAGCCAAACGTCAGGATCTCGGTCTCGACAATGGTGCGGCAGGTTTCCTGCGCAGCCAGATCAAGGCGAGGCAGAAACACCATGCCGATTGCAAGCCGGCTATCCGAAGGTTCATGACCCGTGGCTTTGACATGTTCTTTGAAAAACTCTTGCGGGATTTCAAGGTTGATGCCGGCTCCGTCGCCGGTTTTACCGTCAGCGTCTACGGCACCCCGATGCCAGATTGCCTTCAGGGCTTCGATGCCGCGCAGCACAACCTCCCGGCTCGCCCGACCATCTAGCGCCGCCACAAGGCCGACACCACACGCGTCGCGTTCTTCAGAGGGATCATAAAGCCCAATGGGGCCGGGAACCGGGTTCTTGTCCATGTGTTTCATACAGATTACTCCGCTGCCTGCACGGCAGCCCGTGACTGTGTGTTCAGATGTTTGATGATGGACGTGGCAGCATCACGGCCATCCCGAATGGCCCATACAACCAGCGAGGCACCGCGAACGATGTCGCCTGCCGCAAATACGCCGTCCAGGTTGGTCATCAGTGATTGGTGATCAACCGTTACGGTGCCCCAGCGGCTGACCCTGAGTTCAGGAGCGCCAAACAGGGCAGGCAGGTCTTCCGGCTCAAAACCCAGCGCCAGAATGGCGAGGTCGCAGTCAAGCGTGAAGGTGCTCTCGGGCACAGGTTCGGGCGCCTGCCTGCCGGTCGCATCAGAGGCGCCGAGCCGCATGCGGTAGGCGCGCACGCCCGCAACGTCATCGTCGCCGGTGAAGGCTTCGGGACCGGCGAGCCAGACAAACTCCACACCTTCTTCTTCAGCATTTTTTACCTCGCGCGCAGAACCCGGCATGTTTTCGCGGTCGCGGCGATAAAGGCATTTGACAGATTTAGCACCCTGACGCACGGCCGTGCGAACACAGTCCATGGCTGTGTCTCCGCCGCCGATAACCACCACGTTTTTGCCCTTGGCATCCAGCTGGCCATCTTCAAACTCAGGAACTGTATCGCCAAACCCTTTCCGGTTTGAGGCAATCAGATAATCAAGTGCTTCCCGGATATTACCGAGGCCAACACCGGGCACTTTCAGGCTGCGCGCCCTGTATACGCCGGTGGCAATCAGCAGCGCGTCATGTTTGTCCCGCAGGTCGGCCAGGGTAGCTTCGCGCCCCACTTCAAAATCCATATGAAAGGTGATGCCCGACTGCTCAAGCCGGCCGGTACGGCGGCCAACCACATCTTTTTCGAGCTTGAAACCCGGGATTCCATATACGAGCAATCCGCCCGCCCGGTCATAGCGGTCATAGATATGGACCTGAAACCCGGCTAGCCGAAGCTGTTCGGCAGCAGCGAGCCCGGCGGGTCCCGCTCCGATGATGCCGATTGTTTCTTCCCGCTCCAGTTCGGGTGTAATCGGTTTGATCCAACCCTGTTCCCATGCGGTATCAGCGATATATTTTTCAACGCTGCCGATGGTGACCGATTCAAAATCCTTTTCGATCACGCAGTTGCCTTCGCAAAGACGGTCCTGCGGGCAAATGCGGCCACAGATTTCAGGCATATTGTTGGTAGACGACGCCATTTCATACGCGTCCTCCAGTCGCCCCTCAGCGGTCAGTTTCAGCCAATCGGGAATATTGTTCCCGAGCGGGCAGTGGATATGACAAAAAGGCACGCCGCACTGGCTGCACCGGCTCGCCTGCTCTTCAGCTGCGACCGGGTCATATTCAGCATAGATCTCACTGAAATCCAATCGACGGTCGTCGGCTTCGCGCTTTGCAGGCAATTTTTGGTCGATGGAGACAAATTTCAACAAGTCATCGGCCATGATGTGTCCTCTGGAGTGTGAAGTGACCTGTCCGGCGATCCATCGGTTGACATTCAACCGGGCTCGCCGCCGAGCCATCCTCGAATTCTTGTAATTTTCATGCGCAATATTGCGTTCGGCGCGCAGTATATGTTCAAAGTTTTGAAAAATTAAGCAAAAAATTCCATATATGGCAGTATTTCTGTCCTAATTATCAGAATTCTTCGAGAATCCCACCGTCTAGGCGCTCGAAAATAGAGATTTATAGTACCATTTCGGTATTATCAAGAGGCTCGCCACGACCAAACCCTACTGGTATTGTGCCTATCCAGGGGCGAATCGGGGGCGGCCCTTCAACCACCGAGGAGGGGCGGGTGACCATTATCCAACTTTTTGTGCTGGCACTTGTGCAGGGCATCACCGAGTTTCTACCCATCAGCTCTTCCGGGCATCTTGTGCTTGTTCCCGTGCTCAGCGGTTGGCCGGACCAGGGCTTGTTGATGGATGTCGCCGTTCATGTCGGCACGCTTCTCGCCGTGCTTCTCTATTTCTGGCGCGACGCCAAAGGGCTGGCGCTGGCCGGTCTTGGCAGCATCGGCGTCAAAGCGGCGCGGCAACAGGTGGAGGGCACCGTTTACCTGAAGCTTTTCTGGGCACTGGTTATCGGGACCATCCCGATGGTGATTGTTGGCGGCCTGATGGTGGCCACCGACGCCAACGACGCGCTTAGAAACGCAGAGGTTATTGCAACGACCTCTATTGTTTTTGGTCTTTTGCTTTATTGGGCTGACAAACGCGGCGACACAAAAAAAACGACAGACGACATGGCCATAAAACCGGCGCTCCTTATTGGCCTCGCCCAGGTGTTGGCGCTCATCCCAGGCACCAGCCGCGCGGGCGTCACCATGACCGCCGCGCGCATGCTTGGTTTTTCCCGCACCGAATCCGCGCGTTTTTCCATGTTATTGTCGATCCCGGCAATCATCGCCTCCGGCACGGCTACCGGACTGAAGGCTATGGAGCAGGCGAGTGCCGCCCAAATGAACGATGCGCTCATCGGGGCGCTGCTGTCGTGCCTTGCAGCACTCGGCGCCATCCACTTCCTGATGCGCTGGCTGACACACGCCAGCATGACGGTGTTTGTGATCTACCGTGTTGCCCTCGGCCTCTTTTTATTCGCGCTTATTTTCACCGGGACACTTTAGGGCAAGAATCTTCACACCCCCGGCGGATGCCTCTTGACAGGGTAGCGTGCGCAGGCTAAATCCCGCGCACCATTCTTTGAGCTGCCCAGATGGCGGAATTGGTAGACGCGCTAGCTTCAGGTGCTAGTGTCCTTTATGGACGTGGAGGTTCGAGTCCTCTTCTGGGCACCATTCATTTCTAGAGATCTGCTCCCCATTGCAGACCAAGCCATTTTTCTAGTACGATAAAGCGATGATTGACCACATTGCCCTCCAGGTTAGCGACCTTGAAAAAAGCTGGCGTTTTTACGACAGTGCTCTGACCGCTCTTGGGTACAAGAGGTTTATGGAAGCACCGCAAGAAAATGAACAAGGCGTTCTGATTTTTGGATGGGGCGACTCCCTCGAAACCGATTTCTGGATTAGCGAGGGGGTATGCAACAAACCACCCCTGCATATTGCTTTCAGGGCTGAAAATCGTGAGCAAGTCGATGCATTTTACCGGGCGGCTCTTGCTGCTGGAGGCAAAGACAATGGCGAGCCTGGTCTACGGTCGCAATATCACGAAAACTATTACGGCGCCTTCGTCCTAGACCATGATGGCCACAACATGGAGGCCGTCTGCCACGCCCCCAAGTAGAATAAGTATCGGTTTCAGTTTTTAAGGGAAACGTTTCAGCGTGCTGATGGGCGCCGTTGCAGGCGCCCTATGGTTTTTTGTGGCTTGGCTTAGCGGATAACGTGCATCGCACAGATTTTGTTGCCGGACGGATCGCGCAGGTAGGCCAGATACAGCTTCATGCCGCCGCCTTCTCTGAGGCCGGGCGGATCTTCGATCGCTTTACCGCCTGCCGCAAGCCCAGCCGCGTGCCATGCGTCCACCAGATCGGTTGTTTTAGCGCGGAAGCCAATGGTGCTGCCGTTGCCACCGGTGGCTGCTTCACCGTCAATGGGTTTGCTCAAAGAAAAAATACCCGACTTTTCATAGTAAAAGCAGCGGCCTTTTTCGTCGATAACGCCGGGCTTATAGTCAAGAACACCCAGAATGGCGTCATAAAATTCCTTGGATTTTTCAATATCGTTGGCGCCAAGCATAATGTGGCTGAACATGGGGGGGTTCCTCTCTACTGTGTGAGCCTGGATTTAATGTAGATCGCGCAAAAAAGTGTCAATGGGCGTCGCTGGCTGCCCGACCATTCACCCGCCGTACGCGTCTCTTGACGCGGCTCGCCTCAGCGGGTGACGGGTTATGTGACCAAGGGGCTCTCCAGTCTCAAGTGCTATGAGATTTTGCCTTGCATCAAAATAGTCGGGACGACTTTCAAGCGCTTTTTCAAGCTGCGCCCGGGCCCCATCCTCATCCGCCGTGTGCAACAAGGCGACGGCGAGATTGTTGCACGCGTCGGGCGCACCCAACTCCCCGAGCGGCGCAAGCACCAGCGCAGCCCAGGCGGCATCCCCGGTCAGAAGCGCCGCAGTGCCTTCATAAAAGCGAGCCACATCCTCTGCTGCGAGGCCGTTTGACGGTACGACAAAACCGGTGTCCTTTGCGCGGCCAGCCTGCTCGAACACAGCACGCACATCACCTTCAAACATGGCCTTGCTCATCAGGATACTGGCCCGGTCAGCAACCGGGAAACCGGCCTGGTCAAGCGCCAATTCAATGTCTTTGTTGCGGTGTTTCAAAAGCGCCGCCGCGGTAAATTCTGCTGTCCGCCCCCTGTTCCGCGAGACGCTGGTATCATAGTGATAATAGCGGTAGGTGCAGCCTTCGGCGACGCGCACGCGCGCACCAGCCATCAGGGCACGCAGCAGAAAATCATAATCCTCCGAGCAGGCAAAGGCGTGGTCATAGTCGATGTCTTTTACAAAGTCGGTGCGGAAAGCCGCCAGGAGTGACGGGTACCAGTTGCGTTCAAACGAGCGCCAGTGGGCGCCTTCCTGTTTCATGAATTCCGGTACATCCAGATGCTTCAGAACGTCTCCGGACCGGCCATCAACCAGCACGCAGTCGCTGAACACAAGATCAGCTGACCCATCCACCAGCGGCGCTCGCATTGCTTCAAGATAGCCTTCCGTCATTTCATCGTCAGCATCGAGCCAGGCGGCATAGGGTGTTTTGATTTGTTGAACAGCCAGCGAGCGAACGTACCCAAGCGACACAGGCTTTTCATTGCGGATCACCGTCAGCGACCCGTCGGCGGCGGCTTGCGCTCTTGTGATGGTGTCATCTTCACTGGCGTCATCGACGAGCAGGATATTGCGTGCACCAGCCCTGGCCGCAGACCGCACTGCGCGCGCGATGGTGCTGCCGGCATTGCGCGCCACCATGACAACTGTGATGTCTTCAAGCTCACTCGACATAAGAACTCTTCAATCCGTTAAAATACGCCCTCACACTCCTATAGCAGGCTCAATCGCCGATGCCATCCCGCGACAGCAAATGCGCCATCATTGACGTACGTCATCACACAGCATTCGGCGACAGGCTAGGCAGATAACCAACACTCAAGGATCATGTCATGCAGAAAGCTTTTGTCACATTGCCGTCGGGCCGCCAGGTCCATTATCGCACAGTGGGCACGGGTGCGCCGCTTGTGATGCTGCATCAGTCACCGCAGAACTCCGAGGCGCTAGAGCCTGCCATGCAGGTTTTCTCGGATGTTTGCGCCTGTTTTGCGCTAGACACACCCGGTTACGGCCTGTCGGACCCGCTTTTTGAGGCGGCGGAAACCATCGGCGATTACGCGGAAGCCACCATGGAGGCCATCGATGCATTGGGTTTCGACCGCTTCTGTCTTTACGGCGTGGCGACCGGGTCCCAGGTGGGTATTGAAATCGCCAAGCGATATCCGGACCGCGTTCATTTTCTGCTGCTTGATGCCAATGGTCACTTGTCCGCGGACGAGCGTGAGATCATCCTGGACGGCTATTTCCCCGATGTGACGCCCAGAAGAGATGGTGGCCATCTGCTCACCTATTGGGATATGTGCAAGCAGCTTTTTGTGTCCTTTCCCTGGCACTCGGGACGGCAGGAAGATCGCCTGCCCCTTGATCAACCACCAGCCGGGGTCATCCATACCATCCTCATGCGGTATCTGGACGCTGGAGAGGGCTACGCTGATGCGTACCGCATCGCGTTTGACACCGAGGACCGGGCCCATTTGGACGGCCTCGATGTACCAACAACCATGGTGCGCTGGGAAGGCAGTGCCGCCCTGTCGATGACCGACGCATTGCTGGCGCTGGGGCTGCCTGAGTGTGTGAAAGTGCTGAACGCCGGCCCTTCGATCGAAAAGCGATACGAGATCCAGCTTGATGCGCTCCGGCAAGCCGTTGCAAACCTGGATACAGCACAGGACACAACAGCCCTGGGCGCGCACAGTGACGGGTTTGAGCGGGCCTATATTGATGCAGGTGGCAAGCAATATCACTGTCGTATGTCGCGCACAGGCAGTGGCCGCCCGCTTGTCCTGCTGCATGACCTGGGGCAATCGTCAGCGCAGCTTTTTCCCGCCATTCGGTCAGCTGTGGGTAAACGCCCGGTTTTGGCGCTTGACCTGCCCGGCCACGGCGACAGTTCGCATGAGCCAGAGGTGCTGTCTGCCTTCGGCACTATGGCAATTCGCATCGCAGAGTTGGTGCAGAAGGCCGGGTTCGAAGGCGCCGACATTGTGGGCTATGGGTTTGGCGGCGCGTTGGCGATCAGCGTATCTGAAGGCATCAATGCACAGCGTGTGGTCGCCATTGACCCCCTTGTGCCGGATGACGCCGTGAAGTCTGCTACCCTGCAGTCAGGCGTGCCGGACCTTGAACCCCACCGCGATGGTCGCCATTTGCTCGCTGCTTTCACCATGGCGCGGGACGCAGAACTGTTCTGGCCCTGGTTTGACCAGCGAAAAACCTCTATTCGCCACAGGAATGCCAACCTCGATCCCGCGCACCTGCACCAGAAAACCGTCGACATCCTGAAAGCGGCGGGTTCATTCCAGCGCCTTACGGAGCACGCACTGTCGATCGAATGGAAAGCACTATTTGCTGAAGCTTCCGCTGACGTCACCGTCGCGGTGACGCAAGAGCATCCATGTCCCGGCTCTCTGAAGCCACTCACGCAGACGGTACAGGTACCGGCAGACCAACAAGTGCAGCTTGCCGCGCTTGGACTGGTCGATTAACGCCTATTCGAAATACACCATGCACTGGCGTGACATAGCTACCAGTGTGCCATCCTCGGAAAAGATGAGCCCCGATTGCTGGGAATACCCGCCCGCGGCGGCATCCAAGGTAAAATCCAGATAAAACCAGTCTGACTTCACCGTCTCAGGCGGCAGCAAAAACTCCAGCGACCAACTCATGGAGCTTGCACGAACCGGCTTGTCAAAATGGCTCATGATCACAGGTGGCGGCATATCGGCGATACCGACAATCTTTGCAATTGGGTATGCCGACATGTCAGATCGGTGCCGGACCCACATGCCGGTTTTCCGGTCCTTCGAATTGCTCATGGGCACGCCACCACCGGTCCAGTGGATCTCAAAGTTATCGAGAAACCCTGGCAATGGCCTCACGCCGGACTGCATGGGTGGCACACTGTTTCTGGGGGCCGGATCAAACGGAAAGTCAGCAGGCACAGCGGTCGCTGGTCTGTCATCACCAAAGGCGGCACTGGCTGCAAAGCAGACCTGCCCATCGGCCACCACATCCGCGCGCGTCTGCACGACCGCGCGGCCTTCGCGCAAAATCTCGGTCCTGACTTCAAGCTCGCCTTCCGGTGCAGGCGCAACAAAGTTGCCGAGGAGCGAGCGGATCGGGCGCGGGTGCTCGAGGGCCATCGCCATCGGCTCGGCAGCGAGTGCCGCAACAAGCCCGCCATAAAGCGCCCGGCCCTGTGCCCAGCCTGCCGTTATGGCAACCTTCTTGCCGTCGTTGGCAGCAAGCCCGTCCATAAGATGTTGAAAACTTGCGATTTCAGTCATAACAGCCCCTGAAAGTGATTGTACCGCGCACAAAACGGCTCTTGTTTTACAGATAGATAGACCGCATCGGGTGCACGCCAAGCAACAGATTTGCATGCCCCCGATACAAAGACGGAATAACCAACCTTTATTCTGCCATAAGCTTCTCTATAATGGCGGCAAATAATCCTGAGGCGACAATATCTATGGCAATCCATTTCCATGAAGGCGACCTGCCGGACGGGCTTTCGTTTGGCGACAGCGTTGCAGTCGACAGCGAAACAATGGGGCTGAACCCTCATCGGGACCGACTCTGTATTGTTCAGCTTTCCGCCGGTGACGGCGAGGCACATCTGGTCCGGTTTCAACAAGATGAGTATGCGGCACCGAATCTGAAGAAACTGATGACTGATCCAGACGTTCTGAAGATTTTCCATTACGCGCGCTTCGATGTCGCCGTCATGAAACACTATCTGGGCGTCGACACGTTTCCGCTCTACTGTACCAAGATTGCTTCAAAGCTGGTGCGCACCTACACGGACAGGCATGGCCTGAAAGACCTGTGTGCAGAACTTGCTGGTATTGTTCTGGACAAACAGCAGCAGTCAAGCGACTGGGGTGCTGACGAGATCAGCGAGGCGCAGATGCGCTATGCTGCGTCTGACGTCCTGCATTTGCATGTACTGAAAGCCCGGCTTGATGACATGCTGGCGCGCGAGGGACGCACCGAAACGGCTGCAGCTGCGTTCCGTTTTCTGCCAACGCGGGCGGATATGGATCTGGCCGGATTTGACGCCGTCGATATATTTTCTCACTAGCCCCAACTGGCTGCAGAAGGACCTCATCGTTTGAATACGCCGGTCAAAGATCATTTCCAGAGTCCCGAGCGTGCAAGGGAAATGGCCATGGAGGCCCTGAAACCGGGGCCGACAGCCACTGCGCCAATGTACTGGGACGGATTCATCCGCTTCATGCAGATTTTTCTGCCCATCGGGGCGCTTGTTCTGGGCTCTTTGACCATTGGCTGGCCGTTTCTCAACGACGCCGAAGTAAGCTTCACGCTTTCAAAGGACGATGTCGCCCGATCCGACGGTGTGATCCGGATGACGAATATGAATTATGTTGGCACAGATGCGAAAGACCGGCTGTTTCGAATTCACGCAACCAGCGGTGAACAGGATAATCCCAATGCACCGCGAGTGCGCCTTGCCGACATTCATGCCGAAATGGAACTGAACGAGGGCCAAACCGCGACGGTTGATGCCCGGCGCGGGATATACCGCACCAGGGACAATAGCCTGTCGCTTGTCGGCGGTGTAAACCTGCAAACCGGCAATGGCTATTTTCTGGAGATGTCAGGAGCAGAAATCGACCTTCGCACACGTGAAGCCACCGGGCAGGGCGATGTGAAAGGCAGAGCGGATCTGGGCACCCTGGAGGCCGCTCGCATGAGTTTGAATGTCCGGGACAAGGAAGCTGTATTCGAGGGCGGTGTGAAACTGCATATTGTTCCCCAAAGACCAGCGACGCAGAGCAGGAGCAGATGAGCATGCGTTCTTTGAAAAAAATCCCTATCGCCCTGGTGGCCATGCTGGTTTCCATGATGAGCTCGGCGGCAATCGTCCAGGCGCAGTCGGTTCTGAAAAACCATGACACCTACCAGCCGCTTGATATCTCCGCTGAGCGGCTGGAGATGCAGCAGCGGCAGGGTCGGGCCATATTTTCCGGCGCGGTTCAGGTGACCCAGGGCAAGCTGGTTTTGCGCTCGGACACCATCACGGTTTTTTATGACCTGAGCGACACTGACAGCGACCCCACGATTTCCCGCCTTGATGCCCAGGGCAAGTTTGAGCTGCTCTCCGAAAGTGAAACGCTTCTGGGCGACTGGGGCATTTATGACGTGGACAGGCAACTTGTCACCGTCGGCGGCAACGTGATTTTCCGGCAGGGTACATCCGAACTCATCGGCTCAAGGCTGGAGTTTGATCTGGTGTCCGGTCTGGCAAAGCTTGACGGCGAGGACACACGTGATGCGGACGGGCGCGTTCGCGGCAGTTTCACGGTTCCCAATCAACCCAGAGACGATGAACCGAATGGAGGCTAGCACCTCCTCGGCCCCAGCCAATAAACCACCCACTCCTCCCGGTCGTATCCACCGAGAAGAAAAGTGCTGCATTCTATGATCGAAATGCGGCAGGATGGATTCGCTGGCACACTGGGGACGGATCACAGGACCTGCACACGGGTCCATGCAGTGAAAAGCGATGTGATCCGGCAATTGCTTGGGGAGGCTTTGTATGGCGTCAGACAACGGTTCGGTTACCTATAGTGAAACCGAAGATGGATATCTGGAAAAGCGCGGCCTGAAGAGGTACGCAGGTGGATGGTCGCTTTGGGCGCTGGGTGTTGGTGCTGTAATCTCCGGCGACTTTTTTGGCTGGAATTTTGGCCTGAGCGTTGGTGGTTTTGGTGGACTGCTCGTTGCCACCATCATCATTGCCGTGATGTATATTGGCCTGTGTTATTCGATCGCGGAAATGTCGCCCGCGCTGCCACACACCGGCGGCGCTTACTCGTTTGCCCGCACCGCAATGGGTCCCTGGGCAGGGTACATCACCGGCCTTGCCGAAAACATGGAATATGTGCTGACACCCGCGGTCATTGTGGTGGGCATCGGCGGTTACATGGGGGCAATTTTCAATTCATTGTTTGGCATTGATGTCCCGGCCCCTGTCTGGTGGCTGGTGTCCTACGCCATCTTCGTTGGCATCAACATCATCGGCGTGGAAGTCACCTTCAAGTTCACCGTGTTCATAACGTTCCTGGCGCTGGCAATCCTTGCCGTTTTCTGGATTGGTGCAATCCCGCATTTTTCCTGGGACCATGCGCTTGATATCGCGCCGACACAGGGCAACTCGGTTTGGTTCCCGATGGGCCTGTCGGGCATAGCAGCAGCGCTGCCTTTCGCCATCTGGTTTTATCTGGCCATCGAGCAATTGCCGCTGGCGGCAGAAGAAGCACATGACCCGGTCAAAGATATGCCGCGTGGTTTGCTGTGGGGCATTCTGACACTGATCATCGCCTCTTTCCTGACGCTGTTTTTGAATGCAGGCATCGCGCCCGGTGCGGAAGCGGTAGGCCAGTCCGACGAACCTTTGTTCCTTGCGTTCCAGACAATATTTGGTGACGGCATCGGCACCTCTCTTCTGGCACTGGTGGCTGTTGCGGGTCTGATCGCCAGCTTCCACAGTATTATTTACGCCTACGGACGCAACATCTACTCACTGTCCCGTGCGGGCTATTTCCCGAAATGGTTGTCGGTAACCCACTCCACGCGCAAAACACCCCATATTGCCCTCATCGCAGGGGCGGCGCTTGGCTATCTGGTGGCTCTTGCGATCCAGTACGGCGAAAGCTTCTTCGGCACTGTACCTGTGGGCGCGGTCCTCTTGAACATGGCGGTTTTTGGTGCCGTTATCGCCTACATAATGCAGATGCTGGCCTTCCTTAAACTGCGGACCATCAAGAACATTGACCGACCGTACGTCAGCCCGCTTGGCAACGCAGGAGCATATATCGCCGGGCTGATCGCACTGGTGACGCTCGTCTTTCTGTTTCTGAACAACGACTATCGGGTCGGCGTTTACGGGTGCGCCATATGGTTTGCAATGGGGCTCGCCTATTTCGCCTTTTACGCCCGCCACCGTATGATCCTCTCGCCGGAAGAGGAATTTGCCATGTCCCACAAACGTGCGCAGGAGGTCGACTGATGCAAACCTTTCAGGATGTGATCGATCTGATTGAAAACGAACAGATTGACTATGTCAAAGTTGGCGCCTTCGACATCGATGGCATCTTGCGCGGCAAATATATGGGGCGAGACAAGGTTGTATCCGCTCTTAAAAAAGGCTTCGGGTTTTGTGATGTGGTGCTGGGCTGGGACAGCAATGACCAGCTTTATGACAACGTCGATTTTACCGGCTGGCACACAGGCTACCCTGACGCCGAAGTACGGCTACTGCCCGAAACCTTTCGGCGCATGCCCTTCGAAGACGGTGTGCCGCTGATCCTCGGGGAATTTACAGGAAAAGCGGAAGCTGTTTGCCCACGCGGACTGTTGCGCCGTATTGTCGGGAAAGCAAACTCAATGGGCTTCAAACCGCATGCAGGTTGCGAGTTTGAATTTTTCCTGTTTGAAGAGACACCCCATAGCGTTCGGGAAAAAAAATACCGCGGCATGCAGCCGATAACTCCCGGCTTTTTTGGCTATTCAGGCCTGCGTTCCGGTGTTCACAACGAATTTTACCGTGAACTGATGGATACCTGCATTGCCATGGACATGCCGCTTGAAGGCTTGCACACGGAAACCGGACCAGGCGTGCTTGAGGCCGCGATCAAGGTGGATGGTGCGCTTGCCGCAGCTGACAAAGCGTCACTTTTCAAAACAACCACCAAGATCCTGGCACAGCGGCGTGGCTGGATGGCAACCTTCATGGCCAAATGGTCGGCGGACTGGCCCGGTCAAAGCGGGCACATTCATCTGTCACTGCAAAACGACGCAGGCGAGAATGTGTTTTACGACAATAACGCCGAGCACAGCATGAGCGACACCATGCGCCATTTCATTGGCGGGCAACAGGCTTTGATGCCGGAACTTCTGTCGATGGTGGCGCCTACGATCAACAGCTACCGTCGCCTGATCCCCGGCTTCTGGGCGCCGACAGACGCCAGCTGGGGCGTGGAGAACCGTACGTGCGCCCTGCGCGCAATACCGGGCAGCGCCAGCGCGCAGCGGGTCGAGTACCGCGTGTCAGCCGCAGACATAAACCCCTATGTCGCCATGGCTGCAGCGCTGGCAAGCGGCCTCTATGGCATCGAAAACCGGATTGAACCCGACGCGGCCGTGAACGGCAATGCCTATGACCAGACTTTCCCGGTTGAGCGTATTTTGCCGCGCACATTGCACGAGGCAGCTGCGCGACTGCGAAAAAGTGAGGCCGCACGCAGCCTGTTCGGCGACCCCTTTGTTGATCATTATTCTGCAACACGGGAATGGGAAGAAAGAGAATTCCGGAAAGCGATCACCGACTGGGAAATGGATCGTTATTTCGAAATCATCTGAGGGAAGCCCACCGCATGGATAATGATCTCGTCAGCCTTTCCCCCATAGATGGCCATGAAGTCGCGCGCAGGCCTGTCATGCGTGAGGCAGACCTGGCGCTTGCCGTCCATAGAGCAAAGGCTGCACAGCAACTCTGGCAACAGACATCACTGGTCGAGCGGGCTGAAGTGTGCCGCCGGATGGTGGCGGCCATGCTCGACATGTCGGATGGGATTGCGCCGGAACTGGCACGTTCAATGGGCCGCCCGGTCCGCTACGGTGCCGGTGAACTCAACGGGTTTCGCGAGCGAGCACATTTTATGGTCGAGGCAGCGGCGGAGGCGCTCAGTCCCCACCAGCCCTCACCAACGCCGGGCTTTACACGCTATATCAAACGCGTACCGCTTGGCACGGTGCTCACTGTTGCGCCATGGAATTATCCGTATCTGACAACGGTAAATTCGGTAGTGCCCGCCTTGATGGCCGGCAATGCCGTTTTGTTGAAACCGGCACAGCAGACCCTGCTGACGGGTGACCGGTTTCAAGCTGCATTTGATGCAGCCGGATTGTCGGAAGGCCTGTTTCAGACACTGGCCTTGTCGCACCAGCAAACCCACAATCTGATCGCAGGCGGCGACGTGGACATGGTGTGTTTCACGGGGTCTGTCTCAGGCGGACAAGCCATGCAAAAAGCAGCCGTGTCAGAGTTTATCCCGGTAGGGCTGGAGCTCGGGGGCAAAGACGCAGCCTATGTGCGGGCGGACGCCAACCTTGATGCGACCGTTGAAAATCTGATCGATGGCTCTTTTTTCAATTCAGGGCAATCCTGCTGCGGCATTGAGCGCATCTATGTGCAGGATGGTCTCTTTGACGCCTTTGTTGAAAAATTTGTCGCTGGCACCAGAAACTATGTGCTCGGCGACCCGCTCGATCCCGAAACCACGCTCGGGCCAATGGTCAATGCCAGAGCCGCCAACTTCGCCCGAGGGCAGATTGCCGCCGCCGTCAAGGAGGGTGCCAAAACACACATAGACCCAGGCCTCTTCCCCATGGATGATGGCGAGGGCGCCTACATGGCACCGCAGGTTCTGACCCATGTGAACCACAGCATGTCGGTCATGAAGGACGAGAGCTTTGCGCCGGTTGTGGGCATCATGTCGGTGACCAGTGACGCGGAAGCCATCGAACTGATGAACGATAGCGAATTTGGATTAACCGCCAGCATCTGGACAGCGGACCTCGACAAGGCGCAGGACCTTGGGGACCAGCTTGATGTCGGCACGGTGTTCATGAACCGCTGCGATTATCTGGACCCGGCGCTTGCCTGGACCGGCGTTAAAAACACCGGGCGCGGTTGCACGCTCTCGGCCCTCGGGTACGAGCAACTGACCCGGCCCAAGTCCTACCATTTGCGCGAAACGCTATAGGAATTATGCCCATGGATCTCTCCGGCACCTGGAATTACCCAACCAGCTATCATTTTGGCGCAGGGCGCATCAACTCCCTGCCTGCTGAGGTCACCGCACGGGGTATGAAACGCCCGCTGCTTGTGACCGACCCCGGCCTTGCTGCGCTGGATATCGTGACGGACATGGTTTCGGGTCTTGAAGAGGCCGGACTGGACGCCGCGGTTTTTTCCGCCATCAAAGCCAACCCAACAGGCGACAATGTCAGGGACGGCGTCGCGGCTTTCCGGGCGGGCGGGCATGACGGCGCGATTGTGGTTGGCGGCGGCAGCGCCCTCGACGCCGGCAAGGCAATCGCACTTCTTGCGAACCAGTCGCTTGATATCTGGGACCTTGTAGACGAGGGCGACAACTGGTTGCGCGTAGACGAAAGCAAGACCGTTCCGGTCATTGCTGTCCCCACCACAGCAGGCACAGGCTCTGAAGTGGGGCGCGCCTCGGTCATCACAGATGAAGATGCGCATACCAAAAAAATTGTTTTTCATCCGCGTATGATGCCGGATCTCGTGATTGCAGACCCCGAGCTGACCATCGGGCTGCCCCCTTCATTGACGGCAGCAACGGGCATGGACGCGCTGTCGCATAATCTGGAAGCATTTTGCGCGCCCGGTTATCACCCGATGGCCCGCGGCATTGCCGTTGAAGGCATGCGCCTGATCAGGGCCTGGCTACCCGAGGCTTATGCGGATGGGCAGAACATCGAGGCCCGGTCGCACATGCTGGTTGCCTCCTCGATGGGGGCAACCGCGTTCCAGCGCGGGCTCGGCGCCATGCATGCACTCGCTCACCCACTGGGCGCCCTCTATGACGCACACCATGGTACGCTGAACGCGGTTTTGATGCCCTATGTGCTGGTGGCCAACCACCCGGCAATTGAAGACAATATCGACGAACTCACCCGGTCACTGGGCTTCAAAAAAACCGGTTTCACCGCGTTTCTGGATTGGGTGCTGGATTTGCGACAGTCGCTTGGCATGCCCCATACCCTCAGCGACATCGGCATCGATGACACCCGGGCCGACCAAATCGGGGCCATGGCCACCGCAGACCCGACGGCGGGCACCAACCCTATCCTGCATACTGCAGAAGTGTATGCAGACATTTTCAGGCGCAGTGTCAGCGGACGGTTGTGATGGCTTTTGCCATCCGGTTTAGTCTGGCAACGCCGTTTGAAGCTGTTTGGGTGCGTTTGCTACCTTCCAGCGCCGGACAGCGCAAAAAGAGGCACCAAAGACCCTGCCCGTTTTCGGGGTCTGTTTGAAATTCAAGGCACAATTTTTCTTTAATTCACTGGATCATGCAGGACGTTCATGATTTATTGACATTTGATATGCACAAATTGAGCCAAGATCGACTTTGGGGGCCGGGCGGTGCAATCGCTTTTTCCTTCAGTCGAGACAATAATACCGCAACCGGAATGACAAGAGACGCTGTATGACGGCTGATACACAGGCACCCACGGGTGCCACCACAGCAAATGGATCAGAAGCAGGAACCGAAGGCTTGCATGTGCAGGGTATCGGCAAATCCTACAATGGCAGGCCGGTATTGCGCGACATTTCCCTGTCGGTACACCGGGGCGAGGTTGTCGGCCTTCTGGGCCCGAACGGCGCAGGGAAAACCACCTGTTTTTATTCGATCACCGGCCTGATCGCACCCGACCACGGCCGGGTTGAACTCAACGGTCACGACATCACCCACATGCCCATGTATCGGCGCGCGCGCCTTGGTATCGGTTACCTGCCACAGGAAACATCGATTTTCCGCGGCATGACAGTCGAGGAAAACATCCGCGCCGTTCTCGAAGTGGTCGAGCCGGACCGAGCGCTCCGCAACGCCATGCTGGATGAGCTCCTGGAAGAGTTTTCTATCACGCACTTGAGGAACACCCCCGCTCTGGCCCTTTCGGGGGGGGAGCGGCGACGCTGCGAAATTGCGCGCGCGCTGGCCGCCCGCCCCAACTTCATCCTGCTCGATGAGCCATTTGCCGGTATTGATCCGATTGCAATTGCCGATATCCGTGATCTCACCGCCCATCTCAAAGACCGGGGTATCGGTGTGTTGATCACAGATCATAACGTGCGCGAAACGCTCGATATTATCGACCGCGCCTTCATCATTTACGACGGCCACGTGCTCTTTGAAGGCAGCGCAGAAGAAGTGCTGCAAAGCGAAGATGTACGCCGGGTCTATCTCGGCGACAGTTTCAGTCTGTAGGGGATTGACCAGTGGCCCTTTCTCCCAGGTTAGACCTCAGACAAAGCCAGCAGCTGGTAATGACACCGCAGCTGCAGCAGGCCATCAAGCTGTTGCAGCTTTCCAACCTGGAATTGACGGATTATGTCACCGAGGAGGTGGAACGAAACCCCTTCCTCGAGGTCGGCGAAGCTGACACAGGCGGCCCTCGTGAAGGCGGCGAGCATGGAGGCACACTGACCGATGAAGGTATTCGCGAGGGCGGCAGCACTGACGAGGCAGGCGGCAGCACCGGCGACACCAACACGGGCGACGGCCTCATTGCCGCCGACAAATCCATCGAAAGCGGTCTTGATACATCTTCGAGCAGCGACAGCGCGCTCGACACCAACATGGATACGAACATTTACAACAATGATGCCGCGCCTGACCGGGCAGACGCCTCCGGCGGCCTCTCGTCCGGCCTGACCTACGAAGGCGGCGGCACCATCAAGGGCAGTGGCGGTACATTTGATGACCGCGGCCTCGACCAGACACTCGAAGGCGAAGAAAATCTTCATGACTATCTGACCCGCCAGATGGCTGTCTTGTTCGAAGGAGCAGCCGAACGCCTGGTGGCAACGCACCTGATCGATGCAGTGGATGAAGCAGGCTATGTTCCCCCATCGATCGTCGAAGATGTTGCGGAGCGGCTGGGAGCCGACGGGGATGCTGTCGAGCAAATTCTGCAAGCGCTCCAGTCACTGGAACCATCCGGCATTTTTGCCCGGTCACTTTCCGAATGCCTGGCGATCCAGCTTCGTGATCTGGATCGCTACGATCCTGCGATGCAGGCACTGGTCGAAAACCTGGAGCTGCTTGCCAAACGCGAGATGACCACGCTGAAGCGCCTGTGCGGCGTGGACCAGGACGACATGGCGGACATGATCCGTGAAATCAGGGCACTGAACCCAAAACCCGGCCTTACATTTGGTGGCAGTGATGTGCAGCCGGTGGTGCCGGATATATTCATCCAGAAAAGCCCGGCAGGTACCTGGGTTGTTGAGCTCAACAGCGACACACTGCCCAGAGTTCTGGTGAATTCGCAGTATGTCAGCGAACTCGGGGAACTCGGCAGTGACAAGGAAGCCAAGGCTTTTGTGTCTGACTGCATGTCAAACGCCAATTGGCTCGTGAAAGCGCTGGATCAGCGGGCCCGCACCATCCTGAAGGTGTCAACAGCACTCGTAAAAAAACAACAGCAGTTTTTCGAGCACGGCGTGCGGTTCCTGAAGCCGCTGACCCTGAAGGATATCGCTGAAGAGATCGACATGCACGAATCAACCGTGTCGCGGGTGACCAACAACAAGTTTTTGTCCTGCCCGCGCGGCATGTTCGAGCTGAAGTATTTCTTCACGTCCGCCATCTCTGCGGCGGACGGCGGTGACGCCCACTCGGCTGAGTCGGTAAAATACCGGTTGAAGGAACTCATCGACGCTGAAGACCCGAAGAAAATCCTGTCTGATGACAAACTGGTTGTCATGATGAAAGCCGAAGGCATCGATATCGCGCGCCGTACCGTCGCCAAATATCGGGAGGCCATGAAAATCCCGTCTTCCGTGCAAAGGCGGCGGCAAAAGAACATGGCATCCTGAGTCGACCGCTTTTTTTTGATGCACGCAAATTCGCCACAATCAAAAGTGATTGTTTTTCAGCACTTTGATGAAAATCAAGACGCGTGTGACAGTTTTGAGTAAGCTCAATTAACAGGGGACATTCGCTGGCTGCAACAGCCAGACAGATCAGCATACGGGGATAGATAAAACCATGACCCCATGCTGGCAGGCTTGGCCTTTTCAACGGGCTGACACCTAAATTTCCCCCTATTGGCTGGCCAATAAAACGGGTAGGTCAGCCGCGGTTCAGCAGCCGCCCGGGCTGCCTGTAGAAAGGAAGATTGGCACATATGGATATCAATGTTACCGGCCGTAAAATGAATGTTGGCGAAGCCCTCACTGCCCATGTCGAAGACAGACTGGCTCTCGTATCAGACAAATACTTTAACCGCTCCATTGATGCTTCAACCACTTTTGCCAAAGAAGGACATAGTTACCGTACCGACATATCCCTGCATCCCAATCAGGGGATTAACCTGCATAGCCGCGCTGAAGCGGAAGACCCTTATGCTGCTTTTGAACTGGCGGCAGAAAAAGTCGAAAAACAGTTGCGTCGATACAAACGACGCCTTAAGAACCACCACAACTCGCCGAGCCGCGAAGTTGCCATGGAAATGGCGCGCGATGTGGTTATTGCCCCTGAACCGGACAATGACACCGGCGAACCCGCTGCAGACAGTGTCGATGATCAACCGATCATCATCGCAGAAAGCAACCGGGAGATACCAACCGTATCCGTGGGAGATGCGGTTATGCTTATGGATTTGGCGGACTCAAACGCTTTTGTGTTCCGCAACATTAAAACCAACGCCCTAGAGGTGGTTTACAAGCGAACAGATGGCAATATCGGCTGGATATGCCCAGAGGCCTAGGCCCTGAAGGACACTCCCGGGGATAAACCCCATAGACAAATGTCTATGCTCTGCAGGGATTGTTCTTTCCAGCTCATAAAGTCGAATGACCAATCATGAGTTTGTAATGCATGCCGCGGCTTTGCCGCGGCAAAGGCAAGAGAGTTGTAATGGATATCGAAGATTTGTTGGTAACCGATCTGGTGTTTGCCGACTTCAAAGCATCCAGCAAAAAACAGGTTCTTCAGGCACTGTCACGCCGCTGGGCCACAGCCAAAGCTGTCGACGAGCGGCTGGCGTTTGAAAAGCTTCTGGACCGTGAGCGCCTGGGCAGTACAGGTGTTGGCAAAGGTGTGGCAATTCCCCACGCCCGTATTGAAGGCCTGGACGAGATAACCGGCGTGTTTGCTCGCCTGTCGACGCCTGTTGATTTTGATGCGGTGGATGACGTTCCGGTGGATCTGGTGTTTATGTTGTTCGCACCTGAAGACGCTGGCGCCGATCACCTGAAGGCCCTTGCACGGGTATCAAGGTTGCTGCGTGACAGCACCGTCTGTGACAAATTTCGTCAAACGTCGGATGACGCCGCTCTTTATGCGATGGTGGTACAGCCTTCTTCGAACGCCGCCTAGGCGTCCGGATACTCGACACTTGAAAAATAGAGACCATCCGGTGGTGCATTAAACCCAAGCGCCGAGCGGTCGCACGCTTCCAGTGCGGCTTTCAGGTCAGCCTTGCTCCATTTTCCTTCGCCCACCAGTTTGAGCGTACCGGTAATGGACCGGATCTGATGATGCAGAAAAGACCGTGCGCCAGCACACAGGTGAACTTCGTCGCCTTGTCGCTCAACACTTAGATAGTCCATTGTTTTCACCGGGTCTTTCGCCTGACAATTCACATGACGAAATGTCGTAAAGTCATGCCGGCCTACCAGCACCTGCGCTGCGCTGTGCATGCCCTCGACATCAAGCGGTGTTTTGACATGCCATTTCAGGCCTCGGTCGAAGGTCAGTGGCGCTCGGCGGTTGCATATCTTGTAAACATAGTGCCGTTTTTCGGCCGAAAATCGTGCACTGAACTCCTGGCTGACCTTCTCAACGGCAAGAATGGCAACAGGATGCGGTTTGATATGGTAGTTGATCGCCCCCTGAACCTGATCGGCAGTCATCTCCCTGGCGGTATCGAAATGGGCGACCTGACCAAGTGCATGGACCCCCGCATCCGTCCGGCCCGAGCCTGTGACCGTGACTTCTTCTTCGGGTACAAAACCCCTGATAGCCTGCTCAATCGCCGCCTGAACGGATGGTCCATTGTCCTGGCGCTGCCAGCCAACATAGGGGCGACCATCATATTCGATTGTCAGTTTAAAGCGTTGCATTGGGGTGCCTGTTACTCGTGTCTGGGCAGAGGATCAGCGTCTTATTAGTCGTTACCGGGCATGGAATGCAATGATGCACCTTTTGGATGCCTATTTGAGCACGGTGCCCGCAGGCACCGCAAAACCACGGAGAAAATCGGTCAGATCCATTGCGCCTTTCCCGGCGCGCTGCGCCCGGGTTATGCGATAGCGGCCCTGACCACAGGCAATCAAGAGCTCACCATCCAGGGCGGTGCCGGCATCCCCAAGTGCAGTGGTTTCGAACGCCTCGCCGGCCAGGACTTTCACACGCTCTCCTTTGATCATGGTCCAGGCGCCCGGGAAAGGGGACAGGCCGCGCACCTGTCGATCGATCTCGGCTGCACTGACCGTCCAGTTTATGCGGGCTTCAGCCTTGTCGATCTTGTGCGCATACGTCACGCCTTCCGCTGGCTGCTCCAGCGGCGTGACAGCTCCTGAAACATAAGCGTCAAGCGATGGCGCAATAAGACGGGCGCCAAGCTCGGCGAGTTCATCGTGAAGTTCTGCCGTTGTGGCTTTGGGGCCGATTGGGGTGGCTTCCCGGGCGATCACCGGGCCGGTATCAAGGCCGGCTTCCATTTGCATGATGCACACGCCGGTCTCCGTATCACCGGCCATGATCGCACGGTGGATGGGTGCTGCCCCGCGCCAACGTGGCAGTAGCGACGCATGCACATTGACACAGCCAAAACGGGGGGCGTCCAGCACAGGCTGCGGCAGGATCTGGCCGTAAGCAACAACAACGGCACAATCGGCACCAAGGTCCGCAAAGGCCTGCTGTTCACTTGGGTTTTTCAAGCTTTGTGGTGTGCGAACCACAAGGCCGTGGTGGTCCGCTGTTTTGTGCACCGCGCTCTTTTGCTCGCGCTTTCCCCTGCCAGCAGGGCGGGGAGGTTGGGTGTAGACGGCGCAGATGTCGTGGCCACTTTCCACCAGGGCTTCAAGCGTCGGGACGGCGAACTCGGGCGTGCCCATAAAGATCAGCTTCATTCCGTCGCTCCTCTTCGTTTGGGTGGCAGGCTAGAGAATAACCGAATCTTTCTGCGCCTTCTGGACCTTTTTGATGATCATATTACGCTTGAGGCGCGACAGATAGTCGATAAATACGATGCCGTTCAGGTGATCAATTTCGTGCTGGATGCATGTTGCTGTCAGGCCTTCCATCAGGTCCTCCTGCATCTGGCCATCATAGTCAAGATACTGGACCCGCACGGCGGCAGGACGCTCCACATCGGCATAATGCTCCGGCACCGACAGACAACCTTCGCTGTATGTATTGCGTTCTTCCGATTCCCATGTCACCTGCGGATTAACAAGAAAAAGCGGTTGTTTTTCTTCTTCTTCACCGGATGTATCCAGCACAATCACGCGTTTGGCGACAGCCACCTGAATGGCGGCCAAACCGATGCCGGGGGCGGCATACATGGTCTCAAGCATGTCATCAAGGAGCTTGCGCACATCCGCATCCACCCGGTCAACGGGCGTTGACTTGGTCTTGAGCAGGGGATCGGGCACGTTGATAATGTCGAGCTTGGCCATGGTTGCGGGTCCGGTAATCAGAAAACTGCGCCTTACCTATGGTCCGGGAGCCGATCCGTCAAGCCCCGAGGCGGCGCCGGTGCCCGGACAATGTGATCTTCAGTCCTCAAGAACAGGGGCGTCGGGCTCATAAGTCTGTCGCAAGTCTTCGATCTCGACAACCCACAGGTCTTCATCAAAAGCACGTTTTTTGGCGACCTGTTCGCTGGCCGCACCAGCGTCAGCGCCGACCAGTAACTGCCTCCAGACCCTGTTGCCGTCAAAATCCAGCGTGCGCTCCAGAAGGGTGATACCGGCATCAAAACCGTCAATTTTCAGGAGAATGCCACCACGGTCAGCGTCACCGCGCGCCAGAACAAATGCCGGCCGGTCGGCGGCAAAACATGTGCGGATATGGGCTTCGACCCAGAGGGATGTTTTCAGGCGCTCACTCATCGGGCCTTTAGGTCATGGAATGATAGCCCGGTCAAGCCTCACTTTGACGGCCTGCAACCGTTGGCAATTCAGGTATCAAGATGTCGGGGTGTCGAGACCCAAAACCTGCAACCGGTCCATGAACAGCAGCCTCACTTCTTCCGCGGGCATGATGAATTCAAGACCTGCTGCATTGCTGTCGCTCCAGCGTACCACGGCGGGGATATCCCCCCTGCCGGCAATCACCAGTGTAACACCGGCGCCTTCCTTGATCGGCATGTCGAGGCGCACACGCGCACCACCAAGGGACATATTCCACACCTGGCAATTAAAGTTGTGCCGCCCAACTTCGATTTTGGCTGGCCACAACACTGACCTGCGCCGATGGGCGCGGGCATCAGCAGTACCACCAACAAATTCTGCCGGTTTCGCCACCGGCTTTTCAGCATCATGAATATTTTGCTGCATTTCCGTCATTTTTCTGGCCCCGTCCGTGCTTTTTTGATTGCTTGCCGTGCAGAATAACAGGGTGCGGTAAAGCTTTTCTCACCAAGCCGATAAAATTTTAGCTGTCCTTTGTTGCGATTTGCGACAATATTGCGTGTGGCATTGCCGCAATTTGCGTTACACTTGCCTGTAAATGCCGAGAGAGTATCGAGGGGCCATGGCACAAGCTGACCAGAACATCCTGATCGTGGAAGACAGTCCCACGCTTGCGCTTACCTACCGCGAGTATCTGAAACCCCTGGGTATTCCAACACGGATCGCCGAGACGGGAGCCGAAGCCCTGCGCTGCCTGGGCCAACAGACACCCACGGTGGTTCTTCTGGACCTCAAGCTGCCGGATATGGACGGCATTGATATCCTCAAGCATATCGGCGCCGAGAAACTTCCTTCACGAATTATTGTCATCACCGCCCATGGGTCTGTCACGGTCGCCGTCGAAGCCATGCGGGAAGGCGCCTCGGATTTTCTTTTGAAACCCTTTACGGCAGAACGACTTACGACAACTGTCAATAACGCTCTCGAGATATCAAGACTGTCCAGCCTGGTTGAACGCTTCAGCAGCGGCACGCCAAAAAAATTCGACCGTTTTATCGGCGACAGTTCTGTGATGCAGGCGGTTTATCGCATGATCGAAGACAGTGCGCCCTCGAAGGCAAGCGTTTTCATCATGGGGCCGTCGGGAACCGGTAAGGAGTTATGCGCTGAAGCCATCCATCAGATGGGGCCACGAAAAGACAAACGATTTGTTGCGCTCAACTGTGCCGCTATTCCGGAAAACCTGATCGAAAGCGAGATTTTTGGCCACGTCAAAGGCGCGTTCACCGGCGCAGCAAGCGACCGGGAAGGCGCGGCGGTTGCCGCAGACGGCGGAACCTTGTTCCTCGATGAAATCTGCGAGATGCCACTTGATCTGCAGACCAAGTTGCTGCGCTTTATCCAGACCGGGCAGGTTGTACCCGTCGGTAGCAATAAACCGGTTAAAGTTGACGTTCGTTTCGTTTGCGCAACGAATAGAATTCCGGCAGAGGAGGTGGCGACCGGCAGATTTCGCGAGGACCTTTACTACCGGCTGCATGTTGTTCCGATCCATATGCCGCCGCTCAAAGATCGCGGCCAGGATATGCTCGACATTGCCAAGCATTTGCTGACGCAGTTTTCTGCTGAGGAGAACAAACACTTTGCCGATTTGTCGGATGATGCCCGCGCACGCCTCCTGGCGCATAGCTGGCCGGGCAACGTGCGGGAACTCGGAAACGTTATCCAGAGCATAGTTGTCTTAAACGACTCTGACCTACTAACTGCAGATATGCTCAAGCCTATTTTGGGCACAATGCCAACAGAGTCAGCAAATGGCTTACATTATTCGGCAGATCAAGACCCGGTTCGGGGCGGTTCGAATACGCCACCATCTGCCGCCCGTGCATCTCACGCTCCCGCGCACAATTCAGCCCCAAACGCCGGCATTGAGCCACTGGCAATTACGGAACGGCGCGCTATCGAGCAAGCCATTGCCCTGTCTGGTGGTCGGGTTCGCGCCGCAGCAAAAGCGCTTGAGGTCAACCCGTCAACGCTCTACCGGAAAATCGCCAGTTGGCAGTCCGAAGAAGATCAGCCCTAAAGCTCCAGCTCTTCCTGTTCCTCGCTTGTCCGGCGTGTTTGCTCGAGCGCCACTGCATTTGCCGCCGCCAGCGCCGCCATATTGATTAGATCAGTGGCTGTTGACGTCAGCCGCGCAATCTGGATTGCGTGGCTCATGCCCAGAAGCATCGGGCCAATCACCCGGCCACCGCCAAGTTCGCTCATCAGCTTGTAACTGATGTTTGCCGAGTGCAGCGTCGGCATGATCAGCAGGTTGGCGGGCCCGGACAGCCGCATGAAGGGATATTTTTCCATCAAGTCACGGTTAAGCGCGACATCCGCCTGCATCTCACCGTCAAATTCAAAGTCCACATCGCGGTCTTCCAGGATCGAAACCGCATCCTGAATGTGCTTTGTCCGGTCCGATGGCGGATTGCCGAAATTTGAAAACGACAGAAATGCCGCGCGCGGGTCATGACCCAATCGTTTGACAAACCCCGCGGCAGCTACAGCAATATCAGCAAGCTCATGTGCCGTCGGCAGCTCGTTCACCGTGGTATCCGCCAGAAAGACAGTGCGCCCGCGCATCACCATGATCGACAGTCCAAAGGGCCGCTGGCCAGGCAGCGGATCAATCACCCGGCGCACATTTTTAAGCGCGCGCCAATAGTGGCGCGTCACGCCGGTAACCATCGCATCAGCGTCACCGCTCGCAACCATCAGCGCAGAAAACACGTTCCGGTCCCGCTTCACGAGGCGGTTAACGTCCCGCAGCAGAAACCCACGCCTGTTCAATCGCTCATACAGCATGTCCACATATTGTTTCAGACGCGGGTTGTTAGCCGCATTTGAAATCTCAAAATCATTGTCATCAACACCCATGTCGCGCAATTTTTCGCGAATTGGTGCTTCATAGCCAACCAACACCGGTATGCCGTAACCTGCAGCCTTGAAGCCAACGGCCGCGCGCAAAACCCTGTCTTCTTCCGCTTCTGCGAATACCACCCGCCGAAGGGGACGGCGCTTGAGATCTTCAAAAATGGTTGAAAGGGTATCAACCGTCGGGTCAAGCCGTGCCGAAAGCTCCTGCTCATACGCCTCAAGGTCTTCAATCGGGCGGCGGGCAACGCCGGTGTCCATCGCCGCCTTGGCGACCATTGCCGGGATCTTGCGAATAAGGCGAGGGTCGAAAGGCGCGGGTATGATGTAGTCAGGCCCGTAATGCGGGTGTTCGCCGCCATAGGCTGCAGCCACTTCATCGGGCACGTCCTCGCGCGCCAGTTCGGCGAGCGCGTTGGCGGCAGCAATCTTCATTTCCTCATTGATGGTGCGTGCCCGCACATCAAGCGCGCCGCGGAAAATATAAGGAAACCCGAGAACATTGTTGACCTGGTTGGGATAATCAGAACGCCCAGTGGCGATGATTGCATCGGGCCGCACCTCGCGCGCATCTTCAGGCAAAATCTCCGGGTCAGGATTTGCCATGGCAAAAATAATCGGCCTGTCAGCCATCGAAGCGACCATCTCTTTGGTGATAGACCCGGCAGCAGCCAACCCGATGACCGCATCGGCGCCTTTTATCGCTTCTTCGAGCGTTCGCGCGTCGGTTTTAACCGCATGCGCAGATTTCCACTGGTTCATGCCTTCGGTTCGACCAGCGTAGATCACACCGGTACGATCGATCATGGTCACCTGCTCATGCGGCAGACCCATGGCTTTCAGGAGCTCAATACAGGCAATACACGCCGCACCCGCACCAACGGCAACCACCCGGGTTGTCGAGATGTCACGCCCCGTCAGGTCAAGCGCATTGATAAAGCCTGCCGCCGTGATGATTGCGGTGCCGTGCTGGTCATCGTGAAACACGGGAATGTCCATCAGCTCACGCAGGCGTTGCTCTATGATAAAACACTCGGGCGCACGAATGTCTTCCAGGTTGATGCCGCCAAAGCTTGGGCCCAGCAGCTTCACGCAATTCACAAACTCGTCGATGTCATCGGTATCAACCTCAAGGTCAATCGAATCAACGTCTGCGAAGCGCTTGAAGAGAACAGATTTTCCCTCCATCACCGGCTTGGAAGCCTGCGCACCAAGCGCACCAAGCCCCAAAATGGCGGTACCGTTTGAAATCACAGCAACGAGGTTACCCTTGGTCGTATAGTCGTACGCGGTATCGGGATCTTCCGCGATCGCCTTGACAGGCACAGCCACACCCGGGCTGTAGGCAAGCGACAGGTCGCGCTGTGTCGCCATTGGCTTTGATGGTATAATTTCGAGCTTGCCCGGCCTTCCAACCGCATGAAAGCGCAATGCTTCGGCATCTGTAAACTTAGATGACTTCCCTGGCATGTCATTCCCCTGATCAAATGCTTGGCAGTTCGTGCTGGAATGCACTAAACCTGAAAGCGTCGAGTCAAACCGTAGAAACGGCGCATACTATCGCACAAAGCCACATGCAATCGAAAATGAATTTCTTTTGTTGCCCGTTACCGGCAATCGTTTGAGGAAACAACGTTTTGAACGCCAACGCCCAGAACAAAATTCTTGAAGAGGAAGCCGCAAACGACAGCGGAACGGACCTCGCCAACGACACAAATGCCAACAAATGGCAACGTGCGCTCAAGGCTCCCGGCGTGACGCCGATGATGACGCAGTTTCTGGAAATCAAGGCAGAATACCCGGATTGCCTTTTGTTTTACCGGATGGGCGACTTCTACGAACTGTTTTTTGAGGATGCGGAAAAGGCATCCGCCGCTCTCGATATCACGCTCACCAAACGTGGCAAACTGTCAGGCGATGACATTCCGATGGCCGGTGTGCCGGTCCACGCCGCCGAAAACTACCTGGCCCGCCTGATCAAACATGGCTTCAAGGTTGCGGTTTGCGAGCAAACCGAGGACCCGGCAGCGGCCAAGGCACGCGGCTCCAAAGCGGTCGTGCGCCGGGAAGTGGTCCGGCTGGTGACCCCCGGCACATTGACGGAAGACACACTCCTGAACCCAAAAAGCCACAACTATCTTGTGGCCCTCGGCCGGGCACAAAAGGACCTTTCACTGGCAGTGGCTGATATGTCGACGGGCGAGTTTTTCCTCTTGCCCACCAGAGCCGGTAGGCTGGACGCGGACCTTGCGCGCCTGCAACCGGGTGAAATACTGGTGGGCGAAAGCACTCTTGATGATGACACCATGTCCGCAGGCCTGTTTGACTGGCGAAATGCCATCAGTTACCTCTCGGACACCTTGTTCGACAGTGGCTCCGGCAAGCGGCGGCTTGAGAGCCTCTATGACGTGGCAACGCTTGACGGGTTTGGCAATTTTGGCCGGGCAGACCTCGCCGCAGCGGGTGCCCTGATCGACTATCTGGAAGATACCCAGAAAGGACAACTGCCAACGCTGGCACCGCCAGCCCGCCTCTCAACAGACGGCACAATGATGATTGATGCGGCCACGCGCCGGAGTCTGGAACTGACCCGCACCCAAACCGGAGAGACGCAAGGCAGCCTCCTGTCGGTGATCGATCGTACGGTCACAGGGGCAGGTGCACGCTTGCTGGCCAAGCGTCTGGCCGGGCCTCTTACGGACCCGGTTCGCATTGGCGAACGCCTTGACTGTGTCAGCTATTTCCTCGATGACGCCGTGCTGCGCGACGAAGTCCGTGCTGAGCTAAAGTCCGCACCCGACATAGAGCGCGCCTGCATGCGCCTGTCGCTTGAGCGCGGTGGGCCGCGGGACCTCGCCGCCATTCAGGCAGGCCTGTTTGTCGGAGGCACCATCAAAACCCGCCTGATGGTGCAGGCTGGCGCGCTGGATGAAACACCCATGCGGATTGAGGAAGCTGTCAGCGACCTTGGTGACCACCGGTCATTGTGCGGCGAGCTTCAAAACGCCTTGGTGGACGAACCTCCAATGCTTGTCCGGGACGGTGGCTTCATTCGAGAAGGCTACAACGAAGCCCTTGATGAATTCCGCACGCTGCGCGACCAAAGCCGACGGCTGATCGCGGCGCTGGAGCAGGAGTACCAGAAGCTCACGGGCATCAATTCGCTCAAGATCAAGCACAACAATGTGCTCGGCTACCATGTCGATGTGACCGCCAAGCATGCTGACGCCATGATGTCCGCGCCGCTGAACGAAACCTTCATTCATCGCCAGACACTCGCCAATGCCGTGCGGTTTTCATCCGCCGAGTTATCGCGCCTTGCCGGCAAAATCTCGGAAGCCGGTGATCGGGCCCTTGCTTTGGAGCAGGATCTGTTTGCCAACCTTTCGGCACTGGTACTGGAAAACACGGGAGCCATTTCGCTCGCAGCCGATGCACTTGCTATGCTGGATGTAAGCAGCTCGCTCGCAACGCTTGCTGTTGAATGCAACCTCGCAAGACCCGACGTGGATGACAGCCAGGCATTTGATGTTGTGGGCGGACGACATCTGGTTGTCGAACAGGCGCTTCTCAAGAGCAGCAACGCCAGCTTTGTCGCCAACGATTGTTCGCTTGGAACCGAAGATCGATTGTGGCTCCTGACCGGCCCGAACATGGCAGGTAAAAGCACGTTCCTGAGGCAAAACGCCCTGATTGCCGTTCTGGCGCAGATGGGCAGCTTTGTGCCGGCGGCAAGGTCACACATCGGTATTGTCGACCGGCTCTTCAGCCGCGTAGGCGCGTCGGACGACCTGGCACACGGCCGGTCCACTTTCATGGTGGAAATGGTGGAGACGGCAGCTATCCTCAATCAGGCCGGACCGCGTTCCCTGGTGATTTTGGATGAAATCGGTCGCGGGACAGCGACCTATGACGGCCTTTCGATTGCCTGGGCTGCCGTTGAACACCTGCATAATATCAACCAGTCACGCGCGCTGTTTGCGACCCACTACCATGAGCTGACCGCACTCAAGGAAACCCTGGAAGCCGTCTCCTTGCGCTCAATGAAAGTGCGCGAATGGAAAGGCGATGTGGTGTTTTTGCATGAGGTGGCCCCGGGGGCGGCGGACCGCTCCTACGGCATTCAGGTTGCCAAACTTGCCGGCCTTCCCGCCGCTGTTGTAGCGCGTGCGCGCCAGGTGCTTGATCACCTGGAAACCGGCGACAAGGCCGGAGGCGGCGCGGAGCGGCTTGTCAGTGATCTGCCGCTCTTTCAATCCACGCCCGTTTCCGCCGCAGAAACGACACCAGGCACTGGTCCAAACCCGCTTGACGAACGGATGGAGGAGCTCAATCCGGATACATTGTCCCCTAAAGAAGCGCTTGACCTTCTTTATGAGCTGAAAGACCTTCATAGTCAGTAGGAATTGAAGGGACGCGCACCAGCGCTTCCCACAGTCGGAAAACGCATGAAGACGATCCGTAACAAACGCGCGCTTATTAATCGCAAGGACCTGACAGCGGCCCTTGACGATATCGCCTCAACTGCACCCGAAGGCGACTGGCAACTTCTGCTTGTCAAAACACTGAAGGAAGCACACCAAGCCGGGTGGGATGAAGTAAAACGGCGCTTCTTTGACGAGGCTGACAAAGGTCTGATGTCCGCGCGTGCGCTTTCGTATGTGATGGATCAGCTGATGCGGGTCCTCTATGACTTTGTTACGGAGCATGTTTATCCCGTGGCCAACCCGACAGCAGGCGAAAGATTGTGCCTCGTTGCGACGGGCGGCTACGGTCGCGGTGAGCTTGCACCCTATTCCGACGTCGATCTGCTTTTCCTGATTCCCTATAAAGCGACACCCTGGGCGGAGAATGTTGCCGAATACATGCTGTATGTCCTGTGGGACCTGGGTCTCAAAGTCGGGCACGCAACACGCACACCAGACGATTGTGTACGCCTCGCCAAAGAGGACCTGACAATCCGGACATCCCTTCTTGAGGCCCGATTTATATGGGGTGAGCAAAAACTTTTCCGCCTGGCGGCGACCCGTTTCGTCAAAAGGGTTGTAAACGGCACCGGACCGGCTTTTGTCGCCCAGAAACTTGAAGAGAGGGACACCCGACACAAAAAAATGGGTGATAGCCGCTATGTGGTGGAGCCCAACATCAAAGACGGCAAAGGCGGCCTGCGCGATCTGCAGACCATGTGGTGGATCGCACGCTACCTGTACGGTGTTAACCGGGCAACAGCAGCGGAAGATGATATTCTCACGCCCGCCGAGAACCGGCAGTTTGTCAAGGCAGAGAGCTTCCTGTGGACGGTGCGGGTTGCGCTGCACTTCCTGTCCGACCGCGCTGAAGAGCGCCTGACATTCGACATGCAGAAACAGCTTTCGGAAGTGTTGCAATATCAGGATCGCGCTGGCTTGTCCGGCATTGAACGCTTTATGAAGCACTATTTTCTGGTCGCCAAACAAGTCGGGGACCTGACCCGCATTTTCTGTGCGGTGCTCGAAGCGCGTCAGCAGATCACCTTTTTCTCGCGGCTGCGGCGAACGCGAAAACTGCAGGGTTTTGGTGTGCAGAGCGAGCGGCTCGTTGCCCTTGATGACAAGGATTTTGAGCGCGACCCGGCGCTGATGGTGAAAATTTTTGCTATAGCGGACAAAAACGGATTGGACATCCATCCCGGCACACTCAGGCTGATCAAGCAAAACCTGAAGCGCATGACACTGGAGGTGCGCAGAAGCCCGGAGGCCAACAAACATTTTCTGGATGTGCTGACCTCGAAGAATCTGGGTGAAGTAAACCTTCGCCGCATGAATGAAGCAGGGGTTTTTGGCAAATTCCTGCCTGATTTCGGGCGTGTGGTAGCCCAGATGCAATACGACATGTACCACCATTATACGGTGGACGAACACACGATCAGGGCGGTTGGACTGGTGGCCAAGATCGAGGCGGGCGAGCTTGAAGGCGATCACCCTTTGTCAACCAGGGTTATCCAGCAGGTGTTATCGCGCAATGTCCTGTATGTCGCCGTGCTGCTGCATGACATTGCAAAAGGACGCGGCGGCGACCATTCGGTGATCGGGGCAGAAATTGCGGAACGCGTTTGCCCACGGCTTGGCCTGACTGCCGCCGAAACCGAAACCGTTGCCTGGCTCGTGCGCTGGCACCTGCTCATGAGCAACACTGCTTTCAAACGGGACCTGGCAGACCCTAAAACCATTCAGGATTTCTGCGATATCGTCAAAAGTCCGGAACGGCTTCGGCTGTTGGTGGTATTAACGGTTGTTGATATTCGAGCTGTCGGGCCCGGCGTCTGGAACGGCTGGAAGGGTCAACTGCTGCGCGAGCTTTATTATGCGGCAGAGGAGGTGCTGCTTGCGGGCCATGTTACGGTTGGCAGGAACGAACGCGTGAAGCGCAAAAAGGAACAGATCGCCACTGCGCTTGACGACTGGTCAGCCACCGCCGCCAAGAAGCATCTGGCACGCATGGTGGATGCTTACTGGCTTGCCGAAGACGAAGTCACGCTTGTCCAGAACGCGCATCTGATGCGCCGTGTTGACAAATCAGGGGACCTGATCGGTGTCGCGGCGCGCGTGGAAAAATGGCAAGCGATGACCAGTGTCGCGCTCTATATGCAGGATCACCCCGGTCTTATTGCTCGCATTGTCGGCGCACTGGGTGTTGCCGGCGCTTCAATCCTCGGTGCCAAAATCCACACATCCAAGGACGGCATGGCGATGGATAACTTCATTGTGCAAGACCTTGAGGGCAATGCTTTCGACAGCCGGCGCCAGCTTGACCGACTTGAGGAAACCGTTCTGAAAACCCTACAGGGGTCTGTGAGACCCAAAGAGAGGCTGGGGAAAAAACGCTTGTTTGGCAGCAAGGATGCCGCCTTTACTATTGAGCCCGTTGTCCTGATCGACAACAAGGCCTCAAGTCGCTCCACCGTAATTGAGGTGAATGCCAAGGACCGGCCGGGTCTGCTGTATGACCTGACTTACGCCCTGTATGGTCTCAAACTTTCGATCACGTCCGCCCATGCCGCAACATACGGTGAGCGCGCGGTAGACGTCTTTTATGTGACCGACCTGACGGGCGGCAAGATCAGCAACAAGGTGCGCTTGCGCAACGTCGAGGAAAAACTGCTTCGCGCTGCGCGGGGAGAGCCGATCTTCAGCAAGAGAGAAGAAGAAAAGCGCGACATTGAACGCACGGGTAGCGCCGCGTGAGCCTCGTCAAACGCATTTCAACCGTTGGCGGCTTCACCTTGCTCAGCAGGGTATTTGGCCTTGTACGCGACTTTCTTATGGCGCGTTACCTGGGTGCCGGCATGGCTGCAGACGCCTTCTTTATTGCTTTCAAACTCCCCAACTTTTTCCGCCGGCTGTTTGCGGAGGGGGCTTTTTCCGTCGCCTTTGTGCCGCTGTTCTCGCGCGCGCTTGGTAAAGAGATAACGCCTGAAAGCAAAGCTGCTGCGGAAGCCTTTGCCAGTCATGTGCTTGGCTGGCTACTGCCGGTTCTGGTTGTTTTGCTGATCGTGATGGAAGTGGCCATGGTGCCCGTGATGCTTGGCCTGACCGGCGGTTTTGAAGGGGACACTACATCTGGTGAAAAGTTTGACCTGGTGGTTGAACTGGGCCGTTATACATTTCCTTATCTTGTGTTGATCTCACTGGTGTCTTTTTATGCTGGCATGCTGAACGCCGTCGGTCGATTTGCCGCCGCCGCTTTTTCGCCGGTCCTCCTTAACATCCTGATGATCAGCGCACTGCTCACCTTCAATGAAACTGACGTGCAGTCCGCGCGGTATCTGGCTGGCGCTGTGTCTATTTCTGGTGTGGCTCAGCTGTTGCTGCTTTTTGCTTCGGTCAAGCGAGCTGGCCTCTCGGTCACTCTGCCGCGCCCGCAGCTTACCGACGACGTGCGCGAGCTGCTGAAGATTATGGCACCCGCAGCCATCGGCGCTGGTGTTATGCAGATCAACCTGCTTGCCGATGTGGTGATCGCCGCCCGGCTGTTGCCGGAAGGCTCTGTGTCGTGGCTTTTTTATGCGGATAGACTGGCGCAACTACCGCTTGGCGTTATCGGCATTGCCGCAGGTACAGTGTTATTGCCCGGCATTTCACGCCTGCTGGCAGCGGGCGACAGCGACGGTGCCCAGGCTCAGCAGAACCGGGCACTGGATTTCTCGATGATGTTGACCATTCCCGCCGCCGCGGCTCTCGCAGCGATCGCAGCGCCCGTCATCGCAACCATTTTCGAACGCGGCGCTTTTGTTGGTGCTGATACGGATGCAACCGCCGCAGCACTAATTGCCTATGCATTCGGGTTGCCCGCTTATGTGATCCAGAAGACGCTGACTCCAGGCTATTTTGCGCGCAGCGATACACGAACGCCGGTGATTTACGCCAGCATTTCACTCGCGGTTAATCTGGTTCTAAACCTGATATTGATCCGCTACATGGCTCACGTCGGCCTTGCGGTCGCCACAGCCATTTCTGCCTGGCTCAATGTGGCACTTCTGTATCAAGGCCTGCACAAGCGAGGGCACTTCAAGCTGGACCGGCAAGCACTTGCGGGAACCGGCCGCTACATCATCAGCAGTGCGGTAATGATTTCAGGACTTGTCTGGGCAGCAGATAAATGGGCATCATATTTTGTTCATGATGATCTTTCCCGGGTCGGTTTGCTGACGGCTTTGGTTCTATTGGGCGCTGCTCTGTATTTTGCTGCTCTGGCTGCGATGGGTGGCCTCAAAGTCCAGCAGATCCGCGCTTTTCTCTCCCGTCAGCATTGATCATCGCTTGACCATGTGCGGCTTGCTTGCCATAAGGCGGTCGCACTCAATAATCCAGTTGAGCGAGAAAAAACGGAGACACCACCCGTGACAGCCCCATCGAAACCTGCCGGCCGTATTTTTTCCGGTGCGCAGCCTTCAGGCAATATGCACCTTGGCAACTATCTAGGGGCGTTTCGCAACTGGGCACGGCTGCAAGACGACTATGAAGCGCTCTATTGCGTGGTTGACATGCATGCCATTACGGTATGGCAGGACCCACAGGACCTGCAGGCGCAAATCCGGGAAGCGGCAGCAGCCTATATGGCGTCCGGCGTCGACCCCGAGCGCTCGATCCTCTATAATCAGAGCAAGGTTGCCGGCCACGCGGAGCTTGCCTGGATTTTCAATTGTGTCTCCCGCCTGGGCTGGCTGAACCGGATGACCCAGTTTAAGGATAAAGTTGGCAAAAACCGCGAGAAAGCGTCAGTTGGGCTTTATATTTATCCGAACCTGATGGCCGCTGATATTCTGCTCTACAAAGCGACCCATGTACCGGTTGGCGCAGACCAGAAACAGCACCTTGAGTTAACCCGGGACATCGCCCAGAAGTTCAACAATGACTATGGCGAAGATATTTTTCCGCTGACCGAACCTGTTATCCAGGCGGAAGGCGCCCGGATTATGAGCTTGCGGGACGGCAGCAAAAAAATGTCAAAATCCGACCCGTCTGAAATGACCCGCATCAATCTCAATGATGACGCAGACACGCTGGCCAACAAAATCCGGAAAGCCCGGACCGACGCTGAGCCACTGCCGGGAACAGCGGACAAACTGGACGAAAGACCTGAGGCCGCAAACCTTGTTGGCATCTATGCTGCCTTGATGGACGTCAGTCGCGATGCGGTCTGCGCCGAATTCGAAGGCAAGGGCTTTGGCGATTTCAAAAAAGCCCTCACCGAGGTTGTTGTTACCAAGCTGTCACCAATTACCGAGGAAATGGCGCGTCTGCAAAATGACCCTGCTTACATCGATCAGGTATTGAAGGACGGTGCCGAGCGGGCATCCGCTTTGGCGGAACCCGTGCTTGCCGAAGTAAAACGTGCCGTCGGATACCTTTAGGCTCCTAGGTTTGTTCAGTTGCGGTTCAGACTTTGACCCGTACAATCGCTGCGAAACTGAGAATCGGTGCCCCGCGCTGGCGCCTGGCTCTTGGTGTTATGACACGGTGCGTGACGGCGATTGTTTTGTATCGCCAAGAATAAAATAGGGGGTCGCGGAACCGGTTGTTTGTTCTTAAAGTGGGGCGTGGTATTTTTGGCGCGCGCCCGCAACGCAAGGATTTGAGTATGAACCGACAGTTTTTCCGAATGGCTTCAGTAACACTGATGGCAGTGGCCTTGTCGGCCTGTGCCTCGACTTTCCGAAGTGATGTAACCAGCTTCCATACCACCATTCCCGCTGCCGGCACGAAAGTTGTGCTGGTGCCCATTGATGAATCGCGTCAGGACAGCCTGGAATACAGGCAATATGCCAGCTCCATTCAAGGTGTTCTTGAGCAAAACGGCTTTGTCGGCGCCCGCGATGATAACCCGGATTACATTATCGGGTTCGATATTTCGGTGAGCGACGGCCGTGAAAGAATCAGGTCTTATCCAACAGGTGGCTTCGCCGGAAACTTCTGGTGGCGCCGTGGTTATGCCTGGGGCGGCTGGTGGGACCCCTATTTCCCCGGCGGCGGTTTTGGCCCTGGTTTCGGTGGCGGTTTTGCCGGCGCCAACATAACCTCCCGAACCGTTTATCTGGCCCAATTACATGTGGAAATCCGCGAGCCCGACGGCACCATGATTTTTGAAGCCAATGTTGAGTCAGAATCGCGCTCGCGTCGCCTGACCGAATTGGTGCCCCTGCTTGCAGAAGCTTTGTTTGAAGACTTCCCTGGGGCAAACGGTGTGACACGACGGGTGAAAATTGACCTTGAAGGACGCAAAAGACCCTAAGCCGGAATTGACCCTGTCAAATATCTGTTGAGTTGACGGCCCTGCGGGGCCGTTCTTTTTTTGCTATCGCCCTGCCGGGCCATTGAAAAAACCGGCCCAATAATTGCTTGCATAAATCGGCGAAATGGACTCTGGTCCAGTTGAATTTTGGTCAGTCAGATTGGAAACAGGCAATGAAAACTGCTCTTGTCTGCGGTGCAGGCGGTTTTATCGGCAATCATTTGGTTTCACGCTTGAAAGCTGAGGGTTTCTGGGTTCGAGGCGTTGACCTCAAGTTCCCCGAATTCTCAGAAACGGCAGCGGACGATTTTTTTATTGGTGACCTAAGGGACCTGACCGTGTGTCATCGGGCCCTAGACCGCAACTTTGATGAAGTCTACCAGTTAGCCGCCGACATGGGTGGTGCCGGCTATATTTTTACCGGAGAAAACGATGCCAATGTCATGCACAATTCGGCATCGATCAATTTGAATGTCGTTGACACTTGCCACAAACGCAACATCAAGCGTGTATTTTATTCTTCCAGCGCCTGTATGTATCCGGAATACAACCAACTCAACCCCGATGACCCGAACTGTGCAGAAGACAGCGCCTACCCAGCAGCACCTGACAGCGAATACGGCTGGGAAAAGCTTTTCAGCGAACGGCTGTATCTCGCTTACAACCGAAATCATGGCATGCAAAACCGCGTTGCGCGCTTCCACAATATATTTGGGCCCCTGGGTACATGGCAGGGCGGCAAAGAGAAAGCCCCGGCAGCAATTTGTCGAAAAGTCGCAGCAGCCTCAGAGGATGGCAACATCGAGATATGGGGCGACGGCGAGCAGACAAGGTCTTTCCTCTACATCGATGAATGTATTGAAGGTGTCTTGAGACTGATGCGCTCTGATTTTGAAGGGCCCGTCAACATTGGTTCGGATGAGATGGTCACCATCAACCAACTGGTGGATTTGGCATGTGACGTCGCCGGAAAGTCTCTGCAGAAACAACATATCGACGGTCCGCTTGGCGTTCGCGGCCGCAATTCTGACAATCGGCTGATCGAGGAAAAGCTGGGCTGGAGTCCGTCGATGCCACTGCGTGACGGGATCCAACGCACGTATGAATGGATTGCGGGCCAAATTCATCAGCAATGACAAACGGACTTCATCCCCACCCGTCAAAAACATACATCACGCGGGCTCTTGCGGCATATGCGATTCATTGCCACCCCGTGCTGCCCGTTGTCTATATCAATAACCCAAAAGCCGCATGCTCAACCGTCAAAGCCAGTTTGTGGTCCTATTTTGACGAAAAAACAGGTCGGCAAACATATGCGCCGGGTCGCAGCATTCATATGAAATCCGGCGAGCCCTTTCTCTCCAACCTGCTTGACGAAGCGAGGCGGGAAAGGAAAAAAATGGTCCAAAAACCGTTTTTCAGTATCGCCAGAAACCCATACTCCCGCCTTCTATCTGCCTACTATCACAAAATCCTTGCCGGTGACCCGCCGGTTCTGGACTGGTTCTGTGAGCGCTTCTTTATGCGTCGGGAAAAAATTTCAGGCGAAAACATCCCATTGTCCTTGTTTCTAAAAATGCTCAACTGCGACGACCCGCTCCTTTTGAACGCGCACTTCAGACCCCAGAGTGTGAACCTCATGCTGCCCTATGCGAACCTGGACTTTCTCGGCCACGTGGAAAACATGACGGCAACAAAAGACTTTCTCTCCGATCATGGCATCACACCTGTAACAGCGAATGTCAGTGCGCCAAACTATCTGGATGGCGTGATACGGCAAATGGACGCCACATGCGCAAATCTGCTCCGCTCCCTCTACCAATCGGACTTCACGGGATTGGGTTATGACCCGAATGCTGGAATTTTCGATCCACCATCCGGGAGGCCACTACCCGGCGAAGGCCTCAGAAACATGATTGTAGAAGACCGCTTCGAAGACCGGCACCTCGCGCCGGAGCTGTCTTTCATACAAAAGCTTCAGGCAACGCCCGACTCCAGGTCCAAACTGGCATTGGCAGTTGGCACAAAGCATGCACATAAAAACCGAAATATATTGCGAACGGTTCACGCTCTTTTTGTCCGGGAAGGTGAAGTTGAGCGTGCCAAACAAATCTGGGATTATTATTGTCATTGTCTGACTGATCATTTACGGCATGTCGAAGACCCGTCAATCATTGATCGCGATGCCGTTGATAGTGCAACAGCCTGCTAGATAATCCGTTCAAGACACTCATAAATTGAGGAAAGATTTCTGTGACCCGAGCTTGCAAAAAGATCCCGGTGAAGGTGGTTCCTGAGGAAGGGTATTCGTTCGACGATTACCGCGACATTATTCGCCTTGAATGCGAACGGATGGAGCGGATTGTGCGCACCCATGACTATATCCGTGAAGGCGATAAGTTTCTGGTTCCCGCGACAGAAAAAGCTGTGCCAAGCCTTGAGCCTGTCTCGCACGGGTCGGGCGCCAAGGTAGACTATTTCGAACGATACGGTGCCAACAATAGTTTTTACGGCGTACCCGTTAGACCAAACCATACACCCTCAAAACGCAGTGGTCCGCCGCCGGCTTTTGCCCTAGCGGAATGGCCTGACCTGTCCGAAGAAGACAGGGTGCTCCAATCCAGGTTGGCGGACTATGATAAAGTTATCTGTCTTTCAGACCGCTTCTGGAGCAACCATCATCATATTTTGAACGCGCACGCCGACCAGACCACGAATGTCCGCTATGGCTGGGAACCGCAGATAGCGGCGATCCCTCTGGACTTGGCGACGAAAGCATTTCGCCATACAGCCTACACTTTCCAGTCCTGGTTATATTATCGAGCAACCTGCGAGACCGGGAAAATCCTTATCATTGCCACACCGGAACAAATGGCATGGATTGCGGAACACCATGACGATTTGTTGCCGTCATGCACAGACATTCTGGTTTCTGGTGCAGAGTTGGAACTGCGACCCTTCATGGACAACAACACAGCATTGCTGACCACCCGGGACGGGCTTTCGGCCTGCGTGGCGCCTGCCAGCAGGCTGTGCGCCACAAAAGAGCTGCATGCCGACCAGCAATCGCTGCCAAAAATTTCGGTTGTCGTCTGCAGCTACAATCAGGCGGACTATCTCGAACTTTGCCTGCGGTCGATCCTTGACCAGAAGTATCCAAATCTTGAACTGATCGTGGTGGACGGCAATTCAACCGATCACAGCAAGGAAATTCTCGAGCGATACCGCGGCCAGTGCACACATCTGTTGATAGAAGACGATGATGGCCAGTCAGATGCACTGAATAAGGGTTTCAGCCTGTCCAGCGGTGACGTCATGACGTGGGTCTGCAGTGACGATGGACTAGAGCCTGGCGCATTAATGCGGGTGGGGCTGGCCTTTGCAGCACAGCCTGACACCGACGTTTTGGTGGGCGGTTGCCGTCGAATTGATGCGGAAGGCAACAATCTTTCCATTCACCACACCCATTTGCCATACCGCCAGCAGGTGCGGTTGAGTTTCGGCGACATGATCAGTTTTGGGCCCACCTGGTTGCGAAGCTTTTACTTCATTCAGCCAGAACTATTCTGGTCTCGGCGCATATGGGAAAAGTCCGGCGGTTACATCGTCAACCATATGTTCTTTGCGATGGATTATGAGTTGTTTTTGCGGTTTGCCCTGGCGGGTGCGCGGGCTTACCACATACCGCAATGCCTGGCGTTTGCGCTGGTCCATCAGGCGCAGAAATCTGCCCATGCCGGACGAAACCTGCCAACCATTCTTCGCATGATGCGCGAATTTGAAACTCTTTTTGCTGAATTGACCGAGGAACCCGGGCATTAAAATGACTTCGTCCAGCTTCAAAGTTCTGCATGTGACCTTCAACTGGGGCAACGGCGGCGCCGCCATCGGCGCACGCAGGCTTTATGGCGCCATGAAAAAACACGGTGTTGACTGCGAGATGCTTGTTGTCCGGAACGAGCACCCCGGCAATCCGGAACCGCTTGTCTACGAACGACCGTTATGGCGAGTAAAGCTCGCAAACAAATTTTATGCCCGCCTCAACCGTTGGCATAAAACCGGCAGCCCTGTTCTGAAATCCTACAATCTAATGCCGACAGGCCTTGATAAGATCATCAACAACAGCAACGCTGATATCGTCCAGTGCCACTGGCTGGGTGCAAATGCCATATCCATTCCCGAGTTCGGGCGCCTGCGAAAGCCTGTTTTCTGGAAATTGCCGGACATGTGGGCCATCAGCGGCGCTGAGCACTACAACCTTCCGGAAGACAAACCGCGCCATGCACTCGGGTACAGTCGCGAAACACAGCAAAATCATGAACAGGGGTTTGACCTGAACAAGTGGGTCTGGCGCCACAAAATGCGACACTGGCGCTCTGAAGACCTTGATCTAAGCATCGTCTGCCCCAGCAACTGGTTGGCTGGATGCGTCCGCGACAGCAAACTGCTGGGCCAGCGCCCGGTCCGTCAGATTTTCAATCCGATCGACACCGGACTTTTCCAGCCCATGCAGAAACAGGAAGCCCTTGATGCGCTTGGGCTCGGACATCTGGCTGGCAAAAAAATCATCTCCTTTGGTGCAGACGGCGCCACTACAGCACGGCGCAAAGGCTATCATCACCTGGTTCAGTCACTTGAGACCCTTGGCAAAATGCGAGACGATTGTGCCCTGCTGGTTTTCGGAGGCCCAAAACGCGACAAAGAGGACATGCACGGGATCGAGGCCTATTCGCTGGGTCTCATCGACGATGTGCGGCAAGTCGTCAAACTTTATTGTGCCAGCGATCTTTTTGTCCTGCCCACGGAACGCGATAATCTGCCCAATGTCATCAAAGAATCCATGGCTTGCGGCACGCCGTGTGTCGCATTTGATGTCGGAGGCTGCCCGGACATGATCGAACATCAGGTGACCGGATATCTGGCCCGCCCCTTTGATACCGAGGATCTGGCGACCGGCATGGACTGGGTTTTGGAGAACAGTTCACCTGCCATGCGCGGAAAAGTTCGGGACATTGCTGCAGCTCGGCACGACGAGAAAACAGCGGTGGTCAATTATCTCGATTATTACCAAACAGCTCTGCCTGATCATCCTGGATTGAAAAAACTGCGCGAAACCCTGGATTAACCTGCACCGACTATCAGGAACGGCACTGGGCCTCCAACGCTGTTGTCGCCAAAGACAAAGACAGTGTCACGAGCGCCAGTTCATCCGACCGGCCTGTTGTTTGCCTTGACGGCAACTCAGCCTGCAGGCGGCGCAGGCAACAGACAAGGTCGGCCAACATATCATGTTCGATCGCTTCCTCAGGTTGTTTGTAGTGGGTGATAGAGGGGTCCCGGGTACCGGAAAACCGACGGGACCTGTTGGCAACAACCCGGGTCAATTCCTCCAGCGCCGCCGACGGCGTTTCGCCGGCAAGAAATTCCAGAAGCATAACGGCATGATCCCAGCGTTCATGGTCAACGAGACCGCACAAGATCACAACACAAAAGGTTGCGTAGCGATTGGTCATCTGCTCGGAGAGGTCTGACGAACCCGCAATATGACGGGCCAAAGCTTCAAGTGGGTCCGGATCCAACACCCTGAGCGCATGCAATATTTCTGAGGGATAATCCCTGAAGCTGGAAAAATGCGCCGCGTTTTTGTCAAGCAATGCATTCACCACCAGCGTCACTTCGTCATCTACTCCGCTGTTGTCTTTGTTGGCGGGTAAATCAGCCACGGTCGGTCTTTGCGACACGGGTGGCCCAAAGAGTTCTTCATATAGCTCAATGCTGGCTCCGGGCGATTTCGTTTCTTTTTGGGCAACCTCATGTGCAGCAGCAATGAAAGATGCCCAGTTCGGCGAACGCGGCTCAAGCCCAGCAACATCCGTCATGACGCTGTGGGAAGTCAGCCGCAGGTCGGGAATATTGTCATGATACATCGACATGTCGGGACGGTCGGCATTGAAAACAACGTCGGGCGCCACGTTGCGGGGGCCCAGGTTCAAACAGCAAACAAACCGATCCAGACTCAGGTTGGCTATGCGCCAGGCCATATAGGGTATGATCGGTGGAAACACATCAGGGTTCAGGCGCCCGTCAGACCGGAAGCCGTCAAAAAAGAACCGCATATCCTGGCGCATATTGCGATGTTCATAGCAATAAAGGAAAAGCGGCTCGGCCATGACATATTGAAGACCAAACCACCGGAACTCAGGTTCCATTTCAACGGGATTATAGTCGTTGGTGTAAAATGACTCGCACCAACCGATCAAATTCAGGGACTTTTTTGTTGCCGCGAAGTTGAACTCCTGGACCCTGCCGGGATGCAATACCGATATTTCCCCGCAAACGATGCGGCCCCGCAGCACATCGGACACTTTTCGGTCAGCGTCGATCAGTCGGTTCAGGTAGGCAACAACCTGTGGCAGAACACGGTTATAATCTGTCCTGACCCGCACCAGAACATCATCATCGGAAAAATAGGGCATGGCCGCCAACAGGGACTTATATTGCTGCTCCATGAAACCAAACGATTTTCTTGAAGGCTGGCGAGTAACAACCAGCTCCACCGGACAACGCTGCAAAGCCTCAAAAATATCGCCGTGGGCTTCATGTTCCCAAACCACCACCACACAGCGCCCATAATGACGCGTGGCCAGGGGCAATTGGCGAAGAACCAGCAACGCCTCCAACCCGCGCCCCCCGGCTATACTGCCGGTCATGATGAAGTTCAGCTTGTCACCCAAGGTATTGCCTTTTTTCCAATTCCACCTTGCTATTGCCTGCCGGAAATTTTTCGCTGGTCTGCCACTGAGGCGGTGTCTTCCGGAATCGGTCTGGCAAGCATTGCAAGCCTGCCTACCGGTTTTTGGCCCTTGGCAACAGCAGCGGGGCACGGCGGCTTAACGCGCCACAATTCTTCATGCACCGGCTCAAAGAGGCTGCGGATCAGCATCTCCTTGAGGCACAGGCGTGTTGGCGCCCAGGTGTCCGAAGGCCCATAAAAGTGATAGTTTCCTTCAAGTCCATTAAACGCCATGTAGGAGTTTTCATCATCGTCAATGAACGCCGTTTCAAGCAGCATGACGCCATCTTCACTAATCACCTTTCGAGCCTGGGCAAACGACAGCATGGGATCACGCAGGTGATACAGCAGGCCCAGATGGTGAAGGACATCATATTTTTCAGGCAAGCCGATTGTTGACAGGCGGGTGGTCAGCTCCTGAATGGGGACATTGCACATGGGGATAACGTCTGATTCCAGAATTTCCCGGCAGAATAGCAGGTTACGGTAGCCCATCAGCCTCGCGTCCGAGGACACAACCATCGAGGCGCCTTTGCGCTCCGCACGGAACGCCCAGTAACCGTCCCATGAGGCCAAATCCAGGACCGTCTTGCCCTCATAGGAAATGGAGTCCATAACTGCACGTGTGCCGACCCATTGATCATCAAAATCAAAGCCGGGGGTTACAATTCCATGGCCCAGATCAATTTTATGATACCAGGGCTTTAGCTCTTCGACCCGGCGTTCGATATAATCTGCTCTCGTTTCATCTGGTTTCATATTTTATCTCTTCACATTCACAGGGTCAGACACTCCGTTGCCCATTCTCTTTGCTCGGGCTAGCGATCATGTCATGGTCAATAAAGACAGTCGTCGTCGTTCAATCCATATTCAGCCATTTGGCTCAAAACCTGGTCAAAATACATCGTGCCAATCAAAATGAGTGGTGCTCGTTCTTTCTGAGCCGCCAGTGCCCCTGGTTTTTGCACGGGAACCGGGAAAACCGGATCATGCCGGGGATCATGGTAGCTATCGATGGCACCCGTCAGGGTGATGCCATGCCGCTCTAAAAAAATGTACAGCCTGCGGGCATAGGCGCCAGTACCCCACACGAAAAGCGGAAGGCCGTTCTCGAGAGATTGTGAAATGGCGCGACTAAAATCACGACAGGCGAAATCCTGCACCAAATCAATGGCTTCTTGCCACCTCCCGCTACCGCAAAGGTCCGACGCCTGCACCAGCAGCGACTTCACTGCAGCTGCGTCGACTTTTGTAAAGTCGCGGACCGGGAAAAACCGCTGCCACCGCCACAGCAACGACCGCAAGTCATCCATTACCTGAGCCGCGCTGGTGTTCTGATCACCTTGAGCAAAGTGTAGATAGGCCACGAGTTCTCGACCATTGTCCGGCACAAATCTGCTGTGGTGGCTTTCCGCTGTTTCATCTGCAAGCCTGGCCACTCGTTGATCTTCCAGATAGTGAGTGCTGCTGGAGTCGATAGTGCTAACCTCTTCAGGGCCAAGCTTCCTGTTATGCTGAGCAGCTGATCCGTGAGTGATTTCTGCCCACTGGCCGCCATAGCCGTGTATCGGATGTAGCGCCGTCCGGGCGGACGATACATCGACTACTGGCACACCCTGAGATCCAGCATACCATAGCATCCAGTTGTCCCACATAGGCCGGCCAATTGAAAAAGGTGGAATGTCCTGGAACAATCCGCGCGAAAACAAGAACAGGTCGATGGCGTAAGGATAGTCCCAGCTGCCGGTAACGTCAGCGAGTGAACACAGCGTCTGGCCGATTTGAGGGTCGCTAAAGTCCAGCGCATGATTTAGGGCGACATTGAAGCGGCGTGTGGTCACGAGAAATGGTTGGCTGGCCATTTTTTCAGCAACAACGGACAGAGCATCAACCATCCCGGGAAGCAGGATAATGTCCGCGTTCAGGTAGGCTAAAAAACGTGTCTTTGCCTGCTGCTCCGCGATCTCGAACAGATCACTGACAATCGGTAGACCATCAGGGTTGCGGGCGACATGGGGAACATGAGCAACACCAAGCTCCGCGGCCAGATCAGCAACGCCTGGCTCATCGCCAATCAGTAATACAGGAACACCAAGACCGTGCCATGAACAAATGGCGTTCCTTTGATGAACGGCATTCACACCTTCAAACGGTTTGCAAGTCGTGAAGATCGTCAGCTCCGACATCATGACGCAACCGCTTTTTTCTGCAGGGTTTCATGTATGATTGCCCGAACCTGGGTTTCCGCGTCCTGCCAGAAATCAAAAGCCTCGCGCTCTTTTGAACCATAGGCAAACTGGTGAATACGGTTGTCGATCCAGCGCAAATTCGGTGCATAAAAAAGCCGTTCTTCGTCGCGAGACGTACCGAAGTGCCACCATGGCCTGCCCCGGGCTAACAGCAACGTCTGCGGTCCAAGCGCCATGGAAAACATCTGGGTTGCGGTTGCCGGGCCGACAACAAAGTCCAGATTGTCCATGATCGCCAGATTGGCTTCAATATCCTGCTTCAGGTCAACGTCGTCCCAGCTATGAATGCGGCGTCCTGTGGCTGCATGAAACTCTTTCAGCTGCGAACCCACGTCGCCGTATTGCAGACAGATCAGGTCAACACCTTCCAATGCGGCAATGTCCCGCCAGAATGATACATCCGTATAGCCGCCAACCCGGTCATTGGCCTTGTTGCTCGATTCCCAGGAAACACCAATCTTGAGGCTACCCGGCAGCTGACCAAGTCTTTGCTGCCACTTGGCCTTCAAAGCAGGATCGGAGTGCAAATAGCCGCCTTCGTCCACCGGGATATCAAATCTGCGCGGACCCCAGGTGTATGGCCAGGTGGACGCAAGCGGACAGAAAAAATCAATCTCGATCGAGCCCTCTTCAACCATGCGGTCGATCGCAGAACATTTGCGATATGTGTGGCCATACAGGGTTTGCGTTTCGTACGCTTCGACGATTGCCTCCGGCATCAACCGTTTGAAAACGCTGACCAGTCGGGGCTCACAGGCCAGCACAAGCTGTTTTGCCTGCTGGTAAATTTTTGGCAGGCTCTTGGCGAAAAAGACCTCATCACCGATGCCTTGTTCTCCGCAAACCAGCAGGGTTTTGTCGGACACGTCCTCACCTTGCCAGCTTGGAAAATCAAAGGCGAACTGGGTGTTCTGGCCACGCGCGCGCTCCGCCGACATGCGGCGTTCCCAATGAGGCCAGGCCAGCGCCACAAAGCCTTGCTCGAAATGCAGGTTTGCGAGGCCGAGGTGGGTTTCCGTGCAGTCAGGATTGAGCGCCAGCGCCTTGTTCGAAAAGCTCAGGACAGTATCCCTGTCACTCTCGACCGATGCAAGGTTGGACCAGAAGCGATAGTCAGATTCGTCGAGGCTGATAGCCTGCCGGAAAAAAGCACGCGCTTCGCCGAACATCTGCTTGGCCTTGGCGACCACACCAAGGCTGTTCCAAAGCGGTGGATAGGATGGAAACAGGGCGACAGTGTCATTGAGCATGGCAAGCGCGTCGTCGTATTTTTCCTGGGCAATCTGTGCTGCGCCCAGATTGACATAGTAACTTGGCTCGGAGGGGTTAAGTGACAAAACCGTCCGCCATACTTTTTCGGCCACGTCATGCAGTGACATGTTCACCGCCATTTCCCCCATGATAGCCAGTAGCGTCTCATTGGGGCCATGGATGGCAAGCGCTTCTTCCAGCAGCTCGATCGCTTTGGGGCGTTCTCCGAGTTCGGTCAGCGTTTTCGACAACGCCACCATAATACCAAAACTTTTGGGTGCCAGCAGCCAGGCACGCCTTAACTCTGCTTCGGCCGACAGCCAGTCGGCGCGGTTGAAATGCTCCATGCCTGACTTGAGATGGACCCGGGCAGCGGACGAGAGTTTTTCCGTCGCGAACTCTTTTCCAACAAAGTTTCTTTTCGACAATGAACCGGGTTTCGAGGACGCGCCTGTCTTCATTGCCGCTCGGCCTCCAAAAACCATTGCCATGTCTGCTGCAATCCCTCACGCAGGGCGGTCTGAGGTGCATAGTTGAGTTCACGCCCTGCTTTAGAAATATCACAGCAGGACCGGTAGATTTCACCGCGGCGACGGTCGCGGTACTCTACGCGCACAGGATAATCGGAGCCGACCGTTTCGCGGATCAGGTCGATCAGTGCATTGATTGATGTCTCAACACCGGTACCAAGCTGTAAGACGCCGGAAACGGCGGGGTCGGCAACGGCATCGTGAATGGCCTTTGCAATGTCGAACGAATAAACATAATCGCGGGTCTGGGTACCATCTCCGTATACGACCAGTGTTTCCCCGCGCATGATCTGTCGCATGAATGCAGCGACCACGCTGCCTTTATGGAAACTATACGGTCCGTACACATTGGAGAACCGGAGCGCCAGACACGACATGTCATATGATTGGGAGAAGGCCGAGCAATAGGCTTCGAGTGCCAGTTTGGACGCACCGTAGGGGCTGGCGGGGCGCGGCACCATATTTTCATGAACCGGCGGTTCCACGTCACCGATAATGGCGCCGCCTGTCGACGCACACACGAGACGCCCAACATTGCGGGATCTCATCTTGCTCAACAGCTTGTAGCTGCCCATCACGTTGATATCAAAATTCTTTTTCGGATCTTCGATGGACTCAATGACGCGGGTATCTGCCGCAAGATGAATAACGGCATCAATGCCGTCCAGAGCCCGGTCCAGGGCATTATCGTCCAATATATCACCATGCACAAATTCGCATGTCAGTGAGGCAAGATGGCTGCGATGACCTACCGACTCGTTGTCCAAAACGCGTAGGAAGTAATCAGTATGTTGATTGAGATAGGCAATCAGGTTTGTGCCGATAAACCCTGCGCCGCCGGTAATTAACAGTTTCATCGACATATCTTTCAACCCCGCCTGGAATAATCCGGGCCGACCTTTACCATTTCGACACGCATGGAATTTTACTCAGATCACATCGATCTTTGTATTTGGCGGCAATATCGGTCACCTCGGACAACAGCCCCGCCTCCAACGTAATCGGATCGAGACCCAGACCCAGAAACTGTTCATTTTTGACGTGAAGGTCGTTTTCGGCTGCTTCGTTTCTGGGATTTTCCACAAAATCAACGTCCGCGCCGGTCATGCCTGAAATCAGATTGGCCAAGTCAACGACACGGTGCGTCTCTGTCATCTGGTTCAGGATCTGGACGCGGTCTCCGCGGGCCGGCGGATTTTCAACCGCAAGCTCAATACAACGACAGGTGTCCTGTATGTGAATGAAGGCTCTGGTTTGACCGCCGGTACCATGCACTGTCAGTGGATGGCCAACGGCCGCCTGCATCAGGAAACGGTTCAAAACCGTACCATAGTCGCCATCATAGTCGAACCTGTTGATCAGACGTTCGTCCTGCCGGGTCTCCGCGGTCTGTGTGCCCCAAACAATGCCCTGATGGAGGTCCGTGATACGCACCCCATCATTCTTGTTGTAGAAAAAGAAGAAAAGCTGATCCTGGGTCTTGGTCATATGATAGATCGACCCCGGGTTGGCCGGATACAGGATTTCCTGCCGGTGCGGGCCAAAATCGGTATCGACCGAGACTTCCAGATAACCTTCCGGAATTTTCATGCCGGCAGAGCCATACCCGTAAACTCCCATTGTACCCAGATGCACCAGATGAATATCGAGGCCGGAGTCAGCGATGGCGCATAAAACATCATTCGTCGAATTCAGGTTGTTGTTAACGGTGTAGCGCTTGTGATACGGCGACTTCATCGAATAGGGGGCCGCCCGTTGCTCGGCAAAATGGATGATTGTATCCGGTTTCTCGGCTACGATCAGGTCATAGAGCTGGCGGTAGTTTTTCCCGACTGTGAAGTCGTAAAAACTGATGGTTTTACCGCTGACTTCCTGCCATGCGCGCAATCTTTCGCCAATCGGCCGAATGGGTGTCAGCGAATCTACCTCAAGTTCCACATCGATCTTGCGACGGGTCAGGTTGTCTACGATGATCACTTCGTGGCCGGCATTTGATAAATGCAGTGCCGACGGCCATCCGCAGAAACCGTCTCCGCCAAGAACAAGAATCTTCATACGTGCTGTCCTTTATGGATTATTCTACCTACACACTGAAAACCGAAGGGGCCTGTGACTGATACCGGCCCGCGCCGATCATTTGATGTTTTCCAACACGATAACATCCTGTCGGCCGGACCCCGCTTCAACGATATCGACAATGCGGAAATACTTGCTCCAGGTGTTGCGGATATAGTCATGGGAATGCCGGGTCAGCCCGTATTCATGGGTAACACCGGGCCAGCGTTCTGGGTTGTTTTTGTCGTGCGCCATATTTTCAATGAAAATGAACCCTTTTTCCTCAAGCAAATCGAGGGTCACGCCGTCGTCCAGACCGCGCGCCTGATGGGCTTTCAACGTCTCCCGGGCAGCTACAGACAGAAACAGCCTGGCGCCCGGCTTTGTGATCCGCCGCATCTCTTTCAGCCACATGGTTTCCGCGTCCTGCGGAAAATGTGTCCAGACTGAATTCGCGTAGACAACGTCCAGTGTACTGTCCTCGAACGGAAGCGGCGGGTCATAGTTGGAAACAAAAGCCTCGATCCTGTCAGAGTTCTCCTGAACATATTTGATCGCAGTCGGATCCACGTCACACGCGAAGATCTTTGCGCCATAGGTTTCCGCCACCGGAAATGTCACCCGGCCAATGCCACATCCAAAATCAAGAACCTGCATGCCCTTTTGTGGCACGCTGTCGAACCGCGCAAAAATCTCATGCAGCTGATCCTTCAGTATTTCGCCTAGTTTGACATAGCTTTCAAAGTCGGTAGCACCGATACGCGTGAGATTTTCCTGCGGCGGCACTGCCCGCTGTTTTTGTTCGACTTGCCCCATGGCCATATCTACCCCGTCCATTCCTAATTTATCCGCATGATTTGTTGTGACGCCATGCGTTTCCCCGGCACACTTTGCCGTCAAAGAAGTTATTCAAGCAAGAAAAATGCCGACTTTCCCTTTGAATTTATTGTAGCTGTGGGCAATTCCGGAATCCGGGCAATATGAATATGTTAGTGATCCGGAAAAGGCGTCTTGGTTTCCTCAATCCTGTGGGTAAATTCGACAATGTTGGGCCAGACGCCCAAGTCTTTGTATTCCTGCACGGGAAATGCGGTTGCTCCCCCTGCCAGAGACCCAATATCAACAGGGTTTCTTTGAATAGACCGGGTCATCATCTCGAGAACCGGCCGGCCCATGTCACCCGAAAACCCGAAAGTCGTCCAGAAGGCATTGAAGGCGCGTGTGTCATGGTCGTCAGGCTTGTCGCAAAAGTCTGTGACAGCATCGCCTTCGACCCTGAGAGCGCCCAGCGACCGCAAAATCGAGCGGTCTTCACAAGGCAGATAGCCAAAACAGACGGGGCTGGCGCCAAGGTGCTGCTTCATCGTCGGCAGCACCGGCAGGTCGGGCCGGCCCACCAGAAAAGAGTCCGGCAGGAACACAACGTTTTGTTCGTCAAACTCCCGTTCGGCGGAGAGGATGCTGCCGGCCCACTCATAGTTCCGGTCATCAAAATACAGGAATTTCAGATAGAACGTATCTTTCCACTTCTGCAGATAATCGACAATCTGCGCCTTGCCGGAAGTTATGATGATGATCACTTCGGAAATGAGCGAAGCATGATTTTGCAGCCGCATAAAGGTCAGGTCGATGAGAGCCGTTTGCTCGGCTATCAGATGGATTTCCTTCGGATAGGGCAACCCCAGCCGTGTTCCCATTCCCGCGCAGGGCAGAATAATTTTCATCCACGACCTCCTTTTTCAGGCACTGTGCTGACATTGGCACGAAAGATGTAACCAGATGTTTCGACAATCGGCAATGCGAAACACGGGCCAACCGTTGCTGCTCTTGATTGGAGCGGTAATTTTACTGGCTTGTGGATAATCGATTGCATTTTGATGGCGATATCGTCTTGTATTGTAACAGGAAATTTCGAGGAAGTGTCTATGAGCTGGTATGCAGACTATTCAAAACCCGACGCCTTTCAGATGAAAAATGTCGGATCCTCCAGCTGGGAAGAATTTGTTTTTCACAGTGAACAAATTACCCAGGAGGTCCAGGAAACACTACTTGAATTCCTGCCGACACCTCTGTCCGATCACCGGATTCTCGACTTTGGCTGCGGCATAGGACGCGTAGCGCTGAAACTGTGGAAAGACGTTGGTGCCCCAAGCCACGGGTGCGACATCAACCCGGACGCAATAAAATACCTGGGCCAACAATTGCCCGATGTTGACCTTATGGTCAGCACTTATGAGCCCCCCCTGACATACGAAGCCGGATTTTTCGACCTCATTTTTTCCATTTCCATCTGGACACACTTGCCGCCCGAGCTGCAAATGCCATGGCTCGAGGAAATCCACAGGATTTTGAAGCCGGGCGGTACTGCGCTGATCTCTATTTCCAGTGCCTCATCGATGCCGATCCGGAAAAGACGCCTTGAGCTGTGGGAGAAATATGACGAAGAGGACCTGGAGCGGGAAGGCATCCTGTTTGTCGAGTATCGCTACCTGCAGAAAACACCTGAAGCATACCCCGGCGTTACCAGCAGTTACGGCTCGACCATGCATAACTTTGATTTCGTAAAGCGTGAATGGGGCAAGCTGTTCTCCAGTGTGGAGATCCGCCCCAAAGCAATTGCCAAGTCGCAGGACCTTGTGATCCTGCGAAAATAGGAACGGAAAGCCGGATTTGCAGGGCACAGACATGGGGAAAGCCGACACAGGAGTTAATCAAACGGGGACCGCCCTCGGTCGACTGGCTGTTATTGCCGCCGGAAACACCGCCGGAAACCGTCCCCGTGTGCTTGCGGACAGCTGGGCCGCCCTGACGGGGCTGCCCGGCCACCATATCTTTGAGGTTGAATGTGAAACCGGAGGGCATGCCTCCGCCTATGCTCAGGCCTTGGAGACTGTCACAGCAACAGGTGAATTTGATTTCATACTATGCACAACACTGCCAGCAATCCCGGAACAGGCCTCCCGGGCGCATCTTGAGATACTGCTACAGGCATTGGCCCTGCATCCACGAACGGCGGCCATAGAGCTTGTTCGCGAAAATGCTCCAGAGGGTGAACGCGATCAAACCGCCTTTCACCACCGGAGCGCTGTTGACATACGGTGTTTTATTGTTTCGCTTGCTGCCACAAAAAAGGCAGGCTTTCTGTCACACATTTTCCCTTTCTCGGTAGGCGCGGCAGAAGAGTGGAGCTTCCGGCTGCTCAAAAAGGGCTTGCTGACAGGCATGTCTTCCAGGGCCATAGCTGACGCTGGCGCCAACTGTGGCCCGGCAACCCAAACAGACCAGAAACTCTGTCACGAGTTTTGTGCCCGCTATTTCGTAGAGCACCATGGCCGCGACTGGGATACTGTCGCAGCCAGCTATCTGCCTTATGACCTGCAAAAGGAAAATGGTTTCGTGCAGGCGCGAAACCGCTGGCAAACGGACATTTCGGATCACGAACAGGCCTTGTATTCCCCAACCTTGGCTGTACCTGAAGCGGCCACTGGGGGCACCCTGGGGCAGGACTATTTTGCCAGCCGGATATTCGACATCGTAAGGCTGGTGACAGCAGAGCAGGCCTGTGAGCTGCTGCATCCCTGGTATTATCCGGTCACCGTTGGATCCATTGAAGTTGACCCGGGCGTCGGCAGCAGGGAGAGTTCTCAAACCCTGATCGCCAGACGGAGCTTCATGGATCATATTCTGATCGATACCGTCCCGGCGTTGTATGACTTCAAGGGTAAACATGTTCTGGATCTGGGATCAAACTGCGGATACTTCAGCGCCGTCTATGCCAAGGAGGGTGCTGCCAGGGTGACAGCCGTTGAAGGCAGATTGCAGCATATCCACCAAGGCCAGCTTTATTGGGGCGCCAACAAATTGTTGGCCGGTAGCCACTATGAATTCCTGCATGCCAATGTGGATTCCGATCGGGACTGGCAGGCTGTTTCGGTCAGGGGGCCCTATGACATCGTCCTGTGCGCCGGCCTTCTATATCATCTGCCGGACCCCTATACGGTGCTTGAGCGCATGGCAGCATGTGCAAAAGAGGCGATCATTCTCGATACCCGAATTTCCCAAACACCCCATGGTTTCAAGGAACCCGGCGGTTTCAGTTTCGATGCCATTGTCGAAACAAGAGATAAAATTGTTCCACAAAGGGAAGAGCTTGAGAAAATCCTGACGTCAGCTGGCTTTTTGGTTGCCGAGATTACATCGGACAATCCGATGCCGCCCGGGGTGCCGGATGTGGACGACTATTCCAAAGGCAACCGCATTACGTTGCTGGCGCAACGAAAGGGGGGCCAGTCCTGATGCAAAAACCCGTTCGTACCGTCCTTGTAGAGCTGACCAACAATTGCAACTATCGCTGCCCTTCTTGCCCTCAGTCCATTTGGCAGAAAACCGACTTCCTGCATTCGCCTTTCGATCGCCCTCGCGGCTTTATGACATTTGATCTGTTTCGGAAAATCGTAGACCAGGCCTTTGATTGCGCCGAGGAAATCAATTTCAGCTATTTCGGCGAACCAATGATGCATCCGGACTTTATTCCGATGATGAATTACCTGAAAAAACGCCCACCTGGATTGCGCGTCGTTATGAATACAAACCTGTCCTATGCAACGGCCGAGGTTTTTCAGACGTTGATCGACATTGAATTGGATGATCTGCGCATCAGCCTGGATGCTGCGGACCGGCAAACATATGAAACGGTTAGGCCAGGGCACTATTTTGTCGATCTTGACGGCGCGTCAAAGAAGGGAAACCGATATGATACGATCGTCGATAAAGCCGCATATTGGCACAGTCTGGAAGATCATAGCCCGACCCGCCATGTATTTACGGTGAGCAGCCTCAACAAGCATCACCTTCTACCCTATGCAGAGCTGTGGCAGCCTCATTTGGGCATGCGCGATGTCATCCTTTTCAAAAATGTCCTGACGTATGGTGGAAAAATGGGGGACCCCCTGGTCAAGACAGGCCCTTGCAACAACTGGCGCTGGCGGTCCCTGACCATTGACTGGTCTGGTCGGATTTCCGCCTGTCATCTGGATACCAATATGGAGTTGGAAGTGGCGCGGGTGAACGATGTCGCCCTTAAAGATGTTTTCCAGTCCAGCGCCTATCAGGCGATAAAGAAAGGTTCCCTGGAGCGAACGGTTACACCGTGCGATACCTGTGTCGATTCAAACTATTGGGACAACACGGTCAGGGTTTTTCACGATACGCTGCTGGACCACCAGATGCCGGAAAACTTTGTTGGCGCTTCTTGATGACGGCTGGCCCAACAACAGCATGCATCATTCAGGCACGCCGGACATCGGAACGGCTTCCTGACAAGGTTCTGCTGCCTTTGGCGGGGAAACCCGTTGTCTCCCATGTGATTAGCAGATGCCTGGAAATACCTGGAGTGGAACATGTTGTGTTGGCCACACCGGATGATCCCTTTGAAGACCCGCTGGCATCGGCAGCCCGAGAAGCAGGAGCGCTCAGCCACCGAGGACCGCTTGATGATGTTCTTTCCCGTTTCTGGGGCGCATACCAGTTGTGCCAAACCGACTATGTGATGCGCGTCACTGCTGACTGCCCCTTGATTGATCCTGATCTGTGCCAGCAGCTGATCGATAAAACAATCTCCAAAAAGGCGCAATATGGTGCTCTGGTGAACTGGCCACATGGTCTCGATTGTGAAATATTCTCGGCAACGCTTTTGAAAAAGACGCATGAGTTCGCCAGCGAGGCGGTGGATCGCGAACATGTAACACTCTGGATGAAAAAACAGCCGGACCTCAACAGAGTGTTTGTAACGCCAGACCAGCCTGAAACCATGAAGGGTAATCGCTGGGTTCTGGACTATCCCGAAGATTATGACTTCCTGAAGCAAGTGTTTGAAAAGCTGCCCAAAGGCTCCGGATATCCGGGCTGGCGCGATGTTATCGGGGTTCTGGAGGCTTTTCCGGAGCTTCACGAGATAAACGACAGGTGTGAGCAGATTTGGGCAGAAAAAAACCAACAGATATACCGACAGTCAGGCCAGACCTGGCGCCCGCCTGGAACATAGCCCGAGTTTTGACATCGACCCAGCCACGCCCGCCGCGTTGATGGAAAACCATAGCTGACAAAGCTTCCGTCAGTTACCAGCTCCTATTGACAGTTTCTGTGCTCGTTAGTACTTTGTAATACAAAGTACTTTGCAAGAAACAACAAAAGGCTGATTGATGGAAACTCCACAAGACCGAAGCGCCGCTGAAGATTTGGCCTTAATTCGGCGCATGATGGCCGCAGGGCGCCGAAAAGCCGCTTTCGACGGCGCGCACCTCATCATCTGGGGGGCGGTGCTGATGCTGTCCTATCTTGCGCAATATATGCAGGTTTATGGCTATATTCCCGGTAGTTCCCTCTGGATTTGGCTGCCCGCGCTTGCCGTAGGATGGGCCAGCTCTTTCCTGTATGGGCGCAAGGAATGCGCGTCTACAGGCCGAGCCAACATTGCGGTCACTGCGTACAACGGTGCCTGGCTGGCAGTTGGCATCACCATGCTGTTGCACTTCGGCGCCGCTGTAGCATCCGGCGTTTTTGATTCCAGAGCAATAACCGTGCTCGCCTGTGGTCTGATCGCCAGCGCATTTTACGTCATTTCACTTGTCACCGAACTGCGGGCCCTCAGGGCCGTATCTGCCGGTTGGTGGCTGATCCTGATCTATGCAACGGTTACACCAAGCTATGACGCCGAAATGCTCTTGGTACTTGCCGGCGCAAGCGCTCTGCTGATCCTGCTTCCGGGACAGTTGATGCGGCGACTGGCTCAAAACGACGAGAGCACAGAAGAGACGTCATGAGTTTCGACTATCGCATCATCGACGATGTCATCCATTCCCGCGTGCGGCTGGCGATCATGTCTTATCTCGCCACCGCGCATAGCGCAGAATTTGTGGAACTCAAAAAAGCGCTCAAGGTGTCAGACGGCAACCTGAGTACTCACCTGAAAAAACTGGAAGACACGGGTTATGTGATTGTCAGCAAGCAGTTTGTCGACAACAAACCCTTGACCCGCATAGAAATTTCGCGTGAAGGCGAGACCGCCTTCCGCACGTATGTTGACGGGCTGGCGGCCATGCTGGGCCCGGCAACCAACACAAAAAAAACCTGATCAAACCGAGTTACGACAGCGAGAAGACCCATGCATGAAACGTTTGCAGCCTTTCATATTGCCGGCGCACTATCCGCCTATGCGACCGCATTCCTTATTTTCACCCAGCAGGTAGGCAGCCGCCGCCACAGGCTGGTCGGCATTGGTTACGCCCTGGCCATGCTGACAACCGCTCTTTCCGGTTTTGGCCTCTACAACTGGGGACACCCGAGCATTTTCCATATCTTTTCCGTGATCACCGTCCTGACAATCAGCCGGGGCTGGTACGCAATTTATCAGTACCGTGCAACGGGTGAGCGTGGTCATCTGGCAAACCATTATTTCAACATGGCCTATAGCTTTATGGGCCTGAACCTGGCGGCAATTGCCCAAGCGCTGCGTTTCTTTTCCTACGACAGCGTGCTGCATTATCTGGCGGCAATCGGCGTGATCTATTTCTTTGCGATAATGCTCGCAAACCGCCTGATCCAGCAGGTTTTCTTCCAGCGTTTTGCCCATTGGTTTGCGGCCAAACCTGCCGAGTAGCCCGGGCGTACCGCTGTCTCATTCCTGACAGGAACGAAGAGCGTCCTGGACAAGAGCGTCATCGACCTGGGTAAAATCCCGATACCACGCACCCACACTATAGAACGGATGTGGTTCGAACGGACAGACAAGCCGATCCGCCATGGGTCGGAGTTCAGCGCATGCATCGCTGCTGCCAACAGGCACAGCAACAATTGTTTGTGCCGCGCCCTGTTTCTGTGCCAACAAAAGCGCAACTTTCATGGTAGCGCCGGTGGCGAGCCCGTCATCCACTAGTATAACCTTTTTGTTTTCCAGCAATGGTGCCGGTCGGCTGCCGCGATACTGCCTGTTTTTTTCCACCAGAACTCCAAGCTTTTCTTTTTTTGCCTGCTCCATCACTGGTTTTTTCAGCTGCTTGTATTGGACAATCTGGTGATTGAGCACAGAAGTACCATCGAGGGCGACAGCACCAAAAGCGAGCTCCTCCTGAGACGGCACACTAAGCTTGCCCACAATCATTAGATCAAGAGGCCACGCAAGCTGTCGGGCAACGGGAACCGCAACCGGCACACCGCCGCGCGGCAAAGCCAGTACAATGCCTTCGGACCCCAGACCCAGATCTGCGAGTTCCAAAGCCAGCCGCTTGCCGGCCTCTGTTCTGTTTTCGAATTCCATGGGCGGTTTCCCGTCGGCATTATACACGCAGGCAGGACAATAAAAAAGGAGGGCATCAGGCCCTCCTTGATCACCGGTGCGGCTCCGGACCTTAAAGGCTGTTGTAAACAAAGCTCAGGAAAGCCGCCGGCCAGTCACCCCCGCCAGCGCCAAAGCTTTCCATAAAGTCATCAAGCACGCCCGCGCCCTGCACATCTTCAAGGCTGCTGCCACCAGCTTTCAGGTCCGCGACCCGGCCCCGCACCGTCACCAGCATGTCGCGGTAACGCATCAGCCCCTCACGGTCGGTCACGCGGCCATGGCCCGGGATGATCAGCGACGCGTCATCCACCATGCCCAGCACCTTGTTTGCGGTCGCAATCACACCGTCCACAGACCCGCCGTTGTCAACATCGATGAAAGGAAAACGGCCATTGAAGAAAGTGTCACCCATATGGAAGACGTTTGAGCCTTCAAAATGCACAATACTGTCCCCGTCCGTGTGCGCATTCGAGACATGGTGCATGCGCGTCTGCTCTCCGTTCAGGTGCAGCGCCGCTTCGTCATTGAACGTGACCACGGGCAGGGCATGGCCCTCTTGTGGTGGCGTCGTATTGTTGAACGCCTTGATCACAGACCCTGCCGCCATGCGAATGCGCACATTGTCGTGCGCCACGATCACGGTGCCTTCCCGGCCAAGGTTTTCGTTCCCGCCGGTGTGGTCGCCGTGATAGTGCGTGTTGATGGCAAATCGTATCGGTTTGTCGGACAGTTCGGCAATCGCAGCCCTTATCTTGTCGGTAAGCGGCGCGAACTGGTCATCCACGATAAACACACCGTCGTCACCGACAGACACGCCTATGTTGCCGCCAGCGCCGTAGAGCACATGAATGTTGCCACGAACGGGCTCGCTGTTCACTTCAACAGCGTCCCAGTCCTGGGCTAAAACAGCCTGCGCAGATAAAACAGGCAGCAGCAAAGCGCCGGCTGCCACAGCAGCGGCAGTCTTCAGTTTTGTGATGGTCACGATTACTCTCCTAGACCCGATTGTCACACCCAGCCGCCATCTTAGCGACCGGCGGGTGTACGTCAATCTTGCTCACGGTCAGTTGATCCTCGTGTTTGGTCCTGGTATCCCCATTGCCATTAAGCCGCCACGCTTGTGGTTTTTCATGATTTCGCTTTGCGGACGCGACTCTTTTTAGCTACACCGGAACCGGGTGTGCGCTTGGGGCCGGTTCGCTCCAATCGGGTACGCCGCCCTGAAGTCATAAAGAGGTTTCCATGACCGACAAGAAAGTGATCGCCGTTGCCTTCGGCGGACGCAGCGTAGAACATGACGTAAGCATCCTGACGGGCCTGCAGTTCCTGGAAGCCCTCGACCCAACCCTTTATATGGGGTTGCCGCTATATGTAGACGCCCTCGGTCAATGGTGGACCGGAGAGGCTCTCAAAAGCCGGAGTGCCTACCCGGTGTCCGGCGCCGCCGCCGGCTTGACACAGGTTTCACTTGATCTCGCAGCGCCGGCAACAGGCCGACCCCGGCTCGCCTTTCAGAAAAAAGGGTTGATGGGAGAGAAAACCGATCATCTGGAATTCGACCTCATGGTCCCCGCGATCCATGGCTCCAACGGCGAAGACGGCACCCTGCAGGGTCTTCTGGAATTCGCAGGCATTCCCTTCGCGGGCTGCCGCACACTGGGCGCCGCCGCAACCATGAACAAGGAGTTTGCAAAAGCTGTCGCTCGGCTTGAAAATCTTTCTGTTCTGCCGGAGCTGACCGTTACCAAGCCCAAAAAAGGCAGTTTCCTGGATCCGGGAGTACTCAAGCAGGATCTAACGACTGCTCTCGGCGACGATGCTTTCCCGGTAATCGCCAAACCCAGCAATCTGGGCTCCAGCGTTGGTGTTTCCAAAGCTGACGATATGGACGGCCTCATTGCCGCCCTTATGGCGATCTTCAGGCTCGATAGCTCGGCAATTGTCGAGCCGTTTGTCCAGAACCTCGTGGAGTATAATGTTGCGGTACGCCGCAACAGTGCGCTGGAAATTGAAACATCCGCGGTCGAACGGCCCCTGAGTAAAACCGAAGTCCTCGACTTCAAAAACAAATATCTTGCGGGCGGCGAGCCGGGCGGCCCCAAGCTTGACACGGGCCCAAGCGAAGGCATGGCATCGCTCAATCGCGTGCTCAGCCCCGATGAGCTGACTGCCACGCAGGCGGCGCAGATTCACACGACATCGGCGAAACTGTTTGATGCCCTGTCGCTTGCCGGCAGTGTGCGCATCGATTTTCTCTGCAACAGCGAAACCGGGGAAATCTGGTTCAATGAAGCCAATACCATTCCCGGTTCCTTTGCCTATTTCCTCTGGGAAGCGGCAGAAAAAAAAGTCAGCTTTCTGTCGCTCACGAGCGACATGATAGAAGAAGGGTTCCGACTGTCGGCAGAAAGACTTGGCGCAACGGATGCCGCCAGTGGCGGCGCAACCATTTTCAGCAAGGACTGAGCCTTGGCCGGAACGGGCGACATGACATCCTGGCACGCCGTCACCAAAGGGAGTGGCTGCATCAGCTTTATCTGGCTGCACGGCTGGGGGCAGGACCTGACCGCCTTTGAGCGACTCTCTGACCTCATGGTCGCAGAAGGCCGTCACCAGCTTTTTGACCAGCCCGGTTTTGGCAAAACACCTATTGTCAGCCCGGGTGACGGCACCCGCGACTATGCGGACAAACTCGCGGCCATCCTCAGGGGTACGGGCCCCCATGTATTTGTCGGGCACAGTTTTGGCGTTCGGGTTTCGATCCAGCTTGCGGCTTACCACCCGGAACTTGTGTCCGCCATCATCGGGATATCCGGGGCAGGCCTGCAGCGCAAGCGCTCGCTCGCTTTCAAGGTGAGGGCCCGGCTGCTGCGTACCTGGGGGCAGCTTGTGCGGGTGATCGACAGATTTGCCGGAACAGGCTTGCGGCAGCAGTTTGAAACCCGTTTTGGCAGCGTCGACTATAGAAACGCCGGGGATTTACGCTCCACCTTTGTCAAGGTTGTCAATGAAGACCTGAGCTCCGAGGCATCAAGGGTCAATTGCCCGGTTTGTCTGCTGTACGGCGAGAAGGACACCGAAACACCACCCGAATTTGGTGCCCGTTATCAGCGTTTGATGAAGCAGGCAGAGTTTCATGAACTGCCGGGCTATGATCACTGGGATATCTTGACGCGCGGCGCCTATCAGTGCGAAGCGGTAATGAAGCGGTTTTTGGAGAAAACGAAGCAGCCATGACTGATATTGCCGAGCTTGATCCCATTGTTGCAACCATCGCAGTCGTAATCGGGCTTGGCCTGTTGTGGTTTTCTTCCGCTCGCGGCGCGGCACTGATGATGTTCTTCCAGCAGGAAGAATATGACAACACACGCTTTGTTGTCTGGCTCAGGGACAAGCGGGCGTGGGACAAAACGGCCAGCATCTGGTTTCTGGCGGCAGCAACCCTGTCCGCTCTCCTGCAAAGTGATCTGGCGGGGGGGGTGCTGAATGCTGTGCCACAAATTGCCTTTCTGCCGCTTCTTGCCTTGCTTGCGGGCTGCGCCCTGGGCGTAATGCGATCAGCGTCGATGTTGCGCGACAACAAGAAACCGCTTGTGCGCACAGACCGCGTGAAACGCATTCTTCGCATCTACTATGTCTTTGTTCTCGCCCTTGTTGGGCTGGCCTTTTTCATGGCGTCATGGGCTCCGGTCGGTGCCACTTACAGCGTGTCTTATAATGAAGCGGCCGCAAGCTGGATGGACCGGCTTGAATTTTTGAGTCAAAGCCACGACTGGCGCTTTCCCGTGCTCGCCGCTCTTGCGTTTGGTATTGCTCAGGCTCTGCCGTTCCTGATCATAGCCGCCAACAAATTTCTCGAGCCTGTTGAAGAGCGTATCAAAGCGGGTTTTCGAAACGAAGCGGTCGAGAAACTCGCAAAACTATCTCCCAAGGTGGTGGCAATCACTGGTTCCTTTGGCAAAACCTCCACCAAACACATTCTGGCTCACATCCTTCAGTCAGCGGCCCCCACACTTGCCACACCCGGCAGCGTCAATACGGAAATGGGCATTACCCGTGTGATCCGCGAGCAGCTGACACCGGAACACCAGTTTTTCATTGTGGAAATGGGGGCTTATGGCCCGGGCTCCATCGCACGGCTTTGCCGGTTGACGCCGCCTGACGTGGCACTTGTGACCGCCGTGGGCGCCGCACACTATGAACGCTTCAAAACGCTGGAAACCGTTGCCAAGGCCAAATTTGAAATCGCCGAAGCCGTTTTTGACAATGGCGGGCGCGCGGTTGTCAGCACCGATGGCATACCGTCACAATTGCGGGAAGAGCGCATGTCGGTGGTCACTGGTGATTATTTGCTGGCGGGCACGACGGGTGATATCCGGCAAAAACACTATGCGCTCACACCTGAAGGGTTGAAGATAACTGTTGAGGAACTGGGCGAAGAACAAGTTCTGACCGTGCCGCTTTATGGCCAGCATCAGGCCGGCAATATTGTTATGGCTGCGGCAACTGCACGCGCGCTCGGCCTGCCATGGGCAGCCATAAAAGGGGCGCTTGCGACCATGCCGCAAATTCGGCACCGCCTTGAGGTGACCCGCTCAACTGACGCGCCCACCATCATCAATGATGCCTACAATTCAAACCCTGTCGGGTTTGCCGCGGCGCTCGAATGCCTTGATGTGCTCGTCGAGGAAGGTGGGCGGCGCATCCTGATCACGCCGGGCATGGTAGAGCTCGGCGACCTGCATGAGGCTGAGCACGAGCGACTTGGAAAGCTGACGGTCAAACATGCTGACATCGTGTGTGTCGTGACACCTGATCGCATCCCAAGCTACGTAGGCGGCCTCGAGGCCGAAAATGATGGAACCGTCACCGTGATGACGTTTGCAACGCAGGAAGCCGCGGAAACCTGGGTCAAAAACAACTGGAAAGCGCCCGACGCTGTCTTGTTCGAAAACAACCTGCCGGACCTTTACGAAGCGCAAGTTCGCTTCTAGTCAGCACACGCTATTCTTTGGAAACGTCGATGCGCTCCAGGTTAACGCGGGCAGCATCTGCATCCGGGCCCACCTCGCCAAGTGACAAAACTTTCAACCATGCTTGCCGGGCAGCAGGCTGGTCACCCTGCGCATCTTTCAGGTTCCCAAGCTCCAGATAGGCGGAGGCGTCTTCCGGATAAACCTCCAGATACTGGTCAAGCGCCACCTCTGCCCGCTCATAGTCTTCAAGCGCCCGGGCCGCAGACGCAATGAAAAGCAAAAGATCCGTCCGGTCGCGGTTTGATCGATAGACAAAATCGAGTTCCTCAAGCGCAAGGGTAAAATCACCTTCTGCGGCAGCAATGTAGGCGCGGTCTTCACGGATTGAATGCTCCAGTGCCGTGTTTTCAGGTACGATGGCGAGGGCCTGTCCAATCGCAGCCTCTGCCCGCTCGAACTCCCGGCCCCTCAGCCAGGCATTGGCCGCCTGCCGGAATGTGTCGGCCAGCATACCCGCACTTGCTGTTGTGCGTTCATCGCCGCGCACGGGCATACCACGTCCGATGCGCATGTCCTCTGCAATGCCCTCCAGCCGAATGGCTGCTTCAGCAAATTCACCCGCGAAAAAAAGCCCCAGGGCCTCGCAGTGGCGAGCCGGCACACCACCACCCTGCAGTTGCCACTCCAGTGCCTTGTTGATCCCTCGGTCTGGAGCCTGCTCGGCTACCCGGATGCAGGCTTCATAGCGGTCTTCTTCACCTGATGTTGATTGCGCCCGCACGCCAACGGGGCTGGCGAACAGCGGCAAAATGGCTATGGTGGCCGCAGGCAATAGCCTGATATGTCTGAGGCGGGCTTTCATGCGGCGGACAGTGCGCAAAAGCAATGGCAATTTCAAGGCGGAAAATGAAATGGAACACAAGATGCCGGAGCAACCTCATCTGTTGGTGTTTGGGCCCGGCTACAGTGCCGAGCCCTTTATGCAGCGGGCGCTTGAAAGCGGCTGGAAGGTTTCTGCGACCTGGCGGCGCCCGGAAGCGAAAGCGGAATTGCGGGCGCACGGCATTACACCCGTGGAATTTGACACCGGCGCTAACCTGCCGGGCGACACAACGCATTGCCTGGTCTCCATCGCACCGCGCCCCGAAGGCGATCCCGTGCTCAATGCCTTCGGTCTGCAACTAAGAAGCCAGCGGGCGCTGCGCTGGGTTGGCTATCTCTCGAGCACCAATGTGTACGGCGATCATGAAGGGGCATGGGTTGATGAGACGTCGCTGACGCAGCCAAGTCTCGACCGCGGCAAAAGGCGGCTTTTGGCGGAAGACGCCTGGACGGAATTGGGGTTCGCTGTCGGCGCTGCTGTGCATATCTTCAGGCTCGCGGGCATATATGGGCCCGGGAAAAATGCGATCCGGTCCGTATTGGACGGCAAGGCACGCAGGGTGATCAAGCCGGGGCAGGTATTTGGCCGCATTCACCGGGACGACATCGCGGACGCTCTTTGGCGGGCGGCGCAATCAGGCCTGCCCAGCAACGTGTTCAACCTTGCGGACGACCTGCCATCACCGCCGCAGGATGTGATAGAAGCGGCCTCAAGGCTTTTGGGCGTTGACCCGCCACCCGCGGTATCGCTTGATGATGCAGACCTGAGCCCGATGGGGCGCAGTTTTTACGCAGAAAACAAAAGGGTCAGCAACCAGAAAGCTAAGGACCTGCTCGGGTGGGACCCCGCATGGCCTGACTATCACCAGGCGTTAGCAAAACTGCTCAAGGAAGAAACCGGCGGATAACACCGGCGCCCTGATGCTCAGGCCATTTCATCCACCTGATCATAGGTCATGGTGCCGGGAATGATGAACACCGGGCAAGGCAGGTGACTGATTGCGGTGCCAGTGAAGTAGTCCACGAGCGGGCCGGGGCCGCCGTCGTCGCCAGCCCCCAGAACCAGGCCAAAAATATCGTCACGTGATTCCAGGTATTTGACCATCGCTTCCTGCGGATCACCCTCAACTACGGCCATTTCCGGCTCAACGCCACAATAGTCATGCAACTGTTGCGCGACACCGGACAGGAGTTCTTCCGCTTCTTCGAACGCTTCTTCCCGCATGCGATCAGCAACAGCCATCCAGTGCTGAAACTCGCCCGGGCGGATACAATGGAAAAGGATGAGGCCACCGCCTGTGATATGCACGGCGCGCGCGGCGGCAAAACGAATTGCCACCTTGCTTTCCGGCGAATCGTCAACCACCACCACAAGTTTGCGATGGCGTTTGGCCACTGGCCGGATCGGACCGTGAATATCTTCAACCAAGCCTTTGTCCCCTTCAGTGCCTAGCTTGGCAGGCAAATGCGCTGCTTGCAAGCCGCGAAAGCACCGACAATGCCTAGCGGGTTACTTCAGCAGGATATTGCTGACCTCACGCAACTGAGTGCGTGCTCTCAACAGGTAAAAGCCTTGCATCGACAGATGATTGGCCAGAATACCGTCCACTGCGCCATTGGCGACAATCAGGGGGTCCAGCGTTGCAGCTGAGCTCATTGACTTCAGAAGGTCGTCATAAAGCGCGGCAATTTCGCGGTTTTCGATCACATCCGCAAAATCCTTGCGAATCGCCTTCAGAAGGATCGTGTAGGCATAGACCTGCCCCTTCACCTGATAAAAAAGGTCGTCCGCGCCAAAGTCCGGCACAATGCCGCCGGCGTGATCACCAATATAGGTATCAAGCGATGCAGAGGATGCACCGAGGTCCAGCGCGATCCGGTCAAGGGTCGCAAGCAGATTGTCCGACCGGCGGTCAAACACCGACTGGCCTGTGCCCAGCTGCGCGTTGTAGCTTTCCAGCTGACCCAGAGCTTCCATATAATACTGGTCCGAAGGCTTGGTTGGCAGAAGGCTGGTGGACATGTCGATGATCCAGCGCTCAGGCTCGATCGAGAGGTTACTTGCCGCTTTTTCGAGATTCTCGTCCACAGAGCTTGACCCGCGACGGCGACCGAGCTGATCCCTGAGCTCAAAAGAGAAACGAGACACAGCCCCCATGATACCCTTCTGAAAGTTAGGCGTGTTATCAATCCACCAACCCGGAACAAGGAAAGGATCGTTTGGAGTCCAGTTGTGCAGCTCGGTTTCCCGGCGCACAAGATAGGTGACAGCCGCAACGGTTGCAGACCCGCCGGGGGGAGCGACAGAGTCGACGGCGAGCGAATCGTCAACGCGATGAACAATCGGCATACCGATCAAAATATAGGCGAAAAAAACCACCGGCGTGCCAACAGCAACCTTGCGCCAGGTACTACCGGAAACGGTCCTCAGCCAGCCGCCGATATAGCGCCAGAACGCGGCAATGCCGCGACCGAGCCACCCCAGAAGGGCCGCCACCTGCTCCTTTATCCACAGCCATATTTCCTTTGCCACCTTCACGCTCCTCGCAATTTTTCCGCTGTCTTGACGGTTATTTTGACAATTATGTGTTGATTTCTACACCTGGAAACAAGGTTTCGGGGGCTTTTTTGGCCAAAAAAGAACAGAATACGCCAAAAAATAATATGTCCGGGCGATCGGGCTTGCGCTCACATCGACAGCAGCCTATTCAATCGCCATGTCTCGCTGGATTTTCAAAATTTTACGCAGTGCAGAATGGCAGACCGCCAAATCAACAGATTGCTTTGCTGGCTCACCAGCAGATGTGGCTGACGGATTCATCCATTTCTCCACATTTAGCCAGCTGGCCGGTACGGCAAAAAAACATTTCGCCAACGAAACGGCTGTTGAGCTGCTTGCCTTCGACCCGGCCCTGTGGCCGGAAACCCTGCTGAGATGGGAGCCTTCCCGCGATGGAGACCTGTTCCCGCACCTCTATGGCCCGCTTGATGTCTCGAAAGCAGCGGGTCATTGGCCCCTGACTAAAAGCAATCAGGGAACCTTTGACCTTTCAGGGCCAGAAGAATGGATGGCGCGTCATGATTGATCTTTTCCCGTTTGCCAAACCTTTCATCCATGCGCTTGATCCCGAAAAAGCACATGGATTGACAATTGCAATGCTGCGGCGCGGTGTCACCGGCATGACCCGTCGGCCCCGCCGCTACAAAAACCTGAAGACAGAAGTCTTTGGCCTGTCGTTCGACAACCCTGTCGGGCTGGCAGCTGGTTTTGACAAGGATGCAGAAGCGCTCGCAGGTGCGCAGGCCATGGGCTTCGGCTTTGTAGAAGCCGGTACCGTCACCCCCAAAGCCCAGCCCGGAAACGACAAGCCCCGGCTGTTCCGTTTAACCGCCGACAAAGCGGTGATCAATCGCTTTGGCTTCAACAACAAAGGCGTTGACGCCTTTGCGCGCCGCCTGGAAACGTTCAAGCCGTCCTATGGACCAGGTCGCAGCATTGTTGGTGCCAATGTCGGCGCCAACAAGGAAACCGAGGACCGCACGGCAGACTATGAAACCTGTATCGACCGGCTCTATGGCCTGAGCAACTATTTTACGGTCAACATCTCCAGCCCGAACACACCGGGCCTGCGAGCCCTCCAGTCTCGTGCCGCTCTTGAAGACCTTGTGAACCGTGTGCTTGCGGTTCGCACCCGGAAAATGAAAGAGGGCAAACCCCGCATACCCATACTGGTCAAAATCGCACCGGACCTGACAGAAGACGATATATCAGATATTGCGGCTATTGCTTTGTCGAATGACATCGATGGCCTTATCGTCAGCAACACAACGATAGAGCGCCCGGCAAGCCTGACATCTAAAGACAGGGCTGAAGCGGGTGGCCTGTCCGGCAGACCATTGCTGGAGCCGTCAACTGACATGCTGCGCAGGGTGTATGCAGCAACAGAGGGCAAGGTTCCGCTCGTCGGCGTCGGCGGCATAGGTTCAGGGGCTGATGCCTATGCAAAAATCCGGGCAGGCGCATCACTGGTGCAGTTATATTCTGCGCTTGTCTATGAAGGGCCCGGCCTCGTTGAGCGGATCAAGCGCGACCTGTCGCGCCGCTTGAGAAAAGACGGGTATGAAACCATTTCACAAGCAGTAGGCGCGGACCACCTGTAGACTGACCAGTCTCGCACTGACCATCACGCAATCAGGCAATCAGGTTTACACCATTTCTAGGCTGGCCGCCTTGCGTCTCAGCAAAATTAGCCGCCTGATTAAGGGCCGCCTGGGAAAAAGCTTCCTGTGCGGCGAGGTTGGTCGCGAAAGAACGGGTGCCTGCCGGATCCTGGTCAGCGTTTGCGTCACCACGTGGCCGCTCCTCTACAGCTTCTGACCTTTGGTCATTGAGTTCCGCCTGCGCCTCCCGGATCCCGGCCTCGGCCTGAGCCGCGACGGCCCGGTCCTGGCCAGAAGGCTTGGCAGGCGCAAGAGCAGAACGGCGCACGGTTTCCAGTTTGCGGATCGTGGCCTCCGGATCACCCGCAACGGTCCCGGTATCGATTTGAACACGACCCGACACTGCATATCGAATGCCGTCCGGGCCAGTGACATACTCATAGGTTGGCCTGCCCGCGTAAGCGCCGCCAACTGCCGCGTGTGCCGCCTCATGCGATCGCACTTCGCGGTCAATGGCCTGCAGTTCACGCACGTAGGCCTGTTCTTCCTCGGTTAGGCCCTGCGCATTGACGTCGTCATCCGGCTCGGCGGCGGCGTCTGCTGACCGTGCCACTCTTTGCGATGCAACAGATGGTGTTGGTGCTGCCGGGGGTCGGGGCGGCGCAAGTGGTTTGCCTTCTTCGCTTTCCTGAACAGCCAGAGCCGTTGCACCCTCGCTGCCGATTGGTCTTCCAAACGGAGACTGCTCATCCGAACTGCGACCGGAGGTATTGTCCTCCTGCACAATCGGTTCTCGTGGGCGGCGCAGTGCATCAGCAGCATTCGGCAAGTCAGGCTGCAGCTCGCGCGGAATGATTGCGCGACGAATATTTGGCGGCGCTGCACCAAAGGTTGGCAGTATGGAACCACTGGACATGCAGGGATTTTACCATATTTACGCCCGATTTGGTCAAATCAAATTTTGGCTACCGGATTCCGACCCGCTTTACCGCCTAAAAGGCATCGGGGGGCGGTGGCCGGTTATGTCGCCGGCGCGGCGGCCCGTCAGGCCCACGGTGCGAGCGCCGAAACAGGTCTGCAGCGACAGCACGCCTGGTGTCCGCATCAAGCGTTGCTACAAATTCAAGGATCACACGCCGCATGGTCAGGTGCGTATCCCGCATCAGCACTTCATGTTCGGCAATGCGGGCAGAAAGCGTTTCCATGTCAACTTCTTCCGCCATCAGAAGTTCCCGGATCTGCTTCTCGTTCTGGCGTAACTTGCGACCATTTTGCCGGAGGAAATCCCGATTGTCGGCAAGCAGGCGGCCCGCTGCGCGTTTTTCCTCTTCTGACAGATACTGACCCAGAGCACGTACATTCAAACCGCCCGAGCTGATATCACCCGGCCTTGGTCCGCCCTCCATTTGATTGACGCGCGGGCCCACAACGCGTTTGCCGATTGCAAATCCGATTGAAAACACATTGACCGCAAGCGACAAGGCAAGCGCGGCAACAATCCATTTTGTCGACTTACTCATGAGGATGTCATCTCCTGGTCTATGTTTGCCCTATGCACCGTCAGTTCCGCCGCTCAGGTAAAAGGTTTCTTCTTCACCGCCAAACAAGCCGGCGCTGATATCAAAATCGTCAAAAACCTGCGGTTCCTCTGCCATTTCCAGCCCGGTCACAATGCCGGAGACAAGAAGCACAGCAGCAAAAGCTCCCTGTGATATCAGTCCACGGGCAGACAGCAGGCGCGAAGGCTCGAACCAGGCGTCTATCAGACCGGACAGGGACCAGCCATCTGACACAGCTGAAGCTTGTGCCCGTTGCTGCGGGTGGCGATCAGGAATACCGGCAAGGCTGTTGAGGAAGGCCTGACTATCTGCCTCCCCTTGCCCTTGCGTCTCGCGGCGGGCTTTGGCAAACACCATGTCCAGGTCTGTATCGGTTATCTGTTTTCTGTCTTCTGCCATGGCAGCTCTCCTAAACAAAGGCCGACAAAAGGTCGGCTTTCTCTGTTTTCAGTTCTTCTCTCATTTTGGCGCGTGCCCGCATCAGCAAGCTTTCAAAAGCCTTGATGTTTAACGCCATAATGTCCGCGGCCTCCTGGTTGGAGTAGCCGTCGAGATAGCTCAGCGACAAGGCCTGGCTATGTCGGTCCGGCATCCGGGCGAGCGCCGCCATCAGGATGCCTGTGGTGCCACTTGCTTCCAGCGCCGCCTGTGCATCCGGCCGATCATCAGCTGCGTCAAAGCCTTCTGGCAAAGCATCCGGTTTCTTGCGCCGTATTTCATCGAGGCATCTGTTCACCACCACTCTGTGGAACCATGTGGTGAACCGTGCCTTGCTCGCATTAAAACTGGCAGGCCGCGTCCAGAGCTTTAAAAAAGCTTCCTGCACCATTTCTTCCGCCAGGGCCAAGTCTCCACAAGTGCGCATGGCAATGGCCCGAAAGCGCAAGCCATGGCGCTCGACAAGGCCTGCAAAAGCCTGCCGGTCGCCTTCACAGACCAGCGCAACGAGCTGTTCGTCGCTAACCTCAATGTGGCTGTCACGCACTCGGGTATTAACCTCTTTAACCAACGCCTTGTTTCTGCGCTGTTTATAATACGCTACGGTGCTTCAAACCCTTCGTACTAATTTGGACTTTATGCAAAAAGACGACTTGCCGCATAAGCAACGTCAGTTTTTTGTTCAACTGGCACCTTGGCTCGTCTATCACAGGACCGTAACATTGGCGCAGTAAGCCGCTAGTCGCGGACGACATTGATCGGCACATGGGACTTTAGCCGCAAGAAAACAGAGGAAACGTCTATGAAAATCGCAGTTATCGGCACTGGCTACGTTGGATTGGTGTCTGGCACATGTTTTTCAGAATATGGACATCACGTTACCTGTGTCGACAAAGACGCGGCAAAAATAGAAGCCCTGAAAGACGGCATCATCCCGATTTTTGAACCCGGGCTCGATGTGATGGTGGCCCGCAATCAGGCCGCAGGGCAACTGCAGTTCACCACGTCACTGGCTGATGCCATGGACGGTGCCGAAGCCGTTTTCATCGCCGTTGGCACGCCGAGTCGGCGCGGTGATGGCCACGCCGATCTACAGTATGTATTTGCCGCCGTTGAAGAACTGGCAGATTACATCAAAGATTTCACCGTTGTGGTGACCAAGTCGACGGTACCGGTAGGAACTGGTGCAGAGATAAAAAAACGATTACTGGCAAAGCTCGACCCGTCGCTGTTTAGCGTGGCGTCAAACCCGGAATTTTTGCGGGAAGGCGCAGCCATCGAAGACTTTATGCGACCTGACCGTGTGGTTGTTGGCGTGGAGGATGAAAGAGCGCAGGCTGTGATGCGCGAGCTATACCGCCCTTTGAACCTGAACGAGTCACCCCTTGTATTTACCGGACGGGAAACCGCCGAGATCATCAAATATGCCGCCAACGCTTTCCTTGCGACCAAAATCAGCTTCATTAACGAGATGGCCGACCTGTGTGAAGAAGTGGGCGCGGATGTACAGTCCGTGGCCAAGGGCATTGGCCTGGACAAACGCATTGGTGGCAAGTTTTTACATGCCGGGCCCGGTTTCGGCGGCAGCTGCTTCCCGAAAGATACACGTGCACTTGTGCACTCAGCGGACGATTACGGCGTACCCATGCGGATTGTGCGGTCGGTTGTTGAGGTTAACGAAGCCCGCAAACTGGCAATGGCCGAAAAAGTGATCAATGCCGCAGGCGGATCGGTTGATGGCAAGCGAATTGCCGTGTTGGGATTGACCTTCAAGCCCAACACAGATGACATGCGCGAGAGCCCATCGCTGGATATTATCCCGGCGCTCCAGAAAGCCGGGGCGGACGTACATGCATTTGATCCAAAAGGTATGACGGAAGCCCGGGAAATGCTTGAAAATGTCACTTTCCATGAGGATGCTTACGGCACCATGGACAACGCGGATGCGTTGGTGATTGTTACCGAGTGGAATCAGTTCAGGGCGCTGGACCTTGCGCAGGTGAAAGACCGCATGAGAACACCGCTGATGGTGGATTTGCGTAACATCTATGGCCGGGCCGACCTCGAAGATCATGGCTTCACCTACGTTGGTGTGGGCCGCCGCCCATAAGCCTTGAGCGCATGTCAGCAGGCGACAATAGGCTAGAGAAATCTCCGGAACATATTTCTGCGAACCGTCAGGTTTGGGCTATCGCCGGGCCGGCTATTATCGCCAATTCGTCTGCCCCGCTTGTGGGACTGGTCGACACATGGGCCATCGGCCACCTGCCTGTAGCGACACACCTGGCGGCGGTGGGGGTCGGCGCAACGGTTTTCAGTTTCCTGTTTTGGGCGTTTGGTTTCATGCGCATGAGCACAACAGGTCTTGTCGCGCAGGCAAACGGAAGAAATGACCGGCCCGGAATGGAGCGCACCGTCGTACGGTCGCTCGTTTTTGGGTTTTCAATTGCAGTGGGCCTCATTGGGCTCCAATCGCTATTGTTTGATGCCAGTTTGCTGGCGCTGTCGCCTGCTCCTGCCATCTCGGCACTCTACCAATCCTATTTCGACATTCGAATCTGGTCAGCGCCAGCCGTGCTGGCCACCTATGGCATCACCGGGTTTCTTATCGGTGTGAAAAAGGCGCAGGCCGCTTTGGTGCTCCAATTGGTTCTGAACATCAGCAATGGCAGCCTCAACCTGTTGTTTGTGCTGGGTTTCGATATGGGTGTCGAAGGGATTGCGCTTGGATCGCTGATCGCAGAATGGCTGGCCGCCGTCACCGGTCTTGTCATGCTTGCGCGGTATTTTGGCGCAGTGTCTCTGCTGACCACGCTGGGCGAGCGCACGTTGTGGACAGTTATGGGCTTTCTGAAACTTGCGCAAACCAACGGGTTTATCTTTGTCCGTACGCTGCTGTTGATGACGGCACTGACGATGGTGATGCGGGAAGCCAATTCGATCAGCGAGGCGGCTGTTGCAGCAAGCCATGTGATGAATGTTTTCATGCTGCTGATCAGTTTGGGGCTTGATGGCTTTGCCTACGCTGTGGAGGCGCTTGCAGGCGCTGCATATGGAAAAGGTGTGCGGCACGACTTTAAAAAATGGGTGCGGGTAACAAACAAGTGGGCTCTTCTGGCAGCCCTAATCTACACGGTGGGGTTTTACCTGTTTGGAGAGATGGTCATTGCCCTGCTGACCGACGTTGAAGCTGTTCGTGTGGAAGCCTTGTCGGCTTTGCCGGTGATTGTCTGGCTGCCGATAGTATCGGTGTGGTGCTACCAGTTTGATGGCATTTTCATTGGCGCCACGGCGGCAGGCGCCATGATGATTACCATGGCGCTTTCCTTCATCGTTTTCATTGGCGTGGTTGGCAGCCTGACTGAAGCCTATGGCCTGATGGGCCTCTGGCTTGCCGTTGTTATCTTCTCCGCCTGCCGAGGCCTGACGCAGGCGGTCTATTATCCCGTGATTCTGCGCAAGCTACGCCGTTAGTCTGACAAAAAGGCTGCCAAGACAGAGCCAAAAACTCAAAGGATATCAAGCACGCTTTCGGGTGGGCGGCCTAGCGCGGCTTTATTGTCGTTGATAACGACAGGCCGCTCGATCAGTTTGGGCGTGTTTACCATTGCCTGCACAAGGGCATCGCCTTCAGCATCCTTCAGCCCCTGGTCCTTGTATTCAGCTTCACCAGTGCGCATGAGAGCACGCGGGTCGATATCCAGCATGGTCAGCACGTCCCTGATTTCGGCCGCGCTCGGCGCGTCTTCCTGATACAGGCGAACAGTTGGTTTCAAACCTTTTTCTTCGAGAAGGGTAAGGGTTTGGCGGGACTTGCTGCAACGGGGGTTGTGCCAGATCGTAAGTGACATGATGGCTCCACGGTATTAAAAAAAACGACATTTGGAGCGGGTGAAGGGAATCGAACCCTCGACACCGAGCTTGGGAAGCTCGTGCTCTACCACTGAGCTACACCCGCCCGCTCCTGCCTGTTTGCCGCAATACCGCATGGAACTCAACAGACATTTGCTGGTTGTGCACGCAAGAATTCCTTTTAATGGCAGGGAAAACAGGCCTTGACGCACCGGGTCCATAAGGCCAACGTGGCGGCGAGTTAAAGACACATGCGTTCAGGAGGTTTGCATGAAGGACCGCACCGGGAAAGACCGTACGATCAGCAGCAACTGGGCCCGCCAGACCCAGATGGTGCGCGCGGGTTCCATGCGGTCCAATCTGGACGAGATGTCCGAGGCGCTGTTCCTGACTTCCGGCTTTGCCTACGAAACCGCAGAAGAAGCGGAGGCACGCTTTGATGGCCGCGCCGAAGGCTTCACCTATTCACGCCAGACAAACCCGACGGTTGCCATGTTCGAAGAACGCATGGCCGTGCTGGAAGGCGCGGAGGTGGCGCGCGCAACCGGTACCGGCATGGCGGCGATGACAGCATCACTATTGGCAGGCCTGAAGGCGGGGGACCATGTGGTGGGTGCACGAGCGCTCTTTGGCAGCTGCCGCTGGCTCCTTGATGAGCTACTGCCTCGTTACGGTATCGAAACAACCCTGGTGGATGGCCGTGACCTCGACGCCTGGAAAGCCGCGGCAACGTCCAGTACCAAGGTATTTTTCCTCGAAACGCCAGCCAACCCGACGCTGGAAATCATCGACCTGAAGGCCGTGGCTGACATTGCCCATGAAAACGACGCGCTGCTGGTCGTCGACAATGTTTTCGCCACGCCCGTCTTGCAAAGGCCGATGGAGCTTGGCGCAGATATCGTCTGCTATTCCGCAACCAAACACATCGACGGGCAGGGCCGGTGCCTTGGCGGTGTCGTGCTTTGTGACAAAAAATTCGACGAGGATTTTCTGTACCCCTACTACCGCCACACGGGCTGCGCCATGTCGCCCTTCAATGCCTGGGTGATGCTGAAGGGGCTTGAAACCCTGAGCTTGCGCGTTCGGGCCATGTGCGACAGCGCCGAAACCGTGGCAGCGGCGATGGCAGACCGTCTCTCGGACGTGCGGCACCCGGCCCGGAAGGATTTTGCCCAGCATACGCTTGCCATGAGCCAGATGAGCCGCGGCGGCACCATGGTGGTGACCGAACTGCCGGGCGGTCGCGAGCAGGCGTTTGCCTTCCTTAACGCGCTTGAAATCATTGATATTTCCAACAACCTCGGAGACAGCCGCTCGATCGCCACCCACCCCTGGAGCACAACTCACAAAGCCCTTGCCGAAGACGCGCGCCTCGAGCTTGGCATCACACCAGGCCTGCTTCGGCTGTCAGTTGGCCTTGAAGACCCGACCGACCTTGTCGCCGACATCGCACGGGCGCTTGATACTGCCGGGGTCAGGTAACATATGGAAGACCTTATCGATGGCGCCATGACCTTTGAAGCAGAGACTGCCGGTGTCCGGGTATTGGTGCAGGCCTATTTTCTCGAGGAACAATCAGACGAAGCCCAGGCGCAGTTCGTGTGGGCATACCGGATAAAAATCATCAACGAAAGCAGTAAGACCGTACAGCTTTTGAACCGCCACTGGATCATCACGGACGCTAACGGCAAAGTGCAGGAAGTTGAAGGCGAAGGCGTGATCGGAGAACAGCCCGTCATCGGAACGGGCCAGTCTTTCGTCTACACGAGCGGCACGCCTCTTTCGACCTCCAGCGGCTTCATGCACGGCTCTTATGAGATGCAAGACGAGAACGGCGACCATTTTTTTGTTGAGATACCAACATTCTCGCTTGATAGTCCCTATTATTCGCTGAAGGTAAACTGAGGCCCCCATGCTGGATTTGCGCCCGGTTCTTTACACCCTCGGCTCGCTGGTGCTGATGCTGGCGGGTGGTATGTTCGTGCCGGTTTTGTTTGACCTGCTGGCAGGCAACCCTGATTGGGAAATCTTTGTCCTGGCCGCGTTTCTGTCGGCCAGCGTTGGCGGCATGTTCATGCTCGCGAACAGGGGCACCGGTGATGCCCTCAACCTTCGACAGGCGTTTCTCCTGACCTTCCTGGCGTGGGCAGCATTGCCTGCATTTGCCGCCTTGCCACTTGCGTTTTCGGAACTGAACCTCAGCTACACGGACGCCTATTTCGAAGCCATGAGCGGCCTGACCACAACCGGCTCCACCGTTATCACGGGGCTTGATGACGCCCCGCCCGGTATCCTGATGTGGCGCGCCCTGCTTCAATGGTTCGGCGGCATTGGCATCGTTGTGATGGCCGTGGCTGTCCTGCCTATGCTGCAGGTTGGCGGGATGCAGGTTTTCAAGGCAGAAAGCTTTGACACCGTTGAAAAAATCCTGCCGCGGGCCGGCCAGATCTCGGGCGTGATCAGCGGGGTTTATGTTGCGCTCACAGCTCTTTGCATGTTCGCCTATCTTGTTGCCGGCATGGGTGCGTTTGACGCACTCGCCCATGCCATGACAACGATCGCAACCGGTGGCTTTTCGACCTCGGATGCATCCATGGGCAAATTCGACAGCTTCAGTATCGACATGCTTTCAACCCTGTTCATGATTGTCGGCTCCATTCCGTTTATCCTGTATCTGCAGGTTCTCAGGGGCAGGCCACTCGCGCTCTGGCGGGACGAACAGGTCCGTGGCTTCCTTCAACTTGTTTTTTTTCTGTGTGTGTCGGTTGTCGCCTGGCTCATGGTCTGGAAAGGGTTTTCACTGCCCGAAGCCGTGCGCTTCGGCATTTTCAATATCATTTCAATCCTCACCGGAACCGGATACTCCACCATCGATTACAGCCAGTGGGGCAGCTTTTCCGCCACGCTCTTCTTTATGGTGATGTTTATCGGCGGCTGCGCCGGGTCAACAAGCTGCGGTATCAAGATCTTCCGGTTTCAGGTTCTTTTGAAATCCATGAAAAGCTGGATCGATCATATCCTGCAACCCAACGGCGTCTTTATCGCTCGCTACAACGGAAGACCGATCCGGGAAGACGTTCGAAATTCGGTTATGAGTTTCCTGACCCTTTTTCTTGGCAGCTTTCTGGTATTGTCGCTGGCGATAGCAGCAACAGGCACTGACTGGATTACTGCCTTTTCCAGCGCGGGTACAGCGCTTGCTAATGTAGGCCCCGGGCTCGGCGAAGACGTGGGCCCGGCCGGAACCTTCGGTGGCCTGTCTGATGCAGCGAAATGGCTGATGTCACTTGGCATGCTAGCAGGCAGGCTTGAGCTTTTTTCCGTCCTTGTTTTGTTGTCACCCCGGTTCTGGCGGGCCTGATTTCAATCTTTTGAACCCGTTTCACCGTATTGTGTTCAACCAATGTTCATTTGGGCGGCATAAAGTGAGCGGATGAAACTGATTATTGTCATGGTAGCGATTTTTCTCGCTGTGCCGGTGTATGCACAGGAAGCGGCTCCCGGCTGGTCTGCCTATCAGGCGGGTGACTTTAATGTTGCCCGTAGCGAAGCAGCGGCTGGTGCCAGCCAGTCCGATAGCGCAGACGCCTATGCACTCGCCTGCAGGGCAGGTCTCGTGGTCGGTGGTTTCCTCGAATCCGGAAAAGCTGCGGTCGACAGTCTTCACAAGGCCCTCAGGGATTGCGAACATGCCCTGTCACTGGAACCTGCGCATTATGTCGCCGGCCTCAGCCATGCGATAGCATTGGGGTTTGAAGGCCTGCGATTGAGAAAAGCATCCTATGCCAGGGCATCAAAACGTGAGATCGAGGCCCTGATCAAAAAATATCCGGACAATGCACTGGCCCTCGGGGCTCTTGCCGGTTGGCATGCTGCTGTGGCCCGCGAAGGCTGGCTTGCTCGGGTGTTTCTGGGCGCAAGCAGGACGCGCGCGGCAACACTATATAGCCGGGCAACCAGGCTACCGAACGCCGAGTTTCCGTTGACCTATGAATACATCCGGTTTCTGGCGGCAGGCAAAGCTGATGACCGGGCAACAGCCGCAACAATGATCGAAGGCGCCATTGAGGCAGGCGCGAAAGATGGTCTGGATATCTTGCTTCTGGACCGGAGCAGCGAGGTGCTGAAGGCAATCAGGGCCATGTCAAAACAACAACTCCGCGACAGCCTGAGGGCTGCAACACCCTTTAGTGACATTGACGAATGGGGAACGCCTGAACACACGTCTGTGGCCCCTTATCCGCTCCGGAAACCTCTGAAAACCAATGACTAGGCCGCGCACATACAACAAGGTCGCTATCCTTTTGCACTGGCTTATCGCCGGTTGCTTTGTCGGCTTGTTTTGTGTTGGTTTTTATATGGCACGCCTTGGTGACGATGCGCTCTCCCTCAAGTTCACCCTGTATCAATGGCACAAGTCTTTCGGCATTACGGTGTTGCTGCTTGCCGTCATACGGCTGGCTTGGCGTTTCACCCATACGCCGCCAGCCATTCTTGCATCAGGTTGGCAGGCATATGCTGCAAAGGCGGCGCACGGAGCACTCTACACCCTTACCCTGCTGATCCCTCTTGTGGGCTGGGCAATGGTGTCCGCCTCTCCCTGGAATATTCCGACGGTGCTTTTTGGTTTCATCCCGTGGCCACATCTACCGTTGCTGCCGGATTTAGCTGACAAACGGGCAGCTGAAGACGTGCTGAAGCTGGTCCATATGAGCCTTGCATACGGAACCGCCTTCCTGGTGCTGGCCCATGCAGGGGCCGCTTTCCATCATCATTTTCGGTTGCGGGACAATACGCTCGTCAGAGTAGTCCCTTTTTTGCAGGAGCCTCCCCATGACCCGTAAGTCATTTCCAAGGATACTTGCTGTGTCAGCTCTTCTGATTTCGTCACTTGCCGGGCGGCCAGCATTTGCAACACCCTGGAATATGGTGCCGGAAGAAAGCGCTGTCCGGTTTTCCGGGCTGCAGACAGGCAACCCCTTTGACGGCACTTTCAGTACATTTGGCGCCGACATTCAGTTTGACCCTTCAGCGCCTGAGCGGGCGTATGTTCGTGCAGTCATTGACGCCACCACCGCAGCGACAGGAGACAGCCAGCGGGACGAAGCAATGCGCGGTCGGGAATGGTTCCATGTCGCACGTTTCCAGAACATTGTCTTTGAAGCATCTGGCTTCAAAAAACTCAACGACAGCCAGTATGAAGCAGAAGGCACCCTAACTGTTCTCGGTGTGGATCATCCATTTACACTGCCGTTCGACCTTGTGATTGCAAAAGAGCGCGCCGTCATGACAGCCAGTTTGATCCTCAATCGACGCACACTTGGCATCGGCACCGGACCATGGTCCGAGGGAAAATGGGTCGGTCTTGACGTTACCCTGGACATCATTGTTACTGCCACGAAGGACACCCCCTGATGAAGGCTTCCAATCCCCTGAAAATGCTGATGCTTGCTGCAAGCTTTTTGGCTCTGTCAGCCTGCGCAGCGATCGCGTCGGTTGTCTATCCACTCAATGAAAATGCCGACAAGGCCCGCGCTGGCGCCTACAGGCTTGATGACGACCACGCCAGTGTTCTATTTGGGCTGAACCATTTTGGGTTTTCCGAATTTCGCGGACGGTTTGACACCTTCTCCGGCTCACTCGACCTGAACGCAGAAGCACCAGAGACCAGTGCCGTAACAATTGACATAGATATTTCCGGCCTGCACACCGGCGTCTCCGAACTGGACGAAAAGCTGTTTGCAACCAACATGTTTGATGTCGCGGCGCACCCGTTTGCCAACTTTACTTCCACATCAATCACACGCCTGTCGGAAAATGAAGCGCGTATAGACGGCGTGCTCACGATCAAGGGTGTGGGCAAGCCGATCTCGCTGGATGCCCGGTTTATCGGGAGCGGCGTTAACCCCCTGACAGGACGACAGACTGCAGGATTTAGTGCCACGGGTGTGCTTAAACGGTCCGACTATGGTCTTGACGAATGGCTGCCGTTTGTCGGGGATGAGGTCGCGCTCGAAATCGATGTCGAGTTTGCAGAAATGCGCTAGTAGCGTGGATCAATCCACGGTTTTTTGCCGGGCCGCGATACCGCGTTCGATGGCCGCAGCTGTCAAGCGGTCCACGTCAAGATAGTGCCGGAACATTTCCAGAAGGCGCAATTCTTCCTGGGTCAAATTGCTGTCCGATGCCGCCACTTCGCACGCCAGCGCATACACCAGATCATAATGGGTCTCGGGCATAGCCTCTTCGATAAGACCCAGAACCGCATCAAGCCCCTCTTCGCTTTGCAGCAACTGGGTACAGGTCTCTGTGTCCGTGCGCAGACGCTCAATGTTATAGCCGCGAAAAGCAGGAAGGTAACCAACAAGGCCTGTCATGCGCGTCAGTTCCGTATCCGTCATATGGTCATCGGAGGCCGAAACAGTGACCATGGTGTAGACAAGGGCGGTTTCCGGGCTGATCGTCGACATGTTTTTCTCCTTCTGGGAGGGATTGCTCTCGGGAGCTTCCTCTTTTGGCGACCCTAATTTGACCGGCGGTGCGAGACAAGCGAAATAGACGGCAAAACCGCAAAAAATGATGGACCCTCAGAAGAACCAGAACCTGCGTTTTCGGACCGGTGGTTTCGGACTCTCATCGGGGGTTTGAAAATAGCGTGCCTCGTCCGCATGGTCGACCAGACCATACCGACGCCAGACACCCCTGACAGCCTGCAGCGTGGGCTCATCTGCAGCCATCAAAACAGCACGATGCACGCCAAAGCAATAGACATCCTCGCGGTCCAGAATAGGCAACAACGCATCAACCCGGGCCGGATCTTCCGCAGCACTTCTAAAAAGAGTCACTTGTGGCCGCGCGCGCGTAACATAGGTTCGGTCGAGCAAACCCGGTTTTGAAAGCAGATAGGCAAAATAAAAATAGAACTCCGTATAGTCTTTACTGCCGGTGAAGAAACTGTGAAAACTCGTTTTTTCTTTGGCCTCTACCTCAATGATCAGGTGCCGGGCGATTTCAGCCGACATCAGGAAAGGCGTCGCAGTCGGCAGGGCCGCAAAGCCCGGAGCCGGGGTGCTGACGTTGAAATAACGACAGGCGTTCTCAAATTTTACCTTGAACTTTTCATTAAAGTCGTATCGATGTGTCCGCAATTGACCATCATCAGAGATAAATGTCTGTAGGCTAACCGGTCGTATCAAGTGGTTTTTACTGTCGAGGATCAGATAGTTTGGTGAGATGGTATGGTGAGCGGCCAACAATTTCAGTGACTGCTGGCTACGCCAGTCCGTGCGTTTCAGTTTTTGGCCTGCAATGTCTCGACCATCAATAACTTTGGTGCGGGCGGCAAGTGGCCCGAGTTCAGGCAAAATCTGCTCTTCATAAAATTGAAGGAAGACTTCAGGGCGCCGGTCATTGACGATATAGAGGATTTGCGAAAACACATCCGGTGCAAATAATCTGAGCGAGCGCGCCTGAAGCTGCAGCATTTTCAGCTCACCAGTGAAGCCAACTACCACCAGGTCAATGCCAGCTTCCAATTCCATCCTGCCGGGAACTGTGTTTGAGTTCCCGACAGGTTTACTAGATGGCATGACAATATGGCTTTCATGGGAGGGTTAGATCACATTCTACGCCAATTCTAGTCCTGCGTGATGCAAGATCAATATGTTTTAACCGCAAATCGGCCCTTGATCCGGGTCGCAACCATTACCACCAGATCCACCACCGCCTTCGCCGGGCAAGTTGCCATTGACGCGTACGTTATTGAAGACGCTGTTAGAGTGGTTAGTGCTCGGACTCCGGACCACTATGTAAGAGCTCGGATTCCGGTTATAGACCCGGTTGTAAGCAACCGTGTTGAAAGTTGCATGGTCTAAGTCGCTGGCACTGCTGCCATAAGGATAACCGTCATCCTGGTTGCAATAGCCCTGCGTGCCACCCCTTGAACCAACATCGACCGCTTTATTACTCCCAGAATAGTTTTCATAGTAGAAGTCATTGTCTTCGATTTCGTTATGGCTTGGCGTCGTATGCCGGATTTCACCGCCTTCTCCGCAGTTGCGATACAGATAGATGCCACCACGATGCAGGCCTTTGAACGTGTTGCGTTTTATCTGATTATAGTCCGAGGCATCAACGGCTAGTTGCTCGCGGTCACTCTGGTTACCGCGCATCCAGAAATAATTGTCGGTGATAACGGCGCCCGTCGATTCCGCGCCAAGATATAGTGCCGGCGCACTCGACGTTCCTCCGAGGTAGGAATTTTTCAGTTTGAACCGCTTAACACCGCGGCGAACATAAATACCGACCCGGCTGGTCGTCGTCACCTCGATATTATCGAACGTGATGTTGTCCGGCGCCTGGGCGCGCAGGGTTTGAACAGCATTTGCCGTTTTATCGATATCAAGATAGGCACGGTTCCCCTGAACGCCAATCCGCCCGAATACGTCGCAGTTCTTAACCGTGACATTTTCCACCGGATCATAGTTTCGTTCACCATTTACCCAGGTCACTCGGGACTGCACACTGATGATGTACTCGTCGTCAAAGTTATTCACGATCGTCGCACCATTACAGTTCATGATGAGTCCGTTCGAGGCAGAACCTTCGATAATGATCTGCTTGGTGATGTAGTCTGACGATGTCAGCACCAGGTTGCAGTCAACGATAACCGAGTCCAGAGAGCCGCTTGATGCAGCTCGAACCTCGGATATTTTTGCCGCCCCGCATGCGCCAGGGTTGGCTTTCGCTTCGTCGCCATAGTTAAAGAGCGCGACAGCAACTGCCGCAATTAGCAATTGATATTTCATTTCTCGACCCCTTGTTATTGAGAAATATTGTCTCAATAACATTAAGGGGACATTGCTCTAAAATCAACTAAATAGTGTATTTTTTATAACTAGTTCTCGCATTAATGGTTTTTAGTGACGGATTACGCCCTGGTAAGTTTGGTTTGTAATGTGAGGCTAGATCAGGACACCAGGTCCACTTGGTCACCAACTAGCAGGCAGACGCTCTACTGAAAAAAGTCGTGGGTTTGCGCAACAGCTTCGCCGAGACCTACGCGCTCGACTGTCACACCCTCGGGAAAGGCATCCAGGAGCCGTGTGGGTGTCTGGCCATCAAGCATAACAAAAATACCGCGGTCATCGGCGCGGCGCACCAGCCGGCCATAGGCCTGGGAAAGTTTGAGGCGGGTCAGCATCTCATCGTAGGCACGCCCGCCAAATGCAGCGCGCCTCGCGCGGTGTAACAACGTCGGGCGCGGCCAGGGCACCCGGTCGAAGACAATCAGCCTTAAACTGTCACCCGGCACATCCACACCGTCCCGCACAGCGTCAGTTCCCAGCAGACAGGCGTCACGGTCATCCCGGAAGATATCCACCAGGGTCGCAGTGTCCACCGGGTCTACATGCTGCCCATAAAGTGGTAAGCCCGCCGCTTCGAGGTCGGCGGCAATATGATGATAGGTTGCCCGCAGGCGGCTTATTGCGGTGAACAAGCCCAGCGCACCGCCCGCGGACGCCAGAAAAAGTTCCCGATATGCCGCGCCCACCTGAAGCGCGTCTGCCTTGTTAACATCTCCGACAATGAGAACCTTGGTGTGATCGGCATAGTCAAACGGGGAGGCGACACTGAGCCGCCGCGGCGGCACGGTAAGATGCTGCGCGCCTGTGCGCATGTCAGCTGAAGACCAGTCATCCGAATGCCCGGCCTTGTCCCGCAGGGTCGCGGATGTGATGAGCGCTCCGTGCGCATTGTTGAGCACAATGTCGGCAAATGGTTTTGTCGGGTCAACAAAATGGCGGCAGTAGGCGATGTCACGCTCACGGCCGTCAATACGGTCCACCTCCAGCCAGTCGACAAACTCGCCCGGCGCCGGGCTGCCGAAGCTTTCAGCCATGCTCGCCCACATACCAACCACGTCTGCACGCAGTTTGAGCGACCGTGCGGATGCCTCAAGCCTGCCTCGTGTGGTGCTGTCCAGCGTGTCGCTTTCGTCATCGAGCTTGACCGCGAGCGCCGCTGCCAGCGCCGCCATTGGTTTCGAAAGCGAAACGAATGCTTCGGAAAGACTGTGTGCCGCTGGCGCAAGGCCGTCGATCGGGTCGGTGATCGGCGCTTCGATACCATGCGGGCCAGCGCTATTGGTCCGCGCCAACACCTGCGCGCGTGCGAGCATCAGAAAACTTTCAAACCGGGTCATCGCCGCCGCCCCGGTAACACGGCCCAGCCAGTTGTCAGATGGCAGGGTGCGTGCGGCTTCCAGCACTTCGTCCATCAACGCCCGACACTGAATATCGTCGGCAATGAGTTCTTCGAGCCGGGACTTGAGACCCCGGGCGCGAGTACTGCCGCCTGATTCCTTGCCGCGGATCCAGCGCCTTAGCTCTGCACCTTCAAGGCCTGAAAGGCGCACGGAAAACGCGCTGTCTGCCGCCTCAAACACATGGTGACCCTCGTCAAACACCAGCCTGCGCGGCAAATCAGGGTCATCACCCCGGGTTGCCGCCTGAGTGACCACAAGCGCGTGGTTTGCAACCACAAGGTCCGCGTGCTTGGCCCGGCGTGCTGTTTTTTCGACAAAACATTTGCGAAAGTGTGCGCAGGCTGAATAGAGGCATTCACCGCGCCTGTCTGTCAGCCCTGCAATCCGGCCGACGCCAAAATGTGCACCGAGCCAGCTAGGAAAATCACCGCCAATCATGTCCCCGTCACGCGTGAAGCGCGCCCAGCGCACCACAAGACCGATGAGCACCCGGTCGCGGTCAACACCCGGTGCGGCGCCGGCAGGCGCCTTGTTCATGTTGGCGCGCATCATCACCGCACGCAGTGTTTCCTCGATATTCAGGAGACAGGCATAATTCTCGCGGCCCTTGCGAATGACAGCGCGTTTTGCCTTGACCTTTGGGTCCGGATACAGCTTCGAGAGCTCCTGGTCCAGCTGGCGCTGCAGGTTTTTTGTATAGGTCGAGAGCCACACGGGCCCATCGTTCTTTTCAGCCCACAGGCTCGCAGGCGCTATGTAGCCGAGCGTCTTACCCGTACCTGTCCCACCCTCCAGCAGCTGCAGGTTCGGGCTTTCCGCCACTTCCCTTGGCCTGAAGACATGGGTGGCGGCAGCGGCAAAGCGTTGCTGGCCCTCGCGGGTTTCTGCCCGCTCCCCTAAAAGTTCTGCCAGACGACTTTTGCTTTCATCTGCATCGACAGACTCATCACCCGGCGGGGGTGGGGGTGCGCCATCTTCCCATTCGCGGAGCGCCGACCATACCGACAGGCCGTCTTCGCGGCTATGGTCCGGGTAGGCCTCCAGGGCTTTAAGCACAAGCGGCCCCCACGGCCATCCGGCGCGCGCCATCATCATCGCAACACGGGAGGCGCCTGCGCGGTAACGATAGGTCTGTGCGGCCGGGTCTTCCAGCAATCGCCCCGCGATCACCTGGACCGCCAAACAGTCATCCTCCGGGTTCCCGGTGTCAACGGGGACTGTGAGCGCGGCAGCAAGCCCGCCGATCGTTGGCAGGCAGTAGCGGGCGGGTCGCAAAAATGCGAAAAGCTCCAACACGTCGTAGGCGTTCAAAGCCGGTAAGCCGAGGCGCCGCGCGGCAAGCACACGATTTACCATAAGATGAGGGCGCGTGCTCAGAGTGTCACTCGCCTCGTCAAGTGACAGGTTTTCAAATGCACCATCCTCGGTAAGGATTGTCGCTGATGTCACCCCGATGACAGCAACCGGTAACGCCTCAAGGGACGCATTGTCCTTTTCAGCATCAATTAACAGGTCATGGGGAGCATAGTCTGACATGCGCCGAGCATAGCTTCGGGACTCTAAAAATACATGGCAAAAATGACGCTGTGTTCGAACGCAGCCTCTTTTGTCACTTTTTGGTGTTTTTCTTGACGCAAGGCCGCAGAATGCATAGGGTCCGCCGCCTTGAAGAATATCTGAATTCTAGATTAAAAGAGTGAAACCCATGACCGGAAACATCGATCTCGCGCTCGCCTCCAAAGCCTGGCCTTTTGTAGAAGCCGAGAAGCTCGTCAAACGCTTCAAGGACGGTGTATCGGACAAGGGATACATTCTGTTTGAGACGGGGTATGGGCCTTCAGGGCTGCCACATCTTGGCACTTTTGGGGAAGTCGCGCGCACAACCATGGTGATGCGCGCGTTTCAGGAAATCTCCGACCTTCCGACAAAATTGATCTGCTTTTCGGATGATATGGACGGCCTGAGGAAAGTGCCGACCAACGTGCCGAACCAGGAGCTTCTCGCAGAAGCCCTCGGCAAACCGCTGACGGTTGTGCCAGATCCCTTCGGCACCCATGACAGTTTCGGCGCACACAATAACGCCCGGCTTCAGGCCTTCCTTGACCAGTATGGCTTTGAGTATGAGTTTCTGTCCTCGACCGATTGCTACAAAAGCGGCCGGTTTGACCAAACACTCATCAAAATCTGCCAGCGCTATGACAAGGTCATCAACGTGATCCTGCCAACCCTCGGCGAGGAGCGCCGCCAGACCTACAGCCCGTTCCTGCCGCTGTGCCCTGAAACCGGGGTTGTGCTGCAGGTGCCTGTGCGTATCGAAGACCCGGATACCGGCATCATCAGCTTCGAAGCCACGTCCGGCAAACGATATGAAGTGCCGGTCACTGGCGGCAACGCCAAATGCCAATGGAAGGTGGACTGGGCCATGCGCTGGGACGCGCTCGACGTCGATTACGAGATGGCAGGCAAGGATCTGGACGAAAGCGTCAAGCTGTCGTCGATCATCCGGCGCATTCTGGGGGGCAAACCACCTGAGGCACTTTCGTACGAAATGTTCCTCGACCAGAACGGCCAGAAGATTTCAAAGTCCAAAGGTAACGGCATCTCCATTGAAGAATGGCTTGCCTATGCCGCGCCTGAAAGCCTGTCGCTTTATATGTTCCAGTCGCCGCGGAAAGCCAAACGTCTTTATTTTGATGTGATCCCGAAGGCCGTTGACGAATATTACACCTTCGTCTCCAAGTTTCATGAGCAGGAGCCTGCCGACCAGTACAAGAACCCCGCCTGGCACATTCATGGTGGCGACGTGCCAACCGTGGATTTGCCGATTTCTTTTGCCCTGCTGCTGAATCTGGTTTCGGTTGCGCACGCAGAAGACAAAGAAACCCTGTGGGGGTTTGTTGGCAATTATGTGGAAGGCGCGAGCGCAGAAAAATACCCAACGCTCGATATGCTGATGGACTATGCGATCCGCTACTATGATGACTTCGTCAAACCCTCAAAAAGCTTCAGGCTGGCAACGGAGCAGGAAACGGTGGCATTTGAGAGCCTGAAAACGCGGCTTGGCGCGCTTGGTGCCGGTACGCATGATCCGGAAGTGATCATGACCGAGGTTTTCTCTGCCGGTAAGGACGCCGGGATTGAAAACCTGCGCGAATGGTTCAAGGCCTGCTACGAAGTGCTTATTGGCCAGTCGCAAGGCCCGCGCATGGGCGGCTTCATTGCGCTTTATGGCATCAAGGAAACCATTGATTTGATCGACGAGGCGCTCGCTGGCAAGTTTGTCTAGTTGGGAGTCAAAGGCCTACTGTAAGCTTGGCGAAAATAGCGCCGTCTTCAGAGATGCCGTTTGACTGAACCAATTGCAAAACCGGCTCAAGGTTGACTTCTGCTGCCTGTTTTGCTGGCGCTTTCGCAAGACTGTCATTGATCAATCGCTGAAACTTCTCTTCGGCCATGGGCTCAAGTACAAGCCAGTGGTCGACTTCTGCAGCAACATCGCCAGCGACCGCCAAAATCTCACCCGCAGTGAGCACAGGGTTATGAATTTCGCCGGCGGCTTGATCGATGCCTTTCATCCAAAGGTCGAAGGCTTCGGCGCATTTCTGGGAGGGAATGCTCGTATCGTACCAGCAATCCAGAAACATAACATACCGCCGCGCAACCCGAACGCATTCCGTGACCGAAGTCGTAAAATCGGCAAAGTGATGCAACGAAAACTCTGAGACAACAATATCGAATGCGTCGTCATCAAAAGGAAGAGACTCTGCCACTGCATTGACTATCTTCAGTCCCCCTGAGCCAGCGCCGCCAGCTTCTGGGTCGACCCCAGATGCAACAATGCCGGCGTCATTGAGCGACCGAATGAGACCGCCGTCTCCACAGCCGACATCAAGCACACTTGACGGTGCCTGATCGAGAACCACGCGTTTGAAGCGGTTCCGATAGACTGCCTGTGGCGTCATATGCAATTCAAAGGCTCCCATTCTAGGAACAACCACTTCACTGTATCACGCTTCCGGTGAGAAAATTTCTTCGATCGCCATACCAAAGGTCCGAGAGATCGTGAAAGCGAGTGGCAGGCTCGGATCATATTTGCCCTTCTCAATCGCGATCACCGTCTGGCGTGATACACCAAGCCGGTCTGCGAGATCGGCCTGTGACCAGCTCTTCTCAGCACGCAGAACCTTCAACCGGTTTTTCATTGGTATTTCCGTGCCACAAAAATCTGCGCCAGCCCCTGAACGCCAAGCAGCAGGGGCAATATCCAGATGGTATCCAGAGCGGGAAAGCCAACGCCCTCCAGAAAACCATACGCAAAGGTCCCGAAGCCGACGAGCACAAACGCGACAAGCGTTGCATCCATGGCTTTGCGGTATTGCAGTTCGTCCCATGCCCGACTGAAGATAAACACGGCGCGGGCAAACATCAGTACAGGAATCATGGGCAGCAATACCAGTAGCGCCTGCTGCCATTGCGGCAGCTCCGCACCGGAAATAAAGGTGTTTACCGAGAACAAGACGGCGGCATACACCGAAAAGGCAATGATCAGATCCCTGGTGTATTTTTTTGCTGCTGCATTCATTTGAGGCTCCTGCTTTCTTGTCGTGACCGGGCAGATTGGTGTTTAGCACCCTTCACTTTATGTTAAGTGTGCTTTACATAGTGGACCACATCGACCATGTCAAGCTACCTTTACATTCATGATTGTGATTTTGAGTAGGGCGCTCATCCGGGCTAACAGATACCTCATGAAAGGAAGTGTCTGTGTATATCACCATGCGCACCATCATCGTCATAACTGCCGTGGCATTGTTCATGCCGAAACCCCATGTGTTTGCTGCGCCGGAAGAGGTCTCATTTCGAACCATAGACGGTATTGATATCTCGGCCACCCTGTCTGAACCACGGGGAAATCATGGTCCGCTTCCTGCTGTGATTTTCATTCACCAGGGTGGGTCAAACAAAAGCGAATGGACACGACAGAGGGTGTTTTCTGATGTCGTCAATGCAGGCATGGTTGCGCTCGCCTACGACGTGCGAGGGCATGGCCAGTCAGGGGGAAGGGCTGATTTTACGACCCTGTTTGATGACCCGCTGCAAGCACCATTCGATCTGGTTGCGGCCATCAGATACCTGATTGGGACAGGGAAAGCAGACGAGCACAGGATTGCGATTGTCGGCGCCTCGATTGGGTCAAACCTCGCGGTCATGGCAGCAGGCCGACCGGATTTACCCGTTAAAACCGCTGTCGCCATATCCGGGAAGACGTCAGCGGTGTACAATCTGGCCGGTGTACCAAAAGAAGCGCTTTCTTTCCGCTCGGTTTTTCATATTGCGTCAGCCGGCGAGCAAAAAGGACTACGCGCCAAATGGGCCAAAGAACTTTTTGACCTAACCGGCGACCCCAGAAAGATTGAAATCATCGAAAACTCGGACGGGCATGGCGTTTCCATTTTTGAAGACGATCCAGCGCTTGCGGACCAGGTCATGGCCTGGCTTAAAGCAACCCTATAGAAAAAGCCCCGCTCTCAGGCGGGGCTTTTGGAATTCTTGAGTGAGTTTGATCAGGCCTCGGTATCAACAGCCTTGGCTTCGCCTTTGGCCACACCGACCATCGCAGGGCGCAAGAGCCGGTCCTTGATCACATAACCGGCTGCAACCACCTGCATAACACTGCCGGGTGCATGGTCAGGCGTCGGCACCTCAAACATGGCCTGATGGAATTTGTGGTCGAACTTTTCGCCGACTTCGGGCTCCACCTTCTGGATACCATATTTTTCCATGGTATTCAGGAGTTCCCGCTCGGTCATTTCGACGCCCTCGACAAAGGCTTTCATATCTTCGGCAACATCGTCAGGCATTGCGTCAAGCGCACGGCGCAGATTGTCGCTAACGGTCAGCATGTCGCGTGCAAAACCGGTCACAGCATATGCGCTGGCGTCCGCGCGGTCACGGTCAGCGCGGCGGCGAACATTTTCCGTTTCGGCACGTGCCCGCAGAACCTGGTCCTTCAGTGTTGCCACTTCTTCCATCAGAGCGGCTACAGGATCGTCCTCGATTTCGGTGTCGACATCTTCTGGCATGGCGTCAGGTGCGTCAGCGTGTGCCTCTTCACCCGCCATGGCCTCAACGTCCTTATGTTCTTCCGTATCTTCCGCTGGCTTTTTTTCTTCTGCGCTCATGTCGCGGCTTCCCTTAACTCATCAAACTATTTCAGCAGGCGGCCCACCACCTGGGCGGTATAATCAACCATTGGCACAATGCGGGCATAATTCAGCCGGGTAGGACCAATTACGCCGATCACGCCAACGATCTTGTTCGCGCCATTCATATAGGGAGAAACCACCAGAGATGAACCCGACAGCGAAAATAAATTATTCTCCGAGCCAATGAAAAGGCGCACGCCGCGCCCGTCTTTGGCGAGTTCCATCAATTTGATCAAGTCTTTTTTGCGCTCAAGCTCGTCAAAAAGCCGTTTCATATGCTCGAGGTCGTCAGTGGCCTGCACATTTTCGAGCAAATTGCTGTGGCCCGAAACAATCAAGGTAGATGGCAGTTGCTCATCACCCGCCCAGACGGCAAGGCCGCTCGAAACCACTTTTTCGGCAAGGGCATCAAGTTCGCTTTGCCGTGTTTTCAATTCGGCTTCAATGCCCTCAATCACATCATCAAGCGCCCGTCCCGCGAGCCGGGCATTCAGAAAATTGGTTGCCTGCACCAGAGCAGATGTCGGCAAGCCGACAGGGATATCGATCAACCGGTTTTCAACAACGCCGTCTTCCGTCACAAGAACCACAAGCGCCTTGCCCGATGAAATGGGCACAAACTCGATATGGCGGATGCGGGCGTCCTGATGGGGCACCATCACCAGCGAAGCACACTGCGAAAGGCCGGAGAGAGCTTTGCTGGCGTCTGACAGCACATCTTCAATCTGCTTGCCCGTAACGGCGCACTGGCCCTTGATCGCCTCGCGCTCTTCGCGGGTAAGGTTGCCAACCTCCATCATGCCATCGACAAACAATCTGAGGCCCAGGTCCGTCGGCACCCGCCCGGCTGACGTATGGGGGGAGGCAATAAGCCCTGCCTCTTCGAGGTCAGACATGACATTTCGGATGGTGGCGGCCGACACACTGATACCGTCCGCGCGGCTGATCGTCCGAGAGCCCACCGGGTCCCCGGTATCCAGATAGGTTTCCACTATCTGCTGGAAGATAGAGCGGGACCGGTCTGTCAGCTGCGCGATCGACATACTGTTTTGCTCTCCAATTTCGTTACAGGCCATTTCAGTTATAGGCTTGGCGAAAAGCGTAAAAAGACACCTGCGTTTCGTCAATGCCGGAAAAAAGGCATCTGACAGTCCGCGAAGGTCTTTGACCTATATGGGCATCAACGTTAGAAGAGGCAACGGGCAGCCTGAGGCATGCCCGAGTGTATTTATCGACATCGAAGGATCCTTTATGCGACCGAGCGGACGGACACACGACGAAATGCGGGCGATCGAAATGATCCCAGGCTTTGCCAAACATGCCGAAGGCAGTTGTTTTGTTAAATTTGGCGACACACACGTGTTGGTAACTGCAACCTATGAAGAACGGACACCACCCTGGCTGCGCGATAGCGGAAAAGGCTGGATTACCGCCGAGTATGGCATGTTGCCCCGTGCAACGCATGGCCGCGTGGCCCGCGAAGCCGCCAAGGGCAAACAGTCCGGCCGCACGCAGGAAATCCAGCGGTTGATTGGCCGGGCGCTGAGAGCGGTGGTCGACCTTGAACTTATGGGCGAACGGCAAATCCGCCTTGATTGTGATGTCATTCAAGCGGACGGAGGAACACGCACAGCGTCAATCTCGGGTGCCTATGTTGCCCTTAACCAGTGCTTTGACTGGCTGATCGACAAAGGCGAGCTTGCTGTTTCCCCTTTTACCGACAGTGTCGCGGCTATTTCATGCGGCATCTTCAACGGCAATCCAGTGCTTGATCTGGACTACCCTGAAGACAGCGCCGCTGCGACCGATGCCAATTTTGTGCTGACAGGCGGCGGCGGCATTGTCGAGATCCAGTCGACCGCCGAGGAAGAACCCTTTTCTGAAGAAGAATTCATGCGCCTGCTGAGGCTGGCTCGCATCGGCTGTGATGGCATCAAGCGCGCGCAGGATGCGGCCATCGCTTCCTATCGGGGCTAAGCGCATGGCGCGGCAGTTCAACGGCAACAAACTGGTGATCGCGAGCCACAACAAAGGCAAGGTTCGCGAGATTGGCGAGCTGCTCGCACCCTTTGGTGTTGAAACTGTCTCGGTGGGTGATCTGGGGTTTCCGGTACCCGTGGAGGATGCTGATACATTTATTGGCAATGCAGAGATCAAGTCCCTGGCAGCGGCAAAAGCATCCGGTCTGCCATCGCTCTCCGACGACAGCGGTCTGGAGGTGCATGGTCTTGGTGGGGAGCCCGGAATCTACACAGCAGACTGGGCCGGTCCAGACAGGGACTTCAATATCGGCATGAAGGCCGTAACGGACAAATTGGGAGACAACCCGAACCGTGGCGCCAACTTCACATGCGCATTGTCACTTGCCTGGCCGGATGGCCACAGGGAGAGCTTTGAGGGCAAGGTCTTTGGATCCGTGACATGGCCAATGCGCGGGGAAAAAGGCTTTGGCTACGATCCCATTTTTGTGCCCCGAGGTCACGACGTGACTTTCGCTGAAATGGAACCCGCGGAAAAACATGCCATGAGCCACCGCGCTGACGCGTTCCGGCAATTGATCGATGCCTGCTTCAAAACCAGCTGACCCACCCGTGTTGGAAGGAACAGACGCGGACGCGGACGCAGCCATCTATGTCCACTGGCCCTTTTGCGCCAAAAAATGTCCCTATTGCGATTTTAACAGCCATGTGCGGGAGCAGGTCGACCAGAAAGCATGGCAACAGGCCATGCTGCGGGAGATAGAGACCTTTGCTGCAAATTTCCCGAACCTGAAAGCAGCATCAATTTTTTTTGGCGGTGGTACACCTAGTTTGATGCCACCGGACACCACCGCCGCAATCATAGACGCGGTCCAGCGTTTTTGGACACCTGAACATCCAATCGAAATCACCCTAGAAGCCAATCCGTCAAGCGTGGAAGCAGCCCGTTTTTCGGAGTATGCCGCTGCCGGGGTTAATCGGGTTTCGATTGGAGTTCAAAGCTTTAAGGATATGTCTTTAAAGTTTCTTGGCAGACTGCATTCAGCGGCCGAAGCCGAGCAGGCAATAAAAGTTGCGCGAGACAACTTTTCCCGCGTAAGCTTCGATCTGATATACGCCCTTCCTCAACAATCACTTGAAGATTGGCGCACAGAACTGCGGCATGCCCTGGAGTTTTCACCGTCCCACCTGTCGCTCTACCAATTAACGATCGAAGAAGGCACGGCTTTTTATCATCAGTTCCAACGCGGGAAATTTACCTTGCCGGGTGAAGACGACGCGGCCGCCTTGTTCGAGCTTACACAGGAAATGACGGCCGAGGCAGGCTTGCCCGCTTATGAAGTATCCAACCACGCGCGACCAAGTGAACAGTCTCGGCACAATCTTGCCTACTGGCAAGGCCGACCCTATGTAGGCATTGGCCCGGGCGCACATGGGCGCCTGCCTTCAGACCGAAAGGGTGCAGCCATCGCACACCAGCAGGTTCGCCGCCCGGAAGACTGGCTGAATGCGGTTGCCGCGTCAGGTGTCGGCCTCCTGGACGTTGAGACAATTGAGCCTGAAGAGCGCGCCATTGAGGCGATTATGATGGGCCTGAGGCTCGCAAAGGGCGTCTCAAGGGTCGATTTTGAGAACCAGTTCGCTCGAAAACTGGACAGTATGCTAGATGCCCGATCAACAACAGAACTGCGCGCAAGCGGCTATGTATTTGATGAAGCAGGGCACGTCGGGCTTACTCCCAAGGGCGCACCCCTCCTTAACTTTATCTTGAAAAAGCTGCTGGCATAAGTGGGCGGGCAAGAAAACAGCGATTTCAAGTTTAAACAGGGGTGAAAATACGCCGAATATAGTCTCGACACAGCTGCACCTGTTGAGGCAACAATTCAGGATTCTCGAGAGTACGTGAGAGAATGATGCCGCCCTCCACACTTGAAAGAACCTGGTCCGCAAGCATGTCAAGGTCAACTGGCTCTTGCGGAGGGTAAGCTTCGACAACCTTGTCCAGCTGCTGGCGATAAAGGGTTCGCCACCGCATCACATTGTACGCGTTGAGCTTCTTGATGTCCTCGTTAAACAGTTGATGCTGGTAACAATAAGACGCAACCATACAACCGGGATGCAAACCGGGAATGTCCCGCAGAATATCGCAAAGAAGATCAAGCACCATCAATAGCTGCTCAAGCGGGTCTTTCGTTGAAGCTTCGACCCTGGCAAACATATCATCAAGAATCTCATCTTCCTGATCCATGTAACGCTGAAACAGGTTTTTTGCGAGGTCCCCCTTGTCTTTAAAATGGTAAAAGAACCCGCTTTTGGTGATACCTGTCGCCGCAATGATCTCATCAATGGATGTCGCAGCGAAGCCTTTCTCCAGAACAGATTGCTCCGCCGCGTCCAGAATAGCGGACCGTGCATTGCGCCCTTTGCTCATGACCCTCTCCAATAAACTACAAAGCTCTACATGAAGAACCGAGGATTTCTGCGCCTTTCGGCCATACTGCACCAACGGTACAGTACCATAAGTACACTAGCCTTCGCACACATTATGTTCGATATGCGCCTCTCTCGTCGCAGGCGCTGCGACAATAGATTGGGGAAATACATATGTTAAGTTTTTTTGATTGGATGTTCATTGGCATGTTTGCCGGTTTCATTATTTTGGACCAGCTGGTACGCGCACGTAAATTTCCGGCCGTCAGCGGATGGCGGCTCAAGGGTATCGCCAGCTTCATCGTTTATTTTTACCTCGTCGGATACTCGCCTATCCTGTGGGACAATTCACTTGGTGCCTATACGTTGTTTGATGCCTCGTCCCTGCCGCAGACTGTAGCAATTCCGGTTGGTTTTCTAGTATTGCAATTTGGTATCTACTGGTGGCACCGCATGATGCACAATGTTGATTTTGTTTGGCGCTGGCTGCACCAAATGCACCATAGCGCGGAACGTGTCGATATATTTGGCGCTTTTTACTTCCACCCCTTTGATATGATCGGTTGGGCCTTCATTGGAAGCCTCATGCTTGTCGGGGTGTTCGGGTTAAGCGGGGAGGCCGCGGCAGTGGTAAACACAATGGCTGCCTTTTGCTCCATGTTTCAGCACACAAACATCCGAACACCGCACTGGCTCGGTTACATTGTGACACGCCCTGAAAGCCATTCTGTGCACCATGAAAGGGATCACCATGCAAACAACTATGGAGATATTCCGCTATTTGACATGGTGTTTGGCACCTTCGTTAACCCGAAAAACTGGAATAAAAAAGCCGGTTTCTTTGATGGCAGTTGTGGACGGCTTGTTGACCTTCTTCTGGGTCGCAAGCTCGTTTAACAATCGAACCGGAGGACGTATCATGACACAGTATCGTGTCGAACTACCACAGCTTGGTGACCGCCTGTTCATCTCGGATGGCGGTCTGGAAACCACCCTTCTGTTCAAGGAAGGGTGGGATCTCCCACATTTCGCCGCCTTTGACCTTCTGAAAGACCAAAAGGGCACGGAAGCTCTTGTAAACTATTACCTGCCGTACCTCGCCATCGCCCGCGACCACGGTGTGGGCTTCATTCTTGAAACACCAACCTGGCGTGCGAACAATGATTGGGGTGAAATTCTGGGCTACAACGCCGACCAGCTAGCAGCCGCGAATCGCAGATCAATCAAGCTTCTCCAGCACATCCGCGACAACCATCAGAATGATGTGGGCCCGATGGTGGTAAGCGGTTGTGTTGGACCGCGCGGCGATGGCTATGCGGTGGAAACACAGATGACGGTAGCTGACGCCAAAGACTACCATATGCCACAACTCGTGGCATTTGCCGAGGCAGGCGCTGACATGGCATCCGCTATCACCATGACCAATGGCGCCGAAGCCGCAGGCATAGTGCTTGCTGCCCAAGCGGCAAACCTGCCGGTCGCCATTTCTTTTACTGTTGAGACCGACGGTAAACTGCCAAGTGGTGAAACATTGGGAGAGGTTATAGGCGCCGTAGACCAGCAGACCGGCTCCTATCCTGCCTACTATATGGTCAACTGCGCGCACCCAACCCACTTTGAGCATCTGCTTGACCAGGCCGAACCCTGGGTTGGGCGGGTCAGGGGTGTGCGTGCCAACGCATCACAGTGCAGTCATGCCGAGCTTGACGAAGCCACCGAGCTTGATGACGGCAATCCACAGGAACTTGGTATGCAGTATGCGGCCCTGTGCGGAAAACTGCCGAACGTGCGTGTACTGGGCGGGTGCTGCGGAACCGACCATCGGCACATTCGCGAGATTGCCAACAGCTGTGCACCCTTGTTTGGTCGCTAGGTTTTTTGGTTACGCTCTGTCAGTTTTTCAGCGCGTAGCCAAAGGCCGGGAAACTCTGCGGCGCAGGGTCCACCACCTGAAACCCCCGACGATTCACTTCGAGAATAGCCAGGGATCGCTCGGTTGTACCGTCCGGTAAAAACCGGAACAAACCGTCGACACCAACAAACCCTTCGGGAGACAACAGGCGTTCAATCGAAAAGCGCGGGTCCCGGTCCAACATGGAGGGCGCACCTACTCCTTCGCCATCCGTTGCCTGGGCGGGCTCGCGCGCCAGTTTGGCCACCAACGCCACCGCATCGTAGGCAAGCGTCGCAATCCTCGGGGCTGTCATGCCGTAAGTCTCTTCAAACCTGTTTAGAAAGGCTGTTGGCCCGCTCGGGTCAGGTGCAGCAAACCAGCCACCCTGAAGCGGCGGCTCACCAAGAAGCCCAACATCATTCCATAGCCCGGTGCCCAGCAATTTCACCCGATTGGGGTCAATTTCGTAAAAAGGCAGAAGCGGCGCAAGAGTGCGCATGAGGGCACCGCCTTCCGGCACGAGAACCGCATCAAATGAAACACCTTCCATCACTTCCGCGTCTTCAAGCTTTTCAGCGATTTCGTCCGTGACATCATCGCGAAGCGATCTCAGAAAGCGCACCTCCTGTCTTACATCATCGCGGCGCTCATCATAGCTCGCCAACCGCTTGACAGGCTCGAACAAAGCGTCAGGGTCAGGGGGATAACTCTCTATGGCAGCAATGGTCACATCAGCCAGTGCCGCTGTATCACCAAATGCCAACCGTATCCTGTTGCCATAGCGACCCTCAGGCACAAGCGCGCCGATATCGCTTAAACCCTGACCGGACGCATAGTCTATGATCCGCTTAACTTCCGCCTCCGGCAAAAAGCCCATCACAAAACGCCCAAGCGCTGCCACACTGCTGTCATTGGAGAAACCAATCATAGGTACCCCTGCTGGCCCAAGGATGTCGCCCGCGGCCTGGACATTCGTGCGCAAAAGTGGTCCCAGTACTATGCTTGCGTTGGCATAAATAGCTTCTTGCGCGCGGCGTTCCGCAATGTCCGGATCACCGGCTGTATCCATTGGCAGTAGCCGGATACGCGGATCATACGCATCGAAAAGCGCCATAGTTGCCGCCTTCAACAGAGCGTTTCCCGTTGCCTGTTCGGCACCGGAAAGCGGTAAAAGCAGGCCAACAATGATAGGCTTGTCATCAGGGTCGGAAACCATCTCCTGGGCTGCTTGTTCCGGCGGAACTGTCGGCTGCTCATCGGCTACAACTTCCTGGCTCTCCCGCGACGGAACTACAGAGACAGGGGGCGGTACACTGCCGCCGCATGCCGCCACCACAAGAGCAACACATAGCACCAGGGGCTGGCGCCGAAACCGCAAAGTTAAATGTTTAATCGCGCTTGCGTACATTGGAACCATAGTGTTTGTTGACAGGGGATCACCTGAGATACTGCAGTTACTGCCGCGACAGTAGGCCGAAACATTTGGGCTGTAAATTGGCAGCTGCTTGCAATCAATATTTTTGTCTTCCAGATGAGTTCGGTCCGTGCAGAACTAACAGGCAAAGGTGGCAGAAATTCGATGAGGACCAGAAGGTGCAGGGCGTAAAAACAGCTGATAACATGCATGAGCAACAGGCCGCGCCCTTGAAGGCGGGACTGTATATTGTTGCGACACCAATCGGAAACCTCGGTGACATAAGCAAACGCGCACTGGACATCCTGCGATCTGTCGACGTAATTGCCTGCGAGGACACGCGGGTCACCGCAAAGCTTCTCAACGCTTTTTTGATCAAAAAACCAATGATGGCCTACCACGAACACAACGGTGAACAACAGCGCCCCAAAATAGAGGGAATGATCCGGGAAGGAAAGGCCGTCGCCCTGGTCTCGGACGCGGGAACCCCGCTGATTTCAGACCCTGGCTACAAACTAGTTGGCGACCTGACTGAGGCCGGGCTTTATGTGACCACGATACCAGGCCCTTCTGCTGTGATTGCAGCGCTGACCCTGGCGGGGTTGCCAACAAATCGCTTCCTGTTTTTGGGGTTTCCACCCAACAAGAGAAAATCTCGCCAGGACTGGTTCACCAGGGAGCAAAAAACAAACGCAACACTGGTGTTCTATGAAAGCGGACGACGGCTGAAAGAAAGCCTGACAGACGCACGTCTCGCATTGGGCGACCGAAAGGCTGCCATCTGCCGCGAGATCAGCAAGAAGTTTGAAGAAGTTGTCCGGGGCGACATTACGGACCTTATTGAAAAGCTTGAGCAGGATGGTCCGCCAAAAGGCGAAATTGTCGTTGTGATTGAAGGTGGTCAGGTGAAGGCCAGCCATGACAACGTCGATATCGACGCCGACGCCTTGTTGGAAAAGGCACTGGCGCATATGTCGGTGAAATCCGCATCGACATTTGTCGCAGAAGTAACCGGCCGCCGGAAAAAAGAGCTCTATGCCAAAGCGTTAGACCTTGCAAAAAAATGAACGGCCAGCCGCCACCAAACAAAAGACGAAAGGCCGAGCAACGCGGCAGGAATGCAGAGATGCTGGCCTCGTTGTTGTTGCGCACCAAAGGCTACAATATTCTGGAACAGCGGTACCGTTGTGTGGCGGGCGAGGTTGATATCATCGCCAGAAAAGGGGAATTATTCGTCTTCGTCGAAGTGAAAGCCCGAAATCGGAGAACCGAAGCCCTGGAAAGCATTTTGCCAAGGCAACGCAGGCGCATCGAAGCAGCTGCCGAGATTTGGTTAAGCGGCCAGCAATCACAGGAATTTGCAGTCCGTTTTGATGTGATTACAGTTGCACCGTTTCAGGTTCCATCCCATATGAAGGATGCGTGGCGGCCCGGTGAATAGAAACTGCTTGATTTTCAGGTGATTTTCCAAGAAGAAAGCCCGCTAAGATATTGATTATATTAAGGATTTACTCATGACCTCAACCAAGCGACAGGTCGCCTTTCAGATGGACCCCATGGAGGGGCTCAACATTGATGGCGACAGCACATTTGTCTTGATGCTGGAGGCGCAGGCCAGGGGTTACACATTGTGGCACTATCTGGCTGAAGACCTTTCCTATCGGGATGGGGTGGTTTATGCTCAGGCACGACGCGTTGAAGTGCGCAAGGAAAAAGGCAACCATTTTTCCTTCCTGACAGAGCATGAGAAACTGGACCTGAGGGAAGTTGATGTGGTCTGGATGCGACAGGACCCGCCGTTTGACATGTCCTACATCTCAGCAACACATTTGCTGGACCTTGTGGCGGGTGAAACATTGGTTATGAACAACCCGACCGAGGTCAGGAACGCGCCGGAAAAACTTTTTGTCACCCAGTTCAAGGATCTGATGCCACCAACCCTGATCACACGGCGTGAAGATGAAGTGAAGGCTTTCCGGGCCGACCATGGGGAAATCATTGTCAAACCGCTTTATGGAAATGGTGGAGCAGGTGTATTTCACCTGAAAGCGGACGATTCAAATCTGGGTAGCCTGATGGAAATGTTTCTGGAAAGCTCCCGCGAACCGGTGATGGTCCAGAAATTCCTGCCTGAGGTCAGACAAGGTGATAAACGCATTATTTTGATCGACGGGGAAGCCGTTGGCGCCATAAACCGGGTGCCGGCAGCCGGCGAAGTGCGGTCCAACCTGGTGGCGGGCGGACAAGCCGTTCGATCAGACCTCACGGAAAGGGAAAGGGAAATCTGCGCGGCCATTGGCCCAGACCTGAAAAACCGCGGACTCACCTTTGTGGGCATTGATGTAATCGGTGACTGGCTGACAGAAATCAACGTCACCTCACCCACAGGCCTTCAGGCGGTCAACCAGTTTGATGGGACCAGGCTCGAAGCACAGATATGGGATGCGGTGGAAACCAAACTGGAGCGCCGTTAAGCGGGTCTTTGCGAATTAGAAACCGCACACCCCGAGTTTTGAGCACAATTCATCCAGTTCTTCCAATGACTTGTAAGAGATAGTTACCGCTCCGCCTTCACCCTGGTGGTCAATGGTCACTTTCATGGAGAGGGCTGCAGAAAGATCCTTTTCAAGCGCTATCGTGTCTGCGTCTTTCTTGGAACCAGAACTCATTCTGCCACCGGGCGTGGGCTCCCGGCGTTTGACTGTGCCTGTTTTGGCTGCGGCCTCAGTCTGGCGCACGCTCATTCCGTCGGCAATCACTTTGCCAGCGAGGGATACGGGGTCATCTGCGGTCAATAGTGCGCGCGCGTGCCCCATGGTCAGACGACCCTCATCTACCAGATCACGGACTTTTTGTGGCAGGTTAAGCAGCCGCATCAAGTTGGTGATATGACTACGGCTTTTACCAACAATGCCCGCAAGCACTTCCTGGGTATGGCCAAACTCATCTATTAGTCGCCGATACGCCGTGGCTTCTTCAATGGCAGAAAGGTCTTCCCGCTGGATATTTTCAACAATGGCGACCTCAAGCACTTCTGTATCATCAAGATCCCGCACAGTAACCGGCACTTCATGGATGCCTGCTTTCTGGGCAGCCCGCCAGCGCCGCTCTCCTGCAACTATCTGATACTTTTCCGGACCGACCTGACGGACCAGTATGGGCTGCAAAAGCCCTTTTTCTTTGATGGATAAAGCGAGTTCTTCAAGCGCTGCTTCATCAAAACGGTATCGGGGCTGGGCACTATTGCGCTCCAGAAACTCTATCGGTAGTCGGCGACGCCCTAAGGCCCCGGCGGCGGGTGGGCCTGATGCTGAATCAGCGCCGCCAGCGGACGATTGACTTGCTTCGTCGTCAATTATCGGTCGGTCATCCCCCAGAAGTGCTGACAGCCCTCTGCCGAGCCCTTTTTTCACCGTTTTTGCCATGAATCACCTGTAACTCTTTGTTTGATATGATTATGCTGCATCTGCAGCGGCATCTCTGCTTAGAAGTTCACGCGCAAGATCAATATAGGCACGACTGCCGGTGCATCTGTGGTCATACAAAAGGGCGGGTTTACCAAAGCTCGGTGCTTCAGACACCCTGACATTGCGCGGAATAACCGTTTTAAAAACCTTGTCTCCGAGATAGTCGCGCACGTCACCCGCAACCTGAACCGCGAGGTTGTTGCGCTTATCAAACATTGTGAGCACCACGCCGTTAATTGTCAGCATTGGGTTCAGGCCGGAACGAACCTGCTCGACCGTCTTCAGCAAAAGACTAAGGCCCTCAAGGGCAAAAAACTCGCACTGCAAAGGCACGAGGACCGAATCAGCGGCAACAAGTGCATTGATGGTCAATAGGCTGAGGGAAGGCGGGCAGTCTATCAGAATATAGTCGTACTGCTCTCGCACCTGCGCCTTTTCCAGAGCATAACGAAGCCGAAAGTTACGCTGGGGCAACTCTGCCAGTTCCAGGTCAGCACCTGACAGGTCAATTGTGGACGGAATTATGTGTAGCCCAGGGATTTCACTTTCCAGCGTTGCATCCGCAAGGGGTGCGGCCCCCAAGACAACATCATAGGATGTGATGTCACGGCTTGCCCTGTCGACACCAAAGCCAGTGCTGGCATTGCCCTGCGGATCAAGGTCTATCACCAGCACGCGCTTCTTCACTGCCGCGATGGCTGTTGCCAGATTTATCGCCGTTGTCGTCTTGCCTACGCCGCCTTTTTGATTGGCAACTGCAATGATGCTCGCGCGTACCCCGTCCTGCATGAAGGAACCCCTAAATCCAAACAATTCAACGGCTTATTTTCTTTTTATGTCAGAAAGCCTGAGGATAACGCCCGATGGGCTGGACTGGCTCTTAAACCGTTCGACAGTCATATTCCATGAAGCAGTAGCTTGGGTCAATTCTTCTTCTGCGCCTTCCCCCTTGAGAAGCCACATTTCTATACCTGGAGACAGGAACGGCTGTGCCCATTCCAGAAGTTGATGCACTTTGGCACAGGCGCGTGACGTGATGATGTCAATTGGTTTGGCTGGTACATGCTCAATGCGTTCATTAATAACTGTCGCCTCCGCGTCCGTCTGCCGCGCAATTTGATTCATAAATACACACTTCCGCCCGTTGGACTCCACCAAATCGACACGCCCAATCCCCATGATTGCGAGCACGAGGCCCGGAAACCCGGCACCTGAGCCGATATCAAGAAGCTGCAGCTCCTTTCCCGGATGGCGGGCCTTGATGAACGGAAACAATTGCGCCGAATCCAGAAAATGACGCCTCCAGCGGTCATCCATAGTGGAGTTTGCCACGAGGTTTTTTGCCCGCTGCCACTTTGCCAGCTCGTCAGCATACAGGGTCAAGGCATCCAGTGTTTCACGTGAAACATCAAAGTCATTTGAAAGGTCTTGGGGCCCATACAACGAAGACAAAAACTGAACCCCTTTAGGCGGCGCGGCGCTTTTTGACATGCGCCAGAAGAATTGTGAGTGCTGCCGGTGTAACGCCCGCGATGCGCGCGGCGGCACCCAGTGTAGAGGGGCGCGCCGTCGCGAACTTTTCTTTCATTTCGTTTGAGAGACCTTCGATACGATCAAAAACCAGATCATCCGGAATTTCCAGGGCTTCGTCTTTTCTGAAGGCGTCGACATCCTGTTGCTGGCGCTCCAGATAACTCCGATACATCGCGTCTATCTCGACCTGGCGTGCGATGCTTGGCTCGATATGCTCAAGCTCGTCGGGCCAGATAGCCTGCAGCATTTGGAAGTCGATATCGGAAAACCCCAGCAATGTGACAGCAGAGCGACGTACACCGTCCTGGTTGATCTTCAGTCCATAGCGTCCAGCTTCGTTTGGCGTCAATGAAAGCGCGTCTAGAGTGGCGCGCGCTTTTTCCAGCGCTCGCTTTTTCTCCCGAAACACCGACAGTCGGCCCTCGCCAACAAGCCCGATTTTCTCGCCTTTCTCTGTCAACCGCTGGTCAGCATTGTCAGCCCGCAGGGTCAGGCGATACTCCGCCCGGCTCGTGAACATGCGATAAGGTTCTCGTGTACCCTGTGTCACGAGATCATCAATCATCACTCCTATGTAGCCATCTGCACGGTCAAGAATGAAAGTGTCCTGCAGCGAGCCTGCAGTTGCCAATGCGGCATTTGCTCCGGCAACAAGGCCTTGCGCCGCAGCCTCTTCATAGCCCGTTGTCCCATTAATCTGACCCGCCAAATACAAACCTGTTGCCCGCCGGGTTTCCAGGGTGGGTTTCAGTTCACGAGGGTCGACAAAATCATATTCGATGGCATAGCCGGGCCTGACAATCACAGCGTTTTCCAGGCCCGGAATTGAACGAATCATCTTTTCCTGAACATCTTCTGGCAGGCTTGTGGATATACCATTGGGATACACCGTGTGGTCATCCAGCCCTTCGGGCTCCAGGAAAACCTGATGACTGTCCTTTTCAGCAAATCGAACAACCTTATCTTCAATCGAAGGGCAGTATCGAGGGCCGTTGCTGTCAATCTGGCCGGAGTACATGGGTGCCCGATGCAGGTTTTCGCGGATAATTTTATGTGTCTCTTCGGTCGTTCGGGTCAGGTAACAACTGATCTGCGGAACTTTGATCTCGGATGTTAAGAACGAGAAGGGAGTAGGGGGCGTGTCACCTGGTTGCTCGATACATTGAGACCAGTCAATGGTCCGTCCATCCAGCCGCGCCGGAGTTCCTGTTTTCAAGCGGCCCAGTTCGAAGCCAAGCTTCTCCAGCGTGAGCGACAGACCTTCGGCCGGCGCATCACCCACACGCCCAGCCGGTATCTGTTTCTCTCCCATATGAATGAGGCCTCGCAGGAACGTTCCGGTCGTCAGAATAACAGCCTTGCCGGAAATCCTCTTGCCAGCATCCGTTACAATGCCCTTGCACACGGGTTTGGTTTCTGTTCCACAGGCAGCTCCCCCATCCTGAAAGATCAGATCCTCAACAGCCCCTGCTTCAATCGTGAGATTGGGATACTCAAGGAGAATTGACTGCATCGCCTCTCGGTAGAGTTTGCGATCCGACTGGCAACGCGGACCCTGAACCGCCGGGCCTTTGCGGCGGTTAAGCAGCCGGAACTGAATGCCGGATGCATCTGCAACCCGCCCCATAACGCCGTCCAGCGCGTCAATCTCCCGCACAAGGTGACCTTTGCCCAGCCCGCCAATAGCAGGGTTACACGACATCTCGCCAATGGTTTCAAGCTTGTGTGTGATCAAGAGAGTGCGCGCACCAACGCGTGCAGCCGCAGCTGACGCCTCACAGCCAGCGTGCCCACCCCCGATAACAATGACGTCATAATCCGACATGCCCGATCATAACCCGCAATTCTTTGTGCGGCCCTGTGCCGCTCAAAAGCCGCCACCGTATAATAACGTTTAAACCTGAAGTCAAAGAGAACCAAACCCCCTGAGCGCCACCGTCATGTTTCACGTGAAACATGGAGGCAACCACACCCGTCTGGTTTCAGGGCCACTGTCTATTTTCCGATACAAAAGTCAGAAAAAACGACGTCCAGCATATCTTCAACACCCACTCTGCCGGTGATCCGCCCGATAGACCGAACAGCCATTCGCACATCTTCCGCCGCCAAAACCGTATCCTGACCAGCATTTTGGGAAAACCGTTTCAGGTGGCCACATGCTTCCTGCAGCGACTGAAGGTGTCTCAGCCGGGTCAGGGTGGGCGCCTCTCTCAAGCTCATCTGATTTGACACCACCTGCTGCACCTGAGCAAACAAATCATCCAGGCCATCTCCAGATTGGGCAGATACACCCAGTGTCGCAAGTGATCCTGTCGACGCCTGATGTTTCACGTGGAACATCTTGTCCTTTATTCTGTCCGTTTGCGTCACAACCAAAATCGATCGCTGATCAACCCACTTCCTCATCGCATCGGGGATGGAGGGCCACTGGTCAGCCCGAACCAGAACAAGCCTCAGGTCAGCGTCCTCCGCCCGCACAAGCGCCCGTCGAACACCTTCTTTCTCCACATCACCAGCCCCCTCTCGCACCCCGGCAGTGTCAACAAGGCGAACCGGAAAACCGCCAAGATCCAGCTGAACCTCAATGACGTCCCGTGTCGTCCCGGCTTCATCGGACACGATCGCCACATCCGCCTTTGCAAGTGCATTCAACAAGGTGGATTTGCCAACATTAGGCTCGCCAACAATCGTTATCCGAAACCCGTGGCGCATCATGCGGCCACGACCTCCATCATCAATATGTTGTGTAATTTCAGACATAACAGTCAATATATTGGGCAAGACCGCGCCTGACACCCCTTCCGGCAAATCCTCGTCCGGGAAATCAATGTCTGCTTCCAGGTGGGCCAGATGCTCCATCAGGCGCCCGCGCCAGCCATCGTAAAGCTGCCTGAGTTCGCCGTCCATCTGCCGCAAGGCCTGGTCCTTTTGGGCTGCTGTCTGAGCGTGAATCAGATCATTCAGCCCCTCGGCTTCCGTTAAATCGATCTTACCATGTTCAAAAGCACGACGAGAAAACTCTCCCGGTTCTGCAGGGCGCAGACCTTCAATACCAGACAAAGCGTTCAAAACTCCCTCAACCACCGCCCGGCCGCCATGAAGGTGAAATTCGACCACATCCTCACCGGTAAAGCTCGAGGGTGCTCTAAACAACAGCACCAACGCCCGGTCCAGAACAGCTTCTGACTGGCGGTCCTTAAGTGTCCGAAGTGTTGCAATGCGAGGCTCTGGCATCGCTTCCCCAGTCAAGAGAGACAAGGCCTGCAGCGCGGCGGTGCCTGACACCCTTACAACCGCTACGCCAGCTGTTCCCGGTCCGCTCGATAAAGCATAAATTGTGTCGGACAAAGTCATGGTGAAGGTCATTCCCTGGCAAACTTCCCTCCGTCAATCATGGCTGGGAGCTGGCGGTTTTTTCTTGCTCGAGGTCTTGTTGCACATTAGCAAAGACAGACGCAACCCACGGCGCGCTATGTTAGCTTTGTGAGAACCTGGTTGTTACCCTAGGGGGGTCATGTCTCAACTTTCAATGCATACGCCGGTAATCGACCTGACGCTGTCTGAGCTGGACGGCGCCATCATTGCCCTCGATTGGGGCTGGAGCCCATTTCAGGAACCTTCGCCTCTTCTTCTGGAAGCAAAACGGCAGCTTGACGCTTATTTCGACGGCGACCTCACGCAGTTTAATTTGCCCCTAAAGCCCATGGGCACCAAGCACCAGGAAAAGGTATGGCGTGCAATGCAGGAAATTCCATACGGCAAAACAAGAACTTACGGTATAGTCGCCAAGGAAATCGGATCAGCTGCCCAGGCTGTGGGATCAGCGTGCGGCAGAAATCCGATTCCGATTTTAATTCCCTGCCATAGAATTGTCGCGCATGCCGGGAAACTCGGTGGATATTCAGGGGACGGCGGGTTGTATACCAAGCGAGCCCTTCTCGTACTGGAAGGCGCATTGAGCATCGAAGAAGGTTTTGCGCTGGAGCACGCTGGCGCACTTGACAGCTAAGCTGTCATGTTTCGAAGATAGAAAACGGAAACGAAATTTGGGAGACGGTACAATGGCGGAAACATTGAAAATCCATGCAACTGATGGCAGTGGCAGTTTTGACGCCTATGTCGCTCGCCCCGCCAGCAACGAGGGGCCGGTTATCATCGCCCTTCAGGAAATATTCGGGGTCAACGCCGGCATGCGCCAGATTTGCGATGACCTTGCCGAAAAAGGCTATATTGCCGTGTGTCCGGACCTTTTCTGGCGGATGAAACCTGGTGTTGATATCACCGACAAAACGCAGGAGGAGTGGGATGAAGCCTTTGGTTATTTCCAAAACTTCGACCATCCAAAGGGCATGGAAGATATTGCAGCGACAGTAAGTGCCGCCCGCACTATTGAAGGCGGAACCGGCAAGGTGGGTGCCGTTGGGTATTGTCTGGGTGGTTTGCTGGCTTACAAAACCGCTGTTGAAACCGATGCAGACGCCTGTGTTTCCTATTATGGTGTTGGCATTGAGACAAAGCTCGACGAGAAAGACCGGATTGCCAACCCGCTGCTGATGCACATTGCGGAAGAAGATGGCTTTGTAGATAAAGACGCACAAGCAGCGATCAAGGACGGTCTGAAAGATAACGCCCATATCACAATCTATAGCTACGCCGGCGTTGATCATGCGTTTGCCCGTCCCGATGGTGTCAATTGGGACACGGGCGCAGCAAACCTTGCCAATGCCCGTACAGCCAGCTTTTTTGAAACTGCGCTTAAAGACTGAGCGCATGAGTTATGCAATCAGATTCGCTAAAACTGGCGGACCAGAGGTTCTGAAGTGGGAGAAGGTCGATGTACCGCCCCCTGGTGCCGGTGAGGTGAGGATCAGGCATACTGCAATCGGCCTCAATTTTATTGATACCTACCACCGGGCCGGCCTTTACCCCATGCCGCTTCCCGCCATTCCCGGTATCGAGGGTGTCGGTGTTGTAGAAGCGGTGGGTGAGGGAGTTGCAACACTGAAAGAAGGGGACCGTGTGGGCTATCCCGCCGGCCCCGCCGGAGCATATTCCCAGATACGCAACATACCCGCAGATCGTTTGGTGGAAATTCCGGACTCCGTCACCGATCAGGAAGCAGCAGCGCTCCTACTTAAAGGCTGCACCGTCGAATTTCTGATACGCCGGCTTTACCATGTGAACCCTGGCGACACTGTTTTGTGGCATGCGGCTGCAGGCGGGGTCGGCATCCTTGCATGCCAATGGCTTAGCTCTATCGGCGCCACGGTCATCGGCACGGTAGGGTCGGAGGATAAAGCCGCGTTTGCGAAAGAAAATGGCTGCACCCATACCATTCTCTATAGTGAACAGAATTTTGAAGACGCTGTAATGGACATCACAGATGGCCAGGGTGTTCCTGTTGTTTATGACAGCGTGGGTGCCGCTACCTTCGATCAGTCAATTAATTGTCTCAAAAAGCGCGGCATGATGGTGACCTTCGGTAATGCCACTGGGCCTGTACCGCCCGTTTCGCCCGCACTATTGGCACAAAAGGGGTCTTTGATCCTGACACGACCCAGCCTGATGGACTATGTGGCGGAACGTGATGACCTCATTTCGTCTAGCGCCTCGGTAATGATGAAGATCGCGACAGGATCACTCAAAGCCAATATTCGACAGATTTTTGCCCTTGAACATGCGGCTCAGGCACATATCGCACTCGAAGCTCGCAAGACCAGCGGCCAAACAATTTTAACGCCGTAACTCAAGGGCCATGATGCATCCGTCTGTCCACCTTGTTCCGGGGACAATGTGCAATCAACGCTTGTGGACCAGGTTGCTTGAACACATGAACCGGGTTGATGCCAGCCTCAGCGCTCCTGCTGATGCAGTGACTCTGGACAAAATGATTGCCGATGTCGCATCTGAGGTGCCCAAGGGTGCTCATCTGGTGGGGTTTTCGTTCGGTGGATATCTGGCTGCCGAGGCTGTGTTCCGCTATCAGCTGCCTGTCGCCAGCCTCACACTGATAGCGACAGCTATTCAAGGGTTGCCTGCGCAGGAAAAGGCATTGCGCCGCTCAAATGCCACTTTGTTACAACGTTCAGAATATCGTGGTACATCAACAAAACGGCTGAAGAAGTTTCTGCATCCGGAAAATGTTCAAAATAATGAGTTGAAGGAAACCATCCTTGCGATGGAGAAAGACCTTGGACAGGACGTCCTCGTCCGCCAACTGTTGCAGTCTATGGATCGAAGAAATTTGCTTCCTGTTCTGAGCAAAATCTCATGTCCCATGTTTCTGATTTCAGCAACTGACGACATATTGGTCGATAACAGTGCAATCGAGGACGGCGTTCGCCAACTGCATGTTATGCACACCAAAATCAGATCTACCGATGCCGCTACAGGCCACATGATCCCCCTGGAAGCACCACAGTTATTAGCCCGCATTCTCGGCGAAAATTTTGCCTCCATAAAATAAAAAGGCCCACCAGAAGTGAGCCTTTAGTGAAGAACCTGTTTTCCAGGAAAATCAGTTGTTCATCTGGTTGAAGAAGTCTTCATTGTTCTTGGCGTCCTTGAGCTTGGCAAGGAGGAACTCCATAGCGTCCACGGTGCCCATCGGTGTAAGGATACGGCGCAGCACCCACATCTTCGACAGCGTACCAGGGTCGACAAGAAGTTCTTCTTTCCGTGTACCCGACTTGAGGATATCGATCGCCGGGAAGACGCGTTTATCGGCCACTTTACGATCCAGCACGATCTCGCTGTTGCCCGTACCTTTGAATTCCTCAAAGATCACTTCATCCATGCGGCTGCCGGTTTCAATGAGCGCTGTTGCAATGATCGACAGGGATCCGCCTTCTTCAATGTTTCGCGCGGCACCAAAGAAACGCTTGGGCCTTTGGAGAGCATTGGCGTCAACACCACCCGTCAAGACTTTACCGCTTGATGGCACAACCGTGTTGTAGGCCCGTGCAAGACGCGTGATACTATCAAGCAGGATCACAACATCCTTACCATGCTCAACAAGCCGCTTGGCTTTTTCAATCACCATCTCGGAAACCTGAACATGCCGCGATGCGGGCTCATCAAAAGTCGATGACACCACTTCACCGTTCACGCTTCGCTGCATGTCGGTTACTTCTTCAGGCCGCTCATCAATAAGAAGCACGATCACGTAGCATTCGGGATGATTGGCTGTAATCGACTTGGCAATATTCTGCAGCAGTACGGTTTTACCGGTCCGTGGCGGTGCCACAATCAGCGCACGCTGGCCCTTACCGATCGGTGCAACCAGGTCAATCACCCGCGGTGACTTGTCCTTAACCGTCGGATCGTCAGGGTCAAGCTTAAGCCGATCATCCGGATAGAGCGGTGTCAGGTTATCAAAATGCACCTTGTGCTTGGTTTTTTCCGGCTCATCAAAATTGATCGACGATACCTTGAGCAGAGCAAAATATCGCTCGCCGTCCTTGGGCGCGCGAATTTGACCCTCAACCGTATCGCCGGTCCGCAGCGCAAATCGCCTGATTTGGCTCGGGCTCACATAAATGTCGTCCGGTCCCGGCAAATAGTTGGCTTCCGGACTACGAAGAAAACCGAAGCCGTCAGATAGAATTTCAATAACGCCGCCGCCGGATATCTCAACGTCGTCTTCAGCCAGTTGTTTCAAAATAGCGAACATCATGTCCTGCTTGCGCATGCTGCTCGCATTTTCGACACCAGCTTCTTCGGCAAGCGACAAAAGGTCGGCTGGTGATTTTTGTTTTAGATCCTGTAGATGCATGGGATCGCCCAAAATGTTGTTGATGGAATACTAAACCGCGTAATGGATGGACTGTTTCAATCCTGGGTTTTTTAAAAGTGAAGAGCCGAGTAGACCTCGGTTAAATTACTGGCTTGATGTATTCGATTGTCTCGCTACCGCCAGAAAATGATTGCCCCAACCTTTGTGTTCAAATTAAGCCAACAAAAATTAAGGGGAGTTATGACATGCGGACAGACTCGGTCCGCGAAAGTCAGGCTACCATCAATCGCTCAGGTGTCAAGGTTTTTGCGCTGTATCCAGAAAATCTAGAATGGTTTCACGATCGCCAGAACGACAACGATGATAATCACGACCGCTGGCACTTCATTAACCAGTCGGTAAAATTTTTCACTGCGCGTCCTGTTACCGGCCGAAATCGACTTGCGCTCCTTGCTCAACATGCCGTGGAAACCGGAAAAAAGGAAAACCAGCAAAAGCTTTGCATGAAGCCACCCACCAGCATCAAGACCAATGTGTGCCACCAGTGTCAGCCCCAAAATCCAGGCAAGTGTCATTGCCGGGTTGATAATGATTTTCATCAGTCTGGCTTCACGGTCGATCCAGCGGGCATCTTCATCACTGCCAACTTCATATTGCATGTGATAAGCGAAAAACCTCGGCAACATGAACATGCCGGCCATCCAGAATATGACGAAGATAATATGTACAGCTTTCACCCAGAGGTATGCGCCGCCCAAAAAACCTTCCATAACACTGCTCCAATCATATAAGCTTTTGTTATATATGAACTATCTACGAAACGCTTGCACTGTTTCCGACAGAAGTTTCACATTCTCTGGCGGTGTTTCCGGTACAAACCCATGACCAAGATTGAAGATATGAGGGCCGGATTTCAAAGTTTCGAGAATCCGGTTTGCTTCTTCAACCATTGGTTTGCCACCTGCAACAACAAGATGAGGATCGATATTGCCCTGGACACAAACTGAAGGCTGAAGTTTATCCGCCGCCCAATCAAGCGGCACACCGGTATCAAGCGAAACAGCATTCACCCCGGTTTTTGCGACAAACCTTTCATATTGTGCACCGGCAAGACGCGGGAAACCGATTATGGGAGTGTCCGGATGGCGTGCGCGCACGCGAGACACGATCTCGCGAGTCGGTTCAATGATCCAGGCATCAAACATCGGCTCCGGTATCGCCGCTGCCCAACTGTCAAATATTTGAACAGCATCCGCGCCCGCCTCAATTTGCCGGCAGAGATATTCTGCAGTCGCTTCAACAAGGAGCTCCAGCATTCGGCTAAACAACTCAGGATTGCCGTACCCCAGTTGTCGGGCGGCACCATGATCTTTGCTGCCGGAACCTTCAATCATGTATGTAAGAACCGTCCAGGGCGCACCGGCAAACCCGAGCAGTGTTTTGTCTTCAGGTAAGGCTTTTTTCAACCTCGCTACCGTTTCGTAGACGGGTGCGACTTTATCGTGAAAGCCGGCCATCCCCAGTTTTGAGAATGTAGCGTTATCCCTCACCGGTGTCAGCTTTGGGCCGACCCCTGCTTCAAACCAAACATCCTGCCCCAGACCATCTGGCACCACCAGAATATCGGCAAACAGTATGGCACCGTCCATATCGTATCGCCGGATTGGCTGAAGCGTAACTTCGGCTGCTTTTTCAGGGCTGTAACAAAACTCCATGAAACTCTTCGTTGAAGCCCGTACTTCCCTGTATTCAGGAAGGTAACGGCCGGCCTGACGCATGAACCAGAAGGGAACTCTTTCCCCGGGGTTTCCTGTTAGGGTTTCAAGCAACAGTTTGCGCATGGAATGGTGTCCCTTGGATGGAAAGTATTTTGAATACCTGAGCCGTATAACCGAAGACGGTTTGTATCGCACCAACCCTCAATAAATAATAGAATTAAATATAGGAATGTTGTTTTTGTGGATGCCTGTGAAAAATGGGGATAATCAGTTATCCACAGGGTTTTCCAGACTATCCCAGAAGGACTTGTCGCTGATTTCCATATCACTTTGGTTGATGTAAAACATCGGAAAACTTATAAATAAGTGCATATATATCAATATCTTTTGGGCAAGGTATTCTTGCACAGATCTATTGTGGATAGCGGGGAAAACTGCAAAATCTGGTAGGGAGCTGTTCTCTTTTTCCAATTTATTCCAGGTGTGTGAGTAAAAATAACATCCGTGCGGAAAGCTGTGGCGGCGATTCTGGAGAAAAAAGTTACCGTGGATGTTCAATCGGTTGTCAGATAGGTTATCCACAAGGTTGTTCACGGCGGTGAATGCGACTCGAAAACAAACACACACATCAGTACCACGTCATCAAAGCAGGGCAGTAAACCATGAATTTGTCGAACAACCGTGGAAACAAAGGGGAGTTCCATCTGCACCTAGTATCCGACTCCACGGGTGAAACCCTTGAAGCGATTGTTTCCGCCGCCCTCGTCCAATTTGAAGGTGTTGAAGTACACAAGCACTATTGGCCGCTGGTTAGAAGCGCCATGCAGATGAACAGATTGATGGAGGATATCAAGGAACACCCTGGTTTGATCATGTATACGCTGGTCAATCCGGAAATCCGTGACGTGCTGGAGAAGGAATGCCGAGCGGCCAATCTGCCCGTTTTGCCGATCCTGGATCCGGTTATCAATCTGCTTGGTTCCTATTTTGGTGTGCAGGCGTCTCACAAGCCGGGGCGACAGCATATGCTTGATGCCGACTATTTTGAGCGCATTGATGCGCTCCAGTTTTCTATGGCCCATGATGATGGTCAACTCATCGAGGACCTGCCGCAGGCTGACATAATTCTTGTCGGGGTTTCGCGGTCATCCAAGACCCCAACCAGTATCTATCTGGCCAATAAGGGGTACAAGACCATGAATGTACCTTTTGTTCCGCACGTTCCTATGCCGCCGTTGCTTGATATCTTGCGCGACAAATTTGTGATCGGTCTGACAACAAGCCCGGAGCGGCTGGCGCAAATCAGAACCAACCGGCTGCGGTCAATAAATGAAGATGAGGAGGGCAGTTACACCGACCTCCAGCTCATTCAGGATGAAATCAAGCTTTGCCGGCGATATTGCACCGATCGCGGCTGGCAAACCATTGACGTTACGCGCCGTTCCATTGAGGAGTCGGCAGCGGCAATTCTCAACAGATACCAACAGTGGCTGGATGCCAGGGGCATCAAAAAACCAGTTGCAGCACCCGATTGACGGCCGGATTGATGACTGGACCTTTGATATTGGCATCTGGCAGCAAAACACGCCGACACATGCTTGAACAAGCCGGCGTTGCCGTTGACGTTTTCCCGGCAACCCTTGATGAAGCAGCGGTAAAAGCCAGTTTGATCGAAACCGGAGCGCCAGCGCGAGATATTGCTGACGCGCTGGCTGATGCCAAAGCGCGGTCTGTCAGCTATCAACATCCCGACAGGCTCATCCTGGCAGCCGACCAGATATTGGTGCAGGATGATGTTGTTTTCTCCAAAGCAGAAACAAAAGAAGCAGCCAGACGCACGCTCCAACAACTATCAGGCAATCAGCATCAACTTGTTTCAGCTGCTGTCATTTATGATGGGAATTCACCGGTGTGGCGGCATGTATCCGCGGCCAAACTTCAGGTCCGGGAGCTCTCTGACAATTTCATTGACGGGTACCTTGACCAACTGGGGGATGACGCTTTCTGGAGCGTCGGCTGTTATCAGCTTGAAGGTTTGGGTGCGCAACTTTTTGAACAGATTGACGGCGATTTTTTCACCATTCTGGGACTACCGCTTGTTCCTGTTCTTGATTTTCTTCGTCGGCGAGGCATGTTGCCTGTCTGACACATATCCATTCAACTCAGAAACAGAAGTAATTCCGTGAACAACCCGATAGACGCTGATCAGACTAATAATATACATCGGACGGCGGTTATCGGGTCGCCGATCGGTCAGTCCCTGTCGCCGTTGATGCACAGCTACTGGTTCCGGTCTGAGAGAATGAGCGGCAGTTACGAGGCACTGGAAGTGAGCGCTGAAGAGCTGGAAACGGCTCTGTCAAATTTCTGCTCGCGGGGCTATGCCGGATTTAATGTGACGGTGCCGCACAAAACGGCGATTGTGCCTTTGCTTGACAGGGTGACACCTCTTGCCCGTCAGATGGGGGCGGTCAACACGGTAAAAATCAATGCTGATGGTACGACCACAGGCATAAATACCGATGGAATCGGTTTCCTGAAACACCTCAATTTAACCGTGCCGGGGTGGGCAAAAGACAAGCCCGTCTTATTGTTGGGATCTGGCGGTGCAGCAAGGGCCGCAGCGCTTGCACTGCTGAATGATAAAACACCGATGATCATGATGTGTAACCGTACGCGCGAAAAAGCGGAGGCAATTGCCTCAGACATTGGACGTGGCCGAATAACAACGGTCGACTGGGCTGACAGGGACGATGCTGTGATGGGCGCAGGCCTTGTAGTGAATACCACAACTCTGGGCATGACCGGGCAACCCTCGCTGGATTTGGACCTTGCCAAAGCCGGGCCTGACACCGTGGTGTACGATATTGTTTATAAACCGCTTGTAACGCCTCTCATCGCGGCCGCACGGGCGCGTGGCCTGAAAACAGTCGATGGATTGGGCATGCTGGTTTACCAGGGCGCGGCAGCTTTCAAGGCCTGGTTTGACCGGGATGTCGGTTTTGACGATGGCCTGCGTGTCAAACTTCTTGCAGCCCTGAAGGAATCGGAGCCAACACCATGATGATTGTTGGGCTTACAGGTTCTATCGGTATGGGAAAGTCCGAGACTGCAAAGATGTTTGCGGCCCTCAATGTCCCGGTCTTTGACGCAGATGCAACTGTGCATGCGCTACAAGCCAGGGGTGGTCCTGCTTTACCTGCTATTGAACAGGCATTTCCAGGTGTTGTTGTGGATGGTGTGCTTGACCGCGATGCACTTGGCGAGCTGGTTTTTGCCGACCCGGGGGCAAAAGCCCGACTGGAAGCCATCATTCATCCGATGGTGGGTGAAGTGAGACAACGATTTTTTGAAGAAGCGTCAGCGGCGGGGCACAAATATGTCGTGCTCGACATACCATTGTTATTTGAAACCGGCGGCGACAAGGCCTGTGACAGAATAGTTGTTGTCTCGGCCCCGGCTGAAATTCAGCGTAGCCGTGTACTTGCACGATCCGGGATGACGCCCGAAAAGTTCGACAATATTCTGGCGCGCCAGACGCCGGACGCGAAAAAAAGAGCTGGTGCCGACTATGTCATTGAAACGGACAAGGGCTTCGAGCATGCTCAGGCGCAGGTTGCCCGACTGGTGGCAGAGTTTGAGGAACAGACGCAATGACCCGAGAGCTTATTTTCGATACCGAAACCACCGGGTTTGATCCGCTTACTGGTGATCGTTTGATCGAAATCGGGCTGGTGGAAATGGTGAACCGCTCTCTTACCGGGTCGAACTACCATGCCTATGTCAATCCGGAGCGGGACGTACCGGAAAGTGCCTTTAAAATCCACGGACTTTCAACAGAGTTTCTCAAGGACAAACCTGTTTTTTCCGACGTCATGGATGAGTTTCTTGGTTATGTCGGAGATGACAGCGTGCTGGTGGCACACAACGCCGAGTTTGACATGCGTTTCATAAACTGGGAGCTGGAAAATGCGGGCAAGCCCGTCTTACACACCAAGCGCTTCATAGACACGCTGGCGATTGCGCGCACAAAATTTCCCGGCGCGGCAAACAGCCTGGATGCCCTGTGTAAGCGTTTTGGCGTCAACAACACGCACCGAACCCTGCACGGCGCTCTGCTGGATGCTGAAATTCTGGCAGATGTCTACATCGAGCTTTTGGGGGGCAGACAGGCAGGGCTTGACCTTGCAGTTGAAAAAACAGTGGTGGCGGCAGGCCCCAAAAAAGAACGACAGAAACGCAGCTTTCCGGTTAGCGATGAAGAGCTGACAGCGCACAAGGAGTTTGTGGCTACCCTGAGCAACCCCCTTTGGTTGAACTAAAGGTCAGTCGATCGAGTTGAAGAAACGGCCGAGTGGTACGCCAATCGGGCAAAATATATCCTTGCCCTGATCACAATCATAAAGACTGAATGTTGTAATGTCGGCGCGACCAACCATGAAAGCAGCGGGAACATATCCAATGTCGTTCAGGTTGCGACTGTCCGATGAGCCGTCGCGGTTGTCCCCCATCATGAAATAGTGCCCTGGCGGCACAACATAAGGGCCCACATTGTCATAAAGCCCGCTGTCTGTGCTTTCGTAGATACGATGCACAACGCCGTTTGGCAGTGTTTCGTCATATTCTTTCACCCGGCGCTGGGCGCCGTTGTAGCTGGTGTAGTTGAGTTCGCGCACCAGTGTGCGCTCAACGATCTGGTCGTTAATGTACAGTCGGCCACCTCGCATTTGGATGCGATCTCCGGGCAAGCCGATAACCCGTTTTATGAAATCCTCATACCCCCGCTTTGGCAGGGTAAAGACCGCCACGTCCCCGCGCTCAGGCGCGTCAGCGAACAGGCGATCTTCGGGAATAAAGGACGGGTCGAAGAAAAAGCTATAGCGGTTGTAGCCATATGAAAGCTTGGAAACAAAAATGCGGTCTCCAACCTCCAGTGTTGGTTCCATGCTGCCGCTGGGAATATGGAAGCTTGCCCAGCCGAAAATACTGAACACGACGTAAAAGGAAAAAATGACCAGCACGTCTTTAACAAGCGCGACCGTTTCATTTTTTTTAGTGTCGGCTTTGCCAGGTGCGGCAGCACCGTTTTTGGCTGACTTTTCCGGGGAGTTCTCTGCTGTCACCTGAGTGCCTTTGTTTATTGTGTTGTTTACCTGGGATTGTCTTCCAGCACCGCCTGTCGGGCGGCAAGTTTACCGGCGCTGGGCATCAATGCAATCATTGATTCCCGGTTACATCTGCTCACGCCTTGTCTTTTTCAATAGGCTCAAGCCCTAAAGATTAGGTAAAAGTCGTTGGATTTCCAGCCTCTATTCTATGAAATTTAATTGAATGCAACCCTTGCGAAGCGGTGGCCTCATCCCTATATAGGCGCTGAAACCGGTGGGCTTCGGGTTGTTGTCGGGTCCACCAACTTTGGAAAAATTCAAAGCCCAAGAGGTTACGAATGGGTGCCAAATGAGGGCCCTGGTAATCGGCTGTAAAAGGGATGAGGTAAATTATGGGTAAAGTAATCGGTATCGATCTGGGTACGACAAACTCGTGCGTATCCATCATGGACGGGTCCAAACCAAAAGTAGTTGAGAACGCAGAGGGCGCGCGTACAACGCCGTCAATTGTTGGCTTTTCGGATGATGGCGAACGCCTTGTTGGTATGCCGGCAAAACGTCAGGCTGTTACCAACCCGACAGACACGCTTTTCGCGATCAAACGGTTGATCGGTCGCACTTTCGACGACCCGACAACGCAAAAAGACAAGGGCATGGTTCCTTACGAAATCGTCAAATCTGATGGTGGCGATGCGTGGGTTGAAGCCAAGGGTGAGAAATATTCCCCGAGCCAGATCTCTGCGATGATCCTGCAGAAAATGAAAGAAACCGCCGAAAGCTATCTTGGCGAAGACGTGGACCAGGCCGTCATCACGGTTCCGGCCTACTTCAATGACGCACAGCGTCAGGCAACAAAAGACGCCGGCAAGATTGCAGGCCTCGAAGTGCTGCGGATCATCAACGAGCCGACAGCCGCCGCTCTGGCCTACGGACTTGAAAAAGAAGATGGTCACACAATTGCTGTGTTTGACCTGGGCGGTGGTACATTTGACGTGTCCATCCTTGAAATCGGCGACGGTGTATTTGAAGTGAAGTCCACGAACGGGGATACGTTCCTTGGCGGTGAAGACTTCGATATGCGCCTTGTGGATTATCTTGCTGACGAGTTCAAAAAAGAGAACACAATCGACCTGCGGCAAGACAAGATGGCCCTTCAGCGTCTCAAGGAAGCTGCGGAAAAAGCCAAGATTGAATTGTCTTCTTCACAACAGACCGAGGTGAACCTGCCATTTATCACGGCTGATGCTTCCGGTCCGAAGCACCTGCAAATCAAAATGACGCGGGCGAAGCTTGAAAGCCTGGTTGAAGATCTTGTGAAGCGTACGCTTGAGCCTTGCAAAAAGGCACTCAAGGATGCCGGTCTTGCTGCTGGTGAAATTGACGATGTAATCCTCGTCGGTGGCCAGACCCGTATGCCGAAAATCCAGGAGATCGTGAAAGACTTCTTTGGGCGCGAACCCCACAAGGGTGTTAACCCTGACGAAGTTGTAGCGATGGGTGCTGCTATTCAGGCTGGCGTTCTGCAGGGAGACGTGAAAGACGTGCTTCTGCTGGATGTTACGCCGCTGTCGCTTGGAATTGAGACGCTGGGCGGCGTATTCACCCGTCTTATTGAGCGCAACACAACGATCCCGACGAAGAAGTCTCAGGTATTCTCTACAGCTGAAGACAACCAGGGCGCCGTGACAATCCGCGTGTTCCAGGGTGAGCGGGAGATGGCTGCAGACAACAAATTGCTTGGCCAGTTTGATCTTGTGGGTATTCCGGCCGCACCACGCGGTGTTCCGCAGATCGAAGTAACTTTCGACATCGACGCCAACGGTATCGTGAATGTGTCTGCGAAAGACAAAGGCACAGGCAAAGAGCAGCAGATCCGCATTCAGGCTTCTGGTGGTCTGTCGGACGATGATATCGATGCAATGGTCAAGGATGCGGAAGCAAACGCTGAAGCAGACAAGGTCCGCAAAGAGCTTGTCGAAGCCAAGAACCAGGGCGAAGCGCTTATCCACACTGCTGAAAAGAATGTGGAAGAGCACAAGGACAAGGTTTCAGACGAAGATAAAGCTGCGATTGAAACAGCCATTACTGAGTTGAAAACCGAGCTCGAAGGCGAAGACGTTGAGGCCATCAAGGCAAAAACTGAAGCGCTGGCGCAAGCTTCGATGAAGCTTGGTGAAGCCATCTACAAAGAAGCGCAGGAAGCAGGCGGCGATGCCGCGGCTGCTGATGCCGCGGCTCAGGCTGCTGAAGCTGGTGAAAAAGCTGAAGACGATGTTGTTGATGTTGACTTCGAAGAAGTCGACGAAGACGACAAGAAGTAATCGGGTGGTTTGACCACACCCCAGGTTAATGCCGCTTCAGCTTGTTGCTGGAGCGGCATCGTCACAACAGGGGGTGGTCATCCTCTCAGGCTTTTCGTTAAAGCTTCGGGACAAAGCCAATGGCAAAAACAGATTATTATGAGCTTCTGGGCGTCGGCAAGGACGCTGATGCGGCAACGCTGAAAAAAGCGTTTCGTAAAAAAGCGATGGAGTTTCACCCGGACCGGAACCCGGACAACCCGGAAGCGGAAAAAAAATTCAAAGAATTCGGTGAAGCCTACGATGTCCTGAAAGACCCGGACAAAAGAGCAGCATATGACCGATACGGACACGCTGCTTTCGAAAACGGCATGGGGGGTCCGGGCGGCGGCGCTGGTGCTGGTGGGTTTGATTTCTCAGACGTTTTTGAAGAGTTTTTTGGTGACTTCATGGGCGGCGGTCGACGCGGTGGCCGGCGCGGGCCCGCGCGCGGGTCCGACCTGCGGTTCAATATGGAGATTTCGCTTGAAGATGCCTACAACGGCAAAACCGACCAGATCACCATCCCGACATCGGTTTCCTGTGAACCGTGTAGTGGGTCGGGTGCTGAACCCGGTTCGAGCCCTGAGGCATGTTCAACATGCGGCGGGGCTGGCAAGGTCCGGGCAAATCAGGGCTTCTTCATGGTCGAGCGCACTTGTCCCAGTTGCCAGGGCAATGGCCAGATAATCACCAACCCATGCAAAGTGTGTCGCGGTGCGGGCAAGGTGCAGAAAGAAAAGACGCTTCAGGTTAAAATACCAAAGGGCGTTGAGGAAGGCACGCGCATTCGCCTGTCGGGCGAGGGCGAAGCCGGAGCAAACGGCGCGCCGTCCGGTGACCTTTATATTTTCCTGACCATCAAACCGCATGTCCTTTTCAAGCGTGATGCCGACCTGCTGTTCTGTCAGGTTCCCATCCCGATGGCGACCGCAACACTTGGTGGAAACATCGAAGTGCCAACAATCGAAGGCAAAAGGGCCCGTATCAAAATTCCTGCTGGCACGCAGAGCGGCAGGCAGTTTCGCCTCAAGGGCAAGGGCATGCCCGAGCTTAATGGCGGGTTTGTGGGCGACATGATCATCGAAACGCAAGTTGAAACGCCCGTCAATCTGACGAAACGTCAGAAAGAACTGATGGAGGAGTTTGCTGCCGAAGGGGGTGATACTGTGTCCCCGCAGTCGGAAGGTTTTTTTACCAAGGTAAAAGAACTTTGGGATGATTTGACCGAATAGTGCGGGCTCAATTGCCTGCCAAAATATAGAAGCCGCCTTAACAGGCGGCTTTTTTGTCGGATAATGCGACCTTGCGGTAACAGGTTTATCTGGTGTCTGTCGTCAGCATAATGTCGCTCACTGATGAAGTGAGCTCAACATGGGCAATTTGTTGCCCTGCAACCGAGTATTGGAGGATCGCTCCCTGGCCGGTTTCAAGGTGGCCGGTTTCAAGGTGGCGGGTTTCACTGTTGCTGGATGTTCCGAGAAGGGTTCCCTCGACATTGGCTGCAATGCAGTAGAATGTGTCATTACGTACCGAGTAAGTAAGATATCGACCAACGAGCATTGGCCCGCAGTTGGCCACAAGGCGCTGGCCAGCTTCCGTATATACGGCGCCCGTCTGATCTACAGACACCTTCATCTCTGGGCTTGCCAGCAGAAATGCTTCATTTCCCGCAGATGCCAATGGCTCCTGGTTGCTCATTTCAACATCATATCTCTGCCAGAAACCGTCTTCTCGCAGGCTGTAGCTCAGCCGGTTTTCGCCCACCCAACTTGCTCCATACGCGGGAAGCGCCGTCTCAATGATATGAACCGTTTCGCCGGTTTCGGCCTCTATAATATGTAAGCCCTGGCTGGTGACGGCCAACAAAAAACGGTCATCGAATGACCAATCCAGGGACACGACTGACACCCCCTTTTTGGCGAGAGCAAAGCGACGCAGGGTTTCGTCCCCAAGGTTTTGGATCCAGATCATGCTGTCGCCACTGCGTTTTGACACAAATGCCAGCTGTCTTTCATCCCGCGAAATCGCCGGGCTGTAATCCATCACTGAAGAGTTGAGCGAGAGCGGCAACGCGCCATTGAGCCATATGTCCCGGTTGTGAAGATAAGATGTAAACACATATCCGGCTGCCGTGAGTTGGGGCTCTTTTATTCGCCGGGAGTCCGAGACAAGAACGCGCGATTCGTTGGTCAAATAACTGGTTTCAATCAGCTGGTAGGAGGGGTGCATGTCAGGATGTACGACGGTGCCGGGCTGTTGGCCCCATGCGGCCTGGTCAACCCTGAAAGGCCATTCGATCAGGCGCTGGAAACTATTGGTGTTTATGTTCAGTTCAAATGCAGTGGTTTGCCCCGCTTGCTGATCACTGAGCATGAGGACACGCCCCTGCATTTTGCCGACTGAAACAAAATGATTTCCGCGCCCAACGGCAAGAGGTTGGGATAACCGGCGTTTTGAGTTTGAAGCCAAATCGAATGCAAACACGACGGCAGGGTCATAGGGGCCAACCCTTTCGGTAAAATAAAGCTGAGTGCCATCACGGCTGAATGCCAGTGTCATTTGGCCAGCCTGTGGACATTCATAGAGGTTTTGAGGTGCTGCCGGTGTTGCCTCGGAAAAGCGCACGAAATGAATGAAGCAGCTTGTATTGTCGCGATACTGATAGGCAAGGGCAGTACCGTCCGGGTGCCACGCCGCAGATGTGGCCCAACCACCAGACACACCGATAGCGCTGAGGGTAGCGGCTGAACCGTCCACAATGTGGAGGTCCGCACCTTGATGGGTCCGTATCGATACCACCGTTTTTGTCCCGTCCGGAGAAACAGCGGCACCAAACTGCTCGCCAGCCTGCCGTACCAGCGGCCTCAAGCTTCTGTCGCTGTTTGCGTCAATTCCGGGTATTGAACTGAGCCATGCAAACCCTGCGAATGCAGCGGCAATCAGCGCCGTACCAACGATGAAACCCGTCGGCGATTTTTTGCGCTCAGGCGTTGGCAGTGAAACACCGGGAGAAACAGGCGCCGCGAGCCGGTATCCCACTTTGGGCACCGTCACGATGTATTTTTTGATTTCGCTGTTGTCCCCCAACGCCTTTCGCAATTGTACAACCACCCGATTGATGGCGCCGTCGGTAACAATTTGGCCGCCCCAGACGTCTTTGATCAATTCGTCGCGGCTGATATCCTGCCCCGGGTTTTGTGCGAAGTGTTTTAGAAGCGCAGCGGTTTTTGGCTCAAGGCGCTGATGTCCTGAACGGCTTTGCAGCACGTTGGTTGCCGCATCAAAGTTGAAGTCACCCACTCGCCAATTCAAAATCAATACCCTCTGCGGTGTTGCCCCGTACGAAAATCACAAAAAATCATGAAAAGTCATCTTTGCGGCACGACGAACAGCTGCTGTCTGGTGTTTTTCATACTTGCAGCAAGCTTATCGCATCAGAAAAGCGTTTCAACACCTGAACCTTGAGACGCAACAGAGATACCTTGCGCGCGGCACTCGTTCCTACCCTGAGCGAGTGCCGCCTACCATAAACACTGAAAGGAACGAATCCATGAAACATTTGGTTCGCGCTCTGGTGATTGGAGCATGTGCGACGATCATGACAAACGGCGTCTTTGCAAACGACTTTGCCGAGGTTGGCAAGGTTATTCAAAAATACTTTGATGGAACAGAGAAAGGGCAGTTGCAGCTGTTGCGTGAAGCTTTTTTGCCGACGGCTGAAATCCAGTATGTACTGGAGGACGGGTCACTTGGGCGGCTGCCATTTCCGGAATATGTTTCCCGTTTTCAACAAGGGCGACAGATTGAGCGCTACGGTCGTCTTGTTAGCATGGACGTCACTGGCAGCACAGCTGTGGCCAAGGTCGAGATTTTCATGGCAAGCCGGGACAGGGTCTACACAGATTATATTCTGTTGTTAAAACTGGCGGATGGGTGGCGCATCAGCAATAAGGTGGCAACGTTTCGTGACAAGTTCTGACATGTATTGATGTTAGCAGGCGCTTACCGGGATGGTTGGGTATCGTTATCCTTGACATCCCGGAGCCAAAAAAAGAGCCTGTCCCTTTCAAGGGGGCCCAATATGAGAATGGCTTTTTTCAGCGCGCTACTATTGTTCGGCCTGTCAGCGTCGGCTCAGGATAACCGGCCCGATGGTGTAACGGGGGCAACGTGGCAATTCGGGCCACTCAATCGTTGGGCCTATACACATATCCGCGAAATCCTGCCGACCAAGGATATTCCAAACGACTATCGGACTGTGAGGCCCCTCAAGGGCCTCTCAGTTGCAGCTGACGATCTGGCCCTCGAACTTGATGGCAAGCCGGCAATGTTGTCCGAGGTGATGAAGCGACACTTTATGGACGGCGTACTCGTCCTGAAAAATGGTCGGGTTGTGGCGGAACTCTATGGCGGCACGCTGACACCTGAGCGGACACATCTCCTGTGGTCAGTTAGCAAAACGGTAACGGGAATGACGGCCGCCAGCGTTGCTGCAGATGGCCTTATCGACCTTGAAAAAACAGTCGCCCACTATGTGCCGGAACTGGCAGGCACCGGATGGGCAGACAACAGCCTGCGATTGCTTCTGGACATGCAGGACACGTCCAACTGGAATGAAGACTATGCCGCACCGGATAGTACCGTACGGCGGCAGGATTGCTCGGACGGCTTGCTTACAGGCTCGATGTGTGAAGGTGTTCCTGTGGTTGGCAATTATGGTTTCTTGCCCGGCGTTGGTCGGGACGAAAGCCGTAGAGGCAGGTTTGTCTACAAATCGGGCACGACCGATGTCATTGCCTGGGTGCTGGAGGCTGCGACTGGAAAAAGATTTGCCGACCTTGTATCCGAGCGGCTTTGGAAACCCATGGGGGCAGAGCGCAGCGCCGGCGTCACCGTGGATGTGTCAGGTTTCACTCTGGCCAGTGGCGGCATGGTCGCAACATTGCGGGATATCGCCCGCATAGGCCAGCTCATGCTGGATAGGGGACGTGCCGGTGATAGACAGGTCATTCCTGCTGCATGGGTTGAGGACATTTTCGGGCAGTCAGGAGACCCTTCATGGTCGGGACCTGCGCCGGATGGGTTTGCCCCCTATTACCGCTCTTTCGTATGGGGGCTCGGTGATGGCCGGGGCACGGTGCAGGCTCGCGGCGTGCACGGACAGTTTATTGATGTGTCGCCTTCTACCGAAACCGTTGTTGCTATATTTTCGAGTTGGCCGGATGTGGAAGGCGGCGCGCCCGGCGTAGGGCATGACGGTACCCAGGCCGTGATAGACGCCATCAAAAAGGCGCTATACTAGCCGTCTTCATCAAGCCAATAATCGACATCTTCATTCTTCAGCCATACTTTTTGGCTTTCCTTCGCCGGTGTGCCGCCGGGGGCAACGCCGCCAAAGACACCGAATTTTCCGGAATTCGGATAATACACCACATCCGTTTTCTCCATAGTCGACATGCAGAGGTATTCGGCAACCTGCCCGGAGGTGTTGGTCAGTTGGTGCGCCTCACCCGTACCTGCGGGCAATGTCACATAGTCGCCCTGACTAAGCTGTTGATCTGTTCCGGCGACCGTTAGGGTAAGAGACCCCTTGAGGACCAGGATGGCTTCGTCGTTGGCATAGTGAAAATGTGCCGGACATGGTGACTGGCCTGGCTCAAGCCGGTACAGGCTACAACCTAAATTGCATGTGTCGGCGCCGAGTGTCAGATGCTTGCGCTCAACCCCATACTTACCGGGCCCCTCAAAAAGCAACCAGTCAAGTTTGTCGATATTGATGACCTTGGTCACAATCCTCCCCTTCTTATTGCTTGGGTGGCGCTTGCCTCAGCTTTGCCTGGACGCCATCAGGTAAGGGGCAAGCAGCTGGGAAATTTCGTCGATCAGTGCTTCAGCCACTGTTTCGTCATTTTCTTCGATCGCCTGATCAACCAGTACGGACAGGGTTGTAACGGCTGTACGCAACACCAGTTCTTCCCTGTCCGCCCTGACTATTGTACCGGTTTTTGCGAGGATTTCCCGAAAAATGTCTGCGAGGGCGCTGCGCGGGCCGGGAGTTACGTCCCACAAACTATTTTGGCTGTTCAGCCAGCGCGTCAGAGCGCGAAAGTTGTCGTGACAACGAGCCGCTTCCCAAAATGTGTGCAAAAGCGATTTGATGACAGATTCCAGAGGCAGGTTTGCCGGCAGGGATTCGAGGGCCTTCAGCACACTGTTTTCGATGGTGCGATACGCACTGTCATGCAGCCGATCGAGAATATCGTCTTTGTCATCAAAGTAGCGATACACAGACCCTACCGGGACGCCGGCTTTCATGGCAATCCGTGTTGTTGTCAGCTCATGAACAGGTACATGTACCAGGAGTTCGCCGGCTGCTCTCAGAATTGCGGCCTGTCTTTCTTTTGCCCGGGCCTGTTTGGGGGCGGGTTTGTTGTTTTTCACCTGATCTGCTTTGTTCACTTTCGCATCCTGCCGCTTTTTATCGACTATACTGTCCGGACACAAAAAGTGAAACAGTTTCATTTTTATTGACATTGGATAGCTCGTTGCGGCACCTTGCCTGCTGCAAACATTCTTTAGGGGGAAGCTATGCGCCAAATTGCAGGCCTTTGGATCGTAACATTGATCGCAACAGTGTTTTCTTTTTCCGTTACCGCCCAGACAATTGTTGAGGTGTCGATCGACGGCGACTTTCAGGAAAACCTGCAGGAAGCTCTTATTCTTGCGGAACCAGGTAGTATTATCCAATTGCCTGCCGGGAGGTTTGACCTCAAAACAGCTCTGTCACTTGATGTGCCAAACATAACGGTGCGGGGGGCAGGCATGGAGCAAACTGTGCTGTCTTTCGCTGGTCAGGTTGCAGGATCAGAAGGCTTGCTGGTTACCTCTGATGGTGTGTGGCTCGAAGGCTTTGCGGTGGAAGATACGCCGGGCGATGGCATCAAAGCAAAGGGTGTGGATCAAATTTCGTTCAAGGATATCCGTGTGGAGTGGACGCGTGGTCCTCATGCGGAAAACGGTGCATACGGTCTTTACCCTGTCGAAAGCAAAAACGTGCTGATTGATGGTGCACTTGTCAAAGGTGCATCGGACGCCGGCATCTATGTCGGACAAAGCCAACATATTATAGTGCGTAACAGCCGCGCCGAATACAATGTTGCGGGCATTGAAATCGAAAACAGCTATTATGCGGATGTTTTTGACAATGTCGCGACGTACAACACGGGTGGCATTCTGGTTTTTGACCTGCCCAACCTGCCACAGATGGGGGGGCATAGTGTCCGTGTGTTCAACAATCGATCGGTAAACAACGACACAGCCAATTTTGCACCCGAAGGCAATATCGTGGCGACCGTGCCAAAAGGTACCGGCTTGCTGATTATGGCCAACCACAATATCGAAATTTTCGGCAATGAATTTTCGGATAATGCGTCGGTAAATCTTTTGTTGGCAGCCTACCCGCGAGAATACAATGACGAAAATTACAATCCCTTACCAAGAGGGATCTATATCCATGGAAATCGCTATGGTCGTGCCGGTTGGGAACCGGACATGGCGGTGGCGGAGCTGATTGCACCGGCGACGGGTCTGCCGATTCCAGATATCGTCTGGGACGGGGCCGTGGACGGAATATGGTCGGCTTTCTTCGGGCCGGATGAGGAAGACCGTATCATCGTCAAGGAAACCGATGGAACCACTTTTGCCAACCTGCAATTTGTCAAAGACCTGATCCTGCCATGGGGAGCTGACGTGAAGACAGACCTTTCTGATCACGAAGGGCGGCGGGCACCCATTGAACCGGTACGGCTACCACAGGAAGAAACGGAATAGGGAAATCCGGGGATGTTTCGAGTACTCACGGCTATCGCCCTGTTGTCATCTTGTTTTACCGGAGCCGCCTTCGCGTTTCAGGTGAACGACAGTGCCTTGCTGGAAAAGCGGCCGCAGCGACTGCTTTCAGCCTACGGCTTGTTTGCCGATGCGCCTGCGCAAAACCCAAGTCAGGGTGTCCTGCCCTACGACCTGACGGTGCCCCTGTTCACGGATTACGCCGAGAAATATCGGTTTGTTTATGTGCCTGAAGGCCGGTCTGCAAGCTATCACGGGCAAGAAGCCTTCGAGTTTCCAGTTGGATCGGTTCTGGTAAAAACATTTGCCTACCCTGCAGACCTGCGGCAGCCGAACGCTGATATTCGTCTTGTGGAAACCCGCCTGCTTATTCATCAGGAAGATGGCTGGAATGCCTGGACGTATGTCTGGAACGACGAACAAACGGATGCATCCCTCAAAGTGGCTGGCAAAGTGCTACCGATTGAATTTGTCGATAAAGAAGGCAGGCAACAGTCGATTGACTACATCGTCCCAAACAAGAACCAATGCAAAGGGTGCCACACATTTGACCGCGCCTTGACACCCATCGGCCCAAAGGCCCGGAACCTCAACAAGGACTTTCACTATGCGGACCAGTCAGCTAATCAGCTGATGATGTGGTCGGAAAAAGGCCTCCTGACGGGGGTGCCATCACTTGGTCAGATAGATGTTTTGCCTGCGATGGAAGACACGGCGGCCCCGATTGACAAGCGTGCGCGAGCGTATCTTGATATCAACTGCGCTCATTGTCACCGCAGGGAAGGGCCGGGCTCCACATCGGGCCTGTTTTTGACTTATGGTGAGCAAAACCCAACAGCGTGGGGGCTTAAAAAGAGACCCGTCGCGGCTGGCCGGGGTTCAGGCGGCCTGACGTATGACATAGCGCCGGGTGACGCCGAAAGCTCAATTCTGTACTACCGCATGGACTCCAGAGACCCGGGCATAATGATGCCGGAAGTGGGCCGCACAATGGTGCATGCGGAAGGGCTGGATTTGATCAGAGACTGGATCAATCAAATGAAGTAAGCCGTCTTCCCATTGACTGCTGCCTCATGTTATTGATCTGGCATAAAAATATCCGCAGTGAACAGGCGAGGCGCGAGAATGGTTAAAGTTGGAATACTTGGGTGTATGGGCCGTATGGGTCAGGCACTTGCTTCTGCCGCTACGCAGTCCGAGACACTGTCGCTGGTTATTGGATCCGAACGAGCCGGGCACGCCCTGATTGGGAAAACCGCACCGGGTAGTGATATCCCGGTAACTGATCAGGCGGATACTGTGTTCGAGGCTTCAGACCTCGTCATTGATTTCACCCCCCCGGGAGACACAGTTAAACATGCCGCTCTTGCCGAGAAAAAAGGCGTTCGGCTACTGGTTGGAACAACCGGATTAACCGGGGCCGATGATGCTGCTCTTGACCGCGCTGCTCAATCCGTAGCGATCATGCAGGCGGGCAACTACTCTCTCGGAGTCAATGTGCTTTTGTCTCTGGTGCGCCAGGCGGCGGCAAGGCTTGATGAAGGCTGGGATATTGAGGTGCTGGAGATGCACCACAAGCAGAAAGTGGACGCGCCTTCTGGCACCGCCCTGATGCTCGGTGGAGCCGCTGCTGAAGGCCGTGGCAAAGGATTGCCTGAGCTAAGGACGCCAGCGCGTGAAGGCATCACCGGTGAGCGCGAACCAGGCTCAATAGGGTTTGCGGCGCTGCGTGGGGGCAGTGTGATTGGTGAGCATTCAGTCATCCTTGCAAGTGATAGCGAACGGATTACCCTGTCGCACAGGGCGGAAAACCGGAACCTATTTGCGGCCGGTGCTGTCCAGGCAGCGGCATGGCTGTCCCGCCAGGGCCCGGGTCGATATCACATGCGCGATGTACTTGGGCTATAGACCCTACTATTTTCATAATGCCTGACAAGGAGATTCCCGATGAATGAAGCAATGCTGGCATTGTGGGCCGGGTTACCGGTTTTTCTTGTTCACTCAGCGACCAGTTTGCTCATACTTTTTGTTGGTATCGGCATATATATGAAGCTGACCAGACATGACGAGATGGCGCTTATCAGGGCCGGCAACAGCGCAGCAGCCCTTTCACTCGGGGGGGCGATTGTCGGGTTGGCTTTGCCGCTTGCCTTTTCTTTGGCCGCATCTGTTTCCCTTTGGGATTTGTTGATCTGGGGGGTAGTGGCGCTGGTGCTTCAACTTGTCGCGTTTCGCCTTGCCGATTTGTTTCTGAAGGACATTTCTGCCCGGATCACAGCGGGCGATATGGCTGCAGCCACATTTCTGGTGTCAGTCAAGCTCGGCACTGCGCTCATTAATGCTGCAGCGATATCGGGATAAATTCGGTCCATGCGGCGCCCGCTTGAGTTCACCTTTTATGCAGTTTTCATCCTGTTTTTCATTCTGCGCTACGCAGGGGAAGAAGACAGGTCACCGCGGCGGCCTGTTTTGGTGCCCAAAAGCCCTGAACAGAGTGTTTTGCTGCCAGAGGGAGCAACTCTGCCGAGGGATATCAGTTCTTCAGTTGTTGTGGAGATCGAAAACAAAAACCAGGCGAGTGTTGGAACGGCGTTCGCTGTGGATAGCACGGGGACATTTGTCAGCGCGCGCCATGTTATTGAAGGCTGTGAAAGCATTTCCCTCGTCCGGGGCCGCCGGATATTGCCCGCACGCCTACAGTCCAAGGCGAGGAACAGGGATTTTGCCATCCTTCAGGTAGAGGGCGTTAATGTTCAACCGTTTGAACTTGCTTTGAACACGCCTGTCCGCGGCCAAAACGGCTATATGATGGGGTATCCACAAGGCAGGCCGGCGGATGTGCGTGCGACTGTGATTGGCGAAACAATCATGAAGTCGCGCGGGCGTTACTCGACACGCGAAAGGGTTGTCGCCTGGGTTGAGAGGGAACGCAGGCCAGGGTTTGGTGGTTCTCTCGGCGGCATATCGGGAGGTCCAGTTTTCAGCGCAGGTGGGAAAGTGATAGGAACAGTTGTCGCCGGTGCCCCGCGTCGTGGGCGGGTTTACACCACCAACCCCGCAATTTTCGAGGAAACCGGATTAATTGCGGAAAACCAGTCCGCCACGTCACCTGACACACTGACCAACGAAAACTACGATCAGCAGGCGGACAAATATCGGGCCGCTCTGAGAGTTGCCCAGGTCTATTGTTCAGTACAATAACAGAACTATGTCTTTGGTTTAATTGTGAAAAAACAAGCCTCGTCTCCTTGTGGACTTTTGTCCCTTCTGATAGCGATAGCCGGGGTTGGTTAGATAGGGGTGTTTCATGAAACATATATTTCTGGTTCTGACGGCAGTTGCGTGCCTGACATCAACGGCAGTTGCTGAAGAAACAGCGGAAGACGTCATTGTGCAGCTCTTTGATGCCATGCGTGCCGGTGATGGTGACGCAATCCGTGCCATGGTCGTGGCTGATGCTCGGCTCGACCGTCTGCAGCCGGATGGCACGTTGAGGCAAGGCACTTTTGATCGCTGGATCAACTGGGTTGGTCAACAAGCTGAAGGTGCCGCCGACGAGCAGATTTTCTCTGTGGAAACACTCTCCCGAACGGATGAGCTCGCCACGGTCTGGGCGCCCTTCACCATTCGTTACAAAGGCGAACTTGTTGGCTGCGGTGTGAATCAGTTCACTTTGGGTAAAACCGGTAACGGATGGCGCATCCTCTACGGTATCGATAAACCAGCGCAGGAAGACTGCGCAACGTTCCGGGAAAACTTTGGGAAATAAACTGCCGATTAGCGGCTTTTCCATCGCTCAATAGCATTCCGGATCGCATCCGCGACTTCGCGTCTTTCATGGGGTACCAGAAAGGAGCCCAGTTCGGTGCATTTATTATGGTGCCTGATTGTCAGGATATTGGCATCGCCGCCAACGACCTGCATGGACACCTTCGCCCAATAGGGTTCAAAGCGGATGCTGGTAAAGCGGCCCGCTGCATCGGACTTGCCGACAATGAGGTCGGTGTCCGAGAGCTGGACGGTTTCAAAAATACGACCGCGACGGTAACTGAGAAAAAAGGCAAACCAAAGGGCCAATACATCTAGGCCCAGAAACAGAACAACGGGCCAGGCGCCAACAATCCAGAACCGGATGCCGGCAAGCGTGCATATTGTGATCAGCACCAGCAACAACTTCGAAAAGTGTTCAGGCTTGAGTGATCGTTGCGGAAAAAGCTTTAGGTCCAGATGGTAAGAGGGAGTTTCGGGTTCACAAGCCTCGGCGCAGCGACCGGCGTCTGCACTCTTATTGTGGCCTTGAACGACTGTCATGTTATCGAACCAGTTCACCCTGAAGAAGCTTTGGTAACTCGCCGATTGTACCGCGTGCGTGGGACATAAAAAAGTTTTTCAGGGGTGGTATTTGCTCAACGACCGCCAACCCGGCGTCTCTCGCCATCCGGATGACGGAAACATCATTGGAGAACAGGCGGTTCAGGATGTCAGTAACGCTGATCAGTGCGGCATTGTCGGCATGGCGCCATCTGCTGTAGGTATCGAGTGTTTGGTTGGAACCAATATCGAGCCCTACGGTATTTGCGTCAGTAATTACCTGCACAAGTGCCGCCACATCTCGCAGGCCAAGGTTCAATCCCTGCCCGGCAATAGGATGAATGCCGTGCGCTGCGTCCCCGACAATAACCAGCCGTGTATCTGTGTAATTGTCTGCATACTGCAAGCTGAGCGGGTAAGCCCAGCGCCCGCCAACTGGCGTAACGTTTCCCAGAAAATCACCCACCCTTCGCTGGACCTCAGCCTGGAAAGCGCGGTCAGAAAGCTGCATGACGGTATCAACCAGATGGCTTTTTTCCGTCCAGACAAGCGAAGACCGGTTGCCGGTCAAAGGCAGGATCGCAAACGGGCCGGACGGTAAAAACCGCTCGTGAGCAATGCCCTGGTGGCTAATGTCGTGCTCAATCGAACACACAATTCCATGTTGTTGGTATTCAAATGTTGAAATGGGAATGTCTGCGTTTTTACGAACCATGCTTCCGCGGCCGTCCGCACCCAGAAGGAGCCGTGCCGAAATCTCGGCACCGCTGGCAAGCTGAATGGCGGCTGAGTCAGGCGTGCGGTCAATTGAACTGACACTTTCTTCCAGAAACAGGTGGATATTTTCGAGCTCTTCGACGCGCTGATAAAGCGCCAGCCGTGTGTGCCGGTTCTCGACCATGTGCCCGAGCGGGCCGTCACCCAACGCTTTATGATCAAAATGAAGATGCATCAGGGAAGGGCCATCAGACACCCGGATCTCGTTGATCGGTTGGGAAAAAGGCTCCATATGCTTCCAGATACCCAGTGCATCGAGCATCCGGCATGTGGCATAGGCCAGCGCACTTGATCGACCGTCATACTCTACCGCCGTCAGGTCACCTTTGGGTGCCTTGTCCACGACAGCAACGTCAAAACCATGACGCGCAAGCCCAATCGCGGCAGTCAGGCCAACCAGGCCACCGCCAACGATGGCGACGTCGAAGGACAACCTCTTGTGTGATGTGGTCGAGCTGTTCATGGTTTCTGTCTATGATGGTGCGCACCAACTGTCCAGCGCCAAGCTGTCGCAGTCGTTCATGCCAGCTTATTTTTTGCCACAGAAATGCCGCTCTTGTCCTTGAGGCTTATTGAGCATTAAAGTGGGTGTGAACAAGAAAAGAACGTCGATCCTCAGAGGCGCGCTGCGCACCAAAACTCTGAAGGTGATATAGAGGGCAGGATTTGTGGCGACCGCGAAGCGACGTAAACCCGCTGCTGGAAAGCCAGCAACCAGCGCCAAGGCACCTGTGCTGCCACCGGCGCTGAGCATCTTTTTGAAAAACAGTGGCTGGCGCCTTTTGGGGCTTCTTTTGTTTGCCCTGGCGGCGGCTGTAACGGCGTCACTCTGGAGCTATAACCCTGCCGATCCGGCCTTGAACATGCAAACGAGGTCAGAGGCCACCAACTGGCTTGGCCCTTATGGTGCTGTTGTTGCGGATATTTTGATGCAGACGCTTGCGCTTGCGTCCTACCTGTTTGTTCTGCCGCTGCTCCTGTGGGGCATGAAGGTAGCGCGCTTGAAGTGGTTACCGCTCTTTTGGCTCAACCTTGCCGCTTTACCCATCGGGATCATCCTGCTTGCTGTTGCAATCAGTGTGGAAGCCCCCTCGCCTGATTTTGTCGTTCAAAGTGGCTATGGCGGTGTTCTGGGTCAGAGGCTTTATTCGGTTGTTGTTGAGCTAACCGCCGGCCTCATGGTCGTGCCGGGCTGGGTCTATATGGCAGTGTTTCTGCTTCTTGGACTGCCGGTCTATCTGTTTTCGTTTGCCCTGAATGTGGCGGAGTGGAGCGCGTTTCTGCAGGCGATCGTGAAGGTTCTGCGCTGGATCGGCCGTGCGATAGTTTCCGTGCTCGTTACTATATGGAACGGACTGTCAGCGGTGTTTGCAGCCATTTTCCAGAGGCGAGAGGCCGCAGAAAGCCTGGACGAGCGTATTGAACCAACAGCTCGACCCGCCAAGCCAGCAAAGGCTAAAGCTGCGCCTAAAGTAGCCGTTCCCGCAAAGAGGGTGCGGACCCCGGCAAAAACCAAGCGGGGACAACGGGAAAGCAAGGAAGCTCAAAAAGCGTTGGACCTGGGAGATGGCTCGGATTACCGCCTGCCACCGCTGGAGCTTCTGGCACCGCCGCCACCGGCTGAAAAACTGGGGCGTGTCAGCGCGGAGGCGCTGGAGCAAAACGCACGCATGCTTGAGGGCGTGCTTGATGATTTTGGCGTGCAGGGTGAGGTCAACGATGTCAGGCCAGGCCCGGTCGTCACGCTTTATGAGCTGGAACCTGCCAGGGGCGTGAAGTCGGCTCGGGTTATCGGGCTTGCCGATGATATTGCACGCTCCATGAGTGCTATTTCTGCGCGTGTCGCCGTTGTGCCGGGCCGGAATGCCATCGGCATAGAACTGCCGAACAATGACCGGCAGACCGTATTTCTTCGCGAGTTGCTGGCCTCGAGGGACTTTGAAGCCACCAAAGCACGCCTCGCGGTTATTTTGGGCAAGGACATTGGCGGTGAGCCGGTTGTGGCCGACCTTGCATCCATGCCGCACTTGCTTGTCGCCGGGACAACGGGCTCGGGCAAGTCTGTTGGCGTCAACACCATGATTATGTCGCTGCTGTATCGTCACAGCCCGGACACACTCAGGTTCATTATGGTTGACCCCAAAATGCTGGAATTGTCGGTTTACGATGATATTCCGCACCTCCTGACGCCTGTTGTGACTGAACCCAAAAAAGCGGTTGTCGCCCTCAAGTGGGCCGTACGCGAAATGGAAGAGCGCTACCGCAATATGTCGAAGCTCGGCGTTCGAAACCTGGCGGCGTTTAACAAGCGGGTGGCAGAGGCGAACGCAAAAGGTGAACGGCTGGTACGTCAGGTGCAAACCGGTTTTGACAAAGAAACCGGTCAGCCAGTTATAGAAGAGCAGGAGTTTGATTTCGTTCCCTTGCCGTTTATCGTGATTGTGATCGATGAGATGGCAGACTTGATGCTGGTTGCGGGCAAGGATGTCGAGGCGACTGTGCAGCGGCTGGCGCAAATGGCGCGGGCAGCCGGCATTCACCTGATCATGGCAACGCAGCGGCCGTCCGTGGATGTGATCACCGGCACGATCAAAGCGAACTTCCCGACCCGCATCAGTTTTCAGGTTACCAGTAAAATAGACAGCCGCACCATTCTGGGCGAGCAGGGTGCGGAACAACTCCTTGGCATGGGCGACATGCTCTTCATGGCGGGTGGCGGACGTATTACCCGTGTGCATGGGGCTTTTGTCGACGACAGCGAGGTCGAGGATGTTGTGACACACCTTAAGAAGCAGGGTGCGCCTGATTATCTCTCGGAAGTTACAGAGGAACCTGAAGAAGGGTTCGATAGTCCGTTCATCCCAGGTCCATCTGGCGATGATAAAGATAAGAGCCTGTATGATCAGGCTGTGGATATTGTGCAGCGCGACAGACGCGCGTCTACAAGCTATATTCAGCGCCGCCTGAAAATTGGCTATAACAAAGCGGCAACCCTGATCGAAGAAATGGAAGAACAGGGTGTGATCAGCGGACCCAACCACAAGGGGCAACGAGAAGTCCTGACACCGGAACGGGAAGATGATTTTTAGGCTCACCCACTACGACAGCAAAGCAATAGTATGAAGTTACCGAGTAAAACCCTTATCTTTGCCGCGGCTGCGTTGTTCGCCGTGAGTGCCAGCGCGCAAGACGAAGTCAGGCCCCTGCCTCCCCTTGAGGAGCAAACGGTTGCTGAAGATACTTCCCTGCAGGCGCTTCGCCTGGTGCAGACCTATATGGACACTGTGCAAAGCCTGGAGGCGCAGTTTACTCAGTTTGCACCGGATGGCGGTGTGGTGTCCGGCACGCTTTCGCTGGCCAGACCAGGTCGAGTCCGGTTCGACTATGAGGAAGAGGTGCCATTTCTTGTTGTTGCGGACGGCAAAACACTGAACTTCATCGATTACGAAATTGGACAGGTCACGCGCTGGCCGGTCAAGGATACGCCGCTGCGCGCGCTTCTGGGTGGATCAACCGACTTGGCAAGTATTGGCGCCAACATAGAAATGGCGCCTTTCGAAAACCCGGAACTGGTTTCCTTGCATGCTGTTGACGTGGAGCGGCCCGAACTCGGCCAGATCACCGTTTATTTCCAGCGGCAGCCATCTGCTGCTGAAAAGCTCCGGCTGATCAGGTGGGATGTAACCGATGCTCAGGGCCAGATTACCACCGTTGAGCTTGCAAATGAACGTGTGAATGTGGATCTGGCTGAAAGCCTGTGGGACTTTGAAGACCCCCGTGGCCTTGCCCGCCGCCGTCGCGCTCGCTGACACATACAGCCGATTTCAGCGAATTCGGCTCTGGTTATTCCCGACAATCTGATCTAGAAATCAGCGCAGGGGATATACCAACAACAGGATCAGCAGTGAGCGACGGTAGCGAATTCGATGACTTGCTAGAAGACTTTCCGAGCCTGAAGTCCGTTGCGCCGTTTGTCGCGCTTGCAAGCGACGTACGCTGGTTCAGGGCTCTGGGCGAAGACCCGGACAGCGAGACAGTTCGTATCGCGCGTGACTATGCCGACGCCTTGGGCTTTCCGGATGCGGAGCCTGCCTTCATGCCGGACTGGGAAGACGCTGCCGCTGCCGCTGAAAACACGGAATTCAATAGTCCTGCATGGGAAGCAGAAGAACAGCTTCGGGCCGCGCTCACCGACGAAGTCCTGCTTGCGATTGATCCACAGACCCTTGAAATGGTTATGACCCATGTCGCGCAAGCCGTCACAGAAGCTATCGATGATGCCGCCAAGGAAGCGGCCGAGTTTCTCAGAATTGATGATGAGAGTTTCGTGATGGCAACATCAGGGGCTGCCGCACAGGCGGTTTATCAGGCGGCACTTGTTGGCATGGCCGGGGAAGAGGAAGACCATCCGCTCAGCCTTCGTTTTCAGCTTTTTGAAAGGGGCCGCTGGCCTATTGGCATCATCGGCAACAGCTTTCTTATTTTCTGATCAAGCAATTAACTCGGGGAGTCTCTATGCGCATCATCACATGGAACATCAATTCGGTGCGCGCGCGCACGAGCATCGTTGAACAGCTTGTCAAAACCTATGACCCTGACGTCCTGTGCCTGCAGGAAACCAAGGTTCAGGATCATATGTTTCCAACCGGTTTTTTTGAGGACATTGGCCTGCCGCATCTGGCAATACACGGCCAGAAAAGCCACCATGGTGTGGCGACGGCTGCCAAGATACCGTTTGAGGACAGTTTCAAGATTGATTGGTGCCAGAAGGGGGATGCCCGGCACATTGCCGTCAAGTTTAACGGCGTGACCCTGCATAATTTCTATGTGCCCGCGGGTGGTGATGAGCCCAACCCGGAGACCAACGACAAGTTTGCGCACAAACTGCAGTTTGTGGAGGAAATGACCCAGTGGTCAAAGGACCTCAGCGAGCCGAGCATTGTGGTTGGGGACCTAAACATTGCGCCGCACCCGGATGATGTGTGGGACCATAAAAAGCTTTTGAAGGTGGTGTCGCATACGCCGGTTGAAACCGAAGGCATGATGAACCTGATCGACGCCCACGGCTGGGTGGATGTGATGCGTGAATTTACGCCAGTGCCTGAGAAGCTCTACAGCTGGTGGTCATACCGGGCAAGGGACTGGTCAGCGGCAGACAAGGGTCGCAGGCTCGATCATGTCTGGGTGAGCCCAAGCCTCAAGGGGGCGCCAACGCATATGGAAGTGGCGCGTGACGCTCGGGGTTGGGAAAAGCCTTCCGACCACGCACCGGTGATTGTCGACTTCGATTTCTGATCTTGCTGTGAAAACAGCCATGGGGTTGGCATGAAGTCGGGTTTTCATATCGACACAATGAATAGTCCGGACGTCGGTACGGCAGTTGACTGGGCGGGCCGGGAAGGGTGGAACCCGGGCCTGCACGATGCAGAAACGTTTTATGCCGCAGACAACCATGGCTTTTTCAAAGGCGTGCTGAACGGTGAGGTCGTCGCAACTGGCAGCGCGGTTGTCTATGACGACACCTATTCTTTTTGCGGGCTCTATATCGTGGCTCCTGAGCACCGCGGCAAGGGATACGGCTTTGCGCTGACCAAAGCGCGACTGGCCTATTGCGGTGATCGCAACGTCGGTATTGACGGCGTGTTGGAAAATGTCCGTATTTATGAGCGGATCGGTTATCAGGCGTTCTACGAGAACTGCCGCTATCAGAAAACGGCCAGTGCTGGTCGTCTTGCGCCTGAGGTTCGGGAAGTTGTGCCAGCCGACTTTCCGGCAATACAAACATACGACCGCCGTTGCTTTCCGGCACCCCGAGACGCGTTTTTGCAGGCTTGGTTGTCGCAGGAAGGATCGAAAGCTGTTGGTTATTTCGATGCTGGTAAACTGAAAGGCTATGCGGTGCGTCGCCGGTGTTTGACCGGGCACAAAGTGGGGCCGCTTTTTGCCGATAATGCCGATATTGCGGAAACGCTTTTTGACGCGCTCCAAAGTGATATTGAAGGCGAGTTATTCAGCCTCGACACGCCGGAAAACAATCCGGCCGCGATCTGTCTGGCCGAGACCAGACAGATGGAAAAGGTGTTTGCGACCGCACGCATGTACCAGAAAGGTTTGCCCGACATAGACGCAGGCAAGGTGTTTGGGATCACCACATTCGAACTGGGCTGATCAGCCACCAAGTCCTTGCAGGCTATAGCCACCTGGCTCGGTAACCAGAATGCGACTGGCGCCGGTTTCCACCTCGATCTTCTGGCGCAACCGGTAGACATGCGTCTCGAGCGTATGCGTTGTGACGCCTGAGTTGTAACCCCAGACCTCTGCAAGCAATTCTTCGCGCCCGACCGCCTTGCCGCCTGCGCGGTATAGATACTTCAGGATATTGGTCTCTTTTTCCGTCAGACGGATCTTCTGGCCGCTTTCGCGTTCCTCAAGAATTTTGGCGGAAGGCTGGAATGTGTACGGACCGATATCAAACGTTGCATCTTCGCTTTGCTCATACTGCCGGAAATGGGCACGCACGCGAGCCAGCAGAACATTGAAACTGAAGGGCTTGTGCACATAGTCGTTGGCGCCAGCATCGAGGCCAAGCACCGTGTCGGCTTCAGTGACATTGCCTGTCAGCATCAGGATGGGCACTGTAATACCGTTCTTGCGGATGCGTTTGCACAGTTCACGGCCGTCCATGTCCGGCAGGCCAACGTCCAGAATGATCATGTCCACCTGATTGTCTGCCAGAAACTCCAGCGCATCACCGGCGGTACCGCGTTCTTCCGTGCTAAATTCTTCATAAAGGGCAAGCTGGTCCGCAAGACCTTCTCGCAGGTCTACATCATCATCAACCAGCAGCAATTTTCTACCTGACATCGTCTGATCCCCTAAAAATCATCAACAGTAAACTCGGAACAGGAAAAAAAGCACCGTTCGTTTCTGTTTGCGGCACTGCGGCCTATATAGTGATCATGGACAGTATCGCTTATCACGGTCACTCACAATCGTTTGATCATTTCGCGAGGCTGTGACACAAGGCAAACGTTGAATAAGGAAATTCACTTGTCATTATGGCGAGCATGAACGCATCAGAACAAGGCCAGTTGATGGTGGAGAGGGCCGCTGACGAGCTTCGGCGCGGCCTGCCTGTGCGCCTGCAGCGGGAGGGCGGGGCGCTGCTTGTGATGGCTGCCGAGTATGCCAACCCTTCAACCCTTGAACTATATGACGGACTGGTGGACGACAGTTTCGTGTTGTTGACCAACAACCGTGCCGCCGCGCTCAAGGTCGCTGGTGAAGACTGGCCGGTTGTGCGGATTAACCGCCCCGGCTGGATGACGGCCAAGGATATTGTAGCGATGGCAGATCCGACGCTTGATTTGTCCACACCGCTCAAAGGGCCGTTCCAGCGCGTCAATCATGCCTCAACAGATCTGGATGTGGCCGCCATCAAGCTTGCAAAGCTTGCTCGCCTGTTACCTGCCGTGATTGCTGCTGAGGTCGGGCCTGACGCGGAGGTAGGCCACCCCGTGCTTGATGTTGACGCCTCTGATGTCCTGACGGCCGACGAGGCACAAGCCGTCCAGCTGAAGCAGGTTGCTGCGGCACGTGTTCCACTGGCAGGCGCTGAAAATACAAGACTGATTGCCTTCAGGCCGCTTGCGGGTGGCATTGAGCATATCGCCATCCTGATCGGGGACCCGGATCGCAGCAAGCCGGTGCTGATGCGCGTTCACAGCGAATGTTTCACCGGTGACCTTCTGGGGTCAATGAAATGTGATTGTGGTGAGCAGTTGAGGGGGGCGATAAAAGCAATAAACGACGCTGGCGGCGGCGTCCTGCTCTATATGGCGCAAGAAGGTCGGGGCATCGGGCTGGTCTCAAAGCTGAAGGCCTACGCTTTGCAGGATCAGGGGTATGATACCGTTGATGCCAACACGCGCCTTGGCTTTGAGGTGGATGAACGCATTTTTGCGCCTGCCGCTGAAATGCTGAAAGGCCTGGGTATCTCCAGTGTCCGCCTGATGACAAACAACCCGCTGAAGGTTGAAGGCCTCGAAGGGTACGGCATCACGGTTGCTGAACGGGTTGCGCATAGTTTTCCGACCAACCCTCACAATGCACAGTATCTGGAAACCAAAAAGTCCCGAACCGGGCACATCCTGTAGTCATGCAAACCTGGCGCGTTATTCCCGATAGCAAGGACGAAAGGCGCGGACGGTTTATCGGCCCCGCAACAGACGTGCCCTGTGCCCTTGGCCGCGGCGGGGTTATCCTGGAAGGGGAAAAACGGGAGGGCGACGGCAAAACCCCGCTGGGGCGTTATCCATTTCGGCAGGTATTTTACCGGCCAGACAAAATGAGCGCCCCCGTCTGCAATTTGCCTCTTTCTCCTATCTCTCCTGATCTCGGTTGGTGCGATGATCCCAAAAGGCCGGAATACAATCAACTGGTGCGCCTGCCGTTTTCCGGTAGCCATGAGAAAATGTGGCGCGATGACAGCCTGTATGATGTGGTACTGGTTGTTGGTCACAATGACGATCCGCCTGTTCCCGGGCTTGGCAGCGCCATTTTTGTGCATGTTGCAAGAGACGGTTTTAAACCGACTGAGGGGTGCATTGCGTTGGAGGTTCTGGCCTTGCTTGCGCTCATTCGGACGCTGCAAAAAGGCGACCAATTACAGGTTGGTCAACTGTAGTCCCGTGCGCCAAAAATCGCGGTGCCTACGCGAATGTCGGTCGCCCCCATCGCTGCGGCCAGCGCATAATCCGCACTCATCCCCATTGAAAGTTTCTCAAGGCCTTCTTGCTTGGCAAATTTTTTCAGCAAGGCAAAATGGAGGGAAGGGTCATCGCCCGCAGGCGGAATGCACATCAAGCCGGCAACCTCAAGGCCCAGTGTTTTGCACTCAGCGTGCAGATCGGACAGATTGCCTGCGAGCACACCACCTTTTTGCGGTTCCGCGCCGGTGTTCACCTGAAGGTAAATCGGCAGGAATTTTCCTTGCTTTTCCATTTCCTTCGCAAGAGCCCGGGCAAGCTTAACGCGATCAACAGACTGAATTTCATCAAATAATTCAACGGCCTTGCCCGCCTTGTTGGTCTGCAGGCCGCCGATCAGTGAGAGGTGAACGTCAGGGTAGGCCTCTTTCAATGCTGTCCACCGCTCTTCGGCCTCCTGCACGCGGTTTTCACCGAATGTGCGATGCCCTGCTTCGAGGGCGGCAATAACCCTATCCTCTGGCTGCACTTTCGAGACGGCAATCAACCGAGGGCTGGCAACAGGCACGCCGACGTGTTTGCACATGCTGGCAATTTCAGCGTCGATGGTTTTGATATTGTCAGTGATGGACATGGTGCGTGTTCTCCTGCACCCGAGCATAGAGGGTTTCGGGCATTTGGGCTTTGCTTCCTATGTGCTAGGAAATGCAGATGGTCAAGCCTCCACATATTCAGCCCGCCAGCGCAAATGCCTTGCGCGTCCGCGCAAGGGCAGGTGCTGCGCGGCTTGTGCTGATGACAGATTGCGTGCGATTGCCGGATCCAAGTGCCGCTATTGCCTCACTGCCGGCAGGGTCCCTCATCATCATGAGGGATTATGACCATGCCGAGAGGGAAGCCTTGGCCAAAACGCTGAAGCAGGCGTGCAGAGATGCCGGCTGCTGGTTTCTTGTTGCCGGTGATCATTTGCTTGCCCGCCGAGTAGGTGCGGACGGAGTGCATTTACCTGAGCATCTTGTGCGCGCACCTTTGAAAGCCCGCAATGGCTTTCGATTGGTGTCCGCTGCCTGCCACTCGCGCCGATCTATAGCGCGGGCAAAGATGGCCGGTGCTGACCTTGCGATAGTATCTCCCCTCTTTCCGACAAACAGTCATCCGGGGAAAACGACGCTCGGCGTTCACCGGTTCGCCCGCCTGACACAGAATGCCGGACTGCCAGTAGCGGCGTTAGGCGGCATAACGCACAAAAATGCCGCGCAGTTGCGCGGCCTGAAGCTTGCTGCTGTTGCAGGAATTTCTGGTTTAACCAGCTAGAAACGCAGGCGACCGCCCAGGAAGAACATCTGGGATGTATCAATCTCACCAGCTTTAGAGGTGGTGAAATAATTGCTGCCATAATCATAGTAACGAACGCCGCCCGTCAGACCCAGCTGATCGCTGAGGCGATAGCTTGCACCCAACTCATAGGCAATGATGCTGCGCGCATCTTTTTCGATGCCATAGAGGTCTGAGCCTTCTGTGTATTCGCTCATCGCAATACGCGCGGACCAGCTGCTGGCTTGATATGAAAATCCAGCCTCAAAACCCTCAAGGTCTCTGGCGAATAAACCACTCTGCCGCATCAGCGACGCGTCCACGCCGAAACCAAAGTATCCAAGCGATACGCCAGCGCGGTATTGTGTTTCAGCCTGACCAGCATCTGCAAAACCGGATGTCGCGGACAAACCCTGCAACGAAAGCCGGTACTGGCTCTCAAGAGCAATTTCAAAGCCGCGCCCGCCGTTCTCACTATTGGGGTTGCCGCCAAAACTAAGCCCGACTCGGCTGCTGGCTCCAAACAAGTCCTGGGTGTATGCTCCGCGTACAGCACCAGTTGGCGCCAAAAGAGAAGAAAAGTCCGGACGACTTGTCAGATCGTTATCCGATGACGCAAGACGCGGACGGGAATCACTCAGCGACAAAAAGCCTGAGTCGCCAGTTACATTTTCTTCCCGGAGGGAAAGGTCCAAACCCTTAAGGTCATCGGCCTTGCCATCACTGGCGCTACGCCGTTGCTTGGCAATCTGTTCGGCGATGAAAAGATCAAGGCTTTGCAGGAAACCGCTGGATTCAAAGCGGGTTTTGTCGTCTGCTGTGGCAGCAGCGGTCATGCTCGCAATTGCAAGCACAGACAACCCATATTTGATCAGCTGTTTCATATCCTGCCGCCGCCCTATCCCAATCCACTGGCTGCACTACTCTACCCATAAGGTATGGATACTTTGTTAAAGATCGCAAGTCCTTGAGATGTTTTTTGCGATGGAATGTGTCTCTGCCGCCACTATTTGACCGTTTTTCGGGCTGGTCAGCGCCACTTACGCTCGCTATAAGGCGCAATTGAATAAAAGCTGACGAGTGATTTGTCAGCCCACAAACAACGATTTTGATATTTTAAAGCAGGACTCAGCATGATTCGATTCACTCGATCGGCAGCAACACTAACTTTCGCTCTCGTGCTTTCGGCATGTGGCATTTTTGGCGGTGGCGATGAAGAACAGGACTTTGGTCCGATTACGACGGCAATTGGCGTAAATGGCTACCTGTGGTCAGCCACGCTGGATACGCTGCATTTCATGCCCATCGACAATGCCTACCCAAGCTCTGCAGCCATCATCACGGACTGGTTTTCTACAGCTGATGCGCCGAATGAACGCGTGAAAGTGGCAGTTTATTTCCGGTCGGAACAGCTGCGGTCTGACGGTGTCAAAGTGAATGTCGTGCGCCAGGAACGCAGTGACGGCAACTGGCTTACTGTCCCTGTCCAGGCCGCGACGGCGCTGCAGATTGAAGAAGCCATTCTGTCACGGGCCCGTGTCCTAAAAATCGAGGCTGAAGGCTAAGGCCTGCATTCATCCAAACCTGATTACCGGGATAGTTTGAAGTGCGCGCCTGAATGCAATTGGGCGCGCTCTCATTTTTTCAAGTGAGTTGAGAGGCGACGATGTCACGCTACAACGCCAAAGCTACAGAAGCGAAATGGCAAAAAATCTGGTCTGAAGGAAAAACCTTCACCACGGATAACGAGTCCCTAAAGCCAAAATACTATGTTTTGGAGATGTTTCCCTACCCGTCCGGTCGGGTACATGTTGGCCATGTCCGCAATTATACGATGGGCGATGTTGTGGCCCGCTATCGCAGGGCCCAAGGGTATGAAGTGATGCACCCCATGGGGTGGGACGCCTTTGGCATGCCCGCTGAAAACGCAGCGATGGAACGCAAGGTGCACCCTGCCGACTGGACCTATGACAACATCGCAAACATGCGTGAGCAGCTCAAAAATGTGGGCCTTGCTATCGACTGGGACCGCGAGGTCGCTACCTGTGACCCGGAGTATTACGGCCAGGAACAGCAGATTTTCATCGACTTCTATAACGCCGGGCTTGTGTACCGCAAAGAAAGCTGGGTGAACTGGGACCCCGTGGACAACACTGTTCTTGCCAACGAGCAGGTGATTGACGGCAAGGGCTGGCGTTCCGGTGCCGAGGTTGAGCGCCGCAAACTTAGCCAATGGTTCCTCAAAATCACGGACTTTGCCGACGACCTTCTGCAAGGTCTCGACGGTCTGGATCGCTGGCCCGACAAAGTACGCCTGATGCAGGAGAACTGGATCGGTCGCTCGGAAGGTCTGCGGTTTGACTTTGATGTGGTCGATGCTCCGAAAGGAGTCGACGCCAAAATCCCCGTTTATACCACGCGCCCGGACACCATTTTTGGTGCGAGCTTCTGCGCCATCTCTGCCGATCATCCGCTTGCAGCCGCGCTTGCCGCAGACAATACCGACGTTGCTTCCTTCATTGAAGAATGCCGCCAGATTGGCACAACGGAAGAAGCGATAGAAAAAGCGGAGAAGAAGGGCTTTGATACGGGCCTGAAGGTTTATCACCCGTTTGACAAAAACTGGACCTTGCCGGTTTATATCGCCAATTTTGTCCTTATGGATTACGGCACGGGCGCTATTTTTGCTTGCCCCGCCGGAGACCAGCGAGACCTCGATTTTGCCCGCAAGTATGACCTTCCTGTTTTGCCGATCGTTCTGCCAAACGGGGAAGATGCCGCATCTTTCGAAATCGGGGATGAAGCATATGTCGGGCCAGGCACGATGTATAATTCCCGCTTTCTTGATGAGCTTGATATCGATGCCGCAAAAGCGGCGGTTATTGACCGCTCGGAAGAGGAAGGCTGGGGCGAGCGCACGGTGAACTTCCGTCTGCGCGACTGGGGTGTGTCGCGCCAGCGCTACTGGGGCACGCCAATCCCATTTGTGCACTGTGAAACCTGTGGTGTTGTGCCGGTAAAGTCGGAGGATTTGCCCGTCAAATTGCCGGATGACGTGTCTTTTGACACGCCCGGGAACCCGCTGGAGCATCACCCAACCTGGAAAAAAACCGAGTGCCCTTCGTGTGGCAAGGCTGCACGCCGAGAAACGGACACCATGGATACGTTTGTCGATTCGTCCTGGTATTTCCTGAGGTTTTGTACGCCGAATGCGGATGAGCCGTTCGATACAAAAACAGTCGATGAGTGGATGCCGGTCAACCAGTATATCGGCGGTGTGGAACACGCGATCCTGCATCTTCTCTACGCGCGCTTTTTCACACGTGCGCTCAAGAAGGTGGGGCGTACCAAAGTTGAAGAACCGTTTGAAGGCCTGTTCACGCAGGGCATGGTCAACCATGTCACCTACAAGGATACGGACGGGGAATGGGTGTTCCCTGAGCTCGTGCGCAAAAATGACGATGGTTCGTTCTTCCGGTCAGACTCCGGTTTGACAGTCACGGAAGGCCGCATCGAAAAGATGTCCAAATCCAAGCGCAACGTTGTTGACCCTGATGACATCATTGACCAGTACGGCGCTGACACAGCCCGCTGGTTCGTGCTGTCGGACAGCCCGCCGGAGCGTGATCTTTTGTGGACCGAAGCGGGCATCGAGGGTGCCTGGCGCTTCGTGCAAAGGATCTACCGGATGGTGGAAGAGCCTGCGGTCACATTGGCAGATGTGGGTACCCCGATGGCGGAAAGTCTGTCAGACGCGGCTATGCAGCTTAGAAAAGCAACCCATAAAACCATCAAGGGCGTGACAGCAGATATCGAAAACCTGCATTTCAACAAAGCTGTCGCAAGACTTTATGAATTTGCAAATGCAATCAGCGCAGCCAGGCCAGGTGATGGTGTGCCGGAGGCACTGCGCGAAGCAACGGAGACACTGATCCTTCTTGTTGGGCCGGCGATGCCACACCTTGCAGAGGAAATGTGGACCCTGCTTGGTCACACGACCCTTGTTGCCAACGCACCCTGGCCGCAGGCAATTGCTGAATTTACCGTTGACGCAACCATCAAGATGGCCGTTCAGGTGAACGGTAAAGTGCGGGACACTATTGAAGTGGCCAAGGACCTCGACAAAAAAGCCATTGAAGATATTGCCTTGGCGTTACCGAACGTGCAGAAGTTTACGGAGGGCAATACAATCAGGAAAGTGATTGTTGTGCCCGGACGAATTGTCAATATCGTGGCGAACTGATGCGACTACTGATTTTCATATCGAGCCTTTTTCTGGCGGCGTGTGGGTTTCAGCCTCTGTATGAGGCTGGAGGTTCCTCTGCGGAGATGCAAACCCATCTTTCGGGTGTTGAGGTTGGTCCCATCCCGGACAGGCTCGGGCAAATCATGCGAAACCGTCTGGTGTCTCGCCTTAATGCAGAAGGCAGGGCTGATTACCGGCTGGATGTGGTGCTGGACCAGTTGAGCGAAACATTTGGCGTGCGGCCTGATACTGCAACCACCCAGGAACAGCTGACTGTCGTCGCCTCGGTGCGCCTTGTGTCCCTCGATACAGATCAACAGGTGCTGGAGCAGTCGTTTCGGGCCCGCACATCCTTCGATCTGGTGTTGTCTGATTTTGCGACGGTGTCGCAGCGGGAAGATTCAGCGCAGCGCCTGGTGCTCGATCTGGCGGAGCGCATTCATCGACGCCTTGCCCTGCATTTTGCGCAAGCTGAGACAAATGGCGCAAATCTCGACCCATGAAGGTAAAACCACGCGAAATCGCGGCGCTGCTCAAGTCCCTGCCTGAGGGAACACGGGCGGTGCTGGTGTTTGGGCGCGATGACGGGCTGGTGCGCGAACGAGCAGAAACCATCGGCAAGCAAGTTGCTGAGGACCTGTCGGACCCGTTTCAGGTGGTCCGGTTGGGACCCGATGCCCTCAAGAACAATCCGTCAGTTTTGCTGGATGAGGTTGCGGCCATCTCCATGATGGGCGGGCGCAGGCTGGTGCGGCTTGAAGGAGCAGGCCCGGAAAGCGCAGAACCCGTGAAGCTGGTGCTCGGCAGCGAGCAGGGTGACGGGTTACTGGTAATAACCGCCGGTGACCTGAAGCCAACGTCCGCACTTCGGAAAGCGGTTGAAGCTGCCAAAAATGCGTATGCCATTGCCTGTTATGAGGATAGCGCGCAGGACCTCTTTGGCCTTGTGCAGTCTACGCTGTCGTCAGCGGGCCTTGGTGCAAGCCAGGACGCGGTGAACTATCTGGTGGACAATCTGGGTGGTGACCGTTTGGTCTCCCGCGGCGAACTCGACAAGCTGGTACTTTATATGGGTGACAGTGGTGGCCAGGTATCTCTTGAGGATGCAAAAGCCTGCGTGGGCGACACCGCCGCTCTGGGCCTGAATCAAATTGCAGAGGCCGTCACTGCGGGCAACATGGCCGATCTTGAGAAGTTTCTTGAGAGAGCCTGGACATCGGGCGAAAATGCGATTGCTATCCTGCGCACATTGCAAAACCGGCTCATGCGCTTGCATCTGGCGCGGGGGCACATGGATCAGGGCATGAATCCGGTGGAAGCTGTCAACAAGCTGCGACCGCCGGTGTTTTTTGCAGAAAAAGACAAGTTTGCCCGCGAACTTTCCATGTGGTCTTCATCAAAACTCGAGCAGGCGCTCTCGATTCTCATCGACGCAGAGCTCGATTGCAAAACAACCGGCAACCCGGCAGATGTGATCTGTGCCCGTGCACTGTTGCGCCTTGCAAAGGCGGTGCGCTAGCCACGTAGCTTGTGCAACAGGGCAAGCAGGACGCTCATGGGAATACCGATCATTACAACCGTTGCGGCCATCACCAGAAACTGAACGCCAGGTACCTGAAACATCTCGCGTTGAGCGTTGAGCTCAGCGACCATCTGCTCGTATTCAGGGCCTGACTGAACCGGCAGTTGCGAAATATAATGATTATAATAGACGTCCAGAAACTCCGGGTTCAGAACCTCGGAATAGAAGATATTGTAGAGACCAAAAAATGACCCGGCGACGAGGGATGCGCCACTGCCTGCAATAATTTTCCGCCACATGGTCGGCGGTGCACCGTCCCTTTTTTCCAGTTCAATCATGGCGAGATACATGATCGCGAGGCTCGCGATGATGGCGGCATACCCAAACTTTTCGGACATTTCGTAGCGACCGGGATCATTCATCGGGAACAAAAAATGCTCGATCAGCAGCAGCGTCACCATTACGCCACCCATGATGCCGCCCCATCTTAAAATCACCTGTGTCACAAAAGCCTCCTGTTCATGAGTAGGTTCGGTTAATTGAGCCACAAACCGCCCCGCCAGTCGTCACCCGTTTGGGTGAGACCTTATCTCAACCGACAATTTTGAGCAGTTGAGCTTCGGCTGCGGCTTGCGTGCGATTGCTGACATCCAGCTTGCCATAGATGTTTTTCAGGTGTGTTTTCACCGTGTTGCCCGTAATGCCAAGCTGGTCGGATATTTCTTTGTTGGTATATCCGTGGCAGAGAAACAGCAGCACCTCAAGCTCTCGTTCACTGAAATCAGCCCGGTCCAGAACCGCGAGGCCTTTGCTTTGCCTGTCTTGCTTCAGCAGGTCCTGCTTGTGGCGTATCTTCAAGGCGATCAGGATCCCCAGGGCGAGAAATGCGATCGCGACCAAACCCAGGTAAATTTCGAGATTGGTTAAGCGCAAAATATACGAGCGCTTCACCGTCTCGACAGCGATGAGGAACAGCGCCAGCAACGCTCCGTAACGAATGACGATTGATGCCATGGCCTGGCCAAGATCCTTTGCCGGTTGGTTTTGCTTTGCTTAAAGCTTACCGACTATTCAGATGTCCTGCCAGCGTCTCTTTCTCGCGGCGCTCTGGTGCGCAGGCCTCCATGGAGCTTCCGATAGTCACTGGGGCTGATGCCCAGTCGTTTTTCAAATACGAGGATCAGATGCTGGTCGCCGGAAAACCCGCTTAGGGCAGCTATCTGCTTCAGCGGCGCTTTCTCCCGCTCGAGCAGCGCGCGCGCCGTATCCAGCCTGAGCGTTTCCAGGTAACGCGCCGGGGTGAGGCCGGTTGCGGCAACAAACCTGCGATGAAATGTTCGTTCGGTCATACGAGCCTGTGCTGCGCAATCGCCGACGGTGATGGAACGGCGCAGGTTGTCGGCCATCCACTGCACTGTGTCGCCGAGCGCTCCGTCGACTTTGGCCTGCCCCTCAAGAAGCGCGCTAAACTGGGACTGGCTCCCGGGTCTGTGCGCGTAGAGAACCAGACGCCGCGCAATGGCCATCGATACCGCCGGCCCCAAGTCTTCTGCTACCAGGGCCAGACACATATCGATACCGGTCGTGACACCGGCAGATGTCCAGACATTGTCATCTTTCACATAAATGGCATCCGGGTCGACCTGAAGGTCCGGGTATAGTCTCGACAAAAGCCTGGTGCCGCGCCAATGAGTTGCGACTCTCCGGGTGTTGAGCAAGCCCGCGGCAGCCAGTGCAAATGTTCCAGTGCAGACAGAACATAGTCGCCGTACATTTGGCGCACATGCCCTCAGCCACCGACGAAGGGCACCATCTGACGAGGCGCGCCGGACAGCGTCTGCATTGCCGCCGACTACAATGACTGTGTCGACGCTGTCTGGCTCAATGGTGGCAAGCGGTTGCGTGACGAGCCCGAGCCCCGCTGACGTCGGGGTGTGAGTGCCGTCAATGCTGGCAACGGAAATAGCGTAAAAAGGTTTTTCGGTTTCATCGTTGGCGGAGGCAAACACCTGAAAAGGGCCGGCTATATCCAGCAGCTGCGCGCCTTCATAGGCAATGATGAGTGTGTTTTTGATCATGACGACAAGAAAAATGGCAGGAATACATAATTATATGACATAGCTGCCATAATATAAAGCAACCTAAAAATGGTCAACCCAAGAGGAAATGACAGAGGAGATGACCATGACACTGCAAATTGGATTGATTTTGTACCCTGAGCTCACCCAGCTTGACCTGACGGGCCCCTTTGAAGTGTTTTCCCGTATGCCGGACGCACAGGTGCATCTGATCTGGAAGACACTTGAGCCGATTCAATCCGACACCGGGTTGAGGCTTCTACCCACGACCAGGATGACAGATTGCCCGGACCTTGATGTGGTCTGTGTGCCCGGTGGGCCGGGCCAGATTGATCTGATGCAGGATGAGGAGGTGCTTGGCTTCCTGCGACGACAAGGCGCTAAAGCCAAATATGTCACGTCGGTTTGCACCGGCTCCCTGCTGCTTGGCGCTGCCGGGCTGCTCAAGGGATACAGGGCGTCTACCTACTGGGCTTGCACCGATATGTTGGCTGGTTATGGCGCGATTTACGAAAAAGGGCGGGTGATCAAAGATCGCAACCGGATAACAGGTGGCGGTGTCACGGCAGGTATAGATTTTGCCCTTACGGTTGTTGCTGAGCTCGCGGGAGAGCGCGCGGCAAAAATGATCCAGCTGTCCATCGAATATAATCCGGCACCTCCTTTTGCGTGCGGGCATCCGGATGTCGCGGATGCCGAGATCACACAAGCGATGACGCAATTGATGGCGGCCAGGCTGCAGACGCGCCGTGAACAAGCAGAAGCGGCCGCGCAATGACAGGTACCTATTGCGGCCCGGCGGTTGTTAAATAGGCGAAAGCAAATTCGCTGACTTCTCTGACGAAGTCAGCGTCCGGAATCTCGCCTGTCCATGTGCTGGTCTGTTTGGAAAAAAGGCCGCGCTCGAGGAAGATATTGTTGAAATAATAGGCAAGCATGCGCGCCGCCTTGTCATGGTCCTTTCGCACAATATCACTCTGGTATAGGGCAATTATCGCTCTCATGGCGTCAAGCAAGGCGGCCTCGAACACGTCGCCGTCTTTACCGAGCAAATCCAGGTGTTGGCGGCCATGCAGGAAAATGGCGCGCATGATGTGGTCCTGTTGCTTCAGCTGCCGCCAGCCCCCCTGCGCAATTTTGTGGAGAGCGGCCCTCAAGTCGCAACCTTCAAGGTTCAGCTGCGCTTCAGGCGTGGAAACCCAGGCCTTCAGGCGCTCGAGATACAAGTCGAACAATACCGCAATAAATCCCTGCTTTTTGTCGAATCGTCGATAAACGGACGCCGGCGACACGCCGGCGGCGCTGGCGATTTCGGCGATGCCGATCTCAGCAAAGTCTTTTTTGCGTAGCAGTTTCTCAAGCGCATTCAAGAGCTTGTCCCGTGTTTCCCGGGATCGTTTTTGATGCGCTTTGCGGGCCCCTTGACTCATGTCACAATTCTCATTATGTAAAAGTTAATTACATTTACAATATAGCAGTAAAAAGACTGATACGCAAAGACTTAGTTGTCTAAAACCCGACATGAGGAACGTGAAAAATGCCTGAAATTATCGATTATCTACTGGTTGTGGTGGTTGGGCTGTTTTTGCCAATCCACGGCTATATAAAAACCGGAGAGCTGTATGAAAAACTGGCTAAAGACCAGAGCATACTCGCAGGTTTTTATTACCAGACCATCTTAACCTTGTGGTTGATCGCCGGGGCTGTGATTGCCCTGTGGTTGTGGTCCGGGCGCCCGGTTATGGACATCGGTCTGGTTTATTCGCCCACCACTGCTCAGTTGACAGCCTGGGGTGTTGTGGTCGCTATCAGTCTTGGCTTGTTTTGGCAGGCCTACAAGGCAGGCAGTAGCTCAGACGCCGCCCAATCCATCATGCGCCAGCTTGAAGATGAAACCGGTGTAGATGCGGTAATGCCCAAAACACCGCAACAATATCGGCTGTTTCAGATGGTATCCCTTACGGCGGGCGTGACCGAGGAAATCATTTACCGAGGCTATCTGATCTGGTTTTTTACCGCCTATATGTCGGTGCCAGCGGCTGCTGCTGCGTCACTGCTGGTATTTGTCGCGGGGCATCTTTACCAGCGCTCGCTTAAAGCACTTTTACAGGTGGCGGGCCTGGGGTTGGTGCTCACGCTTGTTTACGTGCTGTCTGGTTCCATCTTTCCGGCGATCCTGTTGCACGCGGTCATTGACCTTTCGAGCAACGCGACTATCTGGCGGGCAAGGCACGCTGCGGCCTGACGCTGATTTCCCACATTCTTTCCGAGACGCGACAGCAACAAAAAACCGGCAGCCAATGCAGCTGCCGGTTAATTTTCATAGGACGGGCTTTTGGCCCCGAACTTAATTCAGGTTGATTGGTGCCGGCTCGTCGCCGTTCGCCACGGGAGCCTGCCCGCCGGCAGCCGCTTCCTGAGCCATCTGCTGCTGGAAAAGCGCTTCAAAATTGATCGGCTCAAGCAACAGGGGTGGGAAGCCGCCATCACGGGTCGCATCAGCAATAATGCGGCGCGCAAATGGGAACATCATCGTTGGCGCCTGAATAAGAAGGAAAGGCTTCATTGCCTCTTCCTGCACATTGCGAATGCCAAACAGCGTGCCATATGCAAGCTCAACAACGAAAGCCACCTGGCGCTCGCCCGACTCCGATACATTTTCGGCTTTGGCCGAAATCTTCAGATCGACCTCATACATTTCATCATTCATTTTACGAACACCCACATTGACACTTACGTCAATCGCAGGTTTGGCGCTTCCTGAGTTCTGCATGCTTGCTGGCGCGTTTGGGTTTTCGAAGGACAGGTCCTTAACATATTGAGCCAGAACACCAGCCTGTGGTGCTTCTGCTCCATCTCCGGATAGTCCACCTACAGGAGTTTGATTGTCTGTTTCGTTTTCAGCCATGGTATCACTCTTTAATCATAAAGCTTTTAACTTGCCCTTGGTTCGCGATATCTGGGTTCCAGGATATCCGGGCAAAATTTGACGGAGGGCTAGCACGCTTTATCCAGTTGAACAACCGGCAAAACGGGTTGCGACCGCTGATCCTGCGGATTATTACTCATTTTTTTTGTCGGATGTGCCCGATTGGTCGCGTTTGACCCATGGATTCGCATCGTCCGGATTCGCATTATCTGGGTTTGTCTCCATCTGGTCGTTTGCACCAGCTTCCGCTTTTTCGTCGTCTACTTCAGCGAAGTCGCCGTCAATCACAATCGTCGCTTTACCACTCTCGCTATACCGGCTGTATCTGAAGTTACGTGTACTTTTGGCCGCTGCTCCGGCCAGTCCGGCGCGCCCCAGCGCCAAGCGTACTGGCGGAATAAGCAGCAAACCACCTATAGCATCTGTGATAAACCCGGGGAAAAACAGGCAAACACCCGCCACTAGCAAGAAGAAACCATGCACGAGCGGCTCGACAATTGCCTCTCCCTTTGCGCTTGCGGTCTGCAAATCTGCCAGCACCTTTAGGCCTTGCATGCGAATTAGGGACAGACCGACGGCAGCAGTCAGCAGGCAAAGCGCCACAGTCGCCAAAGCACCAATGTCGCTGCCAACTTCTATCAATACACTCAGCTCGACGAGTGGAACGCCCACAAATATCAACAACAGTAACCAGGCCATAGCCTTTCTTATCCTCACATTCTTGGTCGTGTTTCTTCAAATCGGTCTGCGCTGGCAGGGCGAAATGATCGCGCGGCAGCGCTGCACTACAAACCTTGTTCTTTCTACGGAAACCTCTTATCTATAAGGGGACAGACGGGCCACTATTCAATGGGGTACCTTTCCTGCCAGCAGAATATTGGCAACCATTTCCGCCAAACCGGTGGTAAACCGGAACGGCGGGGCCCAGATAATAACATAGAATTAAAGCCTGAATAGGTCCGCTGACCGACGGTGTTGTAAACGAGCAAATTTGGCATGTTAGATATTATTTTAATGGCAATGGTTGCCGCATTTATCGCCCTCAGGCTTCGCTCTGAGTTGGGCAAAAAAACCGGTAATGAGCCACAGCCCCCGGCTGCTGGCAACGGCCCCTATATGCGGGACAACCACACGACCATTGACGCGGATGCCGTAGAGGTGCAGCAACGTCAGGGCGATGTTGTCGACCTGACAAAAGACCCCGAAGTCCGCAACGGACTGATGGAAATTCGCCGCGCCGACAGCTATTTTGATGCCGGTCAGTTCCTGGATGGTGCCAAGTCGGCCTATCAGATGATACTGGAAGCGTTTTGGGCTGGAGACAAAGGTGCCCTGAAGGACTTTTTGGACGATACTGTATTCGCCCAGTTTGGCGCCGCAATCGATCAGCGTGATAAGGACGGCCTGGTTCTGGAAAACCGCATCCTTGACGTAACGAAAGCAGAGATATCTTCAGCACAGCTTTTGAGCGGTCAGGCGGAAATCACCCTTGATTTTGAAGCCGAAATCATTGCGGTCACCAAAGACGCAGACGGAAAACTTGTCGACGGCGACCTTTCGGATGCAGTTGATTTGCAGGACAGATGGACATTTGCGCGTGACACGCGTTCGCGTGACCCCAATTGGACGCTGATCGCCACCCGCGCGGGCTGACGCCCTGATGCGTATCTCCACTGTCATAGGTCTGGTGCTGCTGTTCCTGCTGGTGCCTGCCTTATTGGTTGCTTTCGTTTTTGTTCGGCCGGTTCAGGTTGGCCTGGATTTCGAACGCATTGATTTCGTCGATTTGCCCGGTTGGTCCTCTACCGATTTGTCAGGTGCACTACCGGCACTTGAACAGTCCTGCCGCAAGCTGAGGACCCAACCTGCCGGACGGCGCCTGCCAGGAGCGGCAATTGGTGGCAGGGCCGGTGACTGGAAAGTGGGCTGTGATGCGCTGCTGGCAGCAGAAAATGATGCTGACCTGAGGATTGCGCTGCTGGAACATTTCGATCCACTTGAAGTGTCACTTGAAGGGCAGACCTCCGGTACGTTTACCGGCTATTATGAAGCGCTTCTGAAAGGAAGTTCTACGGCTTCCGAGCGATTTAACACACCGCTCTACGGGAGGCCGCCAGAACTGGTTATGGTGGACCTGGGGCTGTTCAGGTCTGATCTGGCCGGGCGGCGCGTGGCTGGCACCGTTGATAACGGACGCCTTGTACCTTATCCAAGCCGCGCAGAAATTGAGGGCGGTGCTCTTGCGGGCAGGTCCCTTGAGGTGCTGTGGGTCGACAGCCCGGTTGATGCCTATTTTCTGCATGTGCAGGGGTCTGGCCGGGTACTGATGCCGGATGGCAGTTTTATCGGTGTGGGGTATGCGGCACAAAACGGTCACCCCAATAACCTGATCGGGCGGCACCTGCTCAGGACGGGCGCAATTCCCCGCGAAAAGATGTCGGGTCAGGCCATTCGCGCCTGGCTTGCCGCCAACCCGGACGCAGTGCGAGAGGTTCTGAACACCGATCCTTCTTTTGTTTTCTTCCGCCAGATCGATGTTGGCGGTGGCCCCTTTGGGTCAGCCAATGTACCGCTTACGGCCGGTCATTCGCTTGCGGTTGACCGCAGGCATCTGCCGCTGCACGCTCCCGTTTGGCTGAGTGCCAGCCATCCCGACCCAGATAATGCTGATGCAGCTGTTCCATTCACGCGGCTGATGGTAGCGCAGGATACGGGCGGTGCGATTACTGGCGAGATCCGCGGCGACGTCTTCTGGGGCTTTGGTGACCGTGCGGAAGAGATCGCCGGTCGAATGGACCATGAGGGTCGCTACTGGCTTCTTTTGCCCAAGGCTCTGGCCGCGAGGGCGGTCGGGGACGAGCCTTGAAGGATCGCAAAAAGCCCGCCGGGCTCAATGCAAGAGACCGAGCCGTCTGGGAAGAGGTTACCAAAAGCGTGACCCCGCTCGGTGACCGGCCGGAAACGCCACCACCGCCAAGGGTAACCCGCGTAGAGCCCAGGGCAGACCAATCAGTTCCGCATGAATGGTTTGCTGCTGCAGGCGCCGACCCAACCCCGCGCCTTGACCGGAAAACCCGCCGGAACATCACAAAGGGCCGACAGGAGTTTGACCGATCGGTTGATCTGCACGGCATGACACAAGACCATGCTTTCAGCACACTTAAAAGCGTGATTGAAGGCTGTGTGAGGCGTGGGGATAAAACGCTTTTGGTCGTAACAGGCAAGGGTGGCCGACGATTCAGTCAGTTGACCGCGGTGACGCCGGTGGCTTACCGGACCCGGGACGCTTTTGAGCAGCACGGCGGCGTGCTGAAACGTATGGTGCCACTTTGGCTTTCAGGACCTGAACTGAAACCCTTCGTCCACTCCTATGGTCCGGCGGCACAGGAGCATGGCGGCGACGGCGCTCTTTATGTTGTGCTGCGCCGACGCGTGCCTGGCACCAAAAGGCAGGCGACATGAGCAACTTCGGCGCAAAAATCAGACAACTCCGGGCAAAAAAAGGCGTCAGCCAGTCAGAAATGGCGAAAGAAATTGGTGTTTCTGCGGCATATCTGTCGGCGCTCGAGCATGGCAAGAAGGGTGCACCCTCCTGGCCAACCACACAAAAGATTGTCCACTATTTTGGCCTGATCTGGGATGAGGCAGAAGCACTGCAGTCGCTTGCCCAACTGTCCCGGCGGCGGGTGATGGTCGATACCGGTGGGCTTGACCCGCGGGCAACCAGAGCAGCCAACCTGATGGCGCGCCGGATTGGCCATCTTTCTGCCGCTGACCTTGATGCACTGCTTGCTGTTCTGGATACGGAAGCGGAATCAAACGGTTGAAACTGATGCCATGTTGAGCGTTGTGTATTGACCAGGTTATTTTCCGAGGACGTTTTTGCGCAATTCAACACCCGACCAGGCATGTTTCTCGCCTGCTTCCGCCCTTTTAACAAGCTCCACCACAGCGGCGTTTGTCGGGGCAGACAGTCCGTGCATTTCGGCTAGCCGCACGACCTCACCGTTCAGATAGTCAATTTCGGTTGCTCGTCCGGCGACAAAGTCATCAGCCATCGAAGACCGCGCATGCCTGTCAACTTTCTGGAGCTTCAGGCCAATCGTATTGAAAAGAAAGTTGGGCGAGCCAACAAATGTAGGTAACCAATTGGGCGGAAAAGCGGAAACCTTGGCCGGCTTGATGCCGGAGACCGCCAGAACCTGCAAGGCCTCTTTGATGCACCCCGCGAGAACGCGCCGGTAGTTCCGATCTGAGAGCTCTTCATAAAGTGTCAATCCCGACAGCGCATTCAGGGCGTTATTCAGATTGAGCAGGAGCTTCCCCCAGGCAACCTCGAGCATGTCATTTCGCAGTTGAAGCGCCGCCGGGCCCTGAGCCGCTGCACCCACAATTGGCGCAAGCACGGCGTGATCTTCGGCCATCAAAACGCCCAGCGTCCCTTTGTGCCAGCGCCCCTCATCCATTGCGACAACATTAAAAGGGACCATCCCGGCAAGCACTGTCTGTTCGGGCAGCAAACCCTTAAGAGTTTCCACGTTGCTAATGCCGTTTTGCAGGCTGACGACAACAGCCCCGGGTTTTGCATGGGTTTTTATCTCGTCAGCGGCTCTTTTGGTGCCGGTGCTTTTTACGGCGAGCCCAATAACATCCGTCTCAGCAAGGGCGGCAGGGTCTGTGGAAAATGAAACAGTATCGGGTGCAACATGAGCGGAATAACCGTCATAGTCCGTCAGGGTCATGCCATGAGACTTGATGGCGTCGCCAACATAGTCTCGCCCGACAAGCGTCACATCAAGGCCCGCTGCGGCCCAGACACCACCGACAAAACACCCGATGGACCCGGCGCCATGAATAGCAATTTTCACCATTGTCCCGTTTCTTTCCGTTTTTTGTGTTCTGACATTGCATCTAGAGCTTTTAGCATCAATGCCAAACCCGGTTGTCTGCAATGTGCCGACAGGTTCCATTGAAGCAAAAGGGCTTGAATCTGTCGACGGTTGACCGGCCCAAAAGGCCTTTTTATTCTCTGAACGGGGGCTTTGGTGCCAAATGAGTTGCGGTTACTGAAGGATTGACATGACAAAAAAACTGAACGCTGATCTTATTATTGCACTGGCTGCCATGCTCACGGCCGTGGTTGCCGTGGTTGTCGCTGTTGTGCAAACAAATATCATGCGACAGGAGGCCGAGAATGAGCGCGAGCACGTCCGTTTGTCGGTGATGCCCTCTATCGGCCTCTATTACAGTAACGGGCACGAAGAGGATGGCGCCCCGTTCATTCAAATCAACATTGTGAACGAGGGGCTTGGGCCGGCAATCATCGAAGACTTTTCTATCTTGTACAAGGGCAACAAGATGCAGCACCAGCGCCACTGGGTTGAAACGATTGCTGGTGGCCGGGAAAAGATCGAACAACTGGCCCCCGCCCCTCAAATCAACAACAGCTACGCGGGCAAGGGCAAAATTGTCCCGGCTGGAGGCACTCTAAATCCGATCTATGTCTCCCATGAAAGCCTGTCCTTGGCCGTCGGTGACGCTCTCAAGGACACCAAGTTTGAAATTTGCGTCTGTTCTTTTTACGGTGATTGCCAGCGACTGCTTCACCTTGGGCCGATGCCCGAGCCTGTGGCAACATGCGAAAACTATCAAACGGCGGATGTCCTGGAAAACCGGTTCCGGTAAAGCCGACCAACTGCCTGCGACCTCGGTAAAATAGTCGCCCGTGTTTATGATCAACAAGCATGTTCTTGTTTTGTTCGTTTTTTGTGATAGAGTCGCCATCACACCAACATCGTTAACTGGATCTGCCAAAGGGATTTATCCGTATGGTCGCGAGTGTTGATACGGTTGCCTTTGAAGGCATTGAAGCCCGCCCGGTCGAGGTGCAGGTCCTGATCGCGAGCGGCCTGCCGAGTTTTACGATTGTCGGCTTGCCGGACAAGGCAGTCACAGAAGCCCGGGAGCGCGTGCGCGCCGCGCTGTCGGCGCTTGGCCTGGCGTTGCCGCCCAAACGCATAACTGTCAACCTCTCGCCTGCCGACCGGCCCAAGGAGGGCAGTCATTATGACCTGCCTATCGCGACGGCACTTCTGGCTGCGATGGGTGTTTTACCTGCAGACAGCCTGTCACAAATGGTCGTGATGGGAGAGCTTGGGCTTGATGGCAGCATCCGGGCGGTGCCCGGTGTTCTGCCTGCTGCGATATTTGCCCATGCAGCAGACTGCGCTTTTGTCTGCCCGGCGGCAACAGGCGCGGAAGCCGCATGGGCCGGAGATCTGGAAGTGCTGGCGCCAGCAAGCTTGCTGGCACTTGTCAATCATCTGAAAGGGGCGCAGGTGCTGAGCGCGCCCGAGCCGCAGTTGTTCGAGACATATGGTGCTCTGCCGGACTTCAACGACGTCAAGGGCCAGGAAACCGCAAAGCGTGCGCTGGAAATTGCCGCGGCGGGCGGGCATGCGCTGATGATGGTCGGCCCGCCAGGGTCGGGCAAATCGATGCTGGCCGGGCGTATGCCATCAATCCTGCCACCCTTGTCACCCGAAGAGGCGCTGGAAGTGAGCATGATTGCGTCAGTTGCCGGACAATTGCCAGGAGGCGCTATCAGCCGGTTGCGGCCCGTCCGGACACCGCACCATTCCGCAAGCCAGCCTGCTCTCATTGGTGGCGGTGCGCGCGCAAATCCCGGAGAGGTCTCGCTCGCACACAATGGGGTTTTGTTTCTGGACGAGCTGCCTGAGTTTTCCCGCGCCTGCCTTGAAGCGCTCCGGCAGCCGCTGGAAAGCGGAGAAGCGGTTATTGCACGGGCGCAGGCGCATGTCTCTTACCCGGCCCGGTTTCAGCTGATTGCAGCAATGAACCCGTGCAAATGTGGGTACCTGGCGGATGAAGCACGCGCTTGCAGTCGTGCACCCCTGTGCGGTGCAGACTATCAGGCCAAAATCTCCGGGCCGCTTTATGACCGGATTGATATGTTTGTGGATGTCCCTGCTTTAACGGCCGAGGAACTATCAGCCCCTGCATCGGGCGAGCCATCAACAGTGATTTCGGAGCGCGTGCTGGCGGCGAGAAGGCAGCAAAGCATTCGGTTGCAAAAGCTCGGCGCACCGCCTTCCGTGCGCGTGAACGCCCATGCGACCGGCAAACTGCTGGAGAAACTGGTGCCGATTGGCGTGGAAGCACAATCACTAATGACCCGGGCCGCTGATGGCTTTAACCTGTCCGCGCGTGCCTATCACAGGGTACTCAAGGTGGCGCGAACCATCGCAGACCTCGCCGGCAGCGAGATGGTTGAAAGCGCCCACATTGCCGAGGCGCTGAGCTATCGGCGCATGAATGTGAGGCGGTCCCTGCGCCGTACTGGCTAGTCCTCCGACAACCGTGGACCACGCATTCAACGGGGTCTGTTTTCAGGACTCCAGACTGAACGAAACCCGAATTCGATGCAGGGGTGGCCTCCATGTCAATTTGAACCCGATCCAATCGTCGTTACACAAAGACAAAATTGGAGTGAACTATATGAAGGTCCATCTGTTCAGCGGCAGCGGTTTCGCGTGGCGGGTCTTGCTTGCATGCGCCATTAAAAACGTTGATTTTACGGAAGAATTTCTGAGACCGACACAAGACGATCTCAAATCGCCCGGCTTTCTCAAACTCAATCCGCGCGGTAAAGTTCCGGTGATGGAGGATGGTCCTTTTGTCCTGCGGGAGTCGATGGCCATCATCGCTTATCTGGATAAAAGATATCCGTCTCCTCCTCTGTTTGGCGCCAACCCCGAGGAAACAGGCCTCATCTGGCAGGCAGTTCTGGACCTTGATCTGTATATGTCGGCGCACTGGGTTAGCGACATTATTGCTCCCATCGCCACCGGGACGGCCGGTGATGCAGCGGCACAAATTCAGGATGCTGCGGCGCATGCACATACTGAAATTGCCCGGCTTGATCGACAACTGGGTGACGCTGATTGGTTTGTCGGGAAGGTGGTTTCCGCGGCGGATATTGCCCTTTACCCGATGCTTGAAGCACTCATTCGGTTTGCAACGAAACCGCAGGAAGCGCCCCTCGCTCTGGGGTTTGAAACCTTCGGCTCCCGCTATCCTGCCCTGCAGTCATGGCGCCACAGTATGCGGGAGTTGCCGCGCTATGAGCGGACCTATCCTGACTTCTGGCGCGAATTGGATGCCGGCCAAGCATAGGCTTTTGTTCTCCTTGCTGCCACGCTATGGTGCGCGCCAGCAAGGAGGTGTGTATGGAAATGGTGCCTGAGGGCCTGACCGAATTCCTTTTCTGGCTGCTGGTTGCAACCAGTTTTCTGGGGTCATTTATTTCAACAGCTGCCGGTATTGGCGGTGGTGTGACCATGCTTGCGGTGATGGCGCAGGTGATGCCGCCCTTGGCGCTTATTCCGGTGCATGGGCTGGTGCAGCTTGGCTCAAACATCAGCCGCATGACGGTCATGTGGAAACACATCCACTGGCGCTTTTTGGGTTGGTTTTTTCTTGGTGGTGTCTTGGGGGCCGCCGTTGGCGTCAAGGTTGTGACTGCTCTGCCGACAGCTGTGCTGCAGACAGTTCTTGGTTTATTTATCCTCTATTCACTATGGGGACCGATGCCGGCGCGAGCGGAAGCGTCAAAGCGCGGACTGGTTGCAGGCGGCGGGCTCACCACGCTTGCCAGCATGTTCATCGGCGCCAGCGGGCCGCTCGCGATGGTGATCGTCAAAGGCTATGATTACGACCGTTTCACGAAAGTGGGTACTTTCTCCGGGGTCATGGTTATACAGCATGGCCTCAAGGGCATTGTGTTCGGGATAGCCGGCTTTGCCTTCATGCCTTATGTGCCGCTCGTCGCCTTCATGGTAACCGCGGGTTTTCTCGGCACTCTTGTCGGCAAGCGCGTGTTGTTGAACCAAAATGAAGACCGTTTTGGTGTCATCCTCAATATCGTGCTGACGCTGCTGGCCCTCAGGCTTTTGTGGCAGGCAGGCCAGGACTATTTTGCAGGCTAGCGGCATGGTGTTTCAGTTCACGACTGCCGACATGCTTGCTTTGATCAGTGGTGTATGCGGCTGGTTTTTGACCGGACTTCTGGTAACATCCGGCAAAGCCAGGATTGGTTGGCTGGCCGGGTTTACGGGCCTGTTCGCCGCAGCGATGCTGATGACGGTCATAAAGAGCCAGTTTGACAATCCCTTGTTTTTGGACCTCATAAACTGGTTCTCATTTTTGAACTTTGCGGCTGGACCTTGCCTGTTCATCTACACGCAGTTTGCTGTTGGAAAAGAGACGGGGGTGAGCGGACTGCATTTTGCGCCGGCACTTGCGGTTGCGGTTTTTATCCCCTTCCTTCCTGCCAGCAGTCTTGACCTGCTGTATTATGGCCTGGTCGTGCAGGTTGTAACTTACCTGACGATGATTCTTTGGGCCTTACGCGGTCGGCGTCGCAGTCTGATAGAGCAATACTCCAACCTCAGCGGTGTTGACCTCGGATGGCTGCAGGCCCTCAGCTGGTGGTTGATGGCGCTTATGGTTGCGGATGTGGTGTTGTTTCCCCTATTGACAGGTTTTGGTGCAAACACCGTGCAGGCACAGACAATTTTTAATTTTTGCGGCACGGTTTACATAATCTGGCTGAGCAAAAGCGCCCTCAGTCAGTTGTTTCCGCCGCCCCATGAAACAAGACGTCCCGCTTATGAAAAATCCGGGCTGGACGAGGACAGCATGGCGGCATTGGCCCAAGAGTTGATAGCGGCTGTAGATGCTGGCAAGCTTTACATAAATCCGACCCTGAACTTGCGGGAGCTGGCGAAGGAAGCGGGAATGGCGCCGCACACTGTTTCCGAGGTATTGAACAGGTCGGTCGGTCAGAGTTTTTACGAATTTATCAACCGTCGACGGGTTGATGAAGCTAAGTCCCTGTTGGCGGGCACCGGTGATACCGTTCTGGACATTGCTTTTGCCGCTGGATTCAACAACAAGGTTTCGTTCAACAAGGCGTTCAAGGACTATGAAGGCATGACACCAAGCATGTTCAGGAAACGGCACAACAGTTAAAAGGTAAATGTCGTTCGATGTTAACGACACACGGCCTCTCATCCTGCACTCCGGATTCTCAATTAACCGGAGCAAGACTATGATCACCAAACTAAGCGCCGCAGCTTTTCTGTTCCTTGCCTGCACAGTAAATGTGTTTGCCCAGGATTCGGGAAATTACATTAAGACGGCTGAAGCATTTTTGACGGCTCTCGAACAGGGCCGACCGGAATCGGTTGCAGACCTGATGCATGATGAAATCTGGTTTGAGGACCCAACGTGGGGAGGCGAACGCCGAGGCAAAGATGCGGTTTTGCAAGCCTACCAGGGCTATACGGGCGGTGCGCATGACTTGCTGCGTCATCCTGTGAAAGCCTATGAAAGCAACGGAACCGTCGTTCTTGAGTATGTTTTTTATGTCCGGATGGATGTTGTTGGCGACGGCAATCCCGATGGGTTTGTGCCGATGATGGCTGGTGGTATCCGTATTATCGGTTTCAGGGACGGGAAAATTGTCCGACATACCGACCTTTCGGACTATACGCAGTTGAAGGCAAAGATTGCTGAAGCCAGGGCGAGGCAACCCTGAAGCCTACCTATGGGTTTTCTACTATCAGGACCGAGCTGGTCTCGGTCCCGAGACTGTGGCCGGCGCGCACCAGCTCCACAGAGGCAGACCAGCGCCCTTCTGAAAAACCATTCGCAGGTGTACGCAGGCCTGCGAACGCTTCGACGCGCTGGCGGCTTTGTTTCTGCGTGATGGTCTTGTTAACCCTGATTTGCCCGCGGGGGTCCATCAGTCTGATGCGCCATTCGTCGCCTTCAACCGTATGAAACCCGCGTGCTTGCACAATAAGCACAAGGCTGTTGGTTGACAGTGTTGCTGGCTGCTGTTCCCACATGGTTTTCCCGGTGCGGCGCGCCGTATCGATAACCGGGGGCATTACAGCAGAAGGCTGATAGGGAGCAGCCTCCGCCCACAACCCCGTGGTGTTCACGGGTGTGGCACTGCAGCGATCGTCTTCAAAAGTGCCACCATCAAAAGGATCGACATATCGGAGGATTTTTGCGCCGTCATTGCGATGCACCATAAAGTGCAGATGTGGAAACTCGGTTAGGCCGGAAAGCCCCACGAGGGCAAGGGATTGTCCAGCTTTGACCAGGTCTCCTTTTTTGACCAGCAAGCTGTCTTTTTTCAGGTGACAATAGCGTGTCCGCCAGCCGTTGGCATGGCCGAGTATGATAATGTTGCCGCATCCCTGTTTGAGAATTTTTTCCCGTCGTTCTTTTGAGACAACAATGTCCGGCATGCCATCTCTTAAGGCGAGAACCCGCCCGCGGGCAGCAGCTCGAACTGCGACACCTCGTTCCATCGCAGCCATGCTTGGGAGAACGATATCGGTACCATTGTGCTTGTCCTGGGTGCGCTGACCACAGCGGTAATCCAGGCTCTTTTCCTGGCTGCCACGATCCATATAGCGGGCAACCCAGCAGTCGTCTCCCGGTATACAGTCTACCGGCCACTGGAAAGCCGGCCTTTCTTCAGGCGTGTCACTGGCGACAGGTGTGCCGGCAACGGTGGTGAAAAAGCTGGCCATAACCACCACAGCCCTCAGCATGCCTGGTTTCCCTATGCCTGGCCGGTGCTGCAATGATCAACTCCTTATGTCTGGCGGGACGCTTTCTCGGTGTGTCCGGAAAGTCCTTCGCGGCGCGCAAGTTCCTGCGCAACGTCGTCAAGCGACAGGCCTTCGGCTTCCAGCAACACCATCAGGTGGAACACAAGGTCTGCTGACTCTGCCACCAGCTCGCTCCGGTCACCTGCGGCGACTGCCATGGCTGTCTCTACAGCTTCTTCGCCCACCTTTTGGGCGATTTTGCGGCTGCCTTTTGCATAAAGGCTGGCGACATAGCTGTCTGCAGTGTCCGCTGACTTGCGGGCGCGCAGCGTTTCTTCCAAACGCTTAAGTATGTCTCCGGTTTCATTCATCCTACCGTCTCCCGCACGGCAACGCCCGCCGTTTTCATATGTGCCTTGGCTTCGGCGATTGTATAATCACCAAAGTGAAAAATCGAGGCTGCGAGTACGGCAGTTGCATGACCGTCGCGAACGCCTTCCACCAGATGATCCAGCGTTCCCACACCACCCGAGGCGATAACGGGCACGGAAATGCTGTCAGCAATCCTGCTTGTGAGCTCGATGTCGAAGCCTTCGCGTGTGCCGTCCCGGTCCATGGACGTGAGCAAAATCTCGCCGGCACCAAGTGCCGCTGCTTGCTGTGCATAAGCGATGGCGTCAAGGCCGGTTGGTGTGCGCCCGCCGTGCGTGAAAACCTCCCACCGGCCCGGAGCGACTTTTTTTGCGTCCACGGCAACCACAATACACTGGGACCCGAATTTTTCAGCGAGCTCGCTGATCACCGGTGGGTTTTTAACCGCGGCCGTCATCAGGGACACTTTGTCTGCCCCCGCGAGCAGCAGTTTCCTGACATCGTCAGCGCCCCTGACACCGCCGCCGACGGTCAGTGGCATGAAACATTGCTCAGCGGTGCGCTGCACGACGTCCAGCAGAATGTCGCGCTTGTCAGAACTTGCGGTGATATCAAGGAACGTCAGTTCATCAGCACCGGCGGCGTCATATACACGCGCCTGCTCGACGGGGTCGCCCGCGTCCACAAGGTCGACGAAATTAACCCCCTTGACCACACGTCCATCCTTGACGTCAAGGCAGGGAATGATACGGGACTTCAGCATCAGGCTCCCCCGGCGGCAAGCGCGAGGGCTGCCTTGAGGTCCATGCCGCCATCATAGACGGCGCGACCCGTGATGACGCCTTCGAGGTTGCCGGCAGCAGCGACCCTTTCAATATCCGAGAGGTCCTTCACACCTCCTGAAGCAATGACAGGGATCGACACTGCAGCAGCCAGCTCACTCGACGCAGCAGCATTCACACCCGTAAGCATTCCGTCGCGGTCGATGTCTGTGTGAATGATGGCAGCAACACCCGCATCTTCAAATTTTTTGGCGAGTTCGATGACGCCAAGCTCGCTTGCTTCTGCCCAGCCTTCAACGGCGACCTTGCCGCCCTTTGCGTCAATGCCCACGGCGATTTTGCCTGGAAACAGCTGGCATGCCTCTCTGACAAGCGTGGGGTCTTTGACGGCCAGTGTGCCGAGGATCAGACGGGACAGTCCTTTGTCGAGCCAGCGTTCCATGGTGGCGATGTCACGAATGCCGCCGCCCAGCTGAACCGGTATGTCAACCGTGCCCATAATCGCGTCAACCGCCGTACCGTTCACCGGCTCACCAGCAAAAGCGCCATTCAGGTCAACAATATGCAGCCAGCGGCACCCGGCCTCCTCGAAGGCTTTCGCCTGCGCAGCAGGATTGTCGTTGAAGACAGTTGCTGCGTCCATGTCGCCCTTGAGCAGGCGCACGCAGTTGCCGTCCTTGAGGTCAATTGCAGGATAAAGCGTGATCATGGCCGCCACTCCAGAAATGCTGTGATGAGTTTAAGGCCGACGGCCTGACTTTTTTCAGGGTGAAACTGGGTGCCTATCTTGGTGTCGGTTCCAACAATTGCGGTGACCGGGCCGCCATATTCAGTAAAACCCAAGAGCGCGTCTTTGTCTTCGAGCTCCATCTGGTAGCTGTGCACAAAGTATGCGTGGTCCTCGCCAGACAGCACGCGGGTGACCGGGTGTTTGCAGCCTGCTTCCGTCAGCTCGATGGTGTTCCAGCCCATGTGCGGAATCTTGAGAGATGCGTCGTTCGGCGAAAGCGCTTTTACGTCACCATCGACCCAGCCAAGGCCTTCATGCACACCGTGTTCGAAACCCTGCCGCGCCATCAGATGCATGCCGACACAAATGCCGAAAAAGGGTTTTCCGTCCCGCTCAACCGCATCTTCAAGAGCGTCTGTCATGCCATCCAGCGCCCGGAGGCCGCGCGCGCAGTCGCCAAAAGCGCCAACGCCCGGCAAAACGATACGATCAGCAGCACGCACTGTATCCGCATCGCTTGTGACGACGATTTTGGTGCTCAGACCTGCCTCAGCGCCGGCACGGGCAAAAGCCTTTTCCGCCGACCGCAGGTTGCCGGAGCCATAGTCGATAATGGCAACGGTTTCACTCATGCTCGTCTCCCTGGATTGGGCTAAAGGCTGCCGCCAAGTGTGCCTTTGGTGGAGGGAACAGCATCCGCTTTGCGGGCGTCAATGCTGGTCGCGTCTCTGAGCGCTCGCGCCGTCGCCTTGAAGCAGCTCTCGATAATATGATGGCTGTTGACGCCGTAGAGGTTTTCAACATGCAGGGTCATGCCGGCTGCAAAGGCAAATGCCCGGAAAAACTCTTCAAAAAGTTCCGTGTCCATCTCGCCGATTTTTTCGCGAGGGAAGGCGACGTTCCAGACCAGAAAAGGCCGACCCGAAATATCCATCGCCGCACGCGAAAGCGTTTCATCCATCGGGATATAGGCACTGGCGTAGCGGGTTATACCCTTAAGATCGCCCAATGCTTTTTTGATCGCCATGCCGATGACAATGCCACAGTCCTCAGTGGTGTGGTGGCCGTCAATGTGCAGGTCACCTTTGGCGCGTACTTTAAGGTCCATCAGTGAATGGCGCGACAGCTGTTCCAGCATATGATCAAGAAACCCAATGCCGGTTTCGACATCATACTGACCCGTGCCGTCGATGTTCAGCTCGACGGAAATCTCGGTTTCCTTGGTCTTGCGTTCCATTGCTGCTGTACGCATGGCGTTACTCCGTTTCAGCTCCGGCCCGGCTCTTAAGCCGCGCTCGACCTTGCTAATACGCAAGTTTTCTTTTGTCTGCGAGCATTTTCTTGGGCGATAATAATGAAAATCCGGTGATATCGCGTCAAATTGCCAAGGTTGCTTGCAACCACGCAGCCCAACTCATATATGCTGCATTCAGACATGCTTAGATGATTTCGAAGGAAAACATTCCATGACAACCATTTGCAGCGTTCGCAAACAGGGCTCCGTGGTTATCGCCGGTGACGGGCAGGTTTCAGCCGGAGACACGGTGATGAAGGCCAATGCTCGCAAGGTGCGGCACCTGGCGGGCGGCAAGGTGATCGCCGGCTTTGCGGGTGCAACCGCAGATGCCTTCACGCTTTTTGAACGGTTGGAAGCCAAGCTCGAGCGGCACCCGGGACAGCTCGCGCGTGCCTGTGTGGAGCTTGCCAAGGATTGGCGCACCGACAAGTATCTCAAACAGCTGCAGGCCATGCTGATTGTCGTCGACAAGGACACAAGCCTTGTTGTTACCGGCAACGGCGACGTCATTGAGCCTGAGCACGGTGTTGTGGCCATTGGTTCGGGCGGTAATTTTGCTCTGGCCGCCGCCCGCGCGCTTTATGACCTAGACCTAACGGCAGAAGACATCGCCCGCAAGGCAATGGCGATTGCTGCCGATATCTGTGTTTATACAAACGGCGAGTTGGTCCTCGAGACCATGGAAGCCGAAGACGCATAAGCGTTTGTCAGGAGTAGACCATGACCAGTTTTTCCCCGCGTGAAATCGTTTCAGAGCTTGACCGGTACATTATCGGCCAGAAGGACGCCAAGCGCGCTGTCGCTGTGGCGCTGCGCAATCGCTGGCGGCGGCAACAGCTTGACGGTGACATGCGCGAAGAGGTTTTGCCAAAGAACATCCTGATGATTGGCCCCACCGGTGTCGGTAAAACCGAAATCTCGCGCCGTCTGGCCAAATTGGCGGAAGCACCGTTCATCAAAATCGAAGCGACAAAGTTCACCGAGGTTGGCTACGTCGGGCGCGACGTTGAACAGATCGTGCGCGATCTCGTTGAGACCGCAATCCTGATGGTCAAGGAAAAGAAGCGCGGCGAAGTGGCGGCAAAAGCAGAACTGCATGCTGAAGAACGCGTTCTTGATGCGCTTGTTGGCGCAGGGTCTGGTGATGCAGCCCGCCAAAAGTTCCGCAAGATGCTGCGAGAAGGCGAGCTCGCTGAAAAAGAAATCGAGCTGGACGTTGCTGACACGGCCAGCCCGTTTCCGCAGTTTGATATTCCGGGCATGCCGGGGGCGAGCATGGGCATGGTTAACCTGGGCGATATGTTCGGCAAAGCCATGGGGGGCCGTACGGTAAAGAAAAAGCTGAGTGTGGCTGAAGCCTATGAAGTGCTGATGGCAGAGGAAGCGGACAAGCTTGTTGACGAGGACGTATCAACCCGAGAGGCGATCACGCTTGTTGAGCAAAGCGGCATCGTTTTTCTGGACGAAGTGGACAAAATTTGCGCGCGACAGGATGTACGTGGCGGCGACGTAAGCCGGGAGGGTGTGCAGCGCGATTTGCTACCGCTCATCGAAGGCACGACTGTGTCAACAAAGTATGGCGCTGTTAAAACGGATCATATTCTGTTCATCGCGTCCGGTGCGTTCCACTTGGCAAAGCCTTCAGATCTGCTGCCGGAACTGCAGGGTCGTTTGCCCATCCGGGTTGAGCTGCGGGATCTGACGGAAGCAGACTTCCGCCGTATCCTGACCGAACCTGATTTCAGCCTGATCCGGCAATATGTCGCCTTGCTTGGCACCGAGGAAGTTGAGCTTGAATTCACAAATGATGGCATTGACGAGCTTGCGCGTGTTTCCGCCCACTTCAACGAGACGGTCGAAAACATCGGTGCCCGTCGGTTGCACACCGTTCTTGAGAAAGTGCTCGAAGAGATTTCCTTCACGGCAAGCGATCAGGGCGGAACCAAAGTTACGGTTGATGTTGAATTTGTGCGCACGCACATTGGTGACTTGGCGAAAGACAGCGACCTGTCCAAATTCATCCTATAAGGAGCAGGCATGGCCCGTAAGCCATATGCATTTTTCTACGGCGGTTATATGGACCCGGGAGTCCTCAAGGCCGCAGGTGCATCACCTGAAAACTGTGAGGCAGGCTATGTTGCCGACTTTGAGCTGACCGTCGGGCCTCTTGCCAACCTGGAAGGCAAAAAGGACGCGCGCGCATATGGCCTTCTGGCGCAGCTTAGCCATGCTGACCTAGATAAACTTTACGGTGGTAACCCGGTGGCTTTAAAAGGTGCTCCTTATTTGCCGGAAGCGGTCCTGGTCCATACAGATGACGGGCGCGCCGTGCCAGCAATGACCTATATTTGCCCCAAGCTGTCGGGCGAAAAGCCTGATCAGGCCTATATCGCCAAACTCCTGACGGCGGCCGGGAAATTGCAGCTGCCCGCTGACTATCTGGCGATGATCCAATCTTTCGCCGATTGACACAGCGCAATGACGGGCGCACGGCCGGCTTTTAGGAGCGGGTAATAGCCAATAGCCGGAATGTGGACATGCAGCACAAAAATATCGTCGGGCGGATCGCCTACACCTCGAAAAAGCCGGAAATGATGGATCAGCCGCGTGGGCACGAAACCTTCCACATCACCAAACATGGCGATGGCAAAAAAACCATCCGGGCACACTGTGAAATCGAAGAACCAGCCCCCACCGTGATGCGGGATATTATCTATAGCTGCGACGAAACCTATGCTCCGATGGATTGCCATGTGCGATTGACTGTTGGCGACGAATTCATGGGCTCCGGCTGGTTTCTGTTCAAGGACGGCAAAATCGAATGCGAGAGCTTCGGCCCCGACACCGGGCGCCTCAGCCAGGTGCGCGACACGGAAGGTCCGTTTGACCTCTTTGGAACCCACCCTATCGTGGCTGATGCCTTCAACTGCCGGGCCCTTGATATCTCGGGTGGGCCGACAAAGCGCAAAATCAGGTGTTTTGTTCCCTCGCCGGACCATCGCGGTGCCACACCGCCCATGGTGGCCGAGGTATCCATCTTCCTCGCGTATGTTGGCGAGGAGGAAATCACCACGCCGGCAGGCACGTTCCAGTGCCGGCACTTTCAGTTCAGTGATACCGAAGGCGACGGTATGGGCGGCAAGCAGCACCCCTCCTATGATGTCTGGGTCACAGCAGATGATGACTATCTGTTCGTGCGTGGCGGTGTGGGCGGCTATATGCAAACTTGGTACGAACTTGTTGAACTGAGCCGCGACTGATCGCTTGCGTGCACCTCTCCCTGTTGGCAGTATCGTGAGCAATCACGGTCAACCGGAGGATGGTCCATGGCGTACGACCCCAACAATATTTTTGCAAAAATCCTGCGTGGGGAAATCCCTTGTAACAAGGTCTATGAAGACGAGCATGCGCTGGCGTTTCATGACATCAATCCGCAGGCTCCGGTGCATGTTCTCGTCATCCCGAAAGGCGAGTTTGTATCGATGGCCGATTTCACCGCGCAGGCCCCCGACGACCTGATCGTGGGTTTTATGCGTGCGGTGGGCAAAGTGGCTGAAGAGCTTGGTCTTGTGGAACCCGGTTATCGGACGCTGGCAAATGCCGGAGCAAATGCTCATCAGGAAGTGCCACATCTGCATATTCATATCTTTGGCGGGCAGCGGCTCGGGCCGATGCTTGACCGAACGTTTTCTGCCTGAAAAACCGCGCTGGTGAAAGGACCCGCATGACCATGCTGCCGATTATCGAGCGCGCCCATCGCCATGCGGACAGAATGGCCTTTTGGGGACCGGATGAAACTCACAGCTATGCCGACTTGCTCGAGCGTTCCGCCGGTGTGGCAGCCGGTTTGCTTGCGGGCAGGCGAGACCTTGATGAAGAGCGCATCGCCTTTCTGGTGCCCACGGGGGTGCAGTATGCCGCTGTCCAATGGGGTGTGTGGCGCGCTGGTGGCATCGCGGTGCCCATCAACAGCGGTGCTGCCGTGCCGGAAATCGAGCATGTGCTGGAAAACGCCAGTGTGCGCCGGGTTGTTGCCTCGCCGCTTCTTCTGTCTGTGTTGGGTGACCTGCCAGCAAAGTTGCGTCTGGACGTACTGACACCCGAAAGTCTCGAAGGGGATTGCGCGTTGCCGGAAATTGAGCCCGCGCGCAGGGGAATGATCCTGTTTACGAGCGGCACCACCAGCAAACCCAAGGGGGTGGTATTCACCCATGCGATGATTGCTGCGCAGGCAAGTGTGCTGGTTGATGCCTGGCGTTGGCAAGCAGAAGACCGAATTCCACTTTTTTTGCCCATGCATCATCTGCATGGCATCTTGAATGTATTGACCTGCGCTCTTTGGGCGGGTGCCGCAATCGAGCCTTTCACCAAATTTGACCCGGACCGAATTTGTGCCCGCGTCGCAGAGGGGGCCTATAGCGTATTCATGGCGGTCCCGACCATCTACAACCGGCTTGTCGCGTGGCTGGATGCACCAGAAAACAAACATCATGTGAAACAGGTAACAGGTGGTTTCCGGGCTATGCGTCTGATGGTGTCAGGGTCGGCGGCCCTGCCTGCAGGTGTGCACACCGATTGGGCACGCCGGACAGGACAGCAGCTTCTGGAACGATACGGCATGACAGAAATCGGCATGGCACTTTCGAACCCCTATAGCGGGGAACGGCGCGCCGGTAGCGTGGGTGTGCCCCTGCCGGGCGTTGAATTGCAGCTGGTTTCCGAGGCAGGCCGCGTGGTTGAAGGCGAAGGTACTGTTGGTGAAATCTGGGTCCGCGGTGAAACGGTTTTTGACGAATATTGGAACAACCCGGACGCCACGGCCCATAGTTTCCGGGACGGTTGGTTCAAAACCGGGGATATTGCGACCATTGAACGTGGATATTACAGGATCATGGGACGCTCGTCGGTCGATATCATCAAGTCAGGTGGCTACAAGCTGTCCGCCCTTGAGATTGAGGCTGTACTTCTTGATCACCCGGACATTCTGGAGTGTGCCGTTGTTGGTCTTGCCGATGAGGAGTGGGGTGAACGTGTCGCAGTGGCAGCGGTTTTCAAGGGTGGTGCGCGGCTCGGGCTGAGCGAACTGAAGGAATGGGCGAAGGCACGGCTGTCAGTTTACAAGCTGCCGAGAACTTTGCTGGCGGTTGACACCCTGCCGCGCAATGCCATGGGGAAAATCACCAAACAGGCTGTAAAGGCGTTGTTTGCGGAAGAGCGTTAGGGGTCCAGTTCCCGTGCTTCGTCCGCAAGCATGATCGGAATGCCGTCACGGATGGGAAAAGCAAGTCCGGCTGCCCGGCTGACAAGTTCCTGAGCCGCTGAATCATACTCCAGGGTTGTGCGTGTGATCGGGCACACCAGCACTTCCAGAAGTTGTCGTGTGGTACGCATATCGGATGAATTTGCGGGCGATGTCACGTGGTTTGTCCTCAATGAAAATTCGATGGTTGAACGGACCCTTCTTCAACCAGCGCCATTTTCAGAAGGGTTTGCAACATGGTGGCGCGGTCGCTCACTGAGACTGCTTCCAATAGAGCCTGTTTCTCAGGTGCACCGAGCGGGATGATCATCGACAGTGTGTTTACAAGCACATCATCCGGCGCTTCCGCAATGGCGTCATAGTCCGCATCAAGGCCACGTTGTTCCAGATAGCCCGAGAGAGTGGCAAGAAGCTTGCGCCGGTCCACGCCGTGGTTAGCGGATTGCGCGTTGTCCGCATCGCCAAATCGTGCCCAGTCGGCGTGAACCTTGCGGTAGGGTGTGGTGGTTGAAAGCTCGTCAGAAATCTCGAAACGGGCGATACCCTTCAGCCGGATCGCGAAGCGGTTCGTGCCGGTTTCAACCAGGTCGTCAATTTTGCCGACCCCGCCAACCGAATAGAGCTCCGGTTTTTCGATATCGCCATCCTGTGGTTTTGGCTGGACCATGCCAATCAGGCCATCTGATGTAACGGCATCCCGCACCATCTGGAGGTAGCGCGGTTCAAAAATATTGAGTGGCAGGTTACTGCCCGGCAGCAGGATGACACCTGTCAGCGGAAAAACAGGGATAACCGGGGGTAAAGAACCAGGAGCTGGGGAGGCTGCTGACATGTTCTCTCGCTAACTGAAAAGAACCGACGACAGTCTGCGTCGATATTTGAGGGTGAAGGGGTCAGTCTGGCCTGCTGCCTCAAATAACTTGAGGAGTTGTTCGCGCGCAGCGTCTTCGTTCCATTCCCGATCGCGCATGATGATGGCCAGCAGCGCCTCGGCTGATGCGGCCATGTCACCAGCGGCCTGATGCGCAAGCGCCAGATCAAAGCGTGCCTGATGGTTCAGGGGATCTGCTTCAACGGCGGCCGCAAGAGGTGCGATGTCACCAGCGTTTTCCGCCTGTTCGGCAAGCTCAAGGGCTGTTTCGATCCGCGCGATGCGGTCTTTGAGGTCGGCGTCCTTGCGGGCCTCATCGTCAAGCATACCCATGACGTCGCGGGCCTGGTCGGCTTCATCAAGTTTAAGTGCGGCTTCAGCCATGCCAACAAGTGCGCCGGCGTGCCCTGGTGCGTGCCCGAGAATTTGCTGGTAAACCTGTGCTGCCTGCATTGCCTCGCCTGCCACCAGAAGCTCATCGGCCTGTGCCATTGCTGCTGCGACCGGGTCATTATTGCTCCCACCGCCAGAAAGCGTCACAAGCTTGTCGATGAAAGCCTTGATTTCGGAAGGTGGAACCGCCCCCTGAAAGGCGTCCACTGGTTGTCCCTGCCAGAAAGCCATCACGGTTGGCAGGCTTTGTATCCGCAATTGAGCGCACAGCTGCTGGTTCTGGTCGGCATTTACCTTTGCCAGCGCCACAGCGCCGCCTGCGGCATTTACTGCTGCCTCAAGGGCAGGCATGAGTTGTTTGCAGGGGCCACACCAGTCCGCCCAGAAATCCACGAGAACCGGCCGTGTCATGGAGGCTTCCACTACATCCTTGCCGAAGGACTGCAGCGTCGTTTCGGTGATAAGGGCGTCCGCCCCGGTTTGTGGCGTGCTGGCCGCACCGCTGGACATCATTTGATCCATAAATTTACTCGTGACGTGTGAAAAGTGAACTGGATGTTTGAACCAGCATACCGGTTGTCAGCGCGGGGCGCCAGCATGCAATGAAGATTATTTTGGTGGTCACGCTGGTTTTTTTACAATGTGCTTACTCCCGGGTTTGCACCGCATGCTCGCAAGAATTTCACCAGATCTTCTGGGTGAATTGCGGTTGTCGCGCTGTTGTGCAGCGGGTGAAAATAAATCAAATCGAATGCCATCAGCCGCTCATCCAGAATGACCCTGATAGCGGGTTGGTCATCGGCTGGAAATTTCATGGCATGTAGCAGGGCAAACGGGGTGACCGAGCCCGGTTTCACCCCCAGATACCGCGCCATCCGCTCAGCGCTTGCAAAACTCAGTCGCCCCATGTCGATCTTGCCAGCAAGCGCTTTGAGGTCGATCGGCGCCGATTCTTCCGCAACAACAAGGGCAAAATTCTTCTTTTTGTCCCGAACAAACAGGTTTTTGCTGTGGCCGTGACTGTTGCCACCGGGCATGTGCGCACGGGCAGCCTGTGCTTCTTCGACAGTAAAAACCGGTTCATGCTGGTATGTTGTGTGGGCAATACCGAGGGTGTCCAGAAAGGCCAGAAGGGCCTGTTCATCCAGGGGTGATTCCATGTCTTCATTCTCCGCGCCCATTGCAGACAGGCTACCAATCTGGCCGGAAAAGCTTTATTTTCCAACCCTCACCGGCTTTTTTCACAAAAGTGAAAATAACTGTTGCATTGCAAAAGCGGCTGACTATTATCCCGCCACGCAAGCGGTAACGCTTGTTACCCCCTTACGCGATTGAGCGGGCGTAGCTCAGGGGTAGAGCACAACCTTGCCAAGGTTGGGGTCGTGAGTTCGAATCTCATCGCCCGCTCCATTAAAAAGGCCGGTTCGCGAGAGCCGGCTTTTTTAATGGAATGATCGCTCTGGATTCGAACGAGTGAGTTCGTTTGCGAAGCTGGCGGCAACGCCGCCAACCTCATCGCCCGCTCCATTAAAAAAACGGTCGTCTCCTGGACGGCCTTTTTTTATGCCCGGACGCCAAATGGGAACCAGGATTGCTAAGTGTTGATGGGTTGCCATGCCGTGGCGGAGTCGTAGATGAACTTCTCGGTTAAAATCCTGTCCCCCCGCCATGTCTGAACGGCCACCTCATTCAGTCGCCGTGTAATGCCTTCCTGGTCGGTCATATCGAAGCGCCAGGCGATCATGACATGGTCGCCGTCCACCAAAACCATTGATGGCGGATGCGTGTGGATGGACTGCACGCGTGCCAGGGCAGCCCGCTCGTGTTTGATGAGCACTTCGCGCCCTTGTCTTGGCTCCGCATCATTTTCCTGCATGCTGGCCTCTTCATGATAATAGTCCCGGATTGCGTCTGCGTGGTCACCGTTGACCACTGCATCCACAAACGCCGCTACTCTTTTCCGGTCCGGCATGTTGTTCTCCTTCCTATACGATCAAAGGCCAAATACGTTGCGGGCGGTGCCGTGCAAAAAGGCTTCAGTGTCCTCTTCCGACAGCTCGAGAGCTGAAAGCCCGCTCAGACACTGGCCCGGTGTCAGCATGGGCCAGTTGGTGCCGAACATCACCCGGCCCTTTCCGGGCCCTTTCATAAAGGCGCGAAAGTCATCCGGTAGCCGGTGCAACGCATAGGCGGATGTGTCAACGTAAAAGTTCGGAAACTTGATCGCAAGTGAGGTCAGTTCATCCACCCAGGGAAACCCGACGTGCCCGCCCACCACTTTCAGCTCTGGAAATTCCAGGAGCACATCCTCAAGATAAGGAATAAGTCGCCCTGTTTCAGAGCGCATCAAAGGCCCGGTGTGGCCAACCTGAGTGCAAAAAGGCACGCCGGCATCCACGCACGCTGTGTAAACCGGATAATAGCGGCGGTCATTGGGGGGCAGGTCCCAGAGCCAGGGCACCACCCGCACGCCAACAAAACGCTCGCCGTCAACCCACCGGCGGATTTCGCGCACAGCGCCCATCGGGTCATTGAGGTCAACGCTTGCCAGGCCCCTGAACCGGTCCGGAGCAGCCTCGATGTGGGTGGCCACTTCCTCGTTGCTGATCAGCGCTCCACCCGGGCTGCCCCAGGCGGACAGAAGCGCGATGTCAACACCGGCTTCGTCCATCGCGCTCAGGGTGGTCTCAACGGACGGCACTGCAAGCTGGCCGGCCCGGCCGGTCCACCTGAGCAGGGTTTCCATCCAGGGTTGTCGCGCCATTCTCTCCGTCGTGATCTGGGCCCATACATCAATTATTGGCATGATTTGCCTCCTTTTTACTTCACTAGTGAAGTTATTTAAGGCATTCTGCCCGGAAAGCAAATCACAGGGAGATTAAGGTGACGACGGCAGGCGATGTGCGGCTTTATATGACGCTGCAAAAAGCGGCTCATGCACTCAAGAAATCGGCAGATCAGGCCCTTTTGGACGCAGCCGACCTGACAACCGCGCAGGCAGCCGTGCTTGTTGTGGTGAAATCCAACAAACAGGCCACCCAGCGCTTGCTTGCTGAGCAGCTGGGGCTAAACGAGTCGGCGGTTACCGCCATGGCGCGCCGCCTTATTACCCGTGGCCTGCTGACCCGAACCCGCAGCGAAACAGATGGCCGCGCCTGGGCACTTTCGCTATCGGAGCAGGGAGAGCAGGTGCTAGTGGCAGTGGCCAAACCTTTTGACGACATCAACGAGAAAATCGATCAGGTATTGGGCCCTGCCGGTATTCTATACCTCGCCGATACACTTGTAACATTAGACAAAGCTTTTTCTGTCAGCGACTAGATATCCAGTTGCCAAAGATGTGGCAAAATTTGCAATCACAACCTTCGAGTGTATATTTGACAAATTCCAAGTGATTGAAGAAGGCAGGTGGGTGATGGACGGTCAGGTCGAGGCTTCAGAATCTGTGGAGCAATATCGTGAAAAACGAAGAAATTATAAGGATTTTTCACTGGAAATCGGACGAATTTTGTCTGGAGGGTTGGCATCAAAAAAAATTAAGTTTCACAAAGTAGAATCTAGAGAGAAATCTGTAGACAGCTTCAAGAAGAAGTCTCAGAAGTCCAACGGCACTGGTGGCTTGAAATACTCAAACCCCTTGGAAGAAATAACGGACTTAGCTGGTGTCCGGGTAATTCTATACACATTGGAAGATGTGGAACGTGCAGTAGCATTTGTTGAAGAGAACTTTTCGATAGATGAGAAGAGAGATGTTGGGGAAGAAAGAAGCAACAAAGGTCAATTTGGCTATCAAAGCATCCATTTTCTCGTAAGGCTATCGAACGACAGGGCAAACCTTATTGAAAACTCTCGCTATCGAGGATTGGTTTGTGAGATTCAAATCAGGACGGTTCTTCAACATGCATGGGCTGAAATTGAGCATGATATTCAATACAAGCCCAACGAAGAGTCTGAATCAGAACTGTCTAAGATAATCGCCAGAAAATTTCTTTCTCTTGCGGGATTGTTGGAAATTGCGGATCGAGAGTTTCAGTCGCTTCAAGACGATCAAGTCAAGTATGAAGTGCAACGCGATCTTACGGATCAAATAACACGAGATGCGATGCACGAGTCCGCAAAAGAAGACCGCAGTGGCGTAAGAACCATAAAGCAACCAGAAGATACCCAGATAGAAAATGTGAGATCACTATTGATGGCCGGCAAATATGCCGCTGCGATCCGCATCTATGATGAAAAGATAAGAGATCAGCCCAAAAGTTATACTTTGTATCTGGGACGAGCCAAGGCGAAGTTTCTAAACAGAGATGTATCAGGTGCGCGCCAGGATTTGGATTATGCACGGACCTTGAAGCCAGACGGCAAGGGTATCGACCGTCTGCAAGACCAGATCGATGCAGGTAGCGTGGTTGTTCCACCTGAAATTCAGCAAACTCCACAGAGTAACAATGACACCAACAATGGTCACACCGCCCTTATGGCGGGAGATGGTGTTGCTGCCTTCGAGCATTATTCAAGTGCAGAGGAAAATGGGGCTTCCAAACCTTTTTCGTCTCTCAATAAAGCAATGGCATGCCTGGTGGCGGGAGACTACAAAGGGGCGAGAATTGCGTTGGAGCCGTTGAAAATCATTCCCGGTAGGCCGATGGAAGTGAACATCAGATGCATAAACGCTATTCTGTTGTTGTTTTTGGAAGACCCCAAGTTTGAGTTGGCGCTCCTTCAATTACAGCAGGCGCTGGAGCGACAAAGGGACTTCTCATTCACAATTTCCCCGATGTCCATTTTAAAAAAGGGGCTAGACGTTAACAACAAGATCACGGGAGGCGTAGAAGCTAACCTCAAGAAAGTGTTTGAAAGCTTCCCAGTTTGTGCCTCTGACATTGATGAAGTGCCACCTAACGCAAAATAACAGGGTATTTTACGCAGCAAGGTTCGCAAAAGCTTCAGAAATAGACATTGTTTTTGCGCAGGGCCTCATATTTTGCTGTTGAGGTAAATGCGGACCCGGACGATCCGCGCACGGACGACATAGCCGGCGACCTCATCATTGACGGCGAGCTCTACAGTGCCTGGGGCTTGCATCTCGTTGATGTTAACCTTGTGCTGGGCGACCTTGTTGAAATGGTGCGTCTGCAAGGACACGCCTATGTGAACGCCGCCCGCTGACCGCCTGCTTTACAAGCGCCTCTAGTGCCCCCTAAGATGCGCGCAAATTCTATGCAGTTGGTGGGGGCAGGCTATGCGGTACTTTGCACTTATTCTGGTAATTTTTCTTGGCGCTTGCAGCAGTGAGCCGCGCGCGCCAAGCGAGCTTGAGCGCTGGCAGGCAACCGCCGAGCGAGTTACCATCACACGTGATAAATGGGGCATTCCCCATGTTTATGGCCCCACCGACGCAGACGCCGTGTTTGGCATGATGGTGGCGCAGGCGGAAGATGACTTCAACCGCGTCGAGATGAACTTCCTGACCGCGATGGGCCGGGCCGCAGAAGCGGACGGCGAAGAAAAATTCTATCAGGATTTGCGAATGCGGCTCTTCATCGACCCGGATGTCATCAAATCCGAATATGAAACCAGCCCGGACTGGCTCAAGGCGCTGATGAACGCCTGGGCGGACGGCCTGAACTATTATCTGCACACCCACCCCAACGTGCAGCCCAAAGTCCTGACCCGCTTCGAGCCCTGGATGGCCCTTACGTTCAGCGAAGGCAGCATTGGCGGTGATATCGAACGCGTCAACCTCGCAGGCCTCGAGGCTTTTTACAGCGAAGAACCTGTTGATATGCTGGCTGAAGTATCATCCTATTCTCCAAGTGAGCCAACTGGCTCAAACGGATTTGCAATCGCACCTTCAAACAGTGCCAGCGGCAACGCGCTTTTGCTGATCAATCCCCACACCAGTTTTTACTTCAGGGCTGAAATGCATGTGCGTTCTGACGAGGGACTCAATGCATACGGCGCTGTGACCTGGGGACAGTTTTTCATCTATCAGGGGTTCAATGAAAACGCCGGATGGATGCATACATCGTCGGGTGCCGACACAATCGACTGGTACACTGAAACGATAACCCGACATCCGGATGGCCTTTATTACCGCTACGGCGGGGAAGACCGTAAACTGGCCGAGAGTGATGTCACGCTAGCTTACAAAACCAATGAAGGCATGGCCGAGCGCACGGTGCGGGTCTATCACAGCCATCATGGCCCGATTGTCCGGGGCGAGGGCAACACATGGCAGTCGATCAGGCTGATGAACCGGCCCAAGGATGCGCTGATGCAAAGTTACCTGCGCACCAAATCAACAGACTATGCGAGCTTTCTCGAGTCGATGCGGTTTCACACAAACTCATCGAACAACACGGTGTTTGCCGACAGCAGCGGCAATATCGCCTACTTCCATGCCAATCATATCCCGGTGCGGGACACGTCGTTTGATTGGTCGAAGCCCGTTGATGGCAGCAACCCGGCGACCGAGTGGGGTCGTTTGCACACTGTTGAGGAAACCGTGGGTATTCTGAACCCCGAGACAGGCTGGTTGCAGAACACCAACAATACGCCGTTCAGCGTTATCGGGGACATGAGCCCCAAGGCGGAAGATTATCCGGCCTATATGGCAACCTTCCCCGAAAATTATCGTGGCATCAACGCGGTGCGTGTACTCAGGGACAAGAAAGACTTCACCCTTGAGAGCTTGGCGGTCGCCGCCTACGACCCGTATCTTGCTGCTTTTGATGTGCTTCTGCCTGTTCTCTATGGGGCGCATGACAACTTCCTTGCAATCAAAAGCGACGATATGGACTTGCGCGAAATTTCGGTTGAAGAGCCGCTGGCGCTGCTGCGCAGCTGGGACCGAAAGTCCTCTGTGGACAGCACGGCAACAACCCTTGCTGTTTACTGGGGCCGGGAGCTGCGCCGCCACGCTTTTTCCGATACGGTGGGCGTTGCGGACTTTCGTGCCCGCGGCATCACGGCGGACGCCTATGTCGCTGAAGTTGCGGCGCGTGATGGCGTTGGCGCCCTGATGGTTGCTGTCCAGAAGCTTGAAGAAGATTTTGGCAGTTGGCAGGTGCCTTGGGGCGAGGTGAACCGTTTCCAGCGTATCAGTCCGCTGATCGTGCATCCGCATGACGACAACGCACCTTCCACCCCTGTCGGGTTTGCATCGGCGCGATGGGGTTCCCTGGCCGCCTACGGCCAGCGCACCTTCAACGGCACGAAAAAAACCTACGGTACACGCGGCAACAGCTTCGTAGCCGTTGTGGAGTTTGGAGAACGGGTCAGGGCGCTGGCGGTTACGGCTGGCGGCCAGAGCGGCGACCCACGGTCCCCTCATTTTGACGACCAGATCGAGCTTTATGCCCGCGGCGAGCTGCGCCCCGTCTATTTTTACCCCGAGGATATCGAGGCTGTTGCCGAAGAAAGCTATCATCCGGGACAGCGATGATGGTTGCCCGCCACACTGGCAGCGTCAGGCTTTTTCTCGTTGCATTTCTACTTGCCGCGGGATTGGCGACACCTGCCAGCCAGGCCAGGAGCAGCGCCGAAGAGTTCAACTTTTTCCTCGGCCACTGGTCTATTGAGTCGCTCGATATCAGGCCCGATGGCACGTATGCCAAAACACGGGCGCTCTCTCATGCATATGCTTTCCTTGATGGCACGGCCATCATGGATGAATGGCGCTCGCTTGACGGTAGTGACAAGGTGATATTTCGAGGTGCGTCCTTCAGGACATACCTGCCCGGTGACCGGTCATGGCAGATTTTGTGGATGATGTCCGGTGTCCAAGGCCAGACAGTGATACAGGCGCGCAAGGTCGGCGACGAAATCCACATGGAAGGCAAGGGCGAGGATCCGGGGGGCAGGTTTCTGGAGCGGGCGCGCTACCATGATATCACCCCGAATGGCTACCGGTTTTCGATGGATCGCTCCTATGACGGCGGCGCTACCTGGATATCGCCCTTCAATGAGTTTACCGCCACGCGCATCGAAAGCGACTGAGCCGCACTTTGGTGCAGCCAATACAGTGACCTAACCTTCGGGAAACGTTGCTCCAAACGGTTCGTTATCAATACCCGACGTGTTAGCGACGAAGCTGACAGTGTGATAGGTGCCCGCAAGAGCAAGTATTTCGAGTTGCTCTTCGCGGGACAAGTGCTCTGCAACGGTATTGTAGGTATCTGGTGTTATCCCGCCTTTTTCGCACAATTCGTCAACAGCCCGGAGCAGCAGCTGTTCTTTTTCACTCCAGCACACCGCATCTGAACTACCTAGTTTGGTGGCGGCAATCTGCTTCTCGTCAAACCCGGCCACCTTTGCGAACGCAGTGACATGCACCCCCCACTCATACTCGCAATCAAGATTGGCTGTTACCCTGAGGATCACCAACTCTCTTTCCCTGAGTGTCAGCGGGCTTTCCTTGTCAAGCAGGTTGGGAACACCTTTGCCGAGAAAGCGAAGGCTGTTGCCAAAAACACGGAACAGCTTGAGCAAATATCCATTCTGCTGCGGGTACTGTTTGAGTATGGCGGCAACATCATCTGCGTACGGCTCTTCAATGGGGCTTAGTTTGTTGGGCATAATGACCTCGTGGATTGACATCTTCCCGTGTGACGTAGGCTAAATTTGACGCAGGTCTAGTGAGGTCACCAGAAGTCCTGTTGTCGTCTGGTTTAGGAAGATGCCATGGCAGGTGGTATTGGAGCGTAGCTTTCTCCGGCCGCGATCTGCCCCCATTGGCGTACGTGGGGTACGTTGTCATCGAGCCAGTAGGCCTTGCCGCGCTCTATCACGAGAATGTCTTCCCATTTTGCACCTACATTGCCTCTGCCCGCGTGAGGTTCAACCAACCAGAGGCCATCATGAGGTTTGTGCGCGGACGCCTTGCTGCTGTTCCACAGCGGCGAGCGCCGTCCTATGCCGGACATGGCCATTTTGTCTTTGAGGCCAAACCAGCTGAGTGAAAGCCCATCAAACCCGTTGATCCGCCATTTGAAGGGCATTTTGGCGGTTTTGACCGCTCGATGACCGAGCACAGCGCCGGGGTGTTTGGTGTGCGCCGGCTCATAGCCCATGGTGTCAAATTCTCCGAGCACCCGGTCGGCAATTTCCTTGAAGGTGGCACCGGCGTTCACAGCATCACAAACCAGCGGCCTGAATGTACCGAGGTCATGCATCATGGTGCGGTGGATGTCGTTTTCTCCGAAGCAAAAACTGTAGGAGGTGTCGACCAGATAGCCGTCAAACAGAGGGGCGGCGTCCAGGATCACGCTGTCGCCGGAGGTGAGTGCGTTTGATTTTGGGAAAAATTTTCCAAGTGACCAATCGCCCGGTAGGGCCGCACGTCCGCCAAAGAGTGCCACCGGCAGATGAAAAAAGCCGGTTGCCCCGGCGTCGCGGTAGGCACGTACCAGCACATGGGTGACTTCTTTTTCTGTCTGGCCCGCAGTCAGGTTCGCCGCCATGGTTTCAAGAATGCCGAAGGACCGCTTCTGGAGTTCACGGAAGCGAGCCAGGTCTTTGTTGGAAAAGCCTTTCGATTTAACCAGCATGTCGCTCCCCGCCCCTGATCAGGGACAAGTCTCTCGCGGAGGTTGGGCCAAAGTCAATCGCTTTGTGGAATCACCGCGGCGAGCGGCGCCAAACGAGGGATGTCATCGCTCGCCCATGACCGCCGCCCTTTGGCCCACCGGTCGTCAGTCCACCAGCTTCGACTGGAAGGACATCTGCATGCCACCCGGGGCCGTGACCATATAGATGCGTTCGCCGTGTGCGTCGGTGGGGCCTGTTGGATCGAGGCCAGCCTTGCAAGCGTGCGCGGCAAAGGCGTCAGCGTCGTCGACAACAAGCTGCAGCATTGTCATGGCCCTGTCAGGCTCGCTCGCGGGCCAAAGCTCTACCCAGCTGTCGCCTGCCGGAAAAACAGCACCCTGAAACCCGTCACCTCCCAGGCCTGTATCTTTCTCAGTCCATCCAAGTCCGGTTGATAAAAATTCGGCAAATGCCTGCGCATCGGATGATACCTGACAAAACCTGATCCCCAATACTTTCATGATGGCCCCTCGTTGCTATTGGTCCTTTCGGGGCAGGATATCACATCGGCAAATACTGTCTTCACCCGATCGGGTGATGCGATGGAAAACTAGCGGGTGCTGGTGGCAAAAAAATGCTGCAGCACATCGTCAAGCAGAGGCTTCCAGTTGCGCCAGGTGTGGCTTGCGTTCACTTCCTTGTAGAAAAGGTCATAGCCTTTTTCTTCGAGAATACGCTTGAAGTCACGGCCGACCTCTGTGTTGTCGTTGATTTTTCCGACACTCAGAAAAACCCTGATCGGGCGTGTTTCCTCGCTTTCATAGAGGTCTCGGAGTATGGGAACCGGATGGATAGCCGGGGACTGCATTGCAATGCCACCAAAGGTGCTGGGCGCCATCAGGCCAAAACAGGCTGCGTTCAGGCCACCAAATGACAGACCGAGGATGACCCGGTCTTTATGCGACAGGCTCACTGGATAGTCGTCTGAAATTCGGGGCACCAGTTCCCCGACATAGAACTTGAGATAATCTGTATTGCAGAAAAACTGGCTGTTGCGGCGATTGTTGCGCAGGTAGTCCGGGTCCCGCGCGTCGACAAAAATGGCAACCACTGGCCTGATGCGACCTTCCGCTATTTCCTTGTCCAACACCCGGTGCATGCCGCCCGCGCGGATGTAGCCCTGACCATCCGTTGCATATATTGTCGGCACATTTTCAAGGTCTTCAATGCCGGGCGGCGTGTAAACCCGATACTGCAGGTCATAGCCGAGGTAGGCACTCGTGATGCGCTGGTTTCCGGAAAGCTTGCCGTCCAGGGCCAGTGCAGACGAAGGCATCGTCAGCATTACCGTTAAAGCAATCAGCCAGACCCGCATGTAGTGCCCCTTCTTTCCGCCATTCCCGGCCCCCGAGCATCCGGTGTTTTTGCCGGGTCGCAACCTGGCAGCGACAGACCGCCTGAACTTTGGGACCAAATGATGGCGAAATGACGAGTAAGCCGACGATACGCTCGCCAGGCAGTTTCCCCTTGAATCCGATACATACCGCGGCTAGGGTGCGCGCCGCTGACGGGCCCATGCGCCCAGCCCCGCGGAGAGTTGCCGGAGCGGTCGAACGGGGCGGTCTCGAAAACCGTTGTGCGCGCAAGCGTACCGAGGGTTCGAATCCCTCACTCTCCGCCACTTACCTGTGAAGGAAACCAATTAGGAAGGCATCCGTCATGGGGCGGACATTTTGTCCGCCCGGACGACCCCGTCTTCAGGTTTTCAGCGCCACCTTGATGGTGCCTTCCGACCGGCTGCGCATGAGGTCATAGCCTTTTTCCGCTTCAGCAAGCGGCAGGATGTCAGTGAAAATCGCACTCGGGTCGATCCGTCCACTTTCAACCAGCGGTAAGAGCGTCTTCATATAGGCGGCGACATTCACAATGCCGGTATGGACTGTGAGATTGCGAAACAGGGCTTCAGAATAGGGTGCATCCACTGGTGCGTAGAGATGGCCAAAACCAAGAACGCTGATGGAAGCGCCGGCCTGCGCCATATCAAGCGACTGTTTGATGGAAGTCTGGTTTCCGATCGTGTCAATGATCGACAGTGCGCCGTGGCCCCTGGTCAGTTCTTTGACATATGCCACAGGGTCGGTGGTCTTGCCATTAACGGTGTGGGTAGCTCCGCTGTTTTGACGGCCAAATTCCAGGCGCCCGTCATGTCGCCCGACGAAAACAATCTGCGCCGGGGCAAACAGGCTTGTAGCCAGGACCGAGCACTGACCAACAGCACCGTCGCCGATCACAACAACGGTTTCGCCCGGCTGGATTTTTGAATTCATGGCACCATGAAAACCCGTCGCAAAGTTGTCGGCGAGCGGCAGCACTCTGGCATCCTCTTCGCCGGTGCTCAGGCCTTCCGGCAGCGTAAACAGGGTGGAATTTGCGTAGGGAACCCGGACAAACTCCGATTGCCCGCCCTGAATGTCATTGCCGCCATGCTCTACAAAGAAGGGAGACCCGAACAGGCCGCCATGTTCACATGCAGATGTCACGTCGCGTTTGCAATAGTGACATTCACCGTCAACAAACATAGCTGACGCAACAACACGGTCTCCTGCCTTTACATTGTGAACTTCCTTGCCAACCGCTTCGACGACACCGACAAATTCGTGCCCAAGACGCATGCCTTGCGGCACCTCCATTTCGGGGCCGTTTTGGGTGAAATCGAGGTCGGCACCGCAGATACCGGCCAGGGTTACGCGCACGATCGCGTCTGTCGGGGCCAGGATTGTTGGTTCGGGTACATTGCCGACGCGTACTTGCGCGCGGTCATGATAATATGTTGCTAACATCTCTTTTTTCCTATTCGAACTCAGTCGTTTCACACACACGTTGGCCGGACGGCCTGCAGCGCGTGTGAAACAGGGGGCTGTTTTGCCGGTGTCGGGTCAGGCCGCTTCCGGTTTGTTCGCAGACCAGGCGTTTGCCCGAAAAGCGTTGTCGACAGGCGTGTTGGCGATATGGTTTGTGTAGTTGGACAAGACTTTCAGGCCTGTTCCAACAATCACTTCCAGAATGTTTGCCTTGGTGTAACCGACCGCGAGAAAGGCTTCGAGGTCGGCTTCGTCGACAAAACCACGGTTCTGGTTGACCTTGGCAGCGAACGTGCGCAAGGCCTCCAGCCGGGGGTCGGCAAGGGGTGCACCTGTGCGCAGAGCCTTGATGACGTCTTCAGGCACGTTCTGCATTTTTGAAATTGTTGTGTGTGCCGCCATGCAGTATGTGCAGTTATTCAGGCGGTTGTTGGTCATCAGCACAATCTGCTGTTCGGTGGGCGTAAAGCCGCTTTTTTCGAAAATGCCGGACAGCACAGCATAGGCTTCCACTGTCGCGGGCGATTCCGCAAATGTTGCCATCAGGTTGGGCAGGAAGCCGTATGCCTGCTGAACCCCTTGCAGAGTTTCTCTGCTGCCTTCTGGGGCGGTGTCATGAGTATGAATGGTAAAGTTGGTCATGTTATTTCTTTCTTTGAATGAGCAGGATTAGTTGTTTGAGTGGGAGTCGTAGGTTTTGCCGCTGATTTTCCATTGACCGTCGTGTTTGTAGAGGACAAAGAAATCAGTGAAGCGGTTGCCGCCCCAGTTTATGAACTCTACTTTTGCTGCCGCCGCAGGGCCGGAGATATCAATCCAGGCAATATGATGCTGCACTTCGGGTGCCGGACCGCCGCCCGTTACGGCGCTAGCGAAAGCATCAACGTCCATATTGTAGAATTCGCCGCCAATTGAACCGACGATATGGGCATGATCGTAAAAGGCTGAGCGCGTCAGTTTACCGTCGCCTGTTTTTGCGCTGTCGATGTATGGCTGCAACGCCTCGACAACAGCATTGTATTCGCTGAAGCTGTGGGCTTCGTCGACTTTCGTTTCTTTCGTGATTTCACTCATTGTTTTGTTTCTTTCCGTTGGGGTTTGTGAATAAGCGTGGGGCGCCAGAAGCATCAGCGCCAAGGCGGTAGCTAGAAGGCTTCCATATTTGTTCATTGTTGTTTCCAAACTTACCTATATACAGGTAGATATCAGGCATAAAAAAATATCAGCTTTTCAAAAAGCCTATCAAAGCATCATGTACGATTTTAGGGTCGTTTCTCAGACGAGCGAGCAGCAGGGAGCCCTCCAGGCCGCTTAAAAACCGTACCGCCAGCAATTTCGCATTTTTATGCCCCATCTCTTTAAACTGCTGCGCAAGCCATGCCTGGTATCCGGTAAAGTAAACGTCCAGCAGTTTGCTCACCCGGGGGCTGACGGACTGAAGCTCTGCGGCCATCATGCCGCAGAGGCAGAATTTTTTGTTCACGGCGTAGTTTTGAAAATATTCAATGACAGCTTCCAGCCGTTTTTTGGGTGTATTGACCGCCGAGTTCATGTCTTCAAAAATCTGGCTATGTGATTGATGGGTACGTTCCACCAGAGCGACTGCGAGATCATCCTTGCTCCTGAAATAATAGTGGATGCTCGCGGCTTTGATTCCGATTTCGTCAGCCAGATCCAGATAGCTGAAGCCATTGAATCCCCTGGTCTGGGTTAACTGCTCAGCGAGGTCGAGAATTTTTGTCTTGGTATTTGTCATATCATCATCAATCTATCTACATGCATATAGATAAGGCGGATCGAAAATTGTGCAAGCTTTTTTTTCGGCTCTCACTTTCCATCATCCACCCCAGCCATCATCCACCCCAGCCATCATCCACCCCAGCCATCATCCACCCCAGCCATTATCCATCTCAGTGGCGACGGGCACCGTGGTCCGTCGACAACAAAAAGCGACCGTTCATCCCATCACACTGGGCAACCCGGTCGCATCTCCTGATGGTTTTTATTCATTTCCTGCGAAACCAGTGCCGTTCATATGAACGCATGATGCAGGAAATATGGCCACATATTCCGCGGGTTTTTGACCAATCATGGGGTTTTCCTGGCTCCATAAGCAGTCCGAGGGGGCGTTATGAAAATTCTTGAATTGGTTCACAGCAGGTTGAAGCCTATCTGCGTTGCCTTCGCGGGCAGCGTGGCAGTCAGCATTCTTGCTGCCGGTCTCCCAGGGGCCCAGAGCCTTCAATTGGTATCCGACCGCGCTGCCATATTTGATGGCACACCCAGCATACCGATGGCCAATTTCGACAAGTTGCACGGCGTCTGGCGGGTCGAAAGCCACAGCTTGAAAGACCGCATGTCAGGCGAAACCGTTTGGCAGGAAAACCACATGCAGACCGAGTACCGGGTTCTTCTGGATGGTCTGGTCGTCGTCAACGACACCTACGGAACTTTCAATAACCGGCCCATGCACGGGCTTATGTTTCGGGCGTATGACCCAGACAAGGACGAATGGGTTTTTCAATGGATGAGCAAAGGCTACCCGCATCTCACTGAGCAGGTTCGCGGCCGGTTCGAAAATGGGGTCGGGGTTTTTTACGGCACGGAAACCAACAAGGGTCGGCGGTTTCGCATGCGGTTCAGATGGAAGATGATCAGCGAAGACCATGCCTTCTGGGAACAGGCATACCAGCACCCCGAAACAGGCAACTGGGAGGTGAACTGGACATTGGATTTGCGGCGGAACAGCAGCAGCTAACAAGTGGCAACTTACTGCCAGAGTGCGCAGGCTTACTCGGCAGCAGGACGACCTCCCGGATGACCAGTGGATGCCTAGCCAAACAGGTCGATCGCACCGCTCTGAAAGTTGCCCAGATTGGGTAGCGCCGCCGCAAGTTCCTGATCCGAGAGACCAAACCATTTGCCAAGCGGTTCAGCAAACTGTTCCACCGAGGTGCTGGGGATCAGCCTGCCGCCCCCCACGTCATTGTCATGGTCAAAGTCGGTGGGCGGCACGCTGCCGTATATCTGGCGGCCGTTGACGGCTCCCCCCATGACAAACTGGGTACCGCCCCAGCCGTGGTCCGTGCCGTCACCGTTGATCGCGAGCGTGCGGCCAAACTCGCTCGCGGTGAAAAGCGTGACGTCATTTTGCGTGCCCAACTCCTGCATGGCGGTCTGGAAGGCGGCAAATCCACCATCAATTTGACTATGAAGACCAGGCAGCGTCTGTGCCTGGTCGTCATGAGTATCGAACCCGCCAATGGCAACAAAAAACACCTGCCTGTTCACCAGCATCACGTTCCTGAGCGAAATAGTTTCCGCTACCGACCGGAGCTGTTGGCCAAGCCAGTTTTCCGGGAACTGGGTATTGAGCGGAACCCGGTTTTCAAGCGCTTCGTTAAAGCGGTTGTTGGCGTCCAGCGCCCCTTCCATTGCATCCGCAACATCGCGCTCGATCAGGTTCGATCCATTAAATCCCTGCGCGCTGAAATGCCGGGTCAGGATGTCAAACGCCGGGCTGTCCTGATAGGAGAAAAACTCCAGCACATTCACTTTGGCGCCGCCCTCCCCGCTCACTTGATAGGGCTTGGTGCGGTCACCGGTCAGAAACAGCTGGTTACCGCCGTTTGTAATGGTGGTGAAGACATTGGCGCTGCCATTGGAATTTGCGCCCGAGGCAACCGCGGCATCGGCAAACAGGCCACCCCACCCGAACTGCGCCCCTTCAGGCTCGCTCGATTGCCATGTGGATTGCTGGTCATTGTGGGAAAAGAGCCGCGGTGGCAACCGGCGGGACCCTGCCTCCACCTGTGCTTTTGTCACCGGTTCAATCAGCGGTCCCACATTGTCAACGATCGCGAGGTTCCCCTGCTGGAACAATGAGCGCAGGTTCGGGAGCTGTGGCGGCAGGGCAAATTCACGCCCGTCAAGGCTGCCGCTGTTATCAGGGGAAAGCTGCAGCAGGTTCGACCGGGCGCGTCCTCCGCCATGCTGTCCCACCATGGAGGCCCGTATCTGCGCGTAGCGGTCGTAGGATGACTGATCGTGCGGTATCAGCGTGTCATAATTGTCCATGCCGCCGAGGAAAAAGACGCATACAAGCGCTTTGTAGCCATCGGTGTCTGCGGCGTGCGCAGGAAACATGGACAGGCTGGAAGAGAGCCCGCCAAGGCTGGTCGCTGCAAGACAGGATGCACTGGTTCTTTTCAGAAAGGCGCGTCGGTTCAAACGCTTTAAATCATCATGTGTCATCGCTGCACCAGAAAATCAGGAGAAGTCATCATAAGAAGAGCCGCCAGTTGTGCCCGGGATGTCGGGCCGTCATAGTCGGGGTCAAACTCGTTCGTGAGCGGCAGTTCCCCGACAAACTCAACAATGGTTGCCCGTGTTGCCTCGGAAAGCGTGCCGTAGGTCAAAAGCCCGTCCAGATGGTCGACGAGTGCTTCCGGGTCAGTCGCCAGGTCGATTTCCTCGCTATAGTCTGCAATGAAGCTCGTGCGTGCCCGTGTTGGCGAAAAACTGACATTGAGAAACTCGAAAATGTCTTCTAGCACCTCGTCATCCAGGTCTTCGGCCTGATTTGCCACAAAGTATGTCATGAAGTTCGAAAAGCCTGCGATCGTGCTCGTGTTGATGAGCTGAAACTCCGGCATCGTCAGGCCTTGTGCCCCGGTTTGCGTGCCGGGCGCCACATACCCCGGGCGGAAGAAGTTAAACACCGAAGGTGCCCTGAACGGTTGCTGTGACAGGGCTTCGGGTGAACTGGTGTACCAAAGCTGAAAAGTGGCCTCGGGGGAGATGGTGCCGGCATCGAAGGCGCGCGCCCAGTTGGCAAAGCGAATGACCGGCTCGCGCACCTTGCCAAAACTGCTGCCGGCGATATCCGGCTCTGTTCGCGCGTCATCGTCAAACAGGATCGCAGCAATGGTGGCCTGCATGTCGCCGCGGCGACCGTCGCCGACTGTTCTCCCATCCGGCAATTCATAGCTGCCATTTTCAAAGGCCGTTGCAACGCGCCTCAAATAATCAGGGCTTGGATGACTGGTCACCAGCCGCTGGATCAACTGGCGGCTCACAAATGGCGCAACGCTGGGCTGGTCAAATATATGGTCAAGCGCCTGGTCGATGCTGTCTTCGGCGCCTGTTCCCGCAGGAATGGTCAGCCCGAGGAAGCTTTTCGCTTCTTCGGAGTGGAACTGGTCGTAAATCAACATCGGTTCGTCAAGGTCGCTCTCGCGGTCAAAGTCGCAACTTTCACCGCCGGCAAAATCAATGTCGAAATGATCGCAGCTGAAGGACAGGCCGGTGAAAACACGGGCAAGCCCGGTGATGTCCGTATTGTCATAAGTTTCGATCGGGTTATTGCTACCGTCCAGCCGCTGCGAGCCGTCCAGCTCAAGCTCGTTGAGGCCGACAGTGAACAGTTGCATCAATTCCCGGGCGTAGTTTTCGTCTGGCATGCGGCCGGTTTCCGGGTCACCCTTACGGTTGCCAAGATAGGTGAGATAATGGCCCATCGCCGGAGAGTAGGTTACGTCTTCGATAAGGTCGCGGTAATTACCGAAGGCGTTGCGCACCAATATGTCCTGATAGTAGCCAAGCGCTTCTGGCTCGCTGGCAAGCAGGTCGCTCGAAGCGTTGGACACAACCAGAATTTCAGACAGGGCAAAGGCTACGCGCTGGCGCAGCTGGTCCTGGCCACCAATCGCATTGTACCAGAAGGAAAACAATGTGGTCATGCCGGCAAAATTGCTGAACTCTTCGTCGGGGGTCTCGTCAAACGCCAGATAGCTGTCAATACGCGGCAGGTTGAGGCTGGGTGGTGCGTTGAACTGCGAAACAATCCAGTCTGACGGCGCTGTGCCCGTGAGGGTATCGAGATCCAGCTTGGTCGGCCCAAAGGTTGCCTGGGTGAGGAAACGTGCGGTCGAGTCCCGGGTTTCAAAAGCCGCACTTGCCGGTTCTTTTGGCGGTGGCGGCGTTGTCGGCGGATTTGGTGGCGGTGTTGATGTATCCTCATCCCCACCATTGCAGGCGGCAAGCAAACCGATGGACACAAAAGCAAAAGCCATGCGTGCCCCACGGAGAAAGTATCTGGACTCTGCCACGGCCAGTTCCCCCTTTTTTCAACCCCGACCCCCGTCGGCAATGTCTTTTCAGTCCGGCAATACCGGAACATCTTACCTTATTCCAAATTTCTTTTCCGGGCGTTTATAATTGGCGCCAGTTTTATGAGAAATTGAGTCAAAAGTGTGCCGGACCAAATCTCATCAGACACAGGTTCCGCGTTTTTTCAACGTGGCGCTTCAGCGGCAGCGTCCCTTAGCGGCACTTGGGATTGACTATGAGGGATAGCGGGTGGGAGGCAGGAGGGTGTGTTGGCGGGCGATGGTTTGCCGCCGCCCGCGGATCTCATGCGGTTTTGAGTTGGACACAATCGTCCGCCGCTTAAGCAAACAGATTGACTGCTCCGCTTTGGAAGTTGCCAAGATTGGGCAGGGCTGCGGCCAGCTCCTGATCAGAAAGGCCAAACCATTTACCAAGCGGTTCCGCGAACTGCTCCACTGATGTGCTCGGGATCAGGCGGCCACCGCCGACATCATTTTCATGGTCGAAATCGCTGACGGGAACCTTGCCATATATCTCACGGCCCTTTACGGCGCCGCCCATCACAAACTGGGTGCCGCCCCAGCCGTGGTCCGTGCCATCACCGTTGATCGCAAGGGTGCGACCAAACTCGCTCGCGGTAAAGAGAGTGACGTCATTCTGCGTGCCAAGCTCCCGCATGGCGGCATCAAAGGCCACCAGCGCGCTATCGATCTGGCTATGCAGACCGGGCAATGAATCAGCCTGGTCGTCGTGTGTGTCGAAGCCGCCAATGGCTACATAGAACACCTGCCTGTTCACCAACATGACATCCCTGAGTGAAATGGTTTTGGCAACGGACCTGAGCTGTTGGCCAAGTGGACTTTGCGGAAACTCGGTCGACAGCGGCAATCCATTTTCAACAGCGTCGTTGAAAAGATTGTTGGCTTCGACAGAACCAGCCATGGCTGAGGCGATGTCACGTTTTATAAGATTGGATCCATTAAATCTGGTTGCCCTGAAGTGGCGGTTCAATACGTCAAAGGCACCGCTGTTGCGGTCTTCGAATTCGCCCACTATGTCAACGACTTCTGCCTGTTCTCCACTAACCTGATATGGCTGCGTTCTGTTTCCTGTCAGGAAGAGCTGACTACCGTCGCTGGTGACAGTGGTGAAGACATTGGCATTGCTGTTTGAGTTTGCACCCGAGTTCACCGCGGCGTCCGCAAACAGGCCGCCCCAACCAAATTGCGCGCCTTCAGGCTCATTGGATTGCCAGACCGACTGCTGGTCGTTGTGCGAAAACAAACGGGGTGGCAACCGGCGGGAGCCTGCAAGCACCTGTTCCTTGGTGGCAGGTTCCACAAGCGGGCCCACATTGTCGACCATTGCCAGGTTGCCCTGCTGAAAGAGGGTGCGAAGGCCCGACAGCTGAGGAGGCAGAGCAAATTGCCTGCCGTCAAAACCGGAAGTGGTGTCCGGTGACAATTGCAGCAGGTTTGACCTGTCCCGGCTTCCGCTGTGACGCGAGACCATGGATGCCCTGATTTGTGCCCAACGGTCATAAGACGACTGATCGTAGGGAATTAACGTGTCAAAATTGTCCATACCGCCCAAAAGAAAGACACACACGAGTGCCTTATAGCCATCTGTATTGGCGGCGTGAGCCGGAAACATAGACAGGCTTGAGGTCAGGCTACCGGCAGTGGCTGCAAGGGCTGTAGCACTGGTTCTTTTCAGGAAAGCGCGCCGGTCCAGGCTCATGCGTGGATACTGTTTCATTGTTGCACCATATTGTCTTGATTGGTCATGATGGCGAGGAGGACAACCTGTGTGCGCACCACTGGTCCATCATAGTTTTCTTCCTCCTCTTTGGTCAGAGGGATCATGCGGATCCGTTCGACAATGTCTTCCTTGATTGCGTCGGATGTTGTGCCTTGGGTTAGCAGCAGATCCAGATAATCAACGAGTGCCTGCGGCTCGCGGGCAAGCTCAACTTCTTCACGCTTCAGAAAGGCGTATCTGTCGGGGCCTTTGTTCGAGTTCTGTTTCATTGTTGCACCAAATAATCTGGAGAGGTCATGATCGTGAGGACGGCAAGCTGCGTACGGGCCATCGGGCCGTCATAGTCTTGATCGTCTTCGTCGGAGAGGGGGATCTGGCGAACCAGCTCGACAATGTCTTCCTTGGTCGTGTCGGACATTGTGCCGTAGGTGAGCAGCAGGTCGAGATGGTCCACAAGCGCTTGCGGATTGTTTGCAAGCGCTATTTCTTCTTGGTACCCGGCAATAAAACTTGACCGTGCCCGCTCGGCGCCGGAAGCGCCATTCAAAAAGTCGAGATCGTCTTCTATGTCACCATCTTCCAGATTTTGCGCTTCGTTGAACACGAAATAGGCCATGAAGTTGGTGTAACCTGGGATGCTGCTGGTTGTGACCAACTGCATTTCTGGCATTGTTAGCTTGCGTTTGCCGGTTTCGGTGCCGGGAGCTACATAGCCGGGGCGGAAGAAATTGAACACAGAGGGTGCACCATAGGGCTGCTGCGACAGTGCGTTCACTGCACCCGCCTCCCAAAGCATGAAGGTTACTTCCGGTGAAACAGTGCTTGCATCAAACGCACGAGCCCAGTTGGTAAAGCGAATGACTGGTTCGCGCACTTTGCCAAAGGTGTTCCCGGCATTGTCCGGATCGGTTCGTGCGTCTTCATCAAAAAGGATTGCCGTAATTGTTGCCTTCATGTCACCGCGGCGACCGTCGCCGACGGATCGGCCATCGGGAAGGCTATATCTGCCTGCTTCGAAAGTATTTGCAACCCGTCGGATATAGTCGCCACTTGGGTGGCTGGTTACCAGGCGCTGAATGAGCTGGCGGCTTATGAAGGGGGCTACGCTTGGCTGGTTGAAAATATGATCAAGCGCCTGCTTGATACTTTCGTCTGCCGGTGTGTTTGCCGGGATTGTCAGGCCCAGAAAACTCTTTGGCTCGGTGGAGTGATATTGAGAATAGACCTGCAGGGGCTCATCGACTTCGCTCTCGCGATTACAGTCGATTTGCTCCTCCACATCGAAATATTCGCAACTGTAAGACAGGCCGGTGAACACCTTGGCGAGCCCGGTTACGTCACGATTATCGTAGGTCTCGATCGGGTTGCTGTTACCATCCAGTCGCTGCGTGCCGTCCATCTCCAGTTCATTGAGACCGATGGTAAACAGCTGCATCAGTTCGCGTGCATAGTTTTCATCTGGCATGCGCCCGGTATCCGGGTTGCCTTTGACGTTACCCATATAGGTAAGAAAATGTCCCATTGCCGGGGCATAGGTGACGTCTTCAATGAGGTCGCGGTAATTGCCAAAAGCATGGCGCACCAGAACGTCCTGATAATAGCCCATTGCAATTGAATCATCGCCCAAATCGTCGTTGGTTTCGTTGGAGACCACGAGAATTTCAGAGAGGGCAAACGCGACGCGCTGGCGCAATTGGTCCGGACCTGTAATCGCATTATACCAGAAAGCAAGCAGCCCGCTGACACCGACAAGGTCGCCGGCATCGTCCTCGCCGGTTTCATCAAGTGCGATGTAGCTGCGGATGCGCGGCAGATTCAATGTTGCCGGCATATTGAACTGGGACATAACCCAGTCTGAAGGGGCGGTTCCAACAAGCGTATCGAGATCAAGCTTGGTGGGACCGAACGTGGCCTGCGTAAGAAACCGCGCCGTGGATGCGCGCGTTCCAAATGCTTTGCTTGTCGGCTCGCCGGGGTCCGTTGGTGGCGGTGAACTTGGGGGAGGGTTGGTAGGGGGAGTGGACGGAGGATTCGTCGGTGGGTCGTCATCTATCTCGGGTCCGTCGTCGCCACCCTTGCAGGCAACAACGGCCAGTATGGCCAGGACCGCCACTGCGGTGCGAACTATGCGGGGTATGAAACTTGACTCTACCACAGCCGGTCTCCTTGCTTCGGGTTCGATTTCTTCGGTCGAACGCTTGTTTCTTCCCGGCAACGGAGAGCAGGTTTATTTTATTCCCCCAATTTTCGATATTTTTTAAATGTCGTCAGTTTTGATGGCTGCAGCATGGAGGCCTGTCTGCCAAAATTCGGGTTGGATGTACCAAAGGTCGTGCCGGCGGCCGGAGGGTGCCAGTTGTGACGGCAAACTGTCATAAAAGTGTAACAATTTTTGTAACGCATGTATAAAATCAGGACCGACGGCGGTACCGGTGCTGAGGATTCATCCTTTTCTCAAAAGCATTTTTCACCTTGCTGTCAGTCACTTAAGAACCCTGCGAGGCCTGAAAAAGCCTGGCAGTGAACCGCGGCACTGCACCATCTGATGCGACGCGAAAAGGGGAAACAGACGGGTGTTGGGGTTCAGCGCGACAGGTGTGATCGTCATGTTGGGCATAATCATAGCGCGGCCGGCGAGCGCCGGGCACGAAGCAAAACACGCCGAGCACCAAGGCGCACTTCCCTTGGCCGCGGGGCCCCTCGTGAACAGTCAGGAGAACGGCAGGCAAACTGCCCCGATGGCGCTGGTGGGCAGCTCCTCTTCTCCCGCCGCCGCTCCCTCTCCTCGTATTCGGGGTCGATTGTTATTGGATGCACAAAGGGTCTCTGGCGACAACGGGTATTCGGATAGCGATTTCGCGATGGCGCGCTCTGCACGCCTTGGTGTTAGCGGCAGGATGTTGCACAGGGGCGACTACAAGTTTGTCATCGATTTTGCTGGCAGCAGCGTATCCGTTGAAGATGCCTTTCTGGCTTTTGAGTACAGCGTGGGCGAGCTCAAGGTGGGTCATTTCAAGTCCGCAAATTCGCTGGAGGAAATCACGTCGCTGCGTCACACAACGTTTCTGGAGCGTGCTGCTTTCACCGATGCCTTTGAACTGGACCGGCACTGGGGCGTTGGCTACCGGCTGACAGGATCCCATTGGTCGTTTGAGGCGGGCGCCTTTGCGCTGGCGGCACCCGGTGATGCTTCCGGTGATGTGTTGGGAGCCGGCAGGGTGTTGGCCGCTCGCGTGACCTATGGTGGTCAGGCTCGTGGCACAACATGGATGGTGGGGGCCTCGGTCCGTCACCGTGACGCGGGCGAAGAGGCACTGCTGGCCTATAGCCAACCTGCGCACCTGAGGCTCAGTGAAACCTTTCTTGAAACGGGGCCGGTGGCAAAGGAGGATTTTTTTGTCGGTCTTGAGGGAGGATTGCAGGCGGGTGCCTTTTATGTGGCATCAGAGTGGGCGGGCCTGCGTGCAAAAAGGCATGGTGCAGACGGGCCGGACCCGGATTTCCATGGCTATTATGTTGAAGCCGGCTGGTTCTTGACCGGCGAGGCCAAGCCGCTGAGCCCCGCTGACGGCGTCTGGAAGCGACCTCAAATCCGGCGCCCTGTCGCGTCCGGTGGCCCCGGGGCGTGGCAGCTTGCAGCCCGGTTTGACCGCCTCGATCTCACAGCGGACGGCATTTATGGCGGCGAGCAAAACACATACGTTCTTGGTGTGAACTGGTATGTGAATGAGCGCATCCGGTTCAGTGCCAACTATAGCCACAGCGCAATTCGGGACGCCTTCGATGCACCCGCCAACGGCCCAAACGGCGCCAACGCGGTTGATGCCTTTGGGTTTCGCTTCCAGACGGATTGGTAGCTCTAGCAGTCCCGGACCAGCTTCAGACGCTGGTTTTGCGGTCTTCCCAGTAGGGATCGCGCAGACGCTTTTTGAAGATTTTGCCGCTGTCCTCGCGGGGAAGTTCGGCATGGAGGTCCAGCTTTTTGGGCAGTTTGAACCGGGCGAGGCGCTCTGTGAGGAAGGTGCGCACCTCTTCAAGTGTGACGGTATGCCCCTCTGCGCACTGTACCGCCGCAACGATCTGTTCGCCAAACTCCGGGTCGGGCGCGCCAAACACGGCGCAGTCCAGCACTTCGGGCATTTTAATCAGTTCAGCTTCAATCTCGGCCGGGAAGATGTTGGCGCCGCCTGAAATGATCATGTCTTTCTTGCGGTCGCTGATGAAAAGATAACCTTCTTCATCCAGGTATCCTACATCGCCGACAGTGGCATGCCCCGCAACGCGCTGGTCGACAAGCGACCCCTCCGCGTTGGTGTAGGCGAAATCACCAAACAGAGGCAGGTGTACATAGATGGTGCCAACTTCGCCCGTCGGCAGCTCATGACCGTCATCATCGAGGATTTTGATTGAGCCCCCTGTCAGAATTTTGCCGACTGACCCGGGTTTGCGGATTGCTTCCTCGGAGCTGATGAGGGTCATGAAACCAAGTTCGCTCGCGCCGTAACTCTCATAAAAAATCGGACCAAGCCAATTGATCATGGCGGTTTTGACCTCGGTCGGCCAGGGGGATCCGGTTGAAACCGCGAACCGCAGTGCCGAGAGGTCATAGCTCTCCCGCACCTCTTGAGGCAGCTTCAAAAGGCGCACCATCATTGTTGGCACGATATAGACATGCGTCACCTTGTGGTGGGCAAGCATGTCGAGGAAGGCGACGGGGTCAAATTTTGGCAGGATGACAAGGTCCATGTAACCGCTGGCGAGCGCAAAGGTTGCAAGTGCGTGCGGCGCGCTGTGATAGAGGGGCGCGGCCACCAGCAGCTTGTCACCCGGGCCTGCGCCCAGCATGTCGCGGGCGAGCCCCGCATACACCTGATACGAGTCCGGTGCGTTCGGGTCTGTGTTGCGACGGATACCTTTGGGCCGGCCGGTGCTGCCCGATGTGTAAGCAAACATGCCGCGAAACCGAAGCGGGTCGCCGGTGTGCGGTGCTGCATCCGAGCGGCGGGCGACAAGGTCGGTGGTACCCTCGGGCAAGGCCTCGTGCCCCTCTAGTCCGTAGGATGTGCCAATTTCCGAAGGTGTAGGTACACACAGAAGAGGGACAGGGGGCAGCTCGTTGTGGTCAAGGCCCGCCAGCAGGTCGCTGTGACCAACAAGGGCGAGTGCACCTGAATCATCGAGAATATGGGCAATTTCGCTCGCGGTGGCATGCCAGTTCAAGAGGGCGTAGCGCGCGCCCAGCAGCCGACAGGCCTCGACGATTTCCATACAGAACACGTCGTTGCGCATCAGGACGGCGATCACCGTGTCTTCCCCTACACCAAACTCCGCGAGAACCGATGCGGTTTTGCGGGCGGCAAGGTCGAAGTCGGCGCGGTCAGTGCAGGTGTCGTTCAGGAAAAAAGAAGGCATGGCATCCACCGGTTAAATTGGTCCTATGAGCACAAGGCTAATGCACGGTGCTCCGCTGATCAATGGTGGTGGTTCTTCAAAAGTTACGCCGCCCAACTTTTGTGCCTGGCAGGAATAGATTGCGTGCCTGCAAAGTGCCGGTCATAGTTTCCGTGAGGAATGACACATGGATATCGTTGAGGTAAATCGCTGGTTTCTGGCGGTGTTTTTTGCTGTTGTGGCGACTTTTTATGTCGTTCGCGTCACTTTTTTGAGCAAAAAAACACAGGAAATCATCACGCCGACCGGGCCGCCGGGCTCACTGCATTTCCGCATTCATATGGTGTTTCGGGTCTTCCGGGCGTTGATACTCCTGCTGTGCTGGCTCAGGCTTTGGTGGCCCGAAGCCGATAGCTACATTGGTGTCATACCGGCTCTGTGGACGCCTTTGGTGCTTGTTTTCGGGGATATCTTGATGCTGTCCGCCATGGTCGGCATTGTTGGTATAAACCTGTTCCTGAGCGACCGCTGGCGGTCGGGCATCCCCGAGCATGGGCCGGCTGAGCTGGTGACCGATGGCCCCTATCGTCTGTCCCGGAACCCCATGATGGTTTTGGTGATGGTGGCTCAGGCTGGGTTTTTTCTGGCGCTGCCCAGTTTGTTCTCCCTGATATGCCTGGCCGTGGGACTGGCAAGCGTCGTGATGCAGGCGACCCTTGAAGAGCGAGCGCTCGCGGCCCGTTTTGGCGACCGGTACAGCCAGTATCAGGCTCGGACACCGCGCTGGATGTTAGGGCGCTGACGGCCTCAACCCTCTTTTTGCGGACGACACGTTGGCATGGGATTGGCCTTTGCCCGCGTATGGGTATGAATTTCTTCACAGAAACAACATTGTAAATCTGCCGGGTTACCCAAAGTCTATGTATAGCAATTATGTGCTTGCTCCTGACGTTGCGTTAGGGGCTAGTGGTCGGGCGCGCTCAAGGGAATGTTTGCGTGTTGGCCTATTTGGCAATAGGCTCTTTTGGCAAAAATATGCTGGGCAAAACAGGCTTCGGGTTCGCTGAAAATGGAAGACAAAAGTAAACTCTTGAACGAATTGAAAATCGACCGCAGCGAAGATGACGAGCCGGCGCGCCTCTCGTTGCCTGTCGTATTGGCCGTGGTTGTGGTTGCGCTTATGATCGGCGCTGGCGGCAGCTATGTTTATTTCTCGGGCGCTCAGTCTGACAGTGCGCCAGCTTCCTCCTCCTCCAATGCTGGAAATACAGAGCAATCCCAAACACCAAAAGCAGCATCAGCAATCGAAGCGGAACCTGAAACAAGCCAGTCTACCGCATCGTCGCCCGTGTCGGCCCCTGTGTCTGACCGCCTGCTTAATGCGTCTGGTTACATCACAGCCCGGCGTATCGCCACTGTGTCCGCGGAGATTATGGGCCTTTTGACCGACGTGCGCGTTGAAGAAGGCATGACGGTCACACGCGGGCAGGTACTTGCCACACTTGATGATGCTGTTGCCGGCGTCAATTTACAGTTTGCAGAAGCACAGGTGGCCGTCCAGGAAGCCCGCCGGGAAAGCATTAACGCCAACCTGGCCGAAGCCAGGCGTGTTCTGGCCCGCGTATCCGAACTGAATGCCAGCGACTTTTCAAGCACTGCGGATGTAACGCGCGCAGAGGCAAATGTCGCCTCCCTGGAAGCCCAGCTCAAACAGGTCGGCGCGGACATAGAAGTCGCGCGGTTTGAGGCGGCGCGCCAGCGCGAAAGGCTCAATGATCATACGATCCGGGCGCCCTTTGACGGTGTCGTGACAGTAAAGAACGCGCAGCCCGGTGAAATTGTATCGCCAAGTTCTGCGGGCGGCGGCTTTACCCGAACGGGTATCTGCACGATTGTCGACATGGACTCGCTCGAGATTGAGGTGGATGTGAATGAAGCCTTTATTGGCCGGGTTGCTGAAGGCCAGCGGGTGGAAGCAAACCTCGATGCCTACCCAAGCTGGACTATTCCTGCGTCCGTGATCGCCATAATACCAACCGCTGACCGTGCCAAGGCTACGGTGCGGGTCCGTATTCGTATCGAAGAAAAAGACAGCCGCATCTTGCCCGACATGGGGGTGAAAGTGGCATTCCTGAGAACCTGATAGAGCCCGGCAGAGGGTATGGGAGATAAGCATGAGCGTTTTGTTTGAGCTTAAGAATGTCGTCAAAGGATTCGTTAAGGGCAAAGAAAAAATCAGCATTTTCGAAGACCTCAACATGACCATTGAAGAAGGCGACTTCGTTGCGATCATGGGTCCATCCGGGTCCGGTAAAACAACCCTCCTCAATATGCTCGGGGGTGTGGATCAGCCAACGGGCGGTGAGGTCTGGTTTGATGGTGAGCGCATCGACAGTCTTTCGGAAGGCAATCTCGCTAAATGGCGCGCGAACAATGTTGGCTTCATCTTCCAGTTCTATAACCTGATGCCGATGCTGAATGCGGCGCGCAATGTCGAGCTGCCGCTGTTGTTGACCAAACTCAGTGGCAAGCAGCGAAAAAAGAATGTTGAAACTGCCCTGACGCTGGTTGAACTTGCCGACCGCGCCAAGCATATGCCGAGCGAAATGTCCGGTGGTCAGCAGCAACGGGTTGCCATCGCGCGCGCCATCGTTTCCGACCCTAAACTGCTGTTGTGTGACGAACCAACCGGTGACCTTGACCGGGCGACGGCTGACGAGATCCTGAGGATGCTCCAGCTCCTGAACCAGAAATTCAACAAAACCATTGTCATGGTAACGCACGACCCGGCAGCCGCTAAATACGCCAAGCGTACCATCCACCTGGACAAGGGTGAGTTTGTCGAGGAGGAGCTGGTGGCATGAAGGATCTCTTCCTCGTCTTCAAAAATCTGACCCGGAAACCGCTCCGGCTCTTTCTCACCATGTTCGCGACGTTTGTTGCGTTTCTCATCTACGGCACACTTACCACTTTTGAAGACGCGATTGATGCTGGTGTTGAGCTCTCTGCAGATGACCGGCTGGTGGTGGTGAACAAAATCAATTTCACGCAGCCATTGCCGATCTCTTACGTCAATCGAGTTGAGGCGCTGTCAAATATCACTGGTGTCACACATCTAAACTGGTTTGGTGGATATTATCAGGACCCGCAGCAGCAGGTGATTACATTTGCAGCAGACCCGGAAAGCTTCCTGACGGTTTACAATGAACTGCTGCTGTCTGACGAAGAACGCACGGCATGGCTGCAAAACCGGCAGGGTCTCATTGTTGGCGAAGCCCTTGCTGATCAGTATGGCTGGAAAGTTGGAGACCGCATCCCGCTCAACTCCAATATCTTTTCGCAGGCAGATGGCAGCTCAGCCTGGGAATTTGATGTGGTGGGCGTCTTTACGGGTACTGACGAACAAGCCAACACCGCAGCAACCTATTTCCATTATGACTATTTCAATGAAACGCAGACTTTCGGTCGGGACTATATCGGTTTCATGGGCGTGCGGACATCCGACCCGCAGCTGAACGAGCAAGTGATCAAATCCATTGACGACATGTTTGCCAATACCCCGTTTGAAACTGAAACGGTGCCTGAGAAAACCTTCAACAAGGCCTTCATCGAGCAAATCGGTAACCTCAGCCTGATCCTGGGGGCGGTGGTGTTTGCCGCTTTCTTTATCATTCTGGTCATTGTTGGCAATTCAATGGTGCTTGCGGTGCGCGAGCGCACTGGAGAAATTGGCGTGTTGAAAACGCTGGGGTTCAGGTCGGAGCGCATTTTTGTCATGGTTCTGGCGGAATCACTTTTGCTGGCGATTGCCAGTGGTGCGCTCGGTTTGTTTGTGACAAGCCTCGTGGTGAATATTTTGAACAGCATTCCACAGCTGCCGGTGATGGTTCTGAGCACAGACATTATCCTTCAGGCCTTTGGCATCATGGTGCTTCTGGGATTGATCACGGGTATCATTCCGGCGGTGAATGCCCTCCGCCTCAACATCATTACAGCGCTGTCGCGGCAATAGGAGGCAAAAAATGTTCGGATTATTTTCCCAGATCGGGACCGTCATAGTGATGAATATTCGCAGCCTGCCCCAACGGCTCTGGATGTCTCTGGCTGCCGTGCTGGCCGTGTCGGTTGTTGTGGCTGTGTTGCTCTCGTTCCTGTCCATGTCAAACGGGTTTGCCAGCACGCTTGACGGCACAGGGTCTGACAGTGTTGCGATTGTGACCCGCAGTGGCTCACAATCAGAACTCAACAGTGTCATCAGCCGGGACAGTGTCAACATTGTCTCGACAGCGCCCGGTATCGCGACAACAACTGACGGGCAGCCGTTTTATTCCGCGGAGCTGTATGTGGTTGTTGATGGCATCAAAAAATCAAGCGGCACAGAAGTTAATATCCCGATGCGGGGCATTTCGAGGACTGGCTTTGAGCTTCGGGACAAAGTCGAAATTGTCGAAGGCCGGGTGTTCGAACCAGGGACCAACGAGCTTATCGTCGGCCAGGGCGTGCTTGGTCAATTTGATGGTTTTGATCTGGGGCAGGAAGTGACGTTTGGCAAAACGCGCTGGTCTGTTGTCGGCGTGTTTTCCACCGGAGGGTCGGCGTTTGAAAGTGAACTGTGGGCTGACGCGCGGATGGTGCAGGACCTGTTCAACCGCGGCAACAGTTTCCAGACCATGCGCATCCGTCTGGCAGAGCCCGGTAATGTGGACGGCATTCGAGAAATGATTGAAAACGATCCGCGCCTTATTCTGGACGTGGATACGGAATCGGATTATTTCGCGACCCAGGGCGAAGCCTTGCAGGGCATCGTCTTCTTTGGGTGGGGCATCAGCATCGTCATGGGGCTTGGTGCGCTCGCTGGTGCGCTTAATACGATGTATACATCCGTTGCGTCTCGCTCAGCCGAAATCGCAACGCTGCGTGCGATCGGATTCAGCAATCTGTCCGCTTTTTTTGGGACGCTTTCAGAGTCTATTTTGCTGTCGCTAGTGGGCGGCGTTGTGGGTGCACTGGTGTCCTATCTCTTTATGGATGGGCTGACGACAGCTACGATGGGCCCCGGGTTTACGCAGGTGGTTTTCACATTTGAATTGTCTCCGGCGTTGTTCCAGAACGGAATTATGCTCGCTCTTCTGATTGGGCTGGTTGGCGGCTTTTTCCCCGCATGGCGGGCCGCAAGGCTGCCAGTGATTACGGCATTCCAGAAAGCAACCTAGTAAAGGTCCGGCAACCGGACCGGGCACTACCCCATTGCCTTAACCATAAAAGGATGAAAGAATTGCATTAGCACCTTTTATGGAAAGAGGTGGGGGAATGGACATCCTGCGACTGCAATATTTCCTTGCAGTAATGGAACATCGCAATTTTGCCCGGGCGGCTGAGTTTTTGAACGTGTCGCAGCCTGCGGTAACGCACGCGGTTAACAAGCTTGAGAAAGAACTGATGGTTCGGCTGTTTGACCGCGGCCGTTTTGGTGCTGTGCCTACCGAATTTGCTGAAACGCTGGAGCATCGCGCCCGCCTCATCATGGCGGAGATGGAGTTGGCAAAAAGCGACCTGGCGTCCATGCGGGGTGCCAAGAAAGGGCGTCTGTCTGTCGGCATTGGTACTGGGTTCGCATCACGTTTGGCGCCAAAGGTTATCAGCGAGTTCGTGCGTAGGTGGCCGGATATTTCCATCCACTGTGAAGGTGGTAACACGGCAGCTCTCAAACCCATGCTTTTAAACGGGGCCATTGACCTGATGTTGGTTGCGCCGCCTCTGTCCATGCAGCTCGATGAGGAAATCGCCACGGTCGAACTCTTTGATGATGTGGACAAACTGACGGTTCGGGCTGGACACCCTCTGCTTGAAAAATCCGACCTGCAGGTCACCGATCTGGTGGACTACACATGGCTTGTGTCCCGCAATGTTGGTCTTTGGCGGCGTTTCCGTCAGATTTTTCAGGATGCGGGTGTAGCCCCGCCGGAAACACTGGTTGACATGTCGTCAGCCACGCTCGGGCTTAATACCCTTATTCATTCAGATGCTATCGCGTTGCTCGGCACCGAAATGTCCCATGCTTACATTGAACGGGGTGAACTGGCTATTCTGCCGGTTGAGGAATTTGTCGCACATCGCAAATCCTATTTCTGCTACCGCAAACGCAGCCCGATGAAATTATCGGCCAAAAACTTCCTGTCGCTTGTTAAAAAATACAGCAAAGAACTCTACTCAAGCTGATCATTTTGTTATCTGCAGTTGCATATTGGTTTAGTTCGGTGGCGCTAAATGCATTTATTATATGCATAATCCATTAAAATGTATTATTGAAATAACATTAATACTTATTAGTGCCGGGAAACTGCTTTTTGTATCCTGATACCAAGATGACGCTGGAACGCTTACCCCATTCATCCGGTCCTTGCCTGCTTAGGCGGCTCTCTGCGGGACCAAAAGCTTACAGGTTCATCTTACGGTCAATGCCTGCTGCGCCCCTTCGCGCGGCAGGCGTTCCAATGCACGGGGGATAAGTGCCCAATGATTTGCGGCCCGATTATTTCGACGGATGACCTCAAGGCGCAGACTGCGCTGTATGAGGACTGCTTTGGCTTGACGCCTTGCAACGCCGTTGAGCTTTCCAGCGAGGCGACTTCCGAGTTGTGTGGCACCTCGGGCATACGCCTGACGTCGCGTTGGTTGTCGACAGCGGAGACCCCTTTTGGGGTCAGGTTGTGGTCGTTTGACCCACCTGTCGTAGAGACGGTTCGTGACCCGGCGCGCGGTACCGACCGGGATGCCCCCAAGGTTGTAGACTTTTACGCGCCGGACTTCTCTGGTGCAATTCACCACCTGTCTGACCAGGGCCGAGAGGTAAAAGGCGAGATGGCGGAATATACCATTGACGCCGGTACAATGCAGGAAGCACATCTGTGGGGCCCCGATCACGTGGTGAGCGCCGTGATTTCAGGCCCACCGACGTTTTTTAAGGATTTTGCCACGGTTCACAATCGCACTTTCAGTGAGCCACAGAGCATTTCAACGCCCGTTACGGACATTGACCAGGCCATCAGTTTCTATGCGGATGTTTTTGGCTACGACCCTGTATATGAATACAGGTTTGAACATCAGTCGTTCGACGAAATGGTTGGCACTCCAGCGCCGATTCAACTTCGCGGCGTCAATGTTGGTACATCGACACGCGAACCCTATCTGGGATTGATCGACTATGGTGCTCACCAGCCTGAAAGCCAGTCCCTGAAAGGGAAGGCGCGCCCGCCTGTGCGAGGGTTGGTTGGCGCAGAGTTAACAACCGACAATCTGGACAAGACAATTGATCGGGCGATCGCATTTGGTGATGCCGCTTTTCTCGGACAGCCTGTGTCGATCAGTTACGAACCATTTGGCAAGGCCACATCTGTTCTTATCGAAGCGCCTCACGGCGTTTTACACCACGTTGTTGAATACAGCCGAGCGGCAAGGAGGGTGGCGTGACAGCGTCGCGATTGGAAACATTGCCGTCCACCACACACCTGTCCAAGGGTGACACATTAGGGAGAAACACAATGAAACATTCGCTGATTATGACGACAGCCGTCAGCGCACTCATCGTCAACGGTGGGCTGCTGTCAACAGCGTCCGCCCAGGACGCTGATGAAGATTCTTTTGGACTGGAAGAAATCATCATCACGGCAGAACGTCGAGCTGCTTCCCTGCAGGATGTCCCTGTGGCGGTCAGTGCATTCACAGCGTCTGAGCTAGATGCCCGCCAGATCAATGAACCCATCGATATCGTCGACTATATCCCGAACCTTTTTGGTGCCAACAACACCGGGCTCGGCACGGCAAACTCCTATTATTTGCGCGGCATTGGTAATACAGAATCCATCGCCACCTTTGATCCGCCCGTGGGCACCTACGTGGACAATGTCTATATCGCCCGGCAAAACGGCAACAATGTTTCTTTCTTTGATGTGGAGCGTGTTGAAGTGCTGCGGGGCCCGCAAGGCACGCTGTTTGGCCGGAACACAACAGGCGGCGCCATCTCTGTACATATGAAGAAGCCCAGCGAGGAAGCGGGTGGTTTCCTTGAGCTTGGTTACGGTGATTTTGGCCGGTGGCAGGCAAGAGCCTCTGTTGACACACCGATTTCCGACACGGTGCTCACCAAGCTGTCCGCTTTCTTCGTTGATGGGGACGGCTTTGTTGACAATATCACCACAGGACAGACCCTGAACGGTGAAAAAAGCTACGGCGTGCGCGGCGACCTGCGGGTCAAGTCCGACGATTTTACCTGGGATCTCGCGCTTGAGTATATTGATGATGAAAGTGCAAACATCGTCAGCGCCTTCCCCGGGCAGACGGTATTTGACGGCCCGCCGAGTGGCAACTCCACGGACCGTTTCTCCCAAACCGGCATCAGGGCCACGTCCACCACGGGCACGGTTGAGCAATTGTCGCAAGGCGAAGGCCTTGGCAACAATGTTGAAAGCTGGGGTATCACATCAACCTTCAACTGGGGCGTTGACTTCGGTTCGTTTGAGCTGATCAGTTCCTACCGGGAGCTGTCGCAGGACTTTATTCTCGATTTCTTTGACGGTACGGGGGCGCAGGGCGGCTTTACCATCGCCAACCAGGGGCAGCACAACCAGCATTCGCAGGAGTTGAAGTATGCCAGTGAGGATACCTTCGAAAACCTGAGTGTTGTTGCGGGCATCTATTATTTCAAGGAAGATAATTTCACAGACCTTACGGATGTGTTTGCCTTGCCGTTTGGCAATTTGGTGCTGGCTGACCGTCAGATCGAAAACGACCTCGAGACCTATGCCGGGTATGTTCAGGGTGACTATTCGCTCAACGAAAAGCTGATCTTCACTGCGGGCGTACGTTGGACGCGTGAAGAGAAGAACATCATTTTCACCGATACGGAAAATGACTTGTTGGCCGCTGGTCTGCCAAACCTGCTTGTTTTCCCGACAGCGCCCGAGGCGGAGCTGACCAATGCCAATCTGACGGCGGCTGGTATCCCGACGACACAGGTTCAAAAGGAATGGACACCGCGTTTTGCGCTGCAATATCGCGCCAACGATGATTTCATGATGTTTGCGTCTGCAACCCGCGGCTTCAAGTCAGGTGGTTGGAATGCCCGCGCAACAGCACCGGAAGAGGCGACGGCCTTCACGGCGGAGAAAGTCTGGTCTTATGAGGCGGGCTTCCGCTCCGAGTGGCTCGACAATCGGTTGCGGATCAACCTGACGGCCTTCTATATGGATGTGTCCGACTTCCAGGTGCCGTCGGCGTTTGTGCGCTCTAATGGCTCTATCGCCTTTATCACCAACAACTTCGCTGACCTTGAAAACAAGGGGATCGAGCTTGAGGTGACTGCGGTGCCTGTGCCAGGCCTGAACATATATGGTTCTCTTGGACTGCAGGACGGTGAGCAGAAACCGGGTGCGCCCATTCAGGCGCAGGTCGATGAGTGTCTGGCAGGTGTGCCGAGCACGGCTGGCCTGGGTATTGTGGATGCCAACTGTAATATCGCCGACCCGACCCGCACGCCCGATGTCACCCTGAATATCGGGGCAAATTATCTGATCGCGATCAACGAAGATGTGTCTGTGCAGCCATCGGTTAACTACCGCTATGTGGGTAGCCAGAATATCTCCACGAACGGTGTCGGTTTTGCGCTGGCAGACGGTTACAGCAACATCAATGCTGCGATTGCCTTCAGCTTCCTCGACGACCAGTTGTCGCTGATTGCGGAATGTAACAATTGTACCAATGAGGTGATCCAGACGGCGATCCTTGCCAATACGGTATATTACAACGAACCGCGCCGGTTTAACTTCCGGCTGAAGTATGACTTTTAGGGGCGCACAGACGTGCGAGTTCCCCGGTTAACATCAAGTGCGCTGGCCTTTGTGGTCGGTGCACTCCTTTTTTCCGGGTTCGTGTCTTCTCAGGAGTCTGTCTTTCAGAAGAGGCTGGACCGGTTTCTGGCGGGCGACTACGACCCCCTGACCACACCAGTGGAATTTTTTGAATCCACCGAGAAACTGGCTGGCGGCAATACACCTGACCCTGAGCGGGCCAGCGTATCGGAGCGCACGATCCCTGCCGGAGCACTCGCGGCCGCCAGAGCCTACGCAAAGGAAAAGCAAAGCCTTGCGCTGATTGTTGTCCGCGGCGACAAGGTCGAGTTTGAATACTATGGCCAGGGCGCGGGCAGAGACACGCGGTTCAATCCGCAGTCCATGTCAAAAACCGTGCTGGCGCTTGCGGTGGGAACCGCCATCAGGGACGGGTTTATTCAGTCGGTTGACGACCGCATTGACAAGTACCTGCCGCGCCTGTCTGGTGACCCTCGCGGCGCCATTACCATCAAAAACCTTCTGCAGATGTCTGCCGGGCTTGCACAGATTAGCACCAGTTTTGAGGTGAATGCAGATAACCCGGCTATTCAGCAGCACTTTGCCAGCGATTTCATTGAGCCCATCTTCCACCTTGAGCTTGTTGATGAGCCAGGCACCCGCTGGGACTATAACAACAATGAAAGCAATCTATTGGGCCACTTGCTGACCGTTGCCACAGGCAAGCGCTATGCGGCGTGGCTTTCGGAAAAACTATGGCAACCGCTCGGTCTCAGGGACGCGGACCTGTATCTGGACCGGCCTGGCGGATCCGTGATGATGTCTTGCTGTATTTTTTCCCGGCCTATGGATTTTTTGCGCATTGGCATGATGATGCGTGACAAGGGCATGATTGGCGGTAAGCAGGTTGTGCCGGCATCCTGGATCGAGGCAATGACCACACCCGCTGAAAGCTGGCGCGGATATGGCTATCAAACCTGGCTTGGGGACCGGAATGTTGCGCCTGAATACCCCGAAAATGCCTGGGCCAACACGTCCTGGGCAAGCGAGTCTTATGTCGCAAAAGACACGATTATCATGAACGGGTTTGGGTTTCAGCGCACCTGGATCATCCCGTCGCGTGATCTGGTGATCATGCGGGCTGGGCGGGTTTGGCCCCAGGAGTGGGACGAGTCTGTTATCCCCAACCTGTTGGTGCGCGCCATTGACAGCGTAGGGGGTGGTCCATGAAACTGGCAAATGCGTATGACCTATTGGGTTTCAAATCCGTTTGAGCCACCTATCCACCCCGAATAGAAAGGACCTGCTGTGCCTCAACCCTTGCTCCATGACCTCTATGTCCGCGGCACGCGCCGACAGACTGCCCAGCAGGATTTCGTGTCCAGTCTTCGTGCCTACGTTCTGAATGACATGGCGAACACGATGAAGTCGCGGTTTGAAAACAAAATTGAACCTGGCCTGCGCAAGTCTGGAAAAGACGCGCCTCAAAACGGAGTTGACGTTCACCGGGCGATGAAACCGGACAATTATTTCAAATTCTACAGCTCAATGCGTTACTGCGCACAGGAGATGGTCTGGCGCACCATCGGCCGTGTCCTGAATGAAAACAGCACAGACTTTGATGCAAAGCTTTCGGCTGTCGCAGATGAGGAAGATACTGCTGCTGGCAGCCTGACACTCGACCATTCGCTGGAGTTGCCGAAGAACGTTTCCGCTATCGATGTGCACCTTGCACCGGGCGGGTATCACACGGCGGCAGGCGCTGACGGCTGCGGCGCGGGGGCGCTTTATGATCAGGGCCTGAATATTTTTTCTTTCGGGATGATGGGGGCTAACCTTGATGATATCGGCCACTCAATGGCCAACTACATCCGGGTAAAGTTTCCCGATTTCAAACCCGCTGACATTCTCGACCTGGGCTGCACGATTGGACATAACACGTGCGCCTGGGCACAGGTTTACCCTGATGCCGACGTGACTGGCATTGATGTTGCGGCGCCTTGCCTGCGCTATGCTCACGCGCGGGCGGTTTCGCAAGGTACGCCGGTTCATTTCCGGCAGATGAACGCAACAAGCCTGGATTTTGCAGACAATTCGTTCGATGTGGTGTTTTCGTCGATGTTTCTGCATGAGCTGCCGCTAAAAGATATTAAGGCCTGCCTTGCGGAAGCCTACCGCGTGCTCAAGCCGGGTGGTTTAATGCTGCATATGGAGTTGCCGCCCAATGATGAAATGGAGCCCTACGACAGCTTCTATCTTGACTGGGATGCCTACTATAATAACGAGCCCTTTTATAAAAAGTTTCGAGACCAGAACGTCTCTGATCTGTGTACCGAGGCGGGCTTTTCAACCGACAGGCTGCTGTCTTTCATCACACCGCAATACACGTACATGAGCGACGCCGACTATGTGTCGGCAGTCAGTGAAGAGCAGGCATTTGACGAGACCACCGGCAGGCTCGCTGAGGGCGTGCAATGGTTTGGTTTTGGGGCCTGGAAGTAATGGTTGCCAGCCTATCGCTTATAAGGACAGACAATGCCTGATCTTGGATTGGATACTAAAGGGCGGCGCCCGCATTTCTTCGATGATCCTGCAACGGACGCAATGATGGCTGCGATGTTGCAGCTGATGGCAGAGAATTTTGCGCTGAAAGAGCGCCTGTTCGCGCTGGAGCATGTTCTTGAAAACGCCGGTCACCTTAAGCCTGGAGACGTGGAAAGCGTTGATCTGCCGGAGGCATTGCGCGCACAGCTTTCTGCTGAGCAGCAGGCTTTTTTTGAAGATGCCTTTAGAGCGCTTAACGCGGACCACCAGTCCCCTGATGCGCGCCAGCAGGAAATTGACAAAGACGATTAATTCCAGCGATTGAACAAGGAGCAGCCAACCATGAGTGCTAACGACGTGATAATTTTCATTCATGTTCTGGCCTGGGTATTCTGGCTTGGGACCGACATTGGTGTTTTTGTTGGTGCGAAGTTCAGTGAGAAAGCGGAGCTGAGCGTTGAAACCCGCCTTACAGTTCTTAAAGTAGCCATGTTGCTCGATGCGGCGCCCCGAATTGCCGTGCCAATTGTCTTCGCGACGGGGGCCGCGATGGCAAACGCCATGGGCGTGGACCTTATACCGGAGTTTGCTGGCTGGCTGATCGGTGGGCTTTGGCTGGCGGTTGTTCTGACAGTTATAACGAGCCAGGGTCAGGGCACCTTGGGCCATGCCGCAATGCATACGCAGCTTGCGATAAACGCGCTTGTGTTCCTGGGCATGGGAGGCCTCGGCGTGGCAACCTTGCTGGGATACGACTATATGCCGGACTGGCTGGCGGTAAAGTTGATTGCCTATGCCGTTATCGCAGCGGCTGCCATACGGCTTGAGGCAACTTTCAAGCCTGCTGTAGCTGATTATGTGAAGCTTGAGATGGAGGGCGCCAGTGACGAACTGAATGCCTCTCTCAGCAAACATATGAAGCCGGTCTACAATGCGGTTCTGCTAATTTATGCTGGCACAATTACAGCCGCCTACTTTGGTCTGATTAAGCCTTTTTGAGCTGAAAATCACGCCTGTTTTGCGGTGACTATGATGACGTGTTCCATCACATGATGCGCTCGCGTCTCGCGCCAGTATCTGTCGTGGGTTTCCGGTCTCGGCGTTCTACACCAGCCCAATCCTCCAGTGACTGGCGTCTTCTGCACGGGCCGGTGTAGGCCGGATGCCGGATGAAGGGCGCCGGGTTTTCGAGCGCGCGCGTGATTTTTTTGTCGAGCGATTCATAGGTTAACGGCAAGGCGACGATCTCGTTGGCGCCGGCATCACGCGTGACCATGACTTTATCCCGGTTGGGTTTGTTTATGGTAACGCATACCGCCGCTTCCTGAAGAGGGCCATCGCATAGCCGAATGAAGCGCACGAAATCAGGCCCACCAAATTCCAGCAAATCATAGTCGACAATAACAAGCCGGGTTTTCAGTCTGCTCAGGCACTTGACCGCGCGCGTACTATGGTCGGCGATGACAGTTTGCCCAAAGCCTTTTTCGCGCAGATATTGTCTCAGGTAGGTCGCAAGCTGGACATTGGGGTGCGCGATCAGGGCTTGCGATGATTCAAATGGTGATGCAGGCAGCATGAATTACCCCCTAAAGCATAAGGTCTGGATTCAATTCAATTGCCTGAGTTGCAGTGCGGATAATCTTGCCCCCCGCAGTAGCGCCAACATCATAGCATTTTATCGCCAAAGATCAATCCACAGGACTTCAGGGACTTTAGGCTTCGAAACTCCGTTCGGCGAAGCTTTGCTCAAACAACCTGACAAGCCGGTTCGCAGCTTGCCTGATCGCGGGCCTTCTGTTCACGTCATCCGGTAGAACCATCCATATACGGCCAGTTTCCGGCACAAACACATCGCTGACACGCGTTAGTGCAGGTTCAGCATCACCTGCAAAACAGGGAATAACCGCCAAAAGGGAGCTGTCGCGCACAGCGTCGAGCAGGTTGGTTGAGGCCGAGCACCTGAGTGCAGGGTCCTTTACACCCTTGTCCAGCAACCACTTTGACGTAGCAAAATGATCGAGCTCTTGTGCCATCATGGCCCAGGAAAAAGCTTTAAACCGACGGTCATCGTATGCTTCTGGTCGTTTTTCGATGAATTTTTTCGCACCGTATACAGCATAGTGATAGTGCGGCAGGCGGCGTACACGCATGCTGCCTCTTTCAGGCCTCTGGGTACGAATGGCGATATCCGCTTCCCGTCTGGGCATGTCGGCAAACAGGACGCTCGAAGAGATGTCTATGTTGCAGTCATGCGGTGCCCCGGTCAGTGTTTCGATGTTGCGACTGAGGAAGCTTGCTATCCATGGCCCGCATGCAATGCGTACCGATGGAATTGCGGGGCTACCGGCTTTCACACGTGCGATCTTCTGAGCGGCTTGCGCCATGTCTTCAAGGTCAGGCAGGAGACGCTGGGCCGCTGCAGTTGGAGCAACACCTTCGGGTGTTGCCAGAATCAGTGTTTGATTCAACTCGTCTTCGAGCGCCTTGATCTGCCGACTGACCGTCGGCTGGCTGATTTCAAGCTGGCGTGCAGCTTCGGAGAAGCTGTCATGCTCCAGAACCGCTTTCAGGATACGCAGGCGTTGCCAGTTTGGGGTCTTCATAATTGTATAGATATCGTCAATTTTGATGGTTGTCATTCATTATTATTTAGCTGCAGGCTGCATCTTCAAACACGAGACACGTCAACAAGAGTAAGGAGGCTGAATTGGCTTTGACCGGAATGCGAAAAACGATAGTTGCGGCACTGGTGTCGTGCCTGTGTGCAAGCGGTGCTCTGGCTCAGGATTTGAGGCCTGCGCTGACCGCTCAATCTGCACAAACAATCATTCAGGCTTGTGAGGTATTCGCCGGAGAGCGAGGCTGGCGACTGAATATTGCGGTTCATGATCAGGGGAAAAACCTTTTGGCTTTTCTGCGCATGGACGGCGCGCAACTGGGTTCCATCGATATCGCCATGTGGAAAGCAAATGCCGCGGCTGCTTTTCCTCGATCAACCAAAGGTACGGCTGACAGGGCGCAAGACTTCCCTGCCATCGGCCACGCCCCCAACATCGCCATCTTTGAAGGGGGAGAGGCAATTTTCACCGAGGACGGCGCGCATATCGGCGGTGTTGGTGTCTCGGGTGCCCGCGGATCGGAAGATGCGGAGTGCGCGCGCGCAGGCATTGTTGCCGCCGGGCTTAAATTCAGCCGCTGATCCCCATGATTGAATTGCGGAGATAACCCATGATGAATTCTTACCCAAAGAAACTCTGGATTGCCTTGCTGGCAATGATTGCTGTTACCGGTCCGGTGATTGCGGCGGATGCAGACTGGCGGGCATTTGAGACTACAAGTGCGGATGGCACACGTATCGCCTATTATGTTGCCGGAGACCTCGCCGCCGGAACACCGCTATTTGTTCTTTCAGGTGGACCAGGCAGTGACCATCGCTACATGAGGGTTGGCGGCAGTTTTGATCGGATCGCCGAGGAGCGCCCGGTGATCATGTATGATCAGCGCGGCACGTCCCGGTCTGGCGCGGCACCAAGCGAGCCAAGACTTTCACAGTGGGCAGATGATGTAGAAGCCGTTCGCGCCGCCGTTGGCAGTCCAACCCTGCATATTCTCGGCCATTCTTTTGGCGGCATTGTCGCCATGAGTTATGCCGAGCGCTACACGGATCATCTGGCATCCATCATTTTCGCCAACTCCATGGGGACGTCGATTGCCAAAACAGAAAACAGTCTTCAACAAACGTTTCCCGACCGCATAGATGAGTGGCAACGAAAGCGCGCGGCCCTGCCGCCCCGGTTCAAAGCCAGCGCCATAGATATCTTTACGTCACTGGAGTTTGTTGACCTGCATCGCCTTGAGGACTTTTTAGCGGCCATCGCCGACTATACATACAACATTGAAGTCAATAACGCGCTCAGGCGCGACATGGCCAACCTTGATTACACCGATGTCGTTGCATCGCTTGAGGTGCCTACCCTTGTTCTGCATGGCAGATATGATCCGGTGATCACGCCTTCAACTGCCTGGAGGCTGCATAATGAAATGCCGGGATCAAACCTTGTTATCCTGCCGGCAACAGGCCATTTGCCCTTTGCAGAAGTGCCGGATGCCTTTGTTGGTGCTGTACAGCAGTTTTTGCAGGAGGCCTCAACAGCGTCACAGGACTGACTTCAGCAGCTCATTAACGACCGCGGCATCTTCCTCTGGTGTATAGATATGAAAAGACAGTCTGAAGGTGTTGTCGCGCCGGTCAAATCTGCAATTTTCATGATTGAGCCCAGCCTCAAAAGCAGTTGATTGATCATCCGAAAGGTGGAGGCACAAGGTGCCTCCGCAATTCTGGGGCCGGCTCGCCATCAACGGCTCCGGATCCAACCCGTCCAGCGCTGTCTGCTTCAGGGCAAGGTTGTGAGACCGGAGGATTGCAAACCCGATCGTCTGCAATGCACGAAGCGACCCCAGGGCTGTTGCATACGGCGCAACAGACGGTGTTCCACCCCAGAACTTCCGGGCTGTGTTTTTCAGGCGCAGTGACCGGATATCAAACTCGAAAGGATCCTGATGGGAAAACCAGCCAACATGCTCCGGTGACAGAATTTGCGCATGGTCGGGTTCAACCCACAGATATCCGGCTCCCGGGCCGCCACACAGCCATTTAACACAGGAACCGACAAGCGCGTCGATGCCCCATGATGCCGGTTTCACGTCGACAATTCCAGCCGATTGGGCGACGTCTACAATCGAGTGTATTCCATGTGTCCTGCATAGTTCGGCGATTTCAGAAACCGGCGAGATTATGCCCGTGTTGGAATGCACATGGGTAATAAGTACCGCGAGGACATCCGGTCCAAGATACCGTTGCCAAACGCCGATATCGTCGGCTGCCTCTGCTTTGTCAATGAGTACAAGTTCAAGCCCGGCCTTCTCAAGTACCTGGGCGGCAAACCCCATGGTCGGAAAAGCATTGGCGTGCATTATGATCTTGTGCCGCCCGTTTCTGGGTAACGAGACAAGATAATTTGAGAAGCCTGCTGACACACTGGGCTGGGGGCAAACGTCGCCAGCATCTACAGCAAACAAAGTTGCGAGTTCCGCGCAAAAGCCCTCAATGGTTTCCAGCCAATGTGGCCAGGCATCGCCGCCCTTGTCAGCCCAAGCCCCCAGGAAGCTCTCCTGGAGCGTTGACTGTGCACCTTTTGGCAGGCAGCCGACCGAATGGCTTAAAAAATACCGGCCTTCCGGCACGAAAAACTGATTTGCCTCGTTTTTACTTGGACGCGGCACGAATTGTGTCCCTGACAACACCATATTCTCCACCCCATCGGTCGGTCATCTCGTTCCTGATGTCCCATAGCTCGGGGAAAAACCGATGCCGGGCACCAGATTGCAGCAGGTCCACAGGTCGCCCTTTGAGGGATTTGGACCCAAGACCGATTGACCGATGAATCAGGAACAGGTGATCCCAGCGAAATTTCTGGAACAGTTCATCAAACTCGATCAGGGCTTCAGCCACCACATAGGCGTCGTCGTGGGTGTATCCGGCGTCATAGACATCTGCCACGGACCGACCTGTTGGCTCCAGGTAGCTTTCGACAAACGCCTTCCAGAGGTCTGGTGGCATTTTCAGCAACGTGCGGAAGCCGGGAGACTCCTGGCCGCTGCCATTGCCAAGTTGGAGCCGGATTTCCTGATACTCTCGCGGTGACATCGTCTCCAGCACGTCAAGCTGCTGGATCATCATGCGCTGCAGCCTGTGTACCCGGCCCATCAGGGTGACGACACGGTTGGTGTTTTTGTTCTTCAAAAACTCGATCACGTCGACGAGTGTGAAGCTCATGAGCTTCATCCATAATTCCTCGACCTGATGAACTATCTGAAACTGAAGCTCGTCTGCGGTGCAAAGCTCGGCCAACGGTTTCTGGCAGGTCAGCAGGCGGTCACATTTCAGGTAAACGCCATAATCAAGCATTTCCGGGTTTTCGATGCGGGCATAATAGTCTTCGCGCTTCATCAGGAGTCCTCCATATCGCCAACCCGGACTATAGGCTACAAAGCATCGAACATTATCCTTTTAATTCGATCTAATCGTGTATATTGAGAACAATGTTTTAATAAGGGTGAATAATGAAGAACGAAATAGATTCTATTGACCTCAAGATCCTCCGTGAGCTGGAAGCGTCTGGCCGCACCTCTTTTGCTGCCCTTGGGGAAGCGGTTGGTCTCAGCAAAACGCCGTGTTGGGCTCGGGTTCGAGACCTAGAATCACACGGTGTGATCGAGGGATATAGCGCGCGGGTGTCGGCGGATGCGCTGGGTCTGACAATTCGGGCGCTTGTGCATGTTGTGGTTGGGTTTGATCGATATGAGGCATTTGAAGCGGCGATCCTGGCGCATCGGTCTGTGCGAAGCTGTCACGCTGTCACCGGTGAGTATGACTATGTGCTGGAAATTCTTGCCCCCGACATGGCGGCTCTGGATGAGCTTTTGCGCAATGAGCTGAGCCGCCTGCCCGGCGTCACCCGGTTCAATACATCCATAACCACGCGCATGATAAAAAACGCCGGTTTCTATTCAACAATGATTTGAGCTGAATGCGCGTAGGACGCATGAAATTTTTTTTGGACAGGCGCATAGCGCGGCGCTAAAGCAGAGAAAACGGGCAGAGAATATACTCGATTTTGTTCGTGGTGCCCCAAAGCGGCAAAACAGCCACTTCAGTGGCCATAAAGCTTTTGTCAGTCTCGGACATCTGGTTGCGAAGAACCACTGGCTCTCCTCTTTCAAGGACCTGTCGATACAGCTTGGGCCACTTACCAACAGGTCCGCTCTCTTCAATCTCTTTGCCTGTCAGCTCGACGCCCAGCACTTCTGTGCAACCGCTGCTCCACAGTCGCATGGTGAATTTGTCTCTGGTCTCATGGTACTCAACCATCCACAAATACCGGGCGAAAGGCGCCATTTCGCGGAGTTCCAAGGATTGCTTTCTGAAGTGTCCATGTTCCGCAATATGCTGGTGGTACATGGACCAGGCCAACTTGACCGAATCTGTGACGGGCTGGTCTAATATCTCAAAGTCACCGTCTACATCCTGATAGCTATGGTGAGCCAGCGTTAACCCAGATCGGGGTTGGGAACAGGCTTTGTCCCAGGCGTTTGCCACTTGAGACTCTGATCCGGCAGGGTCTGCCAGATGGTCCTTAACTTCAGGTATTTGTGTCAGTGTTCTCAAGCAATTCTTCCGACAAGCTTTTCATCACCCTTGATGAAATTGCTGCGGCCCTTGCCTGAACTATGAAGCCATCCTGTTACTTTTAGGTAAACGACCTCATTAGAATGTCAGAGAAAACTGCGCGCCCCCTCCTTCGCGGTTCGCGATACTGACAGCGCCGCCGTGAGCAATCATAACCTGGCGAGTAAGCGCCAGTCCGACACCACTGCCTTCTCTCTTGGTGGTGAAAAAAGGCACAAAAATCCGCTTGGCAATTTCGGCGGGAATACCTGGGCCATTGTCCGCCACCTCCAATGTAACCCGTCCTCGTCTGTTCAGTCTTGCAACCAGCCAGACCTGCGCGTCCTCGCGCCCCAAAAGAGCTTGTCCGGCGTTTTGCAGCATATTGATCAAGACTTGTTCCAGCATGTCGCGATCGGCGGTGACATCAAGTTCAGAGGGTTCGACCTCAGTTGACAAGGTGACGCCGGCATCATTCCACTCTTTGTTGAACAATGTGGCGAGCTCGTCAAACATGTCCTGAAGCCGAATGGTTTGTTTGTCAGGCGGTGGCAACCGGGTGAGGCTGCGGTAGCTTGATACAAACTGGTTCAGTCGGTCAGACCGCCGTGCCACCGTGTTTACCGCGTCCTTTACATCGTTCAGCTCCGCAACCACTTCCGGATTGTCACTCACTTTTCCAGAGGCGTCATCAACAAGGTCAACGGCGGTTTTTGCCAACGAAGCCACCGGCGTAATTGAATTCATAATTTCGTGTGTGAGCACTCTTACCAAGTCTTGCCAAGCCTGCAGCTGGACGACGTCAAGTTCCGACTGAATGTTCTGCAGACTGAACAGTTTTTCCGGCTTGCCATCAATTATTATTTTGGTCGAGACCAGCATCATTTTCTGTTCAACGCCGTCTGCGTCAAAGTCCACAAGCCGTCTCTCGCCGGGGTCGATTTTTGCCACCTCTTTTTGAAACGTGACGCCAAAGTGGGCAAGGTCATCCAGGTGGGTGGTCGGCGTGCTGCCGAACAGGCGTCGCGCAGAATTGTTCCAAACCGTCAGCGCTCCATCTGCATGCAGGGACATCAATGGCACAGGCACATGTTCGACCAGCGCCTTGAGGTGTCGCAGCTCTTTTTCCTGCCCCGCCCGCACTTCCTGAAACCGTTTCAGGATATCGGTGAAAGTCTCGCCGAGCTCACCAAACCCGGCTCCAAGATCGTGCATCCTAAACCGCTGGCTGAAGTCAGCGTATCGGGCGGCATCCAAAAACCGGCTTACCTCGGCGTTGGTGCGCTGCACAAATCCATAAACCTCGAACACCAAAAATACGAGGATGCAGAAAGTCAGGAAAGTGGCAGCATGATAACCCGGTAGCAAAAAGAGATAGCTGATGCCCACCAGCACGAGCATGATCAAAAACAGCCTGCCGGCAAGCAGTACACTGAATCGTTTAAAGCCCATGTTTTTCCATCCTTCGATAGAGTGCTGCGCGTGTAATACCGAGCTCTTTAGCTGCGTGGCTGATATTGTAGCGATGCTTCTTCAGTGCTCCTGCAATAGCGTGCTTTTCAAGGCGCTCCAGATTGAGGTCCTCTGGCACTCCACTCTCATCCTGCCTGTCACCGCCATTGGACGCTTGAACCGCTTGGCCGCCGGCACTGCCGTGAGATATGTCGACGGCAAAGTCGCTGGCAACAAACGTGTCATTCTCAGAGAGAATAACCGCGCGTTCTATCGCGTGGCGAAGAGCCCGCACATTGCCGGGCCAGCTGGAGTTCAAGAGGACATTCAGCGCGTCGGCCGACAGGTCTTTTACTGGTTTGTCGTATTTGCGGCAGTATTGCTCGACATAGTGGCGCGCAATCTCAGGGATGTCGTGTTGCCGATCGCGCAAAGGGGGTACATGGACTTCCACTGTGTTCAGCCGGAACAATAGATCCTGTCTGAATTTGGCTTCATCCTTGAGCTTTTCGATGGGAACATTGGTTGCAGCAATGACCCGAACCTCAAATGGCACGGGTTTGTCTGACCCGACAGGAACAACCTGCCGTGTCTCAAGAACAGTTAACAGTTTGGCTTGCAGGTGCAGCGGCAGGTTTCCGATTTCATCCAGAAAAAGGGTGCCGCCGTCTGCTGCCTGCAGGCGACCGATGCGGTCTTCTCGTGCATCGGTAAAAGCACCCTTTTTGTGGCCAAATAGTTCTGATTCGAACAAGCTTTCTGTTACTGCTCCAAGATCAACCGACATGAAAATCTGACCAGCCCTGTTGGACAGGCGATGAAGTTCACGGGCAACAAGTTCCTTGCCCGTGCCGTTTTCCCCCAGGATCAGAACGTTTGCATCCGTGGGTGCCGTCCTCTGAATCACCGAGAGAACTTCCGCGATCGCCGGGCTATTGCCGAGAATGGGCTGTGTGGGTGCACTGGCCACCGCCGCCAGCGCACGATTGGTTTTCTTCAGTTTCTGGGCCTCGCTTCGGCTGCGCCGCAACTTGACACTGGTGGAGAGGGTAGCGACCAGTTTTTCGTTTTGCCAGGGTTTCGCAATGAAGTCTGTCGCGCCTTTTTTCATGGCTTCCACGGCGACATTGACCCCGCCATGCGCCGTAATCATGATCACCACCGCTTCAGGATCGATGTCCATGATTTTGCCCAGCCACAGAAAGCCTTGCTCTCCTGACGATTCACCGGGTCCGAAGTTCATATCCAGCAGGATGGCATCAAATGAATGAGCGGCCATCAGAACCGGAATGTCGTTGGGATCGTTACAGGTAATGACTGTATCGAAGTGTCGCTTCAAGAGGAGCTTGACGGCGACAAGGATGTCTTCGTCGTCGTCGACAATCAGGATGGCGCCGCTGTGAGCCTGCATGGATTTTCCTAGTATTTCGGCGTTTTGAATCTGTTCAAAACCGTACACACTGTGTTCGAAATCGTACAGAAAAAAGTGTTCATATTCGAACAAAAAACACATTATTCTATACTATTCAATAGGTTGGGTGTTGGCACAGGGCTTGCTGATACAAGCTCAAGCGCGGTCACAGAGCATTGATCCACCAGTAAGAGACACGACAGCTATGGAAAAAAAACAGACAAGCGGGAACACCATTTCAATGTATGGCGGTAAAGCAGGCGGCACAGACCGCCCAGCATCTGGTGCGGGCATGGACCGCAAGATTGACAAGAAAAAAACACCCTGGAAACCTCTCGGCATAGGTGCTGGCGTCATGGCCCTTGCCGCCCTCGTCTGGTTCATCGTTCAGGATGCTGCTGCCGGGCGTACTTTCCGCGTCAATGAAAGCCGTATTGTCATTTCGACCGTTAGCGAGGGAACATTCGAAGACTTCATCCCCATCCGCGGTCGCGTCACGCCGCTGAAAACGGTTTTTCTGGATGCGATTGAAGGTGGGCGGGTCGAACGGGTTCTCGTGGAAGATGGCGCCACCATGCAGAAGGGTGCTTTGATTGTTGAACTGTCTAACACAGGCCTGCAGCTCGATGTGACACGCAACGAGGCTTTGGTGACCGAGCAGCTCAACAATATGCGCACAATTGAATTGCAGCTTGAGCAAAACCGCCTGTCGCACAAGCGCAACCTTGTTGAAATAAATTATCAAATCAAACGCCTGACCCGGTTGGTGGAGCGGGAACGCGAGCTGATAAAAACCAATGCGATTTCGCAGGCACAAATCGACCAGACGGAAGATGAGCTTGAATATTTTATCAACCGCCGCGAGGTGACCCTTGAAAGCCAGGCTACGGATGCGAGACTGCAGGAAACGCAGCTGGCGTCGCTGAAAACCGCCGGTGATCAGCTCGAGCGCAATCTCTCCTTTGCCCAGAAAAACCTTGACGCGTTGAATGTTCGGGCGCCCGTGGACGGAAAACTTTCAGGCTTCAATGTCGAGGTTGGCCAAAGCATCGCGCGGGGCGGCAGGCTGGGCCAAATCGATGACCCGGACAATTACAAACTTACGGCCAATATTGATGAATTTTATCTGGGGCGTGTTGACCTTGGCCAGGAGGCCGTGTTTGAGCGCGGCGGTCGCAGCTATCGCATGACGGTTGCGAAAATTTACCCCCAGGTTACCAACGGCCAGTTTGAGGTTGATCTGGTGTTTGCCGACGCTCAGCCGGAGGACATCCGGCGTGGTCAAACCCTGCAATCCAAGCTGACCCTGGGGGACGCAACAAGTGCGGCTCTCATTCCCAACGGTGCCTTTTATCAGGACACCGGCGGCAACTGGATTTTTGTGGTGACGGCAGATGGCACCCAGGCTGTGAAAAGAACGGTCCGGCTGGGACGGCGCAATTCACGCTTTATCGAAGTGGTTGAAGGCCTGGACGTTGGGGAACGGGTGGTTACCTCCCCTTACAGCAGCTTTATTGACATGGATCGGCTGAGGCTGACCGGGGACTAAGAAACTAAACTGCGGATATGGGTTTACCTAGGTCCGGGAAACGACAGAAGGAATGGCCGGAAAGCTCACGGAGGGCTGGCCGAAGGCAAAAGAAAGGAAACGCGGCATGCTTAAATTGCACAATCTCTCCAAGGTCTATCGGACCGACGAGGTTGAAACCGTGGCGCTTGATAATGTGAATATCGAAATCGAGTCGGGAGAATTCGTGGCGATCATGGGCCCGTCAGGTTGCGGCAAGTCAACACTGCTGAATATCGTGGGCATGCTCGATTCCTCCTCCAGCGGAGACTATGTCTTCATGGGGGAAAACGTTGCGGGCTATCCCGAGTCGAAGCTCAGCAACATCCGCAAGCAGAATATTGGCTTCATTTTCCAGTCCTTCAACCTGATTGATGAGTTGACGGTCGAAGAAAACATCGAACTGGCGTTGCTCTACCACAATATTCCGGCCAACGTCCGCCGCGAGCGGGTGGCTAAAGTTATGGACAAAGTCGGTATCGCACACCGCGCCAAGCACATGCCAAGCCAGCTATCGGGTGGGCAGCAACAGCGGGTTGCTGTTGCGCGTGCAGTTGTGGGCGATCAGGCAATGATCCTTGCAGATGAGCCGACCGGCAACCTCGACAGTGCGCATGGTCAGGAAGTGATGGAAATGCTTCAGGCGCTGAACGCGGAAGGCACAACCATTGTCATGGTGACTCACAGCCCGGCACACGCGGATTATGCGCGCCGCACCATCAATCTGTTCGACGGTCATGTGGTGACGGAAAACCTGCGGGCCGCGGTTTAAATCAAACTGCCAACTTCAACACCGGGGGTGCGGAGAAGCAGGAGCAAATCATGTCACAGCTATTGATTGGGTTGAGGGTTTTAAAACGTCAGGGACTTTATGGTTTGATGGCCGTCCTTGGGTTGGCCATTGGCCTTGCCGTTGCGGTGATTGCCTTGTTGTTTACATGGCAGGAAACGCATTATGACAGCCATATCGAAAACGCAGACCGCATTTTTATTGTTGATAGCCGGATTACACGGCCTGGTCGTACAGAAGCCATCTCCGCTCAGACACCTGGTGCACTGGTTCGTGCGCTTGATGAACAGGTGCCTGGTCTGGAGTCGGCGGCGCGCGTGCTCCGCCAATGGTCGACCATCGCAATTGATGATCGATTTAACTTCAATCTCGAAATCCTGGGCGTGGATGACGCCTGGCTTGAGATGATCGATTTGCCCATCATCGAAGGGTCGCGCGATGGGTTTAACGCGGATACGACTGCGGCACTTGTCTCCGAAAACCTGGCTGAACGCCTTTTTGGCAACGGACCGGTTTTGGGTGAAAGCTTCCTCCTTGATGGCACTGCCATGTCGGTGGTTGGCGTTTATAAAAACTTCCCAGCCACCAGCCACATGGTAATGGACTTGATCGTTCCGGAGCGGACGCCAGCAATCGCAGGACGCGGCACTGATTTCGACAGCGACTGGCAGCGCTTCTCTGCCTTTACCTACGTGCGGCTCGCGGAAGGTGTTTCCGTTTCGTTGGCCGAGCAGGCTGTTGAAGATATTATTCACCAGAATTTCCAAACAGCTAGATGGTTGCCAGCCGGCGGCAATGTTGCTGATTTGATTGATAATTCCTTACAGTCGCTCTCGGCCCTGCATTTAAATGACCGCACCTACGATTGGGGCGTACGGCCACCCGCCGACAAGTTGAAACTCACTGTCTTTGCTGCGATTGCTGTCCTGATTGTTGTGATTGCTTGCGTCAACCATATCAATCTTTCGACTGTGCGCTCGATTGAACGAGCCCGCGAAGTTGCGCTGCGCAAAATCCTGGGGGCCGGGCGTCACCAGCTTGTCGTGCAATTCCTTTTGGAGGCAACTGTGCTCGCCTGTGTCGCCCTTGTACTGGCGCTAACGCTTGTGGAGCTATCAAGCGATTTTGCCAATGACCTTTTGCAAACGCGGCTCGACCTCTCCAACCTCACTGAGCCCAGTTTCCTGCTTTGGCTTTTAGGCCTGGTTGCGTTTGTTGTGCTGGCCGCCGGTGTTTATCCCGCTTATATCGTGAGTGCGGTCATGCCCGGCAAAATCCTCGCGAGCCATGCCCGCGGCGCGCGCGGCAGCAAAGGGCTGCGCTCTGTTTTGGTCGTGTTTCAGTTTGCCGTTTCCATCTGTCTGGCTATCGGCGCAGCGGTCATCTGGAGCCAGCTAAAGTATGCGCGTCAGGCCGATCTTGGTTTCAATCCTGAAAATGTGATGCTCCTGTACGGCGTTGGTCGGGCCCCTGAGAGCGCAATTAGACTGACGGGCAGGCTTGATAAATCCATCAGTGGCCGCCCCGGTATTCTTGCTGTCTCAGCAAGCAACAGCTCCCCCTCTTGGGGATTTGTGCCAGAAGTTGACGTGCGGCTCCAGGCAGACGCCCCAGAGGCAGCCCAAACGATGGGACGCATTTCAGTCGACCTTGATTTCTTCCCCATGATGGGCATTGAGCCTGTTGCCGGGCGCCTGTTCAGCGAAGATTTCGGCATGGACCGGGTCCAGTGGGAGTATCAGGAACGCCAGGGCCAGGTGATGCCGGTTGTGCTCAATCAGCGCGCAGCGGCAAGTCTTGGCTATGTCCTGCCAGAAAACGCGGTTGGGCAGCAAATGCAGTTCACTGTGTCCGAGGCCGATGACCGAGTAGCAGAGATTGTTGGTGTCATCCCTGATGTTCATTACAAGTCACTCAAAGACGCTATCCAGCCCATGATTTTCTATCCTGATCCGGGTGCTTTCAGTGTGATGATGGTGCGGATCGACCCTAACCAGCGAGAGGTGGCGCTTCAGTCAATTGAAGAGGGCTGGTCGGCGGTGATGAGCAATCAGGCGGTGAGCAGTGACTTTTTGTCGGCCGCCCTCGCTGAGCAATATGACAGTGAAGCGCAGGAATTGAAGACGGTAACCGTTCTTTCTGCGCTTGGCATTCTGATTGCTGTTTTTGGCCAGTATGGGCTGGCAGCATACAGCGCGCAGTCACGGCGTAGGGAAATCAGTATCCGCAAGGTCTTGGGGGCTCGTGTGCGAGATGTGCTCCAGCTGTTCATATGGCAATTCTCGAAACCTGTCTTCGTGGCGATGGTTGTCGCCTGGCCGGTGGCTTTCTATGCCATGACGCTGTGGCTGGAGAATTTCGTCTATCGGGTTACACCCAACCCCCTGTGGTTTGTGCTTGCCGGCATTGTGGCGTTGGCAGTTGCGTTGCTGACGGTCGCTGGACATGCGTTCAAAGCCGCTCGCGCTGCTCCGGTGGAGGCGCTCAGGTACGAATAATAACAAAAAAAGCGAGGAAGTGAGATGCTCAATAATTATATCATAACGGCACTCAGGAATATTTTGAAAAATCGGCTTTATGCCTTGATCAACATTGCTGGTTTGGCAATCGGGCTTGCGGTTTATGTCGCGGGCACCGTGCTTGTTGACTATGAGCGCAGCCATGACCGTAATTTTGCGAATTTTGACAGAATCTATACGGTCTCCTCGCTTTTCTCTCCTTCCATGAACATAGGATTTCGGGCAACCGATGGTGCCTATTCGGCTTTTGTACCCATTATGAAAGCAAGCATCAGCGAGCTGGAGTATGCGGCTCAAATCCGCCGGGATGAATTCCTTCTCAGCATCGGCGAGGATGATTTTTATCAGAATATTCGTTTCACATCGCCCGATTTCATGCGGATTTTCGACTTCAACTATATTCATGGTGATGCGACAGCGATTGACCGCCCTGATGGCCTGATGATCACGCGCAGTACAGCGATGCGCCTGTTTGGGACCATAGATGTGCTGGGGCGATCGGCTCGTGCCGACCACAGCGAAGAACTTACCGTTACCGCAGTTGTTGAAGACCTGCCTGCCAACACGCATTTCAATTCTTCTCTTGTGGGCACTTCCAAATTTGAAGCTGTAGGAAACGTCGAAATCCTGAAAGCGTTGAAGGGCTATGATGCTGACCAGAATTGGGGCGATCTTTCCATTAACAACACGACGTTTGCGCTGTTGCCTGAAGGCCGGGATGCAACCTGGTTGCAGGCGGCTGTCAGCACAGCCTATGACGAGCATTACCCTGAAGACGTCAAGGAAAACATTTCCGGTCTTGAAGTCGCGCACCTAAGCAAAGCCAATACGTTTTTGTGGGACACTGTCGGGCTTCCCGTACTCACCAGTATCTCAATTCTCGGCATTCTGGTTCTTGTCGTCGCGTGCGTGAATTACACCAATCTGGCGATTGCACAAAGTCTTGGCAGGGCTCGCGAAGTTGGGCTCAGGCGCACCATGGGGGCAAATCGCACACAGCTTCTGACGCAGTTTCTGACAGAAAGCCTGGTGACTGCAACTGTTTCCATGTTCATGGCGCTGGTTTTGCTAGAGGCTGTTATTCCTGCGTTCAATCAGCTTTTAGGTAAAGCGGTGAGCTTGAATTACGGCGAACTGCTGCCGTGGCTTTTGAGTACCGTTGTGGTGGTCGGGGTTGTCTCCGGTGGATATCCTGCCTTCCTGATCGCTAGAACGGACCCCATTTCCGCCCTCAGGGACGGCGCAAAAGGTGGCAGGGCAGGCGGGTTCCTCCGGTCTGCCATGATTGGCCTCCAGTTTGTCATCGCGATCTTCATGCTGGCAACGGTGATGGTGATGTATTTCCAGAACCAGCGTGTACGTGAAACGATCAACCTTTTCCCGACCAGTCAAATCTACGTGCTTGAACGCCTGACAACTGAAGGTGTGGAATCCCGGGCCGAGACACTTCGCAGTGAGCTGCTGCGTGTGCCGGGCGTCGCCAATGTCAGCTTTTCCAACCAGGTGCCTTTCGAACAGAGCAACAAAACCTATGACGTTTCCCCGGTTCCAGGCGACGAAAGCCAGAAAATAAGCCTCAACCGAATTCGCATCGACCATGATTTTCTGACGACCTACGACATTCCCCTTGTTGCAGGACGTGACCTCTCGCGTGACATCAGCCTTGATGCGCCGGGAGATGACGCACAGACCATCAATGTTGTCATCAATGAACTTGCTGCATCCCGCTTAGGTCTTGGTTCAGCAAGCGAAGCCATCGGAAAGAGCTTCTTTAGTCTGGTTGATGAAGGGAGTGACAGACAACATATCGTTGTTGGTGTGATGCCGGACCAAAACTTCCTGGGGCTTCACAATTCGGTTAAACCCTTCGTTTTTTATGTCTCGGAAAACCGGTTTTACGCCTCTCTGCGCATAAAAACAGACAATATGGAAGGCACGATAGAAGGGGTTCATACGGTTTGGGACAATGTCGTGCCGGATTTCCCCATACAGGCGAAGTTTCTGAACGAAACCTTTGAAGGCGTTTACACGATATACCGATCCGTCAACTTTGCACTTTCAGGTTTTGCAGCGATTGCCCTGTCACTGGCCTTGATTGGATTGTTCGGGCTTGCGGCCTTCATGGCTGAACAGCGCACGCGTGAAATAGGCATACGAAGGGTGCTGGGTGCGAGTGTTCCACAGTTGGTGCGGCTTTTGATCTGGCAGTTTTCGAAACCGGTCGTGTGGGCGCTCGCAATTGCCCTGCCGCTCTCCTATTTCGCTGCAGGCCAGTATCTCAATGTTTTCGCCGACAGGATAAACCTGCCGATCGGGATTATCGCTGTCGCTGGCATCATTGGAATCGCAGCAGCCTGGTCGGTGGTTGCATCCCATGCGATGTGGGTCGCACGTGCCAATCCAATCACGGCCCTTCGAAATGAGTAAAACGAAAAAAAAGTGGCGAAAACGTCACGCAAAACGACACGAGGAAGTTCATGTTTCATAATTACCTGCAGGTGGCTTTCAGGAATCTGGTCGCGAACAGGCTATATAGCTTTATCAATATCATTGGCCTGGCGGTTGGCCTGGCCGCCTGCGTTATGATTGCCTTGTTTGTGCGCGATGAGCTTTCCTACGACAAACACTGGGATAAAGCTGACAGCATCTACCGGCTGCACACCACCTTCAATATTCCTGGGCGGGAGCCCATGCACAGTGTCCATGCTGCGGGCCCTGCGAAACACGCTTTTCTCGAGTATTTCGAACAAGATGTTGTTGCCACGAGCCGCATCCGCACTTTCTCGACAGTTGTAAAGCACGGTGACCAAGCGCTTTTTGAGTCTATTCAATGGACCGACCCGGAAACTGCTGACATTTTCAACTTCGACGTGATTGCGGGCAGCATGAAGGATGCCCTTGACGACAAGTCCAGTATTGCTGTCGACCGATCGTTTGCAGAGCGCTACTTCGGCACCACCGAAGCGCTCGGTGAAGTTGTCAATGTCAACATCTATGACATCACGCGGGACTATAAAGTCGCCGCCGTTTTTGAAGATTTTCCTGAAAACACTGTGCTCGACATTCAGGCATTTGTTGCCATTGATGAAGCGGATTTTGTCAATCAGCGCTGGGAGTTTGAACAATGGTACAGCACCAATGTTTATATGTTCTTTGAACTGAAACCGGGTATCAGTATCGACAGCATTAACGATCGATCTGCAGCTTTCCTGGATACAGCAATCCAGATTGACCCTGATGCCGGTGCTTTCACCAAAGCATCAGACTTTCTTGAGGTGCGCGCCCAAAGCATCAAAGACATTCAGCTGTTCCCGCAAGGCCGCAACGGCTCCGAAATGAAACCAACCGGCAGTATGACCAGTGTTATTATTTTCGTGGCGATTGCGGTGCTCATTCTGTTGATTGCATGCATCAATTTCATGAACCTGGCTACGGCCAAATCAACGCAGCGCGCCCGAGAAGTGGCGCTGCGCAAAGTGCTTGGGGCTCATCGTGGCCAGCTAGTAGCGCAGTTTATCGGCGAGTCCGTCCTAGTCGCCCTTATTGGTCTGGCGGTCGGTGTCGCTCTTGTGGAGTTGTTGATAAATCCGTTTAGTGATTTTATCGGAAAGTCGCTGGCGCTGGATTATTCCGACGGCGCCACCATTGCGCTGCTTTTGGGTTTGGTTGCCTTTGTGGGCGCGGCTGGCGGTGCCTACCCAGCGCTCGTGCTTTCTGGGTTTTTACCAGCGCGTGTGTTGAAGGCCAATAAGTCTGCTGAAACCAGTGGCTCGGCATCCTTGCGGAATGCGCTGGTGATTACCCAGTTTGCTATTTCCATCGGTTTGATTGTGGCAACCAGCGTTGTCTATGGCCAACGCCTGTACGCCACTTCGAAAGACCCGGGGTTTTCAAAGGAAAACATTTTAGTAATCACGAACCTCAGCCGCTCGGGCATGCGAGACAAACAAGAGGCGCTCAGGCAGCAAGTTGAGCAAATTCCAGGTGTTCTGAAAACAAGCCTTGCCCCCGACACACCGGCAAACGGGAATACGGGCAACACCAACCTGATCCGCGAAGGCGAGAGCGACAAGGAAAGCATGCTGATTGGCCGACAGGTCGTCGATCATGATTTCTTCGACCTTTATGACGTCGAACTTTTGGCGGGCCGTTTTTATGATCGAGCCCGTGAAACAGACGGTACGCCACTGGAAGAGAATGCAACAGACGGCGAACAGCAGGTGGGCACACTCATCCTCAATGAGGCAGCTTCGTACCGCATGGGCTTTGCTTCACCAACCGCTGCAATAGGCGAACGCGTACGCATGGGCCTTGGCCCCAATCGCGAGGCTATGATGGAAATAATCGGTGTTGTCCGTGACATGCAATTTCAGTCCATGCGCGAGCCGATGCGCCCGGAGATGTATCAGCTGCGAACGGATTTTTATCTGGACCTGTCGATCAAGTTTGAAGGCGATGCGCAGCCAATTCTTCGGGAAGTGGAAGCCATCTGGCGCGGGCTCGCGCCCGAGGTGCCGTTCGATTATGGCTTCATTGATGACCGCATAGAGGAGGAGTTTGCGCGCGAAGAACAGCAATCTGTATTGCTTGCCGTGTTTGCGGGCCTCGCGATTGTGATCGCCTGCATGGGATTATACGGCCTTGCTTCCTTCACCGCCGAGCGGCGCACAAAGGAAATCGGAATCCGTAAAGTGATGGGGGCAAGCGTATTTGATATTGTGCGCCTGCTTATCTGGCAGTTCTCGAAACCTGTATTGGTTGCCAACCTGATTGCCTGGCCGCTTGTGGCTTACGGCATGGTCAGTTGGCTCGAGAGTTTCCCTTACCGTCTGGATAGCTGGATTATCGTGCCGCTTTGCGTCGTTGCGGGTTTGATTGCCCTGATGATCGCCTGGGCAACTGTTGGCGGTAATGCGGCACGGGTGGCACGTGCAAACCCGATCAAAGCACTGCGGTACGAATAAGGAGAAGACAGATGTATTTCAATTACCTAAAAACAGCTTTGCGCAGCCTCATCAGGTATAAGCTTTTCTCCTTCATCAACATTGCCGGCCTTGCCGTGGGGCTTGCTGCCTGCACACTGATTTTGCTGTTTGTGCGCGATGAATTCAGCTGGGACAATCACTGGGACCGGGCCGAAGATATATACCGGCTTGAGACGACACTGCAGTTCCCTATTGGCTCTGACAGGCTAAGCGCGTTTGCGCCGGACCCTCTGAAGGATATTTTCTTCGACACTTTTTCTGAAGTGGAGGACATTACCCGTTATATGGAAGGCAGTTTGTCGCTCAGGATGGAAGGCGATGTCTTTTTGCAGCGTGGTCTGCTCGCCGACCCTAATTTTTTCGACTTCTTTGACCTCGAATTCGTGCAGGGCGACGCGACAACAGCTTTTCAGTCCATGAACAATGTTGTGATCAGCGAGCGAACCGCCACAAACTTGTTTGGCGACAGCCCGGCTTTGGGCAACACGATATCCATTCGGTCGCAGGGGGAGTTTCGGGACTTTACGGTTACGGGCATCATTATCGACCCGGTGCCCGATACACACATTCAGCATGATTTCATCATTCCTTTCAACCGGGAGAGCTTTGTTGGCTCTCGATGGTTTACCGAGGACTGGCGCTTCATGTATCGCAGTGTATTTGTCAAGTTCGCACCCGGCACGAACGTTGATCTTGTGAGGGCGGCGCTGCCGGGCCTCGTGGAGCAACACCGACCAAAACCGGAAGAGCAAGCAGGCCAGGAAAGCGGCCGCAATATGCTGCTGCACCTTGTTGCGCTTACAGATGCTCACCTCAAGTCTCATGCCTCTACAGCGGACCCGGATGTGTTGTTCGGATTCGTCGGGCTCGCGTTTCTCATTCTGCTGATTGCAGTGGCGAACTTCCTCAATTTGTCCATGGCGCGTACATCTCACCGGGCGCGAGAAGTTGCCATGCGCAAAGTTGTCGGTGCAAGCCGTAGCCAGATCGCACAACAATTTTTGGGAGAAGCGACGGCACTTGCCCTGATTTCCATGATTGTTGCGTTTGTGCTCGTTGAACTCTCGTTGCCTTATTACAACGAATTCCTGACTGCTGTTGTTGAGCTCGATCTGGTCACAGGCCCCGGCGTTGCAGCAGGGGGGGTCCTTCTTGTAGTGGCGATCGGTCTTTTTGCCGGTAGTTTCCAGGCAACCTATTTTGCCCTCTTGAAGCCGCGCGATGTGCTCTACAGCAACATGTCGCCTGACCACTCCACGGGCAAATTGCGCACTGTCCTTGTTGTTTCCCAGTTTACGATTTCAATCGCGCTGATGGTTGGCGCTTTTTTTGTCAACAAACAAACCGACTATGCGCGAACTCTGGATCTCGGCTTTAACCCCAACGGTTTGATTGTTGTGGCGGGTACCAACGGCGACCGCTCGGACACATTTAAACGCCGCCTGCTTGAAAACCAGCAAATCGTAGCGGTGGGACGGTCTTCGGATGTGCCCACCCGAGGCAGTGAAGACCGATTGACCATGCGCCCGGTTTCAGGTGAAGACCTGGTGACGCTGGATGGTTTGCCAACGGACCCGGATTTTTTCCGTGTTTACGAAATACCGCTTTTGGCCGGCAGGTTCCTGACCGACACGGAAGCTGACCTTCTGCGAACCCGTGAGGGAGACGGGGAGTTCCGCTCGGCAGTTAATGTCGTGATCAATAAATCAGGCGCTGCCCTGCTTGGCTTTGTTGATCCTGCTGCGGCCGTTGGTCAAACTATTCCAACCAACCTGACCCAGACTCGATACCTTGAATCCACTATCGTTGGGGTTGTTGATGACTTTCATTTTGACAGTGCCCGCGATGTCATTCGTCCCGGCATCTATTATCTGGATGAGCGCCGACAGTCCGAAATGACAGTGCGTATCGACCGGCGTGATTATGATGCCGGCATTCTGGCTCTTGAACAGGCATGGCGGGAAACTTTCCCGGATCAGGTTCTGAGTTACAGGAACATGACGGACCTGGTGGAAGCGCAGTATCAAACCGAAGACCAGCTCAGCGACATGCTGTTTGCCTTTACGGTTCTTGCGGTTTCAGTCTCCTGCCTTGGGCTGTATGGGCTGGCATCATTCTCCGTTGAACGACGAACCAAGGAAATTGGTATACGCCGCGTTCTTGGCGCACGGTTTCATCAAATTGCGCTGATGCTGCTTTGGCAGTTTTCCAAGCCAATATTTATTGCTGCGGCGATAGCCGTGCCGGTTGCCGTTTATTTGGTAACAAATTGGTTGAGTGGTTTTGCCTACAGGATTGATGTGGGCGCCCTGCCTTTTGCCTTTGTGTGCCTGGTGGCCATATCGATTGGCTGGATAACGGTGGCGAGCCATGCCTTCAGGGTGGCGCGCTCTAACCCGGTTGAGGCACTGAGGTACGAATAAGACCCGGCAAAAAGACCTTGGGTCGATCATAAGAGGATAGAAAAATGTTCAAAAATTATTTGCGTACGGCGATGGGGCATGTGCTTAAAAACCGTCTCTTCACGGTTATCAATGTGCTCGGTCTGGCGATCGGATTGATGAGCTGCATTTTGATCATGCTGTTTGTCAGGGACGAGCTGACCTTTGATCGTTTTATCCCGGATGGTGAGAGGGTTGTTCGCCTGCACTCCGGGTTCCACGAACCAGGCCGGGAGCCGTTTCTCACTGTCAGGTCGGCTGGCCGCATGAAGGATGCGATCCTGAATTACGCAAGAGGTGACCTGGAAGCAGGTGTTCGTTTGTTCGTGAATCCAACGATTGTGGTGCAGGACAACGAGGCCTTCGACGAGCGAATAATTTATTCTGACCCCTCCTTCTTTGATGTTCTTTCGCTGCCGTTCGTGCATGGCAGTGCCGAAGCGTCGTTCCAGAGCAGTGGGGATCTGATCGTCACGGAAGAAACAGCTGTAAAATATTTTGGACGTACTGACGTGATTGGCGAGACCCTCACGACCTGTTGTCTCAGCGGCGAAACCTCTGAGTTCAAGATCACCGGCGTGATCAAGGACATCCCGCAGGCCTCTCACCTGCAGCTCGATATGCTGGTGGTCCTGGACCCGGTTTGGTTTGCACCTTTCCCTAACATTCTGGACACCTGGACAAGCGTGAACGTTTTCACTTACTTCAAGATGAAAGAGGGTGTGACGGCGGAGCAGGTTAACGAGCGGGTTTACGCTTGGCTCGACAATGAAAGCATTTTCAAAGACGACGAGCGCCTGCAGGGGCAAGCGCCCTCCTCCTTTATCAGGCCCAATATCATGCCGCTTCTTGACCTGCACCTGAAGGCGAGAAACGAAGCAGGAACCATTGGCGACATTGGCCCGATGGGCGACTATGATCTTGTCGTGACATTTGTATTTGTCGCTTTTTTGATCCTTGTCATCGCTTCGATCAATTTCATGAACCTGTCGACGGCAAAAGCCTCCAACCGCGCGCGTGAGGTAGCCCTCAGAAAAGTGATGGGAGCGACCCGCAGTCAGGTTGCCTGGCAATTCCTCGGTGAAGCGATTGGCATAGCATTTGTGGCTCTCATCGTTGCGCTTGTGGGTGTTGAACTGTCACTGCCGGTCTACAATGAAGCGATTGGCAAAGAACTGGAGCTTGATCTGTTTGGCGAGATGCCAGTGCTGTTAACACTGCTGGCAGGTGCGGTCCTGACGGGTCTGGTTTCTGGAAGTTACCCGGCGCTTTATCTTTCGCGGTTTCTGCCAGCGCGGATTCTGAAGTCCAACAAATCATCAGAAAACAGCGGGCAGGTTGGTTTCCGTTCCATGCTGGTTGTTTTCCAGTTTGCCATTTCAATCGGTTTGGTGATCTGCACGGCTGTTGTATACGGGCAGACCATCTATGCGCGCTCTCTGGATGTCGGTTACAGCTATGATGGCAAACTTGCCCTGACCAGTATGGGGAATGTGCAGACTTCTGAACAGGCCGAAACCATCAGGCAGTCCCTGAGCCAGATACCCGGTGTTGAAAGCGTTGTGCTTTCGTCCGAGGTGCCCAGTCAGGACCGGGAAAACAACACAGGTTTTTCTCGTATCAGCGGTGGTGCGTCGGCGGCTGATGTGCAGGCAGTTACCCTCAATTATCATACTTTCGGGTATGGTTTTCTGGAGGCGTACGGTATCGAGCCGATTGCTGGGCGTACTTTTGACGAATCCTTCGGTACGGATATGATCCAACCTGTCGAAGAGGGCGAGGACCGGATTGGAACGGCGAGTGTGATTTTGAACGAATCTGCCGTGCGATCTCTCGGGTTCGGGTCTGCAGAAGAAGCATTGGGTGAGGTTCTGCGGGCAAACGTCTTCAGGGCTGGGCAGCATGACTTTACGGTTATCGGTGTAGTGCCTGATATTTACTTTCGATCTGTCAAATTTGGCGTTCGGGCCAGCGCCTACTGGTTGCACCCCCGCTCACTGAATGTTGCCAGCATCAGCTTCAATTCAAATGACGTACCCGGCTTGATTGAAAATGTAGAAGAGGTATGGCGGGAGCATATGCCACTGACGCCTGTAGCGTATGAGTTCGTATCCGAGATGCTCTCCGCACAATACGATCAGGAGAGGCGCCAAGCGGAATTGTTTGCAGCCTTCTCTGCTCTTGCAATCATTGTGGCCTGTCTAGGGCTGTTTGGTCTGGCGTCATTTACTGCAGAACAACGCACGAAGGAGATCGGTATTCGCAAAGTGTTGGGGGCTACGGTCCGGGATATCGTTCAACTGCTTGTATGGCAATTCTCCCGCCCGGTCCTTGTCGCCAACCTGATTGCCTGGCCAACTGCCTGGTACTTCATGTCAGATTGGCTGGATGGTTTCCGCTACAGCCTTGACGGCAGTTACATATGGATGGCAGCCGCTTCAGCGGGTCTGGTTGCGTTGTTAATTGCCTGGGTCACTGTTGCGGGCCGCGCCTACCGGGTTGCGCAAACCAACCCGATATCTGCCCTTAGGTACGAGTGAGGGTTTAATACATACCCTCGAGCTCGTCCTTATATACCTCTTTGACCACATGGCGCCGAAGCTTCAGGCTCGGCGTCATTTGGGCATTTTCGATGGTGAAAGCCTCTTTTGCGAGAGTGAACTTTCGTACTTTTTCGATGTTGGACAGGCGCTTGTTGATGCGGGCAACAGCTGCATCGATCGCTTTTCGCAGGTCATTGTCGTCATATAGTTTTTCAAGGCGAGCGGCAGATTTTCCGTTCTCTTTTGCCCATCCGACCAGCCAGTCTGAATCAGGCACGATCAGCGCAACCATATGAGGGCGCTTGTCGCCGTATATCATTGCTTGCGCAATCTCATCTTCCAGAGCCAGAAGCCCTTCAACACGCTGGGGCGAGACATTGTCGCCCTTGTCATTGACAATGATATCCTTTTTTCTGTCGGTGATTTCCAGATAACCGTCGTCGTCGAAATGCCCGATGTCGCCAGTGTGCAGCCAACCGTCTTTGATGGTTTCTTCGGTGGCCTTCTGGTTGCGCCAGTAACCCTTCATTACGAGTTCGCCTTTTAGCAGGATCTCCCCGTCGTCTGCGATTTTTGCCTCTGTTTTGTCGAACAGGGTGCCAACGGTGTGCATTTTAGGGGCCCAGGGGGGATTAACCGATACCACCGGTCCGGATTCGGTTTGGCCATAACCCTGCATGAGCGGTAGTCCAAGAGAGGCGAAGAAATAGCCGACATCGGGTGAAAGCGGCGCACCGCCGGAAACCAGAGCCTTCAGTCTTCCGCCAAATTGTTTCCTTACCTTTTTGCGCACCGTCCGATTGAGAAACCAGTCTTCCAGTTTTTCAAAAAGAGACAATGGCTCCCGGTCGCGCTGCACTTTGAAGCCCAGCGCTAGCGCCCGGTCAAACAGTTTGGCCTTCAGCCCGCCATCAGCTTGAACGCCCCGGGTAATGCGCGTCCTCAACATCTCAAACAGCCTTGGCACAACCACCATCACCGTTGGGCGAGCTTCCGCCATGTTGGTTGCCAGCTTTTCAATGCTTTCTGCGTACCAGATTTCGGCGCCGATGGTCAGCGGCCAACAAAGCCCGGTCGTATGTTCGTAGGCGTGACTCAATGGCAGGAAGGAAAGAAACGCATTGTTTTTCAAGCCCAGTGGCTCGATCACTGTAGAAGCGCCCTCTGCATTGTGCAGCAAAGACCCATGATGAAGCATCACACCTTTTGGCGCGCCTCCGGTGCCGCTTGTATAGATGATACAGGCAATGTCATCGCGGGAGACACCTGCACAATTCTCGCGGAAGCCTTCGATATCCGTGGGCTGATCGGCGAGAACCTTGTCCCACTCATATACCGTCACATTCAGCTGCTGTTCGATCGAGACCCGCTCCATCACAATGGCATGCTGCAATTCATCGCACTGATGCGCTGCCCTCAGGAAAGTACGTGCCAGGTTTTTGGTTGAGACGATAGCTGCTTTCGCGCCGCTGTTCTCAATGATGTGCAGGTGGTCGCGTACCGTGTTTGTTGTGTAGGTGGGTACTGACACAGCGCCAATCGCCATAATGGCAAAATCGGCGACCATCCACTCCGGCCGGTTTTCGCTTACGATGACCACCCGGTCACCCTTATCAATACCCATTGCGCGCAATGCGGCGCCCAGGCGTGTTATTTTTTCCGCGACCTCGGTCCAGGTTTCGGACTGCCACGTCTCCTTGTTTTTTGAAAAAAGCAGGGGCTTGTCGCGAAGTGCAACCGCCTGTTCAAAAAACATCTGAGTCAGGCTGTTCCATTGTTTGATTGCCATGCGCACTCTCTCCCTTGAGGTGAGCCCGCCGGCCCAGCCTTACGTCAGTAGACTTCCCTTGATGAAAATTGCCCCTGAAACCCTGCGAGTCAAGAGTGAGCACCTGCTTTTCACGTTAACTTTTTATCCATAATAAAGTTGTCTAATTGGGTCCGAATGCGCTTGCGAGTGTAATTGGCCGGTGCCATAGTCGGCGCGAGAGAGCCAGCACCCCGCGAAGTAGGAAGTCGGGGAAAAGCGTTGTAGTTCAGCCATGAGCAGTGACGACCAATCCATAAAAGGCCCTGTGCCAAAAGCAGACACGTTCCTTGAGCGTGCCCAAGACGACTTTGTTCTGCATGGTCGTATTGACAGGCCTGCACTTGGTGCGAAAAAGCAGGAACGTCGGCTCCATTTGCGTGCTTTCGACTATTGGCACGCATTGCATGGTGGCAAACCGATGCCCTCGTTCGCGGATCTGACAGCAGAGGGGTTGCTGCCCTTCAAACGCAACTGCTTGTTACTGGAATTTCTTGATGGAGACATCACTGTCCGGTTCTGTGGTACAGAATTGGCTCCCTTGCTCGGGTGTGTTTTGAAAACCGGGGCGCCTCTCTCGGATGCCAAAATCACAGGGTTTTCTGGTGCACTGGAAGACAGGCTTCGGTCACCAAGCGGCCGTCAGGAAGCCGCAGAATTTGAATTTGTCGACGATCCTGTTGAATGCCGGGGAATTTTGCTGCCCTTCAGCGCGCGGGGCCAGGCTGCCGAATTCATGATGATTGTCGTCAACCACCGGCAACGTAGTATCGGCGTGGACGAACGGGAGAAAATCTCTCTTGAGGAACCGGATACAGCTGATGCAGGGGATGATGAAACCTTTGTCCGGTTGGCAGCAGCTTGCAGACGGGCAGGGAACACGGTTGTGCATCCCGGCGCCAACACACGTGAAGGGCTATATCAAGCGCTCGCAGAAGCCTACCGGTTTCACATTGAAGCGTCCCGTGACCCGGCCGCTTACCGGCGTTATTTGCGGCAACATAATATGAGGCAACAACGGCGAGCGCCGTTTACACCGGCATTAAAACTTACATTTGGCGGCACGTACGAAAAAACACGCCTGACCGAGTATGCCGCTGCCTTGTCTTATGCGGCGCGTCATGAAGTGGGTCCGGACAATCTTTCAAACTTTTTGCAGCATGAACCGGGCGGCATAAAGGGCTGTGTTGCCCGGGAACGGGCCCACCGTCGCGGCGAAAAGCCCGGCAAGGATACAGGAACACGAGAGTCGGTTGTTCGAAAAGCGCGACGTCTTCCGCCAGTATCTTTGGATGCGTTGACCTTTGAAAATGAATTTAGTCTCGTGCTTGTTCGTGCGGACGATAATGGCGAAAAATCGATTATTTCTATGGTCGATGCGTCGGACCATATGATGGAGCGCGCTCTCAATCGCGCTCTTAAACAAGAGGATTAACACCGGTGCTGATGTCAACACACGGGTACTTAAACAGGGGCATATTGTGAGCACAAACTCCATCTGCGATCATCTGCAAAAAGAGTTCGCCGCTATGGCAAACAAAGTGTCAAAGGGTGCGACTGTAAAAGAGGTGCAGGCGTTTCTGGGCGACTTGTTCTGCACAGACGCTCCCGATGATTTGCTGACCAGAGAGCCCGATGAATTGTTTGCCGCAGGGCATGCAATGTGGAAAGCGTCGGCAACCCGAAAAGCTGGCCAGTCTGTGGTCGAGGTTTTTGGGCCTCGAGGTACCGAGGCTGCGGGGCCCAACAAGACACGGCATACAGCAATTATCATCATCAACGATGATATGCCGTTTCTGGTAGATTCGATTACGGGCTGCCTGTCAGCCACCATGCATTACCGCATTCACATGATGCACCATCCCATTATGGATGTGCCTCGCGACTCAGGCGGCAAACGCAGCAGTGGCAAGGGCACGCAGCGCGTTCGTGAAAGCATGATGTATGTTGAGGTTGACGCTCAATCTGATCAGCTGGCGCTCGCGGAACTAAAGGAAACGCTTGAGAAAACCCTGGTAGATGTCAGAGATGCCGTCACGGATTGGAGAGCAATGCTCGCCAAGATAGACGAAACTGTTGCGTCACTGACCGTAAACCCACCCCCTATTGCCGCCTCCGAGGTTGATGAAACTATCCAGTTTCTGCGCTGGCTCGGCGCGGACCATTTCACGTTCCTTGGGTTTCGGGAATACCGGTTTGACGGCAACCCTGCCACGTTTGACTTCAGTCAGGTAGATGGGTCTGCGCTCGGCATTTTGCGAGACCCTGACAGGTATGTGTTGCGGGACAAGGATGGTCTTACGCCGATGTCGCCTGAAATCAGGCATTTCCTGACCCGGCCCGAGCCCTTGATCATTACCAAGGCAAACGTGAAATCGACTGTGCATCGTCCGTCGCATCTTGATTACATTGGTGTGAAGATATTTGACGCCGAGGGCAACGCGATCGGTGAGCGTCGGTTTGTCGGACTGTTCACGTCGTTGTCCTATAGCCAGTTCGCTCATGACGTACCGCTTGTAAGAGGCAAGGTTGCCAATATCCAGAAACGGGCGAAGCTCGGTCATCAGTCGTTTGCCGGCAAGGCACTCACGCACATTCTAGAGAACTTTCCACGTGACGAGCTCTTTCAGGTCAGTGAAGACTGGCTTTTTGAAACAGTGCTTGGTGTTTTGCAACTGACGGAACGCCCCCGTCCTCGCGCTTTTATCAGACCTGACCAGTTTGAACGTTTTGTATCAGCTCTCATCTATGTCCCGCGCGAAAATTATCACTCGGGACTGCGGACCGCGATTACCGATATTTTGTGTACAGCCTACAATGGAGAAATGTCAGTCTATTACGCCAAGCTTAGCGAAGAACCGCTCGCACGTTGGCACTTCATCATTCGTACGAAGCCCGGTGATGTGCCCAAGGTGGAAGAAGAAGACATTCAGCAGCAAATCATTGAAGCGACACAAGGGTGGGAGGACCGCTTGCAGTTGTCGCTTATCAACCATCTTGGTGAAGAAAAAGGCAACAAGTTCCACCATGTCTACAAAAGCCGCTTTACCACGGCTTACCGGGAGTTTTTCTCGCCAGCACAGGCAGCTTACGATGTCATCAAGCTGGAAGAAATCGATGGTGATGATGATTTACGGGTCGACTTCTACAACCACCTGAGTGACGGAGAGAACCGTTTCAGGTTGAAGATCTATCATGGCTCCCAGCTTATTGCGCTTTCCAGCTGCATGCCGATCCTCGAGAATATGGGATTCCGCGTTCTGTCGGAGCACTCATTTAAAATGGGCGCTCATACCAGCAGTTACATTCACGATTTTTCACTGGAGTGCGGTGCCACGGACTGCGTGCAGGTGAAAGAAGTAAAACCGCTTGTGGAAGATCTGTTTGTTGGCGTGTGGAACGGGGCGGTCGAAAACGATGGCTTCAACAAGCTTGTGCTCACGTCGGCCATGACCTGGAGCGAAATCCTGGTGCTGCGGGCGTACGGAAAATACCTGCGTCAGCTGGGTATTGGTTACACGCCGGATTACATCGCGGATACGATGGTGGAACATGCATCTGTTAGTCGGATGCTATATGACCTGTTTGCAGCGCAATTTGATCCTGCCTTCAAGGGAAACAGAGACACTGAAGCAGACAAGCACAAGTCAGCAATTGCCCGGGCGCTGGAGAAGGTAAGAAGCCTTGACCACGACCGCATCTTGCGTGCCTATGTCAACGTTATTTCCGCCACCTTACGATCCAACTATTATCAGGACGGCGTTGTAGACCGGGTGGATGAGCGGGCGCTGGCGTTCAAGATCAGGTCGCGCGAGGTTGAGGAAGCACCTTTGCCGCGTCCGTTCGCCGAAATCTGGGTGTATTCACCGCAAGTTGAAGGCGTGCATCTGCGCGGCGGTCCGATTGCCCGGGGGGGCTTGCGTTGGTCGGACCGGCGCGAGGATTTCCGCACCGAAGTTCTGGGCCTTGTGAAAGCACAGCAAGTCAAAAATGCGGTGATCGTCCCGCAGGGGTCGAAAGGCGGTTTCTATCCCAAGCAACTTCCGACGGGCGGGGACCGTGATGCGTTCATGAAGGAGGGAATTGCGTCCTATCGGTCGTTTATTACCAGCCTTCTTTCGCTGACTGACAACCTGAAAGGGGGCAAGACCATTGCACCCAAGCAAATAGTGCGTCGGGACGGCAATGATCCCTACCTTGTAGTGGCGGCCGACAAGGGCACCGCAACTTTCTCCGACATTTCAAACGGTATTTCTGAGGGGCGGGGATTCTGGCTCGGGGATGCATTTGCGTCCGGTGGGTCGGCAGGTTACGACCACAAAAAAATGGGCATCACCGCAAAAGGCGCATGGGTTAGTGTCCAGCGGTTGTTTCGAGAGCGCGGCGTAGACGTGCAAAAGGACGAGTTTACCGTCATCGGCGTTGGCGATATGGCGGGCGACGTGTTTGGAAACGGCATGCTGCTCTCCAAAAAAATCCGCCTGCAGGCAGCGTTCAACCATATGCATATTTTCATCGACCCGAACCCGGGCGACACTGGAAAAGCCTGGAAGGAGCGCAAGCGACTTTTCGAAAAGCCGGGTTCGACGTGGGCGGACTATGACCAAAAGCTCATTTCGAAAGGTGGCGGCATTTTCTCCCGCGCCGACAAGTCGATCAAACTTACGGCTGAAATCAAGGCTTGGCTCGACATTGAAGAGTCGAGCTTGCCGCCGACCGAGCTCATCAACCGCATATTGAAAGCGCAAGCTGACCTTCTGTGGTTTGGTGGCATCGGCACCTATGTTCGGGCTACGGATGAAACTGACCAACAGGCAGGCGACCGCGCCAATGACGCGCTGCGGGTAACAGCGCAAGAACTCAATGTGACCGTTGTCGGCGAAGGGGGTAACCTTGGCATGACTCAAAAGGCGCGCATTGAGTTTGCCAAGCTCGGGGGGCGCCTCAATACCGACTTTATCGACAATTCTGCCGGGGTCGATTGCTCAGACAAAGAAGTGAACATCAAGATTCTTCTGACCGATGCGATCGCCAAAGGGTCGCTGCAGGCAGAAGACCGCAACCAGCTTCTGGAAGACATGACAGACGAAGTTTCGGAAATCGTGCTGTCTGACAACTATCTTCAAACGCAGGCGATTTCTCTGGCGGAAGCGGCGGCTGTCAGTTCGCGTCACTATCATTTGGGCCTTATCAAAGCACTGGAACGGGATGGCGGCCTGGATCGTGAAATCGAATTTTTACCTTCTGATGAGGGCTTTTCAGAGCTTGCCGCTAACGAGCAGGGCCTGACAAGACCTGAAATATCCACCCTGATGGCCTACGCAAAGATGTCGTTGTTTGACACAGTGATCAAAAGTGACCTGATCGATGACCCGATGATGCAGCCTGAGCTTGAATGGGGATTTCCGAGCGTATTGAGAGAGCGATTTGCCAATGAGCTGTCAGCACACCAGTTGCGCCGGGAGATTATCGCAACAGTACTTGCTAACGAGGTGGTGAACTGGGCAGGCCTGACCTTTGTCTATGAAGTTAAGGAGGAAACCGGTCTTGCTGTAGGAGACATCGTTGCGGCCTTTGTTGTGGTGCGAGAGGTGTTTGGCCTGCAGAAGCAGTGGGATGCCATCAACGCGCTCGACTATAAAGTGTCTGCGGGCACCCAGTATGATATGCACCAGTCCGTATCTGACAGCCTCAAAGCGCAGGTTTTGTGGATGCTCAGAAATCTCGAGCAGCCGTTTAACGTCAGTGACCTGGTGGAGCGCTTCAAGGGGCCGTTTGAAAAATTGTTTGGCATAAAACAGAGCGTGCTGAGCAAACCGGCGCAAGCAGCCTTTGTTGATCGCCGCGATGGTTTGAAAGCTGCGGGTGTCGGCCATGATCTGGCAACATTTGTGGCAGCGTTTGAGGTTCTTGCTTCCGGCCCTGATATCATCATGGTTGCCGAAGAGTGCGGCAAGACTGTCGACTATGTCGCTGGGGTTCATTTTGCCCTTGGCGACCTGTTGCACTTTGATTGGTTGCGCCAGCGGGCAGACCGCATAGCACTTGACGACCACTGGGAAATGCTGGCGACACGTTCAATCCTTGAAGACCTTGCCGACCAGCAACGGCAACTGGTGCATCAGGTTTGTGCAACTGCTGGCAAGAAGACGGTCAGGCAGGCGGTATCAGCGTGGGAGAAAGACCGGGCAACCACTCTTATTCGGTCTGAGCGGTTGGCAGAGGACTTACAGTCATCGGGTACGCTGAGCGTTGCCAAGCTCAGCTTTGCGGCGCGCCATCTGCGGTCGATTTTGCGGTAGTGGAAAACAGGAAACCAGCGCATGAGTGAGCCAAAGAAAAAATGGCTGGATAGAGACAATGTCAATCTTATGGTGGCAGTTTGCGCCGTGTTGATTTCTGCAGCTTCTTTCTATGCCACTTATGTGCAGTCGACGGCTGCAGAACGTCAGGTAAAGGCGGAAACCTGGCCGTATTTGCAGTTGGCGTCGGGCAACTATGACATCGAGGCACGGGAGCTGAAGCTCTACATGAATTTGCAGAATGCGGGTGTCGGGCCAGCGCACCTCAAAACATTCCGGCTGTTCTATGAAGACGCTGAAGTGCGCAGTATCAATCAGGTACTGCCTTTATGCTGCTTGGCTGAAAACGAGTCTCCACTTGATGAAAACGGACGCATCAGAGCAAAGTTCAACAATATTGTGACCGGCAACCCGGCACCAAGCATCATTCCTGCTGGCGAAGAGAATCTGGTCTATTCGATCCTCAAAACCGATGCAAATCAGGAGCTCTGGGAACTGCTTGACGTTGAACGGTTCAAGCTCAAAGCTAAAGGCTGTTATTGCTCTCTCCTTGATGAATGTTTTGAAACCGACTTCGAGAGCGAGCCTGTTGAGGTCGCCTTATGTCCGGCGCCTACACGCAGTAACTAGGCCGCCAGTTCTGCCCTCTTGTGGGGTTCGCTGAGATCGATGAACGGCCCAACCGGCACAATGCCCGTTGGGTTGATGCTTTTGTGGCTGGCGTAATAGTGGGTCTTGATATGATGCATATGAACCGTCTCTGCTACTCCCGAAAGCTGATATATGTCCCGTGTGTAAGCCCACAGATTTGGATAGTCGACAAGGCGGCGGATATTGCATTTGAAGTGCCCGACATAAACAGGATCAAAACGTACCAGCGTCGTGAATAAGCGAATATCGGCTTCGGTGAGCTTGTCACCCATCAGGTAGCGTTTCGTCGATAGCTGTTCTTCGAGCCAGTCCAGCGTATCGAACAACGGTGTGACTGCTTCCTCGTAGGCGCTTTGGCTTGTTGCGAAGCCGGATTTGTATACGCCGTTATTGACCGCGTGATACACACGCTCATTAACCGCCTCAATCTTCTCGCGATGAGGCTTGGGAAAATAGTCACCGGGTTTCGCACCAATGGTGTCAAAAGCACTGTTGAGCATGCGAATAATATCTGCAGACTCGTTGCTGACAATCGCATTCAGCTTCTTGTCCCAGAGCACAGGAACGGTCACACGGCCAGTATAGGTTGGGTCAGCCCTTGTGTAGACCTGATGCAAAAATATATTGCCGAACAGCTGATCCCCACTGCTGCCGTCGGTTTGGTCGAACGTCCAGCCGTTTTCCAGCATGGTCATGCCAACAACAGAGACGCTGACCAAATCTTCAAGGCCTTTGAGCGTGCGCATGACAAGCGTGCGATGCGCCCACGGGCATGCGTAGGATACATACAGGTGATACCGTCCGGCCTCTGCTGCATAACCACCAGAGCCAGTTGGTCCGGGACGGCCGTCACTTGTAACCCAGTTTCTGAACTGGCTTTCCGACCTGACAAACTTACCGCCGGAAGACTTGGTGTCATACCACTGGTCAACCCATTTTCCGTCTACAAGTAATCCCATTTGGCTTCTCCAATCATTGGCACTGACCAGAAATAGCCCTTGATGATCACCGGAAGTAGTGGAACAGAAAGCAAGCCTGTGTTGCTTGAGAGCGAACGCTAATCGTCAGGATAGCTCAGGCCCCATTGTTGACGCAGGCTATCCATGATTTTCAGGTTACATAGCGTATTGGCAAGCGGTACTGCAGGATGTTCAGTGTTCCCTTCCCGAATGGACTGTGAAACGGCGGCAATCTGATAGTGATAGCCCGCGCCTTGGATGGGGAAGGTTTCGTTGACGGTTTCCCCACCAAAAGAATGGAGGGTAATACGATCGGGATGATGAAACCGTTCATGAATGGTTATGCTTCCCTGTGTCCCTTCAAGTGTTGCCAGAACCGGCCTGTTTTCCCGAAGCCCACATTGCAGCTCCGCAGTCGCGCCGCCTGCGAATTCGAGACGGATGAGGTCCTCCTCATCGACACCTGTTTCTCCAATACGTGCACTTCCATCGATTTTTTCAGGTGTTCCAAGAAATAATGTTGCCAGCGAAATAGGATAAACGCCCAGGTCCAGTAGCGCTCCGCCGGCGAGGGTTGGATTGAAGAGCCGGCCTTTCGGGTCGTAGTTTGCGGCAAAACTGAAATCCGCGGTAATATTCTTGAGCTGGCCGATACACCCTTCCTGCACCCAATGATTTACCTGTTGGATTGCCGGAAAAAAACGAGTCCACAGGGCTTCCATCAGGAACAAACCTTTTTCCCGGGCCAGTGTTGCACAGGCTTGGGCCTGACGCGCGTTCAACACCAAAGGTTTTTCACACAAAACGTGTTTGCCTTTTTCGAGACAAAGGTTGATCAGGTCGAAATGACTGTTGTGAGGCGTGGCGATGTAGACCAGATCGACCCCCGGATCATTTGCAAGCTCTTCATAACTTGCATGAATGTCTGGAATGCTGTGTGCTGCAGCGAACGATTTCGCGCTTTCGATGGAGCGCGACCCAACGGCATTGATTTTCGTACCGTCCACCAGCGCCGCGTCCCGCACCATTGCATTGGCGATTTTGCCTGTCGCCATAATCCCCCATTTAACCGTTGTCAGTTGTGGAAGAGGCACGAAAAACTACCCTGTTTTTTTGCTGTCTGTGAACCAGTCAGCCAGGAAATCAATCAAGGCCCGTACCTTGGTGGGCAGAAGCCTGCGTTCGGGGTAGAGGGCGTAAAGACCGCTTTCCGGCTTGCTCCATTCCTCAAGAATCTTAACAACATCGCCTCTTTCCAGAGCGTCACGCAGAAAAAACTCGGGTAATGTGGCGATGGCCAGGCCTGTCTTTGCGATCTCCAGCTGCATCAATCCGGAATTTGTGGTTGTCGTGCCTTTTACCCGAACGGCTTTTGCACCGCTTGAGCCAGTAAAGCGCCATTGTTCGCTGGCGTTAATGTTGGCGTAAAAAACGCAATTGTGGTCCTTCAGCTCTTCAGGTGTTTTGGGAGTTCCGTGGGCTTCCAGGTAAGCCGGGCTTGCCACCACATGGAACTGAATTGTCGCCAGTTTTCGCGCAATCAAGCTTGTGTCGTTGAGGTTTTGTGCGATACGCAACGCCAGGTCAAAGCCACCGCCGATTACATCAACCCGTTGATCTGAAAGGTGCAATTCAAATGTGAGCCCTGGGTGCTGTTCCATGAAAGCCGTTAGTGGTTCATGGAGGTCAATGTCAGAAAAGCTGCGCGGGGCAGTTATGCGCAGATGTCCCTCAAGGTTGTCGCTTGCGGTTTTTACCGACTGGCGTGTGTCTTCAACGTCAGCCAGGATACTTAGCGCGCGTTCATAAAATTGAGTGCCTGCGTCTGTTGGCGTGACACCGCGCGTCGAGCGGGCCAGTAATCGCACGCCCAAGTCATCTTCAAGTGACTGGATGCGCCTTGAGGCGACCGATTTTGTAATATGCAGCGCTTTTGCCGCCGCCGTCAGGTTGCCTTCTTCTACTGTTCGACAAAATGTCCGCATGCCCACAAGGTCCATCAACCGTCCTTTTTTCGAACTGCTCAGACGTGATTGTGTTGCAGTGCGACGGAGCACGCAATAGAAAACCGACCCGTGTCCGGGCCGGCAAGTGCATGGTTCGTTAGTGGAAAACTAGCGCCAGCGGCGGCTGATATAAAAGCAGCCAAGTCCGCCGATCAAAAACATGAAGCCTAAGCTGTAATGCCAGGTGACCAACGAAGGCGCATAGTCAGGCTCAACGTGGTGCCGTGTATATTTCCTGTAGCCACCCTCGACATGCTCAATGTAGCTCGGGCCGCGCTCCGCAGAATGAATTTGGAAGTCATAGTCTATTCTGTCAGTCAGGGGAGTGCCGTCACGGTCAGGAACACCAGCTTCCATCAACTGGAACACCATGGGCGATTCGCCCTCAAGAATTATGCCTTCTGATCGATAGTGATACTTATACCTCTCCGGTTCGTTGCTGGTATAGGCTAAGCCCAGCATTCCACCACCGAGCATCAACATAACAAGGCCTGCGATCAGCCAGCCCCGCATAAAACGGGCTTCCGATTGTTGACGTGTCAGCACAATATTGCGGACTTCTCCAATTTCCCGAAGCTTGTCCAGCTCCGCTGAAAAAATGTTTGAGGTCAGGTCTTTTGGGTCAATGCCGTATGCGGTCGTAATTCGTGTGAAAATCTCCTCGGAAGGATAGGACTTGCCTGTCTCAAGCTTCGAGAGATAGGACTGTTCAATGCCTGCTTTCGCTGCCGCCTCGGGCTGGGTCCAGCCGTTTTTTTCGCGGATCTGCCGTAAATAATCGCCAAACTTCATGTTGGTCTCCTTGTGGCCTGTTTGTGGCCGCTTGCTGTTGGTTACGCAGCGAAGTCTTTGGAAGTCCGGCTGAGAATACCAGTTGAATATAGGTGAATAATAGGGAAAAGCAGGAATAGGAATGGAAAATTGGTCGGGCTAATGCAGAGAAAGAGCTCTGGTTGCATCGCCAAGCTTTTCCGGATTGCGATGTGCCAGAATGTGATTGATCTTGCCATCGTAGTTGCAACTGACCGTTATCAGGCTCACAAGGTTGCCGTCTTCCCCAAAAGTCATAAGCGAGGGTGTGCCGTTAAAGGTTGCTAAAACCGTACGAGTCCCGTCGGAGAACTTTCTATGAACGCCCGATAGAAACGCTGCAACACGCGCCGGGCCGACAATAACATTACGTGCCGCGCGTGCCTTGCCTCCTGCATCGGTCCATAGCTCCACATCAGATGCAAGATGGTTCACAACACTGTCTATATCCCCTTCGGTCAGGGCGGCATACAAGCTGTCTCCCAGTTTTTGCAGCGCTTCCGGGGGGGCATCAAACCTGGTTTTGGACGCTTTCAGGTGCTTTCGGGCTCTCACGGCTTGCTGTCGAACGGCTTGCTGGCTCTGGCCCAGCATCTCGCTTACCTCTGAAAAGGAAAAGCCAAACACGTCGTGCAACAGCAAACTTGCACGTTCGCTGGGTGTGAGTCGTTCGAGCAGCAGCAAATAAGCCTGCTGCAGGGACTCGGCAAGCTCCGCAGGTGATGTTGTCTCGGTTGAAAGCGCATGAGGGCGCTCGACCGGGTCCGGCAGCCAGGGCCCATCATACTGTGATCGTTCCCGTTTCAGCCGACGCAGGGTGTCCAGACATACATTGGTGCACACGCGTGTGAGCCAAGCTTTGGCATTTTCTGGCGCTTCCCGTTGGCTTTGCAGCCGAATCCATGTTTCCTGCACGGCGTCCTCGGCATCAACGCGGCTACCAAGGAGCCGATAGGCAAGACCCGTCAAATAGAGGCGCAGCGAATTGAATTCAGTTTGCAGGTCGTTCACTTGGATTCTCACTCATGTCTTTCTGCGGGATTGCGCACATGTCAGCATAGCCAAGTCCACGCTTTAGGGCAGGATACAGGCGAACCAAGGCAGCTGAAACCGTCAATTCCACGACACCGTGCCTGCCGATAGCCGAATTCAGTGTGTTTTCCATATCTGCGGACAAGGGGTCACCTCCCGCAACATGGCGGCCGAGGAAATACGCTGCTCGTGCTGTTGATTCCACCGTGTCCGGATTTGTCAGGAGTTGATGCACGGTGGTTTCGGGAACACCGGTTGCCACCGCAAAGCTTTTCGATATCTCCAGGCAAGGTCCACATGCTTCCTGACGGGTGGCACCCAGCTGCGCTAATTGATGCAGTTCCGGCGCCACATGTTTGCGATGGGCCGCGATAAATGCGAGTGAAAGCTTGAAAAAGCCGGTTCTTGAGGCCGCCAGAATGTCTCGGAGATAGTCTGCAGGATAGCCTGTATCCCGCTCTGAACGGTTTATAGCCCGGTTGAATAGCCAGTTTATCATAAGTGATCTTCCTTGTTGTGATTTGCCACCGCCAGGACAGCAATAAGCAGAGTCAGAAAGCCCGGGACGACCACTCCGAAAAAATCGACAATTGCGTTAACGTGAGTGTGACCGGTCAGCAAGCCGACTGCATGGATGCCGCCATGAATGCCCGGAAAGATGGCCCCAATTGGTGCGGCTATCCAAAAGGCGGGGTTTTTGTAATAGATCGCAAACGCGGCTCCCGACATCAGAAATGCCGCCCCAATATCCCGAACAAAATGAACATTTATCGGGCCGGTTGCCGCTACACCGGGAACGGAGCCGTACCAGTGCTCGGGAGCAAGCAGCATGTGCATAGCAATGGCGATATAGTATGCCGCAAGCAATCCGGTCAGCAGCTTTTGCCATACAGGGGAGGTTTGAGCAGACATTGTCATCTCCAGAAAGGGTCATCGCCCAGAAGGGGTTTCTGGAATTAAGACGACGGGCGCCTCCGGAATGTGACAGTGCGCATAAAAAAACCGGCCCTCAGAGGGCCGGTTTCATAATTCTTCCTGGAATTATTTAGTCTATTTTGGTGCGATCACCATGATCATCTGACGGCCTTCCATTTTGGGCCGTGCTTCGATCTTAGCCGTTTCTTCCATCTCGTCTGCAACACGGTTCAGGACTTCCATGCCCAATTCCTGGTGCGCCATCTCGCGACCCCGGAAACGAATGGTCATTTTTACCTTGTCACCATTGTCGATGAACTGATGGACCTTCTTCAGTTTGACATTGTAATCATGCACATCGATGCCGGGGCGCATCTTGATTTCTTTGACATCCTGGGTTTTCTGGTTTTTTCGCGCCAGGTTGGCTTTTTTCTGTTGCTCGTATTTGAACTTGCCGAAGTCCAGAACCTTACATACGGGGGGCTCTGCATTGGGGGAAATTTCTACTAGGTCCAGTCCGGATTCAGCCGCAATATCCATAGCAGCACTATGTGATACGACCCCGTGGTTTTCTCCCTCTGCACCGATCAGTCGCACTTCGCGAGCAGTGATCATGCCATTTACGCGCGGGCCTTCCTGTTTTGGCGGTCCCGCAAAATTGCCTCTACGTATGTCCAGTCTCCTGTAGTTGTTGTCAAAAACAGCTGAGTCCGCGCCCCGAATTCTTATCGACAGGGCACAGACTCATACTTTCAATTAGTATACTCTTTTGGCGCGCGCTTGCAAAGCCATGAAACTCAAGCCTTTTAAGCACCGGTAGCGACGCCATCAGGCATGGTGCCCTCAGACACCAACGATTCAACGGCCTCGTCCAAATCCAGCACGGTTTGGTCCTTGCTGCCGAGGCGTCGGATGCTGACCTGGCCGTTTTCAGCCTCGCGCATGCCGACAACCAGAATTGCCGGCACCTTTGCGTGACTGTGCTCGCGGACCTTGTAATTGATCTTTTCGTTCCTGAGGTCGAGTTTTGCCCTCAACCCAGCTGCTTCCAGCTTGGCAAATACGTCTGTTGCATACCCATCTGCTTCTGATGTGATGGGTGCCACAACAGCCTGCACTGGTGTAAGCCAGAGCGGCATACGACCTGCAAAATGCTCGATCATAATGCCGATAAAACGTTCCAGCGTACCCAGGATGGCCCGGTGCAACATCACCGGCCTCTGTTTACTGCCATCTTCAGCAATATATGTCGCGTCCAGCCGTTCAGGCAGCACAAAATCTGATTGCAAGGTGCCGCATTGCCATGTTCTGCCAATGGCATCCGATAGGTGGAATTCCAGTTTCGGGCCGTAAAACGCCCCTTCGCCCGGCGCATACTCAAACGGAATACCGCGCGCCTTCAGGGCTGCTTCCAGGGCCGCTTCCGCCTTGTCCCAAATCTCGTCGGTGCCGGCGCGCACTTCAGGGCGTGTGGCCAGTTTCACCTGAAACTCCGGGAAGCCAAGGTCTTCATAAACACTCGCGAGCAGGTCACAGAAGGCGACGCTTTCTTCCGTTACCTGGTCTTCACGGCAGAAGATGTGGCCATCATCCTGTGTCATCTGGCGAACCCGCATCAAGCCGTGCAGTGCACCGTGGGCTTCGTTCCGGTGGCAGCAGCCAAACTCGGCAAAGCGGATCGGCAGGTCACGGTAGCTTTTGATGCCCTGGCGGAACACCTGCACGTGCGCGGGACAGTTCATCGGCTTCAGGGCCATCAGCTTGGCGTCGCCAGACAGAACGGGCGCATCGTCTTCGATTGAAGGCACTTCGTCCGGTACAACAAACATGTTTTCGCGGAACTTGGACCAATGACCTGATTTCTCCCAAAGCTTGCTGTCCAGAAGCTGCGGGGTTTTGATCTCGTCATAGCCCGCACCTTTCAGGCGGGTACGGATGTATTTTTCTAGCTGCAGCCAAACCGTATAGCCCTTCGGGTGCCAGAAAACCGATCCCTGGGCCTCTTCCTGCAGGTGAAACAGATCCATTTCGCGTCCAAGTTTGCGGTGGTCGCGTTTGGCAGCTTCCTCAAGCCGGTGCAGGTAGGCTTTCAGCTCTTTTTTGTCACGCCAGCAAGTGCCGTAGATACGGGTAAGCATCTCGTTCCGGCTGTCTCCGCGCCAGTAGGCACCAGCCACCTTCATCAGTTTAAAAGCGTCGCCGAGCTTGCCGGTTGATGGCAGGTGCGGTCCGCGGCACAGGTCAAGCCAGTCGCCCTGCCGGTAGACGGTGATAGGTTCACCTTCAGGCAGGTCTTCGATAATCTCGGCTTTGTAAATCTCGCCGATTGACTTGAAGTGAGCGATGGCCTCATTGCGGTCCCAAACTTCCCGGATGATCTCTTCATCGCGCTTGACGATTTCGTGCATGCGCTTCTCGATCACCTCGAGATCATCTTCAGTGAAGGGCTTGTCGCGGGCAAAGTCGTAAAAGAAGCCGTCCTCGATCACGGGCCCAATCGTAACCTGTGTGCCCGGAAACAGCTCCTGCACGGCCTCAGCCATGATATGCGCGCAGTCATGGCGCATCAACTCCAGGCCGTCTTCGTCTTTTTTGGTGACGATGGCGACGTCCGCGTCTGCTTCAATGTCACGCGACAGGTCCCAGAGTTCGCCGCCCACCTTGATCGCCAGCGCTGCCTTGAGGAGGCCCGGGCCGATATCGCTTGCGAGGGTGGTGCCTGTCACCGGTCCGTCAAAGGTGCGCACGCTGCCGTCCGGCAGGCGCAGATTGACTTGGTGATTGGCACTTTTGTTCTCGCTCATGATATCCTCGTTTTGGCGAATAAAATTAAAGGGAAAAGGCGGCGTAGCGGGCATAGGGAGCGAAGTCAAGCAAACCTGTTGCTTTTCTGCGGTTGAGACACCGATTCGGCCCTGCTAGGGTCACCGAAACATCACAAAATGCAGCTGGGGGCGCTTCATGTCCAATCCGTCATTCCTGTCCACCGCCCATGGGACCAAAGTCGCCTATCACCGCTCACAGGGTACCAGTCCGGGGGTTGTATTCCTTGGTGGCTTCATGAGTGATATGGAAGGTGGCAAAGCACTCGAACTTGAGGCTTACTGCCGGCGCACAGGCCGGGCGTTTGTGCGCTTCGATTATCAAGGTCACGGGCAGTCTTCCGGTGTGTTTGCGGATGGCACCATCGGCTTGTGGCTCAAGGACGCGCTTTCAGTGATTGATGAGCTCACGCAAGGTCCACAAATCCTTGTCGGCAGTTCGATGGGCGGCTGGATCGCGCTCTTAGCCGCCAAAGCCCGGCGCGCACGGGTAAAGGGCCTTGTCGGCATCGCCGCAGCACCCGACTTTACCGTCCGCCACTGGGCAGAGCTGTCAGACACTGACCGCGATACCATCCTCAAAACCGGCAAGCTGGAGGTATACTCCGACTATGGCCCTGACCCTTACATATTCACGCGGGCCTTGTTTGAAGATGGATGGGCCCACCGGGTGAACAACCGCCCCATTCATCTGGATATCCCGGTGCGGCTCATACAGGGCACCTGTGACCCGGACGTGCCGTGGCAGACAGCCATGTCGATTGCTGATAACCTGACAGGCGATGATACAGAGGTTATTCTGGTGCCCGGCGGAGATCACCGGCTCTCGGAACCCTACGACCTGAAGCGGCTCGTGCGTGTGGTCAACAATGTCGCAAAGGATATCAGCTGATGGCGGGGAAATATTCAAAACTCAACCGGGCTGACATTTTTGAAATGTTCCAGCGCCTCGCTGAGGACAACCCCAACCCCGAGACCGAGCTTGAATATATAAATGAGTTTACGCTGCTTGTAGCCGTTGTGCTGTCGGCGCAGGCGACAGATGTGGGTGTTAATAAAGCGACCAAAAACCTGTGGCCGGTCGCAGACACGCCTGAGAAAATGCTGGCGCTCGGTGAAGATGGTCTGAAGGAACACATCAAGACCATCGGGCTTTTCAACTCCAAAGCCACCAATGTCATCAAATTGTGCAGGGACCTGATTGAAAAGCATGGCTCGAAGGTGCCTGAGACCCGCGAGGAACTGGAAGCACTGGCAGGCGTGGGGCGCAAGACCGCCAATGTGGTGCTGAATGTGGCATTTGGCCAACCCACCTGCGCGGTGGACACGCATATATTCCGGGTCTCCAACCGCACGGGCCTCGCCCCCGGCAAGGACGTATTGAAGGTGGAACTGGCGCTTGAAAAAGTGGTGCCGGAGCCTTTCCGAATGCATGCACACCACTGGCTGATTTTGCATGGCCGCTACATTTGCAAGGCGCGCAAGCCTGATTGCGCCAAATGCAAGATTATCGACCTGTGCAAATTCAAGGAGAAGACGGTTTGATGTGCGATGTGCTCCCAACTGTTGCGCAAAAACCATAGCTTTCGTTTATCGGCCTGCCTTAATTTCCCCTGCCTTTTTCTTGGCCAAGTTTCGGCACATTGCGCCTCAACCCTAAGGCTGTCGGACGGGCGTCTTGTGCTCGAGAGGCGGCGTCCGGCTGGTGGGGTTGTTGAGGTCAACCTGCCAGCAACACTATGGCTAAGCAGCAAGCAACTCCGCTGTTTTGAACTTTGAACGAAGTTGTAATCCTAGTGGAGGACCAGACGATGAAGACGAAAAAACTTGTACTTGTCAGCACCATGACCGCTCTTGCCCTTGGTATGGGTGGTTCCGTGACTGCGTTTCAGGATGAGGACGAGAAAAAGGACAAGATGCTTCTTGATCCCATGACACGTGCAGAAATGCAGTGCGCCCAGCTTCGGGCAGAAGCTGCAAACGGCACTGAAGACGACAAAATAGTCGCTGAGAGAAAGTGCCGGCAGGCGATCGAATACGCCAAGGAAATGATCAAGAAACAGAAAAAGCCGAAACCTGATCAGGACCCTGATCAGTAATACGCGAGCTGATTGCAGTACTATGGCAAACCATTCTGGAGGGGGCTACGGCCCCCTTTCTCTTCAGAAATTGTATCATCGCTCATGGCTTGATACGATGTCCCTATGGGGGCCGAAAAAGTGATTAACAGGAGAGTTCCATGAAAACACTTTTGAAAAGCGGTCTGGTTGCGATGATTGCGCTGAGTTTTAGCGCGGGCGCACTGGGGTTTGACCATCACGGCAAGAAAAAGAAAAACATGAAGGACCCAATGGCGCGGGCCGAGATGCAGTGTGAGAACGCTAAAAAAGAAGCGGCCGAGGGAACCGATGACGACAAAAAGTCAGCTGAGGAAAAATGCGCAAAGGCAATGGAAAAAGCCAAAGAAAAGGCTGAAAAAATGGCGATGAAAGCTAAAGCCAAAAAAGATAAAAAAGAAAAGGACGATGACGACGGCAGCCGGTAAGGCAGATCGTTCATCCAGAGAAATCAGGGGGCTGCGGCCCCCTTTTTTTGATGGCGCACTTAATTAGCCGAGTGCTTGGTCCATGAGCGCAACGGCGAAATATTTCTGGTCGTCGGTCCAGTGTTTCTTCATGCGCCACCCGGCCTGCTCTGCCAGCGCGGCAAAACCATCCATTTTGAACTTGCGGGAATTTTCAGTATGGATCGTCTCGCCCTTTTTGAAGGAAAACCGGTCACCGTTTACCTTGACCGTTTGATCCTGCCCACTTACCAGATGCATTTCGATGCGCCCGTCTGCCTCATTCCAGCGTGCTTCGTGCGCAAAGGCATTCAGATTAAAGCTGCCATCAAGTTCACGGTTGATACGCTTCAAAAGATTGAGGTTAAAAGCGGCGGTTACCCCAGCCGCGTCATCATAGGCGGGCACCAGTATGTCGGCAGATTTAACCAGATCAAAACCGATCAAGAACCGGCCCTCAGCGCCCAGCATTGTCCGAACTGCTGAGAGAAAAGTCACGATTTCGTCGTCGAGCAGGTTGCCGATGGTTGAGCCCGGGAAAAAAGCCAGCCGGTTGCCGGTCGGCAAGTCTGTTTCAGCCAAACCAGAAGCGTTCATAAAGTCGCCGACAATGGGAATGACGTCAATTCCCGGATAGTCGCGAGCGAGCGCGGCCATGGAGGCCCTGAGAAAATCAGCCGAAATGTCGATGGCGATATAGCTCGCCGGTGTTTCAAGGGCGTCAAGGAGCAGGCGGGTCTTTGTGCCCGCACCTGCGCCGAACTCAACCAGCTGCGCGTTGGGGCCGATCGCCTCCGCCATTGCCGCCAGATGACTTTTGAAAATGCCCACTTCTGTTCGGGTCGGGTAATATTCCGGAAGTTCGGTAATCGCCTCAAACAGCTCAGAGCCGTCCTGATCATACAACCATCTACACGGCAGGGTTTTCTGATCTTGCGACAGCCCTTCCTGAACATCGGCATGAAACTCAGCCAACTGATCTTGCTCGGTCTTTTCTTCTCCGTCGCCGCGCATTAAAGGTCCTCCGCAAGCCGAAGGCCGGAAAATTGCCATCGTTTGTCTGGCTGGAAAAAATTACGGTAGCTGGCTCGCACATGCGCATCCGGGCTCACGCACGACCCGCCCTTCAGAACCATTTGTCCACTCATAAATTTGCCGTTGTATTCGCCAACAGCCCCGTCAGTTGCCCTGAATCCGGGATAGGGCAGGAAGGCGCTCATGGTCCATTCCCATACATCACCGTATAGTCCAATCAGGCCTTTGCCGCGCTGTGGTCTGGGACGCAGCCTTCCGGAAGTCAGCAGGTTGCCACCGGTCGGCACATTTGTGGCAGCGTGTTCCCATTCGGATTCTGTCGGCAGCCGCTTCCCAGCCCACGCCGCAAAAGCATCGGCTTCATAAAAGCTGATGTGCGTGACGGGGGCGTTCGGGTCCACAGGCTGGAATCCGCGCAGGGTCATTGACCACCAGGTTTCATCCCTTTTTTCCCAATAGAGCGGCGCTTTCCATCCAAGCTCGCGCACCGTGGAAATGCCGTCCGACAACCACAATCTGGCGTCATCATAGCCGCCGTCCACGATGAAATTTATCCATTCCGCGTTGGTCACCGCCCGGTTCGCCAACCGAAAGGGCGGCAGCAGGGCATCGTGTCGCGGGGTTTCACAATCAAAGGAAAACCCTTCACCGTCATGGCCGACTTTGTGGATACCACCCTCAAAATCTGTCCAGCCCAAGTCTTGGGGTTCCAGAGAATCGACGCCAAGCGGCTCACTTTCCCTGAAGGCAGGCTTCAAGGGGTTTTGAGCAAAAAGATGCAGGATGTCGGTGAGCAGCAGCTCCTGGTGCTGCTTCTCGTGCTGTAGTCCGAGCTCCACAAGCCCGAGTGTTTTGTTGTCGAGGTCCCGATCCAGAAATGCGGACATGGCGGTGTCCACATGTGCGCGGTAGTCAAAGACCGTTTCCAATGCTGGACGGGTCAACATGCCACGGCTTGGGCGCGGAAAACGATCGCCTACCTGTTCATAGTAAGAATTGAAAAGATAGGCAAAATGGTTATCGAATGGCCGATACCCTTCTATGGTTGGTGACAGAAGGAAGGTCTCAAAAAACCAGCTGGTATGGGCGAGATGCCATTTTGCAGGGCTGGCATCTTCCATTGACTGTACGGTTGCATCGGCGTCAGAGAGGCCATTTGCCAGCAACAGGGTATCCTGCCGCACCTGCTGGTATGTTTCAGCGGGGGCCTGCGCGAACAAAAGACGTTCGTTTTTAGCAGTCTGCATACATTCCTCTGCTGCTACTATAGCTGTCAGTTGATGCAACCGTCCAGATGGTTGCCGATATTTGTTGCAGTCATATTAGGACAGCAGGGAGTTTAGAGCGCGGCTTGTTTTTGGGGAAGGCGTTCGGCGTTCCTGAACCGGTTTCTGCTGACACCTTATGTCAGCAGCGGTCTTTAAAAAGCGCGTCCCAGTGTTTTCAGTGTATCGGTGGCATACTTGGGGTCGTACCAGACCTTGCCGTCTTTGATGGTGACTGCGACATAATCCAGCAAATTGATGTCCCGCAGGGGATTGCCGTCCACAATGATTATGTCGGCCAGCTTTCCTTCTTCAATGGTGCCAAGCTCACTGCCCCGCCCAATAATTTCGGCGCCGGTTTTGGTGGCGGCGGTTATGGCGCGCGCAGGTGTCATGCCACTGTCCACGAGGGCGGAGAGTTCACGCCAGATGGCTTCTGTGTGGAAATTCATCGGACTGGCGGCGTCGGTGCCCACACCCATGTAGGCGTTGGCATCAATGAACTGCCTGGCATTCACTTTGGAAAAACGAATTTCGTCGGGCGTGTCGCGAAAATAGGACAGTGCCCGAAAGTTTTTAAAGCTGCGCTGCATTTCGGCATACACGTCAGCGCCCATATCCGCTTCAAGCTCAGGCGTATTCAGCCGGCCTGGGTTTGCCTCGGTTGCAGGGTAGACCCAGATGCGGTGGGCGATGGTTTGCACCACGGGAATTCGGTCCTCGGCTATTTTGCGCAGAAGGGCCTCTGGATACGGTGGCATCTTTGCGCTACCAACATGCTGCAGAACGTCAACGCCTGCGGCAATTGCATCTTCCATTGCGGGTACTTTGTATAGATGACTGTGCACCTTCACGCCTCGGCTATGAGCGGCCCTGACCACCGCTTTCAGGTCGTCTCTTGTTAACCCGAGCCAGGTCTTGATGACGTCAGACCCGGCGTCTATCAGTTCGAGCGTTTTTTGGGCTGCCTCTTCCGGACTGCTGATCACAATCTGGTAACTATCGGGTACCCCATCGAGTTTAATGCGCGTGATCCACGGGCCGGAAATAATGAGCCGCGGCCCGGGTATTTCACCGGACCGGATGCGTTCCCGAACCGCCAGAATATCGAACGGGCTGCCGAGGTCGACACCAGTGGTGACGCCGGCGCGCATCATATGTTTGGCAGCTATAGGCATGACTTCCGGCAGCCGTTCGGTTCCGCCCAAAAACTCATAATATCCGTCATAGTCACCGTGACCGATGAGGTCGAGATGGATGTGCAGGTCAATGAGGCCGGGCAGCACAGATTTGCCGCGCGCATCGATCACAGGAATTCCGAGGGGGATAGCCACGTCGTTTGCTGGCCCGGCCGCAACGATGCGGTTATTGGTGATTACAACGGTGGCATTGTGCACCGGTGGGGCTTCATACCCATCGATCAGCATTCCGCCCACGATAGCGAAAGAATCCTGAGCATTTGTGCTGAGGCTGAGCAGAACAGTCATTAAAGGGCCGATCAACAGTCTGAGCATTGGTAGTCCTTTGGGCATGAGTTATTCAGGGTAAGTCATTTTGGTGGCGTTTGGATAATTGTAAGCGCACACATATATGAGCCTGCCGTTTTCCGGACTGTCTCCGAAACTGATGCCGGCATCATGATATTGCTGGGGCTTGATGATCAACAATCGGTTGAACCGCATGGGCACTGTCATGAGGTGTTCCCAGGCATCCGGGTCATTGGTGTTCTTGTTGATCACATCGTCCAGAAACTGCTGCTGGCTTGAAAACCCCATCTCTGAAAGCTCAGCGGAGTTGTAGGGTGCATGGTCGCTGCCTGTGGCTTTGTGCCGAAAAAGATGTGTTCCATCCTGGCAATGCTCGGGCAACGTCAGATAAAGGATCGTCGTCCAGTGCACATTGTCTATATGCACACTTTCGGTGCCTTTGTCGCCCTCTAGAGCGAGACGGAACTTGGCATGCGACGAGGTCTGAACCGGCACAACAGGTTCGCCGATGATCTCGGCAATTCTCTGGTCATATCCATTGATGACCTGCCTATATTTGCTGTCCCGACCCGGGTAAAACTGGGGTTCGTCAAGTTTAGGGAATTCCTGCGCGAGTGCGGCATCCCGTACCTTGTTGGGGTCCGGCAGAAAGTCGTCGACGATCATCACGGATCTTATCACTGGTTCTGCCCCTCCCCATGGTCTCATTAATTCAAGGGAGGAGTATGAAAGCGCCATGGTGGGGCGTCAAGTCAGGGCCTTTACAACACCATCAATAATAAGTGGATATGTAAACCAGTCGTCCGTTTTCAGCGCAATCACCGAAACTTCTGCCTGCGTCGTGATACTGTTGTGGCCTGAGGACTACCAACCGGTTATAGCGCATTGGAATTGTGGTCAGATGCTCCCATTTGGATGGGTCATTTGTGTCCCGGTCCAGCAGGTTTTCCATGAAGTCGTCTTCTGACTTAAAGCCCATTTCAGTGAGCTGCTGCGCATTGTAGGGCGCATGGTCGCTGCCGGTCTCAATGTGCCTGTACAGGTGGGTACCGTCCTGACAGTGTTCCGGCAGTGTTAAATACAGGAGCACAGTCCAGTTCACGGGGTCGATATGGACACTATCCGTACCTTTGTCGTCTTCGAGTGCCAGGCGAAAATGCCCGTGAGACGCAAGCAAGGCTGGCTCAACCCGGTGGCCAATAATCTCGGAAACCTTTTCATCAAAACCATTGATGACCTGCCTGTGTTTGCTGTCGCTCCCAGGATAGGTCATCGGTGTTTCGGACCGGGGATATTCCTGTTTCAAAGCTGCTGCCCGCAACACATCAGGGTCGTCCAGAAAATTGTCGACGATAATCAGCGAGGAGTTCATTGTCCGGTGCCTGAGGGGCCGACGGAGGCGTGATTGAAAAAGCTGAGGTATACAAGTCTGCCATTTTCCACACTGTTGCCGAAGCTCTTGCCTGCGTCATGCCAATGTTGGGGGCGCATGACAACCATGCGGTTAAATCGCATGGGAATTGTCATGATTTTTTCCCACTTTCCTGGGTCATTGGAGTCGCGGTTAACCGTCAGGTCCAGGAGTTCCTGCGCGTCCGTCGAGCCATATTTTTCATACTCGTGCCGAAAATAGGGCGCTCTGTCTGTATCGGTTGGGATGTGCCTGAAGAAATGCGTGCCGTCCTGGCAGTGCTCCGGCAAGGTCAGGTATAGAATAGCTGTCCAGTGTGCATTATCGATGTGTACGCTGCTGGTGCCTTTGTCCCCTTCAAGCGCAATGCGGAATTTGGCATAGGAAGTGCCGTCGGTGGGGACAAGCGGTTCTCCAACAATATCCGATATTTTTTTATCCAGCCCGTTGATGACTTGACGATATTTGGAGTTCCGGCCTGGAAATTGTGGTGTTTCTTCATACTCCGGATATTCCTGGGCAAGCGCCAGTTTACGCAGCTGGTGCGGATCCTGCAGAAAATCATCGATGACATAAAAAGACTTGATCATTGTGGCTTTCCCAATTGGCTGCAGCAATAAATCACCTGCACCCGATTGCCAATCCCTTTGTGCCCCAACTAAACGAAGGAAAGTTCCATTATCACGAGCGTGATGGAAGAGTCGCTTTTGAGGGGTTCGCGCCGAAGCTCCCTAAACCCAATCGATTTATAGACATGCCGTGCCCGTGTATTTTTTTCATAAACGTCCAGCCAGATCTTTCTGGTACCCGCTTTACGGAAGTAGTTGATGACGGCACGCATGAAGGCTGTTCCGGTGCCAGCGCCGGGCGTCTCTACAATGATACGCCGCCACTCAATCCGGCCTGGCCCGTCATCGAAAAGAATGGCAAAGGCCAACCGTTCGCCCGATTGTCCCTCTGCAATCAAATAGTGACTGTGGGGGTCATCCATTTTTTCAAGGTGTGTAGCCCGCGTCCAGCTGTGCACATAGGTGTTGCCCGGAACGGCTTCAAGCGCACAAATAAACTCGATATCATCGGGGGTCGCCTTGCGAAGTCGTAGAAAGCGGGACATAGTCTGGGTCACCCTCAATTAAGCAGGTACGCCACTATGTCCGACTTTCAGCTTCATCCTCAACTGGCGAGCGACACGATGCCCATCATCAGACTCGATTTGTGTCGTGTCTTGTTGATGAATGATCGCCAGTATCCCTGGCTCATCATGGTGCCGGAAGTGGCCGGGGTTCGGGAAATCCATGACTTGACGCCGGGTGACCAGCAAAGACTGACAGCGGAAATCACACATGTATCACGCAGGCTGCAGCGGTATGCGAATGCTGACAAGATGAATGTGGCCGCGCTCGGCAATATGGTGCCGCAGCTCCATGTGCATGTGATTGCCCGGTTTGAAAGTGATGCGGCCTGGCCTGGCCCTATTTGGGGCAAGGTGCCAGCCATGCCCTACGCGCAGGACATGGCAGAAACTTTTATCCGGGAGTTTGGGGCGACTTTAAAGCCCTAATGGCGGAAATGGCGCATGCCGGTGAAGACCATAGCGAGGCCCGCTTCGTCCGCTGCCTCAATCACCTCTTGGTCACGCATGCTGCCGCCCGGTTGGATTACTGCTGTTGCGCCCGCCTCCGCTGCCGCCAACAGACCATCTGCAAAAGGGAAGAATGCGTCGGAGGCGACCACGCTGCCTTGGGCAAGGCTGGCCTTGTCACCAGCCATCTCAGCAGCCTCTGCCGCCCGAATAGCGGCGATGCGGCTGCTGTCGCGCCTGTTCATCTGTCCGGCACCGATGCCGACGGTCATGCCGTCCCGCACATAGACGATTGCATTTGATTTCACATGCTTGCCAACCTTGAAGGCAAACAGCATGTCAGCGATTTCCTGCTCGCTGGGCTGGCGTTTTGTGACCACTTTCAGATCATCGAGACAGACATGGCCGATATCCCGGTTTTGCACCAAATAACCACCTGCCACGGTTTTGATCATCTTGGCGGGTTGTGCCGGGTCAGCCATACCGCCTGTAACCAAAAGGCGCAGGTTTTTCTTGGCCCCGATAATTGCTTTTGCATCATCGGTTACTTCGGGCGCGATGATAACTTCGGTGAACACTTTGATAATGGCGTCTGCCGTTGCGCCGTCCAGTGTGCCGTTGAGAGCGACAATACCGCCAAAGGCCGAAACCGGATCGCACTTGAGTGCTTTTTCATAAGCCTCCAAAAGGGTTGTGCCCGTTGCAACACCACACGGGTTAGCGTGCTTGATGATAGCAACGGCGGGTGTGTTGGCGTCAAACTCACTAACCAGTTCGAAGGCGGCGTCGGTGTCGTTGAGGTTATTGTATGACAGCTCCTTGCCTTGAAGCTGTGTTGCTGTGGCAATACCCGGGCGCCTCTCACTGTTTTTGTAAAACGCAGCTACCTGATGGGGGTTTTCACCGTAGCGGCATTCCTGCACCTTGGATCCAGCGAAAGGCATCCGGTCCGGAAAGGCTTCGCCGTTCTGTTCGGCAAACCATGCTGCGATAGCAGCGTCGTAAGAGCCAGTACGGCTATAGGCCTTGGCAGCAAGACGCTTGCGTGTAGTGAGCGATGTGCCGCCAGCCTCTTTAATTTCGGCAATGATCGTCTGATAATCTGCAGGGTCGGTGACGATGGTGACAAAGCCGTGGTTCTTTGCAGCGGACCGCACCATCGCAGGGCCACCAATATCGATATTTTCAATGCAGGTTTCGAAATCTGCTCCGGAAGCGACAGTTGCTTCGAAAGGATACAGGTTGATTGCCACCAGATCGATCGCGCCGATGTCATGCTCTTTCATGGCCGCGCGGTGGCTGTCCTTGTCCCGAAGTGCCAGCAGGCCCCCATGAATTTTGGGATGGAGTGTTTTGACACGGCCATCCATCATTTCTGGGAATCCAGTATGGTCGGCAACTTCTGTTACAGGAATGCCGGCGTCTCGCACCGCTTTTGCCGAACCGCCCGTAGACAAGATCTCAGTGCCAGCCTGATGCAGGGCTTGAGCCAGGTCTATAAGCCCGGTTTTGTCGGAAACTGACAGGAGTGCGCGTTTGATCGGAACAATAGTCATGGAAAGAAAAGCCTCAAAAAGTCATTGTTGGCGCCCGATCCATGATGCCATGCACCTAGACGCTGATTTCACTGAATGACCAGGTCAGCAGCAAGGGCGAAGAGCCGTCAGCTTTGCTGGTCACGATAATTTGCTTGCTGGCAACAGGTTTGTCGCGCTGTGCAAGATAGAGGCTGTCCTCTACCTCCGCTTTCGCGCCTTCAATATCAAAAATCCAGGTCTTGCCGCCCCGGGTTTCCAGAGAGATGCGTCCGTCAGGCGCTTTGAAAGCCTGAACGCCCGGATGGAGGTGAAACCGGAGCGTGACAGTTTCACCTGTTAATTTCATGAGCTTGCGGCCAGAAAGGCGATCCTGCCCTTTCAGCCGCGATCCGGTGTTTTCCAACTCAAGTACACGTTCGTGCAAAACCCCGAACCGGCGTTCGTAGCCATTATGGATGACTTTTACCGAGACACTGTGGTCAAGTGTCTCTCGCGTGGTCTGTGTTTCGCTGACGCCTGCGCCTATGTTGCCATCATCCGTTAGCCGGCTACTGTTTGTGTCGCCCACCACCAGAGTAGAGTTTGCAGCTGTTGTTCTTGCCATCTGAGCCAGATCCGGCAGCGGACCTCTCGGGCTCGCGGGTCCCATGTTTACGACCAGTCGCTCCTGACCGATCGAGAATTCGAATGCACCGGTAGCAGCCGCAGCGTTGCCTGAAAGGAGGTAGGGTGGCGGCGTGCCCGCATCTACGATGAGGCAGCTGGCATTTGCTGCAATACGCTGCACGCCTGTGTGAATGGCGTTTTCTATGGCTTTGCCCTTAGCTTCGCTGGCAGCAAGAATTGCGTCTGTACCATGCCCGCCTTCCGCCGAAACACCACCAATATGGGCAAAGCTGCCATCGCCGTGCCGCAAAGCGCGCACGAAGGGAGCAATGCGGTCAAGCGTCACCTGTATCCAGGGTGGCAGGTCAGCGTTGACTTCGACATATGTGTTACGCACCAGGACCAGCATTTGCATGGTCCGAATGACGTCTGCTGCGTTGCGGCTCATTGGGCCACCGTCTGGCAAAACAAAAGATTTGGTCGTACGTTCCAGCAACCTCAGGCCTTTTGAAAGCCAGGCCGACCCGCCGGGCAATAACAGCCCTCCAAGCGTGAGCGCAGTGGCCACATAAACCTGTGGCAGGCCTTCATATGCATCTTGGTGGCAACGCGAGAGGTGGCGGAGCTGCCGGGCCATCGCGTGCAGCACTTTGGAGCGGTACACCAGATCGTTGCTGGAGAGGATGAGCGGCGCATGGGCGCACCAGTTGATAAAACGGCGGGCCAATGTAACAGCGCGCCAAACATCCCGGTCCCAGATGTCGCCGGTTTCGAGCCACCATCCCAATATTGTTTCTGCTGCGTCCCGGGCTTTTGTCTGGTCACCAACATGGGCGAGGTCCTGGAGCCAGTGGAATGAATGCGCGTACCGGCGAAAGGCTGGCGTGGCGTTGTTTTCAATGCTGCGCCAAAACCCTTCGTGCAGCGGATGGCTTTCACCTTCGTACAGCATATCGCCGCCAAAAATGGCCGAGCCAAGTGTGGCATTGCCAGGTGCCGGATCGTCAGGGCTGCCCAGAAGCTGTAGTGGATGTCGTCCTTTCAGACGGAACTCATAGAGTTTAAGACTGTATCCCCATTCCCGCAGCACACGTGACGCTCTTTTGGCAGCTGACAAAATCAAATGGCGACTCTTGTCCCGCCGCAGTGTGGAACGCGACAAAGGTGCTGCCGAGACAAAACCTGCTATTTTGTCAATCGCCGCCGTCATGCGATTTATCCCCTGAGGCGTTTGATGTTATCAGCATATGCCGATGGGCCGCCCTTAAAGGTGGCGCTACCAGCTACCAGCACGTCGGCACCTGCCTCAATCACCTGTATGCAGGTCACGGGGTTTACACCGCCGTCGACTTCCAGGTCGATATCGAGCCCAAGCGAATCGATTCGTTTGCGAATTGCCTCTATTTTGCGCAACTGGCTTGCGATGAAGGACTGTCCACCAAAGCCGGGGTTAACCGACATCACGAGGATGAGGTCAAGTTCCTCATACAGATAATCAATGCTGCTCTCAGGCGTTGCCGGATTGAGTGAAATGCCTGCCTTGGCACCTGCAGCGCGAATAGCCTGAAGTGTGCGGTGAGTATGTTGGCCTGCTTCCACATGCGCCGTGATGATGTCTGCCCCGGCGTCGGCGAATGCCTGAATATAGGGGTCCACCGGATCAATCATAAGGTGCACATCGAAGACCTTTTCGCTATGGGGCCTTAGGGCCTTCACCACGTCCGGGCCTATCGTGATATTGGGCACAAAATGTCCATCCATCACGTCTATGTGGATATAGTCGGCGCCAGCCTCATCGACCGCGCGTACGTCCTCGCCCAACTTTGCAAAGTCGGCCGACAGGATGCTCGGAGCTATTCTGATAGGTTTTTGCATGGCGCTTCAATATCAGGTTGGCGGGGCTCGGGCAAGCAAGCGCATGCCTTATTCTGCTCAAAATTTTCGTCTATGTCCGCCTCCGAAGCCGGGCTGCATAAAAGCCATCCATGCCACCGCGGTCGGCCAACAGTGACGGCAGGCACAAAAGATCACCCTCCTGTGTCAAAAGTTCTTTCAGCCCTCCGACCTCTGAGGGAGTAATAGGCTGTCGCTCTGCCGAGTCGGTTTCTTGCAGAAATGCATCAATCTGGTCTGCGCCTTCGCCCTTTTCGAGCGAGCAGACACAGTAGATGAGCGTGCCGCCAACAGGTAACAAAGTGAACGCATGTCGCAGGAGGCGCGACTGCAGATTGGCCAGTTTCTCCACATCACCGGGGCCTTTTGTCCAGATGACGTCGGGGTTGCGCCGCAAAGTTCCTGTCGCGCTGCATGGAGCATCAAGCAGAATATGATCAACCTGCGTCTCAGGTTTGAAGGCGGCCGCATCTGCCGCAATGACACTGGCTGATAACCTGGTGCGCGCCAGATTCGCTTCGAGTCTCTTCAACCGATTCTTGTTTCGGTCAACGGCAGTCACGGTTGCGCCGCGCGCGGCCAGTTGCAGTGTTTTGCCACCGGGGGCAGCGCACAGATCAAGCACATGTTTGCCGGTGATGTCGCCGAACAGCGTTGCCGGAATGGCGGCGGCCATGTCCTGTACCCACCAGGCGCCCGCTTCATACCCCTCCAGCGATGACACGTCCGTCATCTGGCGCCTTAAGCTGCCAGTCGGCAGTGCAGTAGCAGCAAGTTTGGCCGACCAGCTGTCTGGATCCTCGTCCGGTTTCAGGCTGATATCCAGTGGCGGGTTTTGCGCAAGGGAGCGCGAGATATCGCGCATGCCTTCTTTGCCATACGCCGCTGACCAGCTTGACCTGAGCCAGTCGGGCAGATTGCGCTCGGGGAACGCTTCAGCGTCTGCAAGCAGCTTGTCACGCTGTCGAATGGCTTGTCGCAGTACGGCATTAACCAGGCCGGCAAAGCCGCGCTCCTTGCCGGAAAGGCCTTTTACGAGGGCAACTGTTTCGTTGACCGCCGCATGGTCTGCCGTGCGCAAATAGAGGATTTGTGCGAGGCCGGTGATCAGGGCAGCTTCAGTCCATGTTGCGTTTCTGGGCAGGCCACGATCAAGCAGCCTGTTGAGAGTATGGCGCAGCATGCCGAGCTGTCGAAAGCTCAACATGACGAGATTAAAAACAAAAGCCCGGTCCCGCGTGCTTAATGCAGCCTCGGCTGATATTTCCTCGAGCGTGATGTCGAACGGCCGCGCTTTCAGGGTCACCGCCATGAGTGTTCTGATGGCAGCCAGTCTTGTGGCGGCGATTTCGGTGGCATTGTTTTGTGAGTTTGAGGCCATAAGCGCCCTTTGACCATATTCAGCCGCACAAGGAAAGGGCAAAGCGCGTGCGCAGCCTTGCAATTGTTCGTCAGGCTCTTCTAGAGTTGCGGTCGACAGACAGCGGGGGAAGAATAATGCAACAATCCGTCATCATCGGCAGCCAGTTCAATGGGCCGCCAACCACAGCAAATGGTGGCTATGCAAGCGGTGTGCTTGCAGCCGGGCTTCAGGATGCGGGATACAGCGGTGCTGTTGAGGCATCCCTGCACGTGCCGCCGCCGCTCGACCGTAGAATGCATCTTGAAGCGTCGACAGATGCGGCCTTGTTGACGGACGGGGATGCGCGTGTCGGCTCCGCGAAGGCCAGCGACCTGCCCCTCCAGGTGCCTGAATTACCTTCGAACCCGACGTTCGGCGGCGCGCCCTTTGCTCCGGATGGAGCCTTCACACCGTTCGATCAGTGTTTTGTTTGCGGGAGGGCCCGGCATGCAGGAGACGGGCTGTGCCTGTTCGCCAAGCAGGTGGATGGTCATAAAGGGCTTGTGGGTGTGCCCTGGCACCTGCATCGCAACTTCGCCGGCGAAGACGGCACCATTGATCCGGTTTTCATCTGGTCGGCGCTCGATTGTCCCGGCTATTTCGCCTGCGCTTACGGTGAGGCCGCCCTCTTGGGGCGTTTGACTGCAGAGATTTTCAAGCCACTGAAGGCGGGAGGCGACGCCATGGTTTTTGGCTGGTCGCTTGATGACCCGAGTGCGACAAAAAGCCGAAAGAGGAGATGTGGCACCGCCGTTATCGACGCATCGGGTGATTTGGTCGCCAAGGCCGAGGGGCTCTGGATTACCGTAGACCCCGCGAAGTTGGCGGGGTAAATCATGTCAAAACTCAATGAAGCTCTGGTCGGCCTGAAGCCCTACGGCGACAAACGTATCGTCGGAACGTTCGGCCTTGGTATGGCAAGCGGGTTTCCACTCACTTTTGTGATTTCTCTGATGGGATTCTGGCTTTCCTACAATGGTGTCAGCAAAAGCGATGTTGGCCTCTTTGCGCTTATTACCACTTTTTATACCTGGAAGTTTTTATGGTCCCCGGCGATTGATCGATTGCCTCTCGGGCCGATTACTCGAGTTTTTGGTCAGCGTCGTGGCTGGCTGCTGCTTATTCAGGGGCTAATGGCGGCGCTGTTGCTTGTCATTGCGCAGTTGGAGCCGGCGACACAACTGTATGAAGTTGCCGTGTTTGCTGCTGCCATCGCATTTCTTTCCGCCAGTCAGGATATTGTAATCGACGCATACCGGATCGAGATTCTGGAGAACGCAGACCAGGGTCATAGTGCTGCATCCTACGTGTATGGCTATCGTACAGCCAATTACATTGCCGGTTTTGCAGTTCTGATGATTGCGGACAGCTACGGGTGGACCATCGCGATCAGCCTCCTGCCGATTATGCTGCTGCCGGGTTTGCTTGCTGTTTTCTGGATTGGTGAGCCGAGCCGCGGCGATGAAGATGATGCTTTTTTGCAGGAAGAAGCGGAAAGGGCTCATCTGTCGCCGGTGGTGAATCGCCTGAGGGAGGCGGTCTATCTCCCCTTCAAAGAATTTTCCCGGCGGGATAACTGGCTTCTGGTGCTTTTGTTCATCCTTCTGTTTAAAGCGGGAGATGCCGTTGCAGCAATTATGACCGCGCCGCTTATCCGGGAGATGAATTTTGACTTGGAGGTCGTCGCCTGGGCCAACAAGACGGTTGGCTTTGTCACGCTTATGGTGGGCGTAGGTTTGGGCGCGGTGCTTTACAAGCAAATCGGTATGTACAAGGCACTTTTGCTCACGGGCCTGCTCATGATGCTTACGAACCTAGGTTTTGCCTGGCTATGGATTGGTGAAGCGGAAGGCTGGCGGCTCGCGGTTACGATAGGGCTTGAAAATTTTGCGACCGGCCTTGGCACCACAGTCATTATCGCCTACATGGCGGGGCTTTGTAACGCTAACTTCACTGCAACGCAGTTTGCCCTATTGTCCTCGCTCGCGAACCAGGGGCGCACCCTTTTGGGTGCACCAAGCGGGTATGTCGCCGAGTATCTTGGCTGGTTCGAGTTTTTCATTGGCGCTACTTTGCTGGCTTTGCCGGGTCTTTTTGTGCTCTGGCTCCTTTGGCGCAAGGACGTTGCAAAGCTCAATGAGCAGCCTGTGGAGTGAGGTTCTTAGTCATCACACCAAGCGAACCACTTTGTGATGTCACAAAGCGGTCATTCTGGTGTAATGAAACTGACGTGGAAGATATCTAAGAGGAGGGCGTCATGAAAAAATATGCGCTCATAAGACCCAGAGTTGCGGCAGCTCAGGCGATGGCCGGAGCACCCTCCTACGTGCGCCAGGGCAGCATTGAGGTGCGCCTTGCGCGGTCTCTCAAGGAAATCAAAGCAGCGCAGAAACTGCGTTACCAGATTTTTTATGAAGAGATGCACGCCAAACCGGATTGGCGCATGCGTATGACCCGGCGCGACATAGACCAGTATGATATTTTCTGCGATCACTTGCTGGTGCTGGACCACGACCGACCACGCGGCAAGCGCATCGTTGGCACCTACCGGCTCCTGAGGCAGGAAATCGCCCTGCAACATGACGGGTTTTACTCCTCGGGCGAATATGATTTGTCAGCCCTGATGACAGAGAGCTTTGGTGCACAAATTGGTGAAGGCCGCCAGCTTCTGGAGCTTGGGCGCTCTTGTGTCCACAAAGATTATCGAGCCAACTCCACAATCAATTTGCTGTGGAAGGGCATCGCCACTTATCTGAAAGATCACAACATCGCTTACATGTTCGGGTGCGCCAGCTTTGAAGGTACGGATCCTGCAGCTTTCCGCGAGTCGATGGCATATCTGTATCACAACCACCTGGTGCCGGACGACTTCAAGGTGCGTGCTCTGGACGATCAGTTTGTTGAGATGAATACAATGGCGATGGATGAGATTGATGTCCGCATGGCCCGCCGTGCACTGCCGCCGCTGATCAAAGGGTACCTGAGGATTGGGTGCTTTATTGGTGACGGCGCAGTGGTAGACGAGCAATTTGGCACAACGGATGTGTTCATCCTGTTGCCGGTGGAAAAAATCGCCAAGCGCTATTCGAAAAAGTATGACCTCAAGGACGAGGCAAACGACAGCGATCCTGTGAGAACCGCTGTTCAGTAACGTTGCCGCGTGTCGGCCGCGATTTTCAGTCTCGCCCGCAGCATCTCTATAAAAGTTTTCACCTTTCCGGGTGGATGCCTTCCGAATTCATGAACAGAAAAAACAGGCGCTGCTCCCATCGGCATGACAGCCTGCAGCGTGCCTCGCTGGTGCGCATCGCGCGCCACGATATCCGGCAGCAGGGCGATACCGGCACCAGCGATTGCGAGATAGTGGACATCAGGCAATGTATTGCAACGTATCCTCGGCTTTACCTTGAGGCGTTCGCCCTTCGGTACATCATAGCTCACGGGATTACCTTGCCAGTCGTTGGCAATATGATCCCAACCGGCAAGGTCTGACAAATCACCGGTAAAAGGCGGTTGTTGCGCAATATAGCCGGGACTGGCGTACAGGCTTTCCGTGATGTTTCCGAGCCTGGATACGCGTGCGCCCTGTTGCTTCGGTTCGCCAACCCGTACGGCCAGATCAATCCGGGCTTCGGCGAGATTCATGGCTGTATCGCTTGAGAACAGGCGTATCTGTACCTTTGGGAACTGCTGCGTGAAGTCGGTAATAACCGGTAGCATCAGCGGTGCGCTGAGGGCATGGGGTGCCGTAACCGTAAGCAGTCCATCACCCTCGGTGCCCGCATTGCGGGTGTCAGTGAGCGCTGTATCATACGTGTGTCGGAGTTCTCGGCAGTGGGCGTGGAACCGGGTGCCGGCCTCCGTCAGGGACAGAGTTCGCGTACTGCGGTACAGCAGCTTGCAGCCGAGATCATCTTCGAGCCGTGTCACTGTTTGGCTCACCGCCGATTTTGTGCGCCCAAGTCGATCTGCAGCTCCGGTAAACGACCGGGCCTCGACCACTTCCAGAAACACAAGCATATCGGCGGGATTGGGATTCATTGTTTAATTATATTAAACATAATTATTAAATAATAGAGGATTATCACCACCGAAAAATTCGTCCACATTTTATCTCGACCGTAACCACGGCCTGCGATGCAGCAGATCGTATGACTGGGAGAAGTAAAATGAGCAATATTATTGAGGCTGTTCAACTTGCGAGTGAAAAATGGAAGGCTGCGTTTAACGCGGGTGATGCTGCGGGGTGTGCCGCCTGCTATGAAGTAGATGCGGTAATGGTTGCCAAGCCGTTCGGCGTTTTTCAGGGTCGAGCAGAAATTGAAGCCTTCTGGGCCAATCTGATTAAAGACGGATTTTCAGACGTCGAATATATCGCACCGGATCTTCGCGCCACCAGCGAAACAACTGCGTGCCTGTCCGCAGGCTGGCGGATGAACAAGGCATCCGGGGTCATTACCAAAGAGATCTGGGTTATGCAGTCGACAGGAGAAGCGCTTCTGCTCGAAGATCATTTCGAGGCGACCGCATAAAACCGCAGCTAGGTTTTCCTGAAAACCACAGACAGGTTGTTTGCGGGCATCTCTATAATGCTGGTTTTGATAAACCCGGCCGTTGAAGCCAGATCGGAGACCGCTTCGAGGTCACGCACACCCCAGCTTGTATCCCGGGATTTCAGGGACTGGTCAAAGCTTTCGTTCGAGGCAGCCGTGTGGGCTCCTCCTCTTTTGAACGGCCCGTATAAAAACAGCATTCCGTCCTGAGCCAATGCGTCGCCGGCTTTGGTAATCAGCGCCTCTGCGACTGCCCACGGCGCGATGTGAATTAGGTTTGCGGCCATCACGACCTTCAGGGGAGCGGACACATTCAGGGATTGCATATCGTCTGTAAGAACATTGAAGCAAATTGCCGGCAGCACTTGTTTCGTACCGCTCGCGGCCCGCCAGGCATTAATGCTTTCGATCTTATCGCCGTCAATGTCGCTTGGCTGCCAGAAAGCCTGTTCAAAATGATCTGCCATATGAACGGCGTGCTCTCCGGAGCCGCTGGCAATCTCCAGAAGCGTGCCCTCGCCGGGGTGACAGTCTCTCAAGACATCAAGAATAACATCCCGGTTTCGGGCTGTTGCCGGTGCGTACAGGCGTTTGTCAGCTGTTGCGCTTTCAGCGCGCTTGGGATCAAAGAATTTACTCACTCCGAACGGTTTCCCCGGCTACGCATGCGGTCCCGCCAGCGCGAAAATAAAAACAGAGGCACAACAATGGTCGCACCCAAAAGCACATATTCCAGCCCGGACCCAGAGAACCAGCCCCAAACATCCGCGACAGCGTTCGCGATCCAGCCAAGAATGTCCCCAGGGCTCCATTCGAGCGAATACATAATAAAGCCCACTATGAAGCTATAGATCAGCAGTTTTAAAACCGTGCCGCCGGTGATCGCTTTGTTGCTCATTCGCTGGTTGCCTTTGTAATCATACGCCCCCAATGCGCTTTGATGTCGAAATGCTACTGCTCAGCACTTGTTTGTTCAAGCCACTCACGGGTGCAGGCTTCCACATCTGTATCCTGGCCGTTTCGCAGGCGCGCATTTAGCCACTCAGCCCTGAAATGGTCGCCGTTTTCAGGCTCGTAAAAAACCACTTCGACGACGCAGTGGGGCGTCTCAAAAATCATCACCTGAACATTTTCGTCACGCCGTACAAGTGTTGGTGCCCCCATATAAGCGATGACGTCGGCGGGCGTTTGGTCCTGCATGCGCTCCAGGTTGACGATTAGCGGTTCTGCCTCAGGTTCCGGCGCTGGCTCAAGGGGTTGGCTTTGTTCGGGCTCTGTCACCGGCACGGGCTCGGGCGCAGGGGCTGTTTGTGTGGGTTCAGGCGCCGGCGCAGTTGTACAGGCAGCCAGCAACGATGCGAATATAATTGCAATTGCTGGCCGCATTAGACAGTGCCCCTGCTCGGCGTTGTGGGTCCGCTACGCTCTGGAACGCCGAGCTGATGCACGATGTGGGTCATGATGGCTGCGCCAAGGATGGGAGCAAGAATATTCAGGAAGGGCACAAGAAACATTCCGGCAATAAGGGCTCCTACAACGAATATCTTGCCACTATAGATTATTCGGGTCTCCTTTACTCTTCGACGGTCAATGTGGCGAATCGCAACCATCTCATAATATTCACGTCCAAGCAGATAGCCGTTGATTGCGACAAAAAGAGCAAGGGCCCCTGTGCCTGCGGTAAAGAAAAAGAGCAGCAGGTAAGGGAAAAGGGCGAGCAGATTGATCAATATCATCATGAGCGTCAGTTTCGCAGCACTGATGATGATATCAGCGACAGGCACCTTTCGGGTACCGCGCCTGTTTGGATAATACTCGTCCTCGACAGCGCCCGCAATCTGGTCTGCGAGCACCCCCATCACCATGGTCACGATACCAGGAAACAGCAGATAGGAGCCAACAGTCACCACAGCCCAGAAGCCTGCGCTCGCGATCCAGTCGCCAAATTCGTCAAGCCATTCCCAGCCGAAAACCATGCTTTCGGGCCAATAGGCATTAAGTGCAAATGTTAACAAGGCAAGTGTTGCTGCCGCCGCACTGATGGCTGTCAGGAAAACACTGCGAAATTTCGGATGCAGCAATTGTTGCCAGCTGCGATTGATCGATAATGCGATCATGGGGTCCTCACTGTCATTGCGCTGATCTTGTTAAGCCAGCTTTTACTTTCTGCATAGATAAGTAAAGGTAAAGAGGCTTGCAATCCCCCGAACGCTTTCTATGGTGCCGGGCAGAGAGCTCTGGCGCAACAGGAAGGACGCTTTATGGCCGACGGTGCAAAAGTAGTGTGCATGGGAAATGCGATTGTGGATATCATTGCTCGCGTGGATGATGCATTTCTGGAAAAGCATGATCGAGAGAAAGGCGCGATGCTGTTGGTAGATGCAGACACGTCTGCCCGAATCTATGACGACATGCCGCCCGCCGTTGAGCGTTCGGGTGGGTCCGCGGGCAATACAGCAGCGGGGATCGCGAATTTTGGCGGTAGTGCCGGATATATTGGAAAAGTGCATGATGATCAGCTGGGTACAGTATTCCGGCATGACATTCGCGCCGCAGGCGTGCAGTTCAATACTAAGGCCGCATCTGAAGGGGCGCCGACAGCAACCAGCATGATTCTCGTAACGCCTGATGCGCAGCGCACGATGAACACCTTTCTGGGTGCCTGCACAGAAATTTCCGAGGCAGATGTAGTCGAGGAAGAAATTGCGGCGGCAGAGATTTTGTATGTCGAAGGCTATCTGTGGGATACGCCGCCGATGAAGGCTGCGGTGCTGAAGGCAATGGATCTGGCAATTAAAAACGGCACAAAAGTGTCGCTCACTTTGTCAGACAGTTTTTGTGTGGATCGCTTCCGCGACGAGTTCCGCGACCTCGTGGAGAACAAGGTGGACATCCTGTTTGCCAATGAAGCCGAGATCGTTTCCCTGTATCAGGTGGACAGCTTTGAAGAAGCTGTTTTGCAGCTGAAGAAACACGTCCGGCTTGCCGCTTTGACCCGAAGCGAAAAAGGATCCCTCCTCATGACCACCGATCAGTCGGTTGCCGTGCAGGCGTTTCCATCGGATGTAGTGGATACAACAGGTGCTGGAGACCTGTATGCTGCGGGTGTTTTGTATGGTCTTACAAGCGGACATGGCCTTGAGGTGAGTGGCAAGCTCGGTAGTCTGGCAGCGGCGGAGGTGATCTCGCATTTGGGTGCCCGACCGGAAGTCAGCCTCGAGCAAATCGCCAGGGAAAAGCTCGGGCTTTAGGCGAGAGTTTGTCTCCAGCGGTTATCCCAAGGACTGTCCCGGTCACTATGCCAGTGGCTATCCCCAGGGCCCACGGCCAGATCGTGTGCGGCCGCTATGAGGTACGCTGGAGCGCCCTGTGCGGCCCGCACCAAGGTTCATGGCACCAGGCGGTGTGCCGCCAGCCATCTCGGAAAGCCGCCGAATGCGCTCTTCCACTCTGGGGTGAGTGGAAAACAGGCTGTCCAGTTTCAGCCCATGAAGCGGGTTGACGATAAAAAGATGTGCTGTGGCCGGATTGGCCTCTGCTTCCCGGTTGTCAATTGTGCTCGCGCCCTGTTGCAACTTGCCGAGAGCGCTTGCAAGTGCCATCGGGTTCCCGCAAATTTCTGCGCCGGTTTTATCTGCTGCATACTCGCGCGTGCGTGAGATTGCCATCTGCACCAGCATGGCAGCCAGCGGCGCCAAAATGATCAGCAGAATAGTACCCACAAGCCCTAACGCATTGTTGCGATTGCCGCCAAAAAACAGACCGAACTGCGCGAGCATGGAAATGGCACCCGCTAGTGTTGCCGTGATTGTCATGGTGAGCGTATCGCGGTTTTTTACATGCGCCAGCTCGTGAGCCATCACTGCTTCAATTTCTGCGCGGTTAAGCAGTTTCAGGAGACCGCTGGTTGCTGCCACGGCAGCATTTTGCGGGTTCCGCCCCGTGGCGAACGCGTTTGGTTGCGGGTTATCGATAATGTAGACCTTTGGGTAGGGCAGGCCGGCGCGCACCGATAGTTGCTCAACGATGCTGACCAGTTGCGGGGCGCTCCTGGCGTCCACCTGTCGGGCGCCGTACATTTTCAGTACAACCTTGTCCGCGTTCCAGTAGGCAAACAGATTGGTGCAAAGCGCAAACAGAAGCGCAATCATCATACCTGCTTCGCCGCCTATCAGTGCACCGACAGCCATAAAAAGGGCTGTCATTGAAGCCATCAGGAGCGCCGTTCTTAGAGAACTCATTGTTTGTTCCGGCTGTCTATGGGTTGATGTCGTTTCATCTCATTTTTCTTGCTACAGTAGATGGTGCTTTGGCAATCAGGGTTCAAGTTGCTCGCAAAAGCGACGAATGCTGAGTATGTAGAGTTGGGGCTGTGGGTGGCGCCCCTGTTAAGTGGATGGCAATGACCGAAATACATCAAGATACAGAAGGGGCGGCTAATGAACCCGGCTCCCGGCAGGCAGGCTTGCTTGAGACGTTGCGTCCGGTCCTGGTTTTTGTTGCCCTGGCGGCTGTTCTGGCGGCGATTGCCTACTATTTTGTCATCGAGCACGGGCTGCGGCGCTATTATGTCGCCTTCTTGATGTGGACACCCGGGCTGGCGGTTTTTGCGGGCGCGCGTCTCGGATTTATTAGCTTGAACACCCTTGGTTGGCGCTGGCCCGCGGGGCGCTGGATCATACTTGCATACCTGCTACCGGTCCTATACGGGCTGATCGCCTATGCCATCATCTGGGGTGGCGGATTTGGTGGTCTCCTGGATGCAAAGTTCATTCAGGAAGTCAGTTATTTCCTTGGGCTGGACGGGTGGTCAGAAGCCGCGACGATCGCGTTCGGGGTCGTGATGTTTGGTACGGTCGGCATGATCTGGCACATGGCGACCGCACTTGGAGAGGAGATTGGCTGGCGCGGATACCTGACGCCAACGCTCCTGAAGGTCTGGTCATTTCCTCTTGCATCCCTGGCAGTTGGCCTTCTTTGGGCCACATGGCATGTGCCGATCATCTTTTTCACCAGCTACAATGCAGGCCCGAGTGCACTTGAAGTTCAGATGGTGAACTACACTGTGATGACGGTTGGGCTTTCCTTCATCATGACTTACCTGCGCCTTCGTTCCGAGAGTTTGTGGCCTGCGGTAGTTCTGCATGCGGCACATAATATTTATGTGCTCACGATCATGCAGCCGATGACCATTCAGTACCGGGAAACCTGGCGCTATGCCAGCGAGTTCGGCTTTATCCTGCCGGTTGTCATTTTGCTATTTGGCCTTATTTTCTGGCGCAAGGCAGTTCGTGAAGGCATCACGGGCAACAGTGGCATTACAAAGGCTTGACCCATGAGCGAACAGATCAATCAAGGTGACGAGGCAGAGGTCGCCGACAAGGCTTCCGAGACACAATCGTCTGCCAACGATGAAAAAACGCCCAAGGAAATTGGTGGCCGCAAAGGCCCTGAACCGACACGCTATGGTGATTGGGAAAAGAACGGCCTGATTTCAGACTTCTAGACCCCTTTTTGCTTTGAAGCAGTAAACTACGCTGCAATTTTTTGTGTCGCGCGGTCCGCTTGCCCATTGGTCAACATGAATGGTCGTCAGGTTGTGAGCCCGTCTTCTGCTGGTGACGGTTCGTCCTGGTTTATTCCTGATTCAAGCTCGCTCTCATCATCGCCGTCCTGTGCGTGAATGGCTGCTTTTTCCAGGAGGTCACGGAAAGCCAGCAGTTCTGCCTCTGCCTGCTTTCTGCCCATACCTGTTATCAAGCCTTCGGTGAAACCCGGTTGGCGCATATAAACCCGGACATGCTGCTCTGCGGATTCCCGGCAACTGCCGGACGTAAAATACCCATCAGCCAGCATCAACAGGATCTTTCGTGATTTGTCCTGCAGGCTGATATCAAGTTGATGGATCTTCTTCAAAATCTGCGTGTTATCGAGGATGGTCTGGCAGAATTGGTCAAGCTTGCTGGCTATCTTGCGCTTGTACATTTCAGAGAGTTCTGCATTCAGAACGCGCTTCTGCAGCTGCACAAGGTCGGTCATGCGCTGGGTTGGATTGCTGTCGAGCCCCATGAAGATCGATTCATATTCAGGCCGGGACAGAATAGGCAGGATGAAGTTCGCCACGACCCGTTTGTTGCTGTCACCAACGGTTACGGCCTCCAGGTCCAGCAGGCTGTTCACCTGATCGACAGGATTTTGAAAGTTTGCCAGCATTTCCGCGATCGACTGGCTGTTGATCAGCCTGCCTGCCCGCGCGCGCAAGGCGTCCATCGCATGATCGAGGGTATGAAGGTCGGTGTGCAGGCCTTCCAGCGCCTGACCCAGAGCGGCCAGTGCTTTCAACTGAAGGGTCAACGACGTGCTGCCGATGGGCTTGGGCGCTTCAATCTCGTGCTTGAGGCGTTCCATCAAAACATACGCGCTGCGGGGCAAATGGTTTTCTGCAAGGAATCCGTTCAGTCGCAACACCTCTTCACTGAACCGAGGCGACGTTTCATCTTCCCCCATCAGATTAAGTTCGCCTTTCTGGAAATAAGCGAGCTCCATCATGAATGCACCGCGATCTTCTTTTTCTCCCATCAGCTGCACCAGCACCTGCTCATGCATCAGGAATTCGGAGATCAGCTGGTCCAGAATTTCCATTACCCACTGTGGACGGTCTGCCGTGAGAAAAATGATAATGCGCCCGATCTTGTCACTCAGCGTCACGGCCGGGCGCAAATATTCGACAATGGAGCAGGTCAGCAGAAATTTTTTGTTGGGCTTGTCTTGGAGGTCAGTGATCAGAGGCGCCAGGCGTCCTGTTTCCAGTGAGGGGATGCTATCTTTGGTCGATTTCATGATGTCGATTGACACATCAATGACCTTGTAGATTTTTCGCATGCGCTCCTGGATGGAGCCTTCCTCGGATTCAAAGGCAACAGCGGTGCGTTGCACGGCGTTCTGGAGACGCGTGCCGGCGTTATACAGCTTGTAATAATGATCGAGGGAATGCAGCAGTTCGGTTGGTGTGATCCGCCATTCCGCAAGGCTTGCGTGCATCAGGTCCCAGATCGAGCGACGCCCATCGTGGCTATAGAGGTCATCGGGTGTCAGGCAGGGCGAAATGGTGCCCGTTTCGTCATACTTCGATTTCTTGCGATTGCTGCCTCTGGCATAAATCTCGACTGAGGTAATGTCATTCTCGGATTTGTCGAAACTTTCCTTAAGAACCCGCACCCCGGAATACTGACGCGTTTTCCAAAGGGTTTCAGCCATCTGCGTGGCGGATTCCCGATCTTTTTTGACGTCGAGAATGGTCCAGCCGCTGCCGCGCCGGCCTAAAATTTCATAATGAATATTTACACCGTATGCCAACTTGACCCCCGTCCAAAGCACACTTGAAAATCGCCCGTAGCCATTCAGGCGACGGTCATCTTTTATGCTTTTCCACCAAAAGCGTTAAGAAACAGTGTTTTTTTATTAAAAATAGGCCTAAGGAAAGCGGTCTCACTGCCTGAGGACAGCAATGAAATTCATTCTGCAAAATGGCCGCTTTCTGGGTTTTGGCGTTCTGCTCGCGTTTCTGTCGAGTTTTGGCCAGACCTATTTCATTGGTGTTTACAGGCCGCCCATTGCAGAAGAATTTGGCCTCAGCAACAGCGATTTTGGTTTTTATTATCTGATGGTTACGATTGTTAGCGCCATTGGACTAAACCGCCTTGGACACATAATAGATAGGGTCGCTCTGGTGCCCTATACCATGGTCTTGATGGTAGCCACCGCGCTTGCCTGTGTCGCTGTTGGTTTTTCTCATGCCTTCGCCGCCGTGATTGTTGCCTTAATGGCGGTACGTCTGATGGGCCAGGGCATGCTCACCCATGCCGCCATGACCAGCATGTCCCGCTACTATGACCGAAACCGCGGCCTCGCGGTTGCCATTGCCGGCCTTGGTTTTCCGCTTGGGCAGGCGATTTTGCCTCCGCTTGCGGTGTGGCTCATGGGCTCTCATAGCTGGCGCACTGGCTGGCTTATGTTTTCCGTGGCCCTTATCATCATCGCATTGCCGCTGGTTTTGTGGCTTCTGAAAGGCCAGCAGACCCGCCATCAGGCCTGGCTGGCACAACAGGACGCCGACAAAAACGCAGCACCTGATTCCGATGGCCTGCATCAGCGGCGGCGCGATGTACTCCGGGATCAACGCTTCTATTTGATGTTGCCGGCATTGATCGCCGGTCCCTTCTGGATCACAGCCGCTTTCTTTTTTGCCGCGGAGTTCGGGGCGCACGCGGATATGTCGCTCTCCGACTATACCCGGTTCTATGGCTACTATGCTGCGGGATCAATCGCTGCGCCTTTTCTGGGTGGTCTGCTGGTAGACAGGTTCGGCGGTCGTCATCTGATGCCGCTTTACCCCCCCTTGTTTGGCCTTTCGCTGCTGGCAATTATGATTGCGCCACACGCATCAGGGGTGACAGCTTTCATGGTGCTTATGGGGCTGGGTGCGGGCATCACGCTGCCCATCAATAATGCGGTCTGGGCGGAGCTTTACGGCACACGCTTTTTGGGGGAAATCAAGTCGCTCGCCACATCACTTGTGGTGGTTTCGACCGCGCTTGCACCTCTCCTGGTTGGCATATTGCTTGATGCTGGTGTCTCTCTGACGTCGGTGATGCTTTACGGTGCGATATACTGCTTCCTGGCGACTCTGCTGGTAGCGCCGGTGGCGCTTCAATCCGGAATGTCGCCTTTTTCACGCAAGTAGGCGATTGCCTCGTCGACAGACTGTTCCAGCGGCACATCCCGGTATCCGAGCTCTTTGATCGCCTTGTCATAATTAACAGTGTAGCTCTGGCAGGCAAAATAAGCTTCTTCAACTGTCACCTGCGGTCGCTTGCCGGTGATGCGGGAAATCAGGTGCATAACTCTGGCCAAAGCTTTCAGAAGCCAGGGCGCTATCGGCTTTTTAGGAGGGGATTTGCCGAGCCTGGCGGCCGCCAGGCTCAAAAACTCATGGAACGTCGCATAGGGGCCGCCAAGGATATAATTCTGGCCGGTTTTGCCGCGCTTGTAGGCGGCAAGTGCGCCCTCTGCTACCGCGCGGCCATTGGCAAAATTGCCATTGCCAGGCGGCACTGCGGGCAGGGTGCCGTCGGCAACCATTTGGATCATGCGCACCCAGTTCTGGTCGTCATAGCGCCCTACAACGTCGGTCGGGTTGACAATGACGGCGTCCAGGCCGCGATCAGTAGCTTCCTTGACCTTGCGTTCAGCATAAGCCTTGGTGTGCACATAGCTGACCCAGCTCATGGCACCTTGTCGAGGTGTGTCGTCGCTTATTGTTTCGTCATGTTCACCGTAAGCAACGATAGACGACACATGCACCATGCGCCGAGCGCCTTTGTCCACCACCGCCTGCAGCAGTGTGGCGGTGCCCTCCACATTTGTCCGATATTGCCTGTCGTTATCCTTTGACCAGGTGCCGACGTCAGCCGCTACGTGAAAAACGCAATCGACACCTTCGGGCATGGCATCCCGCATAGACAGGGGTTCGGTCAGGTCCGCCTGGCGAACCTCAACGTCGTCTGGGAGTAATTTCGTGGCCTTTTCCAGCGAACGGACGGCTGCAATGATATGCCAGCCATCTTCGCGCAAAACATCGACAAGATGTCGCCCAACAAACCCGGTTGCACCGGTGACAAACGCTGTTGGCATAGGCCTCCTCTATTTTTTCCCTTGTCAGCCAATGGTTACACCGCTAGATGACAGGCCAATTTATTGGGGGCCTGAAACCTTGCGGATTGGATGATATTATGAGCAGGCAAAATTTGAAACATGTCAAGGCACTGGCTGCCTCGGCAATAGTGGCGAGTTGTATTTTTTCTCCTTCGGCGCTGGCGGATACGCCTGCGGGGCTTGAAGACATGCTGAAAACGGCGGTTGCAAACGGGGATGAAGCACTGTTTGACACGCTGGTGGGAACGGCCCTCAAAACTTGGCCAGCAAGCCGGCTGGACATTCTGCAGGCTGCTGCCGCTATCGAGCCAAACTGGATTGAGAGTGACTTTGCACAGGAAGTGGCTGACGCCAAAGCTGCGGCTGAAGAAGCAGAGCGCAAATCACGCGCGCGCGGCCTCCTCTATTTTCTTGATCCGTCGCTCTGGAACACGACAGCTCAGTTTGGTGCGGCAACCAGTACCGGTGATACCGACGAGCAGTCTGTTGCGCTGGGCATCGCAATGAGCCGTGATTTTGGTGACAAGTGGGAACATGACTTTAATCTGGATTTCGACTTCGCCCGTAGCCAGGGTGCAACTACTCGCCGCCGGATCCTGACGCGGCTAAATACGACCTACAAGGCGTGGGACGACTTGTTTTTGTCGAACTATTTTGAAGCAGATTTCAATCGCTTCTCCGGTTTTGACTACAGGTTGCTCGACAGTGTGGCTCTCGGCGTGAGGCTGGTTGACACAGATCGCCAGAAACTGCGGCTTGAGGGCGGGCCGGGTGTTCGTCTCAACAAGTTTGAAGATGATGGTTCCACATCAACAGAGTTTCTGGGCCGCGTTTCATCCACCTATGAGTTGAAGCTTACGGACAATATTGACTTCAAGGATCAGGCTTCGATGATTTTTGGTACGGGGTCGATCACGTTTGATAACCGTGCAACATTCGGCGCGCAGATCAACTCGAGCCTTGCTGCAAGGCTGTCGTTTCAGGTGCAGTATGATTCTGATACGCCGGTTGACGCGGCTGCATGGGATACGCTGACCCGGGCGACCCTTGTCTATAAGTTCTAGGCGCTATTCACCGAGCATATGGCAGGCGATGCGGACACGTCGATCAATTTGGGGCGCCCAGTTTTTCCTGCCTTGCCGAAAGCTGGGCGCGGTCGATTATTTTGCCGCCGAGGATCACATGACTGACCGTGTTGTAGGCTTCAATGGACTCGAGCGGGTTCTTTCTTAGCAGAATAAGATCTGCAGTCTTATCAGGTTCAATGGTCCCCAACTCTGCTTCCAGACCAAAAGCCGTGGCATTGTCGATTGTCATGGCGGCAAGTAGTGCGTTCAAAGGGATGCCTATACGTGCCCATGTTTGCATTTCCCAGTATCCTGCTAGTCCGGGAGGAGAGCCCCATCCGAAGCCACCAACTGCTGTGTCGGTGCCAAAAATCAACCTTGCCCCACTGTTATACAGTTGTGCTATCTGTGCTTCGTAGCGCGTGTTGAAGTCTTGCTGTAAAGACCTGATCGGTTTCCCGGAGGCTTGTTCGGTAATCACATCGGCAAACATCTTGATGAACATACCTTTCTGGGCCTGAGCGTCCGTTTTCAGATAGTGGTGATATGCTCTGGGAACGACATGTTGCCAGTCTTGGTCTTCCAGTAATTCGGGTGCAAACAGAGAGAACGTATTTCGCAATGTGTTGAAAGTCGGTTGCAATCTAACACGGCTTTTGGCGAGCGACATCAGCAGCTCGTTATATTCGGGAAGAGGGGTCATGGCATCAAAGGGCTGAGAAGGCCATTCCCACATGCCGTGGGCCAGGATATCGACCCCGGAATCAAGGGCCATGCGCACGCCCTCAGGGGTTGTGGCGTGCAACAAAACAGGCATGGAGGCAACGTGGGCCTCTTGCACCATATCCTTGATTATCTGTGGGGATGGTAGTTTGAAATCCGGCTTTTGCGGGCCGGGCCACCACAAAGCTTCTTCGTAATATAGTTTGACGCACTTGCCGCCAGCTTTCTTGACATGGTCCACCGCAGATCGGGGTGTATGGTCTTCAGGCTTGGCAGAACCGGGAATTTGCCCGGAACTGTGGTGGTCGATCAGATAGCCCGGATAGGCCTTTTCCAACGCGCCGTCTGGGATTTCAAGCGACATAAACCCGTCGGACAGAATAACACCCTGACCGCAATGGTACAGGCGAGGTGCGACTGCTGCCTGTTCGAAACGAGCGTTGGTTTCAAAATCAGCATTGAGTTCCACAACTGACGTAAAGCCAAAATAGAGATAGCTTCGCGGTTGTTGTTCCATGTAGGCAGCGTAAAGACGATCATAGTCCTTGGTCAGGTTTCTGCGCAGGCCTGTTGCATGGTAAAGGTGCACGTGACTGTCGATCAGGCCTGGTATCAGGAACCCACCTTTGCCATCCAACTGGATGCGGCTGGTTTTGGGAGGATCACCCTGGCCGACCGCGTCAATGCGCCCTTCGTGCAGTGTTACCCATGCGTTACGAAGTGGGGTGGGCCTTTCCGGGGAAATGACAGTTACGTTAGAAATTACAGTTTTTTCGGAGCTTTGTTCTGCAAGGTTTTCGGTTGTGCCTGTTGATGCGAGTGCACATGCAATGCAAAGGGTCTTGGTGATCATTCCTTGTTGCCTCCGGTTGACATATTTTTGTGCACCATAGGCAGTTCTCTGGAGAGCCAGAAGGCCGTGACAGTTCTGAAACGCGTTTCAGAACCCCTGCCGGCGATTAATCAGGGATGATTCTGGAAGTTATGTGTGTGACTTGCGATATTCTGTCGGTGTTTGACCGGTGATGCGGCGAAACTCTGAATTGAAAGCCGATTTACTGATAAAGCCTGAACTCAACATGACCTCCGAGATTTGCAAGTTGCCGGATTGCAGCAGGTCTTCGCTATGGCGAATGCGAAACTCGTTCAGGAAGCGTGAAAAATTATTACCAGTACATCTGTTGATCGCCTGAGATAGTACCTTTGCAGGAAGGCCGAGCCGACGCGCCAGTCGGGCAAGACTTATATGTGGGTCCGTGTATAACTGCTGCTCGGAGATGACTTCCCTGGCACGGTTCACCAGGTCGTGATCTTGCTGGTTCGGTGGATGCGCCTTGTATGCATTTTGGTGTCCGCGTTCCCTGTTTGCCATAAACACAGGTGCCCCAATGAGAGCTGCAACGATGGAAGCTGCTACCAGAATGCCGGTGGCCCCGGTTAAAAACCGGGTCGCCATTGCCTCCCCGCCAACAAAGTCCGCTAAAAGTATGGCTATGTCAGCCTGCAGGATTAGGCCGAGAAAGAAAACTGCTCCAATCAAACATAACTTTACTCGAAAATACCCTTCCACAGGTATCTGAACGAAAGCATCCTCTTCCAGGTGAATGCGGGAAGCCAGCAACACCAGATAAATGCCGTTCGCAGCGGTCAACACAATTTCCGTTGACCAGCCGACGGGCAAGGCGATGCCTATTTGCACCAGAAGTGCCACGATGCCATGCAGGTAAACCTCGCGGGGTTCTGGCCATCCCGTTTGGGTCATCAGGGAACGAAATCCCAGCCAAAGTCCCGGCGCAATCAGGGCACCGAGATGAGGCTGTGCAATCTTGGCGAATGCATAACCGTACTCCAGTCGACTGCCTACCAGTATGCCCACCAGAGCAGTCGCCATGAGAGAAAGACTGAAAAAAGCACGCGCTCCCGGTGTTTGGTGCGTTCGTACTGCAACTGTCGTCCCGAGAATGACAGCAAAGATCGATAAGACCCAGGGGATCGGAATGGTTGTCATGTTGAATGCCTCAGTCAGTAGCTGGACTCTCAAAGATGCTGCCGTTGATCTGAATAGTCATATGGTCAAGTGAGCTTCTGCCAGGAATTCTGGCCATCACTCGCCGAGCAAATGGCAGGCGATGCGGCGATGGTGGCCGCGCCGCCTGTGTTCCAATAAATAAACGCCCTGCCACGTGCCGAGCCGAAGGGCGCCATCGAGAATTGGTATCGCAAGCGTAGTGCTTGTTAGCGCCGATTTGACGTGCGCGGGCATGTCATCCGGCCCTTCTGCGCTGTGGCGGTAGAGACCGGGCCCTTCAGGTGCCAGTTGGTCCAGAGCATCCAGCAAGTCATCCTGTACATCGGGATCAGCGTTTTCCTGAATGGTCAGAGAGGCTGATGTATGCTGAACCAGCAGATTGACCAGTCCTGTTGTCATGCCACATTGACGGACAAACCCGGCAACATCGCCGGTGAATTCATGGGCACCGCGACCGCGGGTCACAACCTCGAAGGTGGTTTCATATTGCACAAGCAAGTGGCTAGCCTCGGATGGGGATTGTTTTGATGGCAGGCTCCAGTTGAGGCCGGTGCAGGTCAATGTGCAACAAACCATTTTCCATGAAGGCGTCAGTGACTTCCATACCATCAGCAAGCACGAATTTGCGCAGGAACTGCCGGGCCGCGATGCCGCGATGCAAAAATTCCTTCGACCCATTGTCGTCTTGCTGTTTGCCTCTGATGATTAGCTGATTGGCCTCCAGCGATATCGCCACATCGTCCCGTGTAAATCCGGCCACGGCCAGAGAAATCCGAATATCTTCCTCACCCATATGCTCGATATTGTAGGGTGGGTATCCTTCACCGGCATTTTTGGCGACGCTATCAAGAACATCCTCGAGCTGATCGAAGCCCAGGAGAAACGGGCTGTTGAAAACCGACATTCGCGACATTGGCACACCTCCATCATGAGCATGAGCGAGCAGAAACAGGTCACCCGCCCCATAGTGGGCGCAGGTGTCAGTGCCATATTTTGCGCGCTCAATTGGCCTTCATCAAGAGATTTTGACAAGAGGCCGACCGATGATGGGTTACCGGCTGGATTCAGCGCTGTCGTTGGAGGCGACTGCGGCTGTTTGTGGCAACTTGCCTTCACTGACTTCTGGTGGCCGAATCCAGCAGCGCGTGCCCCTGGCTTTCAGTTCGTCACACAGGGTGCGGGCCTCAGCCAATGTCTTGAGAGGGCCGGCGTTGAGCCTGTAATAAAAGCCGGAAGGTCCTTCCTCGCGTGTGCCAAAATCCATTTCCGACCGGCGTGGCGGGATGTCCGCCAGAATGTCGATGTTGCGTTCATAGAGGATGTTCCAACCCTTCATCAGCCGGTCAATCGAACGGTAAGCCCCGATTTGCAGTGCCCAGCCCTCGGGCTCTAACAGCGGAGGCACATCGCCGTGCTCATAGTTGTCTGGCGTAACTTCTTTAACGGGTATTGGCTCTGGTGTTGGCGCCTGGGCAATTTGTTTCGGCTTTGCAACAAAGCGCTGTGCCGCGAGTGCTCGGCCCTTTGTGTTTTCCAGCGTCAGGTTTGCGGATTCACGCCGGCTCCACGCTGGGTCGATCGTGCCGGTCACAAGCGCCTGCATGCGCTCTGCCTGTCCAAGGCTGGTTAGAGAGCGATAAAAAGTGAAGGTGGCGTCCACGCTTGCAGCATCAAGATCCAGCCGGGCGACCTGATAGGCTTTGTCCTCCCGCCCAGCGAGCAGATAGGCCATGGCGAGGTTTTGCCGGTCCCGGGCTTCTGCGCTGCCGGCAGTCAGCAGGGGTTCCAGAATTTCTATGGCAGTTTCAGGGCTGCCGCTTGCTGCCAGCACCAGGGCTTTGTTGGAGAGACTGGAGGTGTCGCTTAAGTCGTTGAGCACCAATAGCGCCTGGAAAGTTTGCCCTGTGGCGGCCAGGGCAATCGCTTTACCGGAGCGGGGTTTTGGGTTGTCGGGCATCAGCGCCGCGGCTTCGTTGAAACCCGACAGGGCTGTATCGAATTCACCTAGAGCAAGAGCGGCCTTGCCATAACTATAGTATGTTTCACCGGGCAACGGGGATGAGCGGTCTCTCACCAGTGCCTGCAGCATACCGTAGGCGGCTTCAAGGTTGCCCATTGCCATTTGGCTGTTGGCAAGCCCTGTAATGGCTTCCGGTCTGCGGGTTGTGACGGCGAGGTGCCGAAACAGCGGGATTGCACCTTCATGGTCGTTCTTGGCCGCCATTTCCGTGGCGATTGCCATCAGACCGCCGTTTTCCTGCGCCATCGGTACGCTATGGGCCGCGCTGACTTGCGGTGACGTGCCCGAGCCGTAGGCGCAAGCGGTGAGTGCCAGAGCGCAGCCGCCTGCTATCATTGGTTTTATGAAACGTTTGTTTGCCATGATTTTGCCTGAGTACTATTTGAACCGGAGTTCATTTGCCTAATGTCCTTTGGAAGGCTAATCTTTGAGGCATGAAATAACATTTAAGGAAACGATGCGCTTTTAAGCGTGTTTGTTTCAATTTTTAGCAATTTCGGTGCTTTTTTGACGTATCTGACCATGAAAAGACGCTCAAATCTGACTTTTTTTGTGATTCTAACCGTCATATTGGCGGGGGTGGTGGGTAACAGTCATCTGCTAAATGCGCAGGACAGCGGTTCAGACGCTGACCAGCAGTCCATTGAAGATGCGCTGGATGCTATCCGGGCCAGCGACTATCAGACGGGACGGGCAATCCTGGAAGCACTTTCCCAGCAGGGCAACTCTGATGCCTTTTATCATTTGGCGGAAATGTCGCGGCTTGGTATTGGCGGTGAGGCATCGATGTCGATTGCCATTATGTACTACCGCCTTGCTGGCAAACTCGGGAGCGAAAAGGCGGCGATGAAACTCGCCAATATCCTGTATTTTGACGGCGAAAAAACCGATGCAGAAATCGCTGAAGCCTTTGCCACGTGGCAAACATACGCTCTCACCGGCAACGCTGAAGCGGCCTATCTACTGGGCATCATATACTGGAACGGCGAAAACGGGCGCGCGCCGGACCCTGTCAGAGGATACGGTCTGGTGTGGAAAGCGGCCCAGGCGGGCTATGAGCTCGCCGTTAATGCAGAGCTTGAAATGCGCAGTCTTTTGCCAGGGGACGCTCGTACTGCCGGTCGGGCATATGGCCAGCAACTGGCAGAGTTGGGGTTTTCGGATGACCATTTGAACATCGAGCTTCTTGTCGAGGGCTGGACGCCGGACGAAAAAGAAGACGAAGTTGCGGAAAAACCCGAAGACTGGTCAGCGGTTTGGCATCTGGAAGTAGGTTTTGCCATGCGAGAAGCTGACGCGGCGGCAATGCTGGAGGAAATCCAGAGGGACTATGCTGACCTGGTAAAAGGCCTTCACACAGAAATGGTCGAGTCGGCCAACCGGGTTGGCCGATACAAATTGGTGTTTGGCCCGATGGATGGGATGCATTCTGCTGTTCGGATGTGCGTTGACATGAAGCGGGCTGGCTATGACTGTTTTGCCAAACCGCCCGGGGGTGGAAACTGATCTCGGGAAAGGGCTGTCGCTGCATGCGCGGGAGCCGACCGAGCTTTTCAGCTCCCGCGCAAACGAAGCTGCACCATCGTCAGATCGTATCATCATTTGACACAAGCAATAGGCAGCCTCGCCCCAGGCAGAGGCCCGATAAATCTAGTGAATTTTTGGTTTTATTGCCGCCGGCATATGCATTCCCCGGCCTCCAGCATGCTGGCCAGATACTCTGACACCGCCCGTTCCATGAGGGACTGCTGACTTTCGCCGTTTCGGGCAGCCAGCAGCCTGAGGTCTCTGTCTGTGGTTGTGTCGAGGCGAAGGTGTTTTTTCTTGGTCTTTTTTTCGCTGGATTTGCGAGCTTGCTTTCTGGCGGCGCCCACACTCGTTGGTACGCTCGCCAGAAAGCGTGGTGTGCTCGGAGTTGGCTGCGCTGCTCCCTTGCGGGCGAGCAATGATGCATTTAGCGAGGCCATGGTCATGACTGGTCTCTCCTGATTGGTTCGTGTTTTGAAAATCGGGCAGGCTGGGACCTGCCTTTGTTTGTTGGTGTCAGCACGCGGACGGATGTGTTGTTGTGGTAATCTGAGGGCGGTTGCCGAAGCCCACGCGCGGTGCACTCACGCTCTTGAACTGGGCTTTAACGGGCAGCCGTTTTATCCGCTCATTAACATAGGCCCAGAGAAGCTCGATTTCCTGGGCTGATTTGCCGCCTCCGTTTGCCTCCATAACGGTTCTGCCATCGATCATGCTGGCCGCAAAGTCCTGGCGGTTGTGGAGAATGGTAGGAGCTACCGTTCCATGTTGCGACAAAGCGATCGCAGCTTCACCGGTCAAACGCGCTCTCGCCGTGGCGCCATTGACAACAAAAACAAGCGGCTTGCCCGCGCGTTCCACCAGCTCGACAGTTTTGCCTGCTGCCCGCAGGTCATGGGGGCTTGGTCGAGTTGGTATGATTACCAGGTCGGACCGGGATACCACCGACTGGATCGCACCGGTGATGGCGGGCGGTGTATCAATGAAGACAAGCCGGATACCTTCTTCTTTTAGCGCTGACAGGTCCGTATCTAGGGTCGCGAGCGTAGCCTGGGCAAAAACGGGTTCGTCCGCCTGCCGCTCGTTCCACCAGTCGGAAAGGCTGCCCTGGGGGTCTGTGTCAATGATCGCGACGGAATCGCCACTTGCCCTTGCGGCTTCAACAGCCAGATGCCCGGTTATCGTTGTTTTTCCTGAGCCGCCTTTTTGCGACGTAACCGCGATGATTCGCATGCCTGATCTCCGTGGCTCCGGTATATGAGGCCGGAGCTGTTGGGGCGCGCGGCCGAAGCGCACCCTGGTTGCCTGATCAGAGAAACCTGCCACGCGCCCGTGAATATCTGTTTAAAGAATATCGTCATTTTTCGCCTAACACGCGGAAAATAAACAGAAAAAATAAATACAATCTTACTAAAAACCCCATAGACTTTGCCGTTTTCAAAACCTAAGCTGCCATCATGAAATACCTGTTTGTCCATGATGCTTTTCCGGGTCAGTTCGTGCATCTGTTGCGGCATCTGCACCGTGTGCCCGGCGTGGAAATCGTCGCAGCTAGCCGAAAGGGCTCAACGCTCGATTTGCCGATCAGGCAGGTCGTGTACGAAGTGCCCGAAGCGCTGGGCCCGCAAGTGGAAAACACAGGACCTGCCATGGAAGCCGCGGCTCTCGGCTACGATCTGTCGGAAAAAATCAAACCCCTGATCAGTGAGGGATGGGCACCTGATTATATCGTTACGCACGCCTCCCGTGGTGCATCCTACTTCCTGCGTGATTTGTTCCCGGACGCCCGGATCACCGCTTTTCTTGAGTGGTATTACCGTGACCCTGACGTCACAAGTGCCGGCAATAACTCGTTGGCGTTTTGCCGCCAGTGCGCCGCCAACAATGCCCGCAACAGCGTGATCGCTCGCGATTTTGATCTGGCGGATATTGCCTACGCTCCAACTGGTTTTCAGCGAGAGCAGTTTCCTGCGCGCTGGCAGGCGCAGATAGAGGTCTGTCATGAGGGCATCGACACCGTGCTGTATTCACCAGATGAGCTTGTGTCTGTAAATATTGGTGACAAAACGTTTAGCCGCGACATGGAAATCATCACCTATGCCGCGCGGGGCATGGAAAAAAGCCGGGGTTTTCCCGCCTTCATGAAGGCAATAGCATTACTGCAAAAGCAACGGCCCGAGACACATGTTATGATCGCTGCAGCAGATCGTGTTTGTTACGACTCTGGGCCGCGTGACAAGGGCTTGAAATCCTGGGCGGACAAAGAGGTTGCCTATGATCCCGAGCGCACGCATTTTGTCGGGCTGCTTCCAGAGCGGCAGTTTGTTAAGATGCTGCAGCTTTCCAGTGTGCATGCTTATCTTTCAATTCCTTTTGTCCTGTCCTGGTCCTGTCTCAATGCCATGAGCGTCGGCGTACCCGTTGTTGCAAGCAACAATGCATCCGTGCGCGAAGTCGTGGCACATAACAAAAGCGGTGTACTGGTGAACCCGGAAGACCCTGAAGCGATAGCCGCCGAAATGATGGCGCTATTGGATGACAAACAGCGCCGCACGACGCTAGGGCAGCAGGCTCGGTCAACCATTCTGGAGCAATACGATCTGAATGCCTGCCTTGCTCGCCAGTTAGAGCTCATTACCGGGAAAACGGGTACCTAAGCCAAACTTGGATTCGGTTTTGCCTGAGATGCCTTGGTTCTCCTTAGTGGCGGCTTTCGTCCCACCACCAGAACGGTTCCATTTCCTTCCGGACAGGCCAGACCTGCGTCAGGGTGTCTCCCTCGTAGAGTTCACCGTTTTTCATCACCCAGCGAACACTGTTCGTGTTTTTGATGTCTGCCAGCGGGTTGGCATCCAGAATAACAAGGTCTGCAAGCTTCCCTGCTTCAAGCGACCCGAGATCCTGATCGATCCCGATGATGCGGGCACCATCAATTGTTGCAGCACGCATGACCTCCGCTGGCGTCATGCCGCCCATTGCCAATGCCCACATTTCCCAGTGGTAGCCAAGGCCCTGCAATTCTCCGTGTCCGCCAACACCAACCAGTCCACCGGCACGCTGCAACGCTGCGGCTGAAGCGGCAATTTCATCAACCGAAAACTCGTCGTCCCGCGCCCAGCTGCCGCGACGACGTGTGAGTTCATCCAGACGGTTGTGCGGATAAAAGCGATTGAGCTTTGGGTCATCGTGGACTTCGGTACGGGTGAAGAAATAATGCACCAGACTGATGCCATTGTATTGAACCACAAGTGTCGGTGTGTAGGCCGTCTTCGTTTTGGCGTAAAGCTCCAGCACATCCTTGTACATCGGCGCGATCGTCAGCGTGTGCTCATTGCCGTGCATGCCATCAATTGCATGCGTGATGTCAAGCCGCATGTCACCGCCGCCCTCGGTTGTTGGCATCAGGCCGAGTTCCTTGGAGGCTTTCACAACCCATTGCCGCTGCTTGCGATTTCCAGTGAGGTAGGCCTTGATGTTTTTTGTGCGGTAGTGGTCCGTGTAGCGCTTTAGATAGGCATACGTAGCATCATAACTCTGGAAATCCGTGTTGCCGAATACGCCGGGACCGGTCATGAAGGCCCGCTGACCGAGAGATTGTCCTGTTTCAACCATGTCACGGTATGTGAAATAGTCGTAGTAGGCCGTCTGCACATCAAGCCCAGCGGTGACGCCGTACGCAAGATTGGCCACAAGGCTCCAATTCTGAGGCTCCAGCACGTCGCCAGTGCGGAATTCCCAGTGCGCGTGTGTGTCCACAAATCCAGGCGCTATGAACTTGCCACTTACATCCTGTGTGGTGGTGCCGGCAGGCACAGTGATCGCCCCTCGGGGTGCAATGGCTACAATCCGGTTGTCGGTCACGAGCACGTCATGGTTTTCAAGCACAGCGTTCATGTCAGCTGTTGTTTCACCCGACATGGTGATTACGTGACCACCAGTAAGAAGAATTGTGCCGGACGGTGTCTTGCGGGGCGCTTCCACGAGGAAAGTGCGTTTGCTGACCGATTCGTTATCTTCGATGATTTCCGGCGCTTTTTCAGTTTCCTCTTTTTTGTCTTCGGTGGCTGCACTGGTGTCGCCGTCGCCATCTTCAGTATCTGCTTCTGAAGAGCCAGCGTCGTCCTTTTTCTCTTCCTTTTCTTCTTTGCGGAATTTCACACTGTCGAGCGGTTGGCTATAGAGCGTGTCGCCAATTGCCCAGCGGATGGAAGCACCGTCGTCAGCCCAGCCGAAGAAGTCAGCGCCTGTACTGGTGAGCTGTTTGGCTGGCACTGATGGTCCGCGGATCGACACAGTGGGTGTTTTGCCACCTAACTGCGGCACCGGCATGACCCAAACCTGTTTTTGTGCAAAAGCAAGGGCGTGCCGACCGTCAGGGCTGATACGCACACTTTCGGCTTTGGGTGTTTCACGGGCGAAGAGCTGGTTACCCCGTGGAACTTCTACAATCAGATGTTCGCGTTTGTCAGTACCGTCAAATTTGAGCGAATAGAGGGCCGTACCTGAATAAAGATATACGCGATCTCCCTCAGGACCGAAATGCGGAGACCGGGCGCCCTTCGCCCTTGCGACCAGTGTCGTCTCACCGCCATCTGACGGCAGCCAGACCAGATCCAGAGGTATGTTGAGGCCAAAAAATTCGCTGAACAGTTGTCGGCGTTGATATTCGTTGCCGCGCATGGCGACGATGCGCTCGCCGTCCGGGCTGAAGGCCAGGTCGGTGTAGAAAGCCGCATGGTCTGTCAGCTGCTGTGGTCGACCGCGACCATTGCTGCGCATCTTCCATATATGACCACCGTCAACCGCCGACCAGGTGACATACGCAATCCACCGACCATCTGGTGACCAGACCGGTTTGAACTCCCAGGCATCGCTTTCGGTCAGCCGTTCAGGAGTGGCACCGTCTTCGTTGTCCATAAGATAGATTTTGGTCAGGACCGATGCGGCGATCCGCTCCCCGTCAGGGGATACGGACGGGTCATGAACGATTGTGGCTTTCACTAGCCCCTGTGGCACGCGGTATGCGGACGTGAGGTCAGGACCGATATCCAGGTCCACCGCTGCGGAGAAGTTAATTTGCTGACGGGTACCGTCCGCGACGTTGATGCGCTCGAAAGTGCCGCCCGTGTTAAGGATGATGGCGCTGCTGTCTGCAGTGAACGCATAACTGGGGTAATAGTCCCGGCTTGGCAGGCGGCCTGCCTCTTGTGAATCGCGCTGGATGGGCCATGCAATCATGCGATCTGTGCCGTTGATAAGGTCGCGCACACGAATGCCGGTTTCGGCTTCACGGCGCGAAAGGTAGACGAGCAATCTGCCATCTGGCGAAAGGGCTGGGCGCACACCACCGCCTTCGCCCTGTGTCAGGCTGTCAATTTCACCGCTGTGGCGGTCAAAGCGCGCAATCTGACCAGCGGGGAAACCATTTCCACCTGCGCGCTGTGTGAAATAAATATAACGGCCATCAGGCGAAAAAACAGCGCCGACACCTTCCAGGGGTTTCTTGCCGTCATCAATCGTAAGGGTAACGCCGCTACCCCCATTAATGTGGTACATGCCGATACTGGTTTCGCGACCACCTTTGGTCATGACCACATACTGGCTGTCTGGTGACCAGGCCGGGGAAACAAGACGTGTGTGCTTTTCCCCCGATAGTTTCCGGGGTTTGCTGCCGTCCCGGTTTGCTACCCAGAGATTGTCATCACCATCGCGGTCGCTGATAAAGGCAATAAACTGCCCGTCAGGCGATACGCGCGGCATACTGTCATAGCCGAGGCCGGATGTGAGCCGTGTTGCCTCGCCGCCTGCAGCAGGCAATTCATAAAGGTCCCCCAACAGCTCAAAAACGATGTGTTCGCCGTCCGGGGTGACATCAAGAGACATCCATGTCCCTTGGTCTGTATCGAAGGTCAGTTTTGTGGTCGAGCCCTCAAGCGGCAGGTCCGGTTTCTTTTTCTTGTCGTCTGCTGCTTCAATTGCTGGTGTTGCCAAGAGCAAGGATGCCGCGAAAAGCATACTGAAATGCCGGAGATTGAACCGCATGATAAGTCCCCCTGTGTCGTGATGTCTCTTTGTCCGTTTCCTGGTTATTAAACGGCAATTGGCCCAAGGATGCAATTCGAACCCGCAAATTCGAGCCCTTACCTGTTCGTCCTTGATCGTCTATTTAGACAGGCGGAGAAAATACGGAGCTGTGCCATGAGCGAATCTATCAACCCGGGTCCCGGGTACCGCGACTACCCTGATCACAAGGTCACATTGAAACCACTGGAGGGTGTGGTGAAGGTGACAGCGCTCTCGCGCATTGTTGTCCAGACCGCGGACGCGCTTCGGCTGGAGGAAAGCCGGTACAGCCCCGTAATTTATGTGCCACGCTCGGATGTCGACTTTTCCGTTTTGCAGGAAAATGACCAGCAGACCTATTGTCCGTTCAAGGGCAATGCGCGTTACTGGGACATCCGCGTAGGCGACGATCATATTGGCAGCGCCGTCTGGGGGTATGACACGCCCTACGATGAAGTTGGCGTGCTCAAGGACTATGTCGCTTTTTATGCTGATCGGGTTGACGACATCACAGTCGGATGAATGCGCCGCCACAGAAGACTGGCAGCGGCGCATAACCTCTAGAAATAGCGTGTGAGCCGCAGCGTGAAGTGGCTGTCCCGGCGGAAAACAGACAACAAATTACCGCTGTCTGCATTGGCAAAAAACCGGCTTTCGACCTCCAGCACCCAGTTGTCACCAAAGCGCCGTGATGCTTCAACCAGGCCCGAGATAGAGCCGTCTTCCATGTCGGTGACAAAGCCGCCCAGAAAATCGGTGTCTTCCGCGTCATTCAGCGCCAGCCGCGCGCCGACAAAAAGATCATTGTTGGCAATTGTGGGGGCAGCTTCGAGGAAGTCGTCCGAGCGGCCATCATATTGGTATTCCATCAGAACCCCCAGGTCTGCACCTGTGTCCGTCACGCCGTAAAAGGTGTATTCAAAACCACCAACCGCAGCCTCGAACGTTTCAAAAGGGGTGTCCCTGATAATGCCTTCAAATTTCCAGAGCCAGGCATCCTTGGTGTATTGGAGGTCGAGGCCAACCTGCGTGATGTCGTCGTAAAAGGGCACAAAGACATCAGGTGTTGAACCGGGCAATAGACGTGGTTCGCGGCTGGCACCATGAAAAAAGGAAAGTCCGACATCCCAGTCGCCGATATAGTGACTGTAGCGCAGTGCAAAGTCGACATCCTGACCGTCGTCGGCACCTTCGTCAAAGCGGGCAAGGTCATTATCAACTCGACCGGGAAACCGCAGCCGTCCATCCAGGCCCGGGAACGTACGCTTGCGAAAAAACGGCATCACGTAACCGGTAATCTGTCCCCAGTTCTGGATGGTCGACACCTCGAGCATGGGCTGGCCAAGCTTGTCCTCTTCATCGATGTCTTCAACAGCATCATACTGGTTGATGATATCCACCAGGTGCCGGCTTTCCGCCACACCCCAGAAAACCTTGGCGAGGCCCGCGCGCACCGTCCATGCATCACCCGACCATCGGAGGTAGGCCTCTCGCATGTCGAAATGACTGCGTCGGTCATCCTGTCCGTCGATACGGGCGTAGGGCACAATCACCATATCCCAGGCACCGCTGTCGCTTTGCCAGCGCACATCACCTTCAAGTTGCAGGGATGGCTGGAAAGTGTCGAACTGTCCCGGGAACGCCCCGTCTTCGAAGAAGGTGCGCACTTCTGTGCCGATCGACGCACCAACGTCAAAATCACCCCCCATGGCAGGTACGCTTGCCATGAGGAGTACGCTTGTCGCTATATGTTTGTGCATGGCAGTCTTTCTAGCGGATGCGCCTTAGAACACCTTTGACAAAATCATTGTCGGCGAGGCCCGTTTTGAACTTGTAGTCACTGTAGGCGATGCTCGTTGATTTGCCGGTTTGGTGGTTTTCCATAGTCAGCAGGTGAGCGCGCCAAATGCCGCCCTCGTATTCCCGATAGTCGGAGAGAGTGAGCGTCTTCAACAGGCTGTTCTTTCGGTCGTAAAAGTCAATTTTGCGGACCTGAAAGATGTCTTGATCAACAACTGAAACCTGACGCGTGTAGCCCGAGTTTTCGTAACGGGGAAAGCGTTCCACTACATCAACCGTCATGCCGTCAAATGTGTCTTCGCCGATATAGTTGTAGCCATATTTGTTGAGTTCGGTAGAGGTGAAATCCTCAAATGCAAACTCGGACCCGACAAAGGGACCAGACTTGTTGGCGCTTGAAATCCTTTTTACCCGCTTGAGCGCTGGCAGGTACAGCCACTGATCATCTGCCTCCAGAATTTTGGCATGACTGAGCAGCGCTGTACCTTGCACGTCGCGGGGGGTTTCGAACACAGTGAGGGACTTGTCGCCAACGTCCTCGTTTTCTCGTTCGAGCGTTTTGAAGTAGAGCTCTCGTGTCGATGTGCGACCTGCTGAGTTGGTCAGCGTCATCACGGCGTTTACCTCTGAGCTTTCAAAGCCTGTGTCAGACCGGTCTGAGCGAGCGGCGATCTGGAAGCCTTTCTCCTCCGCGGCTGAATTTTGTGCTGACGCTGGTTCAAACGCCAGCCCGGCCAGCAGTCCGATAAGCAGACCTGCAGCTATTGCAGTTCGCGATGTGGTGTTATGCTGTTTGGTCAACATTGTCGGTGCCTCCTTCAAGGGTTTTACCGGTAAAGAGTTTGTCTGCACCCATCAACATGAGAGCTGGCAGGAACAGGAAGTCGAACAGGAGCGCGAGACCAATGGCAAGGGCAGTCAGGAGACCAAGGTCCGCGTTGATTTTAAAGTGGGACGTGGCGAGATAGGCAAAGCCAATCACCAGAACAACCGTGTTCACGATGAGCGCCATGCCAACCATCTCGAAAGCGTATTTGATGGCACCTGCTGCATCATACCCTTTTTCCCGGATGCCACGCACAAACTTCGACAGGAAGTGAACGGTGTCATCAACCACGATGCCGAGTGATACACTCGCGACGGCAGCCACCGAAAAGCCAACAGTGCCAACCATCAGTGCCCAGGCGCCAAAGGCGGCCAAGATCGGCAGGCCGTTTGGCACAATCGAGAGCAGACCAAGGCGCGCAGATTTGAGCGCCACCATCATCACCAGTGCAATTGCAATAATAGCGATAACATTGCCGGTGATCATGCTGCTGACGTTGCGTTCCGCAACATATGTAAACATCACCTGCGCGCTGGTGGGTACGGTCGTTTGCATATACTCAGGAGCGTTTTCAGCAATCCAGCCCCGTGCGGCATCAAGAAACACCTTGGTGGCGATAGTGGAGGTGTTGGTAAGCGTTGCCGTTACGCGCGTCGCCGATTTGTCGATATTCACCCGGTCGTTGAGATCAAGGCCATATGGCAACGACAATTCGTATAACAGCAGATACTGGGCGGAAAGCTCGCGTTCGTCCGGCAGGCGGTACCATTCATTGTCGTCGCTATGCAGGTTGCGGTTCAGCCGCTTCATAATGTCGCTCAGGGAATAAACGTGCGTCACATTTGGCTGGGCGCGGAGAAATTCAGTGAATTCGTCCATTTTTTGCAGAAACTCGGGGTCGCTTACACCGCCTTCTCCGTTTGCCTGCACAGAAAACTCGATTGGGTAAAAGCCAAAGAACTGTGTCGAGTAATCCGAGTCGCGGCGAAACTCGATGCTTTCGTCGAAATACTCTGTCCATTGGTCGTTAAACTCGATGCGTGGCACTGCAGCAACCAGAATCACGCCAATAGCCCCAATGCCGTAAAAGAGCTTTTTATGATGGCCCACCACAAAATCTGCCAGTTTGGCCATGGCGCTTTGGCCATTTGCCTTGGCAGGCTTTGGTGCCCGCACCGGCATCCAGCTCATCATCGCCGGCAGGAAGGTGACAGACAGTATCCAGGCCATGACAATGCCGATTGCCGACACATTGCCCAGGTGCCAGAAGGGTGGGGCATCAGAAAAATTCAACGCCAGGAAGCCGATCGCGGTCGTCAGGGACGTGACCATGACGGCGAGGAAGTTGACACGGACTGCTTCCACAATGGCATCACGTTTGGTCATGCCGTCTTTCATGCTGTTGCGCATGGTGATCAGGATATGGACTGAGTCGGCAATAGCGAGTGTCATGATGATCGTGGGCGCCGAGAGTACCATCGGGTCCATCGGCGTTCCCGAAAACCCGAGCACGCCCATACCGATCGCAGAGGCAAAGCCAATCATCAATACAGTGACAGTCGTGCCAGAGACCGTGCGTACTGTTACCGCCATTAGTACAAGCAGCAGCACATACATGATGGGTATCAGTGTCATCGAGTCAGCCATGGCTGCTTCCTGAAAAGCATTATTCAGCATGGAAACCCCGATCATCCGGATTTCATGATTGGGATATTTTGCTTTCATTTCGTCCCGAAGGTTTCGGGCGAAAGTTACGGCTTCAGGCACTTCATCCAGGGATTTTTCTGGATATTGCACGACAACATTCACAGCTGTTGCACGGCTGTCTGATGAGATGATCTGGTTGCGCAGCAATGGTTCTGAGAGGGCAATCGATTTGACCCTGGCTAGTTGCTCTGTTGAGAGGCTATCTGCGCCGTTCACCAGATTTTCGACGATCAGGTCATCTTCTTCTGCTTCCGTGTGCTGGAAGTTTGTCAGTGAGTCCACCCGGATCGAATAGGGGATTTGCCAGGCCTGTTCTGTGAGTTCTTCGACCAGACTGAGGGTCTCATTGGTGATGACCTCGCCGTCTGGGGGTACGATTGTGAAAAAAATGTTGTCATTTTTTGTATAGGTGCTTTGCAGGTCTTCAAAAGCTCGTAGTTCAGGGTTGGCTTCCGAGAAGAAATCTCGGTAATTATTGGAAAACTTGAGGTGTTGCGTGCCACTTGCCACCAGAAAGGTGACGAGCAGTGTGGCAATAATCACGAGCCAGCGATGCTGGATTACGGTGTTGGCGAGTTTGACAGCAAACTCATCCATCGCAGTCATTGTTTTGGGCACGTTGATGCTCCCTAGTTATTCATTCTTATTCAACGCTCTGGCGCAGAAACAGGTTCGCGGCCTTTTATCACCTGTACCTGACAGGTAATGTCAGGAGGGATAGTGTCGCAGGGGCGCGATATTCTGTACTTGCGTCTATATGGATGCGACCATACCATTTATGAAATTGATATTTATTACTTCGGATATTCATTTCATGAATTTAGCGGGCCTGGATTTAAACCTCCTTCTGGTATTTGATGCCGTGATGAACGAGCGCAATGCAACGCGCGCCGGCGAGAAGATCGGTATGTCGCAACCAGCTGTTTCCAATGCGCTTAATCGCTTGCGATATGTGATGCGGGACGAATTATTCCTGCGGGGCCCAGACGGGATGAGACCAACAGCGCGGGCGCTCGAACTGGAGGTGCCGGTACGGCGCGCGCTCAGCGAAATCGAGCAGGCACTTGATCCCGTTGTTTTTGACCCGGTGACAGCAAGTCGCACCTTCACGGTCGCGACGACCGATTATGCGTCCCTGACCCTGCTTCCTTATGTCGCGAAATATCTGATGGAAGAGGCGCCTGGCGTCAATCTGCACACAATTCCAATTGAAGGCAGGCTCTATGAAAAGCTTGATGCCCAGGAAGCGCACTATGGATTGACGGCACTTGGTGAGGTTCCGGGCCGGTTCGGCAGAGAGGATATCGGTACCGATCATTTTGTTTGCCTGATGCGCAACAGTCATCCGTTAGCGAACTATTCCGAGATTCCGATTGATGAGTTTGCGGCAGCCCGCCACCTGCTTGTCACCCCTCGCGGTGATGCCAATGGGTTTGTCGATGACTATTTGAGGAGCGAAGGTCTGTCGCGGCAAATTGCCATGACCGTAAACGGATTTGGCTCTGTGCCGATGATCATTGAGGCCAGTGACCTGATTGTTTCCATTCCCAGCACCATGGCTGAAAAATGCTGCGAGTTCTTCGATCTGAAGGTTCTGCCGTGTCCCGTTCCAAATCCTGAAGGGGTTGTGGGCGAGGTGTTGATCTGGCACCAGAGGTTAACGGATAACCCTGCTCACTCCTGGTTCAGGGATATAGTAAAACGGGCGGGAACTGATCTCAACATGAAGGGGATCAGCTGGCCGGCACAACCCATGTCTTGAAAGCAATATTGTTGCTGTCAAAGTCGAGCGGCTACGAAACAAGGTTTTGGACAATCGGATGTTAACAGAAATTATTCGTGCTGCTGTGTTGGGTGCCACGCCAGTTGCTGCTTTCACGTTTCTAGTGCTGCAATGGTCTGTTGCTGCCGGCAAGCTTGCGCCTTTTAGCGACGGCAAGAGCCTTGAGAAGCAATACAAAGACCAGAAGAAAGCCAGAAAGGCCGAAAAAAAGGCTGCCAAATCTGCCAAACAAGAAAGTGGGGACGCTGAAGAAAAGCCCAGAAAGCCCCTGTTCGACAAAAACACTCGCGATGACTTTTTTCACAACAAAGCGATGTTTTTTGGGGGCGGCTTCTACGGGACGATGGCGCTTTTCACCTATGTGATTATTGAAATTGACGAAATCTGGCAGTTCCTGGGGGTTGTTTTCACGCCCGGAGCATGGTTTCAGAATTTGGGTTTCGATTTGATCATCAACTTCTTCATCAATTCCATCATGAACATCGTCAATGCATTTATCTGGTTCAAAACGCTGGATGACTATGTGCGTATTGGCAATGGCTGGATTTGGCTGGGTGCAGCCTATCTGGGATATATGGCGGGTGTTCGGTTGGTGGCCGAGGCCGGTGACGAGGTTTGGGCATGGCTTGTCGCCACGCGGAAAAAAAGTACCGGCAAGCTCAGCGCCCTTCTGACCCGTATATCGGAAAAGTAGTAAACCGTATCAGGTGGGCCTCAATGTCCGAGCGGGCAAACCGGTCTTTCTCGAGGAGGGCAAGCTGTTTTGCGCGAAACGGCTGGATGGCCAATAGGCCGGAGACCGGCAAGGCCAATACAATGAGTTCATTATCTGAGGAGATGGTGGAGCCGATCGGGATCGAACCGACGACCTCTACACTGCCAGTGTAGCGCTCTCCCAGCTGAGCTACGGCCCCATGCCTCTGGGTCAATCGAGCGCGGACTATATGGCCCGCGCCTGTCTGCTGCAAGTGAAAATATCGACTTCCACTTGCCAGCGGTTCGCCGCGATATGCGCGGCAAACCGAGAGCTTTAGTCTTCGTTGTCCGTCAGCGATGTATCAACCATCGCAGTGACTTCATCATCGTCATCATCGTCGAGGCTGACGTTGTCGAGATCTTCGTCATCCAGATCGATATCCTCGTCATCGTTGGATTCTGTCTCTTCTTCTTTTTCTTTTTCGACAACGACGATTGGTTGTTTGGTTTTCAGAATCGGTTCCGGTGTCCATACTTCGCCGCACGCGATGCAGGTTACCGGGTCTTCTTTTCCGAGGTCGTAAAAGCGTTCTCCGCACTTTGGACAGGTACGCTTTGTGCCCCACTCAGTTTTTGCCACGTTTCTCTCCTTGCTATTTAACGCGGTTTGCAGCAAAGAATTCGGCGCATCCCTTGCCATGATCAAACGCGCCTGTCAAAGCTTAACTGATGACAAGGCCCAGGAACCGGAACCAGAAGTGTGCCCAAACTCCTTGCAACATCCAGAAAGGCACTTGCCGGCACGGTTCGTGTGCCCGGTGACAAGTCGATTTCGCATCGCGCCCTGATGTTGTCCACGCTGGCCGTTGGCCGGTCGGAGGTCACCGGGCTGCTTGAGGGCGAAGATGTGCTTGCAACCGCCGCTGCAATGCGTGCGATGGGGGCAAAAATCAATCGACTCGGCGAGGGCCATTATGAAGTGTTCGGCGTTGGTGTGGGCGGACTGCTGGAACCAGATGACGTCATCGATATGGGAAACTCTGGCACGTCAACCCGGCTGCTGATGGGCCTTGTCGCCAGCCATGACATCACTGTCATGATGACAGGCGATGCTTCCCTTCGGGGTCGGCCGATGGGCCGCGTGATAACGCCGCTTTCCAGCATTGGTGCAGAAATAACCGCCCGTGATGGACGTTTTTTGCCACTTGCCGTCCAGGGAACGGACGAAGCCCTGCCTGTTGACTATACACCGCCTGTGGCGAGTGCGCAGGTTAAGTCCGCCGTTTTGCTTGCAGGGTTGAACACCCTTGGGCGCACTGTTGTGCGTGAGAAAACAGCCACCCGTGACCATACCGAGCGCATGCTGACGGCAATGGGTGCCGATGTTCGGGTCACCGAACAGGCTGGCGGCCGCGTGGTCAGCATTGAGGGCCTGCCCGAACTGACGCCGGTCAGTTTCTCTGTGCCGGGCGATATTTCGTCGGCGGCGTTTGTGCTTGTGGCGGCATCTATCGTGCCGGGATCAGATGTCACGCTTGAAGGTGTTGGGCTTAACCCTCTGAGAACCGGCATCCTCCCGGCTCTGCGTTCGATGGGCGCGGATATTGAGATTGTGAACGAATCGACGCTTGGCGGAGAACCGGTGGGTGACATCCGTGTGCGGGCTGCCCGGCTTAAAGCAACCAGCGACGTCGGTGTAGACCCTTCGACAATGATCGATGAGTTTCCGGTCCTGTTTTGTGCTGCTGCCGTAGCGGAGGGCACAAGCCGCTTTATGGGACTCGAGGAATTACGCGTAAAGGAATCGGACCGACTCGCCGCGATGGCTGCCGGACTCGCCGCAAACGGGGTAAAGGTTGAAGAAACGCCGGATGGTCTCATTGTCCATGGTATGGGCGGTAAGGTGCCCGGTGGGGGAGCGGTCCAGACGCATCTGGACCATCGTATCGCCATGAGTTTTGCCGTACTGGGTCAGATGGCAAAATCCCCGGTGACTATCGATGACGCTGCGCCCATCCAGACCAGCTTCCCGAGCTTCATCGACTTGATGGCCGACCTCGGTGCCGGGCTTTCGCTTGACGGCTGATCAGGCGTCTTTGGCATCTTCGCCAAACTCGGCAAAAGTCACAACATGGCCCGCAGGCTCCAGAAACGAGATTTCCTTTGCGCCGTAAAAGGTGTCGCGCATCTTCATCACGACTTCATGACCCTCAAGTTTGGCGGCAACGCCTTCCACGTCCGACACGGTAATAAACAGCAGCGACGGCCCTTTTGATTCCGCAGCGGGTATAAACGCCTCCGCGTCTTCCCGCAGGCTTTGGCGGGTTTGATACATGATCTGGTTGCTGCCGTTTACCAGAATGGCAAAACCGATGTGGTCATCCTCCGGCACCTGCACATCGAGTGTGAAGCCGACCTTTTCAAAAAACTCAATCGACGGCTCGATACGGTCCGCCACCAGGTTTGGTGTCACTTGTATAATCATCCCTCGTCCCTTTCTATTTGTTCGTGTTTTGTTCTTTTTATGCCAATTGTAAATTAGAGTCGAGTCATATCTCTGCTGGCGCTCCATCATTGCCTTTTCTATAACAACCATCGGTTCACAACAGGGGTGATTCGCTTTGATTATTGCGATTGACGGGCCAGCGGCTGCCGGCAAAGGAACTCTAGCGCGAAGGCTGGCGGAGCATTTTGGTTTCGCCTATCTGGACACAGGCAGCCTTTACCGTGCCGTGGGGCTCGCTGTGCTGCGTGCCGGGAAATCGCCCACCGATGTCGTTGCAGCCACCGAGATATCCGTGGACCTCGACAGACGCTTGTTTTCAGACCCTGACCTGCGGGCGGAACGAACCGGCAACGCTGCGTCGGCGGTTGCGGCAATTCCTGAGGTTAGGTATAACCTATTGGAATTTCAGAGAAAATTTGCTCGCACGCCTCCCGACGATAAAAAAGGTGCGGTTTTGGATGGTCGTGACGTTGGCACTGTTGTGTGTCCAGACGCGGACCTGAAACTGTTTGTAACCGCCGGGCCGCACGTGCGGGCCCGGCGTCGGTTCCTTGAAATTGAAGGCCGCGGGGAAGCTGCAGATTTTGAAGAAATTCTCACAGATGTGCGCGCGCGGGACGAGCGGGATATGAACCGCGCGGACGCCCCTTTGAAGCCTGCTGAAGATGCCCTCTTGCTAGACACCTCCGAATTGGATATAGACGCCGTGTTTTTACGGGCGGTCGCTCTTGTAGAGGAGCGGCTTAAGCCCCAATAACCGAAGACGCCGCATATAGCGGGCCGCATGCATTTGATTTACTCAATCAGTAGATCAGAGGCGTGGTGGCTTTTTAGTGTTGTGTTAGAGGCTTCCGGACCACGGAAAAGCACGGGATGGTCCTGTGTTTGAGAAACCCGGAAGAAGACCGTCGGAGCCAACCGACCGGCACATGAATATGAGTATTTGAAAGGACACTGCATGTCTGAAATGACTGCAACGCCAAGCACCTCCGATTTTGAGGCGCTTTTGAATGAAACCATGCCTTCCGATTCCGGTTTTGAAGGTCAGGTTGTAAAAGGCACGGTTGTTGCCATCGAAAATGATTTCGCGATTATCGATATTGGCCTGAAGGCCGAAGGTCGCGTGCCCCTTAAAGAATTCACTGCTCCGGGCCAGGATGCAGAACTGACGTCAGGCGACGAAGTCGAGGTATTTGTTGACCGCGTTGAGAACGCCCTCGGCGAAGCCATTCTGTCACGCGACAAAGCACGCCGTGAAGAAGCCTGGACTGAGCTTGAAAAGGCCTTTGAAGGCGACGCCCGTGTTGAAGGCGTTATCTTCGGTCGTGTTAAAGGCGGCTTTACCGTTGATCTCAACGGTGCAGTAGCCTTCCTGCCTGGCTCACAAGTAGACATCCGTCCGATCCGCGACGTGACCCCGCTGATGAACATCAAGCAACCATTCCAGGTGCTGAAGATGGATCGCCGCCGCGGTAACATCGTTGTTTCGCGCCGTGCCATCCTCGAAGAGGATCGTGCAGGTCAGCGTGCTGAACTGATGGGTCAGATCAAAGAAGGTGATGCGGTTGATGGTGTTGTTAAAAACATCACAGACTACGGTGCCTTTGTTGACCTTGGTGGCATTGACGGCCTCCTGCACGTTACGGACATTTCCTGGCGCCGGGTTAACCACCCAAGCGAGGTTCTGTCCATTGGCGAAACCGTTAAAGTTCAGATCGTTCGCATCAACCCGGAAACCCAGCGCATCAGCCTCGGCATGAAGCAGCTGGCCGACGATCCATGGGATGCGATTGAGACCAAGTACCCAATCAGCGCCAAGTTCCAGGGCCGCGTAACCAACATCACCGACTATGGTGCGTTTGTTGAGCTCGAGAACGGTGTTGAAGGTCTGGTTCACGTTTCCGAAATGAGCTGGGTGAAGAAAAACGTACACCCTGGCAAAATCGTTTCCACGAGCCAGGACGTTGAGGTGATGATCCTTGAAGTTGATCCAGCGAAACGCCGGATTTCCCTCGGCCTCAAGCAGTGCGGCGACAATCCTTGGGAAGCATTTGCTGCCAAGTACCCGCAAGGCACGGAGATCGAAGGCGAAGTCAAGAACGTTACCGAATTCGGTCTCTTCATTGGCCTCGAAGGCGATGTCGACGGCATGGTGCATTTGTCCGATCTCGATTGGGATCGTTCAGGCGAAGATGCCATTCAGGACTACAACAAGGGCGACGTTGTGAAAGCTGTTGTTCTTGATGTGGACATGAAGAAAGAGCGCATCAGCCTTGGCATCAAGCAGCTGTCTGGCGATCCGTTCCAGGATGTTTCTTCCAAGAAACGCGGCGAGACGATTACTTGCACCGTTAAAGTTGTTAACGACAACGGCATCGAAGTTGAAGTTGGCGATACGGGTGCATCAGCCTTTATCCGCCGCAGTGACCTGTCCCGCGATCGTGGCGATCAACGCCCAGAGCGTTTTGCTGTTGGCGACAAGGTTGACGCAATGGTTACTGGCGTCGACAAATCGAGCCGCAAGCTCAACCTGTCGATCAAGGCGCTGGAAGTTGCCGAAGAAAAAGCTGCTGTCGAGCAATATGGTTCGACCGATTCGGGCGCGAGCCTTGGCGACATCCTCGGTGCCGCTCTCGAGAAAGCCAAAGAAGACAAATAAATTTGTCATCAAAAATGCTAAAGGCCGCTCATCCGGGCGGCCTTTTTTTTTGGCGGGGTTCCTGCTCGCAGGGATTAACCATACTTAGCCGCAGAGAATCACCTGTTTGAGCGCTGCCGGGGGGCCACTGACATTGAGCCAAAAGCAAGCCAGTCAGTGCCGTTTTTTGGCCAAAATGGATACAAAATCGAACAAGTTTGGTGGTGAATCGCTGTTCTGACCCAGAAAATTGCACCAAAACCCCTTTTCTTTGAAAGGCTTATCTTGACGGACGCGAAATCAAGTGGCACGCTTCCTTCAATTGAAAAGGCTGCCCTTGTGTTGAGTGGGGAAAGATAAAGGGCATGCGTGCGGGAGGACATTTATGATCAAGTCCGAGTTGATTGCCAAAATCGCGGAGGCCAATCCGCACCTCTATTACCGCGATGTGGAACGCATTGTTTCTAAAATATTTGACGAAATAACAGCTGCCCTTTCTCGGGGGGACCGCGTAGAGTTGCGCGGGTTTGGCGCATTTTCGGTGAAGGATCGCCCGGCACGGGTTGGCCGGAACCCACGCACTGGCGAAAAAGTGGAAGTTGCCGACAAGCGGGTACCATATTTTAAGACCGGGAAGGATTTGCGCGAACGGTTGAACAACTAGATCGCGTTGATTGCTCCGGAAAAAAAGCCTCCGACTAGCTCGGGGGCTTTGTTGATTCTGGCCTCCTGCCTATATATGCAGGACACGCTGACGCACACGAGGGTCGCCCCATGTTGATAAATGTCTGGAAATTTTTGCGCCGCCTGGCCTGGTTCGCATTTGCGGTGCTCATTGTTGTCTTTTCTATATTTAACCGGGGTGGTGTTGATCTGTCTCTGGGGCCAATTGGCTCGATTGCCGGGTTTCCGGTGTATCTCGTTTTTTTTCTCGGCATTTTTGTCGGCCTTGTCACGGCAGCCGCCGTTAGCGGCTGGCTCAGGCTGCAGGGCTTTGCAGAACGTCGCAAGGCAGAGCGGCGATCACGCTACCTTGAAGGACAGGTATCTGCGCTTTCGGAGGATGCTCACAAGCAGCGTGCCCGCCGCGCCCACGAAACCGCCAGCGATGACAAAGCAGTTGCGGTGCCGGACTGAATTCGCCCTGTTCCGGCTTGCGTGGTTTCCAAATTGACGCTACGACGCGAGGAAACTTGCATTACAGGGAATTAGCGCATGCTCCAGGATTTTGCCCAGCCGAGTGAACGCATTTTTTGCGCGCTCGACACCACTGAAACCAGCCGGGCGGTAGAGCTGGCCAAATCACTGAAGGGATACGTCGGTGGCCTGAAACTGGGGCTTGAGTTTTATTGCGCCAATGGTGCGGACGGCTTCAAGGCCGTTGCAGACACCGGCATGCCGATCTTCCTTGACCTCAAATTCCACGATATCCCGAATACTGTAGCCGGTGCGATGCGGGCGGTCATGCCTCTTGCTCCAAAAATCCTGACGATCCACACACAGGGCGGCCAAGAGATGATGCGCCGTGCCGCCGAGGAGGCTGCCGGGCAGGCCGATAAGCTGGATGTTGAAAAGCCCTGGGTCGTAGGCGTTACCCTGCTTACCAGTCTTGATGACAAGGATCTCGCTGGCATGTCCGTAGAGGGCACGACCGAAACAGTTGTGCCGACTTTGGCGCGGCTGGCTGAGCGCTCGGGACTTGACGGCGTGGTGTGCAGCCCAAAGGAAATTGAGTTGGTCCGTTCTCAGACAGGGCCTGATTTCAAGCTCGTTGTGCCGGGTATCCGGCCTGCCGGTAGTGACGCAGGGGACCAAAAACGGGTGATGACGCCAGCGGACGCTGTATCAGCAGGTGCAAGCATTCTGGTGATTGGTCGCCCGATAACCCAGGCTTCAGACCCTGTGGAGGCTGCGCAGGCTATCGCCGCCAGCTTGTAATTTAGCCAGCGACCTGGGCGTCAACACAGTCCTTCAGCAACGACCGTGTATTTTCCAAGTGTGATTCGTCATCTGTAGCGACGGCCAGCACCATGGCACCTTGCAGCGCGCTTATGATGTGCGCAGCAAGCTTGTCGGCCTTGCTGGCTGACAGGGAAGATGAAAGCGCGGAAGCAGTCCATCCGACAACATTCTTGAAGAAACGCTCTACTTCAGCTGCGACGTCCTCGGGCAGGTCACGTGCTTCTGCGCCCAGCTGGCAACACAGGCAAACACTGTCGCCGTCTTTTAGTGCGGCTGCATAGGTGTCGAACAGCAACTGCAGCTTGGAAGCCATTGAACGCTGGTCCTTTGGGTCGCCGAGTGCGTCCATGATTCGCTCCCGGTACCGGGCAACTACGGCCTGACCCAGGTCAGCTTTGGCAGGAAAGTGGTAGTGGACGCTGGCGCTTTTTACGCCAACAGCTGTTGCAAGATCACGGAAGCTGATCGCGTCGAAACCACCCTTGCGCATATGGTTTTCCGCCACATCCAGTATTTGTGATGCCTTTGGCGAATAGCTGTTTTTGTTCATTTCCAAACCTTCTGCGACCTCGGGTCGACTATCTATCGAAAGATAGGTGTTGACAAGAGGAAATCGTTCTGCCAGTTGTCTACCTATCGATAGATAGTATTTAACAACAGTTATTCAAGAACAAGGACTCAGAGATGAAAATTTATGACATGAAAGGCCTCCCCAACCCGACTCGCGTTCGCTTGGCCCTTGCTGAAAAAGGCTTGCAGGACAGGGTGGAGTTCGTCCCGGTGAATATTATGGTAGGCGAGCACCGCACGCCGGAGTTCCTGAAGATAAACCCGTCGGCCGCCGTTCCCGTGCTCGAGCTGGAAGATGGCACGATACTGTCAGAATGCAGCGCAATCACCGAATATTTGGACCATGTGGCAGGTGAGCCTGAGTTGACGGGGAAGGACGCAAGGGAGCGCGGCATCATCCATATGACCCAACGCAAGGTGGAAGACGGTTTGCTCGATGCAGTTGGCAACTATTTCCACTATGCAACCGAAGGGCTTGGTCCTGACCTCGAAGAGTATCAGAACAAAGACTTTGGTGATCGCCGTAAGGCCATTGCTCTGAAGACCATGGCCTGGATGGACGCGAGGCTCGCTGACAAGCCGTTTCTCACTGGCGATCGGTTGACAGTTGCGGACATCACAGCGTTTGCTGGATTTGCATTTGCTGACTTTGCTGGCATTGAAACGCCGACGCATCTAAAAAATGTCGCAGCCTGGAAGACCCGGATGGGCGAACGCCCCAGTGTCGCTGCGCTCAACTGAGGAATTCGCAATGATTGCGCTAGGTTACTGGTGGGCCGTCGGGCCCACCCCCAAAGGAGGGTGAAATGGAAATCAACGCTGACTTTGACGCTCGCGCTGTCGTACACAGCGAGCAATTGGAATGGGTCAACTCGCCAATGAAAGGCGTGAGCCGCCGCATGTTGGACCGCATCGGGGATGAAGTCGCTCGGGCAACCACTATTGTTCGCTATGACCCCGGCAGTCATTTCTCGGCCCACACCCATACGGGCGGTGAGGAATTTGTTGTGCTTGAAGGTGTGTTCCAGGACGAGCACGGTGATTTTCCGGCAGGCAGTTATGTGCGCAACCCGCCGACATCCAGCCACACACCCCGTTCCGAACCCGGCGCGGAGATTTTTGTCAAGCTCTGGCAATTTGATATGGCTGATCGCACCCACGTCAACATCAGGATGGACGACGGTGAGTTTGTCGCCGCCGGTGACAGGAACGGCGTTGAGGTCAAGCCGCTGTATAGCGACAACCGCGAAAATGTCCGTCTCGAACGCTGGGCTGCCGGTGCCACAGTAACCATCGATACAGAAGGCGGTGCCGAGTTTCTTGTTCTTGACGGAAATTTTGTGGAATCGGGTGAAACCTTCTCAAAACATAGTTGGCTTCGAGTGCCCAAAGGCTACGACCTGTCAATTACCAGCGATGACGGGGCCCTGGTCTGGATAAAAACCGGCCACCTCCGTTATGTGACCAAACCGACTGCATGAAGTGTGGGCGGTGCGCGCACCTGCAGCTAACCGCTGGCTTCGCACCATTTGACGCACAAAGCCTTGTCCTTGAACGGGTGAACGGAAAAGCTGCAAATCAGGTACGGTGAGGTTGGTGTGTCGTCATGATTGAATATACCCAGTGGCAGCAAAAATCCCGAGAAATCCCTGACGAAGAACAAACGGGTTTTTATGATGCGCCTTTGCCGCATATCAACGTTTTCAGATATGAAACGGATCAGTTTTCCCTGCCGGCACATCGCACCCACTTTTCCCTTAAATTCACATTGAAGGGTTGCGAGGACTATGTTTTTAACCGGCGGCGTGTCAGCTTGGAATCGGGAGCAGCGTTATTTGCAAATGACGGTGAAGAACACGCCAGCAGCGTGCGTGAGCGGGCTCAATCGGTTTCGATCTTCATCCCGCAAGGCCAGGTCCAAAACGCGTTCGCCAGAGTGTCCGAGACCGTTCAATCTGCGCTGGAGGCGCCCGTTGAGGTTGCAGCAACGAGAGAGGTGCCACAGGTTGCTTTCCGTCCGTCCCTGACAACAACAAACTTTTTGCAACGCTATCTGGACGCATGCAGTTTAAACCCGGGTATAACAGACGATGAAATGCTAGCGGCATCGACTTTAACGTTGGTCGGGTATGCACTAAGCGACCTTTTCAAAGTTGCTCCGCCCTGGTCTCTAAAAAATATTGCTAAAGCAAGTGTGAGGGACGAGTTGATCTCTCGCGTTCACAGAGCGCGCAGTTTCATTGATGATAGTGCTGGCAAGGCTTACGACCTTGATGAACTGGCGACAGTTGCCTGCTTGTCTAAATATCACCTGATTCGCAATTTTTCGGAGATCGTCGGCGAAACACCCGGCGCTTATGCACGTCGATGCCGGCTGGAAAGAGCCCGACAGGCTATTGAACATGGTAGTGACTGGTCTTGTGTCGCCCGGGAAGCCGGTTATGCAAGTGTGCGCCGGTTCCGCGACGCCTATTACAAACAGTTTGGTGGCGTCGGGATTTAGACAAAATTCGCAATTTTTGTCCGGTATATACCGCTAGCATTGATGCAGTGAAAACTGCTGAAGGACCAATTCCCATGATGCTTCCGGGTCGCCGTACTGTTTCTGTATTTCTAATGCCAATGGCCGTTTTAGCTGCCCCTTATGCTGTTCAGGCAGACATGCAGGGCGATGAAGCTGCCATCGGGCTGGCACACAAGATGATTGAAGCGATGGGAGGCCACAAAGTTTGGTCAGACGCCGTCTGGATGCATGTGAAGGAACGCTCGTTTGCGCCCAACCAGCCGAAAGCTCTGGCGCATGAGGCCTGGAGGGGCTTGCAGGTAAAGCAGGCACGATACTCCACCAAAAACGACGATGTGTCTTATGAGCAAGCCTGGAACGAGGATGCAGGCTGGCGAGTTTTAAATGGGGACTATCTGCCGTTTGATGAGGAACGCCACGGTCAGGAAACGGATTTCTGGCACCGGGAGATTTACACCATGTATCACCGGTTTGCCGTCGGCGACGCGGACCTGCGTCTTACGTCAACAGGGGACCGGGCATTTCGTGTTGAGCACGCTGAAACCGGTGACCCGCTTGGCACTTTCAGTATAAGTGCAGAAGGGGGTGTGCTGGTTTGGAGTTCGGGCAGCACGGACGATGATGTCACCTATGTCTACGGTCCGCTCAAGTCCTTTGGGGAGATAAGTCTGCCGGCGTGGGGCGCGCAAACCAATGGTGGCTGGCGGTTTAATTATCTGGAGGCGACGCTGCACGATAGCCCGATGTCCGAGGAGACCGTGACGCCCTGAAAATCTACAGATTTAAGAGAGGTGGAGGGTCAGTTCTGGCATCATGCGGCCCGGAATGGACCTGACATGCGTTTCCATTAGCGCAATTCTTTCCGGATCACGAGTTTGAGGCCGGACCACACGTCATCGACGGCACATACTTTCACGTCCACGAGCCCCATGGGCAGCGCCACCTCACGCACCACATTCTCATTCATGGTCGTTGGTACCTTCGACGCCTTTTTGGGCCAGGAAATCCAGATCATGCCGTCGCGGTTCATGGCCTGCATCAAGGCTGGCAGCTCTGTTTCGAAGTCTGATCGCTCAACATAAAACGCATGGGTGAAATTTGCGTCGTCTTCCACGGTGCAAACAGTATCGGGCAATTGCCCCAGCAGCGTTCCATAATGGTCGGGTGCGTGTTCCAGGCGAATATGCATGCCGTCCTTGATGCCCAGCTTTTTGATGAGCGGCGTGCCTGAATATCCTGCGGTCAATGCATTTCCTCCGATAAATAGTCCGCCAGAAAGTCATAGACGAGGCGAATCCGGCGGCTGGTATGAAGTTCCCTGTGCGCTGTCAGCCATATGGGGAAAAGCATGGGGTCCCTGTTCGGCAGGAGGCGCTCCATCCCCGCAGCATTTTCTCCCACTTTGTTTGACATAATGATGATGCCAAGACCCGCTCGCGCCATTTCCCATGCAACCAGACCACTTTCTGATGAAACGCGAAAGTTGTCCGCGCTGAGCGACAGCCCCATCTGGTTCAGCGTTTCGACGAGCCGGACATTGTCACCAAATCCAATAAAACTGTGGCGGGTTAGGTCGCTCTCGCATTCTGGTCTTCCGTGCTTTTCCAGATAATCGTGCGACGCATAAAAAGTGCCGGCTCCGTTGCCGATAAGCCTGGCAATCAAGTCAGGTTCTTCAGGACGAATGTGCCGAATGGCGATGTCTGCTTCCCGCAGTTGCAGGTTGCGAATGTCATTTGCGGCGACGATATCGATTTCGAGCAAAGGCGCTTGCTCGCGCAGGCGCTTTATGGCGTCAGGAAGAACGTAGGCCGACATGACATCTGACGCCGTTATGCACACACGGCCTTCGACTGTCTGAGACTGCCCGGAAGCGGCCAGTGATATTCGTCCGGCCGCGTCGCACATGGCGCGCACATGGTCAAGGAGCTCAAGTCCGGATTGCGTGAGCACAAGAGACTTTCCAACACGCTCGAACAGCAGTACCCCCAATTTTTCTTCCAGCGCTGCAACCTGTCTGCCAAGGGTCGGCTGGGTGAGGCCCAGTTCTCTTGCGGCAGCTGAAAGCGACCCTTCCTCAACAGTTGCAAGAAAGGCCCGCGCCTGATTCCAGTCAAAAGATACCAAAGCCCAATTCATGCATTTTTGTATATCACATGATGATATTTAGACAATTTATATTGAGTATATGTTTATATATCTGAACAACAAAGGAGAATAACAATGCAAAACGCGGCAGCTTTCTGGGATAAAATATCCGAAAAATATGCGAAAACCCCCATTTCCAATGAAGAGGCATACCAGCTCACTCTCAACAAAACCCGAGGATATCTCAAGCAAGATGATTTAGTGCTCGAAGTGGGCTGCGGCACGGGGTCAACGGCTCTATTGCTGGCCGGCAATGTCAGGCAAATTGTGGCGAGCGACTATTCGGACATGATGCTCGATGTCGGTAGGCGCAATGCTCAGGCACAAAACATTACAAACGTGAAGTTTGTACAGGCTGACGTATGCGACGCTGTTTTGGGCGAAGAACCCTATGATGCTGTGCTGGCGCACAATATGTTGCATCTTCTGGAAGATATACCGGCGGCCATCCACGCGATCCACGACCGTTTGAAACCCGGTGGTTTTTTTATCTCGAAGACTGTGTGTCAGTTCGGCGCAGGCGCACCGCTTAAATGGCGCCTGATGAAACTCATTCTGCCGCTGATGCAGATGATTGGCAAAGCACCCTATGTGAATTTCATGACTGTGCAGGAGTTGGAGGCCCTGATAACAGGAGGTGGTTTCAAGATCATCGAAAGCGGCAACTATCCCAAAACGCATATCAGCAGGTACGTCGTCGCGCAAAAGCTCTAGGACAGCTTTCCCTATAGTGAAGCGATTTGCCCTGCCTGGATGTCGGGTCATTGTCGCTCGAATTTTGACATGCCGGTTGTCACGGGCAGGCGAATCGCCTTTACTGCCTGCAGGGGAGAACTGTCATGTCTTTTTCAAGCTTCAAACATCTGGTGAGGATCACCTTTTTGGTCGCGTTGTTGGTGCCAGTGCGTGCAGCAATTGCCGAGGACAAGAAGGTAACATTGCTGTTTACCAATGATGTGGAAAGTGCCTATGACCCAATCCCGGCGTTCTGGCTAGACGGTCTGAACCGAATTGGCGGCCTTGCCGAGATGACGACCTTGATCAATGAGATCAGGGCGTCCAATCCGCGCACGTTTTTGTTTGATTCCGGCGATATCTTCACGGGCGCGCTGGCCAAGGAAACACAGGGTGCGCTGGCCTTCGATCTGATGGCCCTGATGGGTTACGACGCGCTCGCGATCGGTAACCATGAATTTGAATATGGTGTAGAGGTGTTCGGGTGGCAGAAAAATCGCGCGCCTTTCCCGGTTTTGGGTGCGAATTTCTTTTACAAGGACACGGACCATCCCTTTGCACAGGCCCACACGATCATCGAACGTGACGGTGTGCGCATCGGTGTTGTCGGCATCATGGGCCGAGATGCGGTATCGGCGATCATTCCTGCTTTCATTGCTCCCCTTGATGTGACCGAGGAAGCCGCGGCGGTTCAGAAGTCGGTGGACGCGATCCGGGATGAGGTCGACCTTGTAGTCTTGCTCACGCACATGGGCAAAACCGCGCCGATGCAGACCGACGCGGAAACCGACCCAATGACGCAGCGCGACATTGACGCGGATATTGCGCTCGCGGGCGCGGTCACCGGGGTTGATGTGCTTTTTGGTGGTCATGCAGATGCAGGCACGCCAGAGCCGGTTGTCCACCCCGAGACCGGCACGCTGATCATGCAAACGTACGGGCAGGCCACTCACCTAGGCTTCCTGGAGCTGATCCTTGACGACGAGACCGGACGCATCATGGGGTACGACGGCAAGCTCATTCCCGTGGATGCTGACCGCTATGTCCCTGATCCTGTTGTCCGTGCGCGAATCGAAGCGGCGCGCGCTGCAGCGCCCCAGCTTTTCGAGGTCATCGGCGCGTCCGACAGCTACATGAACCGCAAATATGTGCGCGAATCCACACTCGGTAACCTGTTTGCAGACATCTTTCGGGAAGCCGGCGGCACCGACATCGCCTTCATTCACCCGGGTAGTCTCAGGAAGGACCTGCCAGCTGGCGACATCCGGCGGGTGGATGTTCTGGATGTGTATCCCTTCATTGATCATGTGCTGACCATGACGTTGAATGGGCGGCAGATCAGGGACCTGATCGAACAGTCGCTGACGTTTGAGCGCGGCTTGCTGGAAATTTCGGGCTTCGAGGTCACCTATGACCTCTCGAGGCCAGAGTACCAGCGGGTTCTTACACTGACACGGGGTGGCGTGCCGATTGAGCCGACCGACACCTTCACGGCAGGCGCACCCACCATTATTGCGAACGGCGCGGATCTTTTCACCACGTTTACCGAGGTGGAAAAAACCGGAAATGCCGGCCTGATTTCGGAAATCCTTCTGGGCTATTTCTCAGGCCGCGATCTGGTGACGGCACCACCTCTTGGTCGGCAGCGGGATTTGACGCCAGAGGCGCACTAAAAAACCCGCTGAATCTGCTTGCAAAGCGCAGAAAACGGCACTATACACCCCCATTCGTCGAATGATCCGGCTCACATAGGGCTGCCGAGGTTGTTCAAACTGATCACTCTTTACGCAATGTGAGGACAGAAAATGCCCAAGATGAAGACTAAGTCGAGCGTCAAAAAACGCTTCAAGCTCACGGCCTCTGGTAAGGTCCGTTCTGCTCAAGCCGGCAAACAGCACGGCATGATCAAGCGCACCAACAAGCAAATCCGCAACCAGCGTGGCACAACCATCCTTTGTGATGCAGATGCTACCATCATCAAGAAGTTCATGCCCTACGGCTAACGCCCGGGCCCTTCAGGTTTAGGAGAAATACCATGGCACGTGTAAAACGCGGTGTAACATCGCACGCTCGTCACAAGAAGGTCCTTGAGGAAGCCAAAGGCTACCGGGGCCGTCGCAAGAATACAATCAAGGTTGCTCGTCAGGCTGTCGAGAAAGCCGGTCAGTACGCATACCGCGACCGTAAGGCGCGCAAGCGTAACTTCCGCGCTTTGTGGATCCAGCGTATCAACGCTGGTAGCCGTCAGTTCGGTTTGCCATATGGCCAGTTTATGCACGGTCTGAAACTCGCAGGCGTCGAGCTGGACCGCAAAGTACTGAGCGACCTCGCAGTACGCGAACCAGCTGCTTTTGAAGCGCTTGTGGATCAGGCTAAGGCTGCCCTTGCTAACTAAAGCTGGTGCGCGCAAGCGACCAAGTGAATACTGAAAGGGGGCCTGGCCTGGCGGCTGGGCTCCCTTATTTTATTGTTCTTCAGAATAATTGAGTGTGAACAGGGTTCGGATACGGGAATGCAGGAACAGATTGCATCATTGAAGGCAGAGATCAGCGCGCAAATTGCCGCTGCTGACAGCATCAACGCGCTTGAAGATGTGCGCGTGGCGGCGCTCGGTAAAAAAGGCAGCGTCTCGACGCTGATGAAAGGCCTAGGCGGCATGAGCCCGGATGAGCGCAAGGTCATGGGCCCCGCGCTTAATGGTCTGAAGACCGAAGTTGCAGACGAGCTTGCAGCCCGCAAAGGTGTGCTCGAGGCTGCCGAGCTTGAAGCGCGGCTCGAGGAAGAGCGCGTGGACGTGACCCTGCCGGTATACGAGCATGCGTCTGGCAGCATTCACCCAAACAGCCAGGTGATGGATGAAATCGCCGAGATTTTTGCAAACCTGGGCTTTGACGTGGCGGAAGGCCCCGACATTGAGAGCGACTTCAATAATTTCACAGCGCTCAATATCCCTGAAGAGCATCCTGCCCGGCAGGACCATGACACATTTTACCTGAAGCCTGACGCAGAGGGGAATCGCAAGGTCCTGCGCACGCACACCAGCCCTGTACAAATCAGGACAATGCTCTCCAAGGAGCCACCCATTCGCATCATTGCGCCCGGGCGCACCTATCGTTCCGATTCGGATGCGACGCACACGCCGATGTTCCATCAGGTCGAAGGTCTGGTGATAGACAAGGATACGCACTTGGGGCACCTGAAGGGTACGCTTGAAGCTTTCCTCAAGGCATTCTTTGAAGTTGATGCCGTTACGCTCCGGCTGCGCCCGAGCTACTTCCCGTTCACCGAACCTTCGATGGAAGTTGACGTGCAATGCAGTTTCGAAGGCGGTGCCGTAAAAATCGGCGATGGCAATGACTGGCTGGAAATTCTCGGGTCCGGCATGGTTAACCCGCGGGTTCTGGAAAACTGCAATCTGGACCCGACGGTTTATCAGGGATTTGCGTTTGGCTGCGGCATCGACCGTCTGGCCATGCTGAAATATGGCATGAACGACTTGCGCGCCTTCTTCGATGGGGACCTTCGCTGGCTCCGACACTATGGATTCCGCGCACTTGATCTTCCGACACTGGCAGGAGGGCTCAGCCGATGAAATTCTCCCTGAGCTGGCTTAAAACTCATCTGGACACAGACGCTTCAATTGATGAGATCGTCAAAACCCTCAACGCGATCGGCCTTGAGGTGGACACGGTTGAAAACCCGGCGGAGAGGCTTGCGCCTTTCACCGTGGCTGAGGTGCTGTCTGCGGAAAAACACCCCGATGCTGACAAGTTGAAAGTGTGCCGCGTGTCAGATGGCACCAACGAAATGCAGATTGTCTGCGGCGCACCCAATGCCCGTACCGGCATCAAGGTGGTGTTGGGGCAGCCCGGTGACTATGTGCCGGGTATTGATGTGACACTCAAGAAAGCGACGATCCGTGGTGTCGAATCAAACGGCATGATGTGTTCCTATCGCGAGCTGGAGCTCGGCGATGACCATGATGGCATCATCGAACTCGATGAGGGCGCCGTTGTTGGCCAGTCTTTTGTTGACCATGCGAAGCTTGATGATCCGGTTGTCGATATCGAGATCACCCCAAACCGGCAGGACTGCCTTGGTGTGTATGGGATTGCTCGTGACCTTGCGGCGGCTGGCCTCGGGACACTGAAGCCTTGCCCTGATGTCTCTGTTGAGGGCAGCTTTGACAGTGATGTGACGGTTTCTATCGATCAGGACCTTATCGACAACGGCGCGTGCCCGGTCTTTTTCGGGCGCAAGTTCACTGGTGTGAAAAACGGCCCAAGCCCTCAGTGGCTGCAGGACCGGCTGACCTCCATTGGCCTCAGGCCCATTTCTGTGCTGGTGGACATCACCAATTTCATCACCCATGACCTTGGGCGTCCGCTGCATGTGTATGACGCGGCAAAACTGAACGGTAACATCCGCGTCCGGAAAGCGTCGGCGGGAGAGGAATTCCTCGCGCTAGATGACAAGGAATACACGACCGTGGGCGGTGAGACCATGATCGCCGACGACAAGGGTGTGCTCGGCTTTGGTGGCATTATTGGCGGAACCGAATCAGGATGCACCTTTGAAACCACGGATGTGGTGCTCGAATGTGCGCTGTTTGACCGGATCAAAACTGCGGAAACCGGGCGCAAGCATGGTATTAACTCGGACGCGCGCTACCGATTCGAGCGTGGAGTCGACTCGTTGTTCGCACAAGCAGGCTTCGAGATCGCAAGCCAGATGATTCTGGATTTGTGTGGCGGCAAGCCAAGCCATGGTTTCTCGGCGGGCGACGTGCCTGCATGGGATAAAACAGTCTCATTCAGGCCCGAGCGCGTGCGCACATTGGGCGGTGTTGACTTGCCTGTGTCTGAAAGTACTTCGATCCTCGAAAAACTCGGTTTTCAGGTGTCGGGAGATGCTTCACTTGCTGTGAAGGTCCCGAGCTGGCGTGTCGATGTGGACGGCGAGGCTGACCTTGTGGAAGAAGTCCTGCGCATCCACGGGTATGACGATATTCCTTCTGTGCAGCTGCCTGTCCTGGATCATAAGGCGGGGACAACACTCAGTGCGCAGCAAAAGCGAGCGCGGGCGGTCAAACGACGCCTTGCGAGTGTCGGCCTGCATGAGGTGATGACATGGTCCTTCATGCGGCAGGATCATGCCACTTTGTTTGGTGGTGGAGACGCGAGTTTGGTGGTGGACAACCCGATCTCCAGCGAGCTTGACTGTATGCGCCCCAGCATTTTGCCGAACCTGATGCTTGCAGCCCAGCGCAACAAGGATCGCGGCCAGGCTGAAGTTTCTCTTTTTGAAGTAGGCCCTGCTTATGCAAGTGATTCGGAACAGGGGCAAAGTCTGGTGGCTGCCGGCCTGCGCGCAGGCGTGAATGGCCCGCGCCACTGGGCGCGCGCTCAGGCCGCCGTAGATGTCTTTGATGCCAAGCGCGATGCCTTGGCTGCGCTGGAAGCCGCTGGTGCGCCGGTAGCCAACCTGCAGGTTTTTGCCGAAGCACCGGGTTGGTATCACCCCGGGCGGTCGGGCACGCTCCGTCTTGGACCCAAAAATATTCTGGCAAGCTTTGGTGAATTGCACCCTGCAACCCTGAAGGCGATGGATGTGGATGGCCCGATGGCGGCTTTTGAAGTCAACCTGAATGCAATCCCTTCACGCGCGAAGAAGTCGGCTACCAAAGGGGCGGTTTCCTTATCGAACCTGCAATCGGTGGAGCGTGACTTTGCGTTCCTGATTGATCGGGATGTGGCGGTTGCGGACCTTGTTAAGGCGACGAGAGGGGCTGACAAGGCACACATCGCTGATGTGTCGGTTTTTGATGTGTATGAAGGCAAAGGTGTGCCGGACGGTCAGCGTTCCGTTGCCATCTCGGCAGTGTTCGAGCCCAAGGAAACAACCTTTTCTGATGAACAGATTGAAGCGCTGTCCCAGAAAATCTGCGCTGCTGTTGAGAAGGCCGTGGGTGCGATATTGCGGTCATAACACGAAGGCCTGTTAAGCAAATTAAAAGATTTGTGTCTTGTAATAGGGCCGCGAATCGGGTGAATTTGACCGAGACGTGAGAGGTCTGGCGCGGGGGGTCGTGCCAGTGAATAGTATGGGTTCAGGATTTGCCTGCTAAGTCCAAAAAGAACGCGCAAGCGAAAATGCCGCTTGGTCTGCGCCTGAAGGCGTGGTGGGAAGGCTATGATCCGGATGACATCAAGAAGCGCATCCAGGAGCGGACATCTGTTGCCGAACCCGAACAGGAGCCATCGGAAGAGCCCAAGAAACAGATCATTTCTGCAGACACCATAGATCCGTGGGATGAAGAGACGATCGATATCGCCCAATATATATGGGGCAAAGGCTTTTGCGGCCCGGGCGGCCCTGAATACATCGTTGCGCTTTCCAAGTTGCTGGCCCTGAGCCCCGAGATGTCCATGCTGCAGATTGGCGCGGGTCTTGGCGGTCCCGCCCGCGTGCTGGCGGATCGGTTTGGCGTCTGGATCACCGGCTATGAGGCCTCTGAAAGTCTCGTGGACAAAGGAAACAAGCTTTCCAAAATGTCCGGGATGGAGAAGAAAGCCGCTCTTGAATATTACGATCCGGAAAATGTCGAAAGCTTTGGACGAAAGTTTGACCGCGCTCTCTCGAAAGAAGCCTTGTTCGCAATTCAGGACAAAAACAACATCATCGCCAACATCGAAGACAAGCTGAAGCCAGGCGGTCTGTTTTTGATGACAGAATATGTCATTGGCTCGGATGCCGTGATCGGAAAAGACAGATACAAGGAATGGGTTGTCGGTGAACGTATGCACCCTTACCCGGTGCTTGCCGACGAGCTGGTTTCCATGGTCAAAGGCAACCGGCTGCAGGTTCGTGTGTCCGAAGATATTACGATGCAATATGTCGATATGATCAATCAGGCCTGGTCGGGTGCAGATGAAGTTGCGGCAAAGCTGGCGCGCCAGGACGATGGAACACAGAAGATCCAGACTTTGATGCGAGAAGCGGAATTTTGGACCAGACGCAAAAAGCTGCTGGAAACCGGTGACCTGAAAATGTGGCGCATCGTTGCAAACAAAAAGTCTTCCGGCCCTTCGATGATGTCGGATTGGTAAGCGTTAACGTCTTTGCGAAAGCCAGATACCAGCCAGTATCAGTACACCACCACCGAAATGCAGCGGCCCGAGCGCTTCCCCGAAAATCAACCAGGCTAGTATGGCGGCAACCACCGGTTGGATCAGCAGGCCAATTGCACCAACTGCTGCTGAAATATGGGCGAGCCCGTATATAATCAGACCCTGGCCCAACACATGTGTGACAAGTGCAAGCCCCAGAAGCGGGAGCCAGCCCTGAACTGCGACAGGGACAAAAGCACCTGCGCTCCCGACAGCAATGGGCGCCAGCAATAAAGCCGACACAATCGCTGAGCCGAACATCAAAACAGCCGTTGGAATTTTGGCGCGTGCCCTTGCCGCTGTGATCACATAGCCGGTGAGCGCAAAGGATGTCAGCAGCCCGAGCAAGTCGCCGACCAGATAATCGGGGTTAAACGCGGCGTTCTGGCCAACCAGCGCAGCCGCGCCCGCAAGAGCCAGAGACAATCCGATCAGGAACTTTCGACCAAAGCGTTCTCCGAAGAGAAAAAAGCCTGCCACAACCGTAAATACAGAAGCGAGGTTGGCGAGAAGCGTTGCATTTGCAACCGTTGTCCGGTCAACAGCCCAGTGCCAGAAGAAGAGATCCAGCGCAAACCAGAAGCCAACAAGAAAAATGAGCCACCAGTCTTTGCCCGAAAGCTCTCTGAGTTGGCCTCGCAGGCTTGGAAAAGCAAGAATAATGGCGAGAAAAACAGGCGCGCTCAGGGCCATGCGCCAAAAAGCGGCTGCAGTTGGGTTTACTGGTGACAATCGCATGAAAATCGCTGCTGAGCCGATTGCGATGCCGCCAAGCAGGATTGACGAAATGCCAAGGCTGGTGCCGCTGGTCCGCATAAAAACACTTTCTGAAAAAATACGTTCGAAAGTTTGAACCCAGAAGGATTGACCTCAGGCGATATCATGTCTGATACTCGCGCACAAACCAGAATAACAATCCGCCAGAACCATAAGGATGGGCTCCATGACCGAAAGTCAGATGTTTCCGGTGCCGGAAAGTGCCGTGGCAAACACGGTGTGTACCGAGGAAAAGTACAAAGAACTCTATGCGCAGTCTGTCAGTGACCCTGAAGGCTTTTGGCGCGAACATGGCCAGCGGATCGATTGGATCAAACCTTTCACACGGGTAAAAAACACCAGTTTCGAAGGCGATGTGAACATCAGATGGTTCGAGGATGGCACCCTGAACGCCTGCGTTAACTGTGTCGACCGCCACCTGCCGGAAAAGGAGCACGATGTTGCGCTCATCTGGGAAGGTGACGATCCGTCTGTTTCCGCCGACATAACCTACGGCCAGCTCCATGAAAAAGTTTGCCGGTTTGCCAACGGCCTGCGGGCCAGAGGTGTCAGTAAAGGTGACAGAGTCACGATTTACATGCCGATGGTGCCGGAGGCTGTGTATGCCATGCTGGCATGCGCCCGTATCGGCGCAGTTCATAGCGTTGTGTTTGGCGGGTTTTCACCTGACGCGCTGGCAGGCCGTATTCTGGACTGCGAGTCGACCATTGTTATCACAGCAGACGAAGGCGTGCGCGGTGCCAAGGCAATTCCGCTCAAAGCAAATGTGGATGAAGCCCTGAGCCAATGCCCGGATGTCGATACCGTTGTTGTGCTTAAGCACACCGGTGGGTCCATCGAATGGTTTGAAGATCGGGATGTCTGGTACGACGTTTTGACCGCAGACCAGCCCCTTGAATGTGAGCCGGAGGAAATGGCGGCCGAAGACCCTCTCTTCATCCTTTATACCTCTGGATCCACGGGCAAGCCCAAAGGCGTATTGCACACCACAGGCGGCTATATGGTCTGGACCTCCATGACCCATGAATATGTCTTCGATTACAAACCTGGAGAAGTCTACTGGTGCACGGCGGATGTTGGCTGGGTCACAGGTCACAGCTACATTGTGTATGGTCCGCTCGCTAACGGTGCAACCAGCCTGGTGTTTGAAGGTGTTCCAACCTACCCGGACGCAGGCCGCTTCTGGCAGGTGTGTGAAAAGCACAAGGTGAATATTTTTTATACGGCGCCGACTGCTATTCGGGCGTTAATGCGCCTCGGTGACGAACCGGTGAAAAAATATGACCGGTCTTCCATTCGTTTGTTGGGCTCGGTCGGCGAACCCATCAACCCCGAAGCGTGGCTCTGGTACCACCGTGTCGTCGGTGATGAGCGCTGCCCCATCGTGGATACCTGGTGGCAGACAGAAACCGGCGGTGCCATGATCACGCCGCTGCCGGGTGCAACCGCACTCAAACCAGGCTCAGCGACCCGTCCCTTTTTCGGCGTTCAGCCTGCCCTTGTCGACAGCGAAGGAGCATTCCTTGAAGGCGCTGCCTCGGGCAATCTGGTGATCAAGGACAGCTGGCCCGGCCAGATGCGTACGGTGTATGGTGATCACCAGCGTTTCAAGGAAACCTATTTCAGCGCCTACAAGGGCATGTATTTTACCGGGGACGGGTGTCGCCGTGATGAAGATGGTTATTACTGGATAACGGGGCGCGTTGATGACGTTATCAATGTTTCAGGTCACCGCATCGGTACAGCCGAAATCGAGTCGGCGCTGGTTGCCCACGACGGTGTATCGGAAGCGGCGGTGGTCGGATACCCGCATGACATCAAGGGACAGGGCATATATGCTTATGTCACGCCGCCTGCAGGCGTTGAGCCGACCGAAGATTTGCGCGCAGCACTTGTGAAGTGGGTACGCAAGGAAATCGGTCCGGTTGCGACACCGGACCTTATCCAGTTTGCGCCCGGTCTGCCGAAAACCCGTTCAGGCAAGATCATGCGCCGCATATTGCGCAAGATTGCGGAAAATGAATTCGGCAATCTGGGCGACACGTCTACACTTGCCGAGCCGGCTGTCGTTGATGACCTGATCGAGAACAGGCTCAACCGCTAGACCTGCCAGTAGCGCTGTATCCAATGCGTTCGGGAAAAAAGTTGGCGGTTGCTGACGAGAGTCGTCATATTTGTTTCATGGCATACAGCCATTGTGTGCGGACCGTGCCAACCCCGTGGTGGATAAGTGAAAGGCTTCGATGAAAACACTCTATTTTCTGCGGCATGCCAAATCGGACTGGAGTGACTATTCACTCCCGGATCACGATCGTCCACTGAATGCGCGTGGTCGTCGCGCTTGCATGAAAATTGGACGAGCCATGCAACGGTTCGATATTCAGCCGCACCTGGTGCTGTGCTCCACCGCCGTTCGCGCCCAAGAAACGCTTGAGCGCGTGATGACTGCAGGCGCGCTGGATTGGCAGGTTAAGAGTGAGGGTGACCTCTATGGTGCCGGCGCAGACCGCATACTCAGCCTCGTACGGCAGCAGTCAGATGCGCACGACAGCCTGTTTTTCGTGGGGCACAACCCCGGTTTTCAAGACCTTGTTGTCGGACTTTCTGGCACGGAAGCGGAAGAGGGGCTTATTGCGCACGCCATGCGCAAGCTGCCAACCGGGGCATTTGCGGAAATCAGGTTCGACGAGCCCAGTTTTCAGAAAATTGGTCTTGGAGGTGGACATCTTCAAAGGTTCGTGAAGCCTAAAGACAAAACCATGGTTTAGTTTCACCTTGTTCCGGATCGTTATAGGATAACAGCTGCTGCTTTCTCCAACAGAGGCAGCGCTTTTGCCAAGCATGCGCCCTTTCGCTATACTGGAATATGACTCGACAGAGAAAGGACACTTGCCGGGGATTAACCATGAAACTCTTAAATCGCATACTTTTGATATCAGTTTTCCTCTCCTGGGCCTCCGGCCCAACCTATGCAAGTACGGTAGAGATAGTGCTGCAGTCTTCCCAGCTCCTTCGACAGGGGAATGCCTATCTGCAAGATGGCGACATCCAAAAGGCAAAAAAAATTCTGGCGCGGGCGCTCGACAGCAATCTGACAAACAGCCAGCTTGCCAACGTGCACAACAGCATGTGTGTGGCGCATATAAAGGAAGAGGACTGGAATACTGCGATTGAGCATTGTGATGCAGCCATCAGCAAGGTGCCGACCAACTGGCGGTTTCACAATAACCTCGGAAACATCTATTTTGGCCTTGGAGACTATGGTCTGGCTATGAAGAGTTACCGCAAGGGTTTAAGCATCGCGCCAAGGTCAATCACCATCGCGGCAAACATTGAAATGCTGGAGGCTTATGTTCAGCGACGCCCCCACCAAGTATCGTTCGACCCGACGTGACCGTTGATATTATACGGCAGCCTGCTTACTTATTGAATCAACAAACAAAGAACTGTCGTCCAAAGCAAAAATAATGATAGCGAGCCCCAAACAATCAAACACGCGGTTATAAAATATGTATCGGTGATCCTGCTGATGTTTCTGGCTGCTTGCGATGGCGTGGACCGTGTGCCGGCCCAGCCGGGCGTGCTTGTGGGTACGCGCGCCAATATTAAAATGCATGGTCGCGACGTCGTGGCTGAGGTGACACGGGTCATCGACAAGCTGGTGACCATGGAGTTTCGGGACTGGCGCGGTGGCGTGATCCGCGAAGTCAATCTGTACCGTGGGCTTTTCCCCGTCAGTGGCACTGATCAGGGCTTGCGATACGAATCCAATTTCGATGAGAGCTCGCTTGAGGGATTGTTTCCTCTGCAAGTGGGCAAAACCATCGGTGTCTCGGGCACCATGTATTATGTCGATGGCGGTGAGTCGGCGGATTTTTACACACATGTCGAGGTCGTCGGGGAAAAAACCGTCGACCTGAAAACCGGACCGCGCCGCACTTTTGTCGTTCAGCTTGAATGGGAGTTTAGCTGGAACGGAATCACGCGGCGGAAAACAGATACCGTACATTTCGACCCTGAACGTTCCATGGTGCTCAAATCCGTGGTGCGGGGTCAGAATTTCCAGAATTACTGGGTGGTGGTGTCAGTTGATGAACCCGAGAACCCCAACAGTCCCTCTGACCCGCCCGCCCGTCGCTCCGGCACGGTTATGATCTAGAAAAGCGCTCACACGCTGTATATTGCGCCGTCTTTGACAGCATGGGCAATGGAGCGCAAATATTTACCCTTACAAGGTCCCCGGACACATTTTCCGGACTTCGGCTCGAACAGGGCACCGTGTGTTCTACAGAGCAGATGCTTGCCTTTCAGGTCTGTGAACTTGTCCCCAAACATATTGAGGGGGGTGCCCGCGTGAGGGCAAAAATTCAGAAATACGGCAATTGTATCGCCTGTTCTTTGAATGAATATGCTGGTCCGAAACCGACCTTCTGTGAATATCAGTTCTTTGCCACCATGCTCAGGCAGGTCATCAATCCTCGCAAGCAAAGTGCCCGCTGCCGGCGTGGCTTCAAGGTCAGACAGTTCCAGGGGCGATGGTGGTGGCACTATAACCCCGACATAGAGCAGATTTTCTGGAAAGCGCCGGCGTCCAGAGGCATCACGGATAGTCGCGCTTGGCGCACGAGGGCGATGTCGCCAAGGGACGGATCGGCTTTGATGTCGGAGAGTGTTGCAGGGTGATCTGCGCTTTTGACCGCCGCAAGGTCCACCAGGCAAAACCGGCCCGTGTCGTCATCCGGGTCTGAATAGGGACCAACCGCTACGCGGCACAAGCCCACGACAGCCCGTTCCTTGCCGGAATGGTAGAAGAGCACTTCATCACCAACCGCCATGGCTCGCATGTTTTTTTGCGCCTGGAAGTTTCTGACGCCGTCCCAGGGTTCCTTGTCGACAGAAAGCTGGTCCTGCCAGGACCAGTCTCCGGGTTCTGATTTTACCAGCCAATATGCCATCGTTTGCGCTCCTAAGCGTCCGCGCCCCAACTGCCTGTCACGCGCCGCCATGGGTGAATTTCCACCCGCTCAAACAGCCCGGCCGTGGCATAGGGATCATTCTCGGCAAACAGCTGCACCGCCGCTTCGCTTGCGGCGTCAATCACCAGCATACTGCCGATGGGTGCGCCGTCTTCGCCCGCGCCCAAAAGGGGGCCCCCGAGTTTGACCCGGTCCCCGGCATCTGCAAGATACTCCAGATGAGCGGGTCGGGTCGCCTGACGGACACCGGCGCTTTCAGGCTTGTCGTAACAAAAAATAGCGAACAACATTCGGCTCTCCTACTGGGTTTCATCTGTGAAGGGCCGAGCGAGCAGGTCATCCATTACGTCGCGCGCGTTCTTGCCTTCCTTGAGGATACGATACACCGCTTTGGTGATGGGCATATCCAGATTTTTCTCCAGCGCAATCTGGTAAACGATGTCGACCGTGTGCGCTCCTTCTGCGACCGAGTTACGCTCGGCCATAATGTCTGCAAATGATTTGCCCTCGCCAACAGCTTTGCCGAGCGACATATTACGTGACTGCGTGCTTGAGCAGGTCAGGATCAGGTCACCAAGTCCAGACAGCCCCATCAGGGTTTCCCGGCGCGCGCCGTAAATGGCACCAAACCGAACCATCTCGGCAAGGCCGCGTGTAATAACCGCAGCTCTGGCATTTTCGCCTGTACCAAGCCCGGCAGCGACCCCTGTGGCGATCGCCAGCACGTTTTTTATCGCACCACCAATTTGGGCTCCAACGATGTCGCTGCTGAGATAGGGGCGAAATGTGGGCAGTCCGAGTGCATCAACAAGCTTGGCGCCCAGTCCTTCATCCTCAACGGCGAGCGTAACAGCGCACGGCAGGCCACGCGCGACTTCAGCAGCAAAAGTGGGGCCTGACAGAACGCTTACCGGGTGCCCGGGGGCTGCTTCTGTAATCGCTGTGCTGAGGAGTTCGCCAGTTGATACTTCAATACCCTTGGAGCAAATGACAAGCGGCACATCAGCGCGTAAATGTTCCGCAAGTTGAGCAGCCATCGTCCGTGTATATTGCGCTGGCGCCACCATGAGAACTGCGTCCCTGTCAGCCAGGTCCGAGAGCTGGTTCGTGGCGCGGAGTCCTGTATCCAGGGGCACACCTGGCAGAAAAACGGTGTTTTCATGGGACTGGTTTATCGCGGCCACAACGTCCGGTTCGCGCGCCCACAGAAGTGTGTCCCGTCCGGCCTGTGTTGCCGCAGCGGCAAGCGCGGTGCCCCATGCGCCTCCACCCAGTATGCCGATTTTGTCCAAGAGTTTGTCTCCTTTGTCGGGCCAACACTGCCTTTCACGTCGGGCAACTTCAAGCCTCTTATGCTTTTGGCCCTTTTCGGCCGGAGCCGACCTTTGGCACGGCGTCACCGTCAAGCGGCCACCGTGGTCGTGGCGCTACGTCCCGATCATCGATCAAGGGGTCAAGAGCCAGGCGTTCCAGCCCCGCCCAGGCAATCATGGCGCCGTTGTCCGTACACAGCGAAAGAGGGGGCGCGTGAAAAGTCAGGTCGTTTTTTGCTGCGATGCCTTTGATGCGGGACCGCAAATACTGGTTTGCCGCGACACCGCCAGCAACCACAAGCGGTAAAGTGCCGTCACCCACCTTTGCCCTAAACGCATCAACTGCATTTTCCAGGCGGTCTGCAATACAGTCGCCCATGGCCTGCTGGAACCCGGCGCATATGTCGGCTCTGTCATCCGGATACAGTGCGCCGCGCTCGGCCACGCAGGCTTCGGCAGTTCTGCGCACCGCTGTCTTAAGACCGGAAAACGAAAAATCACAACCCGGGCGCCCCAGAAGTGGTTTTGGAAGGTTGAACCGGTTTGGGTCACCGTCCGTTGCCGCCGTTTCCACCGCGGGCCCGCCCGGGTATGGCAGCCCGAGTAATTTGGCGGTTTTGTCGAAAGCTTCACCTGCTGCGTCGTCGATGGTGCTGCCCAGTCGTTCATAGTTGCCAACGCCATATGCCGCCAGAAGCTGGCAGTGCCCGCCGGACATCAGGAGCAACAGGTAAGGAAATGCGATTTCCTCGACAAGCCGTGCCGTCAAAGCGTGTCCTTCGAGGTGATTAACCGCAACAAACGGTTTGCCCGCGCTTGCGGCGATGGCTTTTGCCGTCATGACACCCACCATCAGCCCGCCGACCAGGCCGGGTCCGGTGGTTGCGGCAATTGCGTCCATGTCGTCGATCGACTTGTCTGCTTCGACAAGTGTCTTGCGGATCAAATGGTCGAGCCCCGAAATATGCTGACGTGCAGCGATTTCCGGCACAACGCCGCCATACTCTGCGTGATCGTCTATCTGGGACAGGACATTGTGTGCCAAAATCGTGCGCGCACCGTTCACGATGGCAACTGCGGTTTCGTCACAGCTTGTCTCTATTCCCAGGACCAGCAGATTTGTCGCATTTTTGGGCATGCCGGATTTCTTCGTTTGCAGGCTGCTATCATCTTTTTAACCGGTAGGCGCCGGGCGATACCGCCGCAGGTTTCTACTTCGGTCTTTACAGTCCCGCTTCTATACGCCAAGTAACGAAAAGAGAAGAAGTTATTCAGCGCGCTAAGCTGGCTTGAAGGGGCGTATGTGACAGCAAAACTGAGAATTGGAACTCGGGGAAGCCCGCTCGCACTGGCGCAGGCCCATATGGTGCGGGACAACCTCGTCAGCGCTCATGAAGGCCTGTCTGTTGCAGATACCGAAATTGTTGTGATCAAGACAAGCGGTGACCGTATTCTTGACCGGCACCTGATGACAGCTGGCGGCAAAGGTCTGTTTACCAAAGAAATCGAGGATGCCCTGCTAGCGGAAGAGATTGACTGTGCGGTCCACTCAAGCAAGGACATGCCAACCAGATTGCCGGGTGGGCTTGAATTATCGGTTTTTCTGAGCCGTGAAGATCCGCGCGACGCCTTCGTCAGTCACAAGTTTTCCCATTTTCTCGACCTGCCCCACGGGGCCGTGGTCGGTACAGCTTCGCTTCGCCGGCGGGCCCAGGCACTCAGGTTGCGGCCGGATCTCAAGATCGTAACCTTCCGCGGCAACGTGCAGACAAGACTGAGGAAACTTGAGGAGGGTGAGGCCGATGCCACTTTCCTGGCACAGGCGGGGCTGAACCGGCTTGATATGGAGACAGTGGCGGCAGAAAAACTCACACTCGAGGATTTTTTGCCTGCGCCTGCGCAAGGTGCTGTGACCGTAGAAATTCGCAGTAATGACCAGCATATGAAGGATATGCTTGCTCCGCTTCATGATCCTGACACCGAGCTTGCCGTCGTGGCGGAGCGCGCATTTCTGGCGGCGCTTGATGGCTCCTGCCGCACACCAATAGCTGCGCACGCGACACGCCAGGGAAACTCGGTTATGATGCAAGCCATGTTATTGTCTATGGATGGCGCTATTGTTTTTGATGCGGACGGATCGGCACCTGCAACACTGACAGATGCACACGAGCTCGGCTCGACGTTGGGGGAAAAAATAAGAAAGCAGGCCGGCCCGCAGTTTTTTGCAGATCTGGCGGCGCTGGTGGAAGCGGAGTTTCAATGAGCACAATTCTTGTTACACGCCCGGTTGATGAGGCGACCCCAACAGCTGAAAAACTGGAAGCAGCAGGACATCGTGTTGTTATCGCTCCGATGCTGAGGGTGGAACCCATCTCATTCGAAATTCCGGATGACAGCCGCAGCATCATTGTGACGAGCAAAAACGGTGCGCGCATGGGACTTACCAATATCGGCAACAAGGAAAGGCCGATTTTTGCGGTGGGTGACAAAACTGCCGAAGAAGCGCGCAAGCTTGGCTTTACCAATGTAACGGTGGGGCCCGGTACGGCGCGCCAGATGGTCCCGCTGCTGCTGGAATGCGGTATTTCTGAAACCCGTAAATATACCCATCTTGCGGGTAATGCCCTCGCCTACAACATATGTGATGTGCTGAAAAGTGAAGGAATCGACGCGGAAATAACCGTGACTTACCAGACAAGGGCGAACCGAAACCTCAGTGTCGGGGTTCAGGAAGTCCTCGATTCCGGAGAAATTGACACCGCGCTCTTTTATTCGCCGCGGACCGCAACCATCTTTGAAGAAGTGGTAGCCGACTATGGTCGGTCGGATTGGCTCAATAGTATGGACGCCCTGTGTTTGTCGACGCGGGTTGCAGACAATTTGCTGGGGCCCTGGCGCAACAAGGCATATGCTGTCATCCCGACCGAAAAAGCCATGTTCAGCATGATTGGCGATATTGACCAACCTCGATAATCGTCGTCGCCGGAGAAAGTAAGCCGTGGCAGAAGATAAAAACGAGTCCCTCGACATTCCTGAAGTTGATGTGGTTGACGCAGAGATTGTTGAAGACAACGAAACCTCTGAGCCGTCCTCAGCAGAACCCAAAACAGTACACGTCAGCTCGCCTGAAAAAGCAAAGGGTGGCAAAACCGGCTGGATTTTGGCCGGGTTGCTTGCAGCATTTTCCGGAGGTCTTTTTGCGGCGCCGTATGCCGAATACGGGTTGCGCACAATTGGCTTGCTGCCGGCGTTGCCTGCATCCCAGGCCTCAGGATCGCCGACATTGCCGCCTGAACTGACAGCCCTTGAAATCCAGGTTGGTGATTTGGCGCTGGCGGTGGACCGGCATCAGGAAATTCTGGCTCAGCATGAGCAAAACCTCGGTGATGCAGCTGCGGCGCGGACGCAGCTGGGCAACGACATTGCGCTGATTGCAGGACAACAAGGCACTGCAAAAGCAGACAGTTCCCCTGCTGATATCGGCCCTCTTCGGGACCGGGTTGCGGCGCTCACGGATGAAGTTGCGCGGTTGGCCGCTCTGTCCGGTGGGCCGACGCCAGAAGTCGCGGGCCTCACTGGGTCGGTTGCGCTGGCTCGCGCCGAAGCAGCCCAACTGAAAACCAAACTCGAAGCCCTTGAGGCTGTCGTTGCGGAGTTGCAGGCTGGCTCGCTGGATGTTTCGCCGCGCGGGCGTATGCTGGTCGCCATCGGCCGGCTGAAGGACCAGGCTTCTCGCGGGATGCCGCTTGGCGGTGAGCTGACGGCCCTGCGTGCCGACATTGCGCTGATGCCTGCACTTGATCAGCAAATGATTGGTGCGGATGTAGCCGTTCTGGCCCAACACCCCGACGGCGTGCGTCCCTACGAAGCCTTGGTGCGTGATTTTGGTGGTGCTGCCAGCTCTGCCAAGCGCGCACAGGAAAAAGCGGACGGCAGCCTGCTGGCTAACCTGTTTACGGTCCGGCGAACCGATGAAGGAGCAACGGGCATTGATGCCATGCTTCTGGAGGCGGAACGCCGTCTGCTCGCACGGGACGTTGCCGGAGCAATTGACGCGCTTCAGTCTCTCACGGGGCCGGCAGCTGAGGCACTTGCCATGTGGCGTGCGCCGGCTCAAGCCTATGTTGACGTCATGGGCGCCCTTGATCGCCTGCAACGTGCTGTTGCGGCTTCATCCGCCTCGACCGTTGTTGGAGGTCGCCGTTGATTCGTCTGGTTAGCTGGTTTCTCGGTGTTCTTGCGGTTGCCGCTGTTTCTGCGTGGCTTGCCGATCATCCCGGTGCCGTGTCAATTGAGTTTCAGTCCTACGAGATCGATACCAGTTTTGCGGCACTGGCGCTTCTGTTGGTGTTGCTTGCAGGCCTTGCGGGCTTGAGTGTCTGGTTTGTCGGCTGGCTCAGGCGCGACATGCCGCTCTTTGGCAGCAATCAGGTCATCAAACGTCAAAGCCGGGGGTTTAAACTGCTCAACCAATCGCTTGTGGCATTGTCGTCGGGCGACCATGCCCGCGCCCGCATACTGGTTGAACAGGCCGAGGTGCTGTTGCCGCCTCAGCCCATGGTGCACCTGATTGCCGCCGAGGCAGCAACGCGCGCCGGGGATCATACCGCGGCTTCCAAGCGTTATGCCGCACTTGAAGAAACGGATGATGCCCGCCTTTTGGGGTTACGCGGCTTGCTGGTTGAAGCCCGTCGCACGGGCCATGACAGCGAGGCATTGCGGATTGCCCGGGTTGCCTTTGAGGAAAACCGCAGGAGCCCGTGGGTCTTGAAAACCCTGTTTGCGCTGGAGGTTGCTGCCGGCAACTGGCGTGAGGCAGAGGCGGCACTCGACAAGGTTATGCGTGAAAAACTGTTGGCCCCGGATGTGGTGGCGCGACACCGCGGTGCCCTTCTCTATGCCGAAGCAACTGAACAGAGGTTGAAGGGTGAAAAAGCCGCAGCCCGCAAAGGCCTGAAGAAGGCTATTTCAACGCGGCCTGATTTTATGCCCGCCGTTGTTTCCCTGGCGCGGCTTGAGCTTGCGGATGGCAGCAAGGCAAAGGCGAGCAAAATCATCAGCGACGCCTGGGCGAAGGGCCCGCATCCGGCGCTGGCCGGTGCGTTCAAGGAACTGGATACAGCCGAGTCTGCTGCAGACTGGCTAAAACGCGTGCGCGGGCTCATCAAGCCTATTGCCGCCCACCCTCAGTCAAAGCTTATCCTCGTTGATGCCATGATGGACGCAGGCGACTATGACGCCGTGAAGCCGGTTCTGGACGGGTTGCTGGACGAGGCACCCTCACGTGCAGCCTGGCAGTATCGCCTGGCGCTTGCACATGTTTTGAAGGAAGACCCGGATCCGATCGAGACCGCGCTCAAGCACGCGGTTGATGATGCGCGCTGGGCCTGTGGAACCTGCGCCCATATGCCCAGTGGCTGGTCACCCCTGTGCCCGGCATGTGGGTCTTTCGATACGCTTGTATGGCAGTCAAAAGACACCGTCATCACGCCGCAGGAGGCGTTTCAGGCAGACAGTACAATTGCCCTTTTGTCTGATGTTTCAGAGCAATAAAACTATTGTACGGTTATTTCTTTTTGGGTATACACCGCGCCGGTAGCAGCCAGCTGCCGGCCATTGGCGCCTGCTGGTTTGGCATGCCGCTTTAGCTCAGTTGGTAGAGCACATCATTCGTAATGATGGGGTCACGTGTTCGAGTCACGTAAGCGGCACCATCTAACAAAACTGGTGAAAATTCAGCGAAATTCCCGCCTAAGACATTGAAAGGTAAGGAAGTCGTAGGAGTTCTATATCCTTCATTTCGCGTGAAGAGCAAAGGCTCCGAAAACACCAGTTTTAACACCAGTCTACGCAAGGTGAACTTGCCGGAAGCCCATATTTCATAGGGGTTTGCGAGGAATCGGAGCGAGAGTTCTAGCGTTTCATCAAAGGAGGGCTGCGGGGCCGCTGTATTTGCGGCTTTTTCTTCCAATACTAGCTTCTTTTGTTCCAATGCACCCACCCGGTTTTCAAGGGCAGTAATCACTCTTTCATTGGTTGTTTCAACAATACGGTCAATGAGTTTTTGAATCTGCGACTCCGCATCCTTAATGTCTTTGTCGATGGTTTTTATACTGGCGGCCGCGCGCTCAATCTTTGCGTTCCAGTATTTGCGGAACATGGCAACCGTAACCTTGAACAAGCTTTCCTTGGGCTGCAAAGAGGCAAGCAAGGTTTCAAACTTCCCTTCAATTTCAGCGCGGGGAATTGATTTGCCGTACACCTCACAGCCTTTGGTCTGGCACAGATAGTAAGCGAACCTTTTGGTCTTGCCTTTACTCCAACTACTTCGCAAAGGTTTGCCGCAGCAACCACAGGCGACAGCGCCGCGCAGGATGAAGTCTTTATTCAGGTCTTTGCGGGCCGGGGCATATGAGCCGCCGTTTAGCCGTTCCTGTATCTTCTCAAAGGTTGACTTGCTGATCAGTGTTTCATGCTTACCCTCTCGGTAGGGAACGCCCCAGATCGGAGCGCCGACATATCCGGCATACATTTCCTGTTTGAGAAAGCGTATAACTTTTTGCTGCCTGATCCTGCCATCCGGTAAGTCCTTTGGAAATTCGGGCTGTGCTTCAAGAAACCGTTTCGCTTCCGCTTGCGTGGCAAATCTGCCCGAAGCGTATCCTTCCAGCATTTCCTGCAAGATAGAAGCGAGAGGTTCATCCCGGACCACTATATGACTATTGCTGCCTTTGGCTTTCACATACTTATAGCCATGGGGAAGTTGGGAGAATACGGCATAACCCTGCTCAAGCCGGGCAATGCTTTTTTGCCTGTTTTGGCGGGCCATTGTTTGGCGGTCATATTCACCAAACGCGGCGTTAATTGTCTCGTTCAACTTACCTTCGGGTGTGTATTCAAAATTGAAGTTTAGACATTCCCGGATTGCGCCGCGTTCCATCATGATTCGGCGAAGGTGCAAATGGAACTCGGTGTCGCGGGCGTAGCGTTTAAGATCATCAAATACGACTCTGAAATTCAGTTGGGGATATTTGTCCATGAACTTGAGCAAGGAAACCATGCCCTTACGCTTCAAAAAGTCTCCGCCGCCTGTCACATCATCATAGAAGATCGCAACGATTGTATAACCCTTGGCTTCTGCATATTGGCGGCATCGGTGTTCCTGACTACCAAGGCCCGTCTGTCCGGGGCTGGAAACGCGGGTGTAAATTATTGAGAGTTCCGCATCTGCTGGCAGGGATAATATTTCGTCTTCAGATAAAATTTCAGGCACCAAATCCCTTGGCATATCGTGACTCCTTAACTCCGCTATTCAGCGGCTTTGTTGTATTTATCAGTTAATTTTCTATCCTTTGATTGTACCATATTATCGCTTGGAAAGTCGCTCTCAGAGTCGATTTCCGCGAGTTTTCCACACTCTTGTAGGGCGTGCTGGATAGGGTGATCTTTCCACGCCAAATCTACAAAAGCACGGACGATAAGTCGTATCGCTTGCAGAAATTCGAGACGTTGTTCTTCTGTCAAATCCGGGTCGTCTTCAAGCAACTCGTCGAACTCCGCCAATTCCTCTGCACTCGATGGATTGTTGGGATCAAGGAGCGCGGCAACGATCTCGCATACGTCCAGATCAGTTGCATTGCCATCATCCTTACGAGCTATCTCGTCAGGTGTTTCCGCTAACATTTTCGTTCTCCTGCTCCGATCCTCTAGGTGCCGCTTGTTTTCCGTTTGCTCCAACCGTTAAAAAAGTGTGGTTTTTGTACAGTAGGGATTACTTTTTTTCAAAGAAACCGTAGGAAAACTGCGGGTTTCCACACGATTGTATAACAATGTCATTCAACCGTGTGGAATGGCTCTTTAGTGCGACGGTCCCGGATTGCTCTGCACATGTTCCGGGCCGGGCTGCGCTTGCTCCTGCTGCGGCGCGGCCTGTGCCATTGCTGCTTCCTGCTGCTGGCGCAAGTCCTGCTGCGGTTGCGCGGGCGATTGCTGGCTCTGCTCAAGCGGTGCCTGTTGTTGCGCTTGCTCAGGCTGGCCCTGTTCCTGTTGTTGCACCTTTGCCCTGTCCCGGTTCTGCTGCTGAAAATACCGGACAGAGTCTTGCGCCTTTTCAGCAAGTTCAGGAATTTTGTACATATCATCGCTTTTGAAGTTTCGAGTTTCCCGCCTCTCACCTGTTTTGCGATCCGTGTAGGTCTTCTGGAAGGTGACGCTGTAATAGGCGTTATTCTCTTTATCGTGGTTCTCCCATATTTTCACGGACACATCACCCAAGCGATGCGTAGAGACAGGCGGGTTGCCCTTCTGCGCTTGTGGCTGAGGTGCTGTATTTTGGGCTGATGTTTGTGTCTGTTCTGACATTGGTCTTCTCCTTTGGTGGTTAAGGGCTGTCACCGTGACGGCCCGGATCGTGTAGGGGTGTGTGTCTGCTCATGCGTCATGGTTGGTTGGGATTGCGCGCGTAGCCGGGCATGGGCGCGCTCTTGATCCGGCGCGGCCTGTGCCATTGCTGCTTCGCGTTGTTCTCGCATCCACTCATGCGCAAATTTCAGCCTGTCGGACTCTTTCGAGAGATCACGGGGCGGCCTGAGGTCATGGCGGGGCTTATCCTTGGCGACCATGGTTGAGCCACGCCGATAATCCTTGACCTGATCTTCCCAGCGTTCGCTTTCACTCCGGCGCTGGCTTTCCGTCTTCTTGAGATCGTCCAGTTCGGCGCGCTTGAACGGATCACGGTTGCGGTCAAATTCGCGGCGCATACCCGGCACCTTGCCTTGCAATGGTGATGTGTCATTGGCCGCATTAAAGCGGTTTCGTCTTCCGGCCATCAGTCTTTCCTTTCCTTGATAAACTGCCTGCTATCGACAAAGGCAAACCACGGGCATTCGGGCATGAGTGGCACATCGACAAAGCCGCGTGAGCCGAGATAGGTACAGCGCGTGTGGATGCGGTATCCGTTTGAGCCAAACGACCTGTACTCATACTCAAAACGCAAATGCGGCCCGATGGGGCTGACGAAAAAGGCAATCAGCAAGAGGGCCATCGGCTTGTGTTTGAAAAATCGGCCAATCCGCCGAAAAATGCGCGACAGCCAGTAGAGCAATTGCTTACGCATAGTGATCTCCATTGTTTTCGGGTTTTGGGGCAAATAGCTTTTTGAGCAATCGAATGAGCAGCGGGCCGTCAGGGTGCGGTAGGCGCAGCTTCACAGGTGCAATAAACGGCTTGCCGTGGAACGGGTTTATGTCGATCTGCTCCCGCAGCGGGTCCACCTCGGCAATGGTCGGCAGATCAACCTCTATCGGCTTGTTCTTGCGGATAATCAGAATGCCTTTTTCGGTGCGCCGGGCTTCATCGGCAGTTTTGAGCGCGCGGCCATCTTCCTTGAAATCCGCGCCTTCGGTGGAAAACAGCCCGGACTTGTCCTTGCTGCTGTGCCCTTGCACCATCACGGACTCGGTGCCGACAGTCTTTTCAATCAGGTCTAGTGTTTCCGGCTCGCGTGTGCCGGGCAGGATCAGCTTGATTTCTGTCTCGGACAGAAGTGTGTTGAAGCACTCTCTGGTGTAGCGGGAAATGAAGGCGCTGAAGGATTGGAATATGGTTAGGATTACCAGCCCGTATCCGCCGCACCAAGTCAGTAAAGACTGCAAGTCGGCTATGGTATAATTGGTCACTTCGTCAGCAATCCAATAGACACGGCGTTTCTTGTTTGGATGCGCCTTAATCTCGGTCTGGAAACACCATTGCAGCAGCGCGCCAATCTTGCCCTGTTCAATCGGATTGGCGGCATCGAGAACAACACAGGCATTCACCGCTTGCGGTCTTGGCTTCAACCAAGAAAACAGCCCTGCAAACCACTTGCGGATTTTTGTAACCAGCCGCGCAATCAGGCTGGCATCTGTATCTTCCGGCTCCGCTTCCTCTACCGGGCCTTTCATTTCGGAAAAATTGAAGGTGGACTTCGAGAGGCATTTGTAGGCGTGGGTGGATTTGTTGAAAGGCTTTAAGGCAGTCTTCGCGCCCTTGAGAAAGCTGGATGACTGCCTTTTATCCGGCTCCTTTAACTGATCGGACATTTCAATTGCCAAGTCCCGGCAAAAGGTGATGAAATTATCCAAGTCTTCCGGCGTATGCCGTTCCACCCAGTACAACTGCTCAATCGGCATTGGGTCCACATATGGCCCCTCTTTTTTCTTTTTCTTCTTCGTTTCCTTTTCTTCGTCTTCCGGGTCTTCGTCTTTGATTAGGCGGCCCGCAATCCAGAGCGCATTGTCGAGCAGTTCCTTGCGGTTGCACAAAAGATGGTAGACATCCCCAAGATTGGCCCTGATGCCATCCAAGAGCACGCAAACCAGTATCGCAAACTGGATGTAGTCCCGTTGACCTTCGCGCCAGAAATTGCCGTTTTCCTCGCCGCCATCTTCCTTGGGTTCAGGGGATAACTGCATACTCATTTGCGAAAGCACTTGTGAGATATTCAGAGTGCCGCCCGGCGTAATCAGGCATTTGAAAATGATATTCTCAAGGGGGTTATAGAAGTCGGTCTTGCCCAGAATGTCGGGGTACATATTCCCGATATTGAGGATGCGGATGATCTCGTCGCGCGCTTCCAAAGCACCCCTGACGACACAGACGATTTCTGCCTTGAAATCAATCCAGAACTTACTGGCAAAAATCGTCAGTATCGTGATCAGCAAAACCCGCACGCCCTTGCCCGATCTTGCCGGACCCAAAATGAGCGCGTTACTCTCGAAATCCGAAAAAATGGGCTTGCCCTTGAAGGCTCCCCAATACGGCCCCCAGCCTTTCAGGAGTTCGTGCTTGATCTCGCGCAGGCTCTTGATCCACCCGGCAGTGCCTTTATGCCCGGTGGCGGTGCGGGCATACTTCCAGTTGGTAAGCGCCGCCAGCAGGCTGAAAATGCCGCCGATAAGCCCCATCGCGCCCATAAACAGCGTGATGGCCGCAATCGTGGAAATCCAGTTGATATGCGGCCCTATGATTGGCGGGCCGTAGCTGTCCAGCACATAGAGGGAGCCGAAGATGAAGACCAGGGGGAAGATAACCGCCCCTTGGTCTTCATCATCTTGTTGCTGCTGTGCCATTAGTCTGCACCACGGCGCACATGGTGCATGACAACAGAGTCAGCGCCGCTACCGTAAAGGAGGTCTTCCCAGAATATCGCCAATTCGTCATTGGAGCAGTGGGGATAGTGCTTGTTGGGAAGACGGAAAGATTCCACCATCAGATAGGTAACATCGGTTCCCGCAAGATCGTCAGGCTTGACACGCCGATAGGTACGGCCCTGCTTGAAGACTTCCCACGGTGGAAGGTGGCCTTTTGTCCGGCAGAATTGGGCATATTCTGTGTTCTGCAACCCATCAGATATAATCACTAGTTGACGGGATGGCCCCTGAAACCCGGCATAGCGCGATATGCTTTGTAGCTGTTCCAGCAGGGGGCTGTCAGAAGCCATTTCCTCTTTAACGGCCACCGCGCCCAGCATTTCATCAAGTTTTTCATCGAGTGCGGCCTTGGCTTCCGCCGCAATGTTTTTAAGGCGCGCGCCGGAAAGGGAAGGGCCACCAATCGCTTCTTGCTCGGCTTCGGTTTCCGGTGGCTTGCACAGCGTAAACAGGATGGGGGCAATGGTGCCGTTCTTGTCCTTGGACGTACTCTGTCCAATGATCTTGGTGTTGGGGGTTGCGTTGCGGACTGCTTCGCCAATGCCCGCCCGGTAATCGCGTTTTTGCTGGTCGGAAGGATCAGTGACCGAGTTATCCAGCAGGATCGCAAGCGTGTTCTGCTCCGCGCCCCGATCATAGCAAAAATTCTCGTCTATTTTCTCGATACCCATATACCAAGCAAGCCCGGCCCCGGCTGCGCTCATAACTGCGACCGGAACGCCGATCAGTGCGGCGAGTTTGCCCCATTGGGGTCCGCCACGGCCCCTGCGGGGCCGGCGGCGGGATGCTCTATTATTTCTGCGTACCATTTCTCATTCTCCTGTTCGTCAAGGGGTGAAACAATTTCCGCGAGGAACGCGGCGTAGTCGTTCTCGATCTCCGCCACAGCCTGTAGGTGGGCTTGACCGAGCGCGGCCAGTGCAGCGGCAACCTGATCATCGTCATTAGTGGTGCTTGAATCGGGGTTCTGGGCTTCTTCGGGCGGCGCGATCATCAGGCGGTCAAAGGCTGACCAGTCTATATCCATTGGCTGCGCGGGTTTGAGCGTCACGCATTCGCGCTGTTGGCGTTCTTCCTCAATCAGCCTTTCAATCAGTTCGCGCCCGGCCTCAACCTCATGGTTATGCGCGGTAATACGCTCATGATCTTCTGCAAGCGCCTCTAGGCGGTCTTCGGCGTAGTCTTCGATCTCGGCAAGGCTGTCCTCGATCTCCGCCACGGCATTTTCATAGAGATCGTCCACATGATCGAGCGCCCGGTAATAGGCATCTTCGGCGGCTTTGCGGATATCATCGGTGGCGGCGCGCAAAGCTTCCGTAAAGCCGGGTTTGATATCCTTAATCCCGGTCATGCCCTTCATGATTGCGGCCATGCCCGCCACGCCCGCAACGATGGCTACGGCAATCGCCAGATAGTCGTTGAACGTGTCGTACAGGGACACTTCGGCAAAATCGAAGATGCCCTTATGCGTGCCGAGCGCGCGCACCCTTGCGGAGCTAAACAGCAGCAAAAGAAAACTGGCAATCCCGATCAGGAACCCGGCCCACGCCGTGAGGCGGATGGCGATATCCCGGTTGGTATAGAGGCGTGCGCCGATTTTGTGGGCCAGAAATCGCCCCGGCAAATACCCGGTAAACATGCCCAGCAGGATCGTCACCGCCGACATGGTGGCGGCATAGGTCAGTCCTAAAACCACGTCAAACTTGCCGTCAGAAATAAAGATGCCAGCAACCAGCAGCGTTTCGCCGCACAGGAAGCCCATCAACACAAAATAGGTGTTGAGCAGGTCCGGGGTACGAGCATCCCTTGGGAGGCCGTTATCGGCTTTAAATTGGCGGTAATCTTCCTTCTTTTTGTTCTGGGCATCCAAAAGCTTTTTCGTACTCTTGGTGAATTGCCCGCCAAGCGCTTTAATGGATTTCACCACCGACTTCGCGCGGGAAACAAAGCTTGCCTTGGTAACAAGCGGTTTGCGCCGTGAAGCCGCATTTTGCGCCTTTGAAATCTTTTCGTTGCTGGCCCGAAGCTTCATAAGGAGTTTGGCCAGCTTGTCTTCAATGTATCGCCTGTTCATGGGCTTTTCTCCGTCTTGGTTGCCCGGCGCGGGGCAAAGTTCGAGTGTTCGCGGAATCGTGACTCCGGCGTGTTTTGACTTGCTGTTTTGGTGAGGTGGTGGGTTAGATCGCTGTCATACGCGGCCCCCCGCATTTGTATTCACCGCAGACCAGTCTTGCGGTGTGTCTTGCCCATGCATTGCTTTTGCAGACGGGGCACGTGAACCGGACTTTTGACAAGTCAGGTGTTTTGTTAGCTCTGCCTTTGCCTCGTCTGCGAAGCTCGCTCAGATTTTCTTGCCAAGTAATTTGAAAGCCTGTTTCCAGCAGCTTCTTGCACGCTTTATCAAAAGCACCGTTGCTAATGATGTAGTGCGTCATTTGCCGCCCGGTTTTCTTGCCGCCCGGCTCGCCAGTGTTGGAGGGCATCAATCCGATGCTTTCCATTTTGTCGCCCCACTCAAGGTCATGATAGGCGCGCATCACACCACGGCGGCTATCGTAGGCGCTGAAATGAAACTGCCAAATGTGCGCCTGCTCATGCACCATCGTAGAGAGCGTTTTATCAATGACACGGCTCGCTATCATGGTAGGATGGAGAGCCAATTCGTCTGTCACCCTGCCACGGGCCTTATCAACAAACCTTTTGCCAGAAAAGTATCCGTATGCACGGCTATAGCGCTGCAATGTGATGAGGCAGGGCGGCAAGTCGCCATCGAACAACTCGGCATTAAAGAAATCATATGCGTGTGTCAGTTCACGGCACACATCATCGGTTGGGCCTCTAAGGGCGAACTTAGCGCCGTTCTGTATTACATCGTACGATGCAATTCTGTGATTAATTGTGTTGGTAGGATTGGCGCGTTCTTTAAGCCTTTGCGGAGTGTGGGCACCGCGTTTTCCGGCTTTGAAATTGTGTGGCCGCTTAACCACCAGTCAATCCAATCACATAATATCGGCAAATAGGAATTATCCGCCATTATGGATTGACAGTACTATATCTAGGAAAAAATGTCTAGAACAAATGTCTAGAACATACTTGTCGCGTGTTATGGTCCAGCAATTTCAAACCGATACCCGATTTCTTCAAGGTCTTTGCGGTAGCCCATCCAGTAGAGTTTTTCGACCAATGCATCATCGACAAGAGCGTTCTTTGAGTGGGGTGATTCACTTGCGGCTTTATTCAGTAATTCCAGCAGTGATGGCCTGTGCTTTGTGCCGACAGACTTATCGGTTCTATTCACATAGTCGCTTGCGGGTTTTGTAGGGTCTTTGAATTGATCTGATTTGCGATTTGCGGTTTTCAGTCTGTAAATTTTCAGTTCCGGCTTAACAGTCCCTTGAGAAATATCTTTGTCCATAGTTTCGTTAGTTGGTTTATAGTGTGATGTTATCATATCACTTAAATCTATAGGTGTGCCAACTTTTTCGTTTTCAAGGATTTGCCTGTGCGGTAGAGCCGCTTCTATTTGATGCTCGGCATTTGATTGTGTTTTGGATGGTTCTTGCCCGTAACGCTTTAGCCTTTCATGGGACGCAGCTTGCTCATCATTTGGTTCCTTGTCGCGGTCCACATCATGTACGGCTGCTTCATCAATGAGAATTTTCTCAGAACCAGAAAAAACGTTATCTGCAATGCTATCTGATTGAAGTTTTTCGGTTGGTTGTTGCATTTTTTAAGCTTCCTCAGTTTCAAACATGCGTGCTGATGGGCGACCAATGCCCGGAACCACGTGCGTTATTTCGTCAAGTTCTTCATTGTCCACACTGGCCGTCACAATTTTTACCTCTGGATACTCTTTGAAAACTGCTCTTGCGCCTTTAGGCGAGCACACCAGACAAATGAAAACTGTATCGTCCAAACTGCCACGCTCTTCCTTTAGATGTTTCAGCGCGGCTATGGCGGATATCCCGGTTGCAATCATTGTATCGAAAACCAAGCAAACTTGGTTTTCTAGCTGACTTGGTTTTGGAAACTCTGCAATGTAGGGGTCGCCAACCTCAGTGAGGTTACGATCTCGCTTAAAGCCGATGTGGGCCATTGAAGCGCGCGGGAACAGCCGATGCGCTGCTGCCGCTGCTGGCAGGCCACCCCTTAACATTGTGACGAGAACCATTCGTCTTGTGTTAATGAGGGCACCAGTTGTCTCATGGCCAAGCGGTGTTTCAACCGTTACCGTTCTCACTGGTATTTTTAGTAGTTCAATGGCTTCATAGGATAGAAATTGCATAATCTGTGTCATGCAATGTCGGTATTCACCGTTAGGGCAAGACTTGTTGCGCATCAGCGTCAGCAAATGTTCTATAAGGGGATGATCGACTTCTATTAAGTTTAAATCGGAATCTGCCATAAGCTGTTATTCCTTGTAAAAGAGATACTAAACACGCCGCACGCGTTGAAAATAAACGTTTTTCGGCCAGAATGGCTTTCGCTTCAAATGTGTTGATGAGCTTAATAGCATGAAAATGTCTGGACATTAAGTCTAGAAATAATTTTTTTCATCGTACGAAATATTTGCATGGTGAGTAGCCCGGCAGCAAAACCCCTTCCACCGCCGCTTTCCCTTGCCATAAATCACCAGATATGATTGCTTAGGCCCGCGTCCTGCCAATTCAGGGCGTGGGGACCGCAAACCCCTTTGAATACAGGTCGGCCAATTCCGTGGCTTCGGCCAACAGTGGTTGTATGCTTTCGCGCTTCGGTTTATTGACCGGATGGTGTGAGAATGTCCAAGGCTGCTGGCCCAAATATCACGCACCCGCTACCTGTATCGGGTCTTTGCGGCGTCCGGTTCTAAACCCGGCTCCCCGATTTTAACATTGAGGGAGTACGGACATGACGACCCAATTCACCCGCTTTTCATTACATCTTCACCGCCCCGTTTATGCCGCCATTGGTGCCGCGCTTTTCGCCTTTGGCACAGAAGCATCTTCGCAGGCGTTTAAAAGCAAAGACTTTTTGGAAATGCCAGAGATGCAGCAAAAGGGATACATAGATGGCGCTGTAAGTACTCTCTACCAAATGGCGGCACAGGAGAGCATACAAACAGGCCAGTGCGTGCATGACTGGTATTACGGGGACAAAACCTCGGAACGAAACTGGCTGATACTAGACACCATGCAGAAGAACCCCGATTACAGGCCGAGTGTCATTATTGCAGCTTTGGCAGAAAGTGTTTGTGGCCGATTTGTCAGGAGGGAGAATAACCGTCAAGGCTGAAATTGGCGTTGGGCGCTTTTTCGGTTTCAGGTTCGGAAGCATCTAGTGATTGCTTGGCAATTTTGCACTGCTTTGCTTCATTTTCAATCTCGCCTATCCGTTTCCGGTATCCGTCCATTTCATCTTTTGATGGTGGATTATCCGGGTCTTCCATGCGCCGCCTGATCTCGGCCAGTTCGCGCTCGCGCTCTAACATGCGTTCGTGGCGTTCCTTGGCTTCATCCAGTTTCTTTTGAAGCGCTTCAAGTTCCGCTTCGGAAGCGCCGTTTTCGCGGGCTGCGTCCAGCGCATCTTGCGCATCCTTCACCGCGTCCGATGCATCAACGATTGCGTCATAAACTGCGCTTTCCGCATCGCCTAAGGCGGTCATCGTTTCATTGTACAGTGCTTGGTAGCCGGGATCAGAGAGAAACAGGGAAAGCCGGGTGGCTGTTTCTTCGCGTTCCCTGCGTGCCCGGCCCTGGGCGTTGCGTGGATCATCGTCCCGAAGGAAACGGTTATCTTTAACGTTCAGGCCCGAAAGCTCTTTTTGGAGATCGTCAAAATCCTCGCGGCTCTTGGCTTTTAGAGCAGCGTTTACAGCATCTTCGGAATGGTGATCTTGCTCACTCATTTTCCCCTCAAATCGTTAGCTATAGTCTAGGGAAAAACCCTTAAAATAAGGCTAAGATCAGGTATCCATATATTCCTAAAGTCCCTCGAAAAAGTAACCCACATTGACGTTGAGTTTTTGGGAGAGTGTATAGAGGCGCGGGGCGCTCAGGTGGTTTTTGCCGGACTCGTATTTCTGGAATTGGGCAAGACTGACACCCAGAACCCCGGCGATATCCACTTGGTTCAAGCCGCGCTTGAGCCGCAATACTCTTAGCCGCCCGCCCACATGGACGCTTACCGGGTGATAAGGGCCGGGGCTGGGCATCTTGGGTGCTCCTGATTTGTATAGATAAGCTTATGCATATTCCGGGCTTTCGCGGGTTCAATAGAAGCCACCTTAAAAAAAAGTCCCGCCCCCCAGAGCGTATAGTGGGGATACATGAGAGGGGCGGGACCGAGGTTTAGGATCATCTTACGTGTGGTGGGAGTGATCCTAAAAATTGGGGATTTTCTTCTAAATGGAAAAAGTGCCGCTGACCGTCTCAGCTAACGAGCTGGCGCGTATCGGGCACCGCCCCGTTAATCCGGTATACCGCTGCGGGCGGAAATTTAAGGGTTTGACGGTACATTTCGCTGTACCCGGCGACATATTCAGTACTCATAACAAAGTCTCCTCACACACGATTGATTATTCAATCTAAAATTGTTATTTTCTACGTGTTTTAGAGAAGGAATAATTTTCTGTCAAGAAATTATTGCTCTTTTTGAAAAGAATACTGCTATTTTTCAACAAGATACATAAACAATAGATAACAATACATAAAACATGGCGAATATGAAGATTTCAGGAATACAACTTTTACTTGCTCGTACACTTCTTGGATGGAATCAGGAAGAAGCGGAACGAAAAGCGGGAGTGTCGAAGACGACCATCAAGAATATTGAAAAGGGTCATAGCGACCCACAAAGCGCTACGCTTGAGAAGCTAGTGACGACCTATTCACTGGCTGGCGTGGAGTTCACGGATGGCAATGGCGTAAGACAGCGGGAGCGCGGTATCATCGAATTACATGGCCGGGAAGGATTCAACGCCTTTCTTGATGATCTCTATGAAACGCTTCTGCATAAGGGCGGCGAAGCCTGCATTTACAATATTGATGCGAGGCACTGGCCGAAATGGGCGGGTGCGGAAAAGTGGGCGGCGCATGTGGAGCGCATGACAGCCATCAAAGACAAGATGAAGACGAAAATACTGATCCGCGAGGGTGACAACTTCCTGCCAGCATCCAGCTATGCGGAATATCGCTGGACACCTGCGGACGAATTTAACGAGGAAACCATATACTCGTATGGCGAGAAGTTCGCAACTTTGACTTTTAACGAAGATATGGTAAATATCACCGTTCAAAATAATAAACAGGCCAGCAGCGCTTTCCGTACGCTTTATAATCTGTACTGGGAGACTGCAAAGAAGCCGTAGAATTTTTTGTTTGCCGTGTGGGGACACTTGCGAAAAGAGGTTAAGTGTCCACGTTTTTAGTTTTTGTGGGAAGCGATATTTCCACACACATTTTGTTGAATCATCTTGTCCCGGCCCTGCAATCGCGCAGCGTAACGCCGGAAATTGTGCAGGTCAGGGAACCAGCACACGCACGGCCCCGCCAGCTTGAACGTCTGGAATTTTACGAGCGCACAATGCCCGCGCAAATCCTTTATCCGTTTCTTGCACACAATCCGGGGCCGCTTAAAAGCCCGCAGCAACTTGCCGAGATACACGGCTTCACGTATCGCGCGGTTGATAAGGTCAACAGTGACAGTTTCTATTTTAATGTAGCGACCCGGCCTGACGTTATGGGCGGGCTGTCTATCCGCAGTTATCAGAAATTCGGCAAGCGGATTATTGACCACTTCAAAGCCAACGGATTCCTGTGGAACCTGCACCCCGGCGATATCCCACGATATAGGGGCGTTTTTCCGCCGTTCAGGACGCTAGAGAACGGGGAAAAGCAAAACACACTTTCATTGCATGAGGTGGACTACGACTATGATACCGGGCCGTATATCCTGAAAGACAGTCAGCCTATCGACCCTGCCAGATCAATGTTTGAGCATTACCTAATGCTGCGGCCTGTCATGCTGGACATGGTTACGGGGGCGCTGGACGAGTACTTACAATACGGCACTGTAAAGACAATCCAGCAGACGGGGGAGCCGCGTTATTACACTTACCCCACGCAGCAGGAGCTTGATAAGGCGGAAGCACGGGCTATCCATCTTGCCCCGCACCCGAAAGCCATTATTGACTTCTATGTACGGACATTCGGAAATGGGCATGGTTCGACATTGCGCACAGCCTTGGAGCGAGCGAGCGCAGAGTTTGAAAACCAGCAAGCTATTACGCCGGGACCGGAGCCATCTTAATTCAAAGTCCCGTTCATAGACACACAAGACCGAATGGTCATTCAGCCCTTAAGGGTAGCATAGGCATGAGGGGTTTGATCTTGTTTCAAACGACAGATACTTTCATTTGTTAAGAGATATTGGAGCGCGCGATATGGATGAGGAAACAGCAAGGAAAATCTTGGGTAAAAGGATTAAGAGCGACAACGGATTGTTTGATGGCGTGCAATATCTTGCGTGGAGCGTTGGGCACAAAGAGATTGTGTTGGATGATAGATTTACCGTTGACGAGCTAGAAGCAATTGTCTGGTGGGTTCGTAACCACAACACCGAAAACCCTAGTTAAAACGCAGGCGTATATACTGCTCAACACTTGGAGCCATCTTAATTTAGATCACAGCGGGCAGGTATCGCTTTGAAGTTTCATGACCCGGTACGCGGTGGTGCAGAACTGCGTCAACGTATGCCGATGTGAGTGTGAAGTATGGATTTTCCGGCATACGCAAGCTGTGCGCGTATTACATACGCGCGGCTTGTTCGTTCGCTGCGCTCTCTCTAGGGGGGATGCTGCGCTCCCCCCGTTTCACCCCCCAAGCGATTGACGCACCAGCCGGGATCGACCCGGCCATGCGCCAGCAGAACGTAGCGCCGTTCAATCACTAGTTAGGCGCAGAGATGGCTTCACCATTCAAATTTTTCGTCTCTGTCTCTGTCCCATTCGGCTTCACGTTCGCGTTCTTGTGCAACCACACCAACGTAGACTGGTAGTTTCGCCGAAGCCCACTCCACGACTTTTGTATTTTTCTTCTTCAATAGTTCTTCGAGTAGCGGTATGCGCTGCTGCATTATGTCAGCTTTTGATCCACTCCAGCCCATAGGAGCGAAACGATCCAAAAAGATATCAAGAACAGCTACAGGGTTTGGTGCTAATTGTATCAGCTTGCTCGCGGCTGTGGTCCATTGAGCAGGCGTGTCTTGGCCTGCCTGAATGAAATACCTAATTGCTTCTGCCAACTTTGGAAACCTAGCCTCTGGATCAACTTGAGCCCATTCCAGCAGTGTAATATCGGATATATTGTCAAGTGGATCATCTCTATCTTCTCTTAAGTCACTAAATATACCGCGCAGGCCAAAATACCCATTATCAGACTGCCCCACAAAAACGTCCAACAACACTATTGGGTGGGTAAGGGAAATTGCACTCATAAATCTCTTGAACTTCCCCGCGTAAACGTGATGTTCTTTGATGGCCATCAGGAATTTTTCACATACGGATCTGGCAACTGGTTCACTGTTCGTTTCTTTCAAACAGGCTTTTGCGATTTCTCCCAACTCGTAGTCTTCTTGTTCAGATCGATCCTCAAAGCTGAGTTTTGATAGCAGCATTCGGCCAATAGCTTTCTGCGCATCATTGGCTGGTTTTTGCTTTGAACTCAGCCCGTGAAGGAACATGCTGAAAATATCAAGCGCGGTTCCCAAGCCATCTTTTTTGTCAGATAACAATTTAAGAATTATTGCAAGGTCACCGTCTGGTATCTGTCCGGTTACGCCTCCAAACGCCAAATTTCGGAACGAATAAACAGGGATTGTTTCAATCTTAAGCGCACGCTTTAAACGCTCTATTCCTCGCGCCGTGAGCCCAGCGTTGATTTGTAAATATACAAATGTATCGTGCAGCCTTTCGTCATCTAGCGCTGTGTCTAAGAAGTTTTCCGCCGCCTCAATATCGATAGTTGCTATGGAGCTTATAAAGCCTCCCAACAATCCGGTGTTGTTGCCTGAATGAAGGTCGTCATAAGTAGCTTCAACGATCACATCCCACAGTTGGGCTGGAGATGTGCAGCCTTCCGCCAAACCCTTTCCTAAAGACCATACTTTGTTAGCTTTGGAAGCAAGAATTTCAGGAAGGAGAGCGTTTAAATCATCAGGTGATTTTGCCAGTTTTTCACCAAGGTCGACGCAGATTTCCATTATCTTTTGCCGTGCCTCAACAGGCTTATTTTCTTCGTCTTCATCAAGGTCGGCAATGTCCAGAACTCCCCATTCCTTAGTCAGGGCATAACTCCGCACCATATCAGAGAGTTTCTTGGGAGCCAGTCTTTCTGCCAGCTTTTGAAGCTTCTGCAATTCTTCGGCAGGCATGTTTTCCCGCCGAGCTTTGATAGCTGATCGCACACCAACCCAACCAAGTGGCCAACCTTCATCAAGAGACAATGCGCCTGCTACTGCGATAGTTTTATCAAGCAAAAGGGGGTGACGACTTAACCACCTAATTTTGGCAGCAAAACGTTTTTGTACTTCTTGTGAATACGGACGGTTACCTGCACCAAACTCTGTGACAATATCAAGCACAGCATTGAACCAATCTGAAATATCATCGCTGTTTTCTGGGTGCAGTCCGTAGTCCCTTGGTCTGGCTCCAAATTCGAAACCGTAATGTGAGGTAAAATGCTCTGTTTGCAACATAGCGCCTAGCGCCGACAGCCCTAGTTCATGATCCAACGGATCATTACTTTCCAGCAGTTTCCTGATGACGGCTACCCGTTGTGCTGGGCTTGCGTGTGTTCCTGAAAGGTAAATATAAAAAAGCGATTTCGTAACTTCACGTGCATTATGAGTATTATTGCCAGCTACTTCTTCATGATGCCCAAAGCGGACTAACAAGCTGACACTTCTTTCGAACAAATCTGCTTCATATGCGAGTGACCGCAATATGCCGATAATTACTGCGCGGTTGGTGTTCTCTGTAGTGAAAAAATCACTATCTGAATTCGCCGCTTTTTCCAAATAAGACAGAGTTAATTCAGGATCGATGGGCGCGACATTGCCCAACAGAGCCTCGCCAAGCTTGTTGAGATTGCCGACCTTCCCCAAAAGGCCATCCACAGATAACCAGTTTTGTACCAGTTTCTTTGCGTGTTCGGTATCGTGCAAAAAGCCTATTCGCCGAGAAAATGACTTTAGAAGTCGGGGTGATCCGCCATTGATGATGTTTTCTTCAATGATTTGAAAAGGAACATCCTCAAGTGCAACCTTGGCAAGATGATGTGCTAACGCATGGGGCAATACTGCACGCCACTTGCTTCTTTTTTGTACTAGTTGTCGCCGAAAAAGCTCGGCTGAATGCCGATAGAGTTGATGCGCGGTTTGCCCAACAAGGTTTGCCAGCAGAGGAAGTTCTGCATCTTCTCCATTAAGAGTCTCACCATCGTAAGAATAGACCAGAGAGCACGCTTTAGCTGCATCAAGCAGGTTAATGTCGATACTCTTGTTCTGATGGAATAGGCGGTCAAATAACTCAGAATCTCGCATGTTTGCCAAAGATTCGCCATTCTCCGCTGTATTGGCGAGGGCAAAGGCAATCCTTGCATTTCCATCTGAGAATTCAGCTATTTTACGCCGATCAGGGCCTGACAATGCAGGAAAGCGTACTTCAAGGATTTTTTGGATCAAATCTTCGGTAACGGCCTCCAACTTGAAAACATCTGTATATTCAGGCTCATCGTCCTGAATGTCATACTCAATAGTGAGTAAACTCACTAAACCACTGGATTGATTGATCCGAGCAACCAGTTTTTTATGAAGCTCGATACCACAGTTATCGATGATGAGAACCGCCCGTTGTCCTCTGATGATTAACCCCGACAGAAGGTCTTGTGGCACCGGATCGGGGCTATCCGATATGTCTGTGTATATTGCCGTTGTTGGCTCAAGCGCGCCTTCTCCCACCCTGTTATCAAAAAGCGCTTGAGCAAGCCTTGTTTTGCCAACCCCTGAGAGACCGACAAGCCTCACTATTCCCTTGGGTTCGGCGAGGATTGCTCTTATCGTATTGATACCATCTGTAGTACCAAGGCTATTATCTTCTGAAATCCGGGCGCGCAACAAGCGTACTTTGTCATCTGCAAAGTACTCAGCGTCAGTGGATGTTGGCGAACTTGACCAGTCATCAAAAGGGCGCCAGTGGGAAATCGTGTTTCCTGTTTTTTTTAAAACCCAAGTAACAAGACCGGGATGCTGATTTGTCCAAGTTGCCAATCGTCTTTGATCGTAAAAATCAACATGTAGGCTCTCGGCTGATTCCACACCTACCAGCGCCTCCACCATTGCATTTTGCCTGTTGGTTAGTGCCGTGTCGCTTAGAGAGCTTTTGGAGCTTGCAATAATGTATGCGCCGTTTTTTTCACCCAGCTCTCTTATGCTTGCAAGTAATTTACCCTTTGGAGCCATTTCCTTCAAAATGGCAGCGCGGTTCATGTCTGTCGCTTTGACCTGAATTCCCGTAGATGGTCTTGGGACATAGCCGGAAATTACAGCAGTCTCATCAAGTTCAACTCTAACATCAATGCCGCCATCAGGAGCATTTTGGTGGCCGCCCCATGTTACCCCCGCCGTTGATTGACTAACATTATGCACTTCCAGTTCACAAAGATGCGCTAGCAGTGTTCGCAGGTCCGCATCATTAAGACGGGCTATGTGATCAGGACTGACTTCAAATATCATTATCTGACTTATTGATCGGGCGTTTTCGTGTGGACGTATGCCTTGAGAATAGCATTCATATGGCTTTGATAGCCTTTGCCTTGGTTCTTGAACCACTCGATAACATCTTCATCAAGCCGCAAGGTCAGCTTTTTCTTGGAGGAGGGCATGGCAAGCTTGGCATTCTCCCAAAACCTCTTATCCAGTTTTGGAATATCGCTGTAATCAATCTCGCTGTCCGGCATTGCTGCCAGTTCATCAAGGCTCATTTCTTTATCATAGCGCTTCTTCATATCGTTTCCTTTCTGCCCGGTTTGCACGCCGCGCTGAAATAATGCGGGTCTTGCCCTTGCGGTCAGTATGCACAACCGCCAGTACAACAATGCCATCTATTGCGCCTATACTGACTTTCCGCACTTCTCCGTAATCGGTGCGGTCATCAAGAGCAGTCAGAACAGGGCCATCAAATATGCGGCAGGCTGTTTTGAAGCCGATACCGTGTTTTTCGATATTCAGCCTGTTCTTTTTCTTATCCCATTCATACACTACAATTGTACCTACATTTGTCGGGCATTGCAAGAAATATGACCCGTCAAAACCGCCCGGAAGAATCAAGCCATACACCAGCTAATACTATTTTCCCTCGCGTGAAAAGTGTGTTGCTCGCTTTTATTTGTTCGCTGTATGTTCTTATTCGGGGGTGTGTGGAGAATTGGCGATGTGTGGACGAATGAGCTTGACGGAAAGCCCTAGCTGGAAACAACTTTTTGAATATTACGATGCCATCAATACGCGGGTCAGGCCAGAGCCGTTAAAGCCACGCGCCAACATTTCCCCCGGTACAGACGTACCCATTATAGCGGAGCGTTACGACCAGCGCCGCGCCACCAATGCAAAATGGGGATTAGTGCCGCGCTTTGCCAAATCCATCGGCACCTTCAAGACCTTCAATGCGCAGCTAGAGGGCTTGAGAGCATTAAGCCCACCCGCTTCCTACCGGGGGCCGCTGAAAGACTGTATGCGCTGCTTGATGCCGATGAATGCCTATTATGAATGGAAGGATGGAAAGCCCTATAGTTTTGCCCTCACAGATCATGAGTTATTCGCGGCGGCTGGTCTATGGGAATGGAACGCGGAATTAAACGTACTGTCCTGCACCATGATTACCTGCGAGGCCAATGACACTGTAGCGCCGTATCATGACCGTATGCCTGCATTGCTTACGACCAATGAACAGCGGGCGCACTGGCTTTCAAGGGATGTGTCCAGCCAAGAGGCATTGGCGAAGATCGGACCCTATGAAGGGGATGGCATGCGTATCAATCTGGCGCAGCTTGTTGAACCGAACGCTTGATTTTGTGCGTCTGTTTGTCCGAGAATACAGCGACAAACAAAACCGGATGGAAAATGAAACTTTTGTATAGTGGTTCTTCTTTTTGCGATGAAGTGACCCTGAAAAGATTGCTGGTTGTTGCAGAAGAAATTCAGTTCATGGACAGGCCGTCCGTAACCTTCGGCAATTGGGGAACAATCGGCCAAGATTCATTTGCACGAAGGATTGACTCTACAGGATCGCCTGTCGGGATATCGGCAATATCGCCCCCGACTGATCCACTCAGGAACCTCTACAGCCCATTTTTAAAAGCGGATATCAACAATCCTCAATTTGCTGCCTGTATACTCAGGGGGTTGAAATCAAGCGACATCTTCGCCTCCAAATTCATCCAGCTTAATGCGAATTACGGGAACGGTCTTACTGGCAGTGATATCGTTGAGACACTGCGCGCTTGCGGCAACGAATTGATTCAGGATTTAAACGATGAGCCACCAGCGGGGCCGCATACCTTTAACGTATCGATTGACGAAGGAAAAAGGGAAACGCTGAAAGCAATATTGTTTGACGCATCAATCCAAGTCACCAGCACCTTGATGGTGGCTGAGCAGGAAGGCACCATACCTGTCAGCGAAGATCCCTTTTTTGCGGAACTGATTGCCCTTAGAGCCACGGACTCAGGTTATGTAGGCCACACACCGAAAGCCGCACCTTATGTTGGATTGGATATCGCCAAGGCCGTAATACCCGATGAAATGTTAAGCCAAATGCAGGTTCCCGATATCCTGAAATACCGAGAAAAATCAAAGGATGCATACGAGGCGTGGACTACCGAAATTAACCGCGCAACCTCCAGTATTGGCGGCATGGGTACAGGTGTCTCTCCTGACGAAATTGCAAGGATAGTCACAGCGGACTTAATACCGCAGCTAACCGAATACAAAAATGAAATGAGCGCGATACGCGATGATCTGTTCGCAAGTCTGGTGAAAAAGGTTGTGAAATGGGAAATGCCTACGATCTCTTTTGCGTACTTGGCTGATCTTGGATTTGCTGGAGCAATCACGTTGTTTGTTTCTGCATTGGCCCCCGCCGTTCCTGACACAATCGACTATTTCAAAGACAGGAGAAATGCAGAAAGGCGTAATGCCATGGCGTTTCTTATTGGGTTGTCAGACAAAGTATAACTTTGACGTTTTCAGTTAATCGGGGCACATCCCCGCCAAAAAGCGGGGTCAGGCTCTATGCCGCTAACCCTTCCGGCCAAAGAAACCGGAAAGGCCAAGCTGTATGAAGCCGCCGGAGTCGGCTTCACCCATACGGGTAACGATCCTTTGCGCAAAAGAAATGTAGTCCGCTTCCAAAGAAGCGGGCTTTTTGTTTGCTTAGGGCCAGCCCTCAGCGCACTTCGTGAAAAACCAGACAGCAGAGATTATTTCGTAATCGGCTCCCCCTAAAGGTCGCCCCCAATTACGAAGACAATCTTTCGCGGCTTTTTCCCTCCGTTTGCACACCCGTTTCAAGGGGTCGGCATGGGTTTAAAGGCGAGGCGCAAGCTTTCGCTTCAAACCCAATTTCTAAGGAAGGAAAGAGCAGATGACACAGTTTTATGCACAACCCTATGACTTCGCTGCAAGCGGTTTTTATTTTGAGGATGCGGAAACCTACAAAGGCAAAATTGGCAAGGTCCGCAACGATTACGGCGAGATTGTTGAAGAATTTGAAATCCAGTTCATTGACGGTGAAACCATCGACTGCGAAGTATGCGAGGCCATAGGGCTGTACCAGTCCAATATCCTGAGCATCATGGAAAAGCTGGAAGAATGGGACGATGAAGAAAAGCGAGATATCGCCATTGCAGCCGGAGAATGCGGCTATAGCTTCGATGTTGAAAAAGACAGCCCTTATGATTTTGATATCACGATTTACGAAGTCGATAGCCTCAAGGAATTGGCTTATCAGTTTGTTGATGAGGGTTTATTTGGTGAAATCCCGGCCAACATAGCTTGTTACATAAACTATGACGCAATGGCCCGCGATCTGGGCTGCGATTATACCGAAACTACGATTAACGGGCAGGGGGTTGTCTACCTAATGCACTAATGGACAGTATCAGGGTGCGACTAAAGTGCAATAATTCAGACCTGATCTGACAGTCGCCGACTACGTGTTGTTTGAAGTCAAGTTAGGTTTAGTTTTTTCTCACCCAAGTTGATTTCCAAATTTGCACATGATCTCCATCAAACGATGTCATACCGCCCTCTAAGTTATCTCCCTTGTCTTGCACCCTCAAAAAGATAGACCCTCCATCTTCTTCTACAAAGTGGTCGTTTTTAGCAGCTCTGAAATCAATAGCTAAAAAAGGGTATCTGTAACTTCCCTTAAAATCGTATTTCTTATTCTTTTCTTCACCCACACGAACCAGAATTTCACCCCATACCATTGAACCAAATTGTTTCAAGATTACGCTGTCCTTGGTTCCATCGTCATGTGTTGCAATCCAATGACCGTTCAGCTTTTTGGCTTCCCCTTTGAATAAATTGTGAAAGACGTCTCGAAGTAACCTATTCCATAAATACACGGCTGTTCCGACTAGAACGGCTCCGATTATTTCAGTTTCTATACCGTCAAGCATAGCAATTAACCCCGATGATAGTTGCGGATAAATTATAGAATATCGGATTATTGAATTCCTGAATATGGCAAAAAATCGCCAATCGTCCCGATTATATTGAGGGTAAATCAATCCCATAATTTACCGCCCGTAACCCCGGCCCGGCATGATCGGTTGCCTGTCATGGTAACGGCCAAGATCACGCTCTATGGCGCGGATTTGGTCATGGTGCTTGCTTGACATGGCCTTGGCGTGCTGCTGGTGCATCCTGCGCTCCGAAAGCTGCTCAGTGATCAGGTTTTCCTGTTCTTTCCTGTCCCTGCGTTGCGCTTGTTTTGCTTCTTGCTCATTGAGCTTTCTGATGCGGGCATGTTCTCCGCGCATCCTGTCCCATAAGCCTTTAACGCCCCTGCGAAAGCGTGATTGACGATCAACAGCTTCCTGTTGGCTGCGCTTTAGCTGCTGTTCCTTGAGGGTTTTGCGTTCTTCGCGCTGGCGCTTCACCAGTTGTTCACGCTCCCGGCTGATAGCGGCCTGTTGCTTGTTCACACTGGCCGAGACTTCCGCTTTCATACGCCGTATGGTCGGGGTCATGTCCTTGGCGATTTGTCGCCTTGCCTGGTCAACACTAGGCAAGTCACTCTCATCGCCAAGGCGCGCGCGCAGCTTGGCAACCCGCATTTTTGTTCTTTGGGCTATGGGGTAAACCTCATTGAAGATATCAACCGCGACAAAGCGCCCGCGATCACCGCGCGCCAGCACATAGCCCCGTTCCTTGAGTGCATTCTTAAACCCGGCCTTTGAATCCGATATTGCCCACGCATCGGTTATGGCCGTCTTGACGGCACGCGGGTCTTTGCCCGTGCGCTTGGCCTGTTCCCATTCAGCCCGTGAAAAGTTCCTGTAATCACGCTCGGATTTCTTGCCGAAACCGCGTGGCATTTTCCAGCCGCGTTCAATGAATATCTCGCGGGAGAGATCAAATAGCTTGCTATGGTCATGCGACATATGCACCGCTTTCATCTCCGCAATGTCGATGCGGCTCCAAACAACATGGGCATGTCTGCGCACCGTCCCGTCCAGCCCGGCCTTTTCGTGGAACACAATCGCCCGTGGTTGCCCCTCAAGGCCCAGCGTCTTTTCCGCGCGGTTTATGGTCTGTTCAAATTCCGCGATACTGACGTGTTTCTCAGGCGGGGGATTGACCGACAGGGAATAAAGAAACTGTTTGCACTTGGTGCCACGGCTGACCGCGTAAGCCTCATTCAGCGCCCCCATGAGATTATCAGACGCAAAGCCACGTATCTCATGGATTTCAACATGATCGTTTTCATCCTTCACAAGATGCTGCGCCAGATTCTTCGCTCCGCCGCGCTGGTTTCCCTCAAGCATCGTCATGGGCGATCACCCGATTGCGGTTTGATACCGAGCGCCACAATCAACACATTGCGCATTTCGCTGATATCGTCACAGGCACTATGCAGTTTGTCGGTGAGTTCATCATCAACAGGCAGCGCCCCGCACTGTGCGGCCATAGAGAGCGCTATCATGCTGCGGCCAAGTTCAGACTGGCCGAGCGTCCCTAACAACTGCGCAAGCGCCACATGGTCAATGGTGGGGTTGTGAGGCTTGGTGTGCGAGCGCTGCCTTGTGCCGCCCTTAGTCTCAGTTTTACCAAATAGCTTACGGCGGATATGTTCACCCAAGGACAAACGCCCGGCTTCCCGTTCAAGCTGCGCGCGTTCATCCCATGACAGGCGCAGGGAAAAGGGTGGCGGGCTTTTACGCTTAGGTTTCTTGGTAGGTTGCCGCGCTACGGCGTTGAATTCCGATTTTGGAGAAGGTCGGTTCATAGGCCCGGCCCTTCCATATCAAAATCAACGTGTTTTAACTGCGCTTCCCAGTCCTGCAATTCCTCGAACAAGAGTTCTAGGTTTTTCTCCTCCGGGGCACCATTTTCCAAAACAGATAAGATTTGATTCGCGCGGCCTGCTTGACGGATCACATGCAGCGAACCACAGTTTTGCATTCATCCAATGAAACCCTTGATTGGCTCCATTTGTTCTTGTTATGTTCTCTTTCTGCAAGAGGAATGAAACATGACCCAAACTGAAAGAGCTGAGAATTTTCATAGCCTGCATCAGGCTGTCGCACCTTTCATTATTCCCAATCCGTGGGATGTTGGCAGTGCCCGGATGCTGGAAGAAAAGGGTTTCAAGGCATTGGCGACAACCAGCGCAGGCTATGTGTTCTCAACCGGCAGGCAGGAAGGCAGCCTGACCAGGGCGGAAGTGTTGGAGCACTGCACAGAACTGACCGGGGCTGTAAACATTCCAGTCAGTGCCGACCTGGAGGATGGGTATGCTGACGACCTGCCGGGTGTTGCTGAAACCTACAAGCTGGCAGGCCGGGCGGGTCTTGTTGGGGGGTCGATAGAGGATGCGCGCATCGCGTCGGAAAAACCGCTTTATGAATTCTCGCAAGCCGTTGAACGCGTGCAGGCGGCGGTCAAGGGCGCAAGGTCACTCCCCTTCAAGTTTACCCTGACGGCCCGGGCCGAAAATTTTTTGTACGGGGTTCCGGACATTGCTGACACCATCAAACGGTTGCAGGCTTACCAGGACGCAGGTGCGGACGTACTGTATGCGCCTGGTCTTACCAGGCTTGAGGACATAGCTGCCGTTGTCACGTCAGTTGACCTGCCGGTGAATGTGGTTGTTGGATTGAAGGATACTCAGTTTACCGTCGAGGACCTTGCCAGAGTGGGTGTCAAACGCATCAGCATCGGGTCCGCTCTTTTTCGCCGCGCTTTTGGAATTGCCATGGATGCGGCTGATGAAATGCTGGATCAGGGCACGTTTTCTTTTGCAGCCGGGGCCAAGCCGTTTGCGGATATCAATCGTATTTTTGAACGTTGACAGTTTGGCGGGCTCGCCAATTAAAAACCCGCCGCCGGGAAGGAAGGCAGCAGGTTTTATTCTGTGTGCAAACTGCTTAGTTGCAGACAGTCTTCTGGAATTCCACGCGTGCGGGCACCATACGTCCCGCAAAGAATTTTGGCACCGTGCGGTAGTCGGTTTTCACCACCGTTTCACCGCGATCACAGGCCGTATCCACAACTTCGCTGACGGTGCGCGCCTGCTTTGTGTTGATTTTGCCGGCCATGTTGCCTTCGCTGGGGCTGGTCGCAGAAGCGGTCGCTGCGAACACAACGCAAGCAGCCGCCGCAATAAGGGCGTTTTTCATCTTCTCTCTCCAGTCTTTCAACTCGCCGGAGGCGAGCTTACTTATTAGTTACGGATGATACCAATTATTGGATCGAAAAAAAGGGGGGCTTTGCCGATAAGCTGATAGTTTTTTCCTATCGTCAGTCGTCGATGTATATCTGTCAGACTTTGGGGAAAGCATTGCGCGCCATCGGTGGTCAACCACTCATCTTGTGGTGCGCTTGAGGGCTGTCGGCCCGAGCCCGTCAGTGTGGCCCGTTTGGGGTCAGCGGCTCTGTGCCGCCATCAGGGCATCACATTCTTCAGAGACCGTATGGATCTGGGCGGCAAGGTTGGTCATGTCCGGGTGATTGGGTGTGTAACCGAGCACGGCCAGATTGTCGCGCCGTCCCCGCAGGTCGGCAAGCCGGTCCAGACAATAGATGGTTTCACTATCGCTCACGACTGCCTCTGCAGTTTCGGACTGTGTTGCCGCAGCATCAAGAATGCTTCGAATGCCTGCAAGCTGGGTTACCAGTGTTTCATTTTGGGCCCTGAGAGTGATGATCTGGGCTGTCAGGGCATCAATCTGTTTTTCCAGAAGCATGATGCGTTCGGTTTTGCCTTGATCCAGTGCATAGCTTGCCGACGTCAGGCAAAAAACCAGAATAAGCGCAAGTGAACGAAGCATGATCAAACTCCCAGTTGTGATGGTGAAAGGCTAACACAGTGTCCGGGATATTCAACTTTTCTGGATTTCGCGCCCGTGTGGCCGCCGGGTGAGTTACGGCGTTATTTTATATTCACAGGCATGACGGTACCTGTCGCTGTTGCGATCAGTTTTTCTTGCCTGTCGACAATGGCCAGTACATCTGCGCGTGTCACGATTTGCCGCCGCCCGGCCTTGATAACGTGACCACGTCCGACAAACCGCTCGCCGGTACCCGGGGCCAACAGGTGAACGCGGTATTCAGCTGTTAGCACATCACCGGCAACCGAAGCGGCTGCCCAGCTCATGGCGGTGTCGGCGAGAAAACCGACAAGGCCGCCGTGCAGAAAACCGTGATGCTGTTGAAACCGTTTATCAAAGGGCATGGTGATTTCAGCGAAGCCGTCTTTGCAGACGGTAACGTCGCTTTTTGTCAGACCATTGAAGGGTGAGGCGGCGACAACCTGCTTCATGATTTTGAGAGTGGCAACTGGACTGTCAAATTTCATGTGAACTACTTACAGAATATGTGAAGAAACTTAACCATTAAAATAAAAGAATAAATTGACATTCAAATTACCATTATTGCAAAATTGATTTCCATTAATGGAATATATAATGAATCTGAATGACCTGAAGACCTTTGTTGCTGTCGCGGAAACCGGTACACTTTCGTCTGCGGCACAGATGCTTTCGACATCCGTATCAACAGTGGGCAGGCGGCTTGATGCGCTGGAGCAATCACTGGGTCTTCAACTTATCCTGCGCACAGTTGACGGCGCTTTTCTGACCGATGATGGCGAGCGGCTTCTGCCGCGCGCGCTGGAGAGCGTGGAAGCTGCACAGGCGTTTGAGCGTTCTGCCGTGGCGATACGGGAAGGCACCGGTATCGAGCCCGTTCGTATCTCGGCAACCGAACCGATGATCAGCGAAATTCTGGCGCCTGCCCTTCCTGATTTGCGACTGGCAAGCCCTCAGACTATTTTGCAACTTTCATCTTCTAACGAACCTGCACGGCTGGCGCGGCGGGAAGCCGATATGGCGCTGAGGCTGGTGCGGCCAACAGGGGATAGCCTGATAGCGCGGCGCCTGCCAGACATCCAGCTGGGCTGTTTCGGCAGCGAAGCCTTTATCGCTGGCCGAGACCCGGGGGAGATCGATCTGCACCAGGAGCCGTTGCTGGCATTTGACGACAGTTTTGGTGATATCGCCGAAGTGCGTTGGCTGAGAGACCACGACCTGGAGCCTCAGGTGATTTTAAAATCGCTCAGTTCGCGTGCGCTCATCGCGGCCGCTGTTTCGGGGGCGGGCATTGCCGTAGCACCAAGGTTTCTCGCCAGACGCGCCGGGCTTTTGGAAGTCGCGGCGCCAGCGCTGCCGCCCCGACAGGTGTGGCTGGTATTGCACCGGGACTTGCGCCACAACCGCGAGATGCAGGTGGTGAGAAACTGGGTGGCAACTGCCGTGAGAGCGGCGCTGGCACAATAATCATCATTCCTCGAAAAACATCGGCGCGCCCATAGGGTTCGATGACGGTTGTTGTCATGCCGGGTGGTTGTGCACCTTCGCGGTGTTGCAGGGCGTCGATTGCCTCGCGCCAACGACCCAGATCAATAAAAAACTTGCGGTCAAACCTGCTTGTAGATCAGATGGCCCTATGCAATTTCTGTCGTGATATCGGAAGGAAACCATATGAACGACTTTTCTGTTGGTTGGGAGGAATGGCTTGCTTTACCGGGCCTTGGGTTGCCTGCGTTAAAGGCGAAAACCGATACTGGTGCCCGGACGTCTGCCCTCCACGCGTTTAATATCCAGCCGTTTGGCTCTGAAGCGAATCCCAAGGTTCGATTTGGCATGCATCCCATTCCTGAGCGCCCTGATATCGCCGTTTACTGTTCCGCATCTGTGGTAGACCAACGGGAAGTAACCTCCTCGAACGGGGTAACGGAGTTGAGGTATGTGATCAAAACCCCGGTCACCATGGGTGGAAGAACATGGGACATAGAAATTACGTTGACCAATCGCGAGAATATGGCCTATCGAATGCTCCTGGGTCGGACGGCCCTGGACGGCATATCTGTCCATCCCGATGAGAGCTTTCGTCAGCCACAGCTATCATACGATTTATATGCAACCCTCGTGAAGCGGCGCCCCGTCAAACGGTCCCTGCGCATTGCCATACTTACACGAGAACCCAACAATTACTCTACACGGCGTCTGGTGCAGGCAGCGGAAGCTGCTGATCACGTTGTTGAGCTTATAGACACCAAGCGATGTTATCTGAATATCAAAAGCCATGCTCCTGAAGTCCATTATGATGGCAAGCCGCTCCCGATGTTTGACGCGGTAATTCCACGAGTTGGCGCGTCTCTGACATTTTACGGCATGGCAGTGGTGCGGCAGTTCGAAGCCATGGGAACATATTGTCTGAACGGGGCCGAATCCATTGGCGCATCCCGGGACAAGCTCGCTGCTCATCAGATTCTTGCACGTCACCGGATCTCCATGCCAACCACCGCCTTTGCGAATTCGCCAAAAGATACGGAAAGCCTGATTGACCTTGCAGGAGGTGCACCCATCGTCCTTAAGTTGCTTCAGAGCACCCAAGGCAAGGGTGTTGTGCTTGCTGAAACCAAAAAAGCAGCCTCGGCGGTCGTCAGTGCTTTTCAGGGGCTGGACGCAAATTTTATCGCTCAGGAATTTGTTAAAGAGGCTGCGGGTTCTGATCTGCGATGCTTTGTGGTCGGGCGCAGGGTTGTTGCTTCGATGATCCGGTCTTCCGCAGACGGCGACTTCAGATCAAACCTGCATGCTGGTGGTGTGGCAAAAAAGGTGCGGATTACCAAACAAGAGCGAGTAATGGCACAGGATGCGGCCAGAGCGCTTGGTTTGCGCGTGGCGGGTGTGGATATCATTCGTTCCGAAAACGGGCCCAAGGTATTGGAAGTCAATAGTTCGCCAGGCCTTGAGGGAATAGAAAAAACAACCGGAAAAAATGTGGCAGAAATCATCATCGAACATATTGAGGCCAATGTACGTCCACCCAAAATGGCCAGACAGCGGGCAGTTCGAATTGAATGATCAATTTGAGATACTCTCCGGGCAGTTTGGCATAAGGGCCGGGGATCTGCAGTTTAGTTTCATCCGGGCACCGGGCCCGGGTGGCCAGAATGTCAACAAGGTCGCGAGCGCTGTGCAGCTCCGGTTTGATGCTAAATCGTCACCTTCGATAAGTGCCGATATGTTCAGCCGGCTGCGAGGCCTTGCAGGTAGCCGCATGAGCAAAGACGGCGTAATCGTTATCACGGCACACCAGTTTCGCACGCAAGGCGCCAACAGAGAAGATGCGGTCAACCGTCTTATTGCGCTTTTGAGGCAGGCGGCGGTCCGTCCGCGCCGACGGGTTGCGACAAAGCCTTCGCGCGCGTCAAAGGAGCGCAGGCTTGCCAGCAAACAGGCAAAAGGCGACGTCAAGCGTATGCGCCGCAAGCCCGTTCGTGACACATAACACTCGGCCTGCCCCAGAATTGTTGTGCGCACCCTGATGATACGATACTGGCACGGTATTGTTGTGAGGGAGAACGAGCATGCGAAATCCCGGCATCCGCCCTGTAGTTATGATGCTTTTGTCCCTTTTATGTGCGGCGAAGGCATGGGCAACAGAACCCCTGTCCTGGCTTGAGCTGCGCAACATGCCACCGGTACGTTCGATTGCAGAGGCAGTTGCTGATCCTCAGAAAACCCTGTCGCTCCATATTTCAGACAGATCGCTGAGCGACGCAGATTATGCCGCAATCGCACAGCTCGAAAACCTGCAGATGCTGCTGTTGAACCACACCGGCATTCAGGAGATAGACCCTCGGATTTTCAGTCTGTCAAACCTGCGCGTGCTCGACCTGTCCTACAATCGTATCGAGGTGATCCCGGACGGCATTGACCGTCTCGCCAGACTGGAGTCGGTTGCGCTGTTTCAAAACAGCCTGACGGAGCTGCCGCAGTCCATTGGCAGGTTAAGAAAACTGAACGGGCTTTATATGGGCCAGAATATGCAGTTGAATGTCGCGCAGACCATTGATGTGCTCTCCCAACTGCCCAACCTGCAATATCTGGGGTACGGGGGCCTGCAAATGGGCCAGATACCGCCGACTATCAGCAACCTTCGTCACCTGCAGGATTTGTTTCTTGCCAACAATGCACTGGCCGAATTTCCCGAGAGCCTTTTGCACCTGACCGAGCTCCGGTATCTCACTCTTTCAGGCAATCAGATTGAGCATATCCCACGCGATATCGGACGCCTTGGAAACCTGAAAGCCCTCGTCATGAAGAAGAACCCATTGCGGGACACCGCTGAGAGCTATCCGTTTCAGCTGATCAGGTAGCCCGCTAAATGTGAAAGCGTCCGCACGCTGAAGGAACGTGGGCTTGAGGCAAAGCGGCGCTCCTCGCCTAAAAAAACAAAGTCACGGATAAGATGTGTCTGGAAGACCGAGACACAGGCCGGATGGTTTCACACCTTTGTGTATCGGCTTTTCTTTTCCGGATTCCCCCCTAGGTGACAGGCAAGCCTATCCCGGAAAGGATCATCATGACCGCTGACATCACGCTCTATGGCTATGCCACCAGCCCGTTTGTACGGAAAGTTGCCTGTTATCTTTACTATAAAGACCTGCCGTTCGAATTTGTCGGTGTCAGCCCTGTCGAGCCCGCCGAGACCATCGGGTTTACCGGTGGCACCCAGGTACCGGTTCTCAAAATCGACGATGAATGGCGCACGGACAGCACGCCGATCGGCCGTTGGCTTGAGGAGCTCTACCCGGGGAAATCATTGCTGGGCGCGAGCGGGACAGAACGCGAAACCATCACTAAAATAGATGATTGGGCGAGCAACCAGTTTATCCCGGGTATGATTTTCCGGAGCGCGGTAGAAGCCGAGATGTCAGATGGTTTCAGGAAGCGCGCCTGGCGCCTTGCTGAAATTGTCTCCAGCGGCGCCGAGATGCCCGAATATGTGCGAAAAGCCTGGCCCGACATTCTGAAATCGGCACCATTCATCCAGAACATGGTGCGGCAGCTTGACCTTTCGGAGCCTTTCCTTGCGATGCAACAGCGGCTTGTTATGGAACTGGCAGAACACCTGGGTGGTGGACCGTTTCTCGGTGAAATTGATCTGCCATCGCTGGCTGATTTCGCCATCTATCCTCAGATCATGTTCCCCTATCAGGTAGGCCTGATCAATGATCTGATCCTATTGCAGCATCCAACCCTTGGCCCCTGGCTCCAGCGCGTCGGGGAAAGTTTGCCGCGCAATCCCTGGTGCGTGGATGACAGCTTTATCGTAAACGACTGGCCGTTCTAATAGGGCCAAGATGGATTATACGTTGAAGCTTTCGCCGCAACCGCAGCGGCCCTTCTCGTTCGGGTTCGAAAACTTGAAACCGGTGGAGAACATGCTGTCTTCCCAGTCCATCTGCGTGCCGAGCAAGAACAGAAGCGACTTGCGGTCCACAAATACCTTCACGCCCTTGTCTTCCACCAGCTCGCAGTCGGGGTCTTCGCCCGTGACATAATCAACCGTATAGCCAAGGCCGGAACAGCCGTAGGTTTCTGTGCCCAGCTTGATGCCGATGGCGTCCGCATTTTTGGCCAGCAGCGCCTTGATGTGGTCGGCGGCAGTATCGGTGATTTCTATCGCAGATTTCATGTCTAATACTCCTTACAAGAGGCCAAGCTCGAGCCGGGCTTCGTCAGACATTTTGCTCATGTCCCAGGGTGGGTCCCAAACAAGATCAACGGTCACGCCGTTCACGCCGTCAACCGAAGCCACCTTTAGCTCCACTTCACCAGGCATGCTTTCAGCAACCGGGCAATGGGGTGTGGTCAGTGTCATGGTGACATGGGTTGAAAAATCGGCAGCAACGTCGACGCCGTAAATCAGACCCAGTTCATAGATATTGACCGGAATTTCCGGGTCATAGATCTCCTGCAGGGCGGCAACGATGTTTGCCTGCAACTCTTCCGGCGTACTGGCTGCGGGCGCCTTTTTGGCGGGCGTTGCGTCTTCTGCAGATTCTGCTTTCTGCTCAAGGAACTTGTCGAGGAAGTAAGCACCTTCCTGCGGGCTCACGGTTGGCCGCTCCGCCGTCACCGGTTTGTTGGCGTCCGGCACATCAGCTGTCCCCACGTCCATCACGTCTCTTTTGGTCTCACTTGTCATCCGAAGATATCCACTACTTTCTTCAGGCCTGCTATCAGCCGGTCCACGTCGGTGCGGTCATTATATATGCCAAAGCTTGCCCGCACTGTACCCGGAATATTGAACCGGTCCATCACCGGCTGCGCGCAATGATGGCCGGCGCGCACAGCAATACCCTGTCGGTCCAGGATAGTGCCGATGTCGTGCGGGTGCGCGCTCTCCATCACAAAACTGATGATTGCCCCTTTGCCTTCGGCTGTACCGATCAGGCGAACGCTGTTGGAGCCAACAAGCTGCTCGGTCGCATAATCACGCAGGTCCGCCTCGTGGGCTGCAATGCGGTCGAAGCCAATCGCACTGACATATTCAAGCGCGTGCCGCATGGCAATGCCGCCCGAGATATTCGGCGTACCGGCTTCAAACTTGTGCGGCAGGTCATTGTAGGTGGTCTTTTCGAACGTCACTGTCGAAATCATGTCGCCGCCACCCTGCCAGGGTGGCATGGCATCAAGAAGCTCTTCTTTGCCGTAGATCACGCCAATGCCGGTCGGACCATACACCTTGTGGGCCGAAAAAGCATAAAAGTCGGCGTCCAGTGCCTGTACATCGATTTTTTCATGGGGTGCCGCCTGACAGCCGTCGATCAACACCTTCGCGCCGGCGGCGTGTGCTATCCGGATGATTTCTGCTACCGGCAGATGCGTGCCGATCGAGTTGGAGATATGGGCCACAGCCACCATCTTGGTGCGGTCGGAAAGAAGTGAGGCGTAGGTCTCCATGTCAACCGAGCCATCATCCAGCAGGGGGATGACCTTGATTTTTGCGCCTTTTTCCTCCGCCACCATCTGCCAGGGCACGATGTTGGAATGATGTTCAAGCTCCGAAAGGATGATTTCGTCGCCTTCCTGCAAGTTTGCCCGGCCCCAGGTCTGGGCCACAAGATTGATGCCCTCCGTTGCGCCGCGTACAAAAATGCACTCGCGTGAGCGACGGGCATTGATGAAGGCCTTTACCGTTTCACGGGTTTGCTCGTAGGCTTCAGTCGCATCCTGGCTGAACTTGTACACACCGCGGTGGATGTTGGCATAATAGTGCTCGAACAGGTCACGCTCGGCGTCGATCACGGCGGCTGGCTTTTGAGCACTTGCCGCCGAGTCGAGAAAAGTCAGCGGCTTGCCATATACCGTTTCGCCCAGAATTGGAAAGTCTGCCTTGATGGCCGCCACATCAAGTGGGGCGGGCGCGATGATATTTTCCGCAGTATTAGTCATCAGCCACTTTCTCTTTAACGGTATGACCCAGCATCCAGTTTGCGACTCGACTGCGAATCGCTTCTGCTAGTGATTCGCTCCCGGTGCGGTCGAACGCGTCATCGGTGAAAGCCTCCACCAGCATCTGACGGGCGGTCGTTGGGTCGATGCCGCGTGACGTCAGGTAAAAGAGAGCCTTGTCGTCCAGCTCGCCAACTGTTGCCCCGTGGCTGCATTTGACATCATCCGCGAAAATTTCAAGTTCAGGCTTTGCGTTTGCTTCGGCCGTGCGGTCCAGCAGGAGCGCTTTGAAGGATTGGTCAGCATTGACCTGCTGTGCGCCAACAGCGACGGTTACCTTGCCTTGAAACGATGATTTGCCCCGCGCATCGGCAACAGTGCGGAAGATCTGGTCACTGGTTGTGTTGGGCATCCGGTGGTCAACATGCACCAGCATGTCATGGCTTTCGCCCGTGCCTGCAAGTGCCACACCGTCAACGGTTGCATTTGCTTCGTCCACCAGAAGGCGGACGCGGGCTTCGAAGCGGGACAGCAAGCCACCAAGCGAGATATTGGTTGCATGATAGTTACCGCCAGCACCGACGCTTACAACAGCCGTTGCCGTATGCGTTGCATTCGGGCCTTCTTCCTGAAGGCGTATATGATTGAGGGTTGCGCCTTCCGTGACGCGGGCCTGCAAAAAGCTGTTGACCCAGTAGCTGCTGTCATCGCCGACAAACCGCTCCAGCACGGTAGCGCTTGCGCCTTCACCCATTTCCACCAGATGGCGAATGTGGGCTGCTGCATTGTTGGCGCCAGAAGAAATGTGGAGAATTTCAACAGGGTCATCGATCTCCACACCAGCGGGGATCGACAAAACAAAGCCATCGCGCATCAGGGCAGTGTTCAGCAGATTGACGCCGTCGCCGCCCTGGTTGAGTTCAGTTACCCGGTCTGTGTTTGCCATCAGATGATTGGCGAGGGGTCGCACCGACGCCGCCTGCCACAAATCACCCAGATCGCTCAGGTCTTCCTGGTACTGGCCGTTGATGAACACCAGCCGTGCCGCAACATCCGACAGCGCTGCCGGCACATCCGGAGTTGCCTCAGGCGCCTGCATCGGATCGAAGGCAACTTTTCTCAGCGACTTGATGTCGCTATAGCGCCAGTCCTCGCTTCTTGTTGTTGGCAGGCCAACGTTTTTCAGTCGATCAAAGGCGTGAGCACGTGCACTATCCCAGCCCGGCAAAGAGCCCGCGAGGCGTTCCATTTGATCCTTGTAACTGTCGATCACAGTGTCCGGCATGTGCCGCACCTCCTCAAACTCACTTACGCGACCTCGGCGTAGCCTTTTTCTTCCAACTCGGCCGCCAGCTCGGGACCGCCGGTTTTGACAATTTTGCCATCAATCATCACATGCACCACGTCGGGCTGAACGTAATTCAGCAGACGTTGATAATGCGTAATCAAAAGAACAGCAGTGTCCTCCCGGCGCTGGGCATTGATACCGTCAGCGACGACCTTGAGGGCGTCGATATCAAGACCTGAATCGGTCTCGTCCAAAACCGCAAGCCGTGGGTTGAGCACAGCCATCTGAACCATTTCGTTGCGTTTCTTCTCGCCGCCCGAAAAGCCGACGTTCACGAACCGCTTCAGCATTTCCGTGTCCATTTTCAGCTCCGCAGCCTTGGCGCGAACCAGCTTCATGAATTCTGCAGCCGACATTTCGTCTTCGCCCCTGTATTTGCGCACACCGTTGACGGCAGTTCGCATGAAATTCAGGTTCGACACACCGGGAATTTCAACCGGATACTGGAATCCGAGAAACAGGCCTTCGCCCACACGCTCGTGTGGTTCCAGGTCTTGCAGATCCTTGCCGTCAAACTCGATCGAGCCTGCCGTTACTTCATAATCGTCACGGCCTGCGATGGTGTTGGCCAATGTTGATTTGCCGGCACCGTTCAGGCCCATGATGGCATGGACCTCACCGGCTTTGATCTCGAGGCTGAGCCCCTTGATGATTTCCTTGTCGTCTACGCTGATGTGTAAGTCTTTGACTGATAACATGATATTGGCCCGTTTATCCGACGCTACCTTCGAGGGAGATGCCAAGAAGCTTTTGGGCTTCCACAGCAAATTCCATCGGCAGGTGTTGCATCACTTCTTTGCAAAATCCATTGACGATCATGGCGACCGCCTCTTCTTCATCGAGCCCGCGGGCCCGGCAGTAAAACATCTGGTCCTCGGAAATTTTCGAGGTGGTGGCTTCGTGCTCGATCTGGGCGGTCGGGTTTTTGACCTCGATGTAAGGCACGGTGTGCGCGCCGGATTCGGACGACACCAGAAGCGAATCGCACTGGGTGTAGTTGCGCACGTTTTCGGCACCAGACAGGACCTTTACAAGACCGCGGTAGCTGTTTTGACTGCGGCCAGCAGAGATGCCTTTGGAGATGATCGTTGAGCGCGTGCCCGGTGCCATATGGATCATCTTTGTGCCTGTATCGGCCTGCTGCAGGTTGTTGGTAACAGCGACAGAGTAGAACTCACCGACGCTGCCTTCACCCGCGAGCACGCAAGACGGGTATTTCCAGGTAACAGCAGAGCCGGTTTCGACCTGGGTCCAGGATACTTTTGAGTTTTTGCCTTTGCAGAGCGCGCGCTTGGTCACGAAATTATAGATGCCGCCTTTGCCGTCTTTGTCTCCGGGGTACCAGTTCTGGACGGTTGAGTATTTGATCTCGGCGTCATCGAGGGCCACCAGCTCAACCACGGCCGCATGAAGCTGGTTTTCGTCGCGCATAGGCGCTGTGCAACCTTCGAGGTAGGACACATAGGAGCCTTCGTCGGCGACGATCAGCGTGCGCTCGAACTGGCCTGTGTTTTCGGCATTGATGCGGAAATAGGTGGAGAGCTCCATCGGGCAGCGCACACCCTTGGGGATATAGACAAAGGTGCCGTCCGAAAACACGGCGCAGTTTAGTGCGGCGAAATAATTGTCCCGCTGGGGCACGACGGTGCCAAGATATTTCTGAACAAGCTCGGGGTGCTCGTGCACGGCTTCCGAGATTGACATGAAGACGACGCCGGCTTTTTTCAGCTCTTCCCGGAATGTGGTCGCGACCGACACACTGTCGAACACAGCATCAACAGCAATTTTGCGCGCGCCTTCAACGCCCGCCAGCACTTCCTGCTCAGCGAGCGGGATGCCGAGTTTTTCGTAGGTGCGCAGGAGCTCCGGGTCTACCTCGTCGAGGCTCTTCGGTTTGTCCTGGCTTTTGGGTGCGGCGTAATAATAGATGTCGTTATAATCGATCTTGGGATAACTGACCTTGGCCCAGTCGGGCTCTTCCATCTTCAGCCAGGCGCGGTAGGCCTTAAGCCGCCAGTCGAGCAGCCACTCGGGCTCTTCTTTCTTGGCCGAGATAAAGCGCACGATGTCTTCAGACAGACCTTTCGGTGCCATGTCCATGTCAACATCTGTGACGAAGCCATATTTATAGTCGCCGGTAATTTCTGCGACTTGATCGTGGGTTTCCTGGGTACCCGCCATGGGGTTCGGCTCCTTGTTCGTAATCGGTCCGGCCTGGGGTCGACCGGGGGTTCGTTTATGACAATCAGTTTCTCGCGGCCGCCTGTGCCTCAAACTGGGCAGCAAGCTCCTCACCGCTCATCGGGGTAATGAGAGCGGCCAGCGTGACACTTTCGAGTGCGCCCCTGACGGCACCATTGATCACTTGCCATTTGGGTCGCATGAAACAGATTTCGGTATAGCCGCAGTTGCTGTCTTCGGGTTCGGTACAGTGGGTCAGGGCAATCGGGCCATCGATCGCTTCAATGATATCGGCAACCGTGATGTCCTCGACATCGCGCGCCAGAGCAAAACCGCCCTTGAGGCCCCGGTGCGATACCAGCAGCTCGCCGCGACCAAGTGCATTCAGTATCTTGGATACTGTCGGTACTGGAATATTTGTGCTCGCAGACAGGTCCTGCGCACTCACGCGCTCCGGCGTGTTTGCGATCTCGCACATCAGGACGACGGCATAGTCGGCGAGGTTGGTCAGCCGTATCATCGGATTGGCCCTTTCCCGGATGATCGATGAACATGGTCAAAATACATGACCAAAAAAGTCATGATTACATATGGGAAGTCTGGGGGTAGAGTCAACCAACTTCGCATGCGGCAATTTGAACGACTCGAATGAGCGCGGAATGACGGAAGCTGCGCTGGCGCGGTTATGTCGCCTTTTGGTGCCATTTGCACGCCTTTTTTTGCCCGTTTGGCGACTTTTTTGCTGATTTTTTGTCCCTTTTTTTCGCGCTGGCATGGCCCATCTGCTTCGTGTAGGGGTAAGGGCATGAACCGCAACGAACTCAAAATATACCGGCAGTGCTGGTTTATCCGCGCGTTTGAAGGCGCTATTGCTGCTGAAGCGGCGGCAGGCAATGTGCCTGGTTTGGTCCACCTGAGCACTGGTTCTGAAGTGGCTGACGCGCTGATCGGGCATCATATTGATCCGAACCGGGACAAGGTTACGGGCTCTCACCGCAGTCATGGTCTTGCGCTGGCCTGCGGCGTGGAACCGCTTGATGTTGCAAAAGAAATTCTGGGAAAGGCAGGCGGGCTTTCCGACGGCCTTGGTGGTACCCAACACTTGATTGCACCAGAATCCGGCTTCCTGACTTCAAACGGTATCGTCGGGGCGCAGGTACCAATCGCCGCTGGTGCGGCCCTGAGTGCAAAATCCAGGTCGGGGGGAGGCATTGGTGTTGCCGTATTTGGGGATGGTGCGGCCAATCAGGGTGCTGTGCTGGAGACGATGAATATGGCGGTGGCCCTGAAACTGCCCATGCTTTTTGTCTTGTATAACAATGGCATGGCTCAATCCACAAAGGCGGAAACAGCAAGTGGCGGGAACTACCGGGACCGCGCCAGAAGTTTCGGCCTGCCCGTTTGGTCTGCCGACAGCGTGGACTTTGCGGCCTGTTCAAAAGCGGTTGAACACAGTGTGGGCCACGCCCGCCTCAAAGGGCCAGCGTTTGTCGAAGTTGCGGTGTCCCGTGACCATGGTCATTATTACGGGGACGAAAAAGCCGATCAGGTTTTTGGTGCTAATGATGCCCTATTAGCTTTTGAAAAATGGCTTCTGGAACAAGGTGTTGAAAGGTCAGCGATTGTGGCGGCGGCTGATGCCGGTAAGGCGCATGCCCACGCAATAGTGACCGAAGCGGTTGCCGCACCAAATGCTCCGGCGACGCTGCTCTCTGGTTGGTCATCAGGCGAAAGTGCAGTTAATGACTGAACAGATGATGACATTTTCCGGGGCACTCAATGCTGTGCTGCACCAGGCGATGAGACAGGATGGAGCCGTTGTCTGTATCGGGGAAGACATAGCACAAAATGGCGGTGTCTTTGGTGTCACGCATGGGCTTTGTGATGCGTTTGGAAGTGACCGTGTGATTGACACGCCAATTTCTGAAACAGCGTTTGTCGGCATGGCGGTGGGCGCGGCCATGACCGGCCTCAAGCCTATGGTTGAATTAATGTTTTGCGATTTTACCGGCGTTTGTTTTGACCAGATTCTCAATCAGGCCGCCAAGGCGCGGTTCTTGTCGAACGGCAAGCTCAAATTGCCATTGGTTATACGCACCACCATGGGTGCCGGGGACGGCTCGGGCGCGATGCATAGCCAGAGCCTGCATGGCCTTTTTGCCTCCATACCCGGCCTGATCGTGGTGTGCCCATCATCGCCGGCAGATGCCGCCGGACTGCTCAAGTCGTCACTGGCGTCTGATGATCCTGTTATTTTCCTTGAGAACAAGCAGCTCTATGAGCTGGAAGGCCTTGTCGATGCAGCTTTGCCTCCGGTTCCGCTTGGTAGCGCAAAGTTGGCAAAAGACGGCGCTGACGTGACGATCGTTGCCACGAGTGCGATGGTTCATGAGGCCCTGGCCGCTGCAACGCGGCTGGAATCGGCAGGTGTGTCGGCCGCCGTGCTTGACCCGCGCACGGTCAAACCGCTTGATGAAGCCAGTATTCTTGAGCATGTGCGCGGCACAGGCCGCCTGTTGGTGGTTGACGAAGGTGCGCCCTTTGCCGGTTTGGCTGATGCTGTCATTTCATCAGTGGTGCGCGGTTCCTTCCCAAGCCTGAAGGCTGCACCCCAAAAGCTTTGCCCGCCAGACACGCCGGTTCCCTATGCGCCTGCGCCAGAGGCTTGCTGGTTGCCAGGTTCAGACGCTATTGTTGAAGCGGTTGTTTTGATGATGGAGGATTAGGTGAGCGAGAATGATACGGCTGCCAGCATAAAGGTCTGGGATATCTGCCTGCGTTTGTTTCACTGGTCTTTGGCGGTTCTGTTTGTACTGTCTGCCTATTCTGCATTTCAGGACAAGTTCGGTGTGTATGCCGATATGCATTTTCTTGCCGGCTATACGACCCTTATTCTCGTTGTCTGGCGCATTATGTGGGGGCTTGTTGGCAGTGACACTGCACGCTTCAGTCGTTTTGTCGCATCACCTGCTGCGGCCATGCGTCACCTGACCTCGATGCTGAAAGGCGATCCCTACCAGGAGGTGGGCCATAGCGCCCTTGCAGGCTACTCCATCCTGCTGATGCTTGTCCTGCTTTTGACGCAGGCACTTATGGGACTGTTTGCAAGTGACGGTATGATTTTTTCCGGTCCTCTCAGCAATGAAGTAAGCAGCAGCTTGAGGAGCGATCTCACCACCTGGCACAAGTTGCTCGGGCGCATTCTCATCGGCCTCGTGTGCCTGCATGTTCTCGCAATTGTCGCTTACGCAGCTTTCAAGCGCGTCAATCTGGTTTGGCCCATGATTGTTGGCAAACGCCGAGCCGCAGAACCCACGGCGCAACCTCAATTGAAACCAGCATGGCTGGGGTTGCTCTGTTTTGTGGCGGCAGGTGCCGTCGTATGCACGGCCGTTTTTGTGCTTTAGGTGTGTCCCAATGAAAAAGGCACCGCTTAGGTGCCTTTCCCACCAGACCGTAAATAGGTTCTGTTAATCGGCTTTATATTTGTCGTGGCAAGCTTTGCACTGGCTAACCGCTTTCCTGAAAGCTGGCCCGATCTGCTCCATATTCCCGGACTGTGCAACGTCGGCGAATGCCGCTGTGTCAGCTTCCAGTTGGTCCAGTCTGGAAGAAAAATCTTCCCAGTTGTCCCAGATTTCGTCTTTGGCTTTGGTGTGGCCTTCCATGCCCCGCGTGTCTTTTTCAAACGCGGCTTTTGTCATGGTAGCTGCATTCGCCATGATCGTGGCGATCGGCGCAAAATGTTCCGGATGCTGCACATTGCCCTGGAAATTCTGCAGGATTTTTTTGATCGAATAATTGAAGTGTTCCATCACGTCGTGACGGTACTGCGATTCGGCAAAGCGCTCTTCCCCGTCCTCGTCACCAAAAGCGCTTGTGGCTGCAAAGGATGCAACCAAGCTGCCTGCAACAGCAACGGCAATCATTTTTTTACTGAACTTACGCGTCATACCACTCTCCCTAATAACTGTCCCCGCACAGCAAAGATGTTAGCCCGTGATCACACGAGTGCAAGCCCGAACAGACAATTGTCCGGCAAACATCGATCACAATTGTGCCAATTCATGAGGCCAGCAACGCAGTTGCAGCCAAAAGTTTAGAAATGAAGCCTAGAGGATAGGCTGGCGCGGGGTTGGCCTGCGGTCCCGTCGTGGCGGCTGTGCCTGATAGGCTTCCGCGCAGTGGCGCGCACAGTATGGCATGCCCGGCTCGGAGGCCTTGCCACAAAAATGGAAGTCGGCGTCGCCCGGGTGGCCAATTGGCCATTTGCACATACGGTCAGTCAGGTCGAGCAGCGTGACCAGCTTCTTGTCGCTCTTTTTGGCAACCGGTTTCGGCGCAGCTTTTTTCTTTTCCGTATCCGTCTTCACAGGTGACGGACGAGACTTGAGACCAAGCCGGTGGGCCTTGCCAATCACGGCATTACGGGTAACCCCTTCGCCCAGCTCTTTTGCGATCTGACTGGCACTGAGCCCGTCGTCCCAAAGTTTTTTGAGCTTTTCGATGCGGTCTTCCGTCCAGGCCATGAAGGTATCCTTCTTATGACGGCGCCAGTTTGTTCCAGTGGTTCTGTGCGCCGGTATTGATTGTTCACGAATCGGGATGCGAGTCGGGATTCGCTCTTCTTATATCTTCTTGAGCCCCCCCTTGCCAAGACCTCATCTGAGCCCATATGAAGGGACCTTCAATAATTTTGCGATCCGGGAGCCCGTTGCTGTGTCAGACAAGTCATTAAAGTCTTATCCCGCCCTCGGTGCTCGAACAATCGGGCATGTAAACTGGATTGGCTTGCAAACGCTCTACCTCAAGGAAACCAAGCGTTTCATGAAAGTGTGGGCGCAGACGCTTGCGGCACCTGCTGTTACCACTATCCTCTTCATGGTGATCTTTTCACTGGCGCTGGGCGGGCGTGGCCGGATGGTCGCAGATATGCCTTACGGCCAATTCCTGGCCCCAGGGCTTATTGTGATGGCGATCCTGCAAAACGCATTTGCCAACACCAGCTCGTCGATTCTCATTGCAAAAGTGCAAGGCAATATTGTCGATACGCTGATGCCACCCCTGTCGGCTCTGGAACTTACCATCGGATTTGTGATGGGCGGCGTAACCCGTGGTGTGCTTGTGGGCATGTCTGTCGGACTGGCGTTTACGCTGATGCCCGGCATCAGCATGGGTGTCAGCCACCTCTGGGCGGTCGTTTATTTCTCGCTCGCTGCCAGCACGATGCTGTCCCTGATGGGTGTTTTGACCGGTGTGTGGGCTGAGAAGTTCGATCACTCTGCTGCTGTCACCAATTTTGTCATCGCACCCTTGAGCCTTCTTTCGGGCACCTTTTATTCCGTCGAACGCTTGAGTGAAGGCTGGCAGGTGTTTTCGAGCATCAACCCGTTTTTCTATCTGATCGACGGGTTCCGCTATGGTTTTATTGACCGGGCGGACAGCGATCTCGGCGTCGGGGTGGCCTTCACGCTTCTGATCAACCTTGCCCTGATTACAACGGTCTATCTTGTGTTTAAAAAAGGCTATCGTCTGAAGGCCTGATCACACCCGATGCGGTGCGTCGTCAGCATGCACCTGGTGCATCAGGAAAACTTGCCGTAGCGCCCGGAAAATCTTGGCCTGCGGGCATTGACATACCTATCTCATAAGAGCATGTTGGCGGCCATATAGCCGGTGCGGGATCGCATCGGCTCATGCTTTTTAACCAATGCTTTATGAGCGACCTGTGTGGCACCCATGCCCGGGACCTTTCTGAGGGAGAAGGACCTTGATTACACCCTTGATGCCAACCTATGCCCGTCTGCCTGTTGCGTTCGAACGCGGCGACGGCATGTATCTTTACGACACTGACGGCAAGAAATATCTGGATTTCTATTCCGGTATCGGCGTCATGTGCCTTGGGCACAGTCATCCTTCGCTTGTGAAAGCCCTGCAGGAACAGGGTGCCAAACTTTGGCACACGGCCAACACATATCAGATCCCGGAAGGGGATCGTCTTGCCAAGCGCCTGACCGACGCCTGTGCGGCAGATACAGTTTTTTTTGGCAATTCGGGCGCCGAAGCGATTGAGTGCGCGATCAAGATGGTGCGCAAGTATCACCACGACAAGGGCAACAAAGGCAAATACCGGCTGATCACCATGGCATCTGCTTTTCATGGCCGTACGCTTGCCGGTATCGCGGCCGCGGGCCAGGAGAAGCTGACAAAAGGTTTTGAACCCTTGCCGGACGGTTTTGATGTTGTGCCGTTTGGTGACATTGACGCAGTAAAAGCAGCTATTGGTGATGAGACCGGCGGTATCATGGTTGAGCCGGTGCAAGGCGAAGGCGGCATCCGCCCGATCCCTGTCGAGACAATGCAGGCGCTCAGGCAGATTTGTGACGATAATGGTCTGTTGCTGGTCGTTGATGAAATCCAGTGTGGTATGGGCCGCACCGGCAAGTTTTTTGCCTATGAGTGGTCAGGCATCGAGCCGGATATCATCACGGTGGCAAAGGGCATCGGTGGCGGATTCCCGCTCGGTGCCTGTATGGCTACAGAAGAAGCAGCATCCGGCATGGTTGTCGGCACCCACGGTTCTACATACGGCGGCAACCCGCTGGCGATGGCTGTTGGCAACGCCGTACTGGACGAATTGCTGGCCCCCGGATTTTTTGATCGGGTGATCGAAATGGGTGACATGTTGCATGGCCGATTGGCAGCACTGCAGCAGCGCCATGGTGACCTGATCAGTGAAGTGCGCGGCAAGGGCCTGATGGCTGGCATCCGGGTTCCGGACATTCCCACGCGGGATATTGTTATCGATCTGGTGAACCGCGGCATGTGCCCGGCAGTTGCCGGTGACATGGTGGTGCGCATGTTGCCGCCTCTTATTCTGGACGAAAGCCATATCGACGAAGCGATGGAGCATTTTGACGCCAGCCTCAACGCCTTTCGCGAAAAGAAGAAAGCCTGATAACATCCATTGAGCCGTGCATCATGTCTGCAGCTATGCCCAATAGTCACTTTCTTGACCTGAAGGACCTGCCTTCAGAGGTGTTAAGGCACATCCTGGATACGGCCAGGGCCTGGAAACAAGCACGCGCCGGACTGCCGAAAGGTGCTGTTGATGCGGGCGCACCACTGGCCGGCCACACGCTGGCGATGATTTTCGAAAAGTCATCCACCCGCACGCGCATCAGTTTTGAAATGGCGATGCAGCAGCTCGGCGGCTCCAGTGTTGTGCTGCAGGGCGGCACCATGCAGCTCGGGCGCGGTGAAACCGTTGCAGACACCGCCCGGGTTATGAGCCGGTACGTGGACGCGATTATGGTTCGGGCCAACAGCCACGACACGATCCTGGAGCTGGCCCGGGAAGGGTCCGTGCCGGTGATTAATGCGCTTACCGACCGGTCGCACCCCTGCCAGTTGATTGCCGACATGCTGACGCTCGAAGAGCGTTTTGGCGACATGGCTGGCCGCAAGGTTGCGTGGGTTGGTGACGGCAACAATGTTGCGACTTCTTTCATTGAAGCTGCTGTGCGTTTCGGTTTCTCGCTGACGCTGGCATGTCCGGATGGGTACCTGCCGTCGGAGGAAGCCCTGAAATGGGCCAAGGCCGAAGGCGGGACGATTGCCGTAACAAACGATCCCGTGTCCGCCGTGGCGGAGGCGTGCGCTGTTGTTGCAGACTGCTGGGTTTCGATGGGCGATGAAGATGTGGACGCCCGCATGCGAGCGCTTGCGCCCTATCAGGTAACCAGCGAGATGATGCAAGAGGCTGCTGACGGCGCTGTGTTTATGCACTGTTTGCCTGCCCACCGGGGTGAAGAAGTGACGGCGGCCGTTATCGATGGGCCGCAATCCGTGGTGTGGGATGAGGCTGAAAACCGGTTGCACGCGCAAAAGGCGATTCTTGCCTGGTGCCTGGGCAAAATCTGACGAGAGACAGTTATGAGTGACGTGGATCACACTACCCCCATTGTTGTTGCGGACCCGGACAGTAGCCGTGACAATGAGGTACGGCCCTTTCAGATAGAGGGCATGGATGTGCGCGGACGGGCTGTCCGGCTGGGCACCGTTGTTGACCAGATACTCAAAGCCCATTCCTACCCCGACGCGGTTGCCCAAATTCTTGGTGAAGTATTGACACTGACTGGCTTGCTGGGATCGATCATGAAGTTCGACGGGATTGTGACCGTTCAGACCAAGTCTGGTGGGCCTGTGCCGATGCTGGTAGCGGACTACCAGCGACTTGAAGATGGGATCGGGCGCTTGCGGGGTTATGCGGACATTGATGAGACCAAACTTGCTGCCTATGGCAAAAACCCGAGTTTCAATGGCCTGATAGGTTCCAAGAAGGGATATCTGGCGCTGACCATTGATCAGGGCGAAGATATGGATCGCTATCAAGGCATTGTGGATTTGACCGGCGACAGCATTGCAGAGGTGGCGCGCAACTATTTCATGAACTCTGAGCAGACACCAACCGAGATGCGCCTGGTGTGTGACCGGGACGAGGTGACGGGCCACTGGCGTGCCGGGGGTATCATGGTGCAGCACCTTGCGCGCGGCGAGGAAGGCCAGGAGCGGATTCTTGACCGAAACACAGAGGAAGAATGGAACCGGGCCAGCGTTTTGATGCATAGCGTCAAGCCCAGCGAACTATTGGACCCGCAGCTCGATCTCGATCAGCTGCTATTCAGGCTATACAACGAGGACGGGGTGCGCGTTTTTGAGCCCGCCCGCCTGATCCATGCCTGCCGTTGTTCCCGCGATCGCCTGCAGACGGTTCTGACGCAGTTCGATGATGACGAACTGGCTGAAATGGTGCGGGATGGTGTGATCGATGTGAACTGTCAGTTTTGCAATACGACGTATCACTTTACACCTGAGGACGTGAGAACACGCGACGCCTGAGCCTGCCCGCTACCGGGTACCCAGACCTGAAAATCCCGGAAGTCTAGCGCAATGTCCTGTTTCATCAGTACATCAGCGCCAATCATGATGAAATTGCTGTTCACATAACCTGTTGCGTCTTTTGAGGGCAGGTTGGTGACCAGAACGGGCAAGTCACCAAGGTTCCAGGGGCCGATACGAAAGTCAGGCAGGACCGTATAGGTCAGCCCGCGTGGTCGCGCATCAATGCCCATGGCGGTGGTTTCGCCGCCGTCTGGCTTTTTGACGATGCCGGCAGAAACCAGTTTTCGTGCGGCGTTTCCATCAATCAGGGAGCGGCTGGTCCCGGTCGCGAGCAGGACTTCAAATTCCTGCCCGTTGTAGTTGGTGGTAAGCATGATACCGAGGTGACGGTTGTAACGCCCCGCGATGACATGCCAGCCTGCGCGGCCTACGTCCGCGGTATTGGGCTGCAATTCGATCGCCTGGTCCTTGGCATGAAACCGAAGGATATGCCAACTGTAGATATCGAATCCCACCAAGCCATCGTGCATGGCATTGTCCGCGTAGAGGGCGACGGTGTTTTTTTCAATTTTGCGGCCAAACAGGCTCAGGTCGTAAAGCGTGGCATAGGGCCGCTCGGTCAGGCCGGCGGCGCTGAAATGCCGGATAGAGCTGAAGTCATGAACTTCAGCAGCGTGTTTCTGTGCCAGCTTGTTCTTGAGCCCGGTCCGCCTTGCCGCCGTGTCAAGCAGCATCAGGCTTTTGGAGCCATCAGAAAAGTAGACCGGCAACAGGGGGCGCCCGTAGATGTCAAGCTGGAGCTTGTGTTTCTCGGCTGCCTGTACTCCTGACGGCGCGACAAATGCTATGGAGAGCATTCCCGCTATAGTGACAGCCACTGCGATCAAAAAACGTCGAAACAAAAGATGCACCCAACCAAGCCCAATTAACGGTGCCAATGGTAGCGCACATTGTATGGTTGTGACACTGTTTCTTTGCCCTGTGGTGCTGCGCGACCGGTGCTGAAAAAACCGGAGAGGCTTCTCTCCGGCTTGATTTTTGTGTTGGCTTCATTACGGCGCGCCAATTATCTGCTTTGCGCATCGCCCTGGGCTGCCGCGAGCAAGTCGACTGTACCCACTGGACGGATGTTGTCGTTTGAGTTGCGGTCGATGAGCTTGTTATAGGGGTCCACGCCGATATGGGTGGGTTGAGTGCTGACAATCAACTCAATGCTGCCGTCCGCTCCTTCGATGCCATGCTTGTCCAGATACAACACATGCTCGGGTCCGAAATCGGCGTCCGCCGGATTTTTCGTGAAGACACCAATATCCACAGGGATATCGAATTCTGCGGCGGTTTCATTGCCTTCGGCGTCTGCATAAACCTTGGCGACTTTAGCGTCGATCGTCACCTTGTAGGTACCGTCCGCCAGCTGCTCAACGGTCGAGCCGGCGGCTGTCACATCATAAATTGTGATCTTTTCAAAAAAGTCTTCGATCAGGCCGATGTGCTCAGGCGCTTCCTCTTTCAGGATGCCGATCAGGTCCGTTGAGATTGCGTATGGCTCGCCGCTGAAGGCGCGCAGGCTGATCAGACGCCGGAGGGCCCTGTTGACCACGTCTTCACCCAGATAGTCCTTGAGCGCATACATGATCACCGATCCTTTGCGATAATGAATATACTGCTGGTTTTCGACACGATACAGCGGCAGCTCACCCTCAGGGTCGGTTGCCCGGCCAGAGAGATATTGATCCAGTTCAAACTTCAGGAACTTCCTGATCTGGTCTTTGCCATACTGCTGTTCCATCACCAAAAGGGCGCCGTATTGTGCCAGCGTCTCGACGAGCATGGTGCCGCCCTGCGTATTGGCCGCCATCACCTGGTGCGCCCACCATTGGTGTGCGACCTCGTGTGCCGTCACATAATAGGGCAGGTCTATTTGATCTTCACCCGCAATATCGGCGATGAACCCGATCCCTTCGGAGTAGGGCACGGTGTTCGGGAAAGCCTGCGCGAACGTGCGGTACGCAGGGAACTCCAGTATCCGGAGTTGTTTGTGCTGATAGGGGCTGAAAGCTGTGTTGAAATAGCTGATACTGTCTTTCACGCTCTCGATCATGCGGCCTGTGTTGTAGGTGTGCGGGGCGTGATGGAACACCTCGATCAACAGGTCGTTCCATTCCTCACGGATCACCTCATACTCTGCTGACAGATAGCTGTAGAAGTTCAGAATCGGCGCATCCATCGTATAGCGGAAATAGTGCCTTCCATCCTCGACCCAGTTACGCTCCAGGTAGCCGGGCGCAACAACTGTCTGGCCTTCAACTGTTGAAACGGTGGTTTCGAACGTCACAAAGTCGCTGTCCTGCCGGATATAGTTGTTGCCATACTGGCTGTCATCTTCAAGTTTTGGCGCCCGCGGCAGCGGCTCAAGGCCGTATTCCCGGCGCGTGTTCCTGTCCGCCATCATGCCGCCCGGCCAGAAACCGATATAGGGCGCGAACTCGCTGTTGTTCACAAACGTACCGTTCCGCACCAGGGTAACGCTGTTGCGCTCATGAGAAAAACCGCGTTGCTGAATAAGCGTTTCATAGGTCAGTTGCCGTTGTTCACCCGGTGCCATTGGCCGGTCGAGCGAGAAGATATGATAGTTGAAACGGTCATTGAATTCCGAGCGGGTGGCACCTTCTATGGATACGTCAACCAACTCTGCCTGAGGCGGAAAAACCATGTGAACTGTAGAAATCGGTTCACTGGTTTTGTTCTCAAGCACTTGCGTTGAACGCACCTCAATACGCCGCCTGTACGGGTAGATATCCACATCCACTTTCACATCTGTGGTGCGCGGCATCGGCAAGTCCGCATACTGCCGGTATTCCCTCTCATAGGCGACCTGAAGTTCTTCAATGTCATCCAGTGTGATGTATTCATTCAGGACGTTTGTGTTGTAATAAATGAACCCGCCTGTGCCGATGGCGCCGGTCAGCAACAGGGCAGCTGCTGCACCTGTCAGGGGCTGCAAGAAGGCCCGAAGGTTCCGGAAACGGAATTTAAGCGGCTGCAACGTTCCGCGACTCCAAAGCATGTAGGTTAACATCAAGAGCAAGCCCGAGACGAATGCCCAATAGGAAATGAGCCAATAGTCGCCCACGATGAACCGGCCAGAACCGTTCATATCGGACAGGGGCGTGTCGATGTCGCTGGCAAACCTGTAGAGTGGATGCTCGAAACCGAGCGCCTGCAACACCTGCGTGGAAATCAGGTACAAAACCATGATCATCATGCCGACAAACCGGTTGTTCGAGACCACCTGCACAAAGGCGGACAGGACCGCGACAAGAACGAAAGGCAGCAACGTGTGCAGCAGCCCGCGATGCAAATAGAGGCTGACCTCGAGCGCGGAGTAACCGCTCAGGAGCTGAATGGTGATCGACGTGATGATGCCAAGGACAAGCACCGCCAGCAGGACAAGCGCCAGCGCCGTCAGTTTGCTGACCACATATACCCAGTTGGGGGTTGGCAGTGCATCGATGATCTCGTTGAATTTGGCTACCCGCTCCCGCCAGATGATATCCGCACTGTAGAAGATAAGCAGGACAACCAGCGCCATGCCAAACCCACCACGGATAGCGTCGATCATCAGTCTTGTAACGGGATAGGCATCAAGTCCGTATCCCACATTGCGGTTGATCAGGGCCGTAATCGTCAGGAAAAGGCTGAAGCCGACAATGATGAGGAACGGCAGGCTTTTGAATACGGAGCCAACCTCGAACTTTGTGCGCAGCATGAATTGAGCGAAGACGGTGCTGCCGCCCCAAACGGGCGTGCCCTTTGTGCCGAGCACAACATCTGCCTTGCGGGTTTCAGCCGCTTTTTCTTTTTTGGATTTGCGCTCCCGCGGCAGTTTTGCCGCTGTCCGAAAGCTGAAAAGCACATAGGAAAGGCCAGCCAGCAACGCCGTGATGCCTAGCCAGATCAGGCGGTTGGTCAGCAGGTATCCTTCATAGCTGAGAAGGGTTGTGTTGCGTTCTACTGCGGTCCAGTACCGGGTCATCTCCTGAAAGGTGCTGAAAATAAACGGATCGATGAGCGCGTTGAATTCCCTGTATTCAGGTCCCTGCAGAAGGTTGAGGCCGACGATATAGAGAATAAGCAGGCCCATGGCCGCGATGTAAGTATACATCAGCGAGCGGGTCTTGATCGCAATGGCGTACATGATCGCGCTGATGATCAACATGGCCGGTAAAACGAGGGCACCATATACATAGACATAATGGCCTATGTTTGTGGGCGACAACGTCTCCGGATCCACCGATGGCCAGAAGGTTCCAACCAGCATACCCAGCGGAGCGCCGGCAAGCGCAATACTCATGGCAGCAAACGCGCCGATAAACCGGCCAAACAGATAGGCCGGTTTTGAAATGGGTGTCGAAAACAGGATGCCGTCAAACTTGCTGTCGAAATCCTTCAGGATGGCGTTCGCCATGAAAGCAGGCACCACAAACACCGCAAAAACATTTAGTGTCAGCAAGGTCATGGCAATCGCAAACGGCGAGTTCACATCGACATTGCCGCCGCCGCCGATTGTAACGTTGGGGCTGATCATCGCAAAAAAGGTCAGCAAAAAGAAAATTGCAAATGACACCACAGTTTGCGGTGACTTTAGCATATAGCGCAGTTCCTGCGCAGCTATTTGGAGCAACATGTCTGGTACTCCTATGCTGCGTCAGCGGTGTCGGCGCCATTGCGGCTGCTGACGATCGCAGAAAAATAAACATCTTCTAGGTTGGGTTTGGATGGTTCAAACCCCTCGCCGGGATGAGTGGGTGCGTTGACGTAGATAACGGTTTGTCCCATGGTCAAATGCGACGAAATTACATTGTGGGATTGCCGAAAGGTCTCAAGCTCTGACTTTTCGATGACTTTCTTCCAGACGTGGCCTTCCAGTTCTTTTATCAGTTCGGTTGGTGTGCCCTTCCTGATAATCTGTCCGCCCGCCAGAATTGCCATATTGGGGCAAAGGTCTGCCACATCGTCAACGATGTGCGTGGAAAGGATGACAACAACCTCTTCGCCGATCTCAGCCAGAAGGTTATGGAACCGGTTTCGTTCTTCGGGGTCCAGACCCGCTGTTGGTTCATCCACAATGATCAGCTTGGGGCCGCCGATCAGCGCCTGGGCAATGCCAAAACGCTGGCGCATACCGCCAGAGAAGGTGGAGAGTTTCTTTTTACGGGCTTCAAAAAGATTGGTTTGCACCAGCAGCCCTTCGACCACCTGCTTGCGCTCTTTGTGATTGGTGATACCTTTCAGGATCGCCAGATGATCAAGTAGATCATACGCCGAACCACGCGGGTATACGCCAAAGTCCTGAGGCAGGTACCCCAATGTCCGCCGGATACGGTCTGGCTCGGCAAGCACATCGATGTCGTCAAAAACTATTGAGCCGTATGTTGGCTGTTGCAATGTCGCGATCGTTCGCATCAGCGATGATTTTCCAGCGCCGTTTGGTCCAAGCAGTCCGAACATGCCTTTTGGAATGTCGAGTGTAACGTCCTTCAGTGCCTGCACGCCGTTAGGATAGGTGTGAGTTAATTTATTGATAGACAGCATAATGATCCCCTCGCTCGTCTGTTTCTTTTCTTTAGCCCGACTTCATGAGTGCGGTGTTTCTGTATTCCTCAATTAATTATCGTAAAACAGAAAGTCAATGGGCTTGCGGTGAATGCTCTACTGCTCCCCGCCAAGCGAAGTCTTGTGAGATCATGCGGGGACTGGTAGTTTGTGCCCTTGGGGGCAGGCAGGGGAAAGTCTTTGCACATTGAGGATGTTTCGGCGTCCAGATACACCCCGACAGGCATTCATGCTACACTGTGGGACTATTGGATCGAATTGAGGAATGAGGCTGATGGGCCCATTCCGTCGTACAGCCAATTCAGGCCATCCCGACTGGCCAGCATTCTGCCGTCTCTGGCACTTAGCGACTATATCGATCGGGACACTCAAAAGATTCGATTGATTGGAGGAGGGCATGACAGCCTTTGGCCTCCCGAAGCCATTGGCGGCAATCTGTTTGATTTCGTTGACCCGGCGGCTGCCGAGAGCCGGAAACAGCTCTATGACCAGGTGATCACCCGACCGTGCGCCTGCTACTTTGATGAAACAGCAACTACTCACGTGGGCAGACTGATCCGCTACAAGGGTTTGTTTTTGCCACTGCTCAATAGCGCCGGAAAGCCCCATACTTTCATTGGTGCCTATGACGTTTTGGTTGAAGGGTACGAAATGGAGGAAGTGTCAGCGGAAGGCATTGCCTCACGGGAACATAAACAGGTGATTCTGATCAACTTGCTCGAATGATACCTCGGAACCGGAACTGTTGGCGCCTTGTCGGCCGCCTGCGTTGCTGCTAGCCTTCAGCCTATCAGGGGTAACAGGGCGTTTTATCAGTGACAGTGAACAAGCAAGGGGTTTCCGGCGCGCCCGACATCTCGGCCAAAGGCTTGCTGAAACTCATTCTGCCATCCCTGCTGGGGATCTTCGTTTTCCTGACACCCATAACTGTTGATGGCAACAGCACCATCGTCATGGGTCTGGTCATGAATTTTGTCCGCGCCCCCATCGACGCCGTGGTGCCGCAGATCATCATTGCATTCGTCTTTTTCACCGTGCTCGGTGCGTTGGTTTATCTGACACTCAAACCGCAATGGATGCTCAAGCGGCCTGTATTGCTCGCCATGTGTGAAACAACACCAGGATGGTTTGGTATGCGGCTTCTGGGGCTTGCGGTCACCTTGATGGTTTTTTTCAGTATCGGACCGGACCTGATACGTGCGCCTGACACGGGCGGCACGGCGTTTGGCGTTATTGGGCCAGCGCTCTTTTTCACTGTTGGCGTTGCCTGTGTTTTATTGCCGCTGTTGACCGACTTTGGGTTGCTGGAGTTTACGGGCACTCTTTTGCGCCGCCCCTTTGAGGCAATATTCACCCTGCCGGGACGCGCTGCAATCGATGCCACTTCGTCGTTGGTTGCGGCGGCGTCCGTAGGGCTTCTGATCACGTTCAAACAATATGAAGACGGTCGTTATAGCGCGCGGGAAGCGGCATCAGTGGCAACAAACTTTTCTGTTGTTTCGCTGCCTTTCAGTCTTGTTGTCGCAACAACGGCCAAAGTCGACCATGTGTTTTTCCCCTGGTATCTTTCCGTAATAGCTGCCTGTATTCTATGTGCAGCGGTTATGGTACGCCTCAAACCTCTCAGCGCCCTGCCTGACACCTACTATGAGCCGGTAGGAAAAACTGTTCATGAAGAACGGGACGATACCTATTCGCTGCTCGGGTGGGCGACCCGAGAGGCGGTGCGCCGTGCAGAATCAGCACCGCCACCACACACTTTGGCTCTGTCCGGTTTCCAGTCTGCCTTGATCACGCTCGCCCGGGTTATGGGGCCGTCGCTTGCCATCGCCACCATTGCCAGCATCCTCGTTTTTCATTCTCCCGTGGTTGAGGTTGCGGCCTGGCCGGTCTACCAGCTGCTGGATGTTTTTGGCCTGCCCGAAGCGCAAAAAGCTGCGCCGGGTGTTATAGGCGGATTTCTGGAAATGCTGATCCCGTCTTTGGTTGCGGCAAGCATCGACAGCGATCTCGTACGCTTTGTTCTGGCGGGACTTTCTGTCTCCCAGCTTATCTATATGTCGGAAGTCGGTGTCTTGATCCTCCGATCCAAGCTGCCACTCGGTTTCCTGGACTTGTGCCGGATCTTCTTACTGCGCACCCTTATCCTGTTTCCGCTTCTACTTCTGGCCGGTTGGTTGCTGGCGTAAAGTTCAATTACCTGCGAGCACGTTGGCGTTGTGGGCCTGCGCAACCACATAGGCGCGAATGGCTTCGATTTCTTGCGCCGTCAACAGCTCGCTGAAAGACACCATTCCTGTGTCGGCCAGCACACCTTCCGCCACCACCGCCTGCCATGCATCGGCGTCGGCTGTATAGCCAGACCAGCGCAGATCTGGCAGCACGCCTGAGCTGACAGCCACCGGGCCGTGGCAGACGGCACAATTGCGCGCATAATGCACAAGCCCGTCGTTCAACAGGGCCGTTGTTCCATAGCGGTCTGCTTTTGGTGTTTGGTCAACAGGCGGGAACGCCGCATCCGGGATACTGCCGGTTGCTCCCAGTTTAAAGGTAACGACCTTTCCGACCGTGGGGGCCACTTTCTCGTCGTACGCAAAGCCTGCGACCAGCGCATACGCTGACCCCCAGCCCGTGGTGATGGTGACATATTGCTCACCGTCGATTTCGTATGTTCCTGGCCCCGAGGCCCCGCCTGACTTCAGGTCATGGGACCATAGGCGCCTGCCTGTGCTGGCTTCATAGGCAACAAACTCGCCGTTGAGTTTGCCCTGAAAAACCAGGCCTCCTGCCGTTGATAGCACACCGCCGTTCCAGGCATTTTCATGCTCGACAGTCCAGCGGGCTTCTTGCGCAACAGGGTCCCACCCAATAAGGCGGCCCTTCAGTCCTGCACGCAGAAACTGGAGTGTTCCTGGTGGCAGGTCAACCGCAAGCCCAGCGGCGAAGTCCGCTCCGGTATTCCATTTCGCGGGTTTGATGGCCCAGCGCGGGTCAAACCCGTAGGCCTGGGGGATTTCGTGTGCGGGAATATAGGCGAGCCCTGTGTCCGGACTGAAAGCCATCGGATGCCAATTGTGGGCACCAAGTGGCCCTGGCGTCTGCAAATAGGGCACATCGCCGTAGCGGGCATCGCTGATTTCTATCGGGCGGCCGTCGGTATCCAGCCCCGAAGCCCAATTTGTAGGTACGAACGCATTCCCCGACAAAAACTCCCCGGTTTTGGCGTCAAGCACGTAGAAAAAACCGTTTTTTGGCGCTTGCATCACAACCCGGCGGTTGTTGCCGCTATCATCCACCGGCAAGCTGGCAAGGATGATTGACTGCGTTGCAGTATAGTCCCAGCTGTCGCCCGGCGTTGTCTGGAAATGCCATTTGTAGCGACCGGTTTTCGCGTCAACCGCAATGACGGACGACAGGAACAGATTGTCGCCACCGGACGGATCGCGGACCTGCCGGTTCCAGGGTGAGCCATTGCCCACGCCAAAGATGATCTGGTCATTTTCTGCGTCATAGACAATGGAGTCCCACACAGTGCCGCCCCCGCCGTCTGTGGTCCAGGCACCGTCGTCGCCCCAACTGACATTGCCGATCCGGGTGAAGGCTTCGTCTGAAGCTGCGCCGTCAGGCTGCTTTTCCGGGCTGGGCACAGTGTAAAAACGCCAGGCCTGATTGCCTGTTTCAGCATCATAGGCAGAGATATAGCCGCGTACGCCGAACTCCGCGCCGCCGTTTCCGATCAAAACCATCCCGTTCACCGCGCGCGGTGCGCCGGTGATAGTGTAAGGCTTTGACTGATCTACAGTGGTTTTGCTCCAGACCAGCTTGCCGGTTTTGGCATCAAGCGCTTCCAGGCGGCCGTCGATAACACCAACAAAAACCTTGTCGCCATAGATGGCGACACCGCGGTTCACGACATCACAGCAGGCGTTGACACCCACGCTTTTATCGACGTCCGGGTCGTACACCCACAACTCCTCGCCGGTTTTTGCATCCAATGCATATACAATCGACCAGGCGGAGGTCACATACATCACACCGTTGGCTACAATCGGTGTGGCCTCTACGCCCCTGTTTGTCGCGAGGTCATAAGTCCAGGCAACGCCAAGCTGTTCGACATTCTCTGTTGAAACATGGCTCAGGCGGGAGTGCCTCTGTTCGTCGTAGCCTCCTCCGTACGTCAGCCATTCTTCTTGTGGGCTGGTGCTCAGAATGCGCTGGGTGTCAATTGTGTCGGAAGTCTCCGGTGCATCCTCCGATTGATTGTTTCCAGCATCGCTGCACGCAGTCAGGCCAAGCGCAAAGAGGATGACTTTCAGTCTCCACGGTGTTGCTTTTTTCATGTCCAGTCCTCCCCGAATGCGATCTGCATTTTCGTAAACTAGACTATTGACCGGTTTTGACCAGCCCGGAGCAGTGTCGCAACGGCGGGATTATCCTCGGATTATGGGAAGTATGTCATCAAAGTGTAACAGCAAATCAGTAGGAGATCGCAACGCGCTTTGACGCTTTTTTTGTTCTTTCAATGTGCGGGAAAGTTGTTCTCCTGTTGGGGCATTGCCACAGCAGGGGTTTTGTTGTTGGAGACCAAGACCGTGAAACGGTTTGTCTTTGCTGTGGTACTGATGCTGGCCCCTTGCCCGGGCTTATGGCCTTTTGCTGCCCAGGCACAGGATAATATTCGCGTTGTCGGGTCTTCGACGGTATTTCCGTTTGCGACCGCAGCCGCTGAGGAGTTTGGCAATACAAGCCCCTTTAAAACACCCATTGTCGAGGCAACGGGCACCGGCGGTGGATTAAAGCTGTTTTGCGGCGGCATCGGCACCAACCATCCAGATGTTGTTAATGCGTCGCGGCGGATAAAAAAAGCCGAGGTGGATGTATGCTCGGCAAACGGGGTCACCGATATTGTCGAGGTTAAAATAGGATTTGATGGCATCGTCCTTGCTGCTTCTAAGGATGCGCCGTCAATGCGTCTTCGGCTCAGGGATCTTTATTTGGCGCTGGCGGCGCAGGTTCCCGTGCCGGGAACGGATGGCGGCGTCGGAAACCTGGTTGAAAATCCGTACCGTCGCTGGAGCGAAATCAACCCGAACCTGCCAAACGTGGAAATATCCGTATTGGGTCCCCCGCCCACGTCCGGCACGCGTGATGCTTTCAATGAAATAGCCATTGAGGGTGGATGCCGTACTTTCGAAGGTATGCACGCGCTGGAGCAAAGCGATCCATCCCGGTTTTTCGCCCTTTGCCGTTCAGTAAGAGAAGACGGGCTGTATATTGAGGCAGGCGAAAACGACAATTTGATTGTACAAAAGATCGTGGGCAATAGCGGCGCGATTGGGATCTTTGGCTACAGCTTCCTGAGCCAGAATGCCGACATCCTGCAATCCTATTCAATATCCAAATCAGGCGGGCCATTCCTCCAGCCAACCTTCGATGCCATCGCAGATGGATCGTACCCGATTTCGCGGTCCCTGTTTTTGTATGCAAAGAAGGCGCATATAGGCGTCGTGCCGGGTATTCAGGAATTCATCAGGGAGTTTATCAGTGAGCGGGCATCGGGAGATTTCGGCTATTTGCTGGACCGCGGTCTGATTCCCCTTTCGAGAGACGAACTCAAAGCATCGCTGAATGCTGCAAACAACCTTATTGGCCTAGAACTCAACTAATGCGTAACATTCGGATTCTATGAATGAAGATTGATGGCCATATGACCGCGTATGAAGTGAGTTTGTATCTGACCGGAGCCTGCAACCAGATATGGGGGGCTGATTGACATGACCAACTCCACCATTCTTGTGGTGATCGCCTTGCTGGCCGTGATCGCATTTGCTGTTGTCCGGCAGAAATCAGTCGCCGTGGTTTCAGGCGCGACAGATACACTTCACTCTCTGCCAAGATATCATGGCTACTATGCTTCATTGATGGTGCTGCTGCCCGGCCTTGCCGTTTTGGCGCTATGGGCAGTCAGCGGAAAAACAATTGTCGAGAACCTAATTTTGGCCGGCCTGCCAGACGCGATTGCAGACAGCAACGCGGAGCGCCTGGACCTGTTGATCAATCGCATCCGACTGATTGCTGAAAATGGAACAGGGATCGAAACCAGCGAACACCTGCTTGCTGCCGCTGAACGGTTCAACCGGTTGTATGGAATGGGCATTGTAGCAACGCTGTTGCTGTCGATGGGGGCAAGCGCAGCAGGATATCTCTATGCGGCTCGCAAGGTTGTTGCTGAGTTCAGAGCGCGGCCGCGATTTGAAAAAATACTCCATGGTCTGTTGGCACTCAGTTCATTTCTGGCAATCGCCATCACCATCGGCATCGTGGCATCCCTTATTTTCGAAAGTTTGCGTTTTTTTCAGCAAGTGCCGCTCGACGAATTTGTTTTCGGCGTCAAGTGGAGCCCACAGACCGCGCTTCGCATAGACCAGATTGCAGCCGAGGGCGCCTTCGGTGCCGTTCCTTTGTTCGCGGGTACATTCCTGATTGCCTTCATTGCCATGATTGTCGCGGGCCCGATTGGACTGTTGGCCGCAATCTATCTCACACAGTATGCGGGCCCGGCCACACGTAATGTCGCAAAACCAGTGCTGGAAATTCTTGCCGGCGTTCCGACGGTTGTTTACGGGTTTTTCGCGGCGTTAACTGTCGCGCCCCTGTTTCGGGACGCAGGCATTGTCATGGGGCTGGACGTTGCCAGTGAAAGTGCACTTGCTGCCGGTGTCGTTATGGGGATCATGATTATTCCTTTCGTCTCGTCTTTGTCCGACGATGCGTTGATGGCAGTGCCGGACTCCATAAAACAGGGGTCGCTTGCGCTCGGGGCAACTCCTGCGGAAACAATCGTCCGGGTTCTTCTGCCTGCCGCATTACCCGGGATTGCGAGTTCGTTTCTGCTGGCAGTCAGTCGCGCCATTGGTGAGACAATGATCGTGGTGATGGCAGCTGGCATGCGGCCCAACCTGACCGCCAATCCGCTTGAGGCCGTGACAACTGTTACGGTCCAGATCGTCGCCCTTTTGACAGGGGATCAGGAATTCAACAGTACAAAGACACTTTCCGCGTTTGCCCTCGGGCTGGCGCTCTTTGTTACCACGCTGGTGTTCAATATTTTTGCGCTTCAGCTGGTACGCCGGTACAGGCAGGCTTATGACTGACAACACCAGGAACATACTTGATCAGCAAGTTGACTGGCATTCACCTAAAGTGCGCGCGCGTCTGCGTCGCCGCCATCGCACGGATTTTTTATTCAGGGCAATCGGATTTTCGGCGGTTGCCGCCGCCGGCCTGTTTCTTGTGTTCCTGCTTGGCAACATCATCAAGAACGGTGCGCCAGGATTTCTTCAGACCAGCATAGAAGTTGATGTTGCCTTTGACCCTAGTCTTCTGCCGGACCCAACGCTTGAGCGCGCAGAATTTGCGGCGGCAATGGCTCGGGTCGATCTGCAGCGCTTGCTCCGACAGTCGTTGCTTGATCACTTCCCGGAGGTTTCCGGACGAGCTGACACAATTCGGTTAACGCGCATGTTGAGCAGTGGCGCCCGGGCGCAACTTAGGGACATTCTTGTCAGGAATCCGGCGGTTGTCGGCACAACTGGTAAAGTGTGGCTTCTGGCATCCGATGAAGTTGACCAGGTGGTGAAAGGCAATGTGGATATTTCGCTGCCCGAGCAAAACAGGAAACTGAAGAATAAAGAACTTGTCTGGCTCCAAAGATTTGAGTCAGAGGGACGGGTGTCGCTCTCGTTCCATTCACGATTTATCACTGCTGGCGACAGTCGGGAGCCGGAGCTCGTGGGGGTGTGGGGTGCTATTGTCGGGTCGGGGCTGACATTGCTCGTTACCTTGCTGACGGCATTCCCCATTGGTGTGGCATCGGCAATCTATCTTGAAGAATTCGCGCCCAAAAACCGTTTCACGGATATCGTTGAGGTTAACATCAATAATCTGGCTGCCGTGCCCTCCATAGTGTTTGGTCTGCTGGGGCTCGCGTTCTTTCTGGGAGTTATGGGGATGGCACGGTCCGCACCGATTGTGGGTGGTCTGACGCTCGCGCTATTAACCTTGCCCACCATTATCATTTCGGCCCGAGCAGCCATAGCGGCAGTACCGCCATCGATCCGGGATGCTGCACGCGGTCTTGGCGCATCGTCCATGCAGGTAGCCTTCCATCACGTGGTTCCCCTTGCCATGCCGGGCATTTTGACAGGAACAATAATCGGCATGGCGCGCGCCCTTGGTGAGAGCGCGCCCTTGTTGATGATTGGGATGGTCGCATTCATTGTGGACGTGCCCGGCGGGGTAAACGATCCTGCGACGGTATTGCCTGTGCAAATCTTCCTTTGGGCTGACAGCCCGGAGAGGGCATTCATTGAAAAAACATCTGCCGCCATTATGGTACTTCTGTTTTTCCTGATCGCAATGAATGGCATGGCAATCTGGTTGCGACAACGGTTTGAACGGAAGTGGTAGTATGCTGAACGCAGCGATAGAATCCGAGAATGAGGCTTTGTCTCCGCCAAAAATGACCATTCGTGATGTGCATGTTCACTATGGTGACATTCATGCGGTCAAGGGAGTTACCCTGGATCTGCGCCCTGATCAGGTAACGGCCCTAATCGGTCCGTCCGGTTGCGGTAAATCCACGCTGTTGCGCTGCATGAACCGGATGAATGATACCATCGCCGATTGCCGGGTGGAGGGTCAGGTGTTTCTGGATGGCCAAGACATTTACGATAGCCAGATCGATGTCGTGCAACTGCGAGCCAGAGTGGGCATGGTTTTTCAGAAACCAAACCCTTTTCCGAAATCGATTTATGACAATGTCGCCTACGGTCCGAGAATTCACGGTCTGGCCACAGACAGAGATGCGCTGGACGAAATTGTAGAAGCATCGCTGGAGAAAGCGGGCCTTTGGCAGGAAGTCAAAGACCGACTTGATCAGGTGGGCACGGCGCTGTCAGGCGGACAGCAGCAACGCTTGTGTATCGCACGTGCGATTGCCGTTAACCCGGAAGTAATTTTGATGGATGAACCCTGTTCGTCGCTGGATCCTATCGCAACCGCCAAGGTTGAAGCCTTGATCGATGAGCTCAGCGCCCGTTATGCTATTGTTATTGTCACTCACAGTATGCAGCAGGCGGCGCGTGTGTCTCAGAAGACGGTGTTTTTTCATCTGGGTGAAATGATCGAATATGGCGATACGACTCAAATGTTCACGGCACCGCGTGAAGATCGAACGCGGGACTATATTACCGGACGAATCGGATAGGGGCTGAGCCAATGAGCCAACACATCCTGCGCACATATGATGACGAACTGATGGAAGTTCGGAGTGTTGTGGTTCGCATGGGCGGACTTGCCGCCGAGCAGCTTGCTGAGGCGATGCAAGCTCTGAAGGAACTTGATACCGACCTTGCGGAAAAAACACGACAGGGCGACAAGCAACTAGATGCGCTTGAAGCATTGGCGGAAACGACGGTTATCGGCGTGTTCGCGCGGAGGGCACCGGTTGCCGATGATTTGCGCGAAGTTGTTTCAGCGCTCAAAATGACGACCATGATCGAGCGAATGGGTGACTACGCCAAAAACATTGCCCGCCGGTCAATGTCGATTGCTGAAGGCCAGGGCGTTATTCTAATGCCTCATCTGTTGGAAGACATGGCAGCTGAAGCCCATGAAATGATTCATGAGGTGATGGACTGTTATGTTAAGCGCGCTGCTGACGATGCCATAGCAGTATGGGAACGGGACGAGCAGTTGGACAATATGTACAATGCCGCCTACCGGCAGATTCTGGCCCGCATGATGGAAGCGCCGGAGCAAATCGCAGTTTTGAGCCATTATCTGATGATCGCCAAAAACCTTGAGCGCATCGGTGATCAGGCCACCAATGTTGCAGAACAGGTTTATTACGCCATAACAGGGGACATTCTGGAGGAAGCGCGTCAAAAGCGTGACGGCGCCGCATCTGAATCGGTTGGTGAGTGACCGTTAGTCGCGGCGAGACACCAGCAAGACGGCATCAAAGCGCCTGATCTCTATTGATTATCTGGAAAAACGGGCGTTCAATTCGCCCATAACGTCGGTGAGCGCTTGCGTGAAGATAACCCGGCCTTGTTCCTGCACTGCGTCAGCAATCACGTCCTGCATTTCGACAAGGCGGGGGAAATGTGGAGACAATTCCCGCTCAGTCATAATCGAGCGGAGCTGGGTGCTGGTGAAATGCTGGCTGTAAATGCCGGCCAGGACCTGAACCCATTCACCTTCATGTGACTTCTGTGCTGATCTGATGGCGCGCACAACTGATGCCTGAACCTTGTCCATGCCCAGACGGTCAATCGCCGCATTCACAGCCTGCGCGTTTTTAACGTCCTGCAGGAGCAGAAGCGACAGGTTTTTCGAGATGCCTGCTAACCGGATGAACTTTTCAGCTTCCGCCTTGCGTCCGGTTTCATAAGAACTCAGGAACCGGTCATCGATAGCACGCTCGAAAGTTGGCAGGGGAGTGGTCGGCGCTTTAGGTGCAGTTGTTGCCAGAGCAGAAAAGGACATAACACCTGTGATCAGCGAAAGGCTGATCAGGCGTTTTCCAGTATCCAGAATTGCTTTAGATCCGTGCAGCATTTTATCCTCTGACATCATCCAAACAGATGCGTTCGAGGACCCCACTACGCGACAATTTTGACCTTGTCCGCTTTTTTTTCACGCTGTCATAAAAAATTCACATGGGTTGAAGCGAATCACTTCAAAAGTGGTTAAATTGTTGGTCTCAAAAGGCATTTTTTGTGTGACGAAATAAAAAAAATATTTGTCAATAGTTTCAAAAGCTTAATTTTGACTGGTTTCAAAAATACTTTCTATGTTACACATAACTGTAATAAACATGTTGATAATAGAAAGATTTGCCACAGGAGTTGAGTATGCGTCATTCACTGATAAGAAAGATTACCACGGCAAGTGCAATGGTTGCTTTGGCACCATTTGCTACGATGGGCATCGCCCACGCTGACGCGACCGGTGTGGCACCGGTAGAGACGATGACAATCAACGATCAGGACCTTGCAGACAAGGAACTGAAAAGCAGTGACTGGAGCAAAGCGGAAGCTGCGCTCCTGAATTCCGATATTTCGGATGAGGATCAGGTTTTTGCCAAGCTGAATTTGGCTTTTGTATATAGCTCTACAGGTCGTCAAGATCTTGCGGTTGCCATATACAATGACATTCTTTCAGCGAAAGAAAACCCATACGCGATGACCCGCTCGGGTCAGCCGCGGCGTGTTAAAACCATCGCCAAGATGGCTTTGACACGTTTGAACCAATAAATACGCGATTGGTTCCTGGCGTGTCGCTTGTCGACGCGCCCGTTTCACACTAAAGCATGGAGCATGTGCAAAAGCACATGCTCCATGCTTTTTTGAGGGGCATGTGTCTGCGCGGAATCGATTGAAGGCTTTATTTGTCTTCAATCGGAAACAGGTAGCGTTGAGCTTGGTGCCGGCATGGATAACAATATGAGCGAGTCACACTCTGACTTTTCGGGCGTGGAACTGCACACGCGGCAAATTACAAGAACAACTGTCGCCGTTTTTTTGATTTTGGCTGCCCTGTCTGCGGGTTTGTGGATTGTAAATCCGCAGCCGCTTTTTCTGTCGATGGCCCTTTTTGCCAATCTCGCCGTTCTTGCCTTCCATGACTTCCATATGTTTCGCCTGCCAAACCTTTATACGCTTACGCTTTTTCTGGCTGGAATGATTGCAGTGTGGATCGAGCCTCGTTTTCCGGTCAGGGACCATGTAATTGGTGCCGGCATAGGGTTGGTGTTTTTTCCGACCCTCAATTATATATACCGGCGCTTGCGAGGGCATGATGGAATCGGCCTGGGGGACGCAAAGCTGCTTTCCGGACTGGGTCTCTGGCTTGGCTGGTACGCCCTGCCACCCCTTTTGCTTGTGGCCTCCCTTCTTGGGCTGTTCTATGCGAGTCTCGAATTGTTGTTGAACAAGCGAGCCAAAAGTAAACACATTGTCAAAAAACCAGTGCCGTTTGGCGTTTTCCTGGCCGCCTCCGGCTGGCTGACGTGGCTTTTCCTATAGCCATCAGTGCCACAAACCCCAGAGAATACGGGCAATTAACAGCCGCAGGTTGACGGCTGTTGCATGTGACCACAATGTTACAAAAACGGTAAAACTTCCGAAAAGAAACTGTCACAAATCCCCTTTAAACGTCATGCCCCATAAGCCGGTGGGTCCGCCCGCCGTCGCTCGCTTACAGATAAATAATTTTTCAGGTGACGGATCTCGTCAAACGGGGAATACGATGACAAACCTTGATATTCTTAAGAAAACTCTGCTCGCTGCCGTAGCGTCTGTTGCGCTCGTGGCTTGCGGAGATGATAGCACCGAGCTTGCTTCGCCTGGCCAGGAGGCACCCAACCCGGGCACCGGCGGTGGCGATGGCGGCGGTGACGGTGGCGGCGATGGCGGCGGTGATCCAGCCGTAAAAGTTGGCCGCGGCGGTATCGAATATACGTCTGAGGGCAATTGCCCAACAGGCACGACGTCAACAACTGTCGGCGAGCAAACGCACTGTACACTGTCCGGCACAATCACCGATGACGTGACGCTGACATCCGGCAATATTTACCAATTGTCCGGCAAGGTTGCGATCGGCGTCGACACCGGCGCGGACGGAACGGCCGCTGCGGGTGACGCGGCCGTGCTGTCGATCGAGCCAGGCGTGGTGGTCTATGGTGCAACAGCAACGGATGTTCTTGTTGTCTCCCGCGGGTCGGAAATTCAGGCCAATGGATCTGCCACAAACCCGGTTGTGTTCACATCCGCTCTTGACCTTGACCTCGCCACAGAGTTGGGCCTTGCGGCCCCTGTATCTTTCAGCGGCGCTTTGCTTGAAGAGCCGTTCACTTCCGAGTGGGGCGGCATCGTGATCAATGGTCAGGCGCCGATTAACACCTGCAACGGCTCCGGCACTTGTGAAGCTGAAGGTGAAGGTGACAGTGGCCTGTATGGTGGTGATGAAGCAACGGATACAAGCGGTACCATGCGCTATGTGCAGGTAAAGTACGCGGGCAACCCGATTACATCAGAAGACGAGCTGAACGGTATCGCCTTCCAGGGTGTTGGCTCTGGTACAACGCTTGAGTATATCCAGGTTCACAACGGCGCTGACGACGGTGTCGAGTTCTTTGGCGGTACAGCGCAAGCGAAGTACCTTGTGATCACTGGCGCAGACGATGACAGCCTCGACTGGACACAGGGCTGGCGCGGCAAGGGCCAGCACATCATTATTATTCAAAACCCGGCTCAGCCAGCATCGGATCAGGGTATCGAAGCTGATAACTTTGGTGACGGCGAAGACTTTCTGCCGCGGGCACAGCCTCAGCTTTCCAACATGACAATCGTCGGCTCCAACTCCAAAGGCGGCGAGTCCGACATTGGTGTCCTGCTCAGGGCTGGAACCGGCGCCAACATCTGGAACACGGTTGTTGCCGACTTTGGTGACGCTTGTCTGGATATTGACGACGCTTCAACGTTTGTTTCCTCTGGCGGTTCCGCGACAAACCTGTCCGGCAACCTGACCATGGAATCGACGCTTCTGAGCAACAACTGCGTTGAGGTCTTCAATGATGACGGTAACGACTTCGATCTGGAAACATGGTTCGATAACCAGCCCAACAATGTTGTCGGTGCATCGACGCTCTCGAATAATTTCATCAATGGTGCGACAGAAAATGCTGTTGTTGCAACGGACCCGACAGCGGTGGACGCTTTCTTTGACAGCGTCGACTATGCTGGCGCTGTCCGCAGCGACGCCACTGCAGACAACTGGACCCTGAACTGGACATACGGACTGAACCCGGACCCTGAGTGCCCAACGGGCACGACAGCCAATGCGGACGGTACCGTTTGCACACTGAGTGGCACCTACACTGAAGACCTGCGTCTCGTTTCCGGTCTGACGTATCAGCTTTCCGGCAAAGTTACTTTCGGTGTTGATATGGGCCCTGACCCAGCGAGCCCGCTGGCAACTGGTGACGCCGCAACACTGACCATCGAGCCGGGTGTAACGGTTGTCGGAGAAGACCAGACGTCTTATCTGGTGATCTCCCGGGGCTCCAAGCTCAACTCCAACGGTACGGCTGATGCACCGGTAACTTTCACGGCTGCAGATCCTGACACTCGCGATCTTGATACAGACACGTCGCTTTGGGGCGGTCTTGTGATCAACGGACGTGCGAGCATCAACACCTGTAACGGCTCCGGTACTTGTGAAGCAGAGGGCGAAGGCGACAGCGGCCTGTATGGCGGCGTCGACGACACCGATGACAGCGGTCAGATTTTCTACACGCGAGTGGTATATGCGGGTAACCCGATTACCTCTGAAGACGAGCTGAACGGCATCGCCTTCCAGGGTGTTGGCTCCGAAACAGAGATCGACTTCCTGCAGGTTCACAACGGCGCGGACGACGGTATCGAGTTCTTTGGTGGTACGGCAACGGCTAAACACCTTGTTATCACTGGTGCTGATGATGACAGCCTCGACTGGACGCAAGGATGGCGCGGCAAGGTTCAGTATCTGGTGATTGTCCAGAACCCGAACCAGCCTGCCACCGACCAGGGTATCGAAGCCGACAACTTTGGTGACGGCGAAGACTTCCTGCCGCGGGCACAGCCAATGATCGCTAACGCGACAATCGTCGGGTCTGCTCAGGCAAGCGGTGAAAGCGACATTGGTATCCTGCTGCGCGCTGGCACCGGCGGCAACCTCTGGAATACAGTGGTAGCTGACTTTGGCGACGCATGTCTCGATATCGACGACAGTTCGACGTTTGTATCCTCGGGCGCCGACGCCACGACGCTGACGGGCAACCTGACCATGGAATCAACGCTCCTGAGCGATAGCTGCCCGGAAGTCTTCAACGATGACGGCAACGACTTTGATCTGGAGACCTGGTTCACCAACCAAGCCAACAACACGGTTGCAACCGATACGCTGGCGGCGCTGACCGGTGCAGCAAGCTTCAAGACCTACATCAATGGGGCAACTGAAGCAGCAGCAACGGCAACGGACGTGAGTGCAGTCGACAGTTTCTTTGAGGCGACAAGCTTCATCGGCGCCGTCGAAAACGCAGCGAATGACTGGACGCTTGGCTGGACAGTCTGGTTGGACCGATAGGAACCCCCTTCATAAGCGCCGCGGTGGAGCAACAGACTCTGCCGCGGCGTCATATGTTCAAGAAAAAAGAAAATAGCTGGTCAAAATGGAATTGAACCACACGAAAATTAAAGCGCTACTTTTAACCTCGACGGTTCTGCTTGCTCCCGCCGGGGCATTTGCTCAAGTGGACATAGCGCCGCCACAAATTGATGTCGAAGAGATCACAGTTGTTGGGCGCTTCATTCCCGACGAAAAACGCGCGACATCTGAAATCGCCAACGTTCTTGATGCGGAGGCTTTCTCCCTTGCAGGTGACGGCGACATTGGCACGGCTCTGCAGCGTTTGCCGGGTTTGTCGCTTGTCGGCGGCAAGTATGTCTATGTTCGCGGTCTCGGCGAACGGTACTCCTCGACGCTTCTGAACAATTCCGGCGTTCCAAGCCCGGAACCGCTCAGGAAAGTTGTGCCGCTCGACATTTTCCCAACCAGCATCATCGAATCTGTGCTGGTTCAGAAAACCTTCTCGCCTGAATATCCGGCGGAGTTTGGTGGCGGTGTTATTGACCTGCGCACTAAAGCGGTTCCGGATGATTTCATTCTGGAAGTGGGAATTTCTGGCCAATACAACACAGAAGCCACTGGTGAAACCGGCCTGAGTTACGATGGTACAGGCTCGGAGATCTTCGGTTTTGGCGGATCAAGGCGCAACATTCCGGACGAGATTTTGCAGGATGTCACGCTTGAAAGCCTGACAGAGGAAGAGCGTGCTGCCGCCGGTCGTGCGCTGCCGAACATCTGGTCCATTGATGAGGAGCCGCTTTATCCCGGTGCAGGCTTCAACTTTCTGGTCGGCAACCGATGGGATGTTGGCACCGAGAGCGCTTTTGGTTTCTTCGCGGCCGTTGACTATGACGTAAATACGCGCCACCGGGAGGGTGTTCGCCGGATCGTTGTTACTTCAGATGCGGGTCCTGTTATCCGTTCAAATTTTGCGCCCGAAGTTTGTGAAACCGGCGAATTTGAAGATGTGGATATTGATGGCTGCGGGTTGCGGCAGACAAACCTGGATGTGGCCCTGAATGGCCTGCTGTCTTTTGGGTACGAGTTTAATTCAAACCATTCGGTTTCCTATACAGGCGCGGTGCTGCGGCAATCCACCAAGCGATCGCTGATCGAAAAAGGCATTTTCCCGCTTGAGGAAGATATCAGAACACGGTCAACCATCGACTGGATCGAAAGCCAGGTCTGGACCAACCAACTGAGCGGTGAGCACTTTGTAAATCTGTTTGGCGAAAGCGAAACGTTCCAGCAAACAGAGATCAACTGGCGGGCCAACATCTCGCGGTCAGACCGGGATGTGCCGCTGCGTCGCAATACGGTTTACGAGTTTGATGTGAACCTGGGAACGGACCTTATTCTTGCCCGCCCGGACAGCAATACCACCATCTATAATGCGCTGGACGAAGAAACGAGAGAGTTTGGTTTTGACATCGTGCAGCCAGCTTACATAGGGGACCTGCCCATCGATTTCATTGGTGGTTTCACCTATGCCGACAAAGACCGTAGTTTTGGTCTTGTGCGCTACAATTTCGATATTCCACGCGGTGTATCCCGCGACCTGAGAGCGCTAGCACCTGAGATCATCTTTGGGCCGGCGAATATTGGCCCTGGTCAAATCCGCCTTGTGGAAATTTTTGATGCCTCCGACTTTTACACTGCAACCTTTGAAAATGTTCAGGGTTACCTGGGTGCAGATGTGGAACTGTCTGCAAAAGCCCGATTGGCTTTTGGTGTCAGGTACGAGGACAGCGAACAGATTGTCGACACCGCGGAGCGGATTACCCTTGAGCCCTTGCAGATTACGCAGGTAGGCGAGTTTTGGCTGCCGTCAGCAACTTTCACTTACGAGATTGTGGAAAACATGCAGGTTCGGCTGGCGTTCAGTCAAACTTTGAACCGGCCAGATATGCGTGAACTTTCGACCGCTCGCTTCGTTGATGACGAACGGAACCTTCCAGTGGAGGGCAATCCGGAACTGCGCATTGCCGAGATCGATAACTATGATGCTCGATTTGAGTGGTATTTCGCCTCCGGCGAAAGCCTGACTGTTGGTGCCTTCTACAAAAAATTCACCAACCCCATCGAGCAAAGCAGTCGGGCGTTTGGTGAAGGTCGCTTGCTGACCTATGTGAACGGCGAATCTGCCGAGCTGATGGGTGTCGAGGTTGAAGTCGAGAAAATCCTGTTCTTCCAGGACTGGTTTGGTTGGGACTGGCTAGGCACGCGTGAAATGTTTGTCAAAGCCAACGGGTCCTATATTGATGCTGAAACGCGTACCGCAGAAGCAGATTTGGGCATCGTAACCAACGCTGTGCGACCATTCCAGGGTCAGTCAGAGTGGCTTGCCAACTTGCAGTTTGGCTGGCGCGACTATGACCGCGGTGAAAATCTGGCTGTGGTTCTCAACTATACAGGCCGTCGCCTCGCGCTTGTCGGTGTGTTTGAAAACCCGGATGAGTTCGAGACGCCGCCAATTATGTTGAATGTTGCCTACAGCAAGGAAATCCCAATCGGGGAGAGCCTTCTGGAGCTCAGCGTCGAGGCAAACAATCTGCTTGGCGACGAAATCAGGTTCAGCCAAAATGGTGTTGTAACCGAGGGCTATGAACTTGGCCGCACCTTTAGTCTTGGACTGACCTATAAATTCTAGTTTATGCTAAGGTACCGGTCTGTCGCCGAGGCGGCAGGCCCCAATAAGATCAAATCAACGCACCGGCTCATAGAAGCCAGGACGAAAAAACGAATGTTGATGCTTCTGGAGACGTACCATCTCTATGGACAGCGCTGCACATCAAGCCACCGGCAGGACCGCGCTCCCGTCCCCGCCGCGCACTTTGCGCGTGGTGTTGATATGCGTGGAATTTGGCCTGGCGGGCTTTCTGGCATTTCTGATGGCACAGTTTGTCTTCGAATTGATGGCTGTTGATCCTCCGGCGGGCCGCCCTTTGCAAACACTCTCTGTGTCTGAAGGTGAGACCGAACTGGATGCCGGTTTACTGGTGGGGTTTGACCCGTTCTTCAAAGACTTGCAGGGCGCCACGACAGTCGTGGAAACAACGATCAGGGAAAGCTCGTTGCGCCTGGAAGTGTTCGGGCTAAGGTCTGAGCCGGGTGGCAAGGGAACCGCAATCATCAAAACACAGGATGGTGACCAGAAACTGATTCATATCGGGGACCGGATTGCCCCTGGCGTGACGTTGGCCGCCGTGTATCCGGACCGGTTGGAGGTCAATCGTGCCGGGATCAGAGAAGCAATTTACCTGCGCCCTCAACGAGAAAGGCAAACATCGGTCGCGCCGACGCCCGCCCAGCAGTCAGTAGTTTCACCAGAGCGCGAGTCGGCTCCTGTTTTTGATCTTTCAGCCATTAACCTGGAGCCCATACGGCGGGAACGGCGCATTATTGGCTTTCGGCTGCCTGACCCTTTGCCCCTGCCGCTTGTGGGCTCAGGCCTGGAAGCCGGGGATATTTTAACGCATGCTAACGGAGAACCGCTTGTGTCTTTCGAGCGATTGCAGGAAATTGGGGAAGGTTTGTCCGGTGCACAAAGCCTTGCTATTGACTTTGAGCGGCGGGGTGAGCAACGCAATCTGACGATCAGTCTTGGAGGAACTCAATAATGATGAAGGGGAAGCCCTCCATTGGAATGATGGTTGGCCTGTTCGCATGTGTTGCGGTCGTGTTTCCGGCAGCGGCCCAAAATGCGGGCAATGTGCTGAACTATCGGGATGCCGAAATTCGGGCCTTTATTGATGACGTTGCTGCTATTACTGGCAGGACATTCATAATTGATCCCAGGGTTCGCGGAAAAATCAATGTTGTGTCGACTGAGTCTGTCACGGTTGAAGGGGTCTTCCAGACCTTCCTGTCCGCCCTGAGGGTGAACGGGTTTACCGTGGTGCCTACGTCCAGCGGCGCTTTCAAGGTGGTGCCCGACGAGGTTGCGGCCCAGGATGCAGGACCAGTTGACGAAAGCCGAGCCGGGGATACGCTTGTCACCCGCGTTTTCAATCTTCGTTATGCGGACCCGCTTGCGGTGCAAGCTGCAGCCAGACCATTTGTATTTAAAAACGGTCGTGTATTTGCGCGTCGCGGCATGTCGATGGTTATTGTAACGGACTATGCAGATAACCTGGCACGCATTGGCCAGCTTGTCGCGAGCATGGATGTAGACCCGTCAGTGATCAAGACTTTGGCGCTTGAGAACACCTCCGCCGGTGAGATGGGCGATATCGCGCTGAGGCTTGCTGCCCAGCCGGGCACCGATGATAATATCAGGCAGTCGCTAACAGCAATGCCCCTCGAATCGAGCAATACGCTGATCCTGAAAGGACCCGCAGATGTGATCGATACCATTTTGCCCGTGCTGCAGGAGCTGGACCAAAACAACGCCTCCCGCAGTGACCTCAGGGTTGTGTATCTCAAGTATGCGAACGCAGAAACCATGCTGCCGATGCTGGAGACAGTGACGCAGTCTTTGTCGCGGCGCGATGCATCCGGCAATCCGCTGAGCACCGACGGCGACGTGACCCTGTCATCATACGCGGGTGCAAACGCGATTGTCATCAACGCGTCGAGTGAGATGCAGCAGCGCATCACCAATGTGATAAACATGCTTGACGTGCAGAGGGCGCAGGTCCTTGTAGAGGCCATTGTGGTCGAAGTGTCAGACAATGCTGCCAAAGAACTCGGTGTGCAGTATTTGCTCGCGGGTGGCGACAACAGCAACATCCCCTTCACCATAGCCAACTATTCCAACACAGCGCCTAATCTGCTTGCAATAACAGGTGCCCTGCGGCTCGATGACGACTCTGACGATGACACCGACAGTGTACGAGACGCGTTTGGAGAAGCGGCTGTAGACTCACTGCTGGGCTTCAATGGTTTTGGGCTTGGCATCGCGGGTGAAACGGATGGCGGCACGATTTTTGGTGCCGTCCTGAATGCCGTGCAGCAGGATAGCGGCAGCAACGTGCTTTCCACGCCATCCATTATGACGATGGATAATGAGCCGGCCAAATTTCTGTCTGGTCAGGAAATCCCGATTTCGACGGGCGAAGCGCTGGGCAGTGCCAACGTTAATCCTTTCCGCACCATTGAGCGCAAAGATGTAGGCATCCAGCTTGAGGTCACTCCGCAGATCAATGAAGGGGAGGAAATCCGCCTGCAGATCCGACAGGAAATCTCCTCGATTGCGGGCCCCGTCAGCACCAGTTTTAGTGAACTTGTGACGAATAAGCGGGAGATTGAAACGACTGTCAGCGTGAAGGACGGCGATATCGTTGTGCTTGGCGGCCTTGTTCAGCAGGATGAAATCACCTCGGTCGAAAAAGTCCCTTTTCTAGGTGATATTCCTGTGTTGGGCCGCCTGTTCAGGTCAGACCGTCGAAGCCAGACAAAAACCAACCTGATGGTGTTTCTGCGCCCGACAATCGTGCGAAATGCCAGTGATGCGCAGGCCCTGACGAGCCAGAAGTTCGATTATATCCGTGGTCAACATTCGCAGGTAAACTCCGGCGGTTTGACACTTGACCAGTTGCTTGAGGAGGTGCTTGGCACCAAAGCGGTCGAGGGTACCAATAATAGGTAGTGGTGGTGCAAGAGCAATCGGAACATAAGCTTCGTTATACCTTTGCTCGGGATCACGGTTTTGCGCTTGTTGAACTGGACGAGTCAGGTGCAAGGCTGATCATACGCGAAGATGCTGATCTCCGGCTGTTACCGGAAGTGCGCCGTGTTGCCGGTGTGCCGCTGACCATCGAAAAGCAAAGCAAGCCTGATTTCGATGCGCTGCTTTCAGACCTGCACGCTGTTGAAGGCATTAACGCAGAAATCAGTGACGAATTGCCAGCCGAAAGCCTTGACCGGGCGCTGGAAGGCATGCCGGCGGTGGCGGATCTGTTGGCTAGCGAGGACGATGCACCTGTTATCCGGCTGATCAACAGCCTGATTGCAGAAGCGGTCAAAAATTCCGCTTCGGATATTCATCTGGAACCTTTTGAAAACCGGCTCTCTGTGCGGCTTCGCATTGATGGTGTCTTGACAGAGATAGCAAGTCTTGCCGCCCGCATGACACCTTACATCGTCTCGCGCATCAAGGTGATGGCACGACTGGATATTGCCGAGAAACGCATTCCGCAAGATGGACGCCTGTCACTGAAACTGGGGTCGCGTGTTTTTGATGTGCGGGTTTCGACATTGCCTGCCAGACACGGTGAACGCGTCGTTTTGCGCCTTCTGGACGCCTCTCAGGCACAGTTTTCACTGGAAGAACTGGGCATGCGTCCCGACGTGCATGAAGGTATCAGGGACCTTCTTACGGAACCGAATGGTATCATTCTTGTTACTGGACCCACGGGATCCGGCAAGACAACAACATTGTACGCGGGCCTGGGTCTTCTGAACGACCAGAGCCGCAACATCATGACGGTTGAAGACCCGGTGGAGTATGCACTGGACGGTGTTAGCCAAACCCAGGTGAACCCCAAGGTGGGAATGACGTTTGCGTCGGGGCTGCGGGCAATCCTGCGGCAGGACCCGGACGTCGTGCTTGTGGGCGAGATCAGGGACATGGAAACGGCAGAGATGGCTATCCAGGCCAGCCTGACCGGTCACCTTGTGTTGTCGACAGTTCACACAAACAGCTCGATTGCTGCAATTACAAGGCTACGGGATATGGGTGTCGAGCCGTTTTTGCTGGCGTCGACTGTGAAAGGCATTCTGGCGCAGCGCCTTGTGCGCAAACTCTGCGAAGATTGCAAACGCCCGGCTGCCAACAGCGAAGAATTGATCGCGCAATTGGGACTTGAAGCCAACCGCAAGGTAGCGCTGATGGAGGCCGTTGGATGCGTATCATGCGGTGGTAAAGGGTATCGTGGCCGTATCGGCATCTATGAGCTGGCGCGCATTGATGACACTTTGCGGCGCATGATCCAGGAAAATGCTGCCGAACACGACATGGAAGCGGTCGCTTTCAAGCACGTCGACACTTTGGCAGACAGCGGCCGCGCGCTGGTGCTGGAGGGTAAAACCACCATGGAAGAAGTGTTGCGGGTGTCCCGGATAAAGGAGACGACCGGTGCAAGCGTATGAATACAGCGCGGTCGACCAGAATGGAAAACCTTGCCACGGAACAGTTTCAGCCGATGGGCCAAATGAAGCACGACGCACTCTCCTGGCCCGCCAGCTCTATGCAACGGATATCAAACCTGCGGGCAACAGGGTCAGTTTTCTGGCCGGATTGCTGCCGGCCTCCCTCAAGCGACAGGAAAAGATTGCATCAAAAGAACTGGCGCTGATTACACGCCAGATGGCGACAATGATTGAAGCAGCATCGCCCGTTGAAGAAGTGCTTGGTGCTCTTGCGCAGCAATCGGAAAAGCAGAACGTTCGGTCGGTGTTGTCGCGTGTTCGAGCCAACGTGATGGAAGGTATGCGGCTGTCGCGGGCGATGGCTCAGGAGCCCGCGACATTCGACACGCTCTTTTGTGCCATGGTGGCTGCGGGTGAAGCCGCGGGGGCGCTTGGACCGGTTCTTTCAAGGGTTGCCGACCACCGGGAAAAATCTGAAGAAACTCGATCAAAAATACAATCAGCATTGATCTATCCTGCTGTTCTATTAACGGTCGCAGTTGGCGTTGTTACCGCGCTCATGGTTCTGGTGGTGCCTAAGGTTGTTGCTCAGTTTGAGAGTTTTGGCGGTGAGCTGCCTGTGTTGACGCAAGTTGTTGTCGGCATTTCCGACTTTTTGACGAGTTATGGACATTTTCTGGCGGTAGCCATTGTTGCCGCATTTTTTGGAGCCATTGTGGCGCTGAGGCGCCCGCCCATCCGTTACAGGGTGCATGCCGGCCTTTTGGCCCTGCCGGTGATAGGAAGACTGATCAGGTCGGTGAATGCAGCAAGGTTTGCAAGAGCGTTTGGCACCTTGGTGCTGGGCGGCAGTCCGGCACTGGAAGCTTTGGTCGCCGCGAAAGAAACGGTGCGTAGCGAGCCGATAAAACAATCGCTTGCGGATGCGATCACCCGGGTTCGGGAGGGTGGCGGCGTCGCCAACAGCCTGCAACAGATAAATGCGTTGCCGCCCATGCTTGCCTATATGGCAGCTGCGGGCGAGCGTAGCGGGCAACTTGGGTCTATGATGCATAAAGTCGCTGATTACCTTGAGAGTGAATTTGATGGCTTCACCAAGTCGGCACTCAGTTTGCTGGAGCCGATGATTGTAATTTTGATGGGTGGAATTGTTGGCGTGATTGTTATGTCGATCATGCTGCCGATCCTGAGGCTCAACAGCCTCGTCCTTTTGTAGGGAGATAGACGGTGAAACAGGTTACGGGTTTGTGGAACAGGCGTCGGCGTGAAGGGCTGGCCGAAGAGGCCGGGTTTTCGCTCATTGAGTTGATGGTCGTAATCGTCATCATGGGGCTTTTGACCACAATTGTTGTCGTCAATGTGCTGCCGAGTCAGGACCGCGCCATGGTCGAAAAGGCACGTACCGATGTGCGCATGATCGAGCAGGCGATTGAAATGTACCGCATCGATACGAGGCGGTATCCCAGCCTGGAGGAAGGCCTTGATGTGTTAGCGGTGCCTCCGGGCGGGTCGACGCTTCGTACAGAAAGCTACATCAGGAACCTGCCGCTGGATCCCTGGGGTAACCCATATCAGTATCTGTATCCGGGAGAAAACGGCGCTTTCGACGTATTCTCGTTTGGAGCTGATGGGCGCAGTGGCGGCGACGGGCTGAATGCCGATATTGGTAACTGGAACCCGGGCGGCAACTAAAATGAAAAGGGCGGTACATGAACGCGGATTTTCGCTTGTAGAGGTAATGATTGTTGTTGCAATCATTGGCTTGATGGCGAGTGTTGTTGTGCTGTCCTTACCGTCCAAATCAACTGAACTGCGTCAATCCGTTCAGCGAACCGAGCAAGTATTGGTCGCTTTGTCGAGGCGCAGTGTCCTGAGCGGGCGGATTGTCGGTGTCGCTTTTACAGAAACCGGCTTGTCCACGTTTTCACTAACGGACGACGGCTGGGTCTTTGACAATGCGATGCTAAATGACGGTGTATTTCGGTGGGAACCGGCTTCGCTTGTCGCCGTGAAAGTTGAAGGCACCGACCAGGCCGTTGGCGATGGTCAGGCAACGCCCCACATCTGGTACCTGCCGACCGGAGAACATCCTGCATTTGAGCTTTCTTTTGCGGGACACGCTGGTAGTGCACAATTGTCTGCAGGCGTCTCGCGCCCGATCAAGGTGACATACGATGAGGCGGATTGAAGTCATTGAGACTGGCCACGCCGCCGGCGATAAAGCCGATGCAGGGTTTTCCCTGATTGAACTGCTTGTAGCTGTCTCGATCCTGGCATTTGTTGCTGTTGCTTTGCTCGAAAGCCAGACACAGGCCATAACGTTGACCGGAAAGATTGAACAGCGAAGCCTGGCGTCGATTGTGGCAGAGAATCGCCTAAATCTTGCGCTTGGCCTCGTTGAGCCACCCGTACCCGGTGTCCGATCGGGTTCCGAGGAACAACTGGGCCTGACATTTGAGTGGCGGGAAACTGTTCGGCCTGCGCCCGGTAATGATCTGACCGTCATTGAAATTGTCGTGTTTAATCCGGCTAATCGTCAAAGCGAACTGGCGCGTCTGGTCGGTTTCAGGAGGGCTTCCTGAGATGTCGTTTGCCTATACAGATGAACGTGGATTCTCTCTCGTAGAAACCCTGATCGCGACCTTTATTTTTGCTCTGGTCAGTGCAATGGGAGTTGCGCTCATTTCCAATTATCAGTCGAGCCGACTGGGTCTGATGTCGGCAGATGAGCGATTGGTGCAACTGGACACTGCGCGTGCTATTTTGCGAAACGACTTTTTTTCGGCCATCAACAGGCCAGTGCGAAGCGAGTTTGGTGATCCACTGAATGCGTTTGAGGGCGGCGATCACATGCTGGATAATGTTCGTCTGCGCATGGTCAGAAATGGAGATGCAGGAGCCAGGTTGAATGGCACCACGTCGACACTCCGACGCATCGATTACCTGCTTGAGAACAACTCTCTCGTTCGGCGGAGTTATGCGCAGACTGACACCGTAACTGGCGGTAACTTCTCCGATCAGATTCTTGTCGATAATGTTGAATCAATGAATTTGCGCTACGCTGCGGACGGTATCTGGAGCGAAGAATGGGGTACTGCACCGGCAGTCAATGCCCTGCCACGACTTACCGAAGTTTCGGTGCAGTTTACGAACGGGCAGTCTCTACGCCTGACGTTTCTGGTGGGGGCCACCTCATGAGAAAACGCCTAAGATGCAATGCCCGGACAACCGGTGATGCCGGGGCTGCACTTGTGACCGTTCTGCTGCTGGTAACTGTTATGTCACTCGGGGCGGCAATCACCTTTGAAGCCGTCGGGTTCTCTATCAAGCGCGCTGGCACCATGCGCGACTATGACCAGTCCAGGCAGTATGCTACGGGCGGTGAGGCATTGGCTTTGTCAGTAGCAGAATCCCTTCACGACTCAGAAGCTGTTCTTGTCGAACCCAGAGCCGTTTCATTCCCCGTTGATGGTGGTCGCATTGAAGGTGTGATCCGTGACACCAGCAACTGTTTCAATATCAATAGTCTTGTGTCCGCCCGCGAAGTGGGCACGTATGCTGCGGACGCTCAAGCTGGCCGTCACTACTGGCGGTTGCTGACGTCGCTCGGTCTTGCCGACCGACAAGCCCAAGAGCTGGTTGCGTCACTCACCGACTGGATTGACAGCGACACGCGTCCGCTGCCCATGGGCGCAGAAGATTATGACTATGCAAATCTTGAAGAGCCCTATCGCGCAGCCAACAGCCTGATGACGGACGTTTCGGAGCTATATATGGTGAGTGGCTACACTCCTGACTTGATGGCTGTACTTAAACCGTTTGTTTGCGCGGGTCCAACGACGGAACCGTCGAGGCTTAATGTCAACAGCCTTACTGTCGGTCAGGCACCCCTGCTGCTGGCTCTGGTTGGCGGTAACTTTACCTCCGATATGGCGGTAGAGCTTATATTAGCCAGACCGGGCAACGGATATGCTGATGTTGCAGATTTCTGGCTGGACCCCTTGCTGGCAGGACGAGAGATTGATCAGTCTGTGAGGCGCCAGACCTCTGTCAAAGCACATCGGTTTTCAAGTCGAATTCGTGTTACCTATTATGACGCGACAAGTCATCTGACATCGGACATAAGAGTAGACGATTCGGGCGTTGCGTCCGTTGTGCGTCATCATGTGGGAGTTTTGCCTTGAGCCGAACATTGATCATAGAAGTCAATGAAGATGCTTCATCGGTCGTGTGTGCCACATTGCTTGACGGGGATGCCGCGTCAAGCATCGAGCTTGATACACTTCCGGACTTGTCACATGACGGGAGAACAGTTGTTGTGATGGACGGTCGGTCTGTTGCTGTTCACACCGTTGAACTGCCAGCCGTTGATGATGCGAAAGCCCGCAAGATTTTGCCTGCAGTACTGGATGACAAGCTCGCAAGCAACGACACTCGCTGCCATATGGCGCTAATGGGTGAACAGAACCCCGACGATCCATCCAGAGTCGTTGCAATAGTAGCCTGTTCGGTGATGGATAACGTGCTAGGCCTGATGCAGGGACTAAGTCTCAGTCCCGATTGTGTGGTGCCAGATTTCATGCTTTTGCCCTCGGGGGGCAATGAACCGGTTCAGTTGCTCCGAGAGGAGAGGTTGTTGGTGCGGTTGCCTGATGGCAGCGGATATAGCATTGAGGAAGCTTCAGCAGGCTTATTACAAGATCCAGGCATAAAAACCCTCGACAGTAAGGATTGGGCTGCTTGTCTGCGCCAAGCGGTGTCTTGCAGCGCTAATCTGCTGCAAGGGGCCTATGCACCGAGAACCAGTATACGTGTCAGTCTGCTTTGGTGGCGCCGTTCAGCGCTCCTTGTCGGGCTGGCTCTGCTGCTTGGCGCTGTGAATGTCTGGTATGAGGCCAGTGAAAATTTTCGCCGGGCTGACCAGATGTATGAAAACGCAGAGCAGCTGTTCAGGCGAGTATTGCCTGACGAAACCCGCATTGTGAACATGGAGGTGCAGCTTAGGCGAGCCGTTGCTGCGCGTCGCCGGCAGGCTGGCGGTGAGTTTTTTGTGCTTAGTAATCAGGTTTTGCGCGCCGTACAAGCTGGTGATCAGGCGCTGCTCGAAACCATGCGCTATAGCCAGGAAAATGGCGAACTTGTGCTGGATGTCTCGTTTGCATCTTTTGCCGAAAGCACGGAGTTCAAGAGCATACTTGAGCAAAACGGCATGCAGGTCACTGAAGGCAGCAGTCGGCAGGAAAGTGGCCGTGTCGTCTCGGAAATCAGGGTGAGGAGGCCATAATGAAAGACTATTGGCTTTCATTGACCCAACGGGAGCAGGCGCTGTTGACAGTAGCCGGCGTGATATTGCTCGCGACGCTGCTCTATTTTTTCATGGCTCGGCCTTTGTTCGATTATCGTGCCGACAGCGAGCGTTCGTTTGTTGCAGCCGAGGCGACCTTTGAGGCGGTGCAACAGCGTGCAGCGGAGCTTCAGGCCCTGGAGGACCAAACAGAGCAAGCAACAGTTTCTGGCGTGGAAACTGTGCCCTTGAGGGTCGCCGTTTCAAACGCGGCGCGGCGTGCGGGCGTTGCAATCAGCCGCTTGCAGCCAGCGGAAAATGGAGCGCTGACTGTGTGGGCTGAAGGTGTGCAAAGTGGCCAAATGTATAGTTGGCTGCAGACACTCGCGGACGAGCAGCGGATTGGCCCGGCCAATGTTCTGGTTCAAAAATCTACAAACGGCAACACGCTCCGGGTGCAGCTGCGTTTTGAAGGCGCTGGTCGGTGACCAGACCTCTCTCCCTCATGGCATTCTTGTGCGCGGTATTCATCGCAGTTTTTGTGCTTTTTTTGCCAGCAAAAAGTGCGTTGAGCTGGATCTCATTGCCTCCTGCGTTGGGGTATGGCTCCGTCCATGGATCAATATGGTCAATGCGGTTCGACGATGCCGCGATTTACCGTCGGCCGGTTGGCACTTTGTGGTTTTCGCCCCGTCTGGCATCTGTGTTGGGGGCGCAAGGTGGACACATCAGGATCGCCGGTGCCGGAACCACCGCGGCCTTTGATATCACTGTAGCCAACGCCCTGGAAATCAGGAATCTGGACCTTGTTGCGCCAGTACAGTCACGAATTTTGGGCAACTCGGTCCAGGGCACTGTTGAAATCCGTAAGGCCACACTGTCGCTTGGCAGTTCCGGCGAATGCCTGGCAGCGGCGGGGCAGGTTGAAACAGATTTGTTTGATGCCGCTTTTTCTTTTTTGGGCCTGGCTCGCAGGCCCGTGCTCGCAGACCTTAGTTGCGAAGACAATCTGCTTGGGTTTGGGGTTGTTCGCAGTCTGGATGGTGGTGTTCTGCATGTTGACGGCAGGCTTGTTGGCCCGGCGTTGCTCCGGTTGGACATACAGTTACGGTTTGACGATCAAGCCTCAATGCCCCAACAATGGACACGGTTATTGGGCCAAAACGGTTTTCAGGCAACGGAAAACGGTTGGCGCACCTCTGTGAGAGTGCCTCTATGATACGACATCTGACACTGGGAACGCGTGTTCTTCTTTCGCTATGCGCGGCTGCGCTGATAACCGCGTGCGGCACTATGTCCGCAAAGGACGACCCTATTGTATCAGCGCCGCCAGCGAGTAGTGCTGCTGGCGTGGCACTGGGCGATGATGAAGTATTGTCGAGACTGGGAACTCTGCCCTCGCAACAATTGGCGGCAGGAGAATGCGGCCTGTTTTTATGGGCCAAGAGGGAAGATACCCCCCTGGTGTTTTTCCAGCGTTCCACAGGGCCAGCCTTTATGGATGTTGATGGTGCGTTTTCCGAGCTGGCCCGGACAAATGCTGAAGACGCCATAGGGTTGCAGTTCCATCAATTGCAACAATTCACAGCAGCAGATATGCAGATTAGAGTCTCGATCACACCGGAGCAGACTCAGTCTCTGCAGCGGGGGTTAAAGTTGCCGTCCGGTAGCATTTCAGTTGTGACCGGTGATGGATGGTCTGTTTCCATTCCAGTTGCGGGGGCGATTGGATGCCGCTGAAAAAACCAAGCTTGTTGATCAAAGAGAATTCCTGGCTTTTTGCTCGCCAACGCTATGATTTGTTTCAGTTTCTTGAATTATTTGTGACCCAGGGCAGTCATTGTTGACGGTCCTTCTGGTGCAGTTATGATTTGCATGTTTTCAATAAGCATCAACTGATCGCCGCGGTTTTTCCGCGGCTTTTTTTTGCATTGACGGGGGTAGGGTCTCACTTGTTTTTTCCGAGCTTTTTCATGGGCTGCTGCCTGACTCGGTTGATGAGGTTCTGTCCCATTGGTTGGCACCAACTTGACTCCCTGCCCATGCTATGAGGTAATGCCTTTCATTAAATCAGATATTCGCTGTTGGGCGTGGCAGTATTTCGGGGGAGAGCTTCACGTGAAATCATTCTGGCTGTTAACAACCTGCGCCGCCTTGTCGCTGGCGGCAACACCGGTGGCGTCTCAAGAAGAAGCGACGCAGCTTTTCTGGGGCGATACCCACCTTCATACGTCTTATTCGTTTGACGCTTTCATGAACGGTAACAAAAGCGCGGATCCAGACACTGCCTATCGATGGGCTAAGGGTCAGCCGGTTGTACACCCCTACAACCGGGCCCGCGTGCAACTGGACCGTCCGCTCGATTTTCTGGTTGTGGCAGACCACGCCGAGCTGATGGGAGTTATCCGATCAATTCACCTTGAAGAGCCGGACCTCCCTGAAATGGGATGGTGGGACAGCATAAGGCGCTGGTTTTCCATCCGGGTTTTAAACTCGAAGCTGGAAGATGGCACCGCCGGTGAAGTCTTTCTTGAATTGCTGCCAAGTGCGGCGGAAAATCCGGGTGGTGACCCGGTTGCCGACCCTTCAAACGTGCTGCCGACCAGAAGTTTCGGCGACACCCGCGATATGGAGCAGCTTGCCTGGAATGAAATCGTGGACGCCGCCGAGCGCCACAATGCCCCCGGCACCTTCACCAGTTTTGTCGGTTGGGAATGGAGCTCGATCCCGACCGGCGCCAATTTGCACCGGGTGGTGATGTCGCCGAATGCGGAAGTGGCGAAGGAGTATTTGCCTTACGGTTCGGATGATAGCCAATACCCCGAGGATTTATGGTCCTGGCTTGAGGAAACATCGGCGCGCACCGGCGCTGAGTTTGTTGCGATTCCCCACAATTCCAACATTTCCAAAGGGTATATGTTTCGAGATATGACCCTGAAAGATGAGCCGATCAGCCGGACTTACGCTGAAAGACGGATACGCTGGGAACCAGTGGCAGAGATAACCCAAATCAAGGGTGACTCGGAAACGCACCCGAGCCTATCACCAGATGATGAGTTCGCGGACTTCGAAGAGTATGAGTTTTATATCCAGAAAACCGATGGCGGATACAGCTACGCACCAAGCAAAGGGGATTTCGTGCGGTCTGGCTTAAAAACCGGCCTTGAAGTGGAAAACGCCGTTGGTGCCAATCCGTTCAAGTTTGGTGTGATTGGGTCAACGGACAGCCACAGTGGCCTCGCAAGTGCAGACGAGAACAACTTCTGGGGCAAGATGGCGCGCGACAGTACACCAGAAACCAAACGGAATTTCGGTATTGGGCGGCGCGCTGTGACAGGCTGGAACATGGCGGCCCAGGGTCTGGCCGCGGTATGGGCTGAGGAAAATACACGTGAAGCGATATTTGCGGCGTTTAAGCGCCGGGAAGTTTACGGCACAACTGGGCCTCGCATGAAATTACGGTTTTTTGCCGGCTGGGATTTTTCCGAGCTTGATGATCGCAGGTCCAATTTGACCGAGGTTGGCTACCGGGACGGCGTTCCAATGGGTGGTGACCTTACCCGCCCAAGCGAGAGCGATGTATCGCCGCAATTTATTATTCAGGCAGTGCAGGACCCCATCGGTGCGGGGCTTGATCGTGTGCAGGTGGTAAAAGGCTGGCTGGACGGCGAGGGGCGTGCTCAGGAACGTATCTACAATGTTGCATGGGCAGGCGACCGGGAAATGGATCAAAATGGCGGCTTGCCCTCTTTGCCGGAGACGGTGGACAAAACGTCCGGTCGTCTGACGAATGACCCCGGTGCCCCCGAACTTCTAACCATTTGGCAGGACCCGGACTTTAATCCGGAGCAGCGGGCTTTTTATTACGTTCGTGTGCTGGAGGTGCCAACCGCTCGCCATTCCCTTCTGGATGCAATCGCTTTGCAGATCGATCCACCCAGCGAAGGGCCGGCGGTGCAACAGGAGCGTGCCTATAGCTCACCGATCTGGTATACACCCTGATCCTGATAGTGTTTGATTAATCGGTGGGGTCGAAATGATAAGTCTGTTTAGGCAGCCTCTTGTGCAATTTCTATTGGGCGGCGCCGTCCTGTTTCTGTTGCTTCTTTGGGTGGAGCCCGGCGATGAGGGCGAGGACACAACGATTGTTGTGACCGAGGACGCGTTGCTCACTTATCTCCAGTTCCAGGACAAGGCATTTGATGAGGCTCAGGCCGTCCAGCTGCTGGCGTCGTTGGATGTTGAGGCGAAACAAAGGCTGATTGACGAGTATGTTCGCGACGAAGTGATGGTGCGCGAGGCCATCGACCTTGGCCTGGATCAAAATGACGATGTTATTCGCCAGCGACTTATCCAGAAAATGGATTTCCTGTTCCAGGGATTCTCGGGAGATTCGTTTGCCCCCAACCAAGCCGAGGTGGCCGAATATTTCTCCATCAATCAAGATCGCTATCAGCTGCCTGCGCAGGCAACATTCACCCATATTTTTTTCAACGTCCGCGACCGGGATCGTGAAACCGCGAGATCCGAAGCAAGTGCGCTTTTGAATGACCTTAACGCCAGTCGGGTGCCTTTTGAGGCGGCAGGTCGCTACGGCGACCGATTTTTCTTTCTGCGTAACTATGTTGATCGCAGCAGGCAACTGATTGAAGACCATTTTGGCCCTGAAATGACATCCGAGATTTTCGCCAATACTCCAGACGCCAATTGGGTCGGGCCGTTTTCGTCCAGATACGGCGAACATCTTGTCTTGCTGAGGGCGCGGACACCGGCACGGGCCCTTTCGCTTGAGGAAGCACATGCGGCTGTACTTGAAGACCTGCTGCGGGATCGACAAAACGCCGCCCGGCGCGACGCGCTCGCAGAACGGGCGAGCAACTATTCCATTGTTATTCAATTGGATACCGCACCGTGATCCGGTTACTCGTTGCTCATTTTGTCGCTGTGATTATTTTGCTGGGCGGGCTCTATCCGGTGACGGCGCACGAGGGGCGGCCCATCCATGTTGAAATAACGGCCTTGTCCAGCGACAGGTATCAGGTGCGCTGGAAAATTCCGCCGGTTTTGAGGCCAGGAGAAGTGCCTTCGATTGACCTTCTCGACAGTTGCACACCGGAAACCGAGCAGCCGGCCGGCCTTGCGGGCAGTAAATTGCTTCGCTGCACTTCTGTGCCAACGGCAGTTGAACTGGTGTTTCCCAGCTACAATCCCGCACTTTCCACCCTGGTCGAATTTCAGCAGTTGGATGGTGCGCGGCATACGGTGTTTGTCGGCCCGGCGTCACGCACTATCAATCTGCCTGGCGAGCAGTCGTTTGCAAATGTGGCGCGCCAGTATTTGACGGCAGGTTTTGACCATATCCTGGAGGGTTTTGACCACCTTCTGTTTGTTTTTTGCCTGTTGCTGGTTGTTGGTCGCTTCAAACGAATTTTTTGGGCTGTAACCGGCTTTACCCTCGGGCATTCCGTGACCCTCGGCTTGACGGCATTTTACGGTATTTCATTGCCGCCGACGTTTGTTGAGCCGTTGATCGCGCTCAGTATAGCCATGCTTGCCGCAGAAAAACTGGTCGCTGACCAGGCTCCTGACGACAAAAAACCACTGGTTTTTAGATACCCGGCTCTGATCGCCACACTGTTTGGCTTGTTGCACGGGTTTGGATTTGGCGGGGCGCTGGCTGAAATTGGATTGCCCTATGGGTACGCCCTGACTGCGCTTGCATTCTTTAATCTCGGTGTGGAGGCCGGACAGGTAGCCTTTATCATTGCGGTGCTGTTGGTTGGAACGCTGGTTCGGCTGGCACTGAAGATGCCCGCTGCCATGCCGGTGGCACTTTCCCGGGCGTTATTGTACCCGGCGGGTTTGCTTGCTGGTTTCTGGACTGTGGAACGCGTCGCTTCTCTTTGGGCTTAAGACTGCCATGACAGGATGGTGATCGGCCACCCCTTTACAGGCAGCGAACAGCGCCGTTACAGTCCCTTCGGGCTATAAATCACAGGAAAGGGTGGAGAGTTGAAAAAAGCATATATGGCGGCTTTGGCAGCCGCGTTGCTTGCGGGGTGTTCACCGCAGGGCACAAACAGTGGGGCAGACACTCAATCAGATCAGGCCGACAGTATGGCAGTGGTCTCGTACCAGCCAGCAGGATGGCTCGCGAAATCGTTGCCTGAGATCGCAGCAGGTTTGAGAAATGGTGAAGTAACTGCAGAGGCACTGGTGCAGTCATACATCGAGCGGATCAATTCGGTGGACCGGTCGGGGCCTACGCTCCAGAGCGTTCTCTCTGTCAACCCGGATGCGCTGGCGATTGCGCGCGAAATGGACCAGAAGCGCGCCGCAGGGGAAACACTGGGCCCCTTGCACGGCGTGCCTATCCTGTTGAAAGACAATATCGAGTCTGCGGATAACTTGCCAACCACGGCAGGTGCACTTGCTTTGAAAGATAACGTGACAGGCAGGGATTCGCCTCTCGTGAAAGGCCTGCGTGATGCTGGTGCAATTATTCTCGGTAAAGCCAATCTGAGCCAATGGGCAAACTTTCGCTCCAACGACTCCATGAGCGGCTGGACTGCCCTTGGAGGACAGGTGCATAATCCTCATATCCTTAACAGAAACCCATGCGGTTCAAGCTCAGGTTCGGGTGCGGCTATGGCTGCGTCTCTTGCCGCGGGAACTGTCGGCACTGAAACGAACGGCTCCATTATCTGTCCTTCGACAGTGAACGGCGTCGTTGGTTTCAAGCCAACGGTTGGGTTGGTGTCCCAACAATATATCGTGCCGATTTCCTCCTCACAGGACACGGCAGGTCCGATGACCAAAACCGTGCGCGGCGCAGCCATGATGATGAATGCGATGGCAACCGGTGGCACTGGCACAGACTATGTTGCGGCGCTTGATGCGGGCTCACTTGCAGGCAAAAGGGTTGGTGTTTTGCGGTTCGCCGAGGGCTCCAACGCAGATATCGTCAAGCTCTTCAATGCAGCAGTGGCAGAACTTGAAGCGGCCGGTGCTGTCCTGGTCGAAATCGCCGACAACCCTGTGACAGTTGAAGGCTTTGGTGATAGTTCCCGTCAGGTGCTCTACCATGAATTCAAGGCGACTTTGAACGAGTATCTGGCGAGTACTCCTGAAACTGTTCCAACACGCACGCTGGCTGAATTAATTGCCTTCAATCTCGAAAACGCGGACGTGGAACTTGCTCTCTATGACCAAAGCATTTTTGACATATCCGCACCGCTCCCCGGTCTCGACGATCCCGCATATATTGAAGCCCGCGACAAGGTTCAAACGGCGACACGGCAAGACGGTATCGATGCGCTGGTTGCGGAACATAACCTTGACTTTATGGTCTCGCCGTCTGGTCCGGTACCGGGTCAGATTGATCCCATCAACGGGGATGTTTGGCCGTCTTTCCCGGGCGCTGGCTGGATAGCGGCGATTGCCGGTTATCCGCATGCGACGGTGCCAATGGGGTCTGTGCATGGCATGCCGGTCGGGTTTTCTTTCATTGGCGCCAAAGACCGGGATGCCAGCATACTCTCAGCTGCTTACGCCTATGAACAACGCACCAATCTGCGGGTTGAGCCGACCTACCTGCCAACCTCCGACATGCGTGAGGAAATCAGCGGTCCCATGAAAGGTGTTCTGCGCTGATAAGCGACCCGAAAAACTAAAGGCTCGCCGCTATTGTTGCGGCGGGCTCATATCAACGATTTGCAGATCACTTTCGAGGCGTACGCGGTTGACAACCAGCGCTTCGCCACTCCCGCGAACAAAGGCCACGGCGGGGTCCGCAGTTGGCACATAGCCCTCAACGCTCGCAAGGTCGTCAATGTCGCCTGTTTCCAGGTTTTTACGCATCAGTTTGGCCGTGGCCCGGTCGAAATAGAGTAGGCTGGAACCAGCTGGTGCCCAGTTCCCCCAATCGGAGAAGTGGATCGTTTCCAGAACACGTGACGGCTCGCTGCCGTCCGGTGGTTTTCGCCAGATGCCCGGTTCGGATGGGCGGGTGTGCAGGAGTGTATTGTCATTGAGGAGATAACCAAATGTGCCGCCGGTTGTGGTCAGCTGCGTCTCTTCCCCTGTTTCAAGAGAGACGTGCCACAGCTCCAGCTGGTCATTCGTTTCTTTTGAATAGACGAGGCCATTCCCATCTGGAGTCCAGGTCGGCGCATAGCGGTTGTCAAAATCCTCAGGCCCGACTGTTCGCAAATCACTACCGTCTGACTTCATCACGAACAGCCGCGCCGTGCCGGTTGGGCGCGCATCAAAAGTGATAAACTCACCGTTTGGCGAAAAGCGTGGATGAGCTGAAAATCCTGAGCGGAAGTCTGTCAGGCGGGTGAGATTTTGCCCGCTTTTTGTCGCACTCCAGATTTCATAAAACCCTGACCGATTGGAGGAAAAGACAATCCTGTTCTGTTGATTTGCCATGTCAGGGTGCAGGATTTCGCCATTAAATTCATGCAAGGTTGTGACCTGGCCGTCTTGTATTCTGTTGAGAGCAGAAACGCGCGTTATTGCCTCGAAAACCATTCTGTTGCTGCTGGCGGAATAGGACGGATTGATGATCCCGGTTTCCGAAATGGGAAGCCTGTTCAGGCCTTCGCTCTTGTTGTTCTTTTCCCATATGCCGTATCGACCGTCCCGATTACTGGCAAAACGCACGCTGTTTCCAGTCACCGCTATACCCATGATATTGCGGCCGTCCCGGCTAATACGGATCAGATCACCGGTGCCTAGCTCAAGGCGATAGACATCCTGCATGGCTTCCGAAACTGAACGGGCAAAATACAGATACCGGCCATCCGTTGAGAAAACCGGGTCATAGTCTCCCCACATGGCGTCAGCAGGCGCCGTGACAACTCTTTGTTCCCGGCTTTCGAGATCGAGCAGTGTAATAGCATGTGCACCCTCGTTTTGAAGTTTCGCGCTGAAGGCGATGGTCTTGCCGTCCGGCGACACGGTAGTGTCGGCATAGCTGTTGCCGATGCAGTCTCCGACAATGCGCTCGGCACCATCGATCAGGGTGAACAGTATAACTGAACAGTTACCCGCCTGTTTCCGCAGAAAAAGAACCGAGAGTTCGTCCGGGGTAAAGACAGGTGCGTAGTTGGTCGCCGTGGTCGTGAGCTGCCTGTCGCTGGTGCCGCGCCCGATACCATGGACGAAAATTTGCTCGGAGCCATCAGGAAGCCTTGCGGAATAGACGACAAAACTGCCGCTTGGACTGATGGCAGGGTCCCGCTCCCTACCCAGCATGCTGGTAATCGGGTTTGAGACAAAATACCCCGATGGCAACGTGGACGATGTGTCCGGTTTCGAGCTGTTCCAAACCCAGAGGGCAGCAACCACGAGTATTGCCAGACCCATAGCCGGGGCACCCCGGCGAAAGAGGCCTGGCATGGGCGCAGCGGCGTCAAGCGGGTCTGCAGGCGTTACGTCTGCGACAAGTCGGTAGCCTTTTTTTCGAATGGTCTCGATGTAAACTGGCCCGTCAGGACCGTCATCCAGCAGCTTGCGTAGTTTGGATATTGCCTGCGCCAGGCTTTCGTCGGTGACCGCAAGGCCACCCCAGACCTCATCAAATATGACGTCTTTCGCAACGAGTTCCCGGGGCTTGGCCGCAAGAAGTACCAACAAGCGCATCAGGCGTGGTTCGATCGCCTGTTGGTGTTTTTGCCTGACGATTCGATTGAGCTCGGGTTCGACAAGCCAGCTACCAATTTTAAACGGACTTTCCATGACCCCTGTGTATCGCATTGGGCGGGCGTCTCCAAAATCTTCAGGAATTCTTCAGGATAATTTCAACGCGTTTTCAAGCATTCACCGCTCAGTGCTGGAAGGAAGGGACATTCAATTCCCTGAGAAAGGACAGCGACATGATTAAAAAGAAACTGAGGCTGCTGGCCAGAATGATGCTGACGCCCTTGTATCTGGGCTTGGCGGCTCACGCAGAACAAACAGAAAAGGAGGTGCCGGAGCAGAATATTCACGGCATTTCGGTACGAGATCCCTACCGCTGGATGGAAAATCCCGAATCGTCTGACGCGCAATCATGGGCCCAAAAGGAAACGGCTCGCTCAATGGAGTTTGTTGCGGGTCCCGGATTTGAATCGATGCGCCGCCGCATTTTTGAGTTATCGAATTTCGATCTGCGCTACGCGGCAAAAATCAGAGGGGATCGCCTGTTTTTTCTCAAGCGGCCCAAAGGGGGAGCACCGGTTGAGTTATGGAGTAGAAAACAGGGCAAGGCCAAACTGTTACTCACGTCCGACCAAGTGCCGGATAATGAGTATAAAGAAAGCTTCATTGGTGGGCGAAATTTTGGCGGAACACATTGGCCAGACCGAACCGGTAACATGGTCGCTTACGCCTACAATGATGGCACTTCGCAAGCTGGGAAAGTTCGCATTCTGGACACCAACAGTGGCTTGCACCTCGAAGAAGAATTGCGCGATGTGGGCCATGGATGGCTGTCCCCTGTTTGGCGGGCTGACGGCCGTGGTTTTTTCTATAACAAGACGATTGCGGTGCCGGTGGAGGGCGAGACAGGCGAGCGTGTTCGTCAGCTCGGCCTTTTTTATCACGAGCTCGGCACTCCCCAATCGGCCGACTATGCGATCATTGAGCAACAGGATGGGGACCGCACTTCATACAGTCCTGCGGTTTCGGAGGACGGAAGGCATCTGATTGTGTCCCGCCGCGAAGGGCTGCAACCCAGAAATGATTATCTGGTGTATCGAACGACCGAATTGGGCGCGCCCGCCTATCGCCTGTTCGAAGGCCTTGACGCCCGGTTTCGGTATTTGGGCAGTGATGGCAATCGCCTGTACTTTCAAACCTACCACGAAGCACCCAACGGCCGGATCATTTATGTGGACTTGTCAGAGCCTGCCCGGCTGGTGGAGCTGGTTGCAGAAGCAGATGTGCCTATGCTGGTCGGCAGCAGTGTGGGCGGTGACATCATCGGTTATGCCGCCGGTCATTTCCTCGTGGGGTATCTGAGAGACGGGGTATCGGAAGTAACAGTTTACTCGGTCGACGGGCAGCAGTCCTATCGTCTCGATGTGCCGACGGGTCAAACCATCTGGGGAGGCATTCAGGGTGGCTTAAATGATTACAGAGTGTCGATTTCTACACTCAGCGCCCTTTCACCTGCGGTTATCAGTAGCGTCGATGTGCGCACAGGCGAGATAACGCGCGAATTTGAAACACCAGTTCCGATAAACCCTGATGATTTCGTGATCGAACGCATCTTTTATACGAGCAAAGACGGCACCAGAGTGCCCATGTCTGTTGTCCGGCATAAAAGTGTCAAGCTGGATGGCAACAACCCTGCGCTGATGTATGGCTATGGCATGCATAACTGGGTCAGCTTCCTGTTTTACCAGCCGCATATCCTCCACTGGCTTGAACTGGGCGGCGTGTACGCCATGCCTGCAATCCGGGGCGGCGGAGAATACGGCGAAAACTGGCATCAGGCGGGTATCCGGGCAAATCGGCAAAACGCGATGGACGATTTTGTCTGGGCTGGCCGCTGGCTGATTGAAAACGGCTATACAAGCGCTCGCAGGCTTGCCGCAAATGGCTCCAGTGCAAGTGGCCCGCTTGCCGGTATGGTCGCGGTTCGCCATGGCGACGTTTTTGCCGCCAGCACCGTTGATTATCCGGTTGCGGACATGGTTCGTGCTCCCTTGTTTGGTAACGGCGCTTTGATGACTGAAGAGTATGGCTCGCTCGAGGTTGCGGCAGAAGCCCGCTCGATTATAGCGCATTCACCTTATCATCAGGCGCAGACCGAAGCGTGCCGGATGCCAACGCTGGTGATGGTTGGAGAGGAAGACCGGGTTGTCTTGCCGTTTCATGGCTTCAAGCTTGCCGCGTCCCTGCAGGCGGCACAAAGATGCGACAATCCCATCCTGTTTCGCCTGATGCCGGAAACCGGTCACAACTACGGCAATACGCCTGAGCGCACGGCGGAAAATGCAGCTGTGCAACTGGCTTTCCTGAAGAAGGTGCTGGGGTTTTAAGGCAGGAAAAGCTGGCTGTCCGGTGTCAGGTACGCCGGACGGCTGTTGGCATTTTGGCCTTGGCTGCCAGGTCCAGAGCACTGAACATAGGCTGGAAAGCCGGGCGTTTGATGTAATTGCCGTCGCCTTTGCTTGTCATCAGCTCGCCGTCTTTGTAGCGCAGTTGTCCGTTGCTGATGGTGTGGGACGCAATGCCATTGACGTCCATGCCCTCAAAAATGTTGAAGTCCACATTTTGTTTGTGCGTGGCAGCAGAGATGGTCTTGCTTGCGTTGGGGTCCCAAACAACAATGTCGGCATCAGCACCAACCGAAATCCGGCCTTTGCGCGGGTAGATGTTAAAGACCTGCGCGGTATTGGCGCTTGTAACAGCAACAAATTCTTCCTTGGTCAGGCGACCTGTAAGCACACCATGAGTCCACAACACTGCCATTCGGTCCTCAACACCGGCCGTACCGTTCGGGATCATAGTGAAATCGTCCTTGCCCATGGCCTTTTGGTCAGCGCAAAAACAGCAATGGTCGGTCGCGGTTGTTTGCAGGTTCCCGGACTGCAGCCCTTTCCACAGGGCGTCCTGGTGATGGCTTTCCCTGAAGGGCGGCGACATAACGTGTGCTGCGGCATACTCAAAGTCCGGGTGACGATAGACACTATCGTCAATAAGCAGGTGCCCCGCGAGCGCTTCACCGAAAACACGCTGGCCGGCACAGCGCGCCCGGGTGATCTCGTCCAGTGCATCCTTGGTGGAGACATGAACCAGATATAGAGGCACGCCAATCACTTCCGCCAGGCGAATGGCTCGGTTTGCGGCCTCGCCCTCCGCGGCGGGCGGTCGCGAAAGCGGATGTGCTTCAGGGCCTGTGATGCCCATCTCAAGCAGCTTCTTCTGCAGTTGATAGACAAGCTCACCATTTTCCGCATGTGCCGTGACAATAGCCCCCAGTTCAACCGCCCGGCTGAAGCTGTTGTACAGGACTTCGTCCTCGGCCATGATTGCGCCCTTGTAGGCCATGAAATGCTTGAAGCTGTTCACGCCTTCATCGCGCACCAGCGCGCCCATGTCGGCATGTACACTTTCGTCCCACCATGTGACGGCGACATGGAAACTATAGTCTGCGCAGGCTTTCTCCGCCCAGCCGCGCCAGGTCCGGTAGGCTTCCATCAGGGGCTGCTCAGGGTCGGGAATCACAAAGTCGATAATCATCGTTGTTCCGCCAGCCAGGGCCGCGGCGGTGCCAGTGTAAAAGTCTTCGCTGGCGACAGTGCCCATGAAAGGCAGCTGCATATGCGTATGCGGGTCGATCCCGCCAGGCATTACATACTGTCCGCCGGCATCTATGACGGTTGCACCGGAGGGCGTTTCCAGTTCTTCCCTGACCGCGACAATCACTCCGTCTGCGACCAGCACGTCAGCGCGCTGGCTCGCGTCTGCGTTCACCACTGTTCCGCCTTTAATCAAGAGTGACATGACCGGGGTCCTTTCTATCGTTTAGCGAGCAGGAAATAGAGAATGGCTGCGATGGTGAGCCCGACAAACCATGCATAGCTGTAGAGTGTATCAAACACAGGCATGACGGGTCCAATGATGCCGGCGGCGTGCAAAAAACCTGGCAGGTTTGGCAAAATGCCGACCACCAGTGCAATCAGACCTGCCGATTGCCACGCTGGATACTCACCGCCATGTTTGAAGAGGCTTTCAGAATCGAGCCTGCGCTTGCGTATCAGGAAGTAATCCACGATCAGGATACCGGCGATGGGGCCGAGCAGTGCCGAGTAGCCCACAAGCCAGACAAACAGATAGTCGCCTGCGGTAGCAAGCAGCTTCCAGGGGAAAATGGCGATGCCGATGCCCGCTGTTATATAGCCGCCCATGGTGAAACTGATCTTGCTCGGGCTCAGGTTTGAAAAACCATATGCTGGCGCAACCGTGTTGGCGGCAAGATTGGTGGTAAGTGTGGCAACGACCAGAGCGGCGAGCGCGACGATGACACCCATGCCTCCCATTCGACCAGCAAGCGTTACGGGATCCCAGATTGCTTCCCCATATATGGTCACGGTCGCAGATGTGACAGCAACGCTGATGAAAGCAAACAATGCCATTGGCAGCGGCAGGCCAAGGGCTTGCCCGATTATCTGATCTTTTTGCGATTTCGCAAATCGGGTGAAATCCGGAATGTTTAGTGCCATGGTTGCCCAGAAGCCCACCATCGCGGTTAGGCTGGCGATAAATACACCCCAGAACTGGCCTTCCTTGGCACCGCCTTCAACGAACTGCGACGGCGTGGCCAGCATTTCATCAAACCCGCCAGCTTCGCTGTAGGCCCAGCCGAGCAAAACCAAGCCCATCAGGATAAGAAAGGGGGCAGCATAGGTCTCGAGCCAGCGAATGCTTTCCGTTCCGTTTTTGATGAAATAAAGATGCAGTGCCCAGAAGCCAATAAAACACAAGAACTGGCCGATATCGATGCCGAGGAACGGCAAGGGTGCTCCGGTGAGGGAGCCGTCAGTGAGGGCGTTGGCGATGACATAGATCGCGGAACCGCCAACCCATGTGTTGATGCCAAACCATCCGCAGGCTACAAGCCCGCGTGCCAACGCCGGGATGCGCGCGCCTTTGGTGCCAAAGGCCGACCTCAAGAGAACCGGAAACGGAATGCCGTGTTCTGCGCCGGCGTGGCCGATCAGGATCATGGGCACCAGAACGATCATGTTGCCGAGCAGCACGGTTGTAACCGCCTGCCACCAGTTCATACCCTCTGAAACCAGTCCACCCGCCAGCATATACGTGGGTACACACACCACCATGGCGACCCAGAGCGCGGCGTAGGCTTTCCAGTCCCACGTACGGGTCTCACCGGTCGTTGGCGCAAGGTCTTCGTTCCACAGGTCGCTATCGACGTTCGACATAAATCCCCCCGGGCCTTTCTAAGCCCTATTCCCCGTCGGTGAGCTTACCATAAGTGCTCGGTCGGCGGTCCCGGAAAAACTGCCAGGTGTTCCGCACCTTCTGCACCATGCCCATGTCCATGTCATGGATGATAAGTTCATCCCTGTCGCGACTGGCTTCCGCCTCGATCTGGCCGCGCGGGTTTACAAAGTAGCTCTGGCCGTAAAATTCACCGATCTCCCACGGGCCTTCGGTTCCTACACGGTTGATCGCACCGATCCAGCAGCCGTTGGCGACTGCTGCTGCGGGTTGCTCCAGTTTCCAGAGATATTCGGACAGGCCCGCGACCGTTGCTGACGGGTTAACAATATATTCGGCGCCGTTGAGCGCCAGCGCACGCCAGCCCTCCGGGAAATGGCGATCATAACAGATATAGACACCCAGCTTGCAGTATTGCGTTTCAAAAACCGGCCAGTCTGATGCGCCGGGTTTGAAGAAGAATTTTTCCCAGAAGCCCGCAACCTGCGGGATGTGGGTTTTGCGATATTTGCCCAGATAACTGCCGTCGGCATCAATTACAGCGGCGGTATTATAATAAATGCCGGTAACCTCGTCGCGTTCATAGATCGGTACGACAATGACCATTTTGTATTTTTTGGCGTAGGTCTGCATCAATGTCGTTGTGGGGCCACCCGGGATAGGTTCTGCACTTTCATACCATTTCGCATCCTGGCTCGGGCAGAAATAGGGTTGCGTGAAAACCTCCTGAAAGCAAAGCACCTGAACGCCTTTTTTGCCTGCTTCTTCAATAAGAGGAATGTGGGCTTCTATCATGGCTTTTCGGATGGTTTCGGGGTCATTGTCTGTTGACGCCTTGAGCGCCATCTGGATGAGCCCGCCGCGTAGCGTTGCGTTTGTATTGATCGTCATGAAGTGCCCTTTCTAGCCCATGCTCGGGAAAGTGAATTCTGCGCCAGCGCGAATGCCCGTTGGCCATCGCGCGGTGATTGTTTTCAGTCTGGTGTAAAAATGAACAGCCTCCGGCCCATAGATGCCATGTGCTCCGAATATCGACCGTTTCCAGCCACCAAAGCTGTGAAAGGCGACCGGAACCGGGATCGGCACATTCACCCCCACCATGCCGACCTGTATGCGGTTGGTGAAATCCCGTGCTGCATCCCCGTCCCGAGTGAACAGGGCGGTGCCATTACCGTATTCGTGTGCATTGATCAGGTCGACCGCCTGATCATAGCTGCTGGCCCGAAGCACGCTCAGGACCGGGCCAAAGATCTCCTCGCGGTAAACGGTCATTTCAGGTGTGACATGATCAAGAAGCGTGCCGCCAACCCAGTAACCATCTTCATAGCCTTGAAGCCGGAACCCTCTGCCATCGACAACAACGTTTGCGCCTTCCTGCTCACCTTTGGCAATCAGCCCTTCGATACGCTCCTGCGCGGCCCGGGTGATCACCGGCCCCATTTCTGCGTCCGGATCGGTGGCGGGCCCGATTTTAAGCGCGCGAACCTGGGGTGCCAGTTTTTCGATGAGCCGGTCGGCTGTTTCTTCGCCAACAGGTACCGCGACACTGACGGCCATACAGCGCTCCCCCGCAGAGCCAAATCCGGCTCCCATGAGGGCATCCGCCGCCTGGTCAATATCGGCGTCGGGCAAAATGACCATGTGGTTTTTGGCACCCCCGAGCGCCTGCACCCGTTTTCCGGCGGCGGTGCCGCGGGCGTAGATGTATTCAGCAACAGGCGTGGATCCCACGAAGCTGACAGCCTGTACGTCAGGGTGGTCAAGAAGACCGTCGACGGCGTCCTTGTCACCGTGAACCACATTCAGCACGCCGTCCGGCAGGCCAGCCTCAGCAAACAGTTCATGCACCAGATTGGCGCTTGATGGATCGCGTTCCGATGGCTTCAATACAAAGGTATTGCCGCAGGCAATGGCCATCGGGATCATCCACAGGGGAACCATGGCCGGGAAATTAAAGGGTGTGATGCCGGCGACGACACCAAGCGGTTGCCGGTCTGAGTAGCTGTCGATCGCAGGCCCGACGTTGCGGGTAAAGTCCCCCTTCAACAGTTCAGGGATACCACATGCATATTCCACCACTTCAAGCGCACGTGTAACTTCGCCAAGCGCGTCATCATGGGTTTTGCCGTGCTCTGCCGAGATGGTGCGCGCTACATCATCTGCCCGCGCCTCCAAAATGTCACGCAGTCGGAACATAACGCGTGCCCGTTTGGCAGGTGGCATATTTGCCCAATTGGGCAGAGCAGCTTTTGCCGCTGAGACCGCCGCGTCCACCTGGGACTTTTCGGCCATTGCAACGGCGGCGACCTGCTCGCCTGTGGCCGGGTTAAAAACCGGAGCAGGCGACTTGCCACCGGAACTGCTAGTGCCACCGATAATGTGCTGAATGGTTTCCATAAGCATTTAATCCAGTGTCTTCAGGAGATCGCGCAGGATATCGAAGGCGAAATCAATGTGGGTTTTTTCGATGATAAGCGGCGGGGACAAGGCAATGGTGTCGCCTGTCGTTCGGATAAGCAGACCCTGCTCATAGGCTTTCAGGAAAACGTCAAAGGCGCGCTTTGTTGGTGCACCGGGAATGCCCTCAAGCTCGATACCGGCGATAAGGCCGAGGTTTCGCAGGTCAATGACGTTGGGCAGGTCCCTCAGGCTGTGGACCGCGTCTTCCCAATACCCTGCGAGTTCGGTGCCCCGTGTCAGCAAGCCATCCTCTTCATAGGTGTCGAGTGTGCCCAGTGCCGCAGCGCAGGCCATCGGGTTGCCCGAGAATGTATACCCGTGAAAAAACTCGACCATGTTTTCAGGGCCCTGCATGAAAGCATCGTATATTTTGTCCTGAACAAACACAGCCCCCATCGGGATGACGCCGTTTGCCAGTGCCTTGGCGGTGGTTGTGATGTCCGGGATTACGTCAAAATAGTTGGCGGCAAATGGTGTGCCGAGCCGCCCGTAGGCAGTGATAACTTCATCAAAAATCAGCAGTATGCCGTGTTTGTCGCAGATTTCACGTAATCGCTTGAGGTACCCTTTGGGCGGCAGGATCACGCCTGCCGAGCCAGCGAGCGGCTCCACGATTACTGCTGCGATTGTGGAGGGGTCGTGCAGGTCGCAGAGCCGCTCAAGGTCGTCGGCAAGCCAGGCGCCATGTTCTGGCTCGCCGCGGGAGAAACGGTTTTCTTCAAGGCCGTGTGTGTGGCGCATGTGGTCAACGCCGGTCATCAAAGCGCCAAACATTTTGCGGTTGGCAGGCATGCCGCCCACAGACATGCCGCCAAAGTTCACGCCGTGATAGCCTTTTTCACGCCCGATCAGGCGCGTGCGGTGCCCTTCACCGCGGGCACGGTGGTAGGCAATCGCCATTTTTAGCGCCGTTTCCACAGACTCGGATCCCGAGTTTGTGAAGAAGATTTTATTCAGGTCGCCAGGCATCATGCGGGCCAGACGGCTCGCGAGCTCAAATTGCTTCGGGTGTCCCATCTGGAAAGCGGGCGCATAGTCCAGTTCGGCGACCTGTTTCTGGATTGCCTCAACGATCCGCGGCCGGTTATGGCCTGCGTTGCAGCACCAAAGCCCTGCAATGCCATCCATCAGATCGCGGCCATCCGACAGTTTGAAGTGCATGCCGTCAGCGCCAACCACCATTCTCGGGTTTGCCTTGAACTGGCGGTTTGCCGTAAACGGCATCCAGTAGGCGTCCAGATCGTTCGCTTTATTGTTTGCACCCAGTGCACTCATGTCAGCCTCCCCAGTTTGACGTGTGCAGTTCTGTATTAAACCTTATTCGGCCGCCGCTTTCATGGGATTGAGCGGATGTTCCGGCCATGTGACATAGGGTTTTTTGGTCTCAACCGGCTTCATCTCAATACAGTCAGGTACAGGGCACACGTGGGCGCAGAGATTGCACCCCACACACTCCTCATCGATGACCGTGAAGCTGCGCTTGCCATCCGGTGCCACGGCAAACTCGATGGCCTGATGTGACGTGTCTTCGCAGGCTATGTGGCAGCGTCCGCATTCAATGCATTTGTCCGGATCGATAACCGCCTTGGTGTCGAAATTCATATTGAGTTCGTTCCAGTCGACCGTGTTTTTGACGGCCATGCCACGGAAGTCTTCGATCGACCTGTAGCCTTTTTGATCCATGAAGGCAGACAAGCCATCAATCATGTCATCGACGATGCGGAAACCATACAGCATGGCGGCTGTGCACACTTGCAGGGCATTTGCCCCCAGCGCGATAAACTCCGCAGCGTCCTTCCATGTTTCGATCCCGCCGATGGCGGAAATATCGATGCCCTGGGTTTCCGTTGCCCGGGCAATTTCAGCCACCATATTGAGGGCAATGGGCTTTACCGCTGACCCGCAATAACCGCCGTGTGTGCCTTTGCCGTCAACGACTGGATCAGGTGCCATGGCGTCCAGATCCACGGACACGATCGAGTTTACTGTATTGATCAAAGACACAGCGTGTGCGCCACCGGTTTTGGCCGCTTCCGCAGGCCACAGGATGTTGGTGATGTTAGGGGTCAGTTTGGTGAAAACCGGCACATCCACGGCTTCCCGCACCCAGCGGGTGGTTTGCTCGACCATTTCGGGCACCTGGCCGATGGCACTGCCCATGCCGCGTTCGCACATGCCGTGCGGACAGCCAAGATTGAGTTCGATACCGTGCACACCGCTGTTTGCAATCTTGATGGCAAGGTCTTTCCAGGCCTGCTCGTCAATCGGTGCCATCATGGAGCCGATGATCACCCGGTCTGGCCATTCTTTGCGGCAGGCTTCAATTTCCTTGAGGTTTATGTCAAGAGGCCGGTCGGAAATCAGCTCAATGTTATTGATTCCAACGACGCCGCGTGCGCTGTTGTGGTGCACACCGTAGCGGCTGGACACATTCACAACCGGTGGGTCTTCGCCGAGTGTCTTCCAAACCACGCCGCCCCAGCCAGCTTCAAATGCGCGCACGACGTTGTAGTATTTGTCTGTTGGCGGCGCGGATGCGAGCCAGAAAGGATTGATGCTCTCAATACCGGCGATCGTGCATCTCAGGTCAGCCATGGCCGCCTCCTTTTAGAAAATCATCGATGGCGTGCGCGGCCTGCTTGCCGTCTTCCACAGCCTGCACCGTCAGGTCGTCCCCCGACTTGATGCAATCGCCGCCCGCGAACACACCCTTGACGTTTGTGGAGAAGTCACGGGCCGCCCCCAATTTGCCGCCAGCAATCTCAAGCCCGGTCAAGGACGCGAGGTCAAGTTGCTGGCCTATCGCCTTCAGGACCATATCAGTAGTAATTTTGTAGGTCTCGCCGGTGCCCACAAGTTTGCCATTCATCACGCGGGTGCGTTCAAACTTCATGGCCTTGACGTGGGTGTCACCTTTGATGGATTGCGGCTTGGACCACAACCGAACAGTGACGCCTGACCGGCGGGCAAGATCTATTTCATAGGTGGTTGCACTCATCGCGTCCTCGCCGCGGCGGTAGACGAGCGTAACGGTCTCGGCGCCGAGCTTAGATGCTTGCACTGCAGCATCGATCGCCGTGTTGCCGCCACCGATAACGATCACGTCTCTGCCCACCTCAAGCGATGCCTTGTTGTCGGTCTGTCGCAGGCGCTCGATGAAATCAATCGCGTCTTCAACACCGGGAAGATCTTCTTTGTCGAGTCCAAGTTTGTTGGTCTTGCCAAGGCCGATACCGACAAAGACAGCGTCGTATTCCTTCCGCAGATTGGACAGGGAGACTTCGCTCCCCAGCCCTTTGCCATAGACGATTTCAATGCCACCGATTTCGAGCAGGAAATCGACTTCCCTTTGGGCAAAATTATCGACCATCTTGTAGGCCGCAAGGCCATATTCATTCAACCCGCCTGGTTTGGGTTTTGCTTCAAACACCGTCGTCTTGTGGCCGAGCATCGCCAGCCGGTGGGCGCAAGACAAGCCTGCGGGCCCAGCCCCGACAATGGCGATATGTTTGCCGGTATCCGGCCCGCGCGTGAACGGGTGTGGGCCGTTTTCCGCCATGAGATGGTCAACAGCGAACCGCTGTAGCAGGCCGATTTCAACTGGCGCTTCCTCGCCGTGATTGCGGACGCAGGCCTGCTCACACAATACTTCGGTCGGGCAGGCGCGGGCGCAGGTCCCCCCCATGATGTTCTCGCTCAGGATCGTGCGCGCTGCACCGTCAACATTGTCTGTTCGAATTTGGTGGATGAAGGTCGGTATATCGATACCTGTCGGGCAGGCCTGAACACACGGCGCGTCATAGCAATAGATGCAATGCTCCGCGGCCGCGATCGCCTTGATAGAGGTCAGCGGTTTGTGAAGATCACCAAAGCGTGCTTCAATGTCGTCCGCTGACGCACCGACACACGGTGGTGAATGATCAATACCATCCGGCATACCCGCTCCCTTTTTCCAATCCCGTCAAGAGCTTATCAATTCCTGACTATTTAGTCAAGAATCTAACAAAACCACACTAAATGCTGTAATTTTCTTGTCACTCCCTGATCAGAACCGCAATATTACACCATAATTGTGTCGTTGGCTTTGCAGGGGGTTCATATGGATGTTTTTCGGGGAACGTGGTTTGTCGCATTGGGGCTGGCGCTTTCCAGCTGCAGCGATCAACCGGAAAAGCCAGTTGAGCCCTTTGAGTTCGGTGAAGCAACGATTGCAGAAGTGCAAGCGGCGGTCACATCCGGTGACATGACATGTCGCCAGATCGTGGAGGGCTATCTTGCGCGAATTGAAATGTATGACAAGCCCACAGGTCTTAATGCGATAACGGAAACCAATGCCCGTGCACTTGCCCGCGCCGATGAAATTGACAGCTTGCTGGCTGCAGGCGATGAGGTAGGGCCATTGTTCTGTGCGCCGCTGCTGGTCAAGGATAACTTTGATACCTATGACATGCGCACAACCGGCGGCTCCATAGCCCTGAAAGACAGTGTGCCGCCTGATGACGCCTTCATGGTCCGCAAGCTTCGGGAGGCGGGTGCCATCATACTCGCCAAAACCAACATGGCGGAGTGGGCCTTTAGTCCGCGCCAAACCGTCAGCTCCTCCTATGGAACCACCGCCAATGCTTACGACCTGACACGTTCGCCTGCCGGTTCAAGCGGGGGCACGGCATCTGGCGTGGCTGCAAGTTTTGGCGTTGCCGGCATGGGAACCGACACGGGCAATTCCATTCGCGGGCCTTCGTCGCACGCCGCCTTGTTCGGGATCCGATCCACCATTGGCCTGACCTCCCGGGACGGCGTTATTCCGCTCTCGTTCGACTGGGATATTGCTGGTCCGATGACCCGAACAGTGGAAGACGGCGCACGGATATTTGATGTCGTCGCAGGTTATGATCCGGCTGATCCGTTTACTGAACTTGGGCGCGGTAAGCGTGAGCCCGACTACACAGCGTTTCTACAGGCGGACGGCTTCAAGGGCGCGCGCATCGGTGTTTTGCGTGCCCTGGTCGATACCGAAGACGCGGACCCCGAAGTGACAGCGGTGTTTAATCGTGCACTGGCAGAACTTGAGGCGGCAGGCGCTGTTGTCGTTGACCCGTTTGTTGTCGAGAACTTCTCGGACCACCTGGATGCTGACGTGTTTTGTGTGCGCTTCCGGTATGACATGCAGCAATACCTGGCCTCGCTCGGAGAAAACGCCCCGATCAAGGATGTGATGGAGGTGTATGAAAACGGAGACTATTCACCTTACATCAAAGACGGGCTGGAGTTTTTCGGCGGGCGTCCGCTGGGGCAACATCCGACTGAGCAGGACCCACCGTGCCTTGACTACCCGGACCATCCGGCGCGGAAAGCGTATCTTGATGACGTGGTTCGCGCGATGGACGAGGCGCGGGTTGATGCCGTTGTATACCCGAGCTGGACCAACCCGCCAGCACCGCTCGCGACCGCCATCGATGACTATAAAGGGGACAACAGCCAGCTGGTTGCGCCGGCAACAGGGTTGCCGGCTGTTACCGTGCCAATGGGCTACAGTCGCGGAAACTTGCCCGCAGGGCTGCAAATTCTCGGTCGGCCCTATTCAGAAGGGATATTGATCACGTTCGCTTACGCTTACGAGCAGGCAACAAACCACCGGCGACCACCAGAGCGCTACGCTGGGGAACATTGATTAGCGCCAGAATTCCACAAAAAATCGCACGGGCCCCATCGGTGTAACATGGTGCAATTCTCCAGGTTTCACCACGCCTGGTGTGTCCCGTGTCAGCTCCTGCTGCAGGTTCCGGCCCGGGATGGTATATCGTAGTTTCCCGCTTTCAACCTGTATCAGGCCCCATACGCCCGCTTTGGTGTGGTGATCCGCCAGCAAGGCTTTAGGGACAGTTTGTTCTGTGAAAACCGGCGTGCGATTATAGGGCGACAGCCCTTCCGGAATATGTGTGTAGTCCGCGGTCATATCACGCTACCCGGTTCTCAAGTCCAGGCAGACCGAACATGCCAAGCTGCAGGCTGCGGGCAATCAGGTGAGACTTTTCAACAAACACATCTGCAATATCCGCCGGGCATTGCTCTCTGACGGTGTCTTCAAACAGACCAAGCCATACAGAAAAATGCCCGGGGGTCACGCCTTCAAGGGCCTGATGTTTGGGCATCGGCTGGCCTTTGTATCGACCGCTGGTGTTCATCACCGATGACCAGAAATTGACCATGGTTGCAAGATGCGGCTCCCAGTCCGTGATGACAGAGTTGAAAACAGGCGCCAACACCGGGTGTGTGCGTACACGGTCATAAAAATTGTGGACAACCGTTTTTATCAATTCATCTGAAACCGGTGTTTCCAGTCGGGTCATAATTGCCTCCTATTCGGCTGCCACATGTCGAGGCCCGCCGGGTTCCAGCCCAGCGTTGATTGCATTGGCAAAGCCGTGATTTCGGTCCCGATGACCGGCTTCATCTTCGCGCACCACAAGCACAACATCTCTCAGCCGGGCGTTTGCAGGCAAATTCCAATAGTCGATAGCGATCTGCGGAGCGGCTACGTTTTCCAGTCTGCCGGCATCGATTTCCTCCAGATAGTTGGTGTAGCTGGTCACGGCTTCTTCTTCAAAATAGCCAACAACCCGGTGTGCTGTCCTTGAAGAAAACAGATACAGGAAGAAGTAGACGTTATAGAAAATCAGTTGCACCGTCATGATCAGCATGCGTTCAAACACAGTTGGCTTGGCCACCTGGATAAAAGTCATCAAATGCATGCGTTCGTTGTCGGCTTCTTCAAGCAGTTCGGCAATCCAGCCCTGATCGTCCCGAATGTGCCTTAGCGCTCTGAGGTGTTGCAACAACCCGCCCACCATGCCGGGCACGGCAGCAACAGTTTCCAGCACAACCGCGCGGTGGCCATACCGTTTGCGGAAAAAACGGTCAGCGAAGAAACGCAACAGTTTCACGAACCCAAGCGCAAAGCGGTCGCTGAATCCGGTGGGTGTGTAATGGTCGCCTTCCGAAACCGGCAGGGCGTGCGCCTGGGGCTCGGGGGAGATGGTTTTTGGCGTCTGCTGTGTCATGGGTGCCTCCTTGTGAACAGCTTTGAAGTCCGCCGACTTTTAAACATGTATTTTCAATGCATCATATATGAGCCCCCTTGCATAAAAGCAATAAAAAAAATATATCTTTTAGCAAGGAGAAGGAATTCATGCGTTTTACTCGCTATACCGACTATGCGCTTCGAGTACTGATGTATCTGGGCCGCAAGGGCGATGATCTCTCAACGATCAAAGAGATCGCATCACGCTACGGCATCTCGGAAAACCACCTGATGAAGGTGGTTCATCAGCTCGGGCGCCATGGATACATTACGACAATCAGGGGCAGACAGGGAGGCCTGCGGCTAGCCGCCGCGCCTGACGCCATCAATATAGGAGAGGTGGTTAGAGCCACCGAGGATGACCTGCGGATTGTCGAATGTTTTGATAGTCAGGCAAACACGTGCCCCATCGCAGGTGTTTGCGGCCTGGCGGGCATGTTTGATGAAGCGCTCGCCGCTTTTCTGGCGGTGCTTGACAGGAAAACGCTGGCAGACGTTCTGGGCAAAAGCCCGGGCCTTGGAAAAGTTCTAGAGCTGGTTTAGGTGTCGACTTCTGCACCCATTTTCTGCAGCAATTCATTGTTTTGCAACTGACGGGCAAAGTCGATGGCTGAAAAACCGAACTTGTTTTTGATTGCAGCGTCAGCGCCCAGGTCCAGCAGTGCTTCAACGGTTGCCATTTTGCTTTCGCTCAGGGCCCATATCATGGGTGTGCCGCCATCCCGGCCCTGCGGATCAAGTGAGGCTCCGGCTTGGGCTAGTAGTCGAACTATCCCGGCGTTTCCGCTTAGCGCTGCCATATGCATGGGTGTCAGGTGAAGCGCGCTCGCATTTGACCTGCGGTTGGCGTCCACTTCCAGCGACAAAAGATACTGAACAACATCTGTTTTTCCGTCCCGTGCGGCTTCCATCAACGGCGAAAAGCCAATTTCATCTGCAGCATCCGGTGACGCGCCAGCTTCCACGAGCCGTTTTACCAGCGCCGCGTTGCCGGTTCTTGCGGCAAGGCCAAGAACGGGCCTTCCTGTAAAGTCGGTCGCCGAGGGCGATGCACCGAGCGCAAGCGCGTCTTCAAGCGCGTCGAGGTTTTCGGAGTTGATGGCCTCGATCAAAAGTGCGGTGTCCGGTGATGGCAGCGGAATATCCGCCAGCCGGGCCATCAGGCTGACAAAGGTCTGGTGACCGCGCCGCATGGCGATCTCACGCGGGTTGCCGTGGCCGACCTGTTCTGTGTCGGCGCCAGCCTTCAGCAGACGTTCTGCGATGTCTGTGTAACCGTAGTAAGCAGCCCAGTTGATGGCGGGATCACCGTTGGCGTCTGCTAGATTAACGTCCGCATCATTTTCAAGAAGCAGGTTGACGATCTGTGGCTCCTTGTAGCCGACAGCCATCATTAGCGGTGTTGCACCGATGTTTTGTTCGTTGACAAAATTGACGTCGGCACCGGCAGCGACAAGAAGCCTGCATGCGTCCAGCGATTGTTTGCGTACCGCCTCAAACAGTGCGCTTGAGCCAGCTTCATTAATGGCATTTGCGTCTGCACCCGCTTCCAGTGCATTGCGGAGTGACGTAACATCCGTGCGTTCAATGGCAGCAAACAGATCGCCAGTGTCTTGTGCGTGGGTGGCTTGAAAAACAAAGCCGCAGACGGCGAACATCATGATAAGTGCGTTACGCATGAGAACCTTCTCCCCAGGAGTTCAGATTTCTCTATGACCTGCTCTTTTGTAGCGCGCAAGGTAAGCGAAGGTTTAATATCCGGTCATCTCCAGATAGCCGCGTGCGCTGTGGCTGCCAATTGTGGCTACAGGCCCCTCCCAGTAAGGGATGCTGGTATTCATCCAGCTGTTTGGGTTTAGTGCTGTGACCTCCAGATCAACTTCTTTTGATCGAACCTGCACACGCCAGTGTGTCGGAATACGCCGGTCTTCGATCTGATATGACGACAGGGGCGTGAGGGCAATGTCGCTCCGGTCCAGGGGTTCCAGTATGCCCTCTGGCGTAATCCAGCTGCCAGACCTGTAAACACCACCCGTCTCGTCGCGCAGCCCAAAGACCATCAGGCGAGCGCCGGTATCGAACTTCAGTGAAAACCAGTCCCAACCGCGCTGGTTGTCAGCAAGTGGCTGACTACTCCATTCCCTGTCAAGCCATGCGTCTCCCGCAACTTTGAAAGTCTGGCCCCCGATTGACACGGTGCCCTCTACGTCGAGGAACGGCAGACTGAAATAATAGGAAGCCTGCCCTGCGTCCGACTTGACACTGTATCCGTTCTGGCCGTGCCGTACCGCTGGCCCCTTTTGGGTCAGCTGGAGGGCGTAGGAAAAGTCGGTCGCAGCGGCCGACAACAAATAGTGTCCTTCCGCTCCGTCGCTGGCAAACTGCCAATCATCGATCCATGCGCTTGTTGGTTCTGCGGTCGCTCCCGCCTGACCGGTGCCGCCGCGCGCCAGCTTTTCAGCATGGAGATGCTGTGTGCTGGTGGTGACTGCGGCGTGGCCCATCCAAAACTCGCTAGAGGACCATCCCTGTAGTGAGATACCCGGCTTTGTTGCCTGGCGGAACAGGGTCCATTGAAGGCCAAGTTCTGTGCCATCTTCTGCTTTCAGGTTCGCAGTGACGTACCACCATTCGATGCGGAAGTCCGGATGCGGCGCAAAGTCGTCCGGCAGGACTATTGGCTTGTTCGGTACCACGGTTGCAAAGTCTTTGGCGCTGCCCCCGAGGCCGGCAAAGCCTTGAGCGAATGCGGAACTGGTTATCAGCAGGAAGGCGGACGCTGCCGCTAGGAGGATTTTAGTGCTCATGGGCAAACACTTTCGACAGATCGGCGGGCGGCGTGCGCCAAAGCCGCCACAACGGATAAAGCGAGGCAATCAGCGCTGTCGCCAGGCCTAAAATCACCAGCGTCATCCATTGGTCCGGGAAAAGATGTAGCGGCAACCTCCAGCCAAAAGCCTCCACATTGATGACGGCGACGAGGCACCAGCTGATCGCAATACCAAGCGGGATGGCAGCGAGTGATGTGAAGAGCGCAAGCAGCAGTATTTTCAAACCTTCAAGATAAGTGATCGTACGGCGCCGAACCCCCATAGCCCACAGCGGCGCCACGCCGGTTAGCCGTGCGCCCGCCAGTGTCAGCAGGCTGGTGATCATGGCGATGCCGGCGACACCGAGCGTGAGGGTGTTCAGTGCTGCGGATACTGCAAATGTCTTTTCAAAAACAGCGCGGGAAAATGCCTTTAGCCCTGACTGGTTGATGGTGCGATCTGCCGGAATACCAACCTCTTCGGTCAATTGTGCGGTGATTTCGGAGATGTCAGCGCGGGCATGAAGCGCCAGCCGGCGTCGCTCTCCTGATGGCCAGTAGGTTTCAAGTATGCTGTTTGCCAGCCGGACTTCCGAGCGCGGGTTGCCATAGTCCGAGTAGATGCCTGCGACCTTGCGAACAAGCGGCCCAGTTTCACTGACTATCGTCAGCGTTTCACCGACGGATAGCCCGGCGCGGTAGTGGAGCTGCTCGTTGATCAGCACCCCGTTTTTTTTGGTCGTGTCAGTCCAGGGGTCTTCGGTGTTTTCCAGCAAAGTCCAGGTATCCCGGTAGGACGTATGGTCGGTGAAACCGACAACATTCACGGGGCGCCCCTCTGCTGTTGCGGTAGCATCCCAAATTGGCAAAACAGCTGTAATGTCAGGGTTTTGCGTCGCCCAGGCGATTGTTCTGCCGGCTTCCTGATTGGATGATGTCAGCACATACAGGTCAGCGGAAAGGCGCTCTTCAAGGAAAGCATCAAACGTGTGCCGGAAGCCTTCTACCATTCCGCTGACGCCGATGTTGGCACCGAGTGCAAGCAACAGGGCCATGAGCGCAAGCGAGAGGCCTGGGAGTTGCTGGCGGCTGTCTGCCCAAAACCATTGAGGCAGCGGGCCCCTGGCCGCGGTTTTGCCGACCGTCAATACAAGCAGCAGAAGTCCCGGCAATAGAAATGCCGCCCCGAGAAGGATGCTGGCCATCTGCACGAAGGCGGACGTAAGCCCGCTGCCAAACCAGTGCAAAAAGAGTGCTAAAAGTGCGAAAAAAATGCCGAAGATCGACTGAAAAAGGACAGTTTTCGCCTGTTTTGAACGCCACGCCGCGACATTTCGCGATTCCAGAAGGGCCATGTTCGAAATTTTAACGAATGCACCGATTGCAGCACCCAGGGCACCCAAAATACTGATGGCGACCCCACCGAGCCACCAGCTTACATCCAGTTGCAGTGAGCCTGCAACCTGAGCCCCGTAGAGACCCCTGAGGCTTGCCGCAACATCCGGCAGTAAAAGCGCTGCGATTGCATAGCCACCTGCCACACCGACAAGACCGGCAACGGTCGCAATGCCGGCCATTTCCATGATCATCATCACAAGTAGTTTCTGGCGGGAAACGCCGCAAATCCGCAAGGTCCTGAGCGCATGCAAGCGGTCTTCAACAGCAAGCCCGATGGCGGAATAGACGATGAACAATCCAACCAGAAAGCAGAGCAGCCCAAATGCGGTCAGGTTGAGGTGAAAACTGTCCGTCAGCCCATCAAGGTCCACGCGAACCGGCGGTTCGGTCACTTCGAGAAGCTCTTGCCAGGGCACGGGAAGCTTGAGGCCTGAGATATCATACTCGTCCGGCAATAGCAGTCTGCTCAGGTTGCCCTCAAGGCCGAGCAGGCGTTGGACCACGGCAATGTCACCGAGTGCCTGGCCGGTGGCAAGCGTGGTTCTGATCTCGATCACGGGACGGTTGGCCACATCCACCGTTTCAAGCAGAGATGATAGCCGGGCCGCTGTTTCCGCCTCCGCAAACAACAGGCCGGGCGGCTCAAGGAAGGCGAGCATGTTTGTGCCCTGCGGCACGGCAACACTCGCGCCACCAAGCCTGCCGTAACTCAGCGGATCAATGCCGACAAGGCGCACGCCCGCGCCAGGCGGGCCAAGTCGCCCCTCAACAAGGGGGATCACTGGAATACCGCTGCGGCGCAAGTCTGCAAACACCTGCTCGCTGATCGGCGTTCTGTCGTGCGCCACAAGAGACGTACGGTCGAACGCCTGCAGTGTTGCCGCTGACCTGTCGTAGCTGGCGCGCGCATGGGTATTGAGGGCCTGTACGGCGGTCCAGAGCGCGGTGGCGGAAGCCAGTCCCACCACCAATGTAATGAATTGAAGCTTGTGCCGCCGCCAGTGCGTCAAAAACGCGAAAACGTCAACAAGGAGCGGCGGGGCTTGCTGTGTCACACCAGCACTCCGCCACGCAGTCGCAACAACCGGTCGGCACGTTCCGCCAGACGTCGACTGTGGGTTGCCATCAGGAAACCGGCACCAGTTCTTGCCACCAGATCGAACGCGATGTCGACAACCGTGTCGCTATTGTCTTCGTCCAGGTTTCCGGTCGGTTCATCTGCCAGAACGAGGCGGGGCTTGCTCGCGAAAGACCGGCCAATCGCGACACGTTGTTGCTGGCCGCCGGACAGTTGCTCTGGATAGCGGTCTAGCACAGTGCCCAGATCGAGCCGGTCTACCAACTCTTTTGCCCAGTCCGGATCATGGCGCCCGGCCAGCTTGGCTTCAAAAACCAGATTTTCCTCAACGGTCATGCTGGTGATCAGATTGAACTGCTGAAAAATAAGGCTGACCTTGTGTCGTCTCAACAGGGCGCGTCCAGCGTCATCCAGCGCATGAACCCTGTCACCATCAATGTCGATACTGCCCGCGTCTATTGCGTCCAGCCCGGCTATGACATGCAACAGCGTGCTTTTGCCCGAGCCGCTTTCTCCCATCATGGCAACAGCCTCGCCCGACGCCATATCGAACGACACACCTTTCAATACATCAACCCGCCCTTGCGGTGATGCGTATGCCTTCATCAGGTTTTTGACGCACAGCATAAAAATATCTTTCCCGCCTCAGAATGTACCGGTCCGCATGCCTGTATGCATGAAATAGCATATCTTGCTTACGGCAAGGTGCGACTTTTCGACTACTGAGCGGGATATTTTTTGGCGTGAGAGTGTTAAAGAGCTGTCTTGTTATGTCGTGCCGCCGCGGGCAATGAAACCGCCGTACGGTGGCAGATTTCCGTCCACAGCAGAGTTTCCAATGATCCAAACGGGATCGTCACTGCAGGGCAGTGGGTTTTCATGAGCATCAGCCGACAGGTTGAAAACACACAACAAGCGTTCGTTTCCGGTGGTGCGTTCAAAAGCAAGAAGCGGCTCAGGCACGTCAAGAAACCGTATGTCGCCGGTTTTCAGGGCAGGCATGGCGCGGCGAGCGCGCAGGAAGGCGCGTGTGTAGGCCAGCACGGACCTCGTATCCTGTTCCTGCCCGTCAACCGCAAGAGGTACATGCCTTTCGTCCACCGGCAGCCATGGCTGGTGATCAGAAAAGCCGGCAAAACTTTTTCCACTGCACCAGGGCATAGGGGTTCGGGTGCCATCGCGGTCCAGATGATTGGGCCAGTTGTTAATGCCCTCCGGGTCTACCAGCAGCTCGTAGGGAACCTTGCTCTGAGGCAATCCCAGCTCTTCTCCCTGATATAGGAAGGCACTGCCCCGGAGCGAGGCCACAAGCGTCACCAGCAACTTGGCAAACTGCTTGTCATGACCCTTGCCGCCCCAGCGGCTGGTGGCACGCGGGCGGTCATGGTTCGAGAAGGCCCAGCTTGGCCACCCCGTGACACCGTTCTTGGGGTCCCAGCGCTTGATCGCGGACTTGATTACCGACGGCGTCAGGGTATCGGCTTCCAGAAACTGGAACCCGTAAGCTGTGTTTACCCGGTTATCGTCGCTTGTATAGCTTTGCATTTCCTCGACGGAGTATTCGCCGCCTATTTCAGCAACAGTGAAACTGCCAGGGTACTCGTCTGTCACAGCGCGCAGGCGTTCCAGGAAACGCACGATGTCAGGGTGCGATTTGTTGTGAATATGGTCCTGACAGTCAAATGGCAGGCTGCTTTTCGGGTCTTCAATAACAGGGTTGTCCCGCAAGCCGGGGTCGTGCATCAGGAAATTGAGCGCATCAAGCCTGAAGCCATCAACGCCGCGGTCGAGCCAGAAGCGCGCAGTGTCGAAGATGGCTTCCTGCACCTCCGGATTGTGTACATTGAGATCCGGTTGAGCGGGCAGGAAATTATGGAAATAATATTGCTCGCGCTTGGTGTCCCAACTCCAGCCGGGTCCACCAAATACGGACAGCCAGTTGTTGGGGGGCGAGCCGTCAGGCTTGGCATCGGCCCAGATGTACCAGTCCGCCTTGGCGTTGTGCTTCGACTGTTTGCTTTCCCGGAACCAGGGATGCCGGTTGGATGAGTGGGAATAAACCTGATCGATAATGACTTTCAGTCCCAGCGTATGGGCCATTTCAACCAGGCGATCAAAATCCGCAATGGTGCCGAAGGTAGGATCCACATCGCAATAGTCGGAGACATCATAACCAAAATCAGCCATTGGTGACGTAAAAAAAGGCGAAAGCCATATGCCATCGACACCAAGGCTTGCCACATACTCAAGTTTTTCGATGATGCCGGGCAGGTCGCCCACACCGTCTCCGTTGGAATCAAGAAAACTGCGCGGATAAATCTGATAGATCACTGCACCACGCCACCATTCGGCATCTGATACCACGGCTGTCAGCGGGCTGCCGGTTGGTGCCGACTTATTCTCAAACATTACTGGCTGATTTTGCATACTCGTAACTCTAATGGTGCAAGATTTAATTTCAGCGACTGCCTTCCTGAGCCACACGCGCCCAAGAGCGCTTGCACACGGGAAGGCGGTGCGAGGTCGGCTTCGAAAGCCATAGGGTGCAGGCTGGTGTTGGCTATAATCAGGGTATAGTCCGCAGCGTCCGGAACCTGTCGCTTCAAGGCCAATATGCCCGGCTCCTGGTCGGCTCTCAGGACAGTTTGTTTGCCTCGGCGCAGTGCCGGGTCAAACTGATGCACTGCATTGAATTTTTTGAAGGCCTGAAACAATGGATGCGTGGTGTCAAAGTTAGACGCTGCGGTTGTCGCATTGGTGCCGACAAGGTCATTATCATTGTAGCTCGCAATTTGAGACGGAAACATGTTTTCCCTTGCGTGAAAGTCACCGCCATCGCCGTTAAACCCCTGTTCGTCACCATAATACAGGACAGGAATACCACGCCCGAAAATCATCAGGCCGTGGGCAAGGATTGTGCGTGCCAATGTCTCGTCGTCAGGCATGTCCGGGCGCGCTTTGGCCAGAAAGTAACCAAACCGCCCCATGTCATGGTTGCCCGTGAAGTTGGGCAACATCAGCTCTGCATTGTCACCGTTCAGATAATAGCGATCGTTGGCAAACAGGGTAGCAAGGGCCTGGGGGCCTTCTTTAGCTGAAGCCACGTCTACAATGGCCTTCTGAAACCCGAAATCCAGCACGGCCGGCAGCTTGTAGTCATTGGTATAGGACGACAGAACATTGACATCCGCTGAGTAAACTTCGCCAAATATGTAGAAGTTGGGCAGGCCTTCTGCGCGGGCGTGCTCAAGAATAGCGGGAGCAAACGCGCGCCAGAACTCGCCGTTCACATGTTTGACGGTGTCGACCCTGAACCCGTCAATACGGAAATCGGTGATCCATTTTTTATAAATATCAATGAATCCCTGCACAACGCGAGGGTGTTCGGTAAACAGGTCATCGAGGCCGATAAAATCACCCGAGAGCGAGTTTTCGCCTTCAAACGTGGTCTCGCCGCGGTTGTGATAGTAGATGGGGTCATTCAACCAGGCTGGAACCTTTATGTTTGCTTCTTCAGGGTCTGTGTACGGTGTGTAGGCATAGTCCGGTCGGGTCAGCCGAGCGAAGTTTTCAACCGTTTGGGCTTCCGGTCCGTCACCCAGGAAGCCGTCATTGATAGGTCGGGCCGGGTCACCCTTGTAGAGGGTGTAGGGGTAATCCGCCCGGGACCTGTAAGCGCAAGCGGAAAGCTTTTCTTCACCCTGCCATTCGGGGTCGCTGCATTCTCGGTACTTCAGCACATCGGCGGTATGATTGGTGATGATGTCGAGGATCACCTTCATATCGCGCGCGTGTGCAGCCTCAACGAAATTGCGAAAGTCCTCAGGGTCACCAAGGTGAGGGTCTACCCGGGTGAAATCGGTCACCCAGTAACCGTGATAGGCCGCCGAGTTTTCTCCCTTAAGGCTCTGGACAGGCTTGTTTTTGTATACCGGTGTAAACCAGACCGCTGTCGCCCCGAGTTCCTTTATGTAGTCAAGCCGTTTGGCCAGTCCTTTAAGGTCCCCACCATGGTAAAATTTGGGTCGGCCCGGGTCGAACCCGTGATCACCGGGTCCCCCCGACATGCCCGCCTGGTCATTGTCCGGGTCACCATTCTCGAAACGGTCCGGGAGAACAAAATAAATGACGTCATCAATGGCGGGTCGTTCGCTGTAGGGTAAGCGACCGCCACTTTCCGCCGGCAAGAAGATCTGCGGGTTCAAAGTGGCGGAAAAGTCCGCCGGCGTCGGCTCATCTGCTGTTGGGGTGCTGTTGCAGGCCGCAAGCAAAGGCAGGTACAGCCCTGCTATCCCGGCAGCGCGCGCGAACGGCAGCAACTTGTCATAGATTGCCATACCCCGCCTCCCTCAGGCTTTTTTGCAAAAAATGAAACGACCGGCAGCATGTCGTGAAACGAACGTGTTTGTCAAAACTTAAATTATTAAATATTAAAAACAATGATTTAGGTCACTTCGTGAAATCATGGTTCGCGATGGTGAGCACATCTTATCGTATGATATTATGCAAAATGGAACATTATTATTGCAAATTTGCGTAGAAAATTGCATATTTTTTCATTAAGGGGAGAAGTGTGCTACCAACCGGCTCCGGCGGTTAAAGGCGCACATCATCTGGGAGGGAACCATGCGGGCTTTTCAGCGCGATCTGACCAATCCGTTTTATGTTGTGCTCGGATTGCCGGCAACCGCGATGGGGCTCGCCCTGTCGGTCCAGATCGCGGCGCTGAGCTGGATTCTCACCACCCAGTATAATCTGGATATTCATGACATTGGGCTTGTGTGGGCCGCTGGCCCGCTCGCCGGCATTTTTGGCCAGGTGATTATTGGTATCATCTCCGACAAGGTGTGGTTCTGGAATGGTCGTCGACGACCGTTTATTCTAATCGGTGGTTTCGTTGGTGCCTTGTCGCTTTTGGCGCTTCCCTATATTGGCGTTATTTCCGCGACACTTGGTTTTGAAGCGATTGTTGGTGTTGCGCTGGTGGTTGCGCTGACCCTTGATATGGCAATCAATATCAGCTTCAACCCGACCCGCGCGATCATTGCAGACGTGACCCCTGAGGGCGTGAGCCGCACAAAAGGCTACACCTGGATGCAAACGATTTCTGGTACGCTGTCCGTCGGCGGGTATGCGATTGGTGCCATCTGGGACAATTATGTGCTGATTTATGTTGGCGCTTTCTTGACTTTTGCACTGGCGATTTTCCCGACTCTTCTTATTGAAGAACCGCGGGTCCTGCAGGGCGCGGACACGCAAGGCGGCGGGCAGGTGCAAACACCATCCCTCATCAAATTGCTGCTGACTATCCGACCCTTGTGGGGGTTTCTGGTCTATGATGCCTATGCCTTGATCATACGCCTAGGCGGCATCGAGGTTGGAAACTTCTATGTGGAATATCTGTGCGCCGGCCTGACGCTATACTTCATTGCCCTGACCGTTTTTGACAAGGCCCCCGGCGGCGACATCGCCGCCTCCAACCAGATTGAATTCAAAAAGGTCCTGGCGGCTCATTCGTTCAGCTGGATCGGTATCCAGACAATTTTTGTGTTCCTGGTGCCGGTGCTGGAAATTCGATTTACCGGGCTGGATGCACTGGCCCTTGGTCGCGTTTCAAGCTGGTCTTTTCTGGTACTCAATGCTGTTGCCGCGTTGTTGCCGGTGTTTGCACTGGAGCCGATGGCACGCCGGATCGGTCGCATCCGCACGCATGCACTGTCGCTGATGATTATGTCGGTGGCGTTTGCCTATGGCTATGTGGCGGGCTTTAGTGACTGGCAGATCTGGGCAACCATGTTGTTTGCGGGCGTCGGCTGGGCCGCGATTGTTAGCCTGCCGTTTGCGATCATGAGCCAGAAAGTCGATCAGACCCAGATGGGTCTATATATGGGGCTTTTCAACCTCTCCGTCGTGTTACCGCAGCTTCTGGTTTCGCTGGGTATTGGCCTGTTTGTCAGCAGGGTCGAGGACAAGGGTATCATCTTCATGATCGCGTCAATCTCTATCGGCATCTCGGCCATGCTCTGGCTTTTTGTGAAACGCAGCACCACGCACCCGTCGGGTGTGACGGCCGCGGTGCAGTCGGGTGGTGGTCACTGATCAGGACGGGTCGGCGGGTGGCTCGTCGGTGTCTTCCTCATCATCGAGCAGGATGCGATTGGCATTGCCTTCCATATCGTCGAACTGGTCGTTTTTGAGTGCCCACATGAAACCGACAAGCCCCAGCAAACCAAGCGTCAGTGCGATCGGGATGAGATAGAGAAGAATTTCCATCTAGCCCTCCCGCTTCAGCGTGAGCCGGAAGGAGTTGAGGATCACCACCAATGACGAACCGGACATCGCAATGGCTGCAACGAGGGGTGTTACGTGCCCCATGATAGCCAGTGGTATCGCAACGATATTGTAGACAACCGCCAGCGCGAAATTCTGCTTCACGAGCTGCATCGCCTTTTTTGCAACCTCATAGGTGGTGGCAACGGGTGCGAGCTGGTCCCCCTGAAACACGACATCGGCGGTGTTTTGGGTGATATCGACAGCACTTGCAGGCGAGATTGAAACGTGTGCGAACGCCATGGCAGCGGCGTCATTGAGGCCATCACCCGCCATCAGCACTTTGTTCCCCTTTGCCTGCAGCGCTTTCAACCTGTCGCATTTGTCGACAGGGGATACGCTCGCCTCAAACGAACCGATGCCCACGGCCTCTGACACACTGGCCGCTACCGCTTCCCGGTCACCGGACAGCAGGCTGACTTTGAGGCCCGCATTCTTCAGCGCCGCGACCGTGGTACGCGCGTCGTGCCGGACCTGGTCCGCGAAAGTGAATCGCTCGACCGGCGTGCCGTCCGCTGCCAGCCACATCTCGAGAGCGGCTTCAGCGTCCTCGGTTTCAGGCCCGCACCAGCTGCGGCTGCCGAGCTGGTAGGTCACGCCGCCCCGTGTTGCTTGCAGTCCTTTTCCCGGCACTTCAGAGACTTCCATTTCGACGAGTGCTGCGTCATGGGCGCGAGCGAGCGCGGCTGACAGCGGGTGCTTGCTGTGCGCCGCCATCGATGCCGCAAGGGCCATGTTTTGGGCGTTATGCCCGATTGATGTGAGCTCCGGCCTGCCGAGGGTGAGGGTGCCGGTTTTGTCAAAGACAACGGAGTCGATAGCTGCCATCTTTTCAAGCGCATCGCCGGATTTCAGAAGAATGCCGCGTTTCATCAGGCGGCTGCTTGCCAGGACCTGAACGACCGGCACAGCAAGCCCGAGCGCACAGGGGCAGGTGATGATCAGAACCGTCACCGCGTTCAGGAGCGAGACCTGCCAGGGTGCATTCATCAAAAGCCACCAGCCAAGGAAGGTCAGGGCCCCCATCGAATGGATAACCGGTGTGTACAGCCGCGCGGCGGTGTCGGCGATGCGCACATACCGGGACGCGCCCTGCTCGGCCACCTCCATAAGCTTGACGATTTCGCTCAGCAGGCTTTTTTCGCTCGCCTTGGATACCTCAATCCGGATCGGGGCCTCCAGGTTCAGGGTGCCGGCGAATACTTCGCTGCCGGCGGCAATCTCTTCGGGCACGGTTTCGCCGGTGATCAGCGACAGATCGACACTCGAGGTGCCGGATTGCACCAGCCCGTCGGCCGGAATGCTTTCACCAACAGCAACGCGGGCCACCATGCCCTCCCGCAAGTCGCGGATGGGAACCTCGGTGATGCGCCCGTCCTGTTCGATGCTTGCAAATCCCTGCAACCTCGACAAAAGCTGCCCGGCCGATGACCGGGCCTTGCCCTTCGCACGCGCGTCCAGATAGCGACCAATCAACAGGAAAAACAACAGCATCACAGCGCTGTCGAAATAAACGTGCTCACCGTGATTGATGGTTTCAAACACACTCATCGCGGACGCAAGCACAACAGCCAGCGAAATGGGCACATCCATGTTGGTGCGCCGTTCCTTCAGCACGCTGACAGCGGAGGAAAAGAAAGGCTGGCCCGCGTAAATGACAGTGGGCAGGGCGATGAGGGCGGAAATCCAGTGCATCAGATCCCGGGTCGCCATGCCCATGGTCTCGGCCGTTGAGGCCCACAACCCCATGGAGAGAAGCATCATGTTCGCGGCGGCAAAACCGGAAACTGCGATCGCGCGCAACAATCGTTTTTCCTGATCGCTCTGTGCGGGCGCATCGTCCTTGAGCGCATGCAGTTTGTAGCCAAGCTTGGTGACAGACTGCGCGAGCGTGTTTGCGTTGGCGCGCGGACCGAGCCAGCGCACCGTGAGCCGTTCGGTTGACATGTTCACCCGCGCGTCTGCAACGCCGTCGCCGGCAGACAAGGCATTTTCAATCAAGCGAATGCAGGAAGCACAGTGAATGCCTTCCACCCCCAGCGTAAGCGTATGACTGCCGTCCTCATTGTCGGTGGCAAGTACGGCAAATGCACTGTCGGCATCAATGGACCCTTGCGCTGCGCTGGCGGCCTCGCATCCGCTACAGCAAAAGGGCCGGCCCGCTTTGGTAGGCGCCCCGCAGTGGGCGCATACGCTTAGCGAACGACCAGACGTTCCGTCTGCTGATATTGCTGCTGGTTCCATGTCACATACACCCTTACATCCCAAATGCCGTCTAGCGGAAACTCAACCGGAGCGTGGTATGCCCCCGCGTTGCTTTCCAGCAGCGGCACGGAAAAATCCACGCCATTATGCGTTGGGCGGGTGAACTCGGCAATGATCTGTGCACCGGCCAGGGGCTGCTCGCCCTCAGACAGGGTAAAGACAAACTCGCCGTTGCTGCGATAATCAATGTTGCTTGACCAGCCCAGGGCCTCCTGGGCCTCGGCGGCTGCGACGGTTTCATTGTAGTCGAGCCCTTTTTGATAGGCCTGTTCGGTTACAACACCCGTGTGCGTATCCGTAGCCAGATAGACAAATATGCCGTCCATCACAGCGATAATGGCGAAAAAACCGACGAAATACCACGGGATCCAGCGGTCCTTTTTCGTCATCATTTGTGTTTCAGTCATGTCAGGCTCCCTAGCGCCCTGCACTCAGGAACAGCCCTGAGTATGTTTCGACAATTGTGCCGTCTGTTGTTCTTGCAGTGAAGGTGACGTCAGATCGGCCACTTGAAGGTTTTGGTGCCGTTACAAAAACCCGGTAATGGCCAACACTGTCGGCGTAAACGAGCAGCGAGTCTGCCTCCGGGTCGCCAGCAGCCTGCACCCTGATTTCCGCTCCCTCCAGTCCGCTGACAGAAAGCGAAAATATCATGTCGTCATGGGTTTTGTTCAAAATGCGAATGTCGTAGCCGTTGCGGATCGTGCCGTCGGACAGCGTCACATACAGTGGGTTGCGGTCATGCAGCACATGCAGTTCGGATGGGCTCCGGTTCAAAAGGCCATACAGCATCACTGCCCCGACAATCGTCATGATGGAAATGTACCAGAAGGTACGGGGCCGCAGCACGTGGGAGCTGACAGGCTGGCCAGTAAGCCTGGCCTCCACATTGTGGGTGGTGTCATAGCGGATGAGCCCGCGGGGCCGTTCCACCTTGTCCATGATTTCATTGCAGGCATCCACACACAGTCCGCAGGCAATGCATTCCATTTGCAGGCCATCGCGAATATCGATCCCGACGGGGCACACCTGAACGCAAAGCGTGCAGTCCACGCAGTCGCCGCGACCGTCCCAGCTGTCGCCCTTTTTATGCTTGCCGCGCGGCTCACCCCGGTCTTCGTCGTAGCCGATTATCAGTGTGTCCTTGTCGAACATGGCTGACTGAAAGCGTGAATAGGGGCACATATACATGCAGACCTGTTCCCTCGCGAACCCGGCCATCAGGTAGGTTGAAAAAGTCAGGGCAAGGATCCAGCCGCCAACGGACCATGGCACATCAAAGTGGATGATCTGCTCCAAGAGCGTCGGTGCGTCGTTGAAATAGAAAACCCAGGCACCGCCCGTCAGCATGCCAATGATGATCCAGAGCATGTGCGTTACGGCAAATTTCCAGAGTTTCTCTAAAGACCAGGGGCCTTTGGCAAGCCTCATGCGTTTGGCGCGGTCGCCCTGTACGATGCGTTCAACCCAGACGAAAAGGTCGGTCCAGACGGTTTGCGGGCAGGTATAGCCACACCAGACACGTCCGGCTAGGCTGGTCACGAAGAACAGCGCAACAGCCGCAAGCACCAGCAGGCCTGTGAGATAGTAGACCTCCTGCGGCCAGATCTCGATGAAGAAGAAGTAGGCCCGGCGAGCCGGCATATCGATCAGGATCGCCTGATCCGGTGCATGCAGGCCACGGTCCCAGCGCAGAAACGGCGCCAGATAGTAAATCGACAGAGTAACGATCATCGCTACCCATTTAAGTTTGCGGTACTTACCCCAAATGCGTTTGGGGTAAGCGCGTTCCCGCTTTTCGAAAAACTTTATAGGCGCCGCTGTGTCGCTCATGTGCCTTTACTCCGTTTCCCCGCCGCCAAGCGAGTGCACAAAGATAGCCAACTGCCGAAGGGTGTTGGCATCGAGCCGACTGTCCCAATTGGGCATCATGCCATGTTTTGGACGCCGAATTTGTGCAACCAGTTCGGCCTTGCTGCCGCCGTAAAACCAGATGGCGTCAGCGAGGTTTGGTGCGCCCTGGAACCGATCGCCGGTGCCATTGTCCGCGTGGCACAAAGCACACTGCTCGTCGTAGAGCTCTTTGCCGCGCACAGGATAACTGCCACCTGTGCTGAAGCTGAGCGCATAGTCCGCGATGTCGGCTATTTCTTCAGAGCTATAGATGTCGGCAAATGCGGGCATCTCCGAAAACCGTGTTTCATCGTGGTCAGCGCGCACGCCGAACCGGATGGTCTGATGAATGTCCTCGATGGTACCGCCCCAAAGCCAATCATCGTCCAGAAGATTGGGGTAACCCGGTGCGCCGGTTCCGCCGGTTCCATGACAGGTTGCGCAATTGTCCTTGAAGGCGGAGGCGCCCCCTGCCAGCGCAAAGGCATAAAGACCCGGGTCGGCCTGCACGTCTTCAAAGCTCGCGCTTTCAAACCGGCTCAGGTACTGCGCTCTGCGCTCAAAGATTTCCACCTGGCTGTCAGCCAGTTCGTCATATTGGGTCCAGCCGATACTGCCGACGGTGCCGCCGCGCTCCCCGTCTCCTGACAGGGTGGGCCAGGAAGGATAAATAACCGAGTATCCAATCGCCCAGATGATGGTGATGATCAGGACCCCCAGCCACCAGCGCGGTGCCGGGTTGTTGAGCTCCTTGATGCCATCCCATTCGTGGCCTGTGGTTTCGACACCCGTGTGTTCGTCTTTTTCAATGTTGCTCATTTTTCGTCCCCCTCAAGAGGAATATATTTGTGGCCTTCGATGATGTCTTTTTTGCTCGGTCGGAACGCCCAGTAGACGATCCCGCAAAATACCGAAAAGAAAAACAGAAGGCCGGTCATGCCAGCATTGTCAGAGAGCCAGTCGATCATCGTCCGCTCCTTTGTGTGCCGTCATGTTTGTAGTCTTGCAGATCAGCGAGCGTGCCGAGCACCTGCAGGTAGGCAACAAGGGCATCCATTTCGGTGGTTGTTGACTGTCCATCAAAGTTGCGGGCATTGACTTTGTTGTAGCGGGACATCAGGCCGTCCAGCCCATCGCTGTCGTTTGCCGCCTGCGCCAATGCATCCGCGTAGGCATTTTCGATTTGCTCGTCTGTGTAGGGCACACCAACCATTCTGAGTGCGATCATGTGGTCGGCAATGTCTTCCAGTTTCACACCCTTGTTCACGAGATGGGCGTAGCCAGGCATGATCGATTCAGGCACGAGGGACTGCGGTTTGATCATGTGGGCGACATGCCAGTCGTCGGAGTATTTGCCACCCAGCCGGGCGAGGTCCGGCCCGGTGCGCTTGGATCCCCACTGAAACGGATGATCATACATGCTTTCCGCCGCCAGTGAGTAGTGGCCGTAGCGTTCAACTTCATCCCTCAGGGGGCGAACTTGCTGGCTGTGACAGCCATAACAGCCTTCCCGCAGGTATACATTGTATCCGGCCAGTTCCAGGGGTGTGTAAGGTCGTACACCCTTCACAGGTTCGATCGTGGTTTCCATGCGAAACAGCGGCACGATCTCGATGATGCCGCCGATCGAAATGGTAATCACCACAAAAATCAGCATCAAAATTGAGTTTTTTTCTACTGCCTTGTGACTATTAAACATGAACCGTCTCCAGATAAGCAGGCCGGGTTTCGGGCGCGCTGTCACCGCGCGCCGTCCGGATGAGGTTGTAGACCATGATCAGGCTGCCGGTCAGGAACAGGATGCCCCCGAAAGCGCGGATCAGATACGGAATGAACTTGGCTTGCACAGTTTCAACGAAGCTGTATTCGAGGAAGCCCAGCGCGTCATAGGAGCGCCACATCAGGCCTTCCATGATGCCGGAAACCCACATCGACGCGATATAGAGCACGATGCCGATTGTGGCGATCCACAGGTGTGTGTTGACGAGCTTCAGCGAATAAAGGCCGTTGCGCTTCCACAAGATCGGCACGAGGTGATACACGGCGCCGAAGCTGATGAAAGCAACCCAGCCAAGTGCGCCAGAGTGTACGTGACCAATGGTCCAGTCTGTATAGTGGCTGAGAGCATTCACGGCTTTGATGGACATCAGCGGTCCTTCGAAGGTGCTCATGCCGTAGAAGGCCAGCGAAATGATCATGAACTTCAGAACCGGGTCTTCACGCAGTTTATGCCAGGCGCCGGAGAGCGTCATCATACCATTGATCATACCCCCCCATGACGGCATCCACAGCATGATCGAGAAGGTCATGCCAAGTGTCTGCGCCCAGTCAGGAAGCGCGGTATAATGCAGGTGGTGAGGTCCGGCCCAGATATACATGAAGATCAGGGACCAGAAGTGCAGGATCGAGAGCCGGTAGCTGTAAACCGGGCGACCTGCGCGCTTGGGTACAAAATAGTACATGATGCCCAGAAAGCCTGCTGTCAGGAAGAAACCCACGGCGTTGTGGCCATACCACCACTGGATCATGGCGGATTGCACCCCACCCCAGAGCGGGTAACTTTTGGCGCCGAAAATCGAAACAGGGATCGATATGTTATTGACGAGGTGCAGCACGGCAACCGTCACAATGAAACCAAGGAAAAACCAGTTTGCCACATAGATGTGCGGCTCTTTGCGGTTCTTGAGCGTCATCAGGAAGACAATGAGATAGGCGACCCAGACAATGGTCAGCCAAAGGTCTGCATACCATTCCGGTTCAGCATATTCCTTGGCCTGTGTTACGCCGGTGACATAACCCAGTGCTGCCAGCACGATGAAGAACTGGTAGCCCCAGAAAGTGAACTTGGCCCAGCCATCACCCCAAAGCCGCGTGCGGCAGGTGCGTTGCACGCAAAAGTAACTGGTGGCAAACAGGGCGTTGCCGCCGAACGCGAAAATCACGGCTGATGTATGCAGCGGCCGCAAGCGCCCGAATGTCAGATACTCACCGATGTTGAGTGCCGGGAAGGCCATCTGTAGGGCGATAAATACGCCAACCAGAAAACCGGTTACGCCCCAGAAAACGGTGGCGATCGTGAAAAGTTTCACGATCTCATCGTTATAATTGGGTTTTTCAGCAAGCGATGTCATAGGCTTGTCCTCATGATAAAAGTCCCCCTGCAATCGCAAACAGGCTGGCACCGCTTAAAACCATTGCGCCCCTTGCAATGGACTTGATTTTAATGGGCCAGCGAGATGCGGATAGTTGGCCCAGCGCTGCTGCAAAGATCAGCGCCGGAATGGTGGCGAGGCCGAACCCCACCATGGCAAAAAAGGCTGTGAATGGCTCACCTGTTGCTGCCACAGCAAGCAGCGCGGCTGCGACGAGGCCACATGGCAGGAAACCGAGTGCAATACCGAGTGCATACCGATGCAGCCGCGTGTGACCGGCTATGAAAGGTCGCGCGACTCTGCCAATGGCCTGTCCTGCGCCTTGTGTGAGTGCGGGCACGGACGGAAGGTTCAGCGCTGGAATGGCGCTGGCGAGAAACAGCGTACCCGCCAGTACCATCAGAACCCCGGCCACAGTTTGGAACGTGGCGCTCCCGGCGAAAAAACCGGAAAAGGTCGCAGCGATAACACCCAGTATGGAATAGGTGGTAATGCGGCCCAGATGATAGGGAACCAACGCCGCGCCGCGCACACGGGAAAAAATGGTGTCGCTATGTCCTGCTCCACCTCGGCCAAAACGGCTGGCCGTGGTTTGCGCAAAAGCAAACGGGCCACACATGCCGACGCAGTGTGTCAGGCTGCCCAGAAGGCCGCCTAAAAACAGCGTGGCGACGAGGCCGCCGTGGTTTTCGAGCACGGCCTGACAGTGATTTAGCAGGTATTCCACACAGAGCCCCTGTTAACAGATTCGAGCGCATGATAGCCCCTTGGTTGTGCAGGTGTTTGACGGAAGTCAAAACGCGGTGAGCTGCCACTGCGGCAGCCGGTCGCAGGCGAAACAGCCTCTACAGATATGCAGGTCCCCGGTTCAGAACTGAAAACCCTGCATTAATTGTTACACTGTAGCTTTTTCATCTGATATTGTATCGAGGCTCGTCCACACGCGAGTTCATCGACAGAAGGGGAGATACCCATGAAAAAATTGATAGTTGCACTGGCCTTGGTTTTTGCGGGTTCCGCAGTTGTACATGCTGATCATCACAAGGGTGACAAGGCCGACAAACAAGCCATTCGGGCTGCGGTGTTTGATTATTTTCACGGCCAGGGTGAAGCCAGCGCTGAGCGGCTTTTTAGAGCATTTGACGCTGAAAACAGCACCATGGTCGGTGTTGTAAGCGGCGAAAATGGCGGCGAATCCGTCCGGTCGTGGAAAAACATGACGGATGTCCTGAATAACTGGGCAGCCAATGAAAACCCGCCTGGCGGGGACCGGGACGGTGAAATCATCTCCATGAATATGGTTGACGATCGGCTTGCCGTTGTTTTGTTCAGGTCAGCGGATCGCTTCTATGATGCGCTTACGCTTGGCAAGGTTGATGGCCAGTGGAAAATCATCGCCAAGGCGTTTGTGCTGCAATAGCGCCTAGTATCGGAAAAGGGAACAAGCGGTGCACTTGCCAGTCCCGCTTGTTTGCCTTGATAATTTGCGCAGCAGTATGCTGTTTTATTGATCCTTGCCTGCTGGATTGACAAGTGCACCGGGACCATGCAGGTTGCACCGACTTGCCTCTTGTCGGTGTCGACTTTGGGATGTCAGTTGCAATGCGTAGTCCCCCTATAAACCTCTCTTTTTGTAGTTTCTCGTCAGGTTTCATGGATGTCCGGGTGGAGCAGCCCAACATCCTACTGTGTGCGAGCGGGGTGAGAATTTTCACTCATAAAAACACGATTTATGCGCCAAACGGCCTTCCTGACAATCAGCCCAAAATTCTGGTTCACCAGCGCATGGTGGTGAAAGATGGCGTATGGCTGGAGACGATGAAAACACTTTTGGCGCGCAACTGGCTTGTTGTGGCTGAGATCGATGACTATCCGGCGGATACCGGGTTGAAAAAAAATAACTCCAAATGGGCCAATTCCATGGGGTGGCAGGGTTATTCCTGTTGCCATGCTGCCCAGACTTCGACAGAGGCGCTAGCGAATGAGCTCCTCAAATATAATCCGGAAGTCGGGGTGTTTGAAAATCAGCTGTTTCAGCTTCCCGAATTTGTATGGCGCACCGACGAGAACGTACGTGTCTTTTATGGAGCGCTGAACAGGCAAGAAGACTGGAAGTCTTTGATGCCATCACTCAATCAGGTAGCCAAAAAGCACAATCGCATTCAGTTTATTGTGGTTCATGATGAAGAATTTTTTCAGGCTCTGGAAACTGAAAACAAGGTGTTTTACGGCACCGCGGAGTACGCGAAATATCTGAAATTAATGTCTGCTTGTGACGTGATGCTCCTGCCTTTGAAGGACACAAAGTTCAAGCGTTGCAAAAGTGACATCAAATTCGTGGAAGCGGCTGCGGCAGGTTTGGCGGTAATTGCCAGTCCCACGGTATATGCCGGCACGATTGAGGACGGCCGAACCGGGATGATCGCAAGATCCATCAAAGACTGGCCAGCCATGCTGGAGCAGCTGGTACTGGACAATTCTTTAAGAAAAAAACTGGGTCAGGCAGCTCAGGAGTATGTATGCGAAAATCGTTTGTTATCCCAGCATATTAACAGTCGAATTGACTGGTACTACTCATTGTGGGAGCGCAGAGACGAGCTGACCGACGGCCTTATACAACGGTTTCCGGAACTGCAGCCATAGCGCCGAACGAACAGGTCACCCTTTTGGTGATTGTGCGTTTGTGATCTGAGCATCCAGTTCCATCGCCGTGATAACACTTTCCGCGATGTCGGATAGTTTGCGGCTTTGCTGCATTGCGGCGTTGCGCATGATCGAATAGGCCTCGGACTCCGAGATGCTGCGATGCTGCATCAACAGACCTTTGGCCTTGTCGACGACTTTTCTATTGGCCAGTGCTGTGCGGGCTTCATCGCGCTCCGAAGTGAGTTTCTGGAAGTTTTCAAACCGGCTTACCGCCACATCCACGACGGCCGTGACCCGCTCGCGTTTCAGTCCGTCTACAACGTATGCGCTGACACCGGCCTCAACCGAGCGGCGGGTCATGTCACCATCTGACCTGTCCACAAACATGGCGATAGGTTTTTTCACAGTTCTTGTGACCTGAAACATACCCTCCAGCGTTTCCCTGTCCGGGTTTTGCAAATCGATAATCACCATGTCCGGCGCAAGCGCCGCAATGCGCTCGCGCAGGTTCACCGTGCTTTGGATCGAAACGACTTGAGTATGGCCAGCAGCAACCAGTGCTTCCTCCAGGATCGCGGTTCTGGATGGGTCTTCGTCAATTATCAGGATGTTCATCTTTTTCACTCAATTGGATGTCAATCTCAAGTCGCCACACCTGTGACAAATTCAAATAGGATGGGCGGGACGCCCGGCTCTCTGTTTATTTCAATGTCATGTACCGTGATTTGGTTTGGTGACCTCTGGAGACCCACATCTTCAAAAGCCACTCTGGCGATGTTTTTTCTACCGCGTTCACGGATGCCTGATCATGTGAATGCAGCAAGGCGTGTGCCAAACCTCCTGCAACAGCCTGAGGCAGGTGTTTTTTCCGACACTTTCTTGATGAAAGATACGTAAATAATTGATTTTAAAAGATTATATGGTCCTCTCAGTTGAGGGCGGCAGGCGAATGCAGTGGCTTTCGAATACATTCAGAATTGAGGTTTTAGATGGGTGTTGGCCCAAGGTGACTAATTTTTGGTCAAGTTCTAGCAGCAATCAAGAGCGCCTTCCCTTGTACGCCTGCCATTGATCGGTAGTGCAGCACCAAGGTCGAAATGCAAAATGGAGGCAAGGCGTAAGCCTTGCCTCCAACGGCGGGGAGCTGCGAACACAACTGCGAAGCCCTCTCTGCTCAGAACGGAAAACGTTGTATCGCAATGCCGTTGTCGTTTTAACCGTCCTTAAGGTTGTAGACGACTTTGTACCGTTTACCTGTCACAGCAACTGCTTTGCCGTCCAGCGTCGCCGGCGCAAACCGGAAACTTTCAAATGCTTTCAGGGAAGAATGATTGAACAGGACGCTCCCTTCCGAGCGAACAACCTCGGCGTTGTAGGGAACGCCTGTTTCATCAATGGCCAACTCAACGATGAGCCAGCCCTCTTTGCCTCTGTCCATTGCTCTGGATGGGTAAGACAATTTGGTCATGGATACCGGTACAGGCGCTGTGTCTGGTGTGACGCCGTCCTGTCCTACAACCGCCAACCCTTTTACCGCCAGTACGGACGGTGCGTGATAGGCCGTATCGGCCTCAGCCGGGACGGAAATTGTCGCAGCAACGGCCAAAAAGACAGAAAGGCCTAAACGTTTTTTCACCGATGACAATCGGCGCATGTTTGCAAATGTTGAGTTCATTGCAACCTCCAAAGGATAATTAAATACCTCTTTGCGATTGCTCATTCGATCGCATCGAGGTTGGGGAGTCTGCGCAACTGGCATTGGGGTGGCCGGTCCGCGCAGCGTGTTAATCAACCCTTCGATGGATCGAAGATAAAAGCGACCTGCATTGGCCGCCACAGAGTGCCTAGCAACCGCCGGGCCAGAAACTGTCTGGTCGGTTCTTGGAATTGCAAACTGCCTATAAACTGTTGTAGTTAAATAAAAAAAAGTGACAAGCTGCAGACAGAAAAGCGCCGAATGCTGTGCCATCAGGTCAATTTTCAACAGTTATTGAGTAATTCTTGTGCAACTGCTTACTTCTTATGCGCCTGCCCACCTAGTCAGAGCCGGGAACCGGTGTTGTGCGCGTGAGGTTGCGCTCGTGGTTGCCATCGATACCAACCGCATAAATATCGGAAGGTCCATGGCGGTAGCTTGCGAATGTGATTGTTTTCCCGTCCGGTGACCAGGTGGCACCGTGATCAGAACCCGATGCCTGGGTCAGCCTGCGGATCTCGCTGCCATCCAGTTTGGCAAGATAAATGTCCCGTTCAGCGGTCCGGGGACCCTCGTCACCAACAATTTTTGCCGAGGCGCTTAATGTTATTGCCATCCATGTATTGTCAGGGGACAGGCGTATCAGCGGTTTTTCGCCTTGGACTTCCATGAAAAGGCGTTCGTTTTTCCCCGATTGGTCGTTCAGGTAAACTCCAACCGTACCATTGCGTTTGCTGGCGTAGGCTACAAGGGTGCCGTCGGCGCTGATCGAGGGATTTGTGTTGATGTGGGCCGGGTCGTCGCCATAAAGTGAAACGTCTCCGGTCTCCAGGTCCAGCATATACATTTCCTGCTCAGGCGCCGCGAACACCTCCGCAACGGTATAAATAACCTTGCCCGTGCCCATCGAGATATCGGCGCGCGCTGCCCAATAGCCCTCGGGAACGTTTGTCAGGTTGTGCATGTCGCCACTGGCTTCATCGAGCAGGAACAGGTTTGCCCCCTTGAAGTTGCCACCCGAATCCCGATCGGACGTCACAATAACTTTTCCGTCCATAGGTACGGCCAGAGGCCACCACTCGTTATGGTCCGTATCTGTCAGCCGAGTCTGGTTGTTGCCGTCCGGGTCCATCCGGTAAAGCTCGGCTGCACCGTGCCGGTAGGAATAAAAATATATGGCGGTGCCGCTCTTGTGCCACGACGGTGCTGTATCATAGGGGTTTCCCGCCGCAACCGACGGCAGGCTGTACACCATCAGAGCAGACGTCAGCAGGCTGTTGGAAATCCATTTTTTCATGAGAGACTCCTTCATATGTTAGGGGGCAAAGGTGCGCGTAATTTGTCCGGGTTCTCCGCCACTCAGCGGCATCGACAGAATGCGCGTGCGCCCGCTCAGGCCGCGTCCGCTGAAGAAGAGGGTGTTATTGTCAGCACTCAGGGCGGGGAAATAGGCAGGACCGCTCGTGTCGGGAGATACCTGTTCCGGTGTACCGCCTTCGTCCGGAATGCGATAGATGTGCATAACGCCTGCGCTATTTTCAGCCATGAAATAGAGAAATCCGTCTGGGGCACTGACCTGCGCATAGGCGGCGGCCGGCTCGCGGGTCAGTCTGGTGAGCTCACGGGTGTGTGGGTCGATTTTATAGAGCCCGTCTTCTGACTGTGGTGTGTCAAATTCCCGTCCGTTTTCATCGACAGCCCGGAACGAAAACAGGATTTTACGCTCATCGTCGGACCAGCTTGGCGACTGGTTTTTCCCTGCAAGGCCGGTCTCAATCGTATGGTCCATACCTGTTGTAAAGTCATGTATGAGCAGGTCCGAAGTACCATCTTCATAATCGCGCCAGAACAAGCCGCGATTGTTATCTGATGACAGGACTGGTGGACCGTACCCAAGCCCTTCGTACCTCAGGCGATAGTCGCTGCCATCCGCGTTTACAGAATAGAGTGCCAGCTCTTTCATGGACGGACCGGCTGCGAAATAGATTTCCGCACCATTGGCAGACCATTGCGGTTCAATCTCGAATATCCCTGGCGAGCTGGTCAGCTGGCGCTCAATGCCAGTGACCAGGTCGACAACATACAGGTCAGACAGATCGCCGGGGGCACCGCGGTAGGAATAATAAACGATATGGCGGCCATCCGGCGATGCGCTGGGCGCGAAGTCCTGCCCCTGATGGTCATCGTTTGCCGCAATCGGCAAGGAAACCAGGGTCAGGGCTAAAGCCGAAACAAAAGGCAAGAATTTCACGCCCAGCATAAGCCTGTCTCTTTAGATGCTGCTTCAGGATCATCAATGAATATCACCCGCGAAGGCCGGCAGCCGCGGCGATTGGGCGAAAGGCTTGATAGGTGGTGTGAAACTACCGAATGAGCAGGTGAACTGCCGAATCTGCCAGGTGTTGAAAACCGTGGTTTTCCAGCGGCTCAGCCTTCAAACCCATCGGGGGCCTGATTGATATACAATTGGTTTAGTTACCTATTCAAATCGCATAATTTATTTGAACAGGATACAAGCCATCGCTACCGTTTCAGTCGCTCGAGCCATCGGGCCAAAAATCGCGCCCCGGGGAGGGTTCGATCACAGAGCCAACAAAATCAAGGGGATCGTGATGTCTGTCACCAATAAAAAAGCGCTGCTTACAGCGCTGCTGTCAACCAGCCTACTTGCCGGTACAGCACTCGCTCAAACGCCGTCTGAAGATACACGTCTAGCGCGGGAAAAGTGGGTCGAACCCAATGTCAGCGTTATCAGCGACGAGCCGGTTGCCGACGACGGCGCCAAGAAAAATGACAAGAAGAAAGGCCTGCCGCTTGAAGCCGCCCGCACGGTTGAGTTTGAAACCGATGAAGGCACGTGGATTTCGCTCAATGTATCGCCCGATGGCGAGACCATCATTTTTGAGTTGCTCGGTGACATTTACACCATGCCATCCGAAGGGGGTGAAGCCACCGCCCTTATTACGGGGATGGGCTTTCAGTCCCAGCCGGTTTATTCCCCCGACGGATCGCAGATCGCTTTTATCTCCGATGAAGAGGGCTCTGAGAACCTCTACATTGCAAATGCGGACGGCTCAAAGCCCAAGAAACTCTCGTCCATGAGCGCGGGCGACGCGATGAGCCCCGCCTGGTCTGCCGATGGCAGCAATGTATTTGTCTCGCAGGTCTCGAACGGTATCGGGGCCAATGAAATCTGGATGTACCATAAACATGGCGGCAAAGGCATCCAGATCACCAACGCCCGCCCCCGTGGCCCCAGCACGCCCGGCAACCAGCAGCCGAATGCACAGGGCGTTTCCACCTCGTCCGATGGTCGCTACATATATTATGCGTTCAAGGTTGGAGGCTTTCAGTACAATATGACGGGCTTCCCCTGGGCGGTTGTCCGCCGGGACATGCACGAAGGCACAACCGAAACCATTGTCACGGCCTATGGTGGTGCTGTGCGTCCCATGATTTCGCCTGATGGCAATATGCTTGTTTATGGCACGCGCCATGAAACCGAGACCGGGCTGAGGGTTCGCAACCTCGCGACAGGTGAGGATCGCTGGCTGGCCTATCCAATTACGCGGGATGATCAGGAATCAAGGGCGACCCGTGATCTTTTGCCGGCTTACAGCTTCACACCTGACGGTAGTGCCGTTGTGCTGAACAGCGGTGGCAAGATCGAGCGCATTGCAATCGCAGACGGCGAACGAACAAATATTCCCTTCACTGTGAAGGTCAAAATGGACGTGGGGCCGAACCTTGTGCAGCAGGAAAAGGACCCTGAAGGGCCGGTCGTCGCCCGCATGGCGCAAACGCCGAGCCTGTCGCCTGATGGCACAACAGTTGTGTTTTCTGCGCTGGGCGAACTTTACTCCATGTCACTTGAGGAGGGCGCTAGTCCGAGAAAAATCGATCGGGCAGGTGCAAATGTGTTCCAGCCCAGCTGGTCGCGGGACGGGCGGTATCTCACGTACATCAGTTGGGGCCCGGATGGCGGCCATATCTATCGCATGCGGGCCAACGGTCGTGGCAGGCCTGAACGCCTGACCCAAACGCCCGGTTATTATGCGGACCCGCATTTTACACCTGGCGGCAACGAGGTTGTGGCGATACGTACATCCAATCATCAGTTCAACCTGGGTAATCCAACAGCGCAGCGTGACCTGATTGCACTGGACGTGGACAACGGCAATGAGCGGGTCGTCCTCGCAGGTACCGGGTTTGCTGGTATCCACTTTGGCGACGCAGATGACAGAGTATACCTCTATTCAGGTGGCGGGCTTATTCCAACAGGAAGCGGCAACCTCTTTTCCGTGCGCCTTGACGGCACTGACCGGCGCGAGCACGTGCGCGTGACCGGCCAGGGGCTCTATTTCGCCGCCCAGCCCGTACCCGCTCGCGATATGCGACTGAGCCCCAACGGCAAATATGCGCTTGCACGCTCTCAAGAGCAATTGCAGCTGGTGGCGGTGCCGCAAACCGGACGTGATGTGACCGTTGTAAATGTGGCGGGCCCTTCTGTACCGCTTAAAACCATCTCAGACTTCGGAGTTGACTATTTTGAATGGTCAACTGACGGCGAGACCATGTTGTGGTCCACTGGCAGCACCATCTACACGCAAAACCTTTCGGATGTGGAGTGGGTGAAACCCGACGAGGAAGAGGACGAGAAACCTGCGGAAAATGGGGATGCCGCCGACTCTGATGCTGCCGACTCTGATGCCGCTGACTCTGAGGACGACTCTGGCGACGATTCTGGCGATGCAGCTGACGGCGATGATGCAGCACCCGAAGCCGAGGCCGAGGAAGAAGAAAAAGCCTATCAGAGCTTCTCTGCGCGGGTGGAAGTTGCGCGTGACAACCCTGAAGGCGTAATTCTCCTCTCCGGCGCGACTGTGATTACAATGGGACCTGAAGGAACCATCGAAAACGCTGATGTGCTGATCGAAAACGGCAAGTTTGCTGCTGTTGGAGCCCGGGGTTCGCTGGATGTGCCGTCGGGTGCCGAGGTTCGGGACATGTCCGGCAAGTTCATCACGCCCGGGTTTGTTGATACACACGGCCATTGGCGCAACTGGAGCCGCAACGAAGTGATTGAAGAGCATTTCTGGCCCTTCCTTGCCAACGTGGCGTACGGTGTGACGAGCGGGCTGGATGTGCAGACGGCAACCACCGACATATTCGTCTATCAGGATATGGTGGAAGCTGGTCGAATGATCGGCTTGCGGGCCTGGTCAACAGGTCCTGGTGTCTTCTCCGACACGGCAATCGGCTCGAAGGAAGATGCGGTCAAGGTGCTCAAGCGCTACAAGGAACATTACCGCACCAAGAACATCAAGGCCTACATTACCGGAAACCGGAAACGGCGTCAGCATATTATCGAGGCGTCCAAGGAAGTGGGTATCATGCCAACCACCGAGGGTGGCCTGGATGCCAAGCTTGACCTGACCCACATGATCGATGGATTTGCGGGTAACGAGCACAATATTCCGATCATACCCCTTTATAAGGACGTGCAGCAGCTCGCCGCCCAAACCGGCATTGGGTATACGCCGACACTGCTTGTCACCTATGGCGGCCCGTGGGCGGAGAATTATTTCTTCTCCAATATGAACCCACATGACGACGAGAAGGTGAACCGGTTTATGCCTCACAGTATTGTTGACCAGCGCACCAAACGTCTGCCCTGGTTCCGCGATGAGGAATATGCCTTTACGCGTGTTGCTGACAGCGCCATTGATATCCAGCGTGCCGGCGGCAAAGTTGGTGTAGGCAGTCACGGTCAGTTCCAGGGGCTGGGCTACCACTGGGAACTGTGGGCCCTTGGCTCCGGCAAAGCGACGCCGATGGAAGCGCTGAAGGCCGCGACCATAGATGGCGCCCACATCATTGGTCACGCCGAAGAAATTGGATCGATCGAGCCCGGCAAGTTTGCGGATCTGGTAGTTCTGAACAGTGACCCGCGTGACACCATTCGCAACACGACCGACATCCACCGTGTGATGATGAATGGTCGGCTCTACAATGACGACACAATGGACCAGCTGTGGCCAGTTCAGGAAGAACTGCCCGAGCTCTGGTTCCATGATGCAGGGCCTGAATAAGGCCAAGGCTGGAGCGATGCGGGGGCCAACTGGTCCCCGCATTACTATTTGCAGGACCTCATGACCGATTCTTCTGACGATAATACCTACTGGATTACGCGCCGTGAGCAATATGAGTGCCTCATGTCAGCGCGGCGCATGGATATCATTGACCTGCTCGCTAACACGGGGCCGCGGTCTGTGCGTGAGATTGCCGGACTGATTGGTGTAAAACCGTCCTCACTATATCACCATATTGAGCTTTTGCTTGATGTCGACCTGATCGAGATCTCCGGGACGCGGCTTGTGAACCGCCGACAGGAGAAGCTTTATCAAGCGCCGGGCAGGACCCTGCGATATGGCTTGTCGTTCGACGATCCGCTCGCTTTAAGTCTCTATTCCCGTATTGGCGATGTACAGGCGCGCCAATCGGCACGTGACCTGCGCCGCGGCCTCGAAACTGACGAAGTTGTTGCGCATGGCCCCGTCAAAAACACGTGGGTGTTCCGCCTGGTGGGTGCGCCTGACGCTGTCGCCATGGAAAAAATCAATCATCACCTGCAGGAAATAGCGAAGCTTTTCTGGTCATCTGCCGGACAAGACAATCCGCTGGTTGTCATGTCTGCTATCATGGCGCCGGTGGCTCGCCCGCAGGAAACGGACACCTGAACAGACTGGCTCACGGCTCTTTTCCGGTTCGGCCATTGCTCTATATTCATATTTCCATAGGATGGCTCTCCTGATTCAGGAGCGTTCAAAAAGGTAGCCATATGAGTACAGTCATTGTTGGTGGCGGCAACGCCGGACTGCAGGTTGCGGACATGTTGCGGCGTCGTGGTTTTGAAGAGCCAATCACGCTCGTGTGCGAGGAAAACCATCTGCCATACCAGCGACCGCCTTTGTCCAAGAAGTTTCTCGAGGGTGCGCTGGCGGAAGCCCGCCTGACCCTTCGGCCAGAGAAATTCTATACGGACCGCTCGATTGAGCTGAAGCTGGGTACAGCTGTGACCCACATAGACCGGCAGGAAAAAACTGTCCTGACCGACACAGGAGAAACCCTCGGTTACACTGACCTGGTGATCGCGACTGGCGCTCGCCCGCGTGTCCTTCCGGGTCACGAGGGACGCAATGACCTGTTTTACATTCGTGGTATCGACGACATTCACGCACTGAAGGCGGCGTTGCCCGGTAAACAAAAGGCGATCCTCGTTGGGGGCGGCTTCATTGGGCTTGAAACCGCTGCAACACTAACAACACTTGGTCTGGACGTCACAGTTGTGGAAGCGATGTCCACCATTATGCCGGGGCTGGTGGCACCAGAGCTTGCTGCTTTTTTTCGTTCCGAGCATGAAGGCAGGGGGGTGACAGTTCTTGAAAATACCAGTGTCAGCAACGTTGATGCGGAACCCTCGGGTGGTTTTAAGGCCATGTTGTCCGATGGCCGCGTGCTGGACGCAGACATTGTTGTTGTCGGCATCGGCGTGCTCCCCAACAGCGAGATCGCAGAAGCTGCCGGATTGGCCTGCGACAGGGGCATTCTGGTAGACGAGTTTGCGCGAACAAGCGACCCCGGCATTTATGCCGTAGGCGATTGCGCGACCGGTGTGCTAACGCGGTATGAAGGGCGCACAAGGCTCGAATCTGTGCAAAACGCGGTGTCACAGGCATCGGTTGCCGCCCTTTCGATTTTTGGGGAAGCTGCCCCTTATACAGACCTGCCCTGGTTCTGGTCAGACCAGTATGATTTGAAGCTGCAGATGGCCGGTTTGTCGAGAGGCTATGACCAGATTGTGCAACGCGGCGACATGGAAGACCGATCTTTTTCGATTTGCTATTTCAAGGAAGGCCACCTGATAGCGATCGATTCTGTCAACGCCATCAAGGATCATATGGCGGCCAAGAAACTGCTGGATGCGAGCATCGATGTAACGCCGGACCAGTGTGCAGACACCGGCACGCCGCTTAAGGACTGGCTGACAGCCTAGTGCGATCAGGGTAGCGCGTTCAGGCGGTTTTTTGTTCGGAGAGCGACAGTTCTTCCCGCATGGCGTTCCGCATCTCGAACTTCTGGATTTTCCCCGTGACTGTCATGGGGTATTCGCTGACAAACCTGATGTGGCGCGGCACTTTATAGTGCGCGATCTGCCCCTTGCAGAACGCCCGGATGTCATCGTCTGTCGCGCTTTCTCCCTCCCGAAGCAAAATCCAGGCACATACCTCTTCGCCCATGCGGTCGTCGGGGATGCCAAAAACCTGCACGTCCTGAACGGCGGGGTGCGTGTAGAGAAACTCTTCAATCTCTCTCGGATAGATGTTTTCCCCGCCCCGGATGATCATGTCCTTCAGGCGTCCGGTGATGTTTACATATCCCTCGTCGTCCATGGTGGCGAGGTCGCCGGTGTGCATCCAGTGTGAGGCGTCGATCGCTTCGGCGGTTCGCTCTTCGTCGGCCCAATATCCCCGCATGACGCTGTAGCCCCGGGTGCAAAGCTCACCCTGTGCACCGCGCGGGACAGTCCGGCCTTCTTCGTCGACAATCTTCACTTCGACAAACGGGTGGATTTGACCCACAGTGCCTACACGTTTGTCGAGAGGGTCATCCTTTTTGCTCTGAAAGCTTACAGGTGCCGTTTCGGTCATGCCGTAGCCGATCGTGACTTCGCTCATGTGCATGTCGTCGATCACTCTTTTCATGACTTCAATCGGGCAGGGAGACCCTGCCATCGTGCCAGTTCGCAAGCTGGACAGGTCGAATTTCGAGAATTCTGGGTGCTCAAGTTCGGCAATAAACATCGTCGGAACGCCGTAGAGCGCCGTGCATTTTTCAGCTTCGACCGCGGCGAGCACACTTTGCGGTTCAAAAGCATCTCCCGGTAAAACGATGGCGGCACCGTGTGTAACACACCCAAGAACACCCATAACCATGCCAAAGCAGTGATAAAGCGGAACCGGCAGGCACAGAATATCGTCTTCGGAGAAGTTCTGACGCCGGGCAACAAAGTATCCGTTGTTGAGGATACTATGGTGCGTAAGCGTGGCGCCTTTTGGGTGACCGGTCGTCCCGGACGTAAACTGGATGTTGATCGGGTCATCAGGCTGCAGCCCGGTTTGAAGAGCCTTCAATGTTTCTACATACTCGGCTTTGGGTCTCTCGAGCAGGCTGGAGAAAGCCTGGAAGCCGGGCTGGGGGGTGTCACCGATCACAAAGGCGCTTTGCAATTCGGGAAGGCGCGCCGATTTTATAGGCCCGGGTGCATCGGTTGCTATTTCGGGCGCGATTTCCTGAAGCATTGATACGTAATCTGATGATTTGAAAGACTCTGCCAGCACAAGGGCTTTGCAGCCAACTTTGTTCAGCGCGTATTCAAGCTCGGAAATCCGATAGGCCGGGTTGATATTGACGAGGATAAGGCCGGCTTTTGCCGTTGCAAACTGGGTGACAATCCATTCGGCGCAATTGGGTGCCCAAAGGCCAACCCTGTCTCCGGCTTTGAGCCCCAGACCGATCAGGTTTGCAGCAACAGCATCCACACGTTCCTGAAGTTCGCTATAGGTCCAGCGAACCTGCTGGTGAGTTGAAATCAACGCCGGTCGCTCCCCGTGCGTCTGCACGGCTTCTTCAAGCGCCTTGCCGATCGTCATGTACAACAATGGTGTGTCGCTTGTTCCGGCAACATAACTTGGCAGTGCCATCGTGCGTCCTCCTTGCCCACCCGATTTTGAAAGATACGCATGGCGGCAGCGAACGTCGACGCAAAAAGTGCGGATTCGGCAATTAGTTGGAATGCCGGGACAGGGAAAACACTACACTCCTGTCCCGGCTAGGCCCAGCCTGACCAGTGTGTGACCAACGTGTCGAGAAATGCTGAGCCGCATAGGGTGTTATTGAGTGCGTGCCATTGTCTCTTCAATGAAAACAGACCAGACATGGGCCGGCTGTCCCCCTCTGTTCAGTCGCATTCTCATGGTTATTGATGTGGCGGATATTGCCCACTCTTCCGAAACACGAGGCCCGCTTTTGCCATCGCCGCCATAAACGTAACCGCGTGACATGCCGGTGCCTTCTTCGATGTCCAACAGCAAATCAGCGACTTTGTTGCCGACCGGGCGCTGGTATATGGTCATTTCCTGAAACTGGTTAGTGCTCGCATTGTAGCTGAAATAGCTGACAAGGTCGCGGGCAGAGCCGTCAGCGAACAATGATTCTGTCGCACAGCGAATTCTGGTTTTTCGCAAGGCATAGCGGCACTCTCGGGTGCCGTTCGCTTTGGCTCCATTGGCATACTTTGTTTCAAGGGTCCATTCACCAAGCAGAAACTCCAAGTTCGCGAGGGATTGCTTGTCTTCCGGTTGGCGCGCGCTGGCAACCGTTGCTGACAGCGCCAGGAGTACAGTCGTCACAATCTGTACTGTTTTTGATTTGATCATATACATTCCTTTTCTGTGGTTGGGCTGGAGGTTGATGGGGCTTATCGTTTTCCAACCAGATGCGAAGCGTTCATGGTGATGGGTGATTGTGGGCAAGCTGCCTGCAAAGTCCTCACGCAAGTCTCAAGAAAACATCAAGAATTGGAAATGGCGCGAGAATGGTGCCAAATTCACAGTCAGGTTTTGAAGAGGCAGGCCATGACGTTCCAGCTTGGTAAGTGGACAGTTGATGAAAGCACCAACGAGCTGGTGCGGGAAGGCAAACGGCTCAGGCTGGAGGCGCGTGCCATGAAAGTGCTGGTCTATTTGTACCGGCATCAGGGGCAAGTGGTTTCCAAAGACGATCTTGTCGAATCCATTTGGCAATTGCGCGCCGTGAGCGATCATTCAATTACGGTTGTTATAAGTGACCTTCGTCGTGCGCTGGGTGATAGCGCGCGCCAGCCGCGCTATATCGAAACAATTTCAAAAAAAGGCTACCGGTTGATAGAGCAGCGATCAGAAACCGATCTTCATTCTGTGCTGGCCCCGGAACATGCCGAAAACGCACGGCCGCTTCGAAAGCGATACCTAATGCCCGCTGTGTTTGTTGCATGTATGTTGCTGCTTGGGGCGATAGGCTTTTTCATGTCGGTCGGTGTTTCAGACAAGCTGACACTGGTGGTGATGGACACGGAAAACCACTCTCAAAACCCGAAACTTGATACCTTGTCCGCCTCGATTACGGAACTGATGCACGATTCTCTCTCGAGGATCGAAGGCATTCACCTTGTCCGCTGGAGACCCGGGCAGTCAGCGATGCCGACGCAAGTCGCCAATGCCTACATACTGGCCCCGAAGCTTGTTGATGGGGAAAATGGCACGCTTCTGTCCCTGTCGTTGCAGGGACTGAACAACAATGAGGTCGCCTGGACTGCCGCGCATGCTGTGTCGAATGAGCATTTCATGCATGCGGAGGCTCTGGCGCTGAAGGATCTGTCCGCTCACCTGGGCGTCAGGGCGCCTGCACGCCGATTGCCGATTTTTTCGGCAGAAACAGAATCGGTTTATTGGCGAGCGCGTTATTTGTGGAGCTTGCGCAACGGACCGGCGGCGCATGAAGCGCAGGACCTTCTCCTTGCCACACTTGACAAGGACCCCGAATTTTGGCCAGCCCATGCCGCATTGGCAGACATTTATACCCATAAAACAGGCGTATTTTTCAGGAACGACGGAATCGATACCGAAAAATCAGCCCGCACCCACCTTTCTGAAGCGGAAAAAATGGCTCCGTTTTCTGCAGAGACGCTGGCTGCAAAAGCGCACTATGCATTGTTTGTGGATACGGCCCCTGCCAAAGCTACCCGCTTTTTGTCCGATGCACTTGAGGTCGCCCCCAACAATGTCGCCATGATGACCAGTTATGCGACGGCTCTGGCGGCGTCCGGGCGACTTTCAGATGCGAGTGCTGCCATCAAAAATGCTTCAAAAATGGACCCGGCCGATCCTTTGTTAATGATGGACCAGGTCTGGGTGTATTTTGTTGCTGGCGAGTATGACGTTGCTCTGGAGGCCGCTCGCCAGGCGAGCAGTCTGGGTATGTCTGCTGATCTTTATGAAGCGCTTGTGCTTGGCGCCAGTGGACAGCACCACCTCGGCCTCGACGCCTGGTTGAAGTACCTTGCAGCACGGGGCACGCCGACCGATGAGCTTGACCGAATTCGATCCCTGCCGGGAGACTGGAAGTCGGCGGATGCAAAACGCAACGTTTATTCTGCGATCGCCAGCCAGTTGCCAGACGAATCGACACTTCTGATTGCTATGCTTTATGGGTTGGCTGGTGACCAGCAACGGGTAATCACGCTGTTAAACACAGCCAGGAGCGCCGACGCAAAATGGGTGGCACTGTGGGGAAGCTATGTTCCGGGCCTTGCGACGGCACAGTGGCGCGCAGCAGGGCCGCCTAAAAGCTAGACATGGCTAGATCTGAGGCAGGTCTTCTTCCAGCATGCACATATTGAAGGAGAAGGAGAGTTCACCTTCATCTTCGTCCCGGTACACGACCCCGATGAATTCGTCGCCCAACAAGACTTCAACGGAGTCAGGAGCCTGAGGCCGACGCATCAGGCGAATCATATTATTGTTGAACTTGCGCTGGAGGTACGTTTGTACCCTGGCTGTTTCATTCGGTGTCAACGGACGCTCCTTGATGGAAATATTTGGTCACTGATTTATCCAACGCAGGGTCATTGATGCAAGAAAAACTATTGAAAAGGTTAAAATGCACAATAGTTGTGGAATGTGAACGGCTGTTATAGGTTAGCAATCGTAGTGTAATTGTTTGCAGGAGCAGGAAAAATGCCGAACGGTGATGGCGAGTTTTCCTATGCCGATGACGCAGAGCTGGTGGAGCAGTTTGTTAGCTGGACGAGCGAAGCGGTTGCCGAACTCAAGGAGATCGTGGCGGGACTCACGGGTGAGGAAGGCAAATCGGATGAAAAAACGGATCGAATTTACGACCTGACTCATAATATCAAAGGGATGGGCAGCAGCTTTGATTTTCCCTTGATGACCAATGCGGGCAGTTCGCTCTGTTCCTACATCAAGAATATTCCGGCAGACAAAACCGTTTCGCCAAAAGTTGTTGAGGCCCATGTGCGAGTCTTTGAAGTCGTCCTTGAACACAAGATTCAAGGGGATGGCGGCGACAAAGGCAAGGCCCTGCAGACACGGCTGGCCACTATCATCAGCGACGAAACCTGAATTTCGTCCTTTTAATTTTGTTCCCTATACGTTCTTTTTTCTTGCCCCTCACGCCATGTTGCGACAGGCTTGATGTTCAACACCGAATTGGACAGGGAGGCAAGAATGACATCCACGGATCGGATCACGCGTGGAACACTGCGACTGTTTCATGACATGGGTTTCGCGGCCATGTGCGAGCTGCCCTTGACCAATGGTCGTCGAGCCGATGTGGTTGGGCTGTGCAAAAGTGGCCGAGTCGCCATAGCCGAAGTGAAGTCGTGTGTTTCGGATTTCCGGTCAGATCAAAAATGGCAAAATTACCTACCTTATTCAGATGAGTTCTATTTTGCTGTTGATGCCGAGTTTCCGCTTCAGTTGCTGGATGAGGAAACAAGTTTGCCGGATCGGACGGGGGTCATCGTTGCCGATGCGTATGGCGGGGAGATCTTGCGACCGGCGGCGCCCGGCAAGGTCCATTCGTCCCGGCGCAAAACTCTCCACCTCAAAATGGCGCGTGCTGCGGCCCATCGTTTGGCGCGTCCGCTGGTGACAGTGCCGGCCGGGACTATATGCAGTTCATTGTAGAGCCGCAACGCCCTTTCATGCTTGCCATCCTGAATGAAGTTTGCCGTTGCCCGGTTGGCATCTGTCTTCAAATGGAAAGCGAGTTTGAGCGGGGGCCCATCAGCTGGCTGGATTTGGGGTCCTGCATTCCTGACGCGGGCAGCGCCGCTGCGATGGCTTGAAAGGGATAGCTCTAGTCAACGTCAGGCATTTGTGTAAAGTCTGCCCAGCGTTCGCGACCGCCCTTGTTTTCAAGTATATTCTGCAACGCGGCAACTGCCCGTCTTTCATATCGCACACCGGTGTCCGAGTGCAGAATGTCGACCGCTTTGTCAAAACCCAGGCTTTCGCGGTGGGCGCGCGCTGATACAATACCAACGAAGGCATTGGCGACAGACAGAACGCGTGCGCCGGGTTCGATATCCTCGCCTTTCAGGCCAGCAGGTTCGCCGCTGCCATCCCAGTGTTCACGCATTTGCTCCAGGGTTTCTGCCACCGCACCTTTGAACGCGATATTCTTGATGAGCTGCGCACTTTTGCTCATGCTGTCACGTACAAGCGCTAACTCTTCATCCGTGAGGGGCGACTGTTTGGTCAGGATGTCGATCGGCACAAAGATTTTGCCCAGGTTCACGAGCTGTCCAGCGGTTCTCATCGCCTCCTGTGCATTTTCATCCCACTGCATCTCGACGGCAATGGCGACAGCGACGTCCGCAACCCGGGCAGAATGGTGTTTGCTCCAGGGGTCCCGCGCGTCGATAATCTGTGTAAGGGTGCTGATTAGTTGCCGGAACAGCGCCTCAGACCGGTCATTGGCTGCGACAAGGTCGGTGATGTCCTGCATGACCAGCAGAGCTTCCGCGTTCGACTCGCTGGTATTGGAGAGCGGCAACACTTCGGTCTTGAATATTTTGCCATCAGTGGTTGACGGTTTCAGCTCTGGAAATGTCTGCGATGCGCCTTGAGCAGCCTCTTGAACGGCAGTGCGCAATTGTTGGGCGATTTCATTGTCAAACATTGTGTCCAGGCGCCGGTTTTCCAGCTCTGCAGCCGGTAGGCCGGCAACAAGACTCATCTGTCGGTTGACCAGCCTTGCAGTCATGTCTGTTTCCAGAGCGGCAATGGCAGTCGGCTGGCTATCACTGACGGCGCGAAGGAAATTACTCAGAGATTCGTTTTGTGCCGACAAAGCAGCCTGCTGTTGATACGATTTCTGCAGGCGCTGCGATACGCCGTGACGCCACACCAGGACCAGCGCGACCAGAATTGAAATCGCGGCAAGCATCAGCGTGATAAACAGGCTGTTGCGCCGCTCATTGATGTCGGCGAAGGCTTCCGACGCTTCAATTGACCGCACAAGCACCCAAGGCACCGGGGCTGACAGCTCTCGACCTGTGACCAACACATCACGCCCGTCGTAGTTTGCAAACCTGCTGAACCCACCAGGTTGCCGCGCGGCGAATGATGCGGCGGCGTCACTGCGGGCATCACCGAGGCGTCCCCCATAACGCAACGGCGTAATCGGCGTCGTTACGTCGCCTTCGCCTGCAATTACCAGATATGTTTCTGCGGTTGCCGCATCATCGCCCGGCTGTGCAAGGGTCTGCAGGAAGTCGTTGTCGAGCGGGCGAGCACCGATTATCCAGGCACCAACGCCTGTCCCGTCCGTCGCGTTGGCTATGGGAGCTCCCAGAAGGACCAGAGGCGTTTTGTCATCAAGTCTGGGCCCAAGCCGAATGAAGGATCTGTTGCCTTCGCTCAGGAGTTCATCGGGGCGGAGCATCGGCATGCCGGCCGTGGCGACCATCACACGACCCGTCTTGTCGACGAGCGCGAGGCCCGCTCTGTTCGGGCGCCTGACATTGGCTGCCACAGTGTCAATTGCCCGCTGCTCGTGAAAACCGGTTGCCTCTGCTTCAACAGACAGAAGGGAAAAAATATAGCCTCTTTGGGCCTCGGCACTTTCCGTGTCACTTTCAACAATGGTGGTGCCATATAGCTGAACAGATGCATCACCGGCCAGCTGTTCTACGCTGCTCAGGTGGCGGTTTAGCCACTCCGAAACCTCTGCGGTGCGGCTGTCGGCGATCAACGCCATGCGGCTCTGCCATGATTCCAGTCCCTGCTCAGCCTCCGATTCTGCGACCCGGAAAATTGCAAAAGTCGCCAGCGACAAAATCACCATGAAGCCAATTGCAGGCGCTAAAAACGCACGTTTGGACTCACTTTGCTGTGACATCAGCCGCTCCCCGATTGTCGGATTTGAAAAACGTGAATAGGATTAAAATACTTGGCAATCGTTAACGCAATATTAGGGCTGTCTTTAGACTTTGTCATTATAATCAAATGGAACACAGTTTGGACGAGATGACGGCGTCGCCTGGCACAAATGGTGGTGAACGCAGTATTATGAGCGAGAGATGAAGCCTTCAGTTTCGAAATTGTTGAACTGCAGTCTGGCGGCGATGCTGATCATCGGCTTGGCGTCGTCCACTGCTCGTGCCAGTGCCGGTTTGTTTGGCAGCCGCGAAATCCATTCCACTAATATGAAGTCTTTTGACAAATGGACGGAGCTTTGGCGCAGGCACAATCTTGAACAGTCCGAGAGTGAGGTAGTGGAGTCGCAAACCGCTTCTCAAGAGCGTAATTGCCGAGGCCGCAACCGCATAAAATGCAGCCGGGAAGAATGGGAAGCATTCATCGGGGAACAGCGGTTGATGCGCCCGGAAGGTTTGCAAAATGGCAACGCTGACCTGGCTTTGGTAAAAGCCGTCAATCTCTATATGAACCGGTCAACTTACATTGTTGATCCGGTCAATTGGGGCATACCTGACTATTGGGCGACCCCCGACGAGTTTTTTCTCAAGGATGGTGACTGCGAAGACTATGCCATCAGCAAATTTGTGACGCTCAAGAGATTGGGTGTCGACCCCGCGATCATGCGCCTTGTTGTTCTGCAGGACGAAAACCTCCGCATTGCCCATGCAGTTCTCGCTGTCGAAATTGAGGGTGAATTCCATATTCTGGACAATCAGGTTGATTCTGTTTTACCGCATACTAAAATTTTGCACTACCGGCCGGTCTATTCAATCAATGAACAGGGTTGGTGGTTGCATCAGGTTCGGCGTTTTGGGCGTTGAAGAACCCGCTATCCGGATGAAGTCGATCATATGAACAAGCCGTCTGATACCATCCATACCATGATGGATTATGTGCGTCAGCTTAAGCGCCATACACAGTCGCGCCGGGCCCTCCACATCAGGCTCTCTTTCCTTGAAAGGCATATGCGAGAACCTTTTTACCGGCGGGAGGTGGCGTCTGCGCTTCGTCCACTGGTCACCGGCAAAGGGGCCAAGCTCTTCGCGTTGCCCAATGCGGATTGCATCATTGTCACCCACGAGGCAACTCTTGACGATATTGCGCCGTCTGTTGCCGATATCCGAAAAAAGCTCCGGGATTCCGAGACCCTTGCCCAAATGGATCCGGTGGTCGGTATCAGTGACCGGTTTATCGAGTGGTGGGACCTTGAGACCGATTATGCAGATTTTGCAGCCTACACGGAGCAGTTGGCTGAGCAGTTGCTTGTGGAAATCCAGCCAAAGAGCAAGCAGCGGAAACCGCAAAACAGTACCAAGGGCAAAACAAAGGCAACCGCGAAACACCCTCATCACCCAGAGGAGGCTGAGCGACGGTTGGATGCTTTTATCCTGGCGAGCGTCATGCGAAAACTACCTAACGCGGATGTTTCAACAGCGCTGAAAGAACAAAGGGTAATGGCAGTTGTCGGCTCGGACCAGCCTACGCCCGTATTGGTTCACAAATATATTGACCCGTTTATTCTAACCTCCAAGCTCACGGCCATTAATGTCACACACCATGATCGCTGGCTGGAAGGCTACCTTTCTGAAGAGCTGGCTCTCAAGCTGCTTGAATTGAAGCCCGACCTCAAAAATGCATCGTCCATGGCTTCCTGTATCCGGCTGACGTGTGCCGTCATAGTTTCTGATGTTTTTGATCGATTTGACGCGGCTTTCGCCAAGGCAGAAAAGAATGCAATCGTAATAGAATTCAGCCTCGTTGATATTCTGGCACATCCGCGTGCGTATGCTGCAGCCTACAGAAAAATAGAGTCGCGTGGGTACAAGATATCCCTCGCGGACGTGGAGCCAGAATCGCTCCTCTGGCTGGACTATGAAAAACTACATGCGACTTTCATCAAGTTGCACAAGCCGGATAGCGTGACGCCAGATTGGCTATCTCACGACCTTGAGCAGGACTTAATCGCTCGCATAAGCCAGATTGGTCGTGCCAGAATCATCCTGGCGGGCTGCGAAACAGACCTGGATATCCGCCTTGGCCAACAGTTGGGTATCACTCTGTTTCAGGGCACTTATCTGGATTAGAGTGGTGACCGTTTTGCGAGAATGCGTTGCAGTGTGCGTCGGTGCATGTTCAGACGACGCGCTGTCTCTGAAACATTGCGATCACAAAGCTCATATACCCGCTGAATGTGTTCCCATTTTACCCGGTCTGCGGACATGGGATTTTCCGGAGGTTCCGGTTTCTCACCATCATCGGTCAACAGAGCTTTGACAATCTCATCCGGGTCGGCGGGTTTTGCCAAATAATCAACAGCGCCAGCTTTAACCGCCGCAACCGCGCTTGCCAGATTGCCATAGCCTGTCAGGATGATGACACGCACGTCCTGTCTCAAATGCCGCAGCGTCGGAACCAGGTCCAGGCCGTTGCCATCGGCCAGCTTCATGTCGAGAATGGCGTATCTGGGTTTGTGGTCCGCTGCAAGAAGACCGGCTTCCTCGACGCTTTCTGCCGCAACCACAGTGAAGCCCTTTCGTTCCATACTAAGGGTAAGGCGTTGCCGGAAGGCACGGTCATCTTCCACGATCAGTAGTGGATCATCTGGGTTGATTTCAATTGGGTTTGCCATGCGTTGCTCGCTTTCGTTTTAGCTGGTGACGGCAGGCATCAGGGTTCTGCTAACCTGAGGCCACAATATTGATGCGCGCGCACCGCCGCCGGGCGCCCGGTCGAAACTGAGTGTTGCTCCCATTCGCTCAAGAAGGGATTTTGCAATGAACAAGCCCAATCCAAGACCGCCATCTCTGCCAGCTCTGGGCCGGCGTGTAGTAACATAAGGCTCGCCAAGGCTTCTTACAATCAAGGGATCAAAACCGGGCCCATCATCGTCAATTGATATTCTGAGCTCATCGCCGTCTGACAGTGCGGAAACAACAACCCTGCTGCGAGCATACCCAACGGCATTTTCCACAATGCTTCTGACGGAGTGGATGATCTCGGGCGCGCGCGAAATGTCAAATTCCGCTGTTGGGTCGATATCGAAGTCGATGGTTACACCACGCTTTTCATGAGGGGCTGCAGCCTCGCGCAGGACAGCCGCAACAGACATGGTGACAAAATGCTGGTCTGAGCCAGCCTTTTTGTGTTCGCGGAGCTCGGACAGGATGTTCCGGCATCTGGTAACTTCGGCAAGAATGAGCTCGAGGTCGGCTTTGGCTTCATCGTCCTCGCCTTCCCAATTCTGCAACAACTCTTTTGCAGCAAGCATGATGGTGCCCATCGGGGTGCCAAGCTCGTGCGCCGCGGCAGCAGCCAGAGCTCCCAGCGCCGCCAGTTTTTGTTCCTGTTCGAGTGCGAACTGTGTTGCCACAAGGGCCCTGGCGCGTGTTCGGCTTTCCCGGCCTACCCGTGCCATGTAAACCGCCAGAAAGACAATCGTAAAGCAAAGGCTGATCCAGAGAGCCACCATGAAAAGCGGTGTAACGATGGGCGGGTTCCCATTCCATGGCAGGGGGAACGGCGTGAAGGCAATGGTGCTTACGAGCACAATGGTCAGCGCAATCAATCCATAGGTGTGGCGCCGTGCCAGCATCGTCGCGGATACAGTTGTCGGCACCAGCATCAGCACAGAAAAAGGATTGGCCAACCCTCCCGTGAAGAACAGCAAAGCCGCAAGGTGCATCAAGTCGAACGCGAGGTGAGCACTGGTCTGGCTGTTCCTGAGCCGGATATTGGTATCAGACCGGAGGGCAAACCATAAATTCAACAGACCCAGGGCAAGCACCAGCGGCACTGTTATTGCTGGCCGAACGTCGAAACCCAGCCCAAAGGCAACAAGGGCCAGAGCAAACAGTTGCCCGGCGAAGCCCATCCAGCGAATGGTCACAAGCGTGCCTAGCCGCACGCCACCTTCGCTGCTGAAATCAGGATATATCTGGCCAAACGCATTTGTCGTTGGCCCAGCAGGTTTGCTGTTATCTCTCGCCCGGGGTGCATCGGACATTTTGCAATCATCCCATTGCTGCTGCCAGCAGTAATACCAGCAAAAATGCCAAAGTCATCGCGAAAGCAATAAGCGCGACAATTAGCGCACTTCGGCACTTGTCCGCACTGACTTGGGCGCTGGCATCCTTCGGTCCCAGCCAGGCGCTGCGGAACTTGGCTCTGGGCGCCAGAGCGAGATCAAGGCTTTGAGCCAGCAGATGGGCGGGCCAGTTTCTTGTTCTACCACCGGGTTTCAGCGCGGCCAAGACAGCCGTACGCCAGTTGGTGGCAGGCCACAACAGGGCTGCGAGCATAACAAACAGCGTAGCCACCACCTCTCCCGGCATTGCCAGGAAACTACGAAATCCGCGAAATGGTTGCAGAAAAACGGAGGGTGGTTGATTGCCCCGGTCAATCCGGTCAGCGGCCCAAAAGCCATAATACGGCAGCAGGAGCCAAAACCCGCCAGCCAGAAACAGCAGCAAAGCAGGCACGTAAAAGCTCGTCAGCATATCAATTGCATCTTCAATGGCATGGCGTCGCATTGTTGCATCTTGCTGCGTGACCTTGTCCCGGAGCATTTGCCAAAAGCCTTTTAGGCCAAGCAGTTTTGCCAGCACAACAACAGCCAAAGCCGCGAAGGAAGCATGCGAAAAAGCAAGTTGATTGACATAATATCCTGCAGCGCCGAGCAGGACTGACAACACACCTGCCGCGAGCAAACCCCGCCAAAAATGGTTGCGTTTGCTGCGCTCCCTTCGTTCCAGTTTGGTTCTCAGGGTCAGGATGCTTTTTTCGATAAAGGTCTCGACAAGTGGAATAGCGCCAAGCGCCCGGCGCCCGCCAAATGTCATGTCCAGCAGAACCGCCCCGAGCCATAGCAGTCCCAGAGGCGCAATATGATCAAGGATTGATTGCATCAGTTCTGTAATGGGCCGGTCGTCCTCGGTAATGCGCGCCTAGAATGTTGCGCCAGCATCCTGAAGCAGTCGGACGAAGCGACGGGAACGGCTTATCCGGGCATATTCAAGTGCGGTTTTTCCGGTCAGGTCCTGGACGTTAGGGTCTGCGCCGCCTTCAATAAGAGCTTGCGCTGCTTTGAATTTCCGGCCCCGGACCGCTTTCATCAAGGCGGTTTCCTGTCCTATGTCAGCACGATTGGAATCTGCGCCATAGGATAACAGCAGTTGAATCATATTGGTGTCCCCTACAACAGCCCGGTGCATCAACGCAGTCTGGCCGCGCAGGCGGTCTGCCAAGTTTGGGTTGGCATTGTTGTCAAGCAACAGCTTCATCACCGCAAAGTGCCCTTCTTGTGCTGCAATAACAATTGCCGGTGTGCCGTCTGTGCCCCGGCGCCTCGTATCGGGAGAGACACCGTCACGCAGCAGCTTGGTCACTTCCGCAACATCGCCGTCTTCAACCGCATTCAATAATTTGTATTGCGGTGTTGTCGCTGCAGCCGGCATTGCCAGGCTCATCAGAAAAGCTAACAGCGGGAAAAAAACCAAACGTCTAGACGCAACCACTTTAAACACTCCATGTTCTGCTATCGGTGCCACTATACACGGCTTTGCGTGCCGTCATCCATTTTGTCGCAGGGGCCGTGACATCGACTGATCATATATCTATAACCATCGCGGGATCACAAGGGTTAACCCGACAGATTCCGTGGCTGACTTATCAATTTTCGGAGAGATGTGATGAAAATGGTGCGATTGGGATTGTGGGCGATTGTTTTTGTCGCTGCCGTTTTGGTTCTGGGTCGCTACTATCAAACCGGTCGCGAAGCGCCGTTGGCAAGCGGGCCGGGCGGGCCGTTTGAGTTAACCGCTCATACTGGCGAAACAGTATCGAGTGCCGAGTTTCGCGGTCGCTTCATGTTGATCTATTTCGGCTATAGTTTTTGCCCCGACGTGTGCCCGCTTGATTTGCAGAAGATGTCAGTCGCTCTGTATCAACTGGAGCAAGAGGGCTATGACACTTCCCCGGTTCAGCCGATCTTTATTACCATCGACCCTGAGCGGGATACCGTGGAAGAGCTTGCGGGATTTGCCCCCGATTTTCATCCCCGGCTTCTTGCGCTCACCGGTTCACTCGACGAAATATCTGCAGTAGCAAGGGACTTTAAAGTCTATTTTGCAAAGCGGGAACAGGAAGGTACGGATGATTATCTGATGGATCATTCGGCACTTATTTTCGTGATGGACCCCGAAGGCAACTATGTGCGTTTGTTTTCGTCGCGTGATACACCTGCGGACATTGCGCAGAGCTTGTCTTCAGTGCTAGAAAAAAGCCGTTAGTTAATCCACTCTCTCTCGGGGGCCTTCCATGGCATTCTGGCGCGAGAAGCCACTTGATAAAATGAACCGGGAAGAGTGGGAATCGCTGTGCGATGGCTGCGGGAAATGCTGTCTTCACAAGCTCGAAGACGCAGAGAGCGGCGAGGTTCACTACACGGATGTGGCGTGCAGGTTTCTGGATCCGGAAACCATCCAATGCGGAAAGTACCTCACCCGTCAGCGCTATGTCGGCAATTGTGTGGTTATGAGTGTTGAACTTCTGGACCAGTTGCCGTGGATGCCAAGCACGTGCGCGTATCGGCTCTTGTATGAAGGCAAGGACTTGCCGGAGTGGCATCCTCTTGTTGCGGGCGACGCTGAAGCTATCCATCAGGCCGGTCAGTCTGTGAAGGGCCGGGTGGTGGATGAACGCGAAGCGGGCGATTTTGAAGATCATTTGGTGGAATGGCCTGCATGAGAATGCTTTTGCACAATGATCCACTGACGGTTGACGTCGATGGCAAGCATGTGCCCGTCTCGCTACGGCGCAATGCGCGCGCAAAAAAAATGATTCTGCGCGTCGATGCTCTGACAGGCGACATCAAGCTGACGGCTCCCCGTCATGTGAGCGAGCGGGACCTCTCCAGGTTTCTCGACGAAAGCAAAGACTGGATTGCGGCGGAACGACTGAAAGTTCAAGCCAACCCAGTTCTTGGTCATGGTGACCTGTTGCGTTTCGCGGGTGATGCGCTGGAGGTTGTATATACCGGTGTGGCGCCGCGACGGGTGACAGTGGGGCATGATCAACTGATGGTTGGTGGTCCTGTTGACCAGGCGCCCGCAAGGCTGGAAAGATGGTTGAAGGCACAAGCAAAACTTGAGTTGTCTGCAGATGCCGATGAATTTGCGTCTCGCCTTAGTGCTGACATTGGCAGGATCAGTATTGGCGACATGAAAACCCGTTGGGGCAGTTGCACTTCAACAGGCACGCTGCGTTTCAACTGGCGGCTGATCCTGGCACCAGAAGAGGTGCGCCGCTATGTTGCCGCTCATGAAGTTGCTCATTTGCTCGAGATGAATCATTCACCTCAATTTTGGGCCCATGTGGAGCGTGTTGTGCCAGACTATCGGATACTCAGGAAGTGGCTTCGCGAACAAGGTTCCGAACTGATGCGAATCCGGTTCAGGACCCCCCAAACAGCCGACTGAAAAAGCCGCGCTTTTTCTTTTTTTCGCTCTTTTCTGCCAGTGTTGTTGGTGCCGGATCATCGAAAAACTGTTGCTGGGCCGCGCTGGCGTACAGGGCGGCGTCGGCCAACAGGGGGCGAACGGGAACTGACGCGTGCGCTTCCGTCATGAAGTCGCGCCAAATTCGTGCTGGCATGCCGCCACCTGTTACATTCTTCATTGGTGCACCATTATCGTTGCCGACCCAGACAGCTGCCGTCATGTCGCTTGTAAAGCCTGCAAAAACAGCATCGCGGCTGTCTTGCGAGGTGCCTGATTTTCCGGCCGCCGGCCGAGCGAGCGCTGCGTTTTTCCCGGATCCCCATTTCACCACGCTGGTCAACATCGAAGTGATGTCTTCAACAGTATCACTGCGCAGTACACTTCGGGGGCTGGACGGGCGTCGGCGGAAAATAACTTCGCCTTCAAGGGTGGTGATTTCCACGATACTGTAGGGCTGGGCGAGGTGTCCACCATTTGCAACAGATGCATAGCTTCCTGCCAGTTCCAGCAGTCGCACCTCCTCGGTGCCCAAAGGCAGGCTGGGAACATTGCTGATGGCGGTTTTGATGCCGAGGCGCCGCGCGACTGCGGCGGCTTTTTCTCTGCCAATTTCCTCGGAAATTTGCACGGCAATGGTGTTGATCGAACGGGCAAACGCCTCTTGCGCACTCATTTCGCCGTTGAATTGTCCGCTGTAGTTTTTAGGCGCCCAGTCCTCGACGTTTGTTGGTGCGTCGACATAACGGTCCATGGGTTTTATGCCAGCTTCCAGAGCCGCAAGGTAGGTGAACAACTTGAAGGCCGAGCCAGGTTGTCGTTTGGCCTGGGTTGCCCGATTATATTGGCTTTTCGCGTAATCACGGCCGCCCACCATCGCGCGGACGGCGCCGTCATGGTCTATAGCAACAAGTGCGGCCTCGCTGGCACCGTTTCTTTTGCCTTCCCCGTCAAGCGCGCGCCCCACCGCAAGGGTTGCTGCCCGCTGCACACTTGGGTCAAGCGTCGTAAAGATAATCAGGGATTTGCCCCGGAGGTCCGGCGCAAGCCGGCGCGCTTCTGTTTCAACCCAATCCGTAAAAAAGCGAACGTTTCTCCCGGCGGCTGGTCGTCTCAGGGCTGGTGGTTGTTCCGAAATTTTCTGTTTTGCGGCAGCTGATAGTTTGCCGGTGGTTTGCATCGCCGCCAGGACAACCCTGCCCCGCTCCCATGCGCCATCCGGGTTAATGTGGGGCGCCAGTCTGGAGGGCGCTTTAACAAGTCCGGCCAGCACGGCTGATTCTGCAATCGACAGGCTGGTTGCCGAATGTCCAAAGAATTTACGGGAGGCAGCGTCAATGCCATAGGCGCCCCCGCCAAAATAAACCCGATTCAGATACAGTGTTAAAATCTGCTCTTTTGTAAACTTTTGCTCAAGCCACAGGGCCATCAACAGTTCCTGCGCCTTGCGCTTGATCGTGCGCTCGTTCGATAGGAACAGGTTTTTGGCAAGTTGCTGCGTGATTGTGCTGCCGCCTGCGCGCACCCCACCTGCGCGGAGGTTTGACCAAACTGCCCTGAGCAAGCCTTTCGAATCGATACCGTCATGGGTGAAAAACGAGCGGTCCTCGATAGAAACAAATGCATCCACAAGCGCTGTTGGCGTTTGATCAAAGCTTATCCAGTCACCATAGATGGGACCACGGCGCACCAGAGTTGCACCGTTGACTGCCTTCACAACCACCGCTGTATCCTGACTGCCGGCTGCTGGCAGGTTCTCGAGGTCAGGCATGTCGAGCGAAAGGTAGGCGATCAAGACAATACCGGCGATCACGCCCCAAACACCCACAATAGCACCGCCATAGGCCAGGCGGCGTAACAGCGGTTTGCGTTTCGGTTTAAAGCTCGGACTGTCTTTGCTGGTCAAGGCGCAAGGATCCTCTGCAAACATTCAAGTGATTAGCGTTGCACATAGCATGTTCCTGAATTGCGGCAAAGTTATGGGCATATTGACGCCACCGGTCACCATGGTTGGAAAACCATGTTGTTTATAACCGAACGTTTGGTCTATAAAGAGAAAAATGTTGGAAACCCGGATGCCACGCACTTCAGCCCATACCAAAACAGAGTTACTGTCCATGCTGTCGGCGGTGTTTCGACTTCATGGACTGGATGGAACCAGCATGCAGACACTTGCGCATGTCACCGGTTTGTCAAAAGCGAGTTTGTACCACCACTTCCCCGGCGGTAAGGACGAGATGGCGGAAAAGGTGCTGGTTGAAGAAGGTCGGCGCCTGCAGACGCTCGTGCTGTCTCCGCTTGACGGACCTGAACCCATCAATGCCCTTTTTGAAAGCCTCAAGGGGGTTGCGGAGTTTTATGGTGGAGACGTGCCGCAGTGCCTAATGAACAGCATTATGCTGGGCCGGGGCCAGGAGTTGTTCCGTGACCGGATTGCAGCCGTGGTTGGTATATGGTGTCAACGACTTGCGGCTGCATATAGTAAGGCCGGGAATTCCGAGGAAGAGGCGAACGCCTGGGCTCTCTATGCGCTGCAACGACTCCAGGGAGCGTTGATTCTTTGCCGAGTCGAAAAGAGCAGGCAGCCGCTTGATCACTGTCTGGAAGAACTGCATGGAGACGTGCAGTTTCTCGCGGAGGATTAACCCGACCTCGCGGGGTAGTCCCGGAAACCCCAAAAAAGTTGCTTTGCATTCCGGGAATTCTCGATAAATCGCTTGACCTTTTTGTCCCGCCGCACCAAATGGGAGGCTAAATAGGAAGGATTTGGTCATGTTTATCGAAACCGAGCTAACACCCAACCCGGATACGCTGAAGTTTCTGCCCGGTCAGACGCTTCTGGAAAGTGGCACCGCAAACTTTACAGACCCGGATAGCGCGGAAGGCTCTCCGTTGGCGCAGGCGATGTTTGCAGTCTCTGGCGTAAAAGGCGTCTTTATCGGTTTTGATTTTGTGACCGTTTCCAAAAGTACGGAAGACGAGTGGGATTCGCTCAAGCCTTCAATCCTGGCGGCCCTCATGCAGTTCTTTGCTTCTGGCGCTCCGATCCTCAATTTCTCCGAAGCCCAGACCTCTTTGGCTGTCGATGAAGATGAAGCTGACGCAGACATCATTGAGCAGATCAAAACGCTGCTGGATGAAAAGGTGCGCCCGGCCGTCGCTGGCGACGGTGGAGACATAATCTACCATGGCTTCAAGGAAGGCATTGTATATCTGGAGATGCAGGGCGCGTGCGCAGGCTGCCCCAGCTCAACCATCACGCTGAAGCATGGCATCGAAAATCTGCTGAAATACTATGTGCCGGAAGTGGTTGATGTACGGGCCGTAGGCTAGCGAGACGGTCAGTCATCGTCGCAATCGTTGCCTCACTCACGGGCGCAGCGGCCCGGCGGCCTTGCGAAAATTGAATGATGTTATATTGTACCTTTTCATTTCTTGAGGAGGGAACAATGAAGCAGCTTGAAAAACACCTTCATTCGATTGTTGCGCCGCATAACATAATCGGCCGTTTACTGCTGATTTTAACAGCCTTCTTTTTTCCGTTGAACGCTGCATGGGCAAAAAACGAACGCGTGACGTTTGATAGTTCAGGCTGGCAAATTGTGGGTGATCTCAATGTTCCGGAAAACATGGAACGACCGCCAGTTGTCATTCTGTTGCACACCATGTGGCGCGGTAATCGCCATCAATATGATGATTTTGCCCAAACCCTTTCCGAGGCAGGGGTCGCTTCGCTCCGAATTGACCTGCGCGGACATGGAGATAGCATAAACAAGGGAAAGCTTGCCTATCGGGACATTGATCCTGCACTAGTTTTTGATGCTTGGCCGGACGTTAACGCGGCACGTGCCTATCTCGCTACTCGTTCCGAATTGGACGCTGGCCGTGTTGCTATCGTGAGCGCAAGCTACAGTGGAGAACTGGCTGCAAAAGCCGGCAGGTTTGGCGGGTACGCTGATGCCTATGTTGTCCTGGCTTCCGGGCTGCTCAGTCTGGAATCAGTGTTTCGTTTGCAGCTTGAAGACGTGCCCTTTCTGTTCGTTTATGCCAAAGATGATCATACATGGGCCCCAAAAATGGCCGAATTTGTCACAATGCGGAAGTTCGGCGATTTATGGACCTACGAGGACGGTGGGCACGCCACCGCGCTGCTAACAAGCCAGCCTGGCTTGCCAAGTCGCTTGGCGACGTGGCTCAAGAGCCAACTGGCTGTTCAATAAGCAGCTCGGGGTCAGTCCAGCTGACCGCCGGGCACATAGAAAAAACTTCCCAGCCAATACCATCGCCCGTTGCCAGCCGGCATGGTGCAATTGATCCGGTTCCGGCCTGCTGGAAAGGGCTGCTCAAACCTCACTTCAATCCGCCGTCCGTTCAGGCGGATAAGGTCGGCGGCGCGTCCCAGATGACTGGGATAACATGCCATAGAACCAAGACCGGAAACTATACTGTCCACCGTGAAGCCGAACACTGGCGGATTTGATCTTTCATTCAAAACCGGGTTTTGCGGTGTCAGGTCATCAATCGGCAACGCCCGCGTGCCAGCGATCAGCCGAAACCTGTCCATGTCGCCAAAGCGTTCATTGACGGGAAATCTGGGCAAGGCAAAAGTGTCGCTCCAATGCGCTGCCGGTCCGGAAAACTGCGCGAATGCGGCTTCGAAACCCTGTTCTTCAACGGTTTCTTGCAGTTCCGGATCAAATTCTCCGTATGGGTAGGCGAATAAAGGCGGAACGCCGCCCAGCTCATCAGTGAAACGCTGGCTTGCTTTTTCCATGTCGGCGAGTGAGGTGCGGCGCCCCTCATAAACCATATGCAGATGGGATGCAGTATGGTGCCCGATCTCCACACCTTCCCGCTGGAGCTGTCGAATGTTGTCCCAACTCATATAGTTGGAATGTTGATCATCAACAGGGTCGGTGGAAACAAACAAGGTCATAGGCAGGCCTGCGGCCTTCAGGCGTGGCCATCCTTCAGTGAAAACCGACCTGTAGGCGTCGTCTACGGTGATCACAACGGTCTTTTCCGGTAGCAATTCCTTGTTTTTCAACCTGTTAACAACGGTGCTGAGAGGTAACACCGAATATCCGCCTGTCACCAGTTCTTCTACATGCGCTTCGAATTGCTCAAGCCGAATGTTGGTGCTGGGCAGGCCGTCTTCGCCGAACCGGTGATAGAGCAGGATAACCGCAGACCTGTCTTCGCCGTTTGCGGCAAGCGGCATTACTGTAAGCGCCAGGAACAGAGTTGTGACAAAAACTACAATCCTACCCATGTGCCACCCCCACAACTGGTTAACAAACCTCATACCATATAGCTTGCCTTGTTTCGCCGAAGGTGGCAAGACGGGGCAACTTTCCGGCGTGACCGCCGCGCCAGCAGAAACGCATTTATCAGGAGCCCGACACATGGCAGATTTTCCCTACACAGAGCCCCTTTCGGATGAGGTTTTTGACCAATTGTTTCGTGAAGCACGGACCATAAATGTTTGGCGCGACAAGCCTGTCAGTGACGAGCTCCTGCATAAAGTTTACGACCTGACAAAAATGGGCGCCACGAGCGCGAACTGTTGCCCGGCCCGTTTTCATTTTGTGAAATCGGATGCGGCAAAGGCCCGTCTCAAACCGTTGCTCATGGAAGGCAACGACGCCAAGATGCTGCAGGCGCCTGTCACGGTTATCATCGCAAATGACTTGAAGTTTGCTGACAAAATTCCTCAGCTTTTCCCGCACAACCCGGGTGCCAAAGACTGGTTTGCCGACCCGGGCGTCGCCGAAATCACAGCCATGCGCAACGGCACGCTGCAGGGTGCGTATCTGATGCTGGCGGCCCGAAGCCTGGGATTGCATTGTGGTCCGATGTCCGGCTTTGACAATGCTGCCGTGGATAAGGAGTTTTTTGCAGGAACGGCGTTGAAGTCGAACTTCATATGCTCGCTCGGTTACGGCACAACAGACGACGTGTTCCCCAGAAGCCCGCGGCTGCCCTTCGACGAAGCCGCAGCAATCCTGTAGTCCAGTGGATGAGATATGCCAGCGGATGAGATATGAAAGTCGGCCATGACGCTCCTCGCCATTGACACCAGTGAGCAAGCCTGCAGTGTGGCGCTGGTCGAAAACAGCCGCGTGCGAGACAGTCGTACCGAGATTATCGGGCGTGGTCACGCTGAGCGGCTGCTGCCGCTGATCGCCGAACGACTTGCGGCGCACAATATGACTTACGGCGACCTGACACGCATCGCGGTAACGACGGGTCCTGGAACTTTTACAGGATTGCGCATCGGTTTGTCTGTGGCACGCGGGCTGGCCCTGCAAGGAGATATTCCGTGCATTGGACTGACAGGCCTGCAAGTGCTGGCCGCGCAGACAATGGATCAGCTTGATGATGGACGGCCTGTGCATGCAATGATCACGGGGCGCGGTGGTCAGGCTTTCCTCCAGACTTTTCAAGGGCGCAGTGTTGACGGTTTGCCAACGCCGCTTGGTGATCCCATCGGTCTTGACGCAGAAGACATTGCAGACCGGGTAAACAAGTCGGGCGGTGTGCTTGCTGGAAGCGGTGTTTTGCTCCCCAAGGAAAAAGGCCTGTTTGACCCACTAAAGGCGCAAACCACTCCAGATAGGGTTTCGCAGATTTGCCCCGCCACACTCGGACAACTGGCCTGGTCTTTGGCACCGGCAGAGTATCCACCGGAGCCAACCTACTTCAGGGCCGCGGATGCTAAAAAGGCAGTGCCTGTTTTGCCGGTTGTGTCCGGTACGGTATCGTGACTGACCTTTCGCTGGAGCTCCTGGAAGAAGCGCCCGAAAGGCTGCTGGAGCAACTTGCTGCAATACACCGCAATGCTTTCGAAGCGATTGGCCAACAAGGCTGGAGCGCTTCGCAGATAGGATCGACATTGCGGCACGAAGGTGGGTTCGCCGTTGTGGCCCACGGCGAAGGTCAGGCCCGGGGTTTCATTTTGATTAGAGTTGCGGCAGGTGAAGCCGAATTGATCACTGTTGCCGTGCATCCGTCTGCGCACCGGTCAGGGGTCGCGCGCGCTCTTGTCGCTGCTGCGCGAATGCGCCTGGAAGCTGAGGGCGCAGAGACCCTGTTCCTGGAGGTTCGGTCAGACAATGTACCTGCGATTGCCCTCTATGAAAAACTCGGGTTTTCGAGGGCTGGCCTGCGCGCCGGTTACTACAAGACCACCGCAGGCGAGCGGATCGATGCCCTAATGTATCAGCTTGATCTTGGCTAGGGTCGCGTGCGAATCTCGACCAGTTTCAAAACGGGCTCACTGTCCTCCTTTGGGTCTACAGTCTGACTGGAGATAACGGTGTGACCGATGCCTTCTATGGATCGGATCAATGGCTCGTTGGCATTGGTGTCTTCGTAGAGCACATTAAATACTGTTCCGGGTGCAAGGTCGTCCGAATAGAGCCGCAGGCGAACAAAGGCCATGGGACAGACGGTGCCGCGTAAATCAAGGTCTATTTGACCCATCTGATCAACCATATCTTCAGCTCTTTATGTGACGGGACCGATGGCGGTTTCTGCTGATTATATAGCCAATCACCGGGCAAACAGCCATGGCCTATTTGCATGAGCAAAATGACCGGGGTTTTCTTGCTCTGGCAATACTTCTATGGCATTGTCGCCCCAGCCAGAGCCGAGGCTCGCCGAGCGGCACCGATAATAAAAAGGAGCACAGCCGACCCATGCCTGATCAACAGCCGGATATTGAAGAATTGTGCCTTCAAAAGGGTATGCGCATGACAGAACAACGGCGCGTGATAGCCCGTGTGTTGACTGACGCAACAGACCATCCGGACGTGGAGGAAGTGTATCGGCGCTCAACAGCGGTCGACAACGGCATCAGCATTGCGACGGTGTATCGTACTGTGCGGCTTTTTGAGGAGGCCGGTATCCTGGAGCGCCATGATTTCCGTGATGGACGCTCCCGCTATGAACCGGCGACCGATGATCATCACGACCATCTGATTAACCTGGAGACCGGCGAAGTGCTTGAGTTTCACAATGATGAAATCGAGAAACTTCAGGAAGAAATTGCCAAGAAGCTGGGTTTCAAGCTGGTAGACCACCGTATGGAACTCTATGGGGTTCCGCTTGACAAAGACAGCTGATAAGCAGCCGCCGCTTGCGGCGGAGCCTCTGGAGTATGGTGGGCTGAAGGCCAACCTGAAAAAGGAGGGCTGGACACTGATGGGCGTGGTGCGCCTGAGTGCTATTGTCGGCGTTTCAGTTCCCATAATTTCGGCGCAGGCTCTGGTTGTGAAGTTTTCCCGTCGGCATTGGTGGCAGCTGGCAGGCCTTTGGCATAGGACCATCTCCCGTATTTTAGGTCTTGAAGTTCGATTGTCCGGGCTGGAGCGAAAGCCGAACGCCACGCTTTACGCCGCCAATCACATATCCTGGATTGATATTCTTGTCCTCGGTGGACATTTGCCAAACGCAAGCTTTATCGCCAAGTCGGAAGTGGCTGGCTGGGGCTTGCTTGGGAACCTTTGCGCCCTTCACAAAACGGAGTTTGTTAACAGAGGTCGCCGCACAGACAGTGCACGCCAGCGTGACTATCTGGCGGAGCGCATCAAGGCAGGCCACAGTCTTATTTTGTTTCCAGAAGGCACAAACACGAGCGGTGTTCATCTGGCACCGTTTAAATCGTCCCTGTTTTCGGTTGCCGAGCATGTTACCGCGCACACCGACGAGCCGCTGCGGGTTCAGCCGGTTACGCTTGCTTATACTGAAGTGAACGGGATGCCGCTTGTTCGTAGCCAGAAGCCCAGAGTGGCCTGGCTTGGTGACGTGGAGCTGTTCGCGCACCTACAACAGCTTTTAAACCAGGCCAGGACTGTCGTGACCGTGGAACTCCATGATCCGATCACGCTTGATGATGCCAACTGCCGAAAGGAGTTGGCACGCTACTGCGAGGCCGAAATCGGTAAAGGGCTTGAACGTGCACACCGCGCAGAGTTTCGCCATGGCCCGCGGGACCGACAGGCAGCCACCGATCAACCCAGTGAATGATGGCCGGACCATTTTCGCTGAACAGCCCAGTTTACTTGACTCCTGCAAAGGCGGTGGTAGTCTCCGGCACCTTTTTGGAAGCGGCTCAATGGGCCATCCGCGAGACAGGAGTGTGCGGTGAGTAAAAAAGTCTTCATCAAAACCTACGGGTGCCAGATGAATGTGTATGATTCAAAGCGCATGGCTGATGTTTTGAAGCCGGCTGGCTATGAAGTTTCCGAGTCTTCCGATGACGCCGACCTGGTGATTTTGAACACCTGTCATATTCGGGAGAAGGCAGCCGAGAAGGTCTATTCCGAAATCGGTCGTTTGAAGCAAACCAAAGAAGCAAAGGCAGAAGACGGCAAGGACATGTATATTGCTGTTGCCGGGTGCGTGGCACAAGCCGAAGGACCGGAGATGATGCGCCGTGCGCCCACGATCGATATGGTTCTGGGACCACAAACATATCACCGCCTGCCTGATATGCTGAAGTCGGCTGAAGCGCAGCGGTCGTCGGGTCGCCGCAGTGCCCGAGTGCTCGACACCGACTTTCCCGTTGATACGAAGTTTGATCACTTGCCGGAAGAAAGCGACTATCAGGGTCCTGCCGCTTTTCTGACTGTGCAGGAGGGCTGCGATAAATTCTGCACTTTCTGTGTGGTGCCCTACACGCGCGGGGCTGAATACAGTCGCCCGGCGCAGGATATTGTCGCTGAAGCCCGCCGTCTTGTATCCAGCGGTGTCGTCGAGATCACGCTGCTCGGCCAGAACGTCAACGCTTATCACGGGGAATTGTCGAACGGCGGTACCGCGAGCCTTGGGCGCCTGATCCGGGAACTGGCGGAAATCGACGGACTTGATCGCATCCGTTACACGACCTCGCACCCTCGTGATATGGATGACGACCTTATTTTCGCTCACAGGGACGTTGCTGCCTGCATGCCGTACCTGCATTTGCCTGTGCAGTCAGGGTCCAATGCCATTTTGGAGGCTATGAACCGCAAACATACCCGTGAGCACTATTTCGATATAATTGACCGTCTGCGGGAAGCACGGCCCGATTTGGCACTTTCAAGCGACTTTATAGTTGGATTTCCGGGTGAAACGGACGAGGACTTTGAAGATACGCTGGATCTGGTCCGGCGTGTGAAATATGCCCAGGCCTACAGCTTCAAATACAGCCCGCGCCCTGGCACGCCTGCTTCCGTGATGGAAACACAGGTGCCGGAAGACGTGAAATCCGAGCGTCTGGCAAGGTTGCAGGCTTTGCTGAACGAGCATCAAATGGAGTTTAATACAGCGTCCGTAGGTAAAGAGATGGATGTCTTGCTGGAACGTGAAGGAAAGTTTGCGGGTCAGCTCCTGGGTCGTAGCCCTTACTTGCAGGCTGTGCATGTTGATGTTTCGAATGTGCAAAACACGCTGGACGCCGCTGGCGATAATGCCTACAGTAATTACATGGGCAAATTGGTTCGCGTTCGGATATCCGAAGCTGGACCAAATAGCCTGAAGGGTGAACTGGTTAGCGCCCTGCATTAGTCGCTGGGCGCGGCCGTTTTAGGAGCCGCAAGCCAATTTCTATGTATGCCAAGGTCAGCTCACGGAGCGACAAACCCGCAACCCGCCCGGCAACCCAGCGGTCTGAAATCCGCAAAAAATTGTTCGAATTCGAGGACAATCGTTTAGCTGCGATTGTTTTTGGACAGCACGACCGCAATCTTGCGCGTATCGAGCAAATGCTGGGCGTCGTTCTCATCAATAGAGGTAATCGAATAGCGATCGAAGGTTCTTCGGAACGTGCAGAAACAGCATACCGGGTGCTGGAGGACCTCTGTGAAATGGCACGCCAGGGCCGGGAAATCGATGTTGGCGAAGTGGACGGCGCCGTGCGCATGGCTGAAGGGGGGGCTGTTGCCAACGACCAGTCTTATACCCCGCAGGACAGAAATCGTGATCACAGGGCGGCCCCGAAGGGCAGTGACCTCAAGATTACGACCCGCAACCGGGTCATTATGCCACGTTCGAAAGGGCAGGCTGATTATATGGCAAAGCTCGCGAGAGCTGATATGGTGTTTGGTGTTGGCCCCGCGGGCACAGGTAAGACCTACCTTGCTGTCGCGATGGCGGTGGCGCGCATGCTCGCAGGAGAGATTGATCGCATAATTCTGTCCCGTCCCGCCGTTGAAGCGGGAGAAAACCTTGGTTTCCTACCCGGTGACCTGAAGGACAAGGTCGACCCTTACCTGCGGCCTCTTTATGATGCTCTGTATGATATGATGCCTGCCGAGCAGGTCGAAAAGCGTATTGCCAGCAACCAAATCGAGATCGCACCGCTTGCCTACATGCGCGGGCGCACGCTCGCAAATGCCTTTGTGATTCTCGACGAGGCTCAGAATACAACACCGATGCAGATGAAAATGTTTCTGACGCGTTTTGGCGAAAATAGCCGAATGGCGATCTGTGGTGACCCCAGTCAGGTCGATTTGCCGCCCAGCGTCTCATCTGGATTGAAGCACGCCCTCAACAAATTGAGGGACATTGACGGTATCGCGGTGACCCGTTTCGAAGCCAGTGATGTTGTGCGCCACCCACTTGTGGGACGCATCGTGGACGCCTACGGCGACGATGATGGCCGCTAGTATAGAATATAGTAATGCCCACCATGCCCGCCAAAATTGACCCCAGCGAAGATCCGTCCTCGAGTATTATCGGTCAGGCGCCCTCCGGGGCTTATCCTGACCTGGAGATCGAGGTTGAGATCGTCGACCCGTCGCTGGATTTCAACATTGAAGGCTTGACCGGGACCCTTGTACGCACTGTGCTGTGCGCCGAACGCATTCCGGGCAATGTTGCGGGCGAACTGTATGTTCGCATTGTTTCGAACGGCGATATGCAGTTGCTCAACAACGAGCACCGGGGAAAAGACAAGCCAACCAATGTGCTTTCATTTCAGGCAATTGAAGGCGAAAACCTGGAAGATGCTCTTGACGCGGCCACAAAAAATGGCCCCCCCGTTCATTTCGGCGACATTATTGTGGCCGCACCTGTTGTGATTGAGGAAGCGGCACAACAAAACAAGCGGCAGATGCATCATTTTGCGCATCTTTTGGTTCATGGGCTTTTACATTTGCTGAATTACGACCATATGGAGGATCAGGAAGCCGAATTGATGGAATCCAGGGAGAGGGCAATTCTAGCCGCATTTGACATTGCAGACCCGTATGCAACGGAGCATGAGCATGGCTGATAGCCAATCTGACCGCGATGTGGCATCCGTTCCGCAGGAAAGGACTTCTTCCGGTGGCTTCCTGCGGGCGGTGAGGGAGTTTTTTGGCTCGAAATCCAGCGACGTGTCTCTGCGCGAAAGCCTCGAGGAAGCAATTGAAGAGCACGAAGAAGATACCAAACAGGTTTCGCTCGGGGAAAAAGAACGTGAAATGCTCTTCAACGTTCTGGAATATGGTGAACTCCGAATAGATGACGTTATGGTCCCGCGCGGTGACATTGTCGCTGTGCCCAACAATGTTTCATTTCAGGACCTTGTTACGGTATTTGCCGAGGCGGCGCATTCACGCATGCCTGTTTTTCGGGAAACGCTGGATGATGTCATTGGCATGGTTCATGTGAAAGATACCTTGAAACTGGTTGCAGGGGGCCTTGAACCGAGCGACTTCAGAATGGTCTCGATAAGGCGGCCTGTGCTGTATGTTCCCGCGTCCATGCGGGTAATTGATCTGCTCGCTAAAATGCGCCAGTCGCGCACGCACATGGCTGTTGTGGTTGACGAGTATGGCGGCACGGATGGTCTGGTCACTGTTGAAGATATGGTCGAGGAAATCGTTGGCGAAATAGAAGACGAGCATGATGCCATTGAAGACCCGGAATTGATTGCCTTGCCCGATGGTGGATTTGACGCGGACGCCCGGCTCGATATTGAAGAGCTTGAAGAAGCACTCGGTGTTGAACTGGTTGCTGAAGATCGGGCGGAAGAAGTGGATACGCTCGGTGGGTTGGTGTTTCTGCTGGCCGACCGGGTTCCCGATATTGGGGAAGTGATTGCACATGAAAGTGGCCACAAATTCGAAGTGCTGGACGCTGACCCCCGCCGAATTCGGCGTATTCGTATCCATATGCCGGTCAAAACCACGGAGCCGGCAAAAAGCACCGTCGATACACCGGTTTCCGGCGCAGAAGCCGAAGGCAAGTAATTGGGGTGAGCGGAGAGATGCAGGGCATGAATGATGCGGCACCTCAGGGGTCTGGTGGCATGGCGGGCGTTAAAATGGCTCGCTTTTCCGGATGGTTACAAGCCAAAGCCGTCTGGCGTGTTCCGTTGATCTCCTTTTTGGCTGGCGCTTTGCTGACCATGACATTTTCGCCGCTCAGTTTTTTCCCTGCGGCGTTTGTTGCTTTCCCGCTCATGATATTTCTGCTTGATCAGGCCCGGTCGGCCAGAGAAGCATTTTCCGCTGGCTGGTGGACCGGGTTTGGCGTGTTCTCCGTTGGCCTGACCTGGATCGGGCATTCTTTCACGCAGCAGGATAATGTGCCACTGGTTCTGGCACCTTTTGCCATTCTGGCGCTTTCCGGTGTCATGGCGCTCTATATTGGCGGCGCTTTTATTCTCAGCCAACGACTTTGGGTCAAAGGGCCATTGAGGGTGCTTTTGTTTGCCGCTGTCTGGATGGTGTTCGAGTTTGCCCGGGGTTTTCTTTTCACGGGGTTTCCGTGGCACCTTGCGGGCAGTATGTGGGCAGACTGGTTACCGGTGGCACAGATTGCATCTCTGACCAGCATTTACGGATTGTCCGCCTTGACCGTTTTAGTAGCGGCCTCTCCGATTGTCCTTGTGGGACGCAGTCTAAAGCCGTTGGCAATCGGCATGGTGAGTGTTCCAGTGTTGATATTGGCTGCCGGTGCCTTGTGGGGGCAGGCACGTCTCGGTGCCAACGAAACAGAGTATGACCTGTCGGTAAGTTTGCGGCTGGTTCAGGCTAACATAAATCAGCGCGAAAAATGGATACCTTCCCTGATTGATGACCATTTCAACCGGCATATGCGTTTATCCCGCGACGGCAGCGACCGTGGCAAGGCAGAGGGCATAAAGCTGTTGATCTGGCCGGAGGCAGCTGTTCAACGCGAGACATTTGATCGCGAGAGTTCAATTCTTCGCTGGCGTATGTCGCGCATGCTTGATTTTGGTTCCTACGCCATCACCGGCACGCCGCGGTACCAGCGGACATCAGGTCAGGTAAAATTCTATAACAGCCTCGTCGCCTTTAATTCACGCGGGCAGCTTTATGCGCGGTACGACAAGGTGCGGTTGGTGCCGTTTGGGGAGTATGTGCCGTTCCAGAGCCTGTTTAACATGATCGGCCTGTCTGCTCTGGCGGGTTCTTCATTTGATCATGGAGAACAATCACAGACGATTGCATTGCCAGGGGTGCCTGCTTTTACGCCCCTGATTTGTTATGAAATCATCTTCCCAGGCACCATACCAGTGGGAGAAGACCGGCCCGGATGGTTGCTGAACGTTACCAATGATGGATGGTTTGGGCTTACAAACGGGCCATACCAACATCTTGGCCTGGCAAGATTTCGTGCAATTGAAGAAGGCCTGCCGGTTGTTCGTTCCGCCAACACCGGCGTTAGCGCCATCATAGATTCCTTTGGCCGGACGGTATCGAGTTTGGGGCTTGATCAGTCAGGTATTCTGGATAGCCCGTTGCCGACAGCCATCGAGCCTCCAAAATATTCTACAGGCTTCAAGATGATGGTCACGCTCGCATTGTGCCTGATGGTGATGCTTGGTTTTTCCGTCGCGATGGTGCGCCGGAAAACCTCCCCGTAACGCTTTGAGGGCAGCAAAAAGAGCTTTGCAGGGCAACAGCTGTGCGATATAGCCGCGAGCATGAGCAATTCTTCGAAAAATAATTCAGATTTCCAGCCGCCAGAGTTGCGGTTTTTCGGGCGCCGCAAAGGTCCAGCGCTTTCTGATCGCAAGCAGGGCCTGATGGATGATCTTTTGCCCCGAATCTCCGTGCCTGTTGATCTCGAAAAAGAGGCAGCGCCCGGTGATATGGACCCAAAGGCAATGTTTGAGCCGTCGGTGTCGGCCTGTTGGCTTGAAATAGGTTTTGGCAAGGGAGAACACCTCGCCTGGCAGGCAGACCACAATCCGGGCGTCGGTCTGATTGGTTGCGAGCCCTATCTGAACGGTGTCGCTGGTTTGCTTACATACATTGAAGAAGAGGGTATCAACAACATCCGGGTGTACGGCGACGATGCACGCCACGTGCTCTCGCGGTTGCCCGATGCGTCCATCGATCGTGTATTCCTCATACACCCTGACCCCTGGCCCAAGCGCCGGCACGCTCGCCGGCGGTTTGTCAATCCGCCGAATCTGGACCAGATTGCCCGTGTTCTGTCGGATGACGGAGAGTTTCGAGTTGGTACCGATCATCCGATTTATCGTGAATGGACCGCTATACAGATGAGCCTGCGTAGCGATTTCGAATGGCGTGCAGACAACCCGGAAGATTGGCTGAAGCGGCCCGAAGACTGGCCTGAAACCCGCTATGAGGCCAAAGCGCTTGAGGGCCGGGCGACCTACTTTCGATACCGCCGCCTGCCGCGAAGCAGTTAAGTTCAGCCCGCCTTCCATATTATCCCGGGTTTTGTGCTAATACTGAATTCAGACAGTATTTCGGGAGCAAGATGCCCATGACAATTGAAGCTTTTCCCTGGGGTATGATGCAATGGATCGAGCGCGGGCATAAGGGGCTTGGAATCAGCTTCGCCAAGATGAGCCTCCGTCCGGGTTGTGAAACCGACCCGCACTTTCACGAAAATGCCCACGAGTTTATCTATGTGGAAGAAGGGGAAGTAGTCGTTGAGATGGTGGGCACGTTGAAAGACAATAGTGACGTGTGGCAGAAAAAGCGGATTCGGACAGGGGAAAAAATTGCTCTTCAACAACGGCGCGCCCACAAGATAGTCAATGATGCCGAGGTGTCTGCTGACTTGACCATTGTCTATACCCACCACGAGAGGCGCAAGGAAGCACTCTGAAGTAAAAGTTCATGACGTGACGGCTTTGGCCTCGTTTCGAGTCGTTTTGCTGTCGTTGGTGCCCAATATGGATGTGACGCTTCAAAAGCCCCAATAAACATGTGTTTTGCCCCTTGCCCCGGGCAGGTCTTGACTGTATATAGAGGCCACTTCTCCTGGATTGATGGTTATATTCCGGGGTGGGCTCAAGCCCGCTCAGCCATAACTCATACCTTCAATCCAGCCAGGGTTCCCGTACGGGTGCGCTGGAGCGGCGGAAAGGAAACAGAGTGACGGAAGCATCCGTTCAGATACGCGAACTGATTGAATCGGCAGTTGAAGGCCTCGGGTTTGAACTCGTGCGCGTTACCTATGGTGGTGGCCGCAAGCCGACGCTGCAGATTATGGCTGAGCGTCCGGATGGCACGATGAGCGTTGATGACTGCGCGCGCCTCTCGCGTGAAGTTTCACTCATTCTGGATGTGGAAGACCCGCTGCCGGGCGAGTACTTGCTGGAAGTCAGCTCTCCCGGCGTTGACCGTCCGCTGACCCGCCCGAAGGATTTTGAACGCTGGGTTGGTTTTGAAACCAAAGTCGAACTGGCGACGCAGATTGATGGTCGTCGTCGTTTCAAGGGCCGGATGACCGGTTTTGATGGTTCGGAAGTGGTGATGCAGACTGAAGAAGGTGAAGTGATTTTGCCATTTGGAGATATATCCAAGGCGAAACTCATCCTCACGGACGAATTACTTGCTGAGGTGCAGAAGCAGGCACCAGGCGAACAGGAAGACACCCAGCACTAGAGGCTGGAAACTTAAAGCTGGCGGGGTAAGCCCCCTATAAGCGATGGAGTAAAGATGATGGCAACAGCTGTCAGCGCAAACCGGTTGGAACTTCTGCAGATTGCGGAGCTGGTCGCGCGCGAAAAAGTGATCGACAAGGAAATCGTTCTGGAAGCAATGGAAGACGCTATCCAGAAAGCGGCTCGGTCGCGCTATGGGGCGGAAAATGAAATCCGTGCACAGATTGATAAAAACACCGGTGATATCCGGCTTTTCCGGGTGCTTGAGGTGGTCGAGGAAGTCGAAGAGCCAGCTGTGCAAATCAGTCTGGAGGATGCACTCAAGGACAAAGCCGATGCGGCGATTGGTGACTATCTCGCGTCCAGCCTGCCGCCGATGGACTTCGGTCGTATCGCTGCCCAGACAGCGAAACAGGTTATCGTTCAAAAAGTGCGTGATGCCGAGCGTCAGCGCCAATATGATGAATACAAGGACCGGGTCGGCGAAATCATCACAGGTATCGTCAAGCGCGTTGAATACGGCAATGTGATTGTTGACCTTGGGAATGCCGAAGCGATTATGCGTCGCGACCAGGTTATTCCGCGCGAGCATGTGCGTCAGAACGAGCGGATGCGTGGATTTATTTATGAAGTGCGCCGCGAAAACCGTGGTCCGCAAATCTTTATGTCTCGTACCAAGCCTGAATTCATGGGTGCACTGTTTGCACAAGAAGTGCCGGAGATTTACGACGGTATTATTGAAATTCGGTCTGTTGCCCGGGATCCCGGCAGCCGGGCAAAAATCGCGGTTATTTCAAATGACAATTCGATTGACCCGGTTGGTGCTTGTGTCGGCATGCGCGGTAGCCGCGTACAGGCGGTTGTCAACGAATTACAGGGTGAGAAGATCGATATCATTCCCTGGTCGCCCGATGTTGCGTCCTTTATCGTGAACGCACTGCAGCCGGCTGAAGTCGCCAAGGTTGTTCTTGATGAAGAGCGTACCCGCGTCGAAGTTGTTGTGCCCGATGATCAACTGTCGCTGGCAATCGGTCGGCGGGGCCAGAACGTGAGGTTGGCGTCTCAGCTGACCGGCTGGACTATCGATATCATGACAGAAGCGGAAGAAAGCGAACGGCGCCAGGAAGAGTTCATGGCGCAAAGCGCTCGCTTCATGGAAGCTCTGGACGTTGACGATACACTGGCGCACCTGCTGGTTGCGGAAGGCTTCACCGAAGTGGAAGAAGTCGCTTACGTTGAGCTGGAAGAGCTGCTGGGCGTTGAAGGGTTCGACGAAGAACTTGCGCAGGAACTGCAGCGACGCGCTAACGATTTCCTGGAAGCCGAAGCACGTGCTGCCGATGAAAAACGCATAGAAATGGGCGTTGAAGACGCTCTTGCCGACGTCGAAGGCCTCACTCCTCAAATGCTGGTGACGCTTGGTGAAGAGCAGGTTAAAACGCTTGAGGATTTTGCGGGATGTGCTGCAGACGAGCTGACAAGCAAGGAAGACGGCATACTGCGCAGCTTCCCGCTGACCGAGATTGAGGCCAGTGCCATGATCATGTCAGCACGGGTCGCCCTTGGCTGGCTGACAGCAGAGGAGGCTTTTGGCAGCAACGAGGAAGCGGCCGAAGAAGCCGAGGCTGAAGGTAGCGATGAGGTTTCGGAAGAAACCATCGAGCAAGAAGCGGAAGCAGAGTAACGCGTTAAGGCTTGGGGGAGCTTCCGATGCCTGAACGCCGCTGCATCCTGACGCACCAATCGGCACCCACGGACGGCATGGTTCGATTGGTGCTGGACCCTGAGGGGACACTTGTTCCCGATGTGGCTGCAAAGTTGCCGGGGCGTGGTGTCTGGATAACAGCCGACGGACCGCTGGTCCGCGCAGAACAGAATAACGGTCGCCTGATAAAGGCGGCCAGCCGGTCTTTCAAAACAGCGCTCAAACGAGACGCCGTTCGGGAGGACTTGGTGGACACAATGATAAGACTGCTGACCAAACGGTGCCTTGATCGTCTTGGTTTGGAGCAGAAAGCGGGAAACCTGGTGACGGGTTTCGACAAGATAAAGGCGGCGCTCGCCAAAAAAGGAACCGGGAAACCGGCACTCCTGCTGGCTGCCACTGACGGTGCGGCTGATGGCCGCCAGAAAATTAAATCTGCTGTCGGCGCAGATGTGTCGCTGGTGGAGATTTTTGACCGGGAACAGCTGTCGTTGGCGCTCGGTCGGGAAAATGTGGTTCATGTGCTGCTGATGGAAAGTGGCGGCGCAGACAAATTGAAGGCCGATGTTGGCCGACTAGTGGGTTTATCTGCTAAAGACTAACCCGAGCGCGCGTTGTAGCGCAGAGGAACGAAGAACAGTATGAGCGACGAAAAGAAATTAACATTGTCCGGCCGCGGCACTCTTGGCGTTGGAAAGGGTGTAGAAACCGGTCAGGTTCGTCAGAACTTCAGTCATGGTCGCAGCAAAGCGGTTGTGGTGGAGCGCAAGAAGAAGCGCGTCCTTCACAAAGGCGGTGCAGCAGAACCTGCTGCTGCAGCTCCATCGCCTCAATCGCCCAAAGCGTATGTGCCCAAGAAGCCAGTTGCTGATGCTGGTCACAACCTCACGGACGCTGAGCTGGAAAACCGTCAGCGCGTGCTCGATGAAGCGAAGAAGCGGGCGGAAGAGGATGCCAAACGCCAGGCTGCCCTCGAAGCTGAGCGCAAGCGCCGCGAAGAAGTGGAAGCGAAAAACCGCGACGCGGAAGAAGAAGCTCGCCAGCTCGCTGAAGAAGATGCCAAAAAACATGCTGAGGCTGTTGCCAAGGAAAAAGCCGAGGCGGAAGCCGCGCAGAAAGCTGCTGATGAACAAGCGGCCCGCGAAAAAGCGGAGGCTGAAGCCCGTCAGAAAGCAGAGCTTGAAGCGCGCGCTGTGCAGCTGCGGAAAGCCAGTGAGGCGCGTACGACCACCAGTACGCCTAGCACAGATGCTGACCGCACCGGCAAGCCAAAACGCAAGGACAAGAAGGGCGGAGCCCAAGACCGTAATCAGCGTGGTCGTGGCCGTGGTGAAGACCGTGGTCGTCGGGGTCGTTTGACAATTTCTACAGCAACAGCTGGCGATGAGCGTCAACGTTCTCTGGCGGCATACAAACGCGCGCAGGCGAAGAAACGTGCCGCGGAAATGGGCGGCGGTTCACAGCCGCAACAGCGCCAGTCACGTGAAATTACCGTGCCAGAGGCAATCTCGGTTCAGGAGCTTGCCCAGCGGATGGCAGAAAAAGCGACGGCTGTGATGAAAGCCCTGATGAATATGGGCATGATGGCTACCATCAACGATACGCTCGATCAGGACACCGCGCAGCTGATTGTTGAGGAGTTTGGACACACAATCAAACGCGTGAGCGAATCAGATGTGGAAATCGGTCTTGTCGGTGACGAAGACACCGATTCTGACCTGCAGTCTCGGGCTCCGATTGTTACCGTGATGGGCCATGTGGACCACGGCAAAACCTCGCTTCTGGACGCATTGAGGAGCGCCAATGTGGTGTCTGGCGAAGCCGGTGGCATCACGCAGCACATTGGTGCCTATCAGGTTGCCGTGGATGGCGGGGACAAGATCACGTTCCTCGATACACCCGGCCACGCCGCGTTTACCCAGATGCGGGCTCGCGGCGCCAGCGTGACCGATATCGTTATTCTTGTGGTGGCAGCAGATGACGGTGTGATGCCGCAGACCATTGAAGCCATCAATCATTCCAAGGCTGCTGGCGTGCCGATGATTGTAGCCATTAACAAGATGGACCGTGAGGGCGCCGACCCGCAGCGCGTGCGCAACGAGCTGCTTCAACATGAAGTGGTGCTGGAAACGTTCCAGGGTGACACGCAGGAAGTGGAAGTCTCCGCGATCACAGGTATGGGTCTGGATAAACTGAAGGAAGCCATTGCGCTTCAGGCAGAAATTCTTGAGCTGAAAGCCAACCCGAACCGTGCTGCTGAAGGCGTTGTTGTCGAGGCCAAACTTGACAAGGGCCGCGGGCCGGTTGCAACGGTTCTCGTCCAGCGTGGCACATTGCGCGTCGGCGATATCTTTGTTGCAGGGGCCGAGTGGGGCCGTGTGCGTGCGCTTGTCAATGACAAGGGCAGCCAGGTCAAGGAAGCGGGCCCAAGCCAGCCGGTTGAGGTGCTGGGGCTGAACGGTGCCCCGGGTGCAGGCGACGACTTTGCTGTCGTTGAAAATGAAGCTCGGGCTCGTGAAGTTGCAGATTACCGTCAGGATCAGGCGCGCAAGAAGCGCCAGGCGGCAACAGCGGCACCGAAGACGCTTGAAAGCATCTTCTCAAACCTCAAGGAAACAGAAGGCCTGCAAACCTTTGATGTGGTTGTGAAGGCAGACGTCCAGGGTTCGGTCGAAGCGATTACACAAGCGCTGGAGAAGGCTGGAAACGAAGATATCCAGTGTCGGGTAATCCACGGCGCAGTTGGCGGTATTACCGAAGCGGATATCACACTTGCAAATGCTTCCACGGCCCTTGTGATCGGCTTCAATGTGAGACCCAACAAGCAGGCTCGAGATGCGGCGGAAGCTGAAGGGATCACCATCAAATACTATTCGATCATCTATGACCTGATCGATGAAGTGAAAGCAGCGATGGCCGGACAGCTTGGACCAGAATTCAAAGAGAACGTCGTGGGCCGTGCCGACATCAAGGAAGCGTTCCAGGCTGGCAAAGCCGGGAAAGCGGCTGGTTGTATGGTTGTCGAAGGGTCCATTCGCAATGATCTCAAAGCCCGTATCCTGCGCGACGATGTCATCATCTACGAAGGCCAGATCGATAACCTGCGCCGTTTCAAGGATGACGTTAAGAAAGTTGACGCCGGTCAGGAATGTGGCTTGACCTTTGAAAATTACCATGACTTCAAGGCAGGGGATGTTCTTGAAGTGTATGAGCTTGAGGAGATCGAGCGCGTCCTCTAGGGCGCGTTCGCTATCCTGCGGCATCAGCTACTGAGAGCAGTATCATGTCCAGACGAGAGCACACCACAGGTGGGCCGAGCCTGCGCCTTTTGCGGGTCGGCGAAAATGTGCGCCACGCTATTTCTGCGATCCTGACCCGGGGCGATGTACAGGACCCTGACCTGGACGGGGCCCCTGTTACCGTTTCGGAAGTGCGTGTCAGCCCGGATCTCCGGAATGCAACCGTTTTTGTCATGCCGCTTGGCGGGGACGAAGGCGGCGTTATCACGAAGGCACTCAACAAAAACAGTGCGTTTATTCGTGGTGAAATGAGCAAGGTTGTGCATATGAAATATATGCCGCGCCTGAAGTTCAAGATTGATGAAAGCTTCGATGAGGCAAGTCATATCGACGCCCTTTTGAAGAATCCAAAGGTTCAGCGTGACCTCGGGGCAGCAGGCGACTCTTCGGAGGATGACATCTGATGGCACGCCGCCGTAAAGGCGACAAAGTGGACGGCTGGCTTGTGATTGACAAGCCGTTGGAAGCATCAAGCGCCAAAGCCGTTGCCATCGTAAAGCGTCTCTTTAATGCCCAGAAGGTTGGCCATGGCGGCACCCTTGATCCTATGGCCACAGGCATCCTGCCGATCGGTCTTGGTGAAGCCACAAAAACCATGCCCTACATCGTTGATGCATCGAAAGAGTATGACTTCACTGTAAAGTGGGGTGTTGCGACCGATTCGGCGGACCGTGAAGGCCAAATAACGCATTCCGGGGGTGTTATCCCCGAAAAGTCCGCCATTGAGGCGATTTTACCAGCCTTTGTCGGCGAAATCGAGCAGGTACCGCCCGCGCACAGTGCCATCAAGATTGATGGCCAACGGGCTTATGCTCTGGTCAGAGCGGGGCAGTCTGTCGAGATGAAGTCAAGACGTGTTGAAATTCAAGCACTTACGCTTGTTTCTCATGATCAGGATGCTGGCAAAACGTCTTTTCATGTGACATGCGGTAAAGGCACATATGTGCGATCGCTGGGCCGTGATATTGCAGACAAACTGGGCACTTACGGGCATTTGACGGCGCTTCGCCGTACCCGTGTGGGCCCATTTGACCTTAAAGCAGCGATTTCGCTGGAAAAGCTTGAGGAGTTGAGCCATAGTGCGCGCGCCTCGAGCCTGCTGCGGCCGGTGACGACGGCGCTGGACGACATCCCGGCGCTCGCCGTAACGACCCTGGAAGCCACTGACCTCAAGCTAGGTCGGCCAATCCAACAGACCGAGGCTAAGCAGGGCCTTTGCTATTGTATGGACGGTGAAACACCGGTTGCGATTGCGGAGGTTGCCGGCGAAATGGTTCGCCCCCTGCGGGTCTTCAATATGTAGTTTTTAGGAGAAGATCGATGTCGATTACTGCTGAAAAGAAACAAGAACTGATCAAAGAATTCGCGACCCAGGACGGCGACACCGGTTCACCGGAAGTACAAGTGGCTATTCTGTCCTCGCGCATTTCGACGCTGACTGAGCACTTCAAGGACCACAAAAAGGACAATCACTCCCGCCGTGGCCTTATCAAGATGGTGAACCAGCGCCGTAAACTTCTCGATTACCTCAAAGGCAAAGACGCAGAGCGTTACAAATCGCTCATCAGTCGGCTGGGTCTTCGGAAGTAAGCTGATCAAAATGGCCGGTCCGGTTGGACCGGCCTTCTTGCTTTTTGAGAGGGTTTTTTACGGGGCTTAGCCTCGCTCCCTGATGATGAAAGCAGGAACCTTCCTATCGACACGGGGTCGGCAGGAAGACACTGAAGAAGGGCATATCCATAGGGGATGTGTCAGGGCTTTGCCGGCTGAGAAAACGAAACCCGGCAGCCCGTATAAAGGTAAAATAATGTTTGATATACAACGCAAATCTATTGAATGGGGTGGCCGTACCCTGACACTTGAAACCGGTCATGTCGCTCGCCAGGCTGGCGGCGCCGTCATGGCTTCTTACGGCGATACAACTGTTCTTTGCACCGTGGTGGGTGCGCGCTCCGTCAAGCCGGGTCAGGACTTTTTCCCGCTGACGGTTAATTACACCGAGAAATACTACGCAGCCGGCAAAATTCCCGGCGGCTTCTTCAAGCGTGAAGGTCGCCCCAGTGAAAAAGAAACACTGATCTGCCGCCTGATTGATCGTCCGATCCGTCCTCTGTTCCCGGCTGGCTTCAAAAACGAAGTGCAGGTTATCTGCACGGTCGTAAGCCATGATCTGGAAAACGACAGCGACATTGTTGCGATGATCGGTGCTTCTGCCGCGCTGACGCTTTCCGGTCTGCCATTCTTCGGCCCGATCGCGGGTGCGAAAGTAGGCTACATGGACGGAGAGTATGTCCTCAACCCAACCATTGAGCAAATCAAGGAAAGCGATCTTGAGCTGACTGTTGCAGGAACCCGTGACGCGGTTCTGATGGTGGAGTCGGAAGCAAATGAGCTTCCTGAGGATGTGATGCTTGGCGCGGTTATGTATGGCCACGAGCAGCAGCAAGCCGTGATTGATCTGATCATTGATCTGGCAGAAGTCGCTGCAAAAGAGCCTTGGGAACTGCCTGAAGGTCCGGATACATCGGCTCTGAAAGCCAAAATCGCTGAAGTTGCTGAAGCTGACCTTCGTGCGGCTTACGAAATCAAAGTGAAGCAAGAGCGTTCTGGTCGCATTTCCGAGATCAAGGCTGCGGTGAAAGAAGCCGTTGCCCCAATTTTGGAAGAAAACGAAGATCTCACCGATGCAATGGTTGGAGACCTGACCAAAAAGCTGGAAAGCTCTATCGTTCGCGGCGACATCCTTGCGACGGGTACACGTATTGACGGTCGTGCGCTGGATGACGTGCGTGACATTGAAGCAATGGCTGGCATTCTGCCTCGCACGCACGGCTCGGCGCTGTTCACACGCGGTGAAACACAGGGTCTTGTTGTTGCGACGCTCGGTACCGGTGAGGATGAGCAGATCATCGATCAGCTCGAAGGGTCCTACCGCTCCAAATTCATGCTGCACTACAATTTCCCACCCTTTTCGGTCGGTGAAACTGGACGCGTAGGCTTTACAGGTCGCCGCGAAGTCGGTCATGGCAAGCTCGCATGGCGTGCTGTTCAGGCGGTTCTGCCAGACGCGGAAGAGTTTCCTTACACCATCCGCCTCGTGTCCGAGATCACGGAATCAAACGGTTCAAGCTCGATGGCAACCGTCTGTGGTTCCTCACTTGCGATGATGGATGCAGGCGTGCCGATCAGCCGCCCGGTTTCCGGTATCGCGATGGGTCTCATCAAAGAAGGCGACAAGTTTGCTGTCCTTTCCGACATCCTGGGTGACGAAGATCACCTCGGTGACATGGACTTCAAGGTGGCGGGTACTGAAAAGGGCCTGACCGCGCTGCAGATGGACATCAAGATCAACGGCATCACCAAGGAAATCATGGAAGTTGCCCTTGAGCAGGCTGGCCGTGGCCGCGCCTACATCCTTGATGAAATGAACAAGGGACTTTCCGGTGCACGCAACGAGCTCTCTGAGCACGCGCCGCGCATCGAGACCATGAAAATTCCTGTCGACAAGATCCGCGAAGTGATCGGCACCGGCGGTAAAGTGATCCGTGAGATCGTTGAAAGCACAGGTGCGAAAGTGAACATCGAGGACGATGGCACGATCAAGATCGCATCTTCAGTTGCCAGTGAAATTGATGCAGCCAAAAACTGGATCACCGGCATTGTTGCCGAGCCAGAGGTTGGCACGATCTACAAAGGTAAAGTCGTCCGTATCATGGATTTCGGTGCATTTGTAAACTTCATGGGCAGCCGCGACGGCCTTGTGCACATCTCTGAGCTTGTCGAAGAGCGCGTGGAAAAAGTTACTGACGTGGTCAACGAAGGTGACGAAGTCTATGTGAAGTGCCTTGAAATCGATGGTCGCGGCAAGGTCCGCCTGTCGATGCGGGTTGTTGACCAGGAAACTGGTGAGGAAGACCCGAACGCGGCACCGCCAAAGTCTGGCCCCAAGAAGGGCCCGCGGCGCGACCGCGACTAACGGTTCGTCGATCCGTTCATTGAATCGAAACCGGCGTGTGCTATGGTCACGCCGGTTTCAAATTTCCGCCGGGGACGGGCGGTGAATTTTACGGTGAATTATTGAAGGGCCGATTGGCCCGTAGCCGGGGGTTGTGAATGAGTTTTAACCTGAATTCGATCAGGCTTGGTGGCAAAGAGGTCTTGCCGCTTATTGAAGGCGGTAAAGGTGTTGCCATATCAGCGGGCGCGAGTTCGGGCCCATGGGCAAACGCTGGTGGTGTCGGCACAATCTCTGCAGTGATCGCGGACCAGTATGATCAGCACGGCAATGTTGTGCAGCACGAATACAAAGGCCGCACCCGGCGAGAACGCCATGACGAAATGGTGGACTATTCAATTCAGGGCACCATTGATCAGGTGCGCAAGGCCTGGGAGCTCTCGAAGGGCGAAGGTCTGATCAATATCAATATGCTTTGGGAGCTTGGCGGTTCTCAGCGCATCCTGCATGAAGTGCTGGAAAAAGCCAAAGACATGATCCACGGCGTGACTTGTGGTGCTGGCATGCCGTTTAAACTCGGTGAACTGGCCAGCAAATACGGCGTGCATTACTACCCGATCGTTTCATCCGGGCGCGCGTTTAATCTGCTGTGGCGCCGGGCCTATAAAAACGTTGCCGACCTCCTGGGTGGTGTTGTGTATGAGGACCCTTGGCTTGCTGGCGGACATAATGGCCTGTCCAATGCCGAGGATCCCACGAAACCCGGTGACCCGTATCCGCGTGTGTTGGAGCTCCGGAAAATCATGCGCAAGCTTGGTCTTGGCGATACACCCATCATTATGGCGGGTGGGGTCTGGAACCTGAAAGAGTGGAAAGACTGGATCGACAACAAGGAACTAGGGCCGATCATGTTCCAGTTCGGTACCCGGCCTCTTCTGACCAAGGAAAGCCCCATTTCCGACAAATGGAAAAAGAAGCTGACCGAGCTGAAAGCCGGCGACATCCTGTTGCAGAATTTCAGCCCGACCGGCTTTTTCTCGTCGGCACTCAAAAACAGCTTTATCGGTGAATTGGTTGGCCGCAATGATCGGCAGGTTGATTTCGCGGGCGCCCCGTCCGAGGAATTCAACACCGAAATGGTGATTGACCGCAAAAAATACTTTGTGCGCGGCGCTGACGTGGAAAAAATCCAGACCTGGCAAGCCGAGGGGTATCAGAAGGCGATGAAAACGCCTGAGGATAGCCTGATCTTTGTAACGGCTGATAAGTGTGCTGAAATCCGCAAGGACCAGGCGGACTGTGTTGGCTGCTTGAGCCAGTGTCGTTTTTCGAGCTGGGCTGACAATGAAAAGAACTCCACTGGTCGTCTTGCTGACCCCCGGAGCTTCTGTATCCAGAAAACACTCGAAGATGTGGCCCATGAAGGCAGCATCGACAGCAATCTGGTTTTTGCCGGGCACAATGCCTTTCGTTTTGGTAGCGACCCGTTTTACTCCAACGGGTTTGTCCCGACCGTAAAACAGTTGGTGGACCGCATTATCACCGGCGATTAATTGACGGCAGAGCTCAAGAATTCGAAAGCCCGGCCATTCGCCGGGCTTTTTGTTTGTGCCGTGGCCGCGAACCGTATCGTGTTTGTCGGCTTTCTGGCGACTTATCTGGCCGGTTGAGTTCTCAAGCCAGCCCACAAGAACAGGGCTCCAGAAACACCGAGCATTAACTCACCCAAAAAGGGCCCGATCGAGGCGAGCATGATGCCCGCGTCGACGAACACGATGAACGCGGCGACCAGCAGATACAGACGGCTGAACGCAGAAGGCCGCATCGTGGCGACAATTGCCAACAATGCCACGATCGACCAGTGGATTGCAGGCATCAGCCACAGCGGTACAAGTGCGGCGGAAAAGAAACCGGAGCTGACCTCGGTTGCCGCTTTTGCTGCCATTGGCAATCCTGTCAAATGAAACCCACTGGTCACCAGAAGAACTAAGGCACCCAGGAGGGCAATAGGCTTTGGGTTGCGCATTGTCATTTCCTTCACCGTTCGGGCAAATGATAGAGTACCCTCAGCTCAGGGCAATTCCCGCGACGGTTTGACCAAAAGCAGGGTATTGACTGCCCGTTCGAACTTTGCCGATTAAGCAATCTTGTGCGCTGCAAACAAGGTGTCAGCGTGTGGTGCCCTAACCGTACGCCCGTCCGGTCGAATTTTCAGTGGTGATCCAGGTACCTTGATGGAACAGTATCTGCCAGCCGCCATCTGTCTGTTGCCAGATCGAACTTCGTCTGGAACCCGGTTGCAACGCTCCGTCGGGCGCAGTCCTGGCCGGTATGGCATAAGTTACAAGGACAGTATTGTCCGACAGTGTCGTCAGCTGAAAGTCATGAATTTCGTATGGCGGGAACTCGTGTTCCTTGGCCAGAAGACGCAGGGTTTGCTGCTTGTCAAACCGCCTGCCTGACGCACCAAACTCGACAAAATCGTCCGCTAGCAGCGCGGACATTTTCTGGGTGTCTGAACGGACCTCTGGTTGAGCCAGGCGTTTTTCGAGGTCGAAAATCAGGTTGGTCAGGTCTTTCATTGTTTTCAAGTCCCCTTCGATAGGCGGTGACTTTCACAAGGTGACGGGGTGTTGTCCAGACGCTTTTTTCTGAGTGCATTCACTCAGTTGGTCATCTGTTGTAAGGTTTACCGGAAATTTACTGTGCGTGCGTATGGTCGCGATCAAAGGGTGGAAAATACGCTGTGCCATTGACCAGAGTTCAGAAACTGTTGGGCATCTCGCGCGCTGGAGCCGCATGGGGTGTGGGCATAGCCTGCCTGGCGTCGATTGTCTTCACACTGGCTGGCCGGGAGTTTGATTTCCTGACACCTTATGAACAGGTCATTGGTCCTCTTTTTGCCATTTTCACCTTTTTGTTCCTGATTGCATTTTTGCTGGCTCCGGAAGTCTGGCTGATCCCCGTTGCGGCTGCCTTCAAGATATTTGCAGGCGCCATCACTCTCGGTGGGCTGGTTGAAGGAGCCATCAATGAAGACAGCAATCTGGAATACTATCTGCTTTGGATTCCGATCTATTACACGGCGCTTATCTTCGGGGCTACAACACCGGTCCAGCGCCGTTGGGGCCAATTTTATTTTGGCGTGTGCAGTGTCAGTGTCTTTGCGGCGATCCTCATCGGGCCACTGGATCTGACGCACCCCCACTCCTTGTTGCTGATTACCGCGACCCTGGGGCAGTTTGGCCTTCTGTTGGTTTTCTCCGAGCTTGCCAAAAACATGCGCCAGGGCGCGCTGGCGGAAGCCGAGCTGATTGCCGCGGAAGATCATGCCCGGTTGTTGCAGTTTGCCGCCGAGGAAGCAGATCAGGCCAATCGCGCCAAGTCCGCCTTCATCGCCAATATGAGCCATGAATTCAGGACGCCGCTAAATGCGATCATGGGGTTTGCCCAGGTGTTGCGCGGAGAAGCCGGCGTGACCCTGTCGGAAAGTAAGCAGCGGGAGTATATTGCAGATATCGAGAAAAGCGCCGACCACTTGCTCGCGCTTATCAATGATATTCTTGACCTGTCGAAAATCGAGTCAGGCAAGCTGGAGCTGGCACGTGATCAAATCGTGATAGGCGACGTTTTTGACACCATCAGTAAAATGGTGACAAGCCTCATTGATGACAAACGTCTGAAGCTGGTTATTGATGTTGTGGGCACCGTGCCTGACCTGATTGCAGACGAGCGCAGTGTACGGCAGATGCTTTTGAACCTTGTCTCCAATGCAATTAAATACACGCCGCCGGGTGGTGTGATTGTCATGTTGGCAACAACATCGCCCAATGGCGGCATAGAGATTTCCCTGTCGGATACCGGTGTTGGCATGGACAGCAATACGCTAGAGCGTGTTTTGCGACCGTTTGAACAGGGTGAAACATCCTATCGCGCCCAAAAGGGCGGCACAGGCCTTGGCCTGCCGCTGGTACAATCGCTTGCCCGTCTTCATGAGGCAGAATTCTATATCCAGAGCCGGCCCGGTTCCGGCACAGATGTCAAAATTATCTTTCCGCAGGACCGGGCCGTTGCGCACGGATTGTAGCCGCCGAAAATGTATTTGCCTTGATACAAATTTTGACAAACTAATACAGGACTTTCCTTCCGGTTCCTCGCATAAGAGCATCGAAACCGCTTCGGTGGTTTCAGGATTAAATTCCTCCTGAGGCGACCCTTGTGCCGTGTATTCCGTTTTGAGTACTGGTCGACCTTATGCATCTATGCTGGCGTACCAGACCCCCGCCGGCATGAACCACTACCCTCCGGGACGCCTGTCCCTTACAGGCGTCCCGTTTTTCCCGGAATTCCAACGTGACGGTGGCCGCACCTGAGGCCGACCTGATTTCGGTCAAGTCGAGCTTTCTGCCCCGATGATATGCCGGTTTCATAGCGCAAGGGATTGGTGCCTGCGTTTGCAAGAAAGTGGTTATGTTGATGGATGCCTGGGTTGCGGATGCTGTCCGAAAAATAGAAGCGGACTATCACCGGTCCGCTGATACACACCTTTTCAAGCTGGATGCGCAGGGGTTTTCTGGCGTTGATATCTATATCAAGGATGAAAGTACGCATCCTACCGGCAGCCTGAAACACAGGCTGGCACGCTCGTTATTCCTCTATGCTTTGTGCAATGGTAAAATTCACGAAGGCACAACGGTTATTGAGGCCTCGTCTGGCAGCACAGCTGTTTCCGAAGCCTATTTTGCCCGCATGATCAACGTGCCTTTCGTTGCCGTCATGCCGCAAAATACTGCACAGAGCAAAATCAGGCAGATAGAGCTTTATGGCGGCTGCTGTCACTTCGTAGGTTCCGCTCCCGAGATGCACAAGGTGGCAAGTCAGCTGGCAACGTCGGTTGATGGTTATTTCATCGACCAGTTCACCTATGCCGAGCGCGCAACCGATTGGCGCGGCAACAACAATATTGCAGAAAGCATTTTTCGTCAGATGGAGCATGAGCGTTTTCCAGTGCCACGAGCAGTTGTCATGGGTGCTGGTACAGGGGGCACGTCGGCAACGCTCGGGCGCTACATTCTTTATCGCGGATTTTCAACGGACCTTGTGGTTGTCGACCCGGAATACTCGGTGTTTTACGACAGTTTCGTCAGCAGAGACATGAACCTGAAACGCACGTGTTCGAGTCGGATTGAAGGCATCGGCAGGCCGCAGGTTGAGGCGTCATTCCAGCCTGATGTGATCGACCGGATGATAAAGGTTCCTGATGCTGCCAGTATTGCAGCCATTCTGTGGCTTGAACACCTGACCGGCCGCCGCGCAGGCGCCTCTACAGGTACAAACCTCTGGGGTGTGCTCAAGATTGCCAGGGAAATGATGGACGCAGGCCAAGAGGGTTCGATTGTGACGCTGATGTGCGATAGCGGACAGCGCTATCTGGACACTTATTACGATCCATCTTGGGTTGGCAAACATATCGGGGACGTTACGCCGCACCTGGAATTTCTTCACGCGTTTGTGCGTGCCGATGTTTCGGGCACCTGATATTCGGGCTTACAGCGCCCGGGCCATATAGATAACATCGTCTTCAGGGTTGAAATTGTAGGGCTCGATTTCCTCGAAGCCGAGCTTTTTATAGAGTGCAACCGCGGCCTCAAGACGCCTGAGGCTGTCGAGCAGCATTTTGCTGTAGCCCAGAGCGCGGGCATCCTTCATCAGGTGATCGCACAACATCCGACCTGCACCTGCGCCGCGACCTTCAGGCAGCACATAAAGCCGCTTCATTTCGCATACCTGATCGTCATGTTTTTTCAGGGCTACCGCACCAATGGGTCGCCCATCCAGCTTGGCAAGCAACATGAACTCATAAAATCCCGGGAAAGCCTGCATTTCACCGTCAATGCCCTGAAACCCCAGATCGATCGGCAGGAAATCGATAAAGGCTTCAAAAATCATTTTTACAGCTGCGACGTCTTCCGGTGTTTCAGCACGTTCGATTGTCAATTTACTCATTTTGGCGCCCGCCATTCCATATAGAGGTCGCAGCCATCATAGTGCTTGGCACCCGGGTTTGTACAAACCTCAAAACCCAGGTCTTCATAGAGATGCAAGGCGGGCTTCAGTGAATTATGGGTTTCCAGATACAACGTGCTGCCGCCGGCTTTGACAAAAAAAGCGATAACAGCATGGCAGAGTTTGCGGCCGATGCCACCACCCTGTGTCGCCGGGTCAACCGCGAGTTTGGTCAACTCGTAAATGCCGTTTCCTGCGTTGCGAACTGCAACCGTGCCGACGGGATTTGCATTTTCCAGTGCAAAAAATACCTGTCCGCCGCCAGCGATCAGTTCTTCTTCCGGATTTTCCAGCATCTGCCGGTGGGCCGGTTCGACGGTAAAATATTTTTCCAGCCATGCGATGTTCAGATCGTGGAAAGCCTGTTTATGCAGGGGGTTATAGGTGTGGATCTGCAGAGAGGGTGCCGTCATGCTGCTATCTCCCATTCCATATAGTAGTTAGAGCGTTCATAGGGGCTGTTGGGATTTGGGTTGGGTTTCTCGACAAATCCCAGCTTGTCATAGAGCGCGATGGCAGGCGTGAGTTTGGTGTTGGTTTCAAGAAACAGCGTCTGGCCGCCGCGTGCCTTGAACCGCTCAATCACCTTTTCACACAAGGCGCGGCCCATGCCGCCTTGCTGTACGCGTGGGTCAACCCCCAGTTTTGTCAGCTCAAACCGGCCCGGGCTAAGCAGACTCATTGCGACAGTACCTACGGCCTGGCCATCCACCACGGCGAAGAATATCTCACCCCCCTTGTCGAGGATTTTTGCTTCCGGGTCCCCAAGCACCACTTCATCGATCGGTTCGACCCGGAAATACTCCTTTAGCCACCAGACATTGAGATCACGGAAAGCTTTCCGCCACTGCTTGTCATAAGGAGTGATTTCAAATCGGTTTTGTGCCCGGGGGGCAAACAGTTTTTCCTGCAGGCGATCATAGACGCTTTTGCGGCGAAAGGCGTTTTCAACACCGGTAATTGCGGCCAGAAAATCGACGCCGCTTTCATTGATGGCGTCCTTTACCACTGCTTCGACTGCATCCCAGGTGGGCGTCAGTATCTCAACCACCCTTCTGCCGTTTTCGGTGAGATGTACGCCTTTTTGACGGCCATCATCAGTGGGACGGGTTTCCAGAATGTCCATCGACACGAGTTTCTTGATTGTCTGGCTTACCGCTGAATGGCTGAACCCGGCAAGCTCGGCAATTTGGTTTATCGTCAGCGGGCCCCTTTCAACTATGGCGTAGAGCGCATAAAAGTGACCAGTCCGGAACTCGATGCCCTGTTCGCCGTACACGCGTTCCATGCCATTGGTCAGCGTCTCAATCAGGCGGCGCATGCGTGTGCCGATCCCTACTTCCAGGTACAATTCATCGCTCATGAGGAATACTCCCATCATCCTATCCAATAAATTATATAAGTACTTATATAAATATTCAAGACCGAGGATGTCGGGTTTCCCCGGGGATGGTAACCGGAGATGATTATCAGGTGTCAGTGTGCCGGAAGTCGCGCGGTATGTTCCAATCGCAAGCTGCGATCAGTCTATTTCTTCTGTGGTGTAAACGCCCCATACGTGGCGGCGCTCAATCCAGGCGCTGGTGCCATCTATGGTCACTTCACACCAAAGGCCATCGCACCGTTCGATTTCGCCAATCACGCCGGGCTCAGCTGTCAGCAATATGTCACCCTGAAGGCTGGGTTCGGAATATAGTGCGCGCTGTTTACCGCGAATCATCACGGACCGACTGCCATACAGAAGGGAAACCAGCATCCATCCGGTTTCGCCCTCATGGTCCCGCACTTTACGCCAGGCGCCGTGCTCATCGATAATTTCAAGGGGCAGGCCGCGCCTGCTATAGACCCAGCGAATGGGGTATTGCCGTCCGGGACCCGTGCGCATATTCGCTTTCGAGGCGCTCATGGCAACGAATCGGGGCAGGGGGTTGCCGCTTGGGCCGATTGTGCTGCCTTCTGTTTGCCAGGCATGCGCAGGTGCGCTGACAACCAACATCAGCCCGATGATCCCGCAAATCCCGCGTTTAAAAGCCATTTTGGTGCCCCTGACCTGTCCCTTTGTCGCTTGGCATTTGCGGGTGTCCACGGCTTCTGCTAGAGAACCGGGTCTGGCGGGTCTTGCCCCCGCATTTGCCGACACGCGGCCAAGAAAAAGGTATTTTCGCGCATGAGTCAAACAGGAATGAGGCACCGCCCGAAGGTCATCGTCACACGCAAGCTGCCGGACCTTATCGAGACCCGCATGGCGGAGCTGTTTGATGTGCGGCTGAACTTGCCTGATGCACCAATGAGTAAAAGCGAGCTGAAGGCAGCAATGGCCGACGCGGACGTGCTTGTGCCAACCGTTACCGACGATATTGATGCAGATGTGATCGCGGCAGCTGGCACAAAGCTGAAACTGATCGCAAACTTTGGCGCTGGTGTAAACCATATCGACCTGAAGGCGGCGCGCGAGGCAGGCATCGCTGTTACGAACACACCGGGTGTCTTAACGGAAGACACAGCTGACCTGACGATGGCGCTGTTGCTGTCGGTGCCACGCCGGCTGTTCGAGGGTGAAAAAATTCTGCGCTCTGGCGACTGGACGGGATGGACCCCCACTTTCCTGATGGGGCACCGCATTCAGGGCAAGCGCCTCGGCATCATCGGCATGGGACGGATTGGCCGCGCCGTGGCCCGGCGCGCGCGCGCGTTCAACATGGCTGTGCATTATCACAATCGCACCCAGTTGCCTGCAGAAGTTGAAGGCGAGCTTGAAGCCACCTATTGGGCTGACCTTGACGAAATGCTCAGCCGCATGGATTTTGTTTCGGTCAATTGTCCTCTTACCGCTGAGACGCATAGGCTCCTTGACCGTGATCGTCTTAAAAAACTGCAGCCGCATGCGGTTATCATCAACACCGCACGCGGAGAAATCATCGATGAAGAAGCACTGGCGAGCCTGCTTGAGGTTGGACGCATTGCGGGTGCCGGGCTTGATGTCTTTGAAGCCGAGCCAGAAATAAACCCCAAACTCCTGGAACTCGACAATGTTGTGCTGCTGCCGCATATGGGCAGTGCAACCATAGAGGCCCGCACAGGCATGGGGGAAAAAGTGCTGATCAACATCCAGGCCTTCACGGATGGTCACCGCCCGCCGGACCGTGTTTTGCCGGTCTAGACAGTCCTTGCGGATGAGAGGCACACGGGGCCGTCGGACAGTGCGCTCATGGTTGCCTGTTGGCGCTCACAGCTAAGTGAATTTTCGAGCACTCCCGAAGACTGTAGTCTGCGTGCATGAGAATCCACACGACCCGGGGAGGACAGCATGTGCGATGAACTCACTGAAAAAGATAATGCGGCGTATGAACGTCTTGGCGGCACCGTAAACAGGCGTGATTTCAGCAAACTTGGAACCGCTGGCATCCTGAGTTTGATGCTGCCGTCGCCCGCGCTTGGCCGCGACCATCATGAAGTGGCCGAATCAGACGTTGACGTGCCAATGGCGAACGGTGTTTCGGACAGTTATTTTGTTCGGCCATCTGGTGGTCGTCACCCAGGTGTGCTGATGTGGCCGGACATACGTGGTTTGCGGCCTGCATTTCGTGCGATGGGCAAGCGTCTCGCCATGGAGGGGTATTCGGTGCTGGTCGTAAACCCCTTTTACCGTGATGCCAAAGCGCCGGTTGTGGCACCGGGTGAGAGCTTTCGGGACCCGGATGTGCGGTCTCGGCTCATTCCCATGGCGCGTAAACTCACGCAGGACGCAGCCATGTCTGACGCCCGGGATTATATCAGGTTTCTTGACGCTCAGGCCTCCACCGACACAAGCCGCAAGGTCGGCACCATGGGATATTGCATGGGCGGGCCCTTGATCATGCGCACGGCTGCTGCAGTGCCGGAGCGTGTGGGCGCGGCCGCTTCATTCCATGGCGGGGGCCTTGTGACCGACCGGCCCGACAGCCCTCATCTGCTGATACCACAATCACCTGCTCATGTGCTGCACGCTGTTGCCGAGAATGACGACGAGCGAAACCCGACCGCCAAGACAGTGTTGGCGGAAAGCTATCGGGCGGCGGGCATCCCCGCAGAGATCGAAGTTTATGCCGGTACGCTCCATGGTTGGTGCCCGCCAGACAGTCAGGTTTACAATGAAGCGCAGGCGGAGCGCGCCTGGTCGCGAACACTGGCCTTGTTCGAGGGAGCGCTTGCCTAGCGCTGCTTGCGGACCGGAAAGCTGGTTCGCAGAAACAGGCTTGCACATGTGATGGCCACATAGCCAAGTGTCGCCGCCAGCACCCAATAGGATGTGGGAATACGGCCTTCCGCTGCCTGCATCAAAAACACAACCGTCGGGCCGAACGCGGCCACGACGCCCGTTGTGAGCGGGGAAGTGAGCGCCAGTCCTTTGCCAACCAGATAAAGCGGTGCCACCATCAACAGCATGATTTTGAGCGTCGTCATTCCAATCTCGCCTGCCGGCATCTGGTTCATCGACGTCTCTCCCAGGCCAAACACCGCAACAGCACCAATCAGGGCGATCAGCACAAACCTCAGGGCCAGCACACCGGTTGGCGAGATACCGGTTTCATTCATACGCTTGGCAAGCACGGTTTCTGCCGTAATTGAAAGCCCGCTTGCAGTAGCCAGCAGCAAGCCTGTGAGACCGTCCGCCAAGGATAAACCAACGGTGCCGGAGCGGCCCGAAAGTACGACCCAGGCGAGGAAGGCCATGGCAACAAGGATGCCGATATGTGCCACGCGCTCGGATCTGGTTGCTGCCGCGCCGTCTGCGGCTTTTAAACCCAGCATGGCGAGAAGAGCAACGCCAGCGGGTGAGACGCCCGCAAACACCGTTGCCACAACCGACGGCTCGATAAGGTTTAGTGCACCGAAATAACAGAGCCATGCCGCCGCTGTTGTCAGGTTGACGAGCAGAAGCGTCGGCCATTCCTGCCGAAGCCGCTTGAAATCAGAAGGGTTGGCCACTGCGACGCAGACTGAGAAAAACACGGTTGCGCCCGAAAAGGCCAAAAACACCAGATCAAAAAATCCGATCGAGCCAAAAGCGCCTGAGAGATACACGTCCCTCATTCCCTGGCTAAGTGCATAACCCAGCAGAAACCAGAGGCCGATTGTCCGGGCAGTGAATAGAGTTGAGAGCATGTCCAATCCTTTGCAGTCGTAACGCGTGTTGTTGCGCTCTAGATAGGCGCTGGATGGTTTGTCTACTGGCTGTTTTCGGCGGTGGGGCTAGGCACGTCGATTGGTGCTTCTGCGGTTGTCGTCTATCAAGTCGGTGACAGCAGGCGAGGTGTGAACAGTCCCCCAAAACGGCCGACACACCGCGCTCTCTCGCACAGCACAGGAGATTGGACATGAGCTTTCAAATGCGCGGCTTGCCCGCAACAGACTTTTCGCAATATTTCGAGCTTTCGGACCAGGAACTCAAGGCGCTTGGGATTGAGACAATAGTCGCGGACGATAGCCAACCCGGCTATCCCTGCCGAATCGGGCTGGATCATGCTGCACCGGATACACGTCTTCTTCTGATGAACTATGAGCATCAACCCGCGCCGACCCCCTATCGCTCGGCACATGCGGTGTATGTTGCTGAAGGCGCCAGGGACGCGGACATTGCGCCCGGCGTCGTGCCTGAACCGCTGCATGTGCGTCTGCTGTCCGTGCGGGCATTTGACGCAATGCACATGATGGTGGACGCGACCGTGGTGCCGGGCAAGCAGGTGGCAGACGTAATTGAAGGTTTGTTTGGCAACAGCGCTATCGTTTATCTGCATATTCATTATGCCATGCGCGGTTGCTACGCCGCCAAAGTCGTTCGTGCCTAATAGATGGCGGTGAAGACAGGCTGTTCGCTGACGGGTCTACCATTTGGGGTTGTAAAATTATCGTAACGCCCCTTGCCAAGTTGGGGTGAAATAGGGAATAGTGCATCAATACACCCTATCCGTGTATTAAATTGCAGGACGCTTTTTCTCTGCCTGCTGCTGGCAGTACCGACATAAAGCCAATGCCAGTTAAGGCACCGAAACTGCCGCCCTTGCGCTATGAGGGAGGTTCACCATGTCAGATGACGATGATATCCTGAGTAAAAAGCGTAAACCTGGCCGTCGAGAAATCGCGGTCATTTCCAGCAAGGGCCGCAACCTTGGCCCGCTTGACAAAAAGAATATCACAGGCAGCGAAGTCGAGCGCGGCGCCGAAGGCGCTGTGTCGGCATACCGGGCCCGCTATGCTCGCGACATAATATTGCTGGCTGACCCGCCGGTCGTCACCACAGACGCGATCCGCTATGTGATAGATGGATTGCGCGAGGTGCCTGTCGGGGGGTTTGTCGACGAAACCGAAATCGAAGGCATGCGGGAGTATGTCACCGCTGCTGGCGATGCAGCGGTTGAGAAGCTAAAGCGTGGCAGGTTCGATACAGAACCCCTCTACATGCGGGCGCGTGAGTTATATGAATATATCGCGAGTGAACGTAGCGTCAGCGGCGATACGCCCGAGCAAATTCAGAACATCCAGTATCTTGAACTGGTCCGTGAAGACGGCGCCAAATCCCAGCAGTTTGTTGCTTTTGGCCAGTCGCGCAGCAAAGAGCTGGTTGAATATGCCCGTGGCGTCAGCACGGTGGTGCGGCAGGTTCGACCGATTGAGCCTGGTGACAGGGTTGGTATTAAATCCAAGGAAGCCCGGCCCTTTATGGATATGCTCAAAACGTTGAGCAGTGCCCATCCTTACTGGGACAGAAACTATGACGGCGAGATTGTGCGCTCGCTCAACCTTGCGGTGTTGCCTGCCCCGGACATGCGGTTCGATCACACTTCAAGCGCCCGTCTGATGTATGTGGCGACGGCGGTCACCCGCGTAGGTGGCGTCGTTCACTGGATTGACGCGAGCTCTGGCCTTATTGTGCACAGTGCTCTCATTACGCCGTCGCTCGCCATGCTGCCTTTTGTGGTTCTGGCTAGCTTCGGGGTCTACGAAGGGCCATTCGACTTCCTCTGCAAAATTGCTGCCCTCATTGGTATGGTCGCAACCGTTGTTGGGCTGGCGGGCGGAGGCGCTATCGGGTCGCCTACAGTAATTATCGCCCTACTTGCAGCGCTTGCCATTGCCATCACCATTGTCGCTATCGGCTTCAAAATTGCAGACATTTTGCTGGAGCTTGTCGCGGGGGATGACAAAGCCAAGGCCGCAGTCAAAAAGCTTGAAGCTATCCGCAAGAAGCTTGAGAAGCTGCAAGAGGGACTCGGTGACGGCAGTGTGTCGGCAGATGACGTGAAAGACGAGATGAAAGATCTGGTTGACGATATGAAAGACGCACTTGATGACCTGGGTGAAGCGGCTGACGGTGCCGGCTCCGACGCCGAAACAGCGGCCGATGCAGCAGAGGCATTGTCGGACGTTCTTGATGCCATCTCCGGTGTGCTTGGTGGTTAACGACCGGCGAACGCGAACCCCTTCGCTTCGTGTTGCTGTCTGCTGAATGCAGGTCAGCAGGAATGAATGGGTTTGCAACGTAAAAAAAAGCCTGCTTGACCCAGGTCAGGTGGGCTCGACAATTTCCGGATATTCCTGACGCTGGGGCCATGTTCAAGCGGGGAATTCATGTACCGGGACACGACACATCAAATGGCGGCGTTGGCGGTCACAAAAGTACAGTATCTGAAGGCCGATCCTCTTGGCTTTTTCATTTCCACCATGATGGCGGGCGCCTATGTCGGCATCGGCATTATCCTGATCCTCACGCTCGGAAACGATGCGGAACCCCTGTCGCGCAACCTGATCATGGGGTGCTTTTTCGGCATCACACTGACCCTGATCATCTTTGCTGGTGCCGAACTGTTTTCCGGTCACACCATGTTCATGACATTTGGCTTCCTATACCGCAGGCTGAGCTTGTCGCAGGTGGTGGGAGACTGGGTGTTTTGCTGGAGCGGCAATCTTTTTGGCGCCATGCTGCTCGGGCTGTTGTTTGCGGCGGGCGGGGGTGGTGGCTGGCTGGACAATCCCGCCAGCCTTGTACACCAGATCGCCGCCAGCAAGGTCGAAAGCGGTATTGTTGCACTTGTGGCTCGTGCCATCATCTGCAATTGGCTTATCTGTCTGGCGATATGGATGACATCACGCACGACAAACGACACGGCAAAATGCATTCTGATCTTCTGGTGCCTGTTCGCTTTTGTTGCCGCAGGCTATGAGCACGGCGTTGCCAACATGACTGTATTTACCATCTCGATGCTGGGTGCGCAGGCGGACAGCGTCACGCTGACAAGTGCCTGGTACAATCTGGTGTGGGTCTCGTTCGGTAACATTGTCGGCGGGGCAGGTTTTATCGGTGTTGCTTACTATCTGACTGGCACGCCGCCACGCTCTGTACATGCCGCATCGGGTGATAGCGCAGCAGAAGGGGCACGCGGAGAAGCAGTTGCTGGGGACAGGGATTCATGAAGACAGATTACTCTCGCGCTAAAAAGCGCTATCTGGTGCCGAACCTGCCATGACTGAGCAAGGTGGCATACCCATCACGCGGGTGGTAGTGCCTGCGGAGCGTGCGTCGCGTATCCGTGCGAAGGTGCGGGCGGCCCAAAGCATGCCTGTTGGTGTCGGCACAGCGCGTGTTGCAAAGGTAGAAGACGCCGAGCTTTTTCACCGTTTCTTAAGCGACCCCGCAGTCCATACACCTATCTATACGCTGCCAAGCCCACTGACACCGGCAAGTGTTTGCGAATTTATCAAAAAGCATCTTGCTGAACAGCAGGCGGGTGAAGGTGTGCTGTTTCTGTGTTTTGATGATGCAGGGAGTATAGTCAGCTATAACAACATTGGTGTCTGGCCCCAGTGGGCCGCGGGCAAAATGGGCGGCGCTATGCATCCCGAATACCAGGGAGGTGGCAGCGGCACGCGCGGCGCGGCGGCGGGGTTTGGCTGGATGTTCGAAGTGCTTGACCTGGAGGTCATCTGTGAAACAGCAGCCCCTGACAATGTGCGGTCAGCGCATCTTCTCGACCGGCTCGGTTTTGACCGCATGGGACAAATTACAAGCTACCGCGATGATGGCACCAGCAGGCCGTCACTTGTCTGGGAAATGACACGAGACGCCTGGCGGAACCGGCATTCGGGCTAGCTTGCCTCACTCCCGGCCTCGGCTTTCTCGTTCTTTCTAGTGAACAAGGGCCGGATGAGCCGCCTGTAGCTAAGCGCAAGCCCGGTCCATACCAGGAATATGCCTGCAAGCGAGCCAAGCCCCGCGAGCGTTTGTCCCAACCATCCGAGCACTTCGCCAGTATGCAGGAAACGCACTGTAATGCGGGCTTTTCCACCGGGTGTGCGGGCGTCAAATGGTCGGTTGTGGTCCGTGACCCTGCCGTCCGGCTGTACAGTGGTCTCGAAGCGCTTGTGCGCCTGTGCGCCGTTGCCCATGTCCACGTCGAAGCTCGTGGGTGCGGCGAGATGGGCGTTTGCAGGCAGCGTTACGGTTTGCCAGCCGGGGTAGGCTGCTGCCACGCGCTCAAACCGCGCCTGCAGGCTGATGCCCGTGTTGGTGGTTGGTGCCGATGTGACTTCTGGCGAGCCGGAGCCGCCGCGCCGCCGCTGGGGCGGCTCTTCGCCGTAAGCGGCATACAGAAGCTCGTTCGCCCACCGGTAGTTGAAGACGGTTGCTGTTGTTGCCATCACAAGGATGGGCAGTAGCATCCAGACACTGAACACATGGTGCCAGTTATAGTCCCGGGCGTGGCCGGTGGCGTAGGTTCGCCGAAACAGCAGCCGGGTCTTGCTTGCGGACCAGCGCATGACAGGCGGCAGCCAGAGGTACGTGCCGGAAAGCGCCAGAAAAATAAACAGAAGGTTGGCGGCGCCGGTGATCGCGCGGCCAGTAGCGCGGTCATCACCTGTCATCGCAAACCAGCGGTGGATGCGGGTCACTGTGTCCATGAAGGCTTCCGTCCCCGTTTCCGCGTTCAGGATCAGCGCGCCCGTGCCCGGGTGCATCAGATGCTTGGTCCTGCCGACAAAAACCCGCACGGGTTGATCCTCGGCGGCCGCGATGCGCAACTGCGCCCGGTCGCTTTCACCGGCGGCAATGGCTGCCATTTCATCGATAGAAAGCCTGGCACCCGCGTTGGGGCCAACAAGTTCTGCTTCCGCTGATGCAATCATCTGCCGTTCGTAGGTCAGCAAAACGCCTGTCGCGGACATCATCAGGATCACAAGTCCCGCCACAACACCTGCAGTAAGGTGCGCCCAGAAAAACACAGATCGTATGGACATAAAAACTCCGGTTCAGTCTCGCCTGAAGCGTGCGCTTCAGGCATTGGTCAGGACTGGCCCTCGTCCTCAGGTTTATCCGATTGCCATGACTGTGCCCGGAACACAAGTCCGTGTTTGATGAATTTTGCCTAACCGCCGCGCCCTTGCGCAGGGTTTCGCGGGTTGGATGCCTGACATGCGGTTCGTTTAGGATTTTTTAGCAATTCGTGTACTAGGGTGTTCTTGCGCAACGGGGGCGTCCATCACAAAGCAGGCTGTTGTGGCATTTTCCCCCAAAGATGTGGATATTCTCCTGAAACTGGTGTGTGTGGAACGAGGCGACTTTGCCATGTCGCACGTCAGCCGCTATGTGGATCAGCTGCGCCGCGACGGCGATCGGCGAAGTGCTGACTTGTGGTCGATGGTGCTGGCAGAGCTTTTCCAGCGTATCGAGCGTGAAAGACACATCGAGGCATCGACGGACATCCCTAAACAATCGGCCATTGTGCTGGTCAATCCTTCATGAAGCGGGTGCCTCGGTACCCCGATCTCGCTTAATCCGCCTATTGCGTTGGCGTGTCGGCTTCCTCAGCGGCAGCATCCTCTGCGCGCCAGCTCCAGACCAGAAGCAATAGCCCGGTGATGATGAAGAGGGCGAACCCTGACAGCATCCAGCTGTTCACATACCACTGCTCGCCCCATTCGAACTCGCCGTTCATAATGCGCACCCAGCCACGGAAGTGCTGTGTGCCGCCAACCACAAGCCCGAGCGCCGCGAACACGCTGGCGAACCAGCGGCTGATCCAGTGGGTGGGGTTCGGCATAAGATAGAGGATGCCCAGCAAACCAATAACCGTGCGCTGGGTGCGGCAGAAGGGGCATTCATACACAAGGCCCGTCAGGTCGACGGTCCAGGTAATAATGCTGATCACAATGGCCGCAATGCCAACGATGGTTTTGTTGCGCCATAGCCAGTTTAAAAGCTGGTCATCCATAAAAAATCCCCCTGGTTTACCCCTTGATCCATCGGTTCATCCACCGGATTATCGCTCTGGGGCGAATCAGGTTAACTATAGAAACGGTGCGCTGCAAATGGAACGTTGCGGGCAGGCCGGACCGTCGCATTGGTGCCACACCAGCCCGGAAAACAGCCCTAAACTCGCCCGATACCGGCCCTTTACACAGAAAATCTGGCCCTTTTGTGCGCTTTTTCTTGCAAATTTCGGCAGCAACGCTATACGCCAATCAGGCGCAGCGGCACGGCCACGAGGGTTGATTGTCGTTTTTTCAACCAGCGCATAAGGATTAGAGAATGGCTAACGGTACAGTAAAATGGTTCAACGCGACTAAAGGTTTTGGTTTTATTCAGCCTGAAGATGGTGGCAACGACGTGTTCGTTCACATCAGCGCTGTTGAAGCAGCAGGCCTGCGTGGCTTGAACGACGACCAAAAAGTTTCCTACGAGATCGAAGCAGGCCGTGACGGCCGGTCGTCTGCAGTAAGCTTGCAGCTGCGCGACTAATCGCACAGCCATACGGTTTCAAAAAGGTCCGCGATTTCGCGGGCCTTTTTTTGTGCGCGGAAGCGAGTAGATAAAACCAATTCTGAGTTTGGGCGCAAGCAGTTTACAACATGGATTGAAGCTAGTTTTGGAGTGTGCAGCCGAGAATACGCAGGAACGGAAAATCTCTCGTCTTGAATTGTGAAGTCATAGGCTTCAAGATAGTGATCAACTTGCCGAGGCACTTATAAAGTGTAATTCTTCGATTAATGGGTGTTGTCTAGGGCACTGGAAAATATTGAGACTTTGAAAGAAGTTAATGGCTGGCGAAGAAATCCCAATAACTCCTAAAGTCCTAAGCTGGGCGAGAGATCGCGCGGGGTATACACTAGATGAAGCCCGTAAGTCATTTAAGAAGATTGACGCTTGGGAGGCGGGGAAATCATTCCCCACTTATCCACAGCTTGAGAGTCTGGCTGCCAAGTTCAAATTGCCAGTTGCGGTCTTTTTTTTTCCGGAGCCTCCGAATCTGCCCCCAATAAGTGAGTCTTTTCGCACGCTGCCGGATCACGAATTTTCTCAGCTTCCACGAAAAATTCACTATCTGCTGCGCAAGGCCAAAGTGCTTCAACTCAATCTAGCTGAACTCAACCATGAAAGGAATCCCAGCGATAAATTGATAACGCAAGATCTGTCATTCTCATCTGATTTGGCGGTGAGTTCTATGGCCGAACAAGTTCGCGACTATTTGGGGGTTTCATTGGCAGTTCAACAGCGGTGGTCAGGTGTCGATGAAGCGTTGAAGGGCTGGCGACAGGCCCTGCTTGAAGCTGGTGTTTTCGTTTTCAAAGATGCGTTTCGGGAGAAAAACTTCTCCGGCTTTTGCTTATACGATGATATTTTTCCGATAATTTACGTAAACAATTCTTCAGCAAAAACGAGACAGATATTTACGTTGTTCCACGAACTAGCTCATCTCCTTTTTCATACGAGCGGGATCGATACTATTTCAGGTGAATACGTTGAAACTCTTCCAAGCCATGAGAAAAGTATTGAGGTGGCTTGTAATCAATTTGCAGCTGAGTTTTTAGTTCCAAAAGAAGTTTTTGAAAAAGCTATCAGCGGATTTGCTCCGACCGAGGCTTTGGCCGAGGCACTTGCCAGCCGCTTTCATGTTAGTCGTGAGTTTATTTACCGTAGATTCCTCGACAGGGATATGATTGATAAAATGACCTATTCGGCCGCTGCGGAACGCTGGGCGGGTCAAAAAAAGGACAGCTCTGGTGGAAACCCCTATTGGAGTAAAATCTCGTATCTTGGACGCGATTATATTGAGCTCGCATTAAGCCAATATCATCAGAATAGAATTAGCCGTTCTGAACTAGCTGAATACTTGGATACCAAGCCCAAAAATGTTGGCACTCTAGAAGAATACTTCTACAAGGGCGCAGCATAGTGTATGTTTTTGATACATCGCCTTTTTCCACACTTTTTAGAAATTTCTATCGGCCAAGATTCCCTAGCCTTTGGCAAAGGTTTGATGAACTCATTGCAGATGGCTCGATTGTATCCACGCGAGAAGCACTTTTTGAGATTCAAGATAGTGCAGACGACGGTCTAAGGGACTGGGCAACGGACAATAAAGGATTGTTCGCGATTCCGAACGCGGCGGAAGGGGCATTTATTAGTGAAGTATTTCAAGTTGCTCATTTCAGGCAAATTATAGAACTGAAAAAGTTGCTTAAGGGCGGACGTAACGCGGACCCATTCTTAATTGCTAAGGCTGCCGTCGAGGGTCGCGCAGTAGTAACGATGGAAAGCCGCAAACCTAATGCTGCGAAAATTCCAAACATCTGTGAACATTTTGATGTTCCTTGTATGTCACTTGAAGAATTTATGGAGGCAGAAAATTGGCAGTTCTAGTCACAGAAATGCAGTCTGATTGTACAAACATTGATTGGGTATCTTCGGCAATAAAACCCCTCTTTCTCTCTCGAATTTGCCTCAAAACCGCCTCCTAAAACAATTGCCCGATATAGAGGAAGGCCGCCGCCTCGCCCTGGCTGCCGATGCCGCCGCCCAGATAAATCGGCCCAACAAGCGTATCCGCGCCAACAAACAGACTGCTGCTCCACTTCAGGTCGTTGATGCTGATATCGCTGGCGTCATTCCAGACATTGCCAGCCTCGAGCATGGCGCCGACATACAGGGGCGTGCGCGCCAGATAGCCAAGCCCGCCGCCCACGCGCCTGTAATAAATCAGGCCGGCGACCCCGCCGTGGTTGCCCGTCAGCTGCCCTGGTGAAAAGGCAGTCAGGTTCAGGAACCCCCCGAGCGGAAACAGGTTGGTCTCATCGGGGGTGCCATTGAAGGCGGTGCCGGCGTTAAAGTTCAGCCCCAAGGTGTTGTTGCCCCAGGTGATGGGTTTGTAGACACCAAAGCGCACGCTGTCCACGTGGCTGTCCCCGCCAAAGAGCGACAGGTCGTTCCTGTATTCTGTCTCGAGCGCGATGCCATTGTGCGGGAAGCGCGGGTTGTCGAGTGTGTCCACCTCAAACCCGGCTGTGAAAGTGGTCGAGTCGACCTTGAACACCTGATTGCGCGGCACACCGATGCGTCCTCTGATGCGGTTGAAACTGCGCTGTAGGCCCACTCGCAGCGTGCTCCAGACACCGAAGTTGCGCCCGGCGCCAACCTGAAAGGCAGCGCCCGTTACCCGGGTCTGGCCGAGCAGGGCATCGGTGCCATCGTTGGCGGAAATATTCTGATTGAGCTCCGACGCGCCCGCGTTTGCAAACACATAATAGCGGTCAGAGAAATCAAGCGGCTGGTAAAGCTCCGTGAACAGACCCAGCTGATCTCCGATCACGGCCTGCGCGACCAGTTCGCCGCCTCTTGAATTGAGCGCAAGCTGGTTGATGCCCGCGGCCAGCCGGAATCCGCTTTCACCGTCAAAATTGTCCTGCATTGCAATACCGAACCTGAGCTGTGTGCTGCCGATCTCCTTGCCGCGCGCGTGGATCTCGAGCCCGGTCAGGTCTTCGCCGTCTTCGCTTTTTTCTTCGACAATGCGGTAGCCCACTTCCTCAAACAGCTGCAGTCCGTGCAGGCGCGTGAGGTCATGGGTTAAATGTTCCAGGTCCAATGGTTTGCCGGTGGAGTGCGACAGGCGCGTCCTGATGGCGGCGTCCGACAGGTCCGATGTGTTATCGAGCCGTACGAAATCAATCACCGGTCCGTCCGCTTCGTCGCGGGTCGTGCCGAGCGTGCGCGCGTCAACATGGGCCTGCCATGCAGGCTCCGGCAAGGCAAGAACCGCCAGCTGGCGGGTTTGTTCGCGCGCGGCTTCCGCGCCCAAGGGGATGGCATCCTCGGCACGGTCAAAATCCACCAGGCCGATGTCGCTGACCTTGGGGCGGATCACAATGTCATCGCCGCGCAAGGTCGCGAGCTGGGCGTCTGTGTTTTTGTGGGTCAGGATCAGCGAAAGCTGGTTGATCACCCGGGTGAAGGACGTGAGGTCTTCGCGTTTTTTCAGCGGTGTGCTGATGTCCACTACAATAACGATGTCCACACCCATAGAGCGCGCCACATCGATGGGCACATTGTTGGCAACACCACCGTCCACCAAAAGCTGGCCGTCGAGCTCAACAGGCGGAAACAGCGCCGGCACCGCCATGCTGGCAACCATGGCGGACGCCAGATCACCATCGCCGAGCACAACGGCCTCCCCGGTTTCCAGATCGGTGGCCACAGCACGGAAAGGGATTGCCAGCTTGTCAAAGTCCCGCACGCCGGCAGCCCCGGCGGACAGTTCGCGCAGCAGCAGCCGCAGGTTGTTGGGGTTAACGAGGCCTGAGGGCAGCTTCAGCTTGCCTTCCTTGATGCCGACACGAAACCTGATCAGGAAACCGTCATCGTCCTGTTTGCGCCGGAAGGATTTGTCTTTTCGCGGTGCTTCGCTGGAGAGCGCCTGCTCCCAGTCAAGGGTCTCAAGGATATGGGTCAGTTCGTCGGCGGAATAGCCCGAGGCATAAAGGCCACCCACCAGCGCACCAAAGCTGGTGCCTGCGATGGCATCGATGGGGACATGGTTTTCTTCGAGCACTTTCAGCACACCGAGGTGCGCCGCGCCGCGTGCGCCGCCGCCTGACAGCACAAGACCTATTTTGGGTCGCTCCGTGGGTGGCGGCACCTCTGCGGTGTCGGCTTGTCCGTACACGGTGCTCCCTGCCATCGTCACCAGCAACAGCGCGACGGCGATAAGGTTTGACCGGATCATGATAATTCCCCAATTGCCTGATCAGTGGGGACAGTTAAATCACGCCTGTTTGGCGGCGTCTAGCGCGGGCTTTGGTGGGCGCGCGGCAACGGGCATCGCGGCCCGGTGAACCTACCTCTTGCCCACCCGCTCAAATGCCTGTAAACAGCCGCGATGACTGACCAGACACATATCCGCAATTTCTCGATCATTGCCCACATCGACCACGGCAAGTCCACGCTTGCAGACCGCATGATCCAGACCACTGGCGCGCTCTCCGATCGGGAGATGCAGGAGCAGGTGCTCGACAACATGGATATCGAGCGCGAGCGCGGTATCACCATCAAGGCACAGACCGTCCGGCTTGAGTATAAAGCCAAAGACGGCGAGAAGTATGTGCTGAACCTCATGGACACGCCGGGCCACGTGGACTTCGCCTATGAAGTCAGCCGGTGTCTCAGCGCCTGCGAAGGGTCGCTCCTCATTGTGGACGCAAGTCAGGGTGTTGAGGCGCAGACGCTCGCCAATGTGTATCAGGCGATCGACAACGACCATGAGATCGTGCCGGTCCTCAACAAGATCGACCTGCCCGCCGCAGAGCCGGAACGCGTGCGCACCCAGATCGAGGATGTGATTGGCATTGACGCCTCAGACGCCATTGAATGCTCAGCCAAGTCAGGCATCGGCATTCAGGATGTTCTTGAGGCGGTGGTGACAAAACTGCCGCCGCCTGAGGGCGACCCAAATGCGCCGCTGAAGGCACTTTTGGTCGACAGCTGGTATGATGCCTATCTGGGCGTGATGGTTCTGGTGCGGGTGATCGACGGCACCCTGAAGAAGGGCCAGCAGATCAAAATGATGGCCGCTGACAGCGAACATCAGGTGGAGCGCGTGGGTGTGTTTACACCCAAAGGCGTGCAGGTGCCTGCCCTTGGGCCGGGCGAGGTTGGTTTCCTGACCGCCAGTATCAAGGAAGTGGCGGACACAAACGTTGGTGACACCATCACGGACGCCAAAAAGCCCTGTGCTGAGGCGCTGCCGGGCTTCAAGCCCAGTCAGTCTGTGGTGTTCTGTGGCCTGTTCCCGGCTGACACATCCGAGTATGAGCAGCTGAAGGAAGCGCTCGCCAAGTTGCGGCTCAATGACGCCAGTTTCGAGTTTGAGACCGAAAGCTCTACGGCGCTTGGTTTCGGCTTCCGCTGCGGTTTCCTTGGCATGTTGCATCTGGAAATTATCCAGGAACGCATCACCCGCGAGTTTGATATCGAGCTCATCACCACCAGCCCGAGTGTGATATACAAAATCCACATGACCAACGGCGAGGTGCTTGAGCTGCACAACCCGGCTGACATGCCGGATGTGGTGCGGGTGGACCATATTGAAGAGCCCTGGATCAACGCCACCATTCTGGTGCCGGACGAGCATTTGGGTACGGTGCTGAAACTGTGCGAAGACAAGCGCGGTATCCAGCAGGATCTGACCTATGTGGGCGCGCGCGCGATGCTCAAGTACAAGCTGCCGCTCAACGAAGTTGTGTATGATTTTTATGACCGGCTGAAGTCGGTCAGCCGGGGCTACGCCAGCTTTGACTATGAAATGTCAGGCTATGAGCAGTCTGATCTTGTCAAAATGTCGATCCTCGTAAACGCTGAACCCGTGGATGCGCTATCGATGCTGGTGCACCGCACGCAGGCTGACAGCCGGGGCCGGGCGCTGTGTGAACGTCTCAAGGACCTGATCCCGCGCCAGCTCTTCAAAATTCCGATTCAGGCCGCGATTGGCGGTAAGGTGATCGCCCGTGAAACCATTTCCGCCATGCGTAAGGATGTGACGGCCAAATGTTATGGCGGTGACGTAACGCGGAAGAAAAAGCTTCTCGAGAAGCAGAAAAAGGGCAAGGCCAAGATGCGCATGTACGGCAAGGTGGAAATTCCACACAGCGCCTTCATCGCCGCCCTGAAGATGCGCGAAAACTAGACGCGGGAACCGGACCTCAATCAGCTTCTGGTTCCCGTGTTACCTTTGCAACGGTTTTGGCAAGATGGCTTGCAAGAGCCGCCCCCCATATAAGGCCGACGACGCCGATGATTTCCTGATCGATCGCAAAATACTGCTGGAGGACAAGCAGCCAGGTTATCACACCCATGAAAATGACGGTATGCAGCATGAAACTGCGCCAATCCTTGACGGTTTCCTTGAAGCTTGTATCGTCTTGCATCTGAGCTGCCCTGCCAGTCTGGTCTGACGAGAGCTTGTTTTTCAACTCTTCAACGGAAACACCGAACCCGGCAGCGAGCGCCTTCAGCGTTTCCATGCTGGGCGGATTGCCGTTTTCGATGCGCTGGATAGTTCGCGTGCTGACACCCGAAATTTCTGCCAGCTGGTCCTGTGACCAGTTATGTTCCAGCCTGACTTTTTTCAGGTCCATCATGTGTCCTCAACAGAATTCGGCAAATCGGAAAAAGCGGCCCGTAGTTCCCCTGACACCTTGCCACAGGCCGAGCTGCCAAGTGAAGGTTTATGTGCTGGTGGGAGAGGGTATATAACCCCTGTCTCGTCGCCAAGGTTTCAGGAATATGATCAGCGCAATCACGGTAAGCATCAGCAAGGGTACAAACAGCTCGCTGCCAGCGAACATGCGTACCTGTGTGTTGAAACAGGCATGCAGCAATACACAGAGGAAGATGGAGCCGCCGCTGGCGTTATAGACAAAGGTCATCAGGAAGGCGATGGGCAGGATGAAGATCATGCGGCCGATGAGCAGCGGGATCAGGTTCGGGTTGCCATTAAGGAAATCAAGCGTGATGGGCAGGTGCCATGGCTCCCAAACAAGCGCGATGATGAGCGTGGCGGTAAGCGGGCTGAACCGCTGTTGCAGAATAGGCAGAAGCACACCGCGCCAGCCGTGTTCCTCGTTCCCGCCGGTGAGCATGGCAACCGTGAACAGCTTCACAGCCATCAGCGGTAACCATGTGGAGGTGGGCAGTTGCAGATGCTCTGGTTGCTCGTATGGCAGACCGGTGAGGGTGGCAATCAGGTTCGCGCCAAAAAGGATGGTGGGCAGGAACAACAAGAGCGGCACAGCGAGCAGGAGTGTGCGCCTGTTTGGCACCAGCCCGCGATAGAAGGCTCGGATGGTGGGCGCACTGTTCTGTACGTTTGAGAAGACAAAACCGGAGGTGAACACCACCAGCCCCATCAGGCCATAGACATACCAGGGGGAATGGGCCGGGAAGGTGATGTCATCCTTCGGTGCCATCTCGGTGACGCCGAGCAGGTTGACCTGAAACATGGCAATTGCGGCCACAGCGAACAGCGCGCCCACGGCGAAACCGGTGCCGAACACCGGCTTTAGGGAAAGCGCATTTTCCCGCAACCTGAGGAGTATGCTGCCCGCCATCGCCGGGCCGAACACGCCCATGAAGGTTAACGCCATTTTCATGCCCGGCGGCAGGTTTTCGATATGGATCGGGACCCAGAAAGACCAGGACCAGATATAGGTCATGATGATGAACAGAAGGACTGGGTGGTTTTGTGCCAGTTTCCTCAAGGGGTTTGTGTTTGAAAGCATTTTTGTTTCCTCGCGTGTCTTTTATTTTGTTTCGGGCTCGCTAACACGGGCGGGAGTGAAAACACACGACAGGGAAGTGACAGGCACCCGACAGATGGCAGACAGGACCGGACAGCCAAATGTTGTGGCGGCGATGTGACGCGCAAGGAAAAGCTTCTGGAAAAGCAGAAGAAGGGCAAGGCGCAAGCCGCACAGGTATGGCAAGGTGGAAATTCCACACAGCGCCTTCATCGCCGCCTGCAAAATGCGCGTGACCTAAGTAAATCCTACTGTGCTGGAATGCATAGCGCGACGCCCGAGACCTGGACAGCGCGCTTTTTGTTGATGTATGGGTGGCTAGATGTTCATGCCGCCCGAGACTTCGATGCGTTGTGCAGTCACCCAGCGGTTCCCGCCTGTGAGCAGGCTTGCAACCGCGCCGCCCACATCGTCAGGCAGGCCTGCCCGGCTCATCGCCGTCACGCTGGCGACAAAACCGTTCACATCCATATTGTCACGCACGACGCCACCACCAAAGTCGGTCTCAATCGCGCCCGGTGCAATGGTGTTGACGCTGATGCCACGCGGACCCAACTCCTGCGCCAGGTAGCGCGTGAAGACTTCAACTGCTCCCTTCATCATGGCATACGCGCCGTAGCCCTCCATAGAGAAGCGTGCGAGCCCGGACGACAGGTTCACGATGTGGCCACCATCCTCGATCATGGCAAGCAAGGACTGTGTCAGGAAAAACGGGCCTTTGACATGCACGCCGTAGAGCGCGTCAAAGTCAGCTTCGCTGGTGTCTGTTATGGCAGCATGTACGCCGAAGCCAGCATTGTTGGCAAGATAGTCGATGGTGGTACGCCCAAAAGTTTGTTCCAGCACGTCCGCGAGTGCCTTCATGAAATGGGCAAAACTGCCTGTGTCGCTGGTGTCAAGCTTGAGCGCGGCGGCGCGGCCGCCCTCCGCTTCGATTTCCCTAACCACATCATCGGCAGCGTCCGGGCGGTTAAGGTATGTCAGCACGACGCCGACATCTTTGCGTGCCAGGTGCTGAGCGATGGCGCGGCCAAGGCCGCGGCTGCCACCGGTGATGAGGGCAACTTTTTGAGAAGAAAGAGTGTGTGTCATGGGGTGTCTCCTAGTTGAGAGTGATTGTCTGTTGACCAGAAGGTATGACGCGTGCGGCATGTTTGCCTGCCCGATTGTCCGCATAACATGCCTAATTCTCTAAACATGCGTTTTTTTAGTGAAGGTGCCTGCCCCATGTGAGTAGGATGAAGTGGACAAGGGAATGCTTATGTACATTCAGGATATCATCGATCAGATCGCCGCAATGGCCTTGGAAAAAGGCGCTTCAGACCTGCCGTTTGACACGGCGGTGCCCGGGCTTTCTTGTCTCCATGTGAAAAAACTGACGGCAATTCAGGCGATCCTCTATCAACCATCTCTATGCCTGATTCTACAGGGCGCCAAAGAAACACACATGGGAGACCATAGGCAGTTTCTGTCTGCGGGACAGGCCGTGATTGTCAGCCACATGGTGCCAGTGGTGTCACAGGTAGTGTTGGCCAGCCCTAGTGAACCCTATGTGGCGGTTGTTCTGGAGCTTGATTTGGCGCTTGTGCGCAGCCTGATTGACGGAGTCCCGCAAAAGGGGTTGTCAGCTGAGGCTCAGACGGTGAGCGCTGCGCCGGTTGATGCGGCGCTTCTGGACGCCATGGGTCGTCTGTTCCTGTTGCACAACAAGCCTGAAGAAAGGGCGGTGATGGCTCCTCTGATCAAGAAAGAAATCCACTTTCGTCTCTTGATGGCGGCGCACGGCGGCAGCCTGCGAGCCCTGCTTGACCGCAGCAGTCATGCCAGCCGGATAGCGAGCGCAATTGAGCGCATCAAGAGGGATTTTGCGCAGACACTTTCTGTCACTAACCTGGCGGAGGTTGCTGGCATGAGCACATCGTCGTTTCATGTACGTTTCAAAGCGGTCACTGCGAAAACGCCGCTTCAATTTCAGAAAGACATGCGATTGATGGAAGCGCAGCGGCTACTCAATGCCGGCGGGCACAATGTGTCTGCTGCGGCGTTTGAAGTGGGCTATGAAAGCCCAACCCAGTTCAGTCGGGAATATGCTCGCAAGTTCGGGGTGTCGCCCAAGGCGGACCGGTTGGCAGTGCCTGCGCCTTAACAAACCTCTATTCCTTCGATAGAAGATACAGCTGCTGCCATATGGTCGATAAACAGTTTCAGGCGTTTTGGTTGCCATTTTGACGGCAGATAGGCGGCATTGAGCTTGAGTGCCGCGGCACGCCAGTCAGGCAGGAGGTCAACAAGAGTACCGCTTGCGAGATCTTCTTCGACAAACCAGCGTGGCATGACGGCAAAGCCAAGGCCATTTCGAGCCGCCAGACGTGCGGAGAAGATGTTGTTTGTTGTGAGGGAGGCTTGAGCCTTTACGGTCGCTCGTTCGCCATCGCGTGCGGTGAGGCCGATGGTGGTGCCTTCAAAAGCCGATAGCGATACGCATGGAATATCGCAAACACTTTCCGGTCCTTCAGGAAATTGTTCAGCGAGCAATGACGGAGCAGCGACCAAAAGCCGTTCAATATTACCAATCGGGCGCGCAATCAGGGTGTCGTCTGTAGGTTTGCCGACGCGAATCCATAAGTCCGCCCCCATTTCCGCAAAGCGGATTTCATCGTCATCCAAAAGCCATGTCAGCGCCACGCCAGGATATTGAGCTTGAAATGAAACGGCCGCAGTTGCCATTCGAGTCTGGCCCAATGCGACCGGCGCGAAGACTTTCAGCGCACCTTCGACTTTACCCCTGTCGGTTTTGTGGGTTTCTTCAAACTGATCCCATCCCGCAAGCAGGGTTTTTGCATCCGCCAGACAGGCTTTGCCAGCCGCTGTCAGGCTGAGCGTGTGAGTGGTGCGCCGAACAAGGTCTGAACCAAGCCGGGCCTCAAGGTCCGCGAGTTGCCGACTGGCGGATGCTTGTGAAAGACCAAGGTCCCGTGCTGCAGCGGAAATCGAACCTCTTTCTGCAATGCGAGTGAAGGTGGTTAGCAGTGTCAGGCGGTCAAGGCTTTTGCTCATACGTAATACGTATAGCAAAAACTCGTGTCAGCCGTCTACCAAGTATAGGACAATTCGCTCATCTTGGCTTCAACAGACCACCCAACTCAGATGGAGCAAGAAAGATGAAACAGACATTCAAAATCGGCGGAAACCTTGAAGTGAACCGGCTTGGCTATGGTGCCATGCGCCTTACCGGCCAGCCGGGCAATTTCGGGCCCTATGAGAATTGGGACCAGGGCATTGCGCTGGTTCGACGTGCCTACGAACTGGGCGTAGCGTTTTTTGATAGTGCCTGGGCCTATGGACCGGAACATGCGGATCGACTGGTCGGCGAAGCCCTGGAAGGATTGCCGGCGGTTATTGCGACCAAAGGTGGTGTCGACAAACCGGCGCCAGGCAATATTGTCGTGGATGGCTCACGCGACGCATTGTTACGACAAATCGACCAAGCACTGGTCAACCTGCGTGTTGATCAAATCGATCTGTTTCAATTGCATCGGGTTGACCCTAACACAGACATCGAAGTTTCCATTGAAGCGCTTGCTGAGGCTGAAGCAGATGGCCGCATCCGGCACATCGGCCTTTCCAACGTCAGCCGAGACGGTTTGGACCGTGCTCTGAAGGTCGCACCGATCGCAAGTGTTCAGAATCGTTTTAATAGTGCGGAGAGCGCTGACGCTGCTCTAGTGGATTACACCGCCTCGCTTGGCATCGCCTACATTCCATATGGTCCACTGGGCGCCCATCCCATGCAGCAAGGGGCGAAACTTGCACCCGCAGATGCACTGCGCTGGTTGCTTGAGCGCTCTCCCAACATCGTCGTTATTCCAGGCACAACGTCGATTGCTCACCTGGAAGACAACATGACGGCTCTCCAGGTTGCATAATTCCTCAAAGCAAAAAAAGAAAGGACCTCTCAATGCCGGTCATATTTCAAATAGCATTTGCATTGTTCCTGTTCGCCTGTGCACCCGTTGTTCTTGCCGACGAGGCAGGCGCAGTACCAGACCCCCTGAATCAAATTCGCGCTGAACACGTGATGATCTCTACGGATGATTTTGATGCCACTATTCATTGGTACCAGTCGGTGCTGGGTTTTCAGGTCACACATCAATGGACTGTGCCAGAGTTGCCGGGCTTGAAGCTGGGCTACATCTCGCGCAACGGTTTTGTCATCGAGATTGTTGAAACACATGGAAAAAATGGAATCCCGTCGCGCCCTACTTCGCTGGCAGCGGCGCTTGAAAACAGAGGATTTGGCCACCTGGCATTTCTCGTAGCTGATGTAGATGCTGTGCACGCGAAGTTTGTGGAAAAGAACGTTGATATTCTTGTGCCGCCAACAAGCTTTCCCGATGCCGGGCGCCGCCTGATTTTTGTCTTCGATAACAACGGTAACTTGCTCGAGTTTTTAACGCCGCTGGACGCCTATGTTCCCTAATTTGAAGTGTTTTCGGGTGTTGCTGGCTCGATGCTGACTTCATCTGCGCAGGCATGCAGCTGCTCGACAAGGTCTGGCGCGAGCCGGAGGCGGGACGAAAGCACGCGCAAATAGTCTTTTTCCGCGACGGTTTTGCCGGTGATCACCAGAATGGATGCCATGTATAGTTCTGCCGCCAGTTCCGGTCGGTGAGCGGCCTGCACCAGCTCGTCGACACAGGTCGGTCGGGCGAGCTCCACTTCGATGAAGCGGCGGTGCACGCCCGGTATGCCCAGCCTGAAAAGCTCTTTGTTGACCCGTATCTGTTGCGAGTGACGGATACCGCCGTCTGCCTTCGCCGCTGAAATCATCGCCTTGAGAAACAGGCGAGCAAGGTCTTCCTGGGCGGAGGGCGTCACTGGCATAAAATTGGTGCCGAGCAATGGAGGAGCGGATGCGGGCTGGCTCGGCACAGCAACCACATCTGGGGAATTGTCAGCGGAATGTGGGGTAGCATTCCACCTTTGCCACGCAGTGTGAGCGAGGCTGGCCACAAGGGCCGTGCCACCCAGGCGGGCGGCAGAGGGTGCAAGTTTGCGGGTTTTTTGGCCGTTGAGGAGCACCCCGGCGAGCCCGCCAATGGCGGAATGGGATGAAAAACCGCCTGGAGCACGCCGGTGTGGAGAAGGCCCGGATGGGCCAGGGGGGATGTGCCCGATACCGCTGCCTGACCGGCCTGGATTGCGCTGCCGGTCAGTGGGTCCCTGAATGGATGGACTAAGAAAATTATTCACCAGGGTAGCAGCGGTATCGAACATTGGGTGTCCCTCAAAACAAACACTCTAAACTCTCAAACTTGCCCCCTGTACATGGCAGCAAATGTTGCTGGAGCCAAGAGAGCGGGCATATTTGGTTTAATAGGAAAAAGCTATTAATATAGCTTTTGTTGATTGTTATGATTGGATGCTCTCCGCGACGATCGTCGGCGATCAGCTTTCTATAATCAGGTTGGGGAACGTATCCTTGACGACACTGCGGATAACGTCTGCCAGCTGATTGTATGCTGGTGCCCGTCCGGCGCTTTTGCGCCACACGAGACCGACAGACCGGGTGACGGTGCGGCCTTTCAGTTTTTTGACGACGATTTCGCTCGTTGGCGAGATTTCAGAGTGTGCGTACAGCGCAGGCAGGAAGGTTACGCCCATGCCCATGCCTACCATATGCCTGAGGGCATCGAGGCTGGTGCCTTCATAGTCCCGCAGGCGGGTTGCGCCAAACTCTTTGCAGAGCGTGTTGATCTGGTCGTGCAGGTGATATTGGGGGCTGAGTGACAGGACTTGCAGGCCCGCGAGGTCATCAGCCTCTACCTCATCCTTTTCAGCCAGTGGATGGTCGATAGCAACAGCAAGATACAATGGTTCGCGAAACAGGCGGCAGGTGACAAGCTCGCCGCCGGTGACAGGCAACTGGGCCAGTACCACGTCATGCAGGCCCCGCGTGAGTTCATGCACGAGCTGCTGGGGTGGGGCCTCGCGCACATAGAGGTTGAGCTCAGGGTGTTGCTTGTGAAGCTTTGCCACCACATACGGCAGCAGATAGGGGCCAAGTGTTGTTTTGGCACCCAGGCGGATAGTGCCAACAAGGCCGTGCTGTGCGCCGGCTGTGAAATCCACGATGCCTTGCAGTTCGTCGAGGATGACGCGGGCGCGGGTGCTGACTTCGCGGCCAACCGGCGACAGGTTAACGCCGCTTCTGTCGCGTTCCACCAATTGCACGCCAAGCACCTCTTCCAGGTTCTGGATCTGGGCACTTAGGGACGGTTGGCTGATGTTGCAGGCCTCTGCGGCGTAACGAAAGTGTTTGGCATCTTCGAGCGCGACAAGGTAGCGGAGCTGTCTCAGGGTTAACTTATTGATTTGCATATATATTATTTTCTTTCCTGATAGGGGTTGGTGCCACTTCTCCCAATAAATAGGAATAACCTATGGAAATTAAAGATTTGATTGTTTTTTTCTTTCCCCCCATTGCGAAGATGAGGCTTGAGCCGCTCGTTTGGTACATAAGTTGTCTGGCGCAACTTATTTGGAATCTGACGAATGAATGAAGCCATCTCCTGGTTCCACCAACAGGGTGTTTGGTGCCGAGGCGGCGAACTTTGAGCGCACAAACAGGGGCGTCTCGTCATTTTTACGTTGAAAAAATACCAAATAGTCCCGTTTTTTTACCTTTTTTTAACGCTGCAGGATTAAAACTGGGATTGTTGATACAGCTTATTAGCTCCCTTGATCTGACTGTGTCCAGCGGAACCGCCCCTTCTCCCCCGATAGCGGTTCCGCTTTTTTGTGGGAAAGCGCTGCCACGAAATGACTACTCTTTCCTTGCATCCGGTGTGCTGTTTCCTTTTAAATACGCTGAAGTCTGCGTGCGGGGTCGGACGAGCCTGGATCAGGTGTCACATCAGGGATAACATGCTGATGAAAAAACTGTTTTCCATCCTAATTCTGTTTGCCGCCACAGTTGCGGCACCGATGCCTGCCTATGGCCAGAACCTCATCGATACCGATGACCCCCGGCAGCTGGCGCTGGATATCTATGCCGCGGTAAACCGGGCGGCCGAGCCCGCGACAATTGCGCTGCGGTTGCAGTCGCTGGTGAGGATGTTCCGATTCCGTTGCACCCGGTTGACCGACTATCAGGTTTACGCCCAGCGCACCAACATCGTTGACTTTAAAGTCAAGTGTAGTGGCGATCCGCTTTACGGTCTGACCGTTGCCTCCAACGGGTATGTCTCCGTTTACGGTGGCAACGGCATGATATCGAGTTTCAACCGAAATGACGGACTGATCCTTGTGTTCGATACGGAAGGCGCCCTTTCAGGCGACAGGTCTCTTACCGTTGGGCAGGCTGTCGGTGAAACGGTGGACCGGCTGGAACTCGAAGACGACATCAATGTTGTCTATGTGATGGGCACGATTGCCTCGACGCTTGGTTTTCTGTTGATTTTTGGCCTTATCTGGTGGCGAGCCTGGAAATTCAAAACAACCCGAAAGCCCCGCCAGCGCATGAAACCCATGGTCAAACACAGGGTGAGTGCGTCTTCTCTGGACAAAGATGCCTTCCTGAAGGAAAGCCAGCAGGTGGTCAAAAATGTTTACAAACATCCCCGCGGATTTTTCATCGCGCGTGGCAAACGCGGCAAGCGGCGCTTTTTCAACAGCCTTTTCTGGGCGAAAGTATATGCGTCGCGCGGGTGGCGTATGTTTGAAATCAGTGCGCCGCCGCGAGAACCGGATCCGGCTCACGGCTAGGTGGGGTGAGCAAAGCGGAACCGAATTGGTCAGCGCCGGAAGGGTGACGTCCAGGTCACTCCGGTTACCGCCGCGACAAAATCGGCTGTGAATGCGAGGAAAACCAGAAGCCCCAAAAACTGCATCAGATGAGGTGGTACCCAGGGAACCACGCCTACCTCGGCACGTTTTTCCCGCCAACGGCCAAAAAGCCAGATGCCGGCACCGGCCACCATTCCAATCACCGCATAATAGCTGGTCATAGCGCAGGCTTTCATTTGTTGAGTTTGGGAGAGAACTCGGGCTTGCCATAATGGAAGCCCTGTCCATAATCAACGCCGAGAGACTTCAGGAAATCGGCCTGAAATCTGGTCTCAACATGTTCACCTATCGTCTTGATGCCCAGATCCCGGCAAAGCCGAACGATGGAAAGCAGAAATGTCGGTTTGTAGCCAGGCGTGTTCATGTCTCGAACATAAGCCCCGTCTATCTTCACCAAGTCTACATTAAACGTACGCAGATAGTGGTACCCCGACGCACCGGTGCCAAAGTCGTCAAGACACACCCTGTATCCTATTGACTTGAGGTCGCTCAGGATGGCCTCCGCCTTCTCCATGTTTTTGATTGCCTTGGTTTCGGTGAGTTCCAGCAGCAAATGCCGGGAAATATCCTTGGCACCAGAGAGAAGGCTGACAAATTCATCGATAAATCGCCCGCTCTCAAGGGTGCGACCCGACAGGTTAACCGCGAGCGTCAGCGACTCGCCCAGTTTTTTCATCTTGCGCACATAATCGATGGCTTTATTGCAGAGGGCAATATCGAACTCTTCAATCATGCCGACATCCTCGGCAAACCCAATAACATCCCGTGGTGTTTTTTGGTCCATTTTGCCATCAAACCGGCTCAAAACTTCATTGTGATGGATGTCGCCGGTTTTGAGCGACACAACAGGCTGGAATGCCATTTTAAAGGACCCGCTTTCGATCATAGACCGCATGCTGGTCACGCGCTCTTTCACTTCACCGGCCATGCCATCGTAGGCGGCGGTGAGCTGGTCAAAGTCAACAGAGGCAGAATCCTCACAAAATTTCGACAGCACATAGGAAAGCGTGCGCAGTATCTGGTCTTCGGTCATTTCATTGTCGGCGGACATCGTGGAAACAGCTGTTTTCAGCTCCACATTGTCGTCGACATTCTTCAGGCTTTCCCCAATGTATTTGCCGTCGCTCTGACTGCGATGCAAAAACGCAAAATGCTTGTCGCCGATCTGGCCGGCCATCTGGCCGTCAACGGATATCGTTTTCAACTGTGCGGCCATACGGCCAAGAAGGTTTTTGGCAAACTTGGGCCCAAACTTCTTCTGGGCTTCTTCCAGGCCATCGACCTCAACGGCGGTCATGTAAAGATTATTGCCCGCACTGTTCTCAGCCATCGTTGTGGCCGCCAGATCCAAAAAGCCGTCTTTCGTCAGCAGGCCCGTTTCCTGATCAATAGACTGCTCGCCCACGCCTCCGCCAAGAGGTGCTGATCTGAGAGCGAGAAACGTCCGGCTGTTTTCGCCCGGCATGTGCAGGCCGAAAAGCCTCAGAGCAAAATTCTGACCACCATGTCCCTTAAACCGAATCGGGATTGGGCCAAGTCTGCCTTTATGCTCCAGATGAAGCTTGAGCGCAGAAAACACGTCGCGGTCATCTTCTTCGATAATGTCATAAATTGTGCTGCCAACATGGCTTCCTGAAGCCTGGCCTGCTCCAATTTTTTCAACAGCGCCTCCTTCAAAAAGAATGGTACCGCCGGCGTCAATTTCGAAAAATATCTCTGCCGCTGCAAATGCAAAGGCAACAAACCGCTCTCGCTCTTTCCTCAACTCTTCAACTAAAGCTGACATGAAAACCCCACATGCTTTTTGGCCTCTACCGGTTTCGACCATGCCGGTGCGTGTGCCGCTAGCTTTACGCACCTGTCAATCATTGTGCAAATGCAATTCTTGATTGCGTCCTGCTTTTTATGACCTTCCGGTTTTTATGACCATCTGGCACGCAGGGCTTGCATCAATCGATACCCTTGATAGGCTTTGCGCATATTAACATGCGGCTGTAACTCAAGAGTTAACAAACCGCACAAATTTTCGGGGAGTTTCGTCATGGTTATCAAACCTTTTTCAGCTGGCCTCCGCACATCATTATTGGCAGGGGCTTTGGCGCTGTCGCCATTCGCGCTTTCTGTCACTGCACAGGCGGATACGGCGCAGCCCGTTCCAGGTGGGCTCAGTTACGAAGATGTCTTCAATCTGGAGTTTGCTACCGGGCCGCGCATCGCGCCCGGTGGGCAGCGCGTTGTGTATGAACGGCGTTCAATGGATATCATGACAGACCGCGTGCGTACCAACATATGGTCTGTGGATTTGGCAGGCGGTGAGCACCGGCCAGTGCTATCGGGCAAGGCCAACTTTCGCATGCCACGCTTTTCCCCCGACGGTACGCGCATGGCATATCTCTCATCGATTGAGGGCAAGACACAGATTTATGTACGCTGGCTTGACAGCGGCGCCACAGCGCGGGTCACCGATCTGGAGCGCGCGCCGGCGAACCTGAGCTGGTCACCTGATGGAGAGCATCTTGCGTTCACCATGTTCACGCCCGATCAGGGTCCAGCTTTCTTTTCGATGCCTCGCAAGCCAGCTGGCGCCAAATGGGCAGGCAAGGCAAAAGTGATTGATCAGTTGGTTTACCGGTTTGACGGCGCTGGCTATCTGCCGACCGGCTATACCCATGTATATGTCGTGCCTGCTGATGGCGGATCTCCGCGTCAGGTCACCAGCGGCAGCTTCAACCACAATGGTGGTATTGCCTGGATGCCTGACTCGACCGCTATCCTCGTGTCTGCCAACCGCTATGACGACTGGGAGTTGAATCCGCGCGAAAGCGAAATCTATGCGTTTTCACTCGACGGCAGCGCGATCACCCAGCTGACCCAGCGTGCTGGACGGGATGCAAATCCCGTGGTGTCACCTGACGGTCAGCGCATTGCCTATGTGGGCAATGACGAAAACGGCATGAGCCAGCAAAACGCCATGCTGTATGTCATGAATCTGGATGGCAGTGGTGTGCAGAGCCTGACGCCAACGCTCGACAGGAATGTAAGCAACATTCAATGGAACTCTGAAGGTACCGGCCTCTATTATTCCTATGATAACGCGGGCCAGAAACTTGTTGCTTTCACCAATCTATCAGGAAATGGCCGCATCATAACGAACGCGCTGGGTGGTACTTCGCTTGGCCGCCCCTACACCAGCGGCACATACCGGGTTGCGCCTGATGGCCGACTTGTATTTACCCAGAGAAAAATCGACCGGCCTGGTGACCTTGCAGTGATCGACAGGATTGGCTCTGTAACGCAGCTTACCGAGCTGAATGAAGATGTATTGGGGACCCGCGCCATGGGGCAGGTGGAGCGCATAACGGCAACATCGAGTTACGATGGCAAGGAAGTGGAGGGCTGGATTGTGCGCCCTGCAAACTTCGACCCGTCAAAACAGTATCCTATGATCCTTGAAATCCATGGTGGCCCACACACAGCTTACGGCCCCGGGTTCAGCACGGAAGTGCAGCTGATGGCGGCGCAGGGCTATGTGGTTCTCTATACCAACCCCCGCGGCAGCACGTCTTACGGTGCGGAGTTTGCCAACCTTATTCACCAGAACTACCCCAGCCAGGATTATGACGATATGATGGATCTGGTGGACGCAACGATAAACAGGGGTTCGATTGACCCCGGCCAGCTTTACGTGACGGGCGGCTCGGGAGGCGGCGTGCTGACCGCCTGGATTGTCGGCAAGACCAATCGGTTCCGTGCTGCGGTCGTGGCCAAGCCGGTTATTAACTGGGCAAGCTTTGTTCTGACGGCTGATATCAGTTCGATGGTGACCAAATACTGGTTCCCGGACATGCCGTGGAATGCGCCAGATCATTACTGGCAACGGTCACCTCTGTCGCTTGTCGGCAATGTGAGCACACCGACGATGATCCTGACAGGTGAAAATGATTATCGCACTCCCATGTCGGAGACCGAGCAGTATTATAAGGCGCTCAAGCTGAGGCAGATACCGACCGCCATGGTCCGGGTGCCGGGGTCCGGCCATGGCATTGCTGCCCGGCCTTCCAACCTAGTGCAGAAAATCGGCAATATTCTCGGCTGGTTCGAAGAACATTCTGGCGCTGAATAGTCGGTCGGGGATCGTCTATCTATGAAAAGGGCCCCTTTGTGGGGCCCTTTTTTTGCCGGTTATACTGCCCTCAAGGTGGCTTTGCTGTCAGTCGATAGCCCTGCCGGTCAGCAGCTCGACAATTCTTCTGATGCGAGGAACAGCAACGCTTGACATGGGTAATGCAACCAGAAACCCGGTCGCCGCAGCCTGTATCCAACGTACAGCGAAAGTTGCAGCATCGAGGTTGAAACCGCCATTCACCAGCAGCATAACGAGCGACATGGGCACTGACATTGTCAACGCCATCAGCGTACTGAAAAGCAGGCCCGCGAAACGCCCAGACACCAAATGCCTAGACATTTTGCATAATCTCGCCGTCAGACTCGAACTGGTTCATGGGGTGTTTCTGCCAACCGCGTGCGTACCGCCGCGATTTTTGGCCCATACCATTCCATCTGGTGGCCAAAGGCGTCGATGTGCGGTGTCGCACCCCAATCCTGAATCCACTCGGTCAACAGGGCATTGAGGGTGAGCGGTTGGCTGCCGGCTTGGATCATACGCTCGATGGCACTGTCATGGGCCATGAGTGAACTGCCGCCAACGGCGTCCCTGACGAAATAGGTCTCGAAGCCTTCCCGCTGTGCCTGCAGAACAGGGTACATCAGGCAAACCTCTGTCCAGAGGCCAGCAAAGATCAATCGCCGTCGCCCCGTTGCGGCGATAGCGGCACGTACTTTCGGGTCTTCCCAGGTATTCATGCTGGTGCGGTCATATTCCGGCTCGTTTGGCAACTCGTTGCGAATCGAAGGCAAGGTAGGCTCGTCACCGCGCATCTCCACGCCGATTGTGGTGAGAATCGTCGGCACACCAAAGGCGTTGCTGGCACGAGCAAGCGCCTGACCATTGAGCTCGATAAGGCCCTGGTCATCAGATCGGACGCCGTCCAGCACGTGTTGCTGATAGTCAACAATCAAAACCAGGGACGATTCGGGCGTTAGTAGGACATCAGACATGAGTTTTCCTTCCGGCGTCCGTTGTGTTTCGACCCCATGTCTAAACGCCTGGCCGCCTCTAATTAATGACCAAACCTGAGATAAAGGCTTTGGTATTCGAACAAAACATACATTTATGAAACAACACTGTTCGAAATATGGGATAAAAGGAGGATGCGTTGGATTTAAACGGTATGCGCACTTTTGTTGCAGTCGCAAAGGCTGGATCGCTGACCCAGGCAGCTGCGGATCTTGGCCTTTCCAAATCTACTGCCAGTCGGCGGCTGCAGCTCTATGAGGCCGACGTTGAATCAACATTGTTTCAGCGTTCGACGCGCTCGATATCCCTGACAGATTCAGGTCGACGCCATTTTGAACGGGTACTACCTCTAATCGAAGAAGCCGAACTCGCCGTCAGAGACCTTGCGGAAGAAACACGGGCGCCAATGGGGCTCGTCCGCGTGTCCGCTTCTGTTGGCGTAGGGGAGCGCTATCTGGCGCCGCTGGTTTGGGACTTCTTGACAGACTATCCGGATATTCGTGTTGATTTGGTGCTGACCGACAAAATCAGTGATCTTGTCACTGAGGGTATCGATTTCGCAGTTCGCATGGGTGATCTAGAGGACTCGGATTTGCTCTCCCGGCGGCTGGGGACGGCCCAGCGCTTGATTGTCGCTACTCCGGCGCTGCTTGAGCAACACTCACTCCCATCCCAGATCGCAGATTTGCGGCATCTTCCTGCAATTATAAATGCCCCGGACCAGAATTTGTGGCGCTTTGCATCAGGAGAAACAGTACGCGTCAACTGGCGCGTGTCAGTTGGCGCTATGCCCGCGGTGCGCGATGCCTGCCTGCGTGGTTACGGCATTGCGTCACTCCCTGAAGGCATGGCACGACCACACCTTGAAGCGGGCCGCCTCGTGCAATTGTTGCCAGACGACCTAATGCCGGAGGTTCAGGTTACCCTAATCTATCCGCGTCTTAAGCACCGCTCGGCGGCGGCGCGTGCATTTCTTGCCGCGCTTGAAACCATGCGTCTGACAGCGGGTCGATAACGTCTACTTGTGTGTCTCATTCAGAAGTGACCAGGATGTTTCAGAGACTATCTATGGTGCTTGGTAGATGATTTCGCCGTCGACAATAGTCAGGATCGCGCGACCTTTTGGAATATCCGCCTCTGGTGCGGTCATCAGGTCCACGTCAAAAGCCGTAAAGTCGGCCTTTTTGCCTACTGCGATGGACCCTATTTCATCTTCGGCAAATGACGCGAAGGCTGGCCAGAGCGTAAACATCTTGAGGGCTTCCTCACGGGTCAACGCTTCTTCAGGGTGCCAGTTTTCTCCCTGAAATCCGCTGAGATCCCGCCGCGCCGTTGCAGCATAAAATTCAATGAGCGGGTCTCCGCGTTCTACCGGGGCATCCGAGCCGCCTGCGATGATCACACCGGTATCCAGGAAGCTTTGCCAGGCATAGGCCCCCTGCAGCCTTTCTTCACCAAGCCGATCGGCGGCAAAATGCAGGTCACCGATGGCGTGGCTCGGCTGCATCGAAGGGATGACACCCAGATCGGCATAGCGCGGGATATCGTCCGGGTGCACTATTTGCGTGTGTTCGTCCCGCCAGCGCGGGGTGGCAACTGCTCGCTCGATTGTCGGGACGGTGTTGAAGGTCTGCTCGAACCAGTCCAGAAGCTGTCTGTTGCCGCGATCCCCGATGGCATGCATGTTGATCTGGATGCCTTGTCTCAGCGCGGTTTCCAGCAGTGGCAATACCTCTTCAGGCTTGGAAAGGATGAGCCCCGATGTGTTGGCATCCGAATATGGGTCGAGCAGCGCGGCACCCCGCGACCCCAAGGCCCCATCCATGTAGAGTTTGATCGCGCGCGTAATAATACGGTCGTTGCGGCTGGCGCGCACACCACCGGCAAACAGGTCGCTGGCGTCTCCCGGGTTTATGGAGTTGTATACGCGAATGTTGACATCGCCCCGGTCCGAGAGCATCTCCAGCAAATCAACTTCTTGCCAGGATACAGACATATTGTGCAGCCCGGTCCAGCCATAGCTGCTGTAGACACGGCCACCAACCGTTAGTTGCTCGACAAAGTCCTCGCGGGTAGCAGCTGGGATCAACGAGTTTACAAGACCCATGGCAGCGTCAATCAGGATACCGGTAGGTTCATCCAAAGCGTTTTTTTGAATGGCGCCACCAAAGGGCGCTTCTGTAGCGCCCGAAATGCCGGCAGCTGCCAGCGCTGCGCTGTTGACGACGGCTGCGTGGCCATCGGCTCTAAAGAGAATGACAGGCCTGTCACCAACCACATCATCCAAATCCCAGCGAGACGGGAAACGGCCTTCGGGCCAATGGGTTTCAATCCAGCCTCGCCCAACAACAACTGGTTGGTCCGTATTGGTGCCAGCATAGCTGGCGAGGGACTGCTTGAGGGTTGCCAGTGACGCCACACCTTCGAGGTTCAGTGTAAGTTCACGGGCACCGATGCCTGACAAGTGTGCGTGCGCATCTGTGAAACCGGGATAGAGGGATGTACCCTCCAGGCTCAGCACCGTTGTATCTGGCGTGACATAGGCCTCTGCGCCAAGTCGGGGGCCGACATAGATGATGCGGCCATCCCGGACGGCGACGGCTTCCGCGGTTGGGCCGCTGTCTTCTGCTGTGTAGATTGTGCCACCCCAGATGACCATGTCAGCGACGGCAAACGGCTCGTTTTCGAGCCTGGCATCGACAGCGGCATCCTGAGCCAAAACCGAGGTATTACCCATTGCAAAAAGCGCTGCAATAGCCAGAAAACAAGTTGAAAACAGCTTCATAACGAACCCTCCCTTGAGGGGCCATGCTAGGCAGGGTCACATGCTTGTCAAGCGCCGAAACTTGCGCCCGCGCGACGAAGCAGGCAGAATAGCCCTAAACCAGCCATGAGATGGAAAAGTCATGCGCAGCGCCCTTGTCTCCTTTTTGATATTTGCCTGGATGCCGGTGATGTTGTTCAAGCCGCATATTGGCGTGCTTGTGTGGAACTGGGTGTCCCATATGAACCCGCACAGCCATACCTTCGGGTTTGCAACCAGTTTCCCATTCCTGGTTATTGTTGGCGTGTTGACGGCGGCGGGCATGGTTGTTTCGCGCGAAAAGAAGAGCTTTCCGCCACATCCGATCATAATCATTGTCCTGACTTATGTATTCTGGACCATTGTTACTTACATCCTGGCGTTCGAGCCCAGTGTTGGTGAAGCAAAACTCACCCAGTTTATGAAAATGATCGTTTTTGCGATGGTGTCGGTAACTGTGATGCAGTCGCCGAACCGCCTGAAGGGCTTCTTCTATGTGATGGTGCTCTCCCTGATGTTTATCGCAATCAAGGGCGGAGCCTTTACGCTGTTAACTGGTGGCGGTAACCGGGTGCAAGGTGCTGGCGGTATGATGGGGGACAATAACCAGCTCGCGATGGCGATGGCGATGTTGTTCCCGCTAGCGTTATATCTGACCAAGCATTATCCACACAAACTGTTGAAATGGCCGGCGATCGGCGCTGCTGTTCTGGTGCCTTTTGCAGCCATTGGCACGCAGTCCCGAGGAGGGTTTGTGGCGCTGGGTGCGGTTTTATTCATGTTGCTGCTCAAGAGTAAGCGCAAATTCCTGCTGATCGCTGTCGCCGTTCCCATTGGTATCGGGGCTGTAACCTTTATGCCGGACAGTTGGAAGGCGCGGATGCAGACCACTGAAAACGCCACCGAAGATGATAGTTTCATTGGCCGGGTTGCCATGTGGCGTTTCTCGACAAACCTGGCTGCGGATCACCCTGTTGAAGGTGGTGGGTTTGACGTGTTTTATGTGCGGTATCTAACGCCGGATTATATGCCGGTTGGCTACCGCATGAAGGCGCCTCACTCGATCTATTTTGAAGTGTTGGGGGAGCATGGTTATGTTGGCCTCTTCTTGTTCCTCACCATGTTGTTCACCGGGTGGTACTCTGCGGGAACCACCGCCAAGATGTTCAGGCCATACAAGGAGACCGAATGGGTCGGTGATATGGCGGGTGCAATCCAGCTCAGTTTTGTTGGTTATGCTGTTGGCGGTCTGACAGTGAATATTGCAGCCTTTGACTTTTTCTATCACCTGTTGATTACGGTCGTGCTGTGCCGTGTTGTGGGTGACCGGATTGTCGAAAAAGGTGTCACCAAAATCGAAAAGAAAAGCGTTCTGGCTCCCGCTAAAAAGGGTAAATGGAAACCACCGACACCTGCGGCCCGTCCTCAACCCGCAGAACGGGTACCGGGCTGATCCTGAACAACGGCTGATGCCAAATCACTGACGGGGTGCGCGGAGTTGTGTCACGTCGGCTCGTTGTTGTCTTTTTCGTCCAGAAAAACTGACAAGCTGCTGCTGTCGCGGTTGCGGCGCATCAGGGCGATAAGCGCGCCTGTAAGTCCGCCAACCAGGATAATACCACCGAAAATCATGGTGATCGCCAGCGCCCAGGTTTTGAAACTGAATTCACTTTCGCAGCCGTTCTCGCATACGCCCGTGGTCGGGTCGCCGACAAAGTACATGAAACCAAGCCAAAGCAGCACACTGGCCACGACCAGCCTGAGAATGAGTTTGATCGTCAGAAACGAGTGTTTGCGCCGGTCACGTTGGCGCTTTTTTATGAATAAGCTCTCGGACATGGCCGCACTATGGGCGTGCGGAGGCGCCAGCACAAGTCACGAACCGATGAGTTGGTGTTTTTTCAGGGCGTGTCGGAGCTGGTCATAACTAATGTTCAGGTCCCTGGCCGTGGTTCTCTGATTGAACCGGTTTTTTTCCAGCGCTTGTTGCAGGAGCTGGCGCTCATAATCCCGCACCGCTTCCTTGAGGTCCGTGGGTGTAGCTGTGCTTTCTGCGGATCCCTGCTCTTTTGGTGTGGTAGGGAGGGCGTGTTTCGGCACTGGCACCGCATGCTCGGACGCAGGCCGGTAGGGGCTGTCAAAAGGGTCGAACACAAGACCGCAGACAGGGGCTTCGCCGTCCCAGGCGCAGTAAACGGCACGCTCTACAACATTCTTGAGTTCACGAATGTTGCCGGGCCAGGAATGATCCATCATCTGGTCCGTGGCAGCTTTCGAAAACCCTGGGAACGTAAGCCACTCTAGCTCTCGCGCCATTGCCATGCCAAAATGGCTTGCCAGCAGCATGATGTCTTCAGGCCGTTCCCGCAGCGGGGGCACGGTGATTACATCAAAGGCCAGCCGGTCAAGCAGGTCATGCCGAAACTGTCCTGCGTCGGCGGCGGCGGGCAGGTCAATGTTTGTGGCACCGACAACGCGTACATCAACCTTAACCGTATCTGTGCCGCCCACGCGCTCAAACTCGCCGTATTCAATGACGCGCAGCAGTTTTTCCTGGGCCTGCATGGCCATGGTGCCGATTTCATCCAGAAAAAGGCTGCCTTTGTCCGCCGCCTCAAACCGTCCCGCGCGGCGGTTGCGTGCGCCGGTAAAAGCACCAGGCTCGTAGCCAAAGAGCTCGCTCTCGAGCAGCGTTGGTGCGAGCGCGGCACAGTTCATTTTCTGGAACACCTGGTTCCATCTCTGGGACAGAAAATGCAGGCGCGCCGCGATCATCTCTTTGCCGGTACCTCTTTCCCCCACCACAAGAAGAGGGCGGTCCAGCGGCGCGGCACGGCTGACTTTATCCATCAGGTCGAGGAAAGCAGGTGATGTGCCGATAATCTGGTCAGGCTGGTTTATCATGATGCTAATATATGGTGAAAAATACTAATGTTTAGCATGAAAAGATGTATAGTTTTTCTATTTTTAACCGGCGTTGCAAAAATATATATATAAAACAACAGTTTATAAAAAAATAAAAAACTGGCACATCTCCTGCTATCCATAGGCATGTCCACCCAAAAATGGGGGCAACAATAATAAAAAAGACAGCGAAACAGGATCAAAGGAACAATAACAATGAACGGACTAACCCTTATGCCACTGACCACTTCTGAAATGCGCCCAAACGCGGATCGCTTTACCGGGGTGATCGCGGGCACAACGCTTGATACCCATTCGGTACGTCGGGCACCGGTTATGGAGCGCCGCCAGCGCCGCCGCAGCCGGCAGGGTCGTCACTAAGCTTTGATCCAAAAAGGCCCGGGTACGACAGCGAAGGGCCGTGCGAGCCAAAAGAAGCCAAAAGGTTCAAAGGCAACGCCCACGGAAACGTCCTAAAAAAATGGCCAACAAGGTCCGGGACACACGCGAGGAATACAAGAAAGGAAACTAGAACAATGGGTATTTTTTCCCGCCTCACAGACATCGTAAATTCAAATATCAACGCCATTCTCGATACGGCGGAAGACCCAGAGAAGATTATCCGCATGGTCATCCAGGAAATGGAAGACACACTTGTGGAAGTCCGTTCCAGTGCAGCGAAAACAATCGCTGATCAGAAAGACATCAACCGTCGCCTTGGCAAGCTTGAAAAAGCCCAAGCTGACTGGGAGAAGAAAGCTGAGCTCGCGATTTCCAAGGGCAGGGACGACCTCGCCAAGGGTGCTTTGGTTGAGAAATCCAAAGTCGCAGACATGGCCGCACACCTGAGCGAAGAGGCCAAACATCTGGATGAGGCGCTGAAGCGCAACGAAGAAGATGTGATCAAGCTAGAGGCCAAGCTGCGCGAGGCACGCGCCAAAAAAGCTGCAATCCAGGCACGTCACAATACAGTTTCAAATACGGTCCGTATTCGCAAAAACCTGAATGACAATCGTATTCAGGATGCCTTTGATCGTTTCGACAAGGTTGATGCCCGTCTTGACAGGCTCGAGGCGGAAGCGGAATCAATGGAACTGGGCAAAGGCCAGACCCTTGCTGAAGAGATCACCAACCTTGAGGTTGACGACTCGATCGAAAAGGAATTGGAAGCTCTGAAGGCCAAAGCAGCTGGCACAGCCAACGACAACAAAAAAGCGCCAGCATCCAAGTCGAAAAAAGCCGCATCCAAATAAGGCGCAGACGCCCGGCCAGGAACCGGGCGTCCCCATAAGAAGCACAAAACACAAATAAAAAGGCCAAAGAAAATGCCTGACGTAATTGGAATCTTGCTCTTTACCGTCGTTATCCCACTCTGGATCGTTTTTCACTATGTAACAAAATGGAAGCAGATGAAGGGCATTTCGCCCGAGGATGAGGCGTCGCTGGGTGATTTGCGCTCCGCCGCTGACCGGCTGGAAGACCGCTTGCGCACCATGGAACGCATCATGGATGACGAAGTGCCAGATTGGAGGAGTCGCCATAATGACAAGTTTTAAGAAAAGCCCCACGCGTCTCTACAAAAACCCGAAGCAGGGCAAAATAGCGGGTGTATGCGCTGGTGTTGCTGACTATTTCGACATCAAGGTTGGTCTTGTTCGGGGCCTGACAGTTGTTGCGACGATCTTCACCGGCATATGGCCCTTTGTGATCGGCTATATTCTGTTCGCCATGTTTCTCGACCCAAAACCCATGGACCTTTACGAAGACGAACAGGAAGAACAGTTCTGGAAGCAAACCCGCAAGTCACCGGATTATACGGCTGCGGAGCTGCGGCGCAGGTTTCGGGATATTGACCGGCGCACAAGTGAAATGGAAGCCTATATGACCAGCAAACGTTTCCGCCTCGAGCGGGAACTCAAGGCGCTGGAGGACTGACCAAACAGAGAGACTATCTTTCCCCTTCCTCCCGAAGAGCGAAAGACACACGGCGGGCCACTTAAAATGGTTCGCCGTTTTTTTTAAGGCGCTGTCCGTTCACGGCATCAAGGCTCAAATTCCTTGAAAACCAGTGGCATTGGAGCCTTACAAAAAACCGGGATAAAAATAACCAGCGACCCCTCGGCCATAAGCTGGGGCGCAACGACAGAAGAGGAAAAATGGCAGACTCCCTATCTCTGAGTGGTGTCGTTTCGCGCCGGTCTGCGGAAACCACACTTACGACAGCAGCAAAAACCTGGTTTCTGGTCACACTTGCCGGCCAGTGGATTTTTGTTGTCTATATTTTTGCTTACTTCATTCTTTCGATGCTTGGTGGGGGCCTCGAGGTGTTGGCCGACACCCACTTACCCAATGGATTTGTTGCGGGAGAGACTGTCGGCAATCTCGCGGTCGCTGCTCACTTGATGCTGGCGCTAATCATCATCGGCACCGGACCGCTACAGCTTGTGCCACAAGTCAGGGCCCGTTTCCCCTTTTTTCACCGGTGGAATGGTCGCCTCTATATTGCCGCGTGTTTCCTGACCAGTATGGTTGGTCTCTTTATGGTCTGGACCCGAGGGACGGTGGGTGACCTGGTCCAGCATATTGGCATCAGCGGTGACGCTGTCCTTATCCTGGTTTTTGGTGCGCTGGCCCTTCGGTACGCAATGGCAGGTGACATCCGGGCTCATCGTCGTTGGGCGTTGCGCCTGTTCATGGTTGCGAGCGCCGTGTGGTTCTACCGGATCGGGTTGATGGGCTGGATCTTTGCTAACGGCGGGCCGGCAGGTTTCGACCCTAAAACTTTCACAGGCCCCTTTCTCAACTTTCTGACTTTTGGACAGTATCTGGTGCCGTTGTTTATTCTGGAGCTGTATTTTTACGCGCGGGATCGCGCTGGAGCGGCGGGTAAATATGCGATGGCGAGCGGTCTGTTTGTGGTCAGTATCCTGATGGCATTCGGTATTTTTGCGGCAACCATGGGCATGTGGCTGCCGCGAATATAGATGTCGGTGTAAAAGCGCCTGCTGAAGGCGGTCAGCCGTCAGTGGCTGGTGAGTTTAAGCGCTTTTCTTCCTCATCAATTGCAGCCATGTAAGCTTTGCGCCCCCAAACAAACGTCAGGATGCCCATGGGTATGGTTACGAGTGCAATGGTAAGGTAAGCCCACCTGAGTGCGTCGGCACCGTCATAGAGATAGTCTGACATCAGGCCGATGGCAAACGGCCCGCCGCCATAGCCGATCAGGCTTGTAGACATAATATAAATCGAAATGATCTGGCCGCGCATCTGGTTGGGAGTAATGATCTGCAGGCTGGCATACGCCACGCCCGACGGGCTGTTGACAAAAAAGTTGCTGATGCCGAGCAGAACCCAGGCCACCGCCGTATTGTCAACAAAAGCGATTGTTACGGCCGGAATGGCAAAGCCAATCGGCGCCATCATCAGTGCCCGGATGTGAGCGTCTTTCTTGCCTTCCCTGAACCACTTATCAGCCAAATATCCCCCAAAAAGGAGCCCCAGCGGACCGGTGACAATGGAGATGGCACCAAAAGTGGTGCCAACCTCCGCACCGGACAGTCCGTGATAGCGTCCGAAGAAAAACGCAAGAAACACGACGCTGCCGAAGCCAAACGCAGCATTCATGGACACACCAAAACACACACTGAAGTAGGCTTTGAACCGGCTCATGAAGAAGCTGAAAACCTCTGAGAGCGGAATGGCCTTGGCATCGCCGATTTGACCATGCCGGGGAGGTTCCTTGAGCGTCAGGACCAGCAGTGTCAGCAGAATGCCGGGCAGGCCAACAAGCAACAGCGCCTTCTTCCAGCCTGTTTCGACACTGAAACTCCAAAAAGAAACGTCGGGCATGCTGTCGGCAATGGGAATAATCGCGCCACCAATAATGAAGGCCAGCGCCGAGCCTACAGGGATGCCCATTGAATAGACCGAAAGCGCGGTTGCGAGTTTTCTCTTTGGAAAACTGTCTGCGATGATCGAGTTGGCGGCAGGGCCAAGTGTTGCTTCGCCGACACCAACGCCCATGCGAAGGACAAAGAGCTGGACAAAATTTTTGGCCAGGGAGGATGCTGCTGTTGCCAGACTCCACAGAAAAAGCCCAACCGCGATGAGTCCAACCCGGCTTCTACTGTCTGCAATGCGGGCGCAGAACAGGCCGATAAGCGTATAGAAAAATGCGAAGGCGAAACCAACAAGCAGCCCGAACTCAGTGTCGGATATACCAAAGTCAGCTTTGATTGCCGGGCCCAGCAGGCTGAGAATTTGCCTGTCGATGAAGGAAAATGTGTATATCACCAGCAAAAGGATAACCATGTACCAGGCATACGTCGGCTTAGGATAAGGGCTGGTATCCTCGCTCATAGAGGTTTTCCTTTGCATGAAAGCCGCGAACCGCGGCGAAATGAACTTTGATTTTTGCTGACAGTACAGTAGACAGTCGGGCAAACGCGGTCGATGTCAAGACTTAGTCGATCCATCACCACATTACGGAACTAGCGAATGTCGCTTGAAAATACAACACTCGATGAAATTGTTGATACGTTCGAATTCCTCGATGATTGGGAAGATCGTTACAAAACAATCATCGATCTGGGCAAAAAACTCACGCCGCTTGCACCGGATGAAATGACCGATGCCTTCAAGGTGAGAGGCTGTCAAAGCCAGGTTTGGTTGGTGCCGACAACAGACGCGGACGGCTGCATCCACTTTCGCGGTGACAGCGACGCGCACATTGTCAAGGGGCTGGTGGCTCTGATGATCCTTATTTACTCCGGCAAGACGGCTGCGGAGATTAGGGACATTGATGCGCGTGCAATTCTTGACGGGCTTGGTCTTTCGGCGCATCTGTCGCCGATGCGGGCCAACGGCCTTTTCTCGATGGTTGAACGTATTCGAGACATCGCCGAGACCGGCATCTGATGGGTTCTGCATGCTGCTGTCTTTTTTGGTTTGTCTAGAAAAACAGCACAGACACAAACACGGCAGTAATCGCGACCGGGCAGACGTATTTTACCAGAAAATAGTATTTCCGGAATGCCCCGTCGTTGAGCGCGAGCTCATCCATGGCGTTCTTGCGGCTGATGAACCAGCCAGAGAAAATCGCAATGAACAGGCCGCCTGCCGGCATCATGATATTGTCCGTCAGATATCCCTTTGCAGTCATGAAATTCACGCCGAAGACCGATACATCGCCGAGCAGGTTGTTGGTTTGGCCCCAGGCCGACAGCAAACCGATTGCCGTCACAAGAAAGCCGATGAGCACCGCGATATTGGGTCTGCGGCCACCTGTGCGCTCTTCAACAAATGACACCATTGGCTCGATCAGGGATATGGCGCTCGTGATAGCGGCAAACGCGAGCAGGAAAAAGAAGGCAGGTCCAACAATGGCGCCGCCTGTCATTTGTCCAAATGCAATGGGCAGCGTTATGAAAACGAGGCCGACATTTTCATCCGGATTTAAGCCCACCGCATAAACGATTGGGAAAATCGCGAGCCCGGCCATCAGGGCAACGGCACTGTCGGCAAAGGTAATGGTAGCTGCTGATCTGGCGATGTTTACGTCTTTGGTGAGGTAGGAGCCATAAGTCATAATGGTTCCCATACCCAGGGACAGTGAGAAAAACGCGAGGCCAAGCGCGTTTAACACCCGGGTGATGGTAAAGGTCTGAATTTCGGTGCCGGTCACAGGATCGATGGTTGTGACAAAAAACAGGGTGCTGAAATCCGGCTGGAACAGAAACTTTAGCGCGGCGGCAAGATCGCCCGCCACGGCTGCATATAGCACCATACCAATCAGGAGAACAAAGAGGGTGGGCATCAGGAGTTTTACAGCTTTTTCAAGGCCTGCCTTTACCCCTTGTGCCACAATGGCGACAGTGATTGCCATGAATGCCACATGCCAGACAACGGGCTCCACCGGGTCACCTGCCAGGGCATTGAAGGCAGCGCGCGACGTGTCAGCGTCGAACCCGGAAAACCCCAGGGTGGCCTTGGCGATATATGCCAGCACCCAGCCGCCCACCACGGAATAATAGGTCAAAATCAAAAAGCCGCCGATGACGCCGGACCAGCCCAGCAATACCCAGTATTTGCTGCGCCCTTCCTCCCGGGCGACTTGCTCCATGGCATAGACGGGTGACCTTTGTGCCCTGCGACCGATTGAAAGCTCCGCCATCAATACCGGCAGACCAATCAGGAAAACAAATACCAGATAAAAGAGCACAAAAGCGCCGCCACCGTTCAGGCCGGCCTGGTAGGGAAACTTCCAGATGTTGCCAAGACCGACGGCGCTGCCAACGGCAGCGAGCATAAATGTCCAGCGTGAGGACCAATGAGCATGGTGTGGTGTCGTTGCCATTGTCTTAACTCCCCCATAAGGTCCCGCTGACCGGTCCCCAGCATGATCATCTGTTCCGACCATAAAAAAGGGGCCACATGGCCCCTCTTTATCATTTGATCCTGTACATCAGATTAACCGGCAATAACGGTGTTGTAGATGATGGACACAAACACCGCACCCACCGCGACCGGGCAAACATACCGTACGAGGAAGTACCAGATTTTGAAGGTACCTTCTTCCATCGTCAGTTCTTCCATCATGTTCTTGCGGCTGATGAACCAGCCAACAAAGATGGCGATGAACATGCCGCCAAGCGGCATCATGATGTTGTTGGTGATGAAGTCCTTGAGGCCCATGAAGTCGAGACCAAAGATGCTAATGTTGCCAAGAACGTTACCGCTTTGGCCCCAGGCTGACAGGGTTCCCATGGCAAAAATGCCGGTGCCGATATAAACGGCGACTTTTTTGCGGTCGATGCCAGTACGTTCTTCAACGTAGGACACTGCTGGTTCCAGGAGCGAGATCGCGCTGGTAACAGCCGCGACAGTCAGCAGGAAGAAAAACAGGGTTCCGACAATCACGCCGCCCGGCATCTGGCCAAACGCAATTGGCAGAGTGGTAAACACCAGACCAACGCTTTGGCCCGGGTTCAGGCCGTAGGCAAATACGATAGGGAATATCGCCAGACCTGCGAGCAACGCGACGCCACTGTCGGCTGCGGCAATGGTTACCGCTGACTGCGGAATGTTCATGTCTTTGGTAAGATACGAGCCGTAGGTCATGATAGAACCGAGCGCGAGCGACAGCGAGAAAAACGCGAGCCCGAGCGCCTGCAGCACCGTGTTCACATTCAGTTTGCCCCAGTCAGGATTGAACAGGAAATTCAGTGCCGCTGCGAAGTCAGCGGTGATGGCGGAGTAGAGCATCAGGCCAACCAGCAGTACAAAAAGCGCCGGCATCAGGAAGGTTACGGCCTTTTCAAGCCCGCCCTGCACGCCGCGCGAGACGATACCAATAGTAATGGCCAGGAAAGCAAAATGAGCAATGATTGGATTAACCGGATCGGTAACAAAATTGCCGAACGTCTGGGTGGACATCGCCGCGTCATACCCGGAAAAGCCCGACAGGGCTTTCAGCAGATAGGCCAGCACCCATCCGCCAACCACGGAATAGAAGCTGAGAACGATCACACCGCCCAACACACCGGACCAGCCAACGATAGCCCAGGCTTTGCTGCGGCCTTCCTCGGCTGCAATCTTGGCCATCGACCCAATCGGCGACAATTGTCCCCGGCGCCCCAGCGACAGCTCGGCAATCAGAACCGGCAGGCCGACAATGAAGACAAATGCGAGGTAAACCAGCACAAACGCGCCGCCGCCGCCTTCGCCCGCTTCGTATGGGAATTTCCAGATGTTACCAAGCCCGACGGCACTGCCGACTGCAGCCAGCAAAAAAGTCCAGCGCGACGACCAGTGCGCATGTTGTGTAGGTCCAGCCATGGATCCCATCTCCCCTAAAAGATTTTTATTTGTTGCGCCCTTTGCCGGGCGCCCCCCTTTAGTCGCGTCATGCTGCTGTGCCAGCCAGCGACAGTACCTGCCGCAGCTTTAGCCTCCGCTAGCGCGATGTGTCAATAACGGCGCAATATTCCGCCTGGCTTTTAACAGCGTTACACAGCCTGTTTGCGTCTGCCCGATCGCTGACCCGTACACCAAGCCGAACAGCAAGACTACCGCTTACATCCAGTTCCCACTGATCGATAATGCCGGCGAGTGCCGGATATCGGGTTTCGAGCGTTGATTTGTTTTTCATCGCATTGTCCATCGACCGGTAACTCGCAAGATGCACGAACCACTGACCCAGCGGTGACTGGCTTGCAGGGCGCGCAACGGTGCGCGGCGGGCCTGACGCAAAACTTGCAGGAAACTTACGACCGTCAACCACGCGTGTTGGCCCGGACTGGGGAATGCCCTGATGCAGGCCCGGCACAGGAGATAAATCCATATCCATCGCGGTCAATAGCTCGGACAGGGCAGCCAGGCGGCGTGCGGCTTCGTCTGCCACCGGACCATTTGCGAGCACCCGGTCGGAGCACCTTGCCATCACCCTGTCAGGAGATCCGGATTGCATAACGCCCGCATACAACAGCCGTGCACGCGGGCCGGCACCCGCTTCTTCCAGCGCAAGAGCAGTATAAAACTGGTCCGTCGCGGACACCAAAGGTTCTGCAATAAGGGTATCAACCACCTCCTGCGCACGGCCCTGACACAGGGCGGCCTGCAGGTCAGGGGTCATTTCCTGCAAAGTACCGCCGCTGGAACGAGATCCCGGGCCTGAGGGGCTTAGCATGCCGCAGGCAGCAACAAGCGCCAGTGGCATGAGTTTAAGGGAAGACAGGAAGAGCGAGCCGAGAGGTGTTTGTGCCATTGTTCTATTGTCCACGCGCATCCAGGATCAACCGGTTTCCGCGCCGCTGCAACGGGCGGGCGTTATCCGCACCGACAACACCTTTGATCAGGTTAATCTGTTCCGATGATGCCTCTATCGGTTGCTTGTAGATATACCAATTTACACCTTCACCGCACGGGGGCATGGTCAGCGACCCTACATATCGATAGTAGTCTCTATTGTCGGGCATCAAATCACGCGCATTGATCAGGACACTTTCCTGACGGTTGCGCTGGTCGGGTTCAAGCGGCATATGCGGCATCAGTTCTGACAAGGCACGGTTTTCACGGCCTTCTTTAACCATGGCAACCACGATCGCCCGGTCTCCGTTGGAGGCCCTGTGCAAAAACTGGATCGACATCGGGTGGCGCTCTCCGTCGATGGTGTGTTCGGCTGGCGTCCGGAAGACAAAACCGTTCAGGGCCATTACTTTTTTGCCAACGCGTAAGTAGCTGCCGTTTTCATAGTCCATGGCAACCATCACGCGCAGATGAGCAAGATTGAGCGCTGATACCGTATAATCTGGCCGCAAACGGTTCATCCTTGCAGGCTCTGTGCCCTCAATATTGATGGGGGACTGCATCTGGCCAACGGCACATATTGTGTTGGCATCGGAGAGCGAATGCCAGCTGTCGGGGCCATTGGAACCTTGATAGCTCCAGTTGTCTTGCGCTGTGGCAGAAGATGCCATCATTGCTAAGGCCGCCGCGATGCCGACGGTTTTGCTCACCCTACTGGATACCATTCTGCCCTCCAAAAACACCAGGAAACACCCACAGCCGCAAGGCTACACGCGCAAGCCTAGCTTGAAAAGCCCGTTTCTCGGTGGATCTTCTGTGCAAGTCTCTGAAGTGCAGTGTCAATTTCCGTTTCTCCCAGGTTGGCAAAGCCTATCATCAGCCCTTGTTGCGGTTTGGTTTGCTGGTAACAGCGGGATACCGGGATCGCCCCGATGCCACAGGCCTGCGCCATGCCAGCCAGTTTTTCGTCTTTCAAGTTTGATGCCAGTAGTGCAGTGCGGCACCAGGCAAGCAAATGAAGTCCGGCATCTGACTGCTGGAAATTCAGCCAGTGCGCAAGATGTCTATGTGCTGATGCTTCAAATATTGCTTTGCGCTGCGCATGAATTTTACGGAGGCGCCGGAGATGACGCGTAAATTCACCATCTTCCATGAAGGCCTGTAGCACCTGCTGGTTGGCAATTGACGGGAAACTGTCAATGGCGACGCGAAGTCGGCAAACCGGTTCAACCAGGTGCTCCGGCAGCGCCAGATAACCGAGCCGCAGCGCCGGAAAGAGTGATTTGGAGAAGGTGCCGCCGTACACCACCCGCCCGCCGCCATCAATCCCTTGAAGAGAATTCAGCGGGCGGCCAGCATAGCGAAACTCGCTGTCGTAATCATCTTCCAGGATCAGACTGTTTGACCTTTCCGCCCAGGCGAGCAGTTCAAGCCGACGGCCGTATGGCATGGTCAGGCCAAGCGGGTACTGGCGGGAGGGACTGGTGACAAGCAGCCCAGCTGCCGCGTCCTCTGTTTTGTCAGGGGGTATGGCGCCGTCTTCATCCACTCCGGTAAACCGAACCTGGCGACCGCTGGCTCGCGCTGCCGAGAGCATGCCGTCATATCCCGGGTCTTCCATAATGACTGCGTCCTCCAACCCCAGGACGGAGGAAGCTACCAGATAGAGCCCCTGTTGAAGTCCGGAGACAATCATCAGCTGTTCTGGTTTGCAGCTGACATTTCGCGATTGCCCAAGATAGTCGACGATGGCCTGGCGCAGGGGGAGGTAACCCATCGGGTCGCTATGATACATCAGCTTGATATTTAGTCTTCGCGCGCTCCTGCCTGCGACCCTGGCCCATTTGTCGGCAGGAAAATGGTCAAGCGCCGGCATTCCGGAATGAAGCGTAGCCGTCGACGGTTTGGTGCGAGACGTCGATGTGATTTCTGGGTCGGCTGAGAGCGCGACAAGGGTGTCAGGCATGAATGCCGCGACAAAAGTACCCGCGCCCCGAACGGCTTCCAAATACCCTTCTGCAACCAACTGATCATACGCTTCCGTTACGGTGACGCGTGCTACACCGAGCTCCGTAGCGAGCTTTCTGCTGGCGGGAAGCTTGGTCCCCGCCGTCAGTGCTCCCGACAGGACTGCGCCCCTAATATGCTTATGCAGCTGCTTCTGCAGGGACGTTTCTGAGGTGGTGTCGAGAGATATGTTCCAGAGCGTTGTGCTGACGGTCACAATATTGGCCCTATCAAAATTTCTAAAGTGGATCTTTTTATAGGAACAATATTAATGCATCAATCGCTGTGACACGACTCAAAAAGGACAGATCCATGGAACGAACTCTCACGATCGGTCGCACCACGTTCATGGTTCGTCGAAACCCAAGACCAGTTTTGCAGCTCTCCGCGGGCGAAAAGAAGACAAGGTTTTTGTCTGCTTGGATGAATATTTTTGCGTCGACGTGGGAGATGAAGTCCGGAGGCAAACTTCCGTTGAAAAAAGAGAATGATCAATGAGCCCAGATGAAACGCCATTATCTCGAGAGAGTTTTCAAAAACGTGCCCGAAATCAGGTGAAACGAGGGCACAAACGCGCGTCTTATGATCGCTCCCTTGTTTATGACATTCTGGACAGCCACTTCCTGTGTCATGTTGCTTTTGAGCGGAAAGGGCAGCCCTTTGTCATTCCGACATCGCATTGGCGGGAGGGCAACAGGCTTTATTGGCACGGGTCTTCAAAAAGCATGATGATCCGCCATCTGGCCGGAGGAAACCCGGCCGCTGTTGCTGTTACTCAACTTGATGGTCTTGTGCTGGCGCGGTCCGCTTTTAACACCAGCGTCAATTACCGGTCGGTTGTTGCCTATGGGCAGCCAAGGTTGATTACTGATCGTGACGTATTCGATCATCAGATGAAGCGCTTTTTTGACATGCTGGCGCCCGGCCGCTGGGAGGAGCTTCGGCCCATGACCGACCAGGAGTTTAAGGCAACCGGTCTTTTGGAAATGGAAATTGAAGACGCGGCTGCGAAGGTGAGGGAGCATCCGCCTGGCGACAGCGAAGAAGCGGACTTTCCCATATGGGCGGGGGTTGTGCCTGTCAGCATGAGGCAACATACACCCCAAGTGGCGCCTGAAGGGGAGGCCGCCCCTCTATCGCATCCGCTGATGCCAGCCTATGGCTGGCCAGCGGAATAGGGCAGCGTGCTATTTCTCCAGCGCGCCGGCGTCGATGGCAAGAATGGCCGCTGCGAGCACATCAGCGCCCTTTGCCATGGCACCCGGCTTGGTAAACTCGTTTGGCGAATGACTGATTCCGCCGACAGAGGGCACAAAAATCATACCTGTGGGAGCCAGATGCACCATGTCCTGTGCGTCATGCCCCGCGCCGGAAGGCATATATTTGTAGGAATACTCCAGAGCTTTGGATGCCTCTTCAATAACCTTGCGCATGCGGTCATCGGTGGGGGCTGGCGCGGACGCAACATCCACATACGTGAAACTGATGCTCGTGTCGGTACCGTCGGCGATCATTGCAGCACGCGCCTCAATCAAGGCAAACACTGCATCGATTTTGGCCTGCTCGAGGTCTCTGATTTCGAGACTCATCTCAACACGGCCCGGGATTACATTTGGAGCACCGGGAAAGGCTTCAATGCGTCCAACAGTTGCCACCTGTCTGCCAGCGTTTTGTGTCGCGACCTCATTTATTGCAAGCGTGAGTTCCGCTGCCGCTACCATGGCATCTTGTCGACGGTTCATCGGGGTCGTGCCAGCGTGGTTTGCAAAACCGGTAATCACAACGTCCCACCAACCGATGCCGACAATTCCTTCAACGACGCCGATATCAATCCCTTCTTCGTCGAGAAAAGCACCCTGCTCGATATGCAGTTCAATGAAAGCCTCATAGGTGCCGGGCGCAACGACTGCTGTTTCAAGGGCGTCGGGGTTGCCACCGATAAATCGTGTGCCGTCGCGGATGGTTTTGCCGCTCGAACTCATGACATCAAGCGCACTGTCTTTCAGCTTTCCGGTCATGGCAAGCGAGCCGACCAGCCCGCCTTCTTCGTTGGAGAACACAACGACTTCGAGGGGGTGCCGGGTGACATGGCTGGCTGTGTTCAATATCTCGATCGCTTCCATGGCAGCGATAACACCGGTCGGGCCGTCATAGTTGCCGCCGCCCGGCACCGAGTCGGTATGGGACCCGAACATGATGGGCTTCAGAGAAGGGTCGCTGCCCGCTCTGCGGGCCAGAATGTTGGCACCCGCGTCAATGCGCACTTCAAGTCCGAGCGATTCGAGTTCACCGATAATGTATTCGCGCCCCTGCCGGTCGGCGTCCGAGTAGGCGACCCTGTCCACACCCCCATCCGAGTTTCTGCCAAATTCGGAGAGCGCTTTTATGCGATTCTCCATGCGCTCTGCATTGGCTTTGGGCAACTCTTGGGCCGAGGCGTTCATGGAAATGACTGCAGTGAAAATAATGGCAATGGTTTTCGAAATTCCGTACATGAAAGCCCCTTTGAAATGTTGCGAAAACTTAACGTGTTTCCCACTGACTGCTGCACTATAGAAAACTGACCCTCATGGTGCAAACACCACAAGAATGCAGGAGACAAAGATGCTCAAAATGAAACCCAACTGTGAACATTGTGATACCGATCTGCCCAACGACAGTTCCGAAGCCATGATTTGTTCCTACGAGTGCACTTTCTGTGCTGATTGCGTGTCGGATGTGCTCGATAACGTCTGTCCGAATTGCGGCGGTGGTTTCAAGAAGCGACCAACGAGGCCAACCAGAGAATGGCGGTCGGGTGTATCGGCGCAGCATCAGCCAACGTCGGATGAACGCATCCTGAAACCCGTCGACATTGAAGCGCACCTTAAGTTTGCCGCAGACGTTAAAAAGATAAAGCCACGCAGGAGATAGTTGCATGATGGCTGATTTGTCACAGTGGACCGCCTGCGATATGCCGGGAAGCGAGAGCCTTGTCGGGCAGTACGGCCGCCTGGAAAGCTATGAGGGCGATAAGCACCTTGACGGTTTGTATGCAGCGATTTGTGGCGATGAGAATGATGGCTTGTGGCGCCACATCCCGTTGGGGCCATTTGAGACGGCGACGAGCCTTGATGCCGCACTCAGCTATGCGCAACAGCATCTGGGCTGGAAAACCATGACAATTCAGGACGGGGATACAGTCCTCGGGATGGCGAGTTTCATGCGTATTCGACCTGAGCATGGCAGTGCCGAGGTAGGGTGCGTGGTGTTTGGGCCATCTTTGCAGCGCACCCGCATAGCAACAGAAGCAATTTATCTGATGGGGAAGCACCTGTTTGACGACCTTGGGTATCGACGGTTTGAGTGGAAATGTAACAATGCAAACGAGGCATCCAGGCGGGCGGCGCTTCGCTTCGGGTTCCGGTTCGAAGGCGTTTTCAGAAATGACATGGTGGTCAAGGGTGAAAACCGCGATACCGCTTGGTATGCAATGACAGACGTAGACTGGCCTGACGTAAAAAGGGCTTTTGAGACGTGGCTTTCGCCAGAGAATTTTGATGATACGGGGCGACAGAAAAGGTGCCTGAGGGCAGGGCCTTCTTCGCAGTAGAGGGTTTATTCCTTCAGCAAATCGTATGCGCTTTGGATCTGGTGAAAGCGTTCGGCTGCTGCCGGATCTCCGGGGTTTGCGTCCGGATGAAACAGCTTTGCCAGCTTCCGGTACTGGCTTTTGATCTGCTCCTGGCTCGCGCCGCTATCCAGTTCGAGTGTGTCAAAAGCAGCTTGTTCGGTCGTTGAAAAACCGTTTTCGTCAAGCGCGCCACCCCATTCGAAAGTTCGCGCACCGGCGAAGGCGTCGGATGACTGGCTGGTGTCATCCATGTGTCGCTTGGCTTCATCCTCACTCATACCTTCAAAGAAATTCCAGCTTCGATTGTACTCGGCGGCATGGGGCCGACAGAAATGCCAGCGCTCGTTTGAGCCTGGGGATTTGGGGGCCGGATGGTCGCCGCGCTCGTTGCAGCCCGCATAGTCGCACATGCGAACGGCCTCGGCATCCTTGTCCTTGCCATATTCTCCCCAGCGGGGAAATCCAAAGCTTCTGATGTAATCGTTGGGCATGAAATGAGTGTACAAAACAATCGTGAAAAAGTCTTTACCTGCTCGGCAGGTGAGTAAGCTGCGCAATGTGGTTGATTGTGAACGGAAATTCAACCCCTGCGACATAGGCCAGCCAATTTGTGGGCATGCGATCCGCATTTTTGCACCGTTTCGGGCGTTATCCCCGCTGGACGCCTCTTGAGCCAGCCCATAAACTTGGAACGTATCAAAAGCGGAGAAATGTTCATGCGCAGCGTAGATGAATTGTTCGATTTGGCCGCAGAGCACCGTGGCAGCCGCGACGTGATTGAAGACATGATGCCGTCGGTGAAGCCACCAGAGGATATCGCCGGCCTTTCCGATGATCGTATCCTTGCAGGTATGACCAAGGCAATTTTCCAGGCTGGCTTCAATTGGAAAGTCATCGAAAACAAATGGCCTGGTTTTGAGGAGGCCTTCGAAGGCTTTGATCCTGTGCGCTGGAAATTCATGTCTGACGATGACTTTGATGCTTTTCTCAGGGATACGCGGATCGTCCGGAATGGTCTGAAAATCCAAACCGTGCGGGACAATGCAGGAATGCTATGTGATCTGGCGGATGAATATGGTTCAGCAGCGACGTGTATTGCCGAGTGGCCTGTGAGCGATTTTGCTGGTTTGCTTGCCATGTTGCATAAGCGCGGCAGCCGTCTCGGCGGTGCAACGGCCCAGTATTTTTTGCGATTTCTGGGTAAGGATGGCTGGGTAATGGGGCGCGATGTCGTTGCAGGCCTTGTGAGAGAGGGCGTGATCGAGAAAACTCCTACGGGCAAGGCGGCGCAACGGAAGGTGCAAGACGCTTTCAATGCATGGTCGAGTGAGAGCGGTCGGCCCTTTGCCCATATCTCCCGGGTGCTTGCCCTGAGTGTCGGCCCCCACCTCTGAGATCAATTGGTCGCAGTCTTTGCACCAGCTGCCGTCCGCTAAGTGGACAGCGGCATTGCCCCTGACTATATAGGTTCAATCACAATGTCTTAAGTATGGGCGACAATATGTTTGACACGATCACAAAGCTTTTTGGCCGCGAAACAGGTGACAGCCCAGATGCCGATGATGGCCTGGCCCTGGCAACTGCGGCGCTGCTTGTGCAGGTATCTAAAGCTGATGGTGATTTTAGCGATGCTGAGCGGGTGGAGCTGACGCAAAACCTGCAAGATCATTTTGGGCTGGCTGAAGACGTTGCGGCCGAAATTCTGGAGCGCGCGGAAAAGAGCCAGGAAGATGCCACATGTCTTTACGCGTTCACGCGCACCATAACAAACGAACTGGATCAGGACGAACGACAGGCAATTGTCAAATTGCTATGGCGCGTTGCTTACGCAGACAACCACATCGACAATTTTGAAGCCAACGTGTTGGCAAAAGTGTCAGGGCTTCTTGGTGTATCTCCGCGTGACCGGGTGATGCTGAAGCACGAAGTTGAGGCAGAACTGGAGGGCTAGCGTGACACTCGGCTTTGCGGCAATAGAGAGCGCGCCCGGTTCCGGGACATCGTCAAATACTTCCTGGAAATCATATTATTGGCTGATTGCCGCAGTGCCGGCGCTCGTTCTTTTTACGACGGACTTTCTTGAAATTTTGCTGTACGAGCACGCCCGCGCCCGCAATAGCGGGCCAACGCTGCATATTCTTTTGCTTTTTGTATTCTATTGCGCCTGGCCGATTGTGCCGCGCCTGATCTGGCAGGTTGTTGGTCGATATCCGGCACTTGAATCGCCGGACGTAAGGGGTCAGCTGGTCCTGTCACTGTGCGCCTTGGGTGCTGCCGCAGTCCTTGTTCACATGATGGTGCTTGCGGTTATTCTGCGATACCTGTTTTCGCCGCCCGGCTGGGGTTTGTTAGATTATCTGGATTCGGTAGTTGAGTTGCTCGTACAGCATGGAGGCCTCTGGGCCCTGGTGTTTTTCACTTTTTGTCTGTTGTCCGTTTATGCGGCGCGCCGGACAAGCCGCTCCAGATCGCATATTTATGAAATTCGTCACGGCTCTCGCATCATACCGGTAAACCTTAAAGACGTGCAGTGGGTCGAGGCTTGCGGAAACTATGCCCAACTTCATCTGGAAGAAGGCAGTTATACCGTCAGGCAGTCCTTGTCTTCCATTGAAGCTGTAGCGGTTGAGCTCGGTTTTGTCAGAACCCATCGTCGAGCGCTTGTTAATCTCGCTTTTGTTAAATCCATTCTCAAGAATTCGCAGCAAGCCAATCATACTGTTGAAATGCAATCTGGCGGTTTGGTGCCAGTAAGCCGTCGTCGGCTCGCGGACTTTCGCTGTCGGTTAGCCACGGCAACCGAGCATGAGTCAGTGAACCGCTGACACGCGTATTTTGACCGGTCGCCCCTATTGGGTTGCCGGGCCCACATAATCAGCAAACCCTTTGCCAACAACTTGGCAGAGAGGTTTTCTTTATGATCAATAATCGTTTTTTTTCCTTCAATAATAGGGCGTGGCACGCGCTGTTGGTTGGCGTTTTGGTTCAGTCCTTCAGTCTGGGCGGCCTGGGTGCTGATGATGCATCAGCGATACTGCCAGGAGACGGCGCCTTCTCCATACCGGGTTTCACAGACTATGAAGCGCGCTACACCAGTTCTTCATCCAAGACGGGAGAATTCACACTTCATGTTCGCTTGAGCGGCGACGGTAAAAAAATGAGCCTGATTGACATAATACCCATGGAGAACTCCGTCATCGTGGCGCAGCGTCAAATTGACCTGGCAAGCCAACGCCTGGAGTTTGGGGCCGGGCCTTACTTTGCATGGGGTGCCGAGTTCATAGTGTCGCAGTCGAACGGCGAGACATATGACTGGGCGCGTGTGCCGATCGGTGGCGGTGCGCCTAAACGTGCTGAAGGGACCATCAGCAATCAAGGCTATGTCAGCGAAATGTTTTCACCCTTGCTGGCGTCCCTGATGCCAATGGAAGACGGCAGGACTTTTCTTCTGCCGGCTTCCTATGCGCGCCAGGGTGATTTCGTTTCGTCGGAGCTTGATGAGTACACGGTTTTGCGGCGCGAACAACTGGACACTCCCGCAGGGCTCTCATGTCATTGCTGGCTGATTGAAAAACAAAACTGGGGCGGCAGTACAGAGCGCATTTGGGTGGACCGGAAAGCTCCATTCGTGTTTCGGCGTCACAGGGATGTGGGTGGACGCCGTGATTTTGTGTCCGATTTGACGGCTTTTCGACCCCTGGAAAAGTAATAGGCAGCACCTACAAGCAAAAGCGATGTTGTGGACCTGCATGGGGCCGGCATTCATACGGACCCGGTTGGCCTAGGCCGTCAAAACCCGGTTCAAAGGCCGCCTTTCTGGGATAAAAGCTGTCTTTCTGGGATAAAAAAAGAGCGGGGTTCAGCCCCGCTCGTTTTTGGTGCGAAACTGAATTCGGCGCTTATTCAGCAGCCTGTTGCACGCTGCCGGGAGCAGCGGCAATGACGGCTTCATCCACGTGTGCGGCAAAGGTCTCGAAGTTCTTGATGAAGAGGTCGACCAGATATTGTGCCTTGTCATCATAGGCGACCTTGTCTTCCCATGTGTCACGGGGGCAGAGGATGCTGCCATCAACGCCAGGGACATCAACCGGCACTTCAAAACCAAAGTTTTCGTCAACTCTCATGGGCGCAGCATTCAGGCTGCCATCCAGAGCCGCATGCAGCAGTGCACGGGTGTCCTTGATTGGCATCCGGTTGCCAACGCCGTAAACGCCGCCCGTCCAGCCCGTGTTCACGAGCCAGCAATTGACACCAGCTTCGGCAATTTTTTTCCGCAGCAGGTCGCCGTATACACTGGGGTGCCTTGGCATGAAGGGTGCCCCAAAGCAGGTAGAGAAAGTTGCCTGTGGTTCTTTAACACCAATCTCGGTTCCTGCGACCTTGGCTGTGTATCCTGACAGGAAGTGATACATAGCCTGTTCCGGTGTCAGCCGCGCGATCGGCGGCAGGACACCAAATGCGTCAGCTGTCAGCATAATGATATTTTTTGGGCGGCCGCCCCGGTTTTCTTCCGACGTGTTGGGAATGAAATTGATCGGGTATGCGCCTCGGGTGTTTTCCGCCAGACTGTTGTCATCCAGGTCCAGTTCGCGTGTTGCGTCATCCATCACAACATTTTCGAGAACCGTTCCATACATGCGGGTTGTGGCATAGATTTCAGGCTCCGCTTCTTCAGACAGGCGGATCATTTTGGCGTAGCAGCCGCCTTCAAAATTAAAGACGCTATCGTCGGACCAGCCGTGCTCGTCATCGCCAATCAGCGTGCGACTGCTGTCTGCCGAGAGCGTTGTCTTGCCTGTGCCGGAAAGGCCAAAGAAGATGGCCACATCCCCGTCCGGCCCGATATTGGCTGAGCAGTGCATCGGCATGATGCCATCTTTGGGCAACAGATAGTTGAGAATGGAAAATACAGATTTCTTGTTTTCGCCAGCATAAGCCGTTCCGCCGATCAGCACGATACGTTTGCTGAAGTTCACGGCGATAACAGTCTCGGAATTGGTACCCATTGTTGCCGGGTCAGCTTTGAAGCTTGGCAGGTTCAATATCGTGAACTCGGGTGCCATCGATGCAAGTTCTTGGGGCTCCGGCCGTACCAGCATGGTTCTGCAAAACAGGCTATGCCAAGCAAATTCACCAATTGTGCGGACGGCAATTCGGTGCTCGGGGTCCGAGCCGCCCCAAAGGTCCTGGACAAACAGGTCTCTGCCTTTGGCATGCTCGAGGAATGCGGCATGGATGTTTTCGAAATGCTCCGGCGTCATTGGCCGGTTTACATCCCCCCACCAAACCGTGTTTTCCGTGGTGTCGTCACGGACCGTGAATTTGTCGTTGGCAGACCTGCCTGTATGGCGTCCTGTATTGACCACAAGCGGGCCATCTTTGGCAATTTTGCCTTCGCCGCGGCGAATCGCTTCTTCGTACAGTTGGGCAGTGCCCAGATTCCAATATTGATTTCCTGTTTCTGTGATACCCTGAGCATCTAGATTGACTGTGCTGTGACACGCACCAAAGACTTGCAACGTCTTGTCCTCCAACGTGAATTTTTTATAGTCGCTTTTGCAGGTGCAAATTCGCCCAATTGAACTGCGCCCCGCTATTGGCAAACTGCGATGGCCCCTCTTGACCCAACCCATCCGGGAATGGGCGACAAGCTTGCGGAAACAAGGTGAGAAATCAACCAGAATCTCAGTGATTTCAAAATGATAGCGCTGTCATAAAGTGCAGCTGATTCTGGACCATTTGGTCAGCATTTGAACGCAGAGTTGCCATGCCACTGCCTTCTTTTCGTCGCAAATCAGACCTACCGAAGGAAGCAGGTCTGTACTCGCCGGGAGATATGATTATATTTCAGTCTTCCATCGCACTGCGACCTGTCGAGGGACAAAGAAGGGGAAGCTGATGACCGCAACCATCGCGCTTGTTGACGACGACCGTAACATATTGACGTCGGTTACTATTGCTCTTGAAGCGGAAGGTTTTCGTGTGCGCACCTATCCGGATGGGCAGAAAGCCTGGGAGGCGCTCTCCAAAAACCCTGCTGACCTGGCTGTCCTCGACATCAAGATGCCACGCATGGATGGCATGGAGCTTTTGCGCAAGCTTAGAGAAGTCTCAAGCATGCCGGTGATTTTCCTGACGTCTAAAGATGAAGAAATTGATCAGTTGCTTGGTTTGCGAATGGGAGCGGACGACTATATTGGAAAACCCTTTTCCCAGCGTCTTCTTATTGAACGGATCCGCGCCTTGCTGCGCAGGGTGGAAATGAGCACCAGAGAATTGGAGCCTGAGGAAATTGCCAGTTCCGATGAAGTGATGGCCCGTGGCAACCTTATACTTGATCCGATGCGACACCGGGTGACCTGGCAAGACAAAGACGTGACACTGACAGTGACGGAATTTCTGATCCTGCAAACCCTGGCTCAGCACCCTGGTCACGTGAAAAGCCGTGACCAACTGATGGATGCCGCTTACACTGATGATGTTTATGTTGATGACAGAACCATCGATAGCCACATCAAGCGGTTGCGCAAGAAATTCAGGATTGTGGATGGTGAATTCTCCGCGATTGAAACTCTCTATGGTGTGGGCTATCGATACAAAGACGGGTAAGGCACCCCTTTATCGTGGCATCTGATACAAGGAAGATACAGTCAGGGAGCTTTCCGGGTTCGGCCGGAAAACCGGCGGGAGCCAGAAAAGCACCGATCCCGAGGCATTATACGCGTGGGCTGTCACCGCTCATGGTGCGGATCATGTTTGTTAATGCGATCGCTTTGGTGATCCTTGTCGGCAGCGTCTTGTATTTGAACGAGTTCCGGCAAAACCTGATTGACGCCCGCACTGATGCCCTTTCTGTTCAGGCCAGTATTATTGCTGGTGCTCTTGGCGAGTCTGCGGTTGCCGGTCCTGAGTCAATCGAAATTGATCTGGCCCCTGCGCGGCAAATCATTGTCCGGCTGGTTGGGCCGACGGAAAATCGCGCGCGTCTGTTTTCAACATCGGGAGGAATGATCGCAGACAGCTTGTTTCTGGCTGGTGACAAAAAGCTGGTGGAGGAGCCATTGCGCCAGCTGGATTATCAACCTTCGCTGAAGGAGCAGTTGGTCAACAGACTTCATGAGCTTCTCGATGCAATTACCCAGGATATTGAAGCACCAACGAATATTGACCGACCAACAGTAAGAGCGGAAGAATTGCCCGAAGTTCAACAGGCGCTCGAGGGCGTGTTGACCAGTCAGTTGCGCCAACGGGAAGATGGTCAGTTGGTCATTAACGTTGCTGTTCCTGTTCAGCGGTTCCGCCGGGTGCTCGGTGCATTGTTGATAACTGTCCAGACCGATGACATTGATGCCATCGTACGGGCGGAGCAAATGCTGACGATAAAGGTTTTTGTTGGCGCACTTGTGCTGACAATTCTCTTGTCGTTTTTCCTTGGCCGCACACTTGTGCGCCCTATTCGGGTGCTGGCACGAGCTGCTGAGCGGGTAAGGCGGGGGATAGGCCGCGAAGAAAGTATCCCCGAGTTCGCTGACCGCCGCGACGAAATTGGAGACCTGTCAAGGTCCCTCTCGGACATGACGGGGGCCCTCTACAATCAGATTGATGCCGTGGAGGCCTTTGCCGCTGACGTTGCACATGAAATTAAGAACCCGCTTTCGAGCATGCGCAGCGCGCTTGAGACAATTCAGATAAGCCACAAACCCGAAGTTCGAGACAAGTTGCTCGCAATTCTGGAAGATGACGTCAAGCGTATCGACCGCCTTATCACTGATATCTCCGATGCGTCCCGTCTGGATGCTGAACTCACCAGAGGGCAGACGCAGTCTATTGATCTGGGCATAATGCTGGCGACCCTGGTGGATGCCTATCAGACAACGGGCAAGTGCGATGACGTGACAATTGAGTTTGGCGACGACGAAGCCGGTGTTTTCATGGTGTCAGGTATCGAAGCCCGGCTGGGGCAAGTCTGGCGTAATTTGATTGACAATGCGATAAGCTTCAGCCCCGAAGGCGGTACTGTATCCGTTTCCATCGGTATCAAAAACAGGATGGTATTTCTCGGGGTTGAGGATGAAGGCCCCGGCGTACCCGATGGCGCGGAAGCAAAGGTGTTTAATCGCTTTTACTCCGAGCGACCATCAGGTGAACAGTTTGGCGGGCATTCGGGCCTTGGCCTTGCCATTTCCAAGCAAGTAATTGAAGCCCATGGCGGGTCCATCATTGTTGAAAATGTGACGTCCGCGGAAGGCGCTGTTCAAGGTGCCCGATTTATCGTGACATTGCCTCTTGCGCCAGCTTAACTGGCCTTCAGGATTCCAAAAACAGACAGTTGAGGTGCGGGCGTGAAAACCCATCACGGTACAATTGTTGATATCGCCGGTACCGGGGTTCTGCTGCAGGGACCGTCCGGCAGCGGCAAATCTGATCTGGCTCTTCGGCTATTGGACCGGGGAGGCACTCTAGTTGCTGATGATCGATATTTCCTCAGGTCAACTCGGCGCGGTGCGCTCGCTTCTGCTCCTGACAGCCTGTACGGCCTGTTGGAAGTCCGGGGGCTGGGTGTGCTGTCTTTGCCTGCAATCAAAACAACACTTGTTGGATTGGTGGTAGATCTTGTTGAGCAGCATGAGGTGCCAAGATTGCCGGAAAAAAGAATCTTTGACCTGGTCGGTCATTCTGTGGCCGGATTAGTGCTGAATGCATTTGAACAATCCACGGTAATTAAAATAGAGTTAGCAGTGACTGACTTAAACCGGATTGGGCAGACCGGTAGAAGCGAGGGCGACAATGGCTGACGAAATCAGTACGAAACCCGGACAAAAAATAACAGGGTCCAAACAACAGCTGGTGATTGTCACTGGCTTGTCCGGTGCAGGTAAGTCTGCGGCGCTTCATGCTTTTGAAGATATTGGTTTCCATGCGGTCGACAATTTGCCGCTGACGATGATTGAAGCACTTGTTGATGACCATGACCTGGCAGCGGGGACGAGACCGGTTGCCATAGGCGTTGATTCTCGCACGCTGCATTTTTCACCGAAGCTTTTTGTGGAAGTTCAGCAACGACTTCAAGAGCGCAGCGATATTCGACTGCATGTGCTGTTTATGGATGCTTCTGACGATGTGCTGACGCAGCGTTTTTCCGAAACACGGCGTCCTCATCCGCTCGGAGATCGACAACTGTTACGCGCTGCAATTCAGCAGGAGCGAGACCTGATGACAGTTGTGCGAGAGCATATCGATGGCATTCTTGACACCAGTTCGCGCACGGGTGCCGAAACAAGGCGGATTATCCGGCGTCGCTTTGCAAAAGAGTCCGATGATTTGATTGTCACTTTCATGTCTTTTGGATTTGCGAACGGAGTACCCCGGGATGCCGACCTGGTTTTTGACGTTCGGTTTTTGCGTAATCCGCATTACGTCCCGGAGCTCAAGCCCCTGACAGGTCGTGATGACGCTGTATGCAACTATGTTCGGGCAGACGACGCCTTTACCCCTTTTGTTGATCAGGTCAGAGAGCTTTTGACATTCTTGATGCCGCGATATCAGGCTGAGGGAAAAGCCTATTTAACCATTGCATTTGGTTGCACGGGCGGTCAGCATCGATCTGTAGCAACTGCCGAAGCTGTTGCAGGACAGATGAGTGTGGACGGGTTGGCGGTCAACCTCTACCACCGCGAACTGTCAGGCAAGTGATGAGTAGAAGGATTGATAGTCTATGATTGGAATGGTGTTGGTGACACATGGTCGGCTGGCGGAGGAATTTATCGCCGCGACTGAACATGTGGTCGGTGCACAGCAGAACATTCAAGCTGTCTGCATTGGTCCCGACGATGATATGGAGCAGCGGCGGCTGGAAATTCTGGACGCTGTCAAAACGGTCGATGCCGGAGATGGCGTCGTCTTGTTGACAGACATGTTCGGCGGCACTCCCTCAAATCTGGCGATTTCGATAATGGAGAAAGGCAAGGTTGAGGTTATTGCCGGCATCAATTTGCCCATGTTGATTAAGCTTGCCAGTGTTCGGCAGGCAATGTCCCTCGAAGATGCAGTTGATGCGGCAAAAGAGGCCGGACTAAAATACATTAATGTCGCAAGCCAGATCTTGGGTGGCTAGGATTTCGCGATAAGTGCGTTCAGGGGTAGCAGCATAATGCCAAATCAAGACGGCACCTCGCAGTCTGTGGAGATAGTAAACAGGCGCGGGTTGCATGCACGTGCGTCGGCTCGACTGGCGCGCGAGGCTGGTGGGTTCACCTCAACCATTGAAGTGTGCAAGGATGGCACCTGTGTGACCGCCACGTCGATTATGGGCCTGATGATGCTGGGTGCAGCCAAGGGCGATATGGTGGTGGTGCAGGCAACCGGACCGGACCAAAAAGAAGCGCTCACGCAGCTGGTGACCTTGATTACGGAGCGGTTTGGCGAGTCCGAGTAAACATTCAGGTTTTCTTATATAAAGAAATCTTTATCCCTTAACGGCAATCTGATATAACCGCGGCAATTATTGATTTGCCGCGTATAGGATTTGTTATGACCGACTATAAAATTGCCGATATTTCTCTTGCTGACTGGGGCCGCAAGGAAATCAATATTGCTGAAACCGAGATGCCGGGTCTGATGGCCCTTAGGGAGGAGTTTGGCGCGGCCAAGCCTTTGAAAGATGCGCGTATCGCTGGTTGTCTCCATATGACAATTCAAACGGCTGTGTTAATCGAAACCCTGACGGCACTGGGTGCTGAAGTTCGCTGGTCGAGCTGCAACATTTTCTCAACTCAAGACCATGCCGCAGCCGCTATGGCAGCCGCCGGCATCCCGGTTTTTGCCTGGAAAGGGGAAACTGAGGAAGAAGCCGAATGGTGTATCCATCAGACGATTAAGGGTCCTGACGGATGGGTGCCAAACATGATCCTTGATGATGGTGGTGACCTGACTGTCATGATGCACAACGACTACCCGGAGCTGATGGATGGTGTGAAGGGTATTTCCGAGGAAACTACCACAGGGGTGATGCGCCTCTATGAAATGGCCAAGGAAAACCGGCTTGCAGTTCCGGCGATCAACGTAAACGACAGTGTTACCAAATCGAAGTTCGACAACCTGTATGGTTGCCGTGAATCTCTCGTGGACGGCGTCAAGCGGGCTACTGACGTCATGATCGCTGGTAAAATTGCGGTTGTGTGCGGCTACGGCGACGTTGGCAAAGGCTCAGCTGAATCTCTCAGAAGTCAGGGCGCGCGTGTGATGGTTACCGAAATTGATCCAATTTGCGCGCTTCAGGCGGCAATGGAGGGTTACGAGGTTGTGACCATGAATGAGGCTGCTGCAGTTGGCGATATTTTCGTGACCGCGACAGGCAACAAGGATGTGATTACGGTCGAACACATGCGGGAAATGAAAGACCGCGCGATCGTATGCAACATTGGTCACTTTGACAGCGAGATCCAGATTGCCGGCCTTCAAAACTACAAGTGGGAAGAAGTCAAGCCGCAGGTCGATGAAGTTGTATTCCCCGACGGAAAGCGTCTGATTGTTCTTGCCAAGGGTCGCCTTGTAAACCTCGGCTGTGCAACCGGCCACCCAAGTTTTGTGATGTCAGCGAGCTTCACCAATCAGGTACTGGCGCAAATCGAGCTTTGGGAGAACCACAAGAATTACGACAAAAATGTCTATGTCCTGCCGAAGCATCTCGATGAAAAAGTGGCCGCTCTCCATTTGGGCAAACTGGGCGCAAAGCTTACAGAATTGTCTCAGGATCAAGCCGATTATCTGGGTCTGGAAGTTCAGGGACCCTTTAAACCCGAGCACTATCGCTACTAATCGATTAACCCTTTGGGCCAGTTGTTGCGGTTAGAGTGCCGCCGGAGATAATGATGACCGAATATTTGTTTACCAGTGAATCCGTTTCGGAAGGACACCCCGATAAAGTTTCTGACCGAATTTCCGATGAAATCGTTGACTTGTATCTGGGTGCTCAGCCGGATGCGCGCGTGGCAGCCGAAACGCTTGTAACCACCAACCGGATTGTTGTTGCCGGCGAAGTGCGCGGTCCTGAAAGCATAAGCCGTGAACAGGTTGAATCTGTCGCTCGCAATGCTGTCAGGGACATTGGCTATGAACAGGACGGTTTCCACTGGGAAAATGCAGTGTTCGACAATTATCTGCATGAGCAGTCCGCAGACATTGCGGCTGGCGTGGACGCTGCTGACGACAAGGATGAAGGGGCAGGCGATCAGGGAATTATGTTTGGATACGCCTGTGATGAAACAGAGAACCTCATGCCGGCTCCGATCGATTTCTCGCATCGTATCTTGAAGTCTATGGCCGATGCACGGCACTCAGGTTCGGCACCCGAACTTGAACCTGACAGTAAAAGCCAGGTTACACTGCGCTATGTAGATGGCAAACCGGTTGGTGCAACCAGTGTTGTTGTTTCTACGCAGCACAAAGAAGGTGTTAGCCAAGCAGACTTGCGCGAAACGGTGCGCGGCCATGTTTTGTCCGTTTTGCCCGAAGGCTGGATGTGTCCTGAAGGCGAGTTTTACGTTAACCCCACCGGCAATTTCGTTATTGGCGGCCCTGACGGCGACGCGGGCCTGACAGGTCGTAAAATCATTGTCGATACATACGGCGGCGCTGCCCCTCATGGCGGCGGTGCTTTTTCTGGCAAAGACCCGACAAAAGTTGACCGGTCGGCAGCTTACGCGGCCAGATATCTGGCAAAAAATGTCGTTGCAGCAAGCCTTGCCAATAATTGTACCATTCAACTCGCCTATGCGATCGGTGTTTCAAAACCACTTGCTGTTTATGTTGACCTGTGGGGTGACGAACCCCGGGTTGATCCGCAACACCTCTCGTCGGTGCTTCAACAAATGATGGACTTGAGCCCCCGCGGGATCCGCCAGCACCTGGGACTGAACAAGCCAATTTTTGCACGCACTGCAGCTTATGGGCATTTTGGGCGCGCACCTGACTCAGATGGCGGTTTTTCGTGGGAAAAGACAGATTTGGCAGACGCCCTCAAAAGGGAGTTCGGCGGTTAGAACACCCTTCGTAAATGCCTGATATGAAAGGAGGTACACAGCGTGTAGCTCCTTTTTTCTTTCAGCAGGTGCGCAAGTGTGGCTTGTAACCTCGGAGCATCCAGCGCTAATCTGCAATTGTCAGCAATGCGGGAGAGCGCGGTTGGATCAGGCAGGAGACCCTCAGAACTGGATTTGGATCATTCTTGCGGTAACGGCCTTTGTTTGGGCGTCTGCCAGTTTGTACGCATTCTGGCGTGCGGGGCGGATGTCGGATCGCGCCAGTGCTCTGAAAGACCTGGCCGATTTTCTCGACACGATGATCCGAACCGACCATCGCATCCCGATTTGGCTGTGGCCAGACGGTCGCCTGCAAGCAGATCCGGCTGCCCTCTCCATCGCGGGATTTCCTGAAAACGTTTCTCGGCTCGATGATTTGGTTGGAGACGCGGATAGCGGTATACCTGAAGGCACTATCCAGTTGATCAGGGGCGGAGTTGAACAGGGGCTGGATGTGCCCTCTCCCCTGGTTGTTGATCATGGCCCCGGCAAAGCCCGCATGATTATTGATTTACAGTGGTTGCCGTCGCGCGATGCTAGGTGGCCGAGTGGAATTATGTGGCTCGAGCAGTCCGTTGACCGGCCGGTCCGAACCAACAGGCTTGGCGTACGGGCTCTTGAGTTGCGATTGCGGGATCTTTCCGGAGCCTTCAATCATTTGCCGTTTCCTGTTTGGCTGAGAAGCCCTGACTTCAAGCTACTTGAGGTCAATGACGCCTATGTAAAAGCGATCGATGGCGGGAGCGTGGCCAACGTTATTGAGCGGGGAATGGAGCTGTTTGGCAATGCGGGCCCTGCGGCTGCCAGCAAGGCTTTCTCTCAGGGAACGCCCCTGCGGGAGCGGCGTTTTGGCGTTACAGACGGCCAGCGCCGTGCCTTCAATGTGACCAACACGCCGCTCGACAAAGATGGCAACACCATGGGAATCGCGATTGATGTTACTGGCGAGGAGGAGGCACTTACTGAACTGTCCAGAGTGCTCGAATCGCAATCCGAAACGCTTAATCGACTGCGAAGCCCGGTTGCGATTTTTGGGCCCGGTCAGACGCTGCGGTTCCACAACAATGCGTTTGCCCGGCTGACCGGGATCTCCGAGGAGCAGCTATCTGCCGGCATCCGGCACAGTGAACTTCTCGATGAAATGCACGAACGCCGAAAACTACCGGAACAAGCCAATTTTCGGCGCTGGAAGGAGGCCATCCTCAAGCAGTATACTACATTGCTGGAACCCTCTGAAGAAATGTGGCATTTGCCGGACGGCACGGCTCACCGTGTGGTCACTCAACCTCACCCCCTGGGTGGTCTGCTGATACTGTTTGAGGATGTCACGGACAAACTGGCGCTAGAGCGATCATACAATACGTTGATCGCCGTTCAGCAGGAAACGCTTGATAATATGCGAGAAAGCGTCGCGGTGTTTGGTACTGACGGGCGCCTTCAACTGTCCAATCCTGCCTTCAACGAGATTTGGAAATTGAACGCGGCGGACATTCAGGGAACCCCGCATCTGACAGACCTGATGGAATTTGCAAATTTGATCGCAGGCGACGGGTCCACCAACAATTTCGCAGAGAATCTGGTGACCTGGATTGCTGCCCGGACCTATAAAACAGGTAAATGGTATCGCAACGATGGTGCAGTGATCGACTACACGATTGTGCCATTGCCTGATGGCGGCGTTATGCTGACGCAAACAGATGTCACCGACAGTTACAAGGTCGAACAGGCCTTACGTGAGCGATCCCAAGCCCTGGAGGCGGCAGATAAACTGAAAAGCGAATTCATCACCAATATGTCTTATGAGTTGCGTACGCCGCTCAATACGATCATCGGCTTTGGTGAATTGTTGGACCAGGAAGTGTTCGGCCAGTTAAACGAGCAGCAATCCAACTATGTGAAAAACATCCTCAGTGCCTCTGATGAACTCAAAAACCTGATCTCAGATGTCCTTGACCTGGCTGTTATCGAGTCTGGTGAGCTATCTCTGGAATTCACCAAAACTTCGATTGCTGATACCTTGAAGGAAGCTGCCGTACTTGCTCAGGAATTGGCGCACAAAGCCTCCACCAAGCTTGAACTGAAGATTGACGAGGAAATCGGCGCAATCATGGCAGATGGTCCCCGCATCAAGCAGGCGTTTTACAACATGGTATCTTCCATGCTCAGTTTTACGCGCCACGGTGGTGAGCTGATCATTGACTTGATCGACATGGATAGGGAGATTCATGTCTGCATTACCAACCTGGAGGCGGGGCTTACGCCAACCGAGCGTACGCGCCTGCTCACGACAGTTGCCATGGGTGTTTCTCCGGGCGCACGGCGCGCCACGGGGCTGGATCTCGCTTTGGTGCGAAGTATTGTAAGGCTGCATGGTGGACGGGTGGTGTTGGACGCTGTTGGCGATTCGGGCCTTGGCCTTTCTTGCTACCTCCCTCGTGAGCGTCCCACGGTAAAGGCGTAAGGTCAGTCACAATGTCAGAAGTTATTCGTCAAACCATGTCCGGCGAGGATGACACTCGGAAGGTCGCTCGTGCGATTGCGCAAAAGGCACAGCCGGGAGATGTCATCGCACTTCATGGCGACCTAGGCGCGGGAAAAAGCACGTTTGCGCGTGCGTTCATTCGAGCGGCCACCGGCCTGCCCGAGCTTGATGTGCCAAGTCCTACTTTCACCATTGTGCAGTCATATGATCATCTGGATGGGTATCCGATTTATCATGCCGACCTCTATCGCCTGGAAAGTGAGGATGACCTTGAGGACGTGGGGCTGGAGGAAGAGAGGGACACAAGCATCATGCTGGTTGAATGGCCGGACAGGCTGCCAGAGGATTGGTTGTCTGCTGCGCTGCACGTCACACTTTCCTATGAAGGTCAGGACAAGGGGCATCGAACTTTGGGCTTGTCGACAGAGTCGCTCGACTGGCACGATCGGCTCCCTTCTCTCGGCAATGACCAACTGCCATGAAAACCAAACCGTCTGTTTACAGGATTGAAGCTGAACTCTCCTTTGTTGATGCATTTGCGCACGGAGTGCTCGAAAGGTTTGGTGGCGACCCCGTCCTGTTGTCATCGGCAACCATATTGCTCCCGAACCGACGGGCGGTTCGAGCTTTGCGGGACTCGTTTTTACGCTTACGCGGTGAAAAACCATTGTTGCTGCCTGCCATGCGGGCAATTGGTGATGTAGACGAAGCCGAGCTTGAACTGACAAGTGCAGGTTTTGGCATTGACCTTTCCACACTGATTCGACCGATATCGCCGATTGAACGTCAGGTGCTGTTGAGCCAGCTCGTGGAACGCTGGCAAATGCCTTCACCCGCTCAAGATCGCCTGGCACCCGCACAGGCATGGAGACTGGCACAGGAATTGGCGACATTCATTGATCATGTTCATACCGCCGGTGCTTCCTTCGAAAACCTGGGAGACCTTGCCCCTGAAGATCTGGCGGAACACTGGGGTGAAACGCTTGAGTTTTTGAAAATAGTGACCGAACATTGGCCTGAAGTCCTGAACTCTTTGGGTGTTCAGGACCCGGCATCTTTTCGCAATCAGACCTTGAAAGCCTTGACCGATTTCTACCATGAAACGCGGCCGCAATCCCCGGTGATTGCCGCAGGCTCGACCGGCTCGGTCCCTGCAACCGCTCAATTGCTCAAGACAATATCGTGTTTGCCGAACGGACATGTTGTGCTGCCGGGTTTGGATACCAACTTGAGCGAAGAGATTTGGGACAGCCTCGACGAAACTCACCCGCAAAACGCTTTGAAACGTTTGCTGTTTGCGATGGGCGTTAGCCGTTTCGAGATTGAAGACTGGACCGAAACCAGTGGGCCATACGCATTGGGTCGAAGTGAACGTTCTCAGCTGTTGCGCACGGCGCTGTTGCCTTCTCAGCATACAACCAAATGGTTGGAGTCCGACGTTTCCAAGGCGTCTACTTCCGAGCTTTTTCATGGCCTTTCCAGCGTGGTTGCGCCTTCCCGGCGAGAAGAGGCGACGGCCGTAGCCCTCGCTCTTAGGGAGGTTCTGGAAACGCCAGGCAAAACAGCGGCGCTCGTGACGCCCGACAGGCAACTCGCTTTGCACGTAAGGGCGGCCCTGCGCCGATGGGGTATTAATATTGACGATTCAGGTGGAGACCAGGCGATTAACAGTCAGCCGGGTCGACTGCTGTCTTTGATTGCCGCTGCAGCCAGTGATCGTTTTGGTCCTCTGTCCTTTTTGGCTCTTCTCCAGCACCCAATGGCAGCAATGCGCAAATCCCGGTCGGAGTATCTTTCTTTAGTTCGACATCTGGACAAAACAGTTATGCGTGGTGTCCGGCCTGCTGGTGGCCTTGACGGTGTCTTACAGCGCGGAGAGGCGGTGTTGAAGCAGGACGGCGCTGACCTGGACAGGAGGTCGCTGGCTCTGCTCAGGGAAGTTGCTGCCGAGTTGCGCCCGCTGGAAAGCCTGCTAGCGGAACCGGTCGATCTAAACAGCCTGCTTGTCAAACATATCGAAATTGCGGAAGCGCTCTGTGCTGCGCCAGAACAGCCTGGGGCTGAAATACTGTGGCGAGGCGAAGCCGGCACAGCCCTGTCAGACTATGTGTCGAACCTGCTCGAATATGCTGCGCCTCTTATGGTGCCTACTGCTGAAAGCTACGAAGCTTTTTTTTCTGAGATCATGAAATCGGTCACCGTACGCCCCAACTGGAACAAACACCCAAGGCTGCAAATTTGGGGGCCTCTGGAGGCGCGTTTGCAGCACGCAGATTTGATGATTATTTCCGGACTTAATGAAGGGGTGTGGCCTGCGGAGTCGAAAACCGATCCATGGATGAGCCGGTCCATGAGGGACGAGTTTGGGTTGCCGCCGATTGAGCGGAGAATAGGCCAATCAGCGCATGACTTTGTAATGGCAGCTTCTGCTTCCGAAGTGCTGTTGACCAGATCGGAAAAGACAGACGGAACACCAACTGTGCCCAGTCGATGGTGGTTTCGTATCGAGGCGTGTGCGGCCAGAAAAATACCTTCGTCTTTTCAGTATCTTGGTTGGGCAAGCCGTCTGGACGAAGCGCCACTTACATCGGGTCTGGCCCCGCCGGCCCCGACACCACCTGTTTCGGCGCGCCCTCAAAAACTCTCCGTCACGCAGGTGCAGGAATGGATGCGGGACCCCTATGCGTTATACGCAAAAAAAATTCTCGGCCTTGCACCACTAGATCCTATTGATGACAAACCCAATGCCGCTCAAAAGGGCACACTTCTCCATGAAGCGCTGGAACGCTTCTTGAAAGAGCCTGGCCCCCGATCTGGTGACAACGGTCTGGAACGACTGACCTTGATTGGGCGGCAGGTTTTTGAGCCAGTGTTCACACAACCTGCGGTCTATGCATTCTGGTGGCCTCGTTTTGAAAGAATTGCCAGCTGGTTTGTTGAGCATGAGCCCCACCACGCAAAAGACTATGAAACCGTACTGGTTGAAGGATGGGCAAAAAAAACTGTTGATTACGGATCTGAAGTGCCGGCCTTCACCTTGATTGCAAAGGCTGACCGGATAGATCGTCGGCGGTCGAACGGTGCTTATCTGGTTATTGATTACAAAACAGGCGTAGTACCAACCGCCAAACAGGTTGAAGCTGGCTTTGCGCCACAGTTGCCACTGGAGGCCTGGCTGACGCAACTGGGGGCCTTCGATGGCCTTGATGCCGGAGAGGTTGAAGATCTGATTTTTTGGAAATTGACGGGCGGTGAGCCGGTTCAGGAGCAAAAAAAGCCAGTTAAGGATGTTGGCGAAGCTATTTTGAAAGCAGAGCAGGGTTTGGAAGCCCTGGTGACGGCATTTGCCAAACCAGATACCCCCTATTTGTCCAATCCCCGTCCAACGATTACCGGCTACGGAGACTATGATCATCTGGCGCGTGTGAAAGAGTGGCAACACGGGGCGCGAGAAACTGGTGCCAAGCCGAAGCTGGAGGATGAGCTCTGATGTGCGCGGCAAAGTCATCAATGACGCCAGAGCAGGCACGATCTACCGATCCCGGGCTTACCGCATGGGTTGGTGCATCTGCAGGCACCGGCAAAACCCATGTGCTGACGGCAAGGGTGCTTCGGTTGATGCTTATTGGCACGCCGCCGGAAAACATTGTTTGTCTGACTTTCACCAAGGCTGCGGCAGCGGAGATGAAGAACCGTATTTTTGCGGAGCTTGGTAGCTGGACGGTAATGGATGACGTGGCTCTCGCGAGTGTTATTGCTGCACGCACGCACGAAAGTGCAGATACTGCCATGCTTGGGCGGGCCCGCCAGTTATTCGCCCGCGTCCTCGACCTGGCCGGGGGACTTCAGATCCAGACATTCCATAGTTTTTGCCAGTCGTTGCTGGGACGGTTCCCGCTGGAGGCCGGCATGACGCCTGGTTTTGAAGGGATTGATGAAGCTGATGCAACCGAGTTGATGCGGGCGGCCAAAGACAAGATGCTTGCTGCCACACGGGAGCCCGTCGCCGATGACTTGCAGGGTGCTCTGCAAATCGTCGCTGGATTGGTAACGGAACGAACCTTTGATGAAGTGATTGACCGGCTGGTGTTTGACGCGCAGATATTGTCGAATGCCCTGAGAATGTATGGTGGTGCTGAAGGCTTGAGAGCCGCTGTATATCAACGCCTTGGCGCAGACCCCGGGGACAGTAGAAACTCTATTTTGATGGCTGCGTGTGCCGACCCGGCTATGGAAGAACAATCACTTTTGCGGTTGGCAGAAGCACTGCTCCTTGGCTCGGCGCGAGATGGTGAACGTGGACAGGCTGTCAAAGCCTTTCTGGAAGCTTCTATTGATGACCGCATGAAAAGTTATTCCCGCTATTGCCGGGCCTTTCTCACAGCCAAGGGCACGCCTCTCAAGACAGTTGCGACTCAAAAAGCCCTCAAGACAGACAATAGCCTTGAACAGGTGATTGATAGTGAGCAAATGCGCCTTGTCAAAATTGAGGAAAAGCTGCTGCGATATCGTGCGGCGACAGCGACAGCAGCCCTTTTGAGGCTGGGTATCGAACAAATAGGATTGTATCGGTACGTAAAGGATGAGCGGGGCCTTGTTGACTTCGACGACATGATCGACCGCACGGTCACGCTATTTTCAAAGCAGGATGTGGCACCATGGATATTGTTCAAACTGGACAATCAGATAGACCACATACTGGTTGATGAAGCCCAGGATACCAACAGAGACCAATGGCACGTTGTTGAAACCCTCGCTGCCGAGTTTTTCTCCGGCGAAGGAGCGCGAGACGTTGAGCGCACAATTTTCGCCGTTGGTGATGCCAAACAGTCGATTTTTTCATTCCAGCGGGCTGACCCTGCCGAATTTGTTCGAGCTCGCGACCGTATATTTGCCAGGGCGAGTTTGTCAGCAAAAAACGCGGACAGTGTGCCACTCGCCATGTCGTTTCGTTCCGGTGAGGCCATTCTCTCCCTTGTTGATCAGGTGTTTGCACCAGATGGCCGCGCGTATGACGGGGTTGCTATAGACGGTGAAGAAATCCAGCATCGGTTTCATAGAGCCGGTCATGCCGGAACTGTGGAGCTGTGGCCGCTTGAAGCGCCCAGGCGTGATAACGCTGATGAGGAAAGCGCATGGCAGTTGCCCCTTGTTCAGGAATCTGCCGATGACGCTGAAAGGCGCTGTGCCAATCGTATTGCTGAGGACATCAAACGCTCAATCGGAAACCGGAGGCTGGAAGCGAAGGGCCGGCGTGTTGAAGCGGGGGATATCCTTGTCCTCGTTCGCCGTCGCACCGCTTTTGTTGATCATTTGATGCGCGCCCTCAAAGGCCTGGATGTTCCGGTTTCCGGTAGAGATCGGATGATCCTGCTGGAAGAACTTCCTGTAATGGACTTGTTGAACTTGATTCAGTTTGCCGTATTGCCGGACGACGATCTGGCATTGGCCACATTGCTCAAAAGTCCGTTTATCGAGTTATCTGAAGAACAGCTTTTTGAGTTGGCACATGATCGCCCGGGCACTCTCTGGAGTAGTTTGTCGGAGCGGGCAAATGACGAACGGTATGCGAGCGCATTTGGCTTTTTGCGTTCTGTCCTTGCTCAGGTGGATACGGGTGGTCCGTTTGATTTCCTGAGTTTTGCCCTTGTTGACCTTGAAGGCAGAAAGAAGCTGGTGCGGCGCCTTGGCAACGAAATCCATGACCCGGTCGACGAACTTCTGGAAGAAGCTTTGCGCTTCCAGCTCAGCCGCGCCGGTTCATTGTTGAATTTTGTCGAAACCATTAGGCGGGGCAGTTCCCAGCTTAAGCGAGACATGGAGCACGCAGGCAGTCGTGTGCGGATCATGACCGTGCATAGTGCCAAAGGCCTGCAGGCACCCATCGTTTATCTTTCCGATGTCACCAGCTTGCCCGACATGTCTCGGGATGGCCGGTTATTGCCTCTGGCCGATGCGCAGGCAACGGAACCTGGATTGCCTGTTTGGGCCACTCACGCAAGAGGGTTGCCCGAAATCGAAGCAGCGCGGGAAACGTTGCGTGCAAGGCAACTCTCGGAGTACCGCCGTTTATTGTATGTTGCGTTAACGCGTGCGGAAGACGAACTCTATGTTGCAGGTTGGCAAGGAGCAACGGAACCAAGTGAAGAGTGCTGGTATCGACTGATTGAGGATGGGTTTGACCGTCTCCAGACAAGTCCCGCGGAAAAGAAAGAGCGTGCAAAAAAGCAGATATATACGGTGCCTCAGACAATCGACGTGCCGGATGTCGGCACCAGTTCAGAAGTCGCAGACAGCCACGTGAAAAAACCTGATTGGCTTCACCAACCTGTGCCCGGGGAGCCGACACCATCGCGTCCCATCTCACCTTCGCAGCCCGACGAAGAACCGGCAGTGGCGAGCCCATTGCTGAGATCACGAGACAACAGGTTCCAACGAGGTGTCGTCATACATCAGCTGCTGCAATGGCTACCGGATGTGCCGGCTGAAAACCGAACAAGTGCCGCCCGATTGTTTCTTTCACGTTTTGACGACGTACTTGGCAACGGTGCACAGGAAGCGTTTTTGCGCGAAGCCCTGCAAGTGGTCGAGCACCCTGAATTTGGGCGCGTCTTTGGAGCGGGCAGTCGGGCGGAGGTGCCGGTTGCCGGTGTTGTTCAATCAGCCACTGGCGGCGCTGCGCGCACAGTTTCGGGGCAAGTGGATCGGTTGATAGTAACGGACAGCGAGGTGATTATCGTTGACTATAAGACCAATCGACCATCGCCGCGCAAAGTTGAAGAGGTTTCTGTCGCCTACTTGCGTCAAATGGGCCTGTATGCCCGGATTCTTGCCAGCATTTATCCCGACCTGAAGGTGGTTGCTCTGCTTTTGTGGACCGACGATGCGACATTGATGGAATTGCCATCTTCTCTGTTGGACGCGTCGCTACAGGAGATTGGCTTGTAATGGCATATTTCGTTTCACGCATGCGTTACTAAACCTTGACCATCCCGGGTGACATTCTTACGTTAGGCGCCAGAGGAAATCATCGAACCCAAATTGCGCGCGGCGCACCCGTGTGTGAAAAAGAAAGAGTACTTATCATGGCAACTATTGCTGTTACTGACGCGTCATTTGAAGACGATGTAATCAAGGCCGGAAAGCCGGTTCTGCTTGATTTTTGGGCCCAATGGTGTGGCCCGTGTAAGATGATCGGCCCTGTTCTTGAGGAAATCTCAGGTGAACGGGATGATATCATCATCGCCAAGATGGATATTGATGAAAACCCAGAGACGCCAACGCGTTTTGGTGTGCGATCTATTCCTACGATCCTTATTTTCAAGGATGGCGAGCCGGTTGCAACTACTATGGGTGCCAAGCCCAAAGCGCAGCTGACAAGCTGGATTGATGGCGCTGTTGGTGGATCAGCCGCAGCTGCCGGATAACCCGCAGCTACAAGGATTTGAAAGGCGCTCTTTCACGAGAGCGCCTTTTTTTGTGCCGTTTTCGGGCTATCATTCCAATAAGGGAGATAGGCGATGACGGTTAAATCTGCAGGTGTCTGTGCCATTGTAGGTGCTGGCGATTATATAGGAGCGGCGATTGCCCGCAAATTTTCGAGCGAAGGGTATACTATAGTCGCCGGGCGTCGGAACGGCGAAAAACTGGCTGCCCTTCAGGAAGAAATCGAGTCCACTGGTGGTAGGTTGGTTGCCAAAAGCCTGGATGCGCGCTCAGAAGCTGAAGTGGATGCATTTATCGAGGATGCCTCTGCAGAAGGTGAACTGTCGCTGGTGGTTTTCAATATAGGCGGTAACGTGAATTTCCCGATTGCGGAGACAACTGAACGTGTTTTTCGCAAAGTGTGGCAAATGGCCTGCTACGCTGGTTTTTTGACCGGCCGGGCTGCGGCGCGAAAGATGCTTGAGCAAGGGTCGGGATCCATCTTCTTCACGGGCGCAACAGCAAGTATGCGCGGTGGTTCAGGGTATGGGGCTTTTGCAAGTGCCAAGTTTGGGCTGCGTGGTTTGGTGCAGGCGATGGCACGGGAACTGGGTGCTCAGAACATTCATGTCGCACATCTGGTCATAGACTCAGCTGTAGACACGGAATGGGTTCGGTCCCTGATTATTGAACGAGCAGGCAAAGAAGCACTGGCGAAAACACCCTTGCTGGACCCGGCGTCAATCGCCGAAACATACTGGATGTTACACAACCAGTCGAAAGACTGTTGGACCCACGAAATGGATGTTCGCCCTTCCAACGAGACATTTTAAGGAGTCGCTGATGAGCAAGCTAGAATTCTGGTTCGATTTCGGAAGCCCAAATTCCTATTTTGTTTTCAAAACCTTGCCTTCACTGGAAGCAAAACTGGGCGTTACTTTTGAACGGCGGCCTGCCCTTTTGGGAGGTATATTTAAAGCGACTAACAATCAATCTCCGTTTTTTGCCTTTGCTGATATTCCAGCCAAAATGAACTACACGCGCACGGAAATGATGCGATATGTCCGCCATAACGGTCTGTCGGATTTCCAGATGAATCCTCATTTTCCGATGAACACCCTGGTTGCCATGCGGGGTTGTATTGCGGCGCAGCAGAGAGGCGAGCTTGACGCCTACATGGCCTGCATTATGAGCGCCATGTGGGAAAAAGAAGCAAAAATTGATGACCCAGAAATCATGCTTGCTGCCCTCTCGGCTGCAGGTCTTGATGCGGGGTTCTATGCAGCAAAGGTTGCGGACCCGGAGGTCAAAGCGGGCCTGATAGAAGTAACACAGCAAGCTATTGACCGTGGCATCTTTGGCATGCCAACCTTTTTTGTCGGCGATGAGATGTTTTTCGGCAAAGACAGTCTTGCTGCTGTTGAAAAGGAAATTTCATTACTTGCCTGAGGTAGCAAACAATGGCGGATTTGAAAACCAAGCAGAATGATGAGTCGGTCAGCGCCTTTCTTGAGGCCGTTGATCACCCCAAACGCAAAGCAGATGCGCTGCAAGTGTGTGACCTGATGTCCCGGCTTACTGGCTGGCAGGCGAGGATGTGGGGAAAATCAATTATTGGGTTTGGTGCCTATGACTATACATACGAGAGCGGTCATAGCGGGCGATGGATGATGGTGGGGCTATCACCCAGAAAAACATCCCTCACCATATATATTATGCCTGGATTCAAGCCCTTTCCCGAACTGATGGAAACACTGGGTAAATACAAAACAGGCAAATCCTGTCTCTATGTAAACAAACTCGAAGACATTGACGTTAGCGTGCTTGAAAAGCTGATCACACAGTCCGTTGATGTGATGAAAGAGAGATACACCTGGTCCGACGCCTAGGCTTAAGTTGGCAGCAAACCAGCATCTTTAAGTACCGTCCCGGCAAGATACAGGGATCCGGCGATCAGGACAAAGGGGGGTCGGTCTGGGTGCGCTGTTTCGCTTACCGCATTAAGGGCAGCTTCAACATCCTTTGCAACAATCCCGTTAATTCCGATGTCGGTTGCCGCAGCAGCGAGTTCGCCGGGCGACGCAGCACCGGTTTCATCCGGGATTGGTACGGCAATAACGCGATTAACGAGGCCGGACAGGGGTTGCAGGTATCCCGTTACATCCTTGGTTCCCATCATGCCAAGAACAAGAGTGACAGAACGCTCTATCGGATCCACGCCCTGGAGGAACGTCCTGACAACATCAGCAGCTGCAGGATTGTGCCCACCATCCAGCCAAAGGTCGGACCCTTCCGGCAGTTTTGCGTTGAACAGCGTATTGTGAAGCTGCTGCAAACGAGCCGGCCACCGAACCCAACCCAACCCTGCCTTGATGGCGGCATCGGGTATGGCAACTGCTTTTTGAGCATGTGCCAGTGCAATCGCCATCGCGGCATTTTTGATCTGATGCGCACCGACAAGCGGCGGCTGGGGAAGGTCCAGCACCGATTTCCAGTCTTCATACAGGAGACCTGAGCCGTCAGCTTTGCTTTCTACATGCCATGATTGATCGAATATATAGGGTTTGACGTCTGCCTGGCTTGCCGCCTTTTCTATGACTTCAAGCCCCACCTTTTTCTGGGGGCCGACAACCAGCGGTGAACCTGGCTTGATTATGCCTGCTTTCTCTGCCGCGATCTGTTGCAGGGTGTCCCCGAGAAACTGCTGATGATCCAGACTTACCGGCGTGATGCCAACCGCAGCTGGTTTGTCTACAACATTGGTGGCATCCAGGCGACCACCAAGACCCACTTCAAGGATGCATAGGTCAGCTGGTATTTCTGAAAACGCGAGCAGGGCCGCGGCAGTCGTCACCTCAAAAAACGTTATCTGGTCGCCATCAGCGGCCTGTTCAACGCGTTCCAGAAGAGTTGCAAGGGCCTCTTCTTCGATGAGATTTCCGCACAGTCGGATTCGCTCCGAAAAGCGAACAAGATGAGGGGACGTATAGACGTGCACGCGGTGGCCCGCCGCTTCAGCGATTGCGCGCAAAATGGCGACTGTTGACCCTTTTCCGTTGGTGCCGGCAACATGAACGACAGGTGGCAACTTTTTTTCGGGGTTTCCAAGCCTATCAAGAATTCTGTGCATACGACCGAGCGACAGGTCGATCTTCTTTGGGTGAAGCGCCATAAGGCGCGCCAGGATCTGATCGCTTTTAGCGGTGTCCATGGCTGCTGAATTCCTCAAGGGGAGGCAGATGAGCCTGCATCGAAATTGCTTTTATTCTGCAGCCTTTTTGCGGCTGCCGCCCGCCATCAGCAGTGACAGCAGTGAAGCCAGCTTTTCCTTCAGTTCGTGCCTGTGCACGACCATGTCGACCATGCCGTGCTCCAACAGATATTCGGAACGCTGAAAGCCTTCAGGCAACTTTTCCCGGATCGTCTGTTCAATGACGCGAGGACCGGAAAAGGCAATCATTGCACCTGGTTCTGCAATTTGCACATCGCCGAGCATCGCATAAGAGGCCGAAACGCCCCCCGATGTCGGGTCAGTCAGGACAACAAGGTAAGGGACTCCAGCATCGCGCAGCATTTGCACAGCCACCGTTGTGCGCGGCATCTGCATCAGGGAAAGAATACCCTCCTGCATGCGCGCGCCGCCGGACGCTGTGAACATAACAAAAGGCACGCCCAAGCGCAGGGCCTCTTTGGCGCCAGCAATAATTCCTTCCCCGACAGCCATACCCATCGAGCCGCCCATGAAGAAGAAATTCTGAACGGCCACAACCGTTTTCTGCCCGCCAATTTTACCCACGGCCACCTTGATCGCGTCCGTGTCGCCAGTGGAAGAACGGGCGGTTTTCAGCCGGTCTGTGTATTTTTTTGTATCGCGGAATTTCAGCGGATCCTGCGCGACTTCGGGCAAAGTCAGCTGGTCAAACTGCTGATTGTCAAAAAGCGCGGTGAAACGGTCCTGGGGGGGCACGCGGTCATGATGGTCACAGTGAGCACACACCCTGTTGTTGGCGATGAATTCCTTCTGGAAAATCATCTGGCCACAGCTTTTGCACTTATGCCACAGGTTGTCGGGGGTATCCCGCGCGTTCAGTACTTTTTGCAGCTTCGGTTTGACATAATTGGTAAGCCAACTCATGCCATGTACCCCCTATTGTTATCTGACGGTCTAAATTCTGCTAACGACCTGATCTTACACCATTTGCGAGCGATTGGGTAAAATTCAAGACATTTTCAACGATGGTGCTTTCTGGCTGTCCCTGCTCAAGACCCTGTTCGATCAGGGAAACAATTGCCGAGCCGACCACTGCGCCATCTGCCCGCGCAGCAATGTCGGATGCCTGCTCCGGCGTGCGGATACCAAATCCGACCGCAACCGGCAAGTCTGTATGACGTTTGATCCGCGTAACCGCGTCGCCAATATCATCCGCTGTCGCAGACTTGCCGCCGGTAACACCGGCGACAGCAACATAATAAACGAAACCACTGGCGCCATCCAGAATGACAGGTAACCGGATATCGTCTGACGTGGGTGTCGTTAGCCTGATTATGTCAATGCCTTTGGCGTTGGCAGGCAACCGCAACTCATCGTCTTCCTCTGGCGGCAAATCAACAATGATCATACCGTCCACGCCCGCTGATGAAGCATCTGTGCAGAAGCGATCAATGCCGTAAGTGAAGATTGGATTGAAGTAGCCCATCAGCACAATGGGTGTTTCCGTATCCTGCTCGCGGAAAGCGCGCACCATATCCAGCGTCTGTAGCATTGAGGCTCCGGCGGCAATCGCGCGCTGGGCTGCTTTGTCGATTGCCGGTCCGTCAGCCGACGGGTCGGTGAACGGCATTCCCAGTTCAATGATATCGGCTCCGGCGGCAGGCAGCCCATTGAGGATTTTCTGCGAGACATCGCGGTTCGGGTCTCCGGCTGTCACAAAGGTTACAAAAGCGGCCCTGTTTTCAGCGCGCAGGGTGTCGAAGCAATTTTTTAGTCGGCTCATTGCAACTGCTTTCTATATTTCTTCGCCCAGCTCTTTGGCGACGGTAAAGATGTCTTTGTCGCCACGGCCAGAAAGGTTCAGCACGCAGATGTGATCTTTTGGAAGTTCCGGTGCCATCCGAATAACATGTGCAAGGCCGTGCGCGCTCTCCAGTGCCGGGATTATACCCTCTTTACGGCAGCATAGCTGGAAAGCATCCATCGCTTCCTTGTCGGTGGCTGAAACATATGTGACGCGCTCCTGCTCATGGAGCCAGACGTGCTCCGGCCCGATGCCAGGATAGTCGAGGCCCGCCGAAATGGAGTGGGCTTCTTCGATCTGACCGTCTGCTGTCTGGAGCAAATAGGTGCGATTGCCATGAAGAACGCCGGGTGACCCGCCCGCAATAGAAGCGGCATGCTGATCAGTATCTACGCCGTGACCTGCGGCTTCGACTGCAAACATCTTAACGTCCGCATCGTCCAGGAAAGGATGAAAAAGCCCAAGAGCGTTTGATCCGCCGCCCAGGCAAGCGACGAGACTGTCGGGCAGCCGCCCTTCCATTTCCATGATTTGTTCTTTTGTTTCCCGTCCAATAACAGACTGGAAATCGCGTACCATCATCGGGTAGGGATGCGGTCCTGCTACCGTGCCGATAATATAGAAGGTGTCGTGCACATTGGTGACCCAGTCACGCAGAGCGTCGTTCATCGCATCTTTGAGTGTAGCAGAACCGGAGGTAACAGGCTTGACCTCAGCGCCCAGGAGTTTCATCCGGAATACATTCGGCTTCTGTCGCTCAATGTCGACTGCGCCCATGAATACGGTACATTCAAGGCCGAACCTTGCGGCCACGGTGGCGGTTGCGACGCCGTGCTGGCCTGCACCGGTTTCGGCGATAACACGTGTTTTGCCCATCCGCTTGGCCAACAATACCTGACCAATGGCATGATTAATTTTATGGGCGCCAGTGTGATTAAGCTCTTCCCGCTTGAAATAAATTTTGGCGCCGCCCAGCTCTTCAGTCAGTCGCTCTGCCAGATACAGGGGGCTTGGGCGTCCGATATATTGCCGGTTTAACTCGTCCAGTTCTGCGAGAAAACTGGTATCCTTCATCGCTTCCGAGAATTCCTGTTCCACCTGAAGAACAAGTGGCATCAGGGTTTCCGATACATAGCGACCGCCATACTGGCCGAAATGGCCTCTTTCGTCTGGGCCGGTACGATAACTATTGAGCGCCATGGGCCGCTCCCTTCAAACAATCAAACATGGGTGCTGTAGGCGGATTATTACCTAACGGCTTTTGCCGCCCGAAGAAAGGCCTCAATTAGGCTTTTGGACTTAACACCGGGACTGGTTTCTACGCCGGAAGACACGTCCAGGATTTTGGCCTGTGACGATTTGACCGCTTCGGCAACATTTTCGGGCTTCAGACCGCCTGCAAGCATCCATTTTGCCGGCAGGTCTGCGTTCTGCATGATCTTCCAGGGGAAGGAGACGGCATTGCCACCGGGCAGGACAGAGCCTTTGGGGGGCTTGGCGTCAAACAGCATGGCGTCAGCGGCTTCAAAATAGATGCGCGCGTTCTTCACATCATTAGGTTCGGCGATGCCCAAGGCTTTCATCACCTTAAGGCCTGTACGTTCTCTAAGCCTGAAAATGTCCTCAGGGTTTTCCCTGCCGTGCAGCTGCAACCAGTCAAGGCCCAAAGCTTCTACTGCTGTGTCAATCAATCTGTCGTCGGCGTCAACAAACACGCCTACCCGTTCGGGGCCGGCGGGCAGTTCCGCGCGCAGGTTGCGTGCTGCGTCAAATGTCAGGTGACGGGGTGAGGGTTCGAAAAACATGAACCCCATAAAAGCTGCGCCCGCGTCCGCCGCCGTCTGCGCCGTTTCTCCGGTCGACAGGCCACAGATCTTCACATCAACCGTCATGGCTTGTCAGAAAGCTGTTTCAATGGGTCGGGCTGCCAAATTCTCACTGGCCGGCCTCGGCCATCTGCAAACATGCCGATAGTGATGAGGATGGTGTCAATGATCCACCCAAAGGCAAACAAACCTGCCGTTGGGATGTATAGCAGGCCGGTATACGGCCGGCCGACATAAAAGCGGTGAACACCAAAAATACCAAGTGGGGGAATACATAACATCAAGGCGACCAGCCGGCTTTTTGGCGAGCTGACGGCCTCAAGAGCTTCATCCCGGGTGCGGAATGTCCTGCCGGTCGACGGATCACGCAGCGCAGAACCCGGTTTGACAAACGTCGCTACGTCGAGCGCAACCTGATTGGCTATATGCTCCTGGATCGCCATCAGATCATCGCCCTCAGTATTATAGCGGTCAGACCAGAGAACGGCACCCGAGGGATCAACCAGCTGGACGGTAACCCGAAGCTTCCTGTCCTGGCGGCGAATGCTGCTTGTCAGCACATGGCTAACACTCATTTGGCGGGCAATTTCCTGTGGGCTGGCGCCTGCGGCAGATTGTTGGGCAACGGCCACAAAGTCTGGAGTGGCAAACCCGGCTTGCTGCAAATCAGCGATTATGTCGTCCGCAAGTCCTGCGGCAAAATGATCGTCAATTTCCCCAAGTTCTTTTGGTGGGACAACGGCAACTGCGGCTTTGCCACCATAGTCAGGGGCCAGGGAGGGGGCGTCGACAATTTCCGTACCGGTCGTATTACCGGTTGTCGAGCCGACGGTTATTGCACCGGGTGAAACCATTGATACAGTTTCTCCTTTCATCCTTTGCAGGATGACTTTGCCATTCGTAAGCACAACGGTGGTCAAAGCAAAAAGGAACCCGACAGTGCCAAGCACGTCGCCGTATTCCTTCGCCCATTCTACCGCCGCGTCCATCATCAGTCGTCGCTCTCCAGCAAGTCCGTAAAGGATACTGTTTCGCGTGTCAGTGCGGCTGTCGCTGCCTTCATCAGGTCTTCACCCAGCAGCTGGCCACTGTTCCAGGTCGCGACATAGTCGAGGCCGTCGCGAATCGTGTGGTCACGCGAATGATTGAGTATCGCTTTTGTACCGGCAACTGCAAGAGGACTTTTGCTTGCGATATCAAGAGCGATCTCCGTCGCTTTTGCAATGGCGGCATCACGACTATCTTCGATGGCGTTTACAAAGCCATACTTGCCGGCTTCCTCTGCCAGGAATTTGCGGCCGGTCAATGCAAGCTCACGAAGAATACCGTTTGGTAACAGGTATGGTGCGCGCTGCAATGTACCGACGTCAGCTACAATCGCGACGTTGATTTCCTGGATGGAAAACCAGGTGTCGGCGGAACACACCCGTATGTCACATGCGGACACAAGATCAATGCCGCCGCCCAGGCAGGCACCGTGGATCGCTGCAATAACGGGTGCACGGCATTCCTCGAGCGCTGTAAAGCAGTCCTGCAAATGCAGGATGTGGCGGCGGAGTTTTTCGCGTACGCGCGCCGGGTCGCCGTCGCCTGTTCCGAGGACTGCGCCACTTTCTTTCAGGTCCAGGCCAGCCGTGAAGTGTTTCCCGTTTCCTGCCAGCACTATGGCCCTTGCGTTTGTTTCCGTATCCAGCCAGCGAAAGGCCTCTCCAATTTCTCGGAACATGGCGCCGTTCATGGCATTGAGCTTTTCTGGCCTGTTGAGCGTTACGGTTGCTACGGGGCCTTCCAAAACCACCTCAAGCGTTTCGAACTGCATTGCTTTCCTTTCCATGCTGTTTGCCATGAATATTGGTCGTTTTGCTGCGGCGTCGAATTTTGCGCTGGCCGGGCTATTCTGCTCCACAATACTGGGTGATCAGGGCATCTGCAATTTCAGCGGCTGCCTCGACATGGGCGACGTCGATGTTCAGGCCAAATAAGACAAAAACCAGGTCTGTGGTATTTTCACTGACGCCTGTGCGGTCGCTATCGGAAAAAGGAGAGCCGAATGGTCCGTCTGCGTCTGCAAGCACTGGCAGGCCCTCTAGGTTGATACCGCCTCGGCCAATGCCGTCATAGGTTTCGCCTGGGGTTCCCACCCGGAAGGTTATGTCGCCCTTGATCCATGCAGCGTCGTAGCAGCCGACCGGAATGCCCGTCATCAAAGACACTAGATTTCCCGAATCAACTACATTGTTAATCTGATAAAGGCCTTTGCCTGCCAGCACTCTGCGTGTCAGTGCTTCGGATGATGGGCGGTACCGCGACGGGTCTTTGCCGGTCGCTTTGAAAGCCGCGCGCATTGCAGCAATGACCGGGTCGGACGAGGCGGCTTCTCCCATCAGTTCCTGTTGCCTGAGAGACGCAGCCTCAGTCATTGAATCGACAAGCTGATCAGGTGATGGCCCGACGGCAACCTGATAGTCCAAAGCGCCCAGATGCAGGGCCATGCCAAGCTCTGAAAACGCAGGGTTGATGTGAAATTGCACCTTCAGGCCTCCAAAATAGCGGCGAGGGCAGATTTGACTTCTGCCACCTTCTCTCTGCCAAGTTGATCGCGCACTTTCTGCTCCATTTTCATTGTCTGTACCAGGAGCATATCAAACAGATCACTGCCTTTTTGTGTTAGGCGGTTGATTTTGGCCCGGCCATCTGCCTCATCTGATACCTGCTCTATCAAACCATTCTCGACCAGCGGGGATAGAAGCTGCGAAACTGCCTGCTTGCTGATGTCCAACGCTTCGGCAATTTCAGTGGTTCGTGCATGGCCAAAACAGAGCTGGCGAATGACTTGCAATTGAGATTCGGTGAAGGCATCTGCGCCAGATACTCGCATTTCTTCCAGTGAACGTTTGGTCAGGTGTTTTTCTGCCCGCAACAACATGCGGACCAAAGTGTCGGGTTCATCACCCAAAAACTTCCAAAGTTTGTCGACTGTTTCTGACATATTTGTGATCGCCAATTTAGTAAAGTATCTTGACTAATAATAGTAAAGGACCTTACCTAATGAATTAACCCGGAACATAACAAGGACTTGGAAATGATAGCGATCAAGCGAGGATTTACAACGCCTGTCACTGCAGGCTTAACCGTTTCGCTGATATATATTGTCTACAGCCAGACAATCTACTGGTCGGGGATTGCAAGCGCGGTTCCGCTACTGAATCTTATGTATTATCCGGCTTATCTTTTGATGCTGTATTTCTATCTTCGGCAGCACCGTGAGAGGTTGTCGGGCCTATATGGTAAACAACTTGGAGAGGGCGCGATCGTCACCCTCATTCCGGCTGGTCTTTACATCTTGTATGTCGCAATCTTTGGGTACCTGACCGACTATGCCTTCATGGTAGAGCTTAAGGGGAGAATGGCGGCGGAGGCGGAGGCTGCAGGTCAAACGGCTGCGGAAATAGAGGCGCTGATGGTGCGTATCAACACGACCTTCACACTCGACAAAATATTCAGGAACTTTGCGGTTGCGGGATTGGTTTCCTCGGCGATCATGCCCTTGTTTTTTCGCCAGCGGGGTGTGTTGCCAGACGAAGGGAAGAGCTGATTGATCACTTGGCTAGTGGACTTCAGCCAGCCAGTCCACCAAGGGTTCCAATGCTGCGAACTTGATTGCGCACTGCTCGAGCAGGTCGTCGGATGTCGCTGGCCTTGTGTCTGAGTAATCAAACCAGGCTGCAAAACCCTTGTAGCGCAGCAGGTCACTGTTTGGATGGTTGTCCGGGAAGCCGCGCGGTGTACGCTTTAGGGCCGGTTCGCTAAGGCGAAAGCCTTCATCTGTCAGTTGCCGGATGATGGCCTTCAGCTTCTTTCCGGCCTCGCCCAGCACCTGTGCGCGATAGGCATCCAGAGTTTTACCTTGAAAACCAAAGGTGCCTGCACCCAGCGTCAGGTTCTCCGGTTGGAGTCCAAAGAAGTAGGCAGGCATCTTCCGGCCAGTTGGTGAAAACGAGATATGAAGATGGGTGTTGTACGGGGTTTTATCCTTTGAAAAACGCACATCCCGGTATATCCGAAACACCTTGGATGTGAAGGGCCCGCCCAGCTCTTCACTCAGCCGTTCAGCCATTATATGGCAGAAAAAGTCAGCGGGCTTTTTGTAGACCTCCTCATAAACAGCCTTGTTGTCCAGAAACCATTCGCGATTGTTGTTGGCTTGCAGGTCGCCCAGAAACTGGACTGTTTCTGCCCCAAAATGCCAGTTTTCAGGTGTCGACACTTATAATCTCCCTATCCAGGAAGATAACTTACCAGCATGGGCAGGTCCTGTGCGACCTCAATCTATGTTTCCGACTGCAGACCGTCTGTAATGCGACCGGTGATTTCGGTGGTGCGGACATATTGCTGGTACATCATGGGAAGGATGATAACGCCCTCAGCAAACTGTGCCGCATATGTCAGGACCGCAAAAACATCCCCTATGGGTGCCTGTGATACAGCGACGGACTGATAGAGAGCAAAGGCAATGAGCAGAACCACAAACAGATAGCTCAGGCCGAAGTTCCGGGCTTCCAGGTCCGAGAGTGAAATCCGGTGGCGCACCAGAGTGACAAAATGAGCAAGCAGGGGTTTGGTTTCCCGTGCCATGAACAAACGTGCGCGGGCTTCGAGTTCATCATTAACCAGTTTGTTCAGGCTTTTGATGCGTGTGCGACTGAGGACAAAAATTGTACCTATGGCTATTGCAGATGTTATCGCAACAACCCCAACAAGCGGCGACAGAACAAGCAGCATGATCAAGGCCCCGAGTATCGCAATGGAAGATCCCAGTGCCATCGGCAATTCGTTTTCGAAGAAATCAACAACCTCCTGCAGAAGGTCAGCGCGGCTGATTGCGGGGGAAAGGTCTTCATGGTCTCTTATGGCTGCGGTTGATATGTCCTGCCCGATGTTCCGGTAGATACCGCCGTATGTGCGCGTGTCATACAGCCGCCGAGCGACGCCAACAATGATGACCAGCATTTCCAGACCGATGAACGAATAAACACCGGTCCAGTCCCGGGCCGTCAGGCCGTTGATGGCAATGCCGATGACCAGAGGCTCCAGTAGCAGGAGGAGGTGTTCTACGATCAGAACGATAAAGGTAATGGAGATACGGCCCCTATAGGTTTTCAAAATCTCCAGGTGGCTGACAGTTTGCATTGACTTTCCATTATTGCTTTGGGGCCTGCGGGCTGTATTGAAACACTTCTTCGAGACCGACACCCAGTGTCTGCGCTATCTTGAAAGCAGCCTCCAGCGACGGTGAATATCTGCCCTGTTCAATTGCGATGATGGTCTGGCGGGTCAGGCCAACCTTTTCTGCCAGTTCTGCCTGTGTCATTTCTCCCGCCATGAACCTTAGCGTCCGGATGTTGTTGGTGATTGACGTGGGTTTTACCATGTCTCACACTCCGCGCCGGTACAGGTAAAGGCGAACCGCAAGGCCCAGTATGGTCGTGAAAACGATGGCGGCGAGCATCACATGCGCCACCACAAATGCGTTGAACTGATACATGACAAGAATCAGAATGCCAAAGAGGGCTGTAGCCTGAAAATAGCTGCAGATGCGTTCGGCATACATATCAATCTGGCTGTCGCGTTCATCAAATTCGTCTTCAGCATCAGCGTCAAACACATGCGTGGCGATGGCCATCACAATGACCAGCACGACATAGATACCAAACATGATCCAGATTCTGGATGTGAATTCACGTATGTCTGCCGTTGCAAGGTCCGTTGATGCAAACACATCGATGAAGTACCAGCCGAAACAGGCGACTGTAACGGCAAGCACGCCGTAATAGGTTCTTTCCAGATAACTCATTTTTGTCTCGTTTTTTTTGCTGTCGTGACTGGGTTTGGCTGTGCCGCATACTTGTGCGACAATGTCAATAATGTTTGACATGGCTTCATGTAAGAAACTTCAGACATAATGTAAAGTATTATTTACATCACTTCACAAAAAAAGCGCCCGGAACCGTCCAGGCGCTTTTGTGGAATTAATATGTTTGTTGGCTATGCCGCTTTGGCCAATCGTCCGCGGGTGTCGCCTTTGCTGTAAAAGCTTTCACCTTTTTCTGCCATGTCACGCAGCATTTGCGGCGGCGTGAAGCGGGGGCCGTAAGCTTGGGCAAGGCGGTCTGCTTCGCGCACAAACTCTGCCACGCCCATGGTGTCGATGAAGCTGAACGGGCCACCTGTGAAGGGGGCGAAACCCCAACCGAAGATGGCGCCAATATCGCCCGAGGATGCGTCAATCAACACGCCTTCTTCAAAGCAGCGCGCGGCCTCGATCGCCTGGCGCACCATAAAGCGGGATTTCACCTCGTCCACGCTTGGCTGCTCGTCGGCCACCGGAAAGTGGTCAGCCAGGCCAGGCCACAGATATTTACGGCCACCGTCTTCGGGATAAACATAGTTGCCTTTGCCGTTTTTGCGGCCAAACCGTTCCAGATCGACAACCATTTTTTCCACAAAGCCATCTGCTGGCGAGGATACATATTTGTCGCCGAGCGCCTTTCGGGTGGCCATGCCAACCTTGTAGCTGAGATCAAGCGCAACTTCGTCACCGACAGCAAGCGGCCCAACGGGCATGCCGGCCATTTTGCCAGCGTTCTCGATCAGCGCGGGGTTCACACCTTCCTGAACCATCGCATAGCCTTCTTGAACGTACGTGCCGAAACAGCGGCTGGTGTAGAAGCCGCGGCTGTCGTTGACGACAATCGGTGTCTTCTTGATCTGGCTGACATAATCGAGTGCAAGTGCCAGCGTTTCATCATCGGTCTTTTCGCCCATGATGATTTCAACGAGCGGCATCTTGTCCACTGGCGAGAAGAAGTGGATGCCAATGAACTGATGTGGGCGTGTGAAGTTTTTCGCGAGGCCGGTGATCGGCAGAGTTGATGTGTTTGATGCAAACACAACGTCTTTGCCGATAACCGCTTCAGTTTTCTCGGTGACATCCTTCTTGATGTCTTCCGCTTCAAAGACGGCCTCAATAATCAGGTCGCAATCCTTGAGGTCCGCATAGTCTGAAGTCGTGATAATCCGTTCCAGAAGTGCATCGCCTTTTTCCTGGCTGACCTTGCCACGTTCAACGCCTTTTTTGACGAGGTTGCGGCTGTAGTCCTTGCCTTTTTCGGCTGATGCCTCATCGCGGTCCAGAAGGACGACTTCCATGCCGACCTTGGCCGAAACATAAGCAACACCAGCGCCCATGAGGCCTGCGCCGAGCATACCGAGGCGCTTGACTCGTCTGCGGTCAAAACCTTCCGGCCGGAGCGATCCTTTTTCGACCGCCTGCTTGTTGATGAACAGGCTGCGGATCATATTGCCGGCCACCGGACCCGCCAGCAATTTCATGAAGTATTTGCTTTCAATGCGGATCGCTGTGTCGAAGTCGACGATGCCGCCTTCATAAAGGCATGACAGAATGGCTTCGACAGCCGGGTAGTTATGCTGGGTTTGTTTTTGTGCCATTGCGCTTGCGCCCATGAAGGTGCGCACGGCGTTGGGGTTCATGGCACCAGCACCACCTGGGTATTTGAAGCCCTTTTTGTCCCAAGGTGCCAGAGCGCTGGCGGTTTTCTTGACCCATTCCTTGGCGTTGGAGACAACCTCGTCAAGTGGCACAAGTGCCTGTGCAATGCCTAGGCCCAGAGCTATCTGGCCATTGTAGGGCTTGCCTGTGGTGATGGCTTGCGCCGCCGCCTGCAAACCAACAAGGCGAGGCAGGCGCTGAGTACCACCAGCGCCCGGCAACAGGCCGACTTGCACTTCAGGGAAACCAAGCTGCATGCCCGGCACGTCTGCGAGCACACGGTAATGACATGCGAGCACCAGTTCAAAGCCACCGCCCAGCGCGAGACCGTTAACGGCCGCGGCGAAAGGCTTGGTGCCTTCTTTGGCAAGTGTCTTGCGATCTTTGTCGCCGGTTTCCAGCTTGCGCAGCAGTTTGTTGAGGCCAAAGGCACTCTCGAAAGCCTGCTGAGGTGTCTGTTCGGCACCCGCCTGGCCACCCAGCATATTAAGGTCAGCGCCAGCGAGGAAAGCTGGTTTGCCGGAGGTAATCACGGCACCTTTAACGGCGTCGTCCGCGAGAACTTTGTCAACGCACGTGTTCAGGTCTTCAATCAGCTGCGCGTTAAACACGTTCATGCCGGTGTTTGGCAGATCGATGGTCAGAAGGGCAATACCGTCTGCATCGACATCATAACGAATTGTTTCAGTCATCTTATTACTCCTGAACTCTGGCGACTAGACGCGCTCAATGATGGTTGCAGTGCCCATGCCGGCACCGATGCAAAGCGTGGCGAGTGCGGTGGATTTCCCCGATCGCTCCAGTTCATCGAGAACTGTGCCCAAAATCATTGCGCCGGTTGCGCCGAGCGGGTGACCCATGGCAATAGCACCGCCATTGACGTTGATCTCCGAGTGGTCCACGTCCAGCGCTTCCATAAAGCGCAGAACTACAGACGCGAACGCTTCGTTGAGTTCCCAGACATCAATGTCGGATTTGCTCATGCCTGCACGCTTCAGTGCTTTTTCGGCAGCGAAGGACGGGCCTGTCAGCATGATGGTTGGTTCGGAACCGATTGACGCCATGGACTTGATGCGCGCACGGGCTTTAAGGCCCAGTTTTTTGCCCATTTCCTTGGTGCCGACCAGAACAGCCGCAGAGCCATCCACAATACCCGAGCTGTTGCCTGCATGGTGCACGTGTTTGATACGCTCGATTTCCGGATACTTCTGAGTGGCCACATTGTCGAAGCCAAACTGGCCCATTTCAACAAAGGAAGGCTTCAGGGCACCGAGCGACTGCATGGTTGTTTCCGGGCGCATGAATTCGTCGTGGTCAAGTACATCCATACCGACCACATCTTTCACGGGGACAATCGATTTTTCAAACCGGTTGTCGTCCCAGGCAGCTTTAGCACGCTTCTGGCTCTCGACAGCATATGCGTCGACATCGTCGCGGCTATGGCCATACTTTGTGGCGATCAGGTCCGCCGATACACCCTGCGGGACAAAATAGCTTTTGAAAGCAACGGCCGGGTCGGAGGCCATGGCACCGCCGTCAGAGCCCATGGGCACACGGCTCATGCTCTCGACGCCGCCGCCAATAGCCATATCGGCTTCGCCTGACATAACCTTTGCGGCTGCGATGTTCACCGCTTCGAGGCCAGAGGCACAAAAGCGGTTAATCTGAAAGCCTGCGGTTGTTTCAGCGTAACCGGCATTGATGGCGGCAACACGCGCTATGTTGGAGCCTTGCTCGCCAACAGGAGCGACACAGCCCAGAATTACGTCATCAACGTTCGCAGTATCCAGGTCGTTCCGATCACGGATCGCTTCGAGCTGCTGGGTGGCAAGCTGCATCGGGGTGATTTCATGCAAAGAGCCGTCTTTGCGGCCACGGCCGCGGGGAGTGCGGATCGCATCATAAATATAGGCTTCGGTCATACTTCTCTTCCTATGTTGTAGGCAGTTTCGCTCAGAAACTTGCCGCTTCGAGGGCCATTACGTCATCTGCGCCAGCTTCCAGCTCGGCGAGAAGGAACTTGGTCTCCGGCATCCGCCGCTTGATGTAATAGCGCCCGGTAATCAATTTGTTCTCGAAGAAGGTAGGGTCGTCTGTGCCTGCGTCCAGCTTCTCGGCTGAGATTTTTGCGATTTTCAGCCACATCAGACCCAAAGTCACGTGGCCAAACAAGTGCATATAGGCGGTAGAGCCTGCACCAGCATTGTCCGGGTTGGTCATGCCATTTTGCATGAGCCACATAGTCGCCAGTTGCAGGTCAGCGCTGGCGCTTTCGAGACCGGATACAAAATCACCAATCTTGTTGTTGCCTCTGGCCGCTTCGATTTCTTCAGCAACATGCTTGAAGAAACGCTGGACAGCACGCCCACCGTTGGCACCCAGTTTCCGCCCGACAAGATCAAGGGCCTGAATGCCGTTGGTGCCTTCGTAGATCTGTGTGATGCGGGCATCGCGCACAAACTGCTCCATACCCCATTCGCTTACGTAGCCGTGTCCACCATAGACCTGCATGTTGTTGGATGCATTTTCATAGCCGCGGTCAGTGAATACGCCTTTGATAACAGGCGTCATCAGACCAACCATGTCTTCAGCCCACTCGCGTTGTTTTTCGCTATCCGATTTGTGGGACAGGTCAATGAGTTGCGCGCACCAGAGTGCAAGTGACCGGGCCGCTTCATTGAAGGAACGGCTGTTCAGGAGCATACGCCGGACATCAGGGTGGACAATGATGGGGTCTGCCGGGCCGTCAGGATTCTTCGGGCCTGATATTGAGCGCATTTGCAGACGGTCGCGCGCGTAGTCAGCGGCATTCTGGTAGGACACTTCGGAGAGGCCCAGGCCCTGGATGCCAACACCAATTCGTGCTGCGTTCATCATGATGAACATGGAGCGCAGGCCTTCATTTTCGGTGCCCAGCATGTAGCCAGTTGCACCGTCATAGTTGAGCACGCAGGTCGAGTTACCGTGGATACCCATTTTTTCTTCAATGGAGCCGCAAACAACGCCATTGCGCTCACCAAGGCTGCCATCGTCATTCACCAGAAACTTCGGCACGATGAAAAGCGAAATACCTTTTACGCCTTTGGGGGCATTTGGAGTTTTTGCGAGCACAAGATGGATAATATTTTCGCTCATGTCGTGTTCGCCGGCCGAAATAAAGATTTTCTGGCCTGTGATTGCATAGGAACCATCAGCGTTTGGCTCGGCTTTGCTGCGCATCAGCCCAAGGTCAGTACCGCAGTGTGATTCGGTCAGGTTCATGGTCCCGGTCCATTCACCTGTTACCATCTTGGGCAAATATTTGGCTTTCTGCTCGTCGGTCCCATCAATGTTGATGGCCGCTTTGGCCCCAGAAGAGAGACCCGGGTACATGGCAAACGCCATGTTGGACGAGATCATCATTTCTTCCATCGCCATGCCCAGGACATGCGGCAGCCCCTGGCCGCCAAAGTCAGGGCTATCGGTCAGACCAGCCCAACCCCCTTCAACAAGTTTGGCATAAGCCTCTTTGAAGCCGTCCGGGGTCGTGACCGAGCCGTCTTCATGGCGTGTGCAACCTTCCCGGTCGCCGCTCAGGTTCAGCGGGGCAAGCTCGTTTTCACAGAACTTCGCGCCTTCCTCGAGGATAGCAGCCACGAGGTCAGGGCTGGCATCTTCATAGCCGGGCAGGTTCGAGTATTGGCTGATATCCAGAACATCGTTCAGGATGAAATTCATGTCTTTTACGGGCGCGCGATAGGTTGGCATGATGTGTCCTCTTCAAACTCAAGAATTAAGGGCCAAAATGGGCGACGGGTTCGCCGGTTTCGGCATGGATCCATTTCCCGGTCTCATGATCCCGGGTCAGGTTGCTTATAAGGGACGCAAAACCCTGTAACTCAGTGAGGGTCGCGTTGATGTCTTCGCGTTGCGCTTCCAGCGCTTTAATCCGCTCTTTGCAGCGGTTCAGGGTGACGGCGCGCTGGGTCTCGCGACCGTCTCCCAGGTCGTACAGATCCAGCATCTCTCCGATCTCCGCCAGCGAGAAGCCAACCCGGCGGCCCCGCAATATCCACGCAAGCCTGATGCGGTCTGCTGCGTTGTAGATGCGTTGCTGGCCACGGCGTTCCGGCGAGAGCAATCCCTGGTCTTCATAGTAACGCAGAGTGCGGGGCGTCACATCAAACTCGGCGGACAGCTGCTTAATAGAGTAGTTGTGGGATCGGTCGTTGGCCATCAATGGTCCCGGATAGTTCATATTTAATGCGACTCATTAGATAGTTTACGTTAACGTCAACGTCAAGGGTGGCAGGATTCATTTTGCTACGTTGCTGGAAACGCACTATTATTTCCGGCGTCTTGAACTTGTTTGAGTTGTCTGCTTCGGTCCTGAAGCGAGAATCAATGACGATGGTAGTGAGATCAGGTGTATGGGAGAGCAAAATGGCACCAAAATTTGAGTCTTTTTCCGAGTTTTTCCCCTACTATCTGGCCGAGCATTCAGACCCTGTTTGCCGTAGTCTCCACTATATCGGAACAACCCTTGCAACGCTGGTTCTTGCTTACGCGCTTTTCAGCCAAACATGGTGGTTACTGCTGGTTTATCCCGTTATTGGATATGGATTCGCCTGGGTCGGACATTTTGTTTTTGAGAAAAACCGGCCTGCAACGTTCGATTACACATGGTGGTCTTTATTGGGCGACTACAAAATGTACCGTCTTTGGATTACCGGAAAAATAGGACCGGCGATGGCCGAAGCCCTGGAGCAATATGGCCGACGTAATAGTAAAGGCATACAGACATAATCTAACACCGGCCTAATGTCCGCTGGCGCGTGTCCTGCGTTGCATTTGTGACGGGATTTGAGTAGGACAGGTGTAAGTGACCGGGTGAATTGCTCCGGTTTTCCCTGACCAATCAGGAACACGCATTCCTATGCCGCTTTATCTACCCATTGCCGAACTGTCGATGAACATATTTCTGGTCATTGGCATGGGTGCCGTGGTGGGTTTTCTTTCGGGCATGTTTGGCGTTGGTGGCGGCTTTTTGATGACGCCGCTGCTGATATTTTCCGGCGTACCACCGGCTGTGGCAGTTGCCACTGAATCCAATGAAATCACCGCTGCCTCGGTTTCTGGAGCCCTTGCACACTGGCGACGGCAGGGTGTCGATGTCAAAATGGGGATTGTTCTGATTATTGGCGGAGCTGTTGGCTCTTTCATTGGTGCTCAGGTTTTTACCTATTTGAGGTCTCTGGGTCAGGTGGACCTGATGATCTCGCTTGCGTATGTGGTGTTTCTGGGCTCTGTCGGCGGGCTGATGTTCTGGGAGAGTGTGCGCGCTATCGTGCGGCAGCGTCGGGGGATCGTGCCCACGCCAACACCGCGCGAGGATCGCCATAAGGCATGGATACATGCCCTGCCTTTCAAAATGCGGTTCAGAAAGTCCCGGCTTTACATATCAGCCTTGCTGCCGCTCGGCATTGGTATGTTTGTTGGGGTTCTGGCCGCCATCATGGGTGTTGGCGGTGGTTTTGTGATGGTGCCTGCGATGATTTATCTGTTGGGCATGCCGACGAATGTTGTTGTCGGTACGTCTTTGTTCCAGATTATTTTTGTCACGGCCCTGACCACCATATTCCATTCTGTCAACACTCAGACCGTTGATATTTTCCTGGCGGTTCTCTTGTTGTTCGGCGCTGTGATCGGTGCCCAGGTTGGGGCACGCATGGGGTTGAGGCTCAAGGCAGAGCAGCTTCGGGCGCTGCTGGCGTTGATGGTTCTGCTGGTGTGCTTCAAGATGGGTCTTGATCTGGTTGTTGAGCCTACGGAACTGTTCAGTGTTGGCGAAGCGGGGGTTCACTGATGAGACGTCTGTTGACCATTTTCGGTATGATTTGGCTTGCTGCGACAGGCGGTGCATCGGCTCTTGTCACGGACCTTTCAAACAAACGCATTGAAATCCGGTACAGTTTTAATGGCGCGGACCTCATTCTGTTTGGGGCGGTAGGGTCCTCTGCGGTAGATCCAGTGAACGACGATTTTGATGTCGTTATCGTTGTTCGAGGCCCCGAGATCGAAACTGTTGTTCGACAGAAACAAAAAATTGGCCCCATCTGGGTGAATGCCAACAATCTCTCGTTTCCAGCAGCGCCTGGATACTATGCCGTTGCAGCATCTCGCCCGTTGGCAGATATCGCAAGCGATGCTGCTTTTGCCAGCTACGGCATAGGATTTGACCATCTGCCGCTGCTTGCCCGCACCGAACGTGGTCTGGCTGCCCCGCATCCTGAGTTCCGCAGGGCTCTGTTCCGAATTCAGGCGAGCCAGGACCTGTTTCGGCAGGAGAGAGATGAAGTCACTCATGTGGGGGAAGGCCTGTTCAAGACCGATATCAGATTGCCTGCGAATGTCCCGGTGGGCGAATTTCTGGTCGAAACCTTCATTTTCAAGAATGGCAGCATCGTTGCTCGCAATCGCATTCCCCTGGTGGTGGACAAGGAAGGGTTCGAACGTGCTGCGTATGATTTCGCGCACAATTACCCGTTCTGGTATGGAATTACTGCGGTGATTATAGCGCTTTCGGCGGGCTGGCTTGCTGGTGTTCTTGGAAAAAAATAGACATCAGCCTTTTTCGATCTCGAAAATAAAGCTGTCTTCTTCCTGTCTTGCGATGAGAAGCTTGTGTCCTGCCATGGAGCAGAAGGCGGGCATATCCTGAACAGACGCCGGGTCTGTTGCTGTTACCACAAGCATGTCACCCACATCCAGTTCGTCGAGTTTGCGGCGGGCACGCAAAACCGGCATAGGGCATAACATGCCAGAGGCGTCCAGCGTTTCCTTTTTTGCTCCTGCCATAGTCGACCTTGTCTCCATCTGGGGATGACCCGCTGGTATAAATGTATCCCAGCAAATCTCAATAGGCAGTTAACGAACGCGCCAGCGGCGTGCTCGAAGCATATGGTCTCTGGAAGTTCAGATGTGAATCAAATGACCCGCCCCCGGGTAAGGGGCGGGTCATTGACCGGAATTGGGTATGTTCCGGTCGCAAGCAGGGGTGTTGGGTGTGGGTGCTGAGAGATCCCCGCTCGCTTGGTTCTTACGTCGGGACGTCGATCAGTGCAGAACAGTGCCCGCTGGACAATAGTCCTGCATTGCCTTGTCTGTCAGATGAGCGTGGATTTCGAGCCAGATGTCAAATCCCTCGTCATCTCCGATAGCCCGCATTTTTGACAATGCATCATCAGCATATGAAAGTGCTTTGGTGCCAAAATTCTTGAGCAGATTGTCTGCAACCAATCCAAAATAGTAATCGGGATCAAAAGGAAGTTGTTCTGGCATGACCTGTCTCCGGCATTAAACGACAATTTGCCTATTACTAAGCAACCGGCATGCCAGTCTGGTGCCTGGGCCTGCTTGCTTGAATTCATTGGGTTTTTTCGGCGGCCTGCCGGGCAAAGAAATGAATTCGAGTACCGGGCGGCACAATTTCTCCACTTCAATTTGCCGGGTGGCAAAGCTTGCCGCCGAGTGTGACTCAAATTAATTTGCGAAGCTTTTGCACCTTTTTCCTTGACTATCCGGGGCCTCGCCGCGAGGTTGCACCCGCCCACAGTCCACTGTTCTTTTTGGGGAAGCTCAGTCCATGAACGATAGTCTTTTATCAACCGCACCTGCGGCTGAAACCGCTCAACATTCGCCGGCCACTCGTCATGACTGGCACCAACAGGAAATTCTGGAGCTGTTTGAATTACCGCTCATGGATTTGCTGTTTGAAGCACAAAGGGTGCACCGTTTGTGGCATGACCCCAATAAGGTGCAGTTGTCGCAGCTCATATCAATAAAGACCGGAGGCTGTGCAGAGGATTGTGCTTACTGTTCCCAGGCAGCCAGCCACCAGAAAGGTACAGGCTTGACGGCAACAAAGTTGCTGGAAGTTGAACGGGTTGTTGCCGCGGCCAGAAAGGCAAAATCCGGCGGGGCATCGCGCTACTGCATGGGCGCGGCCTGGACCAGCCCAAAAGACCGCGACATGGAAACACTTGTTGCCATGGTCGAGGGCGTCAAGGCACTGGGAATGGAAACCTGCATGACGCTTGGCATGCTCACGGACAAACAAACCGCACAGCTCAAGGATGCAGGCCTCGATTACTACAACCATAATGTTGATACGTCTGAGGAATATTACGGTGAAATCATCACCACGCGCAGCTATCAGGACCGCCTCGACACTTTAGCAAGGGTGCGACATGCGGGTATCAATGTGTGCTCGGGTGGCATTGTCGGAATGGGGGAAGCCCGCGAAGACAGAGCAGGTATGCTTAGGACCCTGGCCAACCTTCCTCAGCACCCCGAAAGCGTGCCGATAAACATGCTGGTGGCCGTGCCGGGAACACCTCTGGAAAATGTGGAAGAGCTCGATCCGTTCGAGTTTGTGCGCACAATCGCGGTGGCCAGGATCATGATGCCGACGTCCGAAGTGCGGTTATCTGCGGGTCGGCAGAGCATGAGCGAAGAACTTCAGGCCATGTGTTTCTTCGCGGGCGCGAGTTCCATATTTTACGGGGAACAGTTGTTGACGACTCCAAATCCGGAAAACAACAAGGATTTGATGCTGTTCAAGAAGCTCGGCCTTTCACCAGCTTAATTAAAAAGCCCGGCAAACGCCGGGCTTGGTTCTTTCCATTGTTGCCGAGACCAGTCTATCGTCCGTCAATGACTTCCTCGACTTCCACTTCGCCTTCCCGCGGAGAATCAGCATTTTTTTCGTCGCGGTAGCGCAGCAACTCTACAACATGGTCGGGCAGGCCAGAGATAATCTGGATGCCAAGCGCGTCGCTGGAGTTGCCTGCTGTCGAGCCACCAACCTGAGCCAGGTTGCCATTGTAGAGATCAGCGATGTGCCAGTCTTCGATGCGCGCGTCGACCGCACTGACATCACTTAGGCGACGGAGGAAAGAAGGTTTTGCGTGCTGGCGAACATGGGTCATCACATCGTCCGAGAAATTCGGGAACTTGGCGCCCATCCGTTCATAATAAGTTGCCACACGCAGCTGATTCTTCTTCCAAACCTGTGTGCCACGAACGCTGTTCACATAGTCTACGGCGTTGGATTTCAGGTCTTCAAATATCGTCCGGCCTGTGTAGGCGGACTGGCGCACGTTTGGTGTGCCCACGGCTCCCATGTAAAACCCGTAAATTACCAACGGGTCATCCCAGTTTTCGAGCACATGATTGTGAATGTCTTCAAGGGAAATCATCGTGCCGCTGAGATCAAATATCCGCTGCCGGTAAAAGGCATCAGCGTCCTCCGCGTCAAAAAAGGGCTCTATACGGGTAATAGGATACTCTTCCGCGAGCTTCGCCATGACGATGGCATTGTGCAGATTAAACCAAAAGGCCAGCTGTTCGTTTTTCGACAGTTGTTCAAGTGGCAGCTGAGAAGGAATGGCCAGAAGGTCGTCCCGCATGCCACTCAGAAACTCGATCTGTGGCTGCTCGAACTTGTCGTACATAACCCTATTGCCTTCAAGCCGCGACGGCAGAGGATTGGCCAGGATCATTCGTGACGATGTGCTGCGTTTTGGCCTTTTGGCGCGTTTGTGTGTGGATGGCCCCATGTCGAGAACTGCACTTTTCAGCACAGCGTTCAAGTCGCTGTAATCAAGCCGGTACTTCGAGTTGGGGTCAAATTCGGTTGGTAGGTCGGCACCATAGGCCGCAGGCACCATGACGAGACATAGGCACAATACGCCTATCTTTTTTAACATGTTTCACTCCTGTTTCTCGCGTCGTTACGATCGTTTTTTATATTTTTTACGGGGTAATGCCGTGAACCCTACGGCCATTGTGCTTGAAACTTTTTTTGCACCACCTACCCCAATGGCAGAGTGCTGCATATGTGCCAATGCTACAATTGTTGCGCGGTCAATCGCCCTACAAGCGCGACAGACTGTGCCCCCACTGGGCTTTGTGCCCGGCTATTAATATGGTGGATGAGTTACGTTTTTGCAACAAGATGCTGAAAACAATAAAAAAGCCCGACCTCAGGCCGGGCTTTAATATGGTAGATTTGCCGGTGGACCCTATTCGCGGTTGCCCAGGAACTGCAGCAGGAACATGAACAGATTCACGAAATCCAGATACAGGTTCACAGCGCCCATGATAGCACCCTTGGCAACAGCTTCACCCGTTGCCATCATGTGGTAGCTTTCCTTGATGCGCTGAGTGTCGTAGGCGGTAAGGCCTGCGAAGATCAACACGCCTGCTACGGAAATGATGAACTGCAGCATGCTGGAGCCCAGGAAGATATTGACGACCATGGCGATCAACAGTCCGATCAGTCCCATGAAGAGGAAAGTACCCATCCCTGACAGGCTTTTCTTCGTCGTGTACCCATATAGGCTCAGCGCGCCGAAAGACGCCGCAGTGATAAAGAATGTCCGTGCGATGCTTGTGCCTGTGTAGGCAGCAAATATCCACGCCATGGACACGCCCATGGTCGCCGCAAATGCCCAGAATATCATCTGAAGCGTGCTGGACTTCATTTTATGCACGCCAAAGCTCATCACCATGACAAACGCCAAAGGAGCCAACGCGACAATCCAATGCAGCCCGCTGCCATAAATAGCATTCAGCAACGCTTCATTGGTGCCAACCAGCATTGCAACAATGCCTGTCAACAGAACACCGGAGGTCATGTAGTTATAGACCTTCAGCATATAAGCCCGAAGGCCTTCGTCATACTCAGCGGTTTGAGCCGCAGTGCCCGCCCGGAAGGCGGTTCCGTACCGTTCAACCATAATTACTCCCCATGGAAGTTAGTTACACACATTGCAGTTAATATGGGCATTCACGGCCATCAATGCAACCGGAACCGGTGTTCGTCTGGTCGCTTTCTGGCGAGTGTCACCATCCTTCATTCTGTCCTCAGCACAGCATTTGGTTTGACCGACAGGGCACGGAAGCTTGATCCCAGCCCAAACAGGACAGTAACAAACAGGCTTACGGAAACCGTAATGAGCATTGGAACCGGCAAGAAAGCAAATTCCATTTCCATCACGAGTTCGACCACAATCCAGCCCGTTAGCGTACCAAGGCCAAGTGCAATTACTGCCGTTACGAGGCCTATGAGTGCGTATTCCAGAAGATAAGCGCGCAGGATCTGGCTGCGCACCGCGCCCACAACCTTCAGGATCACGCTTTCATAGACCCGCTGCTGGAAGCCTGCGGCTATGGCCCCGGCCAGCACCAGAATGCCCGCAATAATAGCGACCATGGCTGTTGCACGTACGGCAGTGCCAATTTGAGCTACCATCGTATTTACAGACGACAGCACCTCTTTCATGCGCACAGCGGTGATGTTTGGGTATTTGCTTGTTATTGCGGCATGAGCCTGCTGCTCAGCTTCCCCTGTCGCTTTCAGCGTTGCCATGAAGGTATGGGGTGCCTGAGACAGAGTATACGGGTCGAACAGGATCACGAAATTGAACCCGAACGTCCCCCAGTCGATGGTGCGCAGCGACCTGACAGTTGCCGTAATGTCGCGCCCCAGCACGTTAACGGTAAGCGTATCACCAATTGAAAGGCCAAGCCCGTCTGCGACTTCCTTGCCAAGGCTTACTTCAGGCTCGCCGGCATAGTCAGCGGGCCACCAGTCGCCGTCAACCAGCGTGCTGCCTTTGTTGAGCTCATCCATGTAGCTCAGGCCGCGGTCACCGCGCAGAACCCAGCGTACGTCTTGTGCAACTTCAACCTCGCTAGCCGGGACACTATTCAAATGAGTCACTCGTCCGCGTAAGTTGGGGATCGTTACGATGTCATCAACACCATCTATTGATTGGGCAGTTTCTTCGAATTCCGCCACTTGGTAGGGCTGGATATCCAGCATGAAAAAGGCGGGCGCTTCACTTGGAACCTGCTCGCCCAGTCTTTTGCCCAGGTTGCCCTCAATCAAAGCCAAACCGGCGAACAGCGTTAACCCCAGGCCGAGCGAAATCACTACAGCACCTGTTGCGGCTCCGGGGCGGTGCAGGTTCGCAACAGCCATGCGCACAAGCGCATTCTTGGGTCGCGGCGCTGCTGCGGCGACCTTTTCGATCAGCCAGCTCGTGAAGCGCAGCAGGCCAAGCGCTGCCCCCGACCCGGCCATAAAGCCTGCCGCCAGTATCTGGTTTTCTGACATACCGACGGCGAGCAGCACGACCATGGTGGCTGCACCGAAGATAATTGACGTGTAAACCAGCCGCGGCCAGCGGCCTTCTGGCGCTACAATCGCTCGAAACAGTCGAACAGCCGGTAGGTCGCGTGCTTTGCCTAAGGGCCATACAGCAAAAGCGATTGTGATCATGATGCCATATATTGCTGCCAGCAACAGCGCGACCGGATACACGCCGCCATCAGGTTTTACCGGCAGTGTGTCTGGGAGGAACTGAGCGAGTGTGCCTGGCAGGAAGGCACCCGCAAACAAACCGACAAAAATTGCTATCGTACCTATCAGCAATATCTGGATGAAATAGGTCTGGAAAACAACCGATCCATCTGCGCCCAGAATTTTCAGCGTTGCGATGGTTTTGGTTTTGCGGTCCATATAGCCACGGACAGCGTTACCAACACCCACTCCGCCCACAACAAGGGCTGATATACCAACCAGTGTCAGGAACATTCCCATTTGTTCGATGAAGCGCCTCAGGCCGGGAGCGCTCGTTCCGCGATCGCGTACGCGCCAGTTCTCATCCGGGAAGGCTTCTTTCATGAGCTCGCGGGTGGCATCAACATCGGCACCCGGCGCGAGACGGATTTTATAGTAGAAATTCACCAGGCTCCCAGTGGTGACAAGGCCGGTCTGTGCCAGGGCATCACGGCCTATCATCACGGTAGGGCCAAGCTGAAAACCCAGATTTGCCTTGTCCGGCTCCCGGTCGATCATGGCCCGGATATCTGCTTTAATACGCCCGAAAACCAGCGTATCCCCCACCGCCACGTTCATTTTGTCCGCAAGCAACGGGTCAATTGCGACACCCCAAACGCCGTTTAATTCGGAAAAGAGGGCATCGTTGTCGAGTGTTGGTGATGTATCGAACGAGCCATACAATGGGTAGAGTCCGTCGACGGCACGCAATTCAACCAGGGTTGATGAGGGCACACCGTCAACGCGGGCCATCGTGCGCAGGCGAGCTGACGACGATACTTCACCCGTGTCACCGAACCAGGCAATTGCTTCTGGCGTGGCTTCCCGTTGGTAGATGTTGACTTCGATGTCGCCACCCAGGATCGACTGCCCCTCTCGCTCCAGTCCCTCCTGAATTGCACGGGTCAAGGAGCCAATGGCAGCAATGGCGGTCACGCCTAAAATCAGGCAGGCCATGAAAACCTTGAAGCCATTAAGGCCTGCACGCAGTTCCCGAAGCGCTAGTTTCAGGGCTATCGGGGTGTTCGCATGCCGGGTAATCATGACTGCGCCGCCTTGGGAAGGAGGTCGGTGTCGATGCTAACCGACTGGGTGTCGCCCGTGTCATCAACGATACGGCCATCTGCCATTGAAATAACCCTGTCGCAGCGGTCCGCGAGAGCAGGGTCATGGGTCACAAGCACGAGGGTCGATCTGCGTTTGTTGGAAAGGTCGAAGATCAAATCGATAATATCGCGGCCGGTTTTGCCGTCCAGATTGCCGGTTGGTTCGTCACCAAAAAGTATTGAAGGCTCAGGCGCAATCGCGCGTGCAAGTGCCACACGCTGCTGTTCACCGCCTGAAAGTTGCGCAGGGTAGTGATCCATACGATGAGCGAGGCCAACGGCTTCCAATTCTCTTGAAGCCTGGTCGAAAGCGTCATTGACGCCAGCAAGCTCAAGCGGCACAGCAACATTTTCGAGCGCTGTCATGGTTGGAATAAGATGGAAAGCCTGCATAACGATGCCGACCCGGCTGAGCCTGTGGCGCGCCAGTGCGTCCTCGTCGGCACCTTCGAAGGCCAGCCCGTCCACATTTACCGTGCCAGTGGTCGCTTGCTCCAGGCCGGTCATCAGGCTCATCAGTGAAGACTTGCCGGAACCCGACGGACCGACGATGCCGACAGTTTCGCCGCGCTCTATGGCAAAATTGATTTCTTTTAGGATATTGACGGGTCCTGCGCCGGACTCCAGAGTCAATGAAACATTCGTGAGTTCAATAACAGGTTGTGGCTTTGTCATTGTAATTTTTTTCCTCGCTGCCAAATATGAAGCTTCTTATTGTTAATTACGTCCATAGCTAGGGACTCGGATCATGAAGGTCAATCGCCTCACCAAAATATTATATATGAAGCTTTTCGCCGCTTTTGCGCTCTTTTTTGCGGCTAATAGCGCAGTTTTTGCGGCGGATGGGTCCGATTCCGGTGAGCCAATCGCCGTTCTGGCGTTCGGTGACAGCCTGACGGCGGGATACGGATTGCCCGCTGGAGAAGGGTTTGTAGACCAGCTTCAGGTTTGGCTCGAAGAGGAACTCGGCGCGCCGGTGCAGGTCATAAATGGCGGTGTTTCCGGTGATACGTCAACTGGTGGTCGGTCTCGGCTGGACTGGGCTTTGGCGCCTATCAAGGCAGGACAACCCGATTTGGTGATCCTGGAGTTGGGGGCCAACGATGCCCTGCGGGGGGTCGCCCCAGAGATAACTCGCCAGAACATGGATGCGATGCTGAAAACCTTGACGGACCGGAACATTCCCACCCTTGTTGCGGGTATGCTTGCGTCTCCGAGCTGGGGACCACAGTATGAAGCAGCGTTCAACAGCATCTACTCCGATCTTTCCGAACAGTATAGTGTGCCATTGTATCCGTTTTTCCTGGACGGTGTCGCCACCATCCCCGAGCTCAATCAGGCGGACGGCCTTCACCCGACAAAAGAAGGCGTGGCCATCATCATCGAGAAAATTGGGCCTTATGTGAAACAAGCCCTTTCCCGCTGATTCGTTTCAGGCTAGACTCCTTTTATCGTCAGGATAGGAGGTGCATATGGCCCGTCTTTTTGTCGGCTTGGAGCTGGACCCCCTGATAGTTGACGACCTCACAAATGCCAGAGGTGGCGTCGAGGGCGCGCACTGGCAGCGCGACAATCAGCTCCATATGACACTGGCCTTCATCGGCGATGCTTCCCGAAAAACCAAACGCGAGATTGAAGACACGCTGGCGCGTATCCGTTTTGAACCTTTCGAAATGTGTCTGTCAGGTGTTGGAATGTTCGGTAAGCCCAAACAACCCAAAGTGCTTTGGGCCAGTGTTGAGCACAAAAAACCAGTTGCGCATCTTCATGAAAAAATTGCTGCTGCCATGGCGCAAATTGACGTGGAAATCGACCGGCGCAAGTTTAAGCCTCATGTAACACTCGCGCGCTTCCGGCGTGGTGCCCATGCCCGGGTCGGTGACTGGCTGACCGAAAACGAGCGCTTGTTGACGCAGTCGATGCTGGTTGACCGTTTTGTGCTGTATTCCAGCGAGCGTACGTCTGAGGGGTCTTTTTATCGTCACGAAGCGGAATTTCATGCCCTGGGTCATGAAATGCTGAACCAGGATGCGGTGGAAGATGCCATGACGGCAGAGTGGTCACTGGTTGGTGCCGCTTAGGTACTATTCGGCAGTTAAATTGGTGGTAGGCAGTGTTGTGCTTTTCATTTCGCGTGCCATCGTAAGAACAGCGTCCATTATTATATTTTGCTTTCGCCACTGCAGAAAGTGATTCATGCCGTCAATTTTGACTATCTCGAGCTTTGTGGTGCCAGTCAAGGTGCGCTGCATGAACGGGACATTTTCATAGGGAACCAGATCGTCTTCCGTGCCGTGAATGATTGTTACGGGTTGCTCGATAGAGGAAAGCTTGGGCATCAACAGCCGCAATTCATCTTCAAGGGCTATCAGTTCACGGTTCGAGTGACGGGCAACAGCGGGCAACAGCCAGCTTATCGGCGGGATGTTGCCGATATACTGAATAAACAGCACGTCTTCCAGATCCGGGTCCAGCGCACCCGCCAGGACAAGAATACCACCAACGTCGTCAGGATAGTTTGCCGCCGCAGCGGCAACGATTGGCCCTCCCAGAGAATGACCGGCAAGGATTGTCTTCCGGCCATCGCGGGTTTTGAAAAGCGGCGCCAGAACCGCTGCCTGATCGTCCAGTGCCACCATCTGCTTTTTTGGTTTGGTAAAACCAAAGCCAGGCCTGTCAACAGCGATGAACTCAAAGCCCTCGGGCACATTTTTGAGCAAGTCATACCAGTTGCCACCGGCGTCGCCGGGCGTGCCGTGCACAAAAATAACGCGTTGTCCAGTTGGGTCACCAGCCCGCAAATAGCTCAGCTCCACGCCGCCGGCTACATCTGCCTTGATTGTATCACGGGCAACATACTCATCGCTTACAAACTTGGATTCGAAATCCACGAATATGCCCGCGCACCCCACAAGCGCGAGAGGCAGCAGGAAAATCACCACCCAGAACTTGAGAGATGTCAGCATTTTTTTTAGTCGTGACAAGGGCGAACCTTTGGCCAGTTATGCGTTTCAGGTGAGGGCACTTTAGCGGAAAGTAGCTGGGTTTTCAGTTCACATTGAGTTGAGTTTAAAAGCCCAGATGGTCAAGGCGTTCCCCAACCTGATCCACATACCCACCGCCAAAAAGGCGCACATGCACAAGCAGGGGCCAAAGCTGATAAATGATTTTTCGTGTTGTTTGATACTCGGCTTCCACGGGCCTGAGTTCATTGTAGGCATCAAAAAACGAGAGTGCCAGACCACCCATCAAATCGATAAACGCCAGGTCCATTTCAGCGTGTCCGTATGAAATTGCGGGATCGATGAAACCTGCGGCCCGGTCACCATCGATAAGGATATTGCCAGCCCAAAGGTCACCATGTAGCAAGCTGGAAGGCGGCTGCTTTGGCAAAAAATGGTCGATTTTCGCCGCAAAGGCTTCGATGCGGGTCATCAGGTCTTTTGACATTTTCCCCGTCCGCGTGGCTGAGCCAGCCATGGCGAGTAGGCGACGCTCAACAAAAAATTCACACCAGTTGTCTGCGGCTTTGTTTTGCTGCGGCAACGGGCCAATGAAGGTGTCCTTTTCAAACCCGTAATACGGGAAACGGTTCTTTGGCTGTACGTCGTGCAATTTTGCCACATGGGATGCAATATCGCGTGCTGCTGCCGTAGTGTCGGCGACACCTGCGTGCTCCAGATAGCTGATCACCAGGAGGCCTTTGCTTTGAAACAAAACTTCCGGCACCGGCAAATCGGAGGCGGCCGCGAGATGCTTCAACATCATCTTTTCCGTGGCGGTTGTGTCGGGCTGGTCCATTCGCGGACGCTTGGCCACTACCTGCCGCCCGTCATCAAGGGTAAGCAGCGATACGTCTGCGATGTCCCCACCACTTAGTGGTCGAGACTTTATAATTCGGGCACCCAATGCTGCCTGAAGTTTCTCGCTAACCAATCCTGTCATGTTGGAAAATGCCGCTCTTTAATGTGTGCAAGCAGGCCTTCCGCCGCCTTTTCTGCCGCTGCATAGCAAGTGTCAAACTGGTTACTTGGGCCATAATAAGGGTCTGGCATCTCGTCAATTGGAACATCCGGCGCGAAGGTCAGGAACAGACTTATCCGGTCTTCAAAACCCTTGGGGCATCTTGCCAGCATGTCTGAGAGGTTTTCGTGGTCCATCACAAGGATGTGGTCGAATTTTTCAAAATCTCTGTCCGTAACCTTGCGAGAGCGCTGCCTGCCAATGTCCACCTTGTTCTTGCGCGCGGTCTCCTGTGCTCGAGGGTCAGGCGGCGACCCGGCATGATAACCAATGGTGCCGGCACTATCTATGGATATGCTGCTCTGCAAACCAGCCTCTTCCACAGCAGCCCGAAAGGCACCTTCCGCCATTGGCGACCGACAAATATTACCCATGCAAACAAAAAGAACCGACGTCACACAGAACTCCCTTGTGCTCGAATTACAAGCCGCTAGGCTGATTGCCAAACGATGCAGCCAAAATGTGCCAAAAGGAACGATGCGTGGCCAGCTATAAAAATATTGTTGTGCTGACGGGCGCGGGAATTTCGGCGGAGTCCGGCGTGTCGACCTTCCGCGATTCCGGTGGGTTGTGGGAAAAGCATCGCATTGAAGATGTTGCAACGCCCGACGCTTTTCGTCGTGACCCGGAACGTGTTCAGAATTTCTATAACCTGCGGCGGGCACAGCTTTCTGCCGTCGAACCCCATGCGGCTCATTTTGCCCTCGGCAGGCTTGAAAAAGAGCTCGAAGGGCGCGTCACTGTCGTGACCCAGAATGTGGACAATCTGCATGAGCGCGGCGGCAGCACAAACATCATTCATATGCACGGTGAGTTGGCGAAAGTCCGCTGTCAGACGTGCCATCAGGTTTTTGAGTGGCTTGAAGACTGTACTCAGGAAACATCCTGTCCAGCATGTGGGCAATCACCGGCGCTTCGACCGCACATCGTGTGGTTTGGCGAAATGCCGTTTGAGATGGACCGGATCGAGAGCCTTCTTTATGAATGTGATCTGTTTGTTTCTGTGGGCACCAGCGGCAATGTATATCCTGCAGCCGGTTTTGTTGCCGCGGTGCGTTCGCATGGCATGGCGCACACTATTGAGGTCAACCTGGAGCCAAGCGAAGGAGTTAGTTACTTTGCGGAAACCAGGCATGGCAAAGCTGGCGAGCTTTTGCCGGAACTTGTTGAAGAATTGTTGACGTTAAGGAAGAAATGATGAGCAACCGTCCAACTGAGCTGTCTGACACCGCCCGTAACCAAGCCATGGCCGAGATTGATGGCTGGGCCTATGATGCTGATGCTAAAGCGATCAACAAAACTTTTTCATTTAAGGATTTTAGTGAAGCCTGGGGTTTTATGAACCGGGCCGCTCTGCTTGCCGAAAAAATGGACCATCATCCTGAGTGGTTTAATGTCTATAATCGTGTTGAAGTTAAGATGACCACACATGATGCAGGTGGAGTAACCGAATTGGACATTCAGATGGCGAACGCAATGGAGTCATTTGCAGCCGGCTAGCCCCGGCTCTTGTTCCATTCGACCGGGTAAACCCGCGAGTCGGAAGGATCGAAATCCTCACTGAGATCAATTTGCTCGATGCGCTTGAAGTTCGTCACCACCATGATCTTATCGACAGTCTGATGGTCACCTGCCAGCGGAAGGTAAAGGCTGCTTGCCTGTTTGAAATCTGCCTTGGGGCCGATGTATGGTACTTCGCAGAACAAAGGTTCCCCGGATGCTCGTACCTTGTCGATGATGGACCAGATTTTGGAGCCACGGCCCTTGCCATCGATTTCGTTCAATGACTGGCCGGTATAGTCTTCAAACAGGAACTCTCTCAGTTTGGTGCCGATCAGACGATATCTGTAATCAACTGGGTCGGTTTCCACATCCAGCACGGCAACATACGCCATTCGGTGGCGCATATCGGTGACTTTAATGTCATTTCGGCAAGGGTAAGGACCGCCCGAATCTGGGCATGCTTTCAGCCAGTATCGCAGGACTTCGTCCTGAACTTCGCTCATTTTCATAATGAGGTCTCCCAGCCCGCCCCCAGCCGCGGAATATTGTCACTATTACGTTGAAGATGAAAGCCGTCAATTGATTACGGTGGCAAAGTCGAAACGCGGACTATTGGGTATTCAGCCAATAGGCGAGAAGATTGTGTGCGATGGCAATGGGTGGGGGCATGAAAAAATCGGGCGTTTCTCCCCGTATGGCGGCGGTGGCTTCGTCGCGGGTAATCCAGCGCGCATCGTCAATTTCTGTCTCATCCAGTGTCAGTTCCTTGCCGTTTACCTCGGCAATGCAGCCGATCATGAGGCTGGACGGCCAGGGCCAAGGCTGGTTTGCAACGATCGAGACGGATGTGGCTGTCACGCCTGCTTCTTCCATCAGTTCGCGCGCAACCGCTTCCTCGATGGTTTCGCCGGGTTCCATAAAACCGGCCAGCGCCGAGAAAAAACCGGGTGGCAGATGAGGTCCCCGGCCAACAAGTGCTTCTTCGCCGTGCGTCGCCAGCATGATAACGACCGGGTCCGTGCGGGGGAAATGATTGGCTTTGCAGCTTGGGCAGATGCGCTCGTATCCCGCTCTGGTCAATTCAGACGGCTCGCCACATTTGGCGCAAAAACGGTGCGTTTCGTGCCAGCTCAGCATCGATTTGGCCTGCGCAACAATGCCGAGATCAGGGTGTGCCGAACCGGCTTTCATCGCAAGCGCTCTTGCATCCCTGAATTTGGCGTCGGGAAACAAATTCTCGAACTCCGATTCATCCCCTTCCAGCGCTGCGGCGTAGCGGGGGGCGCCGTCCTGCAACCCCAGGAAAACCTGGGTGCCAAGCGGCAGATAGGCGCACTGTCGGTGGGTAAGCCAACTGATGGCGCCAACCGCATCACTGAGGATTTGGCCATCTACCAGCAGCATAAGCCGGGCATCTGCTTGCCGCATCATGTCGCCCATGGTGGCGTCGTCTTTCCTGAGATGGTCTGCCCGATCGAGCGGATTGCCCGAAAAGAAAGTCTGAATTTTATGGAGTGTCATTTTTGAGCCCTGAACCTGCGATAAATATTACTTAGCACGTGCGAATCCGCTTGCAAGTCCAAGGAACAGTCGCCATATAAGCCGCGGGAGAGCCGGCGGACATGCCGCTCGCCAATCCGGTCAGGTCCGAGAGGAAGCAGCCGTAACGAGTTTGGCCTGGGTCGTGCAGGCTTTCCCACCTTTCACAACACCATGGATTTCTGGCCTGCTCACAGCCAATATTTTTGTTGTTGGCGTGACGGAAGACGCTTTCATGGTATCTTCAATCCTGCTAGTCATAGCTCTGTTCCCAATCGGAGTGTTTGACGAATGAGTGACGCGTCTGCGCCAGAAAATTACCGGGTTCTTGCCCGCAAATACCGCCCTGCAGATTTTGACAGCCTGATCGGCCAGGAAGCGATGGTGCGCACGCTTTCAAACGCCATTGATACCGGCAGGCTTGCCCATGCTTTTATCCTGACAGGCGTTCGAGGGGTGGGAAAAACCACGACGGCGCGAATCATTGCCAAGGCTCTCAACTGCACAAATGCCGACGGCCCGACAATCAACCCCTGTGGCACCTGTGACAATTGCACGTCAATCGCTGAAAGCCGCCATGTGGACGTGCTTGAAATGGACGCTGCTTCCCGTACAGGCGTGGACGACATCCGGGAAATTATTGAAAGTGTCCGCTACGCACCCGTGTCGGCACGCTTCAAAATTTACATTATCGACGAAGTGCACATGCTTTCGAAGTCTGCGTTCAACGCGCTTTTGAAAACTCTTGAAGAACCTCCCAAACATGTAAAGTTCATCTTTGCGACAACGGAAATCAGGAAACTGCCGGTTACCGTGCTGTCGCGTTGCCAGCGCTTTGACCTCAAGCGCGTCGAGGCAGAAGTGTTGGTTTCCCACCTGGGCAGATTGGTGAAAGCCGAGGACTGTTCGGCGGAAGAGGCCGCGCTGGCGCTTATTGCCCGGGCGGCGGAAGGTTCGGTCCGGGACAGCCTCTCGCTTCTTGATCAGGCAATCGCCCACGGTGCAGGTTCTGTCACCGAAGATCAGGTGCGCGGCATGTTGGGACTTGCCGACCGGGCACAGGTACTTGACCTGTTTGAACAGATCATGAAAGGCGAAGTAGCAGAAGCGCTAGCGACTTTACGGACACAGTATGATTCGGGCGCTGACCCAGTGGTCGTGATCAATGACCTGCTTGAAGTGTCCCACTGGCTGACGCGCCTGAAGGTCACACCTGACACAGGTATTGATACGCTGGTGTCCGAGGCGGAAAAAGAACAGGGCGGCAAGATGGCGTCCGAGCTGTCGATGCCCCATCTGACACGTGCATGGCAGATGCTGATGAAAGGACTTGGTGAGGTCCGCGTTGCGCCGAGCGCCATCGCCGCAGCGGAAATGGTGCTTATCCGTATGGCGTATGCGTCAGGTTTGCCGAGCCCGGCCGATCTTGTGAAGAAGCTGCAAAATGCGCCCGCAGGTGCCGCTGTCCCGGCGCTGCCGGCACCTGGTGGAGTACCAGCAGCGCCAACCGGAAATGCGCCGACACAGCAGGCGCCAACAGCCCAGCGGTCGGCAGAAGTGGTTGCGCTGCGCGCTGAGCCGCCCGGCGACCATCCGAAACATCCTATGCCGATCAGTTTCGAGAAGATGGTGGCGCTTTTTCAGGCCGAGAAAGAAGGCATTCTCGCGACCGTTCTGACCGACCATGTGCGGCTTGTTGACTATAAGTCCGGGGCCTTCACCATCACGACCACCGGGCGCACACCCAACGATTTTGTCATGCGGGCCAAACAGTGCCTGAAGGCATGGACGGGAGCCGACTGGATGATCAGTATTGATCAACAGGCTGAAGGTTCAACCACCCTGAAGGAACAGCATGCCGCCCGTGACCAGAAGCGCCGTGAAGAAACGCTGGATGATCCTAACGTTAAAGCACTCCTTGAGGTGTTTCCGGAAGCGAAGCTTCTCGCCGTCAGGGATCGTCGAACTCTCGAGGAACAGATCGAGGAAGCGGAGACGGAAGATGCCGGGCTTGATTACAGCGAAGACGCGGACGACAAAAGCGAGTTTGATTTCTAGAGTTCGAAGGATGCAGGCATGAAAAATCTCACTGAAATGCTGAAAAAAGCGCAGGAAATGCAGTCCAAGATGGGCGATATGCAGGCGGGCCTTGAAGATCTGACTGTTGAGGGTGAGGCCGGCGCAGGCATGGTCAAAGTGACGCTCAATGGCAAGGGCGACATGAAGTCGGTTTCGATAGATGACAGTTTGTTTTCAAGTGAAGACCGCGAAGTGCTTGAAGACCTAATCCTGGCTGCCCACAACCAGGCCAAAGCCAAAGTTGCGGACGCCGCTGCCGAACAGATGAAAGACCTTGCTGGTGGCCTCGGCTTGCCGCCCGGCTTCAAGATGCCTTTTTGACGTCGCTGCCCTCGATATCTATACAAATTGCTTCTTGTGAGTTCAGTGGCCCGCCGCTTAACGTAATGCAAACAGGGGGATGGCAGTAGACATGGCATCAAAAGACACGTTGCAGGATTTTGTAAAGGCCGCTTTGGCAGAAGGCCAATCGCGCGAAAACATCAGTGCCGCACTGACGGATGCAGGTTGGGAAAAGTCTGATGTTAAAAAAGCATTGGCGGCTTTCCACGTCACGAGCTTTCCGGTGCCAGTGCCCAGCAAGCGTTATTCCCTGGCAGCCCGCGATACAGTTTTTTACCTATTTCATTTTACTGCGCTGTATCTCGCGAGCTTCGGCATCATTTTTCTTGGTCTCAACATACTTGAACTGATGTTGCCGCTATCCACGGATTACATGTCTGCCGATGTGGTTGAAGGACGCGTGCGATACTGGCTTGCCTGGACTATTGTATTCACGCCGGTCTATTTGTTTGTAGCCTGGAAGGCGGAATTGCGCATTAGGCGGGATCCTTTGTGTCTTTTGTCAAATGCGCGTCAATGGTTGACTTACCTAACATTATTCGTTGCTTCCATGACGGCATTGGGCGATCTAGTTGCATTACTATATGGCTTTTTACAGGGGGAAATGACCATTCGCTTTTTCCTCAAAGTGATTGTTGTGGGAACTGTTTCAGGCGCTGTTCTTGCCTACTATTACTATGGCATCAGGCGCCTGGAAGATAATAGCGATGAAGTTGAACTCTAGTCCTGTGACCAAGTATTTTTTCGGCGGCTGCATCGTTGTTTTTGTTGGCATCGTTGTGCTCGCCGCATCGCTGATACGGAACCCGCAGGAGATGCGAATCGTCAGAATTGACGAAAAGCGTGTCAGCGACCTTATTCGCATCAGCCGCTCAGTAGAGACTTATTTTCACGACCAACGCAGGTTACCAGACACACTTGCAGAAGTTGTTAGCGGCAACCGTCAGTATGTTTCCTTGCAAGATCCAGAAACAGCTGCTCAATACTCTTATCGTGTGTTGGACGTTCAAACGTTTGAGGTTTGTGCAGTTTTTGCGACGTCAACGGCGAATTCAAAAGAACAGAGATTTGTTTATATTGGGGGTGTTGACCGTGACTGGAGGCATGGCGCAGGGCAGCAATGTTTTAAGCTAGATCTCAAGCCCAAAGGCGAATAATCCATGTGCCTTGGCAACTTTGTCTATTTGCTTGGTAGCGTGAAAGAGGGAGCGGGTCGCACTTATGTCGGCTGGACCAACGATCTGGAAAAGCGGTTGAATGCACACAATTCGGGAACAGGCGCCAAATCCACACGCGGACGGCAGTGGGTGATCCTGCACACCGAAGAATTTAAAAACCGTGCCGATGCCATGAGCCGGGAATGGTACTTGAAACGCGACCGGAAATTCCGCAAACAGTTGCTGGAAGATTTCATGAAAAGGGAAACCTGATGCCGCGTTCCCACGGTGCCGACATCGATAAACTGATCCAGCTTCTGGCCAAACTGCCGGGGCTTGGGCCACGGTCAGCGCGCCGTTCGGCGCTTCAAATGCTGAAGAAAAAAGACAGCGTTATGGTGCCGCTCGCCACTGCGCTTAGAGACGTCGCGGAGCGCGTGCAAATCTGTGAACAATGCGGCAATGTGGATACCCACAACCCTTGTCACGTGTGTGAAGACCCTCGGCGGGACCAAACCGTGATTTGTGTCGTTGAGGAAGTGGCGGATCTGTGGGCGCTTGACCGGTCAGAGACTTATCGAGGCCTTTATCATGTGCTGGGTGGCACGCTCTCGGCGCTTGACGGCGTGGGCCCCGACGAACTCAATATCGCTGGATTGATCGACCGGGCCGAGGCGTCAGACGTATCTGAAATCATCCTGGCGCTCAATGCGACGGTCGACGGGCAAACAACCAGCCATTATCTGGCGGAACGCCTGTCAGACTCCGGCGTGAAGGTCACGGCGCTTGCCCACGGTGTGCCGGTCGGCGGCGAGCTTGATTATCTGGATGACGGCACGCTGGCTGCGGCGCTGCGGGCGCGGGGAACCGTTTCATGAGCGACAGGATTATTCACAAGGGCGGCTGCCATTGTGGCGCGGTCACGTTCGAGTTTGATGCGCCAGCAGTGCTTGATGCCAAGCGCTGCAATTGCAGCATTTGCAAAATGACCGGCTTCGTTCACGTTTTTGCCACCCAGGCAGAGTTTCGCATCACGTCAGGCCAGGACAATCTCACGGATTACAGGTTCAATACAGGCACGGCACAACATCTGTTTTGCAAAACCTGCGGTATTAAATCTTTCTATGTACCCAGGAGCCACCCGGACGGGTGGTCGATCAATCTGAATTGTATCAACCCGGCAACGATTGCATCGGTCACCATCGGTGATTTTGATGGTGCGAATTGGGAATCATCTATCCATACCCTGCGCTAGCCAATAAAAAAGGTGGCGACCATAGCTACAATATGAGCTTCGGGGGGGAATATGGTCGCCACCTTATGTTGGTTTGTCCTTCAATGTGCAGCCGCCGATTGCAGGGGTGCGGGCCTCGGCGGTCATGTCGCTCGCTGCATCGCCCATAGGGCGAACCCGGGAAAATACACACTGAATGTATGACCAACGCCAATAGCTTACCAAATACACGCAAAAGAAGAAACTAAAACCTTATAGTTGTCAAAAGTGTCGTGTCACGATGCACTAACAAGGAAAAAAACCTCAAAATACGGCGTTTGCCATACGTTTGGACGATTCGGTGTCAGCGCTGGATAAGGTTTTCGATTAGCCGCCAATCCAGCAGCTTGAAATTCTGCGAAGTTCCGGCTGGCATGTTTTTACCGTCCTGAACAACCATCAGTCCCTTCGGGAAGTTCGGACCAAGGGGCACAGAAGTGACTGCGATACTGTCGGTCTCCTGTCGCCATTGATTAAGGGTTATTTTCAGGCCGTTTTACTGATGACCTCATCGGTCACTAGGCTGAGTGAGAATTCTGGTTAGAATCCGTTTGTAGATTTCTGCGAGAGAGATGATGTCCTGCACCGCGACATGTTCATCAATCTTGTGCATGGTTGCGCCCACCAGACCAAACTCAACAACCGGGCACATGTCTTTGATGAAACGCGCGTCTGAGGTCCCGCCGGTCGTCGAAAGTTCGGGTGACTTCCCGGTCACATCCTCGACAGCATTCTTGACAGCGTCAGAAAGCGGCCCTTTTTCCGTCAGGAAACTATCGCCCGAGACCCACCAGTCAACGTGATACTCCACGCCAGCACGGTCCATCCGCCGAATGAGCTCGTCCTTAAGGTTTTCGGGGGAATATTCGTTATTGAACCGCACGTTGAACCGCGCGTGCGCTTCAGCGGGTATCACATTGTGGCTGTCGTTCCCGACATCGATATTAACGACTTCCAGGTTGGATGGCTGGAACAGATCGTTACCCGCGTCCAGAGGCTCTTTGTTGAGTTCGGCAAGTACACGCACCAAGTCCGGGATCGGGTTTTTTGCAACATGTGGATACGCCACATGCCCCTGAATGCCGTGCACTGCAACCATGCCATGCAAGCTGCCCCGGCGCCCCACCTTGATCATCTGCCCCAATTCCTGCGGGTTGGTTGGTTCACCGACAACACAAAAATCAATGTGTTCGCCATTGGCCCGCATCCAGTCCAGCACCTTTTTTGTGCCATTAACGGCGGGGCCTTCCTCGTCGCCGGTAATCAATAATGAGATTGACCCTTTGGGGTCCTGGTCAGCGAGAAAATGACTGACGCCAGCTACAAATGCCGCGATCGCCGATTTCATATCGGATGCGCCGCGCCCGTACAGGCTGCCGTCTTTGATTTCGGCGGCGAAGGGGTCAACACTCCAGTTTTTCTGCGCTCCCACCGGTACGACATCGGTGTGGCCGGCAAAGCAGAAATTGGGTGCTTTTGTGCCGTAGCGCGCATAGAGATTTGGTACAGGTTCGGTGCCGTCTTCCTCGAACAAGAGCTTGTGGCAGGAAAAGCCAAGCATCTCCAACTGTTCAGCCAGAAGGTCAAGCGCGTCGCCATTATCTGGCGTTACGCTAGGGCAACGGATCAGAGCCTGTGACAGGTCTATCGGATCAATCAGTGTCACCGTCAGTCCCGTAGCAATTCGTTGATCGAAGTTTTTGACCGGGTCCGCTCGTCAACGCGCTTCACGATTACAGCGCAGTAAAGATTGGGGCCGGGGGTGCCGTCCGGCAGCGGTTTGCCGGGCAGGGTGCCGGGCACGACCACGCTGTAGGCAGGCACGCGACCGATGAAAGTTTCGCCTGTTGCGCGGTCGACAATTTTGGTTGATGCGCCAATGAAAACGCCCATCGACAAAACGGATCCCTCTTCCACGATGACACCTTCGGCCACTTCAGCACGGGCACCAACAAAACAGTTGTCCTCAATGATCACCGGGCCTGCCTGCAAGGGCTCCAGCACACCGCCAATGCCGGCGCCGCCTGAGATGTGGACATTCTTGCCGATTTGCGCGCAGCTGCCAACGGTGGCCCAGGTGTCGACCATTGTTCCTTCGTCAACATAAGCACCAAGATTTACAAAAGAAGGCATGAGCACGGCACCGCCGCCAATGAAGGCTGACCGGCGAACAATTGCGCCCGGCACGGCACGAAAGCCGGCCGCGGCAAATTTCTGGGCGTCCCATCCTTGAAACTTGCTGGGAACTTTGTCCCACCAGTTGGTATCTTGGCCCGGTCCACCTGCAATCGTTTCCATCTCATTCAGCCGGAACGACAACAATACCGCTTTTTTGAGCCACTGATGAACCTGCCAGCCATCGTCAGCCTTGCTTGCCACACGCAGGGTGCCGCTATCCAAAAGGCCAAGGGCCTGATTGACCGCGTCCCTTACGGTCCCTGTGGTACGGCTATCAATTGTGTCGCGTGCGTCGAACGCGTCATTGATGGTCTGTTCAAGGGCTGAGTAATCCATTTGGGGAACCTTCCAGTCGATAACCTGCCCACCTTCGGGCAGTTTGGTCAAAAAGCGGGCAAACAATAGCGATCCATGCCTGCAAGTCAATGAGCGCTGGCATCACGAAGTTGAAAGACCCAGCCCCGCGACCTGCCGTAGCCAAATCTTATTTAGGGGTCGTGTCCAGGTGGTTTTCAAGCCAACTGCTCAGCGCATTGGTTTCTGCATGCACTTTACTTGCATCATACCCCGCTTCACCCCAAACGCTTCCGGTGTTGATCCAGACTGTGGCCATACCAAGGTCGTGGGCAGGAACAAGGTTGCGTACCATATCCTCGAACATGATGGCCCGGCTCGGGTCAACATCGAACTGACGCAGGAAACTGTCGTACACATGGGGTTTCGGTTTTGGGTCAAGTCCAGCGCTGTGGATATCGAAAATACCTTCGAACAAGTCACCAATTCCAAGGCGGTCCAACACCTGTTCGGCATAAGGTGTATCGGCATTGGTAAAGACAATCCGGCGGCCATCTATAGACTCCAGCGACCTGCGCAGACCAGTGTCTTTGGAGATTGGTGACATATCAATATCGTGCACGTCAGCAAGATAGTGATATGGGTCGATGTCATGGTTGATCATCAGGCCCTTTAATGTCGTACCATGGTCGACAAGGTATTTTTTCTGCAGGGTTCTCGCAGCTGTCGCATCCAGATTCAACGCGTCCTGCACATATTTGCCGATTTTTACATCAACCTGGGCAAAGAGGTTGCTTTCGGCCGGATACAGTGTGTTGTCGAGGTCGAAGACATAAGTGTCTCTGTTGGCGAAAACTACGTCTGACATGAGGTTTCCTGTTTGTTTAACACCGGTATCCTTGCGCATTCAGGAGTCACGGGATACTCGAAAGATCGATCTGTTTGTTAAAACAACTTTAACCCTGTTCTCTTAGCTTATGCGTGCACCAGTTACCAGACTGGAACACAGGAAAGACAAGGCTTGCATGTTCAAGTTCTTCAAAAATGATGCGGCGGATGCAAGTCAACTTGCCGACAGCTCCGTGTGCGCAATCTCGATCAATCGGGATGGCACCCTCGTAGATCAGAGCAGGTCTTCGAAGCCAATTGCAGCAGCATGGAAGTCGCAAAACTCAGATTTAATCGATTTTGTCGAACGTGTGAGAAGGGATGGTCCTGTCGCAGAGGCGCGCTTTCGCCTCAACAACGGCGCGAGATATTCGCTTACCGGTATTATGCAGCGCGATTGTGTGCTTGTGGTTGCCAATGAAACAACCGTCGCAGACAAGATGACAGAAGCCCTGCTTGAGAGCCGCAGCCTGATGAAAGGCTTGCTGGACCGTGCTGTAGATTTGAGTTTCGAGGTTGATGCCGATCGTCAATTCACTTTTCTTTCACCAACCAATGCCTTCGGCCAGTCCCTGGACGGTTGGCTTGGGCGCCGCGCTGATGAACTATTCTGGCAGAGTGGCCACGTGCCGGCCCGCAACCCTTTTTCATCCAGAAAGGAAACCGAATTTGCGGCGGTTTCTGTGAGTTTTGACGAATCTGACAATCGGTGGGTGAATTTCTCCGTTGAACCGGTCTTCAGTGATGACGGTGCCTTTGGGGGAGTGCGCGGCGTTTGCAGGGATGTGTCCGATCAGGTTGAAGATGGTCGCCAAACACGCAGCGAGAACCTTCGGCTAACCCTGCAGCAGCGAATCGTCAACTTGTTGAACACGACACATTCATCGGAAGAGCTGCTGGACCGGGCCTCGTCAGAGCTGCGCGAAGTTCTGCGAGCCGAGCAGGTCTGGGCGGTGATCAAATTCCCCGAAGGGCTGGTGCCGGCGGCTGTCTGCGGCGAGAGCACCTTCCTGCCCAACATTGATCGTATCTGGCAACAACTTGAAAGCACTGGCGATGCGGTATCCGAAGTGCAGGACGATGATATGAGCCACTTGGTGGTTCGATTGGAAGAGGCTGATAAAGGTATTGGTATGCTTGTCTTGTGCCGGGACTCAAATCAGTTTCCATGGTCCAGTCAGGAGAAAACGCTGCTGGCTGATATTATCGGATCGCTCGCTGCGGCCTTTGGCAAGGCACAGCTGATTAACCGGCTTGAGCGATTGTCCTCGATCGATGAATTGACAGGTATTATGAACCGCCGCGCTTTTGTAAGCGCGATGGAGCGCAGACTACAACATCAGTCTCGGTCAGGTCAGTCCGGCTGTCTTCTTTTTGTCGATCTGGATCACTTCAAGGAAGTCAATGATACGCTGGGGCATAAAGCCGGAGATCAGGCGATACAGCTGGTTGCTGACACCATGCAGGCTGTAGTAAGGGCCTGCGACATTGTGGGCCGTTACGGGGGGGATGAATTCGTGCTCTGGCTTGAAGACATTGAGCCGGGAGATGCCGCGTTGAAGGCGCGTTCGCTTATCGAGGCAATGCCCGGGATCCGGGAAAAAATCGGCGGAGGCCATCTGCAGCTTTCTGCGTCGGTAGGTGTATGTGCGTCCGTGCCCGGGCTCGACCTCAAGTTTACCGACTTGTCGGAGCGCGCGGACGAAGCTCTGTATGAGGTTAAAAATGCCGGTCGCAGCAATGTCGCAATGGCAAGAACACCGCTTGCCGCGGGCAAAAGCAGTGCAGGGGGATTGGTCTGATGCTGCAAAAAATTAAATCGCTGTTGTCGGGCGAAGCATCTTTGCCCAGCTCTTTGTCGGTCGATCATGAGCAGAAGATATTGAAAGCCGGCACGGAACGGCAAAAACGCCAGCTTGCTGCTCGTGAGGATGCCAGGCCAGAGGTTTTATATTATCTGGCGGAAGATCAGTCCGCTTCGGTGCGCCGGTTAATCGCAGGCAACCCGTCCACGCCTATTCAAGCCGATGAAATCCTGAAAAACGACGTGGATGACGAAGTACGCGCCGAGTTGGCGCGAAAGATCGCGCGGCTTGTGCCTGATTTGTCGACAGGCGAACAAACTACGCTCCGGGAAAAATCCATCAAACTATTGGAAGCTCTTGCCCAGGATCAGCTTCCAAAGGTTCGGGCGATGGTGGCCGACGAGATAAAGAACTCAGGCCATGTACCAAAAACCCTTGTTGATCAACTGGCTCGAGATATCGAGGATATCGTTTGTGGCCCCATCCTCGAGTATTCTCCCCTGCTGAACGATGATGATCTACGAGAGATCATCGCGGCGGGTACAAGCTCCAAGGCACTGGAGGCGATCGCGAGCAGAGCCGATGTCTCGGAAGCCGTTTCCTCCGATATTGCAGCGACTCTGGACGTGCCGGCAGTTGCGGCGCTACTGACCAACAAAAATGCGCAAATTCGGGAAGACACGCTTGATCAGATCATCTCGCAGGCGGAAAGCGTTGAGGATCTCCACAAGCCGGTTGCCCTGCGCCCCCAACTGTCGGTGCGGGCAATGAAGCGCATAGCAGGTTTCGTGGCGTCAGCACTTGTCCATGCCATGATGGAGCAAAGCGACCTTTCAGAGGAGCAGGCAGACGAATTGCTTGAAAAGGTGCGCGAGCGGCTGGCTGCGGAAAAAGTAGGCGACGATGAAGCAAAACAGCTTGCGATAAAAGCTCAGGAATATTTCGACCGTGGCATGCTGAACGATGATTTTGTTGTGAAACAGATTACGGATAATCGCCGCGAACTGCTGATGCAGTGTTTGGCCGTCTTGTCCGACCTGTCAGCGGAAACTGTTCGCGAGGTCATTCTTTCGAAAAGTGGACGTGCGGTCACGGCTCTCTGCTGGAAAGCGGGATTGACCATGCGCACCGCCTATGAGGTTCAGACCAAGTTTGCACTTGTCCCAACGGCGCAGCTCCTTCACGCAAAACAAGGAAACAAGTATCCGATAAAAGAAGACGAACTGGAGTGGCATCTCAGCTACTTCACGGAAAAGGACTAGCTCTTTTCCTCATCCTGCCCTAGTTATTGTACAGTTAATACTTTCTGTGTAACCGCATCTACAGGGGCATTCATGCACAAGACGTTCTTCAGTTTTCTGATAATCTTTTTCTGCCAATCCCAATTCGTTAACGCACAAGACGCTGATTCCATCAGGTTGGACCTCGCGAAAGAAGTGCTGCACCTGACCCGGGCAACAGAAGCCATCGAGAAAATGATGCCGGCCATGGTTGAGCAACAGATGCAACTCCTGGAGCAGCGCAATGGCGGCAAACCGATTTCAGAGGCGCAGAAAGCGGCAGCGCAAGCGGCTGTCACAGAATTCATGGGCAGCTTTAGCGAGGCATTTGCCCCTCTGATGGAAGAAATGGCCAAGCTTTATGCTATGAAGTTTTCCCGCGAAGACCTCGAGGCTCTGCGGGACTTCTATCAGTCAGAAGTGGGAAAGCGTTTCATCCAGGGAGGGATTGAGCTTGCACCCGAACTTGCGCGTGTCAGCCAGACTTGGTCGATGAACCATATGGTGCCAGCAGCGCAGAAACTGGGTGTCGAACTTGCCGCTGCTCTGAAAACTGTGGACTAGATTATGCGGGATCACTCCCGCGAATGAGGGTGCCCGCACCGCGTTCGGTGAAGATTTCCAGCAAGATGGCGTGCTTTACCCTGCCATCCAGAATGACGGCGCCGCGCACACCCTGATGCAAGGCGCTCAGGCATGTCTCGACCTTGGGGATCATGCCACCAGAGATCACGCCTTTGGCTTTTAGGCCGAGGATTTCATCTTCCGATAGCTCGGCGATCATTTCACCGTCATCGTCCAGCACGCCGGGTACATCGGTCAGCAATACGAACCGCCTCGCGCCGAGCGCGCCTGCGATTGCTCCTGCCATGGTGTCCGCGTTGATGTTGTAGGTGTGGCCGTCTTCTCCCATGGCGATCGGCGATATGACCGGGATGATGCCATTGTCGATGCTTTGCCTCAAAATGGTTGCGTCAACGCGCTCCGGTTCCCCGACAAAGCCGAGGTCAATGGCTTGCTCGATATTTGAATCCGGATCTGGTTTCCGGCGCTCAATCTTGCGAGCTGTCACCATCGCGCTGTCTTTGCCCGACAGGCCGATTGCCCGGCCGCCGACTGCGTTGATATCGGCAACGATCGATTTGCAGACCGATCCGCACAAAACCATCTCGGCCACTTCAACAGTTGCTTTCGTCGTCACCCTTAACCCGTCAATAAATTCACTTTCGATCGACAGCCGTGAGAGCATGTCGCCAATCTGCGGCCCTCCGCCATGCACGATAACCGGGAAAATACCGACCTGACGAAGAAGAGTAATATCTTCGGCGAACTGGCGGGCCAGTTTTTTGTCTCCCATGGCATGGCCGCCATATTTGATGACAAAGGTCTCTCCGCTGTATTTCCGCATGTAGGGCAGCGCCTCAACGAGCGTCGCGGCTTTCTTTTGCAGCTTCTTTTTCTGTTTTTCCACGGGGGTGCGGTTCCAGGTTGGTGAATTTATCGGTCTGGTTTGCGCGAAAACCGGCAGTTAGTCAAATCGATAACCGCCAAAATTGGTTGGGCGTTCGTCATAAAGCATGATGCCCAGCGCCAAGAACAGTTGGCCAAGATAATAAGGGATCCAGACGCTGAGCGGGCCACCAAACTCGAAATCCAGGAAAGTGCGTGCCCCAAGCACGCCGTCCGACAACAGAAACAATATGGCACCGCCGCCGACCAACCTGATCGGGAAGCGACTCATCATAGCCGTCGTCGCCATCAGCGCCAGAATGATGGCATAGGCGATAACCGGTATCAGCATGCCGCCAAGGGCTGGATACAAAAAGTAAGCGCTCAATCCGGCGCCAGCCCAAAAAAGCGTGCTGATGCGCATTCTCAATCCGGTCACATCTTCCATCGGCAATCGATTTTTGAGGAACAGTCCCACGTAAAAAATGTGTGCGATAAAAAACGCGATCAACCCGCGAATGAAGCTGTTTTCACCGGGTATGGCGAGCAGGATATCACCCGCGACGGATGCCATGAGCGCTAACAGAAGGATCAAGTGATTGGTGGTTTGAGCCGTGACGAGAACAAAAAGAACGAGAAAACCGACAGCACTGGCTTTTGTGACAGCCTGCCACAAAACGCCGTCTGGATACCAACCGCCGCCATAAAGGACGGCGCCGACGAGCGACAGGAAGACCATTGCCTGGCCAATGCCTTCAATGATCGGTCGTTTGCGCCGACTGAAAATTCGCGTCACGTGCCTTCCCCTTTCCGGCCACTATAATCGTGGAAAGCTGGGGGTCTCAAGTCTTTGATTCAAATGTATCTATTTTGACCGGGTCAACACGGGAACGACAACAGCATGTCCACTACAGCGATTTGTGCAGACGACCTGCAACAGGAACAAACAACAGGTTGGCGACACCCGTGATGAGAAGCACCTGAGGCGAGGTCAACCCAAACCCGATCATCGCGGCTGCCATCAGCGAGCCCACAGCCATAAACCCGCTGTTTACGATGTTGGTTGCAGCCATCGTCCGAGACCGTTCAGACCGGTCCGTACGGTCCTGTAAAACTGCGTACAGGGGTACAATCACAATGCCGGCACCCATTGCGATCATGACAAGAAGGAGTGTGATCACCATATTGCGCGGGTCAGTCAGAAACTCTGTTAGTCCAACCCCCGTCGGGGACAACAGCGTGGCTGACGGTAGAAGGAAAAAAAGCAACGTGGTAACGACCGCAAGAGCGACAAGACCCGGTACGGCCAGTCGCGCCGTAATCGACCCCTTGAGGACTTTGCTGCATATCAACGAGCCAGCGCCGATACCAAGCGAGAAACAGGCCATGAACAGGGTGACGATCTGCTCATCACCGCCAAGCCTGTTTTTGACGATATCGGGAATTTGAGCGATGAATATCGTGCCCAGAAGCCAGATCCAGCTAATGCCGATAATGGCGCGCCGACTGATGTCATTGGACCAGCTGCTTTTCAGCAATGCACCGGTTGAAGCCAGGACATTTTTGCGGATGGTCAGGTCAGGCGCCGCCTGACCGGTTTTAGGCACCATTCGCCCGGTCAATGTACCCAGAACAGCGATGGCTATCATGAACCCGGAGACAGCCGACAGTCCGCCGTCACTCAGGACAAGCATGCCGCCGATAACGGTGCCCAGCAAAATAGCCACAAAGGTAGCTGCTTCGACCAAGGCGTTTGCCGACAATAGTTCATCCCGTTTCATCAGGTCCGGCAAAATGCCGTATTTGATCGGACCAAAGAAAGTGGATTGCAGCCCAAGCCCGGCCAGAACAGCGATCATCACCGGCAGGCTTTCCAGATAAAAAGCGTAGGCGCCGGCGATCATCAGGCCGATTTCCCACATTTTGATCCAGACAATCTGGTTTTGCTTTTCGTATTTGTCCGCCAACTGACCGGCAAGCGCCGAAAACAGGAAAAAAGGCAATATAAAAAGACCCACGGCCAGATTGGTCAGAATAGGTGCCGCCATAGACACTTCTTCAGCGAACCGGAAAGTAATCAAAATGATCACCGCCTGCCGAAACAGATTGTCATTGAAGGCGCCGAAAAACTGCGTCAGGAACAGCGGTAGAAATCGTTTGGTCAAAAGGAAATGAGGTTCTTTTTCGGCCACAATCCGGGTCTATTCCGCTGCTGCATGCTGGTGATGGTGCAGTTCAGCCCTTGCCTGTCTAACAATGGCCACGGCACCTGACAGGAACAAAGAGGCCATCAATCCGGCAACCACAAGATCTGGCCAGCCGGTGCCTGAAACCCACACGCCCGATGCCGCTACCATGACCATCACGTTGCCGATGGCGTCGTTGCGGCTGCACAGCCAGACGGAGCGCACGTTGGCGTCGCCGTCTTTAAAGCGCAACAGAAGCAATACGCTCGCGACATTGGCCATAAGAGCAGCGGCGCCGACCGATCCCATGATCATGGCCGCGGGCTGTTGGGTATAAAACACCGTGTAGACGGTGGATCCGAGCACCCAAATGCCCATCAATGCGAGGCTCAATCCCTTGAGGAGTGCCACTCGCGCACGCGTTTGAATGCTTTTGCCGATCACAAGAAGGGAGATGGTGTACGTTAATGTATCACCGAGAAAATCAAGCGCATCCGCTTTCAACGCCTGAGATTGCCCAACAAAGCCCATGGGCATCTCGACAAGAAACATGAAAGCATTGATGGCAATAACGATGAAGAGGACTCGCTTGTATGCCGGATCAAGTCCTTCAAATTTCACATCATTACAGCAATGCGCGCCCATCGGGGTTCCTCAGGTGGTATGGTGCATTCGCCCTTATTAGGCCCTTTTGAACTTGTTGGCGCAACATCAAAATGAACGAGTTCATTGCAATTTAATGTTTATCAACGACAGAATATATGCTTGTTGCTGACTGTGCCCCCTGCAATTCGACTGTTTGAAAATGATCAAAAGAGTTCACTTTTTAAGCCTGTTTGTCCTGATGGTTCTTGGTTTCGTAACCGTGACGCCGGCAACGGACGTGTTTCAGGAACGAGCAACAGGCGGCAGATCAGAGTATCCAGACACTGAATTGTACGCCACAGAACAGTCAATCTCGTCGCTGACGGTAGATGCTCTTGAGCCTGGGATTTATCGGTACCGTTTCAACGCCGGGAACAGAAACACGGGTCAGGCAATATGGGTGCCTGTGCTCGTGGTCAAAGGGTTGCAGGATGGCCCAAAGCTCCTGCTGACGTCAGCAGTGCACGGTGATGAGCTGAACGGCATCGCCGTGATTCACGGTTTGTTGAAACGTGTGAGCGTGGAAAACCTGAGCGGTACGCTGGTGGTGGTGCCCGGTGTGAACCAACCTGGCATGAACGCCAACAATCGCCATTTTGTCGGAGCGGGTGGTGGCGGCTTCATGGCTGACCTTAACCGTCTGTTCCCCGGACAGGTAAGAGGTGGCAGCACGGCCGAGCGATATGCTGCACGCTTGTGGCAAAACATCTTCCGCGACAATGCAGATTACGCCGTGGATTTGCATACCCAAACGCGCGGTTCTGATTATCCGTTATTTGTTTTTTCCGATTTCCGTAACCCCACAGCCCGGCAGATGGCCCATGATCTGATGCCGGACCTGATAAAGAATGACGCTGGTCAGGCAGGCACGCTTGAAACGGCTTTTCTGGAGGCGGGCGTGCCGGCAGTGACCTTCGAGGTGGGCGGGCCCAAAAAATGGCAGGCTGACCTTATTGAGCGTGCTGTCCTGGGTCTTGAGAACCTGATGCGTGGCCTCGGCCTGTTGGAAGGTGAACGCCGAAGGATGCAACCCGGGCCCTACGTTGGGGCAAACTCCACCAATGTATTTACCGACCAGGCTGGCTTCGCCTATATCCATGTGGCCTTGAAGGAAAGAGTATCCCAAGGACAGAAAATTGCTACCGTGGTTGATGCCTTTGGCAGGGAAAAAGCAACCTATTATTCCCCGCATGACGGCATAGTTCTCTCTGTAGCAACGGATCCATTAAGAGAACCGGGAGCGATGCTGGTTCGTATCTTACATTAATGGGAACCGGTCAGTCCCGCGAACAGACAAAACAGAGTGATAGAATGACAGCATCTTCATTGCCGGCCGATCACCCAGCCGTTGCATTTGGCAAAACCGGTATTCTTATGATCAGCCTTGGTACGCCAGACCAGCCAACATATGGCGCGGTTCGCCGGTATCTCGCGGAGTTCCTGTCTGACCCAAGGGTCATTGAAACGCCGCGTATTTTCTGGCTGCCAATTTTGTATGGACCCATCCTCACTTTCCGTCCGGCCCGTTCAGCCAAGGCCTATGCCAAGATATGGGACTATGAGAGAGGCGAGTCGCCTTTGCGCACTTACGCCAGGTCTCAGGCTGAAAAACTACAGGCACGGATGGGCGATGCCGTGAAAGTTGCCTGGGCATTCAGATACGGGAACCCCTCTATACAGGCAGGGCTGGACGAGCTGAGAGAGGCTGGTTGCGAGCGCATCATCCTGTTTGCCTTGTATCCACAGTATAGCGCTACCACCACCGCCTCTTCTTTTGACAAGGCCTTTGACTGCCTGCGTGGCATGCGCTGGCAACCAGCTGTCCATACAGTTGCCCGTTACTGTGACAACCCTGACTATGTTGCTGCATTGGTGCAGTCTGCAAAACAGTCGATTGCGGACCTCGACTGGCAGCCGGAAAAGCTGCTGATGTCCTATCATTCAATTCCGCAGGCCTATTATGACAAAGGCGACCCCTATGCCTGTTACTGTCAAAAAACCTCCAGGTTGTTTGGTGAATCAGGCGGCTTCAGGCCGGCAGATATAATCACCAGCTTCCAGTCCCGGGTTGGGCCTGCGCAATGGATTGGCCCTTATACGGACAAAACTGTCGATGAATTGGCGGCCTCGGGCGTTAAAAAACTCGCAGTCATGGCCCCTGCCTTTTCAGTGGATTGCCTGGAGACCCTTGAGGAGCTTAACATGGAGCTTCGAGAGCAGTTTATGGCGGCCGGCGGCACGCACTTCCACTATATTCCGTGCCTGAACGACAGTGACCTTGGAATGGGTATGCTTGAGGCTGTGGTGCGACGGGACGCTGCCGGCTGGCTCTAGTGATGGCGGGCTGACGGTCCTGAAAGACCGGTTACCTCCACATAAACGGTAACGTCACCTGCCTGCTCCAGTGTCAGGGTGATCGGGAAGACATCGCCCTCCTTGAGCGGCTGATCAAGCCCCATCAACATAATGTGCAGCCCACCCGGTTCAAAGGCGATCGTTTCTCCGGCGGGCAGGGCAACAGTGTCCTGCATTTCCATTCGCATTATGCCATCCGTCTCAGATGACATATGAAGTGTTGTCATTGACGCGCGCGGTGTGGTGGCTTCAAGTATTACATCAGGTTTGTCGGTTGCGTTATGAATGCGCATGTAAACCGCGGCTGACGTTGTGCGCCGGGTCTTGCGGGCCCAAACATCGGAAATTTCCAGCGTGTGGTCATCTTCTGTTTCATGAGCGATCGCCGTTCCGGGCATCAGAACCATAATAGATATTAATACGGCGAACAGGGACTTCATCGACTTGGGCCTCCAGCTGGTCAGAACAGTTAAGGACCAAATGCCTTTTTTCATGTGCGCCGGTCAAGTGACCCGGGCGTTATGCCGCATCTGTCGCGCAAATAAGTTCGTGCTGGATGGCGGGTTCGAAAGCTGAATGGCCTGCTACAGGAACCATTTTCAATTTCGCCCAGGGCATCGCTTTCGACAAATCCCATGCTGCGCTGGGCGGGCATATGCTGTCATACCGCCCCTGAATGATCGTTGTCGGAATTCCGATCAGTTTGCCGGCGTCCCTGAGAATCTGGTTGTCGGTTTCCAGAAACCCTTTGTGATGGAAATAGTGTGCTTCAATGCGGGCAAAGGCGAGCGCAAAAACAGGGTCAACGGAATGAGCGCGCTGTTCTTCGTCAGGCACCAGTGTGACCGTACTGCCTTCCCATAAGCTCCATTCCTTGGCAAATCTGAGGCGAGTGTCTTCAAAGGCAGGGTCGGTTAACCGCAAATAGTAGGCTGCGACGATGTCATCGCGTTCAGCCTCCGGCACCATGCCGACAAAGCGGGACCAGGCTTCAGGGAAAATGCGGCCGGTCCCGTCCTTGTAGAACCAGTCAAGCTCTCGCTGGCGCATCAGAAAAATACCCCTGAGTACGAGGCTGTGAACCCGGTTTGGGTGTGCCTGCGCGTACAGCAAGGAAAGCGTGCTTCCCCATGAGCCACCAAAGAGCATCCAGCGTTCAACGCCGATGTGGGTCCTGATGCGCTCCATGTCGGCAATCAGGTGGTGGGTTGTATTGTTTTCCAGAGATGCGTGTGGTTTGCTTTGCCCGCAACCGCGCTGGTCAAACAAAATAATGCGATATTTTGACGGGTTGAAAAAACGGCGTTGGATCGGGCTCGTGCCGCCACCCGGCCCGCCATGAACAAACAAAACAGGCAGTCCATTCGGATTGCCGGATTGCTCGACATAAATCTTGTAGCCGTCCCCTACCGGGAGCCACTCTTTACGAAATGGCTGCAGGGAGGGATAGAGCGTTCTCAGTGATGTTGTGCCGTCTGCGCGCATTATCTTCCTTTTTTTCGACTTTAACGGCGGCAGGTGATCCTGACAAGCTTGTGCTCGGTATGAGTTTCATTCGAAACAATTTGGCATCGTTAAAAAAACCATGTAGATGGTTGGCATGCTGGGGATCGCCGAGATGCGCGTGTGGAGAGCGCAACCCAATCGTCAAGATGGTCTAGCTGCAGAAGCATCGAGATAACGAGGTAGTTATGCCGCACGAACAGTGTCTTCGCCTTAAGGAGGAAGCCAAGGAAAGACTGAAAATACTTTTCTTGGCCAAATGGGCGGAAGGCGACGGAACGCCTGATAGCGAAGATGGCACCCACGCAACCTACCACTATGAATTGCGTGAAACCTTAAAGAATATAGGCCTCAATATTGAGGCCTGTGGCCGTTACGAGCGCCTGTTCGACGAACCCAATTATGATTTCCTGTTCACCCTGTTTAATCGGGGTGGTTTTTTGAACAGCGAGATGCTTGCACCGCTGTTGGCAACTTATCGAAAAGTGCCGTTTTTGGGCGCCAGCCCGATTTTACGAGGCTTGGGTGACGACAAGCATCTGATGAAACTTGCCGCCAAGAGCCGCGGGTTGACCACGCCGGACTGGGAAATTTACCGGAATGGCTGCCATGAATTAAATCCGCCTTCCTTCACGGATGGACGCATGGTGGTGAAACCAAACGCCAGTTCTGCATCCTGGGGCATCAAGGCAGTGGAAAGCTGGGACGGGGCGCTGGAGCACATTCACTATCTGCATAGTCGGGGACATGACGCGATTGTAGAGTCGTTTGTGAACGGTTATGAGCTTGCAGTGCCAATTGTCGGTGGTCGCGGTCCGTGGATTCTGCCGATTATCCGTTTTGAAGTGGATGATCCGCTGGCCATCCGCTCCTATGAGCAAAAGCGGCATCTGACACCAAGCGACGACGTGGTGCTCAAGGTTTATGACGAACAACCGATCATCGACCGCTTGCAGAAGCACGCACATGATATCTTGCCGGAAATCTGGCCGTGCGATTATGCAAGAATGGAATTCAAATATGATCCAGACACGGATACCCTCAATTTCCTAGAAATCAATCTCAGCTGCAATCTATGGTCAAAAAAGGCAGTACCTTTTTCGGCGCGTGGTGCAGGTGTTGAATATCCTGAACTGATTGAGACGATCCTTGCTCACAGTATGTTGCGGCAAGGCCTGGTGACGCGAGACGACATTATTTAAAGGATCAACGCGCGATGAAATTTCACGCGGTAGTCATGGCGGCGCAGCGGGTTGGTGTTGTCAACGAGCTGGCGGCTGATGCGGGTGTCAGCCACAAGTGCCTGATCGAGATGGATGGCAAGAAACTGATCGAACATGTGCTGGACTGCCTTGACACGAGTCCCGAGATCGATCAAATCACAGTTTCTATTGATGATACATCTGTTTTGGATGATGTGCCTGCTTTTCTGAGGTTGCAACAAGCTGGCAAGGCCCGTGCCGTTGAAGCGGCAACCGATCTTTTCGCAAGCTTTCTGGGGGCCGTTGAAGGCGGGAATCGTTATCCCACGATAGTTACCACCGCGGACAACGTGTTGTTGACACCGGGAATGGTGGCCCATTTCTGCGAAGAAATTGAAAGCAGGCAAGCTCGCGCCGCTGTTGCTGTTACGGAAAAACAGGTTCTTCTGAACGTCTATCCTGACGGTCAGCGACGGTTCCACAAGTTCGCCGACAAAGAGTATTCCAATTGCAATCTCTATGCCGTCGTAGACGCCGAAACCAGCGATATCGCGCGTGTTTTCCAGACGGGTGGACAGTTTGCGAAATCGCTGGCACGGGTGCTGAAGGCCTTTGGTATATGGAACGCTATTGCGTACCGGTTTTCGCTATACAGCCTGGATAAAGGCATGGACCGGCTGTCGAAAAAGTTCAAAACCCGGTTGGTGGCGATCCGGATGCCGTTTCCCGAAGCGCCCATTGATGTCGATAATTTTCGGTCGAAAAAACTCGCGACCGAAATTCTTCAAGCCCGGCGGGCTGAAGAATAGTATCGGTGTTGCGACCCGCCTGCGGCCGTTTGACAAATCTTTCGACGATCCGAATGGCTTGCGCACCAGCCAAAACTTGGCGAAGCTGATAAAGTGCGTACTATAGAAGCATCTGGAGCAATGACAGGGCTGGGTATTAGGTGACCACGGCGATCACAGACAATGAGTATGTCTCCTTCGAGCATGTCGAAGGAGCGACCCATATGGTCCTCACCGGAGACTGGACCATTGAGAACGCGCATGCAATTGACCGTGCCATGCACAGTTTGTTCCCCGGCAATGCAAAACCGGCGGCCCTACCCATGCTGGACTGCCGGGGCATCCAGCGCCTCGATACCACGGGTGCGGTGCTTGTGCGCCGGTTTGCCGCACGTGTGGGTGAGCATTGCGAGGCCACACTGACGGGTGTTCCTGACGCTCACAAACCCCTGCTGGATGTTATCAAGACATGCCCGCCACCTGCGGCAATGGCTCCGGAAGTCCTGCCTTGGTACATTGTGCCGCTCGTCGGTACGGGAGAGGCCGTCTGGCATGCGCTTCGGTCGTTTGCGCGGCTCCTCAGCTTTCTCGGGCTCGTGCTGGTCCGGTTTGGGGGCTCTGTTACCGACCCATCCAGAATCCGGCTTATACCGGTTGTGCACCAGATGGATGTCACGGGGCTCCGCGCCATGGGCATCGTGGGCCTGATATCATTCCTGATAGGTGCTGTGATGGTTAATCAGGGGGCCATCCAGCTTGCAAAGTTCGGGGCCGACATTTTTGTGATTGATATGCTGGGTATTTCCCACCTGCGTGAGCTTGGTATTCTCCTGACGGCAATCATCATTGCTGGCCGCTCCGGCAGTGCGTTTACAGCTCAAATCGGTTCGATGGTGTTAAACGAGGAAGTGGACGCCATGCGCACACTCGGCATGGATCCGATCGACGTCTTGGTTTTGCCCCGTCTGATCGCGATGCTGGTTTGCCTGCCACTTTTGACCTTCTACTCAGACGTCGTCGGCATCGCTGGCGGCATGATGATGGCTTGGATACAACTTGATATTTCACCCGGAAACTTCGTGGTGTATTTTCGTGAGGAAATCTCGATCGACCACTTCTGGGTAGGCGTGATCAAGGCACCGTTTTTCGCGGCCATTATTGCGGCCTGCGGCTGTTACCAGGGTTTTCGTGTGGAAGGCAGCGCCGATGCACTGGGTTCACGCACCACAAAAAGTGTTGTGCAGGCCATATTCCTGGTGATCGCATTTGACGCGTTGTTTGCCATTTTCTTCACCAGTATCGGCTTGTAGGGTGTTCGCCAATGGATGACATGACACTCAAAAACAGCCCTTCGGCACCGGATGCGGACAAAGACGTTGTCATCCGTGTTCGCGGTTTGAAAACCGCGTTTGGTGAGCATGTGGTTCATGAAAACCTGGATCTGGACGTTTACCGCGGGGAGATACTGGGCGTGGTCGGCGGCTCGGGCACCGGCAAATCCGTTTTGCTGAAAACAATCATTGGCCTCAACCGTCAGGTTGCAGGCACAATTGAAATCAACGGATATGATCAGTCGGCGCTGTCGCTTGCCGAAGAGCGTGCATCTCGACAGGACTGGGGTGTCCTGTTCCAGGATGGAGCCCTGTTCAGTTCTCTTACCGTCGCCCAAAATGTTCAGGTACCGCTTCGGGAGTACTATGATCTACCGATGGATGTGATGGATGACCTGGCCCGCAGCAAGATCACGATGGCAGGCCTTCCGCTTGATGCTGCGTGCAAGTTTCCATCGGATTTGTCCGGCGGCATGCGCAAGCGGGCCGCTCTCGCGCGGTCGCTCGCACTCGACCCCCATGTGCTGTTTCTGGATGAACCAACGGCAGGGCTCGATCCCATCGGCGCAGCCGCCTTTGACGGATTGGTGAAAGACTTGAGCCGATCGCTCGGGCTAACCGTATTTCTCGTAACCCATGATCTCGACACGCTCTTCAGGGTGTGCGACCGTGTGGCCGTACTTGGTGACCGGCGTATCCTGGTCAACGCACCGCTTGACGAAGTGGTGAAGTTTGATCACCCATGGGTCAAAGATTATTTTGGCGGTCCGCGAGGCCGTGCCGCAGGCATAAGTTAGGCGATAGGAAGGGACATTATGGAAACCAGAGCATCCTATATGTTGGTTGGCGGTTTCGTGCTTACTTTCCTCGTGGGGCTGGTTGCGTTCGCTATCTGGATTGCGAAAGTGGACCTGGACGCGGAATATGCCGACTATGATATTTATTTCGAAGGTACGGTTAGCGGCCTGCTCAAACGCAGCATCGTCTATTATGCGGGTATTCCCGTCGGGGATGTCAGGGACATCACACTGGCACCCGATGACCCCAGCAAGGTGCGGGTATGGATTCGCCTGCGTGCCGAAGTGCCGGTGAATGAGGAATCGGTTGCAAAACTTGAGTTTCAGGGTCTGACCGGCGTTGCCTATATCGAGCTGTCCGGCGGCTCTCCGGATGCACCGGACCTGCAGGCCCATCCCGGGCAGGAGCGCCCCATCATCAAATCCGAGGCGTCTCCTCTGCTCGCGATCTTTGAGAGCGCGCCCAACCTTGTGAATGAGGCAGTCCTCGCCATCGGTCAAGTTCAGAAGCTCCTCAGCGACGAGAATATCAGCAGCGTGTCAGGCACGCTGCAGAACACCGAGCGACTAACCGGGAACCTGGCAGACGGTACCGATGACCTTGAAGTCATTGTCGCTGACGTCAAAGACATTCTGGCGCAAACAAAAATCGCAGCTGCGCGCATCAACACACTTGTTGAAACCGGCAATGCCCTGCTGGAAGATGATGCGAAGCGGTTGATCGAAGAAACGGTCAATACCATGCAAACTGCTACCGCGTTGCTCGAGCGCGTTGACAATATGGTTGCTGCCAATGAGGGGGCCGTAACCCAGTTTGTAAACACTAGCCTGCCGGAAGTGTCGCGCATGATCCTCGACCTCCGGGTCACCGCACGCAACCTGTCGCGGCTGATGAGCCGAATAGAACAAAACCCGGCAGAGGTTATTTTTGGCACCAAAGAGGCTGAATTTGATCTCAAGACCAGAAAAACCGTTGAGGAGGGCAACTGATGAAACAATCCATGCTTCAACGGACCGTCGATCGGGGTTCAATGATTTTGAGCGTCTTTTGTCTTCTGCTGGTGGCGGGATGCGGGCCCCTGATCTCCTTTGGAGATGATGGCCCGGCAGACCAGATATTTGGGCTTGAACATCCGGCGTCCTCGCTCGCTTCGGGTGATTTGGGAACCATAATCTATGTCGAAGAACCGCTGATGAGCGATGGTCTGGGCGGTAACCAGATTTCGGTGGCGCTCGAAAACAACCAGCGCACCAGTTTGTCGGGCGTCCGGTGGTCAGCAAATTCCACGGATTTGATCCGTGACTATCTGGTGCGCGGTGTTTCGGCGGCTTCCGGTGTTCGCATGCTGGGCGAGGGTGCGATCGATGTGAAAGCTGGCTGCAGACTAGGCCTGAAGGTCTGGGCTTTTGAATTTGTGCCGGGTTCGAACGCCCGTGACGATGGTGTCGTGGTTGAGATAGAGTTTGTCCTCGTTCGCTACAGCGACAATGGCCTGATCGGCCAGCCGACCTTTCGTGCCGCACCGGGCGTTCCCTCCTCAGACGGTGTAGGTGTGACCAGGGCATTCAATGACGCCATGCAGTCGGTTAGCGAGCAGGCCGGTGCCTGGCTTGCACCGCAAGCAGGTCAATGCGCGCTCTGACCGTTTATTTGGGCGGCGTTGGCGCTTTCCGGAAAGGCCTGCGCATATGCTCAAACCAGGCCCAGCCAAAAATAACCACACCAATGGCAATCACCGCAACATAGGGCATGCCGGGAGTACTGGTGCTAAACAAAACACCTGCTGCAAGTGGCCCTGCAATACGGCCCAGCGACGAAACACCGTTTGAAAGCCCGAGTGTTGCGCCCTGAATACGTCTGTCGGTGCGACGTGAAAGCAGGCTGTTGAGTGCCGGGTAACTCACGGACAATGCACCGAGGACCAGCGGAAACCCTATTGCAACGGTTAGCGTTGATGGCGGCCCAAAAAGAATCACAAGACATCCGGTAATATGGAATATGGCGCAAAACTGCAAAGAGCGGATTTCGCCTACCGTGCGAAACAGCGGGCCGACCAGCCACACCTGAAAAATGAAAACAAGAACGCCCACTCCCATCAGAACAAAACCGACTTCAAGTTCACTCCATGACAAAACAGCTTCCATCCAAAAGGGTGAAATCGAGAAGCTGATGCTTTGCGCGACAGCAGTTACGACGAACATGACGAAGAGCGGCAACCGCTCCGGCGTCAGGATAATATCTCTCCAGTGGCTGCTTGGGGCTGCCGCCTCTTTATCGGCAACGAGAGCATCGTCCGTATGACTGTCGTTCAGTTTCTCCAGCGACGCCGGGTTGGTTTCGGGAACATAAATAGCTGTCAGTACCATCGCAAGCAAAGAGAGGCCGCAGGCCGCCATTCCTGGTAGAAAAACAATGCTCTCACTGCCGAGGCTGCTAAGATATCCACCAAGCCCGGGACCAAATGCGAACCCAAGGCCAAAGGCACCACCGATGCGCCCCATTGCCTTGCCGCGATTGTCTTCGTCAGTCAGGTCGGCCATGACAGCCATGACGATTCCTATATTACCAGTCATGGCGCCAGAGATGGCGCGGGCAACGAAAACCATCCAGAGGCTGGTCGAGAATGCAAGCATAAGATAGGCAAGCGCGGCACCCAAAAAAGTGATCGCCAAGGTAGGCTTGCGCCCCACACGGTCGGATATGCGACCCCATATTGGCCCCAGTGCAAATGCTGCCAGCGCATAGACTGAAATCAGGGCGGTGCCGGTAAATGTATCTCCGCCATACTCGAGGGTGAGGAACGGCAACAAAGGCACGATCATGCCAAAGCCAACCAGATCAATAAAAATCGCCAACAGTATGACGGGCATACGGGTCATCCATTCAAAAGGAGCAAGTTCCGGCTTTAACAGCCGGATCAGGTGCGGGCACTGACTTTAATCACTCATCGCGGAAACTTGGATGTTGACCATGCCGTGGCAATCACTGCGGTCAACCCCTAGGCGACCCATTGTTTATAGTGTTTAATGAGTGAAACACCAGCCTGAAAGCCGGGCAGAATATACGCGGAGGACAAGCGTGCGACCGGACGTTTTAACACTGCATCGCTTTTATCAGACGTCGATGGGACAGTCCGCAAGCCAGCTGATCCATCAAAGCCTTGCACCCTTGTGGTCAGCACCCCGCACGCCGCTCTATGGGCTTGGCTTTGCCCTGCCGTACCTTGAACTCGACAAGCAGTCCCGACCGGCTCAACAGGAACCGGAGCAGATACATTCTCACTTTGCGTTGATGCCAGCAGCACAAGGTGTATTCCACTGGCCCACAATGCAGGAGAGTTCAACCGTGCTGGTGGACGAGTTTCATTTGCCGGTAGCCGATTCGTCAGTAGAGCGTCTGCTGATGATGCATGCGATCGAACACTGTGACCGACCGGCGCATTTGTTTCGGGAAATCTGGCGGGTTCTGGCACCCGGTGGCCAGGTAATTGTTGTTGCCCCCAACAGGCGCCGGACCTGGTCCGCTCTCGACACCACGCCTTTTGGCCATGGTCAACCATACTCCCGCAATCAATTGTCCGCACTTATGGCGGACCAGATGCTGCCGCCTGAGAAATGGGATACGGCGCTTATGATTCCGCCACTCTTCTGGCCCGGCACCTCCGGCCTTATGCGGGTGATGGAGAAGGGACTGCATTCGCTCGGCAAAAATATGGGGGGCGCACTTGTCGTTTCTGCGCGTAAACAGGTGTATGGCACGCTTCTGGAAGCAAAATCCAAACTCCGGGCAAAACCTGCGCTGTCGGGGTTGCCGCGTGATCCTGCATCTCCAGCCAGATCGCACAGACAGGATTGAGGTGGGAGCCTCTCTCGCCTTGGCTCGTCAATAATTTGGGAATTACGTCAAATTGCCATTGTATTATAATTTCATGGGCTATATTTTTTGTAACATAAAATTTCAATGATGGCCCTTGTTGGGGTCGCGCCTCATGAGCCAATGGAGAGACCGTATGAGTGATGCAAAAGGGGATTCGACGATGGATGAAAGCCAGGAAGCGGCAATCCGGCAGGTTGCGAATGCCTTGCACAGGCTGAACGATGCCGTGATTGGAGCAGTGAGCAAAGGTGTTACGGTCGAACTGATGCGGGCATCTCGTTATCACAATGAAGAAGGTGCCTGGGGCGATATGCTGGTGCCGATCATTCACAAGCAGGATTAAAGGGAGCAGGTCAGCGTGTCATCCATTCCAACACCGAAGCTCGCGACTGCCGACGTCAGTGACGCCTTGGACGGAGACGTTGACCTGTTGCCGGTTGAACTCAAAAGTTATGGTGGCCGGTCCGATTTTGCCGGGCCTGCCGTCACGTTGAAAACACTTGATGACAACTCGGTTTTGAAAACACTGGTCAAGACGCCCGGTGAGGGGCGCGTGATCGTTGTCGATGGTGGTGGCAGCAGGCGCACCGCCCTCATCGGCGGCAATCTGGCTGCAGATGCGGCTTTAAATGGTTGGGCTGGTGTTATCATTTATGGCTGTGTTCGCGATTTGCATGAACTTTGCCAGGAAGATATTGGCATCATGGCGGTGGGCAGTTGCCCGCGCAAAAGCGACAAGCAGGACCGCGGCGAGCTGGACGTGGAAATCGCGATAAGTGGTATCCTGGTCAAGCCCGGCTACTGGGTCATAGCGGATCGTGACGGTGTTGTGGTGTCGCCGGAACTTCCTTCGTTGTAAGCTTCTATTTTTCCAAAAGGTACAAGGCTTGGTCCGCGAAAAGGTTGGCGCGCTTGAGGCCCATCTTCAGCCGCCGGCCATCTTTTTGATGCGGTACAAACTCCAGCAGATTGATATCCTCTGCCTCAATCAGGTCATGCAGGTCCAGAATCGTACAAAAATGGATGTTTTCCGTATTGTACCAGGTGCGATGCAGAGCCTTGGTTACCGGCATGCGCCCACGGGTCAGCAAACTCATGCGCACATGCCATTGCCCGAAATTCGGGATGGTGACGATGGCGCGCTTGCCGATGCGAAGCAGCTCCAGCAGCACTGTGCGTGGTTGGCGAACAGCTTGCAGGGTACGCGAAAGAATGACGGTGTCGAAACTTTGGTCCGGATATTCGGCGAGGTCATTGTCGGCATCCCCCTGGATCACCGAAAGGCCGCGTGCAACACATCGGTTCACCCCGTCCTGGCTGATTTCAATGCCGCGCCCGTTAATGCCTTTTTCGTGCACCAGATGGTCCAGCAACTCGCCGTCAGCGCACCCGATATCGAGCACCCGCGTGCCAGGGGCAACAAGGTCTGCAATGAGCTGCAGATCGGGGCGGATGCTGCGGGCTTTATTCATTTTGTGCCTCCGGTGGCTGGTAAGACTGGGTGGCAGTGGACAAGAAGCCCGCAAGCATTTCATCCATTTCCGGCACATCGAGCAGGAAACTGTCGTGACCGAAGGCGGCATCGATTTCAGCAAAGCTGACCGGCACGCCGGCAGCATTCAGCGCATGAACGATGCGCTTGTTCTCAAGCGTAGGGTAAAGCCAGTCTGATGTGAAACTAATCACACAGCAGCGCACGTCTCGCGCTCCGATAAAAGCATCTGCAAGCCTGCCATCGAACCGCCCGGGAATATCCAGATAATCCATGGCACGGGTGATATAGAGGTAGCTGTTCGCGTCGAATCGGTCGACGAACGTGGAGCCTTGGTGCCGAAGATAGCTCTCTACCTGAAAGTCGGCGTCAAAGCCGAAGGTTACGGCTTCGCGTTCCTGAAGGTTGCGGCCAAATTTATGGGTAAGGGCATCTTCCGACAGATAGGTGATATGCGCTGTCATGCGGGCAACCGCAAGGCCTTTGGCCGGACTTGCATCAGAACCATAATAGCGTCCCTGGTTCCAGTTTGGGTCTGCCATCACGGCTTGCCTGCCAACTTCATGAAACGCGATGTTTTGGGCTGTATGACGTGCGGCTGATGCGATGACACAGGCGCTGTGAAGTCGCTCCGGGTATGTTGCAAGCCATTCAAGGACCTGCATGCCGCCCATTGATCCGCCAATTACCATCAGGAGTTTGCGCACATTCAGGGCGTCCATGAGCGCTGCTTGAACACGTACCATATCCCTGATGGTGATGACCGGAAAGCGCGTGCCCCATGGCTCCTTCGTGTTGGGGTCAGTGGCTGCCGGACCCGTTGTGCCCATGCAGCTGCCCAGAACGTTGGAGCAGATGACAAAATATTTTTCGGTATCAATGAGTTTTCCCGGGCCGACAAGCCGTGCCCACCAGCCTGGTTTGCCGGTCCCTGGATGCGGGCTCGCCACATACTGGTCGCCGGTGAGGGCATGGCAAATGAGGATGGCGTTGTCGCCGTCCGGGGCGAGGTCACCATACGTTTCGAAAGCGACATCAACCGGTGACAGTGTCTCGCCGCCGTCCAGGGTCAACGGGTCCTCCTGAAAAAGCCGGATGCTGTTGATGTCTTCGTTCGTCAAGGTGCTGCTCCTGAGCGGGTTTCGGCGACAGCAAAGCGGCAAGACCTCCGCTTGTCAACTGAGACAAACTTTCCTTTGCCTTTAGAGCGATTGAGGTCTAAGCCTAAGCGGAATTTTGCCGCACCTGATAGATGCAAGCGAATGGAGAAGATCATGGCAGGACCGAAGGCTCACAACTGGATTGCAGGCATGGCGCCTTATGTGCCCGGTAAGGCGAAAGTGGAAGGTGTTGCATCGCCAGTGAAACTGTCGTCGAACGAATGCGTTTACGGCGCAAGCCCGCGAGCACTTGAAGCCTTCAAGCAGTCTGCTGATACTCTCCTGCGGTACCCTGAAGCAGATTCGGCTGAATTGCGGCAGGCAATCGCGGGTGTTTATGGTCTGGACGCCGAGCGCATCGTGTGCGGTGCCGGCTCTGACGACCTGCTGACCCTGTTGATCCATTCCTATGCCGGTCCGGGGGACGAAGTCATCTACTCACAGTATGGCTTCATGGTGTATCCTGTGCAGACCAAAGCGGTCGGTGCAACCGGTGTGCCGGTTCCCAACAAAAACTGGGCCGCTGACGTGGACGGTATCCTCGGCGCCGTAACAGACAAAACCAAACTGGTTTTCATCGATAATCCGAACAATCCCACCGGCGCCTACCTGCCATGGTCTGAAATCGAGCGCCTGCATGCGGGCTTGCCCGAGGAGGTTCTTCTGGTGCTGGATGCGGCCTATGCGGAATGCGTGACGGCAGCAGACTATAAAGCGGGTGAAGAGATGGTTGAACGCGCGGGTAATGTGATCATGACCCGTACTTTTTCCAAGATGTATGCCTTGGCTGGCTTGCGGGTCGGATGGGGTTACGGCGCGCCTGAGATTATCGATATTCTCAACCGGGTGCGCATGCCGTTCAACGTCTGCCTTCCGGGTCAGCCTGCTGCCATCGCGGCCGTCCGGGACACCGCTCACCTTGCAGCGTCTGTTGCCTTCAACAAAGAGTGGCGCGATGCGCTCACCGCGGGTCTGTCAGCACTTGGCCTTGATGTGGTCGAAAGCCAGACCAACTTCGTTTTGGTCGGTTTTCCGCAAGAAGGCGCCTTTGACGCTGCCGCCGCAAACGCGTTCCTGAGCAAAAATGGTTACATTGTGCGGGCGCTGCCATCGTTGCCTCACCACTTGCGTATTTCTATCGGTACGGCGGAGCAAAACCGTGCTGTTATCGCGCTTTTGACCGAATTCATGAACGGGTCTCCTGAATGAGCGAAAAGACAGCGATTGTTGCCAAACTAGCGGTCATCGGTGCGGGTCTTATCGGGTCATCTGTTGTCAGGGCGGCCCGGCATTATGGTGCTGCCGAAAATATTGCGCTGGCGGATGCCGATGAAGACGTTCTTGCTCGCGCACAAGCGCTGTCCCTTGCCGATACCTACAGTGTTTCCGCAGCACAGGCAGTTGCAGATGCGGACCTGATCATATTGGCGGTGCCCGTGGGGGCCATGGCGTCCGCAGCAACAGCGGCAGCGCCCGGCATGAAAGCGGGTGCCATTGTCAGTGATGTAGGCTCGGTAAAGTCGAGCGTTCTCAAGACCGTTGGGCCGCTGTTGCCCGAGGCGGTGAATTTTATTCCGGGTCATCCGGTTGCAGGCACAGAACAATCCGGGCCCGAAGCAGGCTTTGCAAGCCTGTTTGACGGCCGCTGGTGTATTCTCACGCCGCCAGAGGGCATTGATCCCAAGGTTCTCGAAACCCTGTCAGCTTTCTGGAGCCGGCTGGGTAGCACGGTCGACATCATGACCGCGGACCACCACGACCTTGTGCTGGCCATCACCTCTCATGTGCCCCACCTGATCGCATACAATATCGTTGGCACAGCCAATGACCTTGAAACAGTAACCCGGTCTGAGGTGATCAAATACTCTGCTGGTGGATTTCGCGATTTCACCAGGATTGCTGCCTCCGACCCTACGATGTGGCGCGATGTGTTCCTCAACAACAAAGAAGCCGTTCTGGAAATGCTGGGTCGGTTTAATGAGGACCTCACAGCGCTTCAACGCGCCATTCGCTGGGGAGACGGGGACGCGCTTTTCGAACTGTTTACGCGCACCCGTGAAATTCGTCGCAGGATTATTGACGCCGGTCAGGATGAAGCGGCGGTGGACTTTGGCCGACCACACGACGAATGATTCATCTGTTATTGTCTTCCTATGACCTGCGGTAGCGGCAGGACCATATCACCATCTATCAAAGCCGCGCCATTTTGCATCATGAGCGCTGTTTCATTTGGCAGGTTTGAGGCCAGTCGAAAACCGTAGGGCGCCAGCAGCTGTCGTGCGCGGGCCCAATCTGTGGAGGAGAGATTGGCGCTGCCGAGCGGCCTGAAGGCCTCATCGAGGGTAATATCACCGCTGGCTTCCATCTGCATCGATCCGCTCTGCCAGGTCATGCTATCCAGCTCAACAAGGCCACCTTCATCACGCCATTCTGTAAGTTCGGCTGCCGACCAATCGGAGAGTTCAGGCCCGCTTACGCCGCCAGTAAACTCCAGCGACCCGCCACCATTTTCTGCAAAAAATCGAAACTCCAGCGTGCGTTTTTCATACAGCCCGCTCGCGCTGGTGTCATCGCTGTAGTCTTTTCCGAGCAGGAGACTCCACTGTGTTAGCGCCGGCATGTTTTCTGGGCTGATAATGCGTTGGTCTGCCGCACCGGAAGAGTCGATCTTCACTACCAGCTTGTCGCTATCATGCATCCGGTAGCTTGCTTGCAGAAATTCTTCGAAAAACCGGATCGTTCCGCCGGCCAGTTCAATGTTGTTGCCTGCCGCCTGGACCACCCAGTGGTCGGGAGTCCAAAGGTGGGATACCAGTGTTAATCTGTCACTCTCAAGTGACAGCCCCGCTTCGCGAGTCGCAACTTCGAGATCATCGATCTCGATGACGAAACGGTAGGGAAAGCCGGAAAGTCTGATCTGCCCGTGCCTCACCACCAGACCTCTGTCCAACCATTCAGCAAGAGTGGCAGTCACCGCCTTTTGTGTTCGGAAGCCAACTGTGTACCATAAGGCCACATAGCCAAGCGCCAGCAAAATGAGCGTTGTCACGACAGTCCTGAACTTGAACAAGCTTGGCATTCTTTTTCCCGATGATCGCCTGCCTGCAGGCTGGGTTTATACTTCAAAAACAGTCCGGGCAAATGTCACAATAAATTTTGAATATTCAACAACCAGACCTTGAAACGAAATAGGCGTATCCACAGCATAGGGTAAAAACTCACAGCCCGGCATTGCAGCCTCCATGAGCAGCATACTCCGTTGCATATGGTATGCTGACGTGACCAGATAAAGTGCCTGGAAATTGTTTTTATCCACCCATTCGGCCGTCATCGCGGCGTTTTCAATGGTGTTGTTTGACAGATGGTCGAGGTCTACGCAGCAGTTAAACAGCTCGTGTGGCATGCCGGTGAGATTAGCGAGATCGTCGGCGGCGACAGATCGATGCACGCCCGATACCAGAAGGCGCCCGCCTTGCTTGCGGTTCAGCAGGTCCATTCCAGCTTCAAGCCGACCCTTGTCACCCGTAAGTACAACAATGGCATCCGCCGGCATGTTGGGGCTGGGTAGGGGTTGGCTGGGCATTGCACCTGCAAAAACACCCAACCCTGTAAGCCAGATGATGAGGGCAAAAAAGCCTGTCCAGGCCAGCCTTTTCAAGAATGATGTCTGCAAGCTTGCCAATGCTGTTTCCTACATCATTTCACGCAAGGCACTGCGCACAGTCAGACGAGCGGTTGTCATGGTCAGGAGCGCTGCAAACAAGGGCATCACCAGCAGCCAGACGCTAAAGTCATTACTGGGCGCAAAGGCAGAAACCAAACCTTCTCCAAGTTCGGATGCCATTCTCGAAATCAGCCACAGGGTTGTCATTGCAAACAGTATCCCGACAATGCCGCCTTTGATACCATGCGCCAGGTATCTAAGGTCAAAGGCCCGGCAAATCATCGAGTCCTCAGCGCCCATCAAATGCATGATGGCAATTGGTTCGGCATGGGTGGCAAGTCCGGCTCTGCAGCCAAAAGTGACAATCGCGATCGTGGAAAGGATCACCATCGCCACAACTGCATAAAGCACCGCCTGCAACGCTGCGCCGAGGTCCAGAATCTGGCCCAGCCACGCCTGATGGTCGTCAAGTCTCGCAGCTGGTGCAGCAATCCTCAAGCGCTCATCCAGCGCAGATGTATTAATCGGCGTAACGCCGTCCAGCGTCACATCGATCAAATCAGGGATGGGCAGGTTCGCATCTATAGGCAGGTCCCCGAGCCATGGTGACACCAGGGCCATTACGTCGGCACTAGCAAGTACTGACGCCTCGGCAACGCCGGGTGTTGCCCTTAGCAGTCTGAGCGCAGCGTCTGTCTGTCTGGTTCTCTCCGCTGCATCCGAGACAACAATCTGAACGGTGATGTTGGAGCTGAGATCCGTGCTCCAGCGTTCAATACCGGTACCAATCGCAACCGCGCTGGAAACGGCAAGGGCACACAAAAACAACATGACGCCGATGACCCACGGAAGCAGGCCTTCCCGGTCTTTGGATTTTGGCAGAAATTGCAGCGTGCGCCCCCACATCAGCCAAGCTCCTCTGCGGTATCTTCCGTGCTGCCATTCATGGACAGCTTGCCCCTTCGAAGACTTAAAACCGGCGCGCCGATAGATGTAACAAGGTCTTTGTCATGGGTCGCAACGATGGTTGTTGTGCCAAGTTTGTTAAGCTCGACAAACAAATGCATCAGCCGTTGCGACATCTCGGGGTCCACGTTGCCGGTGGGTTCATCAGCGACGAGCAGGTCTGGTTTATTGATCACGGCCCGTGCAATGGCCACCCGTTGCTTTTCACCGCCCGACAAGGTTGCTGGTCTTGCATGCAGCCGGTCCTCAAGGCCAACCCAGGCCAGCAGTTCTTCCACATGATCCTGCACCTGTTTTTTTGTGGCTCCTTTGATGCGCAAAGGCAGGGCTACATTTTCAAAGGCAGTTAAGTGGTCAAACAGGCGAAAATCCTGAAACACGACACCGATGCGCCGTCTTAATCTGGGCAGGTCATCCCGCCCAAGTGAAGCCAGATCGCGACCGAAAAAGTTGACCAGTCCGCGCGACGGTCGATGTGCCAGATACAATAGTTTCAGAAGAGTGGTTTTGCCTGCCCCTGATGGGCCTACCAGAAAATGAAAAGATCCTTTTTCGAGCGCGAATGAGACGTCCTGCAGAATTTCCGCTCCCATGCCGTATCGCATGCCCACATTTTCAAAAGTGATCATAAATGGTGGCCTGAAAATTGTTTCCGCGCACCTTTGCACACGCGGCGGGGCAGGTCCAGTGCAAGCCTTCCGGTGGTCAGGGGCAAAGCCTTTACTTGTATTTTTCGCGTCATTTCTTATAGAGTTAGCGTGAAGGCAATATTAACTATTTCACAGTAGTTTATGGCCAGTTTTTGCGTTGGTGGGAAATAGCGAACAGATTATGATTCTTGTTTGTCCTTCGTGTGATTCAAAATTCAAGGTTCCGGACAATGCTATCCCGCCCGAAGGCCGGAAAGTGCGTTGCGCCCAGTGTGGTAATGCGTGGCATGCCACCAAAGCAAACGAATTGAAGGCTACTCCCAGACCAGCGCCGACCATCCAACCCGTTGTAAAGCCCCAGATGCCGCCAGCATCAAGCTACACGGCGCCTGCTGCGGAGGTTGACGCGGGCACAGCAGCGCAAGCGGCAGCAATCCGCCGTTCAGTCGTTGCCGAAGAGCAGGCACCTGCCGTTTCTGAACCAGATGAAAACCTGTTCGACGAAGGGCTTGGCAACGCTCAGGACCTGCACGAAGGCCACGATGATGTTGGTGTCAGCGAATTCGATGGCCTGGACGATGGGGGCGAATTTGACGCCGACCATGGTTTGGATGGACCGGCGGATGACGGGCTGCCGGACGATGAGCATGATCTGGACGACCCGGATCTGGACGAATATGACGACGACGATATTCTGGCACGAAGACGCGGTGAGCTTCGACGTGAGGCAGAGTTGAAGTCCCGTGCCCGCAAGCAACTGATGCTGACCGTCGGCTGGGCCGGGCTCGTTGTCTTCATTTTGATCGTGTTAAGCGCTCTTTTGTTTATGAAAGATACTGTGACCGGAGCGTTTCCCGGCACCAATCAACTGTACAATTTTTTTGCGGAAACGCAGGCTGAAGCACTTTATCAGCCGGAAACTGACAAGCCACTTACAAAACCGATCACCGAGACCGAAGTTTATGTTCGTGCAGGCCTGCTGCGTGACCGTATGCGAGTTGAAACCATAGATGGTCAAAGCCAGGTCGTGATTGTCGGTCAGCTGGAAAACACCGGCCAACGTGCAGCGAATGTGCCGAAGGTGGAAATCAGCATAAAGGACAGAAGCGGGCGTGTGCTGGACCAGTGGGTATATGACCCGCCAGGGTTGGTGTTGCGCCGATTGAGCAGATTATCATTTGAAACAACGCGACCGGTGCCTCCGAGCATGCATAGTGTTGAGGTGCGTCCGCTTGAAGGCACTCGGTCGGATAACAGGGCTCCGTCACAGCTATGAACCCCTTTTTCGACTGGAACAAAGCGGGTGACGCCCACCATGGCATTGAACCTGTATTTACCGCAGATGAGATCGTTGCCAAAGTGGATGACTTGGCTGCACGCCTGGTTCGATGGTTCGATGAGGAACCAGTTGCGCAGGTGTTGATGAACGGGGCAATGATGTTTGCAGCCGACCTGTCCCGGGCCATGTCCGTGCGGGGTTGTGTGATGGAGATGGATTTCATCCAGACGGAGAAGAACCGCGCAACCGGAGACGTAAAACTCATTGCTGCGTCTAACCTTGACGTGAAGGGGCGAGAGGTTCTGCTGATCGACGACATCTATGACGATGGCGGCTCCCTGTCTTTTGCCCATGATCATTTTACTGCGCTCGGCGCCCAGGCCGTTACCAGCGTAGTATTGCTTGACAAAAGTGGTGGCCGTGACACTAAAATAAAGCCTGACTTTGTTGGTTTTGAGTGCCCGGATATCTTTGTGATTGGTTACGGTATGGATGTTGCCTACCGGTACAGAGAATTGCCTTTCATCGGCAAGATGGGCCGAGCTTAAGCCAGTATTCTAGCACTCTTGTGTGATGCTAATTGCTTCGGGTCAAAGCATTGGCGACGCCGGGTGTAGTTCGTTCCTGGGGGAAAAGGACCGGTGGCACAGGTTTTACTGGCCGAAGACGAAGATACGGTGCGCGAGTTTGTCTCGCGGGTTCTGGCTATGCATGGTCACAGTGTACTGGAAGCAAGAGACGGCGCACAAGCCGTTGAACTCATGAACCAGCACCATTTTGATCTGCTCCTCACCGATATCGTAATGCCGATCATGGATGGGATTACCTTGGCGCTCAAGGTGCGCGCAACCCGGCCTGATGTTCCTATTATCCTTATGACCGGTTATGCCAACGAGAGCCAGCGCGCGCACAATCTCTCTGTATTGATTGAAGAGCTGCTTACCAAACCCTTTAACAAGGACGAACTGGTGGCTGCCGTAAACAAAGCACTGAACGGTGCGGGCGAAGGCTGACCCCGGTTAGTCTTTCAACCAGTCCGGTACAGTGTCGAGACCAATCAAATCATCAAGGGACGGCCGTGCGCGCACAACGGCGTAAGAGCCACCATTCACCAGGACCTCAGGTATCAGTTCGCGGCTATTGTATGTTGAGGCCATCACGGCACCATAAGCACCGGCAGACTTGAAAGCCACGAGGTCGCCGGGGTTCATCAGCACGGTTTTGCGAGCCTTTGCGAAGGTATCGCCGGTTTCACAAACTGGTCCGACGAAGTCGGCTTCCACCACGGCATTGCGGGCATTGTCGCCGGGTTCTGCGACCGGCAGGATGTTGTGAAACGCGTCATACATGGCGGGTCGCAGCAGGTCGTTCATGGCGGCATCCACGATGTAAAACAAACGGTCTTCCCCGTGTTTTACATAGAGAAGCTCCGACAGCAGGATGCCGGCATTGCCTGCAATCAGGCGCCCGGGTTCAAGAATAATCGAGCATGGCAGATCACCCAGCACCGACTTGATCATGTCGCCGTAGGCAACCGGGCTCGGCGGTGTTTCCTCGTCGGGATCGTAGGGGATGCCAAGCCCGCCTCCCAGATCAATGTGACGGATGTCGTGACCGGCCGCGCGCAGGTCCGCCACCATGCTGACCACCTTTTCAAAGGCGAGCTTGAAAGGTGCCAGATCCGTCAGTTGCGAGCCGATATGCACGTCCACACCAACAGCGGAAACATTGCCTAAAGCCTTGATTTGGCTATAAACTGCAGGGGCCTTGGCCCAGGCGATGCCAAATTTGTTTTCGGATTTTCCGGTAGCAATTTTATGGTGCGTTTTGGCGTCCACGTCCGGGTTGACGCGCAGCGACACGGGCGCAACCACGCCCATTTCCCCGGCGACATGGTTAAGCGCTTCCAGCTCGGGTTCGCTCTCGACATTGAACTGTTTGATGCCGGCCTCCAGGGCGCGGCGCATCTCGGATGGTTTTTTACCAACCCCTGAAAAAACAATGCGTTCCGCCGGAATTCCGGCTCTTAAAGCGCGTTCCAGCTCGCCGACCGAGACAACATCGGCACCGGCACCCTCGCGGGCAAGAGTGCTAAGAACCGCCTGGTTGCTGTTGGCCTTGACGGCAAAGCACACAAGGGCATCAAGGCCTTCAAACGCGCCCGAAAACACCCTGAAATGCCGTTGCAGTGTCGCGGTTGAATACACATAAACCGGCGTGCCAACCTCGCGCGCGATCTGGCTCAGCGGCACGTCTTCAGCGTGCATTTCACCGTTTTTGTATGAAAAATGATCCATAATGGGCGCCTAACAGGTCAAAAATGTACGAAATCTGGTCAAAAAAGGACAAAAACAGCCGAAATCTGCGCGCCGCGGCTCGGCGGCTTCACATCGCCTTTTTTGCCGCAGGCGGACACAGTTGTTAAAAGCGCAAGTCCGAGCAGAATTTTCAGCATGGTCATCATTACGACTCCGTAACAGGTGATTTTATCATTTCGCCGGTTTTTCGCGCGCAGTCAGTTTTTGCTCATCAGTCAATTTCTGTCTGGCGGCGCGAATTTGGGCACGCACATTTTCGGGTGCAGTGCCGCCAAATGAGGTTCGGCTCGCGACCGATGCCTCAACGCTCAGCACGTCAAAAACCGCTTGCGAGATCCGGGGCTCGACCGCCTGCATCTGCTCAAGCGACAGCTCCGCGAGATCGCAGCCTTCACCCTCCGCCAGTTTCACAACTGCCCCCGTGACATGATGCGCGTCCCGGAACGGCATTTTGAGCTCGCGCACCAACCAGTCCGCCAGATCGGTCGCGGTCGAAAAGCCCTGACCGGCGGCGGCGCGCATGGCCGTGGGGTTGGGGTGAAAATCCATCATCATGCCGGTCATGGCAACAAGGCAGAGCTCAAAGTCGTCCACCGCCTTGAAAACCGGCTCCTTGTCTTCCTGCATGTCCTTCGAGTAGGCGAGCGGCAAGCCCTTCATCACCATCATCAGGCCGGACATGGCGCCCGCAATGCGCCCCACCTTGGCGCGAACAAGCTCGGCGGCGTCCGGGTTGCGTTTTTGCGGCATGATCGAGCTGCCGGTCGAAAACTCATCGGAAAGCGTCAGGAACCCGAAGGCCGGTGTGGCCCACAAGACAATCTCGTCAGCAAGGCGCGACAGGTGCGTTGCAGCGATCGAGAGCGCGGCCATCAATTCGAGCGCAAAATCACGCGATGAGACAGCATCGAGCGAATTCGCCATCGGCGCATCGAAACCAAGGGCTTCCGCCGTCTGGTGCCGGTCGATCGGGAAACCGGTGCCCGCGAGCGCTGCGGCCCCCAAGGGGCTTTCGTTCAGGCGCTTGCGGCAATCGGCAAGGCGCGCCCGGTCCCGGAACGCCATTTCTGCGTAGGCCATGATGTGATGCCCGAGCGTGACGGGCTGTGCCGTCTGCAGGTGGGTGAAGCCGGGCATGATGGTGCCCGCGTGCGCGTCCGCCACATCCAGAAGCGCGCTGATAAAATCAGCATATAGCCCGTCAAACCGGTCTACCGCGCCCCGGCACCACAGCCGAAAGTCGGTCGCGACCTGATCATTGCGCGAGCGGGCGGTGTGCAGCCGCGCGCCGGCGTCGCCGACAATCTCGCGCAAGCGCGCCTCAATGTGCATATGAATGTCTTCAAGCGCCGGATCGAAGGTGAAATCACCCGCCTCGATCTCGGCCTTCACCTGCGTGAGCCCTTCGTGGATGGCGTCGCGGTCTTGCTGGCTGATGATGCCGGTCGCCGCCAGCATGTCAGCGTGCGCCGTGGAGCCCGCAATGTCTTCGCCGTACAGGCGCTTGTCAAAGCCGATAGAGGCATTGATTTCCTGCATCACGGCAGAGGGGCCCGCACCAAAGCGGCCGCCCCACATGCTTTGGCTTTGGGTTTGGCTTTCACCCGCCTCGCCGTGGGTTGTACCGCCGGTATTTTTCGCGTTTTTGTGATCGCTCACAGGCTTGCCTTTCCCTTGCCTTTTTCAGGCGAATACTTAAGGTCAAGCCTCGCTTATAGGGGCGCACAAAAGGCTTTGCAATCCGCCAATGCCGCCCGAGCGTACGCAAGACCAAACGGGAGCCGTCAAATGAATGCAAAAACCGGACTGATCGCAGGCGTCACCGTGCTGTTGCTGGCCGTTGTGGGCACCATGGTCTTTGCGCCCAAAGACGCAGGCAAACAAGCGGGCGGGATAGAGCCCTATCTTGTGGGCGAGATGGCGGCGCTGACCGTGCCCGCCGAGACGCAGATGCTGTCGGACCATATCATCATGGCGGAAACGGGCGAGCCCAAAAAGCTTTCGGCCATGAAGGGCAAGGCCATGCTGATCAACCTGTGGGCACCCTGGTGCGCGCCGTGCCGGGCGGAGATGAAAGAGCTCGCCAACCTGCAGAAACATCTGGGCGATGACGACTTTGAAGTGATCGCCATTAATGTGAACCGGGGCGGTATTCGTGAGGCGGAGGAAACCCTCAAGGAATGGGGCATCGAGGGCCTCGCGCTCTATGCCGAGCCCACCATGGCGATTGCGTTTGATCTCGCGGAAGGCGCGCTGCCGACAAGCTTTGTTGTCGACAAAAAAGGCGAGGTGCGCGCGCTGTTCCTCGGCCCGCTCGCGTGGGACAAACCCGAAGGCATCGCGCTTTTTGAAGCACTCAAGAACGGCGAGATTTGACTTTCAGACTTGATCTTAACAAGCGTGTCAGATGTACCGCTTTCTGCTGTTGTCGACTAAAAGTGAGCACTAAATCCACGAGAACTCGAATTGGGTAAAAGAAACAGAAATATACTTTGGAAGGATAAATGGGAGCTTGTTTCTGAAGAAACAGAAAAGCTTGGTCAGGGAGGCCAGGCTGTTGTGCGGAAGGTCAAGAGCAAATCAAACAATGAAATTGGGGCGTTAAAGGAGCTTACTAATTTCACCAATTTGGAGAGAAGAAAAAGAATGTATGTTGAAGCAGCTAGCTTAGCTGTTTTAGATCACGATAACATTTGCAAGTTGCTGGACTCAGATACTGTTTCAGACGGAAAACTCTACATTGTAACGGAGTTCATTGACGGACAAACTCTTAATAAAAGAGTGTCTCAAGCGGCATTTTCTTTGGAGGAGATGCAAACTTTTGCCGATAAATTACTGGATGCTGTTATTCATGCCCATTCACTTGAAATTTGCCACAGAGACATCAAACCTGACAATATTCTCCTGAAAAATAATGATATTAGCGATCCGATTTTAATTGATTTTGGCCTCTCCTTTAACAATGAGGAAGATTTAAACTCTCCTGTAACTCCCAAAGAACAACAGCTTGGAAATCGCTTTTTGCATTTGCCCGAATTGCACAAGGGCGCAAGAGACACTAGATCTGATCTTACACAGATTTGCGGTGTTCTCTTATACACTTTGACAGGAATACACCCTATATCTCTGCTAGATAGTGCAGGAAAATACCCACATCAAATTGATAGTGTTCGAAAGAGGATTGAGGGCTTAATTGAAAATCGAGAGCCTCGAAATAGATTGCTCCGCATATTTGATAGAGCCTTTCAAATTCGCATAGATGAACGATGGCAGACAGCGAGAGAGTTGAAGGAGGCGCTGAAAAACGTGACAAAAACTGTAGACCTTGAATTGGAAAGCAAGAGCCTCGACGAGGTTCGTAGCTTCTTAGAAAGTGATCCAACTCGAAATAATCAACTTTTAACCCAGTCTTTGCACAGAGAATTCATGGCTGAAACTAGAACTGTAATTCGTTCTATATGTCAGGAACTTGGCTCCTTGACTTCCGAAAAACAAGGTGGGGCAAAAGTGGATTTGAAACTAGGTCAGTTTGGTTCCCACTTTGGAGTAGTTCTTCCGCACGGTGAGGTCTATCTACGACTGAATGGCAAACTCATAGGTAATGAGTTAGTTATGGTTATCGAAGATGATGGGACCATCGTAAGTAGGTTTGACGGTGGCAATCCTGACTGGGGCGCTTACAAAACTAATCTTCGTGCGGAATTCCATAGAAGGTTGCTGCAGATAGTAAATGCTTAGTGTATTCTTCTGGCCAACTACAGCCGGTTTGATAGGGTTCGACAATACGGCGCGCCATAACAAAGTTAGTTTTCACATCGGCTTCTTACTGCCGACGGTCGTAGCCTTCGCGTGGGGTAAAACGAAGGCATTGCGCTTTTTGAAGCACTCAAAAACGGCGAGGTTTAGCTCGACCATTCCCTGCAGACCTGAGACTGCCCCACACCCGATTTAGCCAACCGTCCCTCTCATCAATCTAAGGCAGACATTGAATCATGGGAAAGTGATCCGAAGTTCAATGTGAGCTTTTGGTTACGCTCTTGTTCTGGCAAACAAGAAGTATGGAAGAAATACTCAAACGAATTGACCGTTTTGATCCCGAATTTCTAGATGAAATTCAAACCGCTTATTTGTCCTGTGAGAAAGCGGTTGGCATCACTGCTTGGCTAAATCGTATGGATCAAGTTACGCAAGCATTGAAACAGGGAAAAGCAACTTATCGACAAGTAGAGGATCATGTTTTTGAACTTAAGCTGATAAATTACCTGCTCAAATTGTCACCTGGGTGTAAATTAACGTATGAGCCCAAAGGTATTTCTAACATTGGAAAGAACTGCGATATAGAAATTACCTTAAATGGTTTGCGCTATCTTGTTGAGGCGAAGTGTTTTCATCCAGAGTGGAAGAAAGCAGAGATACCACAGGATTATATTGCCAAAAACAACAGGCTGTTCATGGATGGAGAATCCTACCATACATATCAGGCAACCCGTGGACATTTGATTGAAGCAACACAACACACAGAACAGAAGATCAAAAACTATGACGGTGATTTTATTTCCGTCTTGGCTGTGCCCGTTGGGTTTCATTTATCCATTGAAGACCTTAGAGATTTTATTTTCATTTACCGAAACGGACAGCCTCGCTCTGACGATCCTTTAGGGTTAATGACTATGCATAATATGCTCGGCCCTTTTGAAAGGACAATCGCTCAATTCTGGGCGTTCCCTTTTCCTCAGCAGAGCTTTTCAATCGAGTCCAACAAGTCAACTAAGGTATTGGCTCCGCTTAAAAGCAACGACAGAAGTATTGAACTCTGAAACTTAAAAAAGTTTGCAACACCAAGAAGGAGGATTTTCATTCCTCACGCCCCCAAGGCACCATCTAAATGTCGACAAGGCGGGCGAAGTGCGCGCGCTGTTCCTCGGCCCGCTCGCGTGGGACAAGCCGCGGGCATCGAACTCTTCGAAGCGCTGAAGAAGGGCGAGATTTAGGGCGCATTCACCATCGATGAAATGAACTTGATCATCTCATCTCTCGCCGGGCTGTTCTCCTGGCTCAAGCTCGCGAGCAATGAAGCATGTGTTTCGTCGCCATAGTAGCTGAAGCGGATCAAGTCCTGTTTCCCGCTTTCAGCAACCGCATTGTCAAAGACCCGGGTATATTCAATGGTCTGGCCTTCGGTTAAAACAAGCATGGGAATGGACGCGCTCTGCAAATATGACAGGGGCGACGCGTCGGCCAGCCCCTCGCGCGGCCCAAAAACACCAAGCACATGCCCGATAGCAACATCTTGCCCCAACCCCTCTTCGATCGCCCGATAATAGTCATTCAGGTCATAACCCCCGGCAACCGGTATTGCCGCGCGTATATCCGAAAGCGATAAAGCATGGGCAGCGAGGTAGCGCCCGTCCATCGCAAGAAGGGCTGACAGGTGCCCGCCTGCCGAAAAACCACTGACAAAAAGATGGCTGTTCTCGAGACCATATTTTTCTGCGTTATTGCGCAACCACGCAAATGCGCGCGCGACATCCTTAATATGCTCCGGATGCTGCACACCCGTCGACGGGAATTCTTCGCCCCTCCAGTCGCCCCGGCTCAGTCGATAGGACATCGACGCCACTGCGACACCGTCTCGTGCGAAGGCACGGGCCAGCTCCAGGTCATTTTTACGATCTCCAAATGCCCAGGCCCCGCCGTGAATCCATAACATGGTTGCGGCGACTGGCTGGCCTTCTGGGATGACCAGGTCAAGACGGTGCTTTTCATCACTAAAACCCTCGCCGTCGAAATATGCGAGATCGAGATGCTCCGTAATGTCCTGGGCGAAAGCGGGCGCTACCATCCATGAGCTAAACATTAAAATTGCGACCGCTGCGACAATTTTTTTGAAGCAGGCAAGGTGAGACATGCGGACGTGTTGATGATCCATTTGCAGCATCGCCATAATGGTCTCCTGAAGTTTCGATATCCGGTTTCACGTGTTTGTTGCCAACTTGGGTATCACCAATAGCTCTCATCTCAAAGCAACAGCCGTCCGACCAGGCTCTATAATAGGTTTAGTGGGATGATCCGAACCCGACCTCATGATCTACAAGACAATCTGCCAAACGCGCACGTCTCTTATTCGCATGAGCGGACAGTAAGGTTGGCGGGTAGAGTGTTCATACAGGACACAGGGTGCCCCCTAAACCTTCTATCGAGGCGTAATTCTATCCCATTTGTGTTTTAATGGGTTCAGAGTTCAGCATGAGGGGGAGAGCGCTTGATATGAAAACTTTGGCTTTATCGATAGGCGCTTGCCTGTGCCTGACCCTGGCAGGGTGCGAAACGAGTAATGGCAATAGTGGCAACAATGGCGGTTTTCCGCAGGTCGCCAATCCGCCTGCTTTTGATTATGCGGACGGCGAGGAATTACGGTCCGGCATGCACGAGCTTGCCTATGCCCTGCAAAGGCTCGATGCCGCCCTTGCAGACGACTATGATGAAACTGCACGTTTCCAGCAATCCATCCTTGATAGCCTCAATAGAATTGAGCGTATCGGAGCGCGCCTGAGGGACGGTGATATCCGTGCCAAGCATGCGTTCCTGGCAGACGGGATGGATGACTTCCTCTCAGATGTGGATTTGGCGAAACAGTATGCCGAGAGAAAACGATACTATATGGCGGCGCGCGTTACGGGTGCCTGTATCAGTTGCCACAAAGCAAACCCCTATTGATGTTCAGGCTAATGTTCAGGCACGTCCCGGTGTTGATGGGGTTGAAACCTGTGGGCTGCCCAAACAATAGGGCATTGCGCTGTTTGAAGTGCTGAAGACGGTTGAGATTTAAGCGCTGCTCGCTCTTGGCCTAAGGCTTACGATTTCTTGTGCTGGCGGACCAGCTTAATGCATTGACTTTGCCCGGTGCCTTCGGGTTGACTGATCGCCTCGTTTCTTATTGCAAGTCTTCTTTTGGGGGGGTGATGATGCGCGTCGCTTTGCTTTTTTCAGTTCTTTTTGGTTTGCCTGCTTTTGCCCATATCACGTGGGCACAGGATACCTGGCCCGAGCTTGAGGGCGACTATCTGGGGCAGGCGGTGCCGGGCACCACGCCGCAGGTTTTTGCCCCCGGCCTGATTTCGCTTGAGGGCGAGCGGGAGCTCAATTCCGTCTTCTCGCCGGATGGGCGCATCTTCATGTTTTCCCGGGTGGTGGACGGGAACTTCAAGATATTTTTCAGCTTTCGCCGCCGTGATGGCAGCTGGCAGGAGCCGCGCATGGCGCCTGTGTCGAAGACATTCCCGGGGCACCGCGAGGTGGACATGGCCTTTTCACCGGACGGGGACTGGCTCTATTTCATCTCTGACCGGCCGCTCAAGGGCTATTCGCTGGAGCGCTATAATATCTGGCGCAGCCGCATCACATCTGATGGCCTGCATGACCCTGAACCCCTTGGTGCGCACATCAACGGCCCGGGCCATGAGCTTTATCCCATGCTTGTTGGCGATGGCAGCCTGTATTTCTCTGCCGTGAGGGACGACAGCATCGGTGCCCGTGACAGCTACCGGGCGCAGTATGCGGACGGCGAATTTGAAGCACCGGTTAATCTGGGGCCCGGTATCAACAGCGAGGTGGATGAAGGGGACATTTACGTGAGCCCCGACGAGAGCTATATCATTCACGTGGCGTCTGGCCGCGCCGATGGCTTGGGTGACGGCGACCTTTATATCAGCTTCCGCCAAGCGGACGGCACATGGAGCAAAGGCGTGAACATGGGCCCGGAGATCAACACGCCCGGGATAGACTATTGCCCGATGGTCACACCGGACGGAAAGTATTTCTTTTTCACGCGGGGCAACGACATCATGTGGGTCGATGCGCAAATCCTTGAGGCTTATCGCGGCCGATAGAGCAAGCGCTGTTTAATATTGGTCCCCCGAGCTTTGAGTGCCGGGCGCAATGCCTCGGCCTGCGCGCGTGGGGCAAACCCGAAGGCATTGCCTTTTTTTGGGAGGGCTCAGGCAGGGTGAGACATCGCGCTGGGCGCTTCCAGACTAAACTCGCTGGTTAGTAAGCGGGATTGATATAGATCTCTGCTTTTTGCTGATGAAAATTCCGGGAGCGTTCCGAACAGAAGTTGAGTAAGCTGAACCATTGGTTTTAGGGCTTGCGGGAGGGAACGCCGAAAATGCGTGCATATGTAATTTCAGAGGCCGGTGGCCCGGATAAACTGGAACTCCGGGACGTTGAAAGGCCGACGCCTCGTCCCGGGTGGGTGCTGATCCGAAATCGTGCCTTCGGGTTAAACAGGTCGGAATGGTTTACGCGCCGGGGCGATTCTCCCTCTGTACCGTTTCCCAGAATCCTGGGCATAGAGTGTGTCGGCGACGTCGTTGACGCCCCTGATGGTGGTCTGCAAAGCGGTGAGACAGTTGCCGCCATGATGGGGGGCATGGGCCGTCAATTTGACGGGTCCTATGCGGAATATGTTCTTGTCCCAAAGGAGAATGTTTTTCCGTTAAGCACAAATTTGGACTGGGGTGTTCTGGGTGCCCTGCCGGAGATGCTCCAGACCGTTCACGGGTCGCTGCATACCGGGTTGGAGATTGATCGCGCAAAATCTTTGCTGGTTCGGGGCGCGACATCTTCGATCGGCTTTACCGCAATGGCGCTGGCAAAATCGGCCGGTTTGGAAATTACCGCCACAACACGCAATCCAGACAAGTCAGACAACCTTGTTGCCGCTGGCGCAACACATGTGGTTGTTGACGATGGCACGATAGCGGAAACGGTCCGGTCGATCTATCCGGATGGTATAGACCGTGTGCTTGAGCTTGTCGGGACCACCACATTGCTCGATTCATTGCGGGCAACAAGGCGCGGCGGCATTGTTTGTATGACCGGCATACTCGGCGGGCAATGGACCCTGTCTGACTTTCATCCGATGGGGGACGTGCCCACCGGCGTAAAGCTGACCTCATACAGTGGTGAGGCTTCCGATATTACTGCCGACCAGCTGCAACGATATGTGTCTCTGGTTGAATCAGGCGCGCTGAAACTGAAGACAGGACCCAGGTTTGGGTTTGAGCAGCTCCAGCAGGCGCACGAACTGATGGACAGCAACCTCGCCAATGGCAAGATTGTTATCGAGGTCGCCTAGCCGGGTGCAGCGAGGCGAATGGACCATAGCACGTGTCCGTCCCGGAACTTGACAGTCGTCAATGAAAGGCGCGCTTTGACCTCACATACTGAATTCGGATTTCAGCCACGTAGTTGGGGTATGTGTCATGGTCAGGTGTTTTTTGACGGTGGTCGCTTTTTTATTCGCGGTTCACCCATTGTCGGCAGACGACGTATCAGAAAGCCAATTCACGCTCGATAAAGACGCTTATCTGGTGGGCTCTACGGTGGTTCAGGACAAAGCGGGTGTGGACGATCTTTTCATGGCCGGCAACACAGTTCGCAGTAACCAGGATATCTCGGGCTCCTTGCATCTGGCTGGTCGCAAAATATTCTCAGCGGGTGCTGTTGGCGGTGACGCCTATGTTGCGGGATTTGACGTGTCCCTTACCGGGAAGGTTGCGGGCGACGTTACTGCCAGTGGCTATTATGTCACAATCGGCGAAGTTGGCGGTGATCTGCGTGTTTCGGGGTCAAATGTGACCCTATCCGGCCCTGTTTCGGGCTATGCGCTCATCTCGGGTGACGACGTAACCATAGAGGGGATAGTCAAAGGGGACCTCAGGCTGTCCGCCAAGGACGTCGAGTTTTCTGAAAATGCCAGAGTTGACGGGACGCTGATCCTCTATGAAGAAGAGGCGGGTGACCTTAGACTGCCCGCCGGGCTGGTGCCGGAAGACCGTATTGAAAGACGCAACATTGCCGAGTTGTCAGAGGGTGCTGCTGACCTGCAGCTGTGGGACTGGCGGACCGCACTCGTCGAGCTTGTGGAATGGGTGCTCATCATAACTGTCATCGCCGCCTTGCTTGCGTCATTTGCGCCCAACAAACTGGGTGATTTGCGCAGAAATATTCTCGCCAGACCGTCCCGGAGCCTGCTGTTTGGTTTTCTGACCCTTTCAGCCCTTGCCGGGGCCGCGATCGTTTTGATGGTAACCGGATTTGGTGTTGGTTTGCTGCTTGGCCTCATCAGTTTGATTGTGGCGCTGCTCGCCGCATTTGCGGGCTATGTTGTGGGTGCCTATGCGGTTGGCGTGTGGCTTTTAATGCTGTTGAGGAAGCGAGAACCAGATAATTTCGCCGTCCGCGTGGCAGCAGCCGTCATTGGTGTTTTGGTTGTTGCCCTCATCGCCATGACCCCGGTTCTCGGGTGGCTGTTCGTTATGTTTGTTGCGCTGGTTGGTGCCGGTTCAATTACCATACTGTTGTTTCGACCGACATTCTTCTCGGCCCCCTAGGTCGCCTTATTGGCATCCAGTAGGCGCGAAAGGTCACGAATTCGAAGACATCGAACTCTTCGAAGCGCCCAGGAAGGGCGGGATATAGTCAATCCTTCAGAAAAGCATTCAAGTCTACGGTGGCTGAGCGGTCAACGTATCCGAACGTGCCATTGTCCTTTATCTCGCGGGCAGCTTCGAGCGTTGCTGTCATGGCGCTGCGGTAGAGCGACGTGGCCAGGCTGATGCGCTTGACACCGGCCGACGCAAGGTCGGCCTCAGAGAACGATTTTCCTGGAATGCCAACCATGAAGTTAAATGGTTTTGTTAAACTCGCACACACCTGTTGCACGGCTTCCAGGTCCGGCAAGCCTGGTGCCATCAGCACGTCGGCACCAGCTGCTTCGAAAGCTTGCAGGCGCATTATGGTGTCATCGAGATCATGAATGCCTCGCACAAAGTTTTCGCTCCGCGCGGTTAAGGTGAATTTGAAAGGTAGACTGCGCGCCGCTGCAACTGCAGCTTCCATGCGCCGGACCGCGTGATCCATGTCGTAGATGGGTGTGGCCGGGTCGCCAGTCGCGTCCTCAATAGAACCACCGACCAGGCCGCTTGCTCCTGCTTCCCGGATCGTTGTCGCCGCATCCTCAGGGGCATCGCCGAACCCTTTTTCGAGATCGGCAGAAACCGGAAGGTCTGTCGCGTCTACAATCTGGGTCGCATGCGCAAGTGCTTCTTCGCGTGTGGTGCTGCCGTCTTTTCGGCCAAGCAAGGCCGCCTGCACAGAACTGGATGTGGCAAGGGCTCTGAAACCGAGGGAAGCCAGCATGCCGGCCGAGCAGCCATCGAATGCATTGGCGATGACGAAGGTACCGGGCTCTTCGTGCAAAACGGCAAAAGCGCTGGCTTTTTCAGACTGACTAACGGACATGATTGAAATCTCCAAACTTGAAAGCGATCCAGATACTGAAACACACAGCGCGCTATCTTACATTACAGCAAAGAAACGATGGATGGGGCCACCATCACCGGTTCTGGATTTGGTTACAGTGACAATGTTATTGAGCCAGGCATAGCGCGGGTCACTGGTTTCAAAGAAGGGCGCCGCGCGAAAATAATAGCGCCATGCGCCTGCCGGGTCGTCAGGTTTTTCGACATCGAGCGCATATTCAGCATCCTCCGGCGCTGCCCAATACCGGCCCTGCCAGTAAAGATAGAGGAGAGCATTGTCATGCGTCTCGAGGCAGAAACGTACGTCGAGCTCGCCTGTGCCATCCGGGCGAATGCGGATCCAGTCCGCACCGGAGTCCGGCACCACACGCCCACGCAGATGCGGTCCCTCAAACATGCCTCCCTTCACCCGGAAGATCACGCGATTGCCGACCGGCGCCGGACCTATATCCATTGCTGGCAGGTGAAGTTTTACACGCGCTTCGAACAGGAATTCGAGGCCCGGCGGGCTGTCTGCGTCCCAGTCTGCAGCGTTGGGTTTCAGGCTATCAAGCATTTGGGTTCCCCCCCCCTCGTTATGCCGCTAACCGTGGCAACATCATGTGCAGGCACTTTGCGATGCCTGATCGAGCAGCAAGCTGGTGCAGGCGTTCCAGGGCACAGCCGGGTCCCGATAATCAACAGGTATAAATTATATGCGCAATGCATATAAATATGTCAATCATGGAATTGCAACTTCTATGCTTTATGCATACATTTCCGGCATGGATCGTACGACAAACCTGCTTGGTGCCCTCGCTCTTGCAATCACCGACCGGATCGCATCCGGTATGAAAAGCGCTTTTGACCGCTCCGGGGAATCGGCGGCGGCGATAGTGGTGCTTGGCTATGCGCCGGGTCTTTCCGTCGAAATTCTGCGCCAGGTTCTTGATCGGTCACACCCTGGCACGGTGCGCATGATCGACCGACTGGAGGAAGACGGCCTGGTTGAGCGGCGCGAGGCTGAGGATGGTCGCGCGGTGGCGCTCCATCTGACAAAAAAGGGCGGCAAGCTGCGCCAGCGGCTAATGGGCAGTCGTCTAGATATACTGGAAGAAGCCCTGGAGGGCATCGCCAATGAAGAGCGGCAGGTGCTTGGAGATTTGCTTGCAAAGGTTCTGACAAACCTGCCAGAAACTGAAATGGCAAAACATCGCATTTGCCGCCTGTGTTCCGTTCCGACATGCAGCGACTGCCCGATCCCGGGCCGCGCAATTTGATCGGCCCTCCGACACCGCATGCTGCGTAGACGCACGTTACGCTCATCGGATCCGTTAGAGGTGTCGCTCTTTGATGCGGCCTGCCCGTACCCACTTGAAGAGTGGAAATTTCACCTCAGTGCTAAACCCGGGCCAAAACTGCTTCTGCCGACGCAATGCGGCTATTATAATTTAGCCGTCAGTCTGGCTGTAGGGATTTGCCCGGTATCATTTCCTCCAGGTTCAGGCAGGCGGTATCCAGAGGCCCATCGGGATTGTCCATGAACTGGGACATAATGCTGAACTGGCATGGTCTGTCTGCCGCCCCGTGCCCCGCATCACCGGTGATGAGCAATCGCGAATTGGGCAGCCGTTGTAGCATTTTCACGCCGTCACTTGGTGGTGTTACAGGATCGTCCTGATTAACCAGGATGATGGTCGGAATATCGGAAAACTGAAGCTTTCGTTCTGATGGCGGAAGGGAGTTGCCGTGCCAGGCGCTCCCCTCAAGGTACAGGGAGGTAAACAATCCCAGTTCATAAGGTAAAAGGTCCAGGCTGCTGTAGGCTTCCCTCACTTTTTCAATTGAGTCCGCAGCATAAAATTTTTCGTACCGCTCCACCGCCAGCCACATGGACGAATTATAGTATTTTTGAGCCGCAATATCTCTTTCAACCACTTTGGCAATGAGCGATGTGTCCCCCGCGCTGAGGGCCCGGATAAAATCCGGGACCAAGACCCTTGCATCCTTGCGGTAAAGCAATGTTCGGAGCAGATAGATGGCATCCTGAGGGTTGACGACAAAGGGTCCGTCCTGTGTCTCCACGGTGCCGGGCCGCTGCTCAAGGCTTTTAAGGGCGGCGATATAGTCCTGTTTCAAATCAGCGCTTCCCGGGCCACAGTCCATGGCTGATTTGCAATGGTCAAATAGTCGCCCCAGTGCGCGGGAATAGTTATGCAGCCTGGGGAACAAAAAGTCCCCCTCGAGGGGATTGGGGCTGTGCAAAAACACCGACCGTACCCGCGCGGGAAAACTTGCCTGTACAATGCGGCCAAGCCTGGTGCCGTATGAAACGCCATAAAGATTGTAGGTGTCGTGCCCCAGGTGAGCCATCAATTGATCTATGTCTTTAGCGGATGCAAAAGAATTGTACTGATCCACCGCGATGCCTGCGTTTCTTAATTCTCTTCGGTCATTGGCGATAAGGCTCGAAAAGGCCTGGCGCTCCCTTTCAGAGTTGAGGTTCTGTGCCAGGATTGTGATCAGTTTCGGACCAATGTCGGGCAAAGCGCTGGAGTGGCCGGTGCCTCGCTGGTCGAACAGAATAATGTCTCTTTTGGCGCGAAGGGGGCTTTCCCCCCAATAGTGCAGGGAGGCGGGCTGCAAAGCCGACGAGCCTGGGCCGCCTGACAAAAAGATAAGCGGTGATTTGGCGATATCCTTTTCTGCAGCTTCCAGCACAATATACCGGATCTCTAGGGTGCGAGAATTCACGTCATTATAGTTTTCCGGGACCTCAAGCGTGCCACAGGAGTAAGGCGCAAGGTCGGTTTGGTCCCTGACAAAGTCACAGGCTTCATCGGCTGCGGCTTTTGGCATCAGGCAAATTGATGCAAGCGACAAATGCGCCAGAAAAGCGACTATCTTTCGTGCAATTTGCGAGTTCATGATATCTGAAACTCCTCTGTCAAAACTCCGGCCATCGTCTTCAATCCGTTTTCACAATCGCCAAGGCGTGGTTGTCGTCAACGTGCGCCTTCAGGACAATACCCTCGGAAACACCGGGGAAAGCAACGAGAGTGGCTCATGCGGTGTATAGTATGCTTGAGCCGCGATTATACCCAGCCCAATACCCGTTTCTGCAAATTTCACAGTGTGAATAGCTCACATCCTACCATCAGTGGTGAAGTTGCAGATTGTAAGAATTCGTGGAGGCATACGCTTCATAAAAAATGTGGCCCTAGGTCGAGAAAACTGGTTATTGACACGATGAATGTTACGGAAACCTGACCGTCATGTCTTGGCGCACAAGGTCGCAGCACGCGCAGACAGAGCTTGATTACTGGCGGCGGTGCCAGAATCATATGCAGCTTGCTCCCTCAACCACAGGAGTGGAAATTTCGCTATCGCGCCATAGACTTAGGTTTAGAAAATCTGCCATGGCCCTAGCCTTTCCCGTTTGGTGTGCTAGGGTGCGGTTGGTCAACATTATAGTATAGCATTCCAATATGCGGGCGTTTTTGGGACCGATGGTTTGGGGTGGGGGCTCTGCACATAGGGAAAGGTATGTTTCGTGTGTAAATTCAGTTTTTTCAGCCTCTTTTTTGGTCTTGTGCTGGTGGCAGCGCCCAACGCTGCTGCAGAAGACTATGAATACAGGACCATCCGGGACCCGCGGTCGCTGACAGCCGAACAGTCCCGCGTGGCGGAAGCCAATTACCAGCGCTATTGCTCGCTCTGTCACGGGGCGGACAGGCAGGGATATGTCAACGATCATGCGCCGTCCTTGCGCAGCAAAAGCCTGTTCCGGTCCGGCGTGCCGCATGAGGTGCTGCGTCCTATCCAGTATGGCCGTGACGGTACGCCCATGGGCGGGTATCTGGATGAGGTTGGCGGCCCGCTCACGCTCGATGAAACCTGGGACCTGACCTATTGGCTTTTCTGGCAGGCGGACACGGACCGGGTGCGCATCACGAAGGACCTGGTGAAAGGCGATGCGGCCCGCGGCGCCGACCTGTACGCGGAAAACTGTACGGACTGCCACGGTGCGGGCGGGGAAGGCGTGAACGCGCCCGCGCTCGGCAACCCCTCGGCGCTGTCGCACAACTCGGACGAATTTATCCGCTATGCGATCCGCGAGGGCCGGGACGGTACGCCCATGGAGCCCTGGAAAGACAGGCTCTCGTCAGCCGACATCGATAACCTGACCGCTTTTTTGCGCAGCCGGGCGAGCGGTTGGGAACAGTCCAGGGTAGTGCTCAGGGACGTGCCGACGCCTGACCAGTATGTGATCAACGCTGAAGGCGCAGACCCTGAATTTGATCTGCAGGACGGCCTTTATGTGTCCGCAGCTGACCTCTTGGCGGCGCTGGAAGACAAGAAGCGCATGGTGCTTTTGGATACGCGCGTGACGTCTGTGTGGCAGCGGGTGCACATCGAAGGGGCGATACCGATGCCTTACTATAGCGACTTTGATGCGATTGTCGGTGACCTGCCGAAGGACGTGCAGATTGTTGCCTATTGCTCGTGCCCGCGCGCGGCCGCTGATGATGTGGTGAGGCGCCTGAGACGGCGTGGTTTTACCCGCACGGCAACCATGTATGAAGGCATTTTCGGCTGGATGAACATGGGCTATCCGGTGATCAACGGCCGATCAGAATAAGAGTAAAAGTCGGAATAGGGGCACGTGTGACAGGGGTCCGCCCGGGCCAGAGGGCCCCCGCGCGCAGGATCGTTGGCATCGAACTCAGTTCGGTGGAGCCACCGCCGTACTGGCTGTATCTTCTTATCCGCAAAGCTTGCTATTTTCGCGCCCGCATGTTTAGTGAGCGCATATACACCGTGTGAAGATAACGGCATAAGGCGTCAGGCAATGTCGGTAGCGGCGTGTATTTAGAACAGTCATTCTTTTCCAGAATGGTTCTTTTACAGGTGCCCAAGGTGCCGGAATTTTGGCAGCTCATCTCCGCTAGCTCACCAAAAAAAGACCCTCGCCTTTCACCGGCCGGACAGGCCCTGAGGTGATTGAAGAAAGCATATTTTGACAAAGTTTACCGACCTTGGATTTGCCAAGGCGCTGATGCTGGCCGCGGCCGTGTATCTGGTGCCCACTGGCGTTCATGCCCAGAGTATTCCCAAAAATGCTCACGTTGAACGATACGGCAGTGGGTGGGGGTGTGATTTAGGCTTCCGTAAAACAGGTGAATTGTGTGTGGCTATCACTATTCCTGTGAATGCCTATGCCACCAACCGGGCTTATGGAGCCGGCTGGGAATGCAAACGGGGTTTTAGAGAAGAAATGGGTGCCTGCACGACTTTCCCAATACCGCAGCATGCCTATCTGACCGCCGCTGGCGATCAGTGGGGGTGTGTACGCGGTTACATGAAAGTTGCAAATGCCTGTAAAACGATTGTTGTCCCTGAAAATGGTCATTTGTCGGATAAGAGATACGGCAAAGGATGGGAATGCGATCCACGCTTCCTGAAGGTTGGGAACGCCTGCATCTCACCCAGCGTGCCTGAAAATGCTTATTTTGATCCGTCCTCATTCGATAATAACTGGAGCTGCGAACGCGGGTATCAAACGACAGGCACCAGCTGCACTGCGATAGCCATACCAGAGAACGGCTATCTGGTGACGTCGTCCTATGGTCAGGGCTGGAAATGCCTTCGCGGATACCAGCAACGAGGATCAGCCTGTGTAGCGCTGGAGCTACCCGAGAATTCGCATCTCGATTACAGCGGCAACAATTGGGAATGTGACAAACCCTACCGCAGAGAGTATGCGCGCTGCGAACTACCGTAACCTGCAGCAAGCCTTGTGCACACACACAACAGCGCAACAAAAAAGTTGCTTCGATCTAATGATCGCTGTCGCTGACCCAACTCTTGAAACTTGTCACGACCGACCTGGTAACGAGGTCGGTGTCTTCATTCTTTAAAGGTAAAAACTATGAGTATGTTAACTCTGGGGGTCATTGGGACTTCAAAAAAGCAAGACGAACAACGGGTGCCAGTTCACCCTGATCATTTGCCGCGTCTGCCGGCAGAAATTCGGAAGCAACTGATATTTGAAGAAGGATATGGCACGCCTTTTGATATTTCAGACTCTGAAATAGCATCGCAAGTCGGCGGTATTGCGTCTCGGCAGGAACTCCTGGCGGAGCTCGGGAATGTAATAGTTGCCAAACCGACACTGGCAGATTTACTGGAGCTTCGGGAAGGAGGCATCCTTTGGGGTTATCCTCATTGCGCTCAACAGCGGGGAATTACGCAGACAGCAATTGACCGGAAGCAGACGCTGATTGCTTTTGAGGATATGTTTGTCTGGAGCCCGTCTGGGCAGATGGGGCGGCATACATTCTATAAAAACAATGAAATGGCCGGTTACTGCGCTGTGCTGCATGCTCTCCGCTTAAAGGGCATCGATGGACATTATGGGAATCGACGCAAAGCTGTTATTTTCAGTTTTGGTGCGGTTAGCCGAGGCGCGATTTACGCCCTGAAAGCGCATGGGTTCAGGGATATTACCATTTGCATTCAACGCCCTGACCACGAAGTGCGCGAAGAGGTGCTTGACTGCCATTATGCCCGCCTTCGTGAAGGCGGCGAGGATGAAGCGCGAATGTTGGTGGTCGAACATGACGGCAGTGAAAGGCCCCTATCAGACCTGATCGGCGAGTCAGACATCATTATAAATGGTACCTTGCAGGACCCGGAACACCCTTTTGATTTTGTGATCGAAACCGAAAAAACCTGTTTGAAGCCCGGAAGCCTGATCATTGATGTCAGCTGCGACGAGGGTATGGGCTTTTACTTTGCCAGGCCAACTACGTTTGAAAATCCAATGTTTAAAGTTGGTAAGACCGACTATTATGCCGTTGATCATACGCCAAGCTATCTATGGGAAAGTGCCTCCCGGTCAATTTCTGCGGCGCTCATCGTACATTTGCCTTCGGTGGTAGAGGGACGCGCGGGTTGGCAGAAGAATGAAACCATTCGCCAGGCGCTGAATATTGATGCAGGCGTCGTCGTGAAGCCGGCTATTCTCTCATTTCAGAATCGTCAGCCGGCGTACCCTCATACGTCGCTTGTCTGAATTGGCCGATTGATAGTTTTGGTCCGGGATGGGACGTGCACTAACATTTCCTATCCAGTTGCGTGCATTCCTGTTAAGGTGGTGATCCGCACATTGCAGACATGAGAGTCTGCACAGCTATTCGTTTACCATCTTTCTCAGTCAGTATCCGACCTGAAAATGCACTTGCCTTTTCAGCAAGTTTTGGGTGCGCATTAAGGATCCGTTTTGAACAGCAAAAACGCATATAGTGTCAGCGCGGCTGATATTGCTCCTGCATCGGGGGGCCTTGCACCCTATACAGCAACGAAGCAGCCATTGGTGGATTGTCGTTCCCAAAAATCGCAGAAAATAATCGAAATTGTTACCGTTGCCACACTGGCGGATAAAACTGCCCATCAGAAGAATGTCGCGATAACCCTTGATGAAGACCTCATTCAGGAGATTTTAGCCAGCACCTATCAGACTGTGACCATCACCCAAATCAGCACGCTCAGTGATCTTGAGGGTTTGGTGGCCAGACGTCCCGATCTGGTGTTTTCGGGGGTTAAATATTTCGATTTTGACGGCAAAACTCTGTGGCTGAATGACTTTCTGGACCTTCATGGCATCGCCTATATGGCCTCCAACCACAAAGCGCTCAGCGACGAATCCGATAAAGGCCACGCCAAAGAGATTATGCAAAAGGCAGGCATCGCAACCGCCTGTTACTTCACCTCCGGCCCTGGCGAACACACAGGCGAGGATGCGCTTCCGGTCGCTTTCCCGCTTTTTGTCAAGCCGGCCATTGGCGGGGACAGCCGCGGTGTGGACGCCAACTCCATCGTTCATGATTTTGCGGGCTTTTGCGCGAAAGTCGACGACATCCATGCCCACCAACATGCCCGCTCACTGGTGGAAAGCTACTTGTCCGGCAAGGAATATAGTGTGGGTATTTTTGAGGACGGTATCACGGGCGCGCTCACGGCAATGCCGATAGAAATAACAGTCGAGAAAAACGAGAACGGGCACCGCATCCTTGATTTTGACACCAAAAAAAATGACTGCGAACGGGTTTTTGCCGTGACAGACAAGAATGTGCACAAACAGCTTTCCGACCTGGCCAAAGCAGCTTTCACGGCGCTGAGCGGCCGGTCATTCGGCCGAATTGACATCAGGATGAACCATCACCAGGTACCACACTTTGTGGAGGCAAACCTGATGCCTGGCCTGCGCCGGGGGTATTTTTACCGCGCCTGTGCCCTTAACCTCAACATCAGCTACGAGCAGATGATTCTGAAGATTGCCGCAAACGGCCTATCCTGCAGCTAAGCGGACTGAAGTTCAGCAGTTCAAGTCGATGTTCGCTTTTGGCCGCCTACGGACGAATTGACGGTAGCAGAAGCCATTGATCTGTTTGAAGCGCTTAATAATGGTGGGATTTAAGCCTATACTGGCGGGCCATGAGCACGCTAAGGTGGGCACGTAGACCCACGGGCGGGGGCCCGGACAGGCGAGAGGGCAAGACATGGCCGAGCAGGCAACATTCACCGCAATGCAGGACGGCACCGCCGAGGACTGGCAGATCATTGGTGCGGCGCACATGGAAGAGTTCAAGAACACGGCCGACCGTTTCATTGATCTCCTGAAATCCCTTGAGCAGCACACGCTTGGCTTCGCCTGTGACCAGCTGCAGCATTCACTGATGACCGGCACGCTGGCGCGCCGGGCGGGTGCGTCAGACGAAGAGATTGTTGTGGCGCTGTGCCATGATATCGGTAAGGCCATCAATGTGCCCAACCACGGCCCGATCGCGGCAGAGATGATGCGTCCCTATATCAGCGATAACTGCTACCATGTGATCCGCAACCATCAGGCCTTTCAGGGCGAGCACTATTATCACTATCTGGGCGCACCAACGGACTTGCGCAACCAGTGGAAGGACGAGCCCTGGTATGACCTTGCCGTCAAACTGGTGGATGAATGGGATGCGCCCGCCTTCGATCCGGATTTCGAGGTTGACCCGCTGGAGAGCTTTGTGCCGCTGATGCGCAAGGTGTTTCATGACAAACCCGTTGCGGCCGGATAACAGGCGGCAGGCGCAATTGGAGAAAACCGGTAAATCGCGTTATCATGGTGCCTGCCGCGCCTGAGGCGGTGGTTGAGGGAGTCGAGGGAGACCAAGCATGACGTATGTGGACGGATTTGTTGCTGCAGTACCGACAGCGAACAAGGAAAAGTACCGCGAGCACGCAGCCGAAGCCGCTGTGTTTTTCAAAAAGCATGGCGCCATCCAGCTTATCGAGTGCTGGGGCGACGACGTGCCAAAGGGCGACGTGACCGATTTTTACGGTGCCGTGAAAGCAAAGGACGATGAAACGGTTGTTTTCTCACTTGTCATCTGGCCAGACAAAGCGACACGGGAAGCAGGCAATCCGAAGGTCTTTGCCGACATGGAGGCCGCGGGCGCGGACATGACCGAGATGCCTTTCGATGGCCAGCGCCTGATCTATGGCGGCTTCGAGACGATTGTTGACGTTTAGCGGTAGCGTGTTTTGTTCCCTGAGGTTCCAGGATGAAACCCATGGCTAGGCCATGTCCTGATTGCCAATTATGCAATAAAAATACAAAAGTATATATGTAATTGATAAATAATTATCGTTCATTGTAATTTTATTACTTTAAGGCTATATATATAGCTGCAGCCGATCATGGCTGCGCTTGGCGGCAGATCATTGCCGTATCCATGAAAGGGCATTTCATGTCCTATAAAGATTTATTCAGAACCAAAGCCGCTGCTGACCCGTCAAAACCTGATGGCAAACCTGATAGCTCCCCTGAAAAAGCAGCTGAAGCGACCCCCGAAAAAGAGACCAAAAAAGCCAAGAGCTGACACATGGTGTGCTGAACCGGTGTATTGGATCGGTATCGCGGAGAGACGGTGTTCCCTCTCTCCTGACGCATAGGGTTTCAGCAGGGAGTTGGCCGTGAAAAACCGGACAACGGAAAAAATTGTAACGTTTCAATACTGTTTTTCGCTCAGTGGCTACAAGAAAACCCTGCCGGCTGGATCTTACCGTGTTGTGATTGAAGAAGATTTTCTGGAAGGCCTTACATTCACAGCACTTCGGCGCACACAAGTGTCGCTCTATTTACCACCCGATCCATGTCAGCCGGGACGTGCCGAAGTTCTCACCTTACAGGATCCTCGTGAGCTGGATGCCGCCCTCGCCCGGGACTTGTTACAACAGCAGCAAAACAGTGTTTAGGCCGGTGCCGAAACAAGCGCCAGATCATCGCGCCAAAGGAAAACGAATGAAGATGCTCATCCAATTGAACACCAGACTTCGGCACTTGGCGGGGATTGCGGGGGTTTTTCTCCTCATGGCGATCCTGGTTGCAATGATGCCTTTTGCCCCAAGCGCGGCACAAAAGCAGGAGGCAAACAGAACCATTCCTGCCAACGCCAAGGCCAATGATTATGGACGAGGGTGGACCTGTGACCGCGGCTATCGTGTGGCCGGTGCCGAATGCAGCGCGATCACCAAACCCGACAATGCCTATTTTACTGTCTCACCATATGGCAGTGGCTGGAAATGTCTTCGTGGATACCTGCTAACAGGAGACGGTGCTTGCCGCGAAGTGCAGGTACCCGAGCATGGATTTCTTGCCTATTCCGTGAACGGAAGCGGATGGGCGTGTGCAAGGGGTTACCGCCAGGAGGAGGCCAGTTGTGTTTTGGTGCCCGTGCCGGAAAATGCCCATTTAACAACACATTCGGCGAGTCCTGATTGGAGATGCAATCGAACATTCCGCAAAGAAGGCGATGGCTGCGTTCCGATTGAATTGCCTGACAATGCCTATTTCTCTGACTCTTCATGGTCACATGGCTGGGCCTGTGAACGGGGCTTTAGAGAGCGAGAGAATTTGTGCGTGGCAATTGCGGTTCCGGCAAATGGATATCTAACCAGCAGTTCCTCGGGCGACGGCTGGGCCTGCGAGCGTGGATTTCAGAAAACCCGCGCTGCATGTCGGGAGATCAAGGTGCCGCTGAATGGGTATCTTGACACATATTCCTACCGCAGAGGATGGAGCTGCCTGCGAGGGTTTGCTGCCCGACGCGATATGTGCGAAGCCATTCAAGTCCCCCTCAACGCCCATATCAGCATTTCCGGCAATGGCTGGGATTGCGATGAACTATTTAGAAAAAGAGGCGCCAGATGCGTAGCTTCTTGAAAAAAACACCAACCGGATCAACGGACGGTGTTCTGACAGACGCAACCTGGCCGGGCATCAGTGAGCTGCCGTCCTTTGGTGATGGAGCGTAAGCATGCCTGAGCTCCCCATTGATCTTGACAAATATCGCGGTTCTTTCGCGCTTAAGGCGACGGAAGCCCGGCGCCATGAAGTGGCCGATTTTTTGGCGCGCAGGCGTGCTTTGCTGAAACACCAGCAGGACCTTGAAATGTCTTATCTGGAATCACCTGCGGAGTCATGGCACGAGGTGTGTGCTCAGGCGCTCTATTTGATCCAAGTGCTTGCCGTGGAAGCTGGCCTGCAAAACGGGCCGCGCAAAAAACTGGTGGCGCAGACGGCGGATGCGTTGGCGCGACTTTGTGCGGCGGAAATGAAAGAGCCATGAGCGAGTTGAAGAAAGAAACGACAGCAGATGCTGGCGGCCACGGAGTGGGTGGCAGGCGTAGGCCATGCCTGACATGTCAGGAGCCGTTTGAGAGCTCCTGGATTGGTGAGCGTATATGCCGCCAGTGCAAATGCAAAAATACCTGGAAGAGTGGCGTGCCGCTGGAAGCCAGCCGACAGCGCAACCATCGCCGTGGATCTTCTTCCTCTAGTTAGCAGGCAAGCTGGTTTCAGATTCATGGAGAGGGATATTCCCTTCCAAACATCTGATCTTTTATCAAGGAATATGAACGTGAACCAAGATACGGAAGCACTTCAGGCTAAAGACGTCGAGGAAATGGCCAAATACGGGATCGTTCGACAACCGGTGGATTATTTTCTTTTTGATACGTTCCGCTATACATCTCTCAAGGATGCTGTTGCGCAGGCCAAACGATGCGAGAACGCGACCGAAGTTTAGTCCCTTTTGCGTGCACTTAATGCGACGCACATTGCGGTCTGCAGGCCTCCTGTGCGCCGCCCAGCAGCTTTGTCGTCGACAGGGCGGGAACGGTGCGCCTTATTCCAAGGCCTGCCCGCGTTGTCCTTCCTGATAACACAGCGCGTCATCAGAATGTTTCCGGCCATCTTCTATCTCACTGACCTAGGCTACGGCCCTGTTTGACATTGATTTGACACTCCTGCCGCTAGGGCTTGCCCAAAGCCGGTAGCGGGCGAAAGACCCGCACCTATAGACGCGGGAGGATACAATGACCCACACCGGGCCACGGGCAGCAACGGCACCAAAGACCAGCAGGTTTGATCGCGGCGCACTCTTCGATCTTTTGATCATTCTGACAGTGCTGATTGTCGTCAAGCAAAGCGTGCGTTTGGTCTCAGAGGTTGGGGGCGGACCGGCTTCGACACTGAGCGCCATGTTTGTCGGCACCTGGCTTTTGTACAGGCGAGGCATGCGCTGGGCTGACCTGGGCTTCAAAAAGCCTGACAGCTGGCTCAGAACCATCCTTTGGGCCGCCTTTGCGCTATTCCTGATTATACTGACCTCCGGGGTTGGCGGCGCAATTGCAGACCTGTTCTTTGAGAGGCAGCCGAGAACCAACCGGTTTGGTGACATCGAAGGCGATGTGGCGGCCTACCTCATGTATCTGGGGCTCATTTGGACGCATACAGCCTTTTTCGAGGAGCTCCTGTTCAGGGCCTTTATTATCAACAGGCTTGAAGCCCTGTTTGGTGACATGAAATGGGCGACACCCGTGGCTGTGGTGCTGGCGGCAGCCTTCTTTGGCTACCGGCACTATTATTATCAGGGCATGCACGGTGCTATCGTCACCGGCTGCATCGGGCTGAGCCTCGGAATTTACTATGTAAAGCGGGGCCGTCATAACCTGTGGCCGTTGTTCCTGGCCCACGGTTCCGTCAATACGCTCGGTTTCACGTTTCGATTCCTCGGTATTGAGGGCGACTGAAGGCAGGGCAACATCTAAATCCAACATCAACAAGTATTGTTATAACTTCACATTTTACCTTTCGCGTGGCACAGTTCATCGCAGTTCCGTTGTATAACTTTCTATATATGCAGACATGCGGCGAAACAGCGACATGAAGGCGACCTGTTCGCCGCAATGATAGGGAAACATGATGAAGAAAATTGCTGCTGTCGTTATTTCGTTTTTTCTGTCTTTCGGTCTTCCGCTGACCAGCGGGCATGCCAGCGAGCCAGCACCCTATGAAATGCCGAGATCTGAAGTGGTGCCCATTCGGGACAGCAAAACGGACAGGCAATACGAGCTTTATATCAAGTTACCGGAAGACTATGCGAAAAACGCCGATACCAGGCATCCTGTTGTCTATACAACGGACGGCGCATGGCACATGGAAATGCTGTCCGGGGCTGCCGAATTTGTGTTGCCAAATGCCATCGTTGTAGCGATCTCCTGGCAAAAGAACGCCAGCAGGGATTTCGAAGGCGACGAGCGGCCTTTCATCAGCCGGTTCCGGGATTATACGGTTACACCGGCTTCTGATCCCGAAACTCAGGCCAAATATAAAGTTGGGCAGGCTTCGAACCACCTCACCTTTATTCGCGACGACGTTATTAAATATGTTGAGGCCAATTATCAGACCGACCCGGCCGAGCGCATTTATTTTGGCTTCTCGCTTGGCGGTGCATTTGGGTCATTCATCCTTTTTGAGGCGCCTGACACCTTCAGGCATTATGTGCTGGGCAGTCCGGCCTTCAATGCTGAAAGCCTCGCTTTCATTCAAAACCTCGCAGCAAAATCTGAGGCCGCGCGGGAGGTGCTTAACGCCAATGTCTATGTGAGCGTGGGCGAAAAGGAAACGGACGAAATGGACAACATCAACGCTCTCATGTCGCTGCTTCAACGCCGCACAAACGAGGGCTTAAACATGAAAGAGCTTGAGGTTGTTGAACAGTCTGGTCATTCAGAGGCCTTCCCGGCGACCGCCGTGCGTAGTTTCAAATGGCTGTCTGACCTGACAGCTGACTGATCGCTGTACCAATATCCTTTATTTATCAACGACATGTTTCGGGAGCCAGACATGCCTATCAACGCCAACCTAAAAAACCTGATTGCTGTCATCCTGTTAAGCGGCTTAAGTAGCCTAGCGGCAAGTGCTCAAGACAATGAGGCCACAGCAGAGGCCACAGCGGCTGAAGCCGAGCTCTCGTTCCGGGACCTTGCTCCCTTGGAAAAAGCCTACATCGCCACCGCGCCAGCCGTTAGAGGCGGCGCTTTCCCAGTGGGGGAATTGGCCGAGGACGGCGGCAAAAAAGCCGCAATCGTCAAGCTGGCCGAGGAGATTGCTGAAGGCAAGCACGGCAGCTACGACAGCCTGCTGATCGCCCACAAGGGCAAGCTCATCTTTGAAAGTTACTATCGGCGCGGTCGCATCAATCTGGCGCACCCGCAAGCGTCAGCCACCAAAGGCTACACCAGCCTGATACTCGGCCGCGCGATGCAGCTGGGCTATCTGACAATGGCCGATCTGGAGAAGCCGCTCATCAGTTTTCTCAAGGATCTGGACCGTTCAAAACTTGTGGAAGGCTCCGAAAAGATCACCCTTCACAAGGCTCTGACCATGCAAGGAGGGCTTACCATCGAGCGTGAAAAATGGGAAGAGCACGAGAAAAACACGGACGCGGTTAAGGGCCAGCTCCTGGTTCAGTCTCTTCTGGAGCAAAGCGGGCCGATTACTGACGAGTCTCAGACCTACCTGTACGGCAACTTCAACCCCATGCTGGTGATGACGGTTATCGACGCCGTCGTGCCGGGCAGCGCTGAGGAATTCATCAAAAATGAAGTTCTCGATAAACTGGGCATCACAAATTATAGCTGGGACACCCATGCCAGCGGCCTGCCACAAGCGGGCTGGATGGTGAGCATGACATCACGTGATATGCTTAAAATTGGCAGCCTTGTGCTCAATGACGGCAAATGGAACGGCGAACAGCTTGTTCCAGCAGAGTATCTCACTGTGGCCACCAGTGGCCTTGTCAAGCCAAATCAGGACTGGATGCCCCAAACCTACCGCTACGGTTATTTCTTCTATCACACGCCAGTTACAGTCGGTGAAAAGACCGTCAATGCTACCTTTGCCTGGGGCGGCGGCGACCAACGTGTCATAGCAGTGGATGAGCTTGACCTTGTGATTGTGTTCACCGGCTACGGCAGGGACGGCAATCTCATGCCCGAGATTGAAAACGTCGTCCTGCCCGCTTTTGCTGAATAAGGTGGCAATCATGAAACATGCTTGCACTCCAGGGGCTTTGTTGCTTGCCATATTGATGATGAGCAGCACCGGCCATGGCCAAGATGAGTTGCCGGTCCTCGAAGGCCCCTATCTGGGGCAAACGCCCCCAGGCTTAACGCCTGAAGTATTTGCGCCCGGCGTTATCTCGACCAACGGTTGGGAATACGGCGTGGTCTTTGCGCCGGGCATGAAAGAACTTTACTGGATTCGTGAGGTGAACGCGGGCACCGAACCAGAGCAGCAATTTATTGTCTATGAACAGAAAGAGGGCAAATGGCGCCCGCGAGTGATCGGGGAGCGGCGTGGCACGCCGACCCTCTCCACTGACGGCAAGACCATGTTTTTCGGCAGAAGTTACAAGGAGCGCACGACTGAGGGTTGGTCAGAGCCCAAGCGGCTGGGGCCAGACTTTGAAGATATTCGCATCATGCGGGTGACCGCGTCCGACAGCGGTACGATCGTGATGGACGAAGCGAAGAATAACAGTGTTCTCCGCTACTCCAGACTGATCGACGGCAAGCGGGAAGCACCAAAGCCACTTCCCAGGGAAATCAACACCGGCCAGTGGAATGCCCATCCCTTCATAGCGCCGGATGAGAGCTACATCATCTGGGACGGCCAGCGCGACAGCGACGTGCGTAACGCGGACCTCTTTATCAGTTTCAAGGAGCCTGATGGCGCTTGGGGTGAGGCAATTAAATTTGGCGATAGCGTCAATACACCGTCATCAGAGTTCGCGGCCTTTGTCACACCCGACGGCCAGTATCTTTTCTTCAACCGCAATATGGGCCCGGACAATACAGATTCATTCTGGGTTGACGCGAAGGTTATCGAAGACCTCAGGCCCGAACAATAAATACGGGCGGAAACCATTGTTTCAGGTTTGCTGGCCGGTTTGGGGTCCCACAATCCCGGCGGGATAGCTGGGCGCGTCAATGCCGTGCTGCGTGCGCCGGTCAGGAATTTGGTCATGCGGGCATGGTGTTTTTTACGATATCCCCGTTTTTCATGATAAGCGGCATGTGTGTTTCATATCGCTCGAGGACAGTGATATCCTTAAGGGGATTGCCTTTCACCAGGATGATATCCGCCTTGTAGCCCGGCGCAATTCTGCCAACCTCATGGCATTGCTGCATGATTTCGGCATTCATCGAGGTGGCGGACCGCAATGTGTCAATCGGTTTTTCCAGCGCGGACCGGTAAGAAAACTCTTTGGACTGCAGCGGATGAAAGCGTGTACCAAAAATATCTGTACCGAGTCCCACCCCCACGCCTGCTCGTCGGCAATTTTCCAGGGATTGAGACATCTGTTCCAGAAGGCCAGCACTTTTTTCCACACTTTCCCGGCTTAATCCGGTGTCAGGCCCGTACTCCAGAATCTGGTGGATGACGGCGAATGTTGGAACCACATATACACCGCCCGACGAGGCAATGAGTGCTGCGGTCTCGGGCGTTATATGTGTGCCGTGTTCGATGGAACGAATGCCTGCTGCCACACAACGCCGTGCACCATCGTCCGTATGACAGTGTGCAGCAACATACTTTCGCCTGGAGGTTGCCTCCTCCACGACCGCGCACAATTCCTCATGGGTAAACTGGTTCATCCATATTGGGTCGGACTGGGATCCAACGCCTCCGGAAACATGGACCTTGACGTGATGGGCTCCTTTGCGGAGTTCTTCGCGCGCAGCTTTGCGGATGGCATCCACGCCGTCAACCGTGTGGCAGAGCAGGCTGGAGGATGCGCAGCCGCAGATGTTTTCCTCATGCGGTAGTCTTGTATCGCCGTGTCCGCCGGTCTGCGAAAGTGCTTTCCCGCCAAAGAACAGTCTTGGGCCTTTGATCAGCCCCTGTTCAATGGCCATATGAAGGCTGCAATCCGCGCCGCCCGGATCCCGTACGCTTGTAAAGCCGCGCAGGAGGGACGATTCCAGGTGTTTTGCCGCATAGAGGGTGAGGATCGTTGACGGCAGCCGGTCCAGTTCCCGCAAGTCAAACGTCACCGAATAGACATGGAAGTGCAGATCGATCAAACCGGGCATCAAAAAACTCTGCTTGCAGTCTATCACAAGATCTGCGGGCGTTTTTATGTTGGATGAAGACACGTCTCGGATCGTGTTCCCTTCAATGAAAATGCTGCCATTCTCCGTCAGCTCCTCGCTATCGCCGTCGAAAACAAGGGCATTGAACAGCTTGATCGTGTTCGGGTGCGGTGCCGTTGCCATGGTCAAGCCTCTTTGCCCGGACCATGCGTTGGTGCGCAGGCGTTTGTATTCGGTTTCGGGTAAACGCGTGTTGCAGCGAGTATTGTGACCAGCACAAGACTAAGGCACCACACATAGATGTAGGAGGCCCCGACAAAACCACCAAAGATATGGCCTGTGTGGGGCAGGATGTTCCAGAGCCCGTTGACAATTAGGCTCGCTGATACGCATTTTTCCAGCTGGGTTGAGTTCAGCCACAGGCTGGCGCCCATCATGCTGCGCCCGAGGAAAAAGAGAAGCGCGAAACTGAAGCTTATGGCCGGGGCGAGCTCGCTAAAAGTGGTGATTTTTTCCGCATAGCGCTGGCGGGCAGCATCTGACGATGCCCCCAGATATTCGGCTGCCCAGTAAAAATGCACAACATCATACTGGATAGCGCGGTACAGCAAGTCTATTACATTTCCGGCAAAGAAGAAGGCAAAGCCCAGCAGGAAAAACGCTTTTTTCCCGGCTTGTGTGGGCAGCGCCAGATAGTGGATTGTTATGGCCGCAGGAAAATAGATGTATGTTAGCCATATCCGTGTCCCGAAGTCCTCGTGCAAGTGCAGGGACACAAATTGCTCGATTGAGCCCGCGCCAATGGGGACAGGAAACAGGATAATGAACAGTGGCAGTGCGACAGCTGAACTGCTTGCCAGCATCACCGCGGCAATCATCATTTTTTCTTTGGAGACTGGCATCGGTTTCACTCGCCTGCTGACAAGCTATGGTCACCATGGTGCATGAAATGCAGCTTGTTGAATTGACGGCGGAGGCGAGCAACTGCCGGTGCAAGTTCCTCAGGTTTGTCACTCCTTAGCGCCCTCGCAATAAAAGCGGCCAGAGTCTTTGTATCTTGTGGACCTACGCCCCAGCGCACCATTTCCGGGGATCCCATGCGCAGCCCGTTCATGTCACCGTCGATTTGCGGGAGTGGCAGTCCGATGCCGCAGGCCAGAAATCCGGCCTTTCGAAGCTTCTCCGCCATGTGCCGGGCTCCATTGAATTCTGTGGCTTCAAGCGCGAATTGATGCGACTGGGTGAATCCCCGCGCCGAAGCATATACCGGAATGCCTTCCAGAGCGATTGCCGCTGCCAGCGATTGAGCGACATCAATCATGGCCTGGGCATATTGATTACCAAAAGTGCGCCAATCCAGAAGTGTCAGCGCAAGCGCGGCGATACGCCCCATGTCAAAATTGGCTGTAAGTCCGGGATAAGCAATGGCGTCAAGTTTTTCGGAAATGGTAACATCGTTTGTCAGTAAAATGCCGCCTGATGGGCCACCAAGGCTTTTGTATGTACTCATAGTCACAATATGAGCACCTTGCTGGAGTGGGTTCTCCCATGCATGGCCTGCAATCAAACCGCAAAGATGAGCGGCATCGAAAAGCACCTTCGATCCGACCTCGTCTGCAACCGCACGGATTTCCTGTACAGGGTGTGGGAACAAATTCAGGCTGCCGCCGATCGAAATTAGTTTGGGCCGAACTTCCTTCGCGAGCCGCATGAGACCCGGGATGTCGTATGAATAGTTGTCTTCATTGATTGGCGCCTGATAAACCTTCAGATGATAACGCCCCGCACAACCATTTAGATGATGTGTAACATGTCCACCAATGGATGCCGGCGGCACAATTATGGCGTCCCCTGGTTGGCAAATGGCCATAAAGGCAAATAGGTTTGCCATGGCACCGGATAAAGCTCTTAATTCGCAGTAAGGCGACTGGAACACATCAGCGCATAACCCTGACGCAATAACCTCGATTTCCTCCAGCGCTTCCAGACCCGTTTCATATTTTTCTGCCGGGTAACCCAAGGATGGCCGAGAACTCAATCCGCAGGCTAGAACTTTCTGTGCACGCGGGTTCATGACATTGGTGGCAGGGTTTAAGTTGAAGCACTCCTTTTCGTGAATGTCATTGTTCCGCTTTGCCAACCTCGAAATGCGGTTGTCGATCTCCAGCGGGCTGCCCGTATTTGTATAGGCCGCAATTTTTTGGATGTATTCTTCACTGACCGTCGGTGTCCAGTGTCGCTGACCAAGAGCTGTCATGCTTGTTCTCCTTGCTGGCGTCAAAATATGCGCGACACAATTTGGCTGGCAACGGAGATTAACTTTATTTATACGTAGAAAAACTCGGTCTATCTATAACAGGCAAGCAGGGAGAACAGTATGGCCGTCAATCCACCCAGGTATAAAGGACCACCGCTCAATGCTTTGCGCGCCTTTGAAGCTGCAGCCCGGCTGGGGGGATTCTCAGCGGCTGCGGATGAGCTCAGCGTAACAGCCGGCGCAATCGCTCAGCACATCAAATCCGTGGAAGCCTGGGCGGGTGCCAAGCTTTTTGAACGCAAAGCGCAAGGTGTTCACCTGACAGATTTCGGCCGCAGCATAGTGGATGATTTTACTATTGCTTTTGACCGGGTCGGGGACGCCGTCCAGGCCCTGCGCGAAAAGGCGACAACAAAAAGCCTGCGCATTGCGGCACTACCGGCTGTGGCTCAGATATGGCTGCCACCCCTACTGCAAAAAATTCGCGACATCCTGGGTGTGGAAACGGTGTCCGTTTCCGCAATGGAAAGGCGTCCAAATTTAAAACGCGAACCTTACGACATGAGTTTCTTCTATACGGAGAATTGTGAAAAAGGGTCACTCATCTTACTGGAGGAAGACATCATCTTTCCCGTGTGTGCGCCCGCCCTCGCACGGGAGATTGGTTCAGCCGATGACTTTGAGGGACAAAATCTGCTGCACGACGCGGGCTGGCGATACGACTGGGCAACTTGGTTTGAAAAAGCAGCACCGGATGTTCGCTGGTCTACACAGGGGCCAACCTTTTCACTCTATGATATTGCCATCAAGGAAGCGGTGAACGAGGCTGGCGTTCTCATGGGGCATGAAACGCTTGTAAGGCCCTACATTGAAAGAGGTGAACTGGCTGTGCCAGTGAACAAAAAGGTGAGGTTGGACCAAAGCCTGATGATGGATGTTTCAAAAGCAATACGAAACTCCCCGGCTTTCGATGAATTACTAGGGGCTCTTCATCCGGCTGGATAATTCTGTACGCATTTTAAAATCTATGTTTGGCCTTGGTCCTGTGCTGCCGGAGTGAGTGGCCCCAAATATACCCCACCATCGCCGAGCCAGCGTTCATGCTTGCTCCTGTTTGCTGGTGGGGCTTGGGCCGCAGACTTTACGCTGGCGGCCGGTGTCTGGTTTCCACGAACAATTACTCGGCGTCGAAGCTCTGCGCGATGGCGTCGGTGGCTGCGCGGTAATGCTTGTGATACTCGGTGCCCACGGCAGCGGGTGCGTTACTGTGCACTGCAATCACCAGATCGCGTTTTGGGTTCACGTAAATCATCTGGCCGAAGATGCCGCTGGCGGTATAGGCATCGTCATCCAGCAACCACCACTTGTAGCCGTAGCCACTGTAGCCTTTGGACGGCGCTGTAGCAGCCTGCATCCAGCCGTCGGGAAGGATGTTTTCGCCGGACGGCAGCTTACCTTCATGTTTGGCGAATATGCCAAGACGCGCATAGTCGCGCAGGCTTGCGCTGATACAGCAGCCGCCTGTTTCCTGCCCGAACGGTTCGGTCAACAGCCATGTGGCGTCATGTTCCATGCCGAACGCCTGCCAGATTTTGGCATTCATGTACTCGGCGGCATTGTTGCCAATCGCCGCGCGCAGCACTTCGCCGGCCAGATTGGTTTCTGCCGTGTTGTAGTTGAACACCTCGCCGGGTGGGTGCGCACGCTTGAGCGTGGCGAGATAATCAGTGAGGGCAGAGCCCTGCAGCCCGCCCGCCTTTGCCACATCCGACTCCGGGTCGGCATAGTCCTCGTTCCAGGCAATGCCTGATGCCATCTGTAAAATATGCCGGATGCTGACGCCGCCGTAATCCGTGCCGCGCAGCCTCGGCAGATAATCAGCGACGGTGTCATCAAGGCTTGTGATGTAGCCGTCCTTGATGGCGGCGCCGATCAGGGTGGACGTGAATGATTTGGTGACGGAGAAAGACACCCAGCGGCTGTCTGGCTTGTGGTCATCGGCGTAATGCTCCAGCCGGATGGTGTCGCCCTTGACCACGACCATTCCCATGAGCGGCTCCTGCGCCAGCAGATCCTTCACGGCATACGTCTGGCCGTCCACTTCATACGTCAGGTTGGCAAGGCTTGCATCGATACTGGTGCCGAGCGGGTACGGTGTTGCAGATGCAGGTAGCGCCCGTGTCGGTGCCGCCCGGTCAAGATGCGCGAAGGCAATGCGGCGGTCTGCATCGTTCAGGAACAGGACGCTGGTGACTTTTTCCTCTGCCATGCGTTTTAGCAGATCTTCGACCGCCTCCTCGGAGGTGGCAAAGGCAGCCGGGCTGATCAGGTAAGCCAGCAGGAGGGAGCGCAACATCATCTTCATATATAATTCCTGAAAAATAGGTTCGGGCCATTTTGCGTGGATTTGAGGGAGCATAAACAGGCCAGCCGGAAATGTCAGACTAAAACTTCACCCGTAAGCGCGCCGCTCAATCCAGCGCGCCTTCAAATGAATTCTGTTATTCCAGCTCGCTGCGCAGGGCAGCCTATGGCTGGCTTTCCCTGTCAGCGGCTGCAAGGGCCTCTTCGCTGCGCATGGCCTGGTAGGCGTGCCAGGTGCCGTGCCCCAATATGGGAAATATCACGATCAGTCCGACAAAGCCTGTAGCGACGCCGACAAGGAACAACGCAAGCACAATGCTGCCCCAGACAAACACCACTGATTTGTTGGCCCAGGCGATCACGACACTGAGCGCCATCGCGGACATGGTGTCTTTTTTCTCATTCATCAGCATCGGGATGGAGAAGGCACTGACCGAAAAGGAGAAAGCAGCCAGCACACCGCCGACTGCGCTGCCAACCAGCAAGAGCGTACGCCCTGTGTTGGTGAAAAACAGGGTGTTGACGGTCTCCTCAAAGCCGCCGTAGGGCGCCAGACCGAAAAAGAGCGCATAAAGCACGATGGCGAACCGTAGCCAGAAGGTCATAATCAGCATCAATACGACACCGACAAGCAAAAGCTGGCCGGGCGACTTTGCCTTTACGGATACCATCTCAAGCGTAGAGACATGGGGAGCGCCTGCTGCCAGCAAGCGGCTTTTTCCATAAAGACCGATCGCCACCAACGGCCCCAGAACCATGAAGCCCGCGATGACCGGAAACAATATGTAGCTGAAACCGAACCGAAACAGGGCACCAACAAAAACGACGGATATCAAAAATACGGCAAATCCATACAACAGGCTGGCGGCAGGAGAGGCGAACGTGTCGCGCATGCCGGCCTTGAGCCAATTGAAAGGTGCGTTCGCCGGGAGGTTGCGTTCAAAGTCTTTCACGCCGGTTGGCATTTTTTGCGCTAAAGGTGCTGATTCATGTGACATTTTAATCCCCTCGTTTAAGTCAACATGCACACTCCCTAGCTGTGCCGGAATGCCGCTGCGTCCGGTCCTGTTGCCAGGCACAAGCGACGGTTCCCCGAAAGGACCATATCATAAAGCAGCGAGGTTTTGGAGCTTGTCACAGGCCCTTTGAAATCTGGCTCTGCCCAAAGAAAAGAGCGCGAGCCAAAGCCCGCGCTCTATGGTTACCTCAAGTTTTACCTCTCGTATTTCTCAAGGCTTACTGAATAGCCGGCAGGGCCGAACCGGGTGTCCAGGGTGCGCCTGCTTCCAGCAGTGCCGCCTGAAACGCCGGGACGGTTTCATCCATCAGCGTCGTGATCCGGCTGGTCATCTCGGCCAGTCCTTCAAGTGCATAGCCAAACTGCTCCCGGTGCTGCGGCGTGGGCCCATAAGATCCCCATCCGGCAGAAGAAGCATATTGCAGGCGGCTTGATACGGTTGCCGGAGCGGCCCCCATGCCCTGCCGTGACTGCAGTCCGCGAAGCTCATTGGTGATGGCCTCCAGTTCCGTGCGAATGCTCTCGAACGTGGCTTCCAGCGCCTCTGTGTTATCTGGCGTGCGGTCAAGGGCGGTGCGCATAAGGCCGAGGTTTTCCCGCAGGCCATCAAGGCTGGCGCGTGCCGCCGACGCTTGCTTCATTGCTGCGCTGACTTGCTGGGTAAAGGTAGCGGTTGCAGTGTGCCCCGCACCCGGAAGCGCGCCTTCCCTGATGGCAGCAAGTTCAAAGCTGACAGGTTCGGCAAGCTGTGACACGGCGCCGTTCACGCGTTGGTAGAGCGTTGCCGAATAGGTGCCCGGGATCGCCATGTTGCCTTCATCGTCGTCGTCGGCCGGGCTTGCCACCGCACTTTGTGGTGCATGTGTCATATCCCATGTAACGCGGTGGATACCCTTTTTGGTTTTACCAGCCACCCGATTGACGAAATTGCCTTCTGAATCCTGGATTTCCAGATACACAGCGGGCTTTGCTTCTTCGTTTTCGGCCTCAACTGCTTCCCAGCTCGGGTAGCTAGGATAGTCACCGTCCTCGATGGCCTCTTTTTCAGCTGCTTGCCGCCGCTCCTTGGTGGTTTCCAGGCTGTCCTTCAGATAGTAAGTGAGCGTTGCGCCGTGCGCAGGGTTTTCAGCCGAAAACTCGCTGTCTCCGATGCTGTCTGAGTGCAGGCTGCTTTCACGGTACCATTTCACGGCGCGGCCAGGCCCAAAGAGGAGCGCATCCCGCTCCAGTGCGTCCGCATCAAGAGAGCGCAGCGGGCTATAGTCATCCAGAATATATATCCCGCGCCCGAATGTGCCGGCAACGAGATCGTTTTCGTCGCGCTGGATCACCACGTCACGTGTTGAAATGGTTGGCATGCCGCCATTGAGCTCCAGCCATTCTTCCCCGCCATCAACGGTGAAAAACAGGCCAAACTCGGTGCCGAGGAACATCAGGTCCCTGTCCACATGGTCCTGCACAATGCGCCAGACCAGATGCTTCTCCGGCAGGCTATCCGCGAGGGACGTCCATGACCGGCCCAGGTTTGTGGATTTGATCAAATAGGGTTTGTAGTCGCCGTATTTGTGGTTATCGAGCGCCACATACACCGTTTCCCGGTCAAAAAGGTCGGCGCGGATATCATTGACGTAGGCCGTTGCCGGAATGCCCCTGATGTCATCAAGTTCAATTTCATTCCATGACTGTCCGCCATCCGTGGTGACCTGGATCAGGCCATCATCTGATCCCGCCCAGAGAACGTTTTCATCAACAGGGCTTTCAGCGAAATTCGCGATCGTGTGAAAATTGGACATCGCAGAAATGTCCCAGCCTGCCTCGACAGACCAGGTGCGCCCCATCATCGGGTACTGCATCCGGTCACCGTTTTTGGTCAGGTCTGGCGAGATGGGTGTCCAGCTGTCGCCGCGGTCATCAGAGCGCCACACCCGCTGGGACGCATGATAAATGCGCCTTGGGTCATGGGCGGACACATTGATGGGCGCATCCCAGTTAAACCGTTCAGCTGGTTCGCCGGGGCGAGGCTGCGGTTTGATGAAGGTGACTTCGCCGGTTTTTCTGTCATGGCGGGCAAGGCTGCCTTGCTGCCACTGCGAATAGACAATGTCAGGATTTCCGGGCTCGGTTGCTGGCTGGTGGCCATCCGCGAACAAGGTCAGGAACCAGTCTTTATTCTTGATGCCTTCTTCCCGGTCGGTGCGCGAGGGCCCGCCCTGGGTGGAGTTGTCCTGTGTGCCGCCATACACAAAGTAAAACGGCTTGGCGTCGTCGGCAGCGACCTTGTAGAATTGTGATACCGGCAGATTATCGATGAATTGCCAGTTTTTCATACGGTCGTGAGACATATAGATGCCGCCGTCTGACCCCACCAGAACGAAGTCAGGATCCGTGGGGTGAAACGCCATAGCATGGTCATCAACATGCTTTTTGTCGTTGCCAAGCGGCCCCCAGGTTTTGCCGCCATCGTTCGAGACTTTGCTGTAGTTGCTCATCAGATAAATGCGGTCGAACTGATGCTGGTCAGCAAACAGTTCCTGATAATAGTGAGGGCCGGTTCCGCCACTGACCTCGTCGGACATTTTGTCCCAGCTTGCGCCGCGGTTTGTCGACCGGTAGAGGCCGCCTTTGCGGTTATCGACCTCAACGGTCGCATACACCACGTCAGGCTGTATCGGCGAAATTGCCAAACCGATCTTGCCCATGTTGCCTTTTGGCAAACCGGTTTCGAGCTCTGTCCAGGTCTCACCGCCGTCGTCAGACGTGAAAATGCCTGCGCCGGGGCCTGTGCCCACGTAGGCCGCGATGGTGCGCTGGCGTGACCAGGTAGCGGCATAAAGCCTGTCCGGATTGCGAGGGTCCATCACCAGTGACGTGACCCCGGTCCACTCATCGGTTTCCAGAACCCGGTTCCATGTCTCTCCGCCATCGGTGGTTTTATAGAGCCCGCGCTCCCCGCCACTGGTCCACAGCGGCCCCTGGGAGGACACCCACACGGTGTCAGGGTCGGTCGGATGGATAATGATGTCCGAGATATGCTCTGACTCGGCAAGCCCCATGTTTTTCCAGGTCTTGCCACCGTCATGAGATTTGTAGACGCCGTCACCAAAACTGATGTGCCGGCCGCCATTGTTTTCGCCTGTGCCAACCCAGATGATGTTCGGGTTGCTTGGGCTGATGGTTACATCGCCGGTGGAGTAGACGGCCTGCTTGTCGAAGAGGGGTGCCCAGGTAGTGCCGTTGTTTTCTGTTTTCCAGACGCCGCCGGAGCCCACCGCGACATACCAGGTTGACGGATCGGTTTGATCAACCGCGATGTCCGCTATGCGACCAGACATATAGGCCGGGCCGATGTTGCGCAATTTCATCGCGGAAAATGTCGCGCTGGACATGGCTCCCTGATCGTCAGAATTATCTGACTGGCCGATGACCGCTCCTGAAGACAAGGCTGCTGAAGCAAACAGCGCCGATGTTAAAAATGCAGATTTGACGAGACGATGCATTACGAGTTCCCCTTTTGCCCTTTTTTGGTTCGGCAAACAATATCACCGTCCTCGGTCTCCTCAACGGGTAATTCCAAGAGCTAACCAAAGTTTAGAATGGGAGGCCGGTCCACGCAGGTGTGCTGACCGACACTTAATGTGTCTGCTGCATCGACAAAATAGCTTTCAGAATGGCTTCTGATCGTTGGTGGCCAGGACGAAAGAGATGCCAACCGGGCAGGTAGCTTCAAGCATGGTTTTCGGTTCAGTTGTTCTTGGCAATAGGGGTTCCGTTCGGATCGTACGAAGTGCTGCCGATAGCTTCCCCTTTGTCAGAATAGTGATATACGCGTGTGGCATACCCGCTTGTGGGATCCATTACCGGTTTGTCATTGCGGTCAAGATATTCCACCGACTTAAGCCGCCATTCCTTGTCTCGGGCTATGCGCATGCCGCAGCGTACTTCGTCGATACAGAACAAGCTGTTGTCGGCACGATAAAGTCGCTCGGTAAACCCCGTAAACAATCCCAGTTCCCGATTTTTCCATGTCATGTAGTAGCGCCACTGAGAATAGCCTGGATCTTCGGCGGTGGGCGCCCGATTCACCAACTCACCGCTGGTGTCACGAAAGTCCCAGCCCAATTCGTTGCCCCAATGGTCGAAATTTAAGCGCATCTCTGCAAAACCAGCATCCGCATGTGTTTTTACGACAAGTGTTTCGTTATCCAGATTGATAATCCGGTGCAAAAATCCATTTTGATTTTTTGTAATGAGTGACGTTTTGAACGGCAGATACGAAAAAATGACATTCGGAGTGCCGTCCGCAAGATATTGCCGCTGCACAAAGCCCTCTGCCCGGCCATGTGTGGCCGTGAAGAGATAACTGCCTGTTCCCACCTCGACGCGTGTGCCGTCAAGTCCGTGAAGCTCAAGCGAGATTACATCGCCATTGCGAGTGTATTTTTCATGATGGACATTATTGGACTGATAGTAATGTCGCCACATGGTCGCGGGGCTGCCAGCTGCATTAAAGTACCGCCTGGACCAGCCGTCCGGCCGATAGGTATATCGGACTTCGTGTGTTGAATAATACGCCCCGTCTGAGGCTGTATCCTTCTCGAAATAGGCTATGTTCAGCAAGCGGCCGTCATCATCCCACATGACCCTGTAGTGATTGAGACTTTGTGCTTCGTCGGCTGAGATGGTGGCCCTGGGGTTATACTCCAACATGGGCGAAATGACGCCTGCAAGGTTTGCATGATAGGTGAGTTGCTCGGCACCGGCTTGCTGGGTAACCACGCCGAAAAGAAAAAAAACAGCAATGAGCGAACGCATAGAAAGACCTCTCGGGAAAATAGGCATCTGGAACCTTCATTCTGGCACCCGTGATGAATGGGTTCCAGAGCCTGAACCGCCGAACGTCGCCCAGTTTTGACCGTTTATAGAATGCGGGCGTTTGAAGGTGTGGAGCCGACCGATGGAGAATGCGTCAAGGTTTGCAGAAACGGCATGATTTTCTGTAGTGGATACACAAAAAAGATGGAGGACTTCCAAGCAGTTGCGCAGCGAACCGCTTTTGCGCCCCCCCCAAAAAAAAATGAGCAGTGCCATTAACCCAATTGTGTCGCACCTTCCGGCAGTTCACCGGCATCAATGACCGCTGTCTCGCGGGCGGCAGCCTCCCGCCATTTGACCATCAGCGGGTGATCCATGACCGCATTCATGTAAGCCCGCGCGGTGTCGCTGACTTCCATGCCGTAGCTATCAAACCGTATCACGACCGGGGCGTACATCATGTCGGCGGCGGAAAAATCACCAAACAGAAAACTGCCTTCGCCGCCAAACGTCTGCCGGGCCTCCAGCCATAGGGCTTCGATGCGGGTGACATCATCGGCAACAGCCGGCGCGAGCGTCAGCCCCTTGTGGCGTGCGCGCAGGTTCATCGGCGCATGGTTTCGGAGGGCAAAAAAGCCGCTGTGCATTTCAGCACTGATCGAGCGGGCGAAGGCGTATGCCTTGTTGTCTTCCGGCCACCAGACTTTGGTGGGCGCAAGGCGCGCGCAATAGTCGATGATCGCAAGGCTGTCCCAAACGCGTGTTTTGCCGTCCTTCAGTAAAGGCACCAGCCCGGTGGGTGAATGCTTCAGCAGCGCTGCTTTGGAGGACGGGGTGTAAAGGTCGATTTTGACCTCGCTCAGGGGCAGACCGGTGTGTTTGGCTGCGAGCCATCCGCGCAGGGACCAGCTGGAATAATTCTTGTTGCCGATAACGATGGTGAGTTCACTCATGGCTGTCCTCCGTGGCGCGAGACGTTTTAGGGGACGCCAAGAGGTATCACCGGTTTGAGCGGTGCTCAAACCAGAAATGCTTTTGCTAAGCCTAAGTTGAATTGGGGCTCGGGCCCGCCTGTAGGCGCGTTACCGGGTCGGGACCGGCATGTCGCCGTGATAGTCATAGAACCCACGGCCGGTTTTGCGGCCAAGCCAACCGGCCTCAACATATTTAACGAGCAGTGGGCAAGGGCGGTATTTGCTGTCCGCGAGCCCGTCATACAGCACCTGCATGATCGAGAGGCAGGTGTCGAGCCCAATGAAGTCCGCCAGCGTCAGCGGCCCCATCGGATGATTGGCGCCCAGCATCATGGCGTTGTCGATGGCTTCGACGCTGCCGACACCTTCATAAAGCGTGTAGATGCCCTCGTTGATCATCGGCATCAGGATACGGTTGACGATGAAGGCCGGGAAATCTTCCGAGACTGCCGTTGTTTTGCCGAGCTTCTCCGTGAAAACCGAGAATTTCTCGAACGTGTCGTCTGCAGTGGCAATGCCGGGGATGAGCTCAACGAGTTTCATGATCGGCACCGGGTTCATGAAATGCACGCCCATAAACTTGTCGGCGCGGTCGGTTGATGCCGCAAGCCGTGTGATTGAGATAGACGAGGTGTTTGACGCCACCAGCGCGTCCGCTTTCAGATGCGGGCACAGGTCCTGGAAGATGGCTTTTTTGATCTCTTCGTTTTCAACCGCGGCTTCGATCACCAGATCGCTGGCGCTGTGCGCGGAGAGTTGATCGCTGAGTGTGATGCGCTTAAGCGCGGCCTCCATGTCCTCAGGGGCAATTTTGCCTTTGCCAACCTGGCGTTCCATGTTGCCACGAATAACAGCGAGGCCCTTCTCGGCCTGTTCCATCGTGACATCCGTCAGGACCACATCAAGGCCTGCGAGTGCACTGACGTGCGCGATGCCGTTGCCCATTTGCCCGGCGCCAATAATCCCAACCGTGTCTACCATTGCTTTTCTCTCAACCTGTGGCGGGAGCAGAAGGCCCGCGTGTCTTCCTCATGTCAGTATAGACAAAAAAGGCGCCAGTTGAAGGCGCCGTTTTCGCAGAATTTTGCTGTTGCAGCCCACACTCCGGTTGGGAGTGCAGGCTGAAGCAATTCTTTTTACAGCGCAGCCTCGAGAGCCGGGACCGCCTCAAAGAGGTCAGCAACAAGACCATAGTCCGCAACCTGGAAGATCGGGGCTTCTTCGTCCTTGTTGATCGCAACAATGATTTTGCTGTCCTTCATGCCGGCCAGGTGCTGAATCGCGCCTGAAATACCAACCGCGATATAGAGCTCTGGTGCAACGATCTTGCCGGTCTGGCCGACCTGATAATCATTCGGCACAAAGCCCGCATCAACGGCAGCACGCGAAGCACCAACAGCAGCACCGAGCTTGTCGGCCACTTTTTCGATGATGGCGAAGTTTTCGCCTGAACCCATGCCGCGACCGCCTGAGATGATGATCTTGGCAGAGGTGAGCTCGGGCCGATCGGATTTCGACAGCTCGGAGCCTACATATTCTGACTTGCCGTCGGTCGCTGCCGCGCTGATCGCTTCAACGGAACCGGAACCACCTTCGGCAGCGGCTTTGTCAAAGGCTGTGGCACGCACGGTGATTACCTTCTTGGCGTCCGAAGACTGCACGGTCGCGATGGCGTTACCGGCATAGATCGGGCGTTTGAAGGTATCTTCCGATACAACTTCAACAATGTCAGAGATTTGCGCAACATCCAGCGCAGCGGCGACACGCGGCAAGAAGTTTTTGCCGGTGGTTGTTGCTGGTGCGAGGATGGCGTCGTAGCCGTCTGCGATTGAAAGCACAATCGCCGCAAGTTCTTCTGCGAGCGTGTGCTCGTAGGCGGCAGCGTCCGCTACCAGAACCTTTGACACGCCGTCGATGGCGGCGGCAGCCTGGGCGGCACCGTCACAGTTTGCGCCTGCAACAAGGGCGTGTACGTCGCCGTATGCTTTCGCGGCAGTGACGGTGGACAGGGTTGCATCCTTAACGGACGCATTGTCGTGTTCAACAATAACGAGGGCCGTCATTAGATTGCTCCCTTTTCTTTAAGGTTGGCGACAAGCTCTTCAACGCTTTCGACAATAATACCGGCTTCGCGCTTGGGGGGCTCTTCCACTTTGAGCATGGTGAGGCGCGGTGCCATATCAACACCGAAGTCGCCAGGTGCTTTTTCGTCGATGGGCTTGCGCTTTGCCTTCATGATGTTTGGCAGTGACGCATAGCGCGGCTCATTGAGGCGCAGGTCAGTGGTGATGATGGCGGGAAGCGCCAGCTTCACTGTCTCGAGGCCACCATCGATTTCGCGGGTCACATTCACCGCACCGCCGTCAACCTTCACTTCAGAGGCAAATGTGCCCTGTGGCCAGCCAAGCAGTTGACCAAGCATCTGGCCGGTCTGGTTGTTGTCACCGTCGATCGCCTGTTTGCCCAGGAGCACGATGTCCGGGTTTTCAGCTTCCACAATGCCCTTGAGGACCTTTGCAATAGCAAGCGGCTCTGCGTCGCCGTCATGCTCGACAAGAATACCGCGGTCTGCACCCATGGCGAGGCCGGTGCGGATGGTTTCCTGTGCAGCTTTCGGTCCGATGGAGACCACGATGATTTCTTCAGCGGCGCCTGCTTCCTTGAGGCGGATCGCTTCTTCAACCGCGATTTCATCGAAAGGGTTCATCGACATTTTGACGTTGGCAAGCTCAACGCCGGTGTTGTCGGACTTGACGCGAACCTTCACGTTATAGTCCACCACCCGTTTGACGGGCACCATGATTTTCATGGGCTTTTTTCTCCCGAGTTGTTGCTGGAGCACTTGCCCCAAAAAAACTGGTGATTTGAGCCCGCGCTCACATGAGCGCCAGCCCTTGGATTCGTTAGGGTCAACAGCGTTATCGTATCGATTTCACGGAGTCAATCATGACCCTACGTAAAGCGGCACAATCTGGCCTGTTTGCTCTTATCTGTTTGCTCTTATCTATTCGCTCCGGGCACCCAAAGCACATCATTTGCGCCGTTATCATTCAGGTGCCTTGCCAGAACAAATAGGTGATCCGACAGCCGGTTCAAATATTTTATCGCAACCGGGTTGATTGGCTCGGCCTTCGCAGCTGTGATCGCATACCGTTCCGCACGGCGCACAATGGTGCGGGCAAGGTGCAGATAGGCGCTGGCGGGTGAGCCGCCCGGCAGGATGAAGCTGGTCAGGTCTGCAAGCGCCTTGTTCATCTCGTCGATTTCCTGCTCCAGCCGGGTTACCTGCGCATCGGTGGCTCTGAGCGCCATATCACTTGGTGTGAAATCGTCCCCCGGCGTGGCGAGATCAGCTCCGACGTCGAACAGGTCGTTCTGGATGCGGCTGAGCATTCTGTCAGCAGGTCCGGCGGTGGAAAGGCGTGCGATGCCAATGGCGGCATTGGCTTCATCCACGGTGCCGTAGGCTGCGACACGGGCATCATCTTTGTCGAGCCGCCTGCCTCCGGCGAGCGAGGTTTGACCCTTGTCACCACCCCGGGTGTAGATCTTAGTCAGTTTGACCATACGCGCCTCAGGCTGTTGCAGCCGTTAAAACAAGCAGCAGAAGTGTGAGTGCCTGGAGCGCGACGCGCGCCTGCATCAGTTTGTTGCCGTACTTGCGGTTAAAGTCAGTACCACGTGCCATGCCGATGGCACCGGTGAACATGACGACCATGGTTGCGATCGCCGAAATTATCGCCAGGATGAACAGAGCTTTCATTTTGGACTCACTTGAATCATGATAGGCGCTTACTATACTGGTCAGCACGCGGTCGGCAATGTCAATTCTGGCAAGCCGGTTGCCCGCGACACCGTGTCTCAATAGGGTGCCTGAGAATGAAGAAATTGCTGTCGATCCTGATGCTGGCGCTCGGCGCGGCGCCTGTAGCAACCGCGCAAAGCGGCGAGATCTTTGCTGACGGCGTGTTGCAGCCGTCGCTGCAGGCCGCCTTTGATGCGGTCAATCCGGGTGGGATCATTCGTATCGAGCCGGGCATCTACAAGGAAGGCGGCACCCTCAAAGAAGGTAAGGACGGTGTGCTTATCAGCGGCGCACCGGGTGTCATTTTTGACGGCGCGGCTGTTGGAGGTAAAGGCACCTTCATTCTCCAATCTGACAATGTCACAATTGACAATATCGAATGCCGCAATGTCGAGGTCAGAGACCGCAACGGGGCCTGTGTACGGCTTGAAAGCGGTGACCTGACGCTCCGCAATGTCAAATTCGTCAACAATGAAAACGGTCTTCTGACCTGGGACCGGGCAAAAAAAATCCTGATTGAAGACAGTGTGTTTGAAGGCAACGGCAAAGCCGGGCGCGCCCACGGGGTCTATATCAGTGGTGCGGAACAGGTTATTGTCCGTCGCAGCCGGATCGTCGGCTCGAAGGATCAGGGGCACGGGCTTAAAATGCGGGCTCGCTATATTCTGGTCGAAAACAGCGTCATCGCCTCGCTTGAAGGCGTGGACAGTTACCTGATCGACATTCCAAACGGGGGCACAGCCGTTGTGCGCAACAGCCTGTTGGTTGAAGGTGCAAACACCGCCAACTGGTACATCCTGTCTTTTGGGGTCGAAGGTTCACGGTTCGATCGCAATTCCCTGCGACTGGAGAAAAACATCATTGTCACCGACCGCGAAGGCGGTTCCGAATTCATCAATATTGCTGACGGCATGCCTGCCCCTTCAATCAGCGGCAATGTTATTGTTGGCCGGATTAACTATGACTGGCCCGGTGGGAACTATTTCTTCAACAGCCGAGGTGAACTGGACTGGCCGGACGCACCCGAACTGCCCGAAGTGGACCTGGGTGGCACCGGGCGGTAGGCCGCTAGTCCAATTTCAGAGAGCCGATCAAAACATCCGGACTGATGCCACTTTCGCGTATGGAACGCAGGGTCAGGGCCTTGTCGCGCTTGGCGAAGCGCTTGCCGCTGTCATCCGTGAGCAGGCCATGGTGGCTGTAGGTCGGTGCGGGGAAGCCAAGTAGATTTTGCAGCACCGCATGAATATGGGTTGCATGAAAAAGGTCTTCGCCGCGCACCACATGAGAGATGCCCTGCAGCGCATCGTCATGCACGACGGACAGATGATAGCTCGTCGGCGTGTCCTTGCGCGCAAGGACCACATCTCCCAACTCTTCAGGTGTTGCTGCAATTTCACCTCGTTCAGTGTCGACCCATGTCAGGCCATGACCTGTAATTGATAGGGCTGTGGTCAGGTCCAGGCGCCAGGCATGGGCTTCACCGGACTGGATACGTGATTGGCGTTCGTCTTTGCTTTTTTTGCGGCATGTGCCGGGATACAGGGGTCCATCCGGGCCGTGGGGCGCAGAAGGGGAGCGGGCAATCTCGGCGTGAATTTCCTTGCGGGTGCAGAAACAGGGATAAACCACATCCAATTCCTGCAGGCGCAGGAGTGAGTTTCGATAGTCATCGAAATGTCGGGACTGGACGCGAACCGGTTTTTCCCAATCAAGGCCGAGCCATGCTAGGTCTTCGAAAATTGCCTCAGTGAACTCCGGTCGGCATCGCGTCGTGTCGATATCCTCAATGCGCAAAAGAAACCGGCCATTTGCCGACCTTGCCGCCCGGAAAGCCTGTAGCGCGGAATACGCATGCCCTTTGTGCAATAGCCCGGTGGGACTGGGTGCAAAGCGCGTCACAAAACCGGATTGAACTGCGGTCTGGCTGGCCATAGGGTGTGGGTCCCTGTTTACATGCATGAGGCGCGTCCATGGCCCCGATTGATCCGCTCAGGCTTGGTGCCCATCTGGACGCCGACGATCCAGTAGAGGCGATCCGCTATCTGGGCGAAAAATCAAAGCGCGAGCTGAATGCGATCAATATCCGGACTGTAGGCGAGCTCGTCAACTGCGGTGTGATAGACGCCTATATGGCGGTGAAGGCGCGTGGGTGTCCTGTCACGCTGAATTTCCTGTGGGCTATGTTCGCTGGTCTCATGGATGTGGATTTTCATGCCTTGCCAAGGGAATTCAAAGACGCGGTCAAGAGTGAACTGAGCTAGTTGACGGCTGATTGTCCCAGACTTGCTATAAGCAGTTTGTCCACAAAAGCCTTGCTGATTTTGGCGTGTCCCATCAGCAATCGATAGAAAACCGCACCAAAAATCATATCCAGAACCAGATCCATCTGCACATCTTTCGGCAGTCTGCCGGCTGCTATTGCCCGCGCTATATGGGCTTCTGCCTCCCGCCGGCGTGACTGGATGAAATGGCTGCGGAAAGCCTTTGCAATTTCCGAGCTGCTATCCGCCGATGCAAGCACCATCGCAACATGGCGACCAGATGGATCATTAAAGGTAGCGGCCACTCCGTAAAGAAGATCGCGAAGAGCCTTCAGTGGATCATCTTGAGATGACTGTTTTGCTTCGGGTACGGCCTCCATCAAAGCCGCCATGGCGAGCTCGTGAGCGTTTGACCAATATCGGTAGATTGTCGGCTTGCCGACGCTGGCGGCGCTTGCCACAGCTTCGATCGTGACACCGGGAACACCACGCTCCTGAATGAGTGCAGCGGTTGCAGACATTATTTTTTGTCTGGTTGCCTCACTGCGGGGGCGCCCCCGCGGCTTTTTGCTGTGCTCACTTGCCATGTTGCTCGCTGTTGACTCTTTTTATTAATTACGTTACGTAACGTAACATAATTGAATCGCCACCACAAGCTCGAAACATTCGAAAGATACTAAATACTGACGAAAGGACCCGGCCATGATCCACGACAGCACATCAGCAGACGGCACAACACCTGGTACACCAAAAAGCGTCGCAGCCTATATGGCGATCAAAGGCGCGTCTGAAGCGATCGACTTTTATAAAAAGGCATTTGGTGCCGTTGAGGAGTTTCGGCTCTCAAACCCTGACGGAAAGGTTGCCCACGCGGAAATCCGGATCGGCGCTACCGCCATCATGCTCGCTGACGAATGGCCGGATTTTGGCGCCGTGGGCCCTATCACCATAGGTGGTTCTCCCGTTAAATTTACGATTGAAGTCGAAGACGCCGATGCAGCTTTTGCGCACGCAGTTGAAAACGGCTGCAGCGAACTGCGCGGGCTGGAGGACCAGTTTTATGGCTATCGAGGCGGTATGGTGGCGGACCCGTTCGGCTATAGCTGGTTTATTCAAGCCAAGACCGAAGACGTGGGTGCTGAAGAGATGCAGGCGCGCTGGATGAAGGTGCAGGCTGACATGTGAGTCTCGGCAGAGTCGCCGATGGCGGTACCGGGCAACACCGTTGTGTGAAAGACACTCATATGCTGAGCATGTCTGTAATCGCCCGGTAAAGGGCACTTTTTCAGCCTTTGGCCAAGCACCTTCCTGCCTGAGTTAGCCTAGGAATAACTCTTTTTAATTATCCCATTATGTCGAGGGCAACTAGTAGTTTCCAGCTTACACGTTCCGGTTAACCAATGTGATTATTGGCTCTGTTAGCACATAAAACCGGAAAAAGGTCCGCGTGTATTTGAATCACTTCAGAATATTGAAACGAAAGGCGCCCATTATCATGACCACCTCCAACATCTCCTCGCAATCACCGTCGTCCCAGGTTGGACAAAATGATGGTACAGATAACATGAGCGATATTGAAAAGAGAAAACAGCAGCTTCACGAAAAGTCGACTAGCAACGTTGAACCAAAATCTTTTAAAGCCGATTGGAAGACCGCGAACAATGGGGCAGTGAAAGACAAAATAAATAGGTACGAAGAACTAGAGAGGAAAGCGAGAGAAGCCACTCAACTTTCGCAGATACCTGTTCAAAAAGACGATGTAAAGATCCAGCACCCAGTGGATGATCTGGAAGAAATTGCGCAGTCCAGGCAGGCACAAAATGATCAAAGCACCAACATTGATCCGCTTTCGGACAATGAGGTTGGCATTGATGAAACAGAAGTGAAATTAGAAGTAAATCAAAATATCCATCAATGGTCTGAAAATCAGCGTTCACGCCGCGCATCCGAAACTTCAATCAATGACAGCATTAGGGCACCTGCGCGAGTCAGGAGCAGTTCAGTACCTGCAGAAAACGAAAAACTGCACACTCAAACATCCGTATCTGCAGCCGTGGACGAAAATGTAAACGCAGATATAAAATTTGCCAGCTCCACTGCGCTTGAGGGTGATATACATGATTTCAATAACTGGTCTCTTGTCAGTGGTGCCCAGACAGAAGCAATGGCGCAGCGGTACGATACCCTACTAGAGTCACATGTCGAAACAGCATCCGCGTATTATGATCAGGATGTCGATGACGTGACGTGGAGTGATATGGACCAATCCACATTGAATGAAATAGAGACCGAGCGACAACTTCTTGAACAGAAGTACGCGGCAAAAATTGCATCAACACGTCCAAGAAGTAATTCTCAGCCGTAAAATCCGGGAGGCGTGTAAGCGCCCGCCAAACCCTCTTATGCTGCTTCGTTCAGTTCAGCTTTGTTGAAGTTCCAATGACGAGAATTTTTTTGATGCGGTTTATCAGGTGGTCGGCATTGGTGTCGACCACCCATGTCAAGAAAACGTGCGGGTTGACTACGTCAAGTTTGGCTGGATTCAATAGTGTATATTGGGCGAGCGTTCCTTCGCCGATTGACTGAACCGTTCACAAATATTGTGACACCAGCGGTTTGGATTTTTCATGGAAAGCATGTTGGGGATACGCAAGCGCTCTAAGAAGCCGTCTCAGAACATGTGGTAACCCAATCTGGAGGAGGCCACCTTGAATAAGGTGGGTGAGAACTCCGGAAGGGTGGTATGCCAGTTGATGAATTGCAAAGACTAAAGCCCCTCTTCACCAAAGAATCGTATGTGCCCGATGATTTCCCTTATGCCGCCTCAGCAATCTTCCCACATGGAGTAGCGTGAATAGCTGGCCTTCGCCAGATGCCGAAACGTATTTGTTTTTCCTACCAGATAATGTCTTGTCATACGCACGTAACACTGTATCTTGATTCTTGATGACATCGGAAGGGTATTCAGGTTTCTGAATAAATCCGGGCCGATGATGGGTGTCGGCTCTCCTTCCTAACGATCAGGGGGAACGATTATGGGTGTCGCTTTTGCGCCCAGATTGCCAACGCCAGAGACCTGCCCGGCGCTCGTGCTCAATGCCGACTACCGGCCGCTCAGTTATTATCCGCTCAGTATCTGGAACTGGCAAACGGCCCTGAAAGCCGTTTTTTTGGATCGGGTCAATATCGTCTCAGAGTATGACACCGTTGTACATTCACCGTCGATCGAGGTGGCGCTACCGAGCGTGATCGCTCTCAAAAATTATATTCGCCAGCCGCAATATCCGGCATTTACCCGCTTCAATCTTTTCCTGCGCGACAGATTTGCCTGCCAGTATTGCGGTTCGCCGGACGAGTTGACATTTGATCATGTAATACCGCGCAGCCAGGGTGGGCGCACCAGCTGGGACAATATCACGGCAGCCTGTTCACCCTGTAACCTCCGAAAGGGTGGGCGAACGCCCGAGCAGTCGGAAATGCACCCGAGGCGAAAACCCTACCGCCCCACAACGCATGAATTAAACGCCAATGGCCGTCACTTCCCGCCCAACTATCTTCACGAAAGCTGGCGGGATTATTTGTATTGGGATGTAGAACTTGAAACTTAAGTCTTTATTTCTTGTGCCCCTGTTGCTGTTGGGGCTGGACAATGGTGTGCGTGCGCAAGCCGATGCTTGCGGTGCAGAAGGTGTGTCACTTGATCATGTGATCTGGGCGGTGCCTGATCTTGAGGATTATGTGAGGCGCTTCGAAGCGCTGACATCCATCAAACCCAAGTACGGCGGTGAGCATACCAACGGCGTGACGGCAAATTACCTGGTGTCTCTTGGCGCATGCACTTATCTCGAGATCGTGGGCCCGAAACCGGGTGTCACTCCAGAAATGCTGGGGGACCGGGCCAAAACCTATGCACGCGAACATGTGGCCGGTTTTGCCCTGGGTGCTGATCTCGACAATCCGCCCGAGGCGCTCTCAAAACTGACCCTGGGGCCGCGCAACGAAGGCGGACGCAACAAGCCGGATGGCTCGGCGCTCAGCTGGGTAACCGCGGGCCTGCCGGACTTTGATTTTGGCGACGATAAGTTCCAGTTTGTCATTGAATGGACCAGCGAGCCGCATCCGGCCGCGACAGCCGCCGAAGGTGCTGAAATCATGCAGCTGACGCTTGCCAATCCGCAGGTGACCGGCTTGCGTGAGCTGGTGGAAACCAACAAGTTGCCAATCGTGCTGCAGCCGTCAGGTGTTCCCAACATCTGGCTGACGATCCGCACGCCGCGTGGGTCTGTGATTTTGCGCTAGAACAAGTTGGGAGCGGGTCCTAGACCCGTTTCGAAATCCAGATCGCTGCACGGCAGCCAGCTTTGATGGCGCCTGAAAGCACAGGATATCCTACGGCTTCTTCAGCGCCGTGTTCTTCCGCAATCTTCTTGTGCTCGACTTCTTCTGCCTGAAACTTTTCGATTACGTCTTCAAGCTCCGGATCCTTGCCCTTGAGCTTAATTCGCTGGCTTTCATAATGCTCGTCGATCACTTCCTCGACCGCCTGCGTGCAGGCCATCGCCGCTTTTTCGCCCATCAGGGCTGTTGTGGCGCCCAGCGCAAAGCCGGCGATATCCCACAGAGGGGCCATGATTGTCGGGCGCACATTGCGTTCGTTGATGATTTTGTTGAAGCGGTCCAGATGCACTTTTTCCTGCTCATGCATGTGGCGCAAAAGGCCAGCTTTAGGATGGTCGTCCCCGAGGATGGCGCGTTGGCCCGCATATATCCGGACAGCCCCGAACTCACCCGCATGGTCCACGCGCACCATTCGTTCGGTTTCCTCAGCGAGCGTCCGGTCGCCGGGCAAAGGCCGTGTTTCGGTTTGCGGGTCTTGATCGGCCATGAGCTTGCTCGTCCTTCCTGTCAGCGCGTTTTTTGCGCTTTACGCACGCAGAAAACCGTCAGCGCTGTTGCCAGAATGAAATTATAGCCTGCCATCGAGATGCCGAACAAGGACCATGCTATTTCGTCGCACCGGATCAGAGGCGCGTTCATGATCGCATCCAGCGCATCATTGACCGTGTCGGTAATGCCAACAGCGCTTGAGCAGGTGGAAATGCCTTCCCACCAGCGCTGCTCGACACCGACATGGAACATGGCAAGGCCTGCATCGGTGGCAAACGTAAGAGCCAGCGCAAGCAGCACCAGTTTTTGTGGCAGTTTTGGCAGCGCGAGCGCCAGCAACGCAATAGCCATCGCGACCATGTAGGGATAGCGTTGCCACCAGCACATGTCACAGGGATGGTAGCCCGCAAACTGGAAACCAAAGGCCGTGCCCAGAATAAGGGCGGCGGCCACACCGGCAAACAGCACGGGGTTCCGGTTTGGAAGGCTCAGGATGGAATTGCTCATAACGTCTCTGCCTTAGATGTATTTTATGACCACAAAGCCTGCGATGCCAAGCACCATCATTGCGCTGGTAACCAGCCCCAGCCGCTCTTCAATAAAGGCCCGGATTGGCTCGCCGAATTTCCACAAGAGCCCCGCGACCAGGTAAAAACGCGCACCGCGTGCCGGGATGGAGGATAGCACAAACAGCAGGGGGTTCATGGCCACCACGCCGCTTGCGATGGTGACAACCTTGAAGGGGATCGGCGTGAAACCGGCAACCAGCACGATCAGGATGCCCCATTCATCATAATAGCCTTGAAAGTTCGCGAATTGGCTTTCGTAGCCATAAAACTCGACAATAGGCTGGCCGATGGTTTCGAACAAAGCGGCGCCAATCACATACCCGGCAATACCCCCAAGCACGGAAAAGATGAGTGTGATGGTAGCAAGCCGCCATGCCTTGAGCCGGTTGGCGAGCACCATCGGGATCAGCATCAAGTCAATCGGGATCGGGAAAAAGCTTGATTCGGCGAAGGATATGCCCGCCAGCCATTTTTCGCTCGACGGGCGCTGCGCCTTGTCGATCATCCAATCGTAAAGGGGTCTGATCAACCGTTGCCTCCAACTTGCCTCGCACCCGCCATGGGCTGATCCATAGCAACGAGGCACTGAAAAGACAATCAATCGATTGCATGCTCGCGGGAATGTTAAGCGAGAGCCATTTGTGCGCTTGACGCCGGGGGATTGCTGGCTATGATGCGCATCGCTCAATTGAGCCCACCCTCACAGGCCCCTGTGGCGGAACTGGTAGACGCGCGGGATTCAAAATCCCGTTCCCTTTTGGGAGTGTCGGTTCGATTCCGACCGGGGGCACCATCTACTGACAATTATGGCCGCGCTGGCCTGCCCAGCGGTTAGTCCAGATGAGCCGGTATGATTGCGCCGCGTTCGATTATGCCAGGCCGTATGTGCTGTTGCCACTCATCACCCGCCATCGTTACCAACGCCGGGGTCAATGATAACGCGTGTGGAGAAGCGATCTTCTTCCTCGTTCTGATATTTGGCATCTACGATCAGTTCAAATGCGTAGTTTCGCCTTTCTGGGGCATTTCTCACGTGATTAACAATCGTTACAGCCTTCCTGCCATCGTCATCAATTGTGACCATATTCAGATGATTGAAGGTGTCGTTGTATTTTTCCGACGGTTCCCCACCAAGCGGATTTTTCGGCGGTTCTTTTTCGGACACGAACCGGAACCCTTTTTCAGCAAAGTCCCAGTGGTTTGAGTCAAAGTAAAAAATCACGCGAGAGGGCTTCGTAAATTCCAGGTCGAACTGGCTTGGCAGCTGCTCGGGAATTGGGGCAAACCTTAGCGTGATAATCGACTCGACTAGCCACACAAGAAAGCTCCAGGCTTGCATGATCGACGACCTGATCAACCAAAACAGCCAGAAATTCTTTAGCCTCAACCAAAACAGCGCTCGTTTGGCGTCTGGCAGACAGATGTTTATTTCCCGATAGTCTTTTTTGTCTGATGTAATTGTATCAACGAGTAATTGCCCGAAAGGCAAGAGCCGAGCATAGACAAAACATAACTGTTCGATCTTAGCACTCAACATATGCGTGCCCGCAATATCAATGTTGCCATCAATATTTCCTTTGAAGTCGCCCGTGATTGAACCAACGATTTTACAGGCATTTGGGTCTTTTGTGTTCGCTTCAATTGCGCCGGTGACGTTGCCTGCTGCATCAACATGTACGTCGACCTTTCCGGTGATGGGGCAGCTTGTGTCGTTGCCGTGTGCGTCTTTCCCGATGACAGTTCCTTTGACCTCCCCCTCGGCAGCACCCAACAGGGCGCATGTTTCCCTGTCTATTTCACTGGTGACTTTGCCGGTGACTTTGCCGTTATTGTCGATCTCTCCAATGATATCGCCCTTGATCTCACAGCCACTTTCTTCATTGCCGTCGGTCTGGTCTGCATCTCCCATTGTTGCCTCCTAGGTGTTTATAAAAAGGGAAACTCGTCTACAAAATTCTGTTGCAGGAATTGCACGAAATTTGGTCGCCTATAGCCGCGATCAACCAAGATTTCTGCGGTTTCGAAAGCCATTTGAAGCTGGCCGCTTGCATATTGTGCTTTTAGAGACAAGAAGACCGTCTCGGGTCGCGTGTTATTGTTGAGCGGAGCCAGAAGCGAAACTACGCGCGTGCTATGTGCGTTCGAGTGGCTTTCTGCTAAGTCCTCGCCGAGCACAGATGAGGCTTGCCCTGACAATAACATTTGAGCCGCTGAATAGCGGGTTATCCCGGAAGACTGTTCTCTGTCCGCAAGCTCTTGGGCCAATTTCGCCAAAGACACGCGCGCGTCCTCCTTGTCTTTCTCCTGCAACGCCAATTTTGCAGCAAGCACGAGCGGCCTAAGCGTCAATAGTTCGGCGTATCGGTTTCCCAGCAAGATCCGTTCTTCAAGAGCTTGGTCTTCACTAATTTGCCTAACGAGAGCATCTCTCGGTGTGCTTAACGACAGGCGGGGAGCAATCGACGGCTGCTTACGCAGTTCTCTCACAAGATCGGTTCTTGATCGCAATTTTGCTAGCAGCGATGACTTGGTATTTTCAACCTGGCGAAGAAGTGCATGGGCCCTCTTGTGCTGGCCGAGATCAAACTGAAACTCTGCTTCCACCAGCGTTAGCAGCGCGCTCTGCTTCAGTAACTCAGCGCTTTCGCTGTCTCGCTCGAGAAGTACTCGGGATATTTCCCGAGCTTGCGACAGAGTGGACTTTGCTTCCTCTAAGTGCCCGGTGTCAAAAAGAAGCCTAGACAAAGCGAGCAATGCTTCGCCTTCGCGTGCCTTGATATAATAGTCTATCTTTTCAGAGTCGGGCAGCTCGGGCGCTTGCAGAGAGGCATGCTCATGCTGAAGGGATTCGTAAATTAACAGCTGTTTTTTTCGTTCAACTATGGCTTGAACAAGCGGTGCGAATTCAAGAAGGGCGTCCGCTCTCCATGCATAGAGAACGGCGAGTGCAAGTTTGGCGTTCCGGATGGCTACTTCAGCGTCATTGATCCTGCAGTTGGGCCCCACGCCACTGCGGTCTGGACACTTTTCTTCGAAATTGGCTTGTTGCTGTTCATATAGTTTGATTGAATTTTCGAAATGAAAGGGTGCGTTATCAAATTGTTGCCATGCAAGCTTAGGCTTCTGGAGCGCGCGCAAATATTGTGTGCCAACATTCTGGTACCCCCATCCTGCTTCCAATTGCCATGCAGGATTTTCAGGGTCCAATTCAACCAGTCGAAGACTCCAGCTTTTGTATTCTTCAAACTTTGCCAATGCGATGCTTTTGGAGCCGCGGCGGCGATTCAGTTCACCAATCCAAAATTCGCTTTGTGAAAAATCAAATATGTCTTGCTCGTTTTCACAGGCATCAACGAGAGCCGCACTGCGGATTTCAGCATCCGGGGCGAGCTCTGGGTCGATCGCGCGTTGGCCGCAGCTCTTATTCAAGCGAACGACGTTTCGCTGCCAGATGCGATTAAGCCAAATTCGAGCATCTCCATATTCTCCGCGATCCAGCGCAGTACTAATCCAATTGTGGAACATCTGAGACAGTCGCTTTTCTTCACCTTGCGAGGCAAGGCCTTGAGGCTCAAAGAATGGCGTGGACTTATAGTAGTCGGCTGCATTTTTTGCGATCGCATAGGCTGCATCTGAACGCCCCATTGACCTAAAAATGCCCCAAAGATCAGTCATCATAAAATCGATCTGCCTCTCTGCTTCGCCGCGGTGGTGCTCTGCTTCCTGCCGGGCAGTGACGGCTTCGTATGTCAGCAAGCTCATGCCTAACATTGCGAGTATGCTGGCCGCTGTGACCGTCGTCACATGGCGCATTTTTCGCTGCAGGTCGCGCTCAATCAGGGCATCGAGGCCAATGCCCAACAGTCCGGCAACAAGCTTGAGTTTGCCGCGCCGCGGGCCGTCTCCGGTCGCGCGAAAGTCGGCCGCAAGCGGCTCCGCAGGCGTCTTCAAAAGCGCACCGTCTTTGCCGAGTTTAAAGCGCAGGGCCGGCGGAAAACACTCGTTCTCCGGTGCTCCTTTTTCGGAAGCGAAAGGATCGCCTGCAAGAATTACTGACAGGATGCGTCGCTCGCCGGTCAGTTTTTTGAATTCGATGATCTCACGGTTTACCCACTGCGATGCCGCGGCTGCGGGAGAGCAGAGTACAATCATAAACTCCGATTGTGTGAGGGCTTTTTTCACTTCGGCCGTTAGATCTTCTGCTGCGGGCAGCTCATCACGATCACGAAACAAAAGTCCTGCCCGGCTTTGAATGGGTGCCCCGTCTGTGTTGGGCGTGCCCACCAGGCGTTTTGGTACCCGGTATTTTTCGAGGTCTTTCAAGAGGCGGTCGGCGGAGATCTTGTCCGCGTGGCTATAGCTGATAAAGGCTTTGTATCGATACGCGTCTGGCATGCCCTGTCCCCCTGATAAGCACAACCAGAAGACATAATCACTCAATCATTGAATGCATGGCAAGTGACAAAAACGTGTCTAAGACAACTATCTGGTGAATTTGATCAAAGTCTACCGTTGTGATGACGGTCACAGCCTTCACGCTGAAGCTTAGGTATCACGGGTTGAATTTCAATTTCTAACGGCAGGAGGCAAAGATGGATATCGCCAGGAAAGTTGCAACAACTCTGATTATGGGAAGTGCGGTCAGCGCCTGTGGTAAGACCTACAAAATAAACCCGCAATCCGCGATGGATATCACTTATGTGAGTGAATTATATGGTTTTAACACCGACGGCACAGCATATACGGATCCAAAACTTGTCAATGCCGTCAGCAGCTTCAGAGCGCGGGCCTTAGCGGCCTCTGCAGAGGGCGCGAGCGCAACCGATGTTAAACTGTATCTGGAGGCAGGTATCAGTGTAGGGGATCATTTTTGCGGCATGTTTTTCGATAAAAATCGGGAACGAAAACAAAAAAGAGACGCGCTGCGCGGTGGCATTACGATCGCCGGCGGTCTTTCTTCCGCCATTCTTGGTTTGGCCAATGTCTCCAACGACGTGGTTGCGGGCTCTGGCCTGGGGTTCTCTGGAGTCAACGCCTTTCTGGAAAATCAGGACATCCATTTTTTGATTTCACCGGAAATCGAAAAAGTAGAGGCGTTGGTAAATGACGCAAAAACACAGAAATACGCGGCTATCGTCACCGACAATCCGCCGGCGAATTTCTATATGGCGGACCGCTATTTGCGCCAATACATTGACATCTGCGATTTCAACACGATCAAAAGATTGGTTGGAGCAGCTGTCGAGACCGCAAAGCCCACGCTCGATTTTGACACCGACGCAATCGATCAGGTTGCCCTGCAGGCGGCTAACGTCCAGGTTGATCGGCTTTCTGATCAATTACTCGAGAGTGCCACCTCACTTTCGGGGGACGATCTTGTTTATCTCTATACTTATTATTTTGGTGCACGCAGTGATGGTGTTGCGGAAGCATTGGAAGCGGTGTTAAGCGCCAAAATCAACAAAGGGGGTCAGCCGTGGGAAACAATTTTACAAAACAATGCGCGAGACGCAAAGCAAGTTCTCAGAAGCGTGGAAGCAATCTTCAATCTTGAGGCACGGTCCAAAGAATGGATTGCAAGCATCGCGCAATTGATTACAGAGGCCGAAGATAAGGACCAAGCCGCAGAAGCGGACGATGCTGAGGCGCCATTAGGTATAATGGCCTTGCCATCCAATAAAGATGCGCTTATCGCCCGGCTGCAGAGCGGTACTGATATTCCCAGCGTGCCCGTCCAGAAAAAGAAAAAAACGACTGGTGAGGTAGTGCGGATCAAGCGCTAATCGCCTGAACGCGGAACAAGAGCAGGCTCGCGGCCTGCTCTTTTTTTCTTTGGGCATGGCCGTTGAAAAAAACGCCATTCAAGATTACGTGCTTATTTTGGCGTTAGGAATGTCGCGGCGCAGCGCAAAGCTAACTTCAAAGTCTCGGTCCATTCGCAGTTTCAGGCCTTCTATTCGTCCCATTTGTCCGACGTTGGGTTGATACTCGATTGTCCTTCTTGCTGGTATGAGAGATTACAGAAAGCCCTACTGCTGGTGGATCGTTCCTGAAGCTCTTCGAGTATATATAGGGCAACTCAATCGTACCAAATCACCGTCAGAGGCGGAGAGTTGACAATTGATTGCCTGCTTGAAGTCTTAGAGTGGTTAAACTGTGAACTTAGGGCGCTCAAACGGCGGCATCGCCTGAAGGGGGCATTGTTCACTTCTTAGCACGAGGTTCTTGCCCGATAATTAAATTTAGGTAGACAAATGCCGATGGTTTCGCAAACTAGTATTGCTGACCGACCGAAAACCAGAAATCGTCATAAACTTTCTCACACACTTCGGGATTAATTCTTATTTATATAATGTAAGATTCAAAATCCCGTTCCCTTTTGGGAGTGTCGGTTCTATTCCGACCGGGGGCACCAATTATTTCTTCCGTCCTTATATACTTATTGTTGTCGGCCCTTAGAAGGCTGTGGCACCGCCTTGCCACTTCAGCTGTATGTGTCCCTGACCATAAGCTTTAAATTGAGCTTTTAAGGTTGCCTTCGGCGTTCTGCCTGAAGTTGCGCTTGATCAAAAAGGTATTTTACTTCATCGTTTTACTGCATGGGTCTAATATCCAACGGGCTTGGCGATGGTTGCAATCGAGGACTCCAATGCTTGATGACTTTTCGGTGTTTTTTGGCGACGATCAACAGCTGCTTGACGACTTGTCCGCTGAAAGCGTGAGAAAATCCTTCCGAAAAGGGGAGCTGATTGTCGGTGAAGGCGATGCTGACAACAGTGTTTTTTACATCCTGGATGGTGAGGCAAGTGCGCTGCGTTATTCCGTCAATGGCGCCGAAGTTTTTATCGACACATTTGGCTCCGGTGACCTGGTCGGGGAGATGGCCGTGCTCACCCATGGCCCTCGAACGGCAGACATTTATGCGCTTTCCGATCTGCAAGTGGCTGTGTTTTCTGCCGCTGCGTTTATCAGCCTGATGGAACGCCATGGTGGGATGGGCCTGCAGGTCAGCCGTATGCTTGCCCGTCGGGTTCTTGCCACCACGCGGCGCATGTTTGAACAGACAACCCTTTCATCCAAAGGGCGAGTATGTGCCGAACTGTTGCGAATGGCGGTACCGGGAAGCGGCAGCGAGCAGCATATTTCGGGCATGCCTTCAATCAGTGACATGGCGAAGAAGCTGAATATTGCCCGCGAAACGGTGTCGCGCACCGTCAGTGAGCTTAAGGCGAGCGACATAATCCGCTCGCAGGGAAGCGATCTGGTTATTCCAGCGCCTTACCTTCTGCTTCAGCGCCTGAACTGACCAATGACCAGGGGCCACGCAAGCTGAAGAGATTGAGCGGCTCGGCAAGCCCAGTATCTACCGGCGTCGCAAGCGCTTCACAGCGAAAACCTCCCCGGCCCTCTACCGCCAGCGCGCAGGCAAAGGTTTCACTGACAAAAATGGAACCCGCTGCTGTCACAGGTTCTATGCGGGCAGCAACAGTTACTTCCCGCCCAAAGTATCCTTCCTGCCCCATCACAGGATCAGTCAGCAAATGAGCAGGGCCGTAATGTCCGCCGACGCGGAGCGCCAGATCATTTGGCAGGCCAAGGCGTTCAAGGTCAATAGAGCGAAAAGTTGCCTGGAGGCATACCGCCCCGGCTGCTGCCGCGGCGACAGAATCAAACACAAGAAACAGGCCATCTCCCCACGTGTTGCAATAAGAGGGCGGATAGATAGACGAGGTGCATACGCCGGCAAGCGCTCCCAGGACATGCTCCACAAACAAGGGCACCTGACGTTCTGATAATCGACCGTATCCACGCACATCGGCAAACAGCATGGCCTTGAGGTGTCGATCCGGTTTTTCCGACGATTTTTGGGTTGGGCCGGGGTCCCGCTGAAATGGAAACGGGATGACATACTGTCGGCGACCGGAGGCGCGCCACAGCAGCGCATCCCGGGCTGTGTTGGACGTGCCCGCATCCTGAATGCCGTCCCAAATCACCAATTGCTCAGCGGATGTTGCCAGCCGTTGAGCGCGTAACGCAGCAAGCCCCATCGCTGTTTCGCTGGCAAATGCCAACGTAAGGTCGTCGCACAGGCTGGTGTCCTGCGAAACAAATCGCACGCTGGCAGCCTTGTCCAGGCAGGCTTCAAAGCGAGCCTGCCAGCCCTTGCCGAACGGGCGCAAGGACTTTTCAGCAAAAAGCTCATGAGGGCAGGGCTGGACCACATGAAGTTCGATGCCAAGGGCCAAAACCTGCTCGGCGATCAGAATATCTGACCCGGCGGCGAGCGCGCCGTACGCGGCACCAACGGCATTGTTGGTGAGCCACGCCTTTATGGTCTGCTCAAGCACGGTAGTGCTAAGGCTTGTTGCGTCGGCCTCCCCGTTGGGCGCGGTGGCATCTGCCTCAAACAAGTGCCCGGCAAAATGGATAGATTTTGGCGGCCTGAACCGCGCAAGCCAAGTATCGTCCTGCCCGACAGCTGCCAGGAGCATGTCAAATTGCTTCAGGGTGCTCGCATGGGCGTCAAAATTATGGGGATCCAGCGGGACGGCATCTCCAAGTGATTGTTCGGCTCGTTCCATGTCACCTAAAATCAGCCAGGTTTCTGCCAATGTTGCCATATGGTAATAGGCGTCGACGCCAGGCGTTGGCGTGATGGACCTGAGGGTGATTTTTATCTGTTGTGCTGTTGATTGCGCCGTTGTCTTTTCGCCGGCTACCAGATACATGGCGGCTGTATTGATACCGCTGTAGGTGCCACCAAAGCGATCATACGCAACACCGTATGCCTTTGCGGCCTGCAAGGCCATTTGCCTGCGGGCAGCACCCTCTTGCTCCAGTGCCTTGGCCTTTAAGATGCGGCCTCCAAGCGCCATGACGTCTTCGCTTGATGTATCTTCATCAAGCCCGAGCCGAAGATATTCCTTCTCCGCCTGTTCAAGCGCGCCCGAGCGAAGAAGGGTGAGGATTGCTTTGTTAGACATTCAAGCTGATCCGTTTCACAGACTATCTGGTGTGTTGTTCTGTCAACATGACACCCGCTAAGGCTCTTTTTGACGAAATTCCATTCATACCGATGAGCACCCTCTATTCTGGGCAGGTAACATACATCATGCTTACAAAGCTGGTAAAATGAGGTCCTCTATGCGCCAAAGGAACTCCGGCATTTTTGGCGTAGAGGCGGGAATGGTTCACATTGTGGTGGTGATTTGCTGCCAGCAAGGCTGGTAAGCCGGTCTCACCATCAATAATATTGAGGTACAGAGGCAGGCTTATCTGGTGATGACAGGTGTGCTCGTGCCTCAATTTATTGCCGAAATGTCCAATTCCTGTGAGTGTCTTTTTTGTATCCACTGTGAAAACTGCCCAACGCTTGTTTTTTGAATGCGTGCTGGCATTTTCAATCGGCTTTAATGTTGCCGGCAAATGCGGGCTGAAACATATAACAGGATCACTGTCTGCAAAATATGCGTTCATGTTTGCGTCAATCCGCAGCGCATATAAATTTTTCCCATCCTGTGCAACGGTAGACCATCTCAGGTTGCCGTCCGGAGGATAAGGTCTGTTTTTAAGATTGGCGGTCGCCGACAATTTGTCGGCTTTAACGCAGCCATCCAGAAAGTCCAACCCTGCCCGGGTTGTACCTATAGATTTGCAGTCATAATCCGAAATGTAGGCATAGCCGTCAGCGCCTTTGCTTATTTCGTAAAAAATAATGCTTTCATGATCCGCCATTGTTTTGCTCCTTCTGAATTAGGGTGTTTAGGTCTGCCAATAGACTGGCCCAATAGCTGTTGGAAGGGTCGGCTTTTACCAGACGCTGTGCTGTTTCTCGGGCTGTGAGAAGGTATTTCAGGGCTTCGCCGGACTTCGACTGGAGCGACAGATGTTTTGCATAACGACGGCTAAGTTCGATATTTTGCTCTCGCCACCGTTTGTTTTGAGGTTCCCTGGAAACCAACCGATTAGACAATTCCAATGATTCCCGGATTTTTGCGAGAGCTTCCTCATCGTTACCTGTTACAGCTAGCCATTCTCCAAGCCAGGAGACATAAAAATTCTGCTCGTACCGCAGCTTTGGATTTTGGGGTTCAAGCGCGATAAGACGTTCCCCCAATTGGATGGTGTCTCGGCAGAAAACCCCTGCATCATCAAGATTATGGTTTCTTTTGACGTATGTGGCGCACAAGCTAGAATTCAGTAGCGCGGCCTGCCTCAAATAGCGGCCGTTTTGACTGTCTGGCCCCACAATCGGCTGCAACACCTCAAGCGCTTTTTTGAACTGAGGCAATGCCTCTTCCAGATTTTCATCCGTATAATCAGCGTAACCTAACTGATGAATTCCAACTGAATAGGCATATATTCGCTCGGGGTTCTCCGGGTCTTCCTCCCAGAGATCTCTGGCCGTGCGAAGATATTCCTTGAACTTGGCACGCGCTGCGTCCTGATTGCCAAGTCCATCGTCATCTACACCCATTGCCCTGAGTATACGGGCTCGCCGTTCTCGGCTCTCAGCTGACAGTTTTTCGGGATCTCCCTGATGCTCGTAATACTCCATCGCCTGTTCATTGACTTTTGCCATCACATCAATGCGTCCAACGCTGAACAGAGTCTGTCTAAGGTCGGTTAGCATGTACTCAATCAGTCCTTCGGCTTCATTGCGAGCTCGCTCAGCCTCCTGCCGGGCTGTCACCGCCTCATAAGTCAACATGCCCATGCCTAGCATCGCCGCAACACTGGCCGCTGTGACCGCCATCACACGCCGCATTTTTCTTTGCAGGTCGCGTTCAATAAGGGCGTCGAGGCCGATGCCCATGAGCCCGGCCACCAGTTTCAACAGGCCGCGCCGTTCGCCGTCACCCTCCGGGCGCAGATCTGCGGCCAGCGGTTCGGCACGCTCTTGTGCTATGGTGCCGCCTTCCGAGAGTTTGTATCGCAGCGCAGGCGGGAAACACTCATTCTCGGGTCGCCCATGATCGGAGGCAAAGGGCTCTCCTGAGAGAATGACAGACAAAATGCGTCGTTCACCGGTCAGTTTTTTGAATTCAATAATCTCACGGTTTACCCAGCGGGAAGCGGCAGCCGCGGGCGAGCATAGAACAATCATAAACTCTGATTGAGTAAGCGCTTTTTTTACTTCGGCATTCAAGTCTTCAGCGGCGGGCAACTCGTCACGGTCACGGAACAGTTGCCCGACACGGGTGTGAATGGTATCGCCTTTGTCTGAGCGCATACCAACCAACCGGCGCGGGACCCGGTAGCTTTCCAGCGCTCTAAACAGTTTATCAGCATGGGCCCTGTCCCTGTGGCTGTAGCTGATAAACGCCTTGTATTTGTAGGCCTCGGTCATGCCCCTTCCCCCTCGAAGTACAACCTATGAGCATATTTCCTCATGTCATGGGGGTGGTGCAAGTGACTTTTGTGTGTCCGGCACAACGCCTTAGCAACTCCTGCGACATTTATGGACCCCGTGACCATGGTTGCTGGAGGATTCCAGCCGACAAGGGCATGGCACACCACCATGATCGAAAGCGCGAGGTGGAATTTACAGGAAACAAAAAATGTCAGAAATTCTCTCTCTAACAACTTCGCCTGCATTGGGCCCTGGTTAACCTGCTTTAGCAGGCTTGCCGGGGCCGCTTCATTTCCGGAGCTGAAAAGTCTGACGGGGCTCAGGAGGCCATGAAGCGGGTTTTAATAGGCTCGATGAGGCGAAAGCCAAGCGGCGAAAGGCCGTTAGCCCCTTCCCGGAACAGAATTTTGGGCATGGATGCCTGCGGTATGCCATCAAGCGGCACAATGACCAGACCTCCATCAGAAATATATGACTGTGCCAAGTTAAGCGGCAACAGAGTTACCAGTTCTGACGATTTTGATGTGCGCACAAGTGCATCATAATTCTCACTCAGGCATAGGCTCTGGCCACGGTTTGCGGCCGCGAGCGCACCACCAATCGGCGCAAACTGCGCGGGAGCAGGGCTATGCCCAACAGGGTATGACGCCAGATTGGCAAGGGACGGCGCAGATATTTTCCGCAGCGGATGGTTTTGATTTACCAATGCTACAATCGGTTGCGCCGAGAGCTCGATGGCCGTCACGCCTGCGTCTACGGGGGGCATCGCCAGGTCGCAAATCGCCATATCTATTGCGTCATCCAGTAATTTATCGACCAGGCTCTCGGTATCGCCGGTCTCCAGCCGTAGCTGAACAGCTTCAAAGTCCTTGACGACGATCTCAATCAGTTGCTCGGAAAGCAGCACTGTGTATGCAGGGCCAAGCCCAATCGTGATCGAACCCGCGCTGCCTGCGCCCCAGTCGCGGACCATTTTTTCGGTGTCGGCGACTGAGCGCAGGATTTGCCTGCCGCTTTCAACCAGGCTGGCCCCGAGGTCGGTCAGATGCAGCCGCCGGCCTTTTCGTTCAAACAGCTGGGTATCCAGAAAGGCCTCAAGTGCATGGATGCTTTTGGTGAGCGCCGGCTGCGTAATGTGCAAGCGTTCTGATGCGCGCTGAAGGGTGCCCTCTTCGGCTACGGCAACCAGATGACGCAAGTGGCGAACATCAAGCATTTTATTCCTTATGGTTATGAATTAATAAGTATATATCACTATTTTATATTAATTGCCTGCACTAATGTCATCGGCGAAGGGAGAGAGCTAATGACAGACAGTGCCGCCGCTATCATCATCGCCTGGTTTTTGGTCATTATTCTGGAGCTTGTCGCAGGACGGTTTCTGGAAAAGGAGAATACCAAGTTTCGAGACGTGGTGATCGAGGTCTTTTCGACGGCCAACGTATTTTTCCTGAGCGTGCCTCTGGTTATTCTCGCTGGCGCCAGTTTGGCATCGGTTCTGTTTCCCGGCAATGCAGGGGCTCTGGCCAACCTACCGTTTTGGGCCATGTTTGCCCTGTTCATGATCGGTGATGACATGATGCAATATTGGTGGCATCGGGCCAGCCACAGTTTTCCGATGCTCTATAATCTGCACCGCGTGCATCATGATGCCGATTATCTGAATGTTCGCATCACCTACCGGAACGGACTGTTTTATTATCTACCGATGCCAAGCCTTTGGGTGACCGGGTTGCTGGTCTACCTCGGCGGTGGTGAGGTATACGCCGTTTATGCCGTTGCGAAGAGCATCGTCATCATTGGCGCGCATTCCAGTGTCCACTGGGACGAGCCGCTTTATAAAATCAAATGGCTTCACCCGCTAATGTGGGTTGTTGAGCGCACGATCTCCACGCCGGCCACTCATTCGGCGCACCATGGCCGCCATAAAGCTGACGGTGTGACGCACTATAAAGGCAATTTCTCGAATTTCTTCTTCTTGTGGGACATGCTGTTTGGCACGGCCAAGATTACCCGCCGATACCCGGACGCGTACGGTGTTGAGAACCTGAATGACGTGACCGGCGCTCAACTGCTTCTCTGGCCGCTGGTCGGCAGGAAGCAAGGATCTGTGGAACGGGCGTCCGCACCGAAAGCTGCCGAATAGAGAGCCTGTGCTTGCCGGCGCATGGACCGCGCGCCATATTATGGTCAGTTTCAATCGCTAGAGGTCTTGTCCATGCAACCGCTCATTATGCCTTTCGGCGGCAAAACCCCCGTTATCCACGACAGCGCCTTCATCGCACCCGGTGCGGTCATCATTGGCGATGTGGAAATCGGGCCGGACGCCAGCGTTTGGTATGGCTCGGTTCTCCGGGCCGACTGCAACAAGATTGTGGTTGGGGCCCGCAGCAACATTCAGGACGGAACCATCATACATGTCGATATGCCGGAGCAGGGCGGTACACCGTGTACTATCGGCGAGGACGCGCTGGTTGGTCACAAGTGCATGTTGCATGGATGTACGATTGAGGATCGAGGCTTCATTGGCATGTGTGCGACAGTTTTGGACGGCGCTGTTGTGGAGTCTGGCGGCTTTCTGGCAGCTGGTGCCTTTCTCGGTGCGGGCAAACGCCTGCCTTCCAATGAAATGTGGGCTGGTTTACCAGCCCGCAAGTTCCGGGACCTCAAGGAAGGCGAAGACAGAATGATGCTGATGGGCGCGCAGCACTATGTGCATGAAGCGCACGCCCACAAGGCTGCTGTATCTGCTCTTGAAAAGAGTTAAATCTTCTCGTCGCCAACGGTGACCGCGGTTGTGCCGGTTTCGTTGGCTTCATTAGGTTTAAACTTCAATATCACGGTCGGCAGGATACTGAGTTCGAGCTCGATATCACTAAAATGAAACCTGTTGAAATTTAACTTGCTGCGCGCGGCGCTTGCCCGAAACAGCGAGCCCAGGATGGTATTGACCAGACGTTTGTCTTTGGTTTCTTCCAGAAGGGCAAGTTTGGCTTCGTCGTCGATCAGTTCTTTCAGGCGCAGGTGCGGCACGACCTTGGGGGATAATCCAAGCCCGACTTCGAGCTCCGTAACCTCGTACCCTGCACGCTCTATATAAGGCAGTGCCTCATTGAAACGCGCCGCTGTTTTGCCAAGGGTGTCACCGCTGAACTCCTTCAGTCCTTCGACGGTCGCCGAGTAGGCAGAGCTGGCGTTTTCGCTCCAGGTTGCGGTGCTTTCCCGGCCCAGAAGTTTCTGGCGCATATCTTCCAGAATGTCAGGCAATCGTCGCTTCATGGCGGCTGTCTTCCCCATTTGAGATTATTTTCTCTTTCCTAGATGGCTGCCTGAACCGGTCAAAACAAGGGAAAAGAACGGCATTCGACTGATGTCGGTTGAAATAGTGACGTTGCACCATACACTCACCTATGAACAAGGGAGGCTGTCATGAGCGTAGCAAACCAGAAGAAGCTTGGATCCGGTTTTGGTCACGGCTCGACCGCGAGCGAGGTGGTAAAAGGCCTGGACCTGTCGGGAAAGACTGCGGTGGTAACAGGAGGATATTCCGGTTTGGGGCTCGAAACGGTGCGCGCGCTCTTGAGTATTGGTGCCGCAGTGACGGTGCCAGCCAGAAGGCCTGATGCTGCAAGAGAAGCGCTCGGTGATCTGAGCGGCAATATCACAGTTGCGAAGCTTGATCTATCGGACCTCAACAGCACCCGCCGATTTGCAGAGGATTTTGTGAATGCGGGCTTGGCTCTTGATATCCTGATCAACAACGCCGGGATAATGGCGTGCCCCGAAACCCGCGTGGGTAACAATTGGGAAGCCCAGTTTGCCACCAACCATTTGGGACACTTTGTTTTGACCGAAGGGCTCATGCCTGCCTTGATAAAAGCGGATGCTCCCCGGGTGGTCAGCCTTTCATCAGCGGCGCACAAGCGCAGTGATATCCTGTGGGATGACCCGCATTTCCTGGATACGCCCTATGAAAAGTGGGCCGCCTACGGTCAGGCCAAGACGGCCAACGCTCTGTTCGCGGTTGGGCTTCAGCAAAGGTATGATGATGGCGGCTTGCTGGCTTTTTCCGTGCACCCCGGTGGCATCATGACACCATTGCAGCGGCATTTACCCAATGAGGAAATGGTGGCGCTGGGTTGGACTGATGCCGACGGTAACCTGACAGAGGTTGCCAGCAAAATGTTCAAGACCCCCGAAGGCGGTGCAGCAACAAGCGTGTGGTGTGCCACGTCCGCCCAGCTAACGGGGCATGGTGGCGTCTATTGTGAAGACTGTGATGTTGCCGATCTGCAAACTGACGATTCGCCAAGGTTTGTTCATGTGGCACCCTGGGCGGTTGATGATGAAAGTGCCGACCGTTTGTGGCATTTGACGGAACAAATGCTTGCATAAAATCGCCAACTGGGCGTGGCAATCAGGTTAATTTGGCGGAATTATAAAAATTGCTCCGACTTCGGCTTGACCCGCGCTTCGTTTTGGGATGGTATTTGGTCAACGAAGGTTAAGCGCAGCCATAGCGCAAACATCAATTGTATCTAGGGGCGCCTGCGACGGACACAGTCGGGCAAGTCGTCTGATCAGAGACGATTATCCATTAGGGGAAGGATATAGTAATGAGCATCTCAAATCTCAGCCACATCTTGGAAATGTTCCGGTTTGGTGACAAGGAGCTGTCCGCCGATGACAAGAGAGAGTTGGTTGAGGAAGTCTTGTTGATGACCCTGGCAAGGGCAACCAGTGCAGACTGCAATATCGACTCAGTCGAGGTTGCGAGTGTCCAGGCGATCATAAAAGAAGCGACTGGGTCCGAGGTGAGCGAGCAGGACATTCGGATTGCTGCGATTTCTGATCTCTTCAAAGAAGCGAGCCTCAAGCGATATTTGTCAAAGGTTCGTTCGAAAATTGATGTTTCCGAACGTCAGCTTGTCGTCAGTTCACTAGGGAAGCTGATCAAGGTGGACGGTAAAGTCAGCCCGTTTGAGGTTGAGTTTTTTAACGAAGTGGTTGAAGCGCTTGGTCTCACGCCCGCTGAGATGGCAGGCCTCGCCGGAGACACCATCACACGCTAGAAATCGCAATTGCGGTGCGGTCCCGCTATCTGCCGAGTCAAAATCCATTTTTGGCCACCGTTTTGTTGACGGTGGCCTATTTGCTTTATGGTGGGAGAGAGGTCTAGGCCTGCCGTAAGACTCAATTTAGTTAAAATTTGAATCAAACATTTACCGAAAACAAATCGCTGGTATGTATTTTCTTCGTCATGCGGCTTAGGCTGATTCTCTTGTGATGTAGTGCGATGGGGATAATCCATGGACCTGAAGACACTGACCAATATGTTTCCCTCCCACAAGTTGGTCATGGGTGAGCAGTTTGCGCAGGAAAATATCAGCGCGCTCAAAATCCGCAGCGTACTCAACTGGTCAGACACGATTTTCGTAAATTGTGATTTCAGTGAAGCCCAGTTCCACCTGTTGATGGTCTCCAGTGCCATTTTTTTCAAATGTGATTTTTCCGGTGCTGTGTTTCGGGCATGCGACATAGACGGTAGCGAGTTTATTTCCTGCAACCTGACGTGTTCGGATTTGTTAGGCTCAGTAGTCAGTGACACAACTTTCACAGACTGCATCATTGGAGGTATCCGTGGTCCGGTGAACCACGAAGGATTGAATTTCTATTTTCCGCGCTACTCCCGCAACCTGCCATTAACTTCACAGGCGCCCTATTATGTACTTACCGCTGTCGGAGAGATGATTTATATCTTCAAGACAGAGGAAAGCTGGCGGGTTCACGGCGTGAAGCGACGGATCACCGTCAAGCATGACGAGGTTGACCAGGCCGATGAGCCCTACCGCACTGCGATCAGAACAGCTGACCAGCTGGATCATCAGCGGCTCAGCCTTCTAAAAGGTACTGAAACCACTCGTTGATTGTTGTCGCCTGTTATGCCTGGTCTGCGGCAAGGAGAGCTGCCCCCACCAGCGCGGCTTCGGGATCAACAATCAGGCTCACGGGGATCTTGGCGACAAAATCCTCCATGGGAGGCTTGTCCAGGAAACTTTCAACCAATCGGCTTTTTTCCACGAAAGCTGCAATTTTGGGCAAAATGCCTCCCCCTAAAAAGACACCTCCTGTGGCGCCTTGGGTGAGAGCGACGTCCGCAGCCACCCCTCCAAGCATACTGCAGAAAACCGAAAGTGTATCAACGCACGCCTGGTCGCTGGCTTCCAGCGCCAACTGGCTGATTGTGCTCGGTTCATAGTTAAGAGGTGTTAATCCGTTCAGGCTGCATATCGCCCGGTATATCCTGAGAACACCAATGCCTGACATCAGAGTCTCGACCGTGATGCGGCCCATGCTTTTGTGGGCTTCGTTCCATACCGCTGTCTCTAGATCACCGTGTGGAACAAAGCTCGCATGACCGCCTTCGGTTGGGACAACGGATACGGCATCATGTGAAATGAAGATTTGTGAAAGACCAAAACCCGTGCCTGGCCCCATAACTGCCATCGGTCCGGGGTTTGCGACCGGGTCTGCCTCGTGGAGGCGCAGCAGGTTTTTCCTGTCCAGGGCGGTTACAGAGCGGGCAAGCGCCTGAAAATCGTTGGCAATCACAACATTCCCAAGCGCAAGATCACATTTGACCTGGTCGCCATCAATATCCCACCCGAGGTTGGTAAGATAGGCACCGTTGCCGCGCACAGGGCCCGCCACCGCCAGGCAGGCAGCCTTTATTTTACTGCTTTTCCGGTTTTCGAGATACTGATGGATCAGGTCATGCGGATTGTTGAAGTCTGCACAGGGAAATGCCGCATAGTCGTTGATTTCGATTGATCTTGCGTCTGTGGCCGACTTGCCGGGTACCAGCGACGCAAGTGCAAAGCGCGCGTTGGTGCCACCAATATCTGCAACCAGTATAGGTTCGTTCTTCATACCAGCGATCATACCCGGTCGCCCTCCACCGAGGGCGCTCTCCCACCGTTTGATTGGAATGTTTGCTTGTTTGTGATCGATAACGCGCATTGACAGCGCTGTCAACAGCCATATAATGTCAATGCGGTTATTATAGCAGCGGGTTTGGTCAGCTTTCCATCAAAATCGGACCGGCTTTTTCAGGGCAAGGCTAACGACGGGAGCGTTGGCTTCCCCGAATGCGAACCAAAAACGATAGACTGGGAGAGAGAAGTGGCATCTGCGGCAACCATCAATGATGTGGCCAAGATGGCTGGTGTTTCCATCAAGACAGTTTCACGGGTCGTGAACCGGGAGCCCAATGTGCGGCAGCATACCCGGGATACCGTCCTGAAGGCAATCGACGCCCTGAATTACAAGCCTAGTATGGCCGCCCGCGGACTGGCAGGCGGGCGTTCATTCCTGATAGGCCTTATGTTTGACAATGCCAGCGACAGTTTTCTGGTTGATCTGCAACGTGGCATACTGAGGGCCTGCCGGGAGCGCCACTATGGATTGGCGCTCTGCCCGGCTTCACGCGCAGCCGACCGGACGGCGGACCTTATGGAGTGGGTCAAGTCTACGCAGCCGGACGGTATCGTCCTTACACCACCCTTGTCCGATGACCGGACGCTTGTTGAGCAGTTGCTGCAAATCGGTGTGAAGTTCGTTTCGGTTTCGTCTGCTGGAACCGGACTGGGACCCGCGGTTTATATAGACGAAACCCATGCGGCCCGCGCGATGGCGGAACATCTTATCGAGGCTGGATACAGGGATATCGGGTTCGTGCGGGGCCCTGCAGAGCATGCCTGTAGCGAGCTGAGGTATCAGGGTTTTGTTGAAGCAATGCAAAGCGCGGGCATTCAGGTTAATCCTGACTGGGTTGTCACGGGTGCATTCGATTTTGATTCCGGTGTTGAGGTTGCGAAAAAACTGCTGGCACAATCCAGCAGGCCAAACGCCATCTTTGCCAGTAACGATGATATGGCTGCTGGCATTATGCATGAAGCCTACCGCATCGGCATGAAGATTCCGGCAGATTTGGCGGTCGCGGGATTTGACGATACACCCATGTCGCGGCAGTTTTGGCCCGGCCTCTCAACTGTGCGACAGCCGATTGAGCAAATTGGACAGCAGGCGACAGAACTGCTGATGCGAACAGTTTCGCCGGTGTCGTTGGCGACAAACGATGAAAACAAAAATCCGTCTCCTGACAGCAATATGATCCTGCCATACGACTTGGTTTTACGGCCTTCGACCGAACCGGCAGCCTGATAGTTTGTAAGTAATGTAATTGGACCAGAATGAAATGACCCGGCAAACCAACAATAGCGGTGAAATGCGCAGAAAGCATTTATCTGCTGCCTATGAATTGGCATCTGACCTGATGTCCGGTGCGCGAGATCTCGGGTCCATTCAAAAAGAATTGTCCGATCGGTCCAAGCCTCTGCTGAAAAATCGATTGATCAGCATGACAGAGCGCTGGCAATGCCTGGACAGAAGCACCAATGTTGAACGCCTGACAGCTGTGGTTGACCGGCTTGCCCATAACCCTGCTGGTGGATTGTGGCCTTTTGAAAAATTCAAGACGCTGGTCGAGGATGAAATGGCCGGTTTCGTCGTGACGGCTCATCCGACATTTTCCATGTCGGGCGAGGCGTGGCGCTGCGCCAGCGCATTCATGAATGCGCTCTCCGACGGAGAGCAGGCTGCCGTAGCCGCTCTCAAAAAGGAGCCGCTTGAGCGGCTGCATCCCGACAGGTCCCCAACTCTTCACGAGGAGCTTGAGTTTGCTAACGTGGCTCTCGGCAATATGCGGCGAAGTTTGCGGACCCTGTATCAGGTCGTATTTGCGCGGGCGGCCGAGCTTTATCCAGCTGACTATCGGGCGTTGAGGCCCCGTATGGCAACGATTGCAAGTTGGGTGGGTTTTGACCTGGACGGTCGTACGGACATTAATTGGTCACTGGGCCTTCTTTTCAGATACCGCACTGCGACCGCAGGGCTGGCGCTGTGCCAGGCAGCCATTGATCGGCTGCAAATATCGTCAGAAGGTACTGAAAAGCATTTATCGACAATTCGGGCCGGGTTTTCTGACCTCGCAGATTGCTTCGAAAAGGGTGAAAATGCCCTGGCTGCCTATCAAGATGAAGGCGGGTCGATTGCGGAATTCAACAAGCTAACCGTTGAAAACCGTGTGATCAAGGAACAGGCACGGGGCAATATCAACAGGTCTTTGGAAACTCTGCTTTCGATGGGCCTTGCAGACGAAGACTGGCGTGAAGTCGCCCTTTTGTCGACAGAGTGGCATTCGGTAGGCCTTGGGCTTTCACACATTCATTTCCGTCTGAATGCTGCTCAGCTACATAATGCCATGGGACCGGAAATAAACCTGACCCGGGCCCCCGACCAAAGTGCCATGCGGCGTCACTATCTGGCGGCGGTTAGTGAAAAACTGGATACGGTCAAGCCGCAATCAATTCACTATGGCATTCTTGCGGCAGAACGCACGACCGCCAAACGTGTCTTCATGATGGCGGCACAGTTTCGCAAGCATTTTGACGCCACAACGCGTATTCGCATGCTGGTGGCCGAGTCTGACACGCCTTTCACTCTGCTTGCGGCCCTGTATTATGCCAAGCTCTTCGGTGTCGACGACTATGTCGAGATTTCGCCGTTGTTTGAAACAGCGGTCGGACTGGAACGCGGTGACCGGGTGATCGCTGAGCTGATCGATAACCCGCACTTCCTCGACTACATCAAGCGCCAGGGCCGATTTTGCCTGCAGCTTGGCTTCTCCGACTCTGGACGGTACATCGGCCAGCCAGCGGCTTCGCTCGCAATCGAGCGTTTCAAGCTGCGGCTCATACGATTGTGGAAGGCCCGCGGCCTTGGTGATATCCAACTTCTGTTTTTTGATACTCACGGCGAGTCTATTGGACGTGGGGCTTTTCCGGGGGCTTTAAAGGATCGCTTTACCTACACGCAGCCACCGCGCGTTCGCCAGGCGCTCGCTGAACTTGAGCGGCCAGAAAAACACGAGGTCAGCTTTCAAGGTGGTGAGGGCTTCCTCTGGTTCCTCAGTGAAGAGACAGCGCTCGCAACTCTGACCGACTTTCTAGAGGTGCGTTTTGCGCACCATGATGCAGATGATGATGTGCTCTATGTGGAGAAAGGCTGGTCCCTGGACTTTTTCCTGACACTTGTCGAATACCAAAATCAGCTGACCGACGATCCGGGTTACATACGTCTGATAGACTCGATCGGCCGCAGTCTTTTGTACCCGACAGGTTCCCGATCAATGCGCCGTCAAAGTGGCAGCGTGATGCACCAGCGGCTTGAGCGCATCTCGCAAATACGGGCAATTCCACACAATGCGGTGCTGCAACAACTGGGCTATCTGGCGAACAGCTGTGCAGGGCTTGGAACAGCAATTGAGCGGGCTCCAGACAAATTCAATGCCGTGTTTTACGGATCTGAACGCCTCAGAATCATAACCAGTATGGCCATGCATGCATTGGCTCGGTCGAATGTCGGTATCATCGAGTCATACGCCAAACTATTAAGCCCGGGGTATTGGCTGGACCGCTGTGACGAAGCCCAATCCGAAGGCGAACGCAGCAGTCTTCGCCGTCTTTCCGGCGTGATCGAAGGGTTGTTCGACAGCGACAGCATAGACGCCTGCATTCGGGATTTGCGGCGGGATGCCGGTATGATGACAGATTGTCTTGAAGAAGACTGCGATAGTGCAGTGCTGGATATCAAGGGGGTGGATCAGGAACTGTTTGCCCTGCATGAAATGCGAATTGGACTCATCCAGTTCATCTTCATGAAAGCCATGGACGTGCCGCGTTTTTCAAGCAGGTTCGACTTCTCGCTTGAAGAACTGCTGGTCGAACTTCTTCATCTTGAAGTGCCGGACACTGTCGCCCGCCTGCGTGAGATATTCCCTGAAGCCATCGATCAGGAAAATACGTCCGGTTACGGCGAAAAGGTAAGCTATCAGGGTGGGCAAATGTCAGGCTATGCTGAAGTGCATCGCACCATATTTGACCAACTCGACCAGGCTTATGAACTGGTACTTGCGCTTAGTGGCCTGATTGCCCTCAAAGCGGGCGCTTTCGGATAAATCAATAAACCGGGCCCAGCCCGAAGGAAAAAACGATGCAAGACGCATTTGACTTGGTGATTTTTGGCGGGACGGGCGATTTGTCGCGGCGCAAACTATTGCCTGCTTTATATGCAGGTCTGGTTGCTGGACGCGTCAATGCGGATACGCGCATTGTCCTTACCTCCCGCTCTGGACTGGAGGGCTCGACTCACGAGTGGCTTTCCGGTGTGTTTGAGCGCAACGTGCCTGCCTGCGGTGTGGAAGCCGCTTCATTGAAGAAATTCTCCAGAATGGTCAGTGTAGTGGAACTGGGCCTGATGGAAGGCGGCGATGACTGGGTTGCGCTCAAGGCCATGTTGTCGTCTGAAGATCGTGCCATCGTTCACTTCCTGGCCGTGCCCCCTGCGGTGTTTACGCGCACGTGTGAATTGTTGGGCGAGTATGGTTTAAACGGGCAGAATGCTCGTGTTGTGCTTGAAAAACCACTGGGGCACGACCTCGCATCTGCGCAAGCTATAAACGAAGATGTAGGGAGGTGTTTTGACGAGAGTCAGACCTTCCGTATCGACCATTATCTGGGCAAGGAAGCAGTGCAAAACCTTCTGGCGCTTCGGTTTTCAAACATCATGTTTGAAGAATTGTGGAGCGCGCGCACAATCGACCATATTCAGATAACGATTGCCGAAGATCTGGGTGTGGAAGGGCGCGGGGGATTCTATGAAGGCACGGGCGCCATGCGTGACATGGTGCAGAACCATCTCTTGCAACTTCTCTGTCTGGTGGCGATGGAGCCGCCAGCGCGGTTGGACGGAGACAGTATCCGCGATGAAAAACTGAAAGTTCTCAAGTCGCTCAAAAACTACACTGGTGAGGAAATCGACCGGAATGTTGTGCGTGCTCAATATAGTGCAGGCGCGATGGCAGGCGAGGCTGTTGGCTCCTACACTGAGGATCTTGCTCTGGAAGACGCCAGCACCACCGAAACCTTTGTGGCACTGAAGACCTATATCGAGAATTGGCGATGGGCAAACGTACCCTTTTATCTTCGTACCGGCAAGCGCCTGCCGGACCGTTTTGCCGAGATTGTCATACAGTTCAAGCCCATCCCGCATTCACCGCATAAGGGCTGGGGCAAACATATAAACCCCAACCGGTTTATTATCCGTCTGCAGCCCGAAGATCATCTGGCTCTGCGAATGATGGTCAAAAACCATGGGTCCGCCACGGAGGCACTCAAGGAAGTTGAAATGAACCTTGATATTGTGGGGGACAGTGGCGCCCGGCTTGGTCCTTACCTACGGCTCATTCTTGATGCTGCACGCGGGGATCAGCGTCTGTTTGTCCACCGTGATGAAGTGGAATACGCCTGGCGTTGGGTCGACAATATCGTTGGGCACTGGGAACAGTCAGGCGCCCCTCTGAAAATGTATCAGGCCGGCACATGGGGCCCCTACGAAGTGCATGACCTGATGGTGCGCGATGGCCGTCAGTGGTTCCACGAAACAAGCGGCAGACTTGGCAATGGCTAATTGGCGGCTTTTCGAGGACAGGCATGCGCTGGTGACCGCTCTGCGGGCCGATATCGAAAGCGATCTCCAGGCAGGTATCGAAGCGGGGGGGCAGGCGTCTTGGGCTGTGTCTGGCGGTTCGACCCCCAAGCCACTTTTTGAGGCCATGCAGCAGTCCCCGCTTGATTGGCGGCATATCGATGTGGCGCTTGTGGATGAGCGCTGGGTACCCTTTGAGCATCCGCGATCCAACGAAGCATTTGTTTCAGAGAGTTTGCAGCGGGGTCGAGCGGCTGATGCGCGGCTTTTTGGCATGAAAACCGATCATGAAAATGCGGCCGCCGCTGTTGCTGAGGTTAACGAGCGATACGCCCGGTTGAACCAGCCATTTAACAGTGTGTTGCTGGGCGTCGGGCCGGACGGGCACACGGCTTCCTTATTCCCGGGTGCTGAAGGGTTGGAACCTGCCTTTTCAGAGGATGCGCCTTTGTGCGTGGCACTGACCGCTCAGCAAAGTGTTGTGACGGGGGAGGAAGTTGAGCGCATGAGCCTGTCGGCCCGGGCGATAGCTGACGCTGATCATGTGGTTGTCATGATCACAGGCGACCAAAAAAAGCGTGTGCTCGAAGATGCGCTAAAGCCAAATTCCGGCCTGCCCGTTGGTCGACTGCACGCCATGACTCCGTTTGATGTTTATTGGGCTCCATAGGCCCTGAAGGAAGTAACGATGACCAATCCCAAATTGCTCGAGATTACCGACCGTGTGAAAGCTCGGTCTGCCGGCAGCCGCATAGCCTATATGGAGCGAATTGATGCCATGCGCGCTGATGGCCGTCCGCGGCCTCGCTTGTCATGCGGCAATCTCGCACATGCCATCGCCGCCTGCTCAGATGCAGAAAAGGCCAAGTTGGCCGCAGAAAACGGCATGGCCAACATTGGGATCGTCAGCGCCTACAACGATATGCTGTCTGCACATCAGCCGTACCACGCCAAGCTGGACGAAATGAAGCAATATATCGTTGACGCCGGTGCAGTGTCACAGATGGCAGGTGGTACGCCAGCCATGTGTGACGGGGTTACCCAGGGTCAGAGCGGCATGGAGCTGTCGCTGTTCAGCCGCGATGTGATTGCCATGTCAACGGCTGTAGCCATGACACACAATGTATTTGATGGCGGCATGCTGTTTGGTATCTGTGACAAGATTGTACCGGGTCTTCTCATGGGGGCCCTTTCCTTTGGGCATCTGCCGTTTGTGTTTGTGCCAGCCGGGCCGATGCCGACCGGTATCTCAAACTCCGAGAAGGTCAAAGTCCGGCAGAAATATGTAACGGGCGAGGTGGGTCGCACCGAACTGTTGCAAAGTGAATCGCGCGCATATCACAGCCCGGGAACATGCACATTTTATGGCACGGCAAACTCGAACCAGATGATGCTTGAAATGATGGGTTTGCAACTGCCGGGCAGCAGTTTCGTTAATCCGACTGACCCCTTGAGGGTGGCACTTGATCGCGCGTCTGCAGATGCGATGGTAACGCTTGCCGCGCCCGGCAATTCAGTCGGGCTCGCGGAAATGGTGACGGCAGAGTCTGTTCTTAACGGCGTCATTGGCCTGTTGGCGACCGGCGGCTCCACCAACCATACAATCCATATCGTTGCCATAGCTGCACAGGCCGGCATTCAGGTAACATGGCAGGACTTTGCTGATCTGTCCGAAATCATTCCTCTGCTGGCGCGGGTTTATCCAAACGGTCTTGCAGATGTAAATGCATTCCATGCGGCAGGGGGCACGCCGTTCATCATCAAGGAGCTGCTCGGCGCTGGCTTGCTGCATGGGGATATTGAAACGATTCTTGGTCGGGGCCTGAAACCTTTTGGGCAAATGCCATCCCTCGACGGCGAAAATGTTGTCTGGCGCGACTCTCCTGACGAACCGATTGACAACATGATTGTCAGGAATGCATCGGACCCGTTCCAGCCCACCGGCGGTTTGGCCTTAATGGAAGGCCCGCTTGGGCAGGCCGTGATGAAAACTTCTGCCGTCAAACCCGAACACAGGATGGTAGAAGCACCTGCTGTTGTGTTTGAAGATCAGGACGATATGCTGGCGGCCTATAAAGCAGGTAAGCTGGAACGGGATTTTGTAGCGGTTATCCGTTTCCAGGGGCCTCAAGCCAATGGTATGCCGGAACTTCACAAGCTTACGCCGAGCCTGGGTGTTCTGCAGGATAAGGGTTTCAAAGTGGCTTTGGTGACGGATGGTCGCATGTCAGGGGCGTCTGGCAAAGTGCCCTCCGCAATTCATGTTTCGCCCGAGGCTGCGATGGGTGGCCTGATTGCCAAAGTTCAGGACGGCGACATAATCAGGGTGGACCCGGAAGCCGGGCGACTTGAGTTAAAGGTCGATGAAGCCGAGCTTGCGGCTCGTACTGCGTCCAGCGGTCCGAACGAGCTGCAAACTTATGGCCGGGACTTGTTTGCCACCATGCGAAACACGGTTTCAACCGCGGATCGGGGTGGGTCGGTCTTTTTGGGGGAACAACGATGACAACAGTAGAACAGGTGTTGGGTGCATCGTCTGTAATGCCGGTTTTGGCGTTCAAAGGCGTGGATGAAGCATTGGAAATTTCCCGCCTTCTTTACGATTGTGGCGTACGGGTTTTCGAAATCACGCTACGCCACGAAACCGCGCTCGATTCGATCAGGCAGGTCAAGGCGGCCTTGCCTGACGACGCAATTGTGGGGGCAGGCACCATCCTCTCGCCGGACCTCGCAAAATCAGCGCGCAATGCCGGAGCCGCATTTGGGGTCAGCCCCGGGCTGACCAAGGAACTTGGTAGCGCCGTTCGAGCGATGGGTTGGGCTTTCCTGCCTGGCGTTTCGACAATTTCCGAGGCCATGGCCGCGGCAGACATGGGATTTGAAGCGCTAAAGTTTTTCCCGGCTTCTGTTTCGGGTGGACCAGGATTTCTGAAAGCTGCAGGCAGCGTTTTGCCGGGCATTCAGTTTTGTCCAACTGGTGGCATAACGGCGGAAACCGCTCAAGATTATCTGAAGCTCGGCAATGTACCCACAGTTGGCGGGTCATGGATTACGCCGCGCAAGGCGGACGGTTTGATTGATCTTGGCGCCACACGCGAGCGGGCACGGGCTATCAAGTCTTTATAAAATTCAACGATCGTTGAATAGCGCTTGACCCCGTGACGCCTGTGCCATTAGTCTCCCAACAACTGGTGGGGAGACCGGCATTGAAAATTATTCATCTTATTTTTGCCCTGTTGCTGGTGATCGCGGGGATCACCATTTTTGTGTTAACAGGTGAGCCTCCAACTGGCGCAACCGGTGTGCCACATCCTGATGTCTCGGGGTTGTCGTTAGGAGGGGATGGCGCAGAAAAGTTGAGCGCAATCGGCCGGGCACCTTATTATTTCCAGATATGCGTGATCCTTCTGGCAGCCTCGCTGTTGTATCTGGGTGTGCCGCCGCACCGTCGTGACCATCTGTTGCGCATTTCATTTGTAGCCGGAATAACTTTTGCACTTTTTGTCTGGATAATGCTGTGGGGCGGTTATGAGAGCTACCTCTTGAACGGCGAAACCACGGTAGTTTTCGGTTTCCCTGCGCCCACTAACTGGATGTTCTGGGGCATTTGGGGCAGTTTCGTGGCTTTCGACCTGTTCTACGTTTTTGCTTTCCGGCGTTATTTCCTTCACCCCGACGATGAAGCGGCCTTTGAGGCACTTGTCCGGGAGATGGAAGAAGAGCGGGAGGCGAACTGATGGAAGAATATCGTCAACCGATCATCCTTTTGTTTGTCGCGGCCTATATGGGCATCTGCATCTGGGTTGGCCTTTGGGCCATGCGGCGCACAAAGTCCGCGGGGGATTTTTTTGTGGCAGGCCGGGGCCTTGGCCCCTGGGTTGTCAGCCTCGCAGTTTTTTCCTCAACACTCTCGGGTTTTGGCTTTGTTGGCGGCCCCGGCCTTGTGTACGCAACCGGTCTTAGCTCCATCTGGATGGCCGTTTGCTCCGCACTTGGCTTTGCCACCGGATACTATCTGATCGCCAAACGAATTCGCATGATCGCAGAGGTCCGGAATGCCATGTCTCTGCCAGATATTGTGTTCGCGCGTTACGGCAGTGATGCGGCGCGGCTGCTGACGGCTGGTACAATTCTGCTGGGTGTTCTGGGCTATCTGGCGACGCAAATTCTGGCAATGGGTGTGGTGTTGCAGTCTATTCTGGCGGGCACTGAAATGTTTGCCAACATCAGCCTGATAGCCAGCGTGAGCATCTCGTCGGCGGTACTTATTTTTTACTGCGTCACCGGCGGAATCGTTGCATCGGTGTACACCGATCTGGTGCAGGGGATTGTAATGATCATAGCGGGTGCGTTGGTGGTGATCACAGCGGCCAGCATATTTGATGGTGGTTTTGCTGAGGCGACGGGTATTTTGCTTGCCGAGGACGGTGAAGACATCATGCCTTTTGGCACTCTCGGGCCGATGGCATCCCTGTCATGGTACTTCCTGTTTGGCCTCGGGCTTGCGGGGCAACCGCATGTAGCGACCAAAATGATGATGAACCGCAAACTCTCGGACAATAAGGCAATTTTGCCCATGACCGTATTTGGTTATGTCATTGCGGCAATGTTGTGGGTTTCGGTCGGCATTATCATGCGTGCATTGGTGTTGGGCGACGTCGCCTCACCGCTGTCTGGTGCAGATGAAGCCGCGCCGGCTTTCCTGTCAACCTATGCGCACCCGATACTTGCGGGCGTGGTGTTTGCAGGCCTGTTTGCCGCCATCATGTCCACGGCGGATGGTTTCCTGAACATCGGCGCTGCTGCAATTATCCATGACATCCCAAAAGCGATTCGGAGGCGCTCACTTGAAAACGAGCTTTTCTGGGCAAGAACAGCCACGATCATCCTGTCTCTGGTGGCGGCAGCGATTGCTCTTTCCAGCGGTCAATTGATTGCACTTCTGGGCGCATTTGGTTGGGGTACTTTCGCGGCAGCGCTCGTGCCCGTGGTCCTGATCGGCCTGAACTGGAAACAGGCGAGTGCGAGAGCTGCAATTGCGGCCATTTCTGTCAGCCTATTGATCAACTTCGCCATTCAGATTTGGCAAATCCAGATCCCCTATGCGATATCGGGTGGCTTCCTGGCCATGTTGACGTCGATGATTTTGTTCATCGGCCTGTCATTGATCGAAAAACCCAAAGCGCTGCCAAAAGATATTGATCGGATAATGGAGCTGTAGCGTAGTAAGCCCGAACACTAGGTGCGGATCAAAACTATGCCCAGACCCATACTTGTCCTGATGTCGAATGCGCTTCGGCTTGCAGATAATGCTGCTCTTGCAGAAGCGGTGGCCGACGGTCAGCCTGTGATACCTGTGTTTCTCCATGACGATGAGTCATCGGAGGTCAGGCCCCTTGGAGCGGCCAGTAAATGGTGGCTGATGAAGTCACTGCATGAGATGTCAGGCGCTCTCGAAGGTATCGGCAGCCGCCTGATTATCCGCAAGGGCCGGGCTATTCAATCTGTAGAGGACCTGATCGAAGAGACAAATGCCGGGGCGGTTTACCTGATGCGCGGCTACACGCCGGGGGCGCGATCCTTCGAAGCAGCACTCCATGAAACATTGGCGGACGGTGACCTTGTCCTGCGGCGATTTGCGGGCAATCTGCTCATTGAGCCAGAAGCGGTACGCACAAAAACCGGTACGCCGTATACTGTGTTCAGCCCGTTCTGGAGAGCCGCCGTTGAATTCATTGATACTGTCAAACCCCACGCAGCGCCAACCACCATGCGTTCCCCGGCAAAGTGGCCTTCGAGCCACTCTGTTGAAAGCCTATCGTTGCAGCCGATTCCAGCTTTTTGGGCCGATCCGATTGCCGCAGCCTGGACCCCTGGCGAAGCCGCGGCTCTTGAGCAACTGGATAGGTTTCTGGAAGACAGGGTGGCGGACTATAAAGCAGCGCGGGATTTTCCCGGTGTGGACGCTACGTCGGCCTTGTCCCCGCACCTTGCGTTTGGAGAGATCAGTCCGCGCACCCTATGGTGGCGCACCAAAAAGCGCATTGAAGCTGATCCTATTATCAGCAAGGGTGCGGAGCATTTTCTGAGGGAGTTGGGGTGGCGCGAGTTTTCCTCTCACCTGTTGTTCAACCGACCGGATATGCAAACAGAACCCATGCGTGCCCAGTTTGCCGCGTTTCCCTGGCATGAAGGGCCGAGTGATAAACTTGAAGCCTGGCAGAAGGGCCTGACCGGATTTCCCATTGTGGACGCAGGCATGCGCCAGCTGTGGCAAACCGGATGGATGCACAACCGCGTGCGTATGATTGTGGCCTCTTTCCTGGTGAAGGACCTGCTGTGGCACTGGCGGGACGGTGAAGCCTGGTTCTGGGATACGCTTGTAGATGCGGATTTCGGCAACAATATTGCAAGTTGGCAATGGGTTGCGGGTTGCGGTGCTGATGCCGCACCCTATTTCCGGATATTCAACCCGATCACGCAGGGTGAAAAGTTTGATCCTGACGGCACGTATGTGCGCCGCTTTGTGCCTGAACTCGCTGCCCTGCCAAACGCTTATATCCACAAACCATTTGAAGCACCTGCGGGTGATTTGGAAATGGCAAACCTAAAGCTTGGTGCGACATACCCCAGGCCCATTATTGACCGCAAATTGGCGAGGGAAAAAGCGCTGGCCGCCCTTGCTAGCATCAAGAAAGCCGTTTAGCGCATCTACACTCAACCCAGTGGCTATTCTGTCTTTAAGTCGCTATAGGTACGTCAGTTTCGTCCAGGGAAAATTTGATGTCTCCTTCAATCAGGCGCGCTTTGAAGCGAGCGAGTGCAGTCGCCATCTCTTTGGCAGTCTTCTACATGGTTGCCAGTCCCTTTATGGTGCCCATGGCTGTCCAGCGTTTTGTCGGCAGTGTAAGCGAAGACTTCAGCGTGCAGACGGACTGGATGCTGTTTCACCCCCTCACTTTCAACTTGCTTGTCAAAGGTCTGGTGTTGACGGACCCAAATGGCAATGTTCTTGCCGAGCTTCCTGCTGCTTCACTTTCACTCGATGTGGATGATTTGATCGCCGGGCGCGGTGTTCTCGCGTCGCGTGCCTTGGATGTTAACTGGTACACTGAAGGTGACCAGCTAACCTTCGAGCTCGACAATCTCTCCCCAACGGTTTTTGCCACTTTTGGCAAATCACAGGGCATCACGTTTGATGCCGGGGTGATTAGAGCAAAGTTCTACATCCCTTTTGCTGATGGTCCCGTCACTGGCGAGGCCTACGTTTCGGGTCTGCGGCTACGCGGTGCAAGCAAGCCTTTTACATTCGAACTGGAAAGCATGGAAGTAGACAGGTTTGCCTATGAACCAAGCACACACATGCTGAAATTGGGAAGCGTTCAACTGATATCACCCGCTCTGACCACCGTACCGTTTCCCATATTTGACTTGCCTTCAATCTTTCCTTCTGGCTCGAAAAAAGGCCCAGAGCTGCAGGTTGAGATAGATGCTGTTGATGTTCTGGATGGGTCGGTCAACATCCTTGGGGGAGGACAGGATGCGCAACAGCAAAAGATTGCTGCGCTGAACATCGGGTTGCGCGATCTTCGTTATGGAGCAGATTGGTCCGGAACAATCGACACCGCTGGAAGCATAAACAATACAAGCCCGTTTTCGGTTGCACTTGAGGTTGATAGCGCGCAATCAGCAAGTGGAAAAATCAAGCTGGTTGTAGACCGTATTGATCACACCTTATTGGCGGGCAGCTTCTCTCGCTTATTGGGCCGCACGGCAGAAACAGGCACTTTGTACGCGGACCTTGAAGCACAAACCTCAAACGGTCAGCTGGAGGGTGTTTTGTCTCTTGTTTTTGATCAATGGCATTGGGGTGCGAGTAATCCGGAATTTACTGGGGAGCAGATCCCTCTTCGCAAGGCATTTAACCTTCTTCGCGGACGCGGTGGCCGCGTGAGGATGGACTTGCCACTTGAGGGCAACTTGGAAGAGCCAAATTTCAAGGTTGATGCGGTGGTGCGCCGGGCAACTAATCGGGCTATAGGTGATATCGTTGGCGCTCCGTTCAAATTGCTTGGTTCACTCATCCCGGGTGGTGCCAAAAGTGACCTTGAGCTCGATAAGATCGAGTTTGAACCGGGCTCTGCCAAACTCACGCCACTTGATCGCTCCAAATTAAGCGCATTGGCTGTGGCCCTCCTTGAGAGGCCCGCCCTGCAGCTTTCCATCAAAGGATCGGCGTCTGCTGAAGAGGATTTCAGGTTAGCTCCAGTTTCTGGTGATGACATCGATGCTCTCGCGCAGGCACGGTCTGATGCCGTCAGGACCTATCTTATCGTTGCAGGTATTGATGAAGCTCGCCTCAGCATAACCAAGCGCAACGCCGGCTCGAAGGACGGAAATGCAAAGCCAGTAGTCCGGCTTGACATCATTTCATAAGGCGTCAATACGTTGACATTTGTTTCGGAGCAGCCCACATCCTGAATCACATGCAGGGGAGACGATGGATGGCGAAACGAGATTCCCAGTTTGATTGGCGCAAAGTCGGCGCCGAGGTGGGTGCTATCGTGTTTGCGGTCTTGCTGGCACTTTGGCTTGAAGGCTGGCGTGAAGACATGGAGCGGCAGGAACGCGCTGATGATTTTCTGGTACGCATTCATGCGGAAGTTTCTCAAAATCGAATTGATCTCATAGGAGCAGTTGCTGAAAATGCCGAGCGTATCAAAGGTCTCGGTGCAACTCTTGCCGACGATGAAGTGACGTTGCAGAGAATTGCCCCATTTCTGGAAATATCCGGCGGCGCGACCATTAATGCGGCGTGGCAGTCAGCTCAAATGACGATGGCGACCAGCGACATGCCCGTTGAGACGGTTGCCGCTCTGTCTGCGCTCTATGACACCCAGGCCTACTATGCAAATTACCTGCAGTTCTTCTTTCAACGCTTTACGGACCTGGTAGTTGCTGCACAAAACCAAACATCCAGCCGGACGGCAATTCAAACACTCCGGTTGCACCTGCAGATCACGAATGATTTGGCCGAGCAGACAATTCGCCGCTATGACAGCTTTTTGGGACTGTCTGCGGATGAAGAGGTTGACGTGACCGGTTCCAGCGAGACTGATCCATTGGAAGACACACCATAATGCCAGGGGACTGTTGATGCTATCCGACCTGTTGAAGAAATTTTCCCACAATGGTCAGGTTGAATGGATTGGACTGCGCCCGGCCCGGCGAGAGGCCATGAAAGTGGTGGACGCAGCCACTATTACGGAAAGCGGCTTGGCGGGTGACAGGCGAGAAAAGCCGGGCAAGCGGGCTGTCACACTTATTCAGAAAGAACATTTGCCGGTCATTGCTGCGTTGGCAGGAAAAGAGGTCGTCAGCCCCGAAATGCTGCGGCGAAACATCGTGGTTTCCGGCATCAATCTGCTGGCTCTGAGGCATCACGAAATCCGGATTGGTGATGCGATTTTGCGCACAACAGGAGTGTGTGCGCCTTGTAGCTATATGGAAAAAACCATCGGTTTCGGTGGCTACAACGCCATGCGCGGCCATGGGGGGCTGACTGCGGAAGTTGTGCAGGGCGGGGAAATTTCCATCGGCTCCATTGTGCAGCCGGTGCTTAAGGATTAGCTCTCCGCAAGGCCGGTTTCCTAGTCTTTATCGAATTCAGCGAGGATAGCATCTGTGTCAGCGCCTTTTTGTGCGGGGCCATGCCGCACTTCGGGTGCTGTTCTGGAAAACTTGGGTGTTGGCGCAGGCTGGGTCACGCCGTCCACTTCGATGAAGCTGTTTCTCGCCTGATTGTGGGGATGCTGGTGTGCTTCCCAGAAGGGGATAACGGGTGCGAAGCAGGCATCGGTGCCACCAAGCAGGTCTTGCCATTCAGCTAACGACTTGCTTTTGAATATGCCTGTGAGCTCGGTTTTCAGTGCAGCCCACTCACCGGGGTTCAGGTGCTTCTGCATCCAGCTTTCGTCCAGGCCGGCTTTGTCGATGAAGACCTGCATAAACTGCGGTTCAATCGCGCCGAAAGCGACATACTCGCCGTCTTTTGTCTCGAATGTTCCGTAAAAATGTGCCCCACCATCCAAGAGGTTCACACCGCGCATTGGTGCCCAGCGGTGGCTCGCCATCAGCGAATGAAAAATCGACATCAAAGCAGACGACCCTTCGACCATGCTTACGTCTACAACCTGGCCTTTGCCGGACTTCTGTGCCTCCAGGAGCGCGCACACAAGCCCGAATGCCAGCATCATGCCGCCGCCGCCATAGTCGCCAACCAGATTAAGCGGTGCAACAGGCGGCGCACCAGCAGGGCCCATTGCGTGCAGCGCGCCCGAGAGCGCGATGTAATTGATGTCGTGCCCGGCTGTTTGGGCAAGCGGACCAGATTGCCCCCAGCCGGTCATGCGTCCATATACCAGTTGCGGATTTACCGCGGCGACTACGTCTGGTCCGAGGTCCAGCTTTTCCATTACGCCCGGCCTGTAACCTTCAAACAAGGCATCCGCTGTCTGGCACAGCTTGAGGAAAGCGGCCTTGCCGTCGTCGGACTTGAGGTCCAGCTCAATGGACCGTTTGCCGCGCCGGTTGATGTCCACCTTCAGCTCTGCCCCGCCGGAACCCGGCCGGTCGACAGCAATAACTTCAGCACCCATGTCTGCGAACATCATACCCGCAAATGGTCCCGGCCCGATGCCGACAACTTCTATGATACGGTAGCCCGCCAGTGGTCCCATTGTCGCCTCTTCAACAAAATCGTCTTGAATCAAAGTAGAAGGATAGCGCGCTGAGGCAAGAGCTTGATCTTTCAGCTCAGCGTTGAAAGCCTGCTCGACTATCGTTACATGTTTTATCAGGCGCCATTATCGGTCGCTGAAGGAGGGGGTATGGAATTTTACGTTATCGTCGGAATCGTATTGATTGGTTTGTACATCATGTACGCCAAGGCAATTCAAATAAAAAACCGCGCATTTGAAGCTGCGTCTTCGATAGAGGTGCAATTGCAAAAAAGGCGCGACCTGATCCCAAATATCCTCACGCTTGCCAAGAAATTCATGGATCATGAAAAGGAACTACTCGCCGAGCTGACGGACTTGCGATCCCGGGCAGGTTCAGTGGGCAGTGGACCGGATGCGCTTAAGGATGAACTGGCGCTCGACAGCAGCATCGGCAGTGTGCTCGGTCGATTTTTTGCCGTTGCTGAAAATTACCCTGACCTGAAATCACAGGCGACTGTCGTCCGTGCGCAGGAAACCTATGAAGAGGTGGAAGGCCACATTGCAGCAGCGCGACGTTTCTACAATTCGGCTGTCACGGACCTCAATAACGCGATCGAAACGTTTCCGATGTCCATATTCACAAATATGGTAGGCGCAAAACGTTTGCCCTATTTTGAGGCAACAGCGGAAGCATCTGCGCCAGTCAAAGCTGAAGATTATCTTTGACGGTGCCTCGTCAAAGCGTGCCGTTGGTATATGGCAAAAAGCGGGCGGATACTGCTGATTATACGGCGGTGCCAACAGCAGCTGACAACGAAAAGCCACCTGAAATTGAGGAGGCAGACGTTGAGCAGATTTTTGTTTCCTTTGAGGCTCGCCGCAAGCCCTGCATATGGTTGTTTGCTATTGGCCTTGCAGCGACGGTTGTAGCTGCCGGTTACACTTTCCTGCACGCCGTCGACAAAGACTGGGCGATTGCGGTTTTGGTGGTGGGCGGTCTGCTGTCATATGCGCCCGTCAGAATGCTTCAGAACGAATTTAAAGATCGCCTTATTCCGCAGATCCTGGGTGGCTACGGTTTCACATACGACAGAAAGGCGCGGCGCGTGCGATTGGCGGACTATGCGGATGTGTTGCCCAGTTATACCTCTTCCAGTCTCACGGATCATTTTTGGGGCGCCAGCGACAACATCAAAATGAGTGTAGCTGAACTCACGCTCCGGAGAAAGTCGGGTAAGAATTCCCGTACAGTTTTTGATGGGTTCTTGTGCCGTTTTGACTATCCAAGGCGCGCGAAAGTTGAGGTGGCAGTCAAATCGGACGGCGGTGCGATTGGCCAGTTTTTCAGCGGTATCTTCACATCTGGTGAACGTGTGAAGCTTGAGGACCCTGTATTTGAGGAGCGATTTGATGTGTACAGTTCGGATCAGGTGGCAGCCCGCTATGTGCTGACGCCGTCTGTGATGCAGCGATTGATCGACCTCGAACGGCGGCACCGAGGATTACGCGCCATATTTCGTGGCACCGAGATATTACTGGCCATCCCGGATGGTACAGATTTCTTTCATCCCGGCAGCTTTCTGTCGCCGATTGATCGCAACATCGTCCGGCAGTTTCATGCTGATATGAAGGGGGTGTTTGCCTTTGTTGATGCGCTGAAACTGGACGCCGAAACAAAGATTTGAACCACCGGTTCACCCGCTTCAAGGGGAGAGTACAATACATAAAGTGCCTGATACGCCACCACGAGAGCCGCGACGTTCAGCGCCAAGTGCGCTGGACCATCGACGTATTTATGAATTGCTGGACGAATTTGAGGCACAGCGAAAGAAGTATTTTGCGTGGACCGTTAACCTGGCTATCGGCTCAATCCTCTTCTTTATCACGTTCATCAGTCTACCATTTGTGACATTCTCGGATACCAAAAACTTCAGCGATTTAAGTCTCGTATTAGCCGCAGTAACGGGAGCGGTGGCGTTTTTACCCGTAAGTTTGTTGAGGCTGAAATTCAAAGAAACACTAATACCGAAAATCCTGGATCAGTACCATTTGCAGTATGATTTCCATGCCAACCATCCACCACCAGATGAATTCATGGCTATGTTGCCGGCATTTTCCGATTACGAGGTTTCTGACCATTTTTTCGGGAGATACAATAGCATCAACATTAACATGGCAGAGCTGCAGTTGCGCCTGGGTTTGCCCAGATGGAGCACTTTGGTTTTTTCCGGGCTCATCGGTCAATTTGATATGCCAAAGTGGGTCGACGGTGATGTATTTGTGCATTCAAACGCTGGCAGCTATGGATTTGGTGCGGGTGGTTTAATGTCGAGCGCTCGCCGGGTAAGGCTTGAGGACCCGTTGTTTGAAGACCGTTTTGAAGTTTATTCAGATGATCAGGTGGTTGCGCGCTACATACTGACGCCAAGCATGATGGAACGGTTTATCCGCCTCGATCATTATCATCCGGGCCTGCGCGTTCGTTTTATCAAAAACCAGATCTATTTGATCCTGCCCAATGCGCCAGATTTGTTCGAAACGAAATTCTTCTTTTCCCCCATCGAACCGAAAATTGTCGAGCAGTTTCAGCGCGACATCGAGATGATACTGGATCTCGTTGATACGCTGAAACTGGGCTCTAACTCGAAAACTTAGCTGGCCGCTATTTCGGCGCCATGCGGGCGGCGGCATCCATTCTGATTGTTTCGCCGTTCAGATACGCGTTTTCGACAATATGACCTGCGAGCTTGGCGTATTCTTCAGGCATGCCGAGGCGCTTGGGGAATACAACTTGTTCCTTGAGGCTCTCGACAGCCGCTTCGGGCAGGCCATCAAACAAGGGTGTGTGAATGAAACCCGGCGCAATGGTCATGACGCGAATACCCTGGCGGGCAAATTCACGAGCTGTTGGCAGCGTGAGGCCAACAATGCCACCTTTGGACGCAGCATAGGCCGCCTGACCGATCTGGCCTTCATAGGCAGCGACAGAGGCTGTGTTGATGATCACACCGCGCTCGCCGTCTTCGCCCGCCTCGTTTTTGGCCATGGCTTGGGCCGCTTCTGCCAGCATATTGAAGCTACCGATTAGGTTAACACCGATAACCCGGCGGAAGTGATCCATTGGGTAGCGGTTTCCTTCGCGGTCCAGCACTTTTTCAGGATTGCCGATGCCAGCGCAATTGACGGCGGCATGCAGGCCGCCAAACTCCGAAACAGCGAGGGATACAGCCGCTTTCACATCGGCTTCGCTGGTGACATCGGTCCGGATGTAGCGAGCCTTTCCGTCCAGCTCTTTCTCCAGCGCCATGCCCATGTCGTCGTTGACGTCGACGATGACCGCATTTGCCCCCTTTTCGACAAACGAGCGTACGGTTGCGCGGCCAAGGCCAGAGGCGCCGCCGGTGACAAGGACAGTTTTGCTCGCAATATCCATCAAATTTCTCCAGAAACCAGTGTTTGAAAATTGGCCGGACCATAAGCGAACCAGCGCCTGTGCGGCAAGCGCGAAATCCAGTAATCGATCGCTTCCATCGGATTGATCGAAAGAAACCTGAGGTGGACAGGGATCATAATATTGTGATGCCGACTAACGCCTGTTAAAGCTTGGCATTCGACCATCAGCCCCCCATATCGCTGGCACGAGAACAAACGGGCGGGCTTGGGAGCAGGAGATTTCCGATGAGCTATGATTATGATTTATTTGTCATTGGTGCCGGATCCGGTGGTGTACGCGCCAGCCGAATTGCCGCAGGTTTTGGTGCCAAGGTTGCGGTGGCGGAAGAATACCGGGTGGGTGGCACTTGTGTAATTCGGGGCTGTGTTCCCAAAAAGCTGATGGTTTATGCTTCACATTTCTCCGAAGATTTTGAGAGCGCGCGTGGTTTTGGCTGGACCGTTGGTGAAACATCCTTCGACTGGAAAACCCTGATCGAACGCAAGGACGCCGAAATTGATCGTCTGAACGGGCTCTATATCAAGAACCTTGAAGGGGCAGGGGTCGAAATCATTAATGGGCGGGCAACTGTTGAAGGTCCAAACAGCGTGCGTGTCGGCGACACTCTGTACTCGGCCAAATATATTCTGGTTGCCACCGGCGGCTGGCCAACCATGCCGGACGTGCCAGGCATTGAACATGCCATAACATCCAATGAGGTTTTCCATCTGGAAGACCTGCCTGAAGATGTGGTCGTCGTTGGTGGTGGGTATATCGCTGTTGAGTTTGCCGGTGTATTCCACGGCATGGGCGCAAAGGTGACCCAGCTCTACAGGAGTGAGCAGATTTTGCGCGGGTTTGACGATGAAATCCGCGGGCATCTGCATAACGAAATGATCAAGAAGGGCATCGATCTCAGGACCAATGTCAATATCAACGCAATCGAGAAAACGGATGACGGCCTGCTGTTGCACCTGACGGACGGTAGCGAGCTGAAGACCAAAGCTGTGATGTATGCAACAGGCCGCGCACCGAATAGCAAAAACCTGGGTTTGCATGATGCAGGCGTGGCGTGTGACGAAAAAGGCGCGATCATGGTCGACGCCTACAGTAAAACAAACATTGATAGCATTTATGCTGTGGGGGATGTGACCGACCGCGTGGCGTTAACCCCGGTCGCGATCAAGGAGGGGCATGCCTTTGCGCTAACTGTGTTTGGTGGTACTCCGGTTTCGCCAGAGCATGATGCCATTCCGACCGCTGTATTTTCACAACCGCCTATCGGGACAGTTGGTCTGACAGAATCGGAAGCACGGGCCACGCATGGTGAAATCAGCGTATTCACGTCTGATTTCCGGCCGATGAAACACACACTGGGCGGCTCTGACGAGCGAGCTTTTACCAAACTGATTGTCGATAAGAAATCCGACGTTGTTGTGGGTGCGCATATGATTGGCATCGATGCCGCCGAGATTATTCAGGGTATTGGCATTGCTGTCAAAGCAGGTCTGACCAAAGCGCAATTTGATCAGACTGTGGCGGTGCATCCGTCAACAGCAGAAGAATTTGTTCTGATGAGAACACCGCGCTCGTGAATGAAAATTGGGCTATATTAGAATGGTATTCTTAAATTACCTATAATTTAGCCACAGAATAGAAAATATATGTCGTACGTGGGTATGTGAAAGGTGTAAAGATTGCCTGTGCCCACAAAGCGGCATATGTAAGATTTATGCGCTCTCTCGCGCGTGCTTTGGGAAGCGAAGGACAGTCTAGATGACTTCAGAAATTCAGGAGCTTGAGTCAGCGGTCGTGCGGTTTGCCGGCGACAGCGGCGATGGCATGCAACTTACGGGCAGTCAGTTTACGACCTCCACAGCGCTTGAGGGCAGTGACTTGGCCACATTCCCGGATTTTCCGGCGGAAATCAGGGCACCGGTCGGTACCACTTTTGGTGTGTCGGCATTCCAGATCAACTTTGGCGGCCGCGCGATCAAAACTGTCGGTGACCATCCTGATGTCCTTGTCGCGATGAACCCTGCAGCCCTCAAGACCAACCTCGATAATTTGCGGTCCGGCGGCCTGCTTGTGCTGGACAGTGGGTCTTTCACGAAACGCAATCTGCAAAAAGCGGGTTATGACGACAACCCGATCGGCACGCCGATGCTTGAAGACTATCAGGTCATCGACCTCGATATTTCGAAGTTGACGCTTGAAGCGGTGAAGGAGTTTGGTCTCGGCAACAAAGAAGCCCTGCGATGCAAAAACATGTGGACGCTGGGGATGATGCTCTGGATGTTCAGTCGCAAGCGCGAGCCGGTGGTTGACTGGCTCAACAAGAAATTTGCCAAGAAACCCGATATCGCGCAGTCCAACGTGGCAGCGCTCAATGCAGGTCATGCGTTTGGCGAAACAGCGGAGCTGAATGTTTCGCTCAAGCGTTATCACATTGGCGCCAAGAAAACCGAGCCCGGGCTGTATCGCACCGTCACCGGCAGCCAGGCGCTTTCCTGGGGTATTGCGGCTGGCGGCGAGCTTGCCGGCTTGCAGATTATGCTCGGCAGCTACCCGATTACACCAGCTTCCCCTATCCTTCACACGCTGTCCGGCATGAAGGAGATGGGTGTCGTGACTTTTCAGGCGGAAGATGAAATTGCCGCGATTTGTGCCGCTATCGGTGCCTCCTACGCGGGCTCACTTGGTGTGACCAGTTCGTCTGGGCCGGGTATTGCGCTGAAGTCCGAAGCACTGGGTCTGGCTATTTCAACAGAGCTGCCGGTAGTTGTGATCAACAGCCAGCGGGGCGGCCCGTCGACAGGTCTGCCAACAAAAACCGAACAATCCGATCTCTATCAGGCGATTTATGGTCGCAACGGCGATGCGCCCTTGCCGGTGATCGCAACCCGGAGCCCGGGTGATTGTTTCGAAGTGGCAATCGAGGCTTGCCGCCTTGCCGTCAAATACATGACACCCGTCATGCTTTTGACCGACGGTTTCATCGCAAATGCAGCTGAACCGTGGAAGCTGCCTGACCTTGACGCGCTTGAGCCTTTCAAGGTTGAGTTTGCGAAGACCCCGGCGGAAGGAGAAGAGTTTAATCCTTTCAAGCGAGACGATGAGACGCTTGCCCGTAACTGGGGTATCCCGGGCGTGAAGGGTACGGAGCACCGGGTTGGTGGTATCGAGAAAAGTTTTGATACCGGTCATATCTCTTATGACCCGGCAAACCATCAGAAGATGACCGACACCCGCTTCGCTAAAATCGACGGCATTGCAAATGACATCCCCCTTCAGGATGTAGACCAGGGTGATGAAGGGGCGACGCTCGCGGTTGTCGGATGGGGGTCCACTTATGGACCGATCTCCGAAGCTGTGAAAGCTGCGCGTGCTGACGGCATGAATGTCAGCCATATTCATATCAAATATCTGAACCCCTTCCCGCGCAATCTGGGTGATCTCCTGAACAGTTTTGACAAGGTGCTTGTGCCTGAAATGAATGCGGGCCAGCTGAAAACGGTTTTGAGGGACAAGTTCCTGATTGATGCGAGGCCTTTGAATCAGGTGTCTGGACTACCGTTTAAAATCGAAGATATACTGTCGGCGATCCGCGCCGAAGTCAGCGCATAAGGGGCAAGGCTATGAATGAGATGACAGCGCCAGCTCAGAAACTGACGATCAGGGACTTCACCAGTGACCAGGAAGTGCGTTGGTGCCCTGGTTGTGGTGACTATGCCATATTGAAATGCATGCAGCGCACACTGCCTGATCTGGGTGCAACGCCTGAAAATACGGTGTTTGTCTCGGGCATTGGCTGCTCCAGCCGTTTTCCCTATTACATGAGCACCTATGGTTTTCACACCATCCACGGGCGTGCACCAGCGGTGGCGACCGGCGTCAAACTGGCTAATCCAGACCTTGACGTCTGGCTGGTAACCGGCGACGGCGACGGCTTGTCGATTGGCGGCAACCATCTGATGCATGTGCTCCGGCGTGATGTGGATATCAACATCCTGCTGTTCAACAACAAGATCTACGGCCTGACGAAGGGGCAGTATTCACCGACCTCAGACCCCGGGACCCGCGCGCCTTCGACGCCGCAAGGCTCGATCGACGCACCTCTGAATCCGATCGCCTTTGCCCTGGGCTCTGGTGCCCGGTTCGCAGCGCGCACGGTTGACACGGCACAGAAGCATATGCCCGGTGTGTTCACCCGGGCCCATGGTTTCAAGGGTGCTTCTTTTGTTGAAATCCTGCAGAACTGTATCGTCTATAATGATGCAACCTGGGCAGATGTAACCAACAAAGCGGTGGCAGCCGACAAGCAGCTGTTGCTGGAAAACGGCGAGAAGATGATCTTTGGCGCCGAGGCAAACAAAGGCATCCGTTTCAACCCTGACACGTTCGCGCTGGAGGTTATCACCATCGGCGAAGGCGGCGTCACCGAAGATGATGTGCTCACGCATGATGAAACAAACCTGCAACTTGCTCGCATGCTTGCTGAACTTGGAGCGCAGGACCATGAGCCAATGGCGATGGGTGTGCTTTACGCTGATCCGGCAGAAACCACCTACGAGCGGGCTGTCATTGATCAGGTGAACGAATACAAAGGCAAGCGTTCGCTGCGAGATACAATCTATGCAGGCCAGACGTGGGTCGTGGAATAGAAGTCGCCTTCTAAAATAGTGTTTCAGAAAAACCCGGCTTGCCAGCCGGGTTTTTTGTGACTTAGCTGTCGGCTATCGCCTTGGGGCGCCGCATCCAATATATCGTGCCCACTATAAAGACCAGTGTGCAGAAAACGCTGCCTTCAGGGCCTGTGTTGCCGCCGTTAAGCCAATGCGGGCCATTTGGCGCGAGTTCAATAATGAGCGCTGGAACCCCGGTATCGAGGCCGGTGATTGGGAGATCAAAGCCGACGCCCATGAACCAGTTCCATCCTGCATGCCATCCCATGACACCCCAGATGTTGCCGGTATGCAGGACCCAGGCGCAGGCAAAGAGCGCAAATGCAAAGGTGTTCACATTGTCATACCATGGGTTCGCCGGATCAACGTGCAACAGGCAGAAAAGTGCGGAGCTAACGATCACCGCTACCCAGATGTTGAATTTGCGTGCCAGCACATCCAAAAGCCAGCCGCGGAACACATATTCTTCCACGCTGGATTGCAGGGCAAACCCAATCAGGAGGAGGGCAATGTTTAGCAGCGCAGTTATCGACGTAAAGGCTGGCAATAAACCGCCTACATTGTAACCACCAAAAAACCAAGTCAGCAAAACTATGGCCAGCACCATCGCAATACCGATGCCATGCCCACCGAGGAAAGGGCGCAGACCGCCGGGCGTTAATCCCACGCTCGCGAGCGGTCGGCGCTCCACGAGTTTGATCCATGCGGTTGTCAACACACCAACGGCCCCAAATGAGATCATCAACATGACAAACAGGCCCATGGTGCCAATGGGCTCCCATCGTTCATCGAGAAATCCAGCAGGCCTTAGGAAAATCCCGCTGGTGATTGCGATACCCAGGATAATAAATAAAAGTCCAAGAACGGGCGCTAGCACACCCCAAGGCAGCCAACCACGTGGTTCAACTTCGCCGAACGGCGAATGCTTCAATGACGTCATGTTTTCCTCCTGTCGCAATGTTTGCAACTTATGTTTATTGGTACTATATGGGGCACCTTGCAGCACGTTTAAGGGTGGAAGTTATCCAACCGAGGGCTCAAGCAGCTGGATGGTGCCGGCCTCGGCATTGATGCGGGCACGCGTGCCCACGGGCATGATGCTATTGCTCGCAATATGGCCGAACGGGGCACCGTAAAAAGCCGGGACATTGGCCTGGCGACAATAATGGTCGAAGATATCCATGAGGGCGAAAGCGCCGTATCCGTCGCCGTCATTGCCAACCCGCGTGAAGCCACCAAAGACTATTCCACTGATTTTATCGAGGGTGCCCGACAGCTGCAGGGTCGAGAGCATACGGTCAACGCGGTAAATTGCTTCACCTACATCTTCAAGAAACAGGATTTTGCCGGTCATGTCAGGCATGTAGCGGCTGCCGGCAAGAGCTGTGAGCACCGTTAAATTGCCACCAACAAGTATGCCTTCGGCTTTGCCTGGCACGATGGTCTGAACGCGCATATCATGCTGCGCGAGCGTATCAAAGTTGGGCACCGGATTTTTGATAACCGGTGCGCCACCATCAAACAGGATATGTTTTGCAGCGGCCGCCACCGCCGGCCGCCAGCGCGATGTACCGTTAGGGCCGTGAAATGTCGTTAAGCCGGCTTGCTGTTGCAGCGCATTCAAAAGAGCGGTGATGTCGCTGTAGCCGATCACCACCTTGGGGTTGGCCCGGATTGTTTCAAAGTCCAGAAGGGGCAGGGTGCGCGCGGCGCCCCAGCCACCCGTCAATGCAAATACAGCTTTTACGTTCGGGGCGCGGAAGGCATCCATCAGATCGGACGCGCGTTCTTCATCGGTACCCGCGAGGTATCCGAAGCGCTCTTTCACATGAGAACCCATCGTTGGGATTAAGCCAAGGCCCCGCATGTTTTCAGCGGCAATTTCAAAACGGACACGTTCGAATATGGCACCAGCCGGCGCAACAAGCCGAACTTCGTCCCCCGCTTTCAGGGCGGTTGGTTTAACTTGAGAAGACTGAGCCTCTCCCTGGCGGGAAAGACCAAGCGCAGCCACTACTGTTGTTGCGGCGGAACTGGCTAAAAAAGTACGTCTGTGCATCGAAGTCTCCTCCCTTTTGTACCATTTGTGCCAAACCACAGGAGCTCACGCCAGCGCTTTGTGACACAGGCTTGTTCACCGCTGGACAAAAGATTAGGCTTCTGTGTCTAGGGAGTGTTGCGCATGTTGAAGAGAATTCTGGGCTGGTTTGTGGGAGTTTTGGCAATTGCTCTGCTGGGGCTTTGGTTTTTCTGGCCAAAGGAGTTTGCCGTCAATGGCCCTCTTCTCGATTTCCTGACCGGGAGGCAGGCGGCAACACCAACAGCTGAAGTGATGCGAGAAAGGTTTAAACTTCCGCCCGGTTTCCGCATCGGTATATTTGCAAGCGACATCAACAATGCGCGTACACTTGCGGTGAGTGAGGTCGGTGATGTGCTTGTTGCCAGTATGCGGCCCGGCGAAATTATTGCACTGCACCGCGATGAAGACGGGGACGGAGCCGCGGATGGACGTACGCTGGTTGCAGGCGACCTTGACTGGCCTCACGGGATCGCGCTGCATGACGGCTATCTCTATATCGCCGAAACAACGCGCATTCTGCGCGGCGTCTATGACGCCAACGAACGTTCCCTCGGCTCTCTTGAAACCATATTTGAGGGCATGCCACCCGGCGGCAACCATCGCACACGTACCATCGGTTTCGGGCCGGACGGCGCCCTCTATGTAAGTGTGGGGTCAAGCTGCAACGTATGCATTGAAGAAGAGCCTTATCGGGCAACAATGCTGCGGATGGAGGCTGATGGGTCAAATGCGCGCACATTCGCGACCGGGCTGAGAAACAGCGTAGGCTTCGATTGGCACCCGGCAACGGGCGGCCTTTATGCCACCGACAATGGACGCGACCTTTTGGGAGACGACACACCGCACTGCGAACTGAACCTCGTGGAAGAGGGGGCAGACTATGGCTGGCCGTGGGCGTATGACGACAGTCGGCCTGACCCTGAGTTTGGGCCCGGTAACGAAGAAAAAGTGGTGGCTTCGCGCCCGCTTGTTCATGGATTTGGTGCCCACCGCGCCCCGCTTGGTATTCAATTCTTTGATCCTGCGTCCGCGCCAGACGGCTTTGAGGGTGCGGCGCTTGTGGCGTTGCATGGTTCCTGGAACCGCAGTGAGCTGGCCGGGTACAAGGTTGTCTCCTTGCATTTTGACGCGATGGGTCGCGTGGAAGAACGAGACTTCCTGAGCGGGTTTGAACAGGATGAAGACGTGATTGGTCGCCCGGTTGAGATGGCTTATGGCCCGGATGGCGCCATATATATTTCAGACGACTATGCTGGCGTTGTCTATAAGGTCGGTTGGGGCGATATGGCGGTGCCGGGCTTTGCCTTTGAGGATGCTCCGCTTGGAGACCCACTGGCTGGCTATGATGGCATGACCATTGCGGAACTTGCCAGTACTGGCGCGGGCCTGTTCGATGCCAATGGCTGCGCGAGTTGTCATATCCCGGGCGAAGCGGCTGAAGGGGTGCAGGTGAAGGAACTTGCTGGCCTTGATGCCCGGTATGATATTGCTTCCCTTGAGGCATTGTTTGCAGCGCCACCCGGCCCAATGCCCGCATTTGATCTACCGGACCAGGAAGCGCAGGCGCTTGCAGTGTACCTGTTGACGGAGTTTGGCGAAAAATAGCGCCCCATGAGCCTTTTTCCTCGTGACAATCGTACTAGCTCTTAAGGCATCAGCAATTTCAGGAGTCCGTTATGATCAAGGTCCATCATCTCAACAACAGCCGTTCACAGCGCATGCTCTGGTTTCTTGAAGAGTTGGGGTGTGATTATGAAGTCGTTCATTATACACGCGACCTTGAAACAAGCCTGGCACCGGACAGTCTCAAGGAAGTGCATCCGCTGGGCAAGTCGCCAGTGATTGAGGACAACGGACTGAAAATTGCCGAGTCTGGTGCTGCAGTCGAATATTTGGCGCACGCATATGGAGATGGAAAATTTTCTTTGTCGCCGGGTGACGATGGCTATTGGGCCTATGTCGAATGGCTGCATTATGCCGAAGGTTCGCTGATGCTGCCTCTATTGCTTCGGTTATACACCAGCCGCCTTGGCGACGCCGCAGAGCCCCTTGCGCCGCGTATTCAGGGTGAGATTGCCAATCATTTCACCTACACGGCACAGGCACTGGGTGAGAAGGAGTTTTTCGCTGGCGGCAAGCTGACCGGCGCCGACGTGCAGATGCTGTTTCCGCTTGAGGCAATGCATGCATCTGGTGGTCTTGTGCACTGGCCCAATCTTGCAGCCTATGTTGATCGTATGCACGTGCGGCCGGCATATGCGAGAGCCCTGGAGCGCGGCGGGGAATACTCGATGGGCCCAAAAAAATAATCGAGGCATCCTGCGGCGCTTTGGCACGCGGCGTTTGACCCCATCTTCAATGCCGGCCCTGTTGGCTAGAGTCTGTCGATTACAGGTTCCAGCCAGCAGGAGTTACGGGATGAATATTTACCTGATGTCGGCAGCGGCGCTTTGCGCTGTCACCACCTTTATCCATTGTTATTTTGGCGGCAAACATATTGCCGCGCCGCTCCTTCGGGCATCGGACATTCATGATGTGCCTAAGTACACCAACTATTTCTGTTGGCATCTGGTGTCTGCCATGCTTGCGGTTATGACCCTCTCGTTTGCCTGGGCAGCCGCGGTGCCAGAAGCCATCGAAGCGGCGATCATGGCGGAAGCGCTGGCTGTTACTTTTCTGGTATGGGGAATTGCCTTGATTGTCTGGAAGCGGCAGAGTTTCCGGGAAATGCCTCAGTGGATGTTGTTTGGCGCGGTGTCGCTGGCTGGCGGCGTAGGTATTGCTGCCTAAAAAGTGCAGTCCAGAATAAAGGGTTCAAACACCGAGCCAACAAGAAAGTGGTTTCCTGCAGGCGCAGCGACGCTCGCGCCGGAGATGGGGTTGCCGTCATTCAGGTAGATTTCGGTGGCCGAGAATGTGCCGTCTTGATCCTGCACCACGAAGACTTGAGAGGGCGAGCGATTTTCTGCGTCACTGGCGTGGGCGAGAAAGTCGAATGTTTTGGGGTGCGAAACCAGCCACAGATTTCCATTCTCATCCCGCTCGATGTTATCCAGACCAGAGTCGATCTCAATATCTGACAGGAAGTCGAGTGCGCCAGTTGCTGCATTAATTCGATAGCTGGAAAGTCGCTTGCCGGTGGTTTCAGCAACATAAAGTATGTTGCCGTCTGCGTTTGTCTGAACACCGTTGGCGTAAATCAGATCTCCCAGAACCTTACTCGTTTCTCCATCTTTGCCGTGCAATACACCGGCGCGCGCCAGACGGCCATACACTTCCATTGTGCGGCCAAGCCCGGTTGTGCTGCCCTGATCGATCGAGGCGTAAAACTGGTTTGGACCGACAGCCGCCACATCATTCAGGCTGATTGGCTCGGCTGCTTCGACAGTAGCGACGTGGCGCAAGATAAGGCCGTAGATATCGAATATATCAATCTGACTGGTTTGAGTTCCGGGCGCGTTGCTGTTTTCAGTAACCGGCGGATGGTTAACGACAAAAAGACGGTCATAAAGCCCTGAATTGGCCGGCGCTTTCCAGAGACTGATACCGTGTGGATGGAAGGGGCCTTCATAGTCGGAGACGAGTTTAGCCGGCATTTCATAAGTTCCCGGCAGATAGATATAGATACCGCCGTCGTGCTCTCCTGTGGCAGCGAGTTTCCTTCGATCCATAGCAGAGATGTATGCAATGCCGGTATCGGGATCGATCGTGATGTCTTCTGCGCCGACCACACCATCAACGCGGGTGCAGCTTCCTGCGAAATGAGGCTCAATTGTTTTGAAAGCGCCGCCACTATGCAGTGTTTGCAAAAACAGCCCACCAACAAGGGCAACCGTTATTCCGGTGCCAACTAGCAATTTTGATTTCATGCTCTTCCTCCGGTCCCCAATTCGAACACGGACCCTATCAACCATGGAGCGCTTAGGCAAACGGCCCTGAATTTGATGGCTGCCGGCTGGACCATGGCCGATGGCTGTTCGTAGCGGTGTTAACTAATTATTTGGCTGACGGGGGTATGGTTGAAAAATGTCGTTAGAGTTGCGCAGACTGGGGATCACAATAAAAAGGGCCACCTGTACAGGTGTTTTCTTGCTCTTCAGTACTGTCATGGTTCATGCCGTGCGGGCAGAGCCTGTTGTGATCTATACGGAAAACTATCCCCCCTACAATTTTCTGGATGAGCACGGAGATGTAAAAGGACTCGCGACGGAAAAGGTCCAGCAAGTGATGACAGCCAGCGGACTGGAGTATGAAATACGGCTTATCCCATGGACCCGTGGTTTGTACTTCATTGAAAGTGACCCAAATGCACTTCTGTACAGCATGACCAGAACACCATCGCGGGAAAGTCGGTTCCGCTGGCTGGTTCCATTGGCTCAAAGCAATTTTTTCGTCTTTTCCCACAAGGACGATACGCGGCCAGTGTCCAAAGATGCAATTCGGTCGGGGGCGTTCACGGGGGCCTGTGTTTCCAACGATCTGGGCTGCGAATTATTCCGGTGGGTTGGGATGCCACAGAACAAGGTAATTCGTGTTTCCAGCAATGATACAGCAGACTTCAGGATGGTGGCTGCCGGGAGGGCCGACCTTTACATCAGCGATATCAATGTAAACCGACGCCTGAGAGTTTCTGAAGGATTTGATCCGTCGATGACGAAACCGGTTTTGCGGCTTGACGACAAGGCAGGCTTTTATCTTGTGGGCGGAAGTATCTTTGATGGTGAAAAAGCCGACATTATCCAAAATACGCTTCAGGGATTGATGCAGGCGGGAAATTATTCTCTGGCTGTCGCCCCTGCGCTCGCTGAATAGTCAGTTCCGGCTATAGGTCCAATTGCCAGCGTTGCCCAATCTGAGGGTCACCGAAGTCGGAATGCTGATCCTCGTCGATCAAATGAAACCCTGCCTGTTCATATATATGCCGGGCAGTTGTGAGTACGGCGTTGGTCCATAACTCAACACGTTCATATCTGGCGCGGCGAGCAAAGGACAAACACTCATCCACAAGCTTTTTGCCAAGCCCAAGCCCCCTGGCAGCCTCATCGACGTACAGAAGCCGGAGCTTGGCAGTTGCTTCGTCCTGCCGAACCAGGAATATGCTGCCAGCTCTTTTGCCGTTCACCTCAGCAATCCAGCAATGCTCGGTTTTTGGGTCATGGCTGGAAATGAAATCTGAGCAGATTTGGGCAACCAATGCTTCAAAATTCTCATTGAAGCCGTGGGCGTGCGCATAATAGGCGCCATGGACAGAGATTACCCAGCCAATGTCACCCGGTCTGTGGCTGCGAATAACCGCTGGGCTGTGCTGGCCAGCTGCTTCATGCAGTGTATTTTCAATTGTCTGCATCGCGGCAACCACTTCAGTGATCTGTTTTTCCGAAAGTCGACCAAGTTTGTCAGCAACATCATCATTGGCAATATCCGCCAGTTTTGCTGTTTCCTGCTCTCCGCGGTCTGTCAGTGCAAGCGGACGACAGCGGCCATCAGCCTCGGAGGGTTCGCGCATAATCAATCCAGCCGTTTCAAATTTTTTCAGTATTCGACTGAGATACCCAGGGTCGAGATCAAGCGCAGTGGTGATGTCTGTTGCGTGACACCCCGGGCGATTGGCGATTTCATACATGACCCGCGCATCGACAAGTGAATAGGCGCTGCCGAGAATACGCTTCTGCAGAAAACCAAAGGCGTGGGTGTAGAACCGGTTGAAGCGCCGAACCGACAAAATTGACTCAATGTCTTTTTCCCTGATCATGGCACTTTCTTCCATTAATTGACATTATCAAATAATTAATTGACAAAATCAAGTAACATTGAATGTTGACACATACTCCAGGGGCAAGCGGACCAGGCATTGCCCGGTATTTTTATGGCAATTCGTCAATCAGAACTGTCTGGTAAGCCAATTCTTGTCCGAATTCGGACAAGGACTGTGCGATAGCGAACAGGTCAAAGGTTTAGCCGAAAATGCAGAAGCCTTATCTAATTGAAAAATATATGGAAAATATGGATTCGATCCCGGCATGGCATTTGCTGGTTGATAGAAATCCGTCGTCTGATCTCAGCGGTTAGCTCCGGGAAACATCATTGAAGGTCGATCCATGCTCAAAAATTACTTGTTGGTTTCGTTTCGCAATTTGCTCAAGCACAAGCTGTTTTCTGTCATAAATATTGCCGGTCTTTCGGTGGGTTTGTCGGCGGTTCTGCTGATCAGTCTGTATATTTGGGATGAAGTTACCTATGACAGCTACCTGAGTGGCAGTGGTAACATCTACAAGCTGGAAACCTACACCAATTTTCCGGGCCGAGGCCCGAGCAACAATCGGGTTACCGCCGGCGCCATTGCCCCCGGGCTTGTCGCGGAATATCCGGAATTGGTGTCTGAGTCTGTTCGCATGCAGCAGCGAGTGCGAACAATTACGGTCGGAGAAACCGGGATTAGCGAAACAGTCTTCTCCGCCGACGCCAGCTTTTTTTCAATTTTCCCGATCGTTTATGTTGAGGGAAGTGCGCAGACTGCGCTGCCCGACACCTCCTCCGTCGCGATGTCTGCCAGCAAAGCGATGCAATATTTTGGCGAGGCCCCCGCTGAGGGTCAGACAATTCAACTGGATGACGGGAAAGACTATCGTGTTGGTGCCGTATTCGAGGATTTCCCCGAAAATACCCACATTCGCCCAAACTTCATTTTCCCGATTTTGCCAAGCAACCGTGATTTGGTGTCCCATGACGAAGGCTGGTGGTCGATTGGTTATCTGAGTTATGTCCGCCTGCAGGACGGTGTGACAGCGGCGCAGTTGGCACCTGTGGTATCAGATCTTGTCAATCGTCACCTGGAGCCACCCGTTGAAGGCGTGGTTATGAGCGAGCAATATAACTACAATATTATTCCGCTAGAAGATGTCCATTTTGAAACTGCCTCACCGGATGCTGGTAATCCTCTGATGTTGCAGGGCTTTGCTGCAATCGCATTTGTGATCCTGTCTATCGCCACCTTTAACTTCATGAATATGTCAGTCAGCCGCACTATGGTGCGCGCGCGGGAAGTGGCAGTCAGGAAAGTGTTTGGCGCTGGTCAGCGCAATATCATCAGCCTGTTGTTGAATGAAACACTATTGACGGTCGTCATCTCCCTGATTCTCGCGGTTGCAATTGCTGAAGCTTCGCTGGTCTGGTTCAACGATTTTGTCGCCAAGTTGATGACCCTTGGCACATTGGGCACACCAGAGTTTATTTTTGGCCTCGTCGGGCTTGTCCTGCTCGTCTCATTGGGAGCCGGTTTTTATCCCGCCAAGATCATGGCGGACCTAAGGCCGGCGACCGTGCTGCGGGGTGGCCGCTCGGCAAGCAAAAGCATGTCCCGGCTTGCGAAGTTACTAGTAACTGCACAATTTTCGGTTGCAATAGGGTTGATGATCACAGCAACCGTGATTTATCAGCAAATTAGCTACAGCCAGTCAATGGACCCGGGTTATCAGAAGGAAAACCTGTTGCTGGTTCAGGGAATTCGTCACCCCAGGGTTATGCGGTCGCAAGTGGCACTCAAGGACCGGGTCTCGGCATTGCCGGGCGTGACCAATGTTGCATTTGTCGATCAGGCGCCGGGTGGCACATTTGGCTGGATGGAGGGTATTAGTGCGGTTGACGGGAAACAGCTCGACCAGCCCATCTCCATCAGGGGTGTTTCGATTGGCGATGATTTTGTCGACACCTTCGGTGTGCGCCTCGTAGCGGGGCGAGCACTTACCAGCGAGCGCGCCGCAGACGTCAGTCGGCCACGTGATGCAGAGGCAGCAAAAGACAGCTACAATATCATGGTGAATGAACAGGCGTTGCAAACGCTTGGCGTGGGCAGCGCCTCTGAAGCTGTTGGAAAAACGCTTGGAAACTATACGATCGTTGGTGTAGTGCGGAATTATCTTTGGGGAACCTCCAAGGGAGCCACACCGCCAGCAATGTATGTGATGGATGAAACCACGTTTCGATTGCTTGCTGTGCGTTTTCGTACCAATGATGTGCAAGCCCTGACATCTTCCATCGAAAATGAGTGGAATGGGTTGATTTCTGGTCGCCCGATCCGCCATCAGTTTATGGATGACCGGATCGCCAGCCTGTATCGCATTGAGCAACAACAGGGCGAGTTATTTGCCCTCTTTGCGGGCCTTTCAATCCTTGTATCGTGTATCGGACTTTATGGACTGGCTTCTTTCACAGTGGCCGGTCGCACCAAGGAAATTGGTGTTCGCAAGGTGCTGGGGGCCAGCACAGGCATGGTGACTCGGCATATTCTGTGGGATTTCTCAAAGCCCGTGTTGCTGGCAAATGTCATTGCCTGGCCGGCTGCATTCTATCTGGCGCGGGAATGGCTCGCAGAATTCACCTATGCGATAGAATTGAGCATAATACCCTTTGTCGGGGCGGCAATTCTGGCGCTTGTTGTTGCAACCTTTACAGTTGGTAGCCACGCGATAAAAGTGGCGGTTGCCAACCCGGTGAAAGCATTGAGGGTGGAATAGAGACTGGCGGGTGAAATCCTGCCTTGCCTCAGAGTTCGCTTTTGTCTGGTCGCCAGCGACTTAACGTATCGTAGAGCGTGTCTGGTTTGAAAGGCTTGGTGACATGATCGTTCATGCCTGCATCCAAACAGTTGCGCCGTGTTCCGATATCGGCGCTGCCTGTCATGGCGATAATCGGGAGTTTTTTGCCATTTTTCAGTGAACGAATGGCTTTTGTTGTCTCCAGTCCATCCATTTCCGGCAAGTTCAGGTCCATCAGGATCAAGTCGTAAAGTGTGCGGGACACCATGTCGATGGCTTCAGCGCCGCTAGAGGCAATGTCAAACCGGGCTCTTGTCTGCTCCAGGATTTTGGACACCAGCAACTGATTGATCTTGTTGTCTTCAACGATGAGGATGTGCACATCTTCAAGCAAGTGCGCATCATCGCCTGTAATCTGAGGTGTTGATGGCTTTGCGGGTTCGCTGGGCTTGGCAGGGTCTTCTTCAGTTGCTGGCAGGCCAAAGGGTAACTCGACGTAAAAACAACTGCCTTTGCCTGGTTTGCTTTCTGCTGCAATTTTGCCGCCCATCAGCTCTACAAGTTGCTTGCTGATCGCCAGCCCAAGGCCGGTTCCACCATATTTTCTTGTTACTGACACGTCTGCCTGGCTGAAGGATTGGAACAAACGTGACACCTGTTCTTCCGTCATGCCAATGCCTGTGTCTGTCACTTCGACGCGAAGGGAGATCGTTTCTTCTGAAGAGGGAGAGACAGACAGGGCGAGTGTGACCCGGCCTTGATCAGTGAACTTGACGGCGTTGGTTGTCAGGTTAATCAATACCTGGCTGAGCCGGGTTGGGTCTCCCGTCAGGAATGGAGGTAGCGCTTCAGCACCTTCGACTGTGAAGGCGAGGTTTTTTTCTTCTGCTTTAGGGCCGATAACAGCCTCAACACTACCCAGCACGTCCTTTGGCGCAAACGCTATCTGTTCGATGCTGACCTTGCCCGCCTCGATTTTCGAGATGTCGAGCGTATCATTCAGCAATTTCATCATGATATTGCCTGATGTCTGGATATTGTTGACGTAGCTGCGCTGTTCTTTGTCCAGGTTGGTTTTAGCAGCCAATTCACTTAGTCCGATGATGGCATTCATCGGGTTGCGTACTTCATGGCTGAAGTGCGCGAGGAAGTCCGATTTGGCCTGACTGGCAGCGCTGGCTTTTGCGCTTTCAAGCTTTGCCTGATCTCGCTCAATCATGATTTTGCTGATCCGGTGAGCCACGCCGACGGCCAGCACAATGGTTTCAAGCGCAATACCAACCGAAACAGAATATCCGACGATGTCCGAGTGCGGGATGATGCCAAACTCCCGCATGTTCCTGACAATGACGCCCACAATCGGCAGGAACCAGCCAACGATGTAAAACCAGGCCGCCTGACTTTTGTGCCTCAGCGCGCGAATAAGGGCGGCAATGATAAACAGGATACCAACAAACGATACAACATGCAGCCAAAGCTCCAGCGTTTCTGTGTAGGGCCCGCGATTGTTGACAAAGACAACGGAGAGGCCAAAAAACAGGAAGCCGAGACTGCGGGCAATGAGCATCCAGCGACGGGTAAGGATGCCTTCTTCTAGAAAACTGCACAGGAACAGAAGGCCCGCCAGACCGTTTAACCCGAGCGCCAGAATTGTAATATTCATTTGGACGCCGTGACTGACCAGACCGGGCACCAGGTAGGACAAAAATCCGTATGCGGACACATTGTATGCAAGCGCTGCAAACACGGCCAAAATATAATGAAAATGGAAGCTGAAGCGCAGGAGAGCCGCCAGGGCCAGATTGTAAAACAGCATCGCCAACAGAATGCCTGTAATTAAAACTGTAAGAAAGCGCCCTGCTGTCTGCTGTGATTGCCAATCCGCGGTCTTGACAAAACTCATCTGATGAAAAAGCTTGATTGACGACGCGTTTTGAAGCCCCACCAATATATTGCTGACCGGTGCCTCCCGGGCCGGTGCCGGGAAGGCAATCAGGTTCCCGACCGACCAATAACTGTCAAACTCGTAGGAGCCGACGTCATAGTCAAGCATGTAGCCATCTGCATAGTGAAACTGAATAATCGCCCGCTCGGTCCAATGGCGGTAGATGGCGAGCACATAGTCGGTGTTTGCTTCGGGTCGGGCAGCATCCACATCAAGAGACAGCCAGACGGTCTCGCGGGACGCCTTGGGCTGCGTCACGCAGTCGGCTTGCTCTATGTAGTCGAGCATTGAAGGATAGCTGGGCTGTACCTCAGTCTTGAAATGACACGCTGATGGCAGAAGATTCACCGGATCTGCGGCCTGTGCCATAGCACTCGGACTGTTGATGCCAGTGCAAGCCAACAGCGCAAGAAAAAGTAGCAACTGTGCACAAACTTGCGCTGTCGCCTTTCCTGATCCCCATTTCATAGAAGTTTGCCCAAAGCCCCCCAACTGTGCCTACTACGTAAAGTAGGCACGCTGATGGCATCTGGCAAATCTTTTCCAAGAAAAAGGTGCGGGTCAGCTTACCAGTCCCACTCGTCTTCCTCATCGTGGATCACAGTACGTGCGATGCCATGAACCTGGAATTTGCAAGTTAGGGTCTCAGCAAAAAGAGTGACATTTACACTAATAAATGGTACAATTTCCGCATAGGATTGGCGCCAAAGCACGGTGGGGGTGTATGGCACAGATTTCGGGAACGGCGGAAGCCGATATGCTTTTTGGCGGTAATGCTATCGATTTTATTGATGGCGATGCGGGTGATGACACGATTTACGGTGGTCTCAGATATGATGCCATTAATGGTGGCGAAGGGCATGATTTTCTCGTTGGAGACATTCTGATTTCTCTTCTGCCCACTGCAAGAGACAGCCAGCATACAGAGATGGATTGGATCAGAGGCGGTAGCGGCAATGACACTATAGTCGGAGGGCTCTTCAGCACAGCGACATTCGAACCTGCTATGGGCCAGCCAGTTGAGTCCTTCCTCGCTGTAAAAAACGGTATGACGTCAGGAAATGCTGGCGATGCGCTTTGGGGCCAAGCGGGTGACGACAAAATTTATGGAACCAATGGCGACGATGTAGCGGGCGGCGGTACCGGCGACGATTTTATGCGTATGCTCGGTGGCGATGACACCCTTTTTGGCGGCCCTGGGAACGACGCGATATCCAAATCCAGTGGTAGCGGCGTTTTTTTTGGTGGTGAGGGTGATGATGTGATTACCGCCTCTTTTGAAAGCGACACGATTTGGGGTGGAGCAGGCGACGACACACTTGATACTGGCGGCGCCATCGGAGACCACAGCGATTATCTCGCGTTTCTTACCGGGCATGGTAACGACGTCGTGCTGACCTTCACACCTGACAAAGACACGCTTGATTTTTCAGGAATTGATGGCGCTTTTGCCACGATTGTGGATGTGGAGGCGGCGAGCGAAAATGTTGTTTCACCCAATTCTCAGTATGACTTTGCAATGCTCATACGGACCAGTGAAACAGACAGCGTGCTTTTACTGTCGAACTCTGAAATTGTTATTATCGACTTAAACATTCTACTTTAGACTGTGCGTCAGCGCGCTTTACCAGTTCCACTCGTCTTCCTCATCGTGGATCACAGTACCAAAAAGGTCGTAGTCGTTACTGTCGTCGACGTGCGCCATGACCATATCCCCGGGAGCGAGGCCTTCCGCACCTTTCAGGTGTATCTGCCCGTCAATTTCCGGCGCGTCGGCGTAAGTTCGGCCGACGGCACCACCATCCTCATCGACTTCGTCAATAAGGACAGCCATCTCCAGTCCAATCCGGGCCTTGAGTTTCGCAGAGGAAATTTGCTGCGAAACCGCCATGAACCTTTCCCAGCGATCCTGCTTTACATCTTCCGGCACCGGGTCGGGCAATTCGTTCGCTGCCGCTCCCTCAACAGCCTCGTACTTGAAGCAGCCAACACGGTCGAGTTGGGCTTCTTTGAGCCAGTCGAGAAGATACTGGAAGTCTTCCTCTGTTTCACCGGGGAAGCCAACAATGAATGTGGAGCGGATCACAATTTCGGGGCAGACTTCGCGCCATTTTTTAATGCGCTTCAGGACCTTTGCGTCGTTTGCAGGGCGGCGCATGGCGCGAAGGACGCTTGGGCTAGCGTGCTGGAACGGGATATCGAGGTACGGCAATATACGGCAATCGGCCATGAGCGAAATAACATCATCAACATGGGGATAAGGGTAGACATAGTGCAACCGCACCCAGACATCCAGGTCACCAAGCGCATCGGCGAGATCGGTCATGTGGGCGCGAATGTCGCGGTCTTTCCATGTCTCGGTCTGATGCTTCAGATCAAGGCCATAAGCGCTTGTGTCCTGACTGACGATCATCAGTTCCTGCGTGCCAGCTTCAACCAGCTTTTCCGCCTCGCGCAACACTGCGCGGATGGGGCGGGATACTAGATCACCACGCAGACTTGGGATAATGCAGAATTTACAGCGATGGTTGCAGCCTTCTGAAATCTTGAGATAGGCAAAGTGCCGGGGCGTGAGTTTGAGCCCCGCAGGCGGCACCAGATGGACATAGGGTTCATGCGGCTGCGGCGCCGCTTTGTGTACCTCGTCGACCACTTGCTCATATTGCTGAGGTCCAGTGACAGCGAGAACGTCGGGCGCAACTTCTCTGACCACGCCTTCGTCAACGCCAAGGCAACCGGTCACGATCACTTTGCCGTTTTCGTTCATGGCTTCTTTTATCGCATTGAAGCTTTCTTCCTTGGCGCTGTCGATAAAGCCGCAGGTGTTAACGATCACCACGTCGCTGCCTTCATATTCAGGTGCGATCTCGTAGCCTTCCGATCGAAGCTTCGTGAGGATGCGTTCGCTATCGACGAGCGCCTTGGGGCAGCCGAGCGAAACAAAACCAACTTTTGACGTGTGCGTATTCATGGCGCGGCTTATACAGCCGCGGGCTGACAAAAGCCAGTGCTTTGCAAGGCACGCTATTCCCCGATCAGCGGGTGCCAGGAAACAGCGCCGCCATGCTCGTGTCGTGGGGTGTTATCGATACTATCGCTTGCTGACCTGCCGCGACTGGTCGTGGTATTGCCATAGCACATTGACGATTTTCCATTCGCCGCTCTCCAGCTTCATCAGATGCATATAGTCTATCCACTCATCTGTTGTCAGTTTCACAGAAGCGGTGCGGCCATCAATGTCGAAAATCTCGATGTCCTTGCGTGGCTTTGCGGGGAAACGATCACCGCGCTCATTGTAGGTGCGTGCAACATCAAGCATCGTGTCCCGGCTCGACTCCAACAGGAACTCGCCTTTTTCCGGGCTGTTCCAAAAGGTGCGCTTTTTCATCTCGCCGTGTAATGCCTGGTCCATGCGATCTGCGTTTGGCGCATGCTGGCTCTCGATATAATCAAGCACTACTTTTTTGATAGCTTCCCGGTCGTCTGCTGTCACTGAGCTGCTGACGAAAATGCCCGCCATGAGAATGGGGAAAAGCAACTTGAACATGAAATCTCCACTGTCTGTTTTTATGAGTTTGCGCCACCATAAACCCGATAGCGACCGGGTACGGTAAACTTTCAGTGATGGCTGTCCAAGCTGATGTTCGGGTCATGTTTTTGGACTATATGCTGGCCCGGTTGAGGCAACATATATCAATAAACTTCAGGTGCATGCTTGTTCATTCAGCCGTTTGAACCTATGTCAAAAGACATAACAAAAAACAGCGAGGACTTATGAACAATTTACTGGCCGCACTGGCGGCATGCGCTGGCTTGTTGCTTGGGCATGGCGCGTTGGCTCAAGACCCGATTCCAGTCGAAAATGTCGAGTTTGTTGGCGAATACAGCAGCAGCGGCACCTCACAAAAATTCGGAATTCTGGTGCTCGGCGGATCAGGTGGCGGGCTACCTGCTCATCTTGCCAGCAAGATGGCCCGCTATGGCCATTCAGTGCTTTCCGTAGCCTACTTTAAAGCTGAAGGATTACCCGCGGAGTTGAATGAGGTACCTCTGGAGTATTTTGATGCTCCTAAAAGGTGGCTTGCAGCCCAACCGGACACGCGCAATGACGGAATTTTGGTCGCGGGTTGGTCAAAGGGGGCCGAATTGGCGTTATTGCTGGCTTCTCGTGATCCGCACATCAAAGGTGTTGTTGGCATTGCGCCCAGTTCGGTGGTTTGGGCCGGTATTCTGAATGACTGGACCAAGGTGCCGTCATCAAGCTGGGTCCATGATGGTAAATTGCTGGCCCATGTCCCTTTTGCGCCGCCCGCGAACATTACGACCCTCAACGATCTCTACACGGCGTCCCTGGCGCAGGTTGACGCCGCTGCGATGGCGCGCATACCTGTTGAGGATATTTCTGGGCCAATATTGTTGCTCTCGGGTGGGCGGGATGAAATCTGGCCCGCAAACAGGATGGCGGCAGAAGTTTGCCTGCAGCGACGCCGGGCAGGATTGCCCTGCCTGCATGTCAACTATCCGGAGGCAGGCCACCTCCTGGATGAGGGGTTTGTAATTGGCGGCACTATGAGCGCAAACGCCGCAGCCAACAGGCAGTCCAAAAACGAGATCGGGAAATTTCTATCGGCAATTCGGTAGTCCGTTGTAACTGGCAGGCAGATGCCGACGGTCTGTCATGTTAAAATTATGCTGGATTTGCCCGTCACGGCAGGTCCAGCTGATGCTTTTCCAAAACTGCCGTTAGTGCTGCTTCATTTTCCAGCACCTGCTGGTAAATCCACGTGTACCAGGTTTTTCCCGCCAATACGCGCGCGGCTTCTTCGGTTCCGACCAGCGAGCTCATAACCCGGAATTCCTGTAGGCCCACGATAAGATGTACGTATGTGGTGTAGTCGTCACGTGCACCTCCGCCTCCGCGCCCGGGCACGGTTGGGTACAGCTCCCTTAGGTCCTCAAGGGCCGCCTCTACATTTGGCGCCAGCACCATACCAAGCCAGTGCAACTGCTCGTGCAGAAAAATTGACAGCGCGCTGTTGTCATCATCCAGATAAACCGCATTGATCGTCAGCACCGGATGGCTATGTGGGGCGTCATACTCATCAATCATCACCGAGTAAGTGAAGATGTAGTCGTCGACTTCATGGGTGTCCAATAGCCGCCGCAGTTGCGCTGCAGCAGCGCGCTCGCGGCCGCTGTCGTTTCTGAGCCGGATATCAAAGTCGGAAGAGGAGGCAAGGCTTGCGGCGGAGATGATCACCGAAAGGGCCAGGATAAACATGGATCGTGCCATGGGCAGAAATCTCCAATAAAGCCAAAACAAGATGTTCTTGGTAGCGCACTGGGTAATCACCCACCAGTAAACAGCTTGTTAGATGCCGAATAGCCACGCTATTATGCTGCTGCAGAAACACCAACACCAGCCGCGCCTTGAAGGGACGACCGTGACCCATGAAAACGGGTATGAAATAACCGACATTACATTGGCCCCCGAGGGCCGCAAGCGCATCGCCTGGGCGCGCGCCAATATGCCGATCCTGCGATCCATTAGCCAAACATTCGCGCGAACCCAGCCATTCGAAAACCTGACAATCGCCATTTGCCTGCATCTGGAGGCAAAGACAGCGGTGTGGCTCGAAGTCCTAAAGCAGGGCGGGGCCGAGATCGCTATCACCGGTAGCCCCGGCTCGACCCAGGACGATACCGCGGCAGCACTGGTTGCAGACCATGGTATCGCTGTTTTCACCCGGAGCGACGAAAGCTTTGAAGACCATTTGGGGTATTGCAGGCGCGTTCTGGAGTTTTCCCCTGACCTTATGGCGGACAATGGCGGAGACTTGCATGCCCTGCTTGCGCAGGAACCCGCATTTGCCGAACTCGCCGACACGGTCATGGGCGGAACGGAAGAAACCACTACCGGTGCACGCCGTATTCGCGAGAAAGCCAATCAGTTTGAATTCCCGACGCTGGTGATCAATGACACTGACGCGAAGCGAATTGTCGAAAACCGATTTGGTGTCGGCAGTAGCGTGGTGGATGGGTTGATGCGTGCGACCAACATTATGCTGCACGGAAAACGTGTGGCCGTTGTGGGCTATGGCTATTGTGGTTCGGGCACAGCGCAGCGACTGCGCGGCATGGGTGCACATGTTACCGTTGTTGATGCGGACCCCTTGAAGCAACTTGAAGCGCACCTCGAGGGTTTTTCCGTCGCGGATTTGAACGCAGCGGTTGAAACGGCTGACATTGTACTCACGGTTACCGGCTTCGAAGGCATACTGGGTGCAAGGCAGTTTGCAGCCATGAAAGATGGAGCGCTGATCGCAAACGCTGGGCATTTCGCCAGCGAAATCGACCTGAAAGCCCTGCAGGAGATGGCAAAATGCAAAGAAGAAGTTCGTGACCATATCTGCAAATATGTTCTCGAAGGAGGTAAAAACCTTTATCTGATCGGGGATGGCAACCTGATCAATCTGTCTGCCGGCGACGGCAATCCCATCGAGATCATGGATCTTGGCCTTGCCCTGCAATCGCTTAGCCTTGCCCGAATGGCATCAGGCGACAAAGACTTGCCAAATGGGGCACAGCGCGTGCCTCGTGACATTGAGCAGGTGGTGGCTAAAGAGGCGCTGAAACACTGGACGCGATAGTTGCCGCCTTTTGACGGAAAAGCCTTGTGTTTCGCTTTTTTGGGGTGGCTGCGCAATCCATATTGCGTTTGGGCATGCGGTTAAGCGCGGTCGCAGTGTGATCACTCACATATCAAATCAGCAGGCTTTTATTCTTCAAGCCCTACAAGCGCACGAGCGAAATCACGAGCGTCAAACGGTTGCAAGTCTTCGATTGCCTCGCCAACGCCGATAGCGTGCACCGGCAAGCCGAACTTGTCGGCGCAGGCTACAAGCACGCCTCCGCGCGCGGAGCCATCCAGTTTGGTCATCACAATGCCAGAAATGTTTGCGAGTTTCTGGAAAACTTCGACCTGATGCACAGCGTTCTGGCCCGTTGTGGCATCAAGCACAATCACGGTGTCGTGCGGTGCCCCATCAAGTTTGTTGCCGATGACACGCACAACTTTCGCAAGCTCCGCCATCAATTCATCGCGGTTTTGCAATCGACCAGCTGTATCGATCAGCAGCACATCAACGTTCTCAGCAATCGCTCGCTCCATCGCCTCGTAAGCAAGCGCGGCTGCATCCGATCCGATTTCCTTGGTGATCACCGGAACACCGACGCGGTCCCCCCAGACCTGAAGCTGCTCAACCGCTGCGGCGCGGAACGTGTCGCCTGCGGCCAGCATCACGCGTTTGCCGTCATCTTTGAACTTTTTCCCAAGCTTGCCAATTGTTGTTGTTTTGCCAGCACCGTTCACGCCCGCCATTAGAATAACGTGCGGCTTGTTTGCAGAATTGAGCATCAATGGCTGGGCGACGGGGGCGAGGATTGCTTCGATTTCGGAAGAAAGAATATTCTTCACCTCCTCATCAGAAATCTCTTTATTGAAGCGATCTCGGGAGAGGGCTGATGCCACTTTTGCAGCCACGTTCACACCGAGATCCGCTGTTATCAAAAGGTCTTCAAGCTCTTCGAGTGTTTCGTCGTCCAATTTGCGCTTGGTGAAGATGCCGGTAATGCCGTCTGAAACGGCGCTGGTTGATTTCTTCAAGCCCTTTTTCAGGCGCTTGAACCAACCCTGCGCGCCTTCTTCCTGGCTTCCGGCTTTTTCTGGTTCGCCGTCTTCGACGGTATCGCCTGTGTCTCCCGATGTTGCAGGTGAGTCAGGGTCTTGCTCAGGAATTTCCGGCGCAGGCGTTTCAAGCACGGGAGCAATCTGGACTTGTTGTGCGCCGGGTTCTTCTTCTGATTCCTGAGATGCAGGCGGCATGCCCTCGCTCTCGTGCGGCTGCGTGCTTTCTGCTTCAGTTACAGCTGCATCTTCCTGCTTTTTGTTGCGCAGGCGCTGAAACCAGCTTTGCTTGTCTTTATTGCTCACGCCGATGTTCTCTTTACTTTCTTAAGGGCGAAGCTGACATGACCATTTTGCCAGCTGCCGTCAAGGTTACGGGGAGGATCGTCCCAACAAGATTTGTGGCATTGGTCACGCCTTCAACAGAGACCGGGATGAATTGTTCACTGTGGCCGGTGAGCATGCCGTCTGACGTTGCTTTTTCAATCAGCACTTGTGCTGTTTTCCCGACACTCGCTTGCATCAGCTTTGCTACCTGGCCCTCTCCGGCGGCTCGCAGCATGGCGGCGCGCTCTTTTCTGATGGCTTTAGGCACCTGATTGGGGATTTTTGCAGCAGGCGTGCCCTCCCGTTCCGAGTAGGGAAACACATGCAACCAGGTGAGATCACATTCGCCCACAAGCTTCAGGCTGTTTTCAAACATAGCGTCTGTTTCGGTTGGGAAACCGGCAATGATGTCAGCGCCGTATACCATTTCCGGCCTTGCCTTGCTGACAGTTTGGCAAAATTCAATCGCATCTTCACGCATGTGCCGGCGTTTCATTCGTTTCAATGTCATATTGTCGCCGGCCTGCAAGCTAAGGTGCAGGTGCGGCATCAATCGCGCGTCGCCGACAATGGCGTCCATCAGGGGTTCGTCGACTTCGATGCTGTCGATCGAGCTGATCCTCAGTCGAGGCAGGTCTGGCACAAGCGTCAGAATTTTCTGTACAAGAGTGCCCAGTGTCGGCGTACCCGGCAAATCCTCACCATAGCTGGTAATGTCCACGCCGGTCAGGACCACTTCCTGATAGCCTTGCTGTACAAGGTTTTTAATCTGATTAATGACCTCACCGACACCCGTTGAGCGGCTGTTTCCACGGCCATAAGGGATGATACAGAACGTACAGCGGTGGTTGCAGCCATTCTGGATCTGGACAAAGGCGCGCGAGCGTTCCCCAAATCCATCGATCAGGTGTCCGGCAGTTTCCTTGACAGAGAAGATGTCGTTCACTTGCACCCGTTCGGCGTGGGTGAGGTTCAGTCCTTCAAAGGATTTTGCTTCCAGTTTTTCCTGATTGCCGATGACACTCGTTACCTCGTTCATCGAAGCAAATTGTCCCGGGTCGACCTGTGCGGCGCAGCCGGTAACAACAATAGGTGTTTCCGGGCGTTCACGTTTCATGCGGCGGATACTTTGCCGGGCCTGGCGTGTTGCCTCTGCGGTTACAGCGCATGTGTTGACGATGATGATATCATTCAGGCCAGCATCTTCAGCGTGGCGGCGCATAACCTCACTTTCGTAGGCGTTAAGGCGGCAGCCAAAGGTCACGACTTCTGGTTTTGCATTCATAGGCGCACCTCGCCCGAGAAAACAAAGGTCGCGGGGCCCGTCATCTGAACAGTGCCGTTTTCCAGCCATTCAATATCCAGATCGCCGCCATCCAGTTGTACGATAGCTTTTCTCTCGATCAGTTCACGGCGGCTGGCGGCGACAACGCTTGCGCATGCGGCACTGCCGCAGGCCTCGGTGACACCTGCACCGCGTTCCCACACACGTTGACGGATAACGCCTTCTGTCACGGTAACGACAGAGACATTGACCCGCTCGGGAAACAAAGCATCGTTTTCGATTTCAGGGCCCCATTTTTCAAGATCAATTGCGTCAGCATCTTCAACAAAAAAAACTGCGTGCGGATTTCCCATGTTTACACAGGAAGGGTCTGCCAAAGGTCCCTTTTGATAAAAGACATGGTTTGTGTCGCTATCCCGGGCGAGCGGGATGGCAGACCAGTCAGTTGCGGCTTGCCCCATATTCACGGAAATCTTGCTGCCCGCCGCAATGGCGCTTAACTGACCGGCGTCCGTTTCAATACTCACTTCAGGTGTACTTGTCTCTTCGAGCATCAACTGACCGACACAGCGGGTGGCGTTGCCACAGGCGCCAACCCGGCTACCGTCAGCGTTCCAGATTTCCATAAAAACATCACACGAACGGCTGGAGCGCAGCACAATCAATTGATCACACCCAATACCACGCCGACGGTCGGCGAGCGACCGTGCGCGTGTTTCCGTCATCTCAAGCTGGTTGCTGCGCGCATCAAAAATGGCGAAGTCGTTGCCGAGCCCGTGCATTTTCACAAAGGGATATATGTGGTCGCTTGGTGTCATGACGCGCTTATATGGGGACAGCAGGCACAGAGTCTATCCTTTTTGGTTTGATGTGATACTCCAAACATTGCTTTTTTCGGCTGAATTGTGAATTTTGATGGCAGCACCCATTCATAGAAAGCGCCCAGAAACTTCCTGATGAAAAAACTAGTGATTCATATGGGAGCGCACCGTTGCGGCTCAACCGCCATACAGTCGCTCCTTCGGCGCGAACAGGATCAGCTTCTGGATCGGGGCGTGCGCGTGTATTTGAGAGCGGACATGGTTTCCGGGGGCATGGACCTCCGGCGTCTGCACCGGTACATGCTGGTGAACCCGTCCTGGCAGAGAAAACTGAAGCAAATTGCCCAAAGTCTTTGCGCTATGGATCATGATGTATTGTTGGCGAGCGAAGAAAACCTGATGGGGACGATGCCGGCTGTGCGTGGTCACGGGTTTTATCCGCATTTTGACCGCCTCATTCGGGCCCTGGCTCGTCTTGATGTCATGGTGGATGGCACCGTTGCGATAGCGCCGCGTTTGGTTGTTCGCCGGCAGGACCACTATCTTGAATCGGTTTATGCCTTTCGGGTTTCGCGGGGGTTTGCAAAGGGTTTTGACAGCTTTGTGCGTACGGTGACCCGGTCGCCCATTTCCTGGTTGCGGCTGGGCCAGACGATGTCCGGTTTGCCGGCAACCATGGACCCAGCCATAGCCTTGCTGGAGGCATGGCCAAAACCTGCCGCCGCGGACAAAGCCCTGGATTTTCTTATCGGGCCCAGCGATGTTGAATTGTCCGTGCATCGATTGACCGGCAATACAAGGTACTCGTCTTCTGGCCTCAGGTTCATCCTGGCGCTCAACCGGGCGAAGGTTGCGTGGCAAAACGCAGATTGGAAACGTGATGTTTTTGATCTCGTGGATATCTACCGGGATGATCCGGAAGCGGACCTCGCCTACGCGATAAAACACCGTGTTGGAGCCCGTGAGTTTGCCAGGTTTGAAAGCCACTACTCACCCGAGGCCAAACTTGGTTTTACTAGAGATGAACGTGCAGCATTTTTGGCACAATACGCTGACGAGAATCGTGAATTTCTGAGCTTGCCTATCGTTGCCGGCACCGCGGACAGCTGGGCCTTGCCGGGTTAGCCAAACACTATTGGCAATAAAGCGTAGCAAACAGCAGTCACCAAAAACGTCCCGATAATATTCAGCCAAAGACCCGCGCGTGCAAGCGTTGGAATGGTGATGTGACCGCTTGAATAGATGACTGCATTTGGGGCGGTCGCCACAGGCAACATGAATGCGCAACTGGCAGCCATTGCGGTTGGTGCAGCCAGCATCAGCGGATCGATGTTGCCGACGGCTGCAACAGCCGCAAGCACAGGCACCAGTGCCGCTGTTGTGGCTGTGTTGCTGGTCAATTCAGTCAGGAAAATCACTAGCCCGACAATCGACAAAATGAGAAGCACAAGAGGGGCGCCTGAAAGTATGGAAAGGCTGTCCCCAATCCAGATTGCGAGACCGGTTTTTTTGATTGCGGCTGCGAGGCTCAGGCCGCCACCGAACAGAAGTATCACGCCCCAAGGCAACTTGACAGCCGACTCCCAGTCTAGCAGCCGGTCACGGTTTTCAGTCTTTGCCGGGATCAGAAACATGGCAAGAGCCCCGGCAACTGCGACCACCATGTTGCTGAAGCCTTCCATGCCTGGGATTTTCCGGACTGCAACCACAGAAATCCAGGCAATAGCCATGCAGGCAAAAACAATTGAAACTCGTTTTTCTGCCGCGCTCATCTTGGGGAGAGCGCCCAGTTCCCTGGCGACCACTTCGTCTCCACCCCTTGCTTCTTCTGGGTCGATCCTGAAAGCGATTTTTGTCAGCACGAGCCAGGCTGCCGGTATCATTACGGCGACCACCGGAACGCCAAAAAGCATCCAATCCAGAAAGCTGATCGCAGTACCGGTTTCCTGTTCCATAAACGCAACGACAAATGCGTTTGGAGGTGTGCCAATTATCGTGCCCAGGCCGCCGATTGACGCGGACCAGGCACAACCGATTAACAGGGCAATGGTGAACTTGTGCTCGAACGCTTTTTCACCGAGGACTGTTTGAGCGACGCTGAGCGCTATGGGTACCATCATCAAGGTCGTTGCAGTGTTTGATATCCACATGGACAGTAGAGCGCTTGCGACCATAAACCCGGCAATCAGGGAGGCTGGGTGACCGCCGGATTTCGCCAGAATGTTGAGTGCAATGCGCTTGTGCAGGTTCCAGCGCTGCATGGCCATGGCGGCAATAAAGCCACCAAGCAACAGGAATATGACAGGGTCAGTGTAGGGATTTGACGCCTCTCTGGCTGAAGAGACCCCCATCATTGGCAAAAGTACCAGTGGCAGGAGACTGGTGGCGGGAACTGGAATTGCCTCTGTCGCCCACCAGACCGCCATCAGGCCAACAATTGCAACCACATCCCACGCCTCAGCTGAAAGGCTTCCTGGCCGATCTACAATCAATAGGACGAGAAACACGATTGGGCCCAGCACAAGTCCAATGTCCTGATAGCGGGCTCGTGGGCGACGAGGCTCTGAAAAATGTTCCGGCATGCTCGGAAGATCCAATCCTGTTTAAAAGTGTGCCTTTGATAATTTTTTTACCAAATTGCTTTAAGTGTCTTCTGTTGTGGATATCCGCAAATCGAATTAGTGTAAACGGGGGTGCGGGTTAAAGTGGGTAGGTACGCGCAATGACGAGCATTGGTCCGGAGCATGACCGGCAGACCGGTTATGAGGACGTACCCTACAAATTTGACGATAGTGACCCTGTGATCAGACGCAGAGTACGGGTGATTGTCGGCGAGCTGTACTATCGCCAATTCTACATTCTGTGGGCACTTACTGTTGCCTACTATTTGCTTGTGGTTGTTAGAGACATTGTGTCTGCACCTGCCGATGTGGCGCTTTGGCTGCACGTTTCAAATGCTACCGTTCTGACGAGTTTGGCGTTGACGTATATTTTTGAACGCGTTGGCAAGATCGGCGCTGCCAACATATATCTTGCGCCCATACCGACAGCCCTGGCGATGGTTATAAACGTATACCTGCACGTCATCCTGACGGGAGATGTGAATACAATTGCGCGCGGCCTGCTGGTCATTATGGCGTTTAGCGTGGTTTCCATGCTGCCGTGGGTTTTCTGGTTGCTGGCCGGGTTTGCAACCATTTCGCATATTTGCATAGCCTATGAGGTAATGGGCCCTGAGAGCACAACGATGATCGGCGTCGGAATCGGTGCCTTGATGGTCTCCTATGGCGGTTTTGTGGTGCGCTATAATTCCATCCGGGAACAGGCGCGCCTCAATCTGCTTAACCAGGAACGGGCGGAAAAGCTTGAGCAACTCGCTCGAGCCAAGGATGAGTTCATTGCCAACATGAGCCATGAACTCAGAACACCTCTCACCGGTCTCATGGGGATGGTGGACCTGTTGGACAAAGCGGACCTGAGGAATGAAGAGCGGCACTATCTGAACACGGCCAAGACAAGTGCCGAGACCCTCAGGATTGTGATTGACGATATTCTAAGCCTTTCGAAACTTGGTGCGGGCAAGTTGGCACTGAAAGTAGAGCCGTTTGATCTCAACCTACTGCTTTCTGAAGTGGCAGAAATGATGGCGGTGGGTGCGACGAATAAAGGAGTTGGTCTCGCACTCAAGCTCCCGCCTGAGCCCTTGCCAATATTGATTGCTGACCAATCTCGATTGCGGCAAATTCTATTTAACCTGCTTGGCAATGCGGTAAAATTTACCAATGAAGGTCAGGTCGTCCTGGCTGCCGAGGAAATGGGCGTTTCTGAAAACAATTTAACCATCCGTTTGTCGGTCGAGGATACCGGTGTAGGCATTGCCGCCCATGATCTGGAGCGGTTGTTCAACAGGTTTGAGCAAGCGGATAGTTCTTCTACGCGGGAGCAGGCAGGAACAGGCCTTGGTCTTGCCATATGCAGGGAACTTGCCGACCTGATGGGAACAAGGATTGAGGTAGAAAGTAAACTTGGTGCTGGATCCCGCTTCTGGTTCGACCTCACAGTTGGCATCAGCGACGAAAAACCAAAGCCTGGACGCGCGAGCAAGGACGATCCCAGGTCGGTGCAAACATTGCTTGAAATGCCCTTTAAAGTGCTTGTCGCGGAGGACAACCCGGTTAACCAGATGCTGATTAAAAAATTGACGTCGGCCGGCAACTGGCTGCCAGTGTTTGTGTCCGACGGCAAACAGGCATTGGAAGCTTCTGCAGATCAAAAGTTCGACTTTATTTTGATGGACATTCAAATGCCTGTCATGAATGGCGAGGTTGCTGCCTCGGCTATTCGGACCGGCGATAACCCCAACAAAACCACACCAATTTTCGCCTTGACCGCCAATTGCCTGCCAGAGGACGTGGAACGTTATTTGTCGTTGGGGATGACGGATTCAATTGCCAAACCGATCAAATTTGACGAATTTTACCAGACGATTGCCAAACACTTGGCAATTTGAACCGTTGTAAGGGTGCAAATTTGGAAGCGGACCGGGAAACCAACAAAATAGATATGCAGGTTCAGCAGGGGCTGAACAACATCTACATGCGTCACCTCAGCAAGGTTTCGCTTGTGATGTTCCTTTACTATAGCTTTATCAGCGTTTCGCACGTCTTTATTCTTGAAGGTGCCGGTTGGCAATGGATTGTTGCCAGCAGTGTTATCGCGGCAGGTGCGGGCGGTGCGATACATATTTTAATCCGTTTGGAGCGTATTTCGGCCGAGCACAGTCAGCTGGCTTTTGTGCCCGTTGGACTGTCTGCCATCGTAGCCGTTTTTGCGCATGTGTTTTTCAGCGGGGAGCTGCTGCAACTGACCAATGGCGGCCTTATCATGTTCGCCATCGCCTTTGTTACCCTGTCGCCGATGATTTTCGGCTCGCTGTTTGCAATCAGCAGTGTTTTTTACTGGGCGGCCCTCATGACAATCCAGAGCCCAGATACCGTACATTTTGCATTTATGTATGTTGCCGTGGCGGCCTTGACTATTCTCTGCTTTGTTTTGAGATACAGAACCCTCTACAGTGCTGAGCGGCTGTTGATTTCCAACCGAAACAAAGCAGCAAAACTGGTTGAAGCATCAAAGCGCATTCAGGAAAATATCGACGACGTTCGGGCGTCTGCAGAGGCAGCGGAACGGGCCAATGCTGCGAAGGATGTTTTTCTCGCCAATACTACGCACGAACTGCGGACACCGCTCACGGGTGTCCTTGGCATGATGGATTTTCTTGCAGAGTCCAACCTCGATGACGATCAGCGCCAGGCCGTTGATGCTGCGCAGTTCAGTGCCCGCACATTGCTCGTGGTGGTGAATGACCTGCTGGACATCGCCAAACTGGATGCTGGCAAGCTTGAGATCAAGGCCGAGCCGTTTATGCCTGCTACGGTGGTGAGTCAGGTGGTCGACTTGCTGAAAACAAAGGCTGAGTCCAAAGGGCTCGCCTTGTCTGTACACGGACTTAGACGGGCTGCGTCGGCGCTCATGGGAGATCCGGTGCGCATCGGGCAGATCGTGCTGAACCTGACGGATAATGCAATCAAGTTCACGGACGAGGGGGAAGTGGTCGTTGCGATCAAGATCCGCGAAAACAGTCAGGAATCTGCACTCAAGGGTCATGCAAACCTGCGCATAACAGTTCAGGACAGCGGCAGCGGCATCAGCGAAGAAGATCAAAAAAGGCTGTTTTCACGGTTTGAGCAACTTGATGGATCGGCTGCAAGGAGCTCCGAGGGTGCGGGCCTCGGCCTTTCAATCTGTTTGGGATTGGCGAACCAGATGGGCGGGCGGATAACCGTGGACAGCAAGATGGGCATGGGCTCCACCTTTTGTCTTGATGTGGACCTGCCCATTGCCAGCGAGGAAGACGCTGATAAAGCGCGACGTCGAGGCGTCCCCAAAACCGAGACCAGACCCATGGCCGCATTGCCAACGCTTGCACTCGGCGACGATGATGCCGGTGACGAAGATGCTGTTCAGGGACAGTTACGTGTGCTGCTCGCGGAAGACAATGCGGTGAACCAGTTGCTGGTTCGCAAGCTCGCCAAAGGTTTTAACTGGAACCTGACCGTTGTAAACAACGGCGAAGAAGCCATTTTCCGGATTGAGGATGAGCGCCCGTTCGACCTTGTCTTGATGGATATCCGTATGCCCAAGATGGATGGTGTGCAGGCAATCCAGCGGATCAGATCCATGAGCGGTGAGAAAGGGCAGGTGCCGGTCATTGCCCTTACGGCGAACACCGGCGTGGATCAGGAAGCTGTATACAAGCAGCAAGGCATGTCGGCCATTGTCGGAAAACCAATAGACTCTCTATTGCTGAAGTCGACTGTCGATGAGATCCTGACTAAGAAAAAAGACTAGTCGCCGCCGCGCTGAAATGGCTTGTTTTCCTTGACAGCGTCCCCACTTTTCATTAAACGGGCGGCACTTTCCGACAGGAAGCCATAGAGATCAAAGCACCTAAAACGCCGTAAGCGGGGTGTCCATCAGTCAGCGAGTTTCGCCCACTGGTGTTGAAATGCTTTGTTTTTTATGTGGTTTCTTCAGGAACAAATAAAGGAATTGAACAGCGATGTTTGACAATCTTTCAGATCGATTGAGCGGTATTTTTGACGGCCTGAAGCGCCGTGGTGCGCTCAAGGAAGCTGACGTCACGGAGGCTTTGCGCGAAGTTCGCGTCGCGCTTCTGGAGGCTGATGTCGCGCTGCCGGTCGTGAAAGAGTTTGTTGCCGCTGTAAAGACAAAAGCGATTGGCCAGGACGTCCTGAAGTCGGTGACGCCCGGCCAGCAGGTTGTCAAAATCGTCAATGATGAGATGGTTGCCATGCTCGGGGCTGAAAGCGCCGGGCTCAACACAGTCGGTGTGCCGCCGGTGGTCTTCCTTATGGTCGGGCTGCAAGGGTCTGGTAAAACAACCACCACAGCAAAAATTGCCAAACGCCTGACAGAAAAAGACGGCAAGAAAGTGATGATGGCATCCCTTGATGTCCGCCGTCCCGCAGCGCAGGAGCAATTGAAGGTTCTTGGCGAACAGATCGGTGTAAAAACGCTGCCAATCATTGAAGGCCAGATGCCAACCGACATCGCTCGCCGGGCAATGGACGCCGCCAAGCTGCAAGGCTTTGACGTGCTAATGCTGGATACGGCGGGTCGCCTGCATGTGGACCAGAGCCTGATGGCCGAAGTGGTTGCTGTTCGGGACATCTCAAATCCTGCGGAAACACTTCTGATCGCTGATAGTCTCACCGGCCAGGACGCCGTAAATGTTGCCAAGGAGTTTGATGCTCAGGTTGGCATTACAGGCGTTGCTTTGACCCGTATGGACGGCGATGGCCGCGGTGGTGCGGCTTTGTCGATGCGTGCCGTCACCGGCAAGCCGATCAAACTCGCTGGTACTGGCGAGAAGATGGATGCGCTCGAGGACTTTCACCCTGAGCGGGTCGCAAGCCGTATTCTCGGCATGGGTGATGTGGTCAGCCTTGTTGAAAAGGCCGCCGAGACAATCGAAAAAGAAGATGCCGAAAAGATGGCCAAGAAAATGGCCAAAGGCACCTTCGATCTTGAGGATCTGCGCACGCAGTTGCAGCAGATGTCTAAAATGGGCGGCATGAAAAGTGTGCTGGGATTGTTGCCGGGCATGGGAAAACTCAAGGGCGCGATGAACCAGCCCGGCGTTGACGATAAAATGTTCAAGCGTCAGGAGGCGATCATCAGCTCGATGACGCCTGCTGAACGCCAGAAGCCTCAGCTCCTGAACGCTTCACGCAAGAAGCGTGTTGCAGCGGGCTCGGGTACAAGCGTGCAGGAAGTGAACAAGCTTCTGAAAATGCACATGCAGATGGCCAAGATGATGAAGAAAATGTCCAAAATGGGCAAAGGTGGCCGGATGCCGAATTTGCCAGGTGGTATGGGCGGGGCTATGCCCGGCCAGTTGCCACCCGGCTTTGACAAATTGTTCTGAGGCGGTCTCAGGGCACAAACCTGATTTCAGCGGGGAGTAGCTCCGCAGGGATTGAAACCAAACTTGAGAATATTCCCGGGGCGTTGCCCCGGGGCTCTGAAAGGAAAAGAAAATGGCACTTGCAATTCGTCTCGCCCGTGGTGGCGCGAAAAAACGTCCTTACTATCGCATCGTTGTGGCTGACAGCCGCATGCCACGTGATGGCCGCTTTATTGAAAAAGTGGGCTCCTATAACCCGATGCTGGCAAAAGACGACGAAAACCGCATCAAAATCGACGTCGACCGCGTCAAAGAGTGGATGGGCAAAGGCGCGAAGCCTTCTGATCGTGTAAGCCGCTTCCTGGAAGCTGCCGGCGAGCTTGAGAAAAAAGCTCGCAACAACCCGAATAAAGCCAAGCCGGGCGCCAAGGCTCTAGAGCGCATCGAAGAGAAAAAAGAAAAAGCAGAAGCGGCGAAGGCTGCTGCCGCTGAAGCTGCTGCTGCGCCGGCAGAAGAAGCCGAAGCTCCTGCAGAGGAAGCCGCTGCTGAAGAGTAAGCCTCACTTCACTGACTTATCTAGGAAGCGCGTCGGCCCGTCCGGCGCGTTTTTCTTTGGGGCCGAAAAGTAAACAGCTTGTTGCAAAGGCAAGTGAATACGATACATTGCGTTTCAAAGACACATTTTGCGACCGGGAGAGTTTTATGAGATATCTGATTGCACTGATGTTGCTGTTTGGCACAGCGAGTGTCAAAGCTGATGATCAAAAAGAGAAACAAGCAGCAGCTCAAGAACTTTCTGAAGTCATGGGGATTCAGTCGCTTATTGATGGTGTTATGGACCAGACTAGGTCTGCGATGATCTCTTCGACCTCTCAGCTGTCGGACAATCTTAGGGTCGAATTCCCAAATATGACGGAACAGCAGGCCGCAAAACTGGATAGTATTTTCAGCAATTATTCTTCAGCAATACTGGACTCGATTGATACCCGCGAGGCCGCCAGGATATATACCTCTATTGTTTTTAACGGGTTATCCACAGCAGAAGCAGAAGCGGCTATTGATTTTTATCAGTCTGACGATGGTCAGAATACAATGAAGGTCGTGGCCGATGCTGCAGCCCAAATGAACGACTATATGTTGACCCAGATCCAAGCGGCGCAATCTACTGCGTTGCCGAATTTCATGAATGAGGTCAGGGCGTTCAAGAGCGAAATGCTAGCTCAACAGTAGCCATTTAGATATAGAGCACACCAAAAAACCTGCGCATTATTGTTTGCGCAAAGTGCCGCCATCAGATGTCGAGCTTGGCTTGCTTCATCGAAATGCCAACTGTCCAGGCGCCAAGCCGGATGGCCGCGGCGGTCACGATGCCATAGATGGCCATGGCGACGCTGATCAGGACAAAAAAGTCTGCCGCAATTGTTCCAGTCTGAGCCTGCAGGAACAGGCCGCCTGCGACAATTACCAATAGCCTGCCGAGTGCGCCAATAACCGGCCACAACATTTTTCTCGCCCCCTGTGATGCAAAATACAGGCACAGTCCCAAGCCGAAGAAGGCGTAAAAAGGCCCGACAATCTGAAGGTAGCTTCGGCATGCGGCCCGCACGGCTTCAACATCGGTGAACAGGTCCGCCCAAAGGGATGGAAATGCCGCCAGAACGGTGCCAACCAGGCCCGAAAGAGCGGCGGCAGAAAAAGCCGAAACCCAGCCGATTCGGAGGCCGCGCCTGAAGTGACCCGCACCGAAATGAGCGCCGACCATGGTGATGGATGCGGACCCGATGCCAAAAATAAGCGGGATCATCAGGAACTCGAGGCGCGCGCCAATACCATATCCCGCCAGGACATCATCGCCGTATCTCGCAACCATTCCGGTAATGGCAATGACGGTAGCCACTGACGAAAGCGGTGAAATCGAAGCAAGCGCTCCCACTTTCAGGATATCCGCGAACAAGGCTGGCCGGATGGCGATGCCCCTAAATCGCAGGCGCAGGACCGTGGATTTTCGGGACAAAAACCAGATCTGGAACGCACCCGAGCATGCAAAGCCGGTGATGCTGCCGACGGCGGCTCCAGCAATGCCCAGAGCCGGAAAAGGGCCGACGCCGAAGACAAACAGGCCGGCAACAACTATTTGGACGAGGGACCCCATTACCATCGACAAGGCCGCGACCTGCATATCTCCCGTTGCCCGTATGATGCCGTTCAAACTCATCGACACCCACATGGTCACGCATCCCACAAAAAAAACATCGGAGTAAGCCAGTGCTTGCCTGAGGGCGTCCCCGCTACCGCCAAGGCCAGCATAGAAGTCGCTGCCGAAAGACAAGAAGACAACAGAAAATACGATGGACAAAAGAACCGAGAGTATCAGCGCATGCAGGGCAATGAATTCGGCGCCGTACCTGTCTTCCGCGCCCAGTCGCTGGGCGATGGCCCCGGAAATGGCCCCGCCCATGGACCCGCCGGATATCATCATCGACAGCATCATCATGGGAAACGCCAACGCCAGTCCGGCAAGCGACACCGTGCCAAGCTGTCCGACATAAAACGCCTCCGCCATGGACGTTGCCAACGTAACAAACATCGCAAGGACGTTGGGGGCGGCCAGCCTCGCCAGCGTCGGGCCGATGGGGGCGGTCAACATTTTTGAATGCACGGTGATTAATCTCTTGGTTTGGTTCAAATAGTGAACTTACAAAATTGGTTCAAAAAGTCAACTTAAGGTGTTAATCATAGGATATGACTACAACGAACTATCAAAAATTGAGCTGCCCCGTCGCACGCTGTTTGAGCATTTTGGGGGATCAATGGACATTCCTGATTGTCCGTGATGCGCTGTCCGGGCTGTCCCGCTTCAGCGAATTTCGCGACAGCCTTGGTATTTCCAGAAATTTGTTAAGCACGCGACTCCAACACCTCTGCAATGTTGGCATATTTGAAAAGCGGGCACTCCCCGGTTCCAAACGCTATGAGTACCTGCCAACGGAGAAATGCCGCGACCTGCAGCCCGTCATTCTGACCATGGCCGGTTGGGGCAACAGATGGTTTACCGACGAAGAGCTGACCAGGGTAGAATGCAGGGACCGGCGAACCGGAAATCTTGTCGACTTTGGGTTTGTTGACCGGCAATCAAATCAAGTGATCGGTGCTGACAACCTCATTATTGAACGGCACAAGACGCGTTTGCCGGGAGACAAAAAATTGTCTTGATTATGGGCTATAGCTGCGCGGTGTTTTGATTTCATCGGGGGTGACATTTGCACCAACAATGCCCACATCCATTGGTATGAAGAACCTGCCCTTCATAACCAAAGTCCGGCTTGCCGCCGCAGTTTTTGTGGTGCTAACGGCAGGTGGGGCCTGGTATTCTTTTGAGCGCAATGTGGAATGGTCGGCGCGCATTGCCTGGGGTGAGGCGCGCGGGGAACCGGATGGCGGCATGCAGGCCGTGATCAATGTGATGGTCAACCGCAAAAACGACCCGCGCTATCCAAATTCCCTGGCGGCTGTGGCGCGCCAGCGCTGGCAGTTCACAGCTTTCAACAATGACGACCCCAATCGCCCGAAGCTTGAAGCGGTGTCGGACGATGACCCTGAATTCCAGAGAGCAAAGCGGCTTGCCCTTTATGCGGAGCTGGGCATCTTGTGGGACATCACCGACGGTGCCACCCACTATCACAGTGACATCATCGACCGACCCGGTTATCTAACAAACGCTGAGGTCACAACCAGCATCGGCAATCACATATTTTACAAGGCAGCAGACTGACACCTATTGCTGGCCAACGGTGTTCTTGCTACGCTTTTGGCGTGAGTTTACAGCAGATTTGTTGGGGCACTATGCAGGCGAGGCTTTATGAGAAAATTGGTTTTAGTGATTGGTGTATGTATTGCTGGGCTCCTACCGGTCGCTGCAGGGGAGGAGGAGCGGTTTCCGCCACGTCCGGACTGGCAGCCTGACTTCTCTATCAGCAATGACCAGGTTTTGGAGCGCATGATCTATTATCTTGATGATGGTGCCGATATCGTTGTCTTTGAACACGGAACAGCTGTAGTGCTGCCGGCGGGCCTTACAGACGCCGATGCCAGTGGGTTTGCGGTCAAGACACTGTCTTTGATTTTCAATGCGCATCCGGATTTTAACCCATTGAACATGGACGACGGCAATATTCTCGTCGCTTACAACCATCCAGCCTACAATGTTGTCATAAGCGCTTTTGCTGATCAGCATATCAAGACTATTAAAGCCCGGCATCTGGAGGCATTGGCCACTGACGAGGTTTTGATCGGACCAGATGGAGCTAACAAATTCAACGAGTTCGGCATGAAAGCCCTTTATGGTCGCACTTTCATGTTCATGGATGCGGCTGACCCCAAAATCGCACTACTATACCGCCATGGTGGCCCGGCTGAGTAGCACCACCCCAGCATTATGATTGACTCAACATGATGTGCGCCATAGACACGGCGGCGTGAACTAGAGGGCCAAACATGGCGAAAAATCAAAATCGCGACAACACGGGCATTGACGGCGACTGGATCATGGTCGGGGCCTTTGGTGCGCCGCATGGCGTGAAGGGGGGCGTGCGGCTCAAGTCCTTCACTGAAGTGGCGGATGCGATTTTTGGGTTTGACGACCTGCGTGACGGCGCGAACGGCCAGCCTGTTTCGATAAAAAAGGAACGCAAAAGCAAAGACGGGTTTGTTGTGCGCGTTGACGGTAGTGGCTCCCCTGAAGATGCGAAGGCCTTGAGGGGCGTGACACTCTGGGTGCACAGGGATGTGCTCGCACCTGCAGACGACGACGAATTTTATCTGGCTGATCTCATTGGCCTCGAAGCCCGGGACGTTGCGGGCAGCAGAATCGGACAAGTGAATGCGGTCGAGAATTTCGGTGCCGAAGACCTGATCGAACTGGTCCTGGACACATCCATCAAGGGTTTGGGTCGCTTTGCTTTTGTGCCTTTCCGTACTGAACTGGTGCCGGACGTGGCGATTTCAGACGGCTTTCTAACCATCGATATGGTGCGCTGGCAGGAAGTCCAGACCGGCAAAACCGCCGAAAGCCAGATGGAAAACCCAAGTGAATCAGAGGGATAGCGAATGAACCCGCTGTTTACGGCGCAAATCCTGACCCTATTCCCGGAAATGTTCCCGGGGCCACTTGGTGCATCCCTTGCTGGCCGCGGGTTAGCGGAAGAAAAATGGGCGCTAAAAACGCTGGACATTCGGGATTTTTCGAGCGATAAGCACCGCTCGGTGGACGACACCCCCGCGGGCGGCGGTCCGGGGATGGTGATGCGCGCCGATATTTTGGGTAAGGCGTTTGACGCTGCGGCAGCAAGCGCAGACCCAAAATGGCCAGTTGTTTACATGAGCCCGCGCGGTCGACAGTTCGACCAAACCGAGGCCAAGCGCTGGCAGCTGGCAGGTGGCGTGACAATCCTGTGCGGTCGCTTCGAAGGCGTTGACGAACGTGTTCTTGAGGCGAGAGGCGTAGAGGAAATAAGCGTCGGCGATTTTGTTCTGTCGGGCGGTGAGCCCGCAGCGATCGTGATGCTGGACGCGGTGGTGAGGATGTTGCCTGGCATAATGGGCGCAGCCGAAACGCTGGCGGAAGAAAGTTTTGAGAGCGGGCTCCTTGAGTATCCGCACTATACCCGCCCACAAGAGTGGGAGGGCAGAGAGATACCGGCGGTTCTGACGAGCGGCCATCATGGTAAAGTTGCCGAATGGCGACGCGAACGAGCAGAAGAGATTACCCGGATACGCCGGCCAGACCTCTGGTCGACCTATGTTCGGGCTAAAGAAAAAAAGGTTTGAGACATGAATACGATTGAAAAACTCGAGCAGGAACAGATTGCCAAGCTCACAGACGGCAAGGACATTCCTGAGTTTGCAGCAGGTGACACTCTGCGTGTTGCGGTTAAAATCCGCGAAGGCGACCGCGAGCGGACGCAGGCTTTTGAAGGTGTGTGCATCGCACGTTCCAACAAAGGCATCAGCTCCAACTTCACAGTACGTAAAATTTCGTACGGCGAAGGTGTTGAGCGTGTATTCCCGCTGTATGGTCCGGTTGTTGAAGGTATTGAGGTTGTTCGCCGCGGTAAAGTCCGCCGTGCGAAGCTATACTACCTACGTGGCCGTACAGGTAAGGCCGCACGGATCGCCGAGAAGAAGGATTTCAATCGCAAGTAAGCGTGAAATAAAATTTCAAAGTTCGGCCCTGCACCCTAAAAATCTTGCGCAAGGCCGAGCGGATAGATAAAGACGGGAGCGGGCGCAAAACCTGCTCCCGTTTTTCGTTTTGAAAGGGCTGAACCGGGCCACCTGCTTGATCTGGCGCATTGATCAACTGCGGGGCAACAGCCTAGCAAACGAACGGGCCAAAAGACGGAGGTAACGAATGCCAAGAACCATGTACGATAAAATCTGGGACAATCATCTGGTCGAGGAACGCGGCGAGGGTGTAGGCCTTATTTATATCGACCGGCATCTGGTGCATGAAGTGACCTCGCCGCAGGCATTTGACGGTTTGCGTGCTGCCGGGCGGGACATTCGTCGCCGTGACAGTATCATTGCCGTGCCGGACCATAACGTACCGACAAAGGACCGCGACCAGGACAACCCCGACGAGATGTCGGTTGCGCAGCTGGAAGCCCTGGAAGCGAACTCAAAAGAGTTTAACCTGGATTACATCCCGATGGTAGACGCGAGGCAAGGCATCGTGCATGTGATCGGGCCGGAGCAGGGCTTTACGCAACCCGGCGTCACCATGGTGTGCGGCGATAGTCACACGTCAACCCACGGTGCGTTTGGCGCCTTTGCGATCGGCATCGGCACAAGCGAAGTGGAGCATGTGATGGCGACGCAAACGCTGCTCCTTAAAAAAGCGAAAAATATGCGTGTAACCGTCAACGGCGACCTGCCTGTAGGCTGTTCTGCCAAAGACGTGGCGCTTGCGATCATCGGCGCAGTCGGGACCGCTGGCGGTACCGGCCATGTGATTGAATATGCGGGTTCGGTGATTGAAGGCCTGTCAATGGAAGGCCGCATGACCCTGTGCAACATGTCCATTGAAGCGGGCGCACGGGCCGGACTGGTTGCGCCCGACGACAAGACTTTCAATTATATCAAAGGTCGCCCTTATGCACCCAAGGCGGGGCAATGGGATGTGGCGGTCAATTTCTGGCGGTCGCTGCGGTCTGAAGAGGGCGCAAAATTTGACAAGGAAATTGTCCTGAACGGCAACGATATTGTCCCGCAGGTCACGTGGGGCACCAGCCCGGAAGACGTTGTACCTGTGACGGGTGAGGTGCCAATGCCTGGCAGTTTTGCAGAACCCTCAAAACAGGAAGGTGCGCAAAAAGCGCTGGACTATATGGGCCTGAAAGCAGGCCAGAAAATCACGGAGATATCGGTGGACCGGGTGTTTGTCGGGTCCTGCACCAACAGCCGGATAGAAGACATGCGGGCGGTCGCTGAAGTGATCAAGGGCCGAAAGAAGGCCGATACAGTAAAGCAAGTGCTGATTGTGCCAGGCTCCGGCCTCGTGAAAGCGCAAGCTGAAGAAGAGGGGCTCGACAAGATTTTCGAGGACGCCGGCTTTGAATGGCGCGAGCCGGGATGCTCCATGTGTCTGGCCATGAACGCGGACAAGGCACTGCCCGGTGAACATGTGGCATCTACCAGCAACCGCAATTTTGTCGGTAGACAGGGGCCGGGTGCACGGACGCATCTGGTGAGCCCGGCAATGGCCGCAGCAGCTGCGATAGCCGGCCACTTTGTTGATGTACGCGAATTCTAGGGAAAGGCCAGAGAGATGGAAAAATTCACCAAAATTACCTCAATCGCCACTCCTTTTCCGCGCGTTAACGTGGATACGGACATCATCATTCCGGCCAAACACCTGAAGTCCATCAGGCGCACTGGTTTTGCCGCAGGTGCATTTGAAAGCGTGCGCTATGATGCTGACGGCAAACTGATTGAAGACAATGTTTTTGACGGGCCCACTTACAAGGGCGCGAAAATTTTGATCGCAGGTGATAATTTTGGCTGCGGCTCCAGCCGGGAGCACGCACCCTGGGCGATTGACGAGATGGGCTACCGCTGCATCATTGCGCCGAGCTTTGCGGACATCTTCGCCGGCAACTGCATCAAAAACGGCATCTTGACGGTGAGCTTGCCGCAGGCGGACGTGGATGCGCTTGTGATGGCGGCTGAAGCCGGGCACCCGATCACGGTGGATCTGGTGGCACAAACGGTGACCTGCGAGAACGCGCTCTACAACTTTGACTTCAATCCCACGCACAAAGACATGCTGATGGAAGGGCTCGATGAGATCGGCCAGACGCTGAAGTCAAAGGGTGCAATCGCGGACTTTGAAGCCAAGCAGAAAATGACGACGCCCTGGCTGTATCGGTAAGGACTTGCACGAGCGATAGGAAAACTCATGACCACATTCAACATTACCATGTTGCCGGGGGACGGCATTGGCCCTGAGATCATGCGCGAAGTGCGGCGCATCATGACATGGGTGGAAGAAACCCACGGCGTCTCCTTCAAGGTTGCTGATGGCCTGATTGGCGGTTGTGCTTATGAAGCGGACGGTGTGCCCCTCTCTGACGAGACGCTTGCAACGGCGAAGGCATCGGACGCCATTCTTATGGGCGCGGTTGGCGGACCGCAGTGGGACGGGCAGGTACCTTACAACAAACGCCCCGAAGCGGGCCTTTTGCGGTTGCGGAAAGAACTGGATCTGTTTGCCAACCTGCGCCCCGCCATGTGTTTCGACGCGCTCGCAGATGCCTCTTCTCTCAAGCGGGAGCTTGTTGCCGGGCTTGATATCCTGTTTGTGCGCGAACTGGCGGGTGGTGTCTACTTCGGGGAGCCGCGCGGTATTGAAGACCTGCCGGGCGGCGGGCGCGTAGGCATCAACACCCAGCGTTATACGGATGCCGAGATTATTCGCATTGCACGCGTCGCTTTTGAGATGGCGCGCAAGCGTGGTGGCCGGGTACACAGCGCCGAGAAAGCCAATGTGATGGAATCAGGTGTGCTGTGGCGTGAGGAAGTGACCAAACTTCATGCGTCCGAGTATTCAGACGTGTCGCTGGAGCACATTCTTGCCGACAACTGTGCCATGCAGCTCGTTAAGGCGCCCAAGCAGTTTGATGTGATCCTGACGGACAATCTGTTTGGTGATCTGCTGTCTGATGCAGCCGCCATGCTCACGGGTTCGCTTGGTATGCTGCCGTCGGCATCGCTGGGCGATGGTGGCCCGGGCCTTTATGAGCCCGTTCATGGCTCTGCGCCCGATATTGCAGGCCAGAACCTTGCCAACCCAATTGCTGCCATCTTGTCGTTTGCCATGGCGCTTCGCTATTCACTCAATATGGGGGATGCCGCGAGGCAGGTGGAGGATGCCGTGTCGGTCGCACTGGACGACGCGCGCACCGGTGACATCTGGGCCGAAGGCTTTGAGCGCGTAGGCACGGATGGAATGGGCGACGCGGTTCTCAAGGCGCTGAAACACTAATTCGAGAGATCAAAAATTCTTTGCTGACTCTAATTGCTGTCTGAATTAAAGACAGCCAACCAACCCTTTAGGAGAATAACAATGGGTTTTCGTGTCGCTGTTGTAGGAGCGACCGGTAACGTCGGTCGCGAAATGCTAAGTATCCTTGCCGAACGGGATTTTCCGGCAACGGAGATTATCGCGATTGCATCCCGGAAATCCATGGGGCAGATCGTGGACTATGGCGACAGGGAGCTCAAAATTGTTGCCCTGGATACGTTTGATTTCTCCGACGTAGATATAGCACTGTTTGCAGCAGGTTCCGGCGTTTCCAAGGAGTTTGGCCCCAAGGCCGCAAAAGCCGGTGCCGTCGTGATCGACAACTCCAGCTTTTACCGGATGGACCCGGATGTGCCTTTGGTTGTGCCGGAAGTTAACCCGGAAGACCTGAAGAAATTCGCCAAGAAAAACATCATCGCCAACCCGAACTGCTCAACGGCACAGATGCTGGTCGCCTTGAAGCCCTTGCATGATGCAGCGACAATCAAGCGCATTGTTGTATCGACATATCAGTCTGTTTCGGGTGCCGGCAATGCCGCCATGGACGAGTTGTTCCGTCAAACGCGGGCAATTTTTGTCAATGATCCGGTAGAGCCCGAGGGCTTCACGAAGCAGATCGCCTTTAACGTGATCCCGCACATCGATATGTTTATGGACGATGGCTACACCAAAGAAGAGTGGAAGCTGAAGGCTGAAACACACAAGATGCTGGATCCCAACATCAAAGTGACGGCAACGGCTGTGCGCGTGCCGGTGTTTATTGGTCACGCTGAGGCGATCAACATCGAATTTAAAGATGAATTGGGCGAAGAGCAGGCACGGGACCTGCTGCGCAATGCGCCCGGTTGTCTGGTCATAGACAAGCGCGAAGACGGCGGTTACATCACGCCGGTTGATTGTGTCGGCGAGTTTGCCACCTATGTTTCCCGTATCCGTGCGGATGACACGGTCAAAAACGGCCTCAATATCTGGGTGGTTTCCGACAATCTCAGGAAAGGGGCGGCGCTTAATGCCGTGCAGATTGCCGAAAGTTTGCTTAATCAGGGATTGCTGAGCGCTGACTAAGGTCAAAGCCCCGGTTTCTGAAAACGCGTATCAAGCGGCGGCAGGCACATGTCGCCGCTTTTTTGTTGCGTGTGGGCTTGCGATCTGGCCGCATAAGGGTGGGCAGTAAGATAGGGAGCAGGGGATCATGACACAAAGTTCGGAGCGACCACGCCGCAGCGTGCTTTTCATGCCGGGGTCAAATGCCCGCGCGCTTGAAAAGGCCAAAACAATAGACGCCGATGTGCTGGTTTTCGACCTTGAGGACGCGGTTGCACCAGATGCGAAAGAGGAAGCCCGGTCGCTCGTTGCCGACGCCTTGGCATCCGGCGAATATGGCCACCGAGAGCTGGTGGTCCGCATCAATGCCGTGGGCACAGAGTGGTGGCGCGGGGATCTCGCAGCAGTTGGCCCGCATCATCCTGCCGCTATTTTGTTGCCGAAAATGGAATCAGCGGACACGCTGGAGCGTGTATCGGACGAACTGGTGTGGCACGCCAGTGATCATGATGCTGCATTTTGGGCTATGCTGGAGACACCGCGCGGTTTCCTGCGCGCGGAAGAAATAGCCCAAAGCCATGATCGGCTCTCCACCTTCGTTGTTGGAACCAATGATCTGGTCAAAGACCTGCGGGCACGCCATGTTCCTGGCCGCGAACCAGTAGTGCATGCGCTGTCGCAGGCTCTTTTGGTTGCGAGAGCTTATGGCCTCAATGTGCTGGACGGCGTCTACAGCAGCTTCAAGGACGAAGAAGGTTTTAAGGCGGAATGCCGGCAAGCGCGCGATATGGGGTTTGACGGCAAGACGCTCATTCACCCAAACCAGGTTGCTCCAGCCAATGCCGCCTTTTCGCCCACAGAAGCGGAGCTTGAAGAAGCCCGCAGGATGCTGGAGGCGTTCGAGGCGGCGCAGGCCAAAGGCAAAGGCGTTGCCGTGCTCGATGGCCGAATGATTGAGGAGCTGCATCTGGCCGAAGCCCGCCGTTTGGTCAAGATGAGTGAGTTGTTCGAAGAGCGTTGACGAGGTCTACAAGCCGCAGTTTTCCATGTCTCCAATGCGTTTTTCCAGTCGTTCTTTTTCATCGTCACTCGTGGAAGTGTGATAAAGCGGTTTATATAGTTTGCAGGCGTTTGAATAGTCACCCCGGCTGAACAGAAGATCGGCATATTGCCGCCGTATGTCCCAGTCTTGTGGATACAGCCTGTAGGCTTCCGTGATGGCAGGGCCTGCGCTGTCGAAATCACTTTGATTTCCGTAGATGTAGCTGCCGGCATACCACTTTCTGGCGCGGGCATTCAGAGGCATTGACGCGATGGCATTTGCAAGATGGTTTCGCGCTTCAATCAACTTGCCAGCGTTTGGGTGTTCTGACTTGTCAGCTTCCTGACGCGCTAGCGCACGCCTCAAAATAATCTCGCCCAATAATGCTCGAGCCACTTGCAGGTTTGGAGAGGTTCAGCCAATTCTGTTGCCACTTTTTGGGCAGCGCCCCATTTTTCCTCTCCCATAAGTGCTTCAATAAGCGTGACGGCCAGCTCAGTATTTCTCGGCCTTTTCTTTAGCTGAATATTCACACTCTTTGCGATGCTTTTGAATTCGCGAGATGAACGACTGAATGCCAAGCGGATGCTTTTGTCGACCAGTGCACTTTCGGCTTTGCCCAGCTTCTGATTGGAGAGGACATTTAAGTTTGCTGATACAGCAGGGTAGGGAATGACGTACAATTGACCACTATCAAAATACTCTCTCAACCGTGCACTAAGCGTTTCATAGTCTATGCCATAGGCTTTACTCAGAGCTTCGGCAGGATCGATATTGGTTTCCAGCAAATCGAGAAACTCACTGATTCCGCTCCGGAATTCCGGCAGCGTGTAAAGCATGTGGTTCAACAGCCAGGCCTGCGCATAAAACATGTAGGCTTTGTCGCCAAAACCATCCGCATCCAGAATGTCCTTAATGTCATACCATTTGAACTGATGCAGATTTCGGGCCCTGCCATAGAGTGCTTTACCGACGATCGTGTCGTCTTGCCGGAAAACGACGGAGGACAGATATTCTGCGAAGCCTTCCCGGTACCATAGTGGATACTGTGTTGGAACGGCCTGAAATTGTAGGAAATGGACATATTCGTGAAAGACGACCTGGTGTTCCTCATCCTGATACGGACCCCGGCGCGCCTGAACCCGTTCGTGCGGTTTCTTTGGTTGAAAAAAAACTGCTATTGGCCCGTTTTGAATAAGCTTGAAAACACCGCTCGAACTCTTCAGGCCCGTTAGCGCGTCATAGCGGCGCCTCGATTGCGTAAAGTAGATTGTCAGTTTCAAACCGCCAAGATTTGGTCGCACACCACCATGTTCGATCAAAAATCGCCGGTACCTCTCCAATTTACTAAGAAATTCCAGCGCCACATCTTCTTTGGCTTCGGCAAAGAGGATGAAATTATTGCTTTCCACCCGCCGCCAATCTGCCATCGCAGGCGCCGAGGTAGCCGTTAACCCCATTGCTAGAATCACCAGGCCCATCAGTCTCGGGGTTAAAAAACTCAGTGCATTGTGGAAACCGCTAACCACCTCACTGTCCAATATGTTTGGCCAGAAATGCTTCAGCTGCCTTCAGATGGGTAAGTCGCGCCTGAGCCGTCACCATGTGGTGAGTGCCTTTTTCGATCTTCACAAATGTGCTTTCCTTACCGAGTTTTTTCAGACGTTTGTGCATGTCACGAGTCATTTTCCAGGGTACACGCGCGTCATCTGCTGCGGCCAACAGCAGCACAGGCGCGGAAACATCTTCTGCCCGATGATACGGGGAGATGTCTTTGTCGCTAGCGCCCTTCAGGCCCATGCGTTTTGTCCAGCTTCGTCCACCCACGGTGTGACGATTGTCACCGGATTTCAGGCGAGGCAGGTCTGTGACGCCATTGAGCGAAATGGCGCACTTGTATAATCCCTGCTCCTTAATGACACCCATAAGTGCTGCATAGCCACCGTATGAAGACCCGACAATGCATATTCGGTTTGGATCAGAGTACCCACTTTTTATCAGCCAGTTGGTGGCATCGGTGACGTCATCCTGCATCAGGCCGCCCCACTGCATATTACCGGCGGCTCGAAAGGCTGGACCATAGCCTCCAGAGCCCCGAAAGTTGGGTTTCAAAACCAGGTATCCCCGGCTGGCATAAAACTGGGCTTCGTAGTCCCACTCGGCTGTATCCCGAACGCCGTATGGCCCGCCATGCGGCAAAACGATGGTTGGCAGGTTTTCAAGTGGCTTACCGTTTGGCACAATCAGATATCCGGGAATTTTGGTACTATCCCCGACCGGTATAGAAACGGGTTTGGCGTCGGCCATAAGGTCAGGTTCGATCTGTGGGTGGATACGGGCCACAAACATCAGATTTCCGTTTGGCCTGTCGTAAATGTAGTAGTCGCCTGCGTTCGTGGCAGTTTCCACCAGGATCAGATACCAGTCTTTTGACTTAACATGGTTCAATATGGAGATGACAGAATCCGGAACGGCTTTTTCAAGTGACCTTTGAATCTTCCGCCGATCCGCATTCATATATTGAATTCTCGTAAAGTCGTCAGTGTAGACTACTCCTTCGATGCGACCCGTATCGGCATCTTCGAACGCATAGTCCATGTCATGTCTGTCGTGGAGGAATATGGTGTCGATTACTTTGCCTGTGCGCACATTCAATTCGAACAGACCCTCGGTGCCCTGGTCGCTGGGGCCGCTGACGTAAATGACATCTTGTGAATTGCTAAACCCTTCGACAGAAAATCGTTTGGACCAATCCATGTTTTCAAGATCAATCCAACGCCCATCGGCATTCTTCAGGATGGTGATCCATTCATTGTTCTTGTATCCGTTGCCAAGTCGCACCTCGGATTGATTGTCGGTGTACCAGTTCTGAATGCCGGTGCGTTCGCCTTTCCTTGATGCCCGCCGACCGGAACGTACGTTTACTTGGTAGACTTCGGCCTTTGCATTCAGATCAAAGTCAAGTTCCATCAGCACATGGTCAGGATCGTTCGGTAGCATGTCAACGATGCGTTCATGTTGGGAGACAAAGCGATCTTTCTTTTTCCTTGGCTTGCCAAGCCATTTGAATTCCTGTGTTTCCAGGTCGAGTGAAAACCATCTTGTTTCGCTGGTTTGCGTTCGGAAAACCACCCGCCTGAGGGACATCCCACTTCGAAATAAAATGACGTTGTCATTCGCCCATCGAAAGCTTTGGAAGTTAGATTTTTTGGGCGGCGGAATGCGCATGGCACCGGATCCGTCGATGCTCTGGATCAATACTTCCCGTTGGCCATCCACTTCGATAAAATAGGCGAGCTTTTCTCCATTGGGCGAAATGCGAGCATGGGTGAAGCTAGGCAATGCCGCAAACGCTTCAACAGGAATATCTGATGGCAAAGACAATTTATCTTCGGCCTGCAAAGGCATGTAGGCAATTCCGCCCAATAGGGCCGCGCCGAAAAAAGAACTGGCACGCTTAGCGAGCGAGCCGAAAAAAGCGGATTTCACGTGCACTAGCCCCCAATGTGCTTGGCAAGGAAAGCTTCCATCGCTTTCAGTTTCGAAAGGCGTGAAGCTGCAGTATCCATGCCGTGGCCACCATCTTCGATTTCCACATACTCAGCACCTGGGTTCCCGTCTTTCAGGCGGTCGTAGAAATTCCTGCTGTCCACTATGCGCAACCTGGTATCGTCTTTGGACGCCATCACGAGCGCCGGACGTGTGATTTTCTTGACCTGATGGAAGGGCGAAACATCCTCAAGATCACTGTCCTCCAACCCGATGCGCGTGAGCCAGTTCCGGCTGCCCCAGAAGGTTGAATCGGCACTTTTAAGCCTTGGCAGGTTGACAGCGCCGTTCACCGAAACGCCGCACTGGTACAGGTCAGGGTTCTGGATCAGTCCCATCATTGCCGCGTATCCCCCGTATGAAGCGCCAGCGATACAGATCCGCTCGGGGTCAAATGTGCCATCGGCAATCATTTGTGCGGTGGCATCCTCAACATCGCGTTGCATCAGCCCTCCCCATTGCTGAAAACCGGCCTGTTCAAACTTGTTGCCGTACCCGGATGAACCCCTGAAATTGGGGCGGAGAACCGCATAGCCACGGGATGCCAGAAATTGTGTCCAATAGTCCCAACTGGAATCGTCCCGGGTACCCCATGGTCCGCCATGGACCAGAACCACAGCAGGCAGATTGGACGGGTCGCTGCCGACTGGCAACGTCAGATACGCCGGAATTTCGGTTCCATCTTTTGCCGCAACAGTAATGCGCTTGGTTGGCGCCATCATGTCGGCTGGCAGGCCAGGCCGGCTGGCTGCAACCTGTATCAGTTTCTTTGCTTTCCGGTCGTACTGGAAATAGGCACCCGGCTCGGTGTCGTTGTAACCCAACAGAAGGTAACGGCCATTGGCGTGGTCAAAGTCCACAATATCCAGTTCATATCCCGGCAGAGCTTTGCGCATGGCCCGCATCAAACCGGCACGGCGCCTGTCGAGGTAATGAAACTTCAGGAAGTCTTCCGTAAAGCCAACACCGACGACTTTACGCCCGCTTCGGTCATAGCGGACATAGTCAATATCTACGTCGGGATGCGAATACACCTCATCAATAATTTGCCCCGTGGGGATATGAAGCCGGTAAACACCTGTTTTGCCACTATCGGATGTTGCCGAGACAAGCATATGCTCGCCGTCGCCATCAAATCCAAAAATGGGGTATTTGTTGTACCAATCCTGATTGGTTACCTGAATCCATCCGCCATCGGCGTTTTTCCAGTAGGCCGTATTCTCCTGGCGCCAGACGCCCCAGCCAAATCGAGGTTCGCCGCTGGCGTCTGTTTTCCACTGCTGAACGCCGCGAAATCCATCTTCCAACTCCTTGAAGCGGCCATTGCGAATATCGATTTTCCGGATTTCGTCCTGATTGTTGAAGTCACCGTCGACGGCGAGCAAAATGTGGTTTGGTTCCTCTGGCAACATGTCAATAATATCGGTCTGCCACATCGGCACGTCTTCTTTGGCGTTACGCCCACCCGCACTGTTTTTCTTCTTGCTGGCGCGCACGATCCATTCAAAATCCGATCCGTCGGCATTTACCGCGGCTAGGCGGCTTTCGGTATTTCTGAAATTGACATATTCCGCGCGGGTGAGTGCCAGTTCGTACATAACCAGCAGCCGCTCCGGATTGGCCCAGCGGAAAGAAAATATGTCGGCTTCGCCAATCGGGGGCTGGATGTATCTGTCACTGCCATCCAGGTTTTGCACAACCATAACCTTGCGGCCTTCGATGCTGGACATGAATGCCACTTTGTTGCCGTCGGGAGACTGCGAGAGCTGGCTTACTTGGGGTAAGGCCGCAAAGGTCTCCGCCGGAATGTCAGAAGGTTTGGCGTATCCCTGCGCAAGCGCATTGCCACCAGCTAAAACGACAAAGATTAAAAGAAACAGTGAAAAAACGAACGAAATCCGCCCAACCAGCCTGTGCATGGTGTGCCCCCAGATTGTTTAATTGCCCCGGATATTTTCATAGCGACGCTCCTGTGTTCCTGCAACACAAAAAATAAACCAAAGCTGAGGCTGGAAGCAGAAGCCATTCAGGAGCAGGCTTGATGAAAATAATGTGGTGTTTAATTGCCGCATCTGTGCATTCCGGGCTTGCGGTTTTGGGGCAAGGCGGGCTAAACCTGTTGCCGATTAGGACCGCGGGGCTATTCTGCCGCTGCGGTGGGCCAAAACTAACTCTGTCAGGGGACTGAATATGGCACAGGCGAACCGCCCGCTTTCTCCCCACCTGCAGGTCTATCGTTGGGGTGCGCATATGGCAGTGTCCATATTGCACCGCGCAACCGGATCGGCGCTCGCTGTTGGCGCTGTTCTACTGACCTGGTGGCTGGTGGCACTTGCAACAGGACACGACTATTTCGCGACCGTCCAAGGTTACGCGGGCTCGCTCATTGGGCGGCTGGTATTGTTCGGTATAACCTTTGCGCTGATGCAGCATCTTGCATCAGGTGTTCGGCACCTGCTGATGGATATGGGCCGTCTTTATGATCTGCCAGTCAATACCCTGTCTGCCAGGATGACATTTGTCTTTTCGATACTGGCGACGCTTGGCATCTGGTATGCTGCCTACAAAGTGATGGGGGTGCTCTAGCATGGCTGACATGAAAACACCTCTCGCCAAGGTACGCGGCCTGGGGTCTGCCAAAGATGGTACCCATCATTGGCTCTCGCACCGGGTCACGGCAATCGCCAACATTCCGCTTGTGGTCTTCTTTGTGGTTTCATTTGTCGGCAATGCCGGCAAGGGCCATGCCGAGTGGGTGGCCTGGCTCAAACAGCCGATTGTATCCGTGCTGATGATCCTCTTTATCGCCAACATGGTCTATCATATGCGTCTTGGCCTGCAGGTTCTCATTGAGGATTATGTGCATGATCACGGCACGAAGTTCGCCAGTATGATCGCTTTGACCTTTGCCTGCGTATTGATTGCAGCACTCAGTATTTTTTCCATCCTTCGTATTGCGTTTGGGGGATAAGTTATGACCAACGCCTATCCCGTTACCCTGCATACCTATGACGCCATTGTCGTCGGTGCCGGCGGCTCAGGCCTCCGGGCAACCATGGGTCTTGCAGAAGCTGGCCTCAAAACGGCCTGTATCACAAAAGTATTCCCGACCCGGTCCCACACTGTTGCGGCCCAGGGCGGTATTGCCGCCAGCCTCGGCAACATGGGCAAGGACACCTGGCAGTGGCACATGTATGACACCGTCAAAGGCTCTGACTGGCTCGGTGACCAGGACGCCATTGAATATATGGTGCGCGAAGCACCCGCTGCCGTCTATGAGCTGGAGCACTATGGCGTGCCGTTTTCCCGAACGGAAGAAGGCAAGATTTACCAGCGTGCCTTTGGTGGCATGACCACCGAGTTTGGTGAAGGCCCCGCAGCCCAGCGAACCTGTGCGGCTGCAGACCGCACGGGCCATGCCATGCTGCATGCGCTTTATCAGCAGTCACTGAAGTATGACAGCGACTTCTATATCGAATATTTCGCCATCGATCTGATCATGGAAAACGGCGAGTGCCGCGGTGTGATCGCGATGAACATGGAAGACGGGTCCATCCATGCGTTCCGGGCGCAAGCTGTTGTGCTCGCCACGGGTGGTTATGGCCGGGCCTACTTCTCGGCAACAAGCGCCCATACCTGCACCGGTGATGGTGGCGGCATGGTACTGCGTGCGGGCCTCAGCCTGCAGGACCTTGAGTTTGTCCAGTTCCACCCCACCGGTATTTATGGTGCAGGCGTGCTGATTACTGAGGGTGCCCGCGGTGAAGGCGGCATTCTGATCAACTCTGAAGGCGAGCGTTTCATGGAACGCTATGCGCCAAGCGCTAAAGACCTCGCGTCCCGCGACGTAGTGTCCCGCTCGATCTCGAACGAGATCCGGGAAGGACGGGGTGTTGGGCCGGACAAAGATCATATGTATCTGCATCTGGATCATCTGGACCCTGCCATCCTTGCAGAGCGTCTGCCGGGTATTTCGGAAAGCGCGAAGGTTTTTGCTGGCGTGGACGTCACCAAAGAGCCGATCCCGATCCTGCCGACAGTGCACTATAATATGGGCGGTATTCCGACCAATTATCATGGCGAGGTAATCAATCCGACCAAGGATGACCCGGACCACGTCGTGCCTGGCCTGTTTGCGATTGGCGAAGCGGCCTGCGTGTCGGTGCACGGCGCCAACCGTCTTGGCTCCAACTCTCTGATCGACCTTGTGGTATTTGGCCGCGCGGTTGGTAAGCGTGTGCCTGAGCTGGTGACAGCCGGTGCCTCACAAAAACCGCTGCCTGCCGGCTATGAAGAGATGGCTCTTGGTCGTCTCGACAAGGCCCGCTATGCGCACGGTGATACAACAACGGCAGAACTGCGTCTCAGCATGCAGCGCAATATGCAAACCAACTGTGCCGTGTTCCGTACCAACGAGGTTCTGGAGGAAGGCGTCAAGAAGATCGACGAGATCGCCGCAGGCCTGTCGGACATCAAGACGACGGACCGCTCCCTTGTCTGGAACAGCGACCTTATCGAAACGCTTGAGCTCGATAATCTGATGGGTCAGGCGGTCTTGACCATGCACAGCGCCAACGCCCGCAAGGAAAGCCGCGGTGCGCACATGCACGAGGATTACCCGGATCGTGACGATGAAAACTGGATGAAGCACACGGTGTGCTGGTTTGACGGCAAGGACGTCACACTTGGAGACCGGCCTGTGCACGACTACACATTCAGTGAAGAAGTCGAATACATCAAACCCAAAGCGCGTGTATATTAAGGGAAGGAATTGAGACATGGCTGAATTTACGCTTCCCAAGAACTCGAAGATCGGCAAAGGCAAAACGGTCAAGGCTGACGGGGCATCCAACACCCGGGATTTCCACGTCTATCGCTGGAACCCGGATGATGGTGAAAACCCGCGCATGGACACATTTGAAGTGGACATGGACAGCTGCGGCCCGATGGTTCTGGACGCGCTGATCAAGATCAAAAACGAGATGGACAGCTCGGTGACCTTCCGGCGGTCCTGCCGCGAAGGTGTGTGCGGGTCCTGCGCCATGAATATCAATGGCAAAAATGGCCTGGCCTGCACCACGGCCATTGATGACGCCAAAGGCGATGTAGCGATTACGCCGCTGCCGCACCAGGAAGTGATCAAGGATCTGGTGCCGGACCTGTCGAACTTTTATGCGCAGTATGCATCCATCAAACCCTGGATGCAGACACAAAGCACGACGCCGGAAAAAGAGCGCCTGCAAAGCCGCGAAGACCGCGAAAAGCTTGATGGCCTTTACGAATGTATCCTGTGCGCTTGCTGTTCGACCTCCTGCCCGAGCTATTGGTGGAATGAGGACAAGTATCTGGGGCCTGCTATCTTGTTGCAGTCTTATCGTTGGCTCATTGACAGCCGCGATGAGGCGACCGGCGACCGGCTTGATGATCTTGAGGACCCGTTCCGCCTGTACCGCTGTCATACCATCATGAACTGCGCCAACGCCTGCCCGAAAGGGTTGAACCCTGCCAAGGCGATTGCGGAGATCAAGAAAATGATGGTCGAACGGCAGGGTTAGTGGTTTCTTAATGGCACTGGTGTAACCAGTTCACAGGATTTTGCGCGGCGGGGGGTCTGGCTAGAGGCTGGATTTCGTCATGAAACGAAGGTGCACTGTTTTCTCCCTTGTATGGCTGCTTGCTTTGGTCAGCAACACTACGAGCGCTGACGAGCCTGTGCCTGTTGCCAACCTCGAGAACAGTGCCTTCAAAGACGTTTGGCATGCTGTGGTGGAGGAGGCCGGGATTGACGCTGATTTTGTCACGATGTCCCGTGCGGCCCGGCGTGAAGCGATGGTGCAGGGAACTCTCGCGATGGACTGTTGCTCCATTCCCGCTTGGAGAGACAGGCCAGCGGAACAGGTTGTGCAGCTATACACAGACCCTGTATTTTACGCGACCGAGCACCTTGTTTTTCACAAAGACAAGCTAGCAGCATTTGCAGAGCCAATAGACCTTTCAACACTAAAGGTGGCGGTGGTTAAGGGTTTCAAGCACCGGAATCAAAGTTCTTTTGGCGAAATTCTTTTTGCGCCAACCATGACCGAAACCTATGATCTTGTAGCCTCCGGCAAGGCAGATGTTACGTTTGCCAACAGTCAGGAATTCTGGCGTCGACAACGGCTGAGGGATCGCCCGCTCGTTCTCGGGCCGGTGCATGAACAGATGTTATTGCGCGCGCGCGTGCATAAAAACTGGAACCACTTGTTGCCGCGGATCAATGGCTCCATTCGCCGACTAAGGGAGTCGGGCAGGCTTGACCTCCTGATGGCCCAACGCATTCGCAACCTTCACTAGCCACGCCAAAGGCAGCAGCCTGGTTGCCTCGCCTTTTTTTGCCGCTATGTTGAAAAGAAGCACAGCGGGAGAAGACTATGTCAGAGCAAGTGAATATATCAGGGCGGTGCCTGTGCGGTGCCGTCAGTTTTACGGCGCAGTCGGATGGGCCGCATCTGGGGGCCTGTCACTGCAGCATGTGTCGCAAATGGACGGGTGGTCCATTCCTGGAGGTGGAATGCGGCACCAGTGTTCGGTTCGAAGGTGAGGAAAATATCAACGTTTACTCATCGTCCGATTGGGGCGAGCGCGGCTTTTGCAGCAAGTGTGGTTCCAGCCTTTTCTACCGTATAAAAGAAAATGGCAGTACAGGCATTGCCGCCGGATTGATCGACGACATGAGCGGTTTTTCGATGATTGCCCAGGTCTGCGTTGATGACAAGCCGCCCTACTACAGCTTTGCGGAGAAAACCCGTGAACTGACTTGCGCCGAAATGTTTGCCTTGTTTGAAGCCAGCAGGCCTGACGACGCTTGATGCACAGAGGTTTCCTCATGACACATACTCAAATACGGCGGATCGAAGGGCACGATGTAACGGGGTTTCGGGCGATGCTGGAACTTCTGGGGCGAGGTTTTGAGGACGAGGAAACCTACTCTGGCAACCAACCGGGAGACACTTACATCAAGGACCTGTTGGCTTCAGACACGTTCTTTGCGCTGGTCGCCGAAGATGCCGGCGCGGTGGTGGGCGCGATCGCAGGATACGAGTTGAAGAAATTCGAGCAGGAGCGCAGTGAGTTTTACATCTACGACCTGGCAGTTGCTGAAACACATCGCCGTCAGGGTATTGCGACAGAGCTCATTGATGCATTTGGCAAGATCGCCAGAGACAAAGGCGCATGGGTAATGTTCGTGCAAGCCGATCCGCCCGACGCACCCGCCGTCGCCCTTTATGACAAGCTCGGCGTTCGGGAAGAGGTGTATCATTTCGATATCGAACCCAAGTAGGGCGTTGGAAACTGTTGGCGACTTAGGTTCCGCGGCGTTACAATTTTTCAATGAAGTTTGGCGAACCTGAGTTTTTGAGATTTCAACTTGTATTCTGGCTGTTTGCTGGAACGGCTTTGCTGTTATCGGGCTTGAGTCAGATGGAGTCGGACGCTGCGCTGGTGCGCAATCTGTATCTGACTATTGCAGGTTTTCTGGCGAGCTTCTTCCTTGGTTTTCTTTTTGAGCGCTTTCTCGTCAATCGTTTCAGCGCGATGCTACTACCGGCGGCCGGAGCCTCTCTCGTTTCAGGTTTCCTGTGCACGCTGAGTGTCAATCCCATCACCTTTTTGCAAATTGGTGGAAGTTGGCCAGCATTGACGTGGCAGTATGCGGTCAGTGGAGCTTTCAACTTTTCGCTGGTGTTATTTGTCTGGAGTCTGCTTTTTCTGCTCAAGCTTCCTGCACCGTTGTTTCCCGCGATAAAACAGACTGGGTTTACGACAAGTCTTACCGTCGATGATCCGCGTGGCCAGCGCCTTGTGTCCCTGGCTGACGTTGCGATCATTCGGTCGGCAGGTGACTATGTCGAACTGTTGCATGCGGGCCGTGTGGACTTGCGCCGGGGTTACATTGGTGACCTGGAAAATCAACTCGACCCCGGGCAGTTTGTGCGCGTCCACCGCTCATTCATGATCAATCGCAAATTCGTTCGCGATATTATTCGAAAATCCAAAGGCCAGTTTGAGTTTGACTTGGGAAAAGCCGGTACGGTGACATCCGGGCGTAGTTTTGAAGACGCGATTGTTGCTGCATTCGGGCTCGGTTAGGCCCACTTCGATATTTGGCTTCCTTTTCACCGCCCCTTCATCGGCACGCAGCGGGGTTTCACCGATTCCTCGTTGATTTTGCCGTTGGTGCCTTGTGGGGGCTGACCCTGGTTTCAAGATGTCCTGACCGTAATGAAGAAAAGGACACAAACAATGACGACAGCAAAACTTCTTCTCTTTCAGTCAATTCTGGTATTCTCGACCACGCAGATAACTCAGGCCGACGACCGGGGCTGCGCGCTTGCGCTCGATACAATTCTGGAGAGGGCAGCGGACGCCCGCGGCAAAGAAGCGCTGGCTGAGCTCAAGGCTCTGCGCGTGAAAAGCAAACATTTCGAGGGTAAATGGAACCCGGACTTTGACTATCGGGTCATGAAACCCGGATATATGGTTATGACAGCCACCTACTCAGATGGTGTTGTCATCACGGAAGGCTTTGACGGGAAGCGCGCATGGGAGGATCTGGAGCGCAATCCCGAGCCTGTTTATGTGCAAGGCGATGCCTTCAAGGGGCTCGCACAGGGAGCGCATTCTCCGATTTTTCTCTATGGTTTGCATAACATGGAAGCCTTGGGGGCAGAGGTTACAAAAACCGGCTGTGCAACTGTTGGAGAGACGCCCTATTATCTGGTGAGGGTGAAGGCCAGCTTTGGCACTGATATTGAATATTATGTGAACGCCGATACTTTTCGGGTTGAACGCGCCCGTGCGACCCGAGCTCTGCATCCCACTCTTGATGCGACGCAAATCAATATTGAAGAGCGCTGGGAGGACTTCAGGAGGGTTGATGGTGTCTTATATCCGTTTGCCTACAGCCAGTGGGACTTGGATAAGGGTCAGCGCCTGTCGTATCTTGAGGTCCGATCAGTGGAAGTGGATACGGAAGCTACGCCTGAGCTGTTTGAAAAACCATGATTGACCCATAATTGTGCCAATAAGGTATCCGATAGGTCCGGGGCTGCCAGGCTCCGGATCTGATCGGAGGAAGTGACGCACCCTCCGGCTATCAAAGCAGCGGCGGACTGAGGGGGCGTGTTGGGCTGCCAATTTTTCCACTTATTAGTGGTCGGTCTGCCGTTATTTTTTGCCGAAGAAATTTTACGAATGTTCTAACCCGCTGGTTCCGACGCATGCTCCGGTGAGCCAGCAGCCAGATTTGCAGACGCCATTCGTCCAGCGGGGCATGGAGGCATAGCAACCTGTCGTCCATGGCTACGCTATAGCAGGCCAGGTGACCGATCCCAATCCCTGCGCGCACCGCCTGAACCATGCCAAATGCCGTGTTGGCCCGCATGACAACATGGGGCGCAAAGCCGAGATTCTTCATCCATTGATCGCTCCAGCCGTTGCCCCATAAAACCCAGGGGAACTCGCTCAGCGGCGTACCTGCGGGATACTGGTTTATCAGATCGGCGGCACCAAAAATACCAAAGGCATGATCACCGATGTGGTGTCCGACATAATCTTCCTTAGGGTCATTGGTTGCCCGCAAAACCACATCCGCCTCACCGCGGTCAAGGTCGACCATCTCCTGGTTGAGCCGTAAGTCAATTTCAATTTCCGGATATTGTTTTGAAAATTCGCCCAGGTAATCCATCAAGTTGAATGCAGTAGCGTCCAGTGTTTCAAAACGGATTGTACCAGCGATGTTGCTTGCGCTTTCAGCTGTGTTCTGGACGATCAGGGCAGCTTCGGCCATATCACGGGCTTGTGCAATAATGGACATACCGGTTCTTGTTGCGCTTATTCCGGTAGCTGTTCGATGCAACAGCGTAACATTGAGTGTGTTTTCAAGTTGCGTGATGCGTCTGGAGGCCGATGTGTGGCTCATCTTGAGTTCTTGTGCGGCTCTTAGGAAAGAACCGTTTCTGGCGCAAACTTCCAGTATTCTTAGATCATCCCAGTTCATGCTGTGCATTATTGCACAACTGTTGTGTCCTGTCAGGCCTTCTGTTCGCTGGTGTGGTTCATTTATGAAGCAACTGGAAAGCGGTTAATCCCTGATCAAGCCAATGAATTAGCCGCTCAAAACAGGAAGACAGCGATGGATCAGATTTTGAAAACAATCACAGTGGTGACACTTGCGCTTTTTAGCACCGGCATTTTCGCGGACGATACGAAGGTCACCTATACCTTTGAAAAAGGGCATGTCATTGATTTTTTGTTGCTTACACGAAAACCTAATTCGGATCAGGCGCTCAACGACTATGCGCGCGCCGCAATTTCGGAAGCACGGGCCTTGGGGTACAAGGGACTGGGCGGATTTAGCATGCCGCGAAACCCCACCCAGAGCAATTATCATCCGGAATCGCTGATTTTTGGAAGCTGGCCTGGAGATTTCAGTGACCGCGAACAAGCATTGAAAGAGTTGCTGGCTATTGTGCCGACGCTTTATTCGAAACGGCTTGATGTCTGGTCAATGTTTCACATGAGCAACTATGAAATAAAAGAAGACATCAGTTTTGATGTTCACCTGAACAAGATACAGGTGCTCACCTCCTACTGGAAAAAAGACCCAGAGAAGTTTGCCGATTTCAAAGACAGCTTTCTTGCTCTCGTGGACCAGTTTGGCGGCGCGTTGAAATTAAACCTGTCGGATGCGCGCTCACCCTTTGGGTACGAATATACACCGGAATTCACAACGATAACGGAGTGGGACAGCCAGCAAGACTTTGACGCTTTCCTGGCGGAGAACCGCACAATGGATTTGAGTGCTGTTAAGCAGGTTCACCAGTTTTACCTGGCCCCGCCAAAGCCAAGGAGCTAGCTCAAAAGAAGGACTGATCAGGCATCGAGGACTTGCCGGGTTGCGTTGAAGATGTCGGGATTTGACAATTTTTCCGACATTTCCGCATCCGGCAGGCACTTTGGATCAACATACTGTAACAACTCGCGGTCCGCGTCCGAGAAGATGATGTCGAACGCGAAGCGGTTGCCGCCATACAGGCCGCGGTGGATCATACTGGCAGAAAACACCAGAAGGTCGCCGCGCTTTAGGGGCACCGCTTTACCGCCGGGAAGACTGTCTGATGGCTTGCGGCCGTTTTCCTTCATGCGAGTTTCAAATTCTTGCGGGCTATCCCAACGCAGATGGGTGCCGGGCACAAGTTCAATGCCCCGTTCGTCGGCGAACGGCACGCGGAAATGAAGCACGTTTGTTGATCCCAGCATTTTCTTCTGTTCGGACACGGGGTCAGGGCGATACTGAATGTCACGGTGCCAATAGTTTTTCTGGTGGCTGTTTTTTGGGTCGAAAAATAGCTGAGTGTTCATGAAGGCCGGACCAGCGGGGATAATGCTGCGCGCAATATCTACCAATTTGTCCCTTGCAATGAAGCTAAAAAGTGTTTGCCTATCCGGTTGCGACAGCGCATCGGCATGGGTGATATAAGCACTGTTGATTGCCATTTTTTCATAGTGCTCACGGTGTTTTTTCATCCACTTATCGTGAAATCCGCGCAGGATACCTTCAATCTGGTCCAATTCTTTTCCCGTGAATAAATCACGCTTCAAAAGATAGCCGTTATGCTGGTAATATTCATGCATGCGGACAGCATACCGCGAGACAGCAAAAGAGGAAGCAAGATGTCAGACACTGGTGAAATTAGTGGCAAATGCCTGTGTGGCGCCGTTTCATTCAAGGCACAACCCGAAGGCCCGCATGTGGGAGCCTGTCATTGCAATATGTGCCGGCAGTGGGGCAGTGGTCCCTTTGTGGAAGTCAATTGCGGCACCAATATCAGCTTTGAAGGCGAGGAGAACATCAAGACGTTCTCGTCATCAGAATGGGCCGAGAGGGGCTTTTGCGGCACGTGCGGCAGCAACCTGTTCTACCGGCTGAAGCAATCCGGGGAAACCATGCTGGCAGCTGGGCTGGTTGATAACTTGCAGGACTATAAAATGACCATGCAGGTCTTCATCGACGAAAAGCCGGGGTACTATACTTTTGCTGATAAAACAGAGACGATGACTGGTCAGGAAGTTTTCGAGAAATTTGGTTGAGCCATGGCTGAACCCGTTGAGCAGATGCTGACAGGGGGGCATGCCAACTCGCTCGGCCGTACCCTTGAAGTGGTTGATCTTGTCCTCGTCGACCAAACCCGGTTTGGTGAGCTTTTTGCGTGCTATCTCAGCAAGGACCCCGTTGTCCGTTTGCGCACTTCAAATGCCCTAAAGCGAATTGAAAAAGTGCAGCATGACTGGTTGGTGCCCTATCTGGATCAATTGCTCAATGAAGTAAGCGAAATAGATCAGGCGTCCACCCAGTGGACCATGGCAAACCTGTTTCTGGCTCTCGCACCTGACATGTCAAAAACCCAGCACACACAGGCTCGGCAGGTGCTGAAACGCAACCTGGAAAAGAGCGATGACTGGATCGTGCTCAATGAGACCATGCGCACGCTGGCGATCTGGGCGCAAAATGACACGGACCTGAAGAGCTGGTTTTTGCCGCAGTTGAAACGCCTGGCGGCAGACCCCCGCAAATCAGTGTCGAAGCGCGCAGCCAAGCTGCTTGCTGAAAATGACGCCTAGGCGAGCAGCCTTGATTTCAGTTTTGACCGCCGCTCTGGTGTCAGGCCCATGGCCGCAGTCAGGTATCCATCCACCGAGCCATGCTCGTCTGCCATCACCCGAAAGGCGGCGTGAAGAAAATCGGGTTCCACGCCAATAAGCGGGTGCACCGCTTTGGGGCTGACCTCCCGGCCGGCGCGTTCGCTCACCTGTACCGCAACGTCCACCGCGCGCGCTTCCAGGTCTACGGCTTCGTTCGTTAACAGGAAGTCTTCAAAAATTTCATCGTCCGGCATGTCCAGGGCCGCCATGATCAGCGCGCCGGCAATCCCGGTGCGGTCTTTGCCTGCGGTGCAATGAAACAACGCGGCTCCGCCATCGTCTTCATCGATCAAAACATCAAATAGCCGCTTGAGGCCGTCTGCATTGTTGATGGGCATGGTTTCGAAAGCCAGAATGAACTGATTGCGCAACTCTTTTTCGGGAAAGGGCGTTGTTGACAGCCGGTCGAACATTTCCCGTATCCAGGCTGCGGCATTGCCGCCGATTGGATTGTCGACATAGGTTGGCTGCCAGGGCGCATGCCAGGTAATGGCCATGCGTTCTTTTTCAGGCGGGGACCGAAAGTCCACAACCGTCGTGATATTGTGGCCGGCGATACGCTCGGCTGCCGCTTCGTCTATTTCGGCATAATGGCCAGAGCGGAACAATCGCCCGTGCGCCAGCGACCGCCCCTCCCGGTTTTTGTAACCCCCCATGTCGCGGAAGTTACGCACACCGGGAATATCAAGGATTCGGTTGGTCATCAGGGGGTTTCCACTTTTCTGTATATGGCATCAAAAGTTGAGTGCCATGTCATGCCGCTATCAAAGGAGATTTCAATCAGTTGACGCACACTGCCATCGGGTTCTCTTGAGAGTGTGGTGCGGTCAAGATAGGCACCACGTGTTGGATGGACAAGATCGCCCTGGAAACGCGCCATGTCGTCCCCGTGCTCAGTCATATGTTTCAGCTTCAGGCCGCCGGCGCTCTCCGTGTTTTCGGTCACCCACACCTGATGCCAGCTGTCCATTGCGGCATCAAAGTAGAACAGGCTTTTGCCTTCGCTGCCTGAACTGTTTGTCCAATGCTCGAACACTGCACAGCCATCCAGTTCCCGTACAATACCATTGACGCCGACCTGCGTACCCCCAGCATGGACCGTCCAGTCGCCAAGCCAGAAATCCAGCGCCCGTGCAGCCTCCGTCGATCGACACGGCGGTTCCTGCGACAAGGCAGGGCCGCTCATCAACATCATCAAAATCAACGCCATGATCCGCATGGAGGCCTCCTTTGCCTGCCAACTGGCAGCAGGGTCGTGTAGGTGACATAGACCTGTCAACGCCTTAAGCCAGCCGACAGGCCCAATTTTATTGGCTAAGACGAAAAGCCGTGTTAGGGACGAAAAGGACGTCAACTTGAGGGTCAAGTCGCCGTGACAACATCCGGGCCGGTCTCAGCCTACCAGCAATTGAAAGACGAGGGGGAAATCCGCCCTGATGCAGATCAGGCGCGGGTGGTTGCCCGCTTACAGCGTTTGTATGACGAACTCGTCGACTATCCCGAGATCGCAGGCCATGGCAGCGGGCTCTCGATCAAGACATGGCGCATCGCGCAGATGTTCCGCAAATCCAGAACCACCAAATCCCCCAAAGGTGTTTATCTGGTAGGCGGTGTTGGCCGGGGCAAATCCATGTTGATGGATCTGTTTTTTGATGTCGCGCCACTGAATGCCAAGAAGCGCGTACATTTTCATGAGTTCATGCTCGACGTGCATGCCCGCATGAAGGTGTGGCGAGGGCTGTCGGGCAAGGAACGGGCGGCACTTGGGGGCCGCGCAAGCGAAGATGACCCCATTCCGCCAGTTGCCCGCCAAATCGCGGCGGAAGCAACGCTTCTGTGTTTTGATGAACTGCAGGTCACTGATATTGCGGACGCTATGGTGCTTGGCCGATTGTTCAAAGAACTGCTGGAACGCGGCGTGATTATTGTGTCTACCTCCAACCGCCCGCCTGACGCGCTATACAAAGACGGCCTCAATCGTCAGCTTTTCCTGCCGTTTATCGAGATGATCAAAAACACCTTTGATGTGCTCACGCTCGATGGGCCAACCGACTATCGATATGATCGCCTGAAAGGTGTGGAAACCTATTACACACCCGTTAATCAGGAAACGACCGACAAATTGTCGGCGGCGTTTTTCCGGCTCACGGACCGTGATGTCGAAAACAGGGACAAGGTGCCGTCGGCGGAGCTGACGGTGCAGGGCCGCACGCTCTTTGTGCCCAAGTCCGCGCGCGGGGTCGCGGTTTTCTCTTTCAAACGATTGTGCGCAAACCCACTGGGGTCAGCTGACTATCTCGCCATCGCGCGCGCTTATCATACCGTGATCATGGTGGCGATCCCCAGGCTCAGCAAAGACAAGCGTAACGAGGCCAAGCGTTTTGTCACCTTCATCGACGCGCTTTATGAGCACGGCGTTAAATTCCTGTGCTCCGCTGATGTGTCGCCTGATGAATTGTATCCCGCGGGGGACGGGGCGTTCGAGTTTGAGCGTACCGTTTCACGCCTGGTCGAAATGCAGTCGGAAGACTATCTAGCCCGAGGCCATGGCACGGAAAGCTAGCCGGGAAGATCAAACGGCTATACAGCCACTAACCAAAATTTCGACGGCTGCAACCAATTCATCGACCGGAACAGATACGGCATTCTCGCCGACGGTCACTTCCATCGAACATTGATCGGGGCCTTCATAATCCCAAAATCGCGATGCCAGCCATATCCCCGTCTGCTGGGCGGCTGCGTCCCGTGCGGCCTCAGCTTTTTGTGAGTTGCAGGGCAGTCGTAAGTGAAACATGTTGACGTGCGGGATTTCCGGTTCGAGCGTGACGTGCTTTAATTGGTTTAACCGGGTTGCCAGGTCACGTGCATGCGACACAAATGCGGGCATTTGATCCAGTCTGTGATCCAGCAAACGAAGCGCGTCGCATACCATCGGCCAGGGTTCTATCATCAATCCACCAAGTCGGGACCGCCAGATCTCGGCTTCCGAAATAAACTCCTCGTCGCCGAGCAACACTGCGCCTCCAATGGCACCGATATCTTTATAGAGCGAAACGTAGATCGAGGAAAAACCGCCAGCAATGTCCGCGTAGCTGCGGTTGTCATAATAGGGTCGGCATGACCAGATTCTGGCTCCGTCCAGATGCAGTGGTAGCCCGCGTTCCCGGGCGCTTTCCTTGAGCATTGATAGCTGTTGCCAGGATGGCAGCAATCCCCCGTTGTGCCTTTGAGGGAGCTCTAAAAATGCGCAGGCAGCTTCTTCATCGAGGAGGTCTGCCGTAACGGCACTGCTCCAGTTGCCAATTTGTATGGCATTCAGGTGGTGGGCATGTCGGTAGCCGTCATTTTCGTGAAGAATCAGATGTGAGGTTGGGTGCAGAAGCAGCTTGTCGCTGCCGGTTTTTCGGGCGTAAATCCGCGCTGCAATGCTTTGGGCCATTGTGCCGGTCGGGCACCACAACCCCGCTTCTTTGCCAAAGATGTCTGCGATTGTTCTTTCGAGAAGTACGGTTGCTTCACCGCTGCAAAGATATTCAGCTTCAAAATTACGTTCTTCCATAAAAGCCTGAATCGCCGAAAGTCGTGTGGAAGGCGTCTCCCTTTTATGGAACGGGAAGCTCAGATCCTGCTTGCAGGACGCGCGGTGGTTCATGGTTGCCTATTCCTCGCCGATTTCATGGAGTGTTCGGTTTATGGAGCCAGGGCTTAAAGAGACGCGTCAGCACAGGCATGATCGCATATACCATCAGGGGTGTGATGATGGATAGTGATGTTACAGTCACCAGAATCGGGACCTGTGTAATGTACGCCAGCACAAATTTCGGAATGAAGTAAACGGGTGCGATGAGCCCAAGAAAGGTGACAAACGCCATTTTTTCCCGTGATGGCGGTTTGCCGCCTCCGCCCGGCGGAAACATATACTCGAGGCTTTCATATTGGCTGACAACGGGTGCACCGGCACAGAAAGAGCCGGTTTCCTGCAACAGCGCCTGGCGTTCCCCCGACTGCATCCAGGCATCAAGGTGGGCTAGATTGTCGAACCGGAAAATGCTGATCACTGTGCATTGCTCATTGTCTGCCGGCGGGTCGACCGGCTTGATGATCTCCGAGCCAAGGTAGCCTGCGTAGTTACGGCAGGCGGTCCGGATGCGCAGGGACCAGTCTTCAAAGGCCGCCATTTTGCCGGGCAAAATATAATGATGCACGATGGTCGTTACCGGGGACGTGCCCTGTCTGTCCGTCAACCTCATTGCATAGCTCCATTTCCTGAAATGCCGGTACTCGTATGGCACGGATACTCCTATAGTATCGGCGGGCATCAAAGGCCAAATTAGCGAATTGGTAACTTGTGGGCGATAGGAATGTGTTTTGGAAACGATACGATTTCACTATTGCGTCAGCTAGAGGCGGCAATATCATGTTGCCGGTTAACCATAATAGGGCGCTGAAAACTGCCATTAATTGGGAAAATGCCATTTACCAGATCGACAATTGCTATAAGCTTAAAACGGCCTATGTTCAATCAGCTGGCAAAGGCGCAAACACCGCTTGTCTCCGCAGGGTAAACGCGCTAGGAACCAGCAGTATTATTCATAGGTTTTCAGGTTGCACCGTTCTTCCCCGAGCGGCAGCACAACACTCGCTGGAGCATTTTCATGGCACGTAACAAAATTGCATTGATTGGTGGTGGCCAAATCGGTGGTACGCTCGCGCACCTCGCGGCACTTAAGGAAATGGGTGACGTTGTCCTTTTCGACATCGTTGAAGGTCTGCCACAGGGCAAGTCTCTGGATCTTGCGCAGTCCGCGCCTGTTGAAGGCTACAATGCCGTCATGAAGGGTGCCAACGACTATGCCGATATCGCGGGCGCTGATGTTGTTATTGTTACTGCCGGTGTGGCTCGCAAGCCGGGCATGAGCCGGGACGATCTTCTGGGGATTAACCTGAAGGTCATGAAAGCGGTTGGCGAAGGCATCGCCGCTCATGCGCCTAATGCTTTTGTTATCTGTATTACCAATCCGCTGGATGCGATGGTTTGGGCGCTGCAGAAATTCTCCGGCCTGCCAACCAACATGGTCTGCGGCATGGCGGGTGTTCTGGACAGCTCGCGCTTCAGCCACTTCCTTGCCGAGGAATTTAATGTTTCCGTTCAGGATGTGAACACATTTGTGCTGGGTGGCCACGGCGACACCATGGTGCCGCTGACCCGTTATTCCACCGTTGCCGGTATTCCGGTGCCGGATCTCATCAAGATGGGTTGGTCTACACAGGAAAAGATCGATCAGATCGTTCAGCGCACCCGTGACGGCGGCGCGGAGATTGTTGGCCTGCTGAAAACCGGTTCTGCTTTTTATGCGCCGGCCACAAGCGCCATCGAGATGGCGGAGAGCTACCTGAAGGACAAACGCCGCCTGCTGCCGTGTGCGGCGTACCTGAGCGGTCAGTATGGCCTCAATGAAATGTATGTGGGCGTTCCTGTGATCATTGGCTCAAGCGGCATCGAAAAAGTCGTTGAGATTGAACTGATCGGCGAAGAAAAATCCGGCTTTGATCATTCTGTGGATGCAGTGAAGGGTCTGATGGAAGCCTGTACAGCAATTGATGGATCGCTTGCTTAAGCGGTCCATTTTCATATGAACTCCCTTGCGAACAATCGAAAGAGTGGGTGGATAAATGAATATTCATGAATATCAGGCGAAGGGCCTGTTGAAACAATATGGCGCACCGGTGCTGGGCGGTGGTGTTGCTTACACTGCAGCCGAAGCCGTGGATGCTGCCAAAAAGCTTGGTGGCCCGGTTTGGGTTGTCAAAGCGCAAATTCACGCTGGTGGCCGCGGCAAGGCGGGCGGTGTGAAAGTGGTCAAATCACTGGATGATGTGGAGGCCGTTGCCAAGGATTTGATCGGCAAAACGCTCGTGACGCATCAGACCGGCCCTGAGGGCAAGGAAGTGAAGCGCGTCTATGTAGAAGATGGCTGCGCGATCAAGTCAGAGTTTTACCTTGCTATTCTTCTGGACCGGGCTTCCGGGCAACTCGCTATCATGGCGTCCACCGAAGGCGGCATGGATATTGAGGAAGTTGCCGAGGCTACGCCTGAGAAAATCACAACGACAACCATCGAGCCGGCAACCGGTCTTCAGCCATACCATTGCCGCAGAGTGGCATTTGGTCTGGGCCTGGAGGGCAAAGCCGCCAAAGAATGCATGAAAGTTGTTAACTCCCTTTATCAGGCATACACGGAGCTTGATGCTCAGATGCTTGAGATCAACCCGCTCGTGCTTACCGAAGACGACGATATGGTCGTACTCGACAGTAAAATGTCTTTTGATGGCAACGCCTTGTTCCGCCACGCCGATGTTCGCGAACTTCGCGACGAAAGCGAAGAAGACCCCAAAGAGATCGAAGCCTCCAAGTATGACCTCAACTACATCAGCCTCGATGGCTCGATCGGTTGTATGGTGAACGGTGCTGGCCTCGCCATGGCAACGATGGACATCATCAAGCTCAAGGGCGGAGAGCCTGCGAACTTCCTTGATGTTGGTGGCGGTGCAACAAAAGAACGCGTAACCGAAGCCTTCAAGATCATCCTGTCGGACGACAATGTGGAAGGCATTCTTGTTAATATCTTCGGCGGCATTATGCGCTGCGATGTGATTGCTGAAGGTGTGGTGGCTGCCGCACGCGAAGTATCGCTTTCCGTGCCGCTGGTTGTACGCCTTGAGGGCACTAATGTTGAGCTCGGCAAACAGATTATGGCGGACAGTGGCCTGCCGATCATATCCGCCGATGATTTGAATGATGCAGCTGAAAAGATTGTTAAAGCTGTGAAGGAGGCCGCGTAATGTCCGTTCTCGTAGGTAAAGATACCAAAGTAATCTGCCAGGGTTTCACTGGTGCTCAGGGCACGTTCCACTCCGAGCAGGCTATTGCATACGGCACCAACATGGTTGGCGGCGTAACACCAGGCAAAGGTGGCATGACACATCTTGATCTGCCTGTCTTCAACACCGTTGTTGATGCTCGCGAAGCAACAGATGCAAACGCTTCTGTGATTTACGTACCGCCACCATTCGCTGCGGATTCGATCCTGGAAGCGATCGATGCTGAAATTGAGCTGATCATCTGTATCACTGAAGGCATTCCGGTTCTGGACATGGTTCGCGTGAAGCGGGCGCTGCAAAACTCCGGCTCTCGTCTCGTTGGCCCCAACTGCCCGGGTGTCATCACGCCGGGTGAGTGTAAAATCGGCATTATGCCGGGACACATTCACAAGCCGGGTAATGTTGGCATTGTCTCGCGCTCCGGTACGCTGACGTATGAGGCTGTTGCGCAGACAACTGCCGCCGGTCTTGGCCAAAGTACCTGCATTGGTATCGGCGGTGACCCGGTGAACGGCACCAACTTCATCGATTGCCTCGACATGTTCCTCGGGGACGACGACACGCATTCGATCATCATGATCGGAGAGATCGGCGGCTCGGCAGAAGAGGAAGCAGCCGAGTTCCTGAAGCAAAGTAAAGTCAAGAAGCCGGTTGCCGGTTTCATCGCGGGCCGCACGGCGCCTCCGGGCCGTACGATGGGGCACGCTGGTGCGATCGTCTCTGGCGGTCAGGGCGGCGCGGACGACAAAATCGAAGCCATGCGGTCTGCTGGCATCGTTGTCTCTGACAGCCCGGCTCGCCTCGGCGAAACATTGTTGGAAGCTATCGGTTAACCAAACAAGAGGAGCGCGGCGGAAGCGTCGCGCCAATTGCCCATGGGTGCAGACCTGGACCGTATCGCAGCATTGGAGGGCGTCAGCCCCCAGTTTGTTGAAAGCCTGTATGAACAATATGCCGCTGACCCAACGTCGGTGGATCAGGGCTGGCAGGACTATTTCCAGACACTGGAAGCCGGCATTCAGAAAACCGGCCCAAGTTGGGCAAGATCAGATTGGCCCCTGAGGCCCGACGACGACCTGACGTCAGGCCTTGACGGTTCCGATATGTTCATCGAAGCGGAGGCTCCCAAGGCAACCGCCGGTGACGCCGTTTCGGCGGCAGATGTGCGGTCGGCCACCATCGACAGCATCCGGGCGCTGATGATGGTTCGCACCTACCGGGTGCGCGGTCACCTGATGGCAAACCTTGATCCGCTGGGGCTTGAAGAGAGGCCGCCTCATACGGAACTGGAACCCGGCACCTACGGCTTTGGCCCGGATGATATGGACCGGCCCATTTTTATGGACGGTGTCCTGGGACTTGAGACCGCATCGATCCGCGAGATTATCGCGATCCTCAAGCGGACCTATTGCTCGAACATTGGTGTCGAGTTCATGCACATCAATGATCCGGAAGAAAAAGCCTGGATCCAGCGCCAGATCGAAGGGCGCGACAAGGAAATCCAGTTCACGGATCGCGGCAAGCTCGCCATTCTGAACAAGCTGATTGAATCTGTGGAATTCGAACGTTTTCTGGGCCGCAAATACACCGGCACCAAGCGATTTGGCCTGGATGGTGGTGAAGCCATGGTACCGGCGCTTGAAGGCGTGATGAAAACGGGCGGCCAGATGGGCCTGAATGAAATTGTTATCGGTATGCCGCACCGCGGGCGGCTCAACGTGCTCGCCAACGTCATGCAGAAGCCCTACCGCGCCATATTCAACGAATTTCATGGCGGGGCTTCGACACCAGATGATGTGCAGGGCTCCGGCGATGTAAAATACCACCTTGGTACAAGCGCCGACCGCGAATTTGACGGCAACAAGGTTCACCTGTCGCTGAACGCCAACCCGTCGCACCTGGAGGCGGTCAACCCGGTTGTGATCGGTAAGGTTCGCGCCAAGCAACAGATGAAGGGCGATCCGGCGCACAACGATACACTCTCGCTGTTGCTGCACGGCGACGCCGCTTTTGCAGGGCAGGGTATTGTTGCCGAGTGTTTTGGCATGTCGGGCCTGAGGGGGTACAACACCGGCGGCACCATCCACTTCATCGTCAACAACCAGATTGGCTTTACAACAAGCCCGCAGTTTGCGCGCTCTTCTCCCTATCCGTCAGACGTTGCGAAAATGGTGCAGGCACCTATTTTCCACGTCAATGGTGATGATCCGGAAGCAGCTGTGTTCGCAACCAAGCTCGCAACCGAGTTCCGCATGGCTTTCAAGCGCGATGTGGTCATCGATATGTTCTGTTACCGCCGCTTTGGCCATAACGAGTCAGATGAGCCTGCCTTTACGCAGCCGCTGATGTATTCAGCGATCAAAAAGCATCCCGACGTGGTTAAGCTCTATGCAGAAAAGCTCAAGTCTGAAGGTATTCTGACAGATGAACAGTTTGCTCAGATGCAGTCTGAGTTTGTGACTTACCTTGAAGACGAGTTTGAGGCTGCAAAAGAGTACCGCGTCAACAAAGCTGACTGGTTTGAGGGTAAGTGGGAAGGCCTGGGCCTTGCTCACGCTGATCACGAAAAACGCCGCGCTGAAACCGGTGTGGCCGAGATGATGCTGCGGGAAGTTGGAGAGCAACTGACAACCTACCCGGAGAAATTCAATATCCACCGGACGCTCAAGCGGGTCTTGGACAACAAGATCAAGATGTTCGAGAACGGTCACGGATTTGACTGGGCAACGGCGGAAGCACTGGCATTCGGTACCCTTCTCAAGGAAGGTTATGATGTGCGGCTGTCCGGTCAGGACTGCGGGCGCGGCACTTTCAGTCACCGGCATGCCGTGTTTGTCGACCAGAAAACCGAAGACCGCTACATCCCGCTGAAGGAAGTCAATGAGGACCAGCACTTTGAGGTGCTGGACAGCCACCTGTCAGAATTTGGTGTGCTTGGTTTTGAGTATGGTTACTCGATGGCCAACCCAAATAGCCTGACCCTGTGGGAAGCGCAGTTTGGTGATTTTGCCAACGGTGCGCAAATCATCATCGACCAGTTCATCTGTTCTGCGGAAGCCAAATGGCTGCGTATGTCCGGGCTGGTGATGCTGTTACCGCATGGCTATGAAGGCCAGGGGCCTGAGCACTCCTCGGCCCGGCTGGAGCGCTACCTGCAGCTGTCTGCCGAAGACAACTGGCAAGTAGTCAATTGTACAACGCCGGCCAACTACTTCCATGTATTGCGGCGCCAGATGCACCGGACGTTCCGCAAGCCGCTGATTGTCATGTCGCCCAAATCGCTGCTGCGGCACAAACGCTGTGTTTCCAGCCTGCATGAATTTGGTCCGGGCTCTCAATTCCACCGTGTTTTGTGGGATGATGCTGACCTTGATAACGGTGTGTCGTCAATCAAGCTGAAGGCGGATAAAGACATCAAACGTGTCGTCCTGTGTTCGGGCAAAGTCTATTTCGACCTGCTTGAAGAGCGAGATGCTCGCGGCCTCGACGACACTTACATCCTGCGTGTCGAGCAGCTGTTCCCATTCCCCACACATTCGCTTCGTGTTGAACTCAAGCGTTTCAAAAATGTGGAAAGCATTGCCTGGTGTCAGGAAGAGCCAAGAAACATGGGCTCATGGACATACATCAATGAACCGCTGGAGTCGCTGCTGACCGTCATGAAGCTGCCGGTTACACGGGCTGTTTATACAGGCCGCGATGCCAGCGCATCGACGGCAACGGGTCTGGCGTCCAAGCATGCTGCAGAACAACAGGCTCTCGTCAACGATGCACTAACGTGCTGAGTTGCAGGGCATATACAGAGATTAGAAACTAGGAGCACTGAAGGTGGCAATTGAAGATATCGTAATCCCGCAGATGGGTGAATCGGTGGCCGAAGGCTCAATCGGAACCTGGCTCAAGCAGGTGGGTGATGCCGTTGCGCAGGATGAACCCATCGTTGAGGTTGAAACCGACAAGGTGGCAATGGAAGTGCCAAGCCCTGTGGCAGGGGTACTTGTGGAGCAACTGGTCGCTGAAGGCGATACAGTCGAGATAGGTGCACTGATTGCCCGGGTAGACACGGAAGGCAAAGCTGCTTCCGCACCCGCAGCAGCGCCAGCTCCGGCTCCTGCAGCCGAACCGGCAGCAGCCGCCGCGCCCGCTCCTGCAGCCGCGCCAGCCGCTGCTCCTGCCGCTGCTTCGGCACCGGCACCAAAGGACCTCATGCCAATGTCACCAGCCGTGAGGCGCATGGTCGAGGACTATAATCTCGACGCAAGTTCCGTCACCGGTACTGGCAAAGATGGCCGTCTTACCAAAGCAGATGTGCTGAAGGCGATTGAAAGCGGCTCCGCCCGCACACTGTCCGCCCCTGCGGCATCTGCTTCAGTGCCCACCGGCCCGCGCGAAGAACGCGTGAAGATGACCAGACTGCGCAAAACCATCGCGGCACGTTTGAAGGATGCACAAAATACGGCCGCCATGCTCACCACTTACAATGAGGTGGACATGACAGCCGTTATGGCGGCGCGGGCGAAATACAAAGACCTGTTCGCCAAAAAGCACAATATCAAGCTTGGCTTTATGAGCTTTTTCACCAAAGCCTGTTGTCTGGCGCTCAAGGAAGTGCCGGCAGTGAACGCGCAGATCGACGGGGAAGAAATCGTCTATCATAATTTCGCGAACATTGGTGTAGCGGTATCAAGCCCCAATGGTCTTGTGGTGCCTGTGCTTAAGGAGGCGCAGGACATGTCTTTCGCCGATACCGAGCTTTCAATCGCCGGATATGGTAAAAAAGCACGTGACGGCAAGTTGACCATCGACGACATGCAGGGTGGCACTTTCACCATTTCCAATGGCGGTATTTTCGGCTCCCTGATGTCGAGCCCGATTTTGAATGCGCCTCAGTCTGCCATCCTTGGTATGCATAAAATCCAGGAGCGCCCGATGGCGATCGGCGGCGAAGTTGTCATTCGCCCAATGATGTATCTGGCTCTGTCGTATGATCACCGGATTATTGATGGCCGTGAAGCAGTGACCTTCCTTGTGAGGGTCAAGGAAGCACTCGAAGATCCAACCCGTCTTCTCCTTGATATGTAAGGCAAAAATCGATGTCTGAAGTTTATGATGTTGTTGTAATCGGCGCCGGCCCTGGCGGCTATGTAGCGGCTATTCGTGCGGCGCAGCTTGGCCTCAAAACCGCGTGCATCGACAAGCGGGAAACGCTTGGCGGTACCTGCCTCAATGTGGGCTGCATGCCGTCCAAGGCCCTGTTGCACGCCTCGCACCTCTATCATGAGGCAGCGCATGACTTCGGCAAATATGGCATCAAGGCAACCGGGGTGAAGTTCGACCTCAAAGAAATGATGGCCATGAAGGACAAGACCGTTGATGGCCTCACGGGCGGTATCGAGTTTCTCTTCAAGAAAAACAAGATCGATTGGTTGAAGGGCACTGGCCGCTTCACGGCAAAAGACACCATTGAGGTTGCCTTGAACGACGGCGGCAAGCAGGTCGTGAAAGCCAAAAACACCATCATTGCCACGGGCAGTGATGTGGCGAACCTGCCGGGTATCGAAATCGACGAAAAGCAGGTTGTATCCTCTACTGGTGCTCTGGAGCTCCCCAAGGTGCCCAAGCATCTTGTGGTCATCGGTGGCGGCGTGATCGGGCTTGAACTTGGCTCCGTTTGGGCGCGGCTTGGTTCTGAGGTTACGGTTGTCGAGTTTATGGATCAGCTGTTGCCGGGCATGGACAATGAAGTCCGCAAGACATTTGGCCGGATCCTGAAAAAACAGGGCATGAAACTCAAGCTTTCCACCAAGGTCACGGGCGTTGAAAAACTCAAATCCAAGGTCAAGGTAACCTATGAGCCCGTCAAGGGCGGAGATGCCGAGACCATTGATGCCGACACGGTTCTGGTGTCTGTCGGTCGGCGCCCCTACACGGACGGCCTCGGGCTCGAGACAATCGGTGTTGAGATGGACGAGCGTTCGCGGGTTAAAATCAATCATGATTTCTCGACCAACGTACCGGGCGTCTGGGCAATCGGCGATGTGGTTGAAGGCCCGATGCTGGCGCACAAGGCTGAGGACGAAGGCGTGGCATGCGCCGAAAACATCGCCGGGCTTACCGGCTATGTGAACCATGATGTCATCCCGGGTGTTGTTTATACGTTCCCCGAGGTTGCCAGCGTTGGTAAAACCGAAGAAGAGCTGAAGGAAGCGGGCGTTGCCTACACAGCAGGCAAATTCCCCTTCACAGCCAACAGTCGGGCAAAAGCCAATCTGTCGACAGATGGTTTTGTGAAGATTTTGGCGGACAAGGAAACAGACCGCGTTCTTGGTGTGCATATTATCGGTGCCGATGCCGGCAACATGATTGCGCAGGCTGCCACAGCAATGGAGTTCGGGGCTTCCGCAGAAGACATTGCACTGACATGTCATGCGCACCCGACCGAGACTGAAGCGATGAAGGAAGCCGCGCTTGCGGTCCATGGTCGCACGATCCATATGTAGGATCACTCAAGCGAGATTTGAAAAGCCCCGCTCATGACGGGGCTTTTTTTATGCGCTCATGGTCAGGTTGAGGATCGCGCCTTCGTGGCGCAGCAGCCACTCTTTGCGGTCCAGCCCGCCAGCATATCCGGTGAGTGAACCATCTGCACCAATAACCCGGTGGCAGGGATGGACAAGGCCAATAGGGTTGCGGCCATTGGCCCGGCCCACGGCTCTTGCACTGGACTGCAAGCGCTTGGCCATTGAACCATAGCTGTCAGTTGTGCCCGCTTTTATACCCTTGAGGTCCTGCCAGACGCGGCGCTCGAAATCTGTGCCCATGGGAGCCGTGTCAAGAGCGTCCAGCGCATCACGGTCTCCGGCAAAATAGGTGTCGAAGGCCGTTCGTATCGCATCGGGGCACGGGCCGTCGATCAAGTCCGCCCCGGGATAGTATCTGTCGATCTGCCGGTCCACACGCTGGTGCCGGTCACTGAATTCACAGATGATGATGGTTTCGCCGTCAAGCACGAGGGTAATTCCACCGACGGGGGTTTCGAGTTCAATTTTGGTCAATTGCATTTTTGTCTCCATTGGCTGGGTGGCATGCCAAAAGCTCGTTTGAACACATCGTTAAAGCGTCTGAGGCTCTGGAAGCCCGAGGCAAAGGCGATGTCGGCAATTTGCGCATCTGCGTTCGCGAGCAGCGTTGTGGCAATCGAGAGCCGGTTTTCCTGTTTTATGTCCATGGGGCTTTTGCCCAGATGTTCCTGGAAAAGGCGTCTGAGGTGTCTGTCCGTCACGCCAAGTTTGTCAGATAGTTCCGTCAGGCTGTCCGGCCCTTCGGGTTCAGCAAGCAATCTGAGCGCACGGCTGACGGTTGCCTTTGTTCCCTGCCACGCCGGGCTGCCGGGTCGGCTTTCCGGGCGGCACCGCTTGCAGGCACGAAACCCGGCCAGGGCTGCCGTTTTGGCATCAGCATAATAAAGGACATTCTGGGGCTTTGGCTTGGGTGCGGGGCACACGGGTCTGCAGTATATGCCTGTGCTGGTTACAGCGAAAAACAGCTTGCCGTCATATTGAGGGTCGCGGTTAAGCAGGGCTTCGTAGAGCAGGTGCCGGGTGTATGGGTCTGTCATATTCATGCAAACACCCTACCTTGGTTTTGGTGCAAACACTCGCTGTTTTCGGACCTGTGGTGCAGGCGTGTCAGCTGGTGCCAAAAGCGCGACCCGCGACTGCGATGGTGGCTGCAATGGCCAGGAACGGCAACAGGTCAACACGCGGCGGGTGGGCCCGTTCCCGCATGGCGAAGAAAAACCGGTGGCCCGCCCGGGCGGACAACAGAAAAGTAGCGACGCTCAAAATGGCCAGACTCATGGCTTGCCATTGGCTTCCGGCCGCCTGCTCCAGCAGAAAGGGCCAAAAATGATAGGTGGCCAGGCAGAAGACAATCGCCCAGAGCGCCAAAGCAAAATATAGCGCTGTCAGTGTCCAGCCCCGAAAGCGCTCGATCTGTTCATGTTTTTCCGGGCCGTTCAGCACGTCGTCATCCCCGCTTGAAGGCCCGATCATACACATCCCGAAGCCGGGCGCTATCAACTTCTGTGTATATCTGGGTGGCCTTCAGGTCGGCATGGCCCAGAAGCTCCTGAATTGTTCGCAGGTCGCCGCCACGGGACAAGAGGTGGGTGGCAAAACTGTGTCGCAATGCATGGGGTGTCGCGGTCTCCGCGAGCCCGAGTGCTGCGCGCACATGTTGCATGGCCCCCTGGATCATCCTTGGATTGAGGCGTCCGCCCCGCTTGCCAACAAACAGCGGGCCATCTTCAGCGAGCGCAAAGGGGCACGCCGCGACATAGGCCGAGATCGCGGCATGCACGGCTGGCAGGACGGGCACAATGCGTTCGCGTCCGCGTTTGCCGGTGATGCGCATGGTCTCACCTGTCGGGATGTCGCCCGCGTTGAGGGCAAGTGCTTCGCCGATACGCAGGCCGCAGCCATACAGCAACGTGATGACGGCAACGTCACGGGCGCCAACCCAGTCTTCACTGCTCAGTTCAGGCAGGGTCTCGACAACCGAGCGCGCGGCTTCTTCGGTCAGGGGACGTGGTACCCGATGCGGCACCTTCGGCGACTGGACGGCGTCTATGGCGTCATTTTCAATGCCCTCTACCCGTGCCAGATAGCGGTAGAAATTCCGGATGGATGACAGCAGCCGGGCGGCAGACTGCGAGGAAAGCCCGTCCTGGCGCCTTGCCGCCAGAAAGGCGCGAAAGTCTCTGATCTGTAGCCGGGCGAGAAGGTCTGTCTCGACTGTCTCGCCGCGGTAGTTCCCGAGAAAGGCAATAAAACTGCCAACGTCCCTGCCATAGGCATTGAGTGTGTGGGTGGATACCCGGCGCTCGGATTCCAGATAGCGGCGCCAGCCGGCGAGGGAGTTTATCGCGCTGCTGCCAACAAGAGGCAGAGCGCAAAGTTCGTCGAATGAAGAAGGGAGCGTGGTCATCCGCCTGCTACTGACCGGGATATCTCAGGCGCCCCAGAAACCGTGACAGCGATGGCAGGTTCTCGCCAAACCCGCGTAGTTTGAACTTCGCTGTTTCGATTTTCATCACGTCTTCGATGCGCCGATCCAGAAACGCCCACGTGTCTTCAAAGTTGTCCGAGTCGTCGTTGAGCCAAAACAAAAGCACAGCACTCAAAACAGCACTTAGCGTCGCACGCTTTGTATACCAGTTGTGGTCAGTCGAGGTGTCGCCGGCGGCGCGCCACATTACATCAGCCGTATTCCATAGTGCCTTGGAGCCCATGGCAACATGCTGTGGCAGCGCAAGTGCTGTGAAGCCGCGGCGCACCGCTTCCCGGCGGTGCGCGTTCATTTCAAGGCGCGTACGGATAGCAACCGTGATCCGGTCGCGAATTTTCATCGAAGGCAGGTCGAGGCCCGCCAATTTGTCGGCCAGTGCGGCGTCTTCACCATCCAGATGCATCTGCAATGCTTCCATGGCACCGCCCGGAAAGGCAAGCTCTGCCATCGGTTCGCTGATCCCAATATCGGCCGCGGCATTCATCAATGCCTTTTCGCTCCAGCCATCGAATGGGACATGGGCGTCCATTGCCGCCAACAGCGGTGCCTGCAGTTCTTCAGGTGTCATGTCGTCGATTTTCTGCGCATTCATGCTCGATGCTCCGGCTATGGATTTGGTTTTAGCACGGATCAATTGCGTGTGGCGACCGACAAGTTGCCGCATTTTGCGTCCCCTGCATCTTTGTGGTATGATCACGCCAATTGAGTTGCTTGCCCGGCCGCCAATGCGTTGCTGGACAGAGCTTTTTGTTGTTTTGACTTGTGCGACAGCCGAGCCTTTGTTATACCCCGCGTGCCCGTGGGTGCGCACCCGGCTTGTCGCCCGCAATTTTGGCTATGAAAGGAGTGAGAAACCCATGGAGGTTTCCGTTCGGGATAACAATGTGGACCAAGCTCTGCGTGCGCTGAAGAAAAAGCTGCAACGCGAGGGTGTTTACCGCGAAATGAAGATGCGTCGCTTTTACGAAAAGCCATCTGAAAAGAAGGCTCGTGAGCAAGCAGCGGCTGTACGTCGTGCGCGCAAACTGGAGCGTAAGCGCCTTGAGCGCGATGGTCTGGTTAGTAAATAACCAACCGTCTTCCACGATCAGTTTTAAAACCCCCGGGGCTAACGCCTCGGGGGTTTTTTCTTGAAATTCTTTGGGGCACTTCCCACGTGAATTTGCGAAGCGAGGGAAGAAAAATGACAATATTGCTCCGGGTCACGACCCTGATTGGGCTGTTGCTGACGGCTGTTGCCGCCACTGCCAGCGACAAACTCCAGCCTTATGTAAATGCCATCGAAGAGCGCGGTCAGCCACCAGCCACCTATGTTGTTGAGCGGCTTCAGGATTTCGACCTGCTGTTGTTTGATGACTTTAACCACCAGGCGAAAGAACCGTTCGATTTCTACGCCAGTCTTGTTGCCGATCCGGCCTTTCAGGCGCTCAGGCCCACCTTGTATGTCGAGCTGTTCAAGGTGAATGAACAACCTCATATCGACGCGTTTCTGGCCGCACCGGAGAAAGATCTGAGCCTGCTTCATCCTGTTTTCCAGTCCACCTACACGCCCTATGCCTATCCGATGAAGTCATATCTCGACCTGATGGCGGCGGTGTATGATGCGAATCAAACATTACCGGATGCGGGGAAACTGAGAGTGGTTGCCGTTTCCACTCCATCCTTGTGGCCTTCCATTGAAACAGCTGAAGATTACGCGGCGGCGCAAAAGTCGCTCGCCGGGCGAGACCATGACATGTATCGCACCATCCTTGACGATCTTGGAGAATTCCAAAATGGCGGCAAAGGTATCTTTCTGACAAACACGCGGCACGCTTATTCCGGCATCCGGAAAAAAGATGGTTCTTTTTTCTGGAACACCGGCACCTTTTTTCACCAATGGCATCCCGGCAAAAGCTTCTCGATTCGGTTTCATGGGCCGCAGCTGTTTATCGAGTCCGTCAATGAAGACGGCGATGCGCGAGACCAGGAAGGCCTGAGCCGTAAAAAATACTTCTGGGGACGCATGGAACAGGGCCTGTGGGACAGCGCTTTTGCAGTCATGGACAACAGGCCGACTGGGTTCGACCTTGCGGACACACCGTTCGGCGCAGCTGCCTATGCGGGCAACCATATGCTGGATGCCGCGCCCGGGCAAACCATGCTGGATGCATATGACGGGCTGGTTTTCCTGAAACCTGTCGATGGCATGACCGCCACCGCCAAGGTCACGGACATGTATACGGACGCTTTCGTCAAAGAAGTTGAGCGGCGGCTGCGTATTTACCGCACACCGGATGAGCTGCAAAAGATGATGGAGAGGGCAGGTGTAAACTCTGTTCGTGCGCTGGTGCGCACCAACGCACAACCGGCTCCTGCAAAACTATTGTTGCCCGAGGGAACGCTCGGAGCGATTGATGCCTGGAAGGCGATGCGAGACTGACTTGCAAGTCTTCTGATTACATTTGTAAACAAAAGGCTTGCAGTTATCGATTACGTGTGTAATCAATAACCCATGAACGAATCAAAAAAACAAATCAGCGTCGCTGAAAGCAAAGTGATGGAGTCGCTCTGGCGACAACATCCCCTGAGTGCCGACGAGATTGTCGAGCGCGTAGCCCCATCTGAAAACTGGAGCGTGGGCACCGTAAAATCCTTGCTCAACCGATTGCTCTCAAAACAGGCGATATCAGCCCAAAAAGAAGGGCGGCGGTATCTCTATAGTCCCTTGTTAGAGCAGGCAGACTACATCAGTGCTGAAGGACAAGGCCTGCTGGACCGGCTTTTTGAAGGCCGGGTTTCGGGTCTGCTAACCCATTTTTCCCAGCACGAAAAACTGGATGCCGAAGACGTCGCTGAACTGAAAAAACTGATTGCGGAGCTTGAAAATGACAGCTGATACGTTTCACCTGCTTGGCCAAATGACGATCGCGGCGAGCGTCGCCATTCTTCTTATGTTGCTTGTGCGTCCAGTGTTACGCCGAACCTTCGGCCCGGGCATTGCTTATGCTTTCTGGCTGATAGTGCCCCTCGCGGCACTTGGTAGTCTCATGCCAACTGAGCTTGTGTTGACTGATGCCGCGTCCCGGGAAGCCATTCAGGTTGTTGCCGTGCCCGACGGAGTAGTGCCAGATTCCGCGGAAAGAGCCCTGGCTTCGATTATCGCCAATGCCCGTCAAGAAAATGCCCCAACAGCTCCCACAACATCAATGCAGCTGGTGGCTGGTGCAGTTGGCTTGTGGTTTGCTGGTTTCCTGGTCAGCCTGCTGGTGCAGATATCGCGTCACCAGCTTTATCTGAAACGCCACAATCTGACCCGGTGGGCAGGCCGGGTGATGCGCGCCCAGTCAGACGATGCAAGCCCGGCTGTTGTGGGTGTGATAAACCCGAGCGTCGTGCTGCCAAACAATTTCTCGACGAATTTCAATCGACTTGAACGCAAGCTTATTCTTGCGCATGAGCGCTCGCACATTGTCTCTGGCGATGTGCCGGTAAATGCGCTGGCGATCTTGATCAAGAGCCTGTTTTGGTTCAACCCGCTGGCTTATCTGGCGCATGGCTTCTTTCGTGTCGATCAGGAACTCGCCTGCGACGCGCGCGTCATGCGCAAGCATGGTCAACACCGCCGCACATACGCGGAAACGCTGTTGAAATCTCAGTTGATGGTGCAAACGTCGCCGATCGGTTGCGCCTGGTTGCCTAAAAGCCTGCATCCACTGAAAGAGCGTGTTGCCCGTTTGTCGGGCCAGCCTCTCGGCACTGCCCGCCGTTTTATTGGGTTCGGTGCTGTCCTGGCTGTTGCAACTCTTTCCAGCACGGTTTCCTGGGCAACTCTATCATCGCACAGTCTTCATGTGCCTGTGGGAAATTGGCGAGCCGCTGCTGACGCGACTGACGAAGATGAACGCGGACGCGATCGGGGTGACAAATATGACCTTCAGGACGCCCAGGGAGCATCGCTTGTTCACGCTCTTCTTGACCGCAGGTACAATCATGCGCGTGCTTTGATTGATGCCGGAGCAGATGTAAATTATGGCCTGCGCGGTGATGGCACACCCCTGATTGTGACGGTCCGTCGCGACAATCGGGACATGATGGAGTTGCTGCTCGAAAAGGGAGCGGACCCGGACGGATATGTAAGCGGCGATGGAACCGCGCTTGTGGTTGCAGCGCGGCGGGGCAATATTGATGCAGCCCGTTATCTGATAGAGGCTGGTGCTAATGTGAACAAGGCGGCACCCGGTGATGGTAACCCACTGATTATGGCGGCACGGCGCGGCAATCTGGATATGGTTAAATTGCTCGTGGAATCGGGCGCGGATGTAAATGGGTTTGTACTGGGTGATGAAACACCGCTCATAGGCGCAGCGCGGCAAGGCGACCTTGATGTGGCAGAGTATCTGATCGAGCAGGGCGCGGACGTTAACCTGCGCGTGCGGACCGGTAACGGTGAAGGCCGGGCGCAGCATCGTTCGCCCCTTGGTCAGGCGCGTCTGAAAGGACATTCGCGTATGGCAAAACTGCTGCGTGATGCCGGTGCGACACCAGTAACCGAGCGCGAAGACTGATGGGGAGGGGAGCTTGCTCCCCCACCCGTTTATCCCAACAATCGAGGCGGTTCGTCTACCATGCGTTGACGTGTGACCGAACAACTGCTGTCTGTTCAAAAAACAGCAAAGACAAGTGAAGGCCTCATGATTACTTCAAGTGTTTCCCCGGTTGCAAAAACCTTTACATCCCTGGTAGCAGGCGTGTTCTTCATCACCGCTTTCTGGGGTGTCAGTATATATGCGGCACCGGCTTCTACGGCTCGAGATAGCAGCACCCTTGATGCGGTTACCAAAAACTTGCGTCCAGATGGTCTTTTTGGTGCCGGCGATGCGCAGACGCTTGACGCTCGTATGGCGCGTCACGGTGTTCCGGGGGTGGCTATTGCGCTGATCAGAAACGGCAAGGTTGCCGAAGCGCGGGGCTATGGGGTGCTGCAGGCAGGTGGCGGTCAGCCCGTGACCGCAGATACCCTGTTTTCGGTTGGTTCGGTCAGCAAGGTCGCGACTGCCGCGCTTGCATTGAAGTTCAGCACGACAGGCCAGCTTGGTGTCGATGAAGATATTCGACAATATCTGACCAGTTGGCAGTTGCCGGCCGGTGCACCACCGGAGCCTGTGACCTTGAGGCAGATTTTTGCGCATACGGCAGGCTTCAACATCCACGGCTTTGCCGACTTCGAACCGGGCGCGCGCCTGCCCAGTGCAATTGATACCCTAAATGGCACGTCGCCTGCTCGGCATGAACCCCTGAGATTTCTGTCTTACCCCGGTGACCGCTACCGATATTCTGGTGGTGGCTATACTGTGGCACAGCTGGTGTTGAGCGATGTCTCCCAGCAGAGCTTTCCGACGCTAGCCCGGCAGCTGTTGTTTGAACCTCTTGGTATGCAGCGCAGCAGTTTCACCAATCCGTTGCCGGAGACAGCAACAAATGTTGCCAAGGCCCACGATCGTCGTGGCAGGCCGGTGGCGCTTCCAAGAGGGTATCAGGCAATGCCCGAAATGGCGGCATCAGGTCTTTGGACCTCGGCAAATGAATTGGGACGGTTTGTTGGCGCGCTAATCGACAGCTACCGCGAGCCGGATGGCTATCTGCCTCAGCAAGTGGCGCGTGACATGATGATGCCTGTGTCACCAAGTGAGCATGGAATTGGTCCGAGAATTGATCTTTCCGGTCCGACGCCGCGTTTTCACCACGGCGGTGCCAACGACAGCTACCGCGCCTGGATTGAAGGCGACCTTGAGACCGGCAATGGATTGGTTGTGCTCACGAACGGCACCAACGGAGACGATCTGTTTGGTGAGATCAGACGTGCAGTATCGGCTGTGGAGGAAGAGGCTCGCTAAAACAGGCTCGCCACTTGTTCCGGCAACTGCATCAATGATTCTGGCTCCCGACCATCGTTTCGGGATTTCAGAATGGGCCCGTAAAGCGGATGATGAAGCACCATCAGTGGCTCGGGTGTGTCAGTCTGCCGGGTGATCGTGAATGCAAATCGTCCTGACTGGATGCCTTCAATGGCCTCCGTCACGGGAATTTGCCATCGGTCCCCGGAAGAGAGTTCCCCGCCGATATGAGTGATGCTTTTGTATTTTGGAAGGTTGCGGTTGCGGACCACAAACTTTACGTCAAACTCGGATGCCATTTGGTTCCTCTCGACCCCATTGAACTCAAATTTTAGCCTGATTTGAATGGCAGCGTATCGCATACTCCCACCCGCGAGAAGGCAGCTTGGAAAGTCGCTTTATCTCCAACAGTTTTAAAATTTGAGAAGAATTTTAGGCAAATTACAGCAAACCGACTCGGCCTTCAGGGTCAACAGGCACATCCTGAAGGGGGGCGCCGTGGCAGACCGGGCAACGGTGAAGGACGAGACCACATCCTTTTGAAGCGCGGCGACACAACAACAAGCTTGTCTATTAGCCGCTCGCGATTTGCCACTTCCTGATTTGAGTTCCGAAGACCAGCCTTTCGGGCTGGTCTTTTTCCGCCGGGCCTGTTCCAGACCGGGTTAGTCCAGGTCGAACTTGATCCCCTGCGCCAGCGGCAATTCGCGACTGTAGTTCACTGTCGATGTCTGGCGGCGCATGTAGGCGCGCCATGCGTCAGAACCACTTTCGCGGCCGCCGCCGGTTTCTTTCTCGCCGCCGAAGGCGCCACCGATTTCAGCGCCCGATGTGCCGATATTGACATTGGCGATGCCGCAATCCGATCCTGCCGTGCTGATAAACTGTTCTGCCTCGCGCACATCTGTGGTGAAGATGCTGCTGGACAGACCCTGCGGCACATTGTTTTGCAGGGCGATGGCTGTGTCGAGATCAGAGTATTTCACGATGTACAGAATGGGCGCGAAGGTTTCTTCGCACATGCTTGTGGTCTGGCTCGGCATCTCGGCGATAGCGGGTTTGACATAATAAGCGCCAGGGTAATCAGCCTCCAGCACACGATCACCACCTGTAATGCTGCCGCCTTCCGCGCGGGCAGCGTCGAGCGCTTTTTGCATGCCACTAAATGATGCTTCATCGATCACCGGACCGACCAGCGTGCCGCTTGCAAGTGGGTCGCCGATGCGAATGCCTTCAAAGGCCTTTTTCAGTTTTGGCACCAGCGCGTCATAAACACTTTCGTGCACGATCAGGCGGCGCGTGGTGGTGCAGCGCTGTCCCGCCGTACCGACCGCACCAAAAACGATGCCAGGAATGGCCATGTCGAGGTCTGCGCTTGGTGCGACGATGATGGCATTGTTGCCGCCGAGTTCCAGCAGGCATTTGCCGAAGCGGGCTGCAACGCGCGGGCCGACTTCGCGGCCCATGCGGGTGGAACCGGTCGCGGACACAAGGGCAATGCGCGGGTCGTCAACCATCTGTTCGCCGACATCTTTCATACCGATAATCACGCTCGACAAACCGTCTGGTGCATCGTCACCGAATTTCTCGACTGCGCGCTCAAACAGCGCCTGACAGGCAAGAGCGGTCATGGGTGTTTTTTCGGACGGTTTCCATACGCACGGGTCGCCGCACACAATTGCAAGCGCTGTGTTCCAGGACCAGACGGCGACGGGGAAGTTGAACGCCGAGATGATGCCGACAGGACCAAGCGGCTGCCAGTATTCCCGCATGTGATGACCGGGGCGCTCCGACGCGATGGTCAGGCCATGTAGTTGGCGCGAGAGGCCAACGGCAAATTCGCAGATGTCGATCATCTCCTGAACTTCGCCTTTGCCTTCTTCAAGGATTTTGCCGCATTCAGCGGTCACAAGCGCACCCAGCGCATCCTTGTGCGTCCTGAGCTCTTCCCCGAGCAGGCGCACCAATTCGCCGCGCCGCGGGGCAGGTACTTCCCGCCACTTGAGGAAGGCGGACTGCGCCGCAGAAATTTTCGCGTCTACCGATGAACGATCATCCGTTTTGACGGCGCCGATTTCGTTTCCGTCAATGGGTGATGATACTGCGAGGTCACCGCCGGAAAAACGGCTTGGGTCCAGATCCATCTGGGTGAGGATGTCAGTGACACGGTTTTTCATGGTTTTCTTCCCTTTTTGGCGATTTTCACGCCTTTTTTGAGCGGTTTATGTCTGTTTTTTGAGGCTGGAGAGCGTAGTCGTTGGTGAAATTGCTTCAGGATCAACGATGATTTCTATCAGCGCAGGCGTATCGGCATTGATCGCCTTGTCGAGCGCGGCAGCGAATTCTTCGGTTTTTTCCACTCGCAAGCCGAGTGCACCAAAGGAGCGCGCAAGCGCAACGAAATCGGGGTTGGTAAGGTCGGTGCCCGACACCCGGTCCGGATACTCCCGTTCCTGATGCATGCGGATGGTACCGAGCATGCTGTTGTTAAATATAAGGAATACCACGTTGGCGCGGTAGCGTGCCGCTGTCGCCAGTTCCATTACGCTCATCATAAAGCAACCGTCACCCGCCAGGGCAATCACTGGCGCGTCGGGCCTGGCGATTTTTGCGGCGATAGCGGCCGGCACACCGTAGCCCATGGCGCCGGAGGTTGGCGCAAGCTGGGTGCCAAAGGCCCGGTACTGATAAAATCGGTGCAGCCAGGCGGCATAGTTGCCGGCACCGTTGCACATGACTGTCTTGGCGGGCAGCTGTGTTCGCATATGGGCGTACAGCTCGGAAAGCTGGACGTCTCCGGGGTTTTTCACCGGCGTGATCCACGCTTCATACTCGGCGCGTGCTTCTTTGGTGCGCGCGGACCAATCGCCTTTGGGTGTGAGCTTCAAACCGGCGAGCAGAGGCGCAAGAGTTGTCGGCGCCGCATTGATCGCGAGCGTTGGTTGATACACCCGGCCAAGCTCCTCTGCGCCCTGATGGACATGGATCAGCGTTTGTTCCGGTACCGGAACATTAAGTCGTGCATACCCGCCGGTCGTCATTTCCCCAAGCCGGGGCCCAAGCACCAACAGCAGGTCAGCACCCTGCATGCGCTTGATCAGTGCCGGGTTGGCACCGATGCCCATGTCGCCAACATAGTTTGGATGCCTGTTGTCAAATCTGTCCTGGCACCGGAAAGAAACACACACCGGCAGGCCATTGTTTTCAATGAAACGCCGCACGTTCTCAACGGACCTTTCGTCCCATCCACTGCCGCCCAGCATCACCAGTGGCTGCTCTGCATTTTCAAGCAGGCGCTTCATTTCTGCCAGGTCACCTGTGCCCGGATGTGCTTTTGCTGCCATGTAGGGAACCGACGACTCCTTTGGGCACAGGCTTGTAAGCATGTCTTCGGGCAACGCGAGCGCAACGGGGCCGGGCCGCCCGGACGTCGCAACCCGGAACGCGCGGCCGACGTATTCCGCAATACGCGACGCGTCGTTGATCTCGGCTGTCCATTTGGTGACCTCGGAGAGATAACGTCGGTAGTCGATTTCCTGAAAGGCCTCGCGTTCCACTTGGTCGGATGCCACCTGTCCGATGAGCATGATCATCGGCGTACTGTCCTGAAAGGCCGTATGCAGACCAATGGAGGCATGTGTCGCACCCGGGCCTCGGGTCACGAAGCAGATGCCGGGTTCACCGGTCAGCTTGCCGTGCGCCTCAGCCATGTTGGCCGCACCAGCTTCGTGGCGGCAGGTGATGAACTGCAGCGCCTTCGATGCATCATGCATTGCATCCAGCGCTGCCAGGTAGCTTTCGCCCGGTACGCCAAACGCGAGGGTCGCGCCGTTGTCAACCAGCGCTTGAATGAGCGCCTGTCCGCCCGTCACCAATCCTGATTGTTTCAAATCTTCTGCCATGACTTTCCCCTGGGGAGCCGGGCTGAGATCAGGCCCGAACCTCTACAGAACGGGCATAGGCGGAACCAAACCGGTTTTCAATGAAATCGTTGAAATTGGCATCTTCCTGTCGCACGAAGCCTTTCTGCGGCAACTTTCCTGCGGCAACCAGGTCAAGCATGGTGCAGATGCCGGATGCTGTCGTGATCTGGATCGCGCTCCAGCGCTTGCCTGCAATGTCCTGAGCATACACTTTGTGAGCATAGCTTTCCTGCATGAAGCGGCCGTTTTTCTCACCTGAAACGTTGACAAAAATAAGCACCACATCCTGCATTGTTACCGGCAGCGCGTGTTCGAAGATGTCTTTCATCAGGTCGCGGCGTTCGTTAAGGCGCAAGTCCTGGAGCAACAGCTTGAGGATGTCGCGGTGACCCGGGTAGCGAACCGTCCTGTAGTTCAGGTTGTTTACCTTGCCGTCCAGCGTCTCACACAGGGTGCCAAGCCCACCTGATGTGTTGAAAGCTTCATACTCGATGCCGTCGAGACTGAAGCGTTCAAGCTCCTCAAGCGCGGGCACTTCCATTTGCATGCCGCCAACAATGGCTTCGCAGGGGTTGCAATATTCGTTGATCAGGCCGTCAGTGGACCAGGTCAGGTTGTACTTGAGTGAGTTCGATGGATACTTTGGCAGGGCGCCGACCCGCATATGAACATTGTGGAGCGTGTCAAAGTGCTTCGCGAGATCATAGGCTACAATTGAAATGAAGCCGGGCGCCAGCCCACACTGGGGCACAAAAGCACTTTCACTATCGACGGCGAGGGCCTTGGTAAGCCGGGTGGACTCCACGTCTTCCGTAAGGTCAAAATAATGTGCTCCCGCACGTTTCGCCGCTGGCGCAATCAAGCGGGTCATTTCGTAAGGGCAGGCGGAAAGAACAGCGAACTTGTCTTTGAGGGCGCCGTCAAGAGCCGCGGTGTTGGTGACATCCAGATGCAGCGTGTTGATATTATCGCTTTTGGGAACACGGGCCAGTGCAGCATCGTTCACGTCGGCAACGGTCACCTTATAGTCGCCAGACTCAGATAGCAGCGTTGCAATCATTTCGCCGATCTTGCCGGCACCCATTAACAAAACATCTTGCATAGGAAATTCCCTCAATCCGCCGCGCCCATGCGGCCCTGTGTCGAAACCAATAACGCCCCACCCCGAAGCGCCGGTGCCTACGATACGGCAATCAACCAGCAAAATGAAGGCGCACTATGCACAAGATGTATGAATTTATTTTACATAATAACGGAAATACCGATAAAATAACGGATGGATAAAATCGATACACAGCTGCTGCATGTCCTGCGGGACAATGCACGCATTTCACTCAGCTCGCTGTCGCGTGTTCTCGGGCTGTCCAGGTCAACGGTTCAGGACCGGATGACCAAACTCGAACGCCGAGGCATCATTGCGGGTTACACTGTTCGCCTGGGCCAGGATGTTGCCGCTCGCGAAATCAGGGCTCAGGTCATGCTGAAGATTGTGCCGAAAGCGCTGGATGAAGTCGTTGCTTTCTGCCGCCGGCAACCTGCTGTTGTTGCTCTGCATACCATATCCGGGGAATTTGATATGGCTGCAATGCTGCGGTCGGATACAACGGCAGCGCTGGATGAAACGATCGACGCGATCGGCCTTCTTAAAGGTGTTGAACGCACCCAGACGAGCGTAATTCTCTCGACCAAATTCGAACGGGCCTCATGAAGTGACGAACCCTTCACCCAAGCGTGAAAAAGGGTGAATGGAATGATGGACGCCTGCCATTCTAAATAATGGCTAGCGTGATACGAGAAATTTGCTAAGAGTAGCTTTGTGACTGACGTAAAATTCCAAAACAAGGGGCTGGTACCAAGCCCCCTTGCCGCAGAAGCCCTGCGCGCAAAAGCCGTATACGGCGTTCCGATTTCTGTGGCGGACGGCATTGATGTTATCCTTGCCGACAACGCAAAGGATTATACCGGCCCCGGCACCAACACGTACCTTGTGGGTCATGAAAACCTGTGGATTATTGACCCGGGACCTGATGATGCGGAGCATCTTGACGCTGTGGTTGCTGCAGTTGCGGGGCGACAGGTTAGTGGCATTCTTGTCACCCACAACCATCTTGACCACAGTCCGGCTGCAACGCCGCTCAAGGAGCTTCTGCAGGCGCCTGTGTATGGTTTTGGTGGTTTGCCGGAAGAAATTTTGCACGAAAGCGATGAGGACATCGACCCGCATTTTGTGCCGGACCGCGCGCTTATGGGGGGTGAAACCATTGGTGCTGGCACTTGGCGACTTCAGGTGCTGCACATACCCGGACATTTCCCTAACCATTTGTGTTACTGGTTACCGGAAGCGGGTATCGTGTTTTCTGGCGATCATGTCATGGGTTGGTCCACAACCGTTATCGTACCGCCTCTCGGCAATCTGATCGATTATCTGGACAGTCTGGACGTGATCGGCCGCACCGGTGCAGAACGCCTGATGCCAAGTCATGGTGATCCGGTTGATAATGCTGCGGCTCGCATTGAGGAAATTCGCGCCCACCGCATGATGCGGCAAGAGCAGGTCGAAGACTGCCTGCATCGAGGTATTACCGAGCCTGTTAAAATTGTTGCCGAACTCTACGAAGGTCTGACGCCCAGACTTCTCAAGGCAGCTGAAGGCTGCGTCGCGGCGCATATCGAGCTTTATGAAGCGCGCCGTGCTCAGGCTGAACGGTTTGAACTTTCAAGCGCTTCACCGCGAATCCGACACGTGTTTCGGTAAAATGGACCAGCCGCTATGGAGCTGATTGGTCGGGGCATTCAAAATTTTTTGGCTGACCACGATCTGCCGGCTTTTAAAGCGCGGGCTCCCTGGCTCGGCGGTGACCTGCAGACGCTTCGAAACAGTTTTGTTGGTGGGCCCACCATACTTGAGGCAGATGAGCGTCTTGCTGCTCCGATAGATGTAGGAGCGATCAGTATCGCTGTCAATTTCCCCGACACGCACCCCGCCGTGGACCGTTTGCTGTTGCTTGTGCATGGATTGGGGGGCTCGGAAGACAGCACCTACATGGTCACTGCGGCGCATCATTTTCTGGCACAGGGTTACACGGTCGCGCGCATGAATTACCGGGGAGTAGGCCCCTCCCGCGCGTTGTCTGAGCCCCCGTACAGTGCCGGTCTCACCAGCGACCTGCGAGCGGTGCTTCGATGGCTGCACAAAAAGTGGCCAGGTTCCGACATATGCCTTATGGGGTTTTCACTGGGTGGACAATTGAGCTTGCGCATGCTGGGCGAAGGCGACGTGCCGCACGGTCTGGCGGCCTGTGTTAGTGTTTCTGCGCCGCTCGATCTTGCGACCAGCCAAAGGAAACTGGAACGAAAGCGTAACTTTGCCTACTCGCGTTACGTCGTGAACAACATGAGGAATGATTTACGGGGCCTGACGCACCCGAAGGTGCAGGTGGACCCTGTCCTTCTGACGAGCGTACTTGCTTTTGACGAGTATGTTATTGCGCCGGTATTTGGTTTTCAGGATGCGGCTGACTATTACGCCCGGGTTTCCTCATTGCCGCTTGTTGGTGACATCTCGGTGCCAACCCTTGCGGTTCATGCTGCGGATGATCCCTGGATACCGGTGGAGGATTATCATCGTGCTCTCTGGCCAGAGGATGCGCCCGCTGGCGCCCTGATCGCCTCTTCAGGAGGACATGTCGGATTCCACAGCCGCGGCGACCTCGTGCCGTGGCATGAACGCGTCGCGGCAAGCTTCTTTAACCGTGCCGTGCTCTGACGACAGACAATAGCTAAAATTTGAACCATATTGTTGGCGTTCGTTGACGAATTCCTCAGCTTCTTGTGAGAATTTAAGGCATGCGCTTATGGGGGCCGCTGCTCCTGTCGCGTGAAAGTTTTTGGCTTTGTTTAGAGGGACGGGCATGGAACTGTCGATGGCGAGCTTGGTTAATTCGACGCGGATTGAGAAGATCCTGCTGGCGAAGAAGGTCGGGCAGTTTTTGGCTATTGACCAAGCCGATGTAGAGCGCCGGACCGTGGAGAATGTTGCCCGTGTTCTCGCTCAGGATGTTTCCCGGCAAGTGCGCGGCGTTCTGGCCTATGAGCTTCGGCGCTGCACCCGGCTCTCGCGAGACCTTGCAAGAAAGATAGCAACAGACATCGAAGAGGTATCAGGCCCTTTCCTGCAGGCGACCAGGGTTTTTGATGAAGATACCCTGGCAAAGCTGATCCCTGAGCTTGAGGATACGGTCCGTGCCTGGATTGCGCGCCGTGATGATCTTTCAGACGGTCTTATTCAGGCTCTGGCAAAAAGCGGGCAAGAGGCCAGCATGACGGCTATGCTGCGCAACGACCTGATTGAACTCCCCGAGACTGCGTGTGACATCGTCATTGACCGCTACGGGGAAAATCGCCGCCTGATGGACCATATGGGTGCTCGCAAGGACCTGACGCTGGTGATCGTTGAGCGCATCATTGAAAAAGTGTCTGATCATTTTCGCCGGTTACTTGTTGACCATTACTATCTTGAAGAAAGTGTCGCCGCTGACCTGTCAGGTGCCAGCGCTTACGACGTGATGTGGCAGCAGGTCCGCGATGCCACCACGGCCCAAATCCATGCCTTTGTCACCGACTTACGTGTTAACAGGCGACTGACCCATCAGACCGTCGTGGAAATGGCGGACAGGGGCTGCATAAAGTTCATGGAAAGTGCGCTCGCTCTTCAGACCGGACAGACGATAGACAGCATAAAGCAGATCCTGTCGCTTAGCGACTGTAAGGCATTTGTCCGTTTGATGAAAAAAGCAAATGTTCCGGACGCGCTGGCTCCCAGATACCTGGGGCTGGCGAAAGCGCAGCTTCAAGCCGCTTAAAATCGCCATATTGTTTCCGAAAATGTAACACTGTTTCGCGTATCGGCTGTTGAGAGGCGTATCTTCTAAACGGCTAAATACCGAAAAATTAATAAAAATTTTACCAAGAGATTCACTAAATGGTTAGGTGTTTGAGGCAAGCTGGACCCTTCGCGATCTGGGGGTCGGGAGTCCTTTAGTTAGGGAGTTCGATATCTTGAGTATGGATCCGCTGAAAATGGTGAATGCGGACACACTTGAAAAAGTTGTGCTCACACGGCGCGTGTCGGACTTTTTGCATCGGTCGGACGATCAGGAACAGCGCGCGGTCATCGAGAATGTTGCCCGGGCTCTAGCCCAGGACGTGGCAACCAAGGTTCGCGAAGCGCTGGCGTTTGAACTGCGTACCTGTCCTTATCTGCCGCACGATCTTGCCGCCAAGATTGCGTCTGACGTGGAAAGCGTTGCAGGACCCTTTCTGGCTTCAACCACGGTTTTTTCGGACAGTCAGCTGGCAGGTCTTGTTCCCCATCTGGAAGAACATGCACATGTTACGATCGCCCGGCGCAAAAACCTGGGTGAGAGCACGTGTGAAGCGATTGTCACTTTCGGGTCCGAAAAAAGTGTGAGCTTTCTGGTGCGCAACGATACCGCACCACTGAACGAATCGGTGCTTTCAAGGATTGTGAAACGCTTTCCCGAGCGACAGACGCTCATGGATCAGTTGGGAGCAAGGCCCGAATTGCCGCTGTCCATTGTCACGGCGATTGTTGACAAAGTTTCAGACACCTACCGTAGCCTGCTGGAGGGCCAGTACGGCGTTTCGGCTGATGTTTCCGACAATGTTATGCGTACGGCGGCATCAAAGACCACATGGGTGATGATCGAACAGGCAAGCGCCCGTCAGGTCCATGCCTATGTTGGCGATCTGAGAGCGCAGAAGCGCCTGACGATAGACCTGATGCTTGATATGGCGGAGAAAGGCAGCATTGCCTTTCTTGAAAGCGCGCTGGCGTTTCGTTCAGGTCTGACGCTTTCCGCCGCGAAAGACATGCTGCATTCCGGTGACGGGACCCTGTTTGTTGCCCTGATGAAACAGGCAGACATCAGCAAGGCCGATGCGCATACCATTCTGCAGGTGCTTAAAGCCAACGCCTGACCGAAGGGCAAGTTGTGCAACTCCTGACAATTTAATTGAGCCAGGGTTTAACGGGCGGCGCGCACGCCGCCCCTCACCGAGGTGACCATGGCTGCGGGTTTATTCGGTGTTGCCACCACCCATGCCGACAAGACCAAGGACCTGGTCCTTGTTGCGCAGAAACAGAAACGCGCCAGAGAGCCAGGCTACAATCGCTGTGTAAAACAGTGTTCCGTCTTCCATCATCTGGCCACCTTCTTCCCACTGTACGGTGACACCCAGAGGGCTGAAGAGGTGGAATATGATAGCGCCGGTCATGATGCCCAGCGTCAAGGCGCCGCCGAATCCGCGGTATTTGGGTATCAGGACCAATATCACCGCAATCAGTTCCGCTGTGCCGATAATATAGCCGCCCGATGTCCGGAAAAACTCAAGCCCCAGGAATTGCCCCACCACATCAAAAATATGGTCGGTGATCGGGGCGCCGGTAAACTTGAATGGCAAGCTGCCGCCAATGATGACGAGAATGATGAGTGCCGGAATCCATTCAATATGTTTCTTCAGAAAATCCATCTTGGTCTCCTCTCGGTTGATCAATGTGTGATGGGATAGTGTTTGGTGAGTTTCTTTTCGCCGAGCCATGCACGGATCAGCGTAAGAAGGGGCGTCGGGCTGAAGCCCCTGCGCCGGTTGGTGGCACCGATACGGTACAGGGCACCAAATTGTTGCATCAGGGCACGGTAGGCCTGTCGAAGGGTTGTGCGACTGTCCCATATGTGGGTTTGCTCGCCGCCGGCGCCGTTGATCTCGATTATTTTAAAGCCGTGCCCGGCCTTCAGGGCATCAAAGTCGCCAAAGCGAATATCAAAGCGGCCGATGTAAAACTCGTCAATTGATCTGGCGATCTGGTCAAACGCCTCGGTCATCGCGTCAGTTATCTGGTCATTGCCGTTCCTGAAGATGGTGCCGCGGCAATGGTTTCCGGCAAAGGCGAGGCGTATGCTTTCACCGACGGGGATCACGTCGTCCAGTCTGTCGCGGTGGCGTTCCAGATACAGGTGCGCCAGCTTGCCGGCGCGGGTATCCATCATGATAAGGTCCCGGAGCGTGCTTTTGCCGTCGCCGGTAACACGCGGAAAATACTTGAGGGTCAGGCTTGTGATTCGGCCTTTTTCCTCGCCTGGCTCACGAATGTAGAAAACGCCCGCTTCGCCTTCCTCTTCCACCAGGGCCTGCAGCAGGAAGTTCGCACCTGCGGGGAAGGTGGAAACGTATGATTTGACGTCTTCATGGCTGTGGACGAGCTGCACGCCCGCGCCGCGCATGCCGATGTCCGGTTTTGCCACCAGAGGATACACCAGCCCGGCTTCGGCTAAAGCTGCGGCGGCGTCACTTACCGTGCGTTCAAGGCCGCCTTCGCCGCCCCAGCGAAGCAGCTGCACGTATGGTGCAAGCAAATGCCGTGCGCCATCATTCACTTCAGAAAGAACCCGATCTTTGCTTTCCCCGACAAGACCGGAGTAAGGCAGCGATGGGTTGCAGTTGGTGAGAAGGGTGGGGCCCAGGTGCCGCAGTGACAGCCAGCCGCAATAAAGCGCGATCGGCGTATAAAAAAGATGCGCGGGCGCAAACTCGAACCAGGAGGTTTCCGCCGCAGTTTCATCAAGCATGGGCATGCCTGCGTGCGGTGCATCGGTGCGCGGCAGAGGAGTGTTGTCAGCTGACATTGGCCTGCTCCTCCACGGCATCATCAAGGGTGGTCGCACGTTTTGACCGGCGGGCCAGTTTAGGCGCAACCAGAATGATCAGAACCGCAACCCCAGTGGCGATGAGAGCTGCAACCGTGCCGCCCATGCCGCTGAAAGCCCTCTGGATTTCGCTGATGAAAAAAACGACACCGACAACCCACACCAGGCAGGCAATTGTCATAACTATCGCGAAATGCACGAGCGAAAGCCTCAAAAAACCGAAGGTCAGATAAGTCACCAGCCGTGTGCCGGGCAGGAAGCGGGAAAAAAACAGAACCGCAGTTTCCCGGCCCCTAAGCCAGTTTCTGATCTTTTTGGCGCGCTTGATAGGAAGCTTGCGCCGCAGCATGCGGACTTCGCGAGCCAGCCACCCGACCGCGTATAGCGCAATGTCTCCGCCAACGATACCAATCAGCAACGCTGTGATGACCAGCACCGGCGATACCAGGCCTCCGCCCACGAGCAGGCTACCCGCAATCAGGGCTCCGTCTTCCGTGACGAGGGTCGCGAGCGCGAGCGCGACAGCGAACCCGAAAGGGTCGTGCGTCATGGCTTCAAGCCAAGCGGTTATCGCTTCTGGCGATGGTATCATCTTTAACTGTGCTCCCCAGGTTGGCACTGTTGGCGTCGGTTGCCATGCTGTCAAGCATAACACCCATGTTGTTCATGCCTGCATTGTGATCCTTGTCATAAATTTGTCACGACAGGCGGTGTAGTAGCCAACATATAGTTGCGTGCCACGAAATTAAGGGGTTGCACGTTTTTGTGAAGAAAATGTGCTTATGGCCGTGACCAGCAGTTAAGGGGCTGACGCATGAAAATATTGGTCTTATGTACGGGAAATTCAGCACGCTCCATCCTCGGGGAGGCGCTGTTCAACCGGCTGGGAAAAGGCGCAATTGAGGCGTTCAGTGCCGGGAGCAAGCCCACCGGAAAGGTGAACCCATTTGCTCTGGAGCTTCTGGAACGTGAAGGTTTTGACATATCGGGATACCGATCCAAAAGCTGGGATGAGTTTACAGGCAAGGACGCTCCCACGATCGATGTTGTCGTCACCGTTTGCGGTAACGCCGCCGGCGAGCAATGCCCGGTTTGGGTTGGTGCACCGATCACCGTACACTGGGGATTTCCGGACCCTGCGGCCGCGACCGGGTCAGAGAGTGACGTCCACGATGCCTTCCGACAGGTTTATGAGGGCCTTATCAGCAATATTGAACAATTTCTAGCGATGGAGCCAGCATCGCTGAGCGCGCGTGAATTGCGTAAAAAAATGCGGAAGATCCACGAAACGGACACATAGCCGCACAGAGGGGAAAGTCATGCGTCAAAAACTGTTAGCCGAATTTGTCGGTACTTTGTTCTTGCTTGCGACCGTTGTCGGCTCGGGCATCATGGCCGAAACCCTGTCTGGCGGGAATGTGGCGCTGGCGCTCTGGGGCAATACAGCAGCAACAGGCGCAATTTTGGTTGTGCTCATCCTTGCGTTTGCACCCATTTCAGGCGCGCATTTCAACCCGGCGGTTACGCTGGTGTTTCTCGCGCGCGGCGATATAGACCGCCGAGCAGCGTCGGCGTTTATTGTTACCCAAATCGTGGGCGGTATCGCCGGTGTTTTACTGGCGCATGCCATGTTCGATGTGGAACTGTTGCAGGCATCTGCCAAGCACCGGGCAGGTGTAGGCCAATGGATATCCGAGGGTGTGGCAACCTTCGGCCTGTTGATGTCTATTCTTGGGTGCCTGCGCTACCGGCCCGAGGCAATCCCTTTTTCCGTCGGTCTTTATATTACGGCGGGTTATTGGTTTACGGCGTCTACCAGCTTTGCCAACCCGGCGGTGACCATCGCGCGCTCGATGACAGACAGTTTCTCCGGCATTCTGGCAAGCGATGTACCGTTCTTTATTATCGCGCAGCTGGTTGGTGCTTTCCTTGCCTTGTGGCTCTTTAGGCAGTTCAGCGCAGAAGAGGCCCGCAGCGACTAAAGCTCGTCCACCATCTGCGCGAGCGCCGTCAGGCAGGCGTGCGCTAGATAGCGGCAGCGCTCGGGGCTCCAGCCCCACTCCGCATCAGGCAGGTCGGCATTGTCCTTAAACGGCATCTCCAGCGTCATGGCGAGGCAGCCAAAAGTCTCGGCAACATAATCAGCGCTTTTGCGCAGATCAGATGTGCCGGGCGCGTCAACTGGATAGCCATGCTCCCGCTGGAAGTCAGGCGACAGACCGCACAGCAGCGACTGGTATCGGTCAAGCAGGTCGAGTTGTTTCTTCGTCACAGATGGCACGCCCTCAAACCCGGCAACGAAGTTATAAGGCAGGTCTTCATCGCCGTGCGCATCCAGATGAAAATCAACCCCGGTTTCCTGCATCTTTTTGCGCACCAGATATACCTCCGGACTGCGCTTCATCGTGGCGTCCTTCCATTCACGGTTGAGGTTAATGCCTGTTGCGTTGGTGCGCAGGTGACCGCGCTTTGAGCCATCGGGGTTCATGTTGGGTACAATATGGAAATGCGCCTTATCAAGCAGGGCGCGGGCGACGGGGTTGTCATCATCCAGCAGAAAATCAAATGCGCCTTCCATCCACCATTCTGCCATGGTTTCGCCGGGATGCTGTCGGCCGATCAGCCAGATTTTTTTGCGCCCCTCAGCACCATGCCCAACTTCGACCAGGTCCATGTCCTGACCATCAAGCGTGTGACCCAGTACGCTGGTCCGTACAAGCGGCGAGGCCGCCACATCGGCGATCAGGTCAGCATGCCGCTCCATGGAGTAGGGGGCGAAATAGGCAAAATACAGGCTGTCCTGCTCTGGCTCTATCGCCCACACCAACTCACCGTCTTTATAATCCGTTGCGACACGAAACCAGTTTTCGCGGTCATAGGAGGCACACACCTGATAATCATCCCATCCGTCTGCGTAAGCTGCGTCCGCCGCATTTTCGATAACGAATCGGCAGTCCAGGTCCCGCGCACCGGATACACGAAAGTGGAACCACTGAAAAAAATCGGACTTATGATCTTTTTTGATGCGCAAGCGCACATTCGAAGGATCCTTTAAATCGACCACTTCGATATTTCCGCTATCAAAATGCGATGTGATGAGCATGACGAACTCCCTGTTACCCACGCAAAGCTCTATCTCAAGCTGAATGCGACAGCAAGGGTATGTCTTTTTGTAATGAGACAGAATTTGTTGGCGGCGACGCACAGTGACAGGGACCAACTAGGTCAAGCTGGCTGTACCTTTATTTCCATGACAAGACAATCCCGTTCTGGTACTATTTCTTCACTGACGCAATAGCGTGAGCGGACACCCCCGCTATCTAACGGGGGAAAGGAGACACCCGACCGATAAGGCGGGTGTCTCTGTGTTTTTGGCGTTACACCGGTCCGGTTTATACGGACACGCCTGAATTCATGGGATAAATGGGATCTTCAGCTATTGACAGGGTGGGGGGGCATCAGTATTGTCCGCCGCCAATGGATTCGAGCAGTGACGGATTCGGCGCTGCAGCCTTGAGCTGGCCTCCATTTGGATGATTTGCTCAAGTGTATGGTTTAACTGGTTTTTTAGGAAGACGAGCCATGAAAGTTCGCAATAGCCTGAAGTCCCTCAAGTCGCGTCACCGCGATTGCCGCGTCATTCGCCGCAAGGGCCGTATTCTGGTGATCAATAAAACGCAGCGTCGTTTTAAGGCTCGCCAGGGATAATATACAGGGCTGATTTAACGCAAATCAGTCCGCTTTCAGAATTGCTTTAGCCGTGCACCCTTTGATAGGGTTGCGCGGCTTAAGCATTTTTAGCCCCAATAAAATCATTCTGACGTTACAAATTTGTCTCAAGGGCAAGGGGTTTGTCGCAGGCCATACTGGTGGTATGGTCAAGACAAAAGCCGTAGGGATTGAGGCAGAGTTGTCCGTCCCTTCGGGTTTCCATGAGGCAGCGGTTCGCTGCGTTGACGTACTTGAACGATGCCCAGCATCGCCCCTCGTACGTCTCCTGTCGAGCCCATCTACCTCATGAGAAACAGTATGGCTTTATTGGGACTAAGAATGCTTAGATCTATTTAGGGGTGGATTGGTTTATGCAGCCAACAGCTGTTTTGTTCGACATTGGAAATGTGTTTGTGGAGTGGGACCCAAGGCTCCTTTACCAAAAACTCATATCGGACGATGACGAACTCGACCATTTTCTTGCTGAAGTGGTAACGCTTGACTGGCACAGCGAACATGACCGGGGCCGCCCGTTCGCAGAGGGTGTGGCCGACCTGTCGCGCCAGTTTCCGGAATATGAAGATCTGATCCAGGCCTATGACGCACGCTGGGACGAAACCATCGGTAATGTGATCCAGGGTACCGTAGATGTAATGACGGACCTGCTGGAACGCGGCATTCGCGTTTATGGCCTGACGAATTTTTCTGCCGAGAAATGGCCAGCCTTTTGCCGGAAGTATGAGTTCACTGATTTTTTTGAGGGCGTCGTGGTCTCGGGCGAGGAAAAGCTGATCAAGCCGGACCCGCGCATCTATCACACCGCGATTGCCCGTTTTCATCTGGACCCGGAAGCGACGGTTTATGTCGATGATCGCCGGGAAAACGTATTGGCGGCAGAGCAACTCGATATGATCGGTCACCAGTTTACGGCACCCGGTGTCCTGCGCGATGCGTTCGAGAAAATTGGCTTACTGAAATAGCAGTCGCTATTTCAGTTCGTTTCCGCTGATCCAGGCGATATGCAGGACATTGGTAGCACCCGGTGTGCCAAAGGGAACACCGGCGGTTACAACAATGCGGTCGCCGGCACTTGCCATGCCGTGCCGGATCGCCATGCGCTTCGATTTGCCGATCATTTCTTCAAAGGTTTTGATGTCTTTGGTTTTGACTGTATGCAGGCCCCACACAATACTGAGCCGCCGTGCAATCTCGGTGCGGGGTGTCAGGGTCAGAATAGGAGCTGAAGGGCGTTCGCGCGCCGCCCTCAATGCCGTTGAGCCCGAGGTTGTGAAGGTCACGATGGCTTTTGCGCCGATGCTGCCTGCAACCTGCCGGGCGGCCGCCGTAATCGAATCTGCGGTCGATGAGTTCTGGGTCGCGCTTTCGCTCCGCCTGTTTGCCAGATATGTCGGCTCGCCTTCAATCCGGATCGCAACACGGTTCATCACACCAACAGCTTCGGTTGGGTAATCGCCTACCGCGGACTCAGCCGACAACATGACGGCGTCGGCGCCGTCCATAACAGCGGTTGCGACATCCGAAACCTCAGCGCGGGTTGGCACGGGTGAGTTGATCATCGATTCGAGCATCTGGGTCGCAACAACCACAGGCTTGCCAGCCTCACGTGCCACCGAGATGATATGTTTCTGGATGCCAGGGACTTTTTCAACAGGTTCCTCGACGCCGAGGTCCCCGCGCGCGACCATAACGCCGTCCGCCAGTTCAACAATTTCATCGAGCGCTTCTACAGCAGCCGGTTTCTCGATTTTGGCCATCACCGCAGCCTTGCCAGACACCAGCTTTTTTGCCTCTGCGACATCAGCGGCGCGCTGGACAAAAGAAAGGGCGATCCAGTCCACATTTTGTTTCAGCGCAAATGTCAGATCCTTGCGGTCTTTTGGGGTCAGCGCCGCGAGGGGCAGCACGGCATTGGGTACATTGACACCCTTGCGGTCCGACAGCTTGCCGCCCACCAGGACGCTGCAGCGCGCGCTGTCCCTGGAGCATTCTTCAACATTGAGTTTTATTTTGCCGTCATCCAGCAACAGATGCGTGCCGGGCTCCAGAGCCGCAAAAATTTCCTTGTGCGGCAGGCCGACGCGCTCTTGTGTGCCGGGTTCTGCTGAAAGGTCGATCGTGAAATCCTGGCCTTCCTGCAGCTCGACGCTGCCATCGGCAAAGGTGCCTACCCGCAGTTTTGGTCCCTGAAGGTCAGCCAGAATGGCAATTGGCCGTCCTGTTTCCTCCTCCACGGTACGGATGGCATCAACGAGAGCGACCTTGTCGGCCTGCTCCCCATGGCTCATGTTCAGCCGGAACACATCGACGCCTGCATGAAACAGCGCGCGAATTTGTTCCAGGCCACTTGAGGCAGGGCCAAGCGTTGCAACAATACGGGTTTTGCGGTCGCGACCGCTTATGGAATTGGCTTCGGAGGATTCAGACATTGCTCTCGGTTTTTCCGATTTCTATTTCTTGACAGACACACATCAAATACTAGGGTTTGCCGCGCACTATCATGTGCTCCGGACAGTCGATTTGATTGCTGGACCCGTTAATTTTTCCCTCATGCGATTGGTACCCTAATGCCGCACACAATGGAACAGCCAGTTTTAATTAATCGTGACGCACGCATGGGTGTGATCCTGTTGTGCGACCATGCCACCAACCATGTGCCAGCTGCGTATGACAGTTTGGGTCTCGCTGACAATCATTTTGATGATCATATCGCCTATGACATCGGAGCAGAGGCGGTGACCCGCAAAATTTGCGACATGATGGGTGCGCCCGCCGTATTGGGGCCGGTATCGCGTCTGCTGATTGACTGCAACCGTGGCCCAGACCATCCGACCCTTGTTCCACCGGCCAGCGATGGTGTCGAGATTCCAGCGAACCGAGACCTCACGCCAGCTGCCATAAAGGCGCGAATGGATGCTTTCTATCATCCTTTTCACAATGCCTGTGACGCGCTTGTGTATGATCATGTCGAAGCGGACATGGTGCCGCTGGTGGTTGCGATCCATAGTTTTACACCCACGATGAACGATGAAGAGCGTGTTTGGCACGCCGGGTTTTTGTGGAATGAAGATCCACGTCTTGCGCAGGCCCTGATCGGCTTGGTGGAGCGGGAAACGGATCTTGTTGTCGGTGACAACTTACCCTACTCGGGCAAGGACCTATATTACACCATGCAACGGCACGGCGCTGACCATGGGCTGCCGCAGACGACACTTGAGATCAGGCAGGACCTTGTAGATGATGATGAAAAGGCGACGCAGTGGGCGGCGCTGATCGCAGATCTGCTAGACGAGTGCCTGACACGTGAGGATTTGGTCCAACGAAAGTTTTTTGGCACAGCCGGACAATAAGGAGAGCAAGGCATGAGTGAGATAGATCCCAAAACCGCGCAGATTGAGGCCGCTGTGTTTCGCCGTCTGCTGGCGCATCTTGATCACCGCAAGGATGTGCAGAACATCGATCTGATGGGATGGAGCGGCTTTTGCCGAAACTGCCTGTCCGACTGGTACCGGGACGCTGCGGCCACACAGGGCGAAGACATGGACAAAGAAGCGGCGCGCGAACGCATCTATGGCATGCCGTACGCTGACTATAAAGCCAGGTATCAGGGCAAGGCCACTGCCGAGCAACTAGCGCGCATGGATGCCAGCGTGGCAAGGAACAAGTTGCCCTGACTGGCGATCGTCCCATATCACGAATTAACAATCAGGGCCCGCTGAGAGGCCCTGTTTTTTTGAGGGAAGCGATACATGGACGTTGCAGGCAAAACAGTTTTCATCACCGGCGGCGCGGGCGGGATCGGCTTTGCGATAGCGAGGTCATTTGGCCGCAGGGGCTGCAAGATTATGCTGGCGGATATTGACGGCGCGGCACTGGAAGCTGCGGCGGCAACGCTGGCGAGCGACGGCGTGGACGTGGGAACCGTTGTTTGTGACGTGGCGGACGAGCAGGCCATGCGTGCTGCAGCGAATGCTACGATTGAGCGTTTCGGCAAGGTTCATGTGGTGATCAACAACGCGGGCGTTGGCGCTGGCGGCAGAGCCGGTGAAACCTCGCTGGATGATTGGCGCTGGATTGTCGATATCAACCTGATGGGAGTTGTGTACGGCGTTGAAATTTTCGCGCCGCTGATAAAATCGCACGGTGAAGGTGGATATTTTGTCAATACGGCCTCGATGGCGGGCCATATTGCAAGCCCTGCGATGGCACCTTATCACGCGACGAAGTTTGCGGTGGTGGGCTATTCCGAGGCGCTCAGGGAAGACCTGGCACGTGATGATATCGGCGTCAGCGTTTTGTGTCCGGCGTGGGTAAGAACCCATATCTACAAGAGCCACCTCAATAGTCCTACAGCGCAGGCTGCGGGCAGTGATGGCAATGATTTCTCCGTCATGAAGGATGTTGTGGAAAGCGGCTTGGAGCCGGATTTGGTGGCCGATTGGACGGTTGAATGCGTGGAAGCGGATCGCTTCTATGTGTTCACTCACCCATCCATGCTTGCCTATATCGACGCGCGCCATGAACAGATTCGGACTGACTACGGCGCTTGTGCCAATGACCGGAGGCTGGCAAACGAGCCTGAAAGCCTTCCAATTCCCACTGATATCTAGGCCTGCCGGGCGACGGCCAAGAAAAGCTCACAAGCAGATTGCACAGCGATTTGCGTGTCGCTATGGTGCCGGTCAATTTTGGTGCGGGCATGCCCGACACAGTATTTGAGGGAGTATCATCATGGTTCAAGCGGGCGGCGTAGCCGGCGATCAGTTGCGGTCTTTCATCGAGCGGATTGAGCGCCTTGAGGAAGAAAAGAAAGGCATCGCCGAGGACATAAAAGAAGTGTACGCCGGTGCCAAAGCTGTCGGCTTTGACACCAAGGTGATGCGCAAAGTTATTTCGCTTCGCAAGATGGACCAGGCTGACAGGCAAGAGCAGGAAGCGTTGCTGGATGTCTACATGCACGCCATTGAAGGCGGCACTGTGCCAGAGGCATCTGAATAGATACGCTGCTGCAGGGTTCGCTTAGGATGTGCGGCGTTCGTTCAAGGCGTTCTTCAAGCGTTTGAGCATGCCAATGCGCTGATTGTCCGATGCGGATGCTTCCAGGGCAGAGCGCAAGTCCAGCGAAAACTGGGCAAGGTCATTGTGCCAGTCAGGCTCCCCGAGCGCGGCTGGTTCAAGCCTGGGATGTTCGGCTTCTGACACCAGCTTGAAGCCGTGCCCTGATAGTTCATAGCGATCATCCAACCTGGGGATTATTATCTTTTGTGCTGGAATTTTGTCGGATTTCAGCGACGTTTCCAGGCCGGACAGGGCTTCAGCATTGCCGTGCGTCAAAAATACTGCGTGCCTGACCGGCAGGCGTTCTTTTACCCAGTCCACCAATTCGCCACGGTCAGCGTGCCCTGAATAAACATCAAGTGACCGTATCCGGGCCTTAACAGCGATTTCTTCTCCCTGGATTTTGACTTTTTTCACCCCGTCCATCAGTAGACGCCCCAAAGTGCCTTCTGCCTGGTAGCCGACGAGCAGAATGGTCGACTGCGGCCGCCATAAATGATTTTTCAGATGATGCCTGATGCGGCCTGCGTCGCACATCCCGGACGCTGCCAGGATGATGATGCCGCCGGTAAATCGGGCGATTGCTTTGCTTTCGTCCGTCGATTCCGTGAAATGAAAACTGGTGTTGGCGAAGAAATTTCGGTCCGTTGGCAGGTCTTCCAGTGCTTGTGCATGGTCTTCGAATACAGATGTGATTTTAATGGCCAGAGGGCTGTCGATAAAAACAGATGTATTCGGGACAGCGCCAGCCCGAAGCAGGCTCGCCAGATCAAGCAGAAGCTCCTGCGTGCGTTCGACTGCAAACGAGGGAATGACGAGCGCTCCTCCCGCGTCCATCGCTTTGTTGATTTCATCGGCGAGTATCGACCGGCGTTCATCAATTGTGATTTTTGTCCGCTGGCGCTCACCGTAGGTAGATTCGCAAAACAGATAATCAACTCCAACAGGCGCATCCGGATCGGGATGAAACGCTTTGTGATCAGGGCCTATGTCACCGGAGAACAGCAAGCGCATGGGTTGTTTTTCTTGCGGCTCCTGCTTGATCTGCAGTTCAACGGATGCCGCTCCCAAAATATGGCCAGCATTCCAGAACCTAACCTTGATGGGACCATTTTCGAGCCATTTGTCGTAGGGGACCGTGACAATCTGGCCAAGACAGCGGTCCACGTCGCCCAGATCGTAAATTGGAGCCACCCTCGATGCGCCGCGCTGGCTGTTGCGGATGTTGACGCGTTTCACTTCCATTCCCTGGATGTAGGCGCTGTCCGGTAACATATAGGTCAGCAGGTCTCGAGTGCCTGCGGTCGCGTAAATAGGGCCGGAAAACCCGTGCTTTACAAGCTTTGGCAAAAGTCCGGCATGATCTGTATGGGCATGGGTTAGCAATACCAGATCAATCTCACGTGGATCGAAGGGGAAACGATCATAGTTCAGCTGCTTGACGGTCTTGGAGCCCTGAAACATCCCGCAATCGACAAGCAGCTGCAATTGCCCGGTTTTGATCCAGTAGCAGGAGCCCGTCACGGTTCCTGCGGCGCCGCAAAATTTTATGGTTACAGACATGGCTGTCTATCAATATCCGGTTTCTAGAAAGCCGTTTAAAGCGCGTCTTTCACTCTTTGGTAGCCACGTTTCAACTCGCCGCCCAGAAGCGTTATAGCGGCACCGATACCCTCAGCTGTTTCCCGCAAATCCGCTTCCTTCTGGAACTGATCCCATTTCTGCTCCATTTCGTGCATCTTGCCTTCAAGTTCGTTCCACTCTTCCTGCATCTCCATGGAGCCCAGTTTGATTTGAACCGCCAGTTCATCTCGTTTCTGCCGTAACTCCTCCAGGCTTTCCTTGAAGCCCTCCTTCATTTTTTCCAGGTTTTCATCCATATCCGTCATTTATCCGTCCTTTCTTGATAATTTGCTCAGGCAGATTCTCGCAGTTTTTCGATCCGCTGCGGTAATTCATGTGCCGGGAATTGAACAAGATTTTTTGCATATTCGCCCACGATCTTGGTGCTGGTTTGTGAAGAAAACTCGGATTTGATCATGGCCAGTGTTTTGGGAAGGGCGATCAATATGATGCAATCCAACTCGCCATTTCGTGCAGCTTGATCAATTTCCCGACTGACTTCTTTCAGAAATGCGGTACTTTCCGCCGTGGGGAAGTCGGCATGATCGCTGTAGCTATGGTGTTGCTTGCCCACGGGTCGGTTGCCTCGTCCCGGACGGTCAGTACCCTGGTCTTTCTGGTGAAGCCGGGCAGCGGGGTGCTCCAGCAAGAGGTGTTGCTGTAAGGCGCCATTCACATAATGGCGTGTATAAATTTCGGCATGTGCCCTGTCGGCGAGCACAATCCATTCTCTTTTCTTCTTGGTCAGCATGTTCAAGACCCCCATCAAGATTAACTGTGCAATCAGATTATCGGGGCAGGTTCCAGGGTTCCTTGACGGTCATCAAGTGAAAGGACCTACCTGCGAGATGCCGGTGTGCAAGGACCTTGTTCAGGCAGCGCTAAAACAAATATCCTGGCTGAGGAACCGGCGCCCGACCTCACTGGCGGCCTGTGGGTCACCTGATGTCAGGAGCTCGACGGAGCCTTTGCTGACGGTATTGAAGGTGGGATGCCGCGCAAGATACTCTGCAAGTGCCGCTGCAACAATGTCGGGCTGAGACAAGATTTTAATGCCTGTTGGCAGCGCGTCTTGAAAATAGGCTTCTACCAGAGGAAAGTGAGTGCAGCCCAGAACGGCGGCCGAAACCCCACGTGAATCGATTTCACTGACGTAGCCATTAATCAATCCTCTTAGAGGCTGCTCGCCCGCGCCGCCCTCAATGGCATCGACCAGTCCGGGGCAGGCCTTTTGAACCAGCTCTACATTTGGAGCACGCTTTGCCACTTCCTCCAGATAGGCGCCACTGCCGACTGTTTTTTTGGTAGCAAACAGCAGAATACGGTCTTGCCTTTTCACGTCAGGGCTTGCGTCTGCCGTCCATGGCAGCCCCGTGATGGCCTCGACCATTGGTACAAGGACACCGAGGATGCGATTGCCGGGATAATGGTTTTCCAGCCAGTTCTGCTGCAGGGTCCGGAGCGCAACGGCCGCTGCTGTGTTGCAGGCGAGAATTACCAGCTTGCAGCCGCTTTGCATCAGGGTGTCGACGCCAGCGCGGGTCAGGTCTACGATTTGTTCATTTTCCCGGTGGCCATAGGGTGCATTCCGGTGATCGCCGTAATACAGGAAATCCTGATCAGGCAGGGCTTGCTTGAGCGCTTTCAGGATTGTCAGGCCACCCGAGCCGGAATCGAATACGCCTATCAAAAGAAACCCCTATCGTTTCAAACCATACTCTTCCAGCTTGCGATATAGCGTAGACCTGCCAATACCAAGCCGCCGGGCAACTTCAGCCATCTTGCCATCATAGTGGCTGATCGTGCGGCGGATGACCTCACATTCGATGTCTGCAAGGCGCCGCACATGACCTTCATTTGCTACCAAGCTAATTAGGGGACTTTCTGCGTTCACACCAGCGGAAAAACCACCCTGGGGCTGCGGTGGCAGTTGGATCTGCGTTGACGAGGTGTCCACCGTCATCGCGGGCTGCAGGCCGTTCAGGTGCGGGAAATCCGGCGGTTCCAGGGTGTCCCGCTCTGAAAGAATGACCGCCCGGAATATGGCGTTTTGAAGTTGGCGGATGTTGCCTGGCCAATGATAATTTATCAGAGCGGAAAGCGCTGCCTGGGAAATGTTGCGCTCAGGCAGAGCTTCCATCTCCGGGATAAGCTTCAAAAAATGCTGAACTAGAGCAGGTATATCCTCGCGCCTGTTGCGCAGCGGCGGCAGGTTTATGGGATATACATTCAGCCGATAAAACAGGTCTTCCCGGAAACTGCCTTCAGCCACGCAGTCCGCAAGGGTACGGTTGGTCGCTGAAATAACGCGGATATCGACTTTGATACTTGTTTTGCCGCCAACAGGATCAATTTCCCGTTCCTGCAGGGCGCGCAGAAGCTTAACCTGAACGTCGGCGGGCAATTCGCCAACCTCATCCAGAAACAGAGTGCCGCCATTTGCTTCTTCGAACTTGCCGATGCGTTTTTCCGTGGCCCCCGTGAAGGCTCCTTTTTCATGGCCGAACAGAATGCTCTCCACCAAGTTTTCGGGTATTGCACCGCAATTGACTGCAACAAAAGGCCGGTCTGCGCGCTCACTGGCTGCGTGGATGGCCCGCGCAAATACTTCCTTGCCGACACCGCTTTCGCCGTCAATCAAAACAGGGATAGAAGCCGTGGATGCCTTGCGTGCCAGTTCGACGGCCCGCTGCATCGCAGGGCTGTCGCCAACCAGGCTGTCAAAACCGGCGATTGACAACCCCTTTTGCATGGGTTCGATCTCGCCCACGAGTGATGCAGTTTCGAGCCCGGCGCTGATTGCAGTTCGGATGCGTTCAGCGCTCGCGGGCTTTACGATAAAATCATTGGCGCCCGCCCGCATGGCATCAACAACCGTATTGATAGAGGAATGCGCCGTTAGCATGATAACAGGCAGGTTTGGCTTCTGGGGTCTCAGCTTTTGCAATACTTCCAGGCCGTCCATGCCGGGCATCACAAGGTCAAGCAGCACGATATCTATTGCTTCTCCCTGCTTATCTTCCATGAAATCGAGCGCTTCAGCGCCTGTTTGTGCAACAAACGGTACATAGCCTGCTCGTGTCACAATGCCCTCCAGAAGAGTGCTCTGCGTGATTTCATCCTCTACAATAAGAACCGATTTCTGTGCCATGTTCCGCCTCTCAACCCCTTGCCCCGTTTAAATTCGGCGTTCCGATTCGGGGCGAAGGCTGTATCGTTTCAGGACAGTGGTTAACAAATGGGTAATGATAAAATTTTTCCTATTTCTGTGATCGAAAGAAAGGAACTTGCTCAAAACGTCATTTGCTTTACCTTTTTGTTGTCGAAGACGTCGGTTTTGAGGGGCAACAAAGTGCGAGCCCGCATTGTGGCGAGTATGAGGAACCGTCGTACCCGATCTAATTTGGAATTTAACAGTTTCACGGAGAATGTTCATGAAACTAGCAGTGATACGGGAGCGACGCGACGCTGAGAAGCGCGTGGCGGCGTCCCCGGAGACGGTCAAGAAGCTGATCGGCCTTGGATTTGATGTCAGCGTCGAAACCGGTGCCGGCGAAGCGGCTTCAGTGCCGGATTCAGGATTTGAGGCGGCGGGTGCAGCGATTGCCCCTGATCTTGCCGCCGCCGTTGGCGATGCCGATGTTATTTTTTCGGTGCAGGGCCTGGAAGACGCCGATGCCTCGAAAGTGAAAAAGGGAGCGCTGCAGCTGGCAACGCTTAACCCGTTCGTGGATGGCGACAGGCTAAAGGCCTATGCGGAAGCGGGTCTGACAGCTGTCGCGATGGAGTTTGTGCCCCGGATCACAAGAGCGCAGTCGATGGACGTGCTCTCAAGCCAGTCAAACCTTGCAGGCTATAAAGCTGTGGTCGACGCAGCAGAATCGTACGGTCGGGCCTTTCCGATGATGATGACCGCTGCGGGCACGGTTGCTCCGGCAAAAGTGATGGTCATGGGCGCCGGTGTTGCAGGCTTGCAGGCCATCGCAACCGCCAAACGCCTTGGCGCAATTGTAAGTGCCACCGATGTACGACCTGCTGCAAAAGAGCAGGTTGAAAGCTTGGGTGGCAAATTCGTCATGGTTGAGGACGAAGAAACAGCCGAAGCAGAAACCTCAGGCGGTTATGCCAAGGAAATGAGCGATGAATACAAGGCAAAGCAGGCGAAGCTCATTGCCGATACGCTGGCCAAGCAGGACATTGCGATTACCACCGCGCTCATTCCAGGCCGCCCAGCACCAGAGCTGATCAGCGAAGAGATGGTCAAGTCCATGAAGCCTGGAAGCGTGATTGTTGACCTTGCCGTGGAAATGGGTGGCAACTGCGCCCTTTCAAAAGCGGGTGAAGTCGTGGAGGCGCACGGCGTAACGATTGTCGGCCATCGCAATGTGCCGTCAAGGCTGGCAGCTGATGCTTCTGCGCTTTATGCCCGCAATTTGCTGCATTTCATCACACCGCACGTCAAGGACGGTGCCCTTGAAATTGATTTTGAAGACGAGATTGTCGCCGAGTCCGTTGTGACGAAAGACGGTGCAATCGTTCACCCCCGCCTGACAGGAGGCGAGCAATGACAGAATTAGTGATTAGCCCTTTCATCCAGCAATTCAGCATATTCATTCTGGCGATTTTTGTTGGATACTATGTTGTATGGTCGGTAACCCCGGCGCTTCACACGCCTCTGATGAGTGTCACGAACGCGATTTCCAGTGTGATCATCGTTGGTGCCTTGATCGCGGCAGGCCCGGAGGGCGTGAGCCTTTCCAAAATACTGGGCGCAATTGCGATCGGGCTTGCGGCCGTCAACATTTTCGGTGGCTTCGCGGTCACGGCGCGCATGCTCAGCATGTACAAGAAAAAGAAATAAAGGAGCAGACCTATGTCACAGACGTTCGTCGATATGACGGCTGTCGCCTATATGGTTGCTGCTGTCCTTTTCATCCTCAGTCTTCGAGGTCTTTCAAGCCCAGAATCCAGCCGCAAGGGTAATGTTTATGGCATTATCGGTATGGCGATTGCCATCGTTGCGACGGTACTCAATCCGGAAGTTGTGAGCTATGACTGGATCATCGGTGCCATTGTTGTTGGTGGCGCGATCGGTTTCGTGATCGCGCGCAGGATTGCCATGACGCAAATGCCGCAGCTCGTGGCCGCATTCCACAGTCTTGTCGGGCTTGCCGCTGTGCTGGTGGCCGGTTCAGCGTTTCTGAACCCGGGTGCCTTCGGAATTGCGGACATATCCGGCGCCATTTTCATGGCGTCCAAAATCGAGATGTCGCTTGGTATCGCCATCGGTGCCATCACATTCTCCGGCTCTGTTATCGCCTTCGCAAAACTGAACGGTAACATGTCGGGTGCGCCGATCATGCTGCCCGCCCGGCACCTCATCAACCTGTTGATGGGCGCAGCCATTGTTGGTGGCATTGCGTGGTTTGCCGTGGATCAGAGTGTGATGATTGGCGGCCTGAGCATCTTCTGGTGGGTGACGCTCTTGTCCTTCATCATTGGTTTCCTGCTGATCATCCCGATTGGCGGCGCGGACATGCCTGTCGTGGTCTCCATGCTCAACAGCTACTCGGGCTGGGCGGCTGCGGGTATCGGATTTACGCTGCAGAACACCGCGCTGATTGTTACGGGTGCGCTCGTGGGCTCCTCGGGTGCGATCCTCTCCTACATCATGTGTAAGGGTATGAACCGCAGTTTCATCAGTGTGATCCTGGGCGGCTTTGGTGGCGACGATGCGGCCGCTGCCGGTCCGATGGGCGAAGAAACCCGGCCGGTGAAGCAGGGTTCTGCCGACGACGCGGCCTTCATTATGAAGAATGCAGGCAAGGTCATCATCGTGCCCGGATACGGCATGGCGGTGGCGCAGGCCCAGCATGCTCTCAAGGAAATGGGCGACATGCTGAAGGCCGAAGGTGTTGATGTGGCCTATGCGATCCATCCCGTTGCGGGCCGGATGCCTGGGCACATGAACGTGCTCCTGGCCGAAGCCAACGTGCCTTACGATGAAGTCTTCGAACTTGAAGACATCAACAGTGAGTTTGCAGGTGCAGATGTTGCCTTCGTGATTGGTGCCAACGATGTCACCAACCCGGCTGCGAAGACGGACCCGCAAAGTCCGATCTTCGGTATGCCGATCCTCGATGTGGAAAAAGCGGGAACAGTGCTGTTTATCAAGCGTTCGATGGGCAGCGGCTATGCCGGTGTCGAAAATGAGCTCTTCTTCCGCGACAATACCATGATGCTGTTTTCGGACGCCAAAAAGATGGTGGAAGAAATCATCAAGGGCCTGCACTAGGCCCCAAGGAACACTTGAAGAAGGGCTGGCGGGGTGTCAGCCCTTTTTTAATTTTCGAGCGGCAACAGCTCGGTTTCCCACATGCGCCAGTACTCTGCTTCCTGCTCCTTGGGCATCAGCCAGCGCCGATTCACCTCTCGCACTTCACTTGACTGCCGGATGGTTTTTAAAACTGAGTTGATGTCCTCAATGGCTTTGCGGCCAAGCGGCGTATCCGAGCATGCGATGGCACCAAGGCCGAGGAAGCCTTTGTGTTCTTTGATTGGCATATAGACATAGCCACTTGGCTTCCCAGTGGATGCTTCATGGTATTTCAGCATAATGACGTAATCGACGAAATAGTCGATACGTCCGGCGTTCATGAGCCTGAACATGCTTTGGGTTAGCTGCGCATCGCCTGACCACTTGAACATGGTCCGGGTTTTTTCCGGATCCGCGAACATCGGGTTTAGCCAGCGGCTGTAGGACCGGCCGGGCTGAAACGCGCCAATGATGGTTTCATCTTCCATCAGGGCGGCGAAATCGACGTATCCGTCCTTTTCATACTGGCGGATTTTCACGACAGCTTCCGGCTTTGCGATCAAACCGTGCAGGAAATATATGTATGACGGCGCGCTCCAGATAATGCCGCGCCTCTTGTTTTCCTGCAGGTCCGCACCCTTGTAGGGCGAAGCGGCAAAGCAGGCATCCCGGTTTTGCAACACCGAATAAATGCGCACATTGGTGATTTCGCGTCTTTGATGACTGTAACCAGTCAGGCGTTCCTGCAGCATGCGCTCAACGGTTTGGGCGTAGCCAGCACCTTTGAGCGGCCCGTCATCAATCCAGGCAGGCTGCCAGTCGATAGATAGCCATGTGAGAACCGGTTTGCCTTCCTGCGCAGCAATGCTCGGGCAGAAAGAAAAAAGTGCCCCAATCATTAGTGCCGCCAGCACTGTAGGTCTGCGACGCATGCAGCAACTCCAAACCCCCCGGCGTTTGCAAGGATAGTTCGAGTTGGTCGAGTGAACAACCAATTAAAAAGGTTGCACCGGCTATTGCGCGGCCTTTCCTGTGGGGACCAAAGGATCGACCAGAGGTTTTGTGAGGCCTGGTTTTTTGGTGTCGTGCTTGCGACGTCCGGAACAGGCGAGCCGTTTCCAGAGTCTTAGCGTAGTAGCTCCCCACAAGTTACATCTATGTGAGGACTGATTGGTGAGACTGAAAAACAAAATTGCCCTGATAACCGGCGCCAGCTCCGGAATTGGCTGTGCTGCAGCGAAACTGTTTGCGAAAGAAGGTGCGAAGATCGTGGTGTGCGCTCGGCGGGAAGAGCAGCTTGAGGCGTTGGTCAGCGAAATCAGACGTGACGGCTGTGAAGCCACCATGTTCGCCGGAGACGTCAGTGACGAGCAGGTTGCGGCTACCTTGGTTGAGAAGGCTGTGGAACAATATGGCGGGCTGGACATCGCTTTCAATAATGCGGGCATAATAGGCGCGCAAAAACCCCTGGTGGATATAACGCTGGAGGAATGGCGGCAGACTTTGGAGATTAACCTGACTGCAGGTTTCCTGGCAGCAAAATATCAGGTTCCTGCTATGCGCCAGCGGAAAAACGCATCTCTTATTTTCACCTCAAGCTTTGTTGGACACACAATAGGGTTTCCGGGATACGGTGACTATGCTGCCAGCAAATCGGGCATTTTGGGGTTGGTCAAGGTTCTGGCCGCTGAGTTGGGGCCGGAGGGTGTTCGTGTCAATGCACTGCTGCCCGGCGGCACCGACACACCGATGAATGTTGCAAACGCCAGTGACGCGGGGCCGGAGGTGTTGGATTTTGTGAATGGCATTCATGCCCTGAAGCGCATCGCTGACCCGGAGGAGATAGCCCAGGCCGCTCTTTTCCTGGCATCAGACGAGTCGTCATTTGTCACGGGGACTTCTATGCTGGTTGACGGGGGCGTTTCGATCAGTAAGGGCTGATCACGTTTTGGTATTGCGAACGCAAAAAGGCCGCCCCGGGCCATGGGGCGGCCTTTTCCTTTGTGGATCAAAGGAGCGGCAGGAACCCGGGCCAACAGGCGCCCCGCCAACGTACCGCTGTCAGACCCGGCACGTGGAACTATGGAATTCACACCCCCAAACGGGCTCGCTTTCCATGATTTGAGTATAAGCAGGTTTGCAATTAATAATCAATCGCAAAAAAACACTCCCGTCATTTTTTCTTGTTCAAATTTTTCGCCTGTTCAAACACCGGCACTCTGGGCTATGCCGGTTAAGCACCTTAATTCAGTCCTGCATCTGATTTGTAGTAGGCGGGTGCGTTCCAAATGGGCACTGGAATGAATGCTAGTATCGGGAGGGGTAGGCAGATGGTTTCGTTTACATGTAGAATTTTGGGTGTGGCTATTTCACTGGCTTTGCTGGCGGTACCCGCTTCAGCGCAGATAAAGCAATCAAAGCAACCGCATCACGAAGATAAATTCAGGCAACTGGAAGAAAGCTGGCCAACCCCTAATGGTCAGCGCATTGCGTCCGGCAAACCGGGCCCAGAATACTGGCAGCAGCAAACGGATTACAAAATCAGAGTAGAGCTGAACGACGACAACCAGTCGATCACAGGTTCGGAGATGATCACCTACAGGAACAACTCTCCTCATACACTTGATTACATCTGGGTGCGGCTGGACCAAAATCGGTTTGCAAAACATTCTGACGACCATCTTACGCAGCCGACTAACTCCACAGAACGCATGAGCTTCTCGGCTCTGCGGCACGAAAAATACAGGCAGGAGTTTGACGGTGGTTTCAAAATCTCTGCGGTAACGGATGAAGACGGCGATGCGTTGCCTTACGCAATCGTGCGGACAATGATGCGGATCGACCTGCCGTCACCGTTGCAGTCGGGGCGCAGTTTCACTTTTGGTATCAACTGGTCCTACAACATCATCGAATCGAAAAAGATACCGATCAAGCGCTCGGGCTGGGATCATTTCGAGAAGGATGGAAACAAGATCTACAATCTTGGCCAGTGGTACCCGCGCGTGGCGGGCTATACGGACGCCAAGGCCTGGAACAACCGTACTTTCTATGGACTCGGCGAATTCCAGACGGAGTTTGGGTCGTACGACGTCGAGATTACGGTCCCTGACGATCATATCGTAGCGGCCACTGGCGAGCTGCAGAACGCACGAGATGTGCTGACAGCGGACCAGCGCAGCCGCCTCGAAGCAGCTCGCGGATCTGACCGCCCTGTGAAAATCGTGACTCGCGAGGAGGCACTTGCCAACCAGTCGACAGCGCCGACTGGTACAGAAACCTGGAAGTTCCGCGCCGAAAATGTACGTGACTTCGCCTTTGCCTCGTCGCGCAAATTTGTCTGGGATGCCATGGGCTACAATCAGGAAAGCGACGGCCGCACGGTTATGGCCATGTCCTATTACCCGGAAGAAGGCATGCCTTTGTGGGACAAATACTCCACAGAGGCGATTGTACATACGCTGGAAGTATATTCGAAATATACCTTCCCGTATCCCTATCCAGTGGCGATTTCGGTGAATGCGGCGACCAGCGGCATGGAATATCCCATGGTCAGTTTTAACCCGCGCCGCCCAACCGAAAACAAGGAAACCGGGCAGCGTACATACAGCCGCGGCACTAAATATGGCCTCATCGGTGTCATCATTCATGAAGTGGGGCACAATTATTTCCCGATGATCGTCAACACCCCCGAGCGTGACTGGTTCTGGATGGACGAAGGGTTCAATACCTTCCTGCAGGGCCTTGCGCACCGTGAGTGGGAAGAGGGCTGGCCGGGGAACATCGGCTCACCTGAGTCCATTGTGCCGTTCATGATCAGCAAGAACCAGATGCCGGTGATGACCGACCCAGAATCGCTTATTCAGTTTGGAGCGAACGCTTACCTGAAACCGTCAGTGGCTTTCAATATTTTGCGGGAGACCGTGATGGGCCGCGAAGCTTTTGACCATGCCTTCAGGGAGTATGCGCAGCGCTGGATGTTCAAAAGGCCGTATCCCGCCGATTTCTTCCGGACCATGGAAGATGCATCAGGATATGATCTGGACTGGTTCTGGCGCGGTTGGTTCTATACCACCGACCACGTGGATATTTCGCTCGACCGTGTTACCTGGGGCACTGTGAATACAAAAGACCCGGATGTTGAAATGGCTTACAAGCGCGAGCGCGACGAAGAACTCGGTAAAACCATGGTCCAACAGCGTCACGCAGATGACCGCAGACGCGTGCTCGAGCGGCCTGAATTACAGGATTTCTACAACCGCAATGACAGCTACACCGTTACGGATGCTGACCGCGAAGCGTATGCCACATACGTTGAAAGCCTTGCGGACTGGGAGCGGGAGCTGTTGAACACCAGCGAAAATTTCTATTTCCTGGAGTTTTCGAACGTGGGTGGTCTGGTGATGCCTGTGATCGTGCAGATCGAATATGCCGACGGCAGCACAGAAGAACGCCGCTGGCCAGCAGAGTTGTGGCGCCGCAATCCCAACAAGGTGATCAAACTGGTGACCAGTAACAAGGAAATCAAGTCGATCACGCTTGACCCTCACCGGGAAACAGCGGACGCCGGACTTGAAAATAACTATTGGCCGCGTCGCCCGGTTCGCACTCGCCTGGAGCTTTTCAAATCCAAGCGGACCAAAAGCCTGATGGAAAAAGCTGGCGAGGGAACCACTTACCCACAGTAGCCCGCGAACCAAACACAGTGATGGTGCGTTAGTGTGACAGGAGATTGTCATGACACACACACCATCACGATACCTCGTGCTACGCACGCTTCTGGCCCTGATTGGAATTGTCATTATTCTGCTCGGGCTCAATGTGGGGCTTGGCGGCATCAAAACACTTGGATGGCAAGTGGCGCCTGACTTTGTTCAGGTGGCAGACAGCAGCGCCTTTGGCATGCAGGACAATCACGTCCGCTTTCTTGGCGGGTTCTGGCTGGGCGCGGGGCTCATGTTCATAGCCGCCGCCAAATGGCTACAGACTTTGCGCCCGGTTTTGTTTGCTTTGATTGGCATGATCACAGTCGGCGGGCTGGCACGTATTGCAAGCATGGATGCCGGCATTCTGCTGACGCCGGACATTCTTCAGTCGGTGATACTGGAGCTTGTCGGATTTCCAGTGCTTGGCCTGTGGCTTTACCGCGTGGACGCAACCCGTTTGGGCGGGCGAGGGAAAAAGCTGCTGGTGCGTTCCATGTAGACTGCATAGCCTGGCCTGCGTTTTTTCAGGCCCGATTCCAATAGCGGCACGCCAGACCATTTCATCAACAGGAACGTCATTAGCGCTGGCGCAAAAACAACTGTCAGATCATGGCCGACAAGCCATATGCCCCACCAAACACATGTGTCGCCAAAATAGTTCGGATGGCGTGTCCAGGCCCAAAGGCCGGTATCAAGCACTTTGCCTGTGTTTGACGGGTCTGCCTTGAAGCGAGCCAGTTGCCAGTCACCCACCCATTCAAAAAAAGCACCGACAGTCCACAGGGCAATTCCAGCATATGCATAGGCATCAAGAGCTGCTGGTGGTTTTGCAAGAGCCGCCATTACGGGAGCACTGATGATCAGCATCAAGAGGCCCTGCAAACCAAAAACAAACCACAGGGTGAAAATATGTCGCGCAATACCTTGTTTGCCTTTTGTCAGGCGGACATAGCGCGTGTCTTCCCCGTCCGAGAGAAAACGTTTGAGCAGATAAATGCCCAACCTCAGGCCCCATAAGGTTACAAGCAGCAAAGTGACCATTTGTAATGGGCCGATTTTAGTCAAGCTTGTTGCTGCCGCCCACGCGACAACAACAAAGCCAACGCCCCAAAAGGAATCAATAAAACTCACGCGGTTGATCAGGATGCTTACAAGCCAAAGCATAACAAGAACAATACCAAGCGCACTTGCGCCGTTTATATAAAGGTCAAACATGCATGAAACCTCGTACCTGGGATTGGTTGTAAACTTGGTCCCTATACGCCAAATGGTACGAACTGGACTGAAAACTTGGCGCATATACAGCCAGCCTGTATAGGTTAGCGGTTGTTGAAAGGGCGCACTATGGCTGAACAGGCCTCAATTATCGATTTTTTGAGCGCCAGCCTGCAGGGGCTGGAGGCCTCTGGACGGACGGTTCTGTCGCCTGTGCAACAAGAAGTTAGTGATCGTTTGGCCGCAGCTTTGGATGCTGAGCTGGATGACATGGTGCACGAGCTTGAGAGAGTTGCCTCCTGCCAGCAGGATGAGGACAGTTCAGGTGAGCCTTTGCCGCCATTTGTCGCTTTTTGCATGGGATTGCGCACGATTGGAGACAGTCTGTTGCCGCATCTTGTTGAGGCTTTCCGCGAGGGGTGCGCGCGCGAAGGTGTGCCCAATCAGCCTTTTGATTGGTTGATCAGGGCCCGCACCGATGCGTTTGTGGCGTACCTGTTACAGATAGCACAAGTCCATGGTCTGGCATTTGATGACACGTTGACCCGCATGGGAAAAGACGAGCAAATAGCGGTCGCGAATCTTGGCGCTCATTTGCGGGGCGTTATGCAAAAGGAACTGGATACCTTGTAGAAGGCCCACTGTAGCGTTCAGCTTTCATTCATAAATTCTAGGCTAGAGATGGCGATAGTGAACTGGTGCGAGAATAATTTTGCAGTATAAAAACATAATACCCGCAGGTCTGATAGCCATTGGCCTCATGTTCCCGGCGGCAACAGCGCAGGAGGCTCCACAGGAAGAGTCGGGTGTGGAGATAGAAGAGGCAAAACCGAAAAGCCGGCTTGAACGCCGGGCGGACGCGCGCCGGAAACGTATCATGGATACATATGAGGCGACTGGGAAAACGGATGCCTGTGTTCCCATGCGTACTCTCCGGCAATCCATCATTCTCGACAATCGTACGATCTTTTTTGAATCGATCAGCCGCCGCGGATATATGAACCGTCTGCCGAACGAATGTCCCGGTCTTCTGAGAGAACAGCGTTTTGCTTATGCCAACTCTTTTGGTTCCTTGTGCCGGGGTGAAATCATTACGATCCTGGACAGCTTCGGCCGCACCTGGGGAAGTTGTGGGCTTGGCGAATTCGAAGAATTCAAAAAGAAACCGAAGACGGAATCAGGGGATAACTGATCTCCCGGGCCGAACGCCAATGGCCTGACCGCAAGTCATAAACGATTGTTATAAATGCGATTTTGCCGCGAATGTGTGGCGCGCCTTGTCGCAATCGTCCCACCTTCCATCGCAATCACGTTTGTCTCTCTAATAATCAGGCTCATACCGCTCGTTGTTACTTTATCACGACACAGCGAGGGATGGGTCAGATGAAACTCACCGAAAAAAGCCTTCAAAATCCAGCGGCAGTCATGGTTGTTGCCGCCATGGCGCTTGTACTTGGCGCCGTGATGCTCATGCGCCTGCCAGTACAGTTGTTTCCGGCAATTGAGCGGCCACAACTAGCCGTTCAGACATTCTGGCGCGCTGCAAGCCCCAGTGAGATTGAATCTGAAATTGTCGAACCAATTGAAGAAGTTATGCAAGGAATGCCTGGCCTTGTTGAACTCAGAACTTTTTCCAATCCGAGCTTCGGCTGGGTATCCATGGAGTTTGCGCTCGAGGCAGATATGGACCGAACGCTGCTGGAAGTGATTAGCCGGCTCAACCGATTGCCGCCATTGCCTGCCGATGCGGACCGCCCGCAGATCGTTATGAATGGCGGTAACCCGCAGGGCGAGACGCTGATCTACCTCTTTACGCAGTTCCGTGAAAACAGTGCTCTGGCGCCCGAGGAATATGTCAGCTTTATCGAAGACAATGTCGTGCCGCGCCTGGAGGCAATTGACGGCGTTGCCGACGTGCAGATCAATGCTCCTACCGGGCAGCAACTCAGGATCGAATTTGATCCCGTTAGAGCAGCTGACCTCGGCGTAAATCTCAATGACATTGCTGCTCGTGTCGGTCGTACCGTTGACAGCTCGGGCGGTTATCTTGATGTGGGACGTCGCCGCTACCTGTTGAACTTCCAGGGGCGATACGAACCGGAAGAGCTGCGATCACTGATCCTTCAGTGGCGGGATGGCAGCCCGGTCACTCTGGGTGACATCGCCACCGTTTCGATGGGGCCGCCTGACGCGACACAAGTTGTTTATCAGAACGGCAACCCGGCGATTGGTATGCCGATCATCCGCGAGTCTGGGGCAAACGTACTTGCCACCATCGACCGCTTGACCGAAGAATTAGACGCGATGAACGCAGGCATTCTTGCCGAACAGGGAATCGCAATTGAAAAATCATTCGATCCGTCAGTGTTTATCAAACGGGCGATCAACCTGCTTACGACCAATCTGTTAATCGGCGTGCTGCTTGCGGTTGGTGTGCTCTGGTGGTTCCTTCGCCAGATAAGGGCGACTATTCTGATTGCTCTTACAATTCCGGTTTGTTTGCTCACGACGGTGATCATGCTGGCTTTGTTTGGCCGAACCGTGAATGTGATTTCCCTTGCCGGGATGGCCTTTGCGACAGGCATGGTACTTGATGCCGCGATTGTGGTCCTTGAAAATATTGTACGCCTGCGTGAACGTGGTGAAAAACCGTCGCTTGCTTCGCTTGTAGGAGCCAAACAAGTCTGGGGCGCATTGCTTGCGTCAACCGTCACCACGGTGGCGATCTTTGTGCCAATCTTGTTCCTGAAGGATGCCGAGGGTCAGCTTTTTGCTGATCTTGCCATTACCATTGCCGTGAGCGTTGGCATTTCACTGGTGGTTGCGATTACCATCCTGCCGGTTGCGGCGGAGCACATGCTCAAGAAACTGCCAGCGAACGAATCCGCGGGCCGACGAGCCAAATCCATAGCAGCTAAATTGATGGCCCTTACCGGCACACCGCTGCGCCGGACGGCAATCATCGCCGGGCTTGTCACTGCCGCAATTGGCCTGAGCTGGTCCCTGTTACCGAACCTCAACTATTTGCCACCCGTGAAACGGGATGCGGTTGACGCCTTCATCATGTTCCCGTCCGGGGCAAACATGGAGACTGTCGACAAGGAGATAGCGTCCGTGATTGTCGAAAGACTGCAACCCTATATGAACGGCGAGAAAGAGCCGGCGCTCAAAAACTATTATTTCATCAGTTTTCCGAACGGCCAGGGTGGAAGCATCGGTGTGCGCGCCAAAGACCAGGGCCAGGTGAAAGAGCTTGAGCGGATCGTCAATGATGAAATTCTTGCCGGGTTTCCAGACGTGTTTGCCTTCGCCCAACAAGGTAATCTGTTTGGTGGATTTGGTGGCGCCGGGTCTGTACAGCTTAACATCCACTCGCGCGACCTAGATGGCTTGAAGGATGTTACACGCCAGACAATGGGCTTTATTTCGGAAGCGTTGCCTGGGTCACGCGCGCAGCCCAACCCGGACCCCAACGTCATTTCTCCCGAGCTGAAAATCGTGCCAAATGACCGACGACTGGCGGAGGTGGGGTTCACCCGAAATGATATTGCCCGCATTGTTCGTGCCCTCGGTGATGGCCTGTGGCTCGGTGAGCACTTTGACGGAGAGCGCCGTGTTGACATGGTGCTGAAGGCTGCAGACTGGGAAGACCCGGAACTGTTGAGCAGTACGTTGGTTGCTACACCACTTGGTGGAACCGTGGCTCTTGGTGATCTTGTTGCATTTGAGCGGGGCGTAGGGCCAACTTTCATTCAGCGGGTAGACCGCAAACGTACGGTTACCTTCAACATCAGCCAGCCTGACGACATGGCTCTGGAAGACATGATCGCCATTCTTAAAGAGCAGGTTGAACCCCAGATCAGGCCTCTGCTGCCGCGGGATGCAACCGTGTCTTATGGCGGTAGCGCGGATGCGCTGGATCGCGCAGTCACGTCGTTGTCGTTGAATTTTGTTCTGGCACTCGGCTTGTTGTTCATGATCTTGGCAGGTCTCTTCCGATCAACCAAAGACGCCTTCTTTGTTGTTGTGACCATTCCGTTGGCGACAGTTGGTGGTGTACTGGCACTCAATGTCTTGAACCTGTTTGCTTTCACGCCGCTCGATCTGCTGACCATGATCGGGTTCATCATTCTGCTTGGATTGGTGGTGAACAACGCCATCCTGCTGGTGGCACAAACCCGTAAGGGCGAGGAAGAAGGATTGACACGAAACCAGGCCGTGGAACGAGCACTGACCTTGCGCCTGCGCCCTATCTTCATGAGCACCCTGACCAGCATTATGGGCATGTTGCCGCTGGTCTTGTTTCCTGGTGCGGGGAGCGACATTTATAGGGGTATGGCGACAACCATCGTCGGTGGCATGTGTGTTTCCACACTGTTTACGCTTGTGATGTTGCCCTCACTGCTGCGCTTGGAAGAAGGTGGCGGTTTAAGCCGGTTGTTCGCAAGACGAACGCGAGCGCTGCACCCTGCCGAATAAATCAAACAAAAAAAATATTTGCGAGGACAGACAATGAAGACCAAAGAACGGAGACTACGAAACCCGAGCGGTTTTTTTATGGCTGCATTCACGGCAATTGTTGTGATGACCGGCACCAGTGCGGCTGGTGCGCAGCAGGGACAACAACCGCCTGCATTGGTTGAAGTGGATCAGGCGACAGCGGAACTGATGGCGCCTCAGGTCTATATGCCCGGTACAGTGGTGAGCCAGAACGACAGCCGTATTTCGTCACAAATCACTGGTCAGGTGACTTGGGTGGCAGCTGAAGGCACGCTCGTAAGGGCTGGGGATGTTTTGGCGGAAATTGATGACAGGAACCACCGTTTGGCAGTTGACCTCAACCAGTCACAGATTTTGCGCCTTGAGGCTCGGGTTGACTTTCTGGAGGCAGATCTGGCGCGTCAAAAAGAGCTGGCTGAAACTGAATTTGCACCGACAAGTCTGGTGGAAGAAGCCGAAAGCACACTTGCCATGACCAAGCAGGAATTGGCGCAGGCGCGGATCGCGCTGGAGCAGTCAAAAATTGATCTGGATCGAACCAAGGTACGTGCGCCGTTTCCAGGGCGTATCGTTGAACGCCTGGCCCAGGCGGGCGAGTACTCTGTGCCGGGACGGCAGATTGTTCGCCTTGTAGATACAGAAAATCTTGAAGTGCGTGGCCAGGCACCGGTGAACCTCGCTGGCGTATTGCGCGATGGCTTGGCCGTTTCGCTGCGTAAAGAAGGAAATGTTTTTGACAGTTCGATCAGGGCTTTGGTTCCTGTGGGCGATACCGTCAGCCGGACCATGGAAATTCGTGTGAAAGTACCGGATGCCGCCGGCTATGTTGTTGGGACAGCGTTACAGATCGGTGTTCCGTCAAGTGCGCCCGCTGAAGTTGTTGCTGTGCCGAGGGATGCACTGGTACTTCGGAGCGAAGGCACTTATGTCTTCCGCATCAAGGAAGATAATACGGCTGAACGGCTTCTTGTTCGTATCGGTGCCGCGAGCGGTGCACGTGTCGCCGTCCTTGGCGGAATCGAAAGTGGAGACAGAGTGGTGATCCGAGGTGGTGAGCGTCTGCGCCCGGGGCAAACCGTGCAGTTCAATGGTGTTGAGACCAGTCGGTAGGTACCCTGCCAGGCCCGTAAGGTATTCATGCGCTGGAAGCCCATTTGATGAAGATGCCCGGCAAACCGACAATGCCTCTTGGCTCGGACGGCCAAGCGTTCCATAATGCTCTCGAACAGGAACCTGTTCGGGGGCAGGCGCATGGGGGCGGCGGCACCGAACCAAATGCGGGAACAGCCGACCACTCTATGTCTTTGATGACCCGATTTTTTGGCACAAAGGAAGCAACCTTCTGGTCTTTCCAGTTTTTTGGCTGGACAGGCTATTTTCTTGTCCGGATGTTTCAGGCCATTACCAACCAGCAAGACCCCAGTGCAGTTTCGATACAATATCTGGCGGCTGTAATCATTGGCGTTTCGATGACGATCGTCATGCGCCACGTCTATCGGATTGTGCGGGATAAACCGCTGTTCCTGGTTTTGCCGGTGGTGATTTTGCTGTGCGCGGCTTTCGGCCTCCTGTTTTCTTCACTGGAGCTTGCCCTTGCGCCAGTTCTGGTGCCGGGTATTGCCCCGTTTGCCGGGCTTGCGCTTTTTGGCAATGCGATGTTTGAGGCGACTGTTCTGTTTGCCTGGTCCGCAATCTATTTTGGCTACCATTATTATGCCGGTCTGCAGGAGCAGAAAGCCCAGGTCCTGAAAGCGACGGCAATGGCGCATCAGGCTCAATTGAAGATGCTTCGGTATCAGCTCAACCCGCATTTCCTGTTCAATACGCTCAATGCCATCTCCACCCTTGTGCTTGATAAAGCCGAGGAAGACGCCAACAAGATGCTGACCAAACTGTCGAGTTTTTTACGGTACACTCTGGTAAACCAGCCGACACAGCGAATCAGCCTTGATCAGGAGTTGTATGCTCTCGGCCTTTACCTGGATATCGAGAAGGTGCGATTTCAGGACCGCCTTTCAATCGAGTTTGACATTGATGAAGACTCAAAAACAGCACTTGTACCCAGTCTGATTTTGCAGCCTCTTATTGAAAACGCCATCAAGTATGCGATTGCACCATCGATCGACGGCGGCACAATAACTGTTTGTGCCAAAGTTGTCGGACAACGCCTGGTGCTTGCGCTCAAAGATACCGGGCCGGGGCTAGAGGACATCAATCATATCGTAAGTCAGTCTGGGTCCGGTGTCGGCATAGCAAACACAAAAGAGCGTCTGTTGCAGATTTATGGTGAAGACCATGAGTTCAGACTCGAAAATCTGGAACCCAGCGGCCTCGGCATATACATTCAGGTCCCTAAAGAAAAAACCGAAGCCGTAAAGAGGCCATCTGATATAAAAAAACACTAGCACTCGTAAAAACGAGCCAAGAGGACACAAATGAGCAAGATACGGACGCTTCTGGTTGACGACGAACCGCTCGCTATTCGCGGGCTCACAATCCGGCTGGAAGCCTTTAGCGACATCGAAATTATTGGCACCTGCTCAAACGGTCGCGAAGCGGTCAAGTCCATCAAGGAAACGCGGCCGGACCTCGTGTTTCTGGACATTCAGATGCCTGGCTTTGATGGGTTCTCCGTTATTCGGTCGCTGGTTGGAGAGACAGAAATTCCGCTTGTCGTTTTTGTCACTGCCTATGATCAGTATGCGCTTGAGGCCTTCGAGGCCCATGCGCTCGATTATCTGCTGAAACCAGTTGAGGAGGAACGACTTGCGGAAGCTATTGTCCGCGTGCGAGATGCACTGAGTCAGCGGCTTGCCATCGAGCAAAACTCGAGGCTCGTGGAACTTCTGGAAAAGATGGATTCGCCGCCGAAAGAGGCGCTAACAGCGCTTTTGGAACAGCCGCAGGAAATCAGGGAAGAAAGGTACGATCCGCATCTACGTATCAAAGACAGAGGTCATATCACAATTGTTGACGTCTCGGATGTCGATTATATTGATGCGGCTGGTGACTATATGTGCATTCATGTTGGCGAAAAGACTCACATCCTGCGAGAAACCATGAAAACCATGGAAAAGCGGCTCGACCCGAAGGTTTTCCAGCGTGTGCATCGGTCGACGATTGTCAATCTGGACAAGGTCACAGAGGTACGGCCGCATTCAAACGGTGAGTGCTTCCTGACACTTTCCTGCGGAATGGAACTCAAAGTCAGTCGATCTTACAAAGATGTAGTTGGTCGGTTTTTGTAGACTATAACCCTTGCCATCTTTAATGTTTCCCGAACAAGAACTTTTGTTTTTGTGCTGAAGCGTCCGTTTGCTTCAAAAGTAGCCGCTGTATGGATGAGTAAACATCCTGGCGGGGTGCGTCCTTTCTAATGGTGTTTGGGTGCGAGTCCACTAGAGATGGCGCGGTCAAGGGGGACATCATGCATGGGAAAACTCTTTTTTCGTTGGTTGTACTGAGTATCGCTATTGCTCTGCCACAATCGATTGTTTGGGCTGAAGAGCACAGTCTACCGGTAGCGCATAATCCGGCAAGCAAATACAAGATACGCTATGATGATTGGGATTATCTTCTGTCATCTGTTGTGATGGATACCGGCATGTCTGACCGGAGGAGGCCGGGTAGGGCTGCTCTCCGGGAAACATCAACCCGGATCAGGCATGGCAACTATAGCGTCACAGCCTTTGAAGGTAACCGTGTTACTTTCAATGAATTCAAGGAAGAGCACAGAGCCAGCTTGCTGGCGATCAGGAAAGATTTGGAAGAGGTTTCCTCAATACTGCCGCTTGAGGAGTTTTCCAAGTCGGAACAATTGGCTTACTGGCTAAATTTGCACAATGTTGCCGTGATGTACGAAGTGGCCAATGAATATCCGATCAAGAAATTAAAGTCTTTGAGGTCAGGACGCAAGGGCGTTTGGGAAGTCAGGTCAATGTCTGTGGCGGGTGTACCGACGTCTATAACGGATATTGAAGATCATGTGGTTGCAAACTGGAACGACCCCTTGGTTCTATATGGATTTTTCATGGGCACCGTTGGTGGACCCAACATCCGGGATCACGCCTATACTGCTGACAATGTGGCGGATTCGCTTCGCGCCAACGCCAGAGAATTTATCAACAGTCTGCGAGGCTTCAGGTTGTGGTCGGGGTATGGACGCATATCTGATCATTATGAACTAGGAATGCGGTATTTCCCGAATGCGGGAGAAGACATAAAAATGCATATGATGCTTTATGCTACAGCCCAAACAAAGCGTGACCTTGAAAAGGCAAAGTCATTCCGTATCAACAACTATGATTGGGGGATCGCCGACTTGAAAAACGGTGATTTCTATGCTGGTAGCAGCTTCAATACTAGCTCAGCAGCCTTGGCGTGGTTCATTCAGGCGACACCATCTGCTAGTGGAAATGGAACCGACTCGCCGCCAGGCATTGGCGATTCTTTTATCAACGATCCCCATTTCAACCAGGCAAACCTGGGATCTCTCTCGCCGCAGACAAGAGCCTTGTTGCGAGCTGTTAAGACACGAAATGACCGCCGTCTTCGCAGAGGAGAGGTGACCGTGGAAGAGTTTATCGGTGGCGAAGGTGGTCGAATAGAACGGAAGGACCAGAAAGCACCGGAGGAAACCTCCAGAGATGGCGGCGGCTATTTGGCGTACTAATGCCCCACCGAAGGCCAACGGGTATGTTTCGGGTTTATTGATAAGCTGGAAGAATTCGCCGGCGAACGCAATTATGATCAGTAGACTGAGGTGATCATGTCTTAGGCAAAAGCGGGAAGTAAACTATATCACTATCGTTTAGTTTACTGGCTAAGCCGCGGCAGCTGTGTCAAACTAAAGTCTGAAGAACGGTTTTATTGGTTGCCGTTCATGACAAAACCGTCATCAGCAAGGGTGGTGGCGGTTGACGAAAAATAGTCGCTTCATGGCGTATGGCCGCTTGGGCTGGATGTGCGCAATTTGTAAAACAAGTGACTAGTTCTTCTGACCTTTACGATAGGGGGCGAGATTGACCAAATCACTTTCACTAGTTTTATCCACCATGCTGTCGGTTTGTATTCTCATAACTGCACCACTTGGTGCAGCTGAAACGCAGTTGCCGACCAAGCATGATCCAAACAGCGACTTCGTTATTCGGTACGACGACTGGAACCTGATCCTGTCCGGCTCTGTGCTGGACACGGGCCCCAGTGATCGCCGCCCCGCGAGCCGGGCGCTGAATAAGCAAACATCGTCGCGTCTCAAGCATGGCAATACCAGCGCCAGCGGTTTTGAAGGAAACCGTGTGCTGTTTGATCAGTTTGGTGACGACCATGTCGACAGCCTGCTGGCCATCAGACAGGACCTTGAGGCTGTTCCGGACTTTATGCCGCTTGAAGATTTCAACCAGTGGGAACAACTCGCTTATTGGTACAATCTGCACAATGTAGCGGTCATGTATGAAGTTGCGAAAGCCTACCCTGTCAAGAAACTGAACAAGCTGCAGAAAGGGCGCAATAGCGTTTGGGACGCCAAGACAATGTCGATTGGCGGCGTGCCTGTGTCCATTAGAGACATTGAAGAACATGTTGTCGCCAACTGGGATAACCCGCTTGTTCTCTATGGTTTTTTTATGGGGACCATCGGCGGACCTGACATTCGTACCGAAGCTTATACCGGTGAAAATGTGGTGCAGGAACTGCAACATAATGCTGTGCGTTTCGTCAACAGCCTGCGCGGATACCGCTTGTGGTCCAGTCAGGGGCGTCCTTCAGAGCACTATGAATTGGGCAAGCGTTTCTTCCCCAATTTTGAAGAAGATCTCGCCAAGCATATGATTGCTTTCGCGCGTCCTGACACCAGAGAAGACCTGGTAAAAGCCAAGTCCTTCAGGTTGAAAAACTATGACTGGGGCATTGCTGACCTCAAAAATGGGTCGACCTATGCCGGTAGCAGTTTCAACACCAACCCAAGGGCTCTGGCCTTCTTTATTGAAACCCCGTCCAATCAATTTGCATTCGGGGGAGGGGCGGCACCGGGCCCTGACGGCGTTGGCGATTCTCTTGGCAGTAGCGAACTGCTTGCAAAGGCTGGTTCTTCGACCCTGGCACCACAAACCAAGGCGTTGTTGCGGGCGATGAAAATTCGCAATGAACGGCGCCAAAGGAGAGGTGAAGTCACTGTTGAGGAATTTGTCTCAGATGAGGGCGGCCGCATCTCTCGGGGTAGTCAGACTACCGAACCCGAGAAGGAAAGCGAATCTGACGACGACGGCGGCAGCGTTCTTGTTGCCGACTGATTCGGTGATTTAGTGGCTGTGGTGCTTGGCGGATACTGTCCAGCGTTGTTTGGTTTATTTTGGCGTTTTCGGTAACAGACTCCGCCACTGATGCCACACCAAAATCAATAAGAGTTGGGTCTATGGGTTCAAAGTAATTTTGCCGGAGATAACTCTTTGGATTACGGAAGATTTGAGTTCAGGGTCGGTTTTGCCAGAAGGCTTGAGCAGATTATTCGTGCCAAACTTAAAACCATTTAAAAAGTCTTCTTTTTTGTCCAGTATGCGATTGGGGTGATCATCCAAGTCACCTTTGTTTTTCAAGTAAACCGATACATTGTCGTGCCACGTTAAATCTTGTCTGCAGACAAAAGATTCCAGCAAAACTATATCTTTGAATTTGTTTCGTTTTGCCCATTTCTCCATGGCTTTGCCAAAGTCAGGATAAAATCTATAGCAATCAACAGGGTACCGATGAAACGAACCATAGGACGGTGCATTTATGTATAGAATGCCATTGGGTTTCAACACTCTGATCAATTCCAGAAAAAGCAGCCAGAAAAACTCAGAATGCTCTAAAACTGACGAAGTGACAATTACGTCAACTGTTTCGTCCTCGAAAGGGAGACTATAAGGGTCTTCCGGGTCCAGAACCACATCAACTCCACGTGCCTCAACAAAATCGACACCAACGTAGTCGCAACCATCTGGTTTCACATCGCGTAGCGAACCATTTACGTTCTGACTTCCTATCTCGACAATTTTCTTGCCATTCCCATCTGCGACATACGTCCTGAAGAAAAGGTCACCATTATTCATTGCAGATGGATGCATAGTATTTCCCCTATGTACAGTTACGGGATGCGTACAATATTATTGTAAGAAACCGGATTTTGATTGAGGTCAAGACTTGTAGAATTGGGAAAAAGAAAGTCAAGTTAGAAGTGGGCCTAGTGAAAGAAGATGGGACGTTCATGGTTGGAATTTTTGTCCCCTAAAGCTTAGGAACTTTTAGTATAAACAAAGTGCGGTTGCTTTCAGATTGCGCGGCAGACAAAAATTAAGTCTGTTCATTTACGAATCTCCAAAATTTACTCATGTCGGCTCAGTCATTTTTGACTTTGCGGGCTCGGACTAGATATTGAAATGTTGCCCAGTCACGCCGACGGTTGGGAGATACATCGGCAATAGGTTTATCAAACACTTTGGCGAGTGTGGTGAGTGCGTTTTGTGTATCTTTCAAAGTGAACTGACGCGGTTTGAGCGTCTCTAGAGACAAGCCGCATTCTTCAAAAAGTGACCTTATTGTGCTGTGTGTAAAGAACCGTAAGTGTGTGCGATCAAGCAGCCCCGAATCCGCATATTTGAAGTCACCGTTTATCAGCGAAAAAATTACAGACCAATTGGACGCATTTGGAATGCAGGCACAGACTGTACCGCCTGGTTTCAGATACTCCAGATGATGTTCGAGCGTTGCCCACGGATTAATGAAATGCTCCAGTACGTCGCCATAGATAATGAGATCGAATGATTTTTTTTCAAAATTGGTAGCCAGAATAGCAGGGTCTTCCGCGTCCCCTATTACGACGGCATCACAAATCTCCTGTGCCTGTTTGCCCGCATCGTCAAACAACTCGAAACCTGTGCATTGAGCTTGTGTGTTCTTGCTCTTGTATGCCCTTAAGAATTGTCCGGTTCCGCAGCCAAACTCAATGACGTTTGAAGCATTGGGGCAAAGTTCAAGCAACTCAGTGTTGACGTTGGAGTAGTAATTCGCAGGACCAGACATTAGTGATCTCCAGAATTCAATAAGCAGAATGGGTTGTTATTGTCTTCTCTATCGGTTCGCCGGTAAAATGTGAGATTGAGGACAATTCTTATTCGACTATGGGTAGACTTTCAATAAGACGAGGCCCCAGTCTGAGCGGCTCAACTCTTTTGGCCAGTCCGGTTCGGTCATCTGTTTCGACGAATGTTCCGCAAACGGTGGCCTCACCACCTGCAGGGGAAAAGCGTTCCCGGTTGATCTTAGTCAGGAACCGGCTGATCGGTTCCGTTTTATCCATGCCAATAACACTGTTGTAGTCACCGCACATACCGGCATCCGTTTGGTAGGCTGTGCCCCCCGGCAGGATTTGGGCGTCAGCTGTTGGTACGTGGCTGTGGGTACCGACAACCAGACTTGCTCGTCCGTCAAGATAATGCCCCATCGCCATCTTTTCCGATGTCGCTTCGCCGTGGAAGTCGACAATGACCGCATGAACCGTGGCCCCAAGGCGATATTTGGCAAGCACCTTGTCGACAGCTTTGAAAGGGCAATCCATCGGGTTCATAAACACGCGGCCCATAGCGTTAATCACCAACACCTTTTTCCCCCTGGGGGCATCATATACGGCGTAGCCTCGACCCGGTGTCGGATCAGGATAATTTACAGGCCGCAAAATGCGCACATCATTGTCGATGACAGACAAGAGTTCTTTTTGGTCAAAAGTATGGTTGCCACCGGTTAAAACATCTGCTCCTGCCTGAATAACCTGACCGGCAATTTTGCTGGTGGTGCCAAACCCGGACGCCGCGTTCTCGGCATTCACGACGACAAAGTCGAGCTTCAGTTTTTCACGCAGGTCGGGCAAGGCATCAATCACAGCGGTGCGACCACTACGACCCATCAGGTCCCCTAAAAACAATAAACGCATCTATTTCTTTCTGTATGGCCGGTTACGGAACGGCCTCTGTCGGCTTTTTTTGAGGCAAAACAGTGCCGGTTTCTGTAACAACGCCTTGCAGTGGCCAATCGTGTGGCTCCACGGGCATATCATCAACGAACTGCGCTGCATAGGCAAAGCCAAATGCTTTGATGTGTGGATGAGCGGCAAGTGTGCGGTCATAGTGGCCTGCGCCGTACCCCATTCTGTTGCAGTCTGCGTCGAAGGCCAGAAGCGGAACGACCAGAGCATCCGGGATCACGACCGGCGCATCAGCGAGCGGTTCGGCGATACCACGCCAGCCTTCACTCAACTCGTCACCAAAGCCCCAGCGTCGAAACAAGAGCGGCTCTGCTTTTTCAGTGACGACCGGGAGGGCAAGCTGGTAACCGACCTTTTCCAGGGCTTGCATCAAAAAACGAGGGTCGAGTTCATCCCGGATCGGCCAGTAGCAGCCGATGGTGGCGCCGGGCGACAATGACCGGAGCAATTGCAAGCCATGGATTGCAGCATCTTCAGCCGCCTGAAGACCAAGCATTTCCCAGGCGCCCGCGCGCATTTTTTTGGCGCGTTCACGCAATTCCTGCTTGTTATGCTGATTGCTCATCTTTGCTGTAGGTACCACCGGGAAAGGGTGCGGGACCGCCTCTGCCGCGTTGACGTTTGTATCCTCCGTAGCCTGATAAATCAGGTGGGCGCCGTGAATGGGATGGACCACGGTCCAAACCAGGGACAGCTCCCGAGGAGAATTTATAGCCCCGGGGATTACTGCATATCGTGCGCGCAGCGCAGAGCCCGCTGCGTGTATTTAGGCGTTTAGATGGTCTGCCGCAATAGCAAAGCCAACAATCCGAAGTTTGGGAACATTATAACGATCTCAAAAAGTCCAATAATTCCCTAGCCTCAAACTGCATCTGAGACGCATGCCGAACGCTTTTCGCGATATCCGCTCTGGGCGGTCGAAATTCAGGATCAATATCATACAAGCGTAGCAAGCCGCTTGGGAATGCGTCAATAAACTCCCATTTTAGTGGATAGTTTTTCCCGCAGTAAGCGTAGGCGGACTGCCATACATTTCCGGTCCAAAAATGAGATTTGGATTCAGGGTTCGCAACAGTCATCGAAATCGGCAGGACATCATGCACTAATATCTCTCCGCCAGGCTTTAAGACATCTAAGGAATGCCAAATGTCCTTGGCAGTTTGGCGAGCTTCATGGAGTCCATCTAAAAAGACAAGCTCAAAACTGGACGCATATTCATCTGTACATTGAAAGAAAAAGTCGTCACTTGTCATACTGAAAAGTTTGGGTAGAGAAGGCAAATCGTGTTTCAGGTCAAAGTTTGGGTCAACGCCAACCGCCATGCAATCCGGCTTTGCCATCGCGAGGCTGTCGCCCCAGCGGACGCCGACTTCAAGATATGAGCCTATGCCTTTTTCATGATAATTTTTTTTGATGTAGTCGAGATACTCGATTTCAGGAAATTCAATCTTGGCAAGAGCCATATGAATTTTCTCTAGTTCATTGGCAATTCGAGAAGTTTCTGAGTTCTGCATCAAGAGTTGCTGTTCTTTGGCGCGTAACTTTTGTTCCAGCATCTTGCGAACAGCTGGATCTTGGTCTTTAAGGTTTATGACCGGGGTTTGTTCTGGCATCAGCAAACTCGTTAAATATTGTTCAGTTGGATGTTCTGATACAATGGCTTTAACTTAAGGCGCAACCATATTAAACAAGGTTTCGATACTTGTTATGCAGATTGGCTCAAGTTGGGGGCGGGAATGGACAAGGTTGATGTTGCCGTCTTGGGCCACAATCATAGCGTTTGCCTTATGGATCTTTGGGTGATTGGCGATCTCTGTCGCAGGCTTCGAGCCACACGCCAGGGTATTCAGATGCGTATCAAGGGTGGTTTTCAAATGATTTATCAGAGAAAGACATTATTCTGGAATCGAGCCTCGGCGACGATAACAAGAAGTCTAGGGTATTGTGCCTTCCGATAATGGGTGCGACCCGTGGAGCAGCACTAGTTGAACGCAGGCCCCAGAACAATGGAACCGTAAAGTTCAAAACAACCACCACCTTTGAAAGATATTTGGATAAACTCGCTGATGTGCCGGTTGTGATAAGTGCACTTTTTGGTAACCAGATTGCAAGGTATCAGTATGTAGATAATCTACCGCCCTATGACTTTCTTCCAATTGGGGAACCGGCCAAATCCGCTGCGCTCTTCCCCGCTGTAAATCCAATTGATCGTATCGATATCATGAGAGTGCTGGAGAGCGTGGCCAGAAGGATACTGCTGCCTTTAAGCCATTTAAAAATCAATGCCCGTCAGGCGCTTACGAGCTGTTCTGCAATACCTTCGACCTCTGCCGCCACTTCATTGAGCACAGAAGCCATGTCATCTTCGGACAGGCCGCTCAGCAATCCTTGCTGTCCTTTGCCTTCCATACTGTCATGCAATTCGTCCGCAATCAGCACAGCAGCCATGAGAATCAAACGCGTTTCGTTGATATGCCCCAGCTTCTCCGTAAGGTCTTTCGCCTTGTTGTCGACATAGGCCGCAAGTTTGTGCAGGCGGTCTTCATCGCCTTCAGCGCACGCAAGCGGATAGGATTTGCCAGCCACTGTTACTTGAATTTGTGCCATCAGTTTATTCCTCCGGCGACGGCGCGCGACTCCGTCAAATAGGTTTCCAGTTCTGCAATAACGCTGTCCAGCTCGCTCTTGAGTTTGCTTCGCTCCTGCAGCAAAGTTTCAATCTGCTGCCTAAGGGCTGCATCGTCGCTGGTGTTGTTGGCCTCAGCGCCGCTGCCAACTTGGTTTTGCAAGCCCTCGAATTCATCCTGCAGGCTCGTATATTGCCGTTTCAACAGGTCATAATTTTGCTGCAGCGCGCTTTTCTCGGCTTCAAGTGCAGCAGTTTCCTCATTGTCGCCGGCCTGCGGCTCCTGAAGGGACAGAGCGGCAATTTGTTCATGCAAGCGGTGATTTTCTTGCTCAAGTGACTGCATTCGGTCTGCCTGCGCCGACATTTCCTGAATTGTTTTTTCCTGTGCCGTCCTGGACTCGGCCAACGCATTTCGAGACTCGGCAACTTCCTGCGTCAGCGTTGAAAGCGCTCGTTCGAGTCGCGCTCTCGCGTCTTCAAGGGTATTTTTTTCCTGAGTTTGCGCCATCTGGTTTCCCCGAGTTTGGGCCGACCCGACTAAGGCCTGCTTGTATAAGCTTGTTAGGTAAAAAACTTTCTTTCACCTTGAAGATAGGGCGTTTGGCTGAGCAAGGTCAATCGCGCAGTCAGGCGGCAATATGAAAAAAGCAATCAGTTGGCTCCCCATCGACGGTTCAATGGTTGACTAAAGGCCCGTTCCCGGCCATTTTGCGGGCAAATTTTATTAAGGGCGTTCTCCGTCGCCCTCACTCAGAAGATGAGTCATATGAACGACGCTAGTTTCTCTGCCGAAACCGACCTCCACAATAACATGGCCAATGCGATCCGCGCTCTGTCAATGGACGCAATCCAGCGGGCCAATTCCGGTCACCCCGGCATGCCGATGGGCATGGCCGATGTCGCAACAGTTCTTTTCACAAAGTTCATGCGGTTTGACCCCAGTTGGCCAACCTGGCCTAACCGGGACCGTTTTGTGTTGTCGGCCGGTCATGGCTCTATGCTGATATATTCCCTGCTTCATCTGACAGGGTATGAGCATCCAACGATGGAGGACATCAAGAACTTCCGCCAGTTGCACAGCCCTACGGCTGGCCATCCTGAGTTTGGAGAGTGTCCGGGTGTCGAAGTGACAACGGGTCCGCTCGGACAAGGGTTGGCGACATCTGTTGGCATGGCGCTGGGCGAACGTTTGTCCAATGCCGAGTACGGCGATGAAATCGCAGATCACTTCACTTATGTGCTGGCGGGTGATGGTTGTCTCATGGAGGGCGTCAGCCAGGAAGCGATCTCGCTGGCTGGCCATCTGCGCCTTTCGAAAATGATCGTTCTTTGGGACGATAACTCCATCTCGATTGATGGTGGCACTGATCTTTCCACAAGCGAAGATATGCAGGGCCGATTTGAAGCCGCTGGTTGGCATGTACAAAGTGTTGATGGTCACGATCCTGAAGCGATAGAAGCGGCGATTGCCGAAGCCCAGGCCAATGACCTGCCCTCGATGATTGCCTGCAAGACCACGATCGGCTACGGCGCGCCAACCAAACAGGGTACGGCGTCAACCCATGGAGCCCCGCTCGGTGATGAAGAGATTGCGGGCGCACGCAAGTTGCTGAATTGGTCAGCCGAGCCTTTTGTTGTGCCGGACGACATTTTGAAAGCGTGGCGCGATGTTGGGGCTGTTGGTCAGTCCCTTACGGCAAAATGGAAACAGAAATTCGACGCGCTCGACAGCTTTGTAAAAGAAGACTTCGAGCGACGTCAGGCAGGTGACCTGCCCAAAGCTTTTGATCAGGCGATCATCGACTACAAAGCTCAGCTTACCAGTGAACCTGTTAAGGTTGCGACCCGGAAGGCCAGCCAGATGGCTCTTGAAGTGGTTAATGCTGCAATTCCGGAAACCATTGGCGGGTCAGCAGACCTGACAGGGTCAAACCTGACCAAAACCAGTCAAACGGATCCGATTTCGGCGGAAGATTTTTCTGGCCGTTATGTCTATTACGGCATCCGGGAATTTGAAATGTGTGCTGCCATGAACGGCCTTGCGCTATATGGCAATCACATTCCATACGGCGGCACCTTCCTAGTGTTCACCGATTACGCACGTCCGGCCATCAGGCTGGCGGCGTTGATGGGGCTGCGCTCAATATATGTAATGACGCACGACAGTATTGGCCTTGGGGAAGACGGCCCCACGCACCAACCTGTTGAGCATGTCATGAGCTTGCGTGCAATGCCGAACCTCAATGTGTTTCGCCCGTGCGATGCTGTTGAAACCGCTGAATGCTGGGCGCTTGCCCTTGCAGCCAAAAGCACACCGAGTGTTTTGTCACTTACGCGACAGGGATTGGCTCAGCAGCGCCTGGTTCGTGAAGATGAGAACATGTGCGCCAAAGGCGGCTATGTTTTGCATGAAGCTGAAGGCGGGGCAGCAAAAGTGGTTTTGATCGCAACCGGATCAGAAGTCGAGATTGCAGCAGCGGCTCGTGAAACGCTTCAGGCAGACGGTGTGCCGACGCGCGTGGTGTCGATGCCCTGTACTGAATTGTTTGATGGGCAGGGCGATGCCTACAAAGCCTCTGTTCTTCCTGCTGAAACGCTCAAAGCCTCCATTGAGGCGGGTGCTTCGTTCGGCTGGGAGCGATATACGGGCCTTGATGGCGTAAACATTGGCATGACAAGCTTTGGTGCATCGGCGCCTGCCGATGAGCTGTACGAACATTTTGGTATTACGGCAGATGCCCTGGTGTCTGCGGTGAAGGCCAAGCTTTAGAGAATTCTCGCGGGGGAAGATCCCGCAAAAATCCATTCAGTCGAGAGGAGACCCACCATGACAGTCAGAGTTTCAATCAACGGGTTTGGCCGTATTGGGCGCAATGTGCTTCGCGCAATATACGAAAGTGGCCGTGACGATATCAAAGTGGTGGCGATCAATGACCTTGGCGACGCAGAAATGAACGCATACCTTTTGAAGCGTGACAGCGTGCACGGCCCATTCCCGGGCGAGGTGGCCGTAGAAGGCGACTTCATGGTGGTCAATGGCGATCGTATCCGCGTAACGGCAATCCGCAACCCCGAAGAATTGCCCTGGGGCGACGAAAACGTCGACGTAGCGATGGAGTGTACCGGTATATTCACTGCCCGTGACAAGGCGGCCATGCATCTGACGGCGGGTGCGAAGAAAGTGCTGATCTCGGCGCCGGGTGCCAATGCGGACAAAACAATCGTTTACGGCGTTAACCACAATACGCTGACAGCCGACGACACGGTGGTATCCAATGCGTCCTGCACAACCAACTGCCTGTCGCCGGTTGCCAAAGTTCTGAATGACCTGGTTGGCATTGAGCGTGGCTATATGACCACCGTACATGCATACACAGGCGACCAACCCGTGCTTGACACACTGCATAGCGACCCGCGCCGCGCGCGTGCTGCGGCCCTGTCCATGATTCCAACCTCAACCGGTGCTGCAAAAGCTGTTGGTCTTGTGCTGCCCGAGCTTGCAGGCAAGCTTGATGGTTCGGCCGTTCGTGTACCAACGCCAAATGTTTCCATGGTTGACCTGAAGTTTGACGCTGGCCGCGATACAACAGCCGAAGAAATCAATGAAGCCATCAAAGCTGCGGCTGACGGTGATCTCAATGGTGTGCTGGGTTTCGAAGATATGCCAGCAGTGTCAATCGACTTCAATCACAACCCGAACAGCTCGACATTTGACGCAAGCCAGACCAAGGTTATTGATGGCCGGTTTGTGCGCATCCTGACCTGGTATGACAATGAATGGGGTTTCTCGAACCGCATGTCTGATACCGCGGTTGCGATGGCGAAACTCGGCTAATCGTGTGATAATAGAATAACAATCGGGCGGTCTTTTCAGGCCGCCCTTTTTGTATGAGGACCAAACAACATGGCTTTCAAAAGAATATCTGATCTGGGTGACCTGAGCGGTAAAACTGCGGTGGTTCGGGTTGACCTCAATGTGCCCATGGCGGGCGGAGAGGTGACGGACGATACACGTCTTCTGGCTGTTAAGCCGACTGTCGATGCCATTTCGGCCGCTGGCGGGCGCTCTGTCCTGCTGGCGCATTTTGGCCGACCCAAGGGACAGGTCGTGCCGGAGATGAGCCTGAAGCCTGTTGTGCCGGCTCTTTCCCGGGTTCTTGACCGTGATGTTGGCTTTGCCGAATTGGGTGACGACCTGCCGGATACCAGTGTGGTTGTGATGGAGAATACGCGTTTTTTCGCCGGTGAAGAAAAGAATGACCCTGATCTGGCAGCGCGTTTCGCCGCCCTTGGCGATGTGTATGTCAATGATGCCTTCTCGGCGGCCCACAGAGCACACGCGTCGACAGAAGCAATCGCCAGCCTTTTACCCTGCGCAGCAGGGGAAACCATGGGGGCGGAGCTTGAAGCGCTGGAGAAAGCATTAGGCAATCCCGAACGTCCCGTGGTGGCGGTAGTCGGCGGCGCGAAGGTGTCTTCCAAGCTCGCCGTGTTGGAGCATCTGGTTGAAAAGGTTGATCACCTCATCATCGGTGGTGGAATGGCGAATACCTTCCTGTTTGCGCAGGGTTATGATGTTGGTGCCAGTCTATGCGAGAAAGATCTGAAAGACACAGCGGTGGCTATTCTCGCGAACGCCGAGAAAGCCGGATGCGCTGTGCATCTGCCTGACGATGTTGTTGTGGCCCGTGAATTCAAGGTGAACGCTGACAATCAAACCAAACCTGCCGACGCGGTTGAAAACGGCGAAATGATCCTTGATGCAGGTCCCGCGACGGTGGCGAGGCTTGCTGAAGTGCTTGGTAAAGCCAGGACCCTTGTCTGGAACGGCCCGATGGGCGCGTTTGAAATGACCCCTTTCGATGCAGCGACGGTTGCGCTGGCAAAAGCCGCAGGAGCTCTGACCCGGGAAGGCAAACTGTTGACCGTCGCTGGTGGCGGCGACACGGTAGCGGCTCTTGCTCATGCTGGCGTGAAAGACGATTTCACCCACATATCGACAGCTGGTGGTGCATTCCTCGAATGGATGGAAGGTCGAACGCTGCCAGGTGTCGCTGCCTTGGGCTAGCGTCAAAATCAATTCGAATCACATGCCCCGGCGCGATTGTGCCGGGGCTTTTTTGTGCCCATCGACACTATCAGGCGAGCAGTGTGAAAAATGTCAGCGCTGTCATTTTTTCCGCATGCCGATTATTCGTTAAATGTCCATGAAATCTGTGGAAATTGGCGCGCTGCCCGTTGCGTGGTGGCCATGTCCTGTGTATCACAAAGGCTGTCGCAGAAGGCGCTACGGGCAACTGTTCCTGCGACTGGGTCCAATTAATATTTCGGTCGCGAACCGTGACCGGATCGGGGAAGAAGATGAAACCAGGTGTCGTTTTTGGCGATGATTACGCAAAACTAGTCGAAGCATGCAAACAGGGCGGATACGCTCTTCCCGCCGTGAATGTGGTCGGGACAAGCTCTCTTAATGCGGTTATGGAAGCGGCCGCCAAAAACCAGTCTGATGTCATCATCCAGTTTTCAAACAGCGGCGCGCAGTTCTATGCGGGAAAAGGCATGGAAGACGGTTTCCGTGCCAAGGTCCTGGGCGCAGTTTCAGCCGCCAAACACGTCCAGTTGCTCGCTGAGCATTATGGTATTTGCGTTGTGCTGCATACGGACCATGCAAACCGCAAGCTGGTACCCTGGGTTGAAGCCCTGGTGGAAGAAAGCCGCCAAAACATCAAGCGCGAGGGCGTGCCTCTCTACAGCTCCCATATGCTGGACCTGTCCGAAGAGCCGATAGACGAAAATCTTGAAACCTGCGCGCGTGTTCTGAAAGACATGACGCCGCTTGGCATGAGCCTTGAGATTGAACTTGGGGTCACCGGCGGTGAAGAGGATGGTGTCGGCTCCGATGTGGATGATGACTTTGAAAACCCGAGCCTCTACACCCAGCCCGAGGATGTACTGCAGGCGTACGACCTGCTGACACCACTCGGGCATTTCTCGGTAGCTGCTTCCTTCGGCAATGTGCACGGCGTCTATAAACCGGGTAATGTCAAGCTGCGCCCTGAAATACTGCAGGCATCGCAGCAGATGGTTGAAAAAGAACGTGGTATTGCCGCCAACCCCCTCAACTTCGTTTTTCATGGTGGTTCTGGTTCAGAAAAAGCCAAGATCGAAGAAGCCGTGGGTTATGGTGTTTTCAAGATGAACATTGATACCGACACTCAGTTTGCGTTTGCTGAGGCCGTCGGCACCTACGTCAGTGAAAACTCCGATGCCTTCAAGTGGCAGGTTCATCCGGAATCCGGTACGCCCTTCAAAAAGCAGTATGACCCACGCGTCTGGCTCAGAGCAGCTGAGCAATCCATGGTTTCGCGGCTTGATGAAGCCTTTGTGGATCTCGGCTCACGTGGCAAGACTGTTGCCCGGAGTTGAAGCCGCTTTTCACGACTGCAAATTTAGGGCATATGCTGTGGCATGGGGTTTCTTTGCCAAGGGGATACTGGCATGGTTGCGGCTGCAGCATCTGACCAACATATCTGCGAACTCTATCTGATAACACCGCCTGTGATTGATGATGTGGCGGCGTTTGCTCACCTGCTGGACGAGACACTTGCAACGGGCCGTGTCGCCTGCCTGCAACTGCGCCTGAAGGATGTGCCAGATGCCACAGTTGCAGACGCCGCGAAAATACTGATTCCGATATGTCACGAACATGATGTGGCGTTTATTTTGAATGACCGGGCCGATCTTGCCGCTGAACTGGATGCAGACGGTGTTCATCTTGGCCAGCATGACGGCGACTTGCGCACAGCGCGTACCCTGCTCGGGCACAATAAAGATATTGGTGTGACCTGTCATGACAGTATGCATCTGGCATTTGAAGCTGGTGAAGCCGGGGCCGACTATGTTGCTTTTGGCGCTTTTTTCCCAACAGATACAAAGGAAACTGAGTTTCAGCCCGAGCTGGATGTCCTGACAGCCTGGGACGAGGTGACCAACCTGCCATGTGTCGCAATTGGCGGTATCACCGTTGAAAACTGTCAAAAAGTTGCGGCAGCGGGCGCACATTTTGTCGCAGTCAGTTCAGGCGTATGGGATTATCCTGAAGGTCCGGTCGCTGCCGTTGAGGCGTTTGCCGAAGCGCTCGCGAACACCTAGCCGCTACTATGGGAAATTGGGACGATCGAGCCCGAAGTGCGTGGACAGATAGTCGGCGATAATGTCGGCAAGGTCATCTTCTATCGGGTCCATGCCCTGTTCGTCCACCATCCATTCTATGGTTTCCAGCCACCCGTCTTTGTCCAGGCCCTGCTGCACCACAAGCTTGATTGAATGACAGCTTGCGCAGCCATCAAACGTCTCCTGTTTCCCCGGTCCCTCTGGCAGTAAGGCCAGGTCAGGGTCCGGCGCCATCGGAACAGCCTCTGTCTCGCTACTGCTCATAGTCTGGCGTTTCAGCCAGTCAATAAGTAGCTGACGATCTTCAGTGTTCCTAATGCCGGCAAAGGCCATTCGGGTGCCGCGCGCGAATGTCCGCGGGGACAATAGATATTGATCAATATTTTCGTCGGTCCAGCGTCCTTCGAGGGCGAGCAGTGCATCGCTATACCGGAAATCATCGCGGCTCGCGATATCGCGCTCGAAAACCCCGAACAGGTTTGGTCCGACCCGGTTTGGGCCACCTTCCGTCAAGGTATGGCAGGCGGCGCAGCGACGAAACAGTCGCTCGGCCTTTGCATCATCCTGTGCGATTGCCGTCGGGACATAAGATGTCAGGCTTAAAAGACAGACAGCGGCGGCTTTGGCAAAAAACTTCAACATGGATCAGGTCTCAACTCAGGCAACAGTGACGGCGATACGGTGAAAGCTGTTGTTCAGATACCCTTTTGGGTTCCAGTCGATCGCGAAGGGTTGCATACGGCCATTGGCGTCAGTCGCCCGCGCCCATATTTCGTAATACCCAGCTTCAGGTAGAGCCACCGTTGTGCGCCAGCGCTGCCAGGCGCCTTTGTTGGCGGGTGCGGAAAGATCGGCGCGCTGCCACGTGGCGCCAAAGTCATAGGAAATGTCGACAGCATCAACAGTTGTGTCCCCAGCCCAGGCTTGTCCACGTACCTCGAAGCTTCGCTCCGCGTTCGCCTGTCCGGTTTCAGGTGAGGTGATCAGAGACTTCACCGGCATAGCCTCAATAATCTTGAAGTCCTCTTTGGGGACCCTGGTGCCAGGTGCCACAGGATACTCCGGCACACGGTATGACGTGCCCGTCATTTTCGCGCCGTCATGCACCTGGTCCCGCAGCCAGATGCGCGTCAACCACTTCTGGGAACAGCTGCCGGGCCAGCCAGGTACCACCAGCCGCAAGGGCGCCCCGTTCATGGGATGAATGTCGCCGCCATTCTGGCCAAACGCGATCAGATTGGCATCGTCCATTGCCTTGGAGACAGGCATGCCGCGTGAAATGGGCATTTTGTCCGACTTGCCGGAAAGGTGAATGTCTGAACCTTCATGCGCGGTGTAAACGGCGTTGTCTTGTATGCCTGCCGCTTTCAGCACGTCGCTAAGCCGGACACCGGTCCATTCAGAACACCCAACCGCGCCGTACGTCCATTGGTTGCCGCGTGCAGGAGGGTTGAACATGGCACGCCCGTTGCCACCACACTCGATCACCAAGCGGCTGGTGACGACTTCAAATTGTTGTCGCAAATCCGCAATCGACAAGGTAAGCGGCCGATCCACAAATCCGTCAATTGTTAATTGCCATGTATCCGGGTTCATATCCGCCGGGGGCAATCCGTTATTGCGGACGAAGTGACGGCCTTTGGGGGTCACCTCGTCGTCTAGCAGATGCGCGGGCGTTTCCGCGTTCAGGGGTCGGTCATTGAGGAGCGTAAGACCATCTTTGCCATCCAGCACTGATGACTGCGCCAGTGCTGCCGGTATGAGGCCTGCTGGCATGTTGCGATGATAGGGAATTGCGGCACCGACCATGGTTCCGAGTGCTGCCAGGCCCATGTTTTTCAGGAACCCGCGTCGGTCCGAGTTGGCAACACGCCCAAAAAGGTCTTTTTCTGCACCTTCAGGACCGTGCGGATGGTCGTGATAAAAGCGGGTGATCGGGGTGGGGCGCTTGTAAGCCATAGCATTCCTCATAACACGCAGTTCAAGAGGAATGCTATGCTCTAAAAATACCAAAAACAAGAAGCTTACTGCTTGCTTTTGGCATCAACACAGAAAGTTGAATTCAATAACTACCTGCCGGAGGCGTTCAGCTGATCCAGAGTTTCGATCAGGACTTCGGGTTCCGGGCGTTCACGGTAGCTTTCGCGCAGAAGTTTGGCAGTGATTTTTTTGTCCCGATCCAGAACGAGAATAACCGGGTACGGCACACCGTGCGCATAATGACCTTCTTCATAGTGCGGGTTTCTGAGCCCGAGTGCATCAATCATTTTTGAGCCCTCGTCAGACAACAGCGGAAACCCAACCCGCCATTTCTTGTGAAAGCGTTCAAGATCTCGCACTTTGTCATAGCTGATGGCGGCAATGCCGTAGCCGCGTTCCTTGATGGCTTCCAGGGCATTTGAATTGAGGTCGATAAGCTGCATCTGGCAAAAGGGGCACCATTTTGCTGACCGATAAAAAACAACGACAGCACCGTTCTCGCCGACAAAACTGTCAAAGTCCTGTTGTTGGCCCAACTGGTCAGGTGCTGTAAAGTCCAGTGACAATACAGTTCCGACATCCGGTCCGATGTTTTGGTCGGGCGCGTGTTGTGCACCCGCTGCCACTGTGACTGAAATGCATGCCGCCAGCGCGACCACTACCTTATGAAAATACTGCATGAGACCCCTTAAACCTTAGTTCTAAACTTCGGGCGGGACTATGCCATGAGAATATTTCACTTGGCAGTCACAAGGTTGTGTAGTCGCAAAATGTGAATTCACCCCCGGCGTTATTCGCCGAGGGTGACGGTATTGGTTTTATTTTTCGGCCTAAAGACGGATGCCGAGCGCGTTGTCCAGGCTGTATTTGCCACCACCTTTGGTCACAAACCCCAGCGCCAGAATTGCCCAGAGAACAGGGTATTCCCATCCGCCATCTGTCCAGAAAAACCCTGCACTGAAATGGAAAGTACTGGCGACCAGCAACATCACCGTGACGGCAAGTGCGAATGCTCGCGTCAGCAATCCGAGAACAAGCGCCAGGCCGCCAAAAAACTCAACCGATCCCGCGCTGAGCGCGGCAAGGTAGCCGTGAGAAAAACCAAGTTGGGCCTGAAAGAATTGACCGGTGGCATCCAAGCCGTATCCGCCAAACCAGCCAAACAGTTTTTGTGCCCCATGCGGCACCAGAAAAGCCCCCGCTGCGATGCGGACTAAGGTATCGGTGATGTCGGTACCCTTCGCCAGGTCCTCGATGCGGGATGCTAATGATTGTGCAGTCATATCTATTCTCCATGTCCGGGCCCTGAAAGCGGCCCTGCGTTATTGCGTGAGACACAGGTAATGGACAATTTAAGCAACGGAAATTGTTAATTATCGGCATCTGCGTTCGCAAAATGGCAACATGGGATCAGATCTGAATGCAGTTTGCCGGTACGTCCCGGCGTTACAGTCATTTGAACCGTCAATCTGGTGGAGAGCATTCTCCCGATTTACTTTTTCAGGATGCCGAAAGGTCAACGGGAGTATTGAAATGACACGCCTCTTAAAAGCTGCAATCGGTCTTGTGATGGTAACTCAGGTTTTGACGGTTGGCTCGACCGCTCAACAGGAAATACCACCAATAAAATTCCAACCTGAAATTGATAGCCCGATCGCGGCGCGCAACCCGAATGCTCCAGCTGCTTTGGAGCAGTTTGATTTTGTCATAGGGGACTGGGATGCGACGATTACCTGGCAGGCGCAAGGCGGTGAACCTCTGACCTATAAGGCAAAATGGCATAATCACTGGGTTATTGACGGGCAGGTTGTGATGCAGGAATGGCGAGGTCCGTTCATTACAGGCGCGGAACTTCGCGCATTTGATGCCGGGGCTGGATCATGGAGTGGGCAAAATATCTATCCGGGGTCTCCTGACCCCTGGCAAAAAACCACTGCCGAATTCAAAGATGGCCAGATGGTTGTTGTGATTCATGATGTAAAGGACGAACGAGGTACCTTCCTCAACCGGGAGACCTACTTTGATATCTCCAATGACAGTTTTCGGATGAAGTCGGATCGATCCTATGACGACGGGACAACATGGGAAAAAGGCTCCTATGAGATGATCTGTCACAGGACCAAATAACCATGCGGTAAGTGTTAGGTCATACTTCTTTGGATCAGTGTCCCTCGGATCAAGCCTGCAACGTGCATTGCATCACCTCTGCAAATCTGATACATCGCGCGCAGATTGTTCTTTGACTTATTTTGATCCTAAGAGGTGTCCCATGAAAATTGATGGCAATGCCATTCGTCCGGGCAATGTAATTGAGCACAAAGGCGGCCTGTGGCGCGCTGTCAAAATCGCTCACACCCAGCCGGGAAAAGGTGGGGCATATCTGCAGGTGGAGCTCAAGAATTTGCGCGATGGCTCCAAGCTTAATGAACGCTTCCGTTCATCCGAAAAAGTAGAGCGCGCGCGTCTGGAACAGAAAGACTATCAATATCTGTACATGGATGACGATATGGCTCACTTCATGGATCAGGTTTCATACGAACAAATTTCCATTTCAACTGAAGACATCGGCGATGATACTGTTTTCCTGCAGGACGGCATGATGGTGCGCATCGAGTTTCACGAAGACAATCCGCTGGGCGTCAGCCTGCCCGAGAAAGTGACTCTTGAAGTCACTGAAACCGAGCCGGTTGTGAAGGGCCAGACGGCTTCTTCAAGCTACAAACCGGCAACCTTGGAAAACGGATTGCGCGTCGGTGTTCCGCCTTTTATCAACCAGGGCGACAAGATCGTTGTTTCCACGGCTGAGCGTGAATACGCCGGCCGGGCTGACAGCTAGCTCATCAATCCTGCGTTTCGAGTTATTTTTAGGAGAGGCCAATGGCCCGTCGTTCCCCCCTCATCAATGTGATGGTCAGTGCCGCCATGAAGGCGAGCCGCGGTCTGCGCCGTGATTTTGGTGAAGTTGAACAGTTGCAGGTTTCTCGCAAGGGACCCGCTGATTTTGTATCTATTGCCGATCGGCGTGCTGAAGGCATTCTGTTTGAAGAACTGAGCAATGCGCGACCTGATTTTGGCTTTCTCATGGAAGAGAGAGGCGAAGTTAAAGGCAAGCGTGACGACATCCGTTTCATTATCGACCCCTTGGACGGAACGACCAACTTCCTGCATGGTATTCCGCATTTTGCTATTAGCGTCGCTGTGGAAGAGCGCGGTGAAATCACGGCTGGCGTGATTTATGCGCCGCTGACAGATGAGCTTTTCTGGGCTGAAAAAGGCCAGGGTGCTTTTGTCAATGACAGCCGGCTCAGAGTGTCTGGCCGTACGAAAATGGAAGCGGCACTGCTGGCAACCGGCATTCCCTTCAAGGGCCGCGATGGCCACGAGCTGTTTCTCGCGGAGATGACTGAAGTAGCACCACAAGTGGCTGGCATACGCCGGTTTGGTGCTGCTTCGCTTGATCTCGCCTATGTTGCTGCTGGTCGCTATGACGGTTTCTGGGAATCAGGTCTGAGCGCCTGGGATATAGCTGCAGGCGTGCTTATCGTGCGTGAAGCAGGTGGGTATGTGACCGACTATGATGGCAAGCAAAATGTGCTTAATGCAGGCACGATCGTTGCGGCCAACGACAGGTTGCATGCACCGCTGGAGCGTATGCTGAAACGCGTACGTCGCAACCTCGCAGACTAAACTATCTGGGTAGCACCGTAACCTTCTGGTTGCGTGTCATAATTTCGCCCTTAAACTAGGCCTTGCTGGGGGTGACCCGGGATTGCTCCCCAGCCAATCGGGGGAAGGCCAAGTTTATGCAAAAACCGCAGAAGTTTATGAACCGCATGCTGTTGTTTCTGGCAGCTGTCATCATCTTGGGCGGCTTGTTGCGCGGTCCTCTCCTTGCCGCCTTTTCTGCCAATATCGTCCTCAATGGTGTTATTGCGGCGACGTTGCTGATCGGCGTGATTTTCGCGTTCCGCCGGGTCGTTGACCTCAAACCGGAAATTGAATGGATCAAAGCCTTCAAGCGGCACGAGAGCGCGGCAAGCTCGGTGACGCCGCGGTTGATGGCACCGGCTGCGGCATTACTCTCGGCGCAGGAAGAAGGCAGCATGCGACTGTCGACACTGTCCATGCGTTCCGTGCTGGATGGTATTGCCTCGCGTCTTGAGGAAAGCCGCGAGATCAGCAGGTATTTTACCCAGCTTCTCATTTTTCTGGGTCTTCTCGGTACTTTTTGGGGGCTTCTTGGCACGATTGGCGCCATTGGCGGCACGATTAACGGTCTTTCGGTCGATGGCAGCGACATGGCGCTGATGTTTGACGAGTTGAAAGCAGGGCTGGAAGCGCCTCTGTCCGGCATGGGAACCGCATTTTCTAGCTCGCTTTTTGGCCTGGCCGGCAGCTTGATCATGGGGTTCATGGACTTGCAGGCGACACAGTCTCAAACCCGGTTCTATAATGATGTGGAGGACTGGCTGGCGTCGGTTACGCATTTGTCGCGGAGCGAGGTCGCCGAGGGTGTTGCGAGCCCTAGCTCATACATGACCGCCCTGATGGAACAAACCGCCGATGGCATCGACCGGCTTCAGCGTACCCTCAAGCAATCAGAGGATGCACGCACCGGGGCGCAGCAGACGATGACAGTGATTGCCGAATCCCTTGCGGCGCTTGCCGACCGAATGGATGCGCAAGCGGCGCATCAGGCGAAAAGCGAAGAAAGCGAGCGCGCGCTTGCAGCGGCTATCTCCCAACTGGCTCAATCGCAAATTGACGCGGCTCAAAAAGAAACGCCAGCGCCAGCACCGGCAATGGATGACACCACCAAAGGTCATATCCGTAACCTGGATGTCGGCATCAAGCGTCTTATTGATGAACAATCGCGCTCCAGCCAGACCTTGTCCGAAGAGCTGCGGAGCGAGCTGAAACTTCTGGCGCGAACCATTTCTGCAGGCCTTGATGCCCGGCCAAAAGGCGGAGATGAAGGCGGCGGAGGAGCATTCTGATGATTGCCGCGCGCAGGCGGATTGGGGGGCAGGCCCCGGATAACAGCTGGCCGGGTTTTGTTGATGCGCTATCAACCCTGCTGCTGGTGATTATTTTCCTGCTTTCCATGTTTGTGCTGGCGCAGTTTTTTCTTGGTCAGGCTTTGTCGGGACGCGAACAGGCGCTTGCTGAGCTCCGGGGGCAGGTAGCCCAACTTGGCAATCTTTTGCGACTGGAACAGCAGGCCAATGCATCGCTGAGAGACAATATGACGGAACTCGCGGCCTCATTGACTGCAGCCAATTCTGACCGTGACCGGCTTGGGGCGGATTTGGATTCTGCCAGGCAAAGTCTGGAAACATCGGAGGCATCGCTCGCAGAAATCACCGCGGCCCGCGATGCGCTGGCGGCGCGCAGCCGGGAACTGGAAGAACAATATGCAGCGTCATCAACGGCCTTGACAGAAGAGCAGATATTGTCGCGCCGCGCGCGCGAGCAGGTGAATGTGCTGGAACGCAATGTCACCGCCCTGAGGGAACAGCTGACCCGCCTGGAAGCCGCGCTTGAGGCCAGCGAGGAGAGGGATCAGCGCAATCAGGCGGTGATCGTTGATATGGGGCGGCGGCTCAACCGTGCTCTTGCCAGCAAAGTTGAAGAACTGGCGGGGTATCGGTCCGAGTTCTTCGGCAGGCTTAAAGAGGTATTGTCTAATCGACCTGAAATTCGCATCGAAGGGGACAGGTTTGTCTTCGCCAGTGAGCTGTTGTTTGCCAGCGGCCAGTCAAACCTTGGGCCGGAAGGTAGGGCGGAACTACGGAAATTTGCGGAAACCCTGATTGCCATCTCACAGGAAATTCCGGGCGAGTTGCCTTGGATATTGCGTGTTGATGGCCATACCGACAAACGCCCGATTTCGACCGCAACATTTGCAAGCAACTGGGAACTGTCGAGCGCGCGAGCGATCAGTGTGGTGCGCTTTCTGATATCAGCCGGTGTGCCGCCGGAACGTCTGGCTGCAGCAGGCTTCGGTGAATTTCAGCCGATTGATCCTGCAGACAACATATTTGCTTACAGCCGAAACAGGCGGATTGAGATGCGGCTTACACAGCGCTGATCCATAAGCCGGTGCAGTTTTGAAAGCAGTTTTTCAAAGCTGAAGATCGACATCAAAACCTGTCACATTTACTAAGAGCAGGACGCAAAAAAAATCATCAGTGGGGGATACATGATGTTTCATCAATTAGTGGTTAGGGTGCTCGCGGCAGTCTTTTTTTTGAGCATACCATCCGGTGCGCAGCAAGTGCCCGACTCAGCGGCCATAGAGCGACTGACAAACAGTCATGTGCGCGCATCCTTTCCCATGCTCAAAGAGCTGTTGTCGATACCAAGTGATGCCCATTTCCCTGAGCATGTAGCTGCGAATGTTGCATGGATGCAAAAGGCCTTTAGTGGTCGGGGCTTTGACACGACGGTGCTTGAAACGGGCGGTCCACCTCTCCTGCTTGCGGAGCGGCATGTTGCGAATGCGAGCAAAACGGTCCTGATATATCTGCAGATTGATGGACAGCCTGTTGACCCTTCGAAATGGAATCAGGAAAGTCCCTACAAACCGGTTCTCAAAGAACGGCGAGGCGAAACCTGGGCCGAGATAGACTGGTCAAACCTTGAAGGCGGCCTTGATCCGGAATGGCGGGTTTTTGCGCGGGCAGCATCCGATGCAAAAGGCCCTGCGGCAATGTTTCTTGCGGCTCTGGATATTCTGGAAGCAGAGCAACTGACGCAAACCCACAATGTGAAAGTGATCATGGATTTCGAGGAAGAGCTGGGCTCTCCTCATCTGCCGGCCGCTGTAGAGAAGTACAAAGACAAGCTTGCTGCGGACATGCTGCTGATTTATGACGGACCGCGCCACACCAGCAATCGGCCCACACTCGTGTTCGGTGCACGCGGTATCGCAACCGTTTCACTTACTGTCTTCGGCCCCCGCCGTCCCCAGCATAGTGGCACATACGGCAATTACGTGCCTAACCCGGCTATGCGGCTGGCCCAGCTTGTTGCGGGTCTGGAAGACGCTGATGGCCGGGTCACCATCCCTGGTTTTTATGACGGCATCACGCTTTCCGATGAGGTAAAGTCGGTGATCAATAGTGTGCCGGACAATGAACCGGCGATTCGCCGCTCGATCGGGTTTCGCACGCCAGACGCGGTTGCCCCCACTTACCAGGAATCGATCCAGTACCCGAGCCTGAGCGTGTTGGGCCTCGAGAGCGCCTGGGTGGGCAATCAGGCACGCACAATCATTCCGGCGTCGGCAACGGCTGAACTGGATATCCGGCTTGTACTTGAAAGTGATCCGGAGCGCCTGGTGAGCCTCGTGCGTCAGCACATTCAGGATCAGGGGTACCATATCATTGATGGTGCTGAGCCATCGGAAACCGAACGCCAAAACCATGACAGGCTGATTTCCTTCAGTTATGAGATTTCCTACGCGGCGTTCCGTACGCCGTTGAACTCTCCGGCTGGTGTGTGGGCGGAAAGGGCCTTGGTTCGAGCGTTTGATGAATCGCCAATCAAAATTAGAACGGGAGGTGGCTCAATTCCTATTTCGCCGTTTGTCAAAAGTCTGGGCCTGCCCGCAATTCTGGTGCCGGCGGTTTACATCGAGAACAACCAGCACAGCCCTAACGAAAACCTGCGGCTGGGCAATTATATTGATGGCATTCGGGCCTATTTGGCGATCCTCACTCAACCGGACTAGCGATTATGATCAAGCGACTGTTAACTCTGATTGTCCTCCTTTGCGGAAACAATGCCTTGGCGGTGGATATGCCGGAAGAGGCGAAAGGCGTGATGGCCGACATCGCAGCCGGCCTTGAAAAGGGAGAATACAAGGGTATCACCGGCGGCATGGTAAGCGTTGGTGGGGAGATCGTTTTTGAAGCGTATGCCCCCGGCAATGGGCGTGAAAAGAGACACGACATCCGATCGGCCACCAAAAGCATTACGGCCCTCCTGATTGGCGAGTTGCTGGAAGACGGATCCCTCAAGTCCGTGAAAGCGAAATTATCGGATCTGTTGCCCGAAGAATTTGAACATCTACCAAAAGGAGACCCGCGACGGGGGATCAGGGTTGAAGACGCCCTGACCATGCGAACTGGACTGGCCTGCAATGACTGGGCACCTGCCTCCGTAGGACACGAGGACAAGATGTACAATACGGGAGACTGGGCGTCTTTTTTGCTCACCAAGCCGATGGCCTATGAGCGTGGCAAACACTTCAGCTACTGCACAGGCGGTGTTGTATTGCTTGGACGTGTCATTGAAAAACTGTCGGGCATGCCTGTTCCTGATTACGCAAATGCCCGATTGTTTGGGCCGTTGGGTATTGAAGGAGCCAGCTGGGAGAAAACACCCAAGGGCTATACCGATACGGGCGGACATCTACGGCTCAAGCTTGGTGACCTGCACGCTATCGGGATGCTGATACATGCCGGGGGTGTCTGGAACGATGAACGACTTGTTGCAGACAGGTGGTTGAAGGCCGCAACATCCGAGCAAACTCGTATATATGAGCGGCGAGAGCAGTATGGCTATCTATGGTGGATGGATGGCGGCACCGTGAAGGGCAAGGACGTCAGCCTGCTCTATGCACACGGTAATGGCGGCAACTTCATCTTTATCGTGCCCGAACTTGACCTTGTTGCCGCGTTTACCGGCAAAAATTATGGAAAGAGCAGCCAGTTTATTCCCAACAGGCTGGTAGCGCAGCAAATTGTGCCATCATTGATCAACTAGGAAACCTTGGTTCGGCGCCAGTTTCTGATGTTAGTCAAGTCGTTGGCAACACTGTTTTGCTAGCGTTTCGGGAAAACAGGAGCGCCTATGCCTCAACGCCCCACTGTTCTAAATCGCACGCTTAGTTTGCCGGTTATCACCTTTTATGGTGTTGGCACCATAGTTGGTGCTGGCATTTATGTGCTCGTCGGCAAAGTGGCGGGCCTTGCTGGTGACGGTGTCGTTTATGCCTTTCTGGTTGCGGGCCTTGTTGCGGTTTTTACTGCCTTTAGCTACTGCGAACTGGTTTCCCGGTTTCCGCGTGCGGCCGGCGAAGCACTTTATGTGCAAGAAAGTTTCGGTTTAGTTGGTTTGTCCAGGTTCGTGGGTTGGCTTGTTGTATTGACGGGCATTGTATCCGCCGCGACAATCGCCAATGGCTTCTCGGGATACCTGAGCGTGTTTGTGGATTTGCCACGCGCCGTTACCGTCATTGCCCTCGTGGTTGTGTTGGGCGGCGTTGCGGCATGGGGGATCAGGCAATCGGCATGGCTGGTCAACACCATCACGATTATTTCCATTCTGGGATTGTTTTTCGTGATTTTTGCCGCCAGCAAAGTGGTGAACCCGCAGCCGCTTGCGCCGATTCTTGCGGTTCCAAGCCTGTCCCAGACAACGGGCATTTTGCTGGGTGCATTTCTCGCATTCTATGCTTTCATTGGTTTTGAAGACATGGTCAATCTGGTGGAGGAAGTGAAGGCACCAAGACGGACATTGCCGCTTGCCATTCTGCTTGCCATTTCATTGTCGCTCGCATTGTACGTTTTGGTGGCTGTTGCTGCATCCTATGCCCTGCCAACCCGGAGTTTGGCGCAAAGTGCCGCTCCGCTCGCCACTATCGTCGAGGCTGGCGGCTTTTCCCCGCAAGCTATCGCGGCAGTGAGCATGATTGCCGTCGTCAATGGGGCCCTTGTGCAACTCGTCATGGCATCCCGGGTATTATACGGAATGGCTGATCAAGGTCTGACCTCCAAGCGGTTTGGCAGTGTCAACGCTCGAACCCAGACCCCGGTTTTGGCCACCGTGTTTGTGACCACGGCCATCCTGATGTTTGCGATATGGTTGCCCCTCACAGCACTCGCCAAGATTACGAGTTTTATTGTGCTTGCTGTTTTCCTGATGGTGAACTTGGGACTCTACCGCTTGAAGGGCCAGGATGGGGCCTCTCCGGCTGCTTTCACCGTGCCGCGCATTGTTCCAGTTCTGGGCGTACTGACATGCCTGGCATTGATGTCCGTTCAGGTGTTTGCCTGACAGGCGCTATCATTCCTAAGTTTTGAGGCGTCCGGATGTGGTCCTGAGGTCATCGCTGACGCAGACAGATCAGGCTGCGGTTTCACCGAACTGGAGGTCAGCCAGTCGTTTGTACAGGCCACCCTGCTTAACGAGGTCCTCGTGCTTGCCTTCAGCGACGATGCGGCCTTCGTCCAGAACAATGATCCGATCAGCTTTCTTGACGGTTGCCAGCCTGTGCGCGATCACAAGAGTGGTTCGTCCTTCCATCAGCCGTTCCAGTGCCTTCTGAACCTTGAGCTCGGACTCCGCGTCCAGCGCACTTGTAGCTTCGTCCAACAGAAGAATTGGCGCATCCCTTAGTATCGCTCTCGCAATGGCAATACGTTGACGTTGACCACCGGACAGGCGAGTGCCGCGTTCTCCGAGGAACGTGTCATAGCCATCATCGGAGCGCTCGATAAACTCTTTCGCCGCTGCAGCTTCAGCGGCGGCTTCCACTTCCGTGTCTGTTGCGTCGAGCCGGCCATACCGGATGTTTTCAGCAACAGAGTCTGCAAAAATGATCGTTTCCTGCGGCACCAGAGACAAATGTTCACGAAACCGGGTTGGTTCGGTTTTCGCGATATCAATGCCGTCAATTCTGATTGTCCCTTTTTGTGGGTCATAAAAACGCAGCAACAATTGCAGAACTGTTGATTTGCCGGCGCCAGAGGGCCCCACAAGAGCGACTGTTTCTCCCGGGTTCACTGTCAGATCAAATGTATCCAGCGCAGGGGCGTCTTTTTTGCTCGGATAGTGGAAGGTCACTCTGTCAAAGCTGATTTTTCCGTTCACTGCCGCCGGAAGAGCAACAGGGTTGGCCGGGGCTTTGATTGTTGCCTCCGCCACCAGCAATTCTGCAAGCCGTCCAGCAGCGCCAGCAGCCCGCTGTAATTCGCTGTAAACCTCGGACAGGGCGCCAAAAGCCGCTGCCACGAAAACGGAAAGCATGATAAATTCTACCATATCGCCGCCGGACATCGTGCCCGAAATTACATCCTGCGCCCCTTGAAAAAGAACAAAGGCAATCGCGCCAAAAATCATGAAGATCATTGTGAATGTGAGGGCCGCCCGAACCCTGATGCGGCGCTTGGCAGCCAAAAATGCGTCATCTACATGATCGCCAAATCGCTTTGCCTCGGATTGCTCTTGCGTAAACGCCTGCACAATATTCAGGGCAGACAGGGATTCGTTGGCGCGTGCACCAACATCTGCAACTTTGTCCTGGCTTGTGCGCGACAGGCTTTTAACCCGGCGCCCTACGACGATGATAATACCGAGCAGCACCGGAATCACGATAGCGATATAGGTCATTAACTTGGGCGACTGTATAAACAGAAGCACGGTACCTGCCGTTGCGATCAAAAAGTTGCGGGCCCATACAGACATGCTGGAGCCAACAATTGTTTGCACAAGTGTTGTGTCGGCGGTGAGCCTTGAAACAATTTCACCTGGTCGGTTTTCTTCAAAAAACTCGGGTGAGAGTGTAATCAGGCGCTCGTAGACCGCTTTTCGAATATCGGCCACGACACGCTCGCCAAGCCAGGTAACGAAATAAAACCGGAAGGCGGTAGCCACGGCCATGACAACAACAATAGCAACCAGTATCACAAAATAGTCGTTCACCAGTTCTGCGCGCTGCGCCGTGAATTCCTTATCTACGATGTCTCCCATGGCGCGGGGAATTGCCAGCGAGGTGCCCGCCGCGATCAGCAGGAAGAACGTCGCCATGAAAAGCTGAAATTTATAGGGCTTCACGAACGCCCACAATGTCTTCAGGTTTTGCAGCTTGCCTTTGGGCGGCTGATGTTCGCGGCGAATGTTGTTGTCGCTCATTGATTATTGATCCTCACTAAACCGAACTGTCATATAGGCACAGCGGGCGTAAAAGCCAACGTTCTCTGGTGTACAGAGCCACAAAAACGGGAAATTGACGGTGCTATTGCTGAAATATGGCATAAATGATGGAATCGGCCTTGCATTAAGCCCTGTGATACCCTATACGGACGCCTCGTTTTTGGAGATTTGACCAATGAAACAAGACATTCATCCCGACTACCACACAATCAAAGTGGTTATGACTGACGGGACAACTTTTGAGACCCGTTCAACATGGGGCTCGGAAGGTGACACGCTGAACCTTGAGATTGACCCTAAGTCGCATCCTGCTTGGACAGGCGGTACTCGCCAGGTTATGGAAGGCGGCCGTGTGGCACGCTTCAACAAGCGCTTTGGTGGGCTTAAGCTCAAGAAGTAAACGTTTGATTTAAAATAGTTTCTGAGAAAAGGCGCCTGTTTCGGGCGCCTTTTTTTCTTGTCTCCACTTGCAAGAAATCATCTCCGTACCCAAATAGAATTTAACCGGTCGCCGCAGTGCGGGGCCGGGATGAATTTCGGCCCGACCGTGATGGTGGGCTTTACAATCTGGTTGCTTCTAATGGAGGACTTGACATGAGAACCTTTGACCTTTCCCCTTTAATGCGCAGCACTGTTGGTTTTGATCATCTTAACCGACTTCTCGACTCGGCGCTTACCAGCGACGGCGCGTCTGCGTATCCACCTTACAATATCGAAAAGCTGTCAGAAGATGACTATCGGGTCACAATGGCAGTCGCCGGTTTTTCACCGGAAGAGCTGACGATCACTGTGCAGGAAGGCACGCTCATATTGGCGGGCAAAGCACAAGATGATAATTCAGAGCGCGAATTCCTACACCGTGGTATCGCCAAGCGCGCGTTCGAGCGCCGATTTGAGTTGGCTGACACCATCCAGGTGGGCGACGCGAGTTTCGAAAACGGCTTGCTGCAGGTTGAACTGCGTCGGGTGATCCCGGAACACAAAAAGCCGCGCAACATTGAAATTCGCTCGGGTGACGCTCGGATCAAGACCATCGAGTCGAACGCAGCTTAACTCTCAAATATCTCTTCACCGGCTTGTGATGACTGGTTGTCTAGGCCGGTGAATCGGATCCTGTTTCATTCTCCCAACGACCCTCGCTGTCGTACACCTTGTGGAGGCGACCCCCGAGTCTGAACTTTGGGGCTTGCCTCCATTTTTTCGCGCTGATTCTATGATTTGAAAAATGCGTCTGCTGCAGCACGGCTCGCTTGTTTGGACTGAATTTCCTGTTGCGTTCGTCCAATCTCGTCCTGCAGTCGTTCCACCCGTTCTTCGAGTTCTTCCACACTGATTGTCGAGAGGTCTTCCTGCTCTAAATCCTTGAGTGGACCAGATTGCTTGCGGGGTAGGTCGTCCAGATCCATTCTAGCCTCCGTAGTTTTCGTCTGTCATACTTCAGGTTAATTTAGCAGCGGAGTGACCCGTATGAAAGCCATTGAAATTGTAGAGCCCGGCGGCCCTGATGTGTTGAAACCGACCAATAGGCCAGACCCTGTCGCCGGGGATGGCCAGGTCCTGATCAGGGTCAAAGCCGCAGGTGTGAACCGGCCCGACGTGGTGCAACGCCTTGGTCTCTACCCACCGCCGCCGGGTGCCTCAGACATTCCCGGGCTGGAGGTTGCTGGTGTTGTTGAAGGAGTTGGCGCTGGAGTTGCAGCGTTCGAGGTGGGTGACAAGGTTTGCGCATTGGTGCCAGGTGGTGGATACGCGGAATTGTGCGTGGCACCCCAGGAGACATGCCTGACTTTGCCAGACGGCTTGTCATTCGTTGAGGCAGCTGCGCTGCCAGAAACTTACTTCACTGTATGGTCCAACCTGTTTGATCGGGCGCACCTGAGCGAAGGTGAAACGCTGCTCGTGCACGGTGGGTCTTCTGGCATAGGCTCGACCGCCATCCAGTTGGCAAAAGCCTTTGGGGCGCGGGTGCTGACCACCGTTGGGAGTGATGAAAAAGTGAACTTCTGCCAGTCACTGGGCGCAGATCTGGTGATCAACTATCGAGATCAGGATTTTGAAGCTGTTGTTGGTGACTATACAAAGAACAAGGGCGTCAACGTTGTTCTCGATATGGTGGGCGGAGACTATATCGCCAAAAATATCAGTTGCCTCGCCCCTGAAGGGCGGCATGTTTCCATCGCCTTTCTAAAAGGGCCCAAGGTTGAATTCAATATGATGCCTGTAATGCTCAAACGACTGGTGTTGACAGGAAGCACGCTCCGGCCGAGGGACAATGCGTTCAAGGGAGCCATTGCGCAGGCTTTGGAGCAAAAAGTTTGGCCTCTGTTGTCGACGAAGACAGTGAAACCGGTCATCGACACCATTTTTGCGCTCGACCAGGCGAACGAGGCACACCGACTGATGGAATCGAGCAACCACATGGGCAAGATAATGCTGGAGATTTAAGTGGTTGGCGTCTCGCCTGCCCAAAATAAGTGGTTTCAGGCAATATTCGCGGTGACAGACACAAAAACGCCTGCTAGGGTTGGCGCGGAGTAGGGAGAGTATCCTCTCCACCCCTTTCCGAAAAATTAGGTCCAGGGGACAGGCTGCGAAAGCGGTTCTGCGAGGATCGTTTATTGAGTGTAGGAAACTTGTGATGACACAACCGTTAATGCCGATGGCAACAGCCGTATGGCTTGTTGACAACACCGTGCTGACGTTCACCCAGATTGCCGAGTTCTGTCAGTTGCATGAGCTTGAAGTTCAGGGTATCGCTGATGGAACGGTCGGCGCCCATATTGTTGGACAGGACCCGACATCAAGTGGTCAGTTGAGCCAGGAAGAGCTGGATCGTTGCCAGGCAGACCCGAGCACCCGTTTGAAGCTGACGGAAGATGATGTGAAGGCAATGCCGAGAACCAAAGGCCCTCGGTATACGCCGGTTTCAAAGAGACAGGACAAGCCGGATGCTATCGCTTGGCTCGTTCGGCATCATCCGGAATTGACGGATTTGCAGATTAGCCGGTTGGTTGGCACAACCAAGCCCACCATTCAGTCAATTCGTGAACGCAGTCACTGGAATATTCAGAATATCAAACCTCAGGACCCGGTTGGTCTTGGCCTGTGCCGCCAGCTGGAACTTGATGAAGCGGTTCAGGTCGCTGCGGAGAAACGTGATAAAGCTGCTGCCAAGGCTCCTTCAACAGAAGCTGAGCCCGCAGCAGATCAAGCAGAAGTAGATGTTGAGCCGGCAGTTCCTGCTGATGGTACTGAAGGCTAAATCTACCGATTAAGGGTTCTAAAAAAAATGCGAGGCATCTGCCTCGCATTTTTTTATGATCAAATTTGCTGTCCGGCTAATGTCGAACACTCAATCTGACCATTTCCTCTTTAAGGCGGAGCTTTTGTTTCTTGAGTTCCATCAGCCGCATCGTATCCGGATGCGGTCGCAGTTCCTCACGTGCGATGATGTCCTCAATTTCAGCATGTTTCTGGTTCAGTGATTCAACATGCGTTTCTAAGCTCATGCCCGTCTCTCCTCATCAATTTTTCAATATCTCATTTCACCATGTTGCGTTGTTTGAGTCACGGAAAGAATGGCAAATCGGAGATTCGCTGATTTATCTGCGGGTTAGCAGGTGTATCTCCTTGAGTGCTCAAACTACCCTTTTCTCATTTTTGAGAGACTCGCAACTTTCAGGTCATTCTTCTTGGCCATATTGAAATATATGATCAGTTCTCACCAGATATAGCCGCCTGGTTGACGTTATTGGAAGTCCCGCACAAGCTCCTGTAGCTCTAGCAGGGGTTGTCGAGGCAGGTGCAGTACAGCGGCATATTGATTCAGTAAACCGGTGTTGGGTGTGTCGGTGGTATTGATGTCTGCAAGATGGAAGTTTGCATAAGCGATAAGAGCGGTCTGCTCGTCTTTCTCTGCATCAAGTTCTTTTGTAAGAGCTAACTTGTAGGAAGTATTCTCCCTTTTTTGCGCTCGCCGCTCTGTTCTGAGAGGGTGCAGAACCGACGTTTGCCATCTGTTGGAAAGGTTCAATAAGCCAGAAAACCCATGTGTATCAACCGTTAGCCCGAGCTCAGCGAGCCAGAGCGAAAGCAGGAGCAGGTTAACATCCGCACCAAAGTCATCCTGCAACTCGAGGCAAATGTCCTTCACAGCACGGTTTGAGTATATTTCCAGAGAATAGCGCCAAAATTCTGCCGGGTTTAGATCTTTGGAGGTCAAGGAAGCCTTCTCGCTTTTGCGTCGACATGCTAAAATGCTAGCATCAAGCATATAAGCGCCAAAGGTGAAAAATGGACGAAGAGGCCATTCGCGCCCGTTTAGCAATAATCAAAGAAGAACATCGGGATCTGGATGCCGCGATTGAAGCGATTCAGTCGGGGAGTGTTTTTGATCTGTTGCAGGTCCAGCGATTGAAAAAGAGAAAATTGATGCTGAAGGACGAAATCTCCAAACTGGAGGCGCTCCTGCTGCCGGATATCATTGCCTGAAACCAATTGGATTGCATGCTGATTGCTCTACTCAGCGAATATTGTCAGAGCCCTTCATACCACGCTTGTTTTCATACATCGCTTTGTCCGCCTTATCGAGCGCATCATCAGGTTCGTCACCTGACCGGAATGTATAAGTGCCAAAAGCGAGGCTCATCGCAATCGTGTTGTCGTCAAGGTGAAGCGGGTTTTTCGTGATGATGTCTGCCAGTGCTTTTGCTTTCTCAGCACCAACATGCTCGTCAGCCTGAGCCAGGATCACGCCAAATTCGTCTCCGCCCAGGCGGCCGATAACGTCTGTTGTCCGCACATTGTCGACGAGCTGCCTGGCGACATGAAACAAGGCTTTGTCACCTGCTTCGTGTCCATATTTGTCATTGATGTCTTTCATGTCATTCAGGTCAATGAACATCAATGTAGATGGTGTGCCGTACCGTTCCGCAAACGAAATCATGCGGCTCAGTTCACGAACGAAGGCTCTGCGGTTGGGTATGGGTAGCAGCGCGTCCGTGTCGGCTACATCTTCCATTTCACGCAGGCGTCGGTTGGTGCGGTCCAGTTCATGCCGCAGGTTTTCAACTTCCTGCATGAGGGACAGAATGGCGTGCTGCACTCGCTCGGTCATTTCTTCGGGTGGAATGCCTAGAACCTGCACAGTATCCTCAATACGTCGGGCGCTTCCTGTTTCCGTTGCCGAACCAGCGCGTTCGGCCCGGCTTGCTGGCCGGGTGGGTGCGGTTCTGACAACCCCAGGTGTGCTGGTTACTTTCATGCCGTGTCCCGATTTATTGTCGACCCCTTTTAACAGGCCTAATATTAACGAACCGTTGCGCGCAGGCTATTCAATTTTTTTGAATTATCTTGCGTGTTTAAACGCCGGCATAGCTTGCATTCGGTCTGCGCCTGCCTATAATGCGCGCTCTTCCAGCGATTGCTGGTGTTTCGGGGCCGAAAACCGGGGGTAATTCCGTGACAGAAACAACGCCTTTGGTGGGTATTATTATGGGCAGTCAGTCAGATTGGCCGACGATGAAACACGCCGCAGATGTCCTTGATGCGCTCGGCGTGCCCTATGAAGCCAAAATTGTCTCAGCCCACCGGACCCCAGACCGGCTTTATGACTATGCCAAATCTGCACGTGACAAAGGACTGAAATGCATTGTCGCCGGCGCAGGTGGGGCTGCTCATTTGCCGGGTATGGCCGCTGCAATGACGCCGCTGCCGGTGTTTGGTGTGCCGGTCCAGTCTGCGGCTCTTTCCGGACAAGACAGCTTGCTGTCAATTGCCCAAATGCCAGGCGGTATACCCGTCGGCACTCTGGCGATCGGCAAGGCAGGCGCAAAGAATGCGGGGCTTCTCGCCGCTGCAGTGCTTGCGTTGATGGACGATGAATTGGCATCGCGGCTTGATGCCTGGCGTAAAGCGCAAACCGACAGCGTTGCAGACGCGCCCACAGACGACTGAGGTCGAGATAATGACACGTATCAATCCAGGCGGAACCATCGGCATTTTGGGCGGCGGCCAGTTGGGGCGCATGCTTGCACTTTCGGCGGCTCAGCTTGGATATCGCTGCCATATTTTTTGCCCGGAAGAAAACAGCCCGGCTTTTCAGGTAGCAGATCGCCACACGGTGGCGTCCTACACGAACGAGGCGGCCCTCATTGAATTCTCGAAGTCGGTAGACGTCGCAACTTACGAGTTTGAAAATGTGCCGGGTAATACGGCCGACACCGTGGCGGCCCATACTCTGCTGCGGCCGGGCGCGCGCGCGCTCACTGTTACGCAGGACCGTCTGACAGAAAAGCAGTTTCTCGGTGAAGCGGGTGTTCAAACCGCACCCTATGAGGCATTCCACACAGCTGAAGAGCTGGAAGCTGCCTTCAAGGTAATCGGCCGTCCCTCGGTCGCGAAAACGCGCAGGTTTGGATATGATGGCAAAGGCCAGAAATTGGTCAAGACCCCGAAGGATTTGGAAGCCGTGCTGGATGTGACCCAGAATACGCCGGCAATTCTGGAAGGGTTTATTCCGTTTGATCGGGAAATCAGTGTTGTCGTGGCGCGGAGTGCATCAGGGGATGTAGCAGCATACCCTGTCGGCGAAAACGTACACACCAACCATATTCTGGATACAACGGATGTGCCGGCTGGCGTGTCGGAGCGCGTGGAAGCCAAGGCAAAGGTTATGGCCACTAAAGTTGCCAATGCACTTGATTATGTTGGTGTCATGGCTGTCGAAATGTTTGTGACCGACAGTTCTGGCGAGATCATCGTCAATGAAATTGCGCCGCGTGTGCATAACTCCGGACACTGGACCATGGACGGCGCGCGCACCAGCCAGTTTGAGCAACACATCCGTGCCATCTGCGACCTCCCGCTTGGAGACACCAGGGCGCTTGGTAAAGTACGCATGAAAAACCTTTTGGGTGAAGAGATTCTGGACGTTGAAAAATTTCTGGAAGACCCGATTGCAAGCCTGCACCATTATGGAAAGTCCGAGCCGCGGCCCGGTCGCAAGATGGGTCATGTCACCTGGGTTGAGCGGGCCGAATAGTTTAGATTGTTGCTGTAGCTGGCAGGACAACTAACGTTTCAAAACCCAGGTCGCCCGTTCCGCTTCAACGACGAACCCGTATTTTTCCGCGAAAGAATTGACGACCTGGCGCATCGGGTACCCTTTTGTGCGGCTCCAGTGCCAGTCATCACCCGTTATGTGCGCATCAGGCCACAACTGGTGGCTGATTTCCAGCTCATCGGGTTTTTTGTCACAGTCGATGTAAATGATGTCAGGTTCAATACCTGCTTCCTTGAGGTCATACAACGCTTTCGGCGACCAGCCACGAAACGGGACGAAGCGTTCCTTGAATGCCTCGACATTCGCGAGTGCGGTCCTGAAGGGCCCATTGGTCGTGATGTCGGCGAGCATTTGCATCTGATCCGCCCGTTTTGGGTATTTACGGGTGAGGTTGGGGCGCCCGATGTAGCGGCCAACCTGCCTGATAAGATCAGCGTCCCAGGGGTCAACGCCAATCACACGCAATTCGGGATGAATTGTCAGCCAGCGCCGGGTTGAGGCACACAAAAAACAGCCGATCTCCAACATCAGAGACGCGCCAGACTTCCGGATTACCTGATCCACCAGCTCGCGCCCACCGCCGCCCAGCGTATAGTCCCACGCCTGTACTCTCTGCAGATCAGGCCAGGATGTGGCCCGATGCAACTGCTCGAAGGCGATGTCGCTCATGGAGACAGCGAGTTAAAGGATAGAGAAGCCGGTCGCTGCCCAGTCCTTGTCGAAACCGGCAAGGCCGTTAACGGTCAACGGGTGGTTGAAAAGCTTTTTCATCACGTCCCAAGGGAAGGTCGCAACATCAGCGCCGATGCGCGCACTCTCCAGCACATGAACGGGGTGACGCACAGACGCGACAAGTATTTCGGTGTCGAAAGCATAATTGTCATAGATGGTGCGAATGTCTTCGATAAGCTCCATGCCATCGAAGCCCACATCATCATGACGGCCGACAAACGGCGAGATGAAGCTTGCGCCGGCTTTGGCCGCGAGTAGCGCCTGGTTCGCGGAAAAGCACAGCGTCACGTTCACCATAATGTCTTCAGCGCGCAGCGCTTTGCAGGTTTTCAGGCCGTCCATTGTCAGCGGTACCTTCACGGCTATATTGTCTGCGATTTTTGCGCACTTGAGCCCTTCCTTGAGCATGGTCTCATGATCATGTGCCGTGGTCTCTGCTGAAACCGGACCATCCACTTCCTTGGCGATTTCTGCAATCACTTCAAAAAAGTCGCGTCCGGATTTTTTGATCAGGGATGGGTTGGTTGTCACGCCGTCCAGGAGGCCCGTTGCGTTGGCTTCGCGAATTTCATCGATGTTGGCGGTGTCGAGAAAGAATTTCATGGGTGCGCTCCCGTTAAGGCGAATGATCCGTTAAATGCAGCATAACCTGCAAGGTCGCCGATGCCTATCCAAGTTTGGCGCCAAATTCAAGTGTGTTGGATGATTGCGGTTGTGCAATTGCTTTTCTATGCTGGCCAGCCATTCAGTAACAAGGATTGCCAGAACCAATGGATCAGGCGGCATTGAATTTTGGCGAACCTGAAAAAGGCGCTGGCCGCGTGCGCGTGTTGTTACCGCTGCCGTTGAAGGGACCGCTTGACTACAGCTTGCCCGAAGGCATGGATGTGCCCCCGCCCGGAACACTGGTTCGCGTGCCGCTATCCGGCCGCATGGCTGTGGGGGTGGTCTGGCCGGAAAAAGAGGCACCGCGAGGCAAAACGCTGCCTCTCAACAAACTCAAGCCAGTTGAATCATGCATAGACCTGCCGCCTGTCTCAACGGACCTTATGAAATTTGTTGACTGGGTGGCTTCCTATTCTTTGTCTTCTCAGGGTGCCGTCTTGCGCATGTGCCTGTCGGTGCCGGCAGCGCTGGGTGATGTGCCTGTTAAGACTCACTACCTCAAAGACCATGTTCCTGCCGGTCTTCGCCTGACGCCCGCAAGGCAGGCAGTGCTGGACTCAATGCCATCAGATGTGCCCCAGACGGCGAGTGTGATTGCAGACCGGGCCGGTGTTTCTGCGGGTGTGGTGCAGGGACTTGCCAAAGCCGGTGCCCTGAAGGCTGTGGAACTCTCCGTCGACCAGCCATTTTCTCCACCTGACCTGTCGATTGACGGCCCGAACCTGTCGTCCGAGCAGGCAGCGGCCGCATCCATCATTCGCGATCAGGTTTGGCAAGGCGGGTTTCAACCCTACCTTCTGGACGGCATCACGGGCTCGGGTAAAACCGAGGTATATTTCGAGGGTTTGATCGAAGCCTTGAAGGAACCCGGAACACAGGTTCTGGTTCTTGTTCCGGAAATCGCGCTGACCGCTCAGTGGCTCAAACGATTCGAGGCGCGGTTTGGCACCAGGCCGGTTGTCTGGCATTCAGACATCGGTCTGGCTCAACGCCGCCGAGCCTGGCGCGCGGTTGCCAGCGGCGAAGCACGGGTTGTTGTCGGCGCGCGCTCTGCGCTGTTTCTGCCTTTCAAGAATTTGGCGTTTATTACTGTTGACGAAGAACATGATCCGTCCTTCAAACAGGAGGAGGGCGTTTTATACCATGCGCGAGATATGGCAATTGTGCGGGCCAAAGTGGCGGACTGCCCGATCGTGCTGGCCAGTGCCACGCCGTCCCTGGAAACACTGGTGAATGCCGACGATGGTAAATACAGGAAGCTCGTTCTCAGGGAGCGATTCGGCAGTGCTGTCTTGCCGGACATGCAAGCCGTTGACATGCGAACAAGCGCACCAGCAGCTGGTGACTGGATTTCACCGCCTCTGACAAAAGCGATGAAGGACACGCTGCATGCGGGTGAGCAGGTCATGCTGTTTCTCAATCGCCGGGGCTATGCGCCGCTCACTCTCTGTCGCACGTGTGGGCATCGAATCGAATGCCCGAACTGTACAGCGTGGCTAGTTGAGCACCGGTTCAAGAAAGAACTGCATTGCCATCAATGCGGTTTTATGCGGCCGGCGCCTGAAACCTGCCCGGAATGCAAATCAGAAGATGCTCTGGTTGCCTGCGGGCCAGGCGTGGAGCGGTTGTTTGAGGAGGTCACTCGCGAGTTCTCCGATGCCCGTATTGCAGTGATGACCAGCGATACAATGACCAACCCGCGAGCCACGGCCGCCATGGTTGAGCAAATCGCCTGCGGGCACCTTGATATTGTGATCGGGACTCAGATCGTAACCAAGGGCTACCATTTTCCAAGCCTCACACTGGTTGGTGTGATTGACGCGGATCTGGGGCTGCGTGGTGGTGACCTGCGGGCCGGAGAGCGAACCTATCAGCAACTTGTGCAGGTTGCCGGGCGTGCCGGTCGCGCAGAAAGGCCGGGCCGGGTATATCTGCAGACTTATGAACCCGAGCATCCTGTTGTGCAGGCGCTGCTAACCGGTGACGGTGAAACCTTCATGCAAGCGGAACGACAATCAAGAGAGCGTTATGCCATGCCGCCTTTTGGCCAGTTGGCGGCGCTTGTATTGTCCGGCCCGGTGTTGACCGATGTCCTGGAACAGGGGCGGCGTCTTGCTGCGGCAGCGCCTGCGATCCAGGGTGTCCAATTTATGGGGCCAGCGCATGCGCCGCTGTCCCGGATCAGGGGGCTGCACAGAGTGCGCATGCTGGTACACAGTCAAAAGCGCACGGGTCTTCAACGAATTATGCAGAGCTGGCTGAGGGCCATTCCGCCGGTGAAGGGCGTCAAAATCAAGATCGACATTGATCCCTATAGTTTCCTATAGAATACTATCAGCGGTAGTCGGCGATGACACTCATGGAGCCCGATGTCGCTTAGGTGTTCTTGTGAGGTGAGATGACTTACAATATGGATTGCGCTGATGTAGAGACGTACAAGGACGTGGTCTGGCTGCCTTGTGTGCAGTTGCGACCTCGACGTCCGGCCCGAGGTGCCGTATTTGATGAAAATGGTGATCTCGTTAAAAATACCATGTTGTTGCGCCATTATTCCAAGTCGGGCGCTGTGCTATCTGATCGTTCGGACCTGATGGATGACCCAGGTGTTCGCACAGAAGTAATCGTCGGAGCCGGAGAAGCCAGAGAGACTATGCGCCGGCTTGAAGGTAGCCACATTTTTGGTGGTTACTTTTTTGAGCACTATGGGCATTTTCTTCTGGAGACTCTCTCGCGACTTTGGTTCTTCAAGTCTTGTCCGGACAAGCCTGTTGTGTGGATGTCATTTGAAAACGCCGCACCCCAAGACTGGCATTTGGAATTGTTGAGGTCACTCGACGTTGAGAACGAACTGCTATGCATCAATGAACAAACAGAGTTCACTGAATTAATTGTCCCGGAGGCGGGGTATGTAATCTCTTCAAGATTCTGGCTAAGGCAGATGGAGGCATTGCGGTTAACCGATAGAGTGGCCGTGGTGCCCGGCAAAAAAGTCTGGCTCTCCCGTACAGCGTTAAAGAAAGGTGTTTTTGTCAACGAGGTCCAAGTGGAGCGGATTTTGGAACAGACAGGCTGGATTATTTTTCGGCCGGAATTGCACAGTGTGCCTGAACAGGTAAAGATGTTATGTGATGCTGCGCACATAGCAGGCGTGGAGGGATCGGCGTTTCATACTATGGTGATGATGTTCGGGATGGCTGGCAAGGTCTCCATTTTCAGCCGGGTCGAGGAGTCTGATTTTGATCTGATTGCGCAGACTCTGGGGGTTTCATTGGAGCGCATAAAACCGATCAGCTACAGTTTGCCTAGATATAAAAACAGCTGGGGCAATGAGTTTGTCAGCTGGTGGCGTGATATCGACTCTGTTTTGGAACCCCTCGGTGTGTTTCGTCCGAAGTCTAAGCCAGAGCCGCTGAACAAAACATTACGGAACATAGTGTGCTCGATTGCCAATTATTATAAAATCGAGTCGTTTCTAGAGCTGAATCCAACAAAAAATAGTCTGACGGCGGAAGTTGCCTGCAAACTCCGGATCGCCGTTACAGAGAACGCTGACTATGACGTTGTTAAGATAAAAGCCAGCGGCGCTATACAGTTCGACATCTCGCCGGACATTTTTTTTACTTCAGGCTGTATCCGCAAACCCTTGGACATGTTTTGTGTGCGCAATTACGAGGACGTTCCAGGACTTTTGCTGAGTTTTAACTGCAGCCTTGATTCAAGCCATTCAAACTCAATTTGGGTTATTGAGGCTAGCCAGGATGATATAGCGAATCGTGAGTTGCTTCAGATTATCAACGAAACAAACCCATCGCTCAGCATTGCATGGGTTGAAAGTGAAGGCGTGGCGGTGGTTTGGCGCGGAAAACGCCCATTCGGACTCCCAAATTTGAGGGCATTCCGGCGAACCGACATTGGGCAAACTGAAGTTCCTGAAATTCCATGCATGTCTCTCAATGAAATAGTACGTCAGATTGATAGTGAACGACAGGGTATGCGAAACAACTCGATTTGAAGGCTAAGTGTTGTATGCGGCGTAACTGTCAGCGTAAATCACCAACCCAGAGCTGTTTCAAGGTATAAGAAGCCAATGATGCTAGTTGAAAAATACTAGTTGCTTTGGTCTGATTGAGTGGTTGATTTAACCTATCTCCAGAAGCTCGCTAAATAGCCATTTCTGGGACGATTTTAAAGAGAATCAACAATCTAGAATATGCCTGCTTGCAAGGGTCATATCTCTATGCTAGAGGGGGCACGCATTTGGGCTGGCCAGCGCCAAATCAGGGTGTTTCACCCGGGTTGAAGCGGCCGTACATTTTGAGCGTGAGCAATGCTTGTTCCGGGCGTCTCACATTTTCGAGCCGACAGGTTCTGCCATTTTTTCAGGGGACGTCTGACGTGACCTCGCAAAAAGCGATTGTTTCTGGTTTATCTGGCCGTTATGCGTTGGCGATTTTCGACCTGGCCATTGAAAACAATGCGTTGCAAGCCGTTGAATCAGACTTTGCCAGCCTACGCACAATGCTGGCAGAGAGCGAAGATTTTGGCGTGCTTGTAGTTTCACCTGTGATCACCGGCGACGAACAAAGCAAGGGTGTCGCTGCCATTGCTGACAAAGCCGGATTTTCACCTCTGACAGCCAAGTTCCTCGGTGTGCTGGCGGCGAATCGGCGACTGACTTCCCTAAAATCTGTTATGGATGCCTTCGACAGGCTGGCTGCAGAACACCGCGGTGAAGTGAGCGCCAGTGTTGTAAGTGCTGCCGAGCTTACAGACGCTCAAATGAAAACTCTGCAAAAGAATTTGAAGACCGCCATCGGGCAGGACGTTGCCATTGACCAGATGGTCGATGAAACACTGCTGGGTGGTCTTAAAGTGAAAGTGGGCTCTCGAATGATCGATAGCTCGTTGAAAACCAAACTCGACAACCTCGCAATCGCTATGAAAGGGGTTCAATAATGGATATCCGTGCAGCGGAAATCTCTAAGATCCTTAAAGATCAGATCGCAAATTTTGGAACCGACGCTGAAGTTTCCGAAGTCGGAACCGTTCTTTCCGTCGGTGACGGTATTGCCCGTGTTTACGGCCTCGACCAGGTACAAGCTGGTGAGATGGTTGAATTTCCCGGCGGCATTAAAGGCATGGCGCTGAACCTCGAAAGCGACAATGTCGGTATCGTGATTTTCGGTGATGACCGTGGCATTAAAGAAGGTGACACCGTCAAGCGGACAGGCGCTATCGTGGACGTGCCTGTCGGTAAAGGCCTGCTCGGCCGTGTTGTTGATGGCCTCGGCAACCCGATTGATGGCAAAGGCCCGCTCGAAGACGTGACGCGCACCAGGGTTGAAGTCAAGGCACCGGGCATTATCCCGCGCCAGTCGGTTTCCGAACCCATGCAGTCTGGCCTCAAGGCCATCGATGCGCTTGTTCCCGTCGGTCGTGGCCAGCGAGAGCTGATCATTGGTGACCGCCAGACCGGTAAAACAGCCGTCGCGATTGACACTTTCATCAACCAGAAGCCAACAAACGATGCGGCCGCTGACGATAGCGGCAAGCTTTTCTGCATCTATGTGGCGGTCGGCCAAAAACGGTCAACGGTTGCACAGATTGTTAAGTCGCTTGAGGAAAATGGTGCGCTTGAATATTCGATCGTGGTTGCTGCGACCGCTTCTGAGCCTGCGCCAATGCAGTTCCTCGCGCCGTACACTGGTACAGCGATGGGCGAGTTCTTCCGTGACAACGGCATGCACGCCGTGATCGTTCATGACGACCTTACCAAGCAAGCTGTTGCTTACCGTCAGATGTCCCTGTTGCTGCGTCGTCCTCCTGGACGGGAAGCTTACCCTGGTGACGTTTTCTACCTGCACAGCCGCCTTCTTGAACGTGCTGCGAAAATGTCTGACGAACGTGGTGGTGGTTCTTTGACGGCGCTGCCGGTTATTGAGACCCAGGCTGGTGACGTGTCTGCCTACATTCCAACCAACGTGATCTCGATTACGGATGGTCAGATCTTCCTGGAAACCGAACTTTTCTATAAAGGTATTCGTCCGGCGATTAACGTAGGTCTGTCGGTATCTCGGGTGGGTTCTGCTGCGCAGATCAAAGCCATGAAGCAAGTTGCCGGTTCGATCAAGCTTGAGCTTGCTCAATACCGCGAAATGGAAGCATTCGCGCAGTTTGGTTCCGACCTGGACGCTGCGACACAGCGTTTGCTGAACCGTGGTGCCCGTTTGACAGAACTGCTGAAGCAGGGCCAGTACAGCCCGCTGCCGGTTGAAGAGCAGGTTGTGTCGATTTTTGCTGGTGTGAACGGCTTTCTCGACAACATCCCGACAACCGACGTAACACGGTTTGAAGAGCAGTTTCTTGCAGAAATGCGTGCCAAGCATGCAGACCTGTTGGCAACAGTTCGCAAAGAGGCAAAGTTGTCGGATGACACGACCTCTACGTTGAAGTCCATACTGGAAACTTTCGCCAAGGCGTTTAGCTAAGAACCGATGAGGAGAGGCTGAGCAATGCCAAGCCTTAAAGATCTAAAAATCCGCATCGATTCGGTTAAATCGACGCAGAAGATTACCAAAGCCATGAAGATGGTTGCGGCATCTAAGCTGCGTCGTGCGCAGGACGCGGCCGAAGCAGCGCGGCCTTATGCCGAGCGGATGGAGAAAGTGCTCACTGGCCTTGGACAGGCTGTCAAGGACCAGCCGGGGGCTTCTCCGCTGCTGGCCGGTACAGGCAGCGAGGATGTGCAGCTCGTGGTCGTGGCGACGTCTGAGCGCGGTCTCTGTGGTGGTTTCAATACCAACATTGTCAAGGCTGCTAAGGCTCATATCCTCAAGTTGCTCGAAGACGGCAAAACCGTGAAAATCTTGTGCATCGGCAAAAAGGGTCACGTAATCCTGCGCCGGGAATTTGAAGACAAGATTATCGCGCTCAAGGATATGTCGGCTGTCAAGAAACTCGGATTTGGTGATGCGCAGCCAATTGCTGCCGAAGTGCTTGCCATGTTCGAGCGCGGCGAATTTGACGTTGCGACACTTTTTTACGCCAAGTTCCAGTCTGCGCTGGTTCAGATCACAACAAAACAGCAACTCATTCCGGCTGCGTTGGGCGATGCTGCCAATGAAAATGACGCCGAGGACGATCTGGCCGGCGCCGTTTATGATTACGAGCCCAGCGAAGAAGCAATCCTTGATGATTTGTTGCCGCGCAATGTTTCGGTGCAGATTTACCGGGGTCTTCTTGAGAACGCGGCTTCCGAGCAGGGCGCGCGCATGACCGCGATGGACAGCGCGACCCGCAACGCTGGCGATATGATTGATAGCCTGACGATTACGTACAACCGGACCCGTCAGGCCAATATCACTAAAGAACTGATTGAAATTATTTCAGGCGCTGAAGCGCTTTAAGTAGATTACACGAAGGAGTGTAAAACATGGCTAACAACACTGGCCGCATCACACAGGTTATCGGCGCTGTCGTCGACGTTCGGTTTGACGATGATCTGCCTGCTATCCTGAATGCCCTTGAAACTGATAACAATGGCGTGCGCCTTGTTCTCGAAGTTGCCCAGCACCTTGGTGAAAACACGGTGCGGACAATCGCGATGGACTCCACCGAAGGTCTTGTTCGCGGTGCCCAAGTATCCGATACCGGCGCACCGATCTCTGTGCCTGTTGGCCCGGAAACACTCGGTCGTATCCTGAACGTGATCGGAGAGCCGATCGATGAGCGCGGTGAGGTTGGTCACAAGCAAACAGCGCCGATCCACGCCGAAGCGCCTGCCTTTGAAGAGCAGTCTACCGAGCAGGAAATCCTCGTGACCGGCATTAAGGTTGTGGACCTGCTGGCTCCTTATGCAAAGGGTGGTAAAATTGGCCTCTTCGGTGGCGCCGGTGTGGGCAAGACAGTTCTTATCATGGAGCTGATCAACAACATCGCGAAAGGCCACGGTGGTTATTCTGTGTTCGCCGGTGTTGGTGAGCGTACCCGTGAAGGTAACGACCTTTACCACGAGATGATCGACTCAAAAGTTATCAATCTCGAGGGTGATTCCAAAGCCGCGCTTGTATACGGCCAGATGAACGAACCTCCCGGAGCGCGTGCACGTGTGGCCCTGACCGGTTTGACACTTGCGGAGTACTTCCGTGATCAGGAAGGCCAGGACGTTCTGTTCTTCGTCGACAATATTTTCCGTTTCACGCAAGCTGGTGCTGAGGTTTCTGCGCTGCTTGGACGTATCCCGTCTGCGGTGGGCTACCAGCCAACTCTTTCTACCGACATGGGTGCTTTGCAGGAGCGGATTACATCCACTAAAAAAGGCTCGATCACATCCGTACAGGCCGTTTACGTTCCAGCGGATGACCTGACCGACCCTGCGCCAGCTACTTCATTTGCCCACCTTGATGCCACGACAGTTCTGTCGCGTCAGATTGCCGAGCTTGGTATTTACCCTGCGGTTGACCCGCTTGACAGTACATCCCGTATTCTGGATCCGCGCGTTCTGGGTGAAGAACATTATGAAGTTGCACGGTCTGTGCAGGAAGTACTGCAGAAATACAAATCCCTGCAGGACATCATTGCAATTCTTGGCATGGATGAGTTGAGTGAAGACGACAAGCTTGTCGTGGCGCGGGCTCGTAAGATCCAGCGATTCCTTTCTCAGCCTTTCCACGTTGCAGAGATTTTCACGGGCATTGACGGCGAGTTCGTGCCTCTTGAAGATACCGTCTCGGGCTTCAAGGCGATCGTTGCTGGCGAATATGACCATCTGCCGGAAGCAGCCTTCTATCTTGTGGGCAACATCGAGCAAGCGGTTGCCAAAGCCGAGAAACTGGCTGCTGAAGCCGCTTAAGGAAAGCCTGTTCCATGGCCGATATGCTGCATTTTGAAATTGTCTCGCCAGAGCGTCTTCTCAAGGACGCTCAGGCTGCCATGGTTGTTGTGCCGGGCAGTGATGGTGATTTTGCTGCGTTGCCGGCGCACGCGCCCATGATGTCCACAATTCGCCCTGGTGTTGTCGAGATATACGAGACCGAAGGCGAAAACCCGGAGCAGTTGTTCGTGAAGGGTGGACTGGCGCAAATCAGTGCTGAGGGCCTGACGATTTTGGCTGAAGAAGCAATTCACCTTGAAGAGGTTGATGCGGCTGATCTGGCACAAAAAATCGCCGACGCAGAGAGCGATCTCGCTGTTGCTGCCGACGATGTCGCCCGTGCAGCAGTTGAAAAAGAGTTGGCCTGGATGGCGGCGCTGTCCGAACTCGTTTCCTAGAGCCGGTCGAGCGACACTTTATGAGGAAGCGCTGCCGTTGGCGGCGCTTTTTTTATGACATCAATGCAACAAGGACGGCCCTGTATACATCGCGTTTGAAGTCCACGATTTCATCAAGCACGTCAGCCGGAGATGACCACTTCCATTGACCAAATTCAGGGTGAGCGGTCTGGATATTGATGGCGCCGTCGCCAGCCAGCAGTTTCATTTTGAACCAGATTTGTTTTTGCCCGGCATATTTGCCGCCCCACATCTTGCCTTTCAGCTGGTCAGGCAAATCGTACAAAATCCAGTCTTCTGTCCGTGACAAAATTTCGACATCTCGAGCTGAAACGCCGATTTCTTCCTCGAGCTCCCTTACTGCTGCGTCTTCTGGTGTTTCGCCGGGGTCGATGCCGCCCTGAGGCATCTGCCAGGCACCTGGGCGATCAAGGCGTTCACCAACAAAAACCAGGCCTGCCTCATTGATCAGCAGAATACCTGCACAGGGCCGGTATGGCAGCGATGACGGGGTATCCGTCATCAGGGAGCAACAGGTTGCTGATTGGCGATCTGAGAAATGGGTGCCAGTGTGGCGCCGCGTGACTGCAAGCCACCAGCCCAAATGCTGACAGCGTCCATCGAAACGGGTAACGGCCGGATGATGCCCACTGCAAAGCCGTCACGAACCGCAATCTTTTCCAGCTCGTCCAGCCTTTCACTGATGACCGCTGCAGATGGCTCCTCATCAAGGAAGCCCAGTCTGCTGTTAAAAGCGATGGGTAGTTGTAGCGAGCTGGCAAGCTGAGGGCCAACAGTATACTGGCTGGCCTGGCTGTCGATATACATGAGCCCTCGCGCGGCGAAGTCGTTCATGATCGGTCGCATGCTATCAATGGCTGCCGTGAAACGAGAACCCTTGTGGCTGATCACACCAACATAGCCGGTCAGTTTGGAAAGCGATTCCCTGAGCCAGCGCAGGTTCTGGTCGGGTGTGTTGGTTACCAGCAGTGTCAATACACCAGGGTCATCCTGCGGGTAATTCACCGGCTCCATCGGTATCATCAGCAGGACTTCGTGATTGGCGCGCCGCGCCTGTTCCGCCCAACCGTTGTTGCCCTGCCCAAAGGGAGAAAAGGCAAAAGTTGTGTGCTCCGGCATTTCAGCGAGTGCGCGTCTTGTCTGCCGCGACTGCATGCCAAGGTCGGTGACAATGATTGCTATCTTCGCGAGATCTGGCGCTTGTACGGGGGTTGCTGCGTAATGGTCGGACGAACGCGTTCCGTCTGCGCTGATAACGGGCAACGGCCCCTGGTCGCTCATTTCCAGAAGCTCTGCAGATGCCTGTACCGGTATTGGCCGGAAAACAGGCTCTGGCGGGCCTGCTGGCTCGCCTTGAGCTGCATCGCCACCATTTGCGTCGGCCTGCTGCGAAGGATCATAAGTCACTTCAAGAAGGCCAATGCCTCCGAAAACAACGATCAGGCAAACGGCCCATGCAATAGCGAGTGATCTGAAACTTGTCGGCATAGAAACATACATCTCTTGGCGCTGGAATTTGGCCAAATTACGCACAAAGTCGTTAAGAATCAATCAACAAGCTGATCAGTTTTGAGCTATTGAGCTACCGGGAGGCAGGCTGCCGCACCTCTGCAACCTGCGACTGAGGTAGAGTTGACATGTTTTTCAGCAGCTTGATTGCATATCGCAGCTGCACGTCAACCTGAGGTGCATCAGGGTCGGCCGGCTCGATTGTCTCTTCCGCGTCCAGCAACGGGTCTTCATCTATTTCGCCTGCCCGGTCCTGACTAATCTGATCGTTTTCAATGTGTCCTTGCAGGTCCGCTTCGCGTCGTGCGCTGGCGCGCCGCTGATTGGGGAACAGGACTTCGATATCAGGCTCAACGCCGCGTTCCTGGATTGATGTTCCACTTGGCGTAAAGTATCGGGCTGTGGTCAGTCGAATGGCCTGGTTGCCGGTGCGTCCCAGACGGATTTCGCTTTGCACCGTGCCTTTGCCGAAAGTGCGGTCCCCAAGAACAACCGCGCGCCTGTGGTCCTGAAGGGCACCCGCTACAATCTCTGATGCTGAGGCGGAATAGGCGTTCACGAGCACAACAACAGGCACACCCTCGAGCATGTCGCCGCTCGTTGCATACCAGCGGCTGTTGTTATTGCGGATGCGACCACGTGTTGAGACAATCTCTCCGCGGTCCAGAAATGCGTCTGAAATCCGAATCGCTTCGTCGAGCAAACCGCCCGGGTTGTTGCGGAGGTCCAGAATGACACCGTCCAGATTGTCACCCAATTCACCAACGATGTTTTCAATGGCCTTTTCCACGCCTTCGCCAGATTGCATATTGAAGGTTGTCACCCGGATGTAACCAATCGACTCGTCTTCGATGCGATGACGGACAGAGCGCACAAGAATTTTCTCGCGTGTTATCTCTACTTCAAAAGGTTCGGGCTGCTCTTCACGCACAACAGTGATAGTGATTTTGGAGTCGACCGGGCCGCGCATTTCCTTAACGGCCTCTGTCAGTGTTTTGCCAACTACGGGCGTACCGTCGATGTGCGTGATCAGGTCGCCGCCCTGAATGCCGGCTTTGGCTGCAGGTGTTTCATCAATGGGGGATACCACTTTGACCACACCGTTTTCCATCTGCACTTCGATGCCAAGGCCACCATATTCGCCTTCCATCTGAACTCTAACTTGTTGATAAACATCAGGGTTTAGATAGGTTGAATGAGGATCAAGGGAGCGGAGCATGCCTTGAATGGCGGCTTCGATCAGCTCTTTTTCGTCCACTTCATCGACATAATTGTCTCGTACCAATTTGAGGATGTTGGTCCAGGTATCGAGTTGGTTGTAAAGCTCGGATTCTTTCGATGTCGACTCTGATGCCCCTGGCATGGAGACCATAAGTGCCATCATCGCACCGGTTACAAAATTTCGCATGTCGATACCTTTCACAATTTACTCACCGCACTTCCGGTCGCCCGAAAGTGACTACCGCGCCGCTGCGCTTTGTTGCTGCAGCCATGGCAGCGGATTGATCGCCTCGCCGCCTCTCCGGAGCTCCAGATAAAGGCTGCCATCCGGCTGACCGTTTGGCATGGTTCCGACGGGTTCACCCATCAATACCCATTGCCCGACATCGCTTTGCAGCGTTTCAAACCCCGAAAGCAGGCTATGGTAACCATCTCCGTGGTCAATGATCAACAACAGACCGTAATCTCGAAAGGGTCCGGCGTAAACCACACTGCCGTCATAGGGCGATATGACCTGTGCACCTTCTCTCGCCCTGATCCGAATGCCTTTGGCGGCTGCAACCCCGTCTTGCGCTCCAAATCGCTGCACGATCGGACCAATGGCGGGGTAAGGCAGCTGCCCTTTCAGTTCGCCAAGCGCCTTGCCAAGGCTGCTGAAGGGGCGTTCTATCGTCTCTGGCCTATCACGCCGGGCCGCCACAGCACGCCTGTTTGCGGCCTGCTGTTCCAGTTTCGCGATCAAATCCCTCAAGGATCGGGCTTCGTTTGCGAACCGTTGCAGTTCCGCACCCAGTTGTCGGGCCCGGCGATCTGCTTGTCCAGCCTCTGACCGCCGCGTTTCAATCAGTGAAGCAAGTCTTTCTTGATTTTGCGTTAATGCCTGGAGGCTGTTCTTGAGATTGAACCGCTCGTTTGAAAGGTCTTTCTGAATGTTGGCAAGCAGTTGCAGGTCTGTCCTCAGGGCACCTGCGCGCTCATCAATGAGTGGGACAAGCGATGCCATCAGGCCAGTTGATCGTGCTGTTGTAAGAGCGTCGTCCGGTTTTAGAAGCGCCAGCACGGCAGGCCGTTTGGAAAGTCGTTCGATTGCTGCAACCAGCTCAACAATATTGTCGTTGCTGGAAAGCAATTCGTCTCTTTTTTGCTCCATATCGGCTTCAAGGTCCGTGATCCGTGTTTCCAGCCGGGACACATTTCCTTCCGCGATCTGGATTTCTCGCGCACTGTCAATAAGTTCGGCAGACAGGGCATTGGCCTGTGCACGTGCTCTGGCGCTCTGACGGGATAAAATATCCTGTTGGCGCTGCCCCGCAGCGATTTCAGCCTCGATCGCTTCCAGCTTCGTCTTGGCATCGTCGCTTGACTGCTGCTGCGCAGTTGCAGGCGGCAAGGTGACCGTCAGGAGACTGGCGATAAGCGCCCCTCGTATGAAGGCGTAGCTAGGCAGTGTGTTGGACCTGAGCTTTAAATGGAGCACCGGTGACAAGGCTATGGCCGGTCATTTCATCGGGTTGAGACAGTCCCATAATGTGCAGCATCGTGGGCGCCATATCGGCAAGGCTGCCATCCTCAAGAGCCATGTCATGATTGATCATCAGAACCGGCACATCTAACGACGTGTGGGCGGTATGTGGCTGGCCGGTGTCATGGTCCATCATCATTTCGACGTTGCCGTGGTCTGCGGTTACTAACATTGCCGCGCCTGCCGAGATGACAGCGTCTTCCAATCTGGTCAAACAGGTGTCTATGGTTTCAACGGCTTTTATCGCCGCTGACATTACGCCGGTGTGGCCTACCATATCAGGATTGGCGAAGTTGACGATGATTGCACCGTATTTGCCGCTGCCGATTGCTTCCACAAGCTTGTCAGTCACCTCCGGTGCCGACATTTCGGGTTTCAGGTCGTAGGTCGCGACGTCGGGGGAGGGCACAAGGATACGGTCTTCGCCCTCAAATACCGGTTCGATGCCGCCATTGAAGAAAAACGTGACATGCGCATATTTCTCGGTTTCGGCGATCCTCAGTTGCGGCACGCCGTTGTTTGCTAGCACTTCACCGAGGCTGTTTTTGATCTCTATTGATGGAAACAGAAGAGGGTGAAATTCACTCAGAGCTGTTGAGTACTCGACCATTCCCAGTGTTGCTGAAAATTCAGGTATCCCGTTGCGTGCAAAACCGTCGAAAGCCGGATCAAGCAGCGCTGTCAGAATTTCCCGAGCACGGTCGGCGCGGAAGTTGGCCATCAGCAGGCCGTCACCATTTTGCATACCACGATAATCGCCAATGATGGTCGGCTCCGTAAATTCATCATTTTCTTCGCGCTCATAGGCATTTTTGACCGCGTCCAGGGCGGTTTTCGCAGCATGGTTTGCCCGAGCTGCTGTCAGTGCCGCGTACGCTTTCTCAACACGGTCCCAGCGCTTGTCGCGGTCCATGGCGAAATACCGGCCTGTGACTGTTGCGATTTTTGACAGGTCGGATGACTGCAAGTCGCTTTCAAACTTGCCTATAAACTCCAGGGCAGATTGTGGCGGTGTGTCCCTGCCATCAAGAAAAGCATGAATATGAACCGTGATACCATTGGCGGCCAGTATGTTGGCAAGCGCTGCCATATGGTCCTGGTGGCTGTGGACCCCGCCAGGAGACAAAAGCCCCATCAGGTGGGCCGCACCACCCGATGCTTTGAGCCGGTCGATAAAAGCAACAAGCTCGGGGTCGCTGGCAAGCGTGTCTTTTTCGATCGCTTCATCGATACGTGGCAGGTCCTGCAGCACCACGCGCCCGCCACCCAGGTTCATGTGACCGACTTCGGAATTGCCCATTTGGCCCTCGGGCAACCCAACCGCGAGGCCGCTCGTCTTCAGCCAGCTTCTGGGACAGGTCTGCCAAAGACGGTCATAGGTCGGCGTATTCGCCTGTTTGATGGCATTGTCCGCGATATCCTCGCGGTAACCCCAGCCATCCAGAATGCAAAGCACAACGGGTTTTTTTGCCGATGACGGGATTTGGCTCATGTCGAATAGTCCTTACTGAAACTCTGCAGACAGTTTAATCGCGATGATACGGATGCCCAGCATTAATCGACCAGGCGCGATAAATTTGTTCACAAAGCAGCACTCTGACCAGCATATGCGGCCAGGTGAGGGTGCCAAACGCGAGCTTAAGGTCCGCTTTTTGAAGAACTGTGCTGTGCAGGCCATCGGCGCCACCAATCACAAAAGCGATATGGCTGTATCCTGTGGATTGCCAATCGTCGATTCTTCCGGCGAATGCACGCGACGTAAGCGACTTGCCGGTTTCATCCAGCGCTACCAGCGCCGCGCCGTCCGGAACTGCGGTCAGCAGGCGCTCGGCTTCGCGCAATTTGCGCTCTTCTGTATTCGCGGCCTGTTTTTTTATGTCGATCTCGGTGACGCTGTGTTTCCAGGGCAAGCGTTTCAGATAGTCACTCATCAGCGACTGTTCAGGCCCGCGCTGCATGCGCCCAACGGCTATGATTGAAATGTGCAAGGAACCCTCTCCGAAGCAATTGCCCGGTCAGCAAAAGAACAAGGTTCCTGCAATCCCCCGCAAACTGCGGAGGTGAAACCTAATTCAGGACACGCGTGTCGTCGGTGTTGTCACCTTCGTCCGCGTTTTCATCAATGTCGGTCGCCCACATCTTGTCCAGATTATAGAAGCTTCTCACTTCTGGCCGGAAAATGTGAACAATGACGTCACCCGCGTCGATCAGCACCCAGTCAGCCTGCTCGAGGCCTTGAACGACCATGTCTTTATGGCCGAGTTTCTTGAGGCCTTTAACGACATAATCAGTCAACGCAGCGACTTGACGCTGTGACCGACCGCTCGCGATGACCATAAAGTCCGCGATACCGGTTTTTCCTGCTAAATCAATGGAGGTGATGTCTTCCGCCTTGTTGTCATCAAGTGATGCAATGACGGATTTCAAAAGATCCTCGGCGCTCATTGCCGGGACAGGATCAGTGACGCTATGCGTCTCCGATGATGCGTGCAAGTAGGTTTCCTTTCCTTCATCGCCACCATTTTTTGCCTTTATGGCGGCGTATGTTTGTGGCCGAACCGCTGTGTCTTGGCATTTGCACAAAGGTCCAGGCCGGTGCACTGACTGTAAGCAATTTGCAAGCAGGGACGCGATAGCGCCTGAACTGACAAGCAAACTTGCTATTCAAGCCGCCCACAGAATACCCCGGACGGTCAAAAATCGCAATGGGTAGCGTACGAGCAATAAGTTGCCAGTTCTGCCACAGGTGAAAGCTTGCAAGATTATCGGCACCCATGATCCAGACAAAATCGGTTTTTGGCATGCCAGACGTGAGCGCCTGGATCGTATCGGCGCTATACCGGGTGCCAAGGTGCTTTTCAATATCGGTGACAACCATGCCCGGTCGCTCACCAACAAGCTCACGCAAGCTTTTCTTTCGGTGCTTGCGCTTTGCCATTTCTGACTTTTGTTTCAGCGGGTTGCCGGGACTTACCATCAGCCAGACAGCATCAAGCCCCAGGCGTTTCAGGGCCTCCTGTGCCACATGGATATGGCCTTCGTGCGCCGGGTTGAAGCTGCCACCATACAGCCCGACCTTTCGGCCACGCCATCTGCTGGCAAGCTGGATCAGTGATTTAGGCTTTTGCTGTGGTTTCATGCGCGTGCGGTGCTGCCGTCAGGGCCGCACCTGTCCGTTGCCCCGAACCTGATACTTGAAACTGGTCAGTTGCTCCAGACCAACCGGACCGCGGGCATGGATGCGCCCGGTCGCAATGCCGATTTCTGCCCCCATGCCGAATTCGCCACCATCGGCAAACTGGGTTGAGGCGTTGTGCATCACAATGGCGCTGTCCACTTTGTTCAGAAAGGCTTCCGCCGCTTCCGGGTTTTCTGTGATGATGCTTTCGGTATGACTAGATGAATAGTCGCCGATATGTGCGAGCGCTGCTTCCAGATTGTCCACCAGTTTAACCGAGAGAATGGCATCCAGATATTCCGTGTGCCAATCGTCTTCGTTCGCAGGCCTGACACGGCTATCAAGCGCTTGCACTGCCTCGTCCCCGCGAATTTCACAGCCTGCATCCAGCAGGTCATCCAGCATGGTCGGCAGCACATCTGCGGCCTGCTTGTCCACTAAAAGCGTCTCAGCGGCACCACAAATGCCGGTGCGCCGCATCTTGGCATTGAGGACAATATCGTGGGCTTTCTGCCGGTCGGCATCAGCATGCACATACACGTGGCAAATACCTTCAAGGTGCGCAAACACAGGCACCCGGCTTTCAGCCTGAACCCGCTCCACCAAAGATCGGCCCCCGCGTGGCACGATAATATCGATGACCCCGGACATGGTCAGCATTTTGCCTACAGCCTCCCGGTCGCGCGTTGGTACGAGCTGAATAGCCTCTTCCGGTAGTCCAGCTGCTTTCAGGCCCTCAACAAGACAGGCATGAATGGCGCTGCTGGAATGAAAGCTCTCGCTGCCACCGCGCAAAATGACGGCATTGCCAGCTTTAAGGCAAAGCGCACCAGCGTCTGCAGTAACATTCGGGCGGCTTTCATAAATAACGCCAACGACGCCGAGCGGCACACGAACGCGCGCAATATCGAGCCCGTTGGGCCGACTCCAGCGCGCAATCTCATCTCCAACCGGATCGGGCAGGGCGGCGATATCTTCCAGGCCCTTGGCGATGCTCTCAATACGGTCTTGATCAAGCAGCAGTCGGTCGACCATCGCAGCTGACAGGCCTTTTTCTTCTCCAAAAGCGACGTCCCTGGCATTGGCGTCCAGGATAGCAGAAGTCTGACCACGAAGCGCCGTCGCTGCAGCAGTCAATGCCGTGTTTTTTGCTTCGGTTGTCGCAAGCGCAAGTTTTCCAGCAGCACGCCGGGCATTTTCGCCGAGCCGTTCCATCATACCGTCAATGTCTTGACTGTCGAACATCTTAATCCTCGTTCTGTGCGATCTAGATCAGCACCAGATCATCCCGGTGTATCAGGTTGGCGCGTCCGGTATACCCCAATATATGGATCACGTCCGCCGACTTTACACCTGCAATACGGTCCGCATCTACAGAATCATAGGATACGAGACCCTGCGCGACCAGGTGACCATCTGGTCCCATGCAGGCGACTAGGTCCCCCCGATTGAAGCTGCCGTCAACTGATGTTACGCCGGCGGGCAGGAGGCTCGCGCCATTTTGCAAAGCTCTGACGGCTCCTGCGTCAATGTGGACGAACCCTCTTGGCGCCATCATGCCCTGGATCCATTGTTTCCTGAGTGTCAACGGATCTGAAGCCGCCGTAAAGAGCGTGCCGCGTTCGCCGCCAACAAGCCGTGATACAGGGGCCGGTGTGCGACCGTCCATAATCACCATCGAGCAACCCCCGGCGAGCGCAATTTTCGCCGCCATGATCTTGGTAATCATGCCGCCAGTACCGACCGTCACTTCAGCAGGTGGGCCTGCCATTTCCTCAATTTGTGGCGTAATTGCCGTAACATGTTCAACAAACTCGGCATCGGTATGACGCCGCGGATCAGCGGAATAAAGCCCGTCAATGTCGCTAAGCAACAAAAGCAGGTCGGCGCGCATCATTTGGGCGACACGGGCAGCCAGGCGATCATTGTCGCCGAACCGGATTTCGCTGGTGGCGACGCTGTCGTTTTCGTTGATCACCGGGACAACGCCCTTTTCCAGCAGGGTATCAACCGTGTTGCGCGCATTGAGATAGCGTGGTCGATGCTCGAGATCGTCAATCGAAAGCAGAATTTGCGCAATAGTGATGTCCTGGGCAGCAAACTCGTTCTGGTAGGCTTGCGCCAGTTTGATCTGGCCAATGGCTGCTGCGGCCTGGGCGTCTTCAAGCCGGTTGCTGCGCGACTTCAGGCCAAGGCTGTTGAGACCCAAGGCAACTGCACCCGATGATACCAGTATCACCTGTTTGCCCTTGTCCTTCAGGGACATAATGTCGGCAGTCAGTGCGGCGAGCCAGTTTTCACGCAGACGCCCACTGTCAACAAGCAGGGCCGACCCGATTTTGATCACAATCCGGTCGGCATTTTCCAGCCTTGTCGTTATCATCCTGTGTGCCATGGGTTTCGTCTGCTGGTCAGATGGGTGACCACTCTCCTGCGGTTTCACTGCCTTGGTCATCTTCAGGGCGTTCTTCTTCGACTGCGCGCTGGGCGATGTCCTGTTTTACCACATCCCAAAGGGCGGACAGAACTTCCTTCACGCCTTCGCCGGTTGCGCCTGAAAGCACCATCACGGGCCGGGCAGCAGCATCGGTGAGCGCCAGGCGTTTTTCATGCAGGTCGTCGTCGCTGACGGCGTCACATTTGTTAAGGCCGACAATCATCGGTTTGCCTGTCAGGTCGCCACCGTAGTTTTCCACTTCCGCCATGATGGTTTCGTAGGAGGCAACCACGTCTTCTTCTGTGGCATCGATCAGGTGCAGCAGCACACCGCAGCGTTCGATGTGGCCAAGAAAGCGGTGACCCAGACCCACGCCTTCGCTGGCGCCTTCAATCAGACCGGGAATGTCCGCCATCACGAATTCATTTTGCCCCACGCCAACGACACCGAGCTGAGGCCTGATGGTTGTGAAAGGATAATCTGCTATTTTAGGGCGGGCGCGAGACACAGCGCTCAGGAAAGTGGACTTGCCGGCATTGGGCAGTCCCAGCAGTCCGGCGTCCGCGATCAGCTTCAACCGCAACACCACCCACATTTCTTCACCTTCGCCGCCCGGTGTGGTGCGTCTTGGCGCCCGGTTTGTCGAAGATTTGAAATGCGTATTGCCGAGCCCGCCGTCGCCTCCTTTGGCAAGCACAACCCGGTCACCGACCTTCACAAGGTCTGCGATCATGAATTCCATGTCTTCATCAAACACCTGCGTGCCTACAGGCACTTTCATGACAAGGTCTTCGCCCGAGGCGCCGGTCATGTTTTTACCCATGCCATGCTGGCCTTTTGGTGCCTTGTAGTGGCGCTTGTAACGATAATCGACGAGTGTGTTCAGGCCTGTGACTGCCTCAATGACGACGTCGCCACCCTTGCCGCCGTCACCGCCGTTGGGGCCGCCGAATTCGACATACTTCTCCCGTCTGAAGGAAACACATCCGTTTCCGCCCGGGCCGCTTTTTAAAAAGATTCTGGTTTGGTCGACAAATTTCATGCGCGCCTTGTATCAGATAGCGTGAACAAGGCAAAGCCCGGTGTCATGCGATACAGCGAGAAAATGCAAGGCGGGCTGGCATAGTGTCTTTTAGGTCAGGGTGTCTCCCCAAACTGGCGCCTGCGTCCTACCAATCTGTCAGCAAGAGAAGGTTGCCTATGGCAACCCCCAAGTGCTTCTCAAATCGAGCGCAGGCCGCCCTCAGGCTGCCTCAGCCTGCTGGACTCTGTTGATGTTGCTGACGAACTCCGAAACCTGTTCCTGCAGGGCAGATGTCTGGGATGCCAGGGTGTTAGAGGAGCCTGCCACATTGATTGACGACGACTGTGTACGTTCCGCCACTTCATGTACGGAACTCAATCGCTCTGCCACTTCCTGTGTGCTGGACTGCGCTTCCTGAGCGTTTCGCGCTATTTCAGCCGTTGCGGCTGATTGCTGCTCAATCGCCGCCGCCACGGCAGCAGAAGTCTCGGCCGTTTCAGTGACAGCTTTTTTGATGGTTCCAACCGCCTCGGTTATTTCCTCGGATACTGTGCGGATGCTGCCCACCTGGGATGCAATGGCTTCTGTTGCCCGTGCAGTTTGATCTGCCAGTTCTTTCACTTCATGAGCGACGACGGCAAACCCTCTACCTGCATCACCCGCGCGTGCCGCCTCAATGGTGGCATTCAGGGCCAGTAGATTGGTCTGTGCCGCGATTGTGCTGATCAATTCGACGATTTCGCCCACTGTTTCCGATGATTGCTGCAGGTCCTTGGCGACATCCACAGCTTTTGTCGCGCGCTCGTCAGCTGCTGCCGTGATGGTCGTCGAGCGTTCCACCTGGCGCTGAATTTCAGCAATGGACGCAGCAAGTTCTTCGCTGGCCGCTGCGACGGTTTGTACGTTGGCGTCGGTTTGGCTGGAAGCTTCTACGGCTTGCCCGCTTTGCTTCTTGTTTTCTTCCGCCTGCTGAGCCATCGCGCGCGACGTGCTGTCCAGCTCCTCTGCCGCCAGCGATAGCGCCTTCACCAGGAAAGTAACCTGCTCTTCAAAATCGGTTGTGATCTGCTCTGATTCCTCGACTTTCCGTATCTGCTCTTCGGCATATTTTCGTTCTTTTTCGCGCTCGCGGCGAAGCTGTTCAGCGTCTTTTTCACGCTGGAGCTCCTCGTCCCGCAGCCTCCGTTCTTCTGTTTCTTTTGCTTCTTTTTCCAGCTGAATCCGTTGCAGGCTGTTGCTTTTCAGTTGCGCAATTGAGTTGGCCAATTTGCCGATTGAGCTGCCATACTCCACATAGGGAACTTCTGTTTTCAAATCACCATCGCTGATTGCGGTCATTTTTTGTTCCAGCACGCTCATCGGTCGGGCGATGCTGCGAAATACGACGAGAGAGAAGGCAATCACAATTATCAGCGCAATCGTGACGATTGCCGTTACCGCGGTCAGATAGTCATTCGATTGAGTTTCCAGGCGGGCGGTTGCGGCCAGGATGCGGTCATTGGCGAAATTCACGACATCATTCATCAGGTTGATGCGGTTTGTTGCTTCATCGAACCAGCGCTGTCCGTCGTATGTGTCTGTGCCGACCAGCCCATTTGTTTTCAGGACATAAGCACGCATCTGCTCCACCGAGCGTACAGAATTGCCTGTCACTTTTTCGTTGTAGAACCGCTGGACTGCCTCTGGTGCGAAGCCCTTGAACATGGTCGTGTAGGCGTTTTCCGCCGCAGTAAGAGCATAAAAGTTTTTCAGCTGATCGGGCGTGAAAACACCATTGTTGTAGCCGAGATTGCCGGTGGTGCGCTGGAGGCCGGCAAAATTCTTGGCTACCTGCAGATTGATGAGGGCGGAAAACTCGCGCGTGATCGGGGCATCGGTAGTCGCAAGTGCAATGCCCTTCATGGCAACAAACAGTGTTTCAATCGTTTCGGAATAGAAAGCCACTGTTTCCGCCACGCCGATGGTCATACTATCAACATCTACCCGGGTTTCCTGCAGATTGCGCAGCATGGTGTTTGCCTGGGACAGTCGGGTTGATAGCTGGGCATCATAGTTTTCGAGCGGGAATTCAGTGTAAGCTCTAAAGTAGCGGGAAAAGCTTGTATCCACTTCTGCTCGCTGGTCTGAAAGATCCGATTTCTCGGCTGCCGCGCCGCCGGTGCCCAGGTAAGCCGTGGATCGGCCCCGTTCCTTTTGCAGCTCATGAATCAGCCTGCTCATGTTCGGCGCAAACTGGACTATCCTGCTGATGTCAGTTGCTTCTTTAGAGGCACGGAATGCCTGCAAGCTTACAGCGATCGTTAAACCAACTATAAGCAACAATGGCACCACGATCTGGGATAGTATGCGAGTCCCGAGACCGAAACGGTTCAGAAACTTTTCCATCATTTACTCCTTGCGTGTATCTGCAGGAATTCCTGCGGCGCACCCCCATGCTTGAACACGTATAACGGCATTTTATGCACATTATACGTGTATCAAAAGTGTATAAAAACTGTTAAATCTTTGTCGGAAAAGCGGTTTTTTACGATAGGTTTATCCTATCGTACGGCAGGCAATAAAAAAGGCGGACCCAAAGGCCCGCCTTTTTTTAATAATTTTTTATCGGTCTTTTAGTTCACAACCGAAACAAAGGCACGATCATCCTTGCCTTTGGAAAACTTAACCTGGCCTTCCACAAGCGCAAACAGCGTGTGATCCTTGCCCATGCCAACATTTTCGCCTGGGTACCATTTGGTACCGCGCTGACGAACAATGATGTTGCCGGCGAGCACATTCTCGCCACCGAATTTTTTCACACCCAGACGGCGACCAATACTGTCGCGGCCGTTCCGGGAACTACCACCAGCTTTTTTGTGAGCCATGAGAGTTACTCCTTATACTTAACCGCGCCTTATTCGGCTGCAGCTTCTTTGGTTTTTGTTTCAGTCTTCTTCTTCGCAGGCGCCTTTTTGGCAGCCGTTTTAGCGATCTTCGTCACACGCAGAACCGTAATCTGTTGGCGATGGCCTTTTTTACGGCGGTAATTGTGACGGCGCTTCTTTTTGAAGACCGTGATTTTCTTGTCTTTTTTCTGCTCAAGCACTTCGGCTGTCACGTTTGCGCCCTTTACGAGCGGCTCGCCAACCTTAACGCCTTTTTCGTCACCGATCATCAGGACTTCGTCGAGCGTAACTTTTTTGCCAACTTCAGCGTCCAGTTTTTCAACTTTCAGCACATCACCTTCGGCAACGCGGTATTGTTTACCGCCGGTTTTTACAACTGCGAACATCACAGTTCCTTTCTGTTTTTCGCGCCGCAGCAAACCGGGTGGGGCTCAACCCTTTGAAAAATCCCACACTTTGGGCGGTTTCCGCTGACTATTTTTCAATAGTACCAAATACGGCCAAACCTTGGTTTCGCCGCTGATCGCGCGGAATATACGGATTTCAAGGAAGGTGTCAATCTAATATCGAATTGGGTGTTTGGGCGACACGGTGGAGTAATCCTGATCAGTAAATCAATTTTTTGCACCCGAATGGCCATGTGGCGCCGTCTTGGGGGTATAGACCGGCTACTTAAACTGGCCCGCGGCTCGACAGCTACAAATTGAGAGGACAAATTAATGCATTCAGAGGTCATTATTTTCATCGTCATGTTTTTGGTGGGCGGCAGCACACTGGTCGCCTTGTTTTTCACGTTACTGAAGCGTGAGCAGGCAAGGCAGCAAACGCTGCAGAAAGCCATGGAGAACGGTCAGCAACTGACCCCAGAACTGGTCAATACGCTCGGCAAATCAGTTGATCACGAGGCACGTGATTACCGAAGAGGCGTTATTCTTTGCCTGTTTGGCGCAGCGTTTCTTTTATTCACGCTACTTGTGCCAATGGAGCCTCAGGCCAAGGAAGTGGTGCCTTTCTTTGCGCTCTTTCCTCTGTTCATCGGAATTGGTTATCTTGTGGTATGGAAAACCAAAGGTGGCAGGACATTGGGATGAAGTGTGGCCGCGGAACTTAAGGTGATTAGACCGGAGCTGGCCGACGCTCTTATCGCTGCTGCACAGGGCGGCAGCGATTACGCGTTTACGCGGCTTGTGCGCTTGTATCAGTCCCCAGTGCGGGCATTTCTGAGGCGCCTGTGCGGTGGGGACCATGCCCGTGCGGATGACCTCGCCCAAAATACTTTCATGAAAGCGCACCGGAAGATTGCTTCTTACACCGGTTCGGGCAGTTTCGCCGCGTGGCTCTACCAAATGGCTTATCGTCTGTTTCTGGATGAGCAGCGTAAACTCAAACGCCGGAAAGCGCTTCACGGTGGGCAGGAATTGCCTGAAACTGCTGTCTCTTCTTCGGCGATGGACCTGAAGCTCGATATCGAAGCTGCACTGGCGCGGTTGCGGCCCGAGGAATGTGCCACCATCACCCTCTGTCTCAGTGAAGGGCTGAGCCATGAGGAAGCGGCAGCGGTGCTGTGCATGCCTGTCGGCACAGTGAAGTCTCACATTGCGCGAGGGCGCAAGAAATTGAAAGCCGGACTAAGGGTCTGGCGTCAGGAAAGGTCGGTCAATTGATTGCAGATATCAAAGACGAGGAACTGGAATCATTGCTCTGCGAGCCACTCGAGCCTGTTTTGGACAATGGCTTTAGCCAGGCTTTGGGCGCCCGCCTTGAACATGCAGCAAGGAGACGGAGGCAGGTGCTCGCGGTCGCATTTTCCCTCGCGGCGCTCTGCTTCGCTGCGGTTTTAACACCCGTACTGATGACCAGCATCAGTCTGGCATCCGGGTGGCAGGCGGCGATGGTCGCCTTTCTTGCGGTGAGCACACCAGCCGCATCACTTTTTCTTGTTGTCGACAGCTGAGACATTGCTTTTGGACAACCATGTCCAGTAGCCTGCGGGCAAATGAACCGGAGGCAGGCTGTGACGAAGATTACTGGTGCTGTGGTGCAGGTTGGCACCCCGCTTTATGACACGCCAAAAACACTGGAAAAGTTGGGTGACTGGACCGCGAAAGCGCGTTCGGAACACGCAAAACTTGTTGTTTTTCCAGAGGCGTTTGTCGGTGGTTACCCCAAAGGTATCGATTTTGGTGTCAGGCTGGGTTCGCGTTCGGACGAGGGGCGCGATGTCTTTCGTCGCTACTACGAAAGCGCAATTGACGTGCCCGGGCCTGACGTCGAGGTGATCGGGGAGATTGCAGCCAAGAATGCGACGCATTTGGTTGTTGGGGTAATAGAGCGGGATGGTGGCACCCTCTATTGCACAATGCTCTATTTTTCACCCCAGGGACGTTTGCTGGGCAAACACCGCAAACTGATGCCAACGGCGCTTGAGCGGGTGGTCTGGGGTTTTGGGGACGGCTCCACGCTCGTGGCGCCCAAAACAGAGATCGGGACACTTGGCGGGGCCATTTGCTGGGAAAACTACATGCCGCAGCTGCGGCTCGCCATGTATCAGAAAGGTGTGGAATTTTACTGCGCCCCAACAGTGGATGACCGGGATGTCTGGTTGCCCACCATGCAGACTGTGGCGCTTGAAGGCCGATGTTTTGTGCTTTCAGCCTGCCAGTTCATGACACGGGGCCATGGGCCTGCCGACTTCAACCCAATTCAGGGAGATGCGCCCGATACAGTTTTGATCAGGGGCGGCAGCTGTATCGTGTCACCACTGGGCGAAGTGCTGGCGGAACCTGTGTTCGGCAAAGAGACAGTTCTCACAGCAGAGCTCGATAAGTCGGAAATTGTGCGCGGAAAATACGACATGGATGTGGTCGGCCACTATGCCCGACCCGATATTTTTCAACTCCATGTGAATGAAAATGAGCAGTCCATTACGATGAAAAAGTAACAGTTTCGCCCGACATGACCGTTGGTGGGACCTGCCAGATGGAACATCAGGCATATTACGTCGGATTCGTCCCGCGGGAAACCAATCGCCGTCCTATTGGGTGGTCAGGGCAGCTTGGAAGCCAGATTGATTTGTTCGCAACGTTCAACATATTTTTTGTGTTGTTTGTCGTTTGACAATGTCCAGAACATGGCATGTTCTCCACACTCGATATCCGAGCAAAGCTGATCAGGACACAATTGCACATGTTGATGGTGTTTTACAAAGTTGCCTGCCAAGGCAAGCTGATCCACGTACCAGTAGCCTTGCCCTTCTCTACCATAGAATATTCTCGCCAGGTAGGAAGCGCAGTCTTCAGCAAACATGAGCCCTGCTTCATTGTTGCACAGATACACGAAGGGAGCGGAAATCTTGTCCCAAATTGCCGCGTTCTCATTGAAGTAAAGGGCGGTTTGATCAGCGTTTTGTGTGAAGCTCAAAAGCGCGTCGGCGTTGTTTAGCAAAGAATCCGCGTCGACAATCAGATAGTCTCGCTGGAAGTGTTTCATAAAATCCGGTGCGGTTATGAACCGACTTGACGCGAGGTAGCTCTTGTTTTCGGCCAAGTCAGTGCCATCAGTGTTTTCACGGGATACAATCACCTCACCGGCATACTGTTGTCGAAACATTTCCAGCCAACTGAGTGTGTCAGTGGCTGGATTTATCAGGTGGGTGTGGACAGAGAAGGATTTTTCTAAAGTCTTGAACGAACGCAGAAGGTTTTTGGCGAACCGATTAAAATAGTCGTCATTGCAGGCAAAGTATAAAACCGGCAGCTCTGGTGTTGAGGCCGGCGCGGTTTCGATAGATACTTTAGGAATGATGCCTTGGGCGGCTTGCGGGTTAAATTTTTTCCCGTCGAAAAGCATGTTGGCATTGAGTGCACCTACTCTTGTCGGGATGCCCATGGCAAGGAATGAAAACACCAGTGCCTTGGTTTGCGTATGATGGAAATGATTATTATGCCGAAGCGCCTCGCGGGAACATTGAATCGCATTGCCATAGTCATTGGCGAGGGAAGCCAGTAGACCCAGATGAGCCCAGGCCAAGCTGTTTTTTGGGTCAAGGTGAGTGCAGGTTCTCAAGAACCGAACAGCATCGACATAATAGCCTTGCCGGACCATAAAAAGACCAAAGGCAAAATGAAGCTGGCTGTCATTGGGGTAAGTGCTGATAAATCCCTGCATTTTTGTCAGTAGTTCTTTTCGAGCGCGTTTTTTGCCGGGGGCAACCAGTCTTCGAAATCGTATGTAGTTTTGCTCTGGCAACGCCAGTTTGTGCTCGCGTTTTTCCCTGACCAAGGCCTGTATCTTGTTTTCGTCCAGTTTTTCGCAAAAGGCAGGTTTTGGAATACCGTATTTGTTCAGGAGTTTCAGATAGTAAACGTTCGCTTTTGCAACATTATTGTAATCCATATCACCAAAGAGGTGGTGCAACCCTGATTTCATTTCGCCAAAGTCGAACATGACAAGCGTTTCCTGACAAACAATCCCTCAGCCTCGCGAGCTTTGGCTGAACAAGTTGCTGCATTGGAGAGCAGTAATAGATTCAAACACCGCGATAGAGGAAATAGGCCTTCTCTACAAGAGGCCTATATATTTTTATCCAATGCACACCTTTCTGTCCGTGTCGGAAACTACTATGGCAGCAGAGCTCGATACTGTTGCAATCGTTTGCGGAAAACAAACCAAGTGCGCGATCAGGCTGTGCGCTCGCTTATGGTAGGCATACTAACTCTCGACAGGACACATAGGATCTTTGCAATGAAGACCAAGGCGGTTTTTCACAGGTTCATGTTTCTGTAGTTTCGGGCTGCCAGTGCTGCCATGACTGCCGAGAAGGCTGTTAGTGCTGCCACGTGGACAATGACATGTGTTGGAGCCGCGAAACCGATACTGGCCAGGGCAAGTTGGCCGCTGTGAAATGTTGGCAGCAACCAGGCAGCGGATTGCATGACCTCGGGAAACAGGGTGATGGGCAGCCACAGGCCACCAAACACGGACATCAGCATAAACAGGATGTTGACGATGGCAGGGGCGGCCTCAGTGGAGACACGAAACCCGATAGCCATTCCCATCAGAGCGAAAGGTACGGCAGTCAGGAGTTGTGTGGTCGCCATGAGGGTCCAGCCGGCAAGGGATATCTCGAGCCCGCCAAAAAACAGGGCAATTCCAGTCAGGATGAGAATCACAATGAAACCGAAGGTGAGGGCCATGAACAATTTGGCCGCAATATATGCCGAGATCGGCATCGGTGATATTTTTTTGAGGTCAAGCCATCCGTTGTTTCGCTCGTTGGCGACATTGACGCCAAAGCCGAACAGGGCAGGCCCCAGCACACCGAAAGCGCCAAATGTCGCCAGCAGGTAGCGGGCCCTTCCGGCACCGCCTTCGCCAGCCAGGATAACGCCGAAAATCAAGTAAAAAACAATCGGGAATGCGATGGTCGGCACAGCAAACTGCGGCGTGCGGACCGCTTTCAGAATCTCGGACTTGCATTCCAGCCAGTAAATCATGCGGCTATTAACGAGGGTGTGTGAGACGCGGTTCATGTGGGCTCTCCCGTGCTTTGGTCCATCATGGCTTTGATGGCGTCTTCAAGGCTGCTGCTTTCAACCAGCAGGTCTGTGAGTGCAGGGTCTTTTGACAGGATCGCGCTCAACACGATGTTCTCGGCGTTTGTCGCGATGGTGGTCAGGCGTCCTACCCTGTCTACGGACATAACGCCTTCCAGCGCCCGAATGGATTTCTCATCAAGGTTGGTTCGACAGATGATGTTCTTGTGCACCGTCTGCTTTTTGATGTTGCCGGTCAGGTCGTCGGCGATAATCCGTCCGTCTTTGATGATCACCAACCGGTCGGCAAGCGCTTCGATCTCGTCCAGATAGTGTGACGTCAGAATGATGGTGACGCCGCTGGCCTTGAGGGTTTGCAAGATTGCCCAGAACTCGCGCCGTATCTCCATGTCGAGCCCTACGGTCGGTTCATCCAGGAACAGCACTCTTGGATTGCCCGCCAGAGCCAGAGCAAACTGAACCCGGCGCTGTTGACCGCCTGACAGGGCCTTGTATCGACGACCCTGCAGATCAGTCAGGCCCGTCAGCGCGAGCAGATCGTCAAGCGGGCGAGGGGTGGGGTAATAGCTTCTGAACAACTCCACGAGTTCGCGCACTTTCAGTGCGTCCGGCAGGCTGGTCGACTGCAACATGGTGCCGCACATCTGGCGGACACTCAGTTCGCCGGGCTTTGCCCCGAGGATTGCAGCGCTGCCTTCGCTTGCAGGCAAAAGACCCATTAAAATCGAAAGCAAACTGGTTTTGCCCGCGCCGTTCTCACCGATCAGAGCGACAAACTCTCCTTCTGTTACGGCGAGATCCACGCCCCTGACTGCATGGACGGCGCCATAATGTTTGTGCAGGCCACTGGCCGAAATTGCAACGGGAGCATTCATATTAGTCCTCGCTTTCAAAGTACTTTGAAATACAAAGTTAATATCTGACGCTTTTTTTTCAAGGCCAAAGCACGATAAAGGCCGCAACAAACTCATTGGGCCCAGTGGCCGGTTTGGTGTTTTTAGCTGTTCTGTGGTGCCTCAGCGACCAACCCGTCCCGCATTCAGCACAGTGAAAAGCGGTTCGCCGGATATCTCCCGCAACACGTGGCCGCCGCCTTCTATGATTGTAAAGGAGATATGTGCACTGCCACAGGCTTCGAGGCTGTCGCGCATGCGCTCGGCGCCTCTCAGCCAACTTGCGTCGCGAGACCCGGTGATGAAGTTCACGCGTAAATTGTCATGAGTGCATATACCTTCCACTGCCCGGTTGCCGCCGTAGCCCGGAATGAAAGAAACAGATCGCAAGTCGGCACCAAGGGCTGCTGCATGACGGGCGCCTGCGCCGCTGCTTGCACTCCACGAAATCAGGTGCTGGTCAGCAATTCTATAGCCTTCCTGTTCCAGTTTTGCCCTGGCTGCATTCATGACAGCTTCCAGTTCCGCGGATGTTCCGCGATAGACTTTTTCAGTTTGCACGATGAACCAACCGAGCTTTTCCGGCGTGTCGCCCCAGAAAAAGGTGGGCCCGGGGTAATCCCGGCTGCCCGGCGAGAAGAGGATGGGATAAACGGCGGTGCTGTCTACAGGCTCAGGCCGGATGATCGTGACAAACTCTTCCGTGCCGTTTGCTGTGGTGATTGTACCTGCGGTAAAAAAGTCTTCTGCAGATGCCATACTCGCGGTGCAGGCAAGCATGCCGGCAAAGAGGATTGGTATCGTTTTCATCATGTCAGCCTCATTGTCATCCTTTGTCGTATCATCAACGATTTGACATCAATGGGGACCCCTAGCGGCTGAAAGACCGGTGTCTTGGTATGAGCAAGCAAAAACGATGCATGAGTGGCAGTCGGTAAAAAAAAGAGCGCCGCAAACCTTGCGGCACTCCATCAATGTTTGCGTCTGAAAAACCGGATTACGGGCAAACGCGGCTCTTGGCTGCCAGATACTGAGCTTCAAGCTGGTCAACATACTCGGCAGTTGTCTGAACCTTGTCGACAGCGCCGATACCCTGACCGCAACCCCAGATATCTTTCCAGGCTTTCGATTTTTCGCTGCCGCCGGAGCCAAAGCTCATTTTTGACGGGTCACTTTCCGGCAGATTATCCGGGTCCATGCCAGCATCAACAATTGACGGCTTCAGATAATTGCCATGCACACCGGTGAAGAGGTTAGTGTAAACAATATCGTCTGCCTTATAGTCCACTATCGCCTGCTTGTAGCGCTCGTCAGCGTTCGCTTCCCTGGTGGCAATAAAGGCAGAGCCGATATAGCCGAAGTCGGCACCCATGGCCTGTGCTGCCAGTACAGCATCCCCCGTTGCAATCGAACCGGATAGCGCGATTGGCCCGTCGAACCACTGGCGAATTTCCTGGATAAGGGCAAAGGGCGACGTGGTACCTGCATGGCCCCCGGCGCCAGCGGCAACAGCGATCAGGCCATCTGCGCCTTTTTCAATCGCTTTGCGCGCAAATTTGTCGTTGATGATGTCGTGCAGGACAATGCCGCCATATGAGTGAATGGCTTCGTTAACTTCCACACGTGCGCCCAGCGAGCTGATTACAATCGGCACCTTGTATTTGACGCACATCTCCATGTCGTGCTCAAGCCGGTCGTTTGAACGATGCACAATCTGGTTTACGGCAAACGGTGCTGCCGGCTTGTCCGGGTTGGCTTCATTGTATGCGGCGAGCTCTTCCGTGATGCGGATCAGCCATTCTTCGAGCACAGGTCCGGGGCGGGCGTTTAGCGACGGGAACGACCCAACAATGCCTGCTTTGCACTGCTCGATGACAATGTCAGGATTAGAAATGATAAAAAGCGGCGAACCAATCACCGGAATGCGCAAATTCTGAAGCTGTTCTGGCAAAGCCATAGCGCTCTCTCTCCTTGGCAAGCCCGGCGGGTTGTGGCCGGCGGGCAAATTCTCTTGCTCAAGGAAACTAGAACAGCAAACCGCACAGTCCAGAAAATAAATTCAAGGCATCAGTCAATGGCCGCCAGAATTTCTGCGGCAATCGCGGCTTTATCGGTTTCCAGTCGAGCGGCAAACTCGGAGGGCGTGTTGGTCAAGGCATCATGCTTGGCGCTCCATGCGGTGATTTCAAGCATGATCGGCAGCAGGTCCCTTCCTTTATCCGTAAGACTATACAGGCGCTTGGTACCGTTTTGAGGGTCTGGTGACTTGGTTATGATGCCATTGTCTTCGAGCTGCTTCAGTCTGCTCGATAAAATATTGGTCGCAATTTTTTCGTCGCTTTGCAGAAACTCGCCAAAGCGCTTCTTCCCTTTGAACATCAAGTCCCTGACGACCAGCAGCGTCCATTTGTCACCAAGTGCCTCGAGCACAAAATTGATCGGACAATGGGAACGGCAATCTTGTGAATTATGGGTCATGTACCCATGCATAAGAATATAACTTGCAAATTGCAAGTATTTGTCACAAAGTGCCATCACTTGCGAAATGCAAGTAATTATCAGTTAACCTCAAAATGGGCGAGTCAGATGAAACGAACAGCCAGGATGGCAGGTGCTTTTTTTGGTGCCGTTACGTTGGTGGCCACGGTCGTTTGGTATCAGTTTGCCGCACAGCCGCTCACTCAAGCGGAAGTCGATGCCTATATGGCAAAGATTGAAGCACAGGCGGACACCACAGCGGCGCGGCATGATATGGCCGCCCTAAGGCAGTTTTTGCAAAATGATAATGGCCTGCCCTTTTACACCGTAAACCTGTATCGATTTCATGATCTGGCAGCCTACAGCGAAGGATCTACTTATAGCGGCACCGGGGCAGCAGCCTATGACCGGTTCAGCGCCACAATGGTGAAACTGCTGGCCGCCAGAGCCTCACATCCGATATTTGGTAGCAGTTGGTCCGATGCTTATGCTTCAAGCTGGGACCGGGTCGTCATTGTCCGCTATCGCAGCCGCCGGGATATTGCCAGCCTGTTTGCCAGCGATGAATTTGCCGCTGCGTCAGAACACAAATGGGCGGCCATCAAACAGAATGAACGCATGCTGGTGCATGGTGTGCATCTACCAAGCGGTTTGATCGTTGCGTTTTTTTTGGCCGCGCTTGCGTTCTTGCTGGCAAGCGCTGGAACAGGAAAATATCTCCGTCTCAGGCCTTAAGCCGGATTGCGCGCTGCCGGGAGAAGGCGTGTCATTGTCCTTGCGCTGGCTGCAATCACGGCTTTTAATGGCACACCCGAAACAATCCGGTTTGAGAAAATGAAATTACCCGCAAAAGTCTATGCGGCTATCGTAGCCCTTGCGGGCTTGGGTGTCTTGTCTGCTCCAGACCTCGCCGCGCGGCAACAGCATTTTGAATTCGTCCTTCATGATGGGTTGCACGACCGGGAAGTCCTTCATCTTGAGAATGCCCTGGAGGCAAGTCATGCGCAGGTAATGGAAGCTCTGGGACTGAAAGTGCTACCTGTTGTAACAGTACAGGTATGGCGCAGCGAAGACGCCTATCAGGACCAGATGGAGGCGACTTTTGGCTCCCGGGCTCCCGGCTCGCGCGGATATGTGACTGGTCCCACGGACGTAAGGCTGTTGTTGCACTCCATGCCTTCGGCTTCGCGTGAGGCGGTGCACGAGTTTGCACACGCGGCCACGCTGACGCTCAACCCGGATTTTGGGAACAACCCGCGCTGGCTTTGGGAAGCTGCGGCCCAGTATCTGGCGGGTGAATTTTTTGATCCAAAATCAACAGACTTGTTCAAAAACGGCCAGTGCCCCTCGCTCGACACCCTGAATTCGCCTTTCGACCGCGGCGGTTCGATTTATCGGTCAGGATACCTTCTGGGTGATTTTATCGTCCAGACATGGGGCGCAGAGGCCTTGCCGCAGCTCATCAGCTTGAACGGTGATACCGAAGCGGTCTTTAATTTATCCGAAAACGACTTTGAGCGTCAGTGGTGCGCCTATGTGCAAACACGCCACATGCAATGATTAGACGCCGAGCAGTGTCTTTACCTCACCAAAAGCACTGATCGCCTTGTCGAGGTCAGAGCGTGTCAGCGCTGCCGACATCTGCGTGCGAATGCGGGCTTTTCCCTTGGGTACCACCGGGAAGGAAAAAGCGACCACATAGATGCCGCGCTTGAGCATTTCGTCTGCGAACTTTGCTGCTGTCGCCGCATCATACAGCATCACTGGCACAATCGGGTGCTCGCCAGGCAATAGGTCGAACCCGAGCGCTTCCATGCCCTGGCGAAAATAGGCTGTATTGTCTGTGAGTTGCTCGCGCAGGTCATTTGACTGAGTCACAAGCTCAATGGCCTTGATCGCGCCGGCGACCACCGGCGGGGCAACGGTGTTGGAAAAGAGATAGGGCCGCGACCGCTGGCGCAGAAGTTCAACAATCTCGCTTCGACCGCTGGTGTAACCTCCGCTTGCACCGCCCAGCGCCTTGCCCAGCGTGCCGGTGATGATGTCCACGCGGTCAATCACACCGCAATGTTCGTGGGTGCCTTTGCCACCCGCGCCCACAAAGCCTGTGGCGTGGCAGTCGTCGAAATGCACAAGGGCGCCATATTTATCCGCCAAATCACAGATTTTATCGAGTTGGGCAATGTAGCCGTCCATGGAAAAGACGCCGTCTGTCGTGATCAGCTTGTAGCGTGCGCCCGCAGCGTCTGCTTCTTTCAACTTGGCTTCAAGGTCTGCCATGTTGTTATTTCTGTATCGGTAGCGCATTGCTTTCGAGAGGCGCACACCGTCAATGATGCTGGCGTGGTTCAGCTCGTCTGAAATGACAGCATCTTCCGGACCGAGAATGGTTTCAAACAGGCCGCCGTTGGCGTCAAAACAGCTCGGGTACAGGATCGTGTCCTCGGCGCCCAGAAATTCACTGAGCACGTCCTCGAGTTGTTTGTGCAGCGTCTGTGTGCCGCATATGAAACGCACTGACGCCATGCCGTAGCCCCAGTCCTTGAGGCCTTGCATGGCAGCAGCATTGACTTCCGGATGCTGGGCAAGACCAAGATAGTTGTTGGCACAGAGGTTTAGCACTTCGTCGCCACCTGTTATGCCAACCGACGCCCCTTGGGGTGTCGTGATCAGGCGCTCATTTTTGTAGAGGCCGGCTGCGCGGATATCGTCCAGTTCAGCGGTCAGATGGTTCTTGAAATTTCCATACATGGCTTGTCCTCAGGCTTCCCAGTTCAAGACAACTTTGCTGGCGTCGCCAGCGTTCATCAGGTCAAAACCCTGCTGAAAGTCCGTAAATGGCAACCGGTGTGTAATCACGGGTGAGATGTCGAGTCCGTTTTCAATCATCACCGACATTTTGTACCAGGTTTCATACATCTCGCGGCCGTAAATGCCTTTCAGCGTCAGCATGTTAAAGATGACCGTTTCCCAATTGATATCGGCACCCTGTGCCGGTATGCCGAGGATCGAAACCTTGCCGCCATGGCACATGTTTTCGATCAGGTCGTTGAATGCCATGCTGTTGCCGGACATCTCCAGGCCAACATCGAACCCTTCGCTCATGCCGAGCTCTGCCTGAACATCTTTGAGTTTTTCCGTGCGGACATCAACTGTACGGGTTGCGCCCAGCTTTTTCGCAAGCTCAAGTCTATCCGGGAGCACGTCGGTGATCACCACATGGCGGGCGCCTGCGTGTTTGCATACGGCAGCGGCCATTGCGCCGATTGGGCCTGCTCCGGTTATCAGCACATCCTCGCCGAGCAAATCCCATTGCAGGGCTGTGTGCACAGCGTTACCCAGTGGATCAAACAGCGAAGCAATGTCGAGGTCGATATTGGGGCGATGTTCCCAGACGTTGGACATCGGAAGGGCGACATACTCAGCAAAGGCTCCAGGTCGGTTCACGCCAATGCCGCTTGTGTGGGCGCACAGATGCCGGCGGCCCGCCATGCAGTTGCGGCAGCGACCGCACACCACATGACCTTCACCGGAGACAATTTGTCCGGCATGAAAGTCAATGACATTGGAGCCTACACCAACAATCTCGCCAACAAACTCGTGCCCTACCACCATGGGAACCGGGATGGTTTTTTGTGCCCATTCATCCCAATTGTATATATGCATGTCGGTACCGCAGATGGCGGTTCGTTTCACTTTGATCAGGACGTCGTTAATGCCGACTTCCGGCTCCGGCACGTCCCGCAGCCAAAGGCCAACATCAGCCTGTTCTTTTACGAGTGCTTTCATGTTGCGACCCCATGGACCAATCGTTGATACGTACGTGTCTATTGCCCGACCGGGCAAGCCTGTGCAAGTCAATTCGTTTCACATGTAACCAAGTGACGGTCATCCTGCATCAGCCCCACAGAGCTGCGACCGGGGGCTGGATGATGCCTGCCTGGACCTGCAGTGCCTGCGGCCTGTCCTCTGCGAGCAGCAGCGGGCCATCCAGGTCCACATAGGCACAGCGTGGTGCGATCACCATGGCGGGCGCCATCGCAAGCGAGGTGCCGAGCATGCAGCCGACCATCAGGCCCAGCTTGCTGGCTTCTGCTGCGGCAGCGAGTTCCATGGCCGCCGTGAGGCCACCACATTTATCGAGCTTGATGTTCACGACATCATAACGTCCCTTCAGGCGGGGAATGTCTGAGGCCGTCATGCAGCTTTCATCTGCGCACAGGGGCACGGGGCTATCGAAAGTGTGTAACACGTCATCCGCGTCGCGGGGGAGCGGTTGCTCGATCAGTTTGACGTTTAAGGTACCGAGTTTCGCTGCAACGTTTTTAAGCTGGTCGAAACTAAGCGCTTCGTTGGCATCAACGATGATATCGGCATCAGGGCGCGCATTATGCACAGCTGCCACGCACTCGAGAGGAGCTTCGCCTGCCAGTTTGAGTTTGAGGACCGGCAGGGTATTGGCTGCTGCAGCTCTCGCCATGGCCGCCGGCTTGTCGAGGCTGAGCGTGAAAGCTGTCTGGACCGGCGCGGCGGTGCGGTTAGCAAGATCGAAAACCGATTGGCCGGATAGCTTGGCGTCCAGATCCCAGAGCGCACAATCGAGCGCATTGCGGGCCCCGCCCGCCTGCATTTTTGCCTGGATCATGTCCCGTGTCAGGGGCTCGGACAGGGCGGCAAGAAAGCTATCGAGCTCGGCTTTCATCGAGCGGGCAGTTTCACCCTTATAGTTGACACCTGCCGCTTCACCGCGACCGGTGACACCATCTTTGGTAAGGCTCAGCACAAGCACATCTGTTGTGTCGCAGCGTCGACGTGAAATCACGAAAGGCACCTTGAGTGGCCAGGTTTCAATGGCAATGTGGTGGCTGGTCACGGGTCAGCTACTGTTGGAACTCGGCCCCTGCCAACGATCTACAAGCCCGGTTTCAAGCTCAAAAAGATCAAGGACCCGACCGACAGTGTGATTGACCAGATCGTCAATGGTCTGCGGGCGCGTGTAGAGCGCGGGCATGGGCGGTGCAACGATGGCGCCAAGCTGGCTTGCTTTCAGCATCAGTTCGCAGTGGCCCGCATGCAAAGGTGTCTCTCTTGGCATAAGGACGAGCTTGCGGCGTTCCTTCAGTGCGACATCAGCAGCGCGGGTCAGCAGGTCATCAGCATGGCTGTGTACAATGGCAGAAAGGTTCTTCATCGAGCAGGCGGCAACAATCATTCCGTGCGTTTTGAAAGATCCACTGGCGATTGATGCACCGACCTGCGCCACACTGTGGACCTGGTCCGCAAGGGCTTCGACGTCTGCTGCCTCAAAATCGGTTTCCACCTTGATGTTCATGCGTGCGGTTCTGGACATGACCAGATGTGTCTCGACGCCCTCAGCGCCCCTGAGCACTTCCAGCAGGCGTATGCCATAAACAACGCCGCTGGCGCCGCCGATGCCGACAATCAGTTTTTTAGTGTTTGTCACCGCGGAACTCCTTTACGCGTACCATATAGCGCTTGATGGCGCAGGCAATAGGGTCTATCGAACTTTGTGAGTTTTCATCGCGGTGGCCGCGTTATCAACAAAGAGTCGATCATGGTAAGTTCCGAGAAAAACCGTTTCATCCTGACCGTTCGCTGCTGCGATGCGATGGGAATCGTTGCCGCAGTATCCGGCTATTTGACCGGAAAAAACTATTTTATCGACGAGTCCGCGCATTTTGGCGATCCGATGACCGGCAATTTTTTCATGCGCACGGTTTTTACCCCACAAGGCGATGTGCCAAGCCGTGAAAGCTTCTCTCAAGAATTTGCCCCGATCGCCCAAAAATTTGACATGAATTGGCGCTTTTGTGACCCGCGTATCAAGCGGCGGGTGCTGATCATGGTATCAAAGTTTGATCATTGCCTGAACGACCTCCTCTATCGTTACAGCATCGGCGCGCTTAATATGGAAGTCCCGGCAATTGTCTCCAATCATATGGACCTGTCGGGCCTGGCTGATCGGCACGGCATTCCCTTCTTCCACATTCCCGTCAGCAAAGACAATAAACCTGAGGCGGAAAAACGCCTGTTGGATATCGTCGAGGACACACAGGCGGGCACTGTGGTGCTGGCGCGGTACATGCAGGTCTTGTCGGATGATTTATGCCGGGGCCTGCAGGGTCGCGTGATCAATATCCATCATTCCTTTTTGCCAAGTTTCAAAGGCGCGAAGCCCTATCATCAGGCACACGCCCGCGGCGTAAAGCTGATTGGTGCGACCGCGCACTATGTCACGCCCGAGCTGGATGAGGGCCCCATCATCGAGCAGATAGTTGAGCGGGTGGACCACACAAAAACACCCGATGAACTTGTCGCTATTGGCCGCGACGCGGAAGCCATCGCCTTGTCACGGGCGCTTTCGTATCATCTGGAAGACAGGGTGTTCCTGAACGAAGGCAAAACAGTGGTGCTTAAATAGGGAGCGCTAGCTCGCCCAGCCGCCGCTGAAAGGAATGGCCTGGCCGACGAAAAAGTCACTTTCATCCGACGCCAGAAAAACGGCGAGCGCTGTATCTTCTTCTGGTTTTGCAAGCCTGCCCAGGGGCACTTCCCTCTTGAGATTTGCCTGAAATTTCGGATTGGCCTGCATTTCAGGTGGATAATATGCTGGGTTCTCCACCCAGTTCTGTGCAATGAGGTTGCACTGGATATTGTCTCGGGCGAGTTCGACCCCTGCGGATTTTACATATGAAATCTGGGCGCCGCGCGCTGCTGTGTAGGCCGCAAGCCTGCTCATCGGGCGCAAGGGCACGGCGCTCCCATACACCACAATCTTGCCCCGGCCACGGGCTTTCATTTGCGGGACAACAGCGCGCACCAGCCGGTGAAGTGGATAAACCATAACTTCGAAAGCAGTTTGAAAATCAGTGTCGTCGAGGGCATCCAGGGTTTTGCCGTACAGGTTATCGGATGCGAGATTTGCGACCAGGATGTCGATATCGCCGGCTGCATCCACAATCTTTTGAGGCTGACCAGGGTCGGCCAGAATGGAATCGTCGGTCACGACTTCCGCCCCCTCTCGCATAAAATGCGCAACAGTGGCCGGTCCCATATAGTCTTTTGCCTGGGTGATCAGGGCTCGTTTTCCCTTTAGCCGTCCGCCGCTGTCGTCAGTCATCTGCCTCTCCTTCGACACTCAAAGGGTGAGCCTGGGTTTTCAGACAGGCACGGGTGCTCAGACAAAAACGAATGTGACCGATGCTATGTCGTCGACCGACAGGCCAATCAGGAAAATGGAGTTGCCATCGCCGGTGTCAATTAACAAGCCGCTGTTTCCAGCCACGGAAGAGTTGCTCGAAGCGGCGGTTACATCAGCCACGCTGGCAAAATCTGTGATCGTTCCAGCAATGTTCAATATGTCCTGACTGACACTGAAGTCATTAATCACGTCATCGCCGTGGTCATTGGCGAAGAAAAAACTGTCAGCGCCGCTGCCGCCGGTCAGGCTGTCGTTGCCTTCGCCGCTGCGGATCAGATCTGCGTCTTGACCTGCGTCCACCAGATCGTTGCCAGCACCGTCAAAAATCTCGTCTGCACCGTTTTCGCCGCGGATGGTGTCGTTGCCGCCGCCGCCAAACAGAGTGTCGTTTCCGGCGCCGCCTGAAACACTGTCCGCGCCGCCTGAAGCGAACACGATATCATTGCCGTCGCCGCCGTTAAAAACGTCATTCAACACTGTAGACGATTGATCGTTTCTACCGCCGTATATGGTGTCGTTTCCGGCACCTGCTTCGACAGTATCGTCCCCGGTGCCGCCACCAAGAATGTCGTTGCCGGCTGCGCCGAATAGTTGGTCGTTGCCAGTCCCTGCATAGGCCGTGTGATTGCCGCCGCCGTCGGTAACGGCTTCTCCTGCATCCAGCCGCTGGTTGCCGTTTGCGTCATTAAAGCTTCCGGTAATCAGAATGTCATTGCCTGCGCCGCCAAACAGGGTGTCGCTTGCTCCGGCAGTAACGGCAGATGCGGTCACACCAATGGCGGTCTCTGTGCCAATGTAGCTGCCACCGATCACGGTATCGTTGCCGCCGCCACCGCCAAGCACATCAGCGCCATTGTCACCTGCGATGAGATCATCACCGGTGTCGTCTCCGCCAGCAAACAGGATATCGTTTCCGTCACCACCGCTTACGGTGTCGCTGCCCGCGCCGCCGGTAACGGTGTCGTTTCCGCTGCCGCCCAGCAGCTCGTCATTGCCACCTTCTCCGAGGACCCGGTCTGAACCCGCTGCACCTTCTAGCTTGTCCGAGCCGTCGCCCCCTTCAATCCGGTTGTTGGCTGCATTGCCGACGATTGTGTCATTGCCACCGGCTGCTTCAATGTTTTCGATGACCGTTTCGGGGGTCAGGAAGACGGTATCATCCCTGGATCCGACAGCTATTCCCCCACTTCGATAAGTGACAGTGGTGCCCACATCAATGAAAGCCCCGCCAAATGCGTCATCACCCGTCAGGTTAATCCTAACGCTTTCACTGCCGCCGGTTATTCGAATGGTGTCTGTGCCGCCGGTATCGAATATGGTCTCAAAATATTGATCGTTGACGTTAAAAGTATAGACGTCATCGGCATCCGCACCCTCAGGAGCCCCGTATATTTGCCGGAGCGCCAACAGGTCAAGATAGCCAAATGTTGTCGGATAAAAGCTGACGCTTGTGGCACTGGGGAAAAAGGCTGACGAGAAGCTCGGTGTCAGGAGCGTAAACTCCGCTCCTGCAAATTCGGCCGGGAAGTCAGGCGCCTCGTCAAGGTCTGCGTGTTCCAGGCCCAGGGCATGCCCCAGTTCGTGCAAAACCACGAAGCGCAGCAACCCGTCATTAAAGATGCGGCTCTCAAAGATCGCCACGTCACCACCGGCCGGAGACTCGCTCGGCAGTCCGGCTAACCCAATGGTATTGCCTGAGTCGAACGAGCTCTGGATGCCAAATATGCGTAGAATGCCGGATGCTTCTCCGTCATCTGCAACCTCCTGGAAGCGAATGTTGACATCCTCTTCAATCTGCTGAAGGCCGTCGCGGAAAAAGGCTTCGGACGTTGACGAAATCGGAATGGCAAATGGTGTTACGTCCTCGTCGTCCAGGTTCAGTGCTGCACGAAATGTTGCGTCAGCGCCCGGAATACTGAAAGTGACGGTCGGTGTGTCGACACCGTTGCCGTAGCCGCGCCCAAATATCAGCGTATCAACGGCGACGTTGCCAGTGTTGCCAACCGAATGCAGAACAAGCGGATCCGGCCGATCGCTCAGTGCTTCTTCTTCCACAAAAAGGGTATAGCTGCCGGTATCTGTCAGGTTCACATTGTTAAAGGAGCTTGCACCAATAAAATATGTTCCGGACACCGTGGGTGTGAACAGAATACGGCTATTGGTCGAGACACCATCATCATCGTCCGCGTTCGCTATTCTGACTCCACTGGCGTTAAAAACACCCGTGAGGAAGGGGTCGACAAGCGTGCCGGATGCCGTGCGGCTGCCTTCGAGGTCAATCTGGTAGGTTACCCCTGCGACCAGATTGACGGCAAAAAAATCAACGTCACCTTCTTCCTCGATCGTGCCACTGACGCTGCCACCGACCGAAACCGCTAGATTGGTCAGAATACTGCCCGTTGGTTCGTCGTCCATAGATACTCCTGACTAAGCTGCCCCCGAGCCGTTCCTGGTCTATACCGTTGGGGTCTAAACCATTGGCTCATTCTGCATTTCGTTTATGAGGGATCAACCTTAATCAGGAATGAACAAGGCCACCCAGTCACGCCCGCTCACAATGCTGTGCGCAGTCAGAATGACCAGATAGCCTAAAGATTTTGAAGGACGGGACCGGAACGCTAGGAAGCCAGCAGGGTGGTTTCCACCTGCGCGGACCGTACGGTAATGATCTGACGAATTTTATTGAGAAGAACGTCGGCGCTATGGTCTTCGACGTCGCGGCAATCCAGCTCAATCCACTGCATGCCATCGTTGGTTTTGCGCGCTGACATGGTGTCATATGTGGCACCACGCACAGCAAATATCTCAAGCACGCGTGAAAGCGTACTGGGCTCAAATTCCGCCTGCACTGAAAAACGGGTGCGGCTGTTACCTGTCATCACCATCGTTAGGCTCCTCTCTTCGCTGACGATGGAACCCTATAGAGGTTCAGGCGAAAAAGGGTTCCTATTGTGCAGTGTTTCTGCAATAAAATGAGAAGAAATTTCAATAAAGACACATATATCGAGACATTATGATGGAAATAGACGAAACAGATGCACGTATTCTCGATTGTTTGCAGAACGACGCCAGCATGTCGCTCAATGATGTTGCCGACATTGTATCCTCAAGCCGGTCTGCGGTTTGGCGACGTGTGCAGAAGATGGAAGCCGACGGCATTATAAAAAAACACACCATTCTGCTGGACGGGCCCAGAATCGGGCTTGGCGTGATGGTGTTTGCGCACATCAAGATGCAGGCTCAAAACCGGGACAGTCTGCCTGAATTCATCGCAAAGGTCGGCAGTTTTCCTGAAGTGATGGAATGTCATACATTGATGGGAGACATCGATTTTATCCTCAAGGTGCAGGTGAAAGACGTGCAGGCCTATGAGGATTTCTTCTGGAACCAACTATCAAAAATTGACGGTGTCCGGGAAATCAGTTCCTCCATAGCCCTGACAGCAGTTAAAAATACCACCAGCTTGCCCGTTCTCCATCATATCAGGCGTTCATGAACCCCTTGCTCTTCAATTGTCTCATGCCTATAGCCAACAGGCTGCGGCTGTGGCAGCTTGCCCGAACGCAATCTTTCGACTGAATTGGACGCACTTCATGTCTGCTCGATCCGTAATGTCCTATACCCGCTTCAATATCCTGCTTGGGGTGTTGCTGTTTGCAGCCATCACCGCAGGCGGACTGTTTGGCTCAACAGACTTGAGCGTGGAGCAATTGGTGTCAGGCTTGTTGGGGCAGGCGGACACGGGCACCAACATTATTGTCCGCGAGCTGAGACTTCCCCGTCTTCTCCTTGGTGCCTTGTGTGGTGCCACACTTGGATACGCGGGCGCACTTTTGCAGGGGCTGCTCAGAAACCCCCTTGCTGATCCGGGTGTGGTGGGTGTCTCTGCGTCTGCAAGCCTCGGTGCTGTAGCCGCTATCTATTTGGGTGCCGCAACGGTTGGCAGTTTTTCAGTGCCGGTGGGCGCTATAGTTGGCGCGCTGGGTGCGACTGCCCTTCTGTTGCTGGTGTCTCTGAGGGACGCCAGCGTGCTGACCCTGATCCTGACCGGCGTGGGCATATCCAGTCTGGCAACCGCGGGCATCTCACTGGTGATGAATTTTGCGCCTCATCCGATGACCTTGCAGGAGATGATACTGTGGATGATGGGGTCGCTTGAGAACCGGTCCTATGATGATGTCATGCTGGCCCTGCCTTTCATGGCGGCAGGCCTGGCTTGTGTGCTGGGTGCCGGGCAGGGATTAAACGCTCTCAGCCTCGGTGAAGACACGGCGCGCACGCTGGGTATTGATCTGAAACGGCTGAGGCTCAGGGTTGTGGTCGGCACCGCGCTGGCGGTCGGTGCTACCGTCGCTGTCGCCGGCGCCATTGGATTTGTAGGGCTGGTGGTGCCACATTTTGCCCGGGCTGTTGTAGGCTTTGAACCCAAACGTATACTTGTTCCCAGTGCGCTTATGGGCGCCGCCCTCCTGACGCTGGCCGACATGCTGACGCGCCTGCCCATCGGGTATGGGCAACTTAGGCTCGGTGTGGTCATGGGGATCATTGGTGCCCCCATCTTCCTGTATATTATTTTCAAAACTCGCGAGACGATGCGATGACCGCGCCCTTTGATATAAACCTCGATGGTGTCTCTGTCCGTTACGGCGACAAAACGGTGGTTGACCAGGTCAGCCTGTCTCTGAAAACCGGCGAGCTTGTTGGCCTTATCGGGCCAAATGGGGCGGGGAAAACGAGCCTGCTGCGAGCATTGCTGGGTCTTGCTCCGTCAACCGGCAGCATTACAGTTGGCAATCAGGACCTTGCCGATCTGCATGTAAAGCAGCGCGCAAAATTGTTCGCCTATCTGGCACAGGGCGGCACGATTCACTGGCCGCTTTCTGTTGAAAGCCTTGTGGCGTTGGGTCGGTTGCCGCACATGACGCCATGGCAGCGTTTGACAGACGATGATCAGGATCATATCGAGCGCGCGATGCAGGCGACAGGTGTGCTCGCGTTTCGGGACAGGATTGTCACGCAGCTTTCCGGCGGTGAGCGTGCGCGTGTTCTGCTTGCCCGCGCATTGTCCTCCAAAGCGCCATTCCTGCTTGCCGATGAGCCGGCCGCAGCGCTTGACCCTCATTATCAGCTTGAGATGATGGCGCTGGTGCGGGATCACATCAACGCAGAGCAGGGCGGTATTGTAGTGATGCATGACCTTAATCTGGCGCAACATCATTGTGATCGCCTGATTGTTATTGATGGCGGGGCCATTGTTGCCGACGGCACCCCGGCCGATGTACTGACAGACGCTTTGCTTGCCGACGTTTTTTCAATCAAGGCAGCCAGGTGGAGCGAGGCTGGCGACAGTTTCCTGGTGCCGCAGTCCCTCACGAAAGCCTGATAATGGACGCCCGTCGTCTCATGGTGCAAGGCACCGGCTCTGATGTTGGCAAGTCAGTTCTTGTTGCCGGCCTGTGCCGCGTGTTTCGCAACCGAGGCAAACGGGTGTTGCCCTTCAAGCCGCAGAATATGTCCAACAACGCAGCAGCAACAGCCTGCGGTGGCGAAATTGGTCGGGCCCAATGGCTCCAGGCAGTTGCCTGCGGTGCTGAACCGGCGGTTGATATGAACCCCGTGCTGATCAAGCCGCAAGGCGACGCAGGTGCACAGCTTGTTGTGCATGGTCGGGCAGTGGGGTCAATCGGTTCCGGTTATTACCGTGAGCACAAGCAAGACCTGCTGGCCACAGTTATCGGAAGCTATGAAGCGCTATGTGCTGACGCGGATCTTGTGCTTGTGGAAGGGGCGGGAAGCCCGGCGGAAGTTAACCTGCGCAAGGCGGACATCGCGAACATGGGTTTTGCCGTGCCGACAAAAACGCCCGTTGTTCTGGTGGGGGATATCAACAGAGGCGGTGTAATTGCAGCCATTGCGGGCACGCATCTATTGCTGGAACCCCAGGAACGCGCGCTGGTCCGGGGCACGATCATCAATCAATTTCGCGGCGACGTTTCCCTGTTTGACGACGGGTTGACCATTCTTGAGGATCGGACTGGCTGGCGGTCGTTTGGCGTAGTGCCATTTTTACGCGCTTTTCGGGACCTGCCAGCGGAGGATGCGGTGGTGCTGGAACACGGGGCGGCCAGATCAACCGGCTCCTGCCTGATTGCGGTGCCTATGGTGCCCCGAATTGCCAATTTTGACGATCTGGATCCGCTGCAAGCCGACCCTGATGTCGAGGTGCGTTTTTGTCCGCCGGGCACGCCGCTTCCGCAACAGGCCGACCTGATCATTCTGCCGGGCTCCAAAGCGACAATCGCGGACCTGCAATTCCTCAAATCGGAGGGCTGGGCAGACGACATTAAAGCCCATGCCAGGGCCGGTAAGCCGGTTCTGGGCCTGTGCGGCGGATACCAGATGCTGGGCAGGCACGTCAGCGACCCGGGCGGTGTGGAAGGTGCAGCAACCAGCGAAGCGGGCCTTGGGCTTCTGGATGTTGAGACTGTTATTGGGCCCACCAAGACTGTCGGGCTGACCAAAGCGCGGTCTGACATGCTGGACGCTGAAGCGGAAGGCTACGAGATCCATGCCGGTGAAACACACCTGGGCCCGGACGCCCTTCCTTTCCTGCTTTCGGGCGAAAGGGTGATCGGTGCCCGTGCTCCCGGTGGACGCATCGCAGGGACTTACATGCACGGGCTCTTTCAGTCCGGTGCTTTTCGGGCCGCGTATCTGGAAAGTGTCAGCCTTGCATCAGGTGGGCGGCAAGACCATGGTCACCTGATTGACAAAACACTCGACAATATTGCCGATGCGCTTGAAACATGTCTTGATATAGACGGGCTTTGGCAGGCAGCGGAGACAGGCCATGCATGACCTTATTATCATTCTGGACCTTGCAGGTGTGTTTGTTTTTGCGGTCAGCGGCGCGCTTGCCGCCGTACGTAAAAGCATGGATATGTTTGGTGTTGCTGTGCTCGCGATGATGCCCGCTATTGGTGGTGGGACACTGCGCGACCTGACGCTTGGACAGCCGGTATTCTGGGTGGAAAACACGTGGCCTATCTGGGCGGCTCTTGCGGCCGCGGCCGCGTCTTTCTTTTTTGCGCGCTTCATCGAAAGCCGGCTTCGTTTTCTGACGTGGGCGGACGCGGTCGGGCTGTCGCTTTTTTGTGTTACCGGTGCAGAGAAGGCACTGGAGGTTTCGGGCAGTGTGTTGATCGCCGCAATCATGGGTGTGGTGACCGGTGTTGCTGGCGGTATTATCCGCGATGTGATCTGCAACGAAATTCCGATTGTGATGCGCCGGGGCGAGATTTATGCGACCGCAGCTTTCATCGGTGCAGGTGCATTTTGTATCATGATGCTGTTGGGTGTGCCGGAATCGATAGCTGTGTGGGTTGCGATGGCAGGCGCTTTCTTTGCCCGGGCGGGTGGCATTGTTCGCGGCTGGGCACTCCCAACCGCGAAATAAGCTGAATTTTGCCGAAAGGCTTTTAGAAAGACAGGATGTATCCCTTTTTGGGGCTGGCGCTGCCGTCCAGCACGCTTGCATACACGCGGTTCATGGCGTCTTCGCCGCTCTCTTCGATCACTTCAACCCAGTCATCGGCACGGGCAACGAAGCTTACCCAGGCCTCCGCAATACGTTGTTGCAGACCGGCTTGCCCCCAGTCCGCAGAGCGCTTTTGAGCCTGTGCCGGCGCGAAGAAGAGCGTGGGTTTGGGGCCTTTGAGCTCTTTATTGCTGCCCATCTGGTCCCAGTTGGTTGCACCGACCGAGCAGCTGTATTTGAGGGCATCGTCAAAATGGGCATGGATGCGTGCGCGCACATCGCCGTTACCTGCCATATCCACATAGACGGTGGGGGTGTCGCCATCGAGTGTTTCAATGTCGCCGTAAGCGAGGGTCTGATCATAAAGGCCCATTGACGCCACGAAATCTACATTGCCGGGCGAGGTCAGGCCAACCACTTTGAGGCCCTTTCGTTTGGCCAGCTGGAAGGCAAGACCATAGGCGGTTTTTGAGGACGCGCTCGACAGGATAACCTGTCCGGCGCCGTAAAAATCATTGTCCTCAAGGAAGTCGTCGATCAGGAAGGACGTCGTGAACAACGGTTTGAAGAGCATCTGGATTTCTTCAAGGTCCGGCTTGTAGCCCGGGTCACCCGCGCAGCGCGTGTAATAGTTGTAAACCGGGCTTAGTTCAGCCCGGTGTTCCTTGCTGTCAAAAAAGCCAGCGGGGGAGTTTTTGGCGGGAGAGACGATCAGGTGGCTGGCCATCGGGAAATAGCCATAATATTTGTCACCAACCGCAATATCATCCAGTGCGCTGTCGACAACTGTTGCGAAGCCCCAAACAGGCACAAATCCCTGCCCTTCCGATGCCGGGAAAAAATTCCAGTATTTCATTGCGTCACCAAACGCAGCGTAGGTCACATTGTTGGCAGTGAAGGCAAAACGCTCTACAGCAAATCTGATTTCGCCGGGTTCAAGGGCCCGATCAGCGGCAGCGCACCCTTCCTGGAAGCTGGTTTTGTTGATGTCCGTTCTGTCTACCGTGAATTCTGCGGTTGTCATTTTGTCCTCCCTTGGGCGTGTCTAATCACCATGTAGCGCCCTCGCTCTCATTTTCAAAGCGCGAGCCGTGCAAAAAGCTTCCGTCAAACTTTAACGAGTACTTGGCTACCGCTGTCATAATTGGCATAGTCGCGCTCTGGGGGCGTTGATAGGGAGTTTCCATATGGACTTTTTTAATGACGAGTCGATCAACTGGGATGAGTTGATGACTCAAGGGATCGACATGGGCTTGTTGATCCTGGGCGCGTTTGTCGTCCTGGTTATCGGTTTGTGGCTGGCCGGGTTTGTTGAGCGGCGGCTGACAGCCCTTTTTGCCAAGAGCGATCGCATTGACAATACCGTCTCTTCGTTTTTGGCGAGCCTCGGCAAATATATCGTCTTCATATTCACCGGCATCGCCCTTCTTGACCAGTTTGGCGTTGAGACAACAAGCCTTGTTGCCCTTTTGGGTGCTGCCGGTCTGGCCATTGGCCTTGCCTTGCAGGGTACGCTCTCCAATCTGGCAGCAGGTGTGATGCTTCTCATCTTTCGCCCCTTCAAAATCGGTGATTTCATCACCGTGGGCGGCGAGTCCGGTTCGGTGAACGCAATTTCACTGTTCACGACACAGCTCGATACCCCGGACAATGTTCGCATCACCATCCCCAACGGATCAGTCTGGGGCAATGCGATCACCAATTTCAGCTTTCATGGCACCCGGCGTGTGCAGGTCGTGGTCGGCATTGGCTATGATGACAAGATTGATGACGCCATGCAGGTGATTAAGGATATCGTCGCTGCAGACGAGCGTTGCCACACAGACCCCGAGCCTGTTGTGGCGGTGACCGAGCTTGGCGACAGTTCGGTTAACGTCATGGTGCGCGTATGGTGTGTGTCCGGCGACTATTGGCAGCTCAACTGGGATCTTCTGAAGACGATCAAGGAAGCCTTCGACGAGAAGGGAATCAATATCCCGTATCCAATCCGCACGGTATATAACGTAACGGATTAGGCGCTGTTTTGGGTTCATAGCGGCTCGAAACATAAACCAAAGTACAAATTACGATAAATTTACCGGCCCGCTTGTTGACAGGCGGGCCGCATCTTTTACCGTGCCTGTCGGTGTCTGGCTGGGCTGGCCCAAACACCTGTGGGAAATTCAAAATACCAAAAGAAAAGGGAGGGGATCTTGAAACAGATTCTGAAAACATCGGTCGCTATTTCAGCATTGATGCTGGCGGCCTGTTCGGACAATCAAACGCAAAACACCGGAGCGGACGGAAGCGCCGAGGTTACCGCGACGGCTCAACAACCGGAGCTTGGCACCTGGGGCGTCGACATGACGGCTGCAAAACCCAGCGTGAAATGGGGTGACAATTTCTTTGCTGCTGCCAACGGTACCTGGCTCGATACTTTCGAAATCCCGGCGTCACGAACCGGATACGGCGCCTTTAACGTGCTTGCCGACAGATCGCGTGACCGGGTAAAGACCATCATTGATGATCTCGCTGCCGGGTCGTTCGAGGCAGGCTCGTTAGAGCAGAAAATCAGTGATTATTTCAACACCTATATGGATGTCGAAACAGTGAACGCGCGCGGTATCGCGCCGCTGCAACCATCGCTGGACCGCGTGGCAGGCATTCAGTCCATGGCGGACCTTGTGCAGGCATTTGGCCGGGAAGGGCTTGAGGGCAGTGAAGCCCCCATCGCGCTGTTCGTTGGCCTCAACCGCGGTAACCCTGACCGCACCGTGCTCAATATCGCTCTCGGCGGCCTCGGCCTGCCGGACCGGGACTATTATCTTCAGGACAGTGAGCGCTTTATCGGCATCAGGGAAGCCTATGTAGCGCATATTGCCCAGATGCTGGGTTTTGCCGGCATCGACGGCGCTGAAGAAAAAGCAGCAGCGATTCTGGCGCTGGAGACACGCATAGCGGAGCAGCAGTGGCCACGGTCACAGCGCCGCGACCGGGACCGGATATACAATCCGATGAGTTATGCGGACTTCAAGGCCGAATACAGTGGTTTTGACTGGGACAGCTTCTTAGCTGAAAACGGTATCGAAAACCTGGAAGACGTGAATGTATCGCACCCCGAGCCAGTGGCAGCCGCCATTGAAATCATTAACTCGGCGTCGCTTGACGACTGGAAAGCGTATCTGAGCTATCACCTCATCTCCAACAATGCCGCGCTCCTGTCACAGGATATCGACGATGCGAATTTCGAATTCTATGGCAAGACCCTGCGCGGCCAGCAGGAACAACGTGAGCGCTGGGAACGCGGCGTGCTGCGCGTCGGTGCCCGCAACGCCCTTGGTGATGCGATTGGCCAGATATATGTCGATCGCTATTTCCCGCCGGAGGCCAAAGAGCAGATGGTCCAGCTGGTTGAAAACCTTCGTACCGCCACGGGTGAACGCATCGACGGCCTGACCTGGATGAGCGAAGAAACCAAAGTTGAAGCCCGCGCTAAACTGGCGTCTTTCAACCCCAAAATTGCGTATCCGGATGTGTGGCGTGACCGGTCCGGCATCGAAATTGTCGCCGGCGACCTGTTCCAGAGCGCACGCAATGTTGCGGCCTTCAATCAGGCGGATGCTGCCGCGCGCCTCAAGCGCCCGAGTGACCGCAACCGTTGGGGTATGACGCCTCAAACCGTCAACGCCTACTATAATGCCCAGTTCAATGAGATCGTATTCCCGGCGGCGATCCTGCAACCACCATTTTTTGACCCTGCCGCTGATCCGGCTGTGAACTATGGTGGCATCGGCGCTGTGATTGGTCATGAGATGGGCCACGGGTTTGATGACCAGGGCTCCAAGTCGGACGGCAAAGGCATCCAGCGCAACTGGTGGACCGATGCGGACCGCGCCAATTTCGAAGAAAAGGCCGACGCGCTTGTGGCGCAGTATAACGAATTTGAGCCTGTGCCCGGTAACTTCGTCGACGGCCGCTTCACACTGGGTGAAAACATCGGCGACCTTGGCGGTTTGTCGATGGCGTATCACGCTTACAAGCTGTCGCTTGGCGGCAGGCCCGCCCCCGTGATCGACGGGCTGACCGGCGACCAGCGTTTCTTCCTGGCTTGGGCGCAGGTCTGGAAACGCAAGACACGCGATGCAGCGCTTGTGAACCTCCTGAAGTCAGACCCGCACTCACCGGGCGAGTTCCGCGTCAACGGTGTCGTCCGCAACATGGACGCCTGGTATGAAGCCTTCGGCGTGCAGGAAGGGGATGCCCTCTATCTGCCACCCGAGCAGCGTATTTCGATCTGGTAAGACGAAGATATACTCGAATGATAGGGAGAGCCGGTTTCGACCGGCTCTTTTTTTGTTCAGTTTGCTCTTTTGCAGCCTGTTATGCCAACAGGCGGGGGAACCACATGATCGCGGTTGCACCGAGAATGCCGACACTCATTATCAGGGTAAGTAGCATAATCAGTCCGGCGGTCATTTGCTGGCCGCGGGCGCTGCCGCTTTTTTTCATATGGCGGTAGAGCTCATAGACGGCAAGCGGCACCATAAACTGGGCGAAATACAGCATGCTGAAAACTTCTTTCATGGCATAACCGCCACCGACGACAGCCCAGAACATATAGCCAACCCGGAAAAACCACACGGAGCTGCCCGCCAGGAACAGCCGGAAAGCCCACTCTGAATGCACTGTGATGCGGCGGTTGACCGCATGATACAGCGCAAGCCCGGCAAAAATCAGCACCAGTACACCGCTTGTGGATACGCCGACCTGGCCCAAAAGCCCGCCAATCACCGGATCACGGGTCCATGTCATATAAAGCCCGCCAAGCACGCTGACGACAACAGCCGACATGTAAAGCCGGCCATTCCATCGGTGAAACGACGGATACCGCGCCCGAATCCGGGGGATGATCTGCAACGGACCGCCGCCAATAATCGCGATCGCCAGCACCAGATGTGCGACCATGGCGGCATTGCCTATGGTGTCGCCGGGGATGTAGCCATTTGGCAGGTGGGTCTTCTCCAGCGCCGCCACGCCGCCCTCTATCAACAGGGGCATGTAAAAGGAGATGATGTAGGCCAGAAACAGCCAGTGCCCGACGGCAGCAATGCCAAACCAGATGGCGGCGGACTTTTTCAGAATATCTTTTGGGCTTGCTTTGCGTGAAGGGGTATCGGGGCGGATTGCCCCAAGCTCGATGCTCGTTGTCATATGTGGATCCTCGCTTATAATGTTTTTTGACAGTTTTAATGGGGACAACGCGGCACGCACATGACCGCGGACATCAAAAACATGACTTCTGGAACCAATCTGAATTTTGTGCAGGCCGAGCCAACAGTTGCGGTCGGCTATGCAATGGAACTGGTGAATTTTGCCGTGGCACACGGCGCAGATCAAAACACGCTCTTTGAGTGCGGTAACCTCAGCGACGAGCGTGTCGCTGACCCCGATCACCGGTTGCCGTTCGAAGGCTATGTGAAGTTGATGCAGGCCGCCAAAGAGCTATCGGGTGACCCGGCCTTTGCTCTCAGGCTCGGGGCAGAACATGACTTTCATACGGTCTCTGTGGTTGGGTTGTTGTGTTACGCCGCGCCTACAATGGGCGAGGCCCTGCAGGCCCTCAACCGATACGGCAGGCTGGTCGCAGAATTTGACATGCCCGAGCCGGGCAATCGGTTCCAGCATGTCGAAGACGCAGAAGGGCTTTGGCTCACCGATACGCAAACCGGTGCCCTCGACTTCCCGGAAATGACCGAAGAAACCTGGTCGCGTTTCATTGCGGAAACCACGCGCAACTTTCCCGGGTTTCCCTTTGTCAAACGTGTGTGCGTGCCCCACAAGGCGCCGCCCTATGCAGATGAGTATGAGCGCCTCTGGAAAGTGCCGGTGACTTTCGAGAGCGAACGCAATGCCATGCTGATCAACAGCGACTGGCCCGCGATCCCGCTTCACAAACCAAACCCTTATGTCTTTGGGATATTGAGCGCGCATGCGGGCAAGCTCCTGGAAAGCCTCGAGCAGTCAAAAACCGTGCGCGGCCAGCTGGAAGCGGCCCTCATTCCCCTCCTGCATACGGACAAGGCCAATATGGATCATTTGGCCTCCCTGATGGGCATGAGCCGGCAAACCCTGTATCGGCGGCTTCGGGACGAAGACGCGACCTTTGAGCGTGTACTGGATGAACTGCGGCATCAGATGGCGCTCCATTATCTGGAGGGCAAGCAGACCACGGTTTATGAAACCGCTACGCTTCTCGGGTTTTCAGACGCCAGCGCCTTTTCCCGCGCCTTCAAACGCTGGACCGGCACCAGCCCCAAAAGCCGGAAGGTGTGACCGCCGTCACATTGACAAAGTTGCAAATCTTGTAACAATTGCGCGCAGGAGTTGCGAGTCCCTCACTAAGAATAACCAGGGGGCATAAATGAAACGTCTATATACGCATCTGTTGATTACGGGTGTTGTCTCGCTTGTAGGCATAGCTGCCATCTCCCTAGCAGGAAGATATTCAGAGTTTTCGTCGCTGCTGATTTTGTTGTTCTTTGTTGGAACCTTCGGCGCAGTACTGAACAACTACTTCCGGATATCCAGATTAGAGAAGGTGGAAGACCAGCCCATTGTAACGGATAGTCAAATCGACACCAGATCGATATATTACATACAGATTTATGTCTCGACTTTGATGTCCGGTGTAATGGGGCTCTTAATGTATGTGATATGTGCAGCGGGACTAATAGGGGGAGAGTTGTTTCCAAATTTCAATGGTACCTCTGCCGATGTTGACGGGAATGCAAAAGCGGCAGTTTACGTGGGTTTCAGTGAAATGCTGCAAACCGTCAAACCTGCAGCGAACATTGATGCAATGAAAGCATTTGTATGGACATTTATCGCAGGCTTCTCAGAGCGGTTTATCCCAAATGCCTTAGATGAACTAGCAAACAAAGCGAGCCCAAAACCATGAATACAGTCAAAGAAACCCTGATCAGCGCTGCACTTGTTTTAGCAGGCACTACACCCTCATATGCGCAATCAAACACTTGGCGCAGGTTGGTGGTGGCGATGGATGTGAGATAAAACTGGAAAACGGGAGTATTCACAATGGAGCGTGATCAACTGGTGCTTGGGCTTTCCAAATTTCTTGATATACGTCCAAGCGAAGCAGAGGAAATTCTAACGAAGGAACTGCTGAAACGAGGCATTGGTGCCACCACGGTTACCAGTGGAGGCAGTGGGGGCAGTGAGAGCGGCGGCAATGACATCTATGATAATCTGCCAGCCTACGCACCAGATGTGGGTGAAGGTGGTGGGTTTGATCCATGAGTCAGGATACTGACAGCCCACAAAAGAAAGCCGATGATGATTTTTTGAGGTTTGCGAACAAAGTTTCCGATCTGTGCAGATACATTGGCTTGGGTCTGCCAGTCGCCACATACGCGATAATAACAGATGACAGCGCCAGCTTTAAAGAGCTTGTGAATGAATCCCAGTTTGTGTTGATAACCATAGCCATGCTGGGAGCGTTGGCCGTAACTCTTGACTATCTAAACTACCTTTTGGGATTGCTGGCGGCGAAAGACGCGAAAAACGGTGCTGGTGCTTTGTCGTCCAAAGGAAAAAAGATTTACAGATTGGCGGAAGTGACATTCTACATAAAGCAGGTGCCAGCAATAATCGGATCAATAACGTTGGTGGCAGTGTTGATAAAGTATCTTTATGGCTAAGGGCGAATAGGAGGCCTCCATGCGAAGTGCGCCACCGAGATCTTGAAGTGGGATCAGCGCCGAGACGGCACTGACCTAATCGCTATTCAGAGGTATCCGACGGCGAAGTAGTGTTGCCTGCCTCATCTTCGCGTGTAGCATGATTCGGCCTTGAAGAACCAATCCACTGGTCGAATGTGAAAAAGAGCGGCGTCGATTTTTTGGCTTCGACACAATGCCTCTGGCATTCAGCGCCGGATACGATATACAGGACACCAGCATTTTGGGTCCACAGTAACAAGAGCATATCGTCATGGCCGACAAGCCTTCCTTCAAATGGGATGATCCTTTTCTCCTCACCGAGCAACTGAGCGAAGAAGAACGCCTTATTCAGGCGAGCGCGGAAGATTTTTGCCAGTCGAAGCTGATGCCGCGCATCCTCGAAGCCAACCGCCACGAGGTGTTTGACCCCGAGATCATGCGCGAGCTGGGTGAGGTGGGCCTCCTTGGCGCCACCATCCCGGCTGAGTATGGCGGGGCGGGGGTCAATCATGTGGCCTACGGCCTGATTGCCCGGGAAGTGGAGCGTGTGGACAGCGGCTATCGGTCTGCGATGAGTGTTCAATCCTCGCTCGTCATGCATCCTATCAATGCCTACGGCAGCGAAGAGCAGCGCCAGAAGTATCTGCCGAAGCTCGCCAGTGGTGAAATGATCGGCTGCTTTGGCCTGACGGAGCCTGACCATGGCTCCGACCCCGGCGGCATGAAAACCCGCGCGGAAGCGGTGGATGGCGGCTACCGGCTGACGGGCGCCAAGATGTGGATCACCAATAGCCCGATCGCGGATATTGCGGTGGTCTGGGCCAAGCTGGACGGCCGCATTTGCGGCTTCATCCTCGAGCGCGGCATGGACGGCTTCTCGACACCCAAGATTGAGGGCAAGCTTTCGCTCCGGGCCTCGATCACCGGCGAGATTGTCATGGACAATGTGTTTGTGCCCGAGGAGAACCTGCTGCCAAACGCCAGCGGGCTGGGCGGGCCCTTTGGTTGCCTCAACAAGGCGCGTTACGGCATCGCATGGGGCGCACTGGGCGCTGCGGAGTTCTGCTGGCATGCCGCGCGCCAATATACGCTTGATCGCACCCAGTTCGGCAAACCGCTTGCGCAAACCCAGCTTGTGCAGAAAAAGCTCGCGGACATGATGACGGAGATCACGCTGGGGCTGCAGGCCTGTGTGCGGGTTGGTCGCATGCTCGACGAGGGCACGGCGGCGCCAGAGAATATTTCGCTCATCAAGCGCAACAGCTGCGGCAAGGCGCTCGATATCGCCCGCCATGCCCGTGACATGCATGGTGGTAACGGGATTTCAGACGAATATCATGTGATGCGTCATATGGTGAACCTGGAGACAGTGAACACCTATGAAGGCACCTATGACATTCACACACTGATCCTGGGCCGGGCACAAACCGGTCTGCACGCGTTTTTCTGATAGCTAGTTCGGTGCCAGCCCACACCCCCACCCGGCCACCGCACGGTATCGTATCTGGGTGGCCGGGTGGGGGTGTGGGCCGGTCCAGCTCCAAACAGCAAAGGGAATGACATGACTGGTCCCCTTAAAGGCATACGGGTGCTGGACCTCAGCCGGGTGCTTGCAGGCCCCTGGGCCGGGCAGTGCCTGGGCGACCTGGGTGCTGATGTGATCAAGGTGGAGCGGCCGGGCGTCGGGGACGACACCCGCAGCTGGGGCCCGCCTTTTTTTGAAAGCAGTGTCGAGCCCGGGGAGACCATGGCCGCCTATTATATGTCGGCCAACAGGAACAAGCGCTCGATCACCATTGATATCACCCAGCCGGACGGCCAGGAGCTTGTCAGGCGGCTGGCTGCCAAGTGCGACATCGTGGTTGAAAACTTCAAGGCAGGCGGGCTCAAGAAATACGGGCTTGATTACGCGGGCCTGTCGGCCGTCAATCCCGGTCTTGTTTACTGCTCGATCACGGGGTTTGGCCACACAGGCCCCTACAAGGACCGGCCGGGTTATGATTTTTTGGTGCAGGGGTTGGGCGGCATGATGAGCGTGACCGGCGAGCGCGATGACCTGCCGGGCGGCGGCCCTCAGAAAACCGGCATTGCAACCGCCGATGTTTTTACCGGCCTTTACGGCGTCATCGGCATTCTGGCGGCGCTGCATCACCGCGAAAAAACCGGCGAAGGCCAGCATATCGACATGTCGCTGCTGGATACGCAGGTGGCGATCATGGGCAATCAGGCGCTCGGGTATCTTGTGTCAGGCAATGAGCCGGCGCGCATGGGTAATGCGCACACCAGTATTGTGCCCTACCAAAGCTTTGCCAGCCGGGACGGCCACATCATTTTGGCGGTGGGCAATGACGGTCAGTTTGCCCGCTTTTGCAAAGCGGTCGGGCGCGAGGACCTGTCAGCTGACGACCGTTACCGCACGAACCCGGGCCGGGTGCGCAACCGCGCGACACTCATCCCGGTGATTGAAGAGATTATGACATCCCGCACCACCGATGAGTGGGTCGAATTGTTGGAAGCGAGCACGGTGCCCGGTGGGCCGATCAACGGCATGAAGCGGGTGTTTGAAAACGAACAAGTTGTCTCGCGCAACTTGTGGCAAAAACTGGACCGGGGAAATGGCGAAACCGTGCCGACAATCGCCAGTCCGATTGTCTATTCGAAAACCGAAGTCGCCTATGATCGCCCGCCGCCGAAACTCGGGGAGCATTCAGAGGAAATCCTCGATGATGTTCTGGGGTTGAATGACGATGAAAAAGCCCGGTTTCGCGACATTTTAGGCGATTAAACTGCCTTTTTTGGCTGCTTTTCGTCCTTTTTTCACACGCCGCACACGTTTTCTTTATCGGTCTTGAGATGCGGACCCGCATTTTGCACCCTATATCGCGGGCATCACTTCAATCGATAAGGGCTAGTATCGTGAACAAAATCCTCTCCCAAATTGTCGCATTTGCGATGTTGCTGGTGGGCGCCAGTGCCGCCGCCTCAGCAGCCGACGAACCGATCTACACCGGTCTTTTCAACAACCGCGCGGTCAGCGGGTACGACACTGTCGCCTATTTCACCGAAGGCAAGCCGGTGAAGGGCAGCAAGAAGTTCCGCACGGAATACCAGGACACTGAATGGCGCTTCGCCAGCCAGGAAAACCTCGACCTTTTCCTGAGCGACCCTGAGAAATATGCGCCCCAGTATGGTGGTTACTGCGCCTGGGCCATGGGCGGCGGTGACAATGGCACGCGGGGCTACAAAGCAAGTGGCGATCCCAAGCAGTGGAAGATCGTCGACGGCAAGCTTTATCTGAACTACAACGCTGAAATTAAAGGCAAATGGGTTCAGGACATCCCCGGCTTTATTGAAAAAGCCGATGGATTTTATCCGATCGTCGTGGACCTGAACGGCGAGTAAGATTTGAGGGCTCCGCAGATGCGGGGCCTTTTTTAATGGGAGGAATAAAACATGAATATCAAGGGTTTGGCGCGCGGCCTGCTGGCTGCGTTTTTTGCGTTTTCAGCACCCGTTGGTGCACAGGACGAAACGGTGTCTGTCACTGAAGGCGTCAACCATATCGGGCTTGCCGTCAGTGACCTGGAGGCTTCCGCCGCATTTTTTACAAATACGCTTGGATGGCGGCGTGCGGGCGGGGACCCGGACTATCCTGCGGTTTTCGTGACGGACGGCAATGCCTTTGTGACGCTGTGGCAGGTTACAGATCCGGCGACAGCCGTGCCGTTTGATCGCAAGAACAATGTCGGCCTTCATCATCTGGCCTTCACAGTCGGAAGCCTGAAAGGCCTGCACGACCTCCACGCAAGATTCCTGAACGCTGAGGGCGTGCGCATCGAGTTTGCGCCGGAGTTTATGGGGCAGGGGCCAACCACGCACATGATGATCAGGGAGCCGTCCGGGAACCGGCTCGAGTTTGTTGTGCCCGGCAGCCGTGTACGCGCGGAAAAAGCGAAAGCGGAACAGGCCGAAGGCAGTCGTTAAACCGCTTCAATCCCTGAATTTTACACCCGGCTGCGGCTGGGTGTTGACGGTGAGCTCAAAAACATCAGGACGGCTGTAGTGGCCGTCCGTATCCAGTGTCTGCCCGGCTTCTCGCCGCACATTGAGATCGATTTTGCCCGTGACCAGGCCGGCCCGGTCAAACACAGGTTCGGTGATATAGCTGCCGTCCGCAGCGATCAGGGCGCTGCCGCCATTATGAATGAAATCGCCCGCGTCTCCCGGCATGCTTTCCAGCATTGCGTCAGCCTCGGGTTCGCTCAGCCCCAATGACCGAAAGCCTTCGATCACATCCCCCTTGGTCATGATGGAACCGGCGGCCGCGACAGCGCAGCGGCCCTCAAAGGCATAGTGCCGGCTCGCCACCTGATGCATGTCTTTCACAATAGGCCACTGAGCCACATGCAGAAATTCTTTCTTGGCATGCATGGCAGCCCGCGCAAGCGGCATCCAGTGTTCCCAGCAGATCAGGCTGCCCAGAACTCCCCAGGGGGTTTCTGTGGTTTCAAGTGTTGAACCATCGCCGCGCCCCCACACTAGCCGTTCCGTGTAGGTAGGTACCAGCTTGCGGTGCGGCAGTGGAGCCTCCAGGTTTGGAGAGAAAGTGAACGTTGTGTTATAAAGTGTTGCACCATCCCGTTCATGGGTGCCGAGCACAATAAACACACCCAGCTCCCTCGAAAGCGCCTGGAGTTTCTCGAGGTATTTGTCCCCTGCAACAACACTGTTTTCAGCGAGCAGCCGAAACAAAGCTTTGGCCCCCGGTGCATCCCACAGCGCGGCCCCTGGCGCAAAATCAAGCCAGACCGGATAACCAGGCAGCCAGCATTCTGCGAACGCCACGATATCGGCGCCTGCGTTTGCGGCCTCTCTGATATGCTCGACAGCCTTGTCGGCGCTTGCGGCCAGGTTCAGAAATACCGGTGGTTCCTGCACGATTGCGACCGTCGGGTTTTGGTCCATGCCGTTTTCTCCTCATGCGTGGCGCATTCAGCATTAGATTTTGTATAACGGTGTAGAAAAAATAATTGAACACAATAGAGTGTGATCGCTCTATCTTAATGATCAAGTCAGAAAAGCAACCTCTCGGAGCTCAGTATGCGTTTCCCTGCCGCCATTCTTCTCGCAATCCTAGCATTTATGACCGCGCCGGCTACTTTGCTGGCGCAGTCTGCAACACCGATCATCACATACAATACCCAGTTTCATCCAACGCTGGCCCGCAAAGGCATGGCGGTCAGTCAGGACTATTATGCCAGTGAAGCCGGGCTGGAAATTTTGAAACTTGGAGGCAACGCAGTAGATGCAGCCGTGGCAACGGGCTTTGCGCTTGCCGTCACTCATCCGCAAGCCGGTAACCTTGGCGGTGGCGGTTTCATGCTCATTTACCTGAAGTCAGAAGATCGAGTCATTGCAATTGACTATCGGGAAATGGCGCCGGCGGGCGCGTCGCAGGACATGTTCCTTGACGCAAACGGCAATGTGGATAACAGCCGGGCACGTTTCAGCCTCCAGTCTTCCGGCGTACCGGGCACAGTGATGGGTTTGACGGACGCGCTCAGCAAATACGGCTCGCTTCCGCTCGCGACAGTTATGGCGCCGGCAATCCGGCTCGCTGACGAAGGCTTCCCCATGACCTGGGCGCTCAATGTTTCGCTGTCTCGGTACCGGGAACGGCTTAGCCGTGACCCGGTGACGGCAGCTCAGTTCTTCAAGGAAGATGGCAGTGCCTATCAACAGGGAGAGATATTCCGCCAACCCGAGCTTGCTCTGACGCTGAAGGAGATCGCTTCAAAAGGGGCGGATGGGTTCTACGCCGGATGGGTCGCGGACCGCATTGTTGACACCATGACCGCAGATGGCGGCCTGATTACACGACGGGACCTTGCAAATTATGTCGCCAAGGAAAGGGAGCCGCTGACCGGGTCTTTCCGCGACTATCAGGTCGTCACGATGCCACCTCCCTCGTCGGGCGGGGTCCACGTGATCCAGATGTTGAATGTGCTTGAAGGCTGGGACATGAAGGCGCTTGGTCACAACAGTGCCAATTATATCCACCGCCTGACGGAAAGCATGAAATATGCGTACGCAGACCGCTCCAAATATTTGGGGGACCCGGACTTTTTCAACGTGCCTGTCAGCGCGCTTACCGACAAGGCCTATGCAGAAAGTATCCGGGCTCGTATTGACCTGCAGCGTGCAACACCTTCAACCGACATTGCGCCGGCACCCGAGCTTCCTTTCGAGAGCAAAGACACGACGCATTTCTCCACTATGGACGCAGCGGGCAATATGGTGGCCAACACCTACACGCTGAATTTCACCTACGGAAATGGCCGTACCGTGGCTGGCGCAGGCTTTCTCCTGAACAATGAGATGGATGATTTTTCGGCAAAACCCGGAACACCAAACGCTTTTGGCCTGCTTGGCGGTGAAGCCAATGCCATTGAAGCGGGCAAACGTCCCCTCAGCTCCATGACACCAACGCTGTTGTTCAAGAATGGCCAGCCCATCATGGCGACAGGAAGCCCTGGCGGATCAACCATCATCACAGCCGTTTTGCAAACGGTGCTGAATGTCGCGGAGTTCGATATGAACGCAGCCACGGCGACAGCACGGCCCCGGATTCACCATCAATGGTTTCCCGACCGCCTGATACTGGAGCCAGGACATTCCGTTGATACCCGGCTTCGCCTCGCTGAAATGGGGCACAGCGTGAGTGCTGTTGCTTCCTATAATGAAGGCGAGCGCGTGCTGGGGGCAACCATGACAATCATTCGTCGACCTGATGGCTTGATTTCAGGGTCTGCAGACCCCCGACGCCCCGGGGCGCACGCCGCCGCGTATTGAACAAAAAAAGGCCGCTGCGAACAGCGGCCTTGAGACTTGCAAGGATAAGCCGGCTTACTCGGCTTGTGTTGGCGTGGGCTGAGCCCGGCCACCTGGCATCATGCCTTTGACGCGCCGCTTGCCACCTGCGAACGCTTTCTCGATATCGTATCCTACCGAATAAAGCGCTGGCACCAGGAACAGCGTCACGAAGAAGGCTGTCAGGACACCGTAGGCCAGTGACACGACGATCGGCTTGAGGAAGGCTGCCTGCGTCGACCTCTCCAACATCATCGGCACAAGGCCAACGAATGTCGTGACCGTGGTCAGGAAGATCGGACGGAAGCGGGCAACCCCCGCGTCCACGATCGCCTGCACATGCTCAACACCGCGTTCTCTGAGCCGGTTGGTATAGTCCACGAGCACGAGGTTGTCGTTCACGACAACACCGGCCGCTGCTGCCACACCAAAGTAGCTGAAGATGGCGATGGTCAGGTCGGTCACATAGTGGCCGAGCACAGCACCAACAAAGGCGAACGGGATCGCGACCATGATGAGTACGGGCTGGAAGTAGCTCCGGAAGGCAATTGCCAGCATCATATACATGGCAAACAGGGCCATGGAGTAGAGGCTGATAACTTCCGCAAAGAAGCGACGCTCACCCTCGGCCTGACCGATGGCACCACGCTGGACGCCCGGGAATCTGTCTTCCCAGGCAGGGAAGAAGTTCTCGTTGAGGTCATCCATGATATCCTGCCGCACATCATCTTTCAGGTCGGCGCTGACGATGGTCGCGCGGCGACGATCCCAGTGCAAAATCTGATTGATGCCGGGGGCATAGGTCAAATCGGCAACCGACTCCAGCGGCACTTCACGACCGTCATTTGTCCGCACCCGGAAATGCTTCAGGCTTTCAATGTTGCGACGTGCTTCAATCGGGTATTTGACCATGACTTTCACGTCCTGGCCTTCACGTGGCAGACGCTGTGCTTCAAGGCCAAAGTAAGCTTGGCGAACCTGACGCGAAACTTCAGCGATCGTGAGACCGAGTTTTTCCGCACCCGGTTTCAGCGACATCTGAATTTCCTCCGTGGCACCCGATATATTATCGCGGATGTCGTAGAGGGCATCGTAGGTCCGCAGATGCGCCATGAAGTCCTCTGAGGCTTCCTGCAACATATCCAGATCAGGGTGGCTGATCGAGAACTGCATACCTGGGTCATTGTCGTTGAGGGTGTACCGCACGGTCACTTCCTCAGCGTCCGGAATGTCGCCGATCAATTCCCGCAACCGCAGGGCCGCATCTTTTGCAGGCATAGCCCGCACTTCAGGGTCGGCAAGCTTAACGATAGCAATCACGCTATCGCGGCGAGACCGAGTGTACCAGTTTTCAATCAGCTTCTGCTGTCCGGCGGATTGCTCTTCAACCTCTGCAACAAGCTGGGCCTGCGCATCCTGCATTTGAGCCAACACCTCTTCAGCACGGCTGTATGGTGTGCCATCGGGAAGCGTCACGTCGATATTGATTTCTTCTGACTCAATCTCCGGCATAAAGGCTGTTTTCACATACCCATTGCCGAGAAGACCGAAGGCAAAAATCATATAGACCGCAACGAAAATCGATGTCACCAGCCACGCATGGTTCACCGTCCACTGGCTTGCCGGACGATAATAGCGCTCGGCGATGGTGGTGATGCCGGATGCAACCCGTTTCTGCACAGTGCCGAACCGGCCCAGTTTTTGGCGGGGCTTCAGCTTGGAAAGGTGTGCAGGCAGGATCATCAGCGCCTCGATGAGAGAGAAGGCAAGCGCGAGGATAACCACCCATGTGATGTGGCGGGTAAATTCGCTGGTGCCGCCCGAGATGAAGATCCATGGCAGGAATGCGATGATGGTTGTCAGGACACCGAAGATCACCGGCTTGGCGACGAGTTGTGCGCCAAACACAGATGCGGTAATGCCGCCACCGGTCTTCTGACTTTCGGTATGGATACTTTCGCCGACAACAATCGCGTCGTCCACCACGATACCAAGCACCAGAAGGAAGGCAAAAGTGGAGATCATATTCAGCGATACATCCACAGTGGGCAACAAGACAAAAGCACCTGCATAGGCTGTCGCGATACCAACGGATACCCAGAAGGCAACCACCGGACGAAGCGTCATCATCAGCACGATCATCACCAGGATCAGGCCCTGGCCTGCAGCGCCCATAATGGTGCTCATGCGGCTTTTGAAGTCTTCAGCCTGATCGGTCCACAAGGTTAGCGTAACGCCTGTAGGCAGGGTTTCAGACCGTTCCTCAATCCATTTCACAACCGCATTGGAGGCCTCGACAATATTCATTGTCTCGCCCGACATCACCTGAATGAGGATCGCCGGTTCACCGTTCAGTGTCGCGAGGATTTCTTCATCTTCAAAGCCGTCAACAACAGTGGCGACATCACCCACGCGGATGGTGCCACCGTCACTGGTTTGTCGAACAACAATGTCGGCGAATTCTGATTCGGTGTCAGCGCGATTGCGGACGGCCAGCTGAAGAGAGCCCGCGTCGGTGCGCACAGACCCCGAGGACAGATTGAGGCTGCTGTTTGTAATTGCCGTGGCAACATCCGAAAAACTGATGTTGTAGCGGCGCAGCGACTCTTCCGAGACTTCGATAGAGACCTCTTCCCTGCGCGTGCCGAACAGTTCGACAAGAGAGATATGGTCCAGCGACGCCACTTCGCGGCGCATGGTTTCTGCTAACCGCTTGAGTTCCCGTTCACCAACATTACCGTGCACAGCAACGCGCATGAACTCGTCCCGGTTCACCCATTGCTGAACGATTGCCGGTTCCATATCACGCGGGAAAGAATTGATGCCGTCGATACGTTCGTTGGCGTCATTCATAAATTGCGTGAAATCGACCGTGTCGAGCGCTTTCATCCATACATTGCCGCTTCCCTCGCGGGAAATCGACCGAATGAAATCAATGTTGTCCAGATCGGAAAAGCTTTCCTCGATCCGGGTGATAATCTGCTCTTCAATTTCCTTGGGTCCAGCGCCCGGCCAGGTTACCGAGACCTGTAGGCCGTTGAAGCGGACGGTTGGATCAATCTCCCGCTCCATATTCTGAAACCCGATGATCCCGCCGAGGATGATGCCCACCATCAGCAGGTTGGCGGCGACGGTATTGCGTGCCCACCATTCAATCAAACCATTCATGATGTCCCCCTATCAGCGAGATGCTGGTGTGTTCTGCTGGCTGGCGCTGCGCACAATTGGCTGCGCCGGCATGCCGTTGTAGGCACTGCGAACTGGTGCGGTGACCACTTTTTCGCCGTCAGCAACACCGCTTAAAACAATCACCTGATCAGCCGACGTGGAAATGACATCGACCGTACGGATTTCCAGCTTGTTCTCGTCATTGATTACGTAAACCTGATCCTGCTTACGCAGGGCGGTCCGGGGCATCACCATCGCATCGTGCGGCAGTACACCCTGAATTTCAGCGTTCACAAACAGACCAACAGCGAGCGGCATTCCGTCATCAGCAGCGGCGCCATATGGATCTTCAACCTCTGCAACCGCATAAACCAGGCGTGTCTGATTATCGACAGATGCATTGACGCGCTTGATCCTGCCAACCCAGGTGTGACGTTGCCCCCCAACGATAGCGGATAGGGTCACTTGAGGTGCGGTGGCCTCTGTTGGTGCAAAACCGATCGGCAGTGCCAGTTCGGCGAGTTGCGCATCAGTCAGGGGTAGTCTGACTTCAACCGTATCTGTGGCAAAAACCTGACCAAGGCGGGTGCCAACGGAAACAAATTCACCAAGGCCCACTGTGCGCTCGGTCACACGGCCTTGAAAAGGAACTTTGATCTGTGTGCGGGCAAGATTGAGTTTTGCGGTTTCCAGGTTGGCTTCAGCAGCGCGCAGGGATGCCTGCGCTTCAGCAACCTGCGGTTGGTTAAGGGCAAGCGGTGTCGGCTCGCCGTCGACGACCCATTCTTCCCACTGTTTGCGCTTGATGCGAGCATCCGCAAGCTCCTGCTCCACACGAACAGCAGCTTGCGCCACCTGCGCCTCAGCGCTGGTTACGGCAAGTTTGTAGTCTGCGTCGTCGATTTGCAGCAGGGTCTCGCCCGGCTGGAAATGGCCACCTTCGTTGAAGGCGTCAGCCACGGATACCACACGGCCTGTTACCTGAGGCACCAGGCCGATGTTTGTTTTTGCCCGAACTTCGCCTTGCGTGCGGACGGACACCGTCACACGCTCTGAGCGGACTTCATCGACATAGAGCGACACAAGACGCGCTTCTTCGACTTTCTTTTCGGGAGCTTCTTTTGCCGATGCCAGCACCATCACGGACCCAACACCAGCCGCTATCACCAGAACCGGTGCAGCGAACTTGAGTATTTTCCTCACTTTATCCTCGCAATGTTTTGTCGTTTTTATTGAGCGGCTTTTTCGCCACTTTTACTTATCTTTTAAGCTATATAATAAAAATATATGGAAGTCACTGACAAAAATTGAAGACCCAAGAGGGTTAAATATGCAGTTTTTCAGTTAATTTTGCCATTTTCTGGCCGCCTCAAACCGTATGAACGAGTTTCAGGGCGATGTTCATATTTTGTGAAGAATTTAGCGGTATTATTCCCACACTGTTGAGAGTGTGCACAGGATTCTGGTCAACGTGACGACATCTATCAACCCCTATACAAAGCACGAAAAAGCAGACGCCTCAGCGCAGGCGTTGTTGCTGGATGAAATTGCGGAGGGCGTTCTGGTCCGCAATCATCAGGAAGTGGTCTTTGCCAACAAGGCCATGTTCAGCATTCTGGGTGCTGACTTTGAAAACCCTGCGCATGCCCGCCGACCGGTTGACGACTGGGTGCATCCCGCAGACAGGCAGAAAATCGAGCAGTCATTTCAAGCCCGTGTCAGCGGAGGAGAGGCTGCGGACCAGTATGAATTTCGTCTGGTGAAAATGGATGGAAGTTATGTCTGGGTCTCCTGCCGTGCAGCACTGATAGACTGGGCGGGAGAGACATGTGTCGCAGCTTATATAACCGATATTTCTTCCGAGATAGAAAGCCGCAATAAACACCAGCTGAGCAACGACCTATTCAAGAATATCTTCAATGTCACACCGGACTTTATGCTGCTGTTCGGGTTGTCGGATGCGTGCGTTATAGACGTAAACCCGGCTTTCCTGAACGTCTTCGGGTATCGCAAGGATGCTGTCGTGGGCAGGGAAGTCAGTACGCTGAACTTCTGGTCCGATCCCACTTTTTTTGAACGGTTTCTCGAAGAATTGAAAACGACCGCTTCGATAACCGACATCCCGGCTGCCCTGACCACGCGTGGTGGCGTTATTCGACATTTCAGGATGTTTGCGCGCCGAATCGACGGTGTTACCGAACCGCTTTTGCTGATGACCGGACGCGACGTAACAGAGGAAATCAGCCACGCTCAGGAATTGCAGCGTACGCGCGATGCTGCAGAGTTATCCAATCGGACCAAATCAGAATTCCTGGCAAACATGAGCCATGAACTCCGGACACCACTCAACGCAATTCTCGGGTTTTCAGAGCTGATTCGGGATGGAGCAGGCGGTATTCACCTGACCGACAAGCACGGTGAGTACGCCAATGATATCCATCGAAGTGGCACCCACCTTCTTGCAATTATCAATGACATTCTCGACCTCTCGAAAGTGGAAGCGGGGCGACTGGAAGCCCATATCAATCTGCTTGACCCCATACCCTGTTTCGACATGTGTCTACGCCTTATACATCATCGGGCGAGCGAAGGGGGTGTTTCAATACGTCATGAATTTGACCAAACCCTTATGCTTGAGGCCGATGAAAGGCTGTTGAAGCAGATCGGCCTGAACCTTCTTTCCAATGCGGTCAAATTCACAGAAACTGGTGGCTCTGTTGACATGAGTTTTTCCAGATCAAAGGACGGTGGTGCCTGCCTGGCAGTTTGTGACACGGGTATCGGCATGACAGCAGAGGAAATCACCATTGCAAAACGCCCGTTTGGGCAGGTGGATTCGAGCTTGAGCCGGTCCCAGCAAGGTTCGGGCCTCGGGCTGCCGCTTGTTGTGGCTTTTGCTGAAAAGCTCGGCGCCCGTATGACGATCGAAAGTGAACCCCGGCAGGGCACGCTCGTGCGGGTATTCTTTCCGTCTTCTGTTGTTCGCAATCGCGAAGCGCCGCAAGCGCCAGAGGCTATGGCGTCCTAAGAGCTGATTTTTTCCCGCGCAACAGCACGCCAGCCAATATCCGAACGACAGAAACCCTCAGGCCAGTCAATCACGTCGATGGCCGAATATGCTTTTGCCTGAGCTTCGGTGACCGTCGTCCCCAAAGCAGTAACGTTCAGCACACGGCCCCCGGTTGCGATAATTCGCCCGCCCTCCACTTTAGTTCCTGCGTGGAACACTTGCGTACCTGTTGCTTCAGCAGGCGCTATGTTGCGGATATCGCTTCCTTTTTTGTAGCTGCCGGGATACCCCTTTGCTGCCAGCACGACCGTAAGCGCCGACTGGGCATGCCATTCTACACCTTGCTGAGCCAGTGTTCCTTCCGCGCAAGCCTTAAGCAGAGGCACGATATCGCTTTTAAGGCGCATCATCAGGACCTGGCATTCCGGGTCACCGAACCGGCAATTGTATTCGATCAGTTTTGGCCCCGTGGAGGTAATCATTAATCCTGCGAAAAACACACCTTTGTAAGGGCAACCCAAATCGCGCATGGCCTGTGCCGTCGGCTCGACAATCTCGCGCATCACCTGTTCAACCATCTCGTCGGTCATAACGGGTGCTGGTGAATAGGCGCCCATGCCGCCAGTGTTGGGGCCTGTGTCTCCATCGCCAACAGCCTTGTGGTCTTGAGCGGTTGCTAATGGCAAAACCGTGGTGCCGTCGGAGAGAGCAAAGAAACTTGCTTCTTCCCCTTCAAGGAATTCTTCTACGACCACTTCAACCCCGGCTTCACCAAACGCACCGGCGAACATGTCGTCGATGGCCTGCGTCGCCTGCAGCTCTGTTTGCGCTATGATCACGCCTTTGCCGGCGGCCAGTCCATCTGCCTTGACCACAATCGGAGCGCCTTGTTCCTTGACGTAGGCTTTCGCCGCTTCGGCATCAGCAAACCTTCCGTAGGCTGCTGTCGGGATGCCATAGCGGGCGCAGATATCTTTGGTGAAACCTTTTGACCCTTCAAGCTGAGCAGCAGTTTTCTGAGGACCGAATACGGCTATCCCCGCAATTGTGAGTGCGTCAGCGAGGCCATCGACCAAAGGTGCTTCAGGGCCTACAACCACGAGATCGATGTGTTTTTCCTGGCAAAACTCGATAACGTCGGCGTGTGAGCCGGTATCAAGGTCCACATTTTCAGCAATATCCGCCATGCCGCCGTTGCCGGGTGCGCAACAGAGCGATTGGACCATAGGGCTTTGAGCAATTTTCCAGGCCAGGGCGTGTTCCCGTCCGCCTGATCCGATCAAAAGAATATTCATATTTTTTGCCCCTTCACCCCAGCTGCAATCTTGAAAGCACGATCCTTGTATCATAGGCTCGCAGGCACTCAAGACCCAAGTGTCCGGATCGTTTGCCAGATAATGGAAATGATGGCAGGACCTGACTTCTGATTATGGATGGATAGGCTCAAATTATGTCGGTGAGCATGCACTATGAATGAAGGCTGGCCCGTTTCCAATGTGCAGGAATTCAGCGTTTCTGAACTCTCGTCTGCGCTCAAGCGCTCTGTTGAGGATCAGTTCGGATACGTTCGGGTTCGGGCAGAGCTCTCGGGTGTGAAGCAAGCAGCGTCGGGCCACCTGTATTTCGCTTTGAAGGACGACAAGTCGGTTCTTGACGGCGTTTGCTGGCGTGGTCAGGCCCAAAAACTGGGCTTCCGTCCCGAAGACGGCCTGGAGGTGGTGTGCAGCGGCAAGCTCACAACCTATGCCGCTCGCTCCAAATATCAGATGGTGGTGGACCATATGGAGCCTGCGGGTGCCGGTGCTTTGATGGCACTTCTGGAGGAAAGGCGCAAAAAGCTCGCTGCAGAGGGCCTCTTCGATACTGACAGAAAAAAGCCGATACCCTATCTACCGGCAATTATCGGAGTAGTAACCTCTCCCACCGGCGCGGTGATACGGGATATTTTGCATCGGCTAGCTGATCGCTTCCCGCGTCAGGTCATTGTCTGGCCCGTTGTTGTTCAAGGCGAAGGGGCAGCAAGCCAGATAGCGGGTGCAATAAGGGGGTTTGATGCACTTGAAGCAGATGGCTCCATACCGCGTCCCGATGTGCTGATCGTCGCACGAGGTGGCGGATCGATTGAGGACCTCTGGTCTTTTAATGAGGAGGAGGTGGTGCGAGCGGCTGCGGAATGCAGCATTCCACTTATTTCTGCCGTTGGCCATGAAACTGATACGACGCTTATTGATCATGCTGCTGACCTTCGCGCGCCAACCCCGACTGGTGCTGCGGAAATGGCTGTGCCTGTTCGTGAAGAGCTCATGGCTACAGTCAGTGACCTTGGACGCCGTCTTGCCATGCAGCGCATGCAGATTGTGCAGATGCGGGCGGAAAAGCTTCGGGCACTTGAACGGGCGCTGCCCAAACCCACCGACCTTCTGGGCTTGCTGCAGCAAAGGTTTGATGATTTGTGTGACCGGTTGCCAAGAGCCTTGTCGTTTGTTGCGCGCAGCAAGGAAAGTCAGCTGAACAGGATTGCGGGCGCACTGACTGTTAATAGGCTTAGCCAAATGCTGATTTATCAGAAGCGCGAGTGGCAAGCTTTGACAAATCGCCTGCGACCGGCGCTTTCCAGACAAATGGGCACGCGTTCAGATAGCCTGAAAGCAACGTCAAGGGTGCTGGACAGCCTGTCTTATGAGCGGGTGCTGGATCGAGGATTTGCTCTTGTTGAGGACCTGAGTGGCAGTCCTGTTTCTCGTGCGTCTTCTCTCAAGAACGGGGACCAGGTCGCGCTGCGGTTCGCTGACGGTACCAGAAATGCCAATATTGATGATGACCAGGTCGCAAGTCCGGTGAAGAAACCGGCCAAATCAAAACAAACTGCGCAACCTGCAAAGAAATCGCCGAAAAAGTCAGGCTCCCGACGCACAAACCAGGGGGAACTCTTTTAGCTAACTCGCGGCAAAGCCCTTATTTTGCCTTACTTCTAGAGGAGACATTCGGCATGATCCGGATTTTAGCTGTCACCATATTCTTTTGGTCTATTGCGTCGCAGGCCACTGCTGCACCCCGCCTTGAAGGACAGGCCGTACAGGGTGGCATGCTGTGGGGTAAGGTTGTGCCGGGCACCGCGATTTCGCTTGATGGACAGCCAGTCGCTGTACACCAAAACGGCGTATTTGTTCTCGGTTTTGGCCGGGACGCTGCCAAGTCTTCTACTTTAAGCTATCGCTCACCTGATGGGCAAACCGAGACAGTGTCTCTGGATATCCAGCCACGACAATTCAACATTGAGAAGGTCAACGGATTGCCACCAAAAACGGTTACGCCGCCACCGGAGTGGCGGGATCGCCGGAAAGTCGAAACAGGTCGTGTCCGCGCCGCGCGCGCCGTCATGATGCCGGAAACACAATGGTTAGGTGGTTTTCTAAAACCAGCAGAAGGCAGATTTTCGGGATTTTACGGTAGCCAGCGTATACTGAACGGAGAGCCCCGTAGCCCTCATTATGGCCTTGATATTGCTGCCGAGACCGGTACACCCATATTTGCACCCGCAGGCGGCGTTGTGCGCCTGGCTGCATCTGATTTTCTTCTCGAAGGTGGTATTGTTATCATTGATCATGGCCTGGGTATCACTTCAACGCTTTTTCATATGAATTCGGTGACAGTGGACGAAGGTGTCCGTGTGGAAAAAGGAGACCCAATCGGAACGATTGGAGCAACCGGCCGCGCTAATGGTCCGCATGTGGACTGGCGGGTGAACTGGAAAAATGTGCGGCTTGATCCGCTTTTGTTAATTGAAAAGGAATAGGTCGTGCGGCCTCTTGCATTGGCGATATTGAGCGTTGTTGTTCCCCTGGCATCTGTGCCGGCAGCGGCGCAGGACGTTGGTGGATTTTCGATAGACGGCTATATTGGCGGTACTACCGACTACAGAGACCGGGGTGTCTCTTTGTCAGACCGTGACCTGGCGCTGACAGGGTCGGTGGGTGCATTCCATGACAATGGTTTTTATTTTGGCATCGATGCCGGCACTGTCGATACCTTCAATGGTGCTGACGGGCGGCTGGAATTTTTCACCGGTTATTCCCTTGATACCGGGGACTATGTTTACGATTTCTCTTTTGAGTTGGACTCGTTTCACGGCGACAGCAGCCAGTATTATCCCGAGTTCAAGGCGTCAGTATCCAGGGACTTTGGGCTTGCCTTTACCAGAGCCGGTGTAGCCTATGCGCCCGATGGTCGCTGGCTCAACCCTTCGAGTGACAGTGTCTACACATTTGCTGACCTTGAGGTGCCGGTACCTCACATTCCAGCGCTCACCATAATTAGCCATGTGGGCCGGGACTTCCGTGGAGATGCCCAGAATTTGTGGGACTGGTCGGTTGGTGTATCGGCTTTTGTTGGTAATGCAGAGTTGAGCCTGGTCTACGACGATTCCGATTTTGCCGACAGGATTGGGGCAGGCCGTGTAATCTTCGGTGCACGGTGGTATTTTTAGACTGCTGCCTTGGGTGTAGCCTGCTCTTCATGAGTGGATGTTTCGCGCTTAACTGGGCCAACCATGCGTCTGTTTGCCGGAAAGCACATGTTCACCCTTGTGCCTTCGTTTTTCTCCGACGTAACGGTGAGAGCCCCTCCGTGTAACTCCATCAGGGTATTGGCAAGAGGTAAGCCAAGACCCGTCCCTTCATGGCTGCGGGTAAGTGTGGTGCCCGCTTGCCCGAACGGCGTAAGGGCAAGTGAAAGCTCATGATCGCTCATGCCGATGCCGTTGTCTTCCACCGAAATGACCAGACCTCGGCTTCCCGACATGTATGAAGTTATCGATATTCGCCCGCCATCAGCCGTAAATTTGACCGAATTGCTGAGCAGGTTGAGCAGGATTTGTTTTGTCAGGCGCCTGTCAGCGAGCAGATATCGTGCTTCGGTCGGCACTTCGGTCTCGATCTTGATACCATTTTTCCGTGCCCGGTTCTGGACCAGCGCGCAGGTGTCGGAGATCAGCAATGCGAGATCAAGGAATTCGTCATTCAATTGCAATTGACCTGATTCCACTTTCGATAGATCCAGAATGTCATTGATGATATCCAGCAGATGCCTGCCGCTGTGGTTTATGTGATGGGCATAGTCATCATATTGTTTGGCGCCCAGCTCGCCAAAAATCTTGTGAGTCATGATTTCGGAAAACCCGAGAATTGCGTTCAGGGGCGTTCGCAGCTCATGGCTCATGTTTGCCAAAAATTCGGACTTGGCTCTGTTGGCTTGTTCGGCATGGGTGCGAGACTGAACCAAAGCCCTGTTGTGACGGCGTTGCATGAACAGAGCGCCAGCCAGCATGGCAATGAACAATATCGAAAAAATAATGATCAGGTTGGCGTTGGTGGAACGCACACTTGCAAGTTCCAGCTCCGCCTTCTGTCGCTCGAGCATCGAGTCGAGGCTGCTGTGGAAATGGTTGATAGAATTTGTAAAGTCCTCAAACTGTTGATCCAGCTGCTGTCTGCGCGCTCGGTTCAGCACTTCAAATGCCTGATCAGACTTGCCCTCGGCATGCATGATGTAGGCTTTGGTCAACTCCGCAATGTCGCTGGGGTTGTCATAAAACTGTGTATTGCGGAAAACTTCCTGAGACCGCTCCAGATAGCGGTTGGCTATTTCAGGTTCGCCAAGCCGGGCGTAGCTGATAGCTGCGAGGTCCAGCAGATGTGCTTTTGCAATCAAATCTGTAGCAGGGTTGTTGATGGCAGATTCCGCGTGGGCAATCGCGGTTTCGAAGTCCTGTTGTTGATACTTGAGCCAGGCCAGACCCTCTTCTGCGAAGTAGGCACCGTCGGCGTTGCCATTTTGCTCTGTGACAGTTTTTATTGCCCTGTAGTAACGTTCCGCGAGCTCAAACTGGCGGTTGTCGGTGAGGGCACCTGCCATGTTGTAGAGTATTGACCCGCGGTCAAACGCTATTCCTTCACGCTCGGATAGGGCAATTGCCTGCTGGTAATAGTCTGTGACATGGTCAACGTCGCTTACGCCTGTGTAAGTGTAACCGAGCGTTAGCAGTGCCAGCATACGCATCCAGTTGCCGCGATGGGTGTCTGGCAGCATCAAAGTACTGGTCGTAAGCCTGGTCAATCCATCCAGATAGTCACCAGCATCCATTTTGACTATGGATTCTGTCGCATCGATCAGAAACAGCCCGTTTTCGTCTCCGATGGACTCCGCAAAAATGCGCACCCGGTCGATTTTCTCCTGGGCCTCTTCAAGGTCACCATTCACTTGATCAATGGTGGCAAAAGCAAGATCGGAGTATATCCTCAGTTCATTATCTGCCGCGTCACTCGCCAGGGTTTGTCCCATGGCACCATAGCGTGCCAACCTGTCCACATCACCAGAGTCAATCGACAGGTAAATCATTTCCTTGAGAACCTCACACTGCGTTGCCAGTGAGGATGACTGCTCAAACAGGTCTTCGAGATCATTGATACGGATGTGGCTGTCCAGCGATTTTGCGCTGAGTGTGGTTTCGAGCAGCTGCTCTACCGATGCAATATCAGCTTCTTGAGCTTCCAGCGGTCCATTGCTGCCAGTTGCAACCGCGATTGCCAGAAAAACGAGTACACATCTGTATGTGAATATATGGAAAAAAACCGGCACCACCGCATCACTTAAATACCATTGTTCCTGAAAAGAGACTTTAGCGGAAAAATAGCAAAAATTGGGTTAACGGCTGGCAGTTTGCTGCCGTTGTCGCCAAGCTTCTAGTGCAGGTTTAACCCGTGCCATCAAAGCGGGTACAATTGGCTTGGTACCAGCGACAATGTGCTTGTGGAGTGGCTTTTCCCGGTTGAAAACAAGCGCGACTCCATCACCGGTTGTCATGGCACCTCCGGCTTCCGACAAAATGAGGTCGGCTGCTGCAACATCCCAGTCGTTTTTGGGCCGCAAGGTTACACAACAGTCGAACTGCGCATCTGCAATCTGGCAAATTCTGAGAGCGATGGAGTTAGCCTGTTCAGCTTGCATCGTCTCGGGCCAGGGAACAGGCCAGTATTTATTGGGCCGGAACGCGGACGGGTCACCCATCATTTTTGCCCGGGCGAGATCACTGCATCCCGACACCGAGATTGGCTGGTTGTTTTTGGTTGCACCTGCGCCAATACGGGCAAAGTAGAAGGCATCTTTAACAGGAGCATAAAATGCAGCGAGAATTGGTTTCTGGTCTTGCACCAGCGCAACCGATATGCCCCAGTCGTCCCCACCTGCCAGAAATGCGCGGGTGCCGTCAATCGGGTCAACAATCCAGAGGCGGCCGCACCGCAGGCGCTCCGGCTGGTCTTCTGTTTCTTCGGACAGCCAGCCATAACCCGTCCGGTTTTGCAGCAGTGTCGTTCGCAGAAACTCATCCACTGCTATGTCCGCTTCCGAAACCGGATTATCGGGTGATTTTTCCCAAGTATGAATATCGCGCGTGAAATACGATAGAGCAATCCTGCCAGCCTCGCGCGTGACCTGCTGCACGAGTTTTGTATCATCGTCCCGGCTCCAGGGGCAGGTGTCTTCGTCGAAAAGGGCGCTGTTATCAGCGTTTGCCATCAGTTGGCTCTCGTTTCAGCTCGCTATGCACCGGCGATCATCATGCCATCGATCCGGATGGTTGGTGCGTTGGTGCCATATTTGAATTCCAGATCCGATGCTGGCACAAGGGCCCTGAACATATCCTTAAGATTGCTTGCGATGGTGATTTCGCTGATACTTTCCGCCAGTTCACCATTCCTGATTCTGAAGCCTGCTGCACCGCGACTATAGTCACCTGTCACCGCATTGACGCCCATGCCGATTAATTCAGTGACGTAAAAGCCATCCTTGATATCGGCCATAAGTTCCGACGGTGTAGCCGCGCCGGCCGCCATATAGAGGTTGCTTGATGAAATGCCGGGTGCTGATGATGTGCCACGCGAAGCGTGTCCTGTTACATCCATTTCAAGCTGGCGGGCTGTCGCGCTGTTGAGCATCCAGCTCGTCAGGGTGCCTTCTTCAACCAGAGCCGTTTTCCGAACACTCACGCCTTCACCGTCAAACAGCTTGGACGACAGGCCCCGTACCCGCAAGGGATCGTCAATAATGCTCACCCCGTCTGCAAAGACCGGTTGGCCTAACTGATCTTTCAAAAAACTTGTACCGCGTGCAACGCTTGTACCTGAAATCGCGCCGGAAAAATGCCCAAGCAGGCTTTTCGCTTCGCGTGGATCAAAAACAACCGTCATCTGACCGCTTTCGATTTTGGACGGGTTCAGGCGCTTCACTGCTTTTTCGCCAGCAATCCGCCCGACCTCGCCGGTGTTCATCAGGTCACTGAAATGACGAGCACTGGTGAACTCATAGTCGCGTTCCATGCCAGTGCCTTCGCCAGCAACAGCGGAAACGGAGGCCGAAAAGCTGCTACCGCGGTAGTGACCACTGAAACCGTGGCTGGTAACAAGATTGATGGCCCAGCTTGATGCACTGGCACCTGCGCCGTCCGAGTTGGTGACGCCCTCTACAGACCGTGCCGCATCCTCTGCATCGCGCGCCATCTCGCGCAGCGTTTCAGCAGACACATCGGTCGGGTCATAAAGGTCCAGCGCCGCAAAGGGCCCCTGGTGCAACTTGTCGGCTGGGGCCAGACCGCAATACTCGTCTTCGGGCACCGCTTTGGCCATCGACACTGTTCGGTCGACAAGGCCTTTCAGGCTATCTTTGCGTCGGTCAGAAGTGGAGACCATGGCTTGTTTTTTGCCAATCAATACCCTGAGGCCGATATCTTCGCCCTCTGAGCCTTCAACGTCTTCCATCTTGCCGTCTCGCCAGCTGATGCCCCGGCTTCTGGCGTCAACGGCAACGGCGTCCGCTGCATCGGCACCGGCCCGCAGGGCGGACTTTACGAGGTCATCAAGAAGGGAAAGCGTATCGGTCATATCGGGTTCGCCTGAAACATGGAACAAGTGCGCGCCACTTAGACACAGAAGGCGCGACTGATCAATGCCGGATAACCAACAACCAGAGGATTGTTGGAATTTGCGCCGGCATGCTGTTGGTCGGGAGACGGTAGCCTCCCGACCGCTCGAACTGATTAGAAGGCCAGTTGCCAGCCAACCGTCAATGTATAGTCGGTCTCCATCTGAGGGCCATTCAGGTCCTGTACGACGGGCACGCCAAACTCAACACCAAGACGATGGCCTTTTAGCGTACCACCTGTCACAAGGAAGTTGGCACCAAAAAGGGCGTCCAGTCGTTCCCCGCCGTGGAAGTCTGTTTGAGCCGTTTGAACGGGCGCAACAATTTGCGGGTCCCGGCCGCTAATGGTGCTTTGCGTACTACCTTTTATCCGCGCTGAAATGGAAAAGGCATCGGAAAAACCATATGCCAGCCAGCTTGTGGCTTCCCACTTGTCACCCAGGCTGTAATTCGCGTCATTGTCACCCAGGCGGATAAGCGCGCTCGCCTGTGCACCCCAGTTCCAGCTGCCTTCATGGCCAACGTATGTGATGCCTGGCGCCAGGTCCCAGGTGCCCGAACCCAGCTGCATGGGGTAGGGCAGGCGCACGGTGGGGGTTGCGCCCATCGGCGTCAGGGTTTGGTCCCGCTCGGAAATGGACCCAGTCGGGATCGAAACGCCCGCGTTCAGGTGAACCTTGTGGGTTGTATTATCAAAAAGCCGTACGAGGGCAGCGACTTTTGTGTCGCCAAAATCCGAGGTGCGTGTCGTAAATTCGCCCAGGCGTGTTGTGCCCGTGCCACCCTGGAAGGTGATGTGGTCCATTTCCCGTTCGCCGTACATTGTCATGACCATGAGGGTCACGTCATCGCTGGGGGCGTACATGGCCCCGAGCATATACATATCCATCGTCATGGTGGTTGGTACGACCCGCAGCGTGGATGGCTGCATGGGTTGCCCGAAAAACTGGTTCGGTACCGTTGTCACAATGTCTTCGGGTGAAACCGAGTTGGTGCCAATGCGGTTGCCACCCATGTCCATACGCATGTATCGCGCGGAGAGCATAAACTCGCCTTTTTTGTGAAGGTGATCGCCCATCACGCCGATCGGGGCATGGTCATAGGCGCGTGGTTCGGTGTGCATGTCGTGTGCGGACACGGGCAGTGCGCAAGCGAGCGTGACCGCCACAAGTGAAATAGGTTTCATCTGGATAATCCTGTCTGAATATAAAGCTGGTTTATGAAAAGCCAGGCTCAGACAGGCGGTGCCCTTGCAGCGCGGCGTTCGATCAGGGACTTGAACAGGTCTGTTTCAAGCGCCGAGTAAAAGGCGTGTCCAAGTATAATCACTGCTGGTGCCTGCATTCCACCAACACTTGCGGGCGCGTCAAGCGCCGCGTAGGGGCAACGGGACTCGGGCATCTGATCCATGGTATTGTCGTCATGATCAAATTCGACAAGACGCCAGGGCAGGTCACCTGCCGATGAGCAGATGGTCACGAGGTCGCCGCCCATCAGGTACGAACGCACGTCCAGCATCATACCGACAGGCACAAAAGCCCGCGCCGAAAAGGCGGTCAGCAGCAATACCATCAGTATGGATTTGGACACTCGGGTCATCAATGAATCAATACACACAAAAATCGGCGCACCCATGCTGGCAACGCCGGGATTTTTGTCTAATTCACTTTCCTTTTGACACCAACAGAATTAAGCGGGCGCTGACACTTGGTCGCACCCGCTTTGTTCTGCACAGAATACCGGTTCTAGTTTGTTTCGCCCGCGAGCTCCCGCCGCCAGGCCTCAAACGCTGTTTCATAGTAGCGCGGGTTGAAAAGCTGCCATGTGCCAAGTGAGGCGGGCACGCTAAAGTCTGCTGCACCTTCAGCCGGCGTTTTTCCGGCCTCATAGGAGGCGCGTGCCTTTTCTTCCACAAGGTCAAGCAGGGAAGCATAGTTGCGAAGATTGCCAGCCCGTTCGATGGCGCCGTGGCCGGTTACGATCACATTGTCGGGGTTCTCAAGGAGCAGCGCGACAGACCGTGACAGGTGGCTCGGGATTGCATCGACATAATTGTGAAACAGGCCCGCCCAAACGAGGTCTCCGGCGAACACAACGGGGGCATCATCCACATGCACCGCAACATCTGACGGCGTGTGGCCTTTCAGGGGCTGCAGGCGGATGGTCCGGCCACCAAGATCCATGCTGGTGATAACATCCTCGTTTGTGATGAGGCGCGTCGGCAGCACGGGCCGGATCGCGGGTTGGGCAAAGCTGCTGCCTTCGGGTGTTTGTCGCGCGCCTGCGTAGCGGTCAAAAACAAGCTGGTTGGTTGTGGTTGTGGCAATAATCTCGGGCCCGGAGGCACCCTGCTGGTACCCGGCCAGTCCGCCGGTGTGATCTGCATGAAAATGCGTGACGATAACGTCCGTAACAGCTCTACCTGTGAGCTTGAGCGCCTGGTCCGCGAGCCATGCTGCACCTTCGGGCCGAAAGGACCCATCGATAGCCACGACTTTCTCCTCGCCAGCGATAATGCCGCCATTGCAGAGCGTTGCGATTGCTGCCGGGTTAAAGCTGCCGTCCGGATTGAGCGGCGTTGAAACCACACCCCAGATGCCAGGGCCCAGTTCTTCAAGTCTGGCAAAAGGTTGCTCGTCCACCACCTTGCCAAACACCGGAAAGCTGCGGGCGGCAGCGCCTTTTGATAGTCCCAAAAGCCCGGCGGCGGCACCTGTTGCTGCAAGCCCAGCGATCATGCCGCGCCGTGAAAACCCTCTGCTTTGATTGCCCATATACCGCCCCTCATTAGCTTGTCGTGTCACATTACGAAATGCGTGACTGTCGTTCGCGCCAAATCATGATCAGAATAAGCAAAAAAGCAATTCGCAAAGGCGTGAACGACTTTAGTCCAGATAATTCGGGAACCGGGGCATGGCCTCGAAATGGTCTTTGTCATGTTCGATGACGATGCGCGCACTATGGTCAGCGGCAAGTTTTTCAAACAGCTGCATCGACTGGATGGTTTGTTCCACGTCCGAATTGAATGTAGGGATGGCACCCGTGTTGCGGCCTTCCTCGAAGATGTGCAAGTCACCTGAAAACAGAAGGGAGCCAGCGTTTTCGAGTGTCAGCAGGAGAACCGAATGCCCAGGCGTATGGCCGGGGGTGCTGTGGATGACGGCACTGCCGTCGCCGAACACGTCATAAGTTTTGTCAAACAGATTGGTTTTGGCATCCTGCAGCGCAGAATATCCCGGCTGAGCTTGTTGCATTACGTCCGAAAACATGAAGTCGCGCTCGGCCCGGTTGGCGATCCATGTGGAGGCACCAAAAAGATTGGCGTTGCCGGAATGGTCGGGATGCCAATGCGAAAGTGCCAGAAACTCCACATCTGCAAGGCCCAGCCCAAGGTCAGCAAGCTGGCTCTCCAATGTGCGGTCCATGGTGGCGTGAAAGGTTGTTCCCTGTCCCTCCGGCTTCGATGCCAGCGCGTCATCGTAGCCGGTATCCCAAATCAGGTCCCCTTTTGGGTGGCGGATCAGATAGCAGGGCACCTTAAGAGTGATGCTTTGTCCAGCGAAACGTCCTTCCCGGTCAAAACTTGCCATGTCGGACACGTCAATGGTGCCGCAATCGAGCGTGTAAAGCCTGATTTCTGACGCTGTGGCTGAAGACGCCAGCAAGGTCAACAGGCCGCTAATTACTGCGAAGTTAAGTTTCATCGGGCCGGTGGCTCCTCAGTGTTTCGGTTAATGTTCCATAGTTGCAGATAGGTTGCGTGCGAGAACCCTGCAGCATCCAGTTCTGTCAAAGTGCGTTCGGCCTGTTCTTTTCGGCCCAGAAGGCCCAAGGCCGCTGATTGATATGCTTGTGCTTCAAGCCATGGAGAAGGGCGCGCATCCACGATATTAATAACGGCTTGCGCGTGCTGTCGTGTCAGGCTTGCATTTTCCTGCTGCATTGCCACCAGCGCGGCAAGAAGATAGGTGCGCGCGGCAACTTCCATCGCGCCATCGGTGCGAATGAAACTGCTTTCTTCAGCGTCGAGCGCATCGATCAGGGTTGTCAATTCTACCTTTGCAGCTGATACCTCAGAAATGCGCAGCAAGTGCTCAGCTTGGAGCATCCTGGCCCGATAGTGCGTCAGTCGGTAGTGGGGGCGGTCGCCGTCGCGGGCGGCGAGTTGTCCGGACAAAGTTTGAGCGGTTTTCAGTTGCTGTTCGAGGTCTTCGCACGATCCTGTCAGCAGGCAATAGTCCGCAAACTGGTTTTGAGCTTCAACCAGACCAGAAAACCAAAGCACGCTGGAGGTATTGCGTTCTGTTAACATTCGAAAGACTGAAACCTGTTCCTTAGTCAGGTTGAGTGCGGCTTTAGAGTTCCCGGCGTCTAGCAAGGTTTGCGCATATTTGAGCTCAGCAACACTTTTGCGGCGTATGATGTTGAGGTCATTGGGGTCTTCATTGAGTAAATCAGCGAGCAAGTCGATGCGGTTTTTATAGTATGACCCTGCCTGGCTGGTTTGACCCATGCGCCGATACAGATCGCCCAAATAAAGATAAACAGACGCCAGAGTTATCTTTTGCGGTTTATTCGAACCTATCCAAGGGTTGAGGCCGTGATTGAATTCGTCAATCACTTGCAGCCGGTTCTGCAAAGAATTTTGCAAAAGTTCTTCGGCTTCAACCAACTGGTCCTGAGGGCCAGCCAAGAGTACACCAAGCATGGCCTGTGAGTCCGAAATGATTGATCGCCACCCGTGTACTATATAGGCAGGGTCGACAATCAGCGAGACGTCCGTTTCTGCATGTTCTGCTATGGCCAGGCGCCTTCGGAATGACCTTTCCGCTTCATCATATTGGCCTGTACGTTGTTTCAGGTAGCCGTAGAAAAACTCAGCATTTTGCTCTCTAAATCGGGCTGCGGGTTGATTGGGATGGTCAGCTGAGAACCTAATACCAAAATTTCTCATCTGTTCGAAGAGTTCAGCGGCTTCCGCATTTCTACCCTGGCGCTCAAGATTTTGGCCGAGGCGCAGCCCTCCAGCGGACCAGTTGCTCAAAAACCGCACGTCGGCGTTTTTCAGGTCAAGCTTACCATAGTATTCGAAAACTGCTTCAACCAGCGCTTCCTGGGCAGTCGTGTTGCCGTCTGAGTCCAAAGCCTCGAAAACCACTTCGTGGAGATAAGCGAGCAAATCGGCCGAATCTTCGGTTCGTTTTTCGGCGAGGCGCTGCGCTTCGGTTGTTCTTAGCAGTAACGTCGAGACAACAACGAGGACCAAAAAAGCGCCTGCAAGGGCACCCATGAACTTCCTTTTTTGAAGTTGCATTTCCCGGCGCACAAGAACGTTGAGTTCGACGCCCAGAATGCCGGCCACAAGTTTTGAGACTGCAGCCGATTTGCCATCACTGCCGGGCCTGATGTCTGCAGCCAGACCTTCCGGTGAATATCCTTCCGGCACTCCCTCCGGCGAAATGTGCTTTTGCAGCACATCAGAAAAGCACTCCTGAGCGGGGTCTTCAGCAAATGGAGTACCGTCTGCGATCAGGCACAGGATATTGCGGTTTCCATTAAGGCGCTTGAATTCCTGAATCTCCCGATTTACGAGTTTGGACTGGGCTGATGCTGGTGTGCAAATGACGATCATGAATTCCGAATCCCTTACGGCATCCAGAATCGCGTCTGTCATGTGCGTGGTGGCTGCGAGATCATCCCGATCTCTAAAAATCGGGAACAGTCTCGCCGGTACCGTACCATTTTTGGTTTTGGTGCCGACCAGACGTTTAGGAATTCGATATGACTCGAGCTTCTTGTGCAGCCATTTGGATGTCTTGGCATCCGCGTGACTATAGCTGACAAAAGCCTTGTACTTGTGCTGACTCATAACCCGATCCCAAACATGCAACGTGTCAAGGTTGCCGACCGCATGATATGGCGTCAATGGATTCCGGCAGCTATTTCCAGATTTTTGGGTAGTCTCCATTGATGCCAAGCGCATCCCATATGGTATCCACCTTGTCGATCACCGCATCGTCCATACGGATTTGCTCACCCCATTCGCGGTGGGTTTCGTTCCCGACTTTATTTGTGGCGTCAAGTCCCAGTTTGCCGCCAAGGCCGCTTTCGGGGCTTGCAAAATCCAGATAATCGATTGGCGTGTTTTCCACCGTTACGATGTCACGAACCGGGTCCATGCGGGTAGAGATCGCCCACATCACATCTTTCCAGTCACGGCAGTTGATGTCGTCATCCACCACAATCACGAATTTTGTATAAACGAATTGCCGCAAATAGGACCAGACGCCAGTCATGATGCGTTTTGCGTGACCTGCATAGGCTTTTTTGATGCTGACAACGGCGATGCGGTAGCTACAGCCTTCTGGCGGTAGCCAGAAATCCACGACCTCAGGAAACTGTTGCTGAAGAAGCGGTATGAATACCTCATTCAGGGCCTCGCCCAAGACACTGGGCTCGTCAGGTGGCCTTCCAGTGTAGGTGGACAGATAAATCGGGTCCTTGCGCATGGTGATGGCAGTGACATTGAAGACAGGGAACTGCTCGACGGAATTATAGTAGCCCGTGTGGTCGCCGTAGGGGCCTTCATCTCCATATTCGTCGAGGCTTACATAGCCTTCAATTACCATTTCCGCAGTTGCCGGTACCTGTAATGGCACTGTTTTGCAGTCGACAAGCGGGACTTTTTTACCGCGCAGCAGCCCGGCGAACTGATACTCTGAAAGCGTGTCAGGCACGGGTGTAACGGCTGCAAGTATGGTTCCCGGATCCGCCCCAATAACAGCCGCGGCCGGAACGGGTTCCTTCTTCTCGTCTTTCCATCGCTGGTATTGCTGAGCGCCGCCACGGTGCTTCAGCCAGCGCATCAGCGTTTTGTTTTTCCCTAGCCGTTGCATGCGGTAGATGCCGAGGTTGTAGTTGTCTTCAGCTTTGTCGCTGGGGCCTTTGGTGACAATCAAGGGCCAGGTAATCAGAGGTGCTGGCTCGCCGGGCCAGCATGTCTGGATAGGCAGCCTGAAGAGATCGATATCATCACCAGTGAGCACAACATCCTGTACCGGACCCGAGCGAACCTTCTTCGGGCGCATTGACATCACCTGTTTGGCAAGCGGCAGCAGCTCAATGGCGTCCTTGACACCGCGAGGTGGTTCAGGCTGGCGCAGGAACGCGAGCGTTTCTCCGACTTCGCGCAACTGGTCCGGCGTTCTGTCCATGCCCCATGCCACGCGTTCGACGGTGCCAAAAAGATTGACGAGGACCGGCATGTCGGATTTTTCACCACGTTCATTCAAGACGTTTTCAAACAGGATAGCAGGTCCACCCTGCGCAAGAACGCGTGTCTGGATTTCTGTCATTTCGAGCTCGGTCGAGACCGGTTCCTTGACCCGTACAAGCCGACCTTCGGTTTCGAGCCGCTCGAGAAATTCTCTTAGGGAATCATATGCCATATGCCGGGTTATAGGGCAGGGTGGCATTGAGGCCAAGCCTGATTATGTCGCAGGTTATTATCTGTCGCAAAGGGCTGCGTGGGGTATCACGCTGACCGCTGACACTTGCCACTCCGAAGATGTGAAGGCGAAACCTGCTGGTGGTGACAGCAATCGATCGATGTTATCGCACGCAAATTCAACGCCCTGTGCAACCAACAGTTTGTTGAGAAGCAGGGCCGTCAACTGACTGATACGTGGCCGTATCTCTGCTACAAGGTCCAATTCAGGGACAGTGTTGGGATTTGAAGAGCCAGCGGCCCATTCCTCGATCAGGCGCGCCTGGATCATTTTTGCAGCTTGCATCTGTGCCTGAACCACCTGTTCGGCATATGCCTGCCTGACGCCCAGAGCTGCTGCACTTTCAACGGTGCGTTCCAAAATCTGCGCTTCGCGCCCCGGGTCTTCGACGGGCAGATTGTTTTCCCATTTGTAGCGAGCCACCGCAGGCATCAGGTCAAGGCGATCATGCAAAACTGTTTTGAGGTCCGAAATTAAAGTGTCCGTGGGTTGTGCTAAAGCAGTAACTGGGGCCCATACCAAAAGAAAAAGCACCGGAAACACATGTCGGCTGGCAAGGCTGTATTTCATAAGGGGTCCGTTTCCATCTTGATGCTTCACTAATGACAAAAATGAAAATACTGTTGAAAATCAAACAGAGTTGCCCATCATGGCCTTAGAGGGGCGGTAACACAATATGACAGATACAGAACCACAGATGAAGGGGACGCCCATCACGCGTGGAGGCGGTCACCTGATCCGGGTTGGCTGGCGTGCGGTTGGATATAGCGTCGACGATGCAACAGAGAGCAGCTATCGATTATACAGTATATTGCTGTTTGCGCTGGCCGTCGCGGTGGGTATTGCCGTGGTGTATGCTGTCGAATTTGTTTTTTTTACATACGGGGTGCCGCTTGCTTCAAAAGTCACCCCGATTTTTCGGAATTATCCGGAAGCGTTTCGCCTGCTGATTTGCCTGAGCACCCTTGGTTGTGGTGGCCTTGTTTTCTGGCACCTGCGGGCAAAAATGGGTGAAAGTCTGGTCAAGGGCGCAACCAAGCTGCATGATGGATTTAGCCTTCTGGAACAACGTCGTCGTGCCTCTTTGAAGCGCAAACGAGAGAGAATTCCGCTTATCACAGGCATCCTGCTCGTGGTTTTTGTGCCGATTGATATGAGCAGCAGTTTGCAGGTTTTCTTGATTTTGATTCCGCTTTATCTGCTCGTCGAAGGGATTGTATTCCAGGTCTGGTTGCCAAAAAGCTGAACCCGACGTCATTTAGCGAACAATTGGCCAGGGTCTTTAAAGGCTTTGAATTCCAGCGCATTGCCCGCTGGGTCCAAAAGGAACATGGTGGCCTGCTCGCCGACTTCACCCTCAAATCTGATTTTCGGCTTGAGGACAAACTGTATGCCGTGTGCCATCAGTTTGCCTGCCAGAACGTGCCAGTCTTCCCATTCAAGCACGCACCCGAAGTGAAAGCTGGGAACAGCATCACCGTCTACAGCGTTCAGGTCCGGTTGCCCCACCGGGGTGCCGAGGTGCACGACAAACTGATGTCCAAAGAAGTTGAAATCGACCCAGGTTTCTGACGATCGTCCTTCCGGGCATTCCATGATCCCGCCGTAGAACGCGCGTGCCGCCTCAAGGTCGTCCACAGGGACAGCTAGATGAAAGGGCGGCAAGGCGCGGTCCATGTCAGATCTCCTAGTCTGCTGGCATCAGCTCCAGAACGGCGAGCGTCATGGCGCGAACGCCGGATTTGATTGAGCTTTCAGGTTCAATCTTGAAGAAGGGCGAATGGTGTCCTGCCACACGAGGCCCCCCATTGTCCTGGGCATCAAGGTCGGCTTGCGGCGTGCCGCCAATTGCAAAGTAAAATCCGGGTATGGGAGGCTCAACATTGGTAAAATACGGAAAATCCTCCGCTCCCATGCCACGCTGTATAGCAGGGGCTGTGCCCTCTGGTCCAAAGGCGCCTTCGAACACCGGCCCCAAGCGGGCGGCAAGAGCTTCGTCATTGAAAGTGGTTGGGGTTGATTCAATCGAAAGGTCGACCTTCGGCAGTCGGTCTTCAGGTAGCCCGGCAACCCGGCCCATGTTTTCTGCAATGCGCTTGATACCCTGCAAAAGTTTTTCCCGCACGGCCTCGTCATTTGACCGCACAGTCAGCTGGAGGTCGGCGTGATCCGAGATGATATTGTGTTTGCGGCCCGCATGGAAAGAGCCAACTGTCACCACGCCGGCTTCAAGCGGCGAAATTTCGCGGGAGACCAGTGTTTGCAAAGCCAGCACTATCTGGGACGCCAGTACAACCGGGTCGTTTCCAAGGTGTGGTGATGCGCCGTGTGTGCCGGTGCCGTATACCCGGATGTCTACGCTGTCTGAGCTTGAGTAAGTCAGGCCGGATCCATAAATCACCTGACCGGCAGGCTCGCCAGCCGCTACGTGCAGCGCCAGTGCATAGTCGGGGCGCCCAAAGCGCTCGTACAAATTGTCTTCTACCATCGCTTTGGCGCCGCCAATGCGTTCCTCTGCGGGTTGGCCGACGAGCATCAACGTGCCGCTCCACTGGTCGCGCATGGCAACCAGCCTGCGTGCGGTTCCCACCAAAGAAGTCATGTGCATGTCGTGGCCGCAGGCATGCATGACAGGCATTTCAACGCCGTTGATATTAACCTGCCGGGCGGTTGAGGAGTAGGGCAGCCCTGTGTCTTCCTCAACCGGTAATCCATCCATGTCCGCACGCACCAGAACCTGTGGGCCGTCGCCATTTTCCATCATTGCCACGATGCCTGTTCCACCCACACCCGTGGTTACGGTAAAGCCAAGCTGTTCCAGCTCGCTGGCCAGTCGTTTTGCGGTTTCTGTTTCCACAAACGACAATTCCGGGTTTTGGTGAAAATGGGTAAAAAGCGGTCCCAGGTACCCATAGTCCGCATTAATGGCTTCCGTCAGGTCGTCTGCTGAAGCGCTGAAGGTTAGTGTGGCAGCAAGCGTGCCGGCGAACAGTGTCCGCCTGAAAGTTGAAAATGACATGGTCCCTCCCCGGTGTCCGTGATGTCGTTAGTCAATATCCCCAAAATGCCTCAAGGCGGCAACAGCTATCTCGTCGCCCCACTCTTGCACAAAATGCCCGCCATCTTCAATTTCAAGTGGCTCGGGGCACCCTTTTATAAGTCCTTTCAACATATGCATCGCCGGTGGGCCCAGAACCGGGTCCTGCATACCGATTGCCATGAAGCTCTCGCCCTGCCATTCGTTTGACCAGAAAGCAGCTGCGCGTTTGGAGGTTTCGATGCCTTCCATGCCGGGGTCTGTCATTACAAGTGCGGGGAAGCGGCGGGCGCCGGCTTTGTAGGTGTCGTCTGGGAAAGGAGCGTCATAGGCGGCAATTTCTTTTTCAGACAAATGTGGTGTGCCGCGAGCGATGATTTTGCCGATAGGCAGGTTGGGCGTGTTGGCTACATAGTCTCGCCAGGCATGAAAGCCCTTGCTGGCGCCCATGCCGGTGGCGATTGCCGTATTCATGACAATCAAACGCTTGAACCGGTGCGCCATGTCCATGGGCAGGGTCAGGCCCAACAGTCCGCCCCAGTCTTGGCAGACAAGGGTAATGTTGTGCAGGTCAAGTCTCTCAATGAAGCGCAAAAGGGCATTGCGATGGAAATGGAAGGTGTAGTCGTTGTCCTTCAAGGGCTTGTCGGAACGGCCAAATCCGATCAGGTCTGGCGCAATAACCCGGGCGCCCGATGCAACAAAGTGAGGGATCATCCGGCGATACAGGTAAGACCAGCTCGGCTCCCCGTGAAGACACAGGAACACCCGGTCCGCGTCCGCGGGGCCTTCATCCACGTAGGCGATCCGGATTCCATCGTAGCCGTCCAGTCCTTCAACATAGTGCGGTGCATAGGGCCAGTCGGGCAGATTTTCAAACCGTTCATCGGGTGTGCGGACCATTTCCATCTCTGTATCCTCCCAAGGGTGCGTTGATAACTCTGTTGAGCGTGAAATAGGCTGCGGCACCAGGCAAACCACTTTTTTTTGATCGGAAGGGAAAAGCGGCGTTGACTCAGCTGGGGGGCTTCGCTATTCACGGCGGCGGAGACGTGGCTGAGTGGTCGAAAGCGCTCCCCTGCTAAGGGAGTATACTGGCAACGGTATCGAGGGTTCGAATCCCTTCGTCTCCGCCACTTATCTTTAGAGAGAGTTTTTCTCTAAATAGCCTTTTTAAAACTATCTATTTATTTCAATTGATTAAGCCTAGCTGAAAGCGATTCCGATAGTGTCAAATTAGCTTTCTAACTCTATCTCTTTGCCTTTCGATAAGCAGTTTTCTCTGTCGTATCAATTGTCCTTAATTCCTAATGTTTTAAGGGTCAGGTCTACATCGCATTTCTGGCGAAGTCGGTAGCTGTTTCAATGTCCAGATACATGTTTTAGGTCTAGTGTAGGCAAGTTTCATTAGTTTGCACGAGCTCAATATCTATTATGGCGTTTTAAGAGCGTTTATTCGCGGTGATCAACGAGCAGCACAAGAATGTCTGCGCTTTCCACAGCATCCAATAAACTGGTGAGCCGTATGTCTGAGTCCTTCACCGTGTCCGGCAAAGAGCTGATGTTTGGCTCAACCGCAACAACCTTGCATTCCAGCTCTGTTGCCAGTGTTCGCGTAGTATCAAGCGCAGGTCATCAATATCCGCTTTAAATGCAAGATCCAGACATGAAACAGCGGGGTTCTTAAAGCATTCTACTGCACGTTTTACTTTATCGACAACAAAGGCCGGTTTGCTGTCGTTCACGTCCGGTGCTGTATGGATAAGCTGACTGGTTTCAGCCGCAGCATCAACGATAAACTGCGGATCAACTGCAATACAGTACCCACCAACACCCGGCCCTGGCTGCAGGATGTTGACGCGTGAGTGCTTGTTAGCGAGCTTTATAAGTTCCCAGACATCAATATTAAGATCATCTGATATGAGCAATAGCTCATTGGCAAAGGCAATATTGACGTATGCCTTGCGAACAACGCGGCCAAACGCGCCTTGCATGGCGTGGCCTTGGGCCGAAAATCATGGCTCTTTGCAGGCTTCGAACGCGGTGTTGAGCGTGCCGCCGTTATGTATGCCCTCATCGTCCCCGCCAAAATGAACGATATCGACCCGCAGTCGTGTCCCGCCGAAGTTCTCGCCCGGCTACCCGACCTGCCCGTCTAGCAGTTGCGAGAACAATTCTCTGAAACTGGAATACACCGGAAACAAACGTCAAGGCTGCGTAGCTGCGGTCCAAGCCGAGTGCTTACTGTCAAGGCTTAGCAGCTTGTAATCAGCGACCAAATGGACGCACTTGATTAGAAAATCGTATGGACCAGAAGCTAGGCGTCTGTGCAGGCTAAACTCTCCAAAGATGCCCGAGCCCCGGGGCAGACCAGAGCCGTCCGTAGGCTAAGGGTTCCGGGGCGCTACGGGCATCTGCATAGGCCATAGAAGCAGTCTGGAAATTCACGCTATACTAATCCGCTTATGTATCAATGAAAGTGCCGTTGTCCCGATGTAAGCTGCATCGGCGAATCCTGAGATCAAGCTGAAGGGCGTTGTCCTGACTAGGGAGACGCCGCGAAGGGCGACACTTTGGCCAATCACAGTCGCATTTCCTTCAAGATTGCAGAATTGACTTTGTAAACGTCATATTTGCCAAGCGCGATCTCTCGTGATCGTTGCCCCATTTTCTCGATCAGGGATGGATCTTTGATAAATCGCTGCATTGCGTGGGCCAGAGTATCGCTGTCGCCCACCGGAACCAGAAAACCATTGTCCCCGTCAGTGACCGTTTCGCGACACCCAGGTGCGTCTGTCGTGAGAACTGGTCGCCCCATGGCCATCGCTTCAAGGACTGTCCTCGGCGTTCCTTCCCGATATGAAGGTAGCACATATACCGAACAATTCCGAATTGCATCGCGAACGTCCCGAAGATGCCCAAGGTGATTGATAGTACCTTCCTCGATCCAGGTCTTTAGCTCGTTTGCCGAGATTGCCGACGGCCCATCGTCCAACCAGCCCGCCAGGTCGAACTTGGCTGACGGGCATTCGCGCCGAACCGCGCGCGCTGCCTTGACGTATTCGTAAACGCCTTTTTCTTTCAAGAACCGGGCAATCATCAGAAACCGCGGCTCCAGAACAGGCGGGGCCAAAGCGAATGCGTCGGTATCTACACCGGAACCGTTGATCAGACGTGCCTTACCTTTTGCAAGGAGTCTCCGATTCTCGAAGATTTCACGGTCGTCGGGGTTCTGGAAAAACACGATCTGGTTTCCTGAAAATGCAACGCGCAACAAAACCGATGCGATCACAGAAATGACTTTCTGGCGCCAGGTGCTGCCAGAAAACGCAAACCCGAGACCAGTAACCATAGAGTAGATAGACTTTACACCTGCCAATCGGGCGGCGATAGACCCGTAAATCATCGGTTTGATAGTGTAGCCGAGCACGACATCCGGCTGTCTAGATTTGAAAACGCGATAGAGTTTCCAAAATGTGCCCAGATCATTGACTACGTTCATGCCGGTGCGCTGAAGGTTATAGGAAAGAGGTTCCGCACCCATGCGCCGTAGTGCCAAGCCGGTTTCGAGGTCGATTTCAGGTGCCATGGCAATGACTTTCATGCCTTTCGACACGAGGGACTCAATAAGCTTACCCCGAAAGTTGATCAAGGATGGCGCAAAGCTACCTATGATGACGACCGAGCAATTCTCATCCATTGTTTTCAAGCCATGCTTGGAACGTCAGGACATTCCACAATTGATGTTGCCAGTTGCGTTTTCCGGAAAGGTGCTCCGACCATTTCTCGCGCACGAGATCGGAATTGAAAAATCCTGCGTCGTCCAGCTTCTTTTTGTCCAGGAGTGCGTGTGCCCAATCTCGTAACTCCTTTCGTAACCAGCTATCGATCGGAACGCCGAAGCCCATCTTCGGGCGTTGGATCATCTCGGCGGGTATATGTTTTTCAAGCAACATTCGCAGCGGCCACTTGCTCTCGCCGTTGCGAATTTTCAATTCCATGGGTAATGTCCAGGCAAATTCCACCACCCGGTGATCAAGGAACGGTACACGCGTCTCTAAGCTGACTCCCATTGCTGCTCGGTCGACCTTCACTAAGATGTCGTCAGGTAGATATGAGATCATGTCGAGATACTGCATCTGCGCAACGAAACTCGGCAGATCCGCGTAACCTGCGCGATCGGTCAAAGCGGTCTGGGGTTCGTTGGCGTTGGACACTACCAGATCGGGTCTATCCCAAAGCGTAACGAGATTGCGGTACATTTCTTCGGGACTGTCAACGGCCAAGACTCCGGCCAATTTGTGCATCTTGTCGCCTGTCCGCTCACGAACCTGAGGAACAAACCGTCCGAACCGACGCCCCGCTTGGTCCCATCGGGCCGTGGGAATTGAGACAATGCCCCGCGCGACCAAGGATCGGAGAGAAACTGGCACATGGGCGAGTTTTTTCCACAGTTTCTGGGCTATTAAATATCGGTTGTATCCAGCGAAGACTTCGTCGCCGCCGTCACCGGATAATGCCACCGTGACATGCTCACGCGTCATTTGAGATACGAGAAAGGTAGGGATCTGGGACGAATCGGCAAATGGTTCGGAATATAGGCTTGCAAGTTTGGGAATGACGTTGATCGCGTCGGTCGGGGTTACGTAGAGCTCGGTATGTTCCGTACCGATTTTTCTGGCGATTTCCTTTGCATGGTGCGCTTCGTTATATGCCTCCTCATGAAAGCCGATCGAGAAACTCTTGACTCGTTGGTCGCTAACGGATTGCATGATAGCGACGACAAGCGAGGAATCGATGCCGCCGGAAAGAAACGCCCCCACCGGAACATCCGAGATCATCATATCCTGAATGGTCTTCTGCAACAGGCTTTCCAAAGCATCGACGCATTCCACGGGGCCGCCGATGAACGGCGTAGTGTTGCCGCTCTCAGCGACCTCCCTAACAGACCAGAAGGGTTTCGGCTGCGGTAACGTACCTGGACTCTGGTCGGCAGCCAGGACAAGCAGGGTTCCTGGCAGCAGTTTGTAGATGCCCTCGTAGATCGAGTGCGGTGCGGGGACATAACTGTGCCGCATGAACAGGGCCAAGGCTCCACGATTGATTTCGGCGGACCAATCCGGATGCTGTGCTAGCGCTGAGAGCTCGGAGCCAAAAAGAAAGGTCTCCCCCTGCCACCCGAAATAAAGCGGCTTCTCGCCCATCCGATCACGCGCTAGGGTGAGTGTCCGTGTCGCCTTGTCCCAAAGGGCGATGGCGAACATTCCAACAGACTTTTTTAGGGCGATTTCGATACCCCATTCTTCAATCGCAGAGAGAAGAATTTCAGTGTCTGAGTGCCCCCGGAAATTATTCCCGAGCTCGGCAAGTTCCTTTTTGAGCGAAAGGAAATTGTAGACCTCTCCATTGAATGCGACGGTGAACCGCCCGGACGCAGAGAGCATCGGTTGATGCCCTTCAGGCGAAAGGTCTTGGATCGCCAGGCGGCGGTGTCCAAAAACGACCTCCCGGGTTTCGTTTACCCAGACCCCGCTATCATCTGGGCCACGATGCGCCAGAGGCGTGATCATCGCCGAGCACAGTTCCGCGGAAGCATTGCGCCGTCCGTTCAAATATCCCGCAAGACCGCACATTTTCGATAAACCTCTTCATACATTTCTTCGTATTGCTTCGCGATTGTGTCAACCGCAAACTGGGATTGGATCCGGAGCCGCGCCCTTTTACCATAGGACATCAGCTGAGCACTCGGGAGACGGCGCATCTCCAAGATGGCCTGCCCTAGAGCCTCGGAGTCGTTGGAGGGGACGACGCGCCCGTAGTCCCCTAGAACATACGCTGCATCACCTACATCTGTGACCACACATGGAACGGATGTGGCCATTGCTTCTCCAACGACATTTGGGAACCCCTCGCTATTGGATGAGAGTACCGCAAGATCAAAAGTCGCATTCAGTCGAGGGGTGTCGTTGCGCTCGCCAAGCATATGGACGAAGCCACGCAAACCGAGTTCGTCGATTAACCCAGTCAACTGGCCGTTTTTCGCATCGACGCCCTTGCCGGCCATCACGAATCGGACGTTAGTGGTCGCTGCAAGAACATGAGCCGCCGCGCGAAGGAAATTTCCATGATCTTTCATTGGATCGAAGCGTCCGATCATGCCCACCACGAACACGTCACCGCCAATCCCAAACTCCTCGCGGATTTCAGACCTGGATCGCGCATTAGGTTGGAACACCATCGTGTCGAACCCATTTGGGATCGTTATAGAGCGGTCCATTTTATATCCCAACGCCTGATGCTGCGCGCGGCTGACTTTAGAATTGTAGACGATCCGGGAAGGCATAAATGACGTCGCCGCACCCAAGCGGATAATCTGGGCGGTCATCGGCCGTTCGAGGCTCAGGTCGTAAACGGACTGGCGCACATTCCAGATGACCGGTACCTTGCCAGGGGCCCAGATCTTCGCCGTAAGCGCGGCTATGTTGCCGTGATACATCCACCCCTGCAAAATCTCCGGGCGTTCGCGACGCACGATCCTCCTAAATTTCATCATTGCGGATAAGGACGGTAGGGACCGCTTCATATCGAGAGAATGGACCGGAATTCCTTCAGCCTCAATACTATCGCGAATAGGACCACCTGCCATTAGAGATACCACCACCGGCTCAAATCGCTCCCGATCCATCGCGACCAAGAGACGATTCAGCGCCGACTCTGCGCCGCCGATGCCAAGCCCGGTGATTAAATGCAAGATCTTCACTGCGCGGCGCATTCACGTTGGTTTGAACGGGCGGTTTGATAGAAATATAGCAAAAGCAACAGAGGGGTTGCGTGCGAATCAAGAAAACCGGTCTCCTTGAACGTCAAAGCCATGGACATCCCCGACACCAACGCTACAGGTTTCCAATCAAACTGCCGCGTCCGATATATCAGAACGACGTAAAAAAGATACAATACGACAGTGACGAACAACCCATTTGCGTTAATCGAATTGATGACGCCTAAATCCGAGTCCGTTTCGCCAACAAGGTCTATAAAACCCATATGGCCTGCTAGGCTGTTTCCGAAAAGTAAAACATACCATTTGTCGGAGAAATAGAGATGCCGCTCGTATAATGCATACCAGTATGATGTTAGAGAGATTTCGCTGGGATCGTTCTGATTAAAAAATCTGGTGAAATGGTGCAAATTCGCTGCAATTTGTCCTTCCATTGTATCCCCGGTCAAGCTAACCGTTTGTAACCAGATGGTGCTCGACGCAATCGAGATCGCTACGAAAATCGCAAAAGCCATGGATCTCATGGGTTTTTCCAAGAAAAATAGAAAAAAGACCAGCGACATTCCGACCAAAAATATGAACCTTCCAAGAAACGCGAACGATCCGAGAATAACGATGGCATATATCATCCGTTCGACGTTGTGCCATCTCGAGCGGGTAAGCGTGAACCAGAAACCCAAAACGTGGACAATTGCTGTCGCGTTAAAGCCCAGTGTCAGGCCCGGTGACCGGCTCCATTCGGGGCCCCTTGGCGTATAACCTGTGAAGTCGTAGATTGCTTCGCGAAACGGTGGAAAGAGGATCGCCAAGATTACTATCAACGAGTGAATAACGACCACTTGTGTAAACGTCCTAGTGAAATTTTCATAGGACAACTTCGTTCTCAAGATGGTCCACGCGCCATACAGAAATAGCACCATTAGCATAGCTCGCAGGAATTTGACGAAAAAGAAAATTTCCTGAACGCCCCATATGGCCGAAATGATCCCTGAATAGATCGTCAGCCCGCCGAACAACGTCAAAATCTGCAAAACGTCTCGCGGTAGATAGTGGTTCCCGGAATACAAAGAAACGACAAACAGCAAAAAAGAAACAATAAGCGGCACATCTAACCACCCTTGGAGTTTTGTCCCAAAAATTAGCATGAAGACAATGCCGCTCACCCAGAATTGAAAGAAAGGATTCTTTAGCGTTCTCATCATTTTACTTTCACCATGACACATCTATTCAGAAGTAGGATGTGCTGTCGACGCTGAAAATGGTCTTATTGCCCACGCATGGGATCGTCGGGCGACACCCAATCACGCCTCGCGGCATCGATTGTTTTTGGAGATCTTCGACTGCCATCGACAGCGAATGCTAAGGCCGCATTAACTTGCGACGTGACCACCGACTTCTCAGAGCCAAGAACACGCGACCGGGCGACCGAACCCCCGTTTTTAATAGTGCCCTGACGCCGGCAAAAATATACCCGTTGCGGATAAGTGAGATGCCGCGCGGCCAATCCACCAAGTTCCAGCGACCGATCCGCGTAGATTCGCGATATTGGGGGTGCACTCTGTCAATGTGGTCAAACATCGACGCGACATCGTCTAGACATGTATCGGCCTTATTGGTGATGTTTTCGGAATGCCGGCGGTAGCGCCCATGCACACCGTCTACGAAACCGAATTTTCCCCCGCCTATTAGGCATTCGATCCAAAAAAGATGATCGGATACATACCTCATCTGCGAATTGAAACCGCCAATTGGAAAGGAACTTCGTCGCGCCATAATCGCCAGCGCACCATATGGGCAGCCATTTTCGATCAACCATGTCGGGCCTACTCCGCTTGGGTGAGTAATCCCGAACAGGTGTGGAGCACGCTCCCCGCCGTTATAGAAGACTTCCAATTCATGTCCGCACAATACCCGCTGCGGGTCTTGTTCGAGCCACTCCACCTGGGCCTGGACTTTTTGCGGCAGCAGAACGTCATCCCCCCCCATGAAGACGAGATAAGCACCACTACTGGCCTCAAGTGCCCGATTGCAATTGCCGGTGATGCCGAGATTCGGTCCTCCGACAAGTGCGACCAAGTGATCGGGAGCGCTGGCGGCTACCTCGTTGATTACCCCGACTGAACCATCCTCAGACCCGTCATCTGCTACAACTACCTCGATGTTCGGATAGGTCTGCGCTAGTGCAGAATCTATCGCTTCGCGGATGAATTCCTCCTGATTGTACGCAATAATGCAGATAGAAACGCGGGGTAGAGCCTTGAATGACGATCCGGTCTCTTGTTTCATTTTTTATCTCCAGCCCGAGATGTTAAAACCAAAGCTGCTCTTCAAGATCTGATTATCAGCCGCATAATAGTCCGCAAGCCGAGTCGCAAGCTCTTCGCTTATGGGCGGATATCGGAATTCTCTTTGCGACAAGGAAGCCGCCAGATTGACCACATTTTGTCTAAAGGAAACCGGAAAAATTCGTTTCAGCGCCGATTTTAGGAAAGAATCACCGGCAAAAAATCTTTGAAGCATTGGCAATCGGGAAACCGTTGCGGGATTGCTGTGGATATTATTCAAAGAAATCTCCGGAATGTTGAGGAACTTCCAAACATCATTCATCACGTACTCCTTGCAGGATATGAGGTCTTCAAACCGGAGAAGCAGTACATTTTTCCGCCCGAACTCAGACACAAACCGATCAATATGTACCCAATACCGGCCAGTCAGAACGTAGTGTTTTGGAAAACGACCCGTGTCGGCGACGCTTTCGGGCTTTTCCGCATTGAATAGATCTTTGTCGGGGTTACCGCTTTCCAGCCCAAGCCGATAGCCATGCCAATAATGGGAATACGCCCGATCCACAGGGTCGCGAAGTGAGATAATAATTTTCACATCGGAACCGCACATTTGCCTTATCCGGGTAGCCATCTTTGGGAAAACCATTGTTGGCGTGGCATCGCCGAAATAGCGTGCGGTTTCAGCCCCTTCAAAAGGGAAGTTCATCAGATAGCGCGTCCAGTGTTCCCCAATTGCATTTCCTGCCAGGTCGAAGAAAGCGTCTTTGTCGAAAAAGGCGGGTTCCTTTTTCTCTGTCATGAAAATTTGCGGGTGGGACGCCAAGTGATCATACAGGGTGGTGGTCCCGCATTTCGGAGCTCCTGCAATAAAGAGGTTTGGTGTATCTGTCATGAATGTTGCTCTTCAACGAAATGCCATGGCGAAAAAACTATGGTCTTCAAGTGGTGGACACTTCGCCCCGTTTTTTCCACAAACAATTTCGACTGGCCCCTGTGTTGCGGGTCAGCCAAGGCGGTTCAAAAACCGTTGCGAGAAAAGGAACGAAAGCATGTTCCAAAAAAGCATTGTCAGCGAAACCGCGATGGCAGCACCCTCAATTCCGTACGCGGGGATTAATAGGAACAACAAAACCAGGCACAGAAGTATTGCCGAAGCAAGAATCGCGGCAAAAACCAGCTCGTGACCACTCATCAGCAAAAAATTTCCAACGGACCCAAATAGTGCATTCAAAAACATACCGACGGCCAAAATTCGAAGCACATTCGTGGCCCCAATAAACTCGGGCCCCAAAATTGCCAGGGCAACACCAGGAAAGTATAAAAGCGTGAGAAATATCGGGGTGGCTAAGCCACCTGCCATCAACCTGGAGAGCCTCAACAGTCTTTCAATCTCGCGACGATCCAGCTCAGAATAAGCCGCCGCGAGTTGCGGCGCAATCACAAGGTTAACTACCTGTAGTATGACCAGGACCAAGAAGCCGAAACTATAGGCAGCGGCGTATTGACCTACTTCAGCGGCGGGCACTTTGGTTCCAAGGACCATGACATCAACCTTGTTGAGCACGATTCCAAGAATCGCCACAAGTAGATAACCTTTAGTGAGATGGAAAACGTCGATCACCGAAACCCCCGATGAGTTCAGAGAGTCATAGTTACGTCTTTCGGCAAGTGACTTCCAAGCCCAGAAAAGAGAAATAACAAAAGCGAGGGAAATGCCAAACCCATATCCGAAAAGCACCTCGGAAGTGGATACATCTTCTTTCAGAAAAACCATGGCAAATATGAGGACCAGTACCACTGTGGGCCGAATAGCCTGTGAGGCTAAAGTCGATGAGACTACGCACCCCATAGCTCGAAGCATTGCCTCGTTCAGCATCGTCAGTGCAACTATCGGACTTGCGACCAGCACAAACGCTGCAATCACGCCAAACTGGCCGCGTACTATGAGTACAGCCGATGCAATAATTGCGCAAATTGTTGCCGAAACTGCAATCAGTAAAACGGCGCTGAGAAAAAACTGTGTGATCTCTGGCCATTCCCGACTCTTAGATGCCAACGTTCTGGGCGTTACCCACTTGATCGCCAATTGCTCTGTCCCGAAATTGATAAAGATTGCGGCAACAGCAAGGATTGAAGTAGCAATGGAAAAAATACCGTACCCATCCGCACCCAATACGCGGGCGGTATACAAGTTGAGCATAAATCCAATGCCCATTCCGACTGTACGGATCGCCAGAGTGGGACCAACCTTTGTTCCTATTGTCGCCAAATCGTGCGTCCTCTCAGCAACGGTATGCGAGCACGGAGTCAATCACCTTCTGGAGGTCGTCGTTGGTCATGAATGGGTCTATCGGCAAACTCAAAATGGTGTCCGTCAGCTTTTCAACTGGCGATAGAATGTCCGCATCGTGAATTCGACTAGCATATGCCTCCGACAAGTGCGGTGGGACTGGATAGTGAATAAGCGTGTTAATGTTATTGGCTTCTAGATGGGCTTTTAGTCCGTCGCGCGCGCGATGCTGAACGACGAAAAGATGCCAGACTGGCTCGGCCCAGTTGCAAACGATTGGCAGTTTTAGGTCATCTACTTCGGAGAGGGCTTGCAAATACTCAGCGGCCAATGCCCTACGAACCGCATTTAATTCGTCCAGATGTTTCAATTTCACGCGCAGAAAAGCAGCTTGCAGTGAATCTAGTCTAGAATTCAGTCCGACAAAGTCGTGGTGATATCTCACATGTGATCCATAGTTTCGTAACGCACGAATATGCTCAGCCAATGCACCATCGTTGGTTACAATGGCACCACCATCACCAAATGCGCCAAGATTCTTGCCGGGGTAGAAACTAAAACCAGCAGCATGCCCGATCGTGCCGGACCTTCTACCCTTGTACAATGCACCATGAGCTTGTGCCGCGTCTTCAATCACTTTCAAACCATGTTTTCGTGCGATGGACATGATGGGATCCATGTTGGCCGGATGACCGTACAAGTGAACAGCAATGATGGCACGCGTTCTTTCAGTGATCGCAGTTTCAATTCTATCAGGGTCTATATTGAACCGGTCCGCTTCCGGTAAAACAGGAACTGGCTTGGCTCCTGACAAAGTGACTGCAAGCCATGTCGCTATGAATGTGTGCGCCGGTACAATTACCTCGTCGCCGTCCCCGATATCAAGGGCCCGCAGAATAAGGTGCAGTGCATCCAGTCCGTTCCCAACACCTACGCAATGTTTCGCGGAACAATATTGGGCAAACTCCTGTTCAAACGCGTTGACCTCGGCCCCCATAACGTACCAGCCAGATTCCATCACCCTTTGATAGGCAGCGTCGAATTCGGCCTTCTGAGATCGGTAAGTTTTTCCTATATCTAGGAATTTCACCATTGGTCTTTCTCACTCTCAACCGCTTTCCGAAACTTGGCATAGTTTCGAAAATAGTCTTTCTCATCATAAAAATCGGAAGCCAACACCATGCACACCGCTCCTTCAGAAAAATCCGTAATGTCACGCCAAATCATCGGCGGTAAATATAGGCCGACATTCGGTGCGCACAAATGTTCGACACGCTGATCACGCGCATCATCCAGGTGAACTGTAAAACTGCCGTTGATTGCTATCAGGATTTGCCTCAGGGCTGCGTGACCATGTGCGCCACGATTAGCCCAGCCCGGCACATCATATATGTAATATACACGACGGATTTCAAATGGAATATGTCGCCCGCTTTCAATGAAGGTCAGATTGCCTCGTTGATCTTCTATCTTGGGAAATTCCACTAGCTCGCATTGCTGAACTGACATTAGTTCTTCCTCAAATCCCAGCTGAAAAAGTTATGTACAACGCTACCGGCGCCAAAGCTTCTTTTGTATCGATATAGAGTATCATTCAGAACCTGTCCTCCATGAGTGTTGCTGATTCCGAAATCGAAATAGCGAAATCCACGTTCTGCATAGTAGGAAATCGCACTTCCAAGCAAAAAATCGAGAGCTCCATCGGCATGCGCGCTCCTCCGAGAAGCAATGTATTGGGAATGAGCAACTAATTTCTTGTGATTGAACATCAAAACTCCAGCAACAAGCTCTTGATCTTTTCTCGCGGAGAAAAGTTGAATATTTCGCGGAAACTTTTGACAAAGCTCCCTTAATTCTGAAAAAGAATGCACTGGTGCTGTATTGTGTTCATGTCTCAAGTTTTCTTGCAACACCACAAAAAAATTTTCCAGGTCACCATGGCCTTCGTGGATCTCGATGCCGCGATTTTGCCCTTTTCGAATCTCATATTTCCGTCCTTTCGTCAGCTTCCCGCGGTTGGATAGGTCAATTGTAGAACTTAGGTCGCATCGGTATAGAGACGCCCCGAGACGAAAAAACGCGTAACTGTCATCTTGGTATGGGGCATTGCAGAACACATGTGGAACCTGTTTGATCTGGAACAGCTCGATTCCCTGCTCGGAATAAAGGCCCTTTAGCAACTCAAATGTATCAATTACTGCCTGCCCTCTCAATGTTCCATCGACGACCAAGCCCCCATAGGTGATCCCCGGATGGCTGATGATCGTTTTCTCTGAACTTGGGTCCAGTGCGGCGGGAAATAGCGCAATCAGTTTTCCATTACGTGAGATCATCATGGATTGATCTTTGAACTTGTGTCTGTGATACGATAAAAATTGCCGCGTGTGTAGAAAAGTCCCGTTAATGGATCTAGTTTCTACAAAGTGATCCCATTCGTCGAAGCGGGCCGGGCCATACGGCATGATTTCCATTTTGGTGGCACTATTCACGATGATTGCAGTCTCTTCCTTGATCCAGTGACATGTAGGTGAGCAGATGCGAGTGTTTCTTGTTCGAGCAGAGCGAATGGCAAATCCCAGAATTTTTCGGAAAATTAAGGGCTAAATTCCTATCGGACATGTCCATGCAGTCTTTAACGGCGCTCGTATGTAGCGACGTAGTGTGCGGTGTAGAGCAGACTGTCATCAGTGTCGTATCCTACCATGCGTATCCGCGTCCCATGGTTTCTACGGTCAACTGGCCATGCAGAAGATACACCTCGTTGATACTCGAAATTTCCCGCACAGGTTAGCTTATACAGATTGAAGATTGGTTCTTGCGAAGCCTCAAGCCAATCCAGAACGAAATTCGTCCCGATGAATCCGGTGCCGCCGTTGACGATTATCATCTCATTTCTCGTGGTTGTTTACGTACCAGACGATTGTGGTCTGCAGTCCATCGGTGACGCTGTAGTTGGGATGGTAGCTAAGCAATCAGGAGGATTTCGAGATGTCCGCCAACTATGTTTCACATCCCCGGCGCGGTAGTCTCGATGGGTTGGCTCGGTTTCGGCGGCAACACCATGCGCGATTAGGTTATCTCGCAGCAAGGCGAAGAGTTCGTTCAACGTTGTCTGCTCCCCAACTGCCATATTGTAGACTTAGTCGCGTGCCTCTGGCCCGGCGGTCGCTGCCAGGAGATTGGCCTGAACAGCGTTGTCAATAAAGGTGAAATTGCGGCTGGTGTAGCCAACAGCATTTATGAGCACCATCTCCCCATTCAGGAACGAGGATATCGAGGTGGGAATCACGGCAGCATATGAGCCGTTCGAGTTGTGCCTCTTTCCAAAGACATTGAAGTAGCGCAGGCTTATAGTATGAAAACCGTACGTACGGGCAAACACCTCCGCGTAGAGTTCATTCACGTGTTTTGTCACCGCATGCGGGCTAAGTGGTTTACCTATGATTTCTTCGGTCTTGGGCAGGCCCAGATGGTCGCCATAGGTGCTGCCGGCGCACGTAAAGCTCTCTACTTTGGCGTCGCGAGAGGCGACAAGTATGTTCATGAAGCCACCAATATTGACATGATCGGTGGAAATCGGGTCATCCAGACTACGCTTTACGCTGCCCAACGCTACCTGATGCAAGACATGGTCCACACCCGCGCAGGCCTGTGCGCAATCTCCAGTGTTGTGGATGTCGCCACGAATGAAAGTGAACCTCTCCCATTGCGGCGGCGTTACCTGTGTGGCGACTTCGTCCAAGTTGTGCTGAAATCCGGTAGAAAAATTGTCGAGCCCTACCACATGTTGATCGAGCATGAGCAAGGCTTCTAGAAAATTGCTGCCTATGAATCCGGCGACAACTGTCACGAGCCAAATTTTCGGACTCGCGGCTAAGGCGTCTCTGACGTGTTCGATCCGTCGCATGTATTTCACCTTATAGCCGCAGGTCGGCGGCACCGATCGCAAGGATGCCTTTCACGTCAAAGATTACTGCCCTAGGTATTCCAAACTTCTTGATACCAGAATGCCCCAGTTCGATGAACTGCCTGTGCCCTACCGCCACAACGATTGCGGAGTAACGAGACGGCTCAGGTGTCGTTGGCAAGCAGACGACGCCCAACTCTTTTTCTACTTCCTCGCGATCGACCCATGGGTCATAGATATCCACATCCACGTTGTATTCTTGCAGGTTCTTCGCAATGTCTATGACCTTGGTATTTCTGACATCCGGACAATTCTCTTTGAAGGTAAGACCGAGAATCAGGACCTTGCTGCCGATCACGGGGAGGCCTTTCCGGAGCATTGTCTTGACGGTCTGATCGGCAACGTGCGCCGCCATGCTGTCGTTGATCCGGCGACCCGCCAGAATGACCTCGGGATGGTAACCGAGCTGTTCGGCTTTGTGGGTCAAGTAGTAAGGGTCTACACCGATACAGTGTCCACCAACGAGTCCAGGGCGGAACGGGAGGAAATTCCATTTTGTTTCCGCAGCCTCCAGAACTTCCAGAGTGTCAATCCCAAGGCGTTGGAAGATCAGCGACAGCTCATTCATTAGCGCGATGTTCAGGTCGCGTTGCGTATTCTCAATCACTTTGGCCGCTTCAGCAACTTTGATGCTTCTTGTCAAATGCGTTCCCGCGGCGATAATCTGTGAATACATGTCATTGATCGCCATGGCGACCGACGGCGTGGAGCCGCTTGTTACCTTCTTGATGGTTGGAAGCCGATGCTCCTTGTCACCAGGATTGATGCGTTCTGGACTATATCCGCAGAAAAAGTCTGCGTTGAATTTCAGTCCGCTCGTTTTTTCCAATACGGGGACACAATACTCTTCGGTCGCTCCTGGGAATACCGTAGACTCGTAGATGACCACATCCCCGGCCTTAAGGGCCTTGCCGACAGTCTCGCTGGCCTGCAGAAGTGGGCCCATATCCGGACGATTGAAGTGGTCGATCGGGGTCGGAATAGTCAGGATGAAAACTTGGCAATCTTTGAGGTCCTCTGGGTCGCAGCTATAGTCCAGGTAACAGGCTTCTTGGAGTTCATCGAAGCTGCATTCAAGGGTGCGGTCCTCTCCCTCCCTCAACTCATCGACCCGTCGGACATCGATATCGAAACCCAACACTGGTCGGATTTTGCCGAACTCCGCCGCGAGGGGAAGGCCTACATATCCGAGGCCGATAACGGCGATTTTTTTCCCATCAAAATTCATAGTTCGTAGTTCCTAGGTGATTGTTGTCCTAGCCAGCCACAAAAATCCGAAGTGGATTTTCTGGGCTGTAGTGGACACCTGCTTGCGCGGCGATGTGGACAATGTCGTCAAGCTATAATTCGTCGGCAAGCTTATCGAATTTGGTATGATCTTCGAGGCCTTCGAGCATTCCCTCGGTTGCAAAAAAAACCGGGATTCTGCAGCAGCATCGCGTTGCGTCGCTGCATTAAAGTGAGTCATAGAGTCCGTCGTCCTGTCACAGCTATACACCCGGAATCCTTCGGCCAGAAGGAGCTGAGCCAGATGAAACCTGACGAAATCGGCGGTGCCGGTTATAAGTACTTTGCGTTGTGTCACTTTGGACTCAATCGTCGTTCAAGACTGTGCAGAACCGGCTTCCAATTCCGAGCTCAACGCCTCTATTTCTTCCTTCAGTGCATCGTACTCTTCCATCTTGCGCACCAAAAACGCACGCGTCAGTGCTGACTTCTGAGCGATGCCTTTCGGCGTCAAAAGGTAGGCATACCTGCGCTTATCTTCTGCGGCAGTGAAATTGCCCAACTTCACTAGTCCCTTGTCGATCAGCGCGTTCAACGCGTAGTGCATCCCGCCGACACTGACTCCGACGGCTTCTGCCAGCTCTCGCTGAGACATCTCGGGATTCTCTTGCAGGAGGCAGAGCACGCGAAAATGGGTGTCCTTCTGCAGCTCGGTGCGCTTGCTGGTCATTTCTAGGAGTATCTCAGGCTACCGCACAAGGACTGCCCATGGGACACCTTGTTATATGCAAGCGTGATTTCAAGAATGTAATAGGCATCGTTCAGTTTTGAGCAATAGCAAATGCTGCGCGCGCTAACAAGTGGGGAATTTGAAACTATCGAGAAATTTTCGTCGCTACTAGCGCAGAAGCAGTCGCCGAACTGCGCAGCGAGGGGTCCGACCTCCGTGGGGCCACACACCTGCGGCAGGTCGCGATTGGCGTTCATTCGCCAATAAGACGTAGCCTGGATATGTGACAGGCTCATAACTGAACTACCTCGTCAGCACAAGGCCAACCCACGACGACATCTGGGTGTTATTCCCTAGCTAAGTGTGCCGATGGACAACCTTTTCTCAGAAGTTCAGAGGACATGTATAAATTTGCATCATTCACTTTTGAACGATATTCTTACTCTATGTTTGCAACAAGGCCCTATTGTTAAGAAAAGATTACAAGCAAATGGACATTAATGACAGCTGACAATATTAGATATAGGCAGTTTCGAATGTACCTACAGAGTGACTTGTGAACTCTATTTGGAAGCTAGCCCATCTGCTATCGGTCTGATTACTCAACAATAATTGTTTGGGCTGTTATGTTTATTAGCTTAAATCATCACTGCGGAAAGAGATGCTTGATGAGAATCCCAAAAAGCAGCCTAAACTGGTTTTTTGTCCAGTTAAAGCCCAACAGATATATTATAGCACAAAAAAACCTTGAGCGGCAGGGGTTTGAAACTTTCTTGCCACTTGAAGAGCGAGTGTTATTGCATGCAGGCAAATATGTAAAGTTACGAAAGCCTTTGTTCCCTGGATACATGTTTGTAGCATTTGATATCACTCAAGGCGTATGGAGAGCGGTGAATTCTACTTACGGTGTTACGCGACTGGTAAGCTTTGGAACAGAACCGGCGGAAATACCATTTGAACTTGTGTCGTTGTTAAAGCAGCGCTGTGATATTCGCGGTGTATTGCTACCTTCAAAGAGCTTCCGACCCGGCGATAAAGTAACCATAACTAAAGGGCCTTTCACGAGCTTTGTGGCGGAGGTAGAGAAAGTTGATCCTGAACGACGTGTTTGGGTGTTGATGGATCTAATGGGGGGTAAGGCTAGGGTCGAAATGAGCCCAGATCAGCTTTGGGTAAATTGACCTCATAATAATTTGATGCCTGATACTGATGCTGTTTGGATATTTGGTACATCCAGGCAGGACAAAACTCCCCGAAGTTTCTGCGAAACCTCTTTCCACCACCTTGCTCAAAATGGCCAAAAATTGAGGCGCCTTATTTTTATCAATTTTAACTTAATCGATTTCTCAAGATGATTGTACCCATTCCTAAGAGCAAAAGAAAACAATCTTAATGCTGTGGAACTCAAAAGAAGGTAGATTATAAATCCCTGACGAATTGCATTTGAGGAGTACTTCGATTGGCCAAACGTACAGTAGATTTATTCGGCGCAGGTATTAGTTTGCTTGTACTATCTCCAATTATGCTTGTCATTTGCATTTGTATTATTTGCAAAATGGGTTTTCCAATTTTCTTTCTTCAGACCCGGCCCGGACGTGGTGGAGTGCCTTTTCAAATGATCAAATTCCGAACTATGCGTGAAGCCATTGATACCGTAGGATTGCCACTCCCAGACTCTCAGCGTCTTACTTCTTTGGGACAGCTTATGAGGTCAACCTCTTTAGATGAGCTACCCGAATTATGGAACGTATTAAAAGGAGAAATGAGCTTAGTTGGACCACGTCCTCTACTAATGGAATATTTACCTCTCTACTCCCATGAGCAAGCTCGGCGTCATGATGTCCGACCTGGTATAACCGGTTGGGCACAGATCAATGGTCGCAACGCAATTTCATGGGAAGAAAAGTTTCAACTTGATGTATGGTATGTTGATAATCGAAACTCATGGCTAGATTTGAAGATTATCTTTTTAACAATATGGAGAGTTGTTTCTAGAGAAGGAATTTCCGCCGCAGGGGAAGCCACAATGCCAAAATTTGAAGGGCCTGAGTCTTGACTAGATTAATTGGGGTTTACGGTGCTTCTGGTTGCGGTCGCGGAATTCTCCCTTTGCTCCGTGAGCAGTACCCTTCGGGAGAGCTAGTTTTTATCGATGATGGACAAGTACCCCCGAATTGAATAAACATTCCACATTCGACTCGGAGGGTTTCCTGAAACATCCTGCTCCTCAAAAAAATGTGTCTGTAGCAATAGCCAACTCGAAGATTCGTCAGGCCATTGCTCAAAGATGCACCTCTGAGTCTATCCCTTTAGTGGAGGCGCGAGCGTCATCTGTCGTGCAAATGGATGATGTGTTGATAGGCGAAGGGGCATGTCTTTCTCGGTTCGTAACATTAACTTCAAATATCAAGATTGGTGCCTGTTTTCACGCAAACCTTTACTCATATGTTGAGCACGATTGCTTCATTGGTGACTATGTAACTTTTGCTCCGCGTGTAATGTGTAATGATAATGTCCATATCGAAGATCATGCTTATATCGGCGCTGGCGCTGTCATTCGACAAGGTGACCCAGATAACCCTCTAGTTATCGGCAAGGGTGCTGTGGTTGGAATGGGTGCTGTTGTCACGCGCGATGTCCCTTCAGGAATTACCGTTGTTGGGAATCCAGCAAAATCTATAAACGCAGGCTAATAATGCGCATCTATCTCTCCCGGCCACATATGTCTGGCAATGAAATAACCCATGTTGAAGAAGCCTTTGTCTCCAATTTTGTAGCGCCGCTCGGACCTCAATTGGATGCATTTGAAGCTGTTGTTCGGGATTACTTACGTGCTGACGTTCATTGTGTTGGCTTATCATCCGGTTCTGCGGCACTTCACCTTGCGCTGAGGCTCGCAGGCGTAAGCCAAGGAGACGAGGTCTGGATTTCTTCAATGACTTTCGCTGGTGGTATCTTTCCGGTAAACTACCTTGAGGCTATACCTCGTTTCTTTGATTTGGATCCGAATAGCTGGACTGTATCAACAGAGTTTTTAGCTGAACAATTGGCAAGAGCATCGAAGAAAAACCGTCTTCCTAAAGCCATTGTGCCAACTGATTTATACGGCCAATCGGTTGCAATTGACGATTTAGAGTCTCTGGCTTCCCACTACGGTGTTTCTCTTGTCGTCGACTCTGCGGAGAGTTTAGGAGCAAAGTGTCAAGGTAACCGCATGGCTGGTTCAGGGGGTGATGCAGCAATCCTGTCATTCAATGGCAATAAGATTATAACCACATCTGGCGGAGGCATGTTGGTGACGCGCCATAAAGATTGGGCCGATAAAGCACGTTTTCTTGCTACTCAGGCGCGCGATCCTGCACCTCATTATGAGCATTCGACTTTTGGTTATAATTACAGGTTATCAAATATATGTGCAGCTATTGGTTTGGGGCAGATGCAGGTGCTAGAAGCTCGAGTTGAGCGCCGCAGAGCTATTTTTGACAGATACAAGTCTGCATTATCTAGACCTGGTGTAGTCTTTATGCCCGAGCCAGCGGGACAATATTCTAGTCATTGGCTCACTGCGTTAACAATCGACCCTAAATTGACAGGCACGTCTAGAGAAGAAGTTCGCCTAATGCTTCTAGAGAACCAAATAGAAGCAAGACCGTTATGGAAGCCTATGCACCTACAGCCTCTGTATCGGGGAGCTCCTTACCATGGTAACGGAGTTGACGAAGCGTTGTTTGAAAATGGTCTATGTTTGCCGTCAGGTAGTGATATGAACGACGATCAGCAGGCTGAGGTAATCGAGCGAATTTTGGATCTCTTAGATTCTAGTAGTCAAGGCAAGGCCTTGGATCCTAATTCGTTAGTGTAACTAGTTTATAGCTAGCGTCGATATGGGTAAAATTGTATGTAACCGCATATTCGGCTCAGTCAGAAATTTTTAGCGTGACACTTGGTATTCACTGCGACGCGCGGGAGTTGTCTGGACCAAATTAACGGGCTTGGTCGGGCGTCAAATAGATATTTTAAGGGAGCAGGATGATCCAGTTTGTGGGTAAGTCATATGTTGTGTTGAAAAACATACCTCGCGTTTACAAGAGTCTTTTCTTGTTTGTTTTTGACACATCACAGGTGCCTATCTGCCTTTATTTGGCATTTGCCCTTAGGCTTGATACATTAACACCTTATGTTGGAAGCAATGGTTTCTGGCAATTAATTTTGCTGCAAACGATTGCTGGAATCGCGGCCTTGTTAATCGTCCGGCAACATAGAGTTAAGCTGCATAATTTTGAGATCAATTCTATATTTCAAATAGCGCTAACCACTGCGGCCCTATTCCTATGCCTAATTATATTGTTGTACTTGTTTCGATTCTGGGCGCCTCGCTCAGTACCAATAATATTTTCTGTACTCTTTTTTGTAACTTCTGCTGGTTTCCGAGTAGTGGTTTCCACTGTATTAAATTATGCAGAACGTCGAGTTAACAACGCTATCCCGGTTGCAATATACGGGACCAACAATACTGCAATACAAGTTCTGTCTGCTTTGAAAAGCTCCCGCTCCCATGACCCGGTATGCTTCTTCGATGACAATCCAGCTCTTCACGGCGCTAAAATTGCTAATATTAAGGTAGAAAATACTGCCAACGTCTTGGATACCTTGAAAAAGAAAGGCATCCAGGAGGTATACATTGCTCTTCCAGAAGCTTCAGAGGAAGACCTCAGGCCTATTGCAGGTCGAATTGCCGAGCTAGGTGTAAAGTGTCATGTCACGCCTACGGTTACCCAGCTCCTTCTTAACCATAGCAGAAATTTATTGCGGGACGGCATTTCCGCGGACGATCTGCTAGGTAGAGAAAAGCTTGATATTTTGTCCGCGGAATTAAAATCGGCTTTTCAAGGCAAGGCTATCGTTGTAACCGGTGCAGGGGGGTCTATCGGTTCGGAGCTGTCCAGGCAAATTTTACGCTTCAAGCCTAGAAAACTTGTTCTCTTTGAAAACAGTGAATTTGCGCTTTATACGATCACTTCCGAACTTACGTCACAGGCGAGTAGACTGGAAACCGAAATTGTGCCGCAGCTTGGTTCTACTCTAGATGCACATTGTCTCGAAGCAGTATTAAAAAAAGAAAATGCTCAAATGTTGTTTCACGCAGCGGCATACAAACATGTACCCCTCGTGGAACAAAATATTCTGGAAGCAGCTAAGAATAACATTCTAGGTACTTACAATGCGGCATTGGCTGCTGGAAAACTATCTTTGGAAAAGTTTGTACTGATTTCCACAGATAAAGCCGTCCGACCAACAAATATCATGGGGGCAACAAAAAGACTGGCAGAATTGGTGGCAACCAGTTGTCAGGCGAAATACTCTGCAACCACATACTCTGTTGTCCGGTTTGGCAACGTTCTAAGTTCTTCCGGGTCTGTAATTCCGCTTTTCCAGAAACAAATTACTCAAGGCGGACCAGTCACGGTTACCCACCCTGAAATCACGCGGTATTTTATGACTATTCCGGAAGCCTCAAGATTGGTGTTGATTGCAGGTTTCTTTTCTGATGGAGGTGATACCTTTGTCCTAGACATGGGAGAGCCAGTAAAGATAGTAGATTTGGCAAAGAGAATTATCGAACTTTCCGGTTTCACGGTCAAAGACGACCGCAATCCTGATGGTGACATCGCTATTGATTTTGTTGGCCTACGGCCCGGCGAAAAGATGTTTGAAGAACTTATTTTCCGGGAGAGCGAATTGGTCACTACCCCACACAAAAAGATTTTCAGATTAAAAGAAGAAATTATTACAGAAATCGACCGGCAGAGGATCATAGAATGTATCTCGTCAAGTGCTATAAAACGAGATGAAGATGCAATTGTTCGGTTGCTTAGGGAAAAGGTAGAAGGTTTCCGCTGGAAAGGAACGAAAGCGCCGCTATTTTTTCAGGAAACTAGCTCTTGAAAGCAGGGTTATTTAAATCCATGGCTATTGCAAACATGAAGCAACCGCCTTGGTGAATTCGAATTACCGTAATTTTTCCTTTCTCACCGCCAACTGTATAGCCATTTAACTTCGCATTAAGTACACATGTCATGCAATTTGGAAGGAATGCTACACTTAACAAAAATGTCCGTCATCAGAACATTTAAGACATATTGTCTCCATTGATGAGGAGGATTGGTCTCAGGTTTGAGTTGCAGTTTATGCAGCTTGCATCTGGTGAAGCAAGCGACTTTGTCTGATGGTGTCTTCCTTGATCTTTCTCCTTTTCTCCAGAAAGGCCTGCCCTCTGCCGAAGTAGACATCGGTAGGCGTGAGGTTGTTTAGGCTTTCGTGGTAGCGCCGGTGGTTATAGTGCTCGATGAAGCTAGTAATCTGCCGCTTGGGGTCACCTGAAGATAATAGTTCTCCAGCAGAAGTCGGTTCTTGAGGGTCTGGTGCCAACTTTCAATCTTGCCCTGCGTCTGTGGATGATGTCCTCGACCGCCTTTTCTGCGCTGCTTTTTGAACTCGTTGATTGTGCTCCCATCTTCATTCCTTACATCATTAAGGTGAGACCAAAATCCTCCTTTAACAATATCTCAAATCTGCCTCATAGGTGTTGAAATGTTACAGTGGAAGTGTTGAAGACAACGCAAGCCTACTGTGACGCTGAGAATGATGGAGGAGTCGATCATCGACCGGTTGTGTTCACAATCGACCTGAACTAATTAGAGGAATGGGGCCGGTATTGCCCAGAAAACAAAACCATGGAGCATCATAAAGTAGGATCGTTCAGTAACAGCGAAGGACGAATCACATCGCCCAAAACAACCCCACAGTTTTTGATAGCGTGTGAATTCTTTTATACAGTCCATTAATTATGGGCGGTTAAAATGCCTCACTTGCGTTCAAGGGATACACCGTAGCATAACACCCAGTACTCTGGAGCAAGGAATATGAGGAGAACATGAACGGCGACCGTACACAAATAATGGGCACAAACTGCATGGCGTTCTAACCCTTTAACGAGTAAAAATGGTGAGAGAACCAGTTGTCAAAAAATGTAGCAAATAGTGAAACACGAACTGAATGAAAGCCGCCACTCCGTAATACTAAACCATCTTGCTGTTTTATGTGACGGTGAAAAGCAGTTTGACAGTATCTGACAGGATGACCCATGCGGACTATGATCTATGGATTATTGGCTCTTGCACCACTTCCTTTTGCGAGCGCACGACCATCGTGGCAATGGCTATGGGTTGCGGTGGTGGGTGCATTGGTATTTTTGTATGTTATTAAAAACTGGCACCACAGGGGCCGCAAAGTTCCTAGAAGCCTATCGCTGGCGTTCTGGTTGGGTGGTTTGTTTGTTGCTTGGGGGTTTGCTCAGATTTCATCGCTGTTTGATGGAAGCCTCGGCGTTTCGATCAAAGCTGTTGATCAACTAATTGCGGACCTTGGGTCGATTTCCGTCGCTCCTCACAAAACCATATCCAATGCCACGTTCTTTCTATCGCACGGTGCGTTCTTTTGGCTTGTTTTTGCTTACTGTGACCGTCGCATAAGGTCTGTACAGTTGTTACGTTTTTGTGGGATTGTTGTCGCGTTGTATGCTGTTTATGGCTTTATTATTTTTGTCTCCGGCAATGAATCAGTCTTGTGGTACAAAAAATGGGCTAGCTTTGGTTCCCTAACTAGTACTTTTGTCAACCGAAATAGTTTTGCCGCCTTCGCTGGGCTTGGTCTGCAGTGCCTGATCGCCTATGCTTATTATTGGCTACAAGACGAGTTGATGGAAGGTCGTACCGGCCGAGAGCTATACCGCCATGTTATCGAAACCGTGATTGCGAGGGCTTGGTGGTTGCCGTTGGGGATTGTGCTTACGGCAATCGCAATACTACTAACCAATTCGCGTGGTGGGTTTGGCTCGGTTGCGATTGCAGTGTTCCTTTTGATTCTTCTGAGCTCCAGCAGCTATCAAAGGGTGCGCAGTGTTTTCCGGCGTTTTTTCGGCTCTGTAACGGTTCTGGCAATGGTTGTGGGGCTGTTTGCGCTAAGCGGTGAAATGCTTGAATCACGTTTGCAGATGGATACCACTTTTGACCAAAGATTTATAGTTTACCCGCTAGTTGTGGAAGCGATTATGGACCGCCCGCTGACCGGCTTTGGATTGGGAACATTTGATGATGTATTTCGAATATACAGGGACCAAAATGTAACAATTTATTTCGACCGTGCACATAATGACTATCTGGAGCTTGCTGTAACGGCGGGCATTCCGGCTGCAGCAATGCTGGTTTTGGCATTTGTTAATTTTGTGGCTTTTTTAATTGGTCGACTGAAGTTTGGTGCGCAACATCGAGCTTTTATAGCTCTTGGTATCACGTCCAGTATTCAGTTGGGTTTGCACTCGCTTGTAGATTTTCCGCTTCAAATTCCAGCGATTTCCTACATGTGGTGTGCGATATTGGCAGCTAGCGTTGCTTTGGCTCATCGATGTGAAAAAGCATCGGGTATTCCATCAGAGATCCATCGTAGAGACTGAGCAACGCTTTTGCTGATACCGTCCGGATGTGGAATTGCAGCACGGTCGCCTCCTATGACACCAGCAGGTCCCGCAAGGAGACTTTAAGGCTCTCGCGGCAGGCCACGTAGCCAACAAAACATACGACTATGACCATAATTGTTGTAGCGCCGGCCACCCACAAAATGTCCGGTTTGTAGGAAAGCCCGAATTGCGTTTCATAAATCATCAGCCCGGCCGCCCAGGTGCCGGCTACAGCCCCCGCTGCGGCAATCAATGCGGTTACGCCCCAATCATAGAAATTAAGCTGCAGGCAGTCTTTCCTGCGCAGCCCCATGCTCATCAGCAAACCATTTTTTTGCTGGTCATCCGCACGAAAGCCACTGACGGAGGCAGCCAGCACAAAAAGCGCCAGCAATAGGACCATGCCCGCGTAGCCGCTTGTCACTTTGGTCACAATTCCCAGCGTGGCGTCAAACCGTTCGGTAAGCTCTTTGAAAGGCGACAATGTCAGTGTCGGATATCGTTGCCAGAGTGAGGCCAGCGTGTCCCAAGCGTGTTCCGGCAACTCCATGCTACCCATATAACGGACAGGTGCTTCAATGTGGGTCCGTGCTGAAAGCGGAACCTGGAACCAGAACGTGATGGAGCCGCCACCCGGCCTGAAGCCGTGGCTGGCCACAAGCGTGAACTCATAGCTGTTGCCGCCAATCTGGTAGGTGAGGATGTCGCCGTAATCGAGTGCCATGTCTGTCATAACCTCGGGTTCTGTAGAGATCTGTTGCCAGTTCTCAGTCGCCTTGCTCCACCAGCTACCCCCCATCAGGCGATTGTTTCGGGGCACCTCATCGGTCCAGCTCAGTCTGATCGGGTTTTTCAAAACCGCGAGCGTATCGCTCGGTTTTTGCATAAAATCAGCAAGGCTTTCACCGTTGACTGCCACCAGCTGGGCGGACACAAAAGGGCGCAAGCTGCGGACGCTGCTGCCGGTTTCCTCGGCCCACTCATGGATCGCGTTTACCTGATCAGCCTGCGCTTCCGAAATCAGAAGGTTGCCGTCATGGGTACGGTTGTAGCTTTCCATCATAGACCCAAGGTCGCGCATCAGCATCAGCGTGAACAAAAGCAACAAGCCACACAGGCCCAGCCCCATCACCTGCGCTGATTTAGCGAACAAGCGCTGACGCATGATGAAGAAAGCAAAAGGCAGGAGGCCTGACCGGCGGCGTCCCCACATGTCACCCAGCCTGATTACACCCCAGGTCAGTATCATCATCAGCACAAGGGCACCGGTGATGGCAGTCAGGGTCATACCTGTCAGCAACCAATTATCGGAATAGGCCGCTGCAAGTACGGTGACGGAAGCCAATCCCCAAAACAGTCGCTGCCAGACATACCGCCCCTCTGCGCTGCTTCGGATCAGAGAAAGCAGTGAAGAATGGCTAAGCTGAATGAAGCTGGGCACTTTCAGTACCAGCAACAGAGCACACACAAGACCAATGGTCTTTGCCGCTGCGTTGCCATGCCAGGCCATTGCAAGCCCTGGAAAATAGGATTGCAGCTCGCTGATGATTAGGCTGTATGCGATGGCGGCTAGAATTCCGGCAAAAAACACGGATGCCGCAAAACCGAGTATCCAGGAGCCAAGCGTCGTTAACATACCGGTGCGGATGCTGGTGCCAAAGCTTGCATAAATTGCAAGGCGGTTTCGCATTTTTGAGAGCCAGCGACGATTGGTCATGTCCAGAGCCACCGCTCCCATGAAAAACAGGATAACGGAGGCGAGACCCAGGAAATTCTCTGTGCGTCGCCAAAAACCAGCCAACGGGTGCTGTCCGCCGTACTTTTTGACGACGCTGGCGCCCGGCAGGTTTTCCGTTACCCAGGTCTCGACTTTGGCAAGAGCATCGGCGTCTGCCATTATCAGATAACGGGTCCGCCTGCGGCTGCTTTCAAAGCTGAGACCTTCAAGGCTGTCGGAATGTACCATCGCACGCAAGGCCACGCTGTGTCCTTCCATGATACGGTCAGGCTCATGAAACAAGATGGCGCCAACACGAAAAGCCTTGCCGCCTAGCTCCAAGCTGTCCCCGACGGACGCCGACAGCTTGACTGCGAGACGTGAGCCGAGCCAGATATCTCCCTTCGCAGGTCCTTGCGCGGCCGGTTGCTGGATTGCAACAGGTGCTTCGCCGACCTGCAGCATACCCTGCAATGGATAGGCGTCATCAACCTGCTTCAATTGCACACGGGCCCAGTTGTTGGCGTGGGTCAACGTGATATTTGTAAGCGTGGTTTTAGCAACACCTGATACCATGGATTTGATGCGGGTTTCATTCTGTTTGGACAGGTCTGCATGACTTTCAATCACCATGTCCGAGCCGAGCATCTGATCAAGGTTAGTGGCCAGATAGCGTTGGATCGATGCACTGGTGAGTGTGAGTGTCATCAGGAAGGCGAGAAGCGTGGTTTGGGTCGCCAAACTGATGCGGCCATCGCTCGATTTCAAGTCTTGCAAGGCGTTTTCAAATGTTAGCTTAAGCATGCTCATGCCGCTTGCTCCAGCCGACCGGCCTCGAGGTGCAGGCTGTTGTTTGCGCGAAGGGCCAACCGGTTGCTGTGTGTTACAACGACGAGCCCGGCGCCGGATTCTGCGGCACAATCGAACATCAGTGAGCACACACCGTCTGATGTGCGCGCATCCAGATTGCCGGTGGGTTCATCCGCGAAGATAAATTTGGGCGCGGAGACAAAAGCCCTTGCTACAGCAATTCGTTGTTGCTCGCCGCCGCTCAGCTGGTGCGGCTTGTGCCGAGCCCGATCCTTCAATCCCACCTTGTCCAGCCATTCAGCGGCAACGTCGAACGCGTCACGGTTGCCCTTCAAGCGCAGTGGCAGAGCGAGGTTGCCGATAGCATCCAGTTCCGGCATCAGGTGAAACTGCTGAAAGATGAAACCTGAGTTGGACCGCATTTCAAGGGCGTCAACCACTGCACCATCAATGGTGAAAATCACCTTGCCTTTTGCGGCTGTCTCAAGCCCGGCGGCTATGGATAACAGGCTGGACTTCCCGGCGCCTGAAGGGCCAACAATCGCGAGTGTCTCGCCCGCCTGAATGGTTAGCTCCAGGTCACGAAACAATTCGATGCGCTCATGGGCCGTATCAAAATGGTGGCTGATTTTGTTCAGCTCGATTGTGTTTTGCATGGTCTGCTCCTGTCGATGAAGCGAAACCTATCGGGGTCAATGTCAAATGAAGGTGAAATGGACTCGCACGAAATTTGACGCCCGTTTGACATTGGTGGAGCTATGTTTTCTGATCGCGAAAGAAAGAGGACTGCGCATGCGCATACTGATCGTGGAAGACAATCTAGATATCCAGGCCAACATCGCCGACTATCTGGAAAACGAGCGCTATACGCTTGATTTTGCCTACAATGGCGATCAGGGGCTCGAACTTGCTTTGGCGAATACCTATGATGTGATTGTGCTTGACCTGATGCTTCCGGGTCGTGACGGCCTAGATGTTTGCGCAGCCTATAGGCGTGCTGCGGGTTTGCAGGCCCCCATCATCATGCTGACTGCCCGTGATACGATAGATGACAAAGAAGCAGGCTTCTCCGCAGGTGCCGATGACTATCTGGTAAAGCCTTTTTCGCTTCGGGAGTTAAAGGTGCGCATCGAAGCGCTGGCGCGCCGACCCAAAGCGCGCGTGCGTCAGGCTCTTTCTTTTGCAGGCCTTACCCTTGACCCATCGTCTTTCAAGGTGACGCTGAACGGACAAGAGGCGGTTCTCCTGGAAAAAGAGGCCAAAATCCTGGCGCTTCTTCTGGAATCTGCACCGGAAATTGTAACTGGAGCCAACATCAGTTACGCCCTGTGGGCCGATGAGCCACCCGATTCAGGTGCGTTGCGAACACATATCTACAATCTAAGAAAGGCGCTGGGGGCTCTTGGCGCACCAAAGCTGCTCCGAACCGTGCGCGGTCAGGGCTATGCGCTCGGAGAAGGAGCATGACCAAACAATCGCGCCGTGTAAGAAACATGCTAATGCGCACTTTCCTGAGTGCGATGATCACCAGCTTTTCCATATTCGTCCTGATTGTTGTGGTTTTCGCCTTCTCGCTGGAAGACGAGATTTTCGAGTTGCAGGTGCGCGATGCAGTCGAGAGATTCGTCGCCGAAAACCCGGCCCCTCAAGAAAGTCAGGGCACGCTGACAAGCCTCGATATGGATTATTATGTCGACACTGACACCATGCCGCTCTGGTTACAGGCGGAGATTGACCCCAGTTTCAGGGACCGGCCGTTTGAGGTTTTTGGCGAGGAAAATGGGCATTTTCACGCTTATGTGCATACGCTTGAAGACGGACGGAGCCTTTATATTCTGTTCAATGCACGACGCTTTATCCGCTCCACTCCGCAGATCAAGGGCTTTTTGCTGGTCATTAGCTCCCTGGCGGGGCTGATGCTTCTGGCGTCGTTTTTCTTTCTTGCACGGATGAGCCGCAGGGTATCAGGGCCGCTTGAGCATATGGTGGGCGTTCTGGCAGATGGTGAAAGCGTAAAAGGCCGCCTTGATGTGCCGGCCAAGGCACCGAAGGAACTGCATGCGCTGGCCCATGCGATTGAGGAGCGGGACGCGCGCATCCAATTGCTGATCGAACGGGAACGACAGTTCAACAGAGATGCGAGCCATGAGCTGCGGACGCCTTTGGCGGTCGCTTTCGGTGCTGCCGAAGTGCTGAATGAAAAGGAAGGTGGCAGCCGCGCTTTGACACGGCTGATGTCCGCGATCAAGGACATGCAGCAGCTGACCGAGGGAATCCTGTGGTTGGGACGTGAGCCCGGCAAGATGCAGCAATGCGACATTAGCGCCGTCTGCACCGAGAGTGTCCGCGCCTATCGTCACCTTGTGGGCGACAGGGAACTAACGGTTCACGTGGATGGTTTGTCTGGCACGCAGATGCCTGTTCCTGAGCCGGTCGCGCACGTGATGATTGGCAATATCTTGAGGAACGCAATTGCCTACACGGAACGCGGTGACGTTACAGTAATTGTGGGTGAACATAATGTCAGCATCCGTGATACGGGCGCTGGTTTTGGCGAGGTCGACATCTCGCGCGAAGGGTTCGGTGTGGGCCTGACGCTGGTCAAGCGCCTGTGCGACCATTTTGCCGTGCATTTTGACCTGGCTGCACGACCTGAAGGCGGCAGCATCGCTACTTTATCCTGGTGACGGTGCGTTTGGCGGTGTTAAATTTTCACTTCCAGCTGGCATGGTTACCGCTCCGAAAGACTAACCTCGCCTGTTGTTCGGATGCATTGTTGATATTCCGTTCGTTTGCCAATGACGGGGTAGGCGTCATAATCTAGATAGACGCCGTTCCCGCTCATGCTCTGGTATTTGCCGGTTCCGGAAACAACCTGCCAAATCAGTGTTGGGCCCCTGCGGCTTTGGTCAACGATGTATTTGTCCCCTTCAGGGTCGGTATATTGGCAGGCGCCTTTGCCCAGCTCGATTTCCCCGGACTTGATAACGATAAACCCCATGCATTCGCCGGACATGCGCTGCATGCTTTTCGGACCTCTTTCAAGCTGCCGGGTGCCCCGCATATGATAGGTTGCAGTTGCATACGCCCTGCTGTGATCCATGATCTCCAGCGTGCCGGCAAAACAGTCATTTGCGTCTATCTCAGTCTCAAGGGCCATTGCTTGCAAGGACCCACATGCCGCCAGCAGACCTGCGCAGGTATGTATCAGAGTTTTCGCAGCTTGCATCTCGCTCTCCCGGCCACTCCAGAGGTAAATTGGACGTCCATACTGTGATTGGGAGTGAAGTGAAACAATTACTCTCAAGGTAATTAAACCTATGTACTATAGAATGCGCGCATGGCCGGGGGCATTGTGGGACCGCGTTGACGGCCAATGTGTTGACAGTGCGGCAAGTGGGAGAGGGACATGGCTATAACAACACTGCACAATAACGCTGAGACATCTGCTGGCGGTATTCTGAGATCTTGGCGGCAGGCACGGCGCCTCAGCCAAATGAGTCTTGCAGGCATGGCAAACATTTCCACCAGGCATCTCAGTTTTGTGGAAACCGGTCGCTCCAATGCCAGTGCCCAAACGCTGATAGCGCTTGCGCAGTCGCTCAGTATGCCGCTCGAAGACTGCAACAAACTGCTTCTGGCGGGCGGATACGCACCCAAGTTTAACGAAGCAGGTATTCAGGATGCCGACATGGCGCACGTTCGTCACCTGATAGAGCTCATTTTGGCAAGTCATGAGCCATTTCCTGCCTTTGTTGTGGATAAAAACTGGAAAATCCTTTTTTCAAATCGCAGTCATGACGTTCTGTTTGAAAAGCTCCTGAGCAAAGACTCGCTTGAAGCCATCAACAGCTCGAATCTCATGCGCATTTTTTTCCACCCCAAAGGTTTTCGGACCCACATCGCCAATTGGCCAGATGTTTCCAGATACTTTACGGAGGCGCTTAGGTATGAAGCGGCAATTGCCCCGCCCGGTTCTGACGCCGTCGAACTTCTGGGCGATGTAGAGCGATGGAACCGCGAAGGGCCACAGAAGAGACGGCAAACGCCAATATCTGTTCAAAACATAGCGTTGCCCATTAAGTTCAAATTTGGAAACAGTGTTATTGGTCTTATTCCCACTGCCCTGAGTTTCACGTCACCCATGGCAGTTGCGCTTCAAAACTTGAGGCTTGAAACCTTTTATCCGGCTGATGCAGCGTCGGAAAAAGAGCTCCGGTTGCTTTTGGCGTAAATCAACCAAACCATGCTAGGGGACGGGTTGCGGTCCCAGCAAGGCTGTTAATCCTTCTTCGCTGCCGTAACAGGTGAATGTTTTTCTGGCCGTTGAGTTTGTCCTCCATAGCCCGCAAAAACCCATTGGGATGACAAACGAGTCACCTGCGGTAAAGGACTGTTCGCTGCCGTCAGAGGCGATGAGTGTGACAGACCCGGAGTGAAGGTGGCAAAATTCGTGAACCGGATAGTCGTTGATGGGTAGGTCACCCCTCTCACCCTGCCAGACACCAACTGCAAACAGGCCCGTGCTTTCACGATAGAGCACTTGACCCGCTTCGCGTGGGACGACGACGTCATGGTCGGGATTTGTGCGGACTATAACCTGTAATTCGGTGCTGGCAGGGATAGCGGCGACCGAGTGGCGGCTACGTATTTCCATTTTCCATTTCCCATGATTGCTATGCTCGGAAAACAGTCTGCATTTTGATGGTCATACGTCGATTACCAGCGACGTAATTGTTCTGCGATCGATTGTTTCTAGAATCCGTGAGGATACACGGAGTGACTGGAATGAATTATCGTGTTTTGCCGCAGGGAGTATTGAGACCTGCCGGTTTGAAGAACCTCACAACGGCATCTTTGGTCCTGGGCGCGATTTCTTTCGCGTCTACGGCCAGTGAGGCTGATCCTGTTACCTGCGCTTTGCAGTCAAAATTTGATCAAAAAGAGGTAGGCGAGGCGACAGGCAATATCGAAAAAATGCGCGCTTTATTTGCCGCCATCAACGAAAACCGCTTGGCGGAGATTATTCCTTGCGTTGCTGCACCCAATTTTGAACGGCATGACCTAACGGGAGCGATACCCGGGGTGAAGGGACAACAGGGTGCCCTAAACTTCATTGGCGATCTCAAATCCGCATTTCCGGATTTGCGCCTGGAAATTGCAGATATTTTTTCCGCGGATGAAAAAGTCGTCGTCAGGTTTGCTGCCAGCGGCACCCATTTGGGCACCTACCTGGGGCATGAGCCGACAGGCAAACGGATAAAGGTGCACAATATCAATATCTACCGGTTTGACGGTGGTCGGGTTGTTGAAACCTGGCAGCTGACCGATGGTGTCGGCTTGCTTCGTCAGCTTGGCATTATGGAGCGCTCACTTCTTGACAACAGAGTGCGCTGAAATCTGGTTGATTACCAACAAGGTAATTTCCGGACCGATTTGCGTGACTTAGGCTCGACGTAGCCTTCCTGACCCACTGGTTAGAAAGGGCCGCACTTGGGAAAGTCTGGAAACATGAAAATCTCTGCTTCGGCATTCAAGATATTCTTTGCAATCATGACGTGGGGCAGCACCGTCAACGCTCAGGAGATTGCGACAAAAACGACACCTGGTGGCAGTGCTCTGTCTCCTATCGATTGCCGGTCTGACATTGCTGAAATCGGTGCATCCTGTCTTTTGTTATTGGTGCCTGAGAATTATGAGGCGCCTGACAGAAGACACATTGAAATTTCACTTGCAGTTTTGAAGTCCAAATCGACAGCTTCTCCTGTTTCCGGTAATGCAGTTTTTTTCTCAACAGGCGGCCCAGGGCTTAGCGCCATCGAAGCGCTGCCTGGTATCTCGGCACGCCTTGCCAACATTCGAGATAGTTATGATCTGGTTTTTATTGATCAGCGGGGTGCCGGGGGCTCCAACCCGTTGCCGTGCCCTGTTGTTGAACCGGGCCATGAAACGCAGGCGATTGGATCGTCGGCCCTGGAGACAAGCGACTATGCTGCCTGCTTTGCCAAGTTGTCGGAGCGTGCTGACCTGTCACAATATACCACCAGCGCTGCAGCGAAAGACATGGAGCAGGTTCGTCGTGCACTGGGGTATGAGCAGATTGATCTATTGGCGACGTCTTATGGCACGGCTTTGTCACTAGAGTATATTCGACAGTATGAACCATCCGTTCGGTCCGCCTTTTTGTTTAGTGCGACGGGTCCCGGTGCAGATTTGACTTCCAGTTTTGCTATAGACGCGCAGGCGGCGCTTGAAAGCTTGTTTGCTGATTGCAAAGTCGATCAAAAATGTAATACGGCCTATCCGCAGCTGAGGAAAAAATTCAATATTTTTGTACAGCGACTCAAGTCAATAGGCGGCGAAAACAACGATGCTTACTCACACATGGTGAGGCAGGTATCCCAGGCTCTTTATGACACCCGGTTGGCCGCCTATCTGCCTTTCGTTATTTCGGAGGGAGCCAGCGGCAGCAACAATCCATTTGCATCAATAGGGGCAGGACTGTCAGTGGGTGCAACAAATGGTTACTGGGAAGGGCTTCGCGTAACCGCCATGTGCGCGGAGGAGTTTCCTTTCACTGAAGCAATGAGCAACCGTGCGACACGCAGCCATTCTTTTTTAGGTGATGCCAATCTGAAGTCAGGACAGAGGATCTGTTCAGTCTGGCCGGTAGACAAAGTTTCTGACGACTTTATTGCACCCGTCTCTGCTGATACGCCGGTTTTGATGGTCAATGGCGACCTTGACCCGGTGACTTCACCCCTTCGAGCCTATGAAGCCGCCGTTTCCCTCACTAACGCCAAGGTGGTTGTCGCCCGAAATATGGCCCATTTTACCGGTCCTGCCGGCGCGTGCATCATTGCCATGTTCGAGGAGTTTTTGACCAAGGCAGACCCTCATGACGTGGATTTCTCCTGTACCCGAACCATCCGGAGACCTGACTTTTATGTCGCTCCGGGGGCCGGATAAAAGGACATTTCCTGTTCCTGTTACGTGTCAGGTAATCGACACCTGTATGCGCACTTGAGAACATTCAGAAAAACCAACATGGACAGAGGATTGCAGATTGTTTCGTGGTCTTGTTTGGGGCCGGTCACACGTCTGCGATCGCGGTAATGGGTATGGATTGGACAGAGCGATGAATAAAAAGACACACCGCCGAAACTGGGTCAAAATTGGCCTTCTATCGCTACTTGGCCTGGTTGTGGGCCTGCCTTTGCTGGGCGTGGTTTTTCAAAATGTTGCCACAGTGCTGGACCGGTCAGCCTATCCCATGCCGGGCAGGCGCGTCGATTTGGGTGATGTGACACTGCATATAAATTGCTCCGGACCCGAGGAAAGCGAAAATACAATTGTAATTGATGTGGGTGCCGGGAATTGGTCGTTGCACTGGGCCGATTTGCAGGATGATCTCGCAAAACAAACCCGGGTGTGCAGTTACGACAGGGTAGGGTGGGGCTGGAGCGATGGCGCGCCGCTTGAGCCTCGAGTGGGAGCAAAACATGTTCGGCAGCTGCATGACTTGCTCACGCAATCGGGAGAGGCGCCGCCCTATGTGATGATCGGTCATTCCTATGGTGGATATCTCAACCGGCTGTACCGTAGTGAGTTTCCCGATGACGTGAGTGCCATTGTACTGGTTGAGGCCGCACATGAGGATCAATGGTCCAGAATTCCGGCGCTTACGGCCCTTATTATGGAAGAGGGCGTCGCCAACATGAGAACAGCCGAAACTATCTCGAGATTTGGCTTGTTGCGCTTTTTTGACCTACCCAGCCAAGGTATTTCAAAACACCCGTATCGAACCAAAGCCATTGATGACGCTGCAAAAACAGCAAAATACTATCTTGCTTTCCAGTCTGAAATGCTTGGCGCTCAAGGGATCGCGAGAGAGGTGAAGGAAACCGGATCGATTGGGGATACACCATTACTGGTGATCAGTGGTGGCAGAAGTGCCTACGCGTATTGCGACGATGAACTGGGGCTGCCATGTGAAGCAACGCAGGTTGCATGGCATGCCATGCAAGAAGAGCTGGCGGCTCTGTCCACTAACTCAACTCACCTTGTTTTGCCGGAGGCAACGCATGCCATCCAACTTGAAGAACCAGATAGGATTGTCAGGGCAATACTGGATTTTGAAAAACGCCATGCACGCCAGGTTGAATAAGCTTTTCACTGAAAAAAAAGATTGCCACGCTCGGTCTGCATTCCATTTTGTCGCCCTGGGTTTTCTGCTGGCCGGTGGGTTTTGTGCCACAGCAGCAGACACGGACCCGGCTTGCCGCAATCTGACACACCCGGCCGTTTCACCGCGCGGAGATCAACTTCTCTATGTTTCCGATGAAGCTGGAAACCTCGACATATTTGTCGCTGATTTCGCGACCGGGCAGCGGGAACGACTGACGATGTCACCTGCCAATGAAACACGGCCCTCTTGGTCAAAGGATGCCACTCAGGTTCTTTTCGATTCAGACGCGACGGGCAATCGAGATGTCTTTGTCATGAAAGCGGATGGTTCAGGGGTCAGACAACTGACCAGCAACATGGCTGAAGACACTTTTGCAAGGTTCTCGCCTGATGGGGCACATGTGGTTTTTCACTCTGATCGCGGCGAAAGCAGAGACGTGTTCCTCATCGACATGGGGTCGGATGGTGGGTTGGGCGATGCAAGGAGCCTGATTTCCAGCGCTGGCCGGGACGGCGTGCCGAGCTGGTCACCGGATGGGACAACGGTTCTGTTTCACTCAACACGAACCGGCAAGCTTCATTTTCAGCTATTTACTCTGGATTTTTCAAAGCGCGCTATCAAACGATTGTCATTTACAAAGGAACCAGAAGAGCATGCTGCATTTTCTCCAGACGGTAGACATGTCGCCTTCTACAGGGAGCATCCGCAAAGACGCCGGAATGCAGAGCTGATGGTTTTGGACCTTGCAGCTGGGGAGCGGCAAATTCTCGTGCAACACGACAGGTTTGCCGCTGTGGGAGAGTATGCTCAACCGTCGTGGTTTCCAGACGGGCACTCGATCGCTTTCTGGGCCACAGAGGCAGGCGAGACTTGCTCCTCGATCTATTTCGTTAATTTGCAAAGCAGGCAATTGCATATGTTTCGCTAATGGTGACTTTCTGGGCAGCGGCGTGCCGTTAAGAACCTATGACGGCGCGTCCTGACTGCCCCGGTTGGCAGCTTCCACGATCACGTCATGGATATGGGGTAGTATTTTCGCCACCTGATCCTTGTTTGCGACGAGACTCATATGGTTGGCGGTGCCAATTTCAACATGTTGGCCGTTGCTGGACAGGGCGGCGATCTCTTTGTGCAGGTTGGCAAAAATTTGGACCAAATTGTCCGGGAAGCCATCCGGTTTTTGCTCATCCGGAATAGGTTGCGTTGCTGAAATGGCGACAACTGGCCGGTTCCCCAAACTTGTGTTTCTGGCGGCTTGTTGGGCGGCAATGTCAAAACTTCCGCCTTCGAGAGGGGCGGCTTCAAAATATCGTATCAGGGTGCTGACGTAATCTGCTTGTTCCTGAATGTTTTCCGGCAATCCAGCAAAGTCAGGCGCTGATGCCGTCATGGGATTGTAGATCTCTGTAATGCCGAGGTTGATCATTAATTTGACCGTAGCAAGCTGGGCCTCAAGTGTGTCCGCCTGTTCCGCCATGGCGTCCTCATCCAGACCGAAAGCGGCTACCTGACCTGGATGGCTTGCATCCAGAAATACCAGTCCAGCAACATCGTCAGGGTACTGTTCCACATATTGACGTGTGTAAAGGCCGGCGATGGAGTGGCCGGCGAAAACGAACGGCCGCTTGATTCCAGCTTCATCCAGCAACGTGTGTAATGCCGTCGCAATCGTCTGGCTATCGCGCGGTAATCCGCTCTCCTCACTCCAGGCGAGGCCCGCCCGATCGTAAACACATACTTTTGTCGTTTCAGCTATCCCCTGCTGCAGCCAGTGATAGGTTGGCGAAGGAGTGCCGGCACCGGCTTCTATGATGACAGTTGGAAGGTTGCCGCTCCCACTTTTGGGCTCAACACAATTGATATGCAGCCTGTATCCGCCAACGTCATAAAGCTCTCCGGGCGGCGGTACATCCGTCGCGATCAGTTTCAGGAACTGACCTAAAATCAAAGGGGTACCGATCAGCACCAGTAATCCTATTCCGATAACTTTCAGAATCTTCTTCAATTTGTATCTCCTAAGCGACCGCTTCCAGCCCGAAACTGGAAATCATCTCCTCAACAATGGGCGCTGATCCATACCGGATAGGATCTACACAGGGCAGCCCCAGGCCTTGAGACAGGTCTGACAAATACCTGCCGCTTTGTTCCTCGTTCATCCCAGAGCTGTTTACACTGACCCCGACACACCGGATGTCCGGATTGGTTAGACGCCCAATCGCGATTGTTCGGTCGATAACCTCTGAAATTGAAGGCAGCTCGAAATCTGGCCAGCCAGAAATATGGGTACGTCCTGCTTCATGACAGACGACAAAAGCATCCGGCTGAGAACCAACAAGCAAGCCGTAACTGACGGCCCCATAACCCGGATGGAAAATCCCGCCCTGGCCTTCGATTACATCCCAGTGATGGGCGTTATTGTGGGGTGACAAAAGCTCAGCTGCACCAGATACAAAATCAGAAATCACCGCATCAATCGGAATGCCCTTGCCGGCAATCATGATGCCTGTCTGTCCACTGGCTCTGAATTCAGCGTTGAGGCCAGCGGCCTTCATATCGCGCTCAAGCGCCAATGCTGTGTATTTTTTGCCAACAGCACAATCCGTTCCAACCATAAGCACTCGTTTACCGGTGCGCTTGATGCCCGTTGCCACAGGCAGGTTCTCGGGTGCAACACGAACATCGACCAGGTTGGCGCCGGACTGTTTTGCCGCTTGTTTCAGCCGCTCAATGTCGTTCAGGCGTGTGTGAACGCCACCAACAATGTCCAGACCCTGCTGCACCGCTGCTTCAAGGACATCAAGCCATGTGTCAGGAATGGCTCCTCCGACAGATGCCGTTCCGATAATCAGGGATTTGATACCGCTCTGTGCCGCCTCCTCGACGGTCAAAAAGGGCAGCCCAAGGTCAATGGTTCCCTCTGGTAACCTGATTTGGCCCTGACAGAGTTCCTTGCGCCATTCCAACAAGCCAAGGCCAGTTTTCGCGTAGGTACTGTCCGTCGCTTCACCTGTAAAAATCAGGTAGGGGCTTTGTATCTCTATTGTTCTCATTACCAGTCCTAGTGTTTAAAGCGTTGTTGGTTTTTGGTCTACATAATTGGCCCTTGTGAGCTTGCGTCCTGGGTGCGGCTTTTCAGTATTTTCCAGACACCTATGGTTAGCAGCGGCACAATAAAGACGGCGATAAAAGCGAGCGTCAACGCTCCATACCCACTTGCGATCAGGCCGACTATGCCAAATTTCTGTCCAGCAAAAATTGCGGTAGAAAGCAGGGTCACTGCGACAATGGGGCGTGCCGCCCTTGGCAGAATCTGCCCCCGTTCATTAAATGATATTTCCAGGCGTTGGTTCACCGCATGCAAGAGGGCTGCGCCAGTCTCGACGAAGGTGCCGAAAACGACGACCTGAAAAACAAGGTTGAGCCAGCCCCCGTCAAGAGATGCCATCAGAAAACTGGCAGGCACGGGCTGGTCGCCAATTTCGGGGTACTTCCCCATCATCGCAACAAAGAACAGGGCCGCGGGGATGATGGCAATGGCACCGCCCATCAAACCTGCACCAATGGTCTCCCGTCTTCGCCGGTGTTCGGATACGACAAATAAAACCGCGGGCACGACGGCAACATTGTAACCGGAATAGAGTATGCCACTCTTCAGCCAGTCTTCTCCCAGAGGGGAGTGCCGGTAGGTGTCGACGATATCAGACCCGAATACCTGGAAGGCAAGCACAAACAGCAACAGATACACGGCATACAGAAGGATTGACCAGCCCGCCAAAACCCGCTTGATCAGCTGGGAACCGTTAAAGGTCAGAACGCCAACCAAAGCCATCATCGCCAGTGTGCCCACCAGAGGCGGCAACCCGAACGTTGCGGCTGTCAGTTCGCCAGCAGCCGCGCCGATAACTGCCAGAATCAGGAGCAGGAGGATGAGGTAGCATATTTCAAACAGAAACCAGCCGCGACCCAGCAGGGCTCCGCAGAACCGGCGATAGTCATAAAGCTTTGTTACTCTGGCCAGCTCGAAACTCAAGGCCAGTACCAGACCAAAAACCAAACCGGACGTAACCAAACCCAGAATGCCCCCGATTGGACCAGAGCTGAAAAAGAACTCTATCAGTTCGCGCCCTGTGGCGTATCCGCCACCAATGACGACGGATTGAAAAATAAATCCAGGTAGGATGTATGTGCGGAAGAACTGAATTGGATGTTTCCTGACTTCTTGTTTTGGTTCCGGTTGGCTACTGTACGTTATTTCTTATGGGCTTGCCCGGCATGACGTCTGTGCGCAATTTTCCGTCTGCAACCAGAATTGTGCCATTCACAATGACGTGGCGAATGCCATCTGACGTTTGGGCCGGCCTGGCAAAAGTCGCGCGATCCGTCAAAGTGTTCAGGTCAAAAACAACGATGTCTGCGTCTGTTCCTGGCTGGAGGCGTCCTTTGTAGCGCATTTGCGGAACTGCTGATTGAAGTATTTGGGCAGGCCCAAAACTGACGCGCTCGATGGCATCAAGCAGCGACAGGCTTTCAGATTCCCTGACATACAGGCGAAGAAAACGCGCGAATGTGCCGGCGGCCCGTGGGTGTGACCATGCATTCTCGGGAATTGGCCATACGGAGGCATCAAGCGGAGCACCGTCAACCATCCAGGCCTCGCCGTCCGAGGCAACAACGCCGCCCGGCATCAAGATGGAAGCTCCAAGTTTTTGTCTGTGATCCGGATTTGCTTCGTCCAGAAAATGGACGATTGTCAATGTTTCGGGTTTTTCCGCCTGCAAGTATTTGAATTCCTCTTCGGACAGGCGCTTGCCGCCAACGTCAAAATTATGCGCTGCCATTCCGCCAGTGCGCTCCCGCCAGTTGGAGCCACGAAACATGGCTGCTCCAATACCCGTTGCGCCTGCGCCGTACGGATAGGCTTCGGTGGTTATTCTGACGCCTCGTTGTTGCGCTCCTGAAATCATTGGCCGAATGATATCAATGTCTGTGATGCTGATGGAATTGAGATGCACGATATGAGCCTGGACATTTGTACTTGCTGCAACCGAAATGATTTCAGCAATACCTTCAAACGAGCTTTCGGGTTCCAGCACCGAAAGGAACCGGGCGTGCGTGAAAGTAGGCATGTTGAGGTCTGCCGCGAGTTTTGATAGCCGGTAATACTCCTTGCGCCCTGTTCCCGGCGCGTAGCCCAGCAGAAAGCCGACGCCAAGCCCTCCCTGCTGCAGACCGTCTTCAACGCGCCGAGTGATACCGGCAAGCTGTTGGGCTGTAGAAATTTCATTTTGCCACCGCGGTTCGTTGAACTTGTCCAGAAACCAGGTGAGTTCATGGTCAGGCTCTATGCCCAGGTGCTCGGAAATTCTGGCCGCTGCCCAGTTCACAGACGCGCCGTAATTTATGGGCCTGCCTTCATGGGCCAGGTCGTCATAGTATTTGTCTATGGGCAGCGCGCCTGCTTCGAGGTCCAGGGCGGTAGTCACACCGTCCATCGCCTGCATACGCGCTGCGGGTATGGTTTGCCCGTGAGCATGCATGTCTATAAACCCGGGGCTTACGACAAGCCCAGTTGCATCAATGACATGCGCCGCCTCAATCGCGTTGGTTGTCACAATGAGGATTTTGCCATCCCTGATGCCAACGTTACGGTGACTGTCCAGGCCGGTTTCGGGGTCGATTACCCTGCCGCCAAGTATCGCAATGTCATATTCGTCTGCAGCCAATTGGCTGGTCGACGCAACTGTCAGCAGAATAGCAGCGCCAATAATCTGTCTGAATTGTTTCATTGTATCTTCTCAATTCCTTTGATCTGCATCTACCAGTAATCGAAGCCGATCAAATTCCAGTTGTTGAACTGCAGCATCAAATTTATGAACGCGAGTGTGAGCAAAACATAATGCGTTTTACGCCATGCATTCAGGTCGCTTTTGGTGAATGCCGGCACTAAGCCAGCCGTCAGCGCCACCGTGATCAGCAACTGAATAACTATCAGCACCAATAGCAGGCTGAGGCTGCTCATTGGCCAGGCGAAAATTACGTTTCTGCCCAGCGAACTCATTTCCACGATCACAAAAAACAGGGCCAGAAAAACAGCTGTCATGCTTGCTGCGGACACTAACGTCAGTCTGGAAAGCCGGAGGGTCCACACATTGCTTGGTCTTTGCTCGGATCGCTGGCGCCAGGATGATGCAAATTGCAGAACAGTCAGCAGCATGACCAGGGTCAGGGCTGAGTACAAAGCCTGAGGATTGGTGTCAGATGGAGTGCGGTGCATCGTCGTATGACCATAGCCGACCGTATATTGGGTTGCCTGTCCATCTTCACCCAGTGTGAAGGAAACTACCTCGCCGGACCTGCGCGACCGAAACGCATTGTTGCCGATGGGGAAGTATTCATCTGGCGTGCCTGCGTTGATAATAAGGCCGTTGTTGGGTGACAGGGAAACCGTCCCCGCGCCAGCAAAAGCGCTGAGTATCTTGATCAGCCCGCTATAGCCGCGCCGTGTTGTCATGTATGAGCCAAGGAATGGTTCGGCGTCTGCTGGCGAAAATGCTATAAATTCAGGGCTACCTTTGCTTTTGCCACCAATGATCTTCGTCACCATTTGACGCGCCATAATCTGCGGCGCGGTGGCGAGGTCGGCGCCGTTCGTCGTGATAAAAACACCGATGCCAAGTTCCGGAACCATGATCATAGATGAGAAGGACGTGCCGGTTGCACCGCCATGCTCGAAGGTGTCATATCCGAGAAGGTTTTCTGTTCGGAATCCATGCGCATAGTCCGCTGACGGACGCCCCGGGTAGGGTCTTTCCTGCATCTTTCGGGCTGTTTCAGCCTGCAGAATCTGTACGTCACCAACCGTTCCGTACCCCAAATGAGCGCTCATGTAGCGCGCCATGTCAGCAGCAGTTGATGAAATAGACCCGGCTGGTGCGCCAACAATCAATTCAAATTCGGCAGGGTCAAGATACCCGGCTTCAGACGCGTATACGCTAGCGACATTGTCTCTTTGCATTTCCGGCATTGCTTGAGGGCCACCTGATGGCAGTATTTGCTTTGCCGTCGTTAAAGACATACCTAGCGGGCCGAGAATTCTCTCTTCGAGCCGATCTTCATAGAGTGTGCCGGAGACTTCCTGAACAATGTAACCTGCCAACGCCGCACCGTAGTTGGAGTAGCTGGTGGTTCCACCCGGAGGGAAAACACGTGCCGGAATGTTGTCCGCCAGCCAGTCTTCAAGCGCATGGAATTTCTCAGGTTTATCGACAAACAGGTTCCTGTAGGCTTCTTCGAAACCGGGGCGATGAGTTAGCAAATCACGCACAAGCACAGGTTTGCCGAATGCAGGTGGAATCTTGAATGCGCTCAGATAGTCGTTCACGTCGGCATCAAGGGATATACGGCCTTCTTCGACAAGCTGCATCAGCAACGTGAAAGTGAAGGTTTTGGTGATAGAGCCAATGCGAAACATGTGACGCGATGGATTCACGGGCTGTTGTTGCGCGATATCGGCGTAGCCATAGCCTTTCAGGACGGTTAGTGCATCGCCTTGAACGACGGATATGGCAGCTCCTGCCATATTATGTTGCTCAAAATTGGCGGCCACAAGGCCGTCAATGAAGAACAAAAGTTCCCTGTCAGCCCCTGCTGCAGTTGCCGGATCATTCAATGCATCGCCGACAGGCTGGCTCTGGCTATTCAGTGCACTTACAGCGAGAGGACACAAGATAAACGCAATCAAAAAAGCGATTGCTTTTGGTATGATGAATTTTGAAACCATCCGTATTCCCCCTTCACTGACCTCCATTCCTTTAAGGGAGGTCACTACAGTCCGTATCAGCTCTAAAATCTCTTATGTGCTGGATAAGCTATTTGATAGGGAAAAAAACAACAATAAACAAGCCTTGATTACAAATAATTAAGTGTTAATGATTGAATAAATCGTAATAAACAAGAATTATGTCGAGAGTCTGGTGTTCATACCAGATGCCTCTGGCATCACCCCATTTGTTGAAGGCCCCTGTAATGGTTGATTGCAAAAGCAGTGTTATTGTCATTGGCGGCGGGGTGGTCGGTGTGTCGACCTTTTATCAATTGTCTCGGTTAGGCTTGTCCCCAGTTCTCCTCGACGCGTCTCACGATTTGGCGGCAGGAACCAGTTTTGCAAACGGGGGTTTGTTGACGCCGTCCATGCCAGAGCCCTGGAACGGGCCCGGCGTTGGCGGGCATTTGTTTTCATCCCTCTTTGACGCCAAATCACCAATGAAGGTGCGTCTTTGGTCATTGCCGTCGATGGTTCCTTGGGGCCTTAGGTTCTTGAAACACTCGTCGAGAAGAAGGCACCAGTATGCAGTGGTCGCCAACTTCAAGCTCGCACATAGATCAGCGTGCATCACTCATGACGTGGTGCGGGAGCATGGCATGGGGTGCGATATGCGCGCTTCTGGCACCATCAAGACTTTCTCGTCAACGAACGCAATGCACGCAGCGCTGCAAAATGCAGAAGCTTTGAACAAGCTCGGACTGGAGTATGAGCCGCTCTCAGCGCAAGGGGCCATTGGTCTGGAACCAGAGCTTGCCGCGATACAGGGCAGGGTATCAGGTGCGATATACTATAAGGAAGACAGCGTGGGTGACGCCCGAAAATTTACGCATGCGCTTTCCGACATTGCCGTCAGGTTTGGCGGTACCATTCAGAAAGCAACAAGAGTTAACAATATTGAGGTTAGGCAGGGAGCGGTTGTTGGCGTTGCGACAGCTGAGGGTTTTTTGGAAGCAACGGATGTAATCGTTGCAGCTGGCAACGCGTCGCCTTCTCTCGTTCGCCCTCATGGTGTTCGCATACATATGAAACCGGCGAAAGGATACTCAATCACGCTGAGTATGAAGAATTGGACGTCGAGGCCCAAGATTCCCGTGATTGACGACGAAATGCATGCGGCAGTGACGCCTATTGGTGACAGACTGAGAATTGCCGGCACGGCTGAGTTTGTGGGCAACAATTTGAAACTGGATACTCGACGGGTGGAAAACCTGCACGGCGTTTTTGCAAACGTTTATCCCAGATTGGCTTCGCAATCAGATCGCGCCGACAGCTTGGCATGGACGGGGCTTCGCCCCATGAGCGCGGATGGCCTGCCGTATGTTGGGCCGGCAGGCCCTCGGGGGCTATGGGTCAACACCGGCCATGGACATCTTGGCTGGACCATGGCCATGGGATCCGCAGAAATGATGGCAAGTATGTTGATGGGGGAGACCCCTGAAGTTAATCCCGCCCCATATAGAGTTGCCCGCTAAAAACAATTGACTGGCTAACGGTTTGCTGGGCGACCGGGTACTTGTTTCGGGGCTTGCCATCTCAGGACAGGCCAAAAAAGCCGGGCGACGAACGCCGTAGCAATAAAGAAATCAAACGGAAAGGGAGGTTGAAATGACGATTGAGCGAATGCACCCAAATGGTATGTTTTCAAAGATCGTGATTCATAGCGGGATCGTCTATTCCGCAGGTATCGTTTCAGAACAATGGAGCGGTGACATTCGTTTCCAGACTTTGTCTATTTTTGACCAGATAGACAGCCTGTTGGCAGATGCGGGAACCAACAAAGCACGGCTCCTTTCAACCAGCTGCTGGCTAAAGGACATGGCTGACTTTCCAGTATTTAATGAAGTCTTCAAGGCATGGGTTGACCCAGACAACCAGCCGACCCGTGCAACTGTGCGGGCGGATCTGGCCGATCCGGCCCTGTTGGTTGAAATAGCCTTTCAGGCTGTGCGTTAGTCCTGGTTGGAGACCAGGCGCGGAAGTCCCTCAAGTGACTTTGACCGCGAGAACGGCGACTATATTTTTAGGTCCTGCGTATAGAACTGGGGATGGGAAAACACGGTTGTCATAACCCGGTCTTCTGTTTGCGCAATCATGTCATGCACCATGGCTTTTATGCGTGCAGGTTCCTTGCTCATTATAACGTCATAGGTAGCGGCTTGCTGCTCTGCCGAATAGGGGAAGCTCTTGTTGGTTTTTACGTACAGCCAGTAGATGCGCATGGCCGTATCTTCCAGTTGGTTAATCCAGTCCAGCATCAGCGGGTAACCCGCTTCCTCACACAAAAGCAGGTTTAGACGTTTGTTTTTCTGAAGAAACTGCAACGAGGACTCATCATCTATAACAGGCAGGAGTTTCTGAATGTCGTCATTGACCGCATGCACCGCTTCAAAATCGGTTTTGGCCGCAGCAAGGGACATAACCTCAGGCAGCAACATCTTGCGGAGCATGAAATTCTGTTTGATTTCAAGAAGTGTCAAGGGAGCCACCTGCGTAACACGCGGGGAAATGGAAACCAGAAACTGTTTGGCAATTAGCCGCTCTATCAGGTTGCGCGAAATAGCACGGCTGATCCCGAACATATCGCTGATGATATTCTCGGATACTTTCTGACTCGGTGCGAGTTTCTGCGTGACGATGGCATCAATCACTATGCGGTATGCATCCGTTGTATCGTCACCATTTTTTTCCGGCATCGCAGAACCTCACGTCAGTCATCATTGTGTTCCGTTCTTATACAGATCGGGTTGGACAAGCAAGCCGCGATCTCTCTCAAAACGGGTAATAAAGCAGAATTATACACGCACAAACATTCTAAAATAAAAATAAGGCTGTACAAAATAAACAAAAAGACATATTAAAGCAGAATAAAAACCAGATAGGTCATGTAAATGACTTGAATATGCAGCGGACCGGCTTGTGTTTTTGTGAAAAATTCGGGGAGGAATTTATGACACGGACTATTCGAGGCAGATGCTTTGCATCCACCTGTATTTCTGCGATTGCTTTGTCAGGGGGTGTTCTGGCGCAGGACCAGAATACTGAAAATGAAGATTTCGAACTTGAGGAAATTATCGTAACAGCAGGACGGCGCAGCCAATCGCTGCAAGACGTACCCGCTGCAGTTGTCGCTGTATCGCCGGATGACTATAAATTCAAAGGCCTTCAGCAGATAGAAGATGTGCTGAATTATATTCCGGGCATCGAGTATACAGAATCTGGCTCGCCTGGCCGCGGCACGATCGCCGCGCGGGGTGTCCCGCAGTCTTCTGCAACACCCGTTTTTGGTGTCTATGTTGACGACACACCGCTTACGTCCAACACAAACTTTGGAAATGGGTCTTCTATTTTGCTGGATGGCCTGCTTCTGGATGTTGAACGCATCGAAGTCATCAAGGGGCCGCAAGGAACGCTGTTTGGAGCAACCTCAGTTGGCGGGTTGTTGCGCTACATTTCTCGCGATCCGGCTCTGGAAGAATTGCGGGCATCCTTCAGCGCGGACGTATCGAGCACCAAAAGCGGTGAGTGGGGCGAAACATTCACTGGCAAAGTGAGTGTTCCGCTTATCAAAAACAAGTTGGGCATCACAGTCGCAGGCTATTACCAGCATCAGGCGGGTTTTGTGGACTCCGTTGACCCGGCCGACGGCACGGTTTTGTTTGAAGACGCTAATGGCGGTGAATCAATCGGGTATTCGGGCGACCTTCTTTTTACACCAACCGATGAGTTGGAGGTGCGCCTCAAATATGTCAAGCAAGAGAATGAAAGCGAATTCCTGTCCAGTGTTAATCTTGCAGGACCAGAAACGGAAGACGGGTTGTTCGGCGACTACGCCAGTCTGGATGCGCCCGGACCAACAGACCTGGATTTTGAAATATATTCAGGCACCGTCAATTACGACTTTGGGTCTTTCTCGCTGACATCCACAACAAGCCACGCGGAATATGAAACGTCGTCCACGATCGATTTCACTGCCGGTTTCGCCGGACTTGCTGATTTGTTGGCTGGCAATCCACCTGGCACAACCACCGGTGTGAACTTTGTCGGGTTGAGTGGTTCGGAGAAAACCGTACAGGAAGTGCGCCTGACATCCGCTGACAGTGATACCTTCGAGTGGATTGCAGGGTTCTACTACACCAATGAAGAAACATTCAATATTCAGGATGTGAACGCGACACCGGCATTCAATCTGTTGTTCGCTGATTTCCCTTCCGAATACACTGAATATGCGGGATTTGCGAACGCAACATACTATTTCAACAAGAACTTCGATATTTCGGGCGGTATCCGTATCAGTAAAAACGAGATATCGTTGGACTTCAACACGTCAGGGCCGCTTGCGGGTGAATCTGCCATTGTTGGCGAGGTGCTTGAGGATACAGTCGATACCTATCTGTTTGCTGCCCGCTACAGGGTCGACGAAGACCTTTCATTATACGCGCGAGTTGCCAGCGGTTATCGGCCAGCTCAGGCGAACATTCCAATCATTGATCCGTTTACCGGCGAAGACATCGCGCCGCCGGTTGTAGAAGCGGACCAGGCATGGAGCTATGAAGTTGGAGCCAAAGGCACTGCCGCCGATGGTAAAGTCGATTTCGATATCGCTCTGTGGAGAATCAGCTGGGACAATTTCCAGTCAGAAGTTGTGGCTAATGGGGTCACCACCGGTGGCAACGCAGTGGGGGGCATAACCGCCTACGGGTTCGAAAGCGTGCTGACGGTACGTCCGGTCGAAAACCTGAGCATTACTGGCAACCTTGGTTACACCTCCAGCACTCTGGATGAAGATGAACCCGGTATTCAGGGTTTGGAAGGGGACAATGTTCCCAACCTGCCCAATTGGAAGGGCTCACTGCAGTGGAACTACGTGTTTGATGTGTCGGGTGAATGGTCGGGTACCTTTGGCGGCGGTATTCGGTATATCGGTGGGTTCGACTCTGCCTTCCGGCAGTCGGTGACACAATTGGGCGTTCCAGTTGACGGCAGAACATTTGCAGACGTCAATGTCGGTGTATCGAACGGGACAGTTCACCTCGGTCTTTATGCAACCAACCTGTTCGACAACAGAGCGCTTCTAAGCCGGGACAATACAGTTCTTGGTGGTGCTGTCCCAGCGCCAACGGGTATCTTCGAGCGACCCAGGACAATTGGTGCCAATATCAGGGTGGATTTTTAACAACTCCTGTTCTCCCAGGAAGACCCTCGGGGTGTGCATTCAGCCCCATGCTCCGAGGGTCCCAGGAAGGAAAGTTGGGATATGCACAAAAAAGTGTTGGCGAACATAGGCATTGCCAAGAATGAGAGCAGTAAAAAATGAAACTATCACATAGCGTGTTGAGCGCTTTTTTTGCTTTGTTGCTGTTGGCGGGCCACATGCCCGTTTCGGCAGAGAATGACCATGACATTGTGATAAGAGGCGCGCGAGTGCTTGATGGTGCCGGCAATCCCTGGGTGCATGCCGACATTGCAATTCAGGACGGCAAAATTGTCAAAATCGGGCGCGTAACCGGCTCAGGGCTTCGCGAAATAGATGCGTCCGGCAAATATGTGTCCCCAGGCTGGATTGACATGATGGACCAATCAGGGCGGGCGCTTCGGGAGGTCGGCTTTGCCCCCAACAAGATCAACATGGGTGTAACAACCCTGATTGGTGGAGAAGGGGGTACTGTTGTTCCAGCTGCTGAAATCGATGCCTATTTTACCGAGCTGGGCAAAAAGGGCATTTCGGTCAACTTTGGCACCTACTATAGCGCAACACAGGCGCGGGTAGCTGTATTGGGCGATTCAGCAACTGACCCAACGCTGGATCAGCTGGAGGAAATGAAGTCGCTTGTTGCTCAGGCGATGGAAGCGGGCGCGATGGGAATTACCACGGCGCTCATTTACCCGCCGTCCGCCTATCACAAAACCGAAAACCTGATCGAGTTGGCGAAGGTGGCTGCTGAGTATGACGGCATTTATGCCAGTCATATCAGGGACGAAAGCTCGATGTTCCTTGAAGCCGTTGGCGAGGCCATCCGCATTGGAGAAGAAAGTGGCGCGGGTGTCGAAATATTTCATTTGAAGGCTGCCTTCTATCCTAACTGGGGCAAGGATATGCCTAAGGCGCTCGAATTGATGGCGGCCGCCCGGCAAAGAGGTGTCAATGTTGGCGCTGATGTCTATCCCTATGTGGCAGGGGGCACCGGACTTGAGATAACTGCACCCAACTGGGTGTATGCGGAAGGTGTCGAGCAGGCCGTGGCGTGGTTGCAGGACCCTGACATGCGCACGCGGATGAAGCAGGAACTGGCAGCCGGCCCGGCGCCTGAGTGGACGAATCTGGTCTATTCTTCCGGTGGCTGGAAAAATGTGGTTTTGGCAAATTCTTACCTCGAAGCCTACACTCAGTTTCATGGCAAAAACTTTCAGGAGATTGGAGAGGCGCTAGGGCGTGACCCAGCTGATATCGCCTGGGATATCTTGCTGGAGGCTCAGCCCAACAGGCCACTCGCGCTCTTTTTCATGATGAGCGAAGAAGACGTGCGCCTGGCTCTCCAGAGCCCGTTTGTCAGTATCGGTAGTGACGCCGCCTCTGCCCTGAAGGAGGGGGACCTCGATGACCTGGGACTTCCACATCCGCGTAGCTATGGCACTTTCCCCAAGATCATCGCAAACTATGTGCGGGACCAAAAAGTATTGTCTCTGCCTGAGGCCATCCGCAAAATGACGTCGTGGCCAGCAACCCGCATGGGGTTGTCGGACCGAGGCCTTCTACGGGAGGGGCTGGCCGCTGATATTGTCGTCTTTGATCTGGAGATCATAGAAGACACAGCGACATGGGCGGAGCCGACCGCCAAGCCTACCGGTATCGAGTATGTCATCGTCAATGGCGAGTTGGTTCTTGATGATGGTATTCACACCGGTGCAACGCCCGGCGTCGTGCTGCGCGGGCCAGGCTATAGCAGGTAACGTCGTCCATGCTCTTTGAAAAGGACAACCGGATGCAGTTTGAGCTGAAAATCGAAACAGTTTCGTATCCTTACACCGTACCGTTTTCCATCACGGGCCACACTTTCACCGCCTCTGACGCGGTGCAGGTGACCCTGACAAAAGGCGGTGTTTCCGGCCGGGGTGAAGCCATTGGCGTCTACTATACCGGTGAAACTGCGGAGACTATTGTGGAGCAGCTTGAGTCTGTTGCTCCCCAGGTCAATGACTTTGTCAGCCCCGCAGAGTTGCAGGAGTTGTTGCCGCCCGGTGGGGCACGAAACGCGCTGGATTGCGCAATGTGGGATCTGCTTTGCAAGCTCAATCGCACCAGTATTTGGGAGGAGCTTGGCATTGCTCCCTATCAGCTCACAACTGTAGCGACCGTGGGAATTGGATCGCCGGCCGAGATGGCGGAACAGGCATCACGGTATGCCAAATACCGGAATCTCAAGATCAAGCTCGACGGAGACCGTCCGATTGAGCGACTGGAAGCCATCCAGAAAGCGCGGCCGGACGCCCGGTTGGTTGTCGATGTCAACCAGGGCTGGAGCTTTGCTGAGTTGAAGGAATATGTGCCCTACGCCGAGAAGCTTGGCGTTGCCATGATTGAGCAACCTTTGAAGCGCGGCGGTGACGAAGAGCTTGAGGGGTACAACTCACCGATTCCATTGGGGGCAGACGAGTCCTGTCTGGATCTTTCTGAATATGCGATGGCGGCAAAGCGGTATGATGTCATTAACATCAAGCTCGATAAATGTGGTGGACTTACCGAAGGGCTGCAAATCGTCAGACAGGCGCAGGCGGATGGAAAAGGCCTGATGGTGGGCAACATGATGGGCACGTCGCTTTCCATGGCACCATCCTATGTAATTGGTCAATTTTGCACATTTGTTGACATCGATGGTCCGTTGTTGATGCAGCAGGATATCGAAAACGGGTTGGAATATAAAGATAGAGGGGTGGTCGGCCTGCCGGCGCCCCTGCTTTGGGGATAAAACCGGGGAGAAAAGCTGTGATTAAGATAATGAGGACCGCTCTGGCGGCAGTATTAAGCCTGTTGGTTTTGTTTTTTGCGGCTGGTGGTGGCGCTGGTTCCACACTCGCACAAGCTCAAGACCTTGAAAATGAGGCGGCCGCGCCGGAGCCTTACCCTGACCTTTCGGCCTTTGTTGATGGTATGATGGAGACGCAGTTCAAACTGCTCGACATTTCAGCAATGACCGTTTCCATCGTGAAAGATGGCCAGGTCATATTGGCGAGAGGGTATGGCATGCAAAATCGGGAGAAGGACATTCCGGTTACAGCTGACAAATCCCTGTTTCGTATCGGCTCCACCTCAAAACTGTTCACATGGACCGCAATCATGCAGCAGCTGGAGCAGGGTAATCTGGACCTCGATACAGATGTGAATGAGTATCTGAAGGATTTTCAGATTCCTGACACATTTGATGAGCCAATTACCCTCAAGCACGTGCTGACGCATACTGCTGGATTTGAAGAAGGTGGGCTGGGCTACCTTATAAATTACGACCCGGACAAAGACGCGAGTATTGCCAAGTTCATGGCAAAATATGTCCCTGAACGCGTAAACGCACCCGGCGCCTACGGCTCCTATTCCAACTATGCAACGGTATTGGCAGGCCTGATCGTGCAGAATGTTTCAGGTGTTCCATTCGACGACTATGTCGAACAAAACATATTTGAACCACTCGGTATGAACAATACCACTTTCCGCGAGCCGCTTCCGGAAAGCATCAGGGATGACATGACCATTGGCTATAAGCGTGAAGCAGGCGTTTATGAGCCGCAGCCATATGAAATTCTCGGTGGTTTCCGCCCGGCCGGGTCGGTCGCGTCAACCGCTGCCGATATGGCCAAATTTATGATGGCGCACTTGAATGGCGGTTCCTTGGGAGATGCGCAAATACTAAGGCCGGAAACGGCAAGACTGATGCATTCGGTCCTGTTCCAGCCCGACGATCGTTTGGGTGGTATGGCGCATGGTTTTTATGAAGAATACATCAACGGCCACCGGCTAATTGGTCATGGCGGCGATACCTTCCAGTATCACACGGACATGATGATCGACCAGGACGAGAACCTCGGCATTTTTGTATCCTACCAGACCTTTACAGGCGCAGAAGGCCGCACCGAATTCATAAAGACATTCTATGATCAGTACTATCCGGACCCGCTCGAGGAGATCACACCGCCAAGCGATTTTAACGAGCGTGCCGACAAATATGCCGGGACCTATATTTTCTGGCGCCGGAACTTCAGTACCATTGAGAAAGCAATGGGGCTCGCAAGCGGTGGTTTTACTGTGGCACCATCCGGTGATAACACGCTCATTCTGAGTGCGTTCGAGGAACCTGTGCAGCTGGTCGAGATTGGTGACAACCTGTTTCGTCAGGTAGATGGCAGGATGAAAGTTGCCTTCGGTGAAAATGCTGACGGGGAAATCCAAGACATGTACATTGATTTCATTCCGTTCATGGCCTTGAGCCGTGCACCGGCTTTTGAGTCAACGTTTTTCAAGATGCTCCTGCCTTTGATCGCCATCATCCTGTTCTTTACTGTTTGGACCGGGTGGCTCTATCGCCGCAAGGACTATAAAACCATGCAGGCGGGCGAGCGCAATGCAATCAGGTTGTCGATGGCCACAAGTGCCATCAATGTTGTGTTTATTCTCTTGTTTGTTGGCATCTTTGCGACCTACCAGGTCGAGCTTTACGAGAGTATCCCAACCATCCTGAAGGTTAGCCTGATCATGCCGGTCCTCCTGGTTCCAGCCACGATTGGCATGTTGTATTTCGCCCTAACTTCCTGGCGGGAAGACTTCTGGCGGGTAGGGCGCAGGGTTCACTATTCGCTGGTGACGGCGTCAGCCGTGTTCATGCTCATTTTCTACAACTATTGGAACATAATCGGTTGGCAATACCACTAGTCTCCCAAACACGAAAAAACGCGGTGCCCGACCGGGCTCCGCGACGATGGGAAAAGAGGAAACCAAAGTGAAAAACTCGAACAGATTTCTGATGTTGAAAAAAATGGCTGTGGCGTTGGCTGGCCTTACCGTCATGGTCAACTCCACAGCCAGCTTCGCGCAGGTTCAGGATGTGACCAACCCGGCGATTGTAGAAGCGTTTGTCGATGGCACCGTCAAACCGTTGATGAAGGCAAACAACAGCCCATCAGGTGTGGTTGCCGTAATGAAGAACGGTGAACTGATTTTCTCCAAAGGGTACGGGTACATCGACGTGGAAAACCGAATTCCCGTTGACCCTGAGACCAGCCTGTTCCGGCCTGGTTCAATATCAAAATTGTTCACCTGGATCTCCGTGATGCAGCTTGTTGAAAAAGGACAGATCGACCTTGATGCTGATGTTAATCAATATTTGAGGACGTTCCAGATTGAAGACACCTGGCCCGGGCAGCCTGTGACGATGCGACATATCATGACGCATACAGCTGGCTTTGAGGACGGCTGGCTTGGGTATCTGATTATTGATGATCCTGACCGCATTATTCCCCTGCATGAAGCCATGGCAAGATATCAGCCGGCCCGGGTCAACCCACCTGGCGCCCATGTCGCTTATTCGAACTGGGCGACAGCCCTTGCTGGGCTGATTGTTTCCAACGTTTCCGGTGTGGAATTCAACAGCTATTTGCAGAGCAATATATTCGACGTGCTAGGCATGAAAAACGCCAGCTTTGTTGAGCCTCTGCCGCCCGAGCTCAATGCCAACATGGCAAAATCATATCGCTATGAGGCTGGTAAATATGTTGAGTTAAACTATGAAATTGTCTCAAATTTTGGCCCTGCTGGGGCCTTGGCGGCCAGTGCGCACGATATGATGATATTTGCCCGCGCTCTTCTGGGTGGCGGTGAATACAATGGCGGCCGTATCCTGAAGGCGGACACCCTGCAGCAGATGCTTGACGAAGGATTTGTTCATGATGACCGTGTCAATGGTATGGGGCTTGGGTTCGTCCATAGAAACTTTGGGCCTGATGGCTTCAATCTTTTTGGTCATGACGGCGGTACGACAGTGTTCATTTCTCATTTCGGGCTGTCGAAGGCGGAAGACTTCGTGCTATTTTCTTCCTTCAGCGGCCCGGGGGCTGGGCCAACCCATGTGGCTTTTGTTCAGGGTTTTTACGATAAGTTTTTCCCGCGTGAGGTACCCTATATCCAACCGCCCACGGATTTCCTTGAACGCGCCGGAAAATATGCGGGAACCTACAACGCCTGGCGGAACAGTTTTCATGGTGTGGAAGCTTTGGCGAGAGCCTTAACGGGCACAGTCATTACACCGATGCCGGACAACACGCTGATGATCGGTGACACACGCTATGTTGAAGTTGGCGAAAACCTGTTCCGTGCCGTTGACGATTATACGCAGATTGCGTTTCAGGAAGACAGTGATGGCAACATAGTCGGGTACGTTATTGATGGTCTCGGCGTGAATCAGAATTATCCTGCGCCTTTTTATGAGACAGCGTCCTTTACTTTTACGATGCTGGGCCTGGCCGTCCTCGTGTTTATCTCGGTACTGCTGCGTCCTGCGTATCAGTGGGCTGCCTTCAAAGCTGCTCAGGGGACAGACAGGAAGGCACGCATCGCGTCGATCGTTGTCGCGGGATCAAATATTTTATTCTTCATCGTCGTCCTAATCACGGTCAGTGGTGGCCTTCAACCCATGATGTATGGCGTTCCGACAATTTTCAAAGTTGGCCTCGTACTGCCGCTGATCGCAACACTCGCCGCTTTCTATCAAGCCTATCTGTCGGTGGAGATCTGGCGCGGTGGTTTGCTCACCAGCGTCTGGGCTCGGGTGCGCCACAGTGTCGTCGCTTTCATGGGCCTCTTTCTGGTCTGGTTTTACTTCTATTGGAACCTGCTTGGATTCCAATATCACACCTGACCACCTTGCAGCGGCAGGGCCTAAATATGGATTATTCCGGTTGTTGAGTTGCGCAGGTGCTGGACAACCACAAAAATAACGGAGGATGGCAATGGTATCGCAAACACGCAGACGGTTTTTAAAAGGCGCCACAACGGCAGCAATAGCATTTCCAATGATTAATATGGGCAGTTACCGCGTGTTCGCGCAGTCTGCGGCGACCTACAGTGCCCGTGCTATCGACCTTGTGAACAGCAATCTCGTGATTGATATGCTGTCTGTGCTCGCGCCGCTGGGGCCGATGATGCTTGCGGCATTTGGTCAGGAGCCAAAACGGGCTGATGGCATGGTGCTCGATGAAGACCATGTGGCTAAACTACTTTCGATGGGTATCGACGTTTTCCATCCGGCCATCGGTGTTGGTACCCGGGATGAAGCCTTTTCAATCATGGCACGGTATAACGCCTATGCAAGCGAGCATCCGGGTTTGCTTGTCCGGGTGGACAGTGTTGCAGACCTGGAGAGAGTGCGCGCCAAAGACAGGATCGGATTCATTCTGGGTTTACAGACCGCCGATCATTTTCAGGAACTGGATGATATCGACCTGTTCTACAATCTTGGTCAACGGGTTTGCCAACTGACCTACAACAGCCGCAACCTGATTGGTACAGGAGCCACAGATCGCTCGGATGGTGGACTCAGTTCATACGGTGTGCAGGTGGTTGAGCGCATGAATGAAGTTGGTATGGTCGTCGACGTCTCGCACTGTGGGGATCAGACAACGCTCGATGCATTTGAGTTTTCCAAAAAGCCGGTTTTGATCACCCATTCGAATTGTCGTGCGTTGGTGCCGGGGCACCCGCGTTGCAAAACGGATGAAGCAATCAAGGCCGCTGCCAAATCCGGCGGGGTTATGGGGATCACGGGTGTGCGGAATTTCATTCGCAACCAGGAGCCGACCACCATCGAACAAATGCTTGATCATTATGACCATGTGGCTCGCCTGGTGGGCATAGAGCACCTGGGTGTCGGGTCTGATATGGACCCCGACGGGTATGATGATATTCCGGAACCGGCATACAGTGCCCTGAAGAGCGGTTACAGAGACAGCTACAGCTTTCGGGACAAAATCGATACCGATGGTTTCGATCACCCCAAGCGCATGTATGATCTCACTGAGGGATTGATCCGCAGAGGCTATTCCAATGAGGACATAGGCCTGATCCTCGGTGGTAATTTCAAGCGTGCTCTGGCCGATATTTGGACGGCATGATCATTCGCTGATAATGTCCATTTCTTTGTCCGCCTATGTGGTTCAGCGGCGGGATATAGTCATTTGTCTTTGGCGAACCGCCGCGTCCCAGAGAAGACTGCAAACGATGATATTAGGCGTCGTTTTTTGCGACTTCTATGTTCGAAAAAATTTAATTTTTCTGATGTTTCAATCTATATTATAGAAGTGTCGTATGAAGCATCTGAATTACAGACATCTGCACTATTTCTGGGCCGTTGCTCATGAAGGCAATCTAACGCGCACCGCTGAAAAACTGAATATTTCGCAGTCCGCTCTCTCGGTCCAGATTCAGAAACTTGAGGAACAACTCGGTCACGCCCTGTTTGAGCGGCGCGGGCGGCAGCTGATCGTGACCGAAGCCGGCACGGTTGTTTTGGAGCACGCTGACCAGATTTTCAATACGGGTGAAGAGTTGTTGGTGGCTTTGCGTGACCGCATTACCGGAACAACACCGACGTTGAGAATAGGCGGTCGTGCCACTCTGTCCCGAAACTTTCAAATGAAGTTTTTGGAACCTCTGCTGTCGCGCACAGATGTGAAGCTGATACTCAAGTCAGGCAGCTTTCAGGAGTTGATTGAAGCATTGGAAAGCCACAAGATTGATGTCATTCTCTCAAATGTGCTGCCGCTGCGAGATGCGTCGGCAACATGGGTGCCACACCTCATCGATGAACAGCCTGTAGCGCTCGTCGGGAGCCCTAAGTACCAGAAGGGCTTTGAAAGCTGGCAGCAGGTCGTTTCTGAGATGCCAATGATCCTGCCTTCACCGGAAAGTGGCGTGAGGACTGGTTTCGATTCGCTCATCGAGCGCGAAGGCTTGAAGCCCAAAATATTAGCCGAAAGCGATGATATGGCGATGATGCGGCTGCTCATCAGGGAAGGTGTGGGTGTTGGCGTGGTGACGCCGATTGTCGTTCGTCATGAGCTCAAGTCCGGGCTTTTGATAGAATTGGCTGAATTGCCCGGTCTCGTTGAGACCTTCTTCGCGATTACGCTGTCCCGGTTGTTCCCGAATATACTTCTGAACGAGCTGCTGGCGACCTGATCCGTTGAAACGATGATCGCTGCAGTGCGAGTGCCGCTGCATGTCGGTCTGTTCACACAAACAATGACAATATCAGTGTGGCCGCAAAACCTGTCAGCCCTACCAGGCTGGATGCAACTGTCCAACTTTTCAGGGTGCTTGCCGTGTCCAGAGCAAAATACCGACTGACAAGCCAGAATCCACTGTCATTGACGTGAGACGCGGCGGTGGCACCAGCTGCAATTGCAACAACCGTGAGGGCGACGGAGCTATCGGAAACACTGGAGACACTCAGGATTGGTGCTGTTAGTCCGGCAGCCGTAATCATGGCAACCGTGGCAGACCCCTGCGCCACCCGGACAAGCAACGCCAGCAAAAAACCCGCAACAAGAGGTGTAAAGCCGAATGCAAGCACTGTTTCAGCCAGAGTGTTGCCGGCTCCCGTGTCGATCAGGACCTGCTTAAACGCGCCACCAGCCCCGGTAACCAGGATGATGGCCCCTGCAGGTTCCAGCGCTCGCTCGCAAGCAGTGCGAAGTCTGGCTTTTGCTTCAGGGTCATCACTGCGAAACAGGAAGTATGCCGCCCCGCATGAAAGCAGCAATGCAGAGAAGGGATGCCCGATAAATTGCAGGAAGTTCATGAGAGGGCCTGCATCCAAAAAATAAGGGGACAAAGTGCTGCCGATAATGAGAATGAGCGGCAGCGCTATAATGAGTAGAACAAGGCCTGTATGAGCGGAAGCCGCCGTACAATGGTCGGCGTTGGCCGCGGCGTCTACCGATGCAAGCGGCAATGTCCCCGAATTCAAATTCATTTTGCCCAGAAATCTCGCCCAGAGCGGCCCCGCAACCAGCATGGCAGGCGCACCCGCCAGCGCGCCATACAGGGCAACCAGTCCGATGTCGGCATCAAGCAGGTCAGCAACAGCGATAGGGCCCGGCGTGGGAGGGACAAAAGCATGTGCCGTGGCGAGGCCGGCCAGTAAGGGAATTGCAAGGCTGACAGTGGTAACGCCAAGTCTTTTTGCCAACCCAAAAACAACAGGGGCAAGAATGATCAGTGCGACATCAAAAAACACAGGGATGGCAACAATCAGGCCCAGCAGGCCCAATAGCCAGGGCGCAAAGCCCGGACGGGCACGGCTCACAAACAGGTCTGCCAGCGCCTCAACGCCGCCGCCTGTCTGGAGCAGCGCGCCGAACATAGAACCGAGGCCAACCACTATCGCGATGAAACCCAGTGTGCTGCCCATCCCGTTTTGCACAGATGAGATGGCCTGCATCACAGGCATGCCAGCCGATACCGCAGCCAAAAGGCTTGTGATGACAAGCGCAAGAAAAGCCGACATTCGGAAGTACAAAACAAGTGTCAGCAGCATCGCGACCGCGCCGCCGGCAACCAAGAGGGGTTGAAGTGCCTCAGTCATTGTGCCACGCGGCCCCGGTCATCAGGGTTTCTACGGACAGCAGCCGATTGGCAGATGTGATGAATAAAGTAGACCCATCCAGCCCAAAGGCGCAATTGGCTGTCGCGCTTTCCAGCCGGATCATCCCGAGTGCAACGCCTTCAGGTGAGAGGATAAAAACACCGCCTGGACCGGTCGCAAACAAATGGCCGGATTTTGCGACTGCCATGCCGTCCGGCAGCCCCGGCCAACCGCGTTCGAGATAGGGGCCGGCATCAAAAAAAACGGACCTGTTCTGGAAGCCATCGCCGTCGCGCAGATATCTGTATATTTTGGGTGCTGCAGGGTCCGATACAGCCACATAGAGAGTTTGCTCGTCTGGCGACAGTGCGATCCCGTTTGGAAAGGTCAGGGAACCATCGATTAGATGGACAGCCCCGTCGCGCCGCACCTCATAGACACCATTCTGCTGTTGTTCTTTCAAGGGAGAAGCATCCAGGCCTTCCAGCCCATACGGCGGGTCCGTAAAGAAAAGCGAACCATCGTCGGCAAGAGCAATGTCATTGGGGCTGTTTAACGACTTTCCATCATACCGATTAGCGATAGTCTCACGCAGACCGCTGTCAATATTCATCCGTTCAACTGCCCTGGCGCCGTGGTTGGCTATCAGGAGATGACCATCAGGTGTCACAAGCAGCCCGTTTGACCCCGGCTCCCGGAACCCAGCAACATTGTTCGACTGCAAACCAGATGGAGACATGAAAGTCTCCAGACCATTTTCTTGCGACCATATGTAAGCTTTGTTTTCCGGAACATCAGAGAAATAGAGACGGCCTCTCCCTTGGTCCCAGGCTGGTCCCTCTGACCAGGTGAAACCGTCAGCGAGCTCGCTGATTGCTGCCGTCCTCGGCATTACAGACCAAAGGTCTTCGGTAAATGCTACTACCGCATCTTCAGTTGGTGCGCTATGTGCCGGCGCCGTAAGACACACAAGCAATCCCACCAGAAAATTCCGCGCATACACCAGGTTTCTCACCGAATGATGTCGGAAAGGGCAGCAAAGCTTCTAGTGATCGTCCGGACCGGGTCCTCCGCGCTGTCATGCTCGACAAAGAAATGCTGGATTCCGGCTTTTTTGCGTGCAGCATATATGACCTCGAAGTCTATGATGCCATCACCCACATCAACCATTTTGCCATTTGCCCCATAGTCTTTCACATGCACGCAGGGGAAGCGTCCGGGCTCGGCATTGAAAAGCGAAAAGGGATCAACACCAGCCACCCGCACCCAATACAAATCCAGTTCAAACTTGACGAGGTCCGGGTCGGTCTCGCCCATGAGAACATCGTATCCGCGGGTGCTATCAAGCAGGTCAAATTCAAATTCATGATTATGATATCCGAGCTGCACGCCGGCTGCTTTTGCCTTTTCCCCGTTGGAATTGAGCAGGCCGGCAATTTCCCTGTAGCGATCCAGCGTCCGGTCTTCCGGTGGTAGCCAGGACAGGACCAGGTTTTTATGACCGAGGGTTACGGCCGCTTCCAAAGCTTCATCGAACCGGGTTTTAAAATCTGTATGGCGAATATGGGCTGAAGGGGCCGTCAGGCCGCTGTCGGCAAGCCACTGGCGAATGCTTGCAAGCGGTTTGTCAAAGTACCCTGCAAACTCGACCTCCCGGTATCCGATCGCCCCTACCGTTGCCAACGTCTGCGCTACATCTTTCTCCATCAGGGTACGCAGTGTATAGAGCTGTACGCCAATAGGGTGAGGTCGTGGCGTCGTTTGCGAAATGGCGATTGCACCAGTCGCAGGAACAAGAGCAGCGGAGGCGGCGGCAGTCATTTTCAGCATGGTACGCCGTGAAACCTTATGATTTTTCATCATAACACTCCCGATTTGAGTTGCTCGTCAGCATAGGCTGCAGCCCTTGCGGACAAAGCCATGAAAGTAAGGGATGGATTTTGGCAGGCCGTGGATGTCATTGCCGCGCCGTCGGTGACAAACAGATTGTCGACCAGATGGCATTGGTTTTTACCATTGAGATAACTGTCCTCGGGTGAATGCCCCATGCGGGCGGTACCCATTTCGTGGATAGCGATTCCAGGATAGGATTCGCGTCTGAATCCCTGGATGTCTCTAAAGCCCGCGGCCTGAAGCAACTCAATAGCTGTCTGTTGCATGTCATCCTTGATGCGGTTTTCGTTGTCGCCGTATGCGCAGCTGATTTCAAGCAGCGGCATGCCCCATGCGTCGGTTTCAGTGGCGCTCAGCGAGACATGGTTCTCATGCCGTGGCAACATTTCCCCGAATCCTGTCAGCCAGAAACGCCACGGGCCCTGCAGTTGAATCTTGTTTTTGAATTCCTTGCCGACGCCTTTGGCGCCAATGGCAGAATTCCAACTCGCCCGCGTTGCTTCACCCTGGAAGCCATATCCACGGATGAACTTATCCGTCTGTTCCGTGACATTCCGGAATCTGGGAATATAAAGCGAGGTCGGCCGCCGCCCCGAATAATAGTGATCTTCGTAGCCGTCGATCATCGCCGTGGCACCCGCCCCGGAAACATGATCCATCAAATAATGACCGAGAGCATGACCTGTGTTGCCAATGCCGTTGGGGAATGCTGTGCTTCTGGAGTTCAGAAGAATATGTGCAGTTCCCAGTGTTGACGCACATACAAAAACAACCCGTGCTGAGATAAACACCCGGTCTCCGGAGACCATGTCGACCATGCGAACACCCGTTGCCCGCCTGGTTGCCTCATCATAAACAACTTCCTGAACCTGGGCGTTGGGGATCAGGGTCATGTTGCCAGTTCGGTCTGCCGCAGGCAGCGTTGCCGAAAGGCTTGAAAAATACCCTCCCCAGGAGCAACCGCGCTGACATTCGTTGCGAGCCTGACACGGTCCCCGCCCGAGATCGAGCTGTTCTTCTGTCGGTTCGGTGAGATGTGCGCACCGCCCCATGATTACTTTTCGACCCGGAAAGGCCGTTTCGATGCTGGCTTTTGCATCTTTTTCAACCTGATTCATTTCGAACGGTTTTTGAAAATCGCTGTCAGGTAACTGGGGCAGGCCTTCTGCGGCGCCGCTGATGCCGGCAAACCGCTCAACATAGCTGTACCAGTCTTTCAGGTCGTCATAGCGGATTGGCCAGTCGCAACCGTGGCCGTCCAGCTTGTTGGCCATGAAATCCATTTCACTCAGGCGGTATGAGTGCCGATGCCACAATAGTGATTTTCCGCCTACACTGCTGCTGCGAATCCAGTCAAATCTTTTGCCGTCTTTGACAGTGAAAGGGTGGTCGCGATCTTTGATAAAGTGCCGCTTGGTGAATTCATCGAACGCATAACAGAGACGAACATGTTCATAGTCCTGCAAGGCCTCCTGTTTGCTGACATTACCGCGTCCGGGAAGTTCCCATGGGCCTTTCCCCTCGGTTTTATAATCTGCGCCATGCTCCAGCGCTTCACCGCGATCCAGAACCGCCGTTTTGTAGCCGCGCTCGCACATTTCCTTGGCGACCCAGCCTCCCGACATGCCGGAGCCGACCACGATGACATCAAAGTCATAGTTTCCCGGTTTCTGAACTGTCTTCATGTTGCCCACGCCTTCACTGAATTTTCGGTGGTGAAAGGCTGGTAGCCACCTGGAATGGGGTCATAGGCCAGCTCAAGAGTTGCGCCGATTTCTGACGTATAATAGCCGATCAATACGAGCTCTTTCAGTTGTCGATAAAATTCCAGGCCAGTTGGAAGGTCATGCAGTTGCTGATCGAGCGATCGGACGACGGTTTCCTGAACTGCTGATTTCGCCGTCAGGAAACGGGCATTTTGCTGGGAGAAATTTTCGAGGCCCGCTAGAAAGGCGCTGGTTTCTTCAGGCAGTAACCAGGTGTCGAGAGCCCAGTCAATGAATGAGGGTACGCCGACCCCAACGGCTCCCGGTGTGTCGGTTTCGGGGAGAATGATGTCCGCTATCACCGATAGTGTGCGAAACTGTTTTTTCGTTAACACAGAAAAGCTGGCATCTCTGGCACCGGCATCGCTGTTCTCAAGCGCGGCAACGGAGCCGGGCAACAGACTGCCGCCCATCAACACCGCAACGCCTATTAGAATCTGCCGCCTATCAATCCCTTGATTGATGGTCTTTCTCCCCATTTGAAACCGAAAATGAAACCGGTTACATTTCCCAATTTTTACCTTACTGTTGTCTGCGAATTTTGCAATATGATTCTGCATCGGGCAATCGGTAACCTGGAAATGATAAGGAAAACCAATGGCGCAAGACGGTGAAGTTGTCATCATCATGGGTGTTAGCGGATGCGGTAAGTCCACAGTGGGGCGCGCCTTTGCAGCCGCCGCAGGTTTCACTTTTCATGATGCGGATGATTTGCATCCCGTCAGCAACATTGAAAAAATGAAAAATGGTCAACCGCTTTCCGACGAGGACAGGCTGCCTTGGCTGCAAGCGCTTGTTGACCTGATGGACCGGAGTTGTCTGGCAGGAGAAAACATCGTTTTGGCCTGTTCCGCGTTGAAAAATCGATATCGCGATACGCTGTCATCAGGAGTATCGTCACCGCGCTATGTTTTTCTTGATGGATCCGCGGCACTGATCGAGGCGCGTCTTCGGGGCCGGGAAGGGCACTTCATGCCTGGCAGCCTCCTAAAAAGTCAGTTTGACGCTCTGGAAGTGCCGGAGGTGGCAGAGCGTGTGTCCATTGACCAGCCCGTCGATGCGATTGCACAGGAAATTAGCCGCCGGTTGTGGCCTGCAGGTCGATAGGCCTTTGAATCGTTGGAAATGCGGGCCGATAGGCCAGTGAATCTAGAGAAAAGAACGCAGGAAAGTGCCACTTTCCTGAAGGGCGCGTTTGCGATCTTCGAGGGATGCTTCATAGTCGCTATCTTCAACTTCAATGCAGAATGCACCGTCAAAGCCACTTGCTTTCAGGCAAGCCATATACTCGCGCCAATCAATGTCGCCGCGTCCCGGGATGCGCGGATCATGATAGGACAACGGCACTGCCATTGTGCCCACATCGTCAAGCCTGTCCTGATCGACCTTTACGTCCTTGGCATGAGCATGGAATATCCGGCTACTGAAGGCATCAAGAGGCTTCAGGTGGTTCATCTGCATCCAGACCAGATGAGAAGGATCATAGTTCAAGCCAATGTTCTCGCTTTGCAGGTCTTTAAACATTCGCCGCCAGATCGCGGGGCTGTAGGCCAGGTTTTTCCCGCCGGGCCATTCGTCATCGGTGAAATACATGGCGCAATTTTCAATCGCAATACGAACGCCGAGCGACTCTGCATATGACAAAAGCGGACGCCATATCTCCAGAAAACGCGGCCAGTTGTCATCAATTGATTTTGTCCAGTCGTTGCCAACAAACGTTGTGACTAGGTCAAGGCCCAATAATTTTGATGCCGCTATGACCTTCCTGAGATGATCGAGGCTCAGCGAGGCTTCCTCGGGGTCTGGCGACAGAAGGTTTGGGTAATACCCCAGAGCGCTGATAGCCACGCCTTTTCGCGCACAATAGTCCAGCACCTCGCGAGCGTTGTCTTCCGTAAATTCACTCACGTCCAGGTGCGTGACGCCTGCATATTTCCGGTCGGCAGCGCCAGGCGGCCAGCACATGACCTCCACGCAGTCAAAACCATTGTCAGAAGCAAAATCGATGACCTGTTCAAACGAAAGGTCGGCCAGAATTGCGCTTTGAAATCCGAACTGCATTATGGTTGCTCCACCGCCACCCAGCTTTCCTGCTGATGACTTTTCAAGATTGCCTCGCACAGCAGAATTTCCCGATGACCATCTTCAAAGGTAGGAAATTGCCATGGCGCCGGGCCGCTGGTTGCTTCAACCGCTTCATAAAACGAGCGGAAACACTGTTTGAAAGTGTCAGGGTACCCTTCGTTGTGCCCACCTGGATAGTTGGCAAGAGCGGCGGCATTCGCGCTCATGAGAGCAGGGTCTTTATTGAGGATTTGATTGGGGCGGTCGCGGTATCCGAGCCAAAGGTCATTTGGTGTTTCACTATCCCATGCGACCGCGCCTTTCTCCCCGGAAATTTCGTACCGAATAGTATTTTTACGGCCTGATGCCACCTGCGATACAAAGAAGCTGCCTGCCACTCCGTTTTGCATCCGGAACAAAATACTTGCGCAGTCTTCGGTGTCCACCGGTACGCGCGTGTTGCTGTCGGATGTTCGGGTTTGGAAAACGGTGGAAAGGTCTGCGAATACGCGGGCAATTTTCTGCCCCGTGATCATTTGGACCATGTCCATCCAATGCGTGCCGATGTCGGCGACCGAGCGCAATGCGCCGCCTTTCTTGCTGTCGACCCGCCAGTTGAAGTCCGTATCAAACTGTAGCCAGTCCTGAATGTAGCAGCCATTGATGTGGAACAGCCGCCCCAGTTCATCTGACGCGACAAGATCCCTGGCATGGAAATTCAGGGGGTAATATCGCAGGTTATAACAAACACCCGCTTTCAGTCCGCTGGATTGTGCCAATGCCGACAGCTCACCGGATTCAACAGAGTTCATTGCCAGCGGCTTTTCGCAGATGACATGCTTGCCGACTTTGAGCGCACGTTTGGCCATGTCGAAATGAAGCATGTTGGGGGTGCAGATGTGAACAACGTCGACCGTGTCGTCTGCCAGCAGTTCTTCATAGCTGGTGTAACCTTTGGACAGGCCCATCTGCTTTGCTGCATCCGTCGCTTTGTCGTGTGAACTTGAAGCGATGCCGGAAACTTCAATACCCAGTCGTCGCAATGCCTCTAGGTGAGCTGCTCCCATAAATCCTGAGCCCGCTATGGCAGCGGTAGACTGGAACATTGCTCTTCCCCTAGCTAAATGTCGCGACTCATTCGCGTCAATCGCTGCTTCTTGTAACCGGTTACATTTCAGCTTGTCAAGCGCGTCCAAACATGCGTACTCTGTATAAGGGGACGGCGAGAAGCAGACGCCGAAAGTGCATAAATCGATGAGGGAGGCGATTTTGTCAGGCTCGATATACGCTCGACTAAGTGCCATGATGTTTCTGCAGTTTTTTGTCTGGGGCGCGTGGTTTGTCACTCTCGGTACCTATCTGGCCACAATAGGGTTTTCCGGCGCAGACATTGGCTTTGCCTACCTTACCAACAATATCGGGGCCATCGTTGCGCCCTTGTTTGTCGGGATTGTTGCAGACCGGTTTTTCTCCTCCGAGAAAATCATGGGGGTCATGCACATCCTCGGCGCTTTCATCCTTTACGGCGTGTCCGACCTGGGTGTGCAGTCCGCAATAATTCTTGGCCTCATTCTCTATAATGTGACCTACATGCCGACGCTGGCGCTTGTGAATGCAATTGCTTTCAATGCAATGGAATCTGCTGACCGTCAGTTCCCGAAGGTGCGTGTGTGGGGAACACTCGGTTGGATTGCCGCGGGTCTTGTCATCAGCTTTGGATTGTCCGGTTACATTGATGATGTGGAGCGCACCTCTGTTCCCATGAAACTGGCCGCAGTTTTTTCTCTTGTTCTGGGCCTATATAGCTTCACGCTGCCCAAAACCCCGCCGCAGAACGCTGGTGGTGCCGTTGCGGTTCGTGACCTTCTCGGCCTTGACGCTCTTGCTCTGTTGAAAGACAGGGCGTTTGCGATGTTTGCCCTTTGCTCGCTGCTGATTTCCATTCCGCTCGCGTTTTATTATGCCTTCACCAATCTTTTCCTGAATGAGCTCGGCATGCCTGCTGTTGCCGCAACCATGAGTTTGGGGCAGGCGTCGGAAGTGCTGTTCATGCTGGTTATGCCGCTGCTGTTTGTGCGTCTCGGTGTTAAATGGATGTTGCTGTTCGGCATGCTTGCCTGGGTCTTGCGCTATGCCTTTTTTGCGATGGGTGACTGGGGCGCCATGTCTTGGATGCTGTATGCCGGCATTATTCTGCATGGCATTTGCTACGATTTCTTTTTCGTGACCGGTCAGATTTATGTTGATCGAAAGGCAAATGCGAAAATCAGGGCGAGTGCACAGGGTTTCATTGCGTTGCTCACGTATGGTGTGGGGCTGGCAATCGGGTCCGTGGTTGCCGGTATGACGGTTGATCATTTTACCGTCGACGGTATGAAAGATTGGGCGAGCATCTGGTGGGTACCGTGCGTTTTTGCCGCTATGGTCGCCTTGCTGTTCCAGCTTACCTTCAAGGACGAGGCAGAAGAAGCCGATGCGTCCGAGCAATCGACTGGCGTGTGAAGATGGCTTGTTGTAAGCGGAGCAACCCCTTATGACTGTTTTGCAGGGCAGGGAAGACGTATGAGCAATATTCGGGCAGTTGCAAAAAAGGCCGGCGTATCGGTGGCCACTGTATCCAGGGCACTGCAAAAGCCCGATGTTGTTTCCGAAAAAACCAGAAAAAAGGTACAGGATGCCGCCAAGGAGGTCGGTTACCGGCCCAACATGATGGCGAAGGTGTTTCGCTCCAAGAAAACACATTCAATTCTGGCGCTGGTACCTGATATGTCGAACCCGTTTTTTGCCAGAGTGATAAGCGGTATCCAAAAAGCAGCAAAAGCGCGCGGTTTCAATGTCATTCTTGGCAACACTCTTGGCAACAAGGAAACGGAACGTGATTTTGCCCGGCTGCTACAGACCAGCCAAACCGATGGCATTATTCAGCTCAGTGCGCGCTATCCACTTGAAACCCCGGAAAACGATATCGGCAGTCCCTTGCCGATTGTGAACTGTTGCGAATGCGTCGTGGATGACAGCATGCCAACCGTTCAACTGGATAATCAGGAGGCTGCAAGGGCACTTGTCAATTACCTTGTCGAGCTTGGCCACAAGCGCATTGGTGTGGTTGCCGGGCCGCCCGACAGCCCTTTGACCGCAGGACGAATGGCTGGATACAAGGCTGCCCTTGAGGAAAATGGGCTGACCTTTGATGCCAGTCTCGTAACGGAGGGTGATTATTCACTTGAGGCAGGGGAAGAAAGCGCTGCAACACTGCTGTCCGTTAACGACGCGCCCACAGCGATCTTCTGCTTCAATGACGAAATGGCTTACGGCGCTATGCGTGGCTTGAAGGAAAAAGGGTTGAGTGTTCCGGGTGAAGTTTCCGTGGCCGGATTTGACGACCTGCCCTTTTCAAAATATATGGAACCCGCGCTTACAAGCGTGCGCCAGCCGTCAGCTGAATTTGGCACGGTTGCCGTTGATATGCTGTTCGAACTGATGTCTGGCAGCCTGGCAGGAAAACGGCATCGGCAACTGCCGTTTGAGCTTGCCATTCGCGCGAGCACCGGGCCTGCAAAACAGATCTGACAACCTGTGAACCAATTGGTCTGAGCTGGGCTTACCATTTAATGGTGAGTGACCAGCGTGTGATACATCGGTTGGTGCTGCCGGGAGCCGACCGTGCTCCCCAAAACATATTTCTGGAAGTGTTTCCATTTTTATACGCAAGAATCGCCAAGTTTATCGGCGATAAATGATTGATATTTTCTAATATTCCGGTGTTTTGAGTGATTATTTGAGTATAAAAATTCAAGATGTCTGATTGCTGAATACCACAAATTATTGTTTTTAAATAATGCGTTAAGTGATTTTTGAAGGTTGCAAAAATATTACATGAAATTCGTTGCAATATGTAACCGGTTACATTATAGTCCTCAATTACCAACACGGGAGGATTTGCAGGTATACCTGACATAATGATAGCGCTGTCATTTATTATTTTTCGGAAAATCTGAAAGCGCTTTCATAAATAATTGAACAGATGTATCTGCCTGTTGGTGAGTTTTGGGATTGCAGCCATAATGGATGCGTGGGGAGAGAAATAATGATGAAATATTTAGTGCGCGATTATCCTTCGGGGCGGCGGTCTTTGTCGCGCTCGAAGTCCTTGCTAATGGGCGGGGCGTCAATGGCTGCAGTCATGGCCGTTGGATTGACGTCAGCCGTATCTGCTCAGGGATCGTCTGCTGACGACGAAGAGCTGGAAGAAATCGTTGTTACAGGCATTCGCCAATCACTACGGGCGAGCGCTGATATCAAGCGTCGGTCGTCAGGGGTTGTTGACGGTATTGTCGCTGAGGATATGGGCAAGTTCCCGGACTCAAACCTTGCAGAATCGCTTCAGCGGATCACAGGCGTGTCTATCAACCGACAGAACAACGAGGGCTCACAGGTTACCGTTCGTGGTTTTGGTCCCGGTTTCAACCATGTGACAATCAATGGCAGGTCTATGCCAACCGCAGACGTTCCCCTGGTTGGTGGTGACGGAAGCGGCACCAGCGGCGCGACGCGCGCATTTGACTTTTCGAACATCGCGCCTGAGAGCGTTCGCGCCATCCAGATTTACAAAACGGGTCGGGCAGACATTGCTTCTGGTGGCATTGGTGCGACCATCAATGTTGAAACTCGCAAGCCGCTTGACCAAGGGGCAGGCTTTACCGGGTCGCTCAGTGCTAAAGCGCTGCACGACAGCAGCGTAGACCGCGGAAATGATGTTACGCCAGAGCTTGCTGGCTTTATAAGCTGGGCGGATGATGATGAGAAGTTTGGCATCTCACTGTTCGGCGGCTATTCGCGGCGTGATAACGGTGCTGCCAGCGTTAACTCGGCTGCATGGAACATTGAAACTGCGGGTACGTTCCTTGACCCAGCCAATGGCCGGGTAACCGCAAGCACGCAAATTACTGGTGCGCCAAGTGATCCAAATGCCTTGATTTCGGTTCCACGTGACAGCCGTCAGAGCTTCTCCGAGTTTGAGCGTGAGCGGATCAACGGTCAGGTTGTTCTGCAGTTCAATCCAACCGAAACTTTCCGGATGACTGCTGACGCTACTTACTTTGTCAATGAATCGGAAGAACAGCGTGGTGCTTACTCAAACTGGTTTAACCGCCCGTTTACGCAGGTTGCATTTGACGATAACCCGCTGGTTGCAACAACTGTATTCCTGGCGGAAGAACTGACGTCGCCAAAAGACCTGGCAATGGAACAGACGCTGCGCGCCACCAAAGATGAGCTGACATCCTTTGGCTTCAACGCTGAATGGGATGCGACGGACAGAGTGACTATTTCGTTCGATGCTCACACATCCGAAGCGAAAGTGACGCCAAACGCTCCGATGGGGTATAGCGCCATCAATGTTGGTATGGCGATGCCTGTTGTTGTTGCCCACTCCGTTGACTATTCGGGCGACGTGCCGATTGTCAGCATAACTCGCGACGACTCGATCAGCAGCAACGGCGATGGTGTTTTTGATGCCCGCGATATCAGTACACAGGTTGCGAACCTGCGTACTGTGACGCAAGAGAACCAGATTGATCAGTTCGACCTGCACGCGGATTGGGACATCGACGACGAAATCACCTTCACCGCTGGTGCCAACTACCGCACGCAAACAAACTCGACACGCAACCAGACTTTCCGACAGATTTTGGGGAACTGGGGCGCGACAAACCCGGGTGACGTAGAGTCGCTACTGCCGGGTGAGTTGGAGGAATATTGCCTTTCATGTCGGTTTGACGATTTCACCATTGCGGACGCCCAGGCCTTCAGGGGTAATGCCGCTGATATTTTTGCTGCTGTGTCGCCGTTCTACGACGGGCAGGGCAATCCGCTGAACACGTTGTCCAGCTCTTTTGACGAGATCGAAGAGGACGTGCTCTCATTCTATGGTCAGTTCGATGTCAATACCGAGTTGGCAGGCATGGGTGTGCGTTTCAGCGTCGGCCTGCGATACGAGAAAACGGATGTAACTTCCTTCACGGAGTCTGTTCCAACCGGTGCGATCATCTGGCAGGGCGACAACGACTTCAACACCATCGCAGGCAATGCAACGGGTGGCATTACGCTGGAGTCTTCCTATGACAACTTCCTGCCTAACGTCGACTTTGCGATTGATCTGACAGAGGACGTGGTTTCCCGCTTCTCATACAGTAAGACGATTGCGCGCCCTGGCTACAGCAACCTCTTCGCCAGCGACTCCGTCAACACGCCCGCAGGCCCATCGGCCCTTGGTAACGTGGCGACGGGAACGCGCGGTAACCCAGGACTTTTGCCGCTTGAATCAGACAACTTCGATGTGTCGTTTGAGTGGTACTATGGTCCGGACAGCTGGGTAGCCGTTGGTGGTTTTGTCAAGCGGGTCAGAAACTTCGTAGGCGTTGGCCAGGTAACTGGCAGTTTGTTTGGATTGCGTGATGCCACCTCAGGTGCCGCTGGCACACGGTCCGGTGATGCGCTGGCTCTTCTCAATACCATCGGCGCTGATGTGTCTGACCGTAACCTGTTTGCCATGACTGCCCTGATTGATAGGGAAGGTTCGTTGGCGGGTGCCCAGGCCGTGTTCCAGGCAAATCAGACAGCAACAGGTGCGCTCGATGATGCTTTCTATATCCAGCTCGAAACTGACCTGGATGTTGAGCCCAACTCTGATGATCCGCTGTATGCATTTGAATTGACGCAACCGGTCAACAATGAGGAAGCGGAAATCCGCGGTCTCGAGATGGCATTCCAGCATTTCTTTGGTGACACCGGCATCGGTGTGGCTGGTAGCTATACACTTGTTGATGGCGATGTCGGATTTGATGTTGGTGCGGACCCAAGCACCGATCAGTTTGCTCTGACCGGCTTGTCTGACACAGCCAACCTGACTTTGATCTACGAAAACTATGGCCTGTCGGCACGCATCGCTTACAACTGGCGTGACGACTTCCTTGCCTCCGCCAACCGTGGTGGTGGTTTCCGCAACCCTGTGTTTGTCGAGTCATTTGCGACAATTGATGTGAACATCAGTTACAATGTGACCGAAAATCTCGCGGTTTCCTTTGAGGGAATTAACCTCACTGGCGAGAGCAGCAGGACTTATGGACGTGATGTCTCCAACCTGTGGTTTGCCCGCGAAAACAAACCACGTTTCTTCCTGGGTGCACGCTACAAGTTCTGACGTTATGCCACAGGCATGCGGCAATCGCTAAAGCTGGGGGGCCGCTCTTCGGAGCGGTCCTTGTTTTTTTATGGCTTGTTACCGGATTAGCTATTCGAAAACTGGCATTTTTGCGTGATTGCAATAGGATAGTTTTCAGAGTTGGTCTGCGGGGGAATATCATGGCGAACGTCGTGCTACTGGACAACATTGAACATGGGAACCTTAAGGTTAAAGGCGAAAGAGGCGATGCCTTTGGTGACCATGTCAATCAGGCACTGGTCTTTCCAAACGAGTTTCGTGCCCTGCAGCGCGAGTACCCCATTGTGTTTCGCCGGGATGCGTCGGGTGAATTTCAGAGCGTGGCACTTCTTGGGTTGGAGCGGGACGAGAACCTGTTTCTCTCTGACGGTATTTGGCGGGCGGACTATATGCCTGCGGTTCAGGCGCGGGGACCGTTTTCGATAGGGCTGAAAAAATCAGCGACCGGAGACCCGGAGGAGGCTTCCCCTGTCATCCGCATTGATCTGGATAACCCTGCGGTTGGCGCAGAAGAAGGGCATCCGCTCTTTCTTCCACAAGGCGGATACTCGCCCTACCTTGAAGGCATTATGGAAGTGTTGAAGACGCTGCATACGGGCGTTGCTTTCAGCAAGGCGTTTTTTGCCGCCCTTGAAGAGCTGGACTTGATTGAGCCCGCGACACTGGAGATCAAGATTAGCGACAGCCAGCAATATAGTGTGCCCGACGTCTTCTCAATCAACGAGCAACGATTTCAGGGTTTGCAAGGCAATGACCTTGAAAAACTGCACCTTGCAGGGCTATTGGCCCCTTGTGTTTGGGTCATGTCTTCACTCGATAATGTCAGGTCGCTCGTCGAGAGGAAGTTGAAGGTGAGCCGTGCATGATCGCACCGGCATTGGAGCCGGTAATTATCGGGCCTGGAAAGATTTGTGATGGGTGACAGCAAACAAAAAACACGAGTGGTGATCGCAGGCGGCGGTACAGCAGGCTGGGTGACCGCTGCCATGCTGTCTGCGCAGTTGAACAAACTTGTTGATATCACGCTTGTCGAGTCTGACCAGATTGGCACAGTAGGGGTTGGTGAAGCGACCATCCCGACACACCGCAGGTTTCACGAATTGATTGGCGCCGATGAAGTGGAATTCATGCGTGCGGCACGGGCCACCTTCAAGCTCGGCATCTCATTTGAAAACTGGGGTGGCTTGGGTGATAAATATATCCATTCGTTCGGCACCTGCGGCAAGCCGACCTGGATGGCCGACTTTCATCACCTGTGGCTTCAGGCGCGGTCAGAAGGCTTTGGCGGCGACCTGAACGACTACTGCCTTGAACTGCGCGCTGCAGAAGCGGACAGGTTTGCAAAATCGGATCAGTTGAACATCAATTATGCCTACCATCTGGATGCCAGTCTCTACGCGGGCTATTTGCGGGGTCTGAGTGAGCGGCGCGGCGTAAGGCGCATCGAAGGCAAGTTTGTTGATGTACTTCAAAACCCCGAAACAGGATTTATCGAAGGCCTGAAGATGGAATCAGGCGACCTTGTCGAAGGTGACCTGTTTGTCGACTGCACAGGTTTTCGTGCAGCTCTGATCGAAAAAACACTTGATGTCGGCTACGACGACTGGTCGCATTGGCTACCGATGAACAGCGCGTTCGCCGTACAGACCAAACTCTCGGGAGACATGCCGCCCTATACGCGCTCGATTGCGCGGCAAGCGGGTTGGCAGTGGCGCATCCCGCTGCAGCACCGGGTGGGCAATGGCCATGTTTTTTGCAGTGATTACATCAGCGACGATGAGGCGCGCGACACGCTCATGAAATCGCTGGACGGTGAGCCCCTGTTCGAGCCTCGTGTGATCCGTTTTCTCACCGGACGCCGCAAAAAAATGTGGGAAAAGAACTGTATTGCGCTCGGGCTCTCCAGCGGATTTCTGGAACCGCTTGAGTCGACAAGTATCCATCTTTTCCAGATTGCAGCCACGCGCCTGGTTCAGATGTTCCCGTTTTCAGGTTTCAACCAGTCTCTGATCGATCGGTTTAACCAGATGGCAGATGAGGAATTTGAGAGCATCCGGGATTTCATTATCCTGCATTATGTGCTGACAGAACGTGATGACACGCCCTTCTGGCGAGACCGACAGACGCTCGACATTCCCGATACACTCAAGGAACGCATTGCGCTCTACCGCGAAAATGCCTTCGTTTATCAGGGAGAAGCCGACCTGTTCCGGGTCGAGTCCTGGCTGCAGGTGATGCGGGGCCAGCGGCTTGAAAGTGAAGGCTATCACAGGGCAGGGCAGTTGATGGAAACATCCAAGCTCAAGGCGTCGCTTGAAGGGCTGAGTGGCCGCATCAAGGCCGCTGTGGCGCAGATGCCCACACATGAGGAGTTTATTTCCCGATACTGCGCAGTCCAGAGTGATTGACGCAACGGGTTGATTGGAACAGCATATGCCAGCACCGATCAGAAAAATTGTTATCGTAGGCGGTGGTTCCGCCGGCTGGATAACAGCGGGACTTCTTGCGGCAAAAAACCGGCCTGTCGATGGCGGCGGTATACGTGTCTGCGTGATCGAGTCACCGGATATCCCGATCATTGGCGTCGGCGAAGGCACCTGGCCAACCATGCGCACAACCCTGCGAACACTGGGTATAAGCGAGGCAGACTTTGTCCGGAACTGTCATGCATCTTTCAAGCAGGGTTCCAAATTCCGGCATTGGCGCCGCGGGGACCAATCTGAATTCTATTATCACCCGTTTGACCTGCCGGAAGGCTTCGATGAGCAGAATGTTGCTGAGTATTGGCTTGAAAACGGCGGCAACCTGTCCTTCTCAGCGTCTGTTTGTCCGCAGGAGCATATCTGTGAGCGGCATCTTGCCCCCAAGCAGGTCACGAGCCCGGATTATGGTGGCTTTTCCAATTATGGGTATCATCTTGATGCGGGAGCCTTCTCCGGGTTCCTGCGGCAACATTGCGTCGAGCATTTGGGCGTGCAGCATATTGCGGACACCATGGTCGGGCTCAAGGCTCTTGAAAACGGCGACATAGAAGCAATCGAAACCAAAAACAGTGGTGTCATCACAGGTGACCTGTTCATCGACTGCACGGGCTTTCGCTCACTGCTGCTCGGAGAGCATTTCGGCGTACCGCTCAAATCCAAAAGCGACATTCTGTTTCAGGACACGGCGCTCGCCGTTCAGGCACCTTACCGTGAAGACGATCCTGTCCAGTCCTCGACGGTTGCAACCGCGCAGGCAGCCGGGTGGATTTGGGACGTGAGCTTGTCAACACGGCGCGGTGTCGGGCATGTTTACAGCAGTTCCCATATGGATGAAGAGAGCGCCGTGAACTGTATCCGGGAGTATCTTGGCCTGGGCGAGCGTGAGTTCGCCAAACTGTCAGTTCGCAAACTCGGGATCGGGTCGGGTTACCGGGAAACCTTCTGGAAACGAAACTGTATTGGCATAGGCCTTTCCGCCGGGTTTCTTGAGCCGCTGGAAGCGTCGGCCCTCATGCTGATCGAAACGGCGGCAAACATGGTTGCGGACCACATGCCGGCCAACCGGGACCAGATGGAAGACGCATCAGTCGTGTTCAACGACCGTCTTCACAAGATCTGGGATCATATTATCCATTTCCTGAAGCTGCATTACTGTTTGAGCGACCGCGAGGAAGCTTTCTGGCAAGACAACCGGGCCGCGTCCAGCATCCCGGAAAGCCTGCGCAGCGATCTGTCGCTATGGGCGCAGCATGTTCCCTGGCACAGCAATGGGGAAGGGCATATGGTTTTCCCACCCGCAAGCTATCAATATGTATTGTATGGCATGGGATTTGGTGCCCAAACAGCGTCAGGCAGCGTTTCCGAACACTTGAAGGCGTTTGCGCAGAAGAAGTTCGACACGGTGGAACGCAGCGCCTCTCGCCTGACGACAATGCTGCCAACCAATCGTGATCTGTTAGATCAGATCAATGCCTAGCTGAGTAACGGGAGGGTCCGGGTTGCGCGCTACAAATAAGGTGAAGGAACTGACGGGTATCAAGCCTGACGCTATTCCTTATGGTGACCTGGTGTCGGAGGCAGAGCCCGTGGTGCTGAAAGGCGTGGCTGTGGACTGGCCCCTCGTTCAAAAAGGGCTGGAATCAGCGACCGAAGTTACTGATTACCTAAAGCAGTTTCACAACGGAAAACCTGTCACAGCTTTTGTGGGTCCACCGGAAATCGATGGACGCTTCTTCTATGACGACAGCGTTACCCGGCCGAACTTTCAGGCCATGACAGTTCAGTTCGATGCTTTTCTGGACTCAATTATTGAGGCCCGGGGCAACCCCCAGTCAGGCTACAAGTACATCGGCTCCACAGATCTGGATTTGTACCTGCCGGGTTTGCGGCGGGAAAATGACCTGCCGCTCAACCACGCCATGTTCCAGCACCGAAACCTGCTTGCAAGCATCTGGATCGGTAACCAAACGGTTGCGGCGGCACACTTTGATATGTCTCACAATCTCGCATGCTGCATGGTGGGGCGGAGGCGGTTTACCCTGTTTCCGCCGGAGCAGGTTGAAAACCTGTATCCCGGTCCCCTTGAGCCAACACCGGCAGGCCAGGTGGTGAGCATGGTGGATATACGGGACCCGGATTTCGACCAGTATCCACGGTTTCGCGATGCGCTTGCATCCGCGCAGGTCGCAGACCTTGAACCAGGGGACGTGGTTTTCTTCCCGGCTTTGTGGTGGCACCAGGTTGAGGCGCTCGATGATTTCAGCGTTATGATTAACTATTGGTGGAACGATGTGCCACGCCATATCGATGACCCGATGGACGCCCTGTTACATGGCTTGCTTAGCCTGAGAGATCGCCCCATGCAGGAGAAAGAAGCATGGCGTGATCTCTTCGACTATTATGTGTTTGGGCCGTCAGAGCGCCCTGCTGAACATTTGCCAGAAGCTGCCCGCGGCGCCCTTGGTCCGATGGATGACATGACGTCCCGTCGTCTGCGGGCGCAGCTACTTCGGAAACTAAACCGTTAAAAAGCACAATGCTGCATCCGGCAAGCGGACCAATTCACCGGCGGGGGTGTTCGTGGCGCGTATGCAGTTCATCTGTGAACTTGCGGTGAAGCGAGGAAGAGATGGGGTAGGATGCCATCAGGAATGCAGACCCGATAATGGCGAGCGCCGGTACGGCAGTGACAAACAGGATGAGGTTATCGATCGTTGCCTGGCTTTGTGCGACACCGGCGCTGTAGTCGATAGCGTCCAGCGACAGCCCCACCCCGTAAGCCGTCGCTGCGAGTGCTATTTTCTGACCGGAAGAAACAACACCGATGATGCTGGATTCGTTCCTGACGTTTGTTTCGTGCTCGCCGTATTCGATTGTGTCGGGCAGCATGCTCCAGAAAAGAACCGCGAAAGAGCTCATGCCGAGCGCTATCAGGCCGAACGACAGAAGGGCGGCAAGCGCGGTGCCAGAGGAACTCAGATACAAACTTATCAGTCCCATCAGCGTTACAGCGCTGCCCAGCAACCATGCTGGTTTTTTTCCCAGCCACAAGGCAATGAATGACCAGACGGGAATTGTGACAAGTGGTGCGCCCGCCATGATCATCAGTGCGGTCCCTCCGGCAGCTTGGTCATTGTAGCCATATTCGAATACGTAGAGAATGGTTGAGCTGATAATGGTGACGGCGACGGTCACCATTACGATGCCACCAAGGATAAGGAGGAATGCCTTATTAAGCGCCAGCGTTTTGGCGATTTGAGCAAAGTCTGATGCGACGGGGGCGTTCGGTGGGCGCCGGGCCGCTGACTCTGTACCCCAGAAACACAAAGTGAAAATGCCGAGGCTCACCAGCCCGCACACCATGGCCATGACAGGAAAGGCCTGTTCGTCCGGAAGGCTTTCGCGAAAATAATTGGCAAGAGAGATCACGCTCAGGCCACCCAGAAAACCAAAATACATTCTGATGCCGGCGACGCGCGTTCTCTCATCGCTGTCCTCGGTCATGCGAGCGCCAAGCGTGGAGTAGGGTATCGAGACGACGGTGTAACAGGTTTTGAACAAAATCAGGGCTGCTGCCGCCGTCACCGCCACAGGAAGCCCGGCGATGGGAGTTGGCGAAACAAACAGCAGGACAAAAGACCCTGCCAAAGGGAGTCCGCCGAGCAGAAGATAGGGACGATAGGCTCCCCAGCGGCTGCGGGTACGTTCTGCGAAGACACCCATTATCGGATCCGTGAAGGCGTCCCACAAGCCGCCAATGGCAAAAACCAGCCCGGCTACTGCATTCGGCAGGCCGACAACATCGGTATAAAAAAACAGGAGATAGAACCCTGTTCCCTGCCAGAACATATTGAGTGCAAAGTCTCCGACGCCGTATCCAAGGCGGGATGACCACGGTAGGTTTTTTTGTGGTTCCGGCGCGCTTGTCATCGTTGCTGTCTTGCCCCCTTGGTCCCTGAATTCAGGCTGGATCGATAAGCCCTAAAATGCGAAACCATATGAAAACGCTTTCATTATGGATAGTAAATCGGATATGCAGAGCTATGGCCAGTAAAAAAGTCTCGAAGATTACCATCTCTGACGTTGCGCGGGTAGCCGGTGTGTCCGTGACCACGGTGTCGCGCGTTCTCAACGGCGAGCGTTATGTGCGCGAAGACAAAAAACAGGCGGTCCTGGACGCGTCTGCAAAGCTGGATTATCAGCCAAATGTTTACGCGCGAAGCTTGGCTGGCGACAGGTCATATTTGCTGGGGCTGTTGTTTGATGAAGCACCAGGCGGGGAGTATTTGTCCGGCATGCAGCGCGGTGCCATGCGCCGGTGCAAGGAGGCTGGACTTCATCTGGTGGTGGAGCATTTTGATCGCACGACCGTTCTCGATGAAATTGAGTCTTTCCTGTCCAAATTAAAATTGTCCGGCGCCATTCTCACGCCGCCAGCCTGTGACAATAAAGTGCTGCTCGCTGCGCTGGAGCGCAAAAAAGTGCCCACCGCCCGCATCTCTCCCAGTGGCTCGTATCCGGGCATGCCTTCGGTGAAAATCAATGATTTTGAAGCCGCTCAGCAGATGACGGAACATCTCATTTCGCTCGGACACAAGAAAATTGGCTTCATTGCCGGAGATCCCGAGCATGCGGATTCTCGCGAGCGCCTGAAAGCCTTTCGTGACACCATGGCGGCTGCGAAACTGACGGTTCCGGAAGAATGGATTCAGACCGGCGGCTATCTGTTTGAGGGTGGGTTGGATGCCGCGATGGCGATCCTTGGTCAGCGCCAGCGGCCAACCGCAATATTTGCGTCAAACGATGACATGGCAGCCGCAGTAATTGTTATTGCGGACCGGCTCAAGATAAACGTTCCTGAGGACCTCTCAGTCGTTGGTTTTGACGACATCCCCATGGCGTCGGTGCTGTCTCCGGCGTTGACAACCATGCGCCAGCCGGTTGAAGAAATGGCAAAAGTCGCGGCGGGGCTGCTGATTGATATGCAAAAAGGCAAAAAAATAGCCACCGATGAGCCTGTTGTGCTCAATGTGGAGTTCATTCTCAGAAGCTCAACAGCAGCTGCACCCGAATCTTAAATCGGGGTTTCACGACATTTTTTATGCGAAAGACGATGGGTGTTTCTGAATTAAATATGGAAGCGCTTCCATATTCTCTGGACAAGACCCTGACTTTATAATAGCAAGGTTGCCTGAGCAGGCCTTTAACCATGTTGCGTTGGGGAGATTAAGTCGCCTTTCTGAAGGGCGGCGCGCAATATTCGGTCAGGCTTGGGGGAAGCTACTTTGACATATGGAGCCTGTGCATGACCTCGACGATGTCCGATCGGCAAGACAATCTTATTTTTATCATTTTCATAAGCTGTGTTGCAACACTGGGCGGCTTTTTGTTTGGTTTCGACAGCGGCGTCATCAATGGCACCGTTGATGGTCTTCAGGCCGCCTTCAATACGGATAGTGCGGGGACCGGGTTTAACGTAGCTTCCATGTTGCTTGGTAGCGCTGTTGGCGCATTTGCAGCGGGTCGGCTTGCCGACCTTTATGGCCGTAAAGCCATTTTGATCTCCGCGGCAGTTTTGTTTCTGATCAGCGCCTGGGGGTCGGGTGCCGCTAACGGGTCGTTGGAATTTGTCCTCTATCGGGTTTTGGGTGGCCTCGCGGTGGGTGCGGCAAGTGTCATGACACCAGCCTACATCAGTGAAATTGCGCCAGCTCATATTCGAGGGTCTCTGGCGACCGTGCAGCAGATCGCCATTATTGTCGGGCTATTCGCTGCTTTCATAAGCAATTATTTCCTTGCCAGTATCTCAAGCTCATCCATGGCGGAACTGTGGTTTGGCTTTGCTACATGGCGGTGGATGTTCTGGATGGAAATTATCCCGGCTTCCGTCTTTTTCATCGCATTGTTCCTCATTCCGGAAAGCCCACGCTATCTGGTGGCAGCCGACAGGAAGGACCAGGCAGAGGGCGTGCTCAAGAAGCTGTTTGGTGCCGCAATAGCCGCAGCAAAGCTCAAGGAAATTTACGAATCGCTGGCTGCAGATCACAAACCTTCTTTTCGTGACCTGAAGGCGGCTGACACAGGCAAAATCCGCCCCATCGTCTGGGTCGGCATCGGCCTCGCAGTTTTTCAACAACTGGTTGGCATTAACGTCGTGTTTTATTACGGCGCTGTCTTGTGGCAGTCGGTTGGCTTTACCGAAGCTGATGCTTTGCTGATCAATGTTATTTCCGGTGCTGTCAGTGTTGCTGCTGTTCTGACCACCCTGGCCCTTATCGACAAAGTTGGCAGAAAACCATTTCTGCTCGTTGGCTCGATCGGGATGACCATCTCCCTTGCCACGGTGGTTTTTGCCTTCGCGACAGGGAGTTTGGGCGCTGATGGCAGGCTTGAATTGTCTGACCAGATGGGGATCGTGGCGCTGATCGCAGCCAATGTTTATGTCTTCATGTTCAATGGGTCTTGGGGCCCGGTGATGTGGGTCATGCTGGGAGAGATGTTCCCGAACCAGATCAGGGGATCGGGCCTTGCCGTAAGTGGCCTGGCGCAGTGGGGTGCCAACTTCATCATTACCATGACGTTCCCGATCTTCCTGGCGGCCATCGGGCTGGGGCTTACCTACAGCATTTACATGATTTTTGCCGGCATCTCCGTTGTCTTTATCTGGAAGAAGGTCACGGAAACCCGAGGCAAGGAACTTGAGGAAATGACCGGTTAAGCCGGTAGCGGGCCGAGTAAGAAGAGGAACCAGGGGATGAAAATGCGGAAATTGCGCCTCATAGCGTTAATGACCGGCACGGCGCTCACATTGGCGGCGTGCAGCGATGCGGGCCGTCCTTCAAATGATGATCAGCAAGAGGCAACGGCCAGTCAGGTTGTTTGGCCATCTGTCGATACTGCCCGGTTTCGGGATGAAGCGGTTGAGCAAAGGGTGGATGCGCTGCTTGCCCGCATGACACTTGAAGAAAAGGTCGGGCAGGTCATTCAGGCGGACACCGCTTCAGTCACAGCAGAAGAGGTTAAAACCTACAATCTGGGTTCCGTGTTGAGCGGTGGGAATTCCGCGCCGGGCGACCTGCCTTATGCGGCGGTTGACGCCTGGGTGGAGGCTGCCGACGGGTACTTTTTGGCCTCGATTGACGATAGCGATGGTGGCGTTGCGATCCCGCTGATCTGGGGCATCGATGCTGTTCATGGCCACAACAATGTTATTGGCGGCACCATATTCCCGCACAATGTCGGGCTGGGCGCCATGAACAACCCGGACCTGATACGCGATATCATGACTGTGACTGCCCGGGAGCTTCGGGTCACGGGTCATGACTGGACATTTGCGCCGACACTGGCCGTGCCGCGGGACAACCGCTGGGGCCGCTCTTATGAGGGTTTTGGCGAGACACCTGAGATGCCGTCAAAGTATGCCGCCGCAATCGTCGAGGGCGTGCAGGGTGTGTTTGGCGAAGACGGTTTTCTCGGCGACAGCAAGGTCATTGCATCCGCCAAGCATTTTGTTGCCGATGGCGGCACCAAGGATGGGGTGGACCAGGGGGACGCCCAGATGTCAGCAACGGAGCTGCGCGACATTCATGGCCTGCCCTACATCAACGCCATTGACGCAGGGGTTCAGTCAGTGATGGCCTCTTTCTCAAGCTGGAACGGCGATAAGCTGCATGGCCACAAAGACCTGCTCACCGATGTGCTCAAAGATCAGATCGGTTTCGAGGGCTTTGTAGTTGGTGACTGGAACGCCCACGGCCAGGTGGAGGGCTGCACCAACGTCAGTTGCCCGCGTGCGATTAACGCAGGCGTTGATATGTTCATGGCACCTGACAGCTGGAAAGGGCTGTACGAAAATACGCTGCAGCAAGCCAGGAACGGCGAGATACCGATGGCGCGGCTTGACGATGCAGTCCGCCGTATCCTGAGGGTCAAGGTGCGCGCCGGCGTATTTGAAGCTCAAAAACCCTCAGCGCGACGCTGGGCGGGTGATGAAGCAGTCCTCGGCATGCCCGAACACAGGCGGGTTGCGCGCCAAGCAGTGCGCGAGTCACTGGTTCTGCTCAAGAACAATGACAATGTTTTGCCGCTTTCACCGCGCCAGAAGGTGCTGGTGGTAGGCGACAGAGCGGACAGCGTTTCTTCTCAGGCCGGTGGCTGGACCCTGACGTGGCAGGGTGGCGGGCTCGACAACAGCCTGTTTCCCAACGCGGATACGATCCTTGATGGCATCGAGGCGGCGGTTGAGCAGGCGGGCGGCGCTACCGAGTTTTCCGCTGACGGTTCCTACCAAGACACGCCTGATGTGGCGATTGTTGTGTTTGGTGAGCAGCCGTACGCAGAATTTCAGGGCGACGTGCAATCGTTAGTGTTCCATGATGAGGCCGCGCTTGCCCAGTTGCGTCAACTGCAACGGGATGGCATTCCCACGGTTTCAATTTTCACGTCCGGTCGGCCCCTGTGGGTCAATCCTTTGCTCAATGCGTCTGACGCATTTGTTGCCGCCTGGTGGCCGGGCAGCGAAGGCGCCGGCATCGCGGACGTTCTGTTTTCGGGTGAAACCGGTGACATTGATCATGATTTCAAAGGTCGCCTCACCTTCTCTTGGCCCCGACGCCCTGACCAGGTGTCGCTCAACCACGGCGTTGAGCCATACGACCCGCTGTTCGCCTATGGGTATGGCCTGAGCTATGCGGACAGCGTCAATATGGCCGTTTTGCCGGAAGATGCAGGAGCAGGCCTTCAATCTGAAAACAAATATCTGTATTTCACCAAAGGCCGGGCTGAAGACCCTTGGTCAATCGTGGCTGCGGGTGCGTCTTTCAGGGCCGTGGACAGGGATGCTCAGGAAGACGCAATCCGCCTGACCTGGGCATCCGAAACGCCGGGCTATTTTGCTTTTCAGTCCACTGAACCGATCTCGCTGGTGCGCGAAATGAACGGCGCCATGGAGCTTCAGTTCGACTATCGAATTGATCAGGCCCCTGAAGGCAAAGTATTTTTGGGCGGCAGTTGTCAGGCGGGCGCTAATTGCTCTGGCGGTGTGGACGTGACGGCCTTCTTCAAGTCTGCGGAGATTGGCGTCTGGCAAACTGGCCGTGTCAGCCTCTCTTGTCTGGTGCGCAGCGGCATGAGTATGGACGGGGTGAGAGCACCATTTGCTCTGGCGTCAGATAAGGCTTTTCAGATGTCGCTGTCTGATGCGCGTCTGGTTGAAGATGAAGACGGTTTGGAGACTTGTCCCTGAACGGGCTATGCCAGTCTTCTGTTTAATCGGGAACCCAAGCGACCGCATATCCAGCTGGGCATGCGGTCGCTCTGTTTTGGTATGGGCGGAGGTCAGGCAGCTCTGTCGTCATTGACAGCCTGCAGCTGCTGGTTCACCTCAGGTGTTTCCTGCTCACTCAGCGCATGAATTTCCTGCTCCATGGAGCGCATCACTGTTGCAATCAGCTTCTGCTGAGCCGTCTGACGTTCCGCTTCGGCTTCAGCGTCGGGCCGGTATGTTTCAATCTCCGGCAGGTCAAGCACGCCTTTTTGCGCGACAAGGCGCTCGAGCGTATCCAGTCGCTCACGCGTTACAGCCAGCTCCTGCATCAGTGCCATGGTCATGGACATCAGATGCTCTTCAGCTTTGGTGTTCAGAAACTGTGGGCGTCGGCCCTTGGCGTTTTTGTTGATCAGATGGTTCAGGTCATCGGACATGTCATTCACCTTCGCTAGCTGTTTTTTGTGCGCCGTAGGCGTGCCAGGCTGCTCCGCGCCCATGATCCTCCGGGCCCTCCAGAACGGTGGCAGCAGCCACACGGGCCGTAAACAGTTCTGGCTCGCTAAAGCCGCTGTCCTGCATAACGTCCAGAATGTTCAGGTCATGCAGCCGGGACCAGAAAGGTTCATTGTTGTTATGCGCATCCCAGTCGCGGATAAATTGCTCATAAAGCGGCATATCTTCCGTGTAGCTGGGTTGCTCAAGATGCAGGGTCAATCCACCGGGGGCCAACACGCGTTGCACTTCTGCCATAACGTTCCGCAGCGCAGCGTTCGATGTCTCGTGCAGAAACATCGACGTATAAACCATGTCGAAACTGCCCGCTTCAAATCGGCTCAGGTCCTCACCGTCTGCCTGGACGAAACGCACGTTGTCGATGCCGAGAGAGGCAGCGCGAGCTGCCGCGTAGCGGAGTACAGGTGCAGCGACATCAATGGCAATAACCTCGGCGTCGGGGAAAGCTTCAGCAATCGGAAGGGTTGTGTGGCCGATCGTACAGCCGATATCCAGAATGCGTTTGGGGGCAAACGTCGGGTGATTGGCTTTCAGCCAGTCAACGACGGCACGGCCTGCCATGTCCGTAAGCTGACCCATGGCACCGCCCGTCGTTGCGAACATGCCCATGTCATAGTTCGCTCCGGCTGACACATCGCCCTCAATAAGGGCAGTGTGATAACTGCCGGGCATGCAGTGATGGTCCACGCTTGCAATATAGGACGGCAGTGCCAGATCGGGGTCCAGCTCAAGGTTCCGGGCTTCGCTGATCAGTGCGTCAGCGCGTTCCTTCAGGTCATCCGCCTGCGGCAGAACAATCGACCGGCTGATTTGCTGGCGTTGTTCCATGGTGTTCCGCTTGGCCGCGCTCCAGACGCTGTGGAATGGGTCGCGGTTCATGGCTTCGCGAATTTCATGCCGTGAGCGGGGGTCGCGGCGCAGTTCTTTTTTGAGTGCAGGCAGGACACGCTTGTCATAGGCAAGTTCGTTACCTGCACCCAGCGTTTGCGCCAGATACTTGTTCATGGACGCGACAAAGTTAAAGCGTGCCACGTCATCATGGTCATGGTCCGGGAACATGCCGTGTTGCTCGACATGGTGCCAGGCGGGAGGGGAGGATTTTGCTGCTTTTGTCATATCTCTACTCATTGACTTCATCTGCAATCTGGATAGTCAAATGGACCAAAAGGCAACCATGACAAATGTCATGCGAAATCACGGTTTTCGGTTGGACTACACTTTATTAATACGGTGAAGCGGCAGCCCCGGGGAAGAGCTGCCGCTATATTTATTGATCGATAAAATCTATCACAGGAGGATTTTAGGGAAGCCATCTGTATATGGCCGGTCACTTGGGTCAGTGCACTTCCTCACCACCTGATACATTCAGGGCTTCGCCGGTGATATAACCTGCTGCTTCTGACGCCAGAAACACACAGGCAGCCGCCGTGTCTGTGGCGAGGCCCGGACGGCCCATTGGATTGGTGCGGCGCATGTTGGCGAGATAATCATCGACGCTGTCAAAGCCCAGCAGCTTGGAGAAATAGCCGTTTTGTTTCGCGCCAAGGCCGGTGGTGACATGATTGGGGCATACCGCATTGACCGTAATGCCATACTGCCCGAGTTCCACCGCGTTGGAGCGGGTCAGGCCGACCATGCCATGCTTTGACGCTGTGTAAGGGGCCATATGCGGGAAACCGGTTTTGGCAGCCTGGCTTGCGATATTGATGATCCGCCCGCCAGTTTCCTTCATGGCCATAGCCGCATGTTTGCTGCACAAAAAGGCACCCTTCAGGTTAACGTCCAGAACAGCGTCCCACTCGTCTGCCGACAGATCGAACATCGGTTTCATGATGTAACCAATGCCTGCATTATTCACCAGAATGTCAATTTTGCCGAAATGTGCCACTGTCTTGTCAATCAGGGACTGCACCTGCGCATCATCGCGTATGTCCGCCGCTAATGTCAGGACGTCAGCACCGGACTTCCTGAGGTCGTTTGTGATCTCTTCCATTTCGTCTGTGGTGCCGATATCGTCCGCACCCATATGTTCTGCAGGTGCGCCGAGGTCGGTTACAACCAGCTTTGCACCTTCTGCGCCAAAGGCTGCCAGAATTGCTTCACCCAGTCCTTTTCTGCGGCCCGAGCCCGTGACCAGCGCAACCTTGCCGTCAAGTGTTCCTGTCATCGGGTTATCCTTCGATATTGTCAGTCAGAATGAACATGGGATTGTCGGCAAAGCCCTGGAACTCCCCCGCTACTTTTTGCATGACATCAGTGCCCACTTCCTCGCCGAACTTTGCCATGTCGCCGACACTGATGATTTCGACATATTCATAGGGGCTCGGGTCATCGCTGCCGAGCAGGCCGTTGGCGCGAAACACTTCGAAACCAGCGATGGAAGACAGTCCGCGAACAGTTTTGAGGTCCGTTTCCCGGGCCCAGTTTTCATAAACCGCCCGGTCTGTGCCGTCCTTGAGGTTGAATAAAACGATAATCGTGGTCATGGGTAACTCCGTCATTGTGAATTTGCGTTAGGGGCCAACTGCGCCAACAGGTGCCAGCAATCGGCAGATTGTTTGATCGCCAACAGGTCAGTGAACAGGTTGCTTGTGGCTGCCGGGGGGGCTGGGGAGAGCGAGGCTGCCAGTTCGAACTTGCTTTTCAGTTCTTCTATGGAAACGGGGTTCTTGGGTGCGCCGAGCACAGCGGGTAACCGCTCCGTCAGACGTTCACCGTTTTTCAGTTCAATACTGACTTCCTGCGGTGCAAGCGCATTCAGGTCCTGATTGTCGTCGACAAGAACGCGCACACATGACGCAGCGGCCAAAATGCCCGGATCTTCAAAGTCAGCAGCTGTAAAGCGTCGGGGATCAATTGTTTTGTCCCGCAAAGCAAGTCCGGTCAGAAACGGAAGGCACAAGCGCGCATAGGCCGGAGACATGTCTTGTCCTAGCGGACGCCCGACGAGCCGGTGCACCAGGGGCGGTACACGCGCGGTCAAGCCTGCGAAGTTATTCGCGTTTACGGTTCCTGCCTGAATATGCCGCAGTAACACCGAAAGGGCGCCGTGGCTGGCTCTTCCTGACGGGTAGGGTTTGATCGAAAGCTCATCAATGGCAAACCGGTTTCCGAGGCCTGACACAAGCTTTCCGGTGTCGCCGTCTTCTTCGATCAGTGTGAAATATCCAAACTTGCCGTCAAACACGTCGTGAGGCCCCTGCAAACCGGCGGCAGCAAGATCGCAGGCGTTGACCGCTGCCCGGGCAGACAGGGCGACCTGCATTGCCAGAGCCGGTGTGCCTTCCAGATGCGCCTGCATGGTGCCCTGCACCTGCGAGTAGGCGAGGCCTACGGCATTTTTTGCTTGCGCTGGAGTGAAGCCGCGTAATCGGGCTATTGCGGCTGCAGCGCCGATCAGCCCCGCCGTCGCCGGGCGAAAGAAACGAAGCGCCCCTTTGGTGGCGACACCCAGTCGGGAGGCAATGTCGACGCCGACAATCACACTTTCAAGGAAGGTTTTGCCGCCAACGGCCTTGTGTGTCTGGACTTCTGCCCAAAGCGCGCCGGTGGTGACAGACATGGCGTGCACGACTGCAGGCTCGTGAACGGCGTCCCATTCCAGGCAGTGAATAGCGTGAGCCGCCAGAACAGCAGCGGCATCACGGTCGACCAGCTCCGGTCGACCTGGCAAACGGTATGGGCCCTGGTTTTTTGAAAAGGCCGCCAGCATCGCAAGGTTGGTTTCTGTGTTACTGCCGGCCAGCGCACACCCGAGCGTGTCGGTAAGAAAAACACCAGCAGTATCAAATGTGGATGCAGGCGCATTTGCAGGAGCCGGGCCGAGGGCAAATTCGACCAAAGCGTCGGTCGTGTTTCCGGGTGCTGTTGGTGTGCCTGTCATGCTTCAGCCTGTCCTATTCTTCTTCATCGATTGAGAGCAGGATTTTTTTAAGGACTTTGGCGACAATAGTTCGCTCGTCTCCGTCTATTCCATCCAGCAGGCGATGCTCAATCTGGTTTTCCTTGACGATGACGGCGTCAAAGGCGCTCAGCCCTTCCTCGGTTACGGACACAATAACACCGCGGCCATCGTTTGTATCCTTGCGCCGGGCCACCAACCCCTTCTTTTCCATGCGGGTCAGTACATTGGTCATGCCACCCGAGGTGAGTAAATTATGACGCGAAATGGCATTTGGCTTCGCCTCATAGGGCGGGCCGGACAGGATCAGGGCACCAAGGGTCTGGAATTCAGAGAAGGTAAGTCCATGCTGGTTCAGGAGGCGGTTCAGGCGGGAGAGGAAGATGTCATTGATGCGGGTGATGCGCCCCCAAACCTGCCATGGGCTGATGTCAAGGTCATGGCGAGACTCTGACCAGGCGCGGCTCAGGCGATCAAGTCTGTCTTCTTGCTCCGGCATTGCTCTCCCTTCAATAGTCCAGCGCGATTTGCCAATATATCTTGACATAAAGCTTTTTATCAAGTGAAATTCGTGTTTTCAATCGATAAGCTTGAGCGACGTATCCATGGCGATCATACGAAATCCGGATTTTACTCCTGAATATACAGTGCCAGTTGTGGTGATCGGCGGTGGTGCGTGCGGCCTGACCGCAGCGATTGCCGCGCGGCGCAAGGGTGCTGAAGTCCTTGTGCTGGAGCGCGACGCCCATCCGGCAGGTTCTACCGCAATGTCTTATGGAGGCATATGTGCTGCGAACACGGCGGCGCAGCAGCGCGCCGGCCTGAGCGACAGCACCGAGCAGTTTTTCCAGGATATCCTCGCCATCACAAAAGGACAGACCGACCCTGCGCTCGCGCGAACTATTGCCAACAACGCAGGGCCAACCCTTGACTGGTTAACTGAGGATCTTGGCTTTGAGCTGGATATCGAGATGCAGTGGGCGGGGCTTGGCCACAGTGAACTTCGCCTGCATGCACCGCCCGGCCGTTCCGGTGAGGTGTTGATGGGGATGCTTTTGTCGGCAGCAGAGCGCGAAGGCGTTGATGTTTTGACGCAAGCGCGGGTCTCCGACCTCATTGTGGATGAAAGCGACACTGTGCTCGGTGTGCGTGTGGCACGCCCGGACGGCGTTGAAGAATTTGGCGTGGAGCAGCTTGTTCTTGCAACCTGTGGGTACGGGGGCAATGAAGGCCTGATCAAACAGCATATGCCGGAGCTGAAGAATGCCCAGTATTATGGTCATGAAGGCAATGAGGGCGACGCTCTGTTGTGGGGGCAGGAGCTCGGGGCCGCAGTTGCGGACCTTGGCGCCTATCAGGCGCTGGGGTCGCTCAGCAGTCCCGGCAATCTCGTTATCCCGCATATTCTGCTGATTGGTGGCGGCGCACAGATCAACAAAAATGGCGAACGGTTCGAAAACGAGCTGCACGATATTTCAGGACAGGCGCTGACGATCCTTGAGCAACCGGACGGTGAAATCTGGATTGTATATGACCAGAGCCTGCACGAAGACGCGATCAGCCGCTTTGAGGAATACAAAGATGCCTTTGGCCTGAACCTGTGCAAGTCAGCAGACAGCTGGGAGGCGCTGGCCTCGTTGATGAAGGTACCCGCTGATGCATTGTCACGGTCCATGGCGGATGTTCAGGCGTTCAAGCAAGGCGAAAAACATGACCCGTTTGGCCGGGCGTTCAAAGGGAACCGTGCGCTGGAGGCACCTTATTATGCCATCAAGGTCACGGGCGCTCTGTTCCACACGCAGGGGGGCTTGTGCGTCGATGAGGAAGCGAGGGTGGTACGTCCCGACGGGTCGCCATTCCCCAACCTTTATGCTGGCGGTGGTGCCGCGCGCAGTGTGTCGGGCCCATCCGTCTGGGGCTATCTGCCCGGCATGGGTATTTGCACAGCTGTGACGCTTGGCAAGCTCGCGGGAGAGGCCGCAGCGAAGGCCGTCATGTCGTCAGGAACTGCCTGAACCGCTTGGCGACGTCAGTGGGCGAGAGCGTCGGACGACCAAGGTCGTTAACGGAGCCCGGCCGGATTGCCATATGGATCAGATGAGGGCCTTTGCCATTGAGCGCGTCTTTCAGCGCGGACTGAAGACCGCTTAGCGTGTCACAGCGGTGGGCGGCCTGATAGCCGACAGCGCTTGCAATCTGAACAAAGTCGACGTTTTGTGACCCGGTTGGTTGCCCACCGGTTGAATCGTGTGCGCCGTTATCCAGAATGACGTGGATCAGGTTTTGAGGGGCTTCCGCACCAATGGTTGCCATTGTCCCAAGTCGCATCAAGGCCGCACCGTCACCATCCAAAACAACGACAGGCCGATTTTGCTGGCACAAGGAGACACCGAGCCCGATCGCACTGGCGGAGCCCATCGAACCGACCATGTAAAAATGCTGCGGCCGGTCTGACAGCGTGAAAAGTTCGCGACCACATTTTCCTGTCGTCGCAATCACTGCTGCATTTTCCGGCAAGTCCGGAAGAATGGATTTTAAGGCCTCGAAGCGGGCAGGAGGCGTGAGTTTCTTTTTCTGGTCGAAAATGTCTGTTTTTTGCGAGTATGCGGACTCTTTTTGCTCTAAATCTGACTTTTTTGTGCCCGTGGAAAAGCTGTTTGGGTGCACGAGCAAGGCCACCGGCTTACCTGTCACCTCCATTATGTTTGCGGCCTTTATCACACAGCGATGCATTGCTTCCCTGTCTGTTGGCAGTATCAGGCTCTCAACGTCCATGAGCGCGAGCATTTCCCGAGTGGTTTTTCCCATCAGAAGATGCTGTGGTTCGTCGTCTGTGCCAGGCGCGCCGCGCCACCCCAGCACCAATAGTGACGGAATGGAGAACGGATTATTGAGGGAACTCAGTGGGTTAATGAGATTTCCGAGGCCGGAATTTTGACAGAAGACTGCACTGCGTTTTCCCGCCAGCCATGCACCGGCTGCCAGCGAGATGGCTTCGGTTTCAATCGTTGCGGCAACGTAACGGTCGTCGTTTGCGAGAAGTTGCATGGGGGCCTTGAGGAAGGAGCACGGGACGCCAGAGAAAAAGTCAAAGCCCTGTTTTTCCAACGCTTCCAGAAAGTCTTCGGCGTTCAGCAAGACACCTACCCCGAGCGACGACTGCTGGTGGCCAACTGGCGCTCGCGAGCCAACAGGCCTTCGGTATCGGTGAGAGCCAGAATATCGTCAACTGTCGAGATTTTCTGTTCAAGCTCCGCAACACTGCGCGCATCAAAAATTTCCTGATACGCCTGCGTCATTGCCTTCATGGCAGCCCGCAAACCGTGATTGGCCCATATAACGGCACTGATCCCAAGGCGCTCGAAAACGTCTGTGCTCGTGTTCGAATAGGTCGTCGGCGCAATGATCAGGGGAATGCTGCCGTTCCAGCTCTTGCAGAAGGCTTCAATTTCGAAAGCAGTCTTTTGCTTTGAATGGACAAAAAGCGCATCTGCTCCAGCCGCTTCGTATCTCGCGGCCCGCTCCAGCGCTTCGCTCAAACCGGCGCCGGCAACCAGTGCCTCTGTGCGCGCGACCACACAAAAATCCGGGTCGGTTTGCTGGTCCTTTGCAGCCATAATCATGCCAGTGAAGTCTTCGATGTCGGCCAGTTGATGATGCGTATTGGCAAAGGAATTTCGTTTCGGAAACGCCTTGTCTTCAATACACACACCGGCAACACCCGCAGCGCATGCTTTAGTGACAAAACGACCGAAGATGTTGAAATCACCGTAGCCGCTATCCGCGTCAAGCAGCACCGGCCGGTCCACAAAATCGGTTATCGGGTCAACAAGTTTGAGAACATCTGGCCAGGCAAGCTCATTGGCATCCCGCATACCCATCGAAGCGGAAAGTGTCAGACTGGAGGCCCACAATGCCTCAAAGCCCGCGTCTACAGCCAGCTTTGCTGCCAATGCATTATGCGCTTCCATAAGGAATGAAAGATCGTCGCCCTGCAGCAGCTGCTTCAGTTGGGCGCCGGCTGTCAGGTCTGTGCCGTTTGACGGAGTTTTGCGGGCGTCAGTCAAGTTTCATCACCGGTTTGTTGCACTGCTTAAATGAATGCGCATACTTGCGTAAAAACATGGATTTATCCTTCTACCTCAGTCATGTCCTTGATGTCATGGCAAAAAGAATCAAATGCCGGGCAGGTCAAATAGGTCTGTCCGGCCCGGGAGCCCAACATGAGTATGCCGCAGTTGAGTAGCCAGCTATTGTCTCTTGATGGATATGCGACAAAAGCAATGGCGGAGAAGGCGCGCGCCATCCCCGGTGCGATTAACCTTGCATTTGGGGAGCCTGCTTTCGGACCACCGGAGACAAGCCGTGGTGTCATCGAAAGCGGTGAGCTGACGTGGGATGTTTTTCACCAGTCCAGCAAGCGTTATGAAAAGAACCGCGGCATGCCTGAACTGCGGGCGGCGATCGCGGACTATTATACGCGCAGGTATGGGCTGCAGGTTGATCCAGAGACTGAAATTCTAATCACGCATGGGGGCGTCGAAGCGATCAATCTGGCGGCACTTGTTGTGTCAGATCCAGCCGACAGGATCCTGATCACTGACCCCACCTATATGCTTTACCAGCGGGCTATTCGCACTTTGGGCCGCGACCCGGTCTGCTTGTCGCGCACGATTGAAGAACACGAATATGAAACCCTGGAAAGGACGACTGCCATTGACGGGAATGCTCGGGCACTCATCGTCAATTCACCAGAAAATCCAAGCGGGTATGTTGCCAGTAAAAAGGATTTTGAGGCGCTTCGCCGTTTTTCAGAAAAGCGGGATTTATGGATCATTCATGACGAGGTTTATGACAGCATGGCGTTTGCCCGGCCACACATTCCGGCACGCTCGGTCACCGGATTGCGGGATCGGTCGATCCTGATCAACAGTTTTTCGAAGAAATACGGCGTGCCTGGCCTGCGCATTGGCTGGATGTGTGCGCCAAAAGCGGTCATTGATCTGGCTGCCAAGCTGCATGATTTCATGTACCTTGGCGTGAATATCCTGTCCGAGCGTATCGCGCTGCGGATGATTTCTGACACAAAGGCCGACAGCTGGATGGATGAGACCGCCCGAATACTTGGCAAGCGTGCAGATCGATTGCGCGACGTTGTCGGCGACAGCAGTGGCTTTTCCTGGCCACGCCAGCCACTTGGCGGCATGTTTGCTTTCCCAGATGTCAGCGGTCTGGTTGCTGAAAAGCATTTGTCGAATGCAGATGGTGAAACCAGCGGCTGCGGTGCACCTGCTGCGGATTGGTTGCTGAAAAACAAAAAACTCGTCTCGATACCGGGGCATGTTTATGGCCCGACAAGTGCTGATTGTATCCGGTTGATCCTGTGTTCTGAAGAAAGCGTGTTTGAGCGGGGCCTCCAGGCCCTTTCGTCGCTTTAGGTCTGCCTGCCAGAGGCTATCTTTCTGCGCACCATGGCTTTAAAGGCACTCTCGACCGCCTCAAGGTGGGGCTGAAGGTATGGGAAATTCTCGGCATGTGAATAGCCGTGTCGCATCGCAGGGTTGAGTTCAAAGATCAGAACCGTACCATCCGCCAATAGCGTGAAGTCAAAACCAAAGAAATCCAGGCCGATGATGTCCGGGAGCGTCTGCAGAAGCTGGTATTGCGCATCCCCGATCACCGATGCCGGGTCCGCCATGAAACGTTGTTCCTTTTCCAGCATCCAGTCATGGCGGGCCATAAAGGTTTTGCGGTTGCCGCCATGCACGTTCCACACTTCGTCAATATGATGCACGACAGGGTACAGGTCTCCGTCAATCGCGAAGAAGCGCATTTTGCTGTAGTGGCCTTGCTCAGAGGCGCTTTCAATGAATTCAATTGCATAGAGGCAGTCGCCGCCTGCAGCAGCAATATAGGCTTCAAGGGTCTCCCGGTCATCCACAAGCGCGGTTGAGATGGCCGTGTGAGTGCCGGTTTCCCGGACAATTAGCGGATAGCCAAACCCGTTTGCTTCCATTTGAGCGGCCAGGTCGCTTGGTGCAATGTCGGTGGTGTTGAACCGCCTGGTCTTGGGAAAGCGTATGCCTTCAATGTCATTCAGGGTCCGATAGTTGTTGTCGCGTGTTGTTGCCAGCACCCTGGTTGGGTGGTTGATAAGCGGCGTTTTAGTGTTGGTTTCCAGATACTTTTCCAACGATTTTAGGGAAGAGAATTCCGTATCGGCGTCTGCAATTGTATTGAGGATCAGGTCATGAGATCCTGTGGGTGGTTTTTTTGAGAGATTGTCGCCTGCAACCACGAACGAGTGAACATCAAAACTGCTGCTGTCGAGCAGATGCGCCAGCATAAAATGCCCGCCGCTGCGATAGTATCTAAAGCTACCATTCTCTCGGCGGGCCATCTTGAATTGTGTTTTGTCAAAACCGGAAAACCGCAGAATGCGACCCAGGCTGCCTTCCTCCCGGTCTGATGTCTCAATGGACGTTGGGTGTTCAATAAAGAATGATTGCAGGAAGCCATGCGCTTCCTCTTTCCTGCCTTCCGCGTAATAAAGGCTCGACAGCCGGATGTGATCATCGTGATCATCGGGTTCCTGCTTGATAATCTGCTCGTAGATTTTGATCGCAAGCTGAATGCGGCCAGCGCTCATCAGGGTGGCACCAAGCGATCGCAGGTCTTCAACACTTTTCCCGTCGGAAAGGGCGGAGTTTTCATACCCGGCCAGTTGCACGGCAAGTTCGTAGAGTGTCGCCGATTCCTGCTTTTTCATGGTTTGAGAAAGCAGCTCGGCATGGCGAAACATCAGGGAAACAAGTGTTTCCTTGGCAAGGCCGGCCGGCACCGGAGCTGATTGATCCCGACGTCCCAGGGCGACAAAAGCGCTCGCGACTTCTTCATCCAGATCATTGGGCGCTGCATCTGCCTCTGTTTGTTTCTTGAAGAGTGGCATCAGATAGAAATTTCCAAACCAGATAAAAAGCAAGAATTCCTGAAAATAATCGGTGTTGAGCCGCATGCTACGCGGGCATCACTTGCTTGTGCAAGACCCATTGAAGTGATGCTCAGGAGCGCAAATCCACCTGACAGGCCTCAACCGCGTCATCAAGGCTTTGCAGCCAGTCGTTGCCATATCGTTCACCAAACCAGTCTCGCATGCCCGCTGTTGCGTCAATGAAGGTCTGCCTATCGTCGATTGACGGCCTGTAGATGGTGCCGCCAGCCGCTTCAAACTCTGCCAGTGCGGATGCTTCGCCTGCTTTGGTAATTTGCCGGGTTGCCTGCTGAAGGTCGGAAAATGCGTCCGAGATTATCGACTGCATTTCCGGCGTGAGTGCCTGCCACCGGTCCGCTGAGTACCACCACATGGCCGCCATGTAGGCGTGGCCGTCCAGTGTCAGATGCTTGATATGCTCGTGGAATTTCATACCAACAATGTCCTGAACACTGTTTTTGGTGCCTTCAACAACCCGGGTTGCCAGAGCAGAATACAGCTCCGACCAGGCGATCGGAGTGGCGCTCGCCTCCAATTGCCTCATCATTTCCTGCTGAATGGGTGCGGTCACCGTACGCAGTTTCAACCCGGCCAAATCCTCTGCTCTGTGAACAGGCGTGCCCACGGTCGCAAAATTGCGCCAGCCGCCGGTATTGGAGATAACGCCAAGTCTCAGGCCGGCGCCCGCCTCCAGAACGGCGCTGCGCAAGCGCTGCGCAAATGGTCCGTCGACAACACATTCCGCCGTATCATCACCATCAAAAGCGTAGGGAAGATCGAGGACCTGAATGGCGCCAAACAGGCTGCCCGCCCCGCCCGCTGTTGTCATGGTAATTTCCAGCGTGCCTGACTGCAGGGCTTCAAGACATTCGCGGGCGTTTCCGCAAAACTGACCTGCCGGGAAAATCTGAACCGTCACTTTCCCGTCGGTTCGGGTTTCAACTACCCTCTTGAAGGCAACAGCGCCCGCATAGTCTTCGTCATCTTTGGAGCCCAGAAAAGCCACTTTGATTACGTCCCCGCGCGAGGCGCCAAAACTGTAGCTCAGACCAATCAGGCACATGGTGACCAGGATAAAAAACAATATCCGCACCATCTTTGTGCGGGTGTCATCTGTTTGCGGGGTCTCTGGTTCCATCATGTGCCCCTACAGAAAGCCGAGAAGTCGCGGAATGGTGAGCGACAGGGCGGGAAAATAAGTGATCAGAAATATCACGCCGATCTCGACAGCCAGAAAGGGCAGCATCTCCTGCGCGATCCTGTCCACTTTTTCGCCCGATATCGACGAGGCAACAAAGAGAACCAGCCCCATTGGAGGCGTTGCAAGGCCGACGGTTACGTTTACGCACATGACGATTGCAAAATGCAGTGGCTCAAGTCCAAGACCTATGAAGATTGGGCCCAATACAGGCCCCAGGATCAGGATGGCAGGACCTGCATCCAGAAACATGCCGACAATCAACAGGAAGATATTCACCAGGAATAACAAGAGCAGCACATTGTCAGTGATGCCGGTGAGGGCAGTTGCAAGCTGCTCAGCCATGCCCGAAACAGTTATGATCCAGGCAAAGGTTACGGCAGCACCCACCAGCAGCAGAATGACCCCGGACTGGGTTGCGACATTCCGGAAAATAAGAGGAAGGTCTTTTGCATTCAGCGAGCGCATGAAAAAGAGCCCGACGATCAGCGCATAAAAGGCTGCGACGGCTGCAGCTTCCGTTGGGGTGAAAATACCAAGGATTATACCGCCCAGCAAAATAACCGGGGTCAGCAGCGCGAGAATGGTGCTTTTGAAGGCAGCACCCCGCTCCCCCCACGTGGCCTTCCGGCTGGCAACTGGATAGTCGCGCACTTTTGAAATGCGGCTTGTCATGGCCATCAGGCCCGCGGCCACAAGAAACCCGGGGACAATCCCGGCGGCAAACAGCCCACCCACCGAGACATTCATAATGAAAGCGTAAATAATCATTATGCCTGACGGTGGAATGATTGGACCAATGACGGATGATGCGGCGGTTACTGCGGCCGAAAACCGTTTGGAGTATCCGGCTTCTTCCATGGCGGGCACGAGCATTTTGCCGAGCGCCGACGTATCCGCGACAGCGGAGCCCGAAAGTCCGGCAAACAAAATTGAGGACAGGATGTTGATTTGGGCCAGGCCGCCACGCACATGACCAATGAGTGTCTGGCTGAACTTGACAATGGCGCGGGTGATGCCGCCAGAATTCATGAGTTCGCCAGCCAGAATAAAGAAAGGCACAGCCATCAGCGGAAAGCTGTCCATGCCGTTATAGAGCCTGCTGAGGAGGGCACGCACATAAAGGGGCTGGCCATCCAGTGTCAGGCTGAGAGCCGGGCCAATCAGAAGGGCAAACACAACCGGTGCGCCAATGACCATCAAGAGAATGAATATCCAGAAGTAACCAAGCGACATGAACTAACCGCTCCCCTCGTTGACCAGGTATGATTTCCCGGTTGTGGTTAGGGTAAGCAGGTACCGAATGATGGTTTCAACGGCGACCAGGAACATGGCAGCGAATGCGCCTGGCACAATACTGTAGAACCATGAAAGCTTGATCGGCAGTGTTGCAGCGAAGGTTGCGCGACCGCGCTGCCAGAAGTCTATGCTTTCAATGAAAAAGACATAGAGTGCCCACAAAACGAGGGCATGGATGATGAGGCCGAGCCAAAGACGAAATCGCTCTGAAAAGGGCTCGATGAACATGTCTACTGACACAAAGGCTCCATAGCGATAGGCCCAGGGACTGACGAGAAAAGTGACCCAGACCATCATGGCCTTGGCAATTTCCTCGCTCCAGCCAAAGGCATCATTCAGGACATACCGGTAGAATACCTGCGCCAGCACGATTGTGACCATGGTCGCAAGCAGGAGCGCGGCTATGTTGCACCCTGTTTTTGCAATCACTGCATTCAATCGACCCAGCAGCGACGCGGTATTTTCGAAGAACTGTCGCAAGGCCTCTCCCCTTGGCTTCAAGCGCGAACAGGATCAAAAGTCTGGGCGCACCACCCGTGGTGATGCGCTTTCATTGTTGGCGAGCTTGCCCGCTGTGGCAACCGCTTAGTTGAAGTTTGCCCGCAGGTTGATGCCGAAAAAGCGGTCAGCGTCACGCGGGATCTGATAGCGGAAGTTGTCGCCGCTGTGTGTGGTGACAAAGCTTTCGTCGAACAGGTTCCTGACAAAACCGGTAACCAGATACTGGCCGTCATTCATCGAAAGTGTGATGCCCGCATCCACTTTGTCATATCCAGGCAACAAGCTCACCGGGTTGAAGGTGCCGTTTGTGCCCGGCAGCAGTGACTGCTGGTCATCAACGCGTGCCCAGTTGGCATTCAAAATCACCTCTGTGCCATCACTCACCGGAATGATGTACTCGCCGCCGATGTTGAAGTTGAAGTCAGGCGAGAACAAGAGGTCCAGTCCCGATCGGCTGGTACAGCCGGCGGGTGGCTGACCGGACAGCGGATCAAGCGGGCAATTGAATTCTTCGATCTGTGCATCGTTCCATGCCGCTGATGCCGTGAGGGTGAAATTGGCCGTCGGGTTCCACAGGACATCAAGCTCTATACCTTTGGTCGACACGTCGCCGGCATTAGTCAGCCGGGTGATGGTGACGCCGGTTGAATTGTCGAAGTTGTTTGCCTGGAAACCGCTGATATCGGTGTAGTAGGCAGCCAGGTTCACAACAAGATCTGACGACGCATATTTGTAGCCAACCTCATAGCTGTCTGACGATTCTTCATTGATCGGCAATTCGTCGTTGCGACCCATGTTGTAAAATACATTGAACGCCGGGCCTTTATAACCTTGCGAATAGGTTGCGTAGAACACACCCGCATCGCCCATGTTGTACTGCAGGCCAGCCTGGATCGAGAAGTCCGTGTTGCTGCTTTCATTGGCGAAATCGGTCGCAAAACCACCGGACGCTTCACTGAACTGGCTGTTCGGCAGCTCTGGCCGCACGCCAACACCCTGGCGACCAAACGGGTCGAGGCTGACGCGGCGGTGATTGAAGGAAACGGTGTCATCGGTGTATCGCGCACCAAAGATCAATGTCAGTTCGTCTTCGATAATTTCATAGCTGCCTTGCCCGAAGAGAGCCCAGTTTTCGATGTCGACACTGGAAAAACCGGTGGCGGCAACAATATCGTTAGCGTTACAGGTCAGACCGGGGTTTGCGTCCAGGATAGGCTGGTTCTGGCCGCCATTGTTCTGGCAGCTTGCGTTCCGGGTAAAATCGGCTTCCTGGTCCTGATTGAAGTAGTAGAAGCCAACCTGATAGAACAGGCGCTCGCCTTCAGGACCGGCCACACGAAACTCCTGGGAGACCTGATCCCACTCCCGGGTGCCATCATCATGCAACTGGAAAGGGACACCAAACACGGGCTGGTCGGAGGTGCCGCCGATTGACGTGAAATCACCTTCCCGAAACTCGGTGTTGACCCAGTTTCTGTAGGCGGTGATCGACGTGAAGGTGAAATTCTCGAAGTCTTTGTTGATTTCGATCGACCAGGCATCGTTGTTATCGAGCGTGGTGGTCTCAAAATCATGGTCAACGCGGCGCTGGCCCAGGTCCAGGTCAGCAACACCGTTGACGATGCCGTCGCTGTCAGGTGCGGCGGGTGACGCCGGGTTGCGGCCACTTGGCAGAACCTCAAGGTCGGCACAGCAATCGTCATCAGCTTCTGAATGCTCGTAGATGGCCAGAATCGACAGAGTGTCCGACGGCATATATTCGACCATTGCCCGGAAGCCGTATCGGTCATACCCGTTGACAGTACGGTTGTTGAAAACGTTTCGTATATAGCCCGCGAACTCCGACTTGGTGACGGTCAGGCTGGCGTTCACATTGTCAGCAAGCGGGCCAGAGATGCGGCCGCGCACCCGCCATTCATTGTCTTCCGCCAGCATGGCATCCACGTAGCCCTCGAGCTCGCTGGACGGGCGTTTGGTCGTGATGTTCACCACACCCGCCGAGGCGTTTTTGCCAAAGAGCGTGCCTTGCGGGCCGCGCAACACCTCCAGGCGCTCAATGTCATAGAGGTCGGCGAATGCCTGCCCCGAGCGAGCGAGTACCACGCCGTCAACAACGGTGGATACGCTGGGTTCCGCAGCGCCACTGAACGAAATGGTGCCGATACCACGGATGGTGATCGCCGAGTTGGCGTTGGTCGTGCCCTTGCGGAAACTGACCGCCGGGATCAGGGTTTGCAGTGATTCGATGTTGGGTGCCTGTGCCCGCTCGATGGCTGTAGACCCGAGAACGCTTACGGCAATGGGGACTTCGCTCAGTCTCTGCTCCCGCTTTTGCGACGTCACTACGATCTCTTCAAACACCGTATTGTCGCTTGAAGCATCTTGCCCGATAGCAGGTGCGGCGCAGGCGATTGCCGCTGCCGCCGACACGCTGGACAACGCTGTCATTTTAATCCGATTGAGTGTGGACATGTAAACCTCCGGCTTAATTTATGCTTTGCTTAACTCGAAACATAACACGCGGGAGTGATGGCTTTGCGGACGCAAAACCCAGGGTGGTATTGTCTCCCCAGAAGTAACTTTTTATTGCGGTTTCGGCGCAAAAAGTTACGACTTATTAATCTTCCCAAGGGCCATTTGATAACATTTGCATAATAAATGCAACTTATTGTCATTCACGGCTTGTTGATGGCGCCTCTTGGGTATAAATCACTTGAAGCAATAAAAAGTACCGCCATACTGACGTTTTGGACGCAGTCGAGGCGTTCATAGTTTCCCAAAAAAGCACGGCCTGCGCGGTCGGTGCAAAACAAGGCCCAACGAATGGCAGACAAAAAAGAACTGCGCCTTCGGCATATGGAAGAAGCCCCTTTTTTCGACTTTGTTGAAGCGGATGACCGCTACCTTTTTGGTGGCGAAAAACCCCGCTATCGTTTTTGCGTGATCGGCACGGGCACCATCGGACAGGAACACATGCGTGTCACGGAACTCGAAGGGCGCGCTCTTGTTCATGGCTTGTTCGATACAAGCAAAAAAAGCCTGGCTGTTGCCCAGGAGATTTTCAAGGAGCACTCAGACCGGGATCTGGTGGTTTACGAATCCATGGAAGCTGCCTGCATGGACCCGGCTGTCGACGCCATACTCATTTGCACGCCAAATCATACGCATCTTGATGTGCTCAAGGTTGCCGTGAAGTCAGGCAAGCCGATCCTGCTCGAAAAACCGATGGCGCCGACGCTTGAAGACGCCAAACAAATTGCCGAAATTGCAAGCGCATATCCTGCACCTGTCCAGGTCGGATTACAGTATCGCTATAAGGCGACGTATGCGGAGTCGATCCAGGAAGTGCTGACACGTGGTGTTCTCGGTGAGGTCAAAACCGTGTCGATGGCGGAACATCGCCCACCGTTTCTGGACAAGGTTGGTCAGTGGAACAAGTTTTCGGAAAAGTCGGGTGGCACACTTGTTGAAAAATGCTGCCACTATTTTGATCTGATGAACATGTTTGCAGGAGCCAGGCCAAAACGTGTGTTTGCCACGGGCTCGCAGGCAGTGAATTTCAGGGGCTTTGAAAAGGATGGCCAGCAGTCCGATATTCTCGACAACGCGTTTGTGACAGTCGACTATCAAAACGGTGTGCGCGGCGCTTTTTCCCTCAATATGTTTTCGCCGTCCTTTTATGAAGAGCTCATCGTCGTTGGCGATGAAGGGCGGCTGAAAGCCTACGAGGAAATCAATACATTCCAGGACGATACGCTCGCGACTGGCATCGATATCCTGCATGGGGAAGACGGTATATCCCGGAAGATTTCCCCAAGCTACATCAGTCGAATTGAGCGCAGTGGCCATAGCGGGGCAACATACATTGAGCATGCCCGCTTTGTGGATTTGCTGGATGGTAAATCCACAGATGCAGCCGACTGCGGGCAGGGGCTCTTGTCGGTGCTTGTGGGGGCGGCGGCAGAACTATCGGTGAAAACGGGAAAACCCGTCGAAATTGACACCCTGATTAGCGAACACGGGCTAGAGCACCTTCTGCCACCAGAAGCCTGAACTGTTGCAACCCGGGGGTAATTTGAGAGGCACATCATGAGCAACACTATTCAAGAGACCACAGCCAGTTTCCAGCAATCCTATCCTGATGGCCCGTTTCCGGCATTGATTGTTAATGCGGACCAGAACCTCGATCTGGCTGGCACAGTTGATTGGGTGAAAAGCGAGAAAGAACGCCTCTTCGAAGCATTGTCTGACAGCGGAACGGTCCTGTTCCGTGGGTTTCCCCTGTCATCTCCGGAAGACTTTGATGCGTTCATTGCCGCCTTTGGCGAGTCCGGGTTCACCTACAAAGAATCGCTTTCCAACGCTGTACGGGTTAATTTGACCGAGCGCGTTTTTACCGCCAACGAGGCGCCGCCCGAGGTTGGTATTTATTTGCATCATGAGATGGCACAGACGCCCTTGTTCCCCTCGAAACTCTATTTCTTTTGTGAAATTGCCGCTGACGAAGGTGGTGAGACGCCAGTCTGTCGGTCGGACGTGTTGCTTGATCGCATGAAAGAACTGGAGCCCGATTTTGTTCAGGCCTGTCGTGACAAACTGGTGAAATACAGTTTGGTGATGCCGTCTGTAGATGATCCGGAGTCCGGCCAGGGCCGTGGCTGGCAAAGCACGCTGGGTGTTAATACACGCGCAGAAGCTGAGGCCCGCCTTGAGAAGCTGAATTACAGCTGGAAATGGCTTGAGGACGGGAGTTTACGCACGACAACACCTGCACTGCCCGCTATTCGTGAAGCCGAGAACGGTCGTGAAGCCTTTTTCAACCAACTGATCGCAGCCTTCCTTGGCTGGGCCGATATCAGCCATACCGGTGTGCATAAAATTGCCTTCGGGGATGGCTCACCCATGCCTGCTGATGTCATGCAGCGCGTGTGTGATATGGCCGAAGACCTGATTGTTGACCTGCCGTGGCAGGCGGGTGACGTGGCACTTGTCGACAACTATCAGGTTATGCATGGCCGCCGCTCGTTTGTAGGCAAGCGGCGGGTCCTGGCTGCGCTGATTTCCTAGGCAGCGGAGGCGTGTGATCGCCTGAAGAACAGCATGTAAGCGGCCGGAACAAACACGAGCGTCAGCGCGGACGCAAACGCAAGCCCGAACATCATCACGGCCGCAAGGGGTGACCACAAAGCGCCGCCAAAGAAATATAGCGGTGCAAGCCCGACAACTGTTGTGATGGACGTCAGTAGAATTGGCCGAAGCCGCTTGGTACCCGCCAGGCGGATCGCTTCCGTGATGGGGTTTGACTTCAGTTCGATGTCTATCTGGTCCACCAGCACAATGGCGTTATTAATGATGATGCCTGCCAGGCTGATGATGCCCAGCATGGCAAAAAACGACATGGGCTCGCCTGTTATCCAAAGCCCTATTGGCACACCAACAAGGGCCAGCGGAACCGTCATGAAGATCACGAGACCTCGCCTGAGCGAGTTGAACTGAAACACAACAGCCAGGATCATCAGCAAGAAGGCATACGGCAATCCATTGCCCAGTTTCGTGTAGATCTCCTTGCTGTCTTCAATCTCGCCGCCAATGGTTATGTTGAAATCTGACGGCATGTCCAGCGCATCCAGCCCCGGTTTGATGTGAGCATACAATGCATCAGCAGTGATGCTGGTGCTGCGGCCCGTGATGGTAATTGTCCGGACCTGATCGTTGCGGCGTATCTGTGAGTTTTCCAGTTGGGGTTTCAGGACAGCAAGCTGTTCCAGTGGCGTCAGGTTGTTTTCATTGCCGCCGGGCAAGATGATGTCGAGAAGGTCGCCAATACTGTTTCGGTCGCGTTCAATAGATCGCATCATGATGGGAATTGTCTGGTCGGCATCACGGAATTCCGAAATTTCGAAGCCATCAAAATAGGCGCTCAATGTCTGCGCCATGTCTTGCGAACTCATATTCAACCGGCGGGCTTTGTCCTGATCGATGTCGATCACGAACTTCACCAGTTTTTCACCCCAGTTGTGCTTGTTTTCCTGAATGCCAGGCGCCGTGGCAAACAATTCCTCTACTTCGCCGCCGAGGCTGAGAAGCCGCTCAAGATTGCTGCCGGAAATCTCAACGTCAACCGTGCCGGATTCGCTGGCGCCCATCGCCAGGCGTTTGATTGTGAAGCGTCCTTCCGGCTGGCTTTCAAACAGGTGGCGCTTGGCGCGGGCCGCAAATCTGTCTGCTTCGTCGGAGCTGTGCGTATTCACAAGAAAAAATGCAGTTGCCGGGTCAGGGTCTTCGGGGTTTAGGCTGAGGTAAAACCGCGGCCCACCCGAGCCGACATAAAGGATATGATCCCTTACTTCGGGGTTGATGGTATCGTCCCCAATCCAGCTGGATACTTGCTTGGCGATAAATTCGGTGCCTGAAATATGAGCGCCTTTGGGCAGATCCATATAAATCAGAACTTCTCCCCGGTCGCTGGTGGGGAACATTTCGTTTGGTACCGAAGAGAACAGTTGAACCGTCCCAAAAATCAATGCGTAACTCGCGATGATGACCATTCCGGCACGCTTGACCGCCACGGGCAGAATATGGCCGTAAACCCGTGTCAGCGCATTTTCCTCCTCGGGATCCGGCTTGGCCACTTCAGTCGTTCGGCGGCGCAGGAAATTTGAGGCGATAAGCGGCAGGAAGTACATCGCTGAAATCCAAGACCCAATGAGGGTAAGGGCAACCACTGACCCCAGGGAGAAAGCATATTCACCTTCGGCGCCGACCATCAGGAAGAAGGGCGTGAAGGCAAAAATTGTTGTCAGCGAGGAAATCAGAAGCGGCATGGCAAATTGTTTGCCGGCGGCCTTTGCCGCATCGTGACGCGTGGAGCCCTCGTCGATGCGCCGGAGAATGTCCTCGACGATGACGACGCCATTATCCACCAGCAGCCCCAGCGAGATTATGACGGCGGCAATCGATACCTGTTCAAGCGCGATGTCGAGCACGTTCATACCCAGCAGGGTGAACATGACCGCAAACGGCACGATGGATGCGATGACCATGCCGGAGCGCAAACCAAGGAATGCCAGAACAACCAGCAGAACAACAATGAAGGTTTGAGCGACGTTTGAAAGGGCGTCGTTGATGGCCCGTGACACATCTTCCGGCTGGAAGGTGGCAAACTCGAACTCATAGCCGATTGGCTGGGCCTGTTCGAACGAACGGACCATAGTCATGACATCCTGGCCGACATCCTGCACATCAAAACTGGGCTGCATCTGAACGCTCAGTACAAGCGCAGGGCGTCCGTTATAGAAAGCAGGTTGCTCCAACGGCGAGACGATCCCGCGCCGGACGGTTACAATATCGTTCAATCGAACAAAATCACCGCTTTCCGACACTTGCGTCAGCATGTTTTCGATTTCTGCCACGCTTTTGAAGTCGCCGCTGGCTTCAAGCAGAATGGAGCTGCCGTCAGCGTTCAGCCGACCGGCTGGCAGGATGATGTTTTGCGTTTGCAAATCGTTGACGAGTGTATTGACCTGCGCGCCAATGGTGCCAAAGCGCCGGGTGTCGAGCTCCAGCCAGATGCGTTCTTCCTGAACGCCTGAAATCTCTACTTTCGACACGCCGTCAACCGTGTAGAGCCGCCGCTGCAGGTCCTTGGCGGTTACCTCCATTTCGCGGTACGTGAAACCCTCCGCAGTCATGGCGATGGTTGCAATGGCGACCTCTCCGAAGTCTGTGTTGACAAATGGTCCTTGTGTTCCCTCCGGTAATTCACGTTCAACATCGCCCATTTTGTCACGCAGTTCCTGCCAGATGGGATCGAGGTCGGTAATTTCATCCTTGAGGTTGACGTAGGTGCGCATGCTGCCGGTTTTGAGCACGGTGTTGATTTCGTCAACTTCCTTGATTTCCCGGATTTTGCGTTCGATTTTTTCGGCGATCAGGTTTTCCACCCGTTCTGGTGTCATGCCAGGGTAGCGGGCATCAACAATCGCTGTGCGAATGATGATTTCTGGGTCTTCCCGTTTGGGAAAGTCTACATAAAGGAGCATGCCCGAGATGACGAGGGAAACCATCAACAGGACAGTGAAGCGGGCCTTGCCCAGGCCAAGCTCTGTAAGGGATGTCATGCCGCTATCCCCTATCGTGAGGCTGGAAGGCGGCGGACTTTTTGCCCGTCCGACAGATAAGAAACTCCGGCAGAGGCAATCAACTCTCCTGCGCGCAAGCCGCCCACGACGATGATCTGGTTCTCGCGGACACCGGCAGTATAGACTTCACGCTTGCTGACGGTGGATGTTTCGGGGTCGAATACAAACACTTCCGCTTGTCCGCCGCCATCGCGAATGGACTGGCCTTCCTGCAGTGAGGTGGAACCAGACAATGAGAAACACTGAAGGGGTACAAGAAAGCCAACATCACCTTCCAGCAACTCAACTGTAACCGCCACGTCGGCTGACATGCCTGCTTTCAGCCCGGGCAAGTCTTCTTCCAGTGCGACGACTACCGGAAAGGCAGATACCTGCCCGGCACGTGATCCGAGTTCCTTGATGCGGCCGCTTACGGTTCGACCGGAAAGGTCCGTTATCTCCACCTGAGCCAGATCGCCAAGACTCAGGTCATTGATAACAGTTGCGGGTACGGTGAATTCCACTTCAAAAGCGTTTTCACTATAGAGCGAAACGACCGTCTGGCCCGCTGCGACATTGGAATAGGACCTGACATCCACGCTGGAAATAACGGCGTCAAAAGGCGCTTTCAGCTCGGCTTTTTCAAGCCGTTCCGCGGCAATTGCATATTGTTGTATCGCCTGATCCTCCTGAGATTGGGCGCTCTTGAGGTTGGTTTCCGAGGTATCGTAGGCCGCTTGTGTCACGTTGCCGGATCGCAATAGCTCTGCCTTGCGGTCAAAGTCTGTGCTGGCGTTACTGAGTGTTGCTTCTGCCTGTTCGAGTGCTGCCCGGGCCTGTTGCAGTTCCAGCCTGAGAGTGGTTTCATCGATCGAAGTCAGAGTTTCACCAGCCTGGACACGGCTGCCAACTTCCAGGTCTACTTCCGATAGTTGTCCCGAAATCTCAAACGACATCGGCGTTTCGTCGGCGGGCTGAACAAGGCTGGGGAAGCGCCGTTCCATGTTTTGTGCCTGTGCGGAAACTTCATACACTCTCAAGCCCCTAACCGGCGGTTCTTCAGTCACCTGTTCTGCGTCGCTGCAGCCGACCGCAAGCAAAACCGCGAGACATGGGATCAGTCGGGAAGCGTTTTTGGGGAATGCATGGAAATTCATTTTGTAACCTCGAATTGATATCGGACCAGAGGTGCCGCGAGTGAACAGAATAGTCCTGGAGACTACACTGATTTGAAGTTTCAGCCCAGCATTTGCTCACAGATTGAGGTTGTTTTTTGGCAAAGGTTTTGAAAGTTAGTACAAGGTTCCACAGTCGGGCTTGTTGATTGCCGCTGGGTCCCTACGGTGATCGAGCACGATTTGACCTTCTTTGATAACGACAGTCACGTTGCTAACAAGCGCATTGATGTCAGTTAGAGGGTCGCCTGACACTGCAACAATGTCAGCCAGAAAGCCCTCCGCGAACCTGCCTAGCTCGTGTTCTTTGCCAAGGAGTTTTGCGCCGTTCACGGTCGCGGTCTGAATTGCTTCTGCTGGCGAGAGACCCGCGGCGACAAAGGCGCGCAATTCGCAGGTGTTTTGGCCAAAACCCGTCATAACCGCATCAGATCCCATTGCGATGGTGACACCGTTCGCCTGGGCGCGGCGCACGCTTTCAATGTTGCGCCCGACAAAGACATGAAGATTGGCCTGAACATCATCGCCGTATCCATATTCTTTGCCGTGGTGAGCGTAGTAGCGATTGTGGTCGACTGTCGGGACATAGATGATGTTCTTTTCCCGCATGGCAAGAAGTTGCCGGCGGGACATGCCTACGGGGTGGTCGAGGGATGTAACGCCTGCGGCGATGGCGCCGTCTACAGCTTCCGGGCCATACGAATGGACGGTTATGCGTTTGCCGGCGGCCTGCGCCACCTCTGCTGCCGCCCGGACGGCAGCAGCAGAATAGTAAGCGCGGCTTGTTAGGTCGTCGGCGCTTCCCGTCGTACCAAAAATCTTGATCCAGTCAGCCCCTGCGTCGATCCGTTTTTGCGCTGCCTCTCTCAGGAACGAAGCGCTGGCTTCTTCGATGCCTTCTGGCAAGGGGTCATTAAAGGGATGGATGCCGGGGCCGGATGCGAAAATGCGCGGCCCGACAACATCGCCTTTGTTGATGGCGTCCCGCAGATCAAAATCCAGGTTTTGATCTGCATTCAAGTCCCGGATGCTTGTTACACCGGTCGAAAGCGTGAGCAATGCGTTGTGTTTTGACGCTTCAAACCGATCTTCCCGCGTGGCTGCGCCCAATTCCGCCCAGGCAGCTCCCTTGGGGGCTTCGGGCAAGCCGTAGGTAATGTGGGTGTGGGCGTCGATCAGGCCTGGCAGGGCGGTAAGCCCGCTGAGCAAAATCAGCTGACCGTCCAGTTTTTGATCGAGCTCAACGCCCACAGCAACTATTTTTCCATCTTCTACGGCAATGTCCCGCTCTGGTAAAAGCGCGCCGCTGCCGTCGATAAGCTTGTCGAACCGGTAAATCGTGGTTTCGGCAATGGCTGAGTTGCCGGAAATTGTCCAAAGGCAAAACAGGAGCAGGAGTTTGGCGAGCTTCATGGAAGGTTCCTCTGTTAGTTTCAGCCTTGCGCACGGCATGTGGTGGTTATGGCCCAATCTATCCGCGCACCCGTGATTTCGATATGCACATTGTAGTGAGACGGTCCACGACTTCGACAGATATAAATTGTCAGAGGTCCATCCCGCACTATAAAACGTAAAGATAAGGTCGTTTTCTGGGGAGGGAGCCACCATGCAAACCACAACAGCACCTTTAGCGACCGATTGGGTCGCCCATTTCAACTATGTAACGCCGGACAAGTTGGCGACCGTCGATCTAGCAAGCGGCAGGCGACAGACCTACCGACAGATGCACGAACGTGTTGGGCGCCTCGCGGCGTTTCTTCGAAGCAAAGGGGTCGGGCTTGGTGACAGGGTTGGTTTTCTGGCGCTCAACTCCACCGACGTCATCGACATTGTGTTGGCAATCTGGCGAGTTGGGGGGTCTGCTCTGGCGCTGAATTACCGGCTTACTGCGCCCGAGCTTGAATATATTATCGGTGATGCCGCACCTAAGGTGATGGTGTTTGACAGTGAATTTTCCGGTGTTGTTGAAGAGCTGAAAAAGCTGATCGATATTGACCACTATGTTGAATTTGACGGTGTTGGCGGACCGTCCGCCATGGAAACAGGCATCGCAAACCATGCCCCCCTCTATGAGCGGGTAGAGCAGCCGATCACCGACCAGGCGATGCTGATGTATTCGTCCGGTACAACGGGCAAGCCCAAGGGTGTTATCATCACGCATGAGATGCTGCGCTATTCCCACTTCAATGGCGTCGCACCAACCGCGGCCACATCAAACGATGTCTGGCTGACATTGATGCCCCAGTTTCATATTGGCGGCCTGAATGTGACCAGCCTGCCGCCGATCTCGATCGGTGCAACGGCAGTTGTCATGCGCATGTTTGACCCGGAAGCGACGCTTGACGTGATCAATGATGCAGAACTTGGCATCAACCATACCCTTGGTGTACCGGCCATGTTCAATGCGATGCGTTTTTCGCCGAAAGCTGCAACAACAGACTATTCCCGGCTGAAGTCAACGCTTGCTGGCGGCGCGAGCGTGCCAAAAGAGCTGGTTGAATGGTGGTACGAGCGCGGTCTGCTGATTCAGGACGGGTACGGCATGACCGAGTCCGCTGCAAGCAACTGCATGACCACCCGGACCGATGTTCCGCGCATCATCGGAACGTCTGGAAAGGCGCTTCAGTATACGGAAATGAAAATTGTCGACGCGCACGGTGAAAAGGTGCCACAAGGCGAGGTTGGGGAAATATGGATGCGGGGTCCCACCATCACGCCGGGTTACTGGAACAACGACAAAGCAAACACAGAATCGTTTGAGGGTGGCTGGTTCAAATCCGGCGACATAGCAAGACAAGACGCAGAAGGTAACTTTATCCTGCAGGACCGGGCCAAGGATATGTATATCTCCGGCGGCGAAAACGTCTATCCGGCAGAGGTGGAGGGCGTGCTTTATGAAATGGAAGAAATTCACGAAGTGGCGGTCATTGGCATTAAGGACGAAAAATGGGGTGAAACGGGCTGCGCGGTCGTGGTTTTGTGCGAAGGGCAAAGTCTTTCACTTGACGCTGTGCGCTCGCATTGCGACGCAAAACTGGCGCGCTACAAACACCCGATGCATATGGTAACCATGGATGTCTTACCCAGAAACGCGACGGGCAAGGTCAAGAAGTTTGAACTTCGGGATATAGTGCCCGCCCTGTTGCCAAAATAAAGGCAGGATCATCGCGCCGGGAACGGAAACAGGCACTCAAGATCAAGACTGGAGCGTGTATGCCGCTCCGGTCAATTCGCTCCTGATCGCGGCCGAACAACTGGGCGCCGAGCGTGATGACCTTTTGTCTACTGCAGGGCTGGATGCCGGGTGGCTGCAGGACCCGGAGCACAGAATTCCTGTTGCCCTCTATTTTCGATTGTTCGAGGCCGCGGAGAAAGCGACAGGCTGCGCGGATATTGGCCTTTATGCCGGGCGTATCAGCTACCTCACCGGCCTTAATCTCCAACTCTATATGTCGACCATATGCCATACGTTTCGTGACTATCTGAACCTCATGCCCAGTGTGCTTAAAATGTGGGGCGACGTTGGGGAGGTGAAAATCAAGGCAGACGGCGCTTTCATTCGGCTTGAATGGCGCCCGTTGGAGCCTTCAACTGGGGCGCGGCGGTATTTGACCGACGTGATGCTCTCCGCAAGCGCGATGATTGTGGACAGTCTGTGTGTGATGCCAAACCCGGTGCTGCGCGCCAGCGTCACCTATGAACGGCCTGAGGATGACACGCTGCTGACAAAAATGCTTGGGTCTGAGTTGTCTTATAGCGCCTCCACCAGTTGCCTGTATTTTTCACGCGATTCCCTGAAACTGCCGATGGTGCAGCAAAATTACCGTCGGGCGCAGGGCGGTGTGATTCCGTTTGCCGACCTGTTCGACGGAAAGGACCCAAGTGACAAATTCTGGTCACGGCTTCGGCAGTCGATCGTGCGTCTGTTGCCGCTCGGTGATCTGTCGATTGACAGCGTCGCGACAGATATGAACGTATCCGCCCGAACGCTGCAGCGTCATCTTCAGCAACGGGAAACGAGCTTCCGGCACGAAGTGAGGGATATTCGTTCGCAACTTGCCGTGCGCTACCTCAACGACCCGACAGTAACGGTTACGGATACGGCTTTCATGCTCGGATACAGCGACCAGGCAGCCTTCTCCACAGCGTTTAAAAGCTGGCATGCCTGTGCCCCCAGTGACTACCGCGAAAAAATAGGTTTGGCGTAATATAAAAATAATATGGCGTAAATTTACATGAATTGAGCCATGTTTTGACCTATCTTTGTTGCTTGCCAGCAGTCGACGGGAGAGAGCCATGGCCCTGGATTTTGATAGCGCAAGCCCACACAATCCCCATCTGACCGAGGATCATCGCGCCTGGCGCGACCAGTTGCGGCGTTTCATCGAAACGGAAATCATGCCTTTTGCCGATGACTGGGATGAGGACGGCCATATTCCAGATGATCTATGGCCGAAAGCGGGAGATCTCGGGCTTTTGGGGCTTGGCTATCCGGAAGAATTTGGTGGTGTATCCGAGGGCATCAGTATCTGGCACAAAAATATCGTCAATGAAGAACTGGCCCGCATTGGCGCAGGCGGCATTCCAGCGTCCCTGATGGTACACGGTATTGGATTGCCGCCTGTCATAAATTTTGCGCAAGAGCACATTAAGGAAATGGTGGCGCCAGCGGTGCTGCGCGGTGAGAAAAACATATCCCTTGGTATTACCGAACCCGGGGCAGGGTCCGATGTTGCCCAGCTTTCAACAACAGCGGTGCGGGACGGTGACCATTATGTCGTCAATGGCTCCAAAACATACATCACAGGTGGCATGCGGGCAGACTGGGTAACAACGGCAGTGCGCACGGGCGGCGACGGTGCGGGCGGTGTTTCAACTCTGCTTATCCCAACTGATTTGGACGGATTTTCACGTACGCCCCTTGATCGCAAGCAGGGCTGGTGGGCGTCCGATACCGCAACGCTTTATTTCGACAATGTGCGAGTGCCAGCGGATCATTTGATTGGTGCGGAGAACCAGGGTTTTGCCGTAATCATGCGCAATTTCAATAGTGAGCGCATGGCGATGAGTGTTTCTATGGCGGCCTCCGCACGCGTCTGCCTTGAGGAGGCTGTTAACTGGGCGCGGGAACGCAAGACGTTCGGCAAGCGCCTCGCCGACCATCAGGTCATCCGCCACAAGATTGCGGATATGAAGATGCGCATCAACGCAACCGAAGCCTATATTCAGCTCTTGTCCAAGCAGATTGAAGACGGCATCGAGCCTGCGGGTGACATTGCGCTCCTTAAGGTGCAGTGCAGCCAGACCATGGAATATTGCGCGCGAGAGGCCATGCAGATTTTGGGCGGTATGGGTTACATGCGCGGGAACCGGGTTGAGCGCATTTACCGCGAAGTGCGCGTCAACGCCATCGGCGGTGGTTCCGAGGAAATCATGCGTGATCTGGCATCGCGCCAGTTTGGTCTGTAGGGAGATAATTGGTGAAACTCTGGCATTGTCACAACGCCCGCTCACTGAGGCCGCTTTGGGCCCTCGAGGAAATGGGACTGGAGTATGAGCTTGAAATCCTGCCGTTCCCGCCACGGGTCTTTAAAAAGGAGTTTCTGGCGGCAAATGTGCTCGGCACTGTTCCCTATTTTGAGGACGGCGATACAACGATGACCGAGTCGTCAGGTATCTGCCATTATCTTGTTGAAAAATACGACCAACGCGCATTCGGCCTGACGCCGGAAGATGCCGGTTACGGCGACTATCTCAACTGGCTCTACCACAGCGATGCCACGCTGACGTTCCCGCAAACCATTGTGCTTCGCTACACAATGCTGGAGCAGGGCGACCGCCGCCTGCCGCAGGCTGCTGAGGACTATGCGGCTTGGTTTATCGCGCGCCTGCGCAGACTGGATGCTCACATCGAGGGCCGGGAATTTCTGTGCGATGCTCGATTTACCATTGCTGACATCGCGGTTGGCTATGCGCTGCATCTTGGTCAGTCGCTTGGCCTTGATGAGCGGTACACACCCCAGGTCAAAGACTATCTGGCGCGCCTGCAAGCGCGCCCGGCATTCAAGCGCGCGGCAGCGTTTGGTGCTGATACCAGCGTATTCAAGTAGGAGCTTTCCATGCGGTTCACTGAAGAACATAACGCCATCCGAAACACGGTTGCCCAATTTGTGGAAAAAGAAATCAATCCGCATATCGATGAGTGGGAAGCCGATGGCATTTTCCCCGCCCACGATGTGTTTAAAAAATTGGGCGACCTTGGCATGCTTGGCATCCACAAGCCGGTTGAGTATGGCGGTCTGGGCCTCGACTATAGCTACCAAACGGTGTTTGCCGAAGAAATCGGAGCGATCCGGTGTGGCGGCGTGCCCATGGGCATTGGCGTGCAAACCGATATGGCGACACCGGCTCTGGCACGCTTCGGCAGTGATGAATTGAAACGCGAGTTCCTGACACCGTCTATCACGGGCGACGCCGTTTTCTCAATTGGTGTCAGTGAGCCTCACGCGGGCTCGGACGTGGCAGCCATCAAGACATCGGCGCGCAAGGATGGTGATGACTATGTCATCAATGGCACCAAGATGTGGATCACCAATTCCACACAGGCAGACTATATCTGCCTGCTGGTTAACACCAGTGATGACCCCATGCACAAAAACAAATCCCTCGTTGTCGTGCCGACCGACACGCCCGGGGTGAGTTTCTCTGACCGTCTGAACAAGCTTGGTATGCGCTCGAGTGATACCGCGCAGATTTTCTTTGACGATGTGAGAGTGCCGCAACGCTTCCGCATTGGCGCGGAGGGTGCAGGCTTTACCTATCAGATGCAGCAGTTTCAGGAAGAACGTCTGTTTGCTGCAGCCAATACGTTGAAAGGGCTGGAAAACAGCATCAACGACACCATCGACTATACCCGCGAACGCAAAGCGTTTGGCCAGTCAATTCTCGACAATCAGGTGGTGCATTTCAGGTTGGCCGAACTGCAAAGCGAAATCGAGATGTTGCGGGCGCTGACGTATGACGCTGTGGAAGGTTACATTCACGGCGATGATGTGACGCTGAAGGCCTCCATGGCAAAGTTGAAGGCGGGTCGCCTGAGCCGCGAAGTGAATGACGCCTGCCTCCAGTATTGGGGCGGGCAGGGTTTCATGTGGGATAGCTCGATCGCGCGCGCTTACCGCGACAGCCGCCTGGGCTCCATTGGGGGCGGAGCGGACGAAGTGATGCTGGGCATCATCTGCAAATATATGGGCACGCTGCCTGCCCGCCGCCGGGATTAGGGGCAGGCCATGGCTGTATTGGAAACGCAGATCGACGCCGGTTCGCCGGACTATGGCTCGAACCACGAAGTCATGCTTGCGGCGGTTGAGGAATTTCGAGGCATCGAGCGGCTGGTGATTGAAAAAGCCGAGGAAAAAGCGCCCCGCTATATGAAGCGCGGCTTCCTGCCGCCACGGGAACGGCTCAACCTGCTGCTCGATCCGGGTGCGCCGTTTCTCGAGCTTTCGACCCTGTGCGGGTATATGCAGCAGGGAGACCGGGACGGCAGTGGCGCTGGTGGCAGTTGTATCGCCGGTATCGGTTTTGTGGCAGGCGTTCGCGTGATGGTCATGGCCGATGACTATCTCACCAAAGGCGGCACGATCACGGAGCTCGCAGGCAAGAAGCGACGCCGCATGCTGGATTTGGCGCTTGAAAACAAACTGCCTTTGATCACGCTGGCGCAAAGCGGCGGCGGGGACCTCAAGTCTCTGGGTGACTTTTTTGGCCCGTCGGGCGCCGGGTTTGCCATGCAGTCGCGCCTGTCGGCGGCGGGCATTCCCCAGATTACCGTGGTGCACGGCAGTGCAACAGCCGGTGGCGCCTATCAGCCCGGACTTTCCGACTATGTTGTGATGATCCGCAAACAGTCGACCGTGTATCTGGCAGGGCCGCCTCTCTTGAAAGCAGCGACCGGCGAGATTGCAACCGATGAAGAAATCGGCGGCGCAGAAATGCATGCTGAAGTTGCCGGGACGGCAGACTATCTGGCAGAAAATGACGCCGACGGTATTCGTATTGCTCGCGAAATTGTCTCTAAAATCGGCTGGAACGAGGACCAACCTGCCGCGCAGGCAAAAGCCTTTAAGGAGCCGCTTCACGACAAGGAGGACTTGCTTGGGCTCGTGCCTGTGGATGCCAAAACGCCGTATGACGTGCGGGAGATCATCGCGCGCATTGCAGACGGCTCGGACTTTCTTGATTTTAAAGCCGATTTTGATGTTGGCACCGTATGCGGCCAAGTCGAAATCGAAGGTCTCGCCTGCGGTGTTATCGGCAACAATGCGCCCATTACGGCCAAGGGTGCCGCCAAAGCGGCGCAGTTCATTCAGCTTTGCGAGCAGGCCGGCTCGCCGATCCTTTTCCTGCACAACACCACCGGTTTTCTCGTGGGGACCGAGCCCGAGCAGGCAGGCATCATCAAGCATGGGGCCAAGCTTATTCAGGCGGTCACGAACGCACGGGTGCCCAAAATCAGCGTGGTGGTTGGGGGGTCCTACGGTGCTGGAAACTACGCTATGTGCGGGCGCGGCATGGACCCGCGTTTTATGTTTGCGTGGCCTAAAAGCGTGGTTTCCGTCATGGGGCCTGCACAGGCCGGTAGCGTGATGCGGCAGGTTGGCGAGGCTAAAATGGCTCGCCATGGTGCCGTTAATCACGAACTGCTGGATGCGATGGAAAAAGACGTTGTCGACACTATGGAAGCCAAATCGCGCGCGCTGGCAAACACTGCACGACTTTGGGATGATGGCATGATTGACCCCCGCGATACACGCGCTGTTGTCGCGTTTGCCTTGTCCGTATGCCGGGAGGCCGACCGACGGCAGCTTAACGCAAACAGCTTTGGCGTCGCACGCCTATGACCAGGGAGACCATGACGATGTTGCCAGATTGTGAAACCCTGCTGCTGACCCATGAGGGCGGTGTCCTGCATGTTGTGCTCAACAGGCCGGAAAAGCGCAATGCCATGAACGACATCATGGTGCGTGAGCTTCGGGAGGTGTTTGCTGCTCTTCATGACGATCGCAGTGTGCGTGCCGTTGTGCTCAGGGGTGCGGACGGGAACTTCTGCTCCGGTGGCGATATTTCGGGCATGAACGCACGGTCTGCGCCTGAGGCAGATGCAAAGTCCGTGATGTGGGAGTTTAATCGCAGTTTCGGGCGCATGATCACGGAGGTGAATGCCGCGCCGCAGGTGGTGATTGCTTGCCTCGAAGGTGCGGTGCTTGGCGGCGGCTTTGGTCTGGCCTGTATTTCGGATGTGGCGATCGCGGATACGAAAGCCAGGTTTGGCATGCCTGAGACCGGGCTTGGTATCATACCGGCGCAAATCGCTCCCTTTGTTGTTAAACGCATTGGCCTGACACAGGCGCGCAAGCTTGTGCTTCTGGGCGATTGGATCACGGGCGACCGTGCTGAAGTTTTGGGGCTGGTTCACACGGTTACCAGCGGACAGGAAGCAATGGATGCCGCCCTTCAGAAAGTTCTGGCGAGTGTGCAGCGGGCGGCGCCCGGCGCAAATGCTCTGACGAAAAAACTGCTGCTTGCGGTCGATGAATTGGGGCACGAAGCCCTGCTGGATCAGGCTGCTGACTGGTTTGCTGAAGCGCTCGATAGTGAAGAGGGCAGGGAAGGCACGCGTGCCTTCATGGAAAAACGTAAACCCAATTGGGCGCAGGAGGACTGATCCATGGACAAAATCCTGATTGCCAACCGAGGCGAAATTGCTGTCCGTATTATCAAAACCGCGCGCGCCCAGGGCTACAGAACCGTTGCTGTGTATAGCGAGGCAGACGAGAGCGCCTTGCATGTTCAGCTGGCGGACGAAGCCGTTTGCGTGGGCCCCGCAGCAGTTGGTGAAAGTTACTTATCGGTTGAGAAAATCATCGATGCTGCAAAGCGCACAGGAGCAGACGGTATCCACCCGGGCTATGGTTTTTTGTCTGAAAATGCCGAATTTGCGCGTGCTTGCGCCGACGCGGATATCGTCTTTATCGGACCGTCGCCTGAAGCCATTGAGCTGATGGGCAGCAAGCGTCTGTCCAAGCTTGCGATGATTGAAGCCGGGGTGCCCTGTATTCCAGGCTACAGCGGCGCCGACCAAAGTGACGATACACTTGCAGCGGAGGCTGAAAAAATCGGCTACCCGCTGATGATCAAGGCATCTGCCGGCGGCGGCGGGCGCGGCATGCGGCTCATTGAAAATGCGGAAGAGCTGTCCGCCGGTATTGAGACAGCCAGATCTGAAGCAGAAAATGCTTTTGGTAGCGGCGAGCTTATCCTCGAAAAAGCAGTTATGGAGCCGCGCCACATCGAAGTTCAGGTGTTTGGCGACAGCCATGGCAGCATCGTTCATCTTTTTGAGCGCGACTGCTCGATCCAGCGCCGTCATCAAAAGGTTGTGGAAGAGGCACCCAGCCCATTCATGACAGACAATTTGCGTGCGGCAATGACTGACGCCGCAATCAACGCGGCCAAAGCCTGCAGTTATGTCGGTGCAGGCACTGTAGAGTTTCTGGTTGATGCGGACCGGAACTTTTATTTCCTTGAAATGAATACACGGCTGCAGGTTGAGCACCCGGTTACCGAATTGGTCACGGGACTTGACCTCGTTGAGTGGCAGCTCAGGGTGGCGGAAGGCGAGCCCATACCGCTGGCACAGGAAGAGATCGGACTTCGGGGCCACGCGATAGAAGTACGGCTGTATGCTGAAGACCCCGCTCAAAACTTCCTGCCACAAACTGGTACTGTGCAGCACTGGTCAACACCGGAAAGAGACGGTGTTCGCGTTGACCATAGCGTCATGACCGGGCAGACCATCGGTGCAAACTATGATCCCATGCTGGCGAAAATCATGGCGTACGGTGACAGTCGCGCCGTCGCTGTACGCCGGCTGAAGTCGGCGCTTGAGGATACAGTGCTTATGGGGGTCGCCCACAATCGTGCGTTTCTCAAGGAAGTGATTTCGGTCCCTGACTTTGCCGCGGGCAATGCGACGACGGCATTTTTGTCAGAATACAGTGATTTGCTTTCAAACGGCATACCGACGGCAAAAGACTTCGCCGAGGCAGCGCTTGTCCTGTTCTGCGGAGCAGCCGAGGCTACAGCGTCCTGGGGCAGTACCGCCGGTGCGAGCTCCCAGTTTCTGTTTGAAAACGGGGAAGGCCGCATGGCGGTTTCGATCGTGCGGCACGCTGCAACATACGAGCTTGCCGTGGGTGACGACCATATGACATTTGAAGATGTCACGATCGAGGGAAACAGTTGCGTCTTTGTCGAGAACGGCATCCGCAGGAGCGTCGCGTTCGCGCGAGACGGCGAAAGCATTTATCTGGACGGCACGTCCGGTCACCATCATTTCCGAAACCTGACCCACGAACCGGCTACTGCTGACGCAGCTGATGGAGATGGTCAGGTAAAAGCGCCCATGGACGGGGCGGTGGTCGCCGTAAAGGTGGCGGTTGGTGACGCCGTTCAAAAAGGTGACGTACTGATTGTCATGGAAGCCATGAAGATGGAGCATGCACTCAAGGCGGGCGCCGATGGAACGCTGGAAAGCGTCACGGCGCGCAATGGTGATCAGGTGAAAAGCAAACAGGTGCTTGCCGTTGTGCGCGGCACTGTTGAGGGGGCGGCATGACAGGCAAAACTGTACGTATCGGCGGGGCGTCCGCCTTTTATGGCGATAGTCAGCTAGCGGCGCGTCAACTGGTTGATAAAGGAGAGGTTGACTATCTGATTTTCGACTATCTGGCGGAAGTGACGATGGCGATCCTGGCGCGGGCTCACCTGCGCGACCCCAACTTTGGCTACGCTGTGGATTTTGTCACGGTCGCCATGAAAGACGTGCTTGCGGATTGTGCCAAAAAAGGCATCAAGGTGGTTGCCAATGCTGGCGGCGTGAATGTGCCGGGGTGTATCAAGGCGCTTGAGCAGCTTTGTGAAGCGCAGGGCCTTAATCTGACAATTGCCGGCGTGTACGGTGATGACCTGTCTGACCGCGCCGCAGAGCTAGCGCAAGAAGGCATGCCCGACAATGACACCGGCAAACCTTTGCCAGACAAGCTCGCCAGCGCCAACGCATATCTGGGAGCGCAGCCCATTGCTGATGCGCTTGCGGCGGGTGCCAATGTGGTGGTTACGGGCCGTGTAGTGGACAGCGCGCTGGTACTGGGGCCGCTTGTGCATGAATTTGGCTGGTCAATGACCGACTATGACAAGCTGGCGCAGGGCTCGCTGGCCGGTCACGTTCTTGAATGCGGAGCGCAGTGCGCGGGTGGCAACTTCACTGACTGGCATCTGGTGCCGGACTATTCGGATATCAGCTATCCGGTTGCCGAAATCGACGCAAACGGCGATTTCACTGTTGGCATACCGCCGGAGACAGGCGGCCTTGTGAGCCGCGGCTCGGTCGGGGAACAGATCCTCTATGAAATTGGCGATCCAGCAAATTACCTGCTGCCTGATGTGGCATGTGATTTCACCGGTGTATGTCTTGAAGACGTGGGGAAGGACCGTGTCCGTGTGTCTGGCGCGAAGGGTCGTGCGCCCGGGCCGGACTATAAGGTATGCGCCACCTATATTGATGGTTTCCGCCTGATGGGCTGTTATTTTTTGGCAGGCCCGCGGAGCGCTGAAAAAGCACGCACCGGTGCCGAAGCCTGGATCAGGCGTGTGCGTAAGGCCTTCAAAGAGCGTGGCATCAAGGACTTCAGGGAAGTGTCGATAGAAGTGATTGGTGCAGAGGCCGTTTATGGCCCCAATGCCAACGCGGAAGGCACGCGTGAAGTGATGTGTAAATTTGGATTGCATCACGATGATCCCAAAGCGCTTGCTTTTGCGTCCGCAGAGCTCGCTTATCTTGGTACATCCGGCACACCCGGGATGAGCGGCTTGGGCGGTGGCCGCGTCAAACCACAGCCGTTGATGCGCATTCATTCGGGGTTGATCAAGAAATCCACGGTGCCGGTGAAAGTACAGGTTGGCGATGCCGTTATTGCCGAAGAGCCCTACGATGTGGGCGAGGTGTCCAGCCTGGCAAACGGCCCAGTGATGCCTGTCGTGCCTGCGGATATTGAGGCCGGCTGGGTAGACGTACCACTTGAGGCGCTTTGCTATGCGCGTAGCGGCGACAAGGGCAACAAAGCGAATATCGGACTGATGGCGCGGGACGAGAAGTACCTGCCGGTCCTTGAAGCGCAGGTAACAGCCGACGTGGTTGCCAAATACTTCGACCACCTCGTTTCCGGTACTGTTTCGCGCCACGCGATGCCCGGGTTTGGCGCCTATAATTTCCTGCTGACAGAAGCTTTGGGTGGCGGTGCAACAGCGTCCATACGCATGGACAGCCAAGGCAAGGCTTACGGCCAGATGCTGCTGTCACTACCCGTCAAAGTGCCACCCGAATGGGGGCTTGCCTAGTCAAACACCGGCTTGCCGAACAGACGTAACCGACTGACGCCGCCGTCCGGGAAAATATTAATCCGGACGTGGGTAACGGTGTTTGTTTTTGACGGTGTGAAACTATGTTCCGCATCCGGCCCCAGCTCCTGTCTGTCAAGCAGCACAGGCCAGCTTTCACTGTCCTTCAGGAGAGTTTCTGTGTCCTTTTCTTCCACCGCTGCCGCTTGCAGGGAGATGGCAGCCGGGTAATTGCCTTTGAAGAAAGCCGTGTCTACATGGATGTCTTCAATCCTGCCTTTATGGCCGAGCCGGACCACCGCCCAATCATTGCCGGGTTCTCTGCGCCTTCGGGTTTCCCAGCCGTCGCCCATGTTGATGCCTTTCCCGGGCGCCATCAGGTTGGCGAGCGTGCCAAAATGCTCATCGTTGGCGAAAACCGGACGCCCGCCGTTTTGTGCGGCGAGCAGGTCAATAGTTTCACCGGCGTCTTCATGTGACCAGTTTCGGTGTAATTGGCCATAGACCCGCAGGCGGGCGACGCCGCCGTCCGGGTACAAATTCAAACGCAAATGTGTGAAAGGCGTTTTGTCATCAATCTCTATCAGGTGCTGGCTGTCACCGTGAAGGTGGCGACGGCTGACAATCTCTGTCCACGGCGTATCCGCACCTGGGATGTCGCCCTCTGACGCGCAGGCTTCAATCGATGCCTCCGGCGGAAAGTTCCCGGTGAAATGGCGGGTATCAATATCTACAGCGTCAATAATGCCCGCCTGCCCCAGTTTCAGGATGCAATGATCATGGCCGGGTGTGCGCTTTCGGCGCGATTCCCAGCCGTCCATCCATTTGCCATTGTCATCATACTTGCCGGGAATAAACACCGGTTCCTCAGGGGAAATCAGGCGTTCCTTGGGGGCGAAAAAGTCGTCGGTGGCATAGGTGACAACGGCACCAAGGCGGGGATCGGCGAGGTTGATGTTGGAAGTGCTAAGGTCAGACGGCATGCAAATACTCTATAACAGTGTTTAAGTTAGATCGGCGAGGCGGAAGCCTGCGATCTTGTGGATTTCATCCAGTGCGGTTCGAAACTCACGCTCCCGGTCATGATTGAGGCGGGCACGAAAAGCCGCAAGAATGCTGTGGCGGTCATGGCCCTTGACAGCGATGATGAAAGGGAAACCGAATTTGGTCTTGTATGCAGCATTGAGTGTCTGAAATTCGTCAAACTCATCGGGTGTGCATTGATCGAGACCTGCACCTGATTGTTCAGATCGAGATTCCTTGGTCAGATTACCGGCGACGGCCGCTTTGCCTGCCAGGTCCGGGTGGGCGCAAATCAGGGTCATCTGTTGCGCTTCGGAGCCCTGTTCCACCACGTCACGCATCATGGTGCGGAGGCTTTCAAGCGTATCAATGCTTGCGCCCGTGCGTTGGTTCCAGGCGGTTTCAGCGACCCAGGGTGAATGTTCATAAACGCCGCCGTATGCAGCAGTGAAGGTTCCGCGGTCACACAAGCTTTCCTTGAGCTTCATGTCGGTCATGATGTGGGCCTTTGATAGGGGTGCTCGTTTCGCCAATGACGGGCGATATCTACACGGCGCGCAAACCAAACATCACTATGGCTTTTGGCATATTCCACAAAGCGGCGCAGTGACTGGATACGGCCCGGTCTTCCAATCAGCCTGCAATGCAGGCCGACGGACATCATTTTGGGTCTGGTCGCGCCTTCCGCATAAAGCGCGTCAAAACTGTCTTTCAAATAGGTGTAAAACTGGTCTCCGCTGTTGAAGCCTTGCGGGCTGGCAAATCTCATATCGTTGGTGTCCAGCGTGTAGGGCACGATGAGTTGTGGCTGGCCCGCCACTTCCCGCCAGAAGGGAAGGTCATCGGAATAATCATCTGCGTCATATAGAAAGCCGCCATATTCCGCGACCAGCCTGCTGGTGTTTGGTCCCGTGCGACCTGTGTACCAGCCAAGCGGCCGCTCGCCGACCAGATCGGTCAGTATGTTCATTGCACGAGCTATATGCTGCCGTTCCACTTCTTCGGGCACATCCTGATAATTGATCCACTTGTAACCGTGGCTACAGATTTCGTGTCCGGCTTTGAGGCAGGCTTGTGCAACGTCCGGGTGCTTTTCCAGCGCCGTGGCCACCGCAAACACCGTGACGGGTACACCGAACTCTTCGAAGAGCCGCAACAATCGCCACACGCCGGCCCGGCTGCCATATTCATAGATCGACTCCATGCTCATATGACGTGCGGCCTTGATTTCGGGTGCGTTGATGATTTCGGACAGGAAGGTTTCCGCGCCGGCATCTCCGTTCAAAACACAGTTTTCGCCGCCTTCTTCATAGTTCATCACAAACTGGACAGCGATGCGGGCGCCATCCGGCCAATTGGCGTGAGGTGGCTCTGCGCCGTATCCGACAAGGTCTCTTGGGTGAGTGGTGCTCATGCCGTCCTCACATTTGCAAAAGCGGCCTGCAGGTCATCAGCTGCCTGTGGGCCGCCAAACGTCAATTGACTTTCGATTTCCTGCAAATGGTGCATCAACTGACTGGTGGCGCTGTCAAGATCCTTTGACTTTAGTGCGTCTACAATATTGCGATGATCATCCCCGTTGCAGTTTGACCCACTGTTTGAAGGACCGTAAAGCGCAACAATCAGGGATGTCTGGAACACCAACTGCTCCAGAAACGCCGACATGATCTCATTGCCCGCCTGTCGAGCCAGATGCATGTGAAACTCACCGGTAAGGCGGATCCAGCGGGCAATATTGCCCGAAGCGAGCGCGCCCTGTTCCTCTTTAAGGTGAACCTCCAACGTTTCCAGTGATACAGCATTGATCTTGCCGATGGACTGTTCAAGCAGCGCTTTTTCAACAAGTCGTCTGCTTTCAAACACTTGCTGTGCTTCTTCGGGGCTTGGCGACGCAATCATGGCGCCCCGGTTGCGGTGGAGTTCAACAATATTGTCTCGTTTCAGCAGTAAAAAAGCCCGACGGATGGTTGTGCGGCCCACGCCAAAGATCGCGCACAGCGACTCTTCAGTCAGCTTGGTGCCTGGCGCGAGCCGCCGTTCAAGCACGCTGTCGCGAATGTGCGCACACACATCTTCGTCCGTCATCGGGGCTGCATTTGCCATGGCTTGATCCTGCTGATCCTGTGTCGCGTGGGTAGCTGAATAGCCAAATCTTTCGTGTGTCGTGTTAGATTGTCAACAATTTATAGCAATAAATGTCGACGATCAGCTTTACAATTCTACTTTCCTGCTTCAGGCTTTATGCTTTCACCAAGGCAAGTCGGAGAACAAAGCGATGGGTCAGCTGACCACACATGTACTGGATACAGCGAACGGCTGCCCGGGCAGCGGTATTTCTCTGCGTTTGTTTCGGCTGGAAAACGGAGGCCGTGCTCTCCTGATACAGGTGATCACCAACTCGGATGGCCGGGCGGATGCACCTCTTCTTGAAGGCGATGCTTTTAAAACAGGCACCTATGAGCTTGAATTCGATGCTGGCGATTATTTTCGTGCAAGCGGAACCAAACTGGCCGACCCGGCCTTTCTGGACGTTGTTCCTATCCGCTTTGGCATTGCCGATGCGGACGCACACTATCATGTGCCGCTATTGATATCACCGTATGGCTACAGTACTTACCGGGGCAGTTGAGGCACAGGATGAGCGACACAATCCGATTTCTGTTGGACGGCGATGTGGTTGAACTGAAGGGTGTTGACCCGACGGACACCATTCTCAATCACCTTCGATATCGTATGGCCCGAACCGGCACAAAGGAAGGCTGCGCCGAAGGCGACTGCGGCGCGTGCACTGTTGTGCTCGGTGAGTTGGATGGCGATCGGGTGCGATATAGCGCGGTAAACGCCTGTATCCTGTTTTTGCCGACGCTCGATGGCAAGGAGCTTTTGACGGTCGAGAGCTTGCGCCAAAAGGACGGCAGCCTGCATCCTGTCCAACAGGCGATGGTCGATACTCATGGGTCTCAGTGTGGCTTTTGCACGCCCGGCATCGTGATGTCTCTTTACGCCCATTGGCTGATGAGCGGCGCCAACGACAAATTCAGCATTGAAGACGCGCTTGCTGGCAACCTTTGTAGATGCACCGGCTATGGGCCTATTTTTGAGGCAGCACAGGGCGTCAGTGGCGCCCCGGCAGACCTGCGCGATGCGCAGGTGAAGGCATTGAGGGCAATCCAGCGGGAAACCACTCTGGAACTGTCCGCAAAAAGCCAGCTGACGGGCATCACAAAACACTATTACGCCCCCGTAACAATTGATGCGCTCGCTGAACTGGCGGCCGGACACCCCGACGCAACGTTTCTGGCAGGTGGCACGGACGTTGGCCTTTGGGTGACCAAACAGCACCGCGAACTCGAAGCCGTTATCTATGTCGGTGATGTGAAGGAACTTCTGGAGATCGCAGACACCGGTGGCTCGCTGGAGATCGGAGCGGGCGTAACTTATACGAATGCCATGAACACTTTGGGTGAGGTGTATCCTGATTTGGGAGAACTCATTCGGCGCATCGGCTCGGTTCAGATCAGGAACAGTGGCACCATAGGCGGCAATATCGCGAACGGATCACCCATTGGAGATAGTATGCCAGCCCTCATCGCCGCGGGTGCCATGCTTGTGCTGAGGAAAGGGGATGCTCAGCGGACCATTCCCCTTGAAGACTATTTCATTGCCTACGGAAAACAGGACCGCTCGCCCGGTGAGTTTGTCGAAAAGGTGATTTTGCCAAAGCCGGCGGCCAACCAATACTTCAAGGCTTACAAGCTTTCAAAGCGCTTTGACCAGGATATCTCAGCAGTGTGCGGGTGCTTTGGCCTGACGGTTGTTGATGGAAAAGTTTCCAGGGCGCGCATCTGTTTTGGCGGCATGGCGGCAACGCCCAAACGCGCGGCGGTGGCCGAAGCGGCGCTTGAAGGCAAGCCCTGGAACGAACAGACCGTTCGGGCCTCAATGAAAGCCATGGAAGAGGACTATAGCCCGCTTACCGACATGCGGGCATCGGCAGACTATCGCATGGCGTCGGCCAAAAACCTGCTGCTGAAAGCCTTCTACGAAATAGAAGGCGCGGGTGCGACCCGGGTGTTGGAGCACAGGGAGACTGCCCATGGCTGATATGCTCTCCGACATAAAAGGGGCTGTGCACAAAGACCTCCGGCACGATAGCGCCCACAAGCATGTCTCGGGTGACGCGGTCTATATTGACGACCTGCCGGAACCAAAGGACCTGCTCCATATCTATGTGGCAATGAGTGACAAGGCGCACGCACGCATAAAGTCAATGGACCTGACGGCGGTCGAGGCTGCCAAGGGCGTGGCGCTGGTGCTAACCGCCGAGGATATCCCGGGCCATAACGACGTCAGTCCATTTGCAGGCGACGACCCCCTGCTCGCAGAGGGGCTGGTAGAGTATATTGGCCAGCCGGTTTTTGCGGTTGCTGCAGACAGCATAGAGGCAGCGCGCGCGGCAGCGGACCTTGCCCTCGTCGACTATGAAGAACTGCCTGCGCTGACGACCATTGATCAGGCGCTCGATGCAGACAGCGCCATTGAGCCCATGCAGACCATGGGGCAGGGCGATGCCGCAGCGGCGCTTGAATCTGCCCCGCACAGGAATGCCGGCAGCTTCAGGATCGGCGGTCAGGATCACTTTTACCTTGAAGGACAGATTGCGTTTGCCACGCCGCAGGAAGACGGTGACGTGCATGTCTTTTCTTCGACACAGCATCCAAGTGAAGTACAACATCTGGTTGCCCATGTGCTTGGGCGCCCCACCAATGCAGTGACGGTGGAAGTACGCCGCATGGGCGGTGGATTTGGTGGTAAGGAAACTCACCCCGCAATGTTTGCGGCCCTCTCGGCGCTTGTTGCGGTAAAAACCGGTAAGCCCGCCAAACTCAGGCTTGACCGGGATGATGATATGGTCATGACCGGCAAGCGGCATGATTTTCGTTATGACTTTGATGTCGGGTATACCGACGATGGCCTGATCACCGGGCTTGGTATAGAAATGGCCTCGCGGTGTGGTCGCTCAACCGACCTGTCTCCTGCAATCAATGACCGGGCCATGTTCCATGCGGACAATTGTTATTTTCTGTCGGACGTAACGATCAAGTCGCATCGATGCAAAACCCATACGGTTTCCAACACAGCGTTTCGCGGGTTTGGCGGCCCTCAGGGCATGCTGGGAATCGAGTATGTCATTGACGACATCGCACGTTCGCTTGATATGGATCCGCTGGATGTGCGGCTCAGGAACCTATACGGCGGTGATGGGCGTGATGTAACGCCCTTCGGCATGACGGTGGAAGATAATATCGCTGCGGAACTTATGGAAACACTGGCGCAGCAGTCAGGTTATCGGGCCCGCCGTGAAGCCGTTCGGGACTTCAACGCATCAAGCCCGTTCCTGAAAAAAGGCATTGCGCTGACACCAGTCAGGTTTGGCATCAGTTTCACCACGACCCATCTTAATCAGGCGGGTGCCCTGGTGCATGTCTATGCGGACGGCAGTGTACACCTCAACCATGGCGGCACGGAAATGGGCCAGGGGCTGTTCGTGAAGGTTGCTCAGGTGGTTGCGGAAGAATTCCAGATCGATATTGACCATATCAAGATCACGGCAACTACAACGGCGAAGGTGCCCAATACGTCTGCGACCGCGGCCTCTTCGGGCTCGGACCTGAATGGAATGGCAGCGCTGGATGCCGCTCGCAAAATCAAGGCGCGGCTCGTTGATTTTGCTGCAGAAAAGTATGATTGCCCGACAGACCGCATCAGCTTCCGAAACAACAGTGTTTACATCGAAAACAGGGAGGTGGCATTTGCCGACCTTGTGCGCGAAGCCTATCTGAACCGGATTTCGCTATCGTCTACCGGGTTCTACCGAACGCCCAAAATTCATTATGATCGTAGCAAACACAAAGGCAGGCCCTTTTTGTATTTTTGTTACGGTGCCGCAGTTTCAGAAGTGATCATTGATACCCTGACCGGTGAAAACCGGGTGCTTCGCACGGATATCCTTCATGACACCGGCCGATCGCTCAACCCCGCGATCGACAAGGGACAAATTGAGGGTGGGTTTGTTCAGGGAATGGGATGGTTGACCACCGAAGAACTGGTGTTCAGCGAAAACGGGCGACTGATGACCCATGCGCCGAGTACCTATAAAATCCCTACCGCCAGCGACCGTCCTGACGAGATGAACATCGAGCTTTACGCACGGGGGCGGAATGTGGAGGCGACAATCCATCGTTCCAAAGCTGTAGGTGAACCGCCCTTTATGTTGGCGAACTCTGTTTTTCTCGCTCTTCGCGATGCCGTTGCAAGTGCTGGCGATGGCAAATGCTCGCCGCAACTCAACGCGCCCGCCACCGCCGAAGAAATACTGAAGGCGGTGCAGGCCGTGCAGACAAAAACGGGGTAGCATCAATGTCTATTGAAGAAGGTGTGCTGGTCCGGATTGAAGAGGCCAGAGGGTCTGCTCCCCGTGAAGCGGGTACTGTAATGTGGGTGGATGCGCGCGGTATTCAGGGAACAATCGGGGGTGGAAACCTTGAGTTTCAGGCGATTGAGCAGGCCCGCAAGCTGCTTGATGACCCGACCCGCGATGAAGCGACACAGCAGTATGCCCTCGGGCCTTTACTGGAGCAGTGCTGTGGCGGCAGTGTCGTACTCAAGCTTGAAAAACGCCCGGTGGCCGAGCGGCAGTTGCTGATGGCCGACGATCGAGACTTTGCCCCTCTCTATATGTTTGGGGCCGGGCATGTCGGCAAGGCGGTGATGACCGCGATCCAGAGGTTGCCCTTTCACGTGAATTGGGTGGACGGTCGTGCCCATGAATTTCCGAGCCTGCTTCCCAGACACACGCGAAAGCTGGTTGATGAAAATCCGGCTCTCGTCGTCGAGCAGGCGGTGCGAGGAGGCTTGTATCTGGTGTTTACCCATAGTCATCAGCTCGACTATGAAATTACAGCTGCGATATTGAGGCGTGGCGACGCGGCCTTTTGCGGTCTTATCGGGTCAGAGACAAAACGCGCGCGTTTTGTCTCCCGTTTTGAAAAAGAGGAAGGCCTCAGTGCGGATCAAATTGATGGATTGACCTGCCCGATTGGGGTCGCAGGCGTTCGCGGTAAAGAGCCGGAGGTCATAGCCGCCGCCGTTGCTGCGCAATTGCTTCAGGTGATCAGCAAAGACAAAGAAGAATAAGGGGGGAAACCCATGGAATTTGACATCACGCCCTGGATCAATATGGCGATCCGCTGGCTGCACTTTATCACCGGCATCGCCTGGATTGGCTCCAGCTTCTATTTTGTCTGGCTCGATAATCATCTGGAACAGCCCAAAGAGCCCAAAAAGGGTATGTCTGGCGAGCTCTGGTCGGTGCATGGCGGTGGTTTTTACCACAAGCAGAAATATGCCGTTGCTCCGGAGGTCATGCCTGACACGCTGCATTGGTTCAAATGGGAAGCCTATTTCACCTGGATGAGCGGCTTTGCACTGCTGGCCGTCATCTACTATCTGGGCGCGGATCTGTTCCTGATCGACAAATCGAAAATGGACCTGAGCCAGATGCAGGCCATTGGGATCAGTCTCGCTTTCCTGGTCGGCGGGTGGATATTTTATGATGGACTGTGCCGGTCGCCTATTGGGCAAAACAATCGCCTGACAGGCGTCATCTGGTTTTTGTCACTTGTTGCAGCGGCGTATGGCCTTAGCCAGATTTTCAGCGACCGTGCCGCCTTCATCCATGTTGGTGCGATCGTCGGCACGTCAATGGCCGCCAATGTCTTTATGGTGATCATCCCGAACCAGAAGAAAGTTGTTGCGGCCCTTACGGCAGGCGAGGAGCCAGATCCCAAACTTGGCCAGATTGGCAAGCAGCGGTCCCTGCACAACAACTATATGACGCTTCCCGTCCTCCTGTTGATGATTTCCAATCATTATCCCATGACTTTCTCCAACCCCTACAACTGGGTGGTGATCGCCGGGCTTGGGCTTGTGGGCATAATGGTTCGGCATTTTTTTAACCTGCGGCACAAGGGTAAAACCAGCGTGGGACTGGTGGTTGCCTCCATCCTGCTTTTCATTGCTGTGATGGTGTTTGCGGCCGAGGCCGAAAAGCAAACACGCGTTGATGTCGGGGATCAGGCGGTTACATTCGGGCAGGTTCAGCTGATTGTCGGCAAGCACTGTGTCATGTGCCACACGGCAGCGCCAACCCACGAGTTTTTTGACGAAGCGCCCGGCGGCGTACTTCTGGACCGCGCTGACCTGATTATCCAGTATGCACCTGCCATGATGGAGCAGGTTGTGCTTTCGGACATCATGCCGCTCGGCAATGAGACCGGCATGACGGACGAGGAACGCGCGCTTCTCGGTAAGTGGATTGAAGACGGAGCCAGACAATAATGCGTACGCTCATCGCAGAACCGCTGATGGCAAGGGCATTTGCGCCGTTTGGCGACGTGATTGAGGCGACGGACGATGCGGTGCAGAAGGCGATCAACTATGGGCATACCACCCGCTTTCATGACCTAGCTGAGCTGGATTTAATGTCAAACGGGGGGCGAGCAGGTGTGAGCATTTTTCGCTCAACACCGCTGGCACAGCCCGTCACCATCAAGATCATGGAATATCACCCGCTTTCAAGTCAGGCTTTTGTTCCGTTATCGAAACGACCATATCTGGTTGTGGTTGCGCCGAAGGGTCCGTTTGATGCGGGCGCCATGCGGGCCTTTGTGGCGGCAGGGGGCCAAGGCGTAAACTATCACCCCGGCACTTGGCATCATTTCAGCCTTGCCCTCGAGGAGGTCAGCGACTTTCTCGTGATTGACCGCATCGCTGATGAAACAGATACGGTCAATTGTGTTGAGCATGAGCTTGCGGCCGGTGAGCAGGTTTCGGTCCGCCGTGGCTGATCGTAAATTCCATCAGTCCAGCATGCATGAAAAACGCCCCAAGGTGTTCCCCTGAGGCGTTTGGTTTTTTTGTTTTGCACCGTCTTTAGTCAGTTTCGTGATGCTCCTTGATGTAAGCGTTCAGCAGGCGAACGCCAAATCCGCGTGACCCGGGTGACGCCTTGGTTGGACTTGCTGTATCCGAATAGGCAATGCCAGCAATATCGAAATGTGCCCAGGGGGTTGTCTCGCGCACAAAAGTGCCAAGGAAAGCTGCGCCAGCGCTCGCGCCCGGCGCCGTTGGCCCTGAATTCATCACATCGGCCACATTGTTTTTGATCGCTGCGAAATGCTTGTCGTTTAACGGCAGCCGCCAGAGAGGGTCGCCGGTTTTTTCACCAAGCTCCTGAAGCGTATCAGCAAGGTCATCATGGCGGGAGAACAGCGCACCATAGTCGGAGCCTAGCGCGCGTCGGGCCGAACCGGTGAGGGTCGCCAGATTGATCAATGCCGCCGGATTATAGGTCGTATCGCCGTAGTAAAGGCCATCCGCGAGCACAAGACGCCCTTCGGCATCGGTTGACCGGATTTGAATGGTTTTCCCCGACAGGGATGTAACGACATCACCGGGACGCTGTGCGTTGCCACCGGGCATGTTTTCTGCCAGTGCCGCAATGCCGACGGCATTGACTTTTGCACCCCGGCCGGCAAGGGCGTAGATGGTACCCATGGCGCTGGCGGCTCCAGACATGTCAAACTTCATGTTCCACATATTGGGTGGGTTTTTGAGGCTGATTCCACCTGTGTCAAACGTGATGCCCTTGCCTGCGATCACCACAGGCGCGTCACCGTCGCGGCCACCCATATATTCAACAATCATCATGCGTGGTGGTCGCTTGCTGCCGCGCCCGACGCCGTAAATGGCACCCATGCCTTTTTCGAGCATTTCTTCTTCATCAATGACCTTGATGGTGATGTTATCGAGGCCGTCAAAATGGCCGGTCCAGCGATCGACAAAAGACTGTGGATAAATGACATTGGCTGGCTCGTTCGAGACGTCCCGCGTGAACCAGATCGCGTTTGCCACCGGGTCCAGTTCCTCGCGGAACATGGTGCGCGCTTCCCGATAGTCGGTTGACGCGATGGTGAGGGTTTCGACACTCTTTTGTCGGTCTGTGTCTGTGTAATATTTATCGAAATAATAGCTGCCGAGTTTGGCGCCAAAACCAAACTGGGCGAGCGCGGGGCCGGTGAGGTCGATGGCAAAACTAAAGTCATTGCCAAACGCCGCGATGGCCTTCTGCGCTGCGTCGCCGCCCATATTCTGGTACGTCAGGTCTTCCAGTCCGCCCGACTGTTTACCGAGACCCACTAGCAAAATCTGCCGCGCGCCGACACCTTCAGGCGCAGGGATAAGAAGCGTTTTCATCGAGCTTCCGTCAAACTCCGCGGCGCTGATGGCATGCGAAAGTGCGCCGTCTGTTTCCCGGTCCAGACGTGTGCCAAGGCTACCCAGTTCACCGCCCTCGAACACACCGAGCGCGACGCCTTTGGCATCCTGCGTCCGGTCAGTGAATGTCACTGTGGTCTGGGCAAGGGCTGAAAACGATGTAACCCCGAAGAAAATGGTCGCCAAAATGGCTTTAAACAATGCAGTCATAGAGAACTCCCTTCAGAACTTATGATTTGATACGATCTGTAGGGAAATGCGCAAGCTTTGTTGATCTTTTTGCGACGAAGAGTGCCAATCCTATGGTCGTGATAGGCGTTGCGCTAAAGCCGGCGGCAGGCGAACTAGGCGTTAGCCGAATACGCACGCGTGCCAGCAATCCAGGTTTCAGCAATCGACCGGTCGTCGCCGAGGATCGACAACACAAACAGTGTTTCCTCAATGGTTTTGCAGTGCGTCAGCCGCCGGGCGAGAAGCGGTGTCGCCGCCATGTCAAACACCAGAAAATCCGCTTCTTTGCCAACCTCAAGGCTGCCGACCTTGTCTGCCATATTCAGGGCCTTCGCCCCGCCGAGCGTGGCAAGATAAAAGGATTTAAACGGATTTAGCTTGTCGCCCCTCAGTTGACCAACCTTATAGGCTTCGTTGAGCGTCTCCAGCATCGAGAAGCTGGTGCCCGCACCAACGTCCGTGCCCATGCCCACTTTGACGCCGTATTTTTCTGCTTCGCGCAGGTTAAAAAGCCCGCTGCCTAAAAACAGGTTCGACGTGGGGCAATGGGCTATTGCGGCATCTGCTTCACCCATGCGCTGCATTTCCTCGCCGGAAACGTGAATGCAGTGGGCAAAAACGCTGCTGTCTGTCAGGAGTCCAAAGCGGGCATAGGCGTCCAGATAGTCTTTTGCGTCCGGGTACAGCTCTTTGACCCACTGGATTTCAGCGCTGTTTTCGGACATGTGCGTATGCATCAGCAAGCCCTTGTAGTCCTTGAGCATTTGCCCCGCACGCGCCAGCTGCTCATCGGAACAGGCGGGGGCAAACCTGGGTGTGACGGCATACCCGAGGCGGCCTTTGCCGTGCCACGTGTCAGCAAGCCAGCGGCTGTCTTTATCACCTGACTCAGCCGTGTCACGCACAGCGTCGGGCACGTTGCGGTCCATCAGTGACTTGCCAGCCACAAGCCGCATGTTGCGCGTGTGAGCGGCTTCGAACAGCGCGTCAACGGAGGCGGCGTGCACCGAGCCATAAACCAGCGCGCTGGTTGTGCCGTTGCGCAAAAGCTCGTTCAGGAAAAACTCTGCGGCGTCTGCTGCGTGGGTTTTGTCCGCATATCGGGCTTCTGCCGGGAAGGTGTAATTCTCAAGCCAGTCCAGAAGCTGCTCGCCGTAGCTGGCGATCATATCAATCTGGGGAAAATGGATATGGGTGTCGATAAAACCGGGCGTGACCAGCGACCCGCTGCAGTCAATCACTTCTGCCCCTTCGGGCAATACGGGTTCAATGTCACTGCGCTCGCCAACAGCAGTGATCATGCCGTCCTCAATCACCAGCATGCCGCCCGGAATGTAGCGGTGTGCATCGTCTGCACCCGTCACGGCAGGGTCGTCGACCAGGGTGAACAGGTCCCCGATAATCGCTATTGCTGTCACGTTGAAGTCCCCACGTTACCGTGATTAAACTGTGCCAGAGCACGCCGGAATGCGCCACATCTTGTTTGCGGCGCCATCAAGTTTCTTAAATCCTGACCAGATGGTCAATATTATTGATGGAACAATTCGAATAAACCGCCAATCAGCCATTGCCTTTTCGGCGCGCTTGCCTACTCTGGTTGGCTGTGGGTTTGGGCAACCGGAGGTAAGGTGGACGGCGCTGTCAGTGAATTCAGCGCGCTCGAACGCGCATCAGGAAAACTGAGTGTCGGTGTCAAACACCGGGACGGTGTCTCTGTACTCGAAAGTCTCTATCAACAGGGCTGCCTCAAAGCCCGCTTCCCAAAATGGCATGAAACCGCAAAATCCGGTTACCTGATCAATACCACGGGCGGTATTGCTGAAGGGGATCGACTGCAAACCGAGATTGATGTTGCAGGGGGCGCGTCAGCAGTGCTGACAACACAAGCGGCCGAGCGTGTTTACCGTGCCCGCAGCCTCGAAAGTCCTGCTTTCGTTGACACGCAGGTCCGTGTCGGTCAGCAAGCAAAAATATTCTGGATTCCGCAGGAAACCATCTTGTTTGACGGAGCAGCCGTGCATCGCAACTTCGAATTCGAAGTGGAGAGCGGCGGGACACTCGTTGCTGCAGAAACCCTTGTGCTTGGCCGTAGCGCGATGGGCGAAGTGATCAAAACCGCAAACCTGTTTGATCGCTGGCGTATCCGGCGGGACGGCGAGCTTGTTTACGCGGATGGTTTTAGGCTTTCTGGTGACGTGCGTTCAAGCTTTGCAGGCCCAGCTCTGCTGCGCGAAAGCACAGCCATCTCCACCCTTTTGGTGGTTGGCTCGGACACGCTGGCTCTACAGCGGGCGCTGCGCGACCGCGCCGCGGCAGATCATGTGGTTTCGGGCAGTTCTGTCCGCAGGGGTGTTCTTGTTGTGCGGGCTGCCAGCCCCGACCCTGCGCTGTTGGCTGCGGACATCCAGTCCAAGATCCAGACGATTGATGCCGCTTTGCATGGCGGTACTGAAATAACCACCCCAATTCTCTCCAGACGACAATTTTGAAGACAAGAGGACACCGATGAACCTGACCCCCAGAGAAAAGGACAAATTGCTTGTCAGTGTTGCCGCGATGGTCGCCGAACGGCGGCTTGCGCGCGGCGTTAAGCTGAATTATCCGGAAGCGATTGCACTGATCACGGATTTTGTGATCGAGGGCGCACGCGATGGTCGATCCGTTGCGGACCTGATGGCTGAAGGCGCGACGGTGTTGACGCGTGACCAGGTGATGGACGGCATTGCTGACATGATCCACGAAGTGCAGGTTGAGGCCACATTCCCCGATGGCACCAAACTTGTCACTGTCCACGAACCGATCCGCTGAGGAGCCTGATATGATTCCCGGAGAATTCATCACGCCTGACGGCGATATCACCTTGAATGAGGGCCTCGCCACCCTTGAGCTGACTGTCGCTAACACAGGCGACCGTCCCGTGCAGGTGGGCAGCCATTATCACTTCTTTGAGGTGAATGAAGCATTGGCATTCGACCGCGAGGCAGCCCGCGGCTTCAGACTGGATATCCCGGCCGGCACGGCCGTACGGTTTGAGCCCGGCATGGAGCGTACAGTCACCCTCGTCCCCTACAGGGGAGTTCGCACCGTACATGGTTTTCAGGGCAAGGTGATGGGAGGACTGGACTAATGGCATACAGCATGAAACGCCGCGATTATGCCGCCATGTTTGGCCCAACTGTGGGCGACAAGGTGCGGCTGGCAGACACCGACCTTTTCATTGAAGTCGAAAAGGATTTCACGACGTACGGCGACGAAGTCAAGTTTGGTGGAGGCAAGGTGATCCGGGATGGCATGGGGCAGTCTCAGGTCTCCCGCGCGGACGGCGCGGTGGATACCGTGATTACCAACGCCCTGATTGTTGATCATACGGGTATCGTCAAGGCGGATGTGGGCCTGAAGGACGGGCGCATCGCCGCCATTGGCAAGGCGGGCAACCCGGACGTTCAGGACGGTGTTGACATCATCGTGGGCCCGGGGACAGAAGCGATAGCAGGTGAAGGCAAGATCCTGACTGCTGGCGGTTTTGATGCCCATATCCACTATATTTGCCCGCAGCAGATAGAAGAGGCCTTGATGTCCGGTGTGACCACCATGCTGGGTGGCGGTACGGGCCCGGCAACAGGCACAAATGCCACCACCTGCACACCCGGGCCATGGCATATCGGGCGCATGTTACAAGCGGCAGAGGCATTTCCCATGAACCTCGCATTTGCGGGCAAGGGCAATGCCAGTACGCCAGCTGCGCTGGTTGAGCAGGTGCACAGTGGCGCCTGCGCCCTCAAGCTGCATGAAGACTGGGGCACCACGCCCGCTGCCATCGACTGCTGCCTGTCGGTTGCTGACGAGATGGATGTGCAGGTGATGATTCACACCGACACGCTCAATGAAAGCGGTTTTGTCGAGGATACGATCAAGGCAATCGCAGGTCGCACCATTCACGCATTTCACACCGAGGGGGCGGGTGGCGGACACGCGCCCGACATCATAAAGGTGGCGGGTCTAGGTAATGTTTTGCCGTCGTCCACCAATCCGACGAGGCCTTATACCGTCAACACTGTCGACGAGCATCTGGACATGCTGATGGTCTGCCATCACCTGGACCCCTCTATCCCGGAAGATATTGCTTTTGCGGAAAGCCGCATTCGGAAAGAAACCATAGCCGCTGAAGATATCCTGCACGACATGGGGGCCTTTTCGGTCATTGCGTCAGACAGTCAGGCGATGGGCCGGGTGGGCGAGGTTATCATTCGCACATGGCAAACCGCGGATAAGATGAAGAAGCAGCGAGGCCGCTTGTCGGGTGAGACCGGTGACAACGACAATCTGCGCGTCAGACGCTATATCGCGAAATACACAATCAACCCGGCGATTGCGCACGGCATGTCTGCGCACATCGGATCGGTTGAGGTTGGCAAGCTCGCCGATCTCGCGTTGTGGTCCCCAGCCTTTTTTGGCGTGAAACCGGACATGGTGCTCAAGATGGGGACCATTGCTGCAGCCCTGATGGGCGACCCGAATGCATCAATTCCGACGCCGCAGCCTGTGCATTACCGGCCCATGTTCGGATCATACGGCGAAAGCCTCACGCGCAGTTCGGTGAGTTTTGTTTCACAAGCTGCGCTGGACGCCGGCATTGGCGACACCCTTGGGCTCGGAAAAGACTTGCTTGCCGTTCAGGACACGCGGGGCGGCATTGGAAAGTCGGCCATGGTGCTCAATGACGCGCAGCCGGATATTTCGGTTGATCCGGAAACCTATGAAGTGCGCGCAGATGGTGAATTGCTGACATGCGAACCGGCGACCGAACTGCCGATGGCCCAACGCTATTTTATGTATTGAGGATTGTATGACAGGAATGGAATTCACGGCTTTTATGGTGCGTAAGGCGGGCACATGGCTCGGTGACCCCGTCGACCGTGTCGTGCTCACTTACGATGACCGGTTTCGTCGGCGTGTTGCGCTTACAAGCGAACAGGGTAACCAGATCCTGCTGAGCCTTGCAGACGCAGAACGCCTGCAGGACGGCGATGCGCTGGTGCTGGATACCGGCGACTTTGTTGAGGTGAGGGCCGCGTCAGAGACGTTGGTGGAGGTGACCTGTGCTGACGGGCAGGCGCTCCTCAAAATGGCCTGGCACCTCGGCAACCGGCACTTGCCTGCCGAGATTGGCGAAAAAACGATTCGCATCCGTTATGACAAGGTCATCAAGGATATGATCGAAGGTCTGGGGGGAACGGCAAGCGTGATTGAAGCCCCGTTTAACCCGGAAGGCGGCGCCTATGAGGGAGGGCCGCACGGCCATAGCCATGACTGACAATCGCTCCCTGTATCAACTGATGACCTGGCTTTCCCCGTCCTATCCCGTGGGTGCCTACACCTACAGCCACGGGCTCGAACAGGCTATTGAAGCGGGATGGGTAACAGATCGGGAGACAACAAAAGCCTGGGTTAAGGACATCGTCACCCACGGCGATGGTTTTGCGGATGCGGTGATGCTGTCTTCGGCGTACCGGGCGGCCAACGACCCGGTTGCGCTCGCGGACATATCCGAACTGGCTCTCGCATTTGTACCAACCGAAGAACTGGCGCTGGAAAGCGAGATGCAGGGTGGTGCTTTTTTCGAGATTACCCAAAAAGCGTGGCCAGAGGCCCGGCTGGAGCGACTTTCAGACGTGTCCCCGCCGCCGTATGCATACGCTGTCGTTGTCGGAGTTGCCGCCGAAGGTGCAGCCATTCCGCTCGCCGCTGCCACGCATGCCTATCTGCACGCGTTTGTGGCCAATATGGTTTCGGCGGCTGTACGCCTGATCCCGCTTGGACAGACCGATGGCCAGTTAATCACAGCAGGGTTGGCGGATGACGTTCAGGAAGCGTCGGCCCGTGCACAAATAACAGAAGCTGAAGATGTGGCGACTGCAGGCTTTCTCTCCGATATTGCCTCCATGCGTCACGAAACCCAATATACAAGGCTATTCAGATCATGACCCATACAGGACCTCTTCGTGTTGGTATTGGCGGGCCCGTTGGCTCCGGCAAGACGGCATTGACCGACGCACTTTGCAAACATATGCGCGATACCTATTCGGTCGCTGCCATCACCAACGACATATACACAAAGGAAGACGCGGAGTTTTTAACGCGCTCTGGTGCCTTGCCGGTCGAGCGCATTATGGGCGTGGAAACCGGCGGGTGCCCGCACACGGCCATTCGGGAAGATGCTTCGATCAACATGGTTGCCGTACGGGAAATGAATTCCCGGTTTCCCGACCTTGAAATGGTGATCATCGAAAGTGGCGGGGATAACCTGGCCGCTACTTTCTCGCCCGAACTTGCTGATATCACCATCTATGTCATCGACGTGTGCGCAGGAGACAAAATTCCGCGCAAGGGCGGGCCGGGTATCACCAAGTCTGACCTGTTGGTGATCAACAAAATTGATCTGGCTGAATTTGTTGGCGCGGACCTTGGTGTGATGGACCGCGACAGCAAAAAAATGCGTGGCGACAAGCCGTTTATCTTCACTAATATTCGCGCGGGCAACGGTGTTGCCGAAGTCGCTGATTTTATCGTCAAGACAGGGGGGCTGAAAGCCCGCTAGCGCCCCGAGACCGATCCGGCTGTTTCCGCCAACACGATGAAACGCTTGGGGGTGTCGGGGTCGATACCGTCAAATGGCCAACAGGTGATCAGCATCATCTGGTCTGGCCCCGGCGGCAGGAGTACACCTTCTCTCAGGTCAAAAATCCGTGTGTCGGTTACCCGGTACAGGGTACTGCCTCCCCGGGTTTCGTATGCGACAGGGTCGCCTTCCCTTGTGCTTTCGAGCACTGAAAAGTGGGTGTCCCGGTGGCCGGACAATACAAGTGGGCCATTGGCCGAATACTCTTCATGGCGCCCGGCACCAAACGCCAGCGCCTGGCTGGTGGCGCGGTCCAGTACATGGATGACGTCCTCGCCGATCGTCAGTTTGCCTAAAACACCGAAATCTGCCCAAGACCAGGGTCTGACTGCAGCTTTGGCTGCGGTTTGCTGTGCCAAAGCCCGATCCATCAGGCCGTAGGCGAGCTCGGCTTTCAAGGGTATCCACAAACCTTTTGCGAGGAAGACCGCCCCGGAAAGGGCGGTCAGGATCGCTGTCAGTCGTAACCGTGTCATGCTGGCTGCCGCAACGGTCTGCGGACAAGTGTCAGCAAGGTCAGGGCAACAAGGATAAGCGCCAGCCCCGTGAGCAAATACAACATCATCGGGGAGGCTGTGCCGCGTGGCATAACATTCTGGGCGTCTGCGGTCAGTTGCGGTGATTGCACGAGGCCGCGGCTGATGGTCATGCGTTTGCGCTCAGCCCAGTCCATACCGGCAGGCAGGTTCTGTGGCACCTCCCGCTTGAAGAGCGGATCGTTGATGGGGCGGTTTGGTTCCTGCTCGACGGCAACGAGGCTGGTGAAATCGCTTACCAGATGATAGCCAAGCGCCAGCTGCAATACTTCTGCCCGACGAGTGGCCTGTGCGTCCCTGCCATGTTGTCCGATATAGCTTCGGTTGATGGCCTGGATTTTCCGGCGGGCCCAAAGACTTGCAACACCTGCTGCCGAACCACTTTGGGCGGCTGGCACGTCCATTTGCCAGAACTGTCCGTTCTGGTCTCCGGTTACGCGCAGGTCCTGCAACCGCGCTGCACCTCTGACCGCCAGCACAATGGGCTCTCCGCTATAGAGGTCCGGCACTGTTGCGGGCACAAGCTCTGCTTCGGGCGGCAGGCCCGTGATCCGGATATTGGTCAGTTGCGGCTTTTCGATTTTGGCAAACAATGCCGCCATTGCCGTCATCACATCATCCTGCATCGCAATGTTGATGAATGTACCCCGGCCAAAGTGGGCAGCCTCGGTCATGAAATAGTTGTTGGGCGCGCTCCCGATCCCGACGGTGAAAAGGCGCGCGGCTCCAAGGCCATTTTTGATCTGGGCCATCAAGGCTGCTTCGTTGCCGACAGCACCGTCGGTGACAAAGATGATCTGCCTGAGCCTGTTTTCATCACCGGCACCGGGTGTGTTGTTCAGCGCCATTCCAAGAGCGGACGCCATTTCAGTGCCGCCTCCGGCATCGATGTTGCCAACAAAATCGAGCGCCTGATCGATCGCGCTGTCGGTGACAGGCTGGCTTTCCCCGAAAAGGGCCATGGCTGTGCTGTCGAAGGCAATCAGGTTAAACCTGTCACGTTTGGTTAACCGCAACAGAGCCCGCCGTACCGCTGCTTTGGCCTGCCGGATAGCCTGCCCGCCCATCGACCCTGATTTGTCGAGCACGATAACCAGGTCTCTTGAGGGCAGTTCAGTTATGGGTTGCTCTGAACTGGGTGGCATCAGCATCAGAAGCTGATGCTTGCCCAGAGATGTTGCCTCTTCGAACACGCCCATTTGAGGGGCAGTGCTGGCCTTGGGTATCCAGCGCAGGATGAAATCCTGGTCAGCGGGCACATCTCCATCCGATAGCGTCACAACGGCGCCGCCCTGTTGCTCGACTATCGATACATTGTGGCTGGCCGATGAGAGCTGGTCCAGCTCAAAACCCGGTGTCAGGGTCACACGCAGAGAAACCGGGTTGTGACCTTCCTGCGCCCCGTCTACCCAGGCGGGGGTGATGCTGCCGCCATCAGGTACTTCGTCTGTGTCGAAGCCCCAGCCTGCGCGGGCTTGCCTGTCATCCAAAGGAACGCCGGGGTTGTAGCGTGGGCGCACAACCATTGGGAAGCGGAGCTCAAACACATTGTCGCGTGGGGCAATCAGGTCCTGGTATTCGATGGTAACTTTGATGGTTTCACCCGGGCCTATGTTGGCGATACGGGTCGAGAATATGTTTGGCCTGCGCTGGACCACAAGACTTGCGCGCTTGCCATCGTCGCGCGCTTTTTCAAACGTGCGGCGGGCTTCTTCCTTTTCCTTGATTTCACCTTCAATCACCCGGTCGCCAACCTGCATATTGAGAACATCAATCGCGGAGCCTTTGGGCAGGGGGTATGTGTAGATGCCTTCAACCCAGGCGTCGCCCCTGTTCTCGAAATACTGGGTGACCCGGGTGTGCACAATCGGGCCTGAAACAGTCATATCCACATCCGCTTTTAGTGTCGGGGCTGGTACAACACGGCCGGAAATTTCTGTCGCAAAATACAGTCCTCCCGGCTCAACAGAATTGACGTCGTACGTGGGGGCTGATGCGGTGGCGGCTGGGGAGGCAAAGAGAAACAAAATCAAAAAGCGGAAGAGGGGCATGGGGGAGTATCCTATCTCGGGTGGGGAAGTTTCTATTGTTTTAGTGCCCGAGCGTGGCACACGAATGCCGGAACAGTGCCGAGGGCGAGACTTTCTTGAGGTAAAAATGTGGCGGGCGTCCCAATCTAGGACAGGTGGTTGATTTCCCTGACATCTTGTGGCCCTGTTACGCCATGGGTGAGGTTAAGAAAAAAAAGGACTGGGATCCGGCAACACTCGACGGCGAATATTCGCCGAGTTCGCTGGTTGACAGCCTCGATTTTTACCTTGAGGCCTATGCGAGCAGGAGCAGGGAAACGCGCGCCGCGCTCGCAGGTAATTCCAGCATTGCTCTCAAATATGGTCCGCACCCTCGGCACCGGCTGGATTTTTTCAGCTGTGGTATTGAAGGAGCGCCGCTTGTTGTCTTCATCCATGGCGGCTTCTGGTGTGAGCTTGACGAGAGCTCATTCTCCTTTCCGGCAAACGAAATCATCAATATCGGTGCGCATTTTGCGTCGATCACCTACCGGTTGGCTCCGGAAACGCGCTTGGGCAACATTGTCGCTGACACTGAACGCGCGCTGGGTTGGCTTGCTGATAATGCTGCCGGGATGGCGCTTGATAAAGAGCGCATCATTCTTGTGGGACATTCTGCCGGCGCACACCTCGCCGCCATGATGATGGCATCCGGCGTGGTGCCCCCAATCGCTGCAGCCATGCTGATCAGCGGTGTTTATGATCTGGCGCCAGTGCAAAAAAGCTATGTGAATGACACTGTGCGCATATCCAATGAGGAGGTTGCGCGCTGCAGCCCGCTGAAGTTGCGTCCCGTGCAGTCCTGTCCGGTTGCCCTTGTCGTTGGCGAGATTGAAACGGATGAGTTCAAGCGCCAGTCGTCCGAACTCTTCGGGAAATGGGCACATCAGCTTCCTGGCAGTGATTTGCAGGAGCAGAAGGGGCGGAACCATTTCGACATTCTGTTTGACCTGGCGCGGCCAAAATCAGATTTGTTCATTCGCCTGAAAAATCTTTTGAAGGGAACGCCGGATGATTGAGCTTGAGCAAGTTCGTGCACTGGACCGGGATGATCCGCTGGCTGAAGTGCTGAGCCTCTTTCAGATGCCGGAAAGTGTCATTTACCTTGATGGCAACTCGCTTGGCGCTCTGCCAAAAGCCGCGTCCCTGCGCATTGCGGAAATCGTTGAAAAAGAATGGGGTGATGGCCTGATCCGGAGCTGGGGCGATGCGGATTGGTACACAAAACCGCTGGAGCTAGGTGACCGCATCGGGCAATTGACCGGGGCGGCACCGGGTCAGATTGCTGTGACAGACAGCATATCGGTCAATCTGTTTAAACTGGTATGTGCTGCGCTTGAAATGCGGCCGGGCCGGCGGCACCTCATTACCGAAGAAGGCAACTTTCCCTCAGACATATATGTTCTGCAGGGCATAGAGCGGTTCTGGCCCGGTGTCAGGGTCAGTCTAATCGGTCGTGACGGCACGCTCGAAGACTTGCTGGATGATGATGTTGCGGCTGTCCTCATCACGGGCGTGGACTTCAGGACCGGTGCCGCCCACAACATGCAGGCCATGACTGAGCGCGTGCAGGCGGCCGGCGCCCTGATGATCTGGGATTTGGCCCATAGTGCCGGTGCTTTGCCTGTCGCGCTTGACGCTATCGGTGCGGATATGGCTGTTGGCTGCACCTACAAATACCTGAACGCAGGGCCGGGTGCTCCGGCGTTCCTTTATGTTGCCCGGCGACATCAAGCTGTAGCCCGTAACCCCATCAGTGGCTGGTTCGGGCACACGGACCCGTTTGCCTTTGCCGTCGACTATGAGCCTGCTGATGACATCCGGCAATTCATGGCGGGAACACCACCCATTGTCAGTTTTGGCGGGCTCGAGGCATCGCTGGACATCTGGAAAAGCGTGAGCATGGATGACGTGCGCCGGAAAAGCATGGCGATGGGTGACCTGTTCATCGATTTGGTCGAGGCGCTGGACCCGGGTTTTGGTTTCAGGCTTGCCTCACCGCGGGAGGCTGACAGGCGCGGCAGCCAGGTTTCTTTCCGGCATCCGGAAGGTCTTGCCATCATGCGAGCCCTTATTGATCGCGGTGTGATCGGAGACTTTCGCGAACCCGACATCCTGCGCTTTGGCTTCACCCCCTTGACCCTGTCTTACGAAGATGTCTGGAATGCCGTCGCGGTTTTGAAGGATATCATGGAGAGGGGCACATGGCGGCAGATGCGTCAGGCGCGAGGCCAAGAGGTCACCTGAAGCGCATGTGCTTGTTGATCCAGCGCTTTTTGCCCGCTAGGCTCTGCGCTCAAGTGGGGAGGAATGCGTGACGCTTGAGCTGCGTTCTATCAGTAAAACGGTCGACGGCGACGTGCATGTCAGCGATGTGTCGCTTGCCTGCGGAGCGGGCAGTTTCAACGTGTTGCTTGGTCCAACGCTCGCTGGAAAAACCAGCCTGCTCAGGCTGATGGCCGGGTTGGACCAGCCTTCAGATGGTCGGGTTTTCATGGACGGCACGGACGTTACCGGCCGGTCTGTACGCAAGCGCGATGTTGCGTTTGTTTACCAGCAGTTCATTAATTATCCGGGCTTTAGTGTTTTTGACAACATTGCGTCCCCGCTGAAGGTGGCTGGATACAAGAAGGATGACATCGCCGCGCGGGTCGAGAAAATCGCGGAGCTTCTGGCGATAGGCCCCTATCTTGCCCGCAAACCACTTGAGCTGTCCGGTGGGCAACAGCAGCGCGTGGCGCTGGCGCGTGCACTGGTGCGCGAAGCAAAGCTTGTTCTTCTCGATGAACCCCTTGCCAATCTCGACTATAAGCTGCGGGAAGAATTGCGCGCAGAACTGCCGAAGCTGTTTGCGGACACCGGTTCGATTGTTGTTTATGCCACCTCGGAGCCGGAAGAGGCGCTGCTGCTCGGTGGGCAGGTGGTGGTGTTGCACGAAGGGCGGGTGCAACAGGCGGGGCCAACGCTGGATGTTTACAAACAACCCGCTTCCCTGCAGGCGGCGCGCACGTTCGCTGATCCACCGCTCAACACGGTCAGCGGCACAAAGTCCGGCGAACAGATACGGCTTGCTGGCGAAAATTCAGTGGCGCTTCGGGTCAACGGCAAGGCCACTGCGGTTGCGGACGGGCGATCCTGTACAATTGGGTTCAGACCGCACCAGTTGCGTCTCGAAAGGGGCAATGCCGAGGATGTTGAAGTCAAAGGCCGGGTTACTCTGACCGAAATCACCGGATCAGAGAGCTTTATCCATATTGATGCGCTCGGAGAGCGCTGGACTGCTCTCGCACACGGTATCCATGCCCCCGCCATCGGAAGCGAAATTGCGCTTTATCTCGACCCGGGCGAGGTGTTTGTTTTTGCGGGCAGGGAGGAAGCCGATGGCTGAAATCCGCCTGAAGAATATCGCTCACAGTTATATGCCCGCGCCCGCCGGCGAGCAGGACTATGCCCTCAAGCCCATGGACCATATCTGGGAGGATGGCAGCGCCTATGCGCTTCTGGGGCCGTCGGGTTGTGGTAAGACCACGCTTTTGAATATTATTTCGGGCCTGCTGCGCCCTTCTGATGGGCACATCCTGTTTGATGGCGACGATGTAACCGGTCGTGACACAGCCCACCGCAACATCGCGCAGGTTTTCCAGTTTCCTGTCATCTATGACACCATGAGCGTGCGTGCCAATCTGGCATTTCCGCTAAAAAACCGGGGTATGGACGCGGGCGCCGTCCAGGCGCGTGTTGAAGAAGTGGCTGCACTTCTTGACCTCACAGACCGGCTCGATGAGAGGGCCGCTGGCCTGACAGCGGACGCCAAGCAGATCATTTCACTTGGCCGCGGTCTTGTAAGAACAGACGTGAGCGCGATCCTTTTTGATGAACCGCTGACGGTTATTGACCCGCACCTGAAGTGGCAGATTCGTTCCAAACTCAAGGACCTGCACCGGCAGTTTGCCCATACGATGGTCTATGTCACTCATGACCAGACCGAGGCGCTGACATTTGCCGACAAGGTGGTGGTGATGAACGAGGGCAGGGTGCTGCAGGTGGGTACGCCTGATGAGTTGTTCGAGCGGCCTGCGCACACTTTTGTCGGTTATTTTATTGGCTCGCCGGGTATGAATTTCATCAATGCCACAGTCGACGGTACGATAGCTCATATCGGTGAACAGACGCTGACACTCCAGAATGTCGGAGCTTCAGGTCCGTTGCAGATCGGCATCCGCCCTGAGTTCCTGACGCTTCAGGACAGTGATGCCGATGGGATCGATTGCACCGTCCAGTCCGTCGAAGACCTGGGCCGGCACCGCATTGTGCGGGTGGAGGTCGCGGGGCAGGGTGTGACCGTGCTGATGCCCGAAGGCAAACCAATACCATCAGGCACTGCAAGGCTTGTGTTTGACCCCAAACACACGCTGTTCTATCGCGATGACTATCTTGTGGAAGGGGCTGCCTGATGCAAAAGATCAAAAACCAAAAGGCGTGGTTTCTGGTGTTGCCCGTCTTTTTGCTGGTCGCCTTTTCAGCAATCATTCCCTTGATGACGGTGGTCAACTATTCGGTGCAGGACAGTTTCGGCAACAATGAGTTTTACTGGGTCGGCAGTGAATGGTTCATTGAAGTCCTGAACTCGGACAGGTTCCATGCTGCTCTCGGGCGGCAGGTGCTGTTTTCCGCCCTGATCCTCGCCATTGAAATTCCGCTCGGGATATGGATAGCACTCAGGATGCCGCGGCAGGGCTGGGCTGTGTCAGCGTGCCTGGTCTTGATGGCGCTGCCGCTTCTGATCCCATGGAATGTGGTGGGTACCATCTGGCAAATTTTTGCCCGGGAAGATATTGGCCTGCTGGGTCATACACTCGCGGCGTTGGGCGTCGACTATAACTACACACAAGACACGTTCTCAGCCTGGATAACAGTCGTCGTGATGGACGTCTGGCACTGGACCAGCCTGGTGGTGCTCCTGTGCTATGCGGGGCTCTCCTCCATTCCGGATGCTTATTATCAGGCCGCCCGCATTGACGGCGCGAGCAAATGGGCCGTGTTCCGTCATATTCAGTTGCCGAAGATGAAACGTGTGCTCCTGATCGCCGTTCTGTTGCGGTTCATGGACAGCTTCATGATCTACACCGAGCCCTTTGTGGTCACGGGTGGCGGGCCCGGCAACGCCACCACCTTCCTGTCGATCGATCTGGTAAAGATGGCGATCGGCCAGTTCGATGTCGGGCCGGCGGCGGCCTTTTCGCTCATCTATTTCCTGATCGTGATGCTGATCAGCTGGGTCTTCTATACGGTTGTTACCGCCGGTGATGCGGAGGCCCAAAAATGAAAAATATCCGCCTGACACCGATCCTCTACATCATCTTCCTGATGGTGCCGATTTACTGGCTGCTGACCATGTCCCTTAAGACAAACGCCGAGATATTGGGCGGCTTTTCGCTGTGGCCGCAGGACCCAACGCTCGCCAACTTCCGCACCATTCTGGCGGATGCCAGTTGGTACTCGGGCTATATCAATTCCACCATCTATGTGGTTTTGAACACCATCATCTCGATCACGGTAGCGCTGCCGGCCGCATACGCTTTCTCGCGCTACCGGTTTCTTGGTGACAAGCATCTTTTCTTCTGGTTGCTTAGCAACCGGATGGCGCCGCCCGCTGTGTTTGTACTGCCGTTCTTCCAGCTCTACAGCTCGATCGGCCTGTTCGATACCCACATTGCCGTTGCGCTGGCGCATTGCCTGTTTAACGTGCCGCTCGCCGTCTGGATTCTCGAGGGTTTCATGTCCGGCGTGCCGAAGGAAATTGACGAAACCGCGCAAATCGACGGCTACAGTTTCCCCGCCTTTTTCACCCGCATCTTCATGCCGCTCATCGCCAGCGGGATCGGCGTTGCCGCTTTCTTCTGCTTCATGTTCAGCTGGGTGGAGCTGCTGATCGCACGCACGCTGACAAGCGTGGATGCCAAACCCATCGCCGCGGTGATGACACGCACGGTCTCCGCCTCCGGGCTGGATTGGGGCGTGCTGGCCGCCGCCGGGGTGCTCACCATCGTGCCGGGCGCCATCGTCATCTGGTTTGTACGCAATCACATCGCCAAGGGCTTTGCCCTCGGGCGGGTATAGGGGGAGGAGACGATGGAAAACGCCTTTGACCTCGCCTGGATGGGATGGACGCCTTTTACCGCGACCTTTTTTGCCGTGATCGCATCTTTATTGATCGCGATGACGGTTTGGGAAATCGCGCGACCGGGCGGTGCGCCGCGCAAGGGTCTGCTCGGGTTTGAAACCACACGTGGCGACCGGTTGTTTGTCTCGCTGCTGGGCAGTGCCTTTATCCATCTGGGTTGGCTCTTTTTTGGCGGTACCGACCTTTATTGGGCGCTTGGCTTGTCAACGCTCTATGCCATTGCTGTATTCCGCTGGGTTTAGTCAGCCTCAGACAAAAAATCCTTCTTTTGAAAGCGGCAGGGTGCGCACCCTGTGCCCTGTGGCGGCAAAAATCGCATTGCATACGGCGGGCGCCAGCGGCGGCAGCGCGGGTTCGCCAGCGCCGGTGGGCGGGTTGTCGCTCTGGATGAAATGCACATCCACAATCGGCGCGCTTTCCATGCGCAACAACGGATAGGTGTCGAAATTGGCCTGCTCAACGCGGCCCTGTTCCATGGTGATTTCCTGCTCGGCCATTACGCTCAGGCCGTCAACAACCGACCCCTGAACCTGGTTTTCTGCGCCGCTCAAGTTGATGACGGGGCCAATGTCCGCCGCGACTGTCACCCGGTGCACCGTCACTTGCCGTGTCTCGTCCACGCTGACTTCGGCGACTTCTGCAAAGTGCCCGGCGTGGCTGAAATGGAAGGCGAGCCCGCGCCCGCGTCCGGCTGGCAGCACCTTGCCCCAGCCCGCTTTTTCAGCCGCCAGCCGGATGACATCAGCCGCCCGGCCTGTGTTCAGGCCGTAGGGAGTTTGGGGCGGCAGCCATCTTGGCTCGCCCATCACGTCTAGCAAAAACTCCAGATGGTCCCGCCCGGCGGCGTTAGAGAGTTCGTGCAGGAAACTCTGGATGGCCCAGGCCCGGGTGTTTGAGCCTGGCGCGCGCAACAGGCCGCAGCGTGTCCTGAGCGGCAACAAAGACTGGCTAAGGCGAAAATCATCCACCAGATGCGCCGGAAACTCGTGTTGAGGCTGGCGCGGTACCCCGGCGATTACGGCCTTTTCGCCGTCATTGCTGAAAGTGATGACATGATCCTGCCATGCGGTGAGCTTGCCATCTGTGTCCAGCCCGCCCGTGAAAGCATGAAAGCCCGCTGTGCGGTAAAAATCATGCTGCATGTCGTCTTCGCGGGTCCATGTCAGCTTGACCGGTGCCTTGATGGCCCTTGAGATCGCCGCGGCTTCGCAGGCGTAATCATTAACCAGCCGGCGGCCAAAACCGCCGCCCACCCGCGTTTGATGCAGGGATACAGCGTCTTCAGCGATCCCGAGCAGGCGGGCTACTGCGGTTACGCCGCGCGTCGGGGACTGGGTCGGTACCCACAGCTCAACCGTGTCGTCCTTATACCAGGCGGTGCAGTTTTGTGGTTCCAGGTTGGCGTGGGCAGCAAAATGATAGGTATAGAAGGCATCAACGGACATTGCTGCGTTTGCGTTTGCGGCGTCCGCATCCCCGGTTTCATGCAACACCCTTTCACCGGGCTTGTCCTTCAGGTCTTGAGCCGCCTGTTGAAGCGCGCTCCAGCTGTCCTTTGAGGCCTCAGTTTCATCCCACTCGACCTGTAACCGCTCTTTTGCCTGAAACGCCGCCCACGTCGACGTCGCGACAATCGCCACACCGGGCATCAGCTCCATGTCGTTGCCGTTGCCATCGAGCACAAAAGCGTGCTTAACGCCGGGCAGCGCCAGAATTTCATCCAGATTGGCGTGTCGTACCGAGCCGCCCACAGCCGGGCATTTCTGATACACGGCGAACAGCATGCCGGGCACGGCCTGGTCGATACCAAATAGCGGCTTGCCAGTCACGACGGCCAGATTATCCACCCCGCCTTTGCGCGCACCGATGAGCGAAAAGTCCTTGCGGTCCTTCAACGTCAGGCTCCGGATTGGCGGCACGGGCAGGCTGGCTGCTTTTTCGGCGAGTGCACTGTAGGCTGTTCTGCGACCGGTGCGGGCGTGAACAACAAAGCTCTTTTCTGTCCTGCACTCTGCGGCAGGTACCCGCCACTCGCTTGCCGCTGCCTCGACCAGCATATGGCGCGCTGCCGCCCCGGCTTCGCGCATGGTGTTCCAGTTGCGGGCGATGGAGCGGGAGCCACCAGCGCCCTGCTGACCGAACAGCGATGCATCGACGGGAGACTGCTCAACCGTCACGTCAGCCCAATCGGCATCCAGTTCTTCGGCGACAATCATTGGCATGGCGGTTTTGATGCCCTGGCCGATCTCGGGGTTCTTTGAATAGATATAGATGCCACCATCCGGTGAAATCCGGATGTAGGCATTGAGCGCCGTTTCAGAACCGGACGCCGCCGCCTTGACCTTGCCGCCCGTGTTGAAGGCAAGCATGAGCCCCATGCCTGCTGCGCCCGTGACCTTCAGAAATGAGCGGCGACCTATGTGCATGGGCGCCTGCGCTTCAGCGCCCTCATCGGCGCTCGTCAAAGGCTCAATTTCATCCAAAAGCGCATCGAAGGTAGGGGCTGTATCGGCTGCCGTCTGTCTGATCATATCTCGCTGTGTCCTTGTCGTATTTTCTTTCCTTGTACAACCAAGGCGCGCGGGCAGCTATCCCCCTGCGACGAATTGTGCGTGCTTATCCGCCGGATGAAGTTGGGTCTCGCGGAATTTGACGAAAGGCAAGGCAATTTGCTGAAAGCCCCATCATACTTTTAATGTGGGTGTCCGTGCATGCACGCTGCACATGTGGGGGAGAGATAAGGATGGCTTTTTTTGAAGGTGGTGACGGCGACGACCTGATAACCGGCGGTGATGGAGCCGACACGCTTCGCGGTTACAGGGGCAGTGATACGCTGGAGGGTGGCTTTGGTGCCGACACGCTTATTGGCGGGCGCGGCGACGATTATGTCGATGGCGGCGAGGGCGACGATTACATCCGTATCGATCGCGGCAATGATACGGTTGACGGCGGGCTTGGCTTCGATACCCTCGACTATAGCTGGTGGGTCATCAGCGACCCAGATGGTTTGCTGATCAATCTGGACGCCGGTTTTGCGCTCGATTTCGAGGACGGCGAGGATTTCATCATGGGCGTCGAACATATCATCGGCCCCGATGGTAGCGACACCATCATCGGCAGCGACGACGATGAATGGCTTGAGGGTGGTGGCGGCGACGACATCCTCATTGGCGGGGGTGGCACCAATACGCTCGAAGGCGGTGCGGGTGCAGATACGTTCCGTTACGATGGATTCGAAGACGATATAATCAGCGACTTCAACCCGGATGAGGGCGATGTGATCGATCTGCGTGAAGTGGCTGAAATCGAGAGCTTTGCGGAAATTCAAGCCGCTTCAACCCAGATGGGTGACGATCTGGTGATCACGTTCGCAGAGGGTGCCACGATAACGCTGTGGGACACGACCATCGGAGACCTTGAGGCAGCCGATTTCCTGTTTGCAGGGGTCGGGGACGCCGACACTGTGCGCGGCAGCGACGCTGACAATTCCCACAGCGGGTCTTCGGGCGCCGAACATTTCCGTGTCGGGGCTGGCAATGACCAGGTGTTTGCGGGCGGTGGCGCTGATATCACCCACGGTGGCCGAGGCAGCGACACGATCGGCGGTGGCCCCGGCAATGACACGCTCTATGGTGGCAATGGCAATGATTTGATTTTCGGCGGCAAAGGCAGCGGCGACGATGACGATGTTTTGAACGGCGAAGGTGGCAATGACACGGTGCATGGCGGCAGCGGCAGTGACACGGTTATCGGCGACGACGGCCGAGACGTGCTGTTTGGCGGTGCGGGCGATGATGACTTGTCTGGCGGTAGCGGCAATGACAGCCTTTATGGCGGCACGGGTGACGATGTCATGGCGGGCGGTACGGGCGACGACGTCTTTTTCTTTGGTGGCAACCACGGAGATGATGTAGTCACAGATTTTGACGCCAGCGACGATGTACTGTTCCTGAGGAACGCGGAGGCCGGTTTCGCGAACCTCGCTGCGGTGCAGGCGGCGGCAAGTGAAACGGTCATCAGCGGCGTTTCGGGCCTGCTGATCGACACGGGTGGTGGCAACGGTATTTTCCTTGAAGGTGCCACCCTTGCAGACCTGACGGCCTCGTCAATTGCTCTTTAGAGTTTGATGCGCTGGCTGTGACCGGGTGCATCTCCCGGCACCAGTCTCGTCAGTCCGGCTCGATACCCAGCTTTTTGGCCCGGGCCAGCCACTGCTTGCGCGCATGGATGCGCATGTCTTCCACATTGTCTATTTCGTCCATGATTTCCATGCCCAGAAGCGCTTCGATCACATCCTCCAGCGAGACAATGCCCTTGGTGCCGCCATACTCATCCGCAACCAGTGCGATATGCTGGCGGCTGTCGAGGAAATGCTCCAACAGGTCCGGCAGCGACTGGTCTGCTGCCACCCGTTTTATGTCGCGCATAACTGCCTTAAGCCCCGACGTGCCTTCGCCGCTGGCCTCCAGCGCCAGAACTTCGTCCTTCAGCACCACGCCTATGACGTCGTCAATGCCTCGGCCATAGACTGGAAACCGGGAAAAAACCGTTTCCAAAATCGCTTTCGAGGCCTCAGTTACCGTCACGTCTGCCTGAAGGGCGGCGACAACTGTGCGCGGGGTCATGATGTCTTCGGCTTTCAGGGAACTGAAGCGGATCAGGTTCCTGACAATCCGCGCCTCGTGCGCCTTGATCTCGCCGCTGCGTTCGCCAATATTTGTCATGGCCAGAAACTCGTCGCGGCTAAACAGATGCACAGACTTGCCGCTTGCAATCAGCTTTGTGAGCCCTTCAGAGAGCCAAATGAGCGGGTAGAGAAGCCGGATCGAGATCCGGATGAAAAACGCGGTCGGTCCGACCAGATGCGGCCAATAGACCGCGCCGATGGTTTTCGGGATAATTTCAGACAGAAACAGGATTGCCAATGTCATCGCGCCTGAAAACAGCCCGATCCAGGTGCTGCCGAACACTACTGTCGCCTGCGCCCCGGCGGCAATGGCCCCCACCGTATGCGCAATGGTATTCACGGTCAGTATCGCGGCAAGCGAGCGGTCCACATTGTCCTGCCGCAGGCGCTTCAGCATGTCGGCACGCCTGGGCGTGCTTGTCCGCAGCTTTTCAATGTAAGACGGTGTGATGCTAAGAAGTACGGCTTCGGCGACCGAGCAGATGAAGGAAAACACCAGCGCGCCCGTGACAAAGAGGGCGAGCAGCCATATCTCGCCTGGTGTTGGCGCCACCATCGCAGCGTCCTGAACCACGTCTTGGGCCATCAGCCTGGACGGTGTCACCACGCAAAAAATAATGGGCAACAGCCGCCGGGGCCAGACACGGCTCGCCACCGATTTGGAAGTTCGTGTCGAGTGTCGGTTCATATACTGCATTTCATGTGGTTACTGCCTGAGCCCCTTGTACATGGATTTTGCGGGAGGTAACAGCCCGGGCCTTGCAAATATGGTGGGGCAGATAGGCGGGGTTGATGGATGGGCCAACAGGCGGGGCAGGGTTCTCTCTAAAACTTGAGAGCCTGTGATGTCGGTCACAGACCTTAAGGCGGGCAGTATCTATGATCGCCGACAGGAAAACAGGGGAGATGCAGCATGAATTTGGACGCGCTATTTGTTACCGCCTCATCTTACGCACCGGAGCAGATCAAATGTATTTTCCAGAGGAAATGGATGTTCGACCAACTGGAGAATTATCTGGAAATTCTTCACGAAAGTTTTGACCCGGCGACCGGAGCTTCAGGTATATTCGGCACCATCAATCCGGAAATCAGTGTTGGCATGAGGATATTGAAAAACAGCAATGGTCGTTTCTTTGACATTGCTGCAAGCCAAATGCTTGATCGCTTAATATTGCAGAATCTGTCCATAAGGGTTCTCATTTATGCCAGTGCAGACACCAGCGCCCACATCAACGAAGTGGATGTCGTCTTTGACGATATCGAAGTTGAGTATGAAACCAGCAATTTTGGTGAAGAGGGAGAGCAGCTGGTGCTGCTCGTTAACGGGCCAGTTGAGCTGACAGGCACCAACCCCGGCGTGCCTGATCAGACGTTGATAGACACACATTTTGCTGGAGATGCAGCGAAGTATCAAAGATTTGAAGATACCGTCGTATTCAGCGGCAACATGGCTGAAATTGCCGTTGCAATTGTTGAATCAATCAAAAGCATCAATCTCTTTTCATCGCTGAAAAAATACAAGGTAGCGCAGCCTGCGGACATAGCGGTCAACAATGACGGTTACATATATGGTAGCGGCCTGGTACGGGAGGATACGCAGACGGTCTGCAACAAAACCGGCGGCTATACCGTCATCAGGCATGAGCGAAAACCCGCCGAAAACAACAATTATTCCGGAACACTTAGCAGCAGGTACCGGTTAAATGAAGGCTCTTTCGCCTATCAGCAACCCATCATAAACCCACTGTCGGTCGTCTATCTGCCGATCGAAAAAACGATCCAGAAGAGTGCCCGCCGGATCATCAGGAACTATCACTACAACTGGAGCGGCAGAAGAAGCGGTTTCGACATAAACGCCAATGCCGTCGCAGTTCCTGACGATCCGAACATGCCGCTGTCATACGAGGTTGGCAACGGATATGTCCGCTTTCGCGACATCAATTTCACCATCTCGGGCAAGCTCAGGGCCAGAAAGAAAATAGGATGCATCTATATCCACTACCGCAAGGACATCGAGGGTCATGTGAGGGTCAGGGAGCTCGATATGAGATTTGCGATCGTGAACGACAACGGCCGCTACAAGTTAATTGTTAAACCGCGGGTCAACATCGACACAAACGCCAATTTAACGCGCGGCGAAGGGATCGTTACTTGGATTTTGCAGGTTCTTATCTGGCAGAAACAGTGGTTTCTGGACAACAAGATCGAGAGGCAGATCAACGACCTTGAGTTTACCGTGCTCGACCTGAGCGAGCTCAATTACCAGCCGCCAAACGGCTGGGGCTTCAGCACGGCCTTTGATCAGCAGAACATGGCAATCGGCCTAGTGGAGAGAAATCCGGAAGCGGAGATTCGCGACATAGACTGACCCTTTCGTCACCAACCTGCAGGTTCTCTCTAAAACTTGGGGGCCTGCACAATATAGGCGCCGACCTCTGTCTCGCCAACGGCTTTGCTGGCTTCAAGCCGGTGAATGCCCGCGATCAGGACAAAGCGCCCCTTGCCTTCCCGCACCCGGATGGGTTTTAGCTCATCGCCCTCGAGCATGGCCTCGATGGTGGCATCAAGCTTGTCCTGCTGCAGCTCCTTGCGCCGGGCCGTTGGCACGTAAATATCATCAATCTTTACTGTGACAACTTTCAGCATGGTTCCTGCGCCTCCCAGTGCGTGAGTGAAAACTGTCGCACACCCGCACTGGTGCATACAAGAGTGCTTTTAGGGACTATCGAATGGTTACCAGGCGAGCCGAATGATACAGCTGGCGTGTGCATGGCATGGAAGGGGCGCAATCCGCCCCTTCACCGTGTGTCTCACCCCGTCGCTTGCGTCTATTCGTGCTTGAGGGCATGGACCGGTGGGGTAGACGCCGCCCGCATCACCAGCGCGGTAACCAGTAGCAGGGTGACCAACATCACCATGCCGCCGCCCAGCACATAAATGTCCGCACCGAGGTCGATGCGCTGCGAGTATTTCTCCAGCCAGCCTTTGAGGAAATAATAGGCCACTGCCCAGGCGGGCAGGTTGGCAATCAGCACCGGCTTCATATATTGCCAGGTGAACAGCTTGAGATTGTCACCAACCGACGCGCCCAGAACCCGCCGGATGCTGATCTCCTTGGTGCGGTGGTTGATCGAGTTCAACACCAGGCCGATCAGCCCCACCAACGACAGCAAAACCGCAAGACCCGAGAATGCCATGAAGAGTGTCAGTTGCTGGTTCTCACTGGCATACAGGCCATCAAGGCGCTCCTCCATCAAGGTCTGCCGGAAGGGCACGTCGGGATACATCTGTGCCCAGGCCTCTTGCACGGCGGCGAGCGTTGCCTGCTGGGCGGCGCCGGTTTCAGGGCGCAGCCGCACAGTCATAGCCTCAAATGCCTCAGGCCAATGATAATAGACCTTGGCGTCGACATTGCTGCGTGCCGAGCGAAAGAGGATATCCTCAACCACCCCAACCACCGTGACGGTGACAAACCCGCCGGTGTCCAGCGACATATATACCTGCTCCCCGAGCGCCGTTTCAGGGTTCGGGTAACCCAGCAGCCGCACGGCCTTCCGGTTCAGCACCACATTGTTGCTGCTCTCTTCCAGAGACGCATCGCCCCCCTGCAAATTGACCTGGTCGCCCGCATAGCGCTCGTCAAGAGCGCGCCCGGCCACCAGTGTCGCCTTGTAGGCATCGAAAAAGTCATAATCGGACGCAATCATCCGTATGGTGGCTTCCTGCTCTCGCGGCAGATGCCGGGAGAAAAACCCTTCAAACGAGAAGCTGTTGTCGTTCGGCACCACCCGGGACCGGGTCACAGCCTCAACGCCGCTGATGTCCTGCACACGTGCCTTGAACGCGTCCGACCGGCTGGTCTCACCGCGCTCGAGCCCGCGCACCACCAACAGGCCCGTCGGGTCATAGCCGAGGTCGAGCTGGTGGATGTATGCCATCTGGCGCGAGATGGTAACGGCACCAATCAGGAGCGCGATCGAGGCACTGAACTGGATAAACACCAGCACACCCCGCAGCCGGTTAACCCCGGCACGGCGCGAGCGCCCGCCGGAGAGGAACACAACAGGCCGGAACTGGCTGGTAATCAGCGCGGGGCAGGCACCGGCAACTATGCCGAGCGCGAAAGTCGCGGCCGCGAAAATCAGGAAGCCTTCGGTCTCCAGCATGCCGGTGAGCGAATAGCTTTCCCCGACAAGGGTGCCCAATAGCGGCAGCATATCGTTTGCAACCAGCAGGCCGATGAGGGCGGCGATCACCGTCTGCAGCACAGACTCCGTCATCACATGACTGACGATCTGCCCGAAGTTCGCGCCTGACACCTTGCGGATGCAAAACTCCTTCTCCCGCTCAATGGCCCGTGCCAGCGCCAGGCTGACATAATTGAATGTGGAGATCGCCAAAATCAGCACCGCAACCGCCAGAAAGCCGTAAACGGTGGCATAGTTGCCGATCGGGTTACCCGCCGAGCGCCCGTTTGAGCCCAGGTGTAAATCGCCAAACGGCTGCAGGAACAGCCGGAACACCTCGCGCATGTCGTCATCGGTCGCCGGGCCAAAGAAGGGCCGGTTCTGGTCAACAAACACAGCAAGCTTTTCTGTCACGTCCGCAAGCCGCGCGCCTTCCTTCAGCCGCACATAGGTGGCGAGGCTGACATTGCTCCAGCTGTCCGCGTTCGGCACCAGCCGGTCCTGAAATGGCACAATAAATTCGAAGGTGAAATCCGTATGCTCGGGCATGTCGGCAAACACGCCGCTGACGGTATATTCCCTGTCGCCGTTTATCGTGAAGGTCTGGCCGACGGCATCGGTGGTGCCGAAATATTTCACCGCCATCGCCTCGGAGATGAGCAGGCTATTCAGCGTCGGGAAGGCGCTGTCCGCCCGCCCCCGGAGGAACGTAAGCGGGAACATGTCGAGGAAACCGGCGTCCACGCTCGAGACCATCTCATAATTGGCGAAATCACCCTGCTGCACCGGCCACAGGCGGTCGCGCACCCGCACCACCGTCTCCGCCTCCGCGATGCCGTCGCGAATGGCAGGCGCCAGCGGGGTCATGGTGTTTTCCATATAACCGCTTGAGCGCAGGAACTGGCCCTCAACGCGGTAGAGCCGCTCCTGGTCCGTGACCCAACCGTCGTAATTCAGCTCGATATGGGCATAAAGCAGGATCAGGGTCGTCACGGCAATGCCGCCCGCCAGCCCCAGCATGTTGAGCACCGGCAACAGCGGATGTTTCCATATTTGCCGAAACCCGGACTTGATGACCTGAACTATCATGAGAGATCCTCCTTATGCTGCATCTGTCGTGGTCGTGTCTAAAAGCGTGTTTCGAACCAGCATGCCGTTTTCTGTTGCACGGATTACCGCGAAAAACGCAAGTGTCATGCCAAGGGGGACTTTTGGCTTTTTTCAGTATTTTCAATAATTTATGGCGTTCCTCTATCGGGCAAAAGCCCGCAAAAATGCCCGAAATCGAACAGTCGCGTCCGATATCGGACAGCAGCCTAGCCGCCAGCCCCGCCAGCAGTCCCGCCAGTAGCCCGGCCTGCATCCCGGACAGGAGCGAAGAGGACAGGCAGGGGCGAAGAGGAAAGGCGGGTCAGCCAAACGGGTCAGCCAGCCTTCTCATGCAGCGTGCAGGCGGGCGGAATGTCCCACGCTTCCCTTTTTTCCGGGCATGGCCTACTGTCTTTATCAGCCGGCCTGCCGTATGTATGAACCGGAAAGAGAGGACAGCCCGATGAGCAAAGCCAGAGCGCGCGAGCGCAAGAAAAAGAGATTGGCCCAGTTGCGGGCCGCAAAGTCCGCCCCGGCAGCGACGCATGAAAAAGGCGAAGACCATACCCCCGCCGAGTTTGCAGAGCAAAAACACAGCCCGGGAAAATTTGACCCCAGATTAAATACCGGCGGTAAAAACCGCGGCGGCAAGAATATTCCGGGTGTGGCTGCCTCCACCCGGGGGGCTGCCCGGTCGGGCTAAGGAGGGCCGGGGTAAGGACGCTCGGGGTAAGAGCGCTTGCGGCCACGCAAGGAACAGCCGGACTGAATTCAGCAGGGTTTATGGGCCCCGTGTGTGCCCCGGTGTGTGCAGCGTGTAGGCGGACGGAATGTCCCACGCGTCCCGCACGCGGCCATTCACAATGCGCCACACAACCACCACGTCTACGGCTACCTCCTGGCCTGACAGATCGGGCTGCCCGGGCATGTCAGGCAGCGTCATGCTGTTGATCGTGTGCACGACCACCAGTTCGTCACCCACCGGCGTGGCGGACTGCGGGTTGACCCGGAAAGTGCCCTTCGTTTTTTCCATGATTGTCGTGAAGAACTGCCGCACACCGTCCAGGCCGATATAGTCCCCCTGCATGTCAGGCAGGTTGGGGTTGAAAAACCGGAAGACTACATTCTCTGCCATCACCTCCGGCCACCCGGCGGGGCTCGCAGGGTCAAACCGTTTTAAAACCGCAATGTTCGGGTGCTCGTCTGCCATACTGGGCCTCCTGCCAGTGGGGGTGGTGTTGCTGGCAGCAACCATAGCAGGGTGGGCAATCACTCCCTTGATGGCGGTCAAGCAGATGGGAATTTGGCGTTTTCTGCTGGCTTCGACTATCATGGCGGGACAGGTTTCCGGTATCCATGAGCTATCAGCAATAATGATACTTGCGGTCAGGCGAAGGTGTCGCCGCATACCTCAAGATAAAAGGAAACACAGCATGGGTTTGCTCACTAAAAAACATCCAACAGATGCGAAACGGATTAAGGGGTGCGAGAACGGGGTAGAGTATCATCTGACAGAACCGGCTGTCATGCTGACGGTGGCCCAGTGGCTTTTCGCCCAAGGTGCTCATCATGTCAGTATTCGCCCTGATGGGATGCACTTAAAGCAGTTCGATGTCCGCGCTTGGTTGGAAACTAAAGGGTTCGTCAAAACCGAGAATAGGGGCAAAACGAGCCAAGGCGGTCTGTACCGTCTAAACGATTTATCGATTGAGGTTATACCAAAATCCGGGCTGGGTGACGTAACTGCCGAAGTTGACGGCAAGTCGATTGAGGTGGAAACCAAAGGCGGATGCATTAACAGCACGCACGCGGGACAAGTATCCAAACTTAGGAAGGGGCTCGCTGAAGCGGTGGGGCAGGCCATTGGCTCACCACGACAGCCAGATCGACTTATGGCTATTGTGCCTGAACACGATGAAACCCGAAAAGTGGCAGATCGAATGATAGACAGATGCCTTAGGGCGGGGGTTGAGATTGCACTGGCGAGCGAGGATGGTTCAATAGCCTTTGTGGGGCCAATGATTTCCTCCTATCAGGATTAATAGAGCGCCCAAAAAGCCGAAAATGCCTGCAGGTTCATATCCCATCCAGCCAATTTGAACGCTCGCCCTTCGTCATCGCCTATGTTTTGGCGATTAGCAACGGCATGTGTGAGGCTTGCGATCAAGCCGCCGCTTTTAAAAAGAAAGACGGTGAGCCTTTTCTAGAAGTTCATCATGTAAAATTCTTGGTGGAGGGCGGGCCGGATACCATCGACAATGCAGTAGCTTTGTGCCCCAATTGCCGTCGCGCGTGCCATCAAGCGGAGATTATAGCGTACTTAATCGAGAAGATCATAAGATTAAACGCTTATTGATCGGCATCGCCAAGCCAGCTGAGTTTTCATAGAAATGCATTGTGAGCGGTCTTGCAAACGTCTGCAAGCAATTGTCTGAGCAAATTACGTTGGACGCGATTCTTTTGTAATGCTATATGAAAGCGGCGAAGTAATTAACTTCGCCGCAATCTCTCGTTTTAGTGAATTGATTGCCGATTAAGGGTCGCTTTCTTAGCTTTGCACGCGGGAAGTGGCCCTTTCTATTTATCAGAGCCCAAACCGCCGATCAGCAAAACGGTAGGGCTTTCCACTCTTCTAGTCATTTCTGACCCTCCTTTAGTTTGTTACAACCCTTATACCTTTCTGTAGCCCCTTAGGTCAACGAAATATTCAAAGAAAACGGCTATAACTTGCGAATAAGGTTAATTTGAGGTATAAGGCATGAGTTAAGGAGGGCTGATTCATGAATAGCCAAGAAAATAATACTGAAAAATCAAAGGTTAAGCGGTTTCGCAGTCCACCGTATCCTGCATTTGACTTAGATAAAGCGGTTCAGCTCTGTATTTTACTTCAGGGCGAGGCCCATCATCACGAAGTTGGAATTGATGTTGTCGCGGCAGCATTCAAAATGGAGTCGCTGGGTGGCAAAGTTTGGCGGCAGGTTGCGGCGCTAATACAGTATGGTTTGTTGACTGACAGTGGCTCTGGGAAATCTCGAAAATTTAAACTTACAGATGTTGCAAAGCGGCTAGTTCATGATACGGATAATAGTTCGGAAAAACGAAAAAAAGCGCTAGAGGTGGCGGCTCTTAACCCAATGATCCATCAAGAGCTTTATAGCCGATATGGTGCTGCCACCGGCCTTTCCAATTCTGTTATGAAAGCTCATCTAACAATAGAGCGTGAGGAGGCTGGGGAGGCCCCTTACAGCCCCTCAGCCGCGGAAGATGTCATAAGTACCTATCGATCTACTTTGGTTTATGCTGGTATCTCTGATGCGCGCGCCTTAGACGATGGAAATGAGGATAAGGGTGGGGATACAGGTCTCGATCGTGCTGGTGAAGAAGTTACAGGAGGTCAATCTACCCCCAAGGCAAAAATTGGTGATTATATCCAGTGGACATCGGGCGGGGCTGACCAGTTTGTTTCTCCAAAGAAAGTGGAATGGGTTTCGCCAAACCACGATTATGTTCGTGTCTTTGGTAACCCAACAGGTATCGAAATGTCTGAAGTAACTGTGGTAGAATTGCCCGTGGTCAGTCCTCAAACCCCTACAGAAGGTAGCAATGCACCTCCATTTACGGTTTATCAAGTCGGTAATCGTTTACAGATTACAGCTGATGTCGATGCGGCTGGGCTTAAAAAACTGAAGAAGTTGTTGGAAAAGTACGAGGAAATCTTAGAGTTGTTAAATTGAAATAGTCGGTTGTCCCCAAGTGCCGAGCAGTTCTAGGGGAGGCGACACGAGGTTATGAAACCCATTTATGACACCATCGGCCAGGGTTATGCGGGCAAGCGCACGCCCGACCCGCGCATCGCCGCCGCTATCCACGCAGCGCTCGGCGACGCACAAACCGTGCTGAACGTGGGCGCGGGCACCGGCTCCTATGAACCCACCGACCGCACCGTGACAGCGCTGGAGCCCTCAACAGAAATGATCCAGCAGCGCCCTGAGGGCGCAGCGGAGGTGGTGCAGGGCGTGGCGGAAAAGCTGCCGTTCGCCGACGATACGTTTGATGCCGCCATGGCGGTCCTGACCGTGCATCACTGGACCGATTTCGAGGCGGGCCTGAGGGAAATGCGGCGGGTCGCGCGGCAGCGGCTTGTGGTGCTCACCTTCGATCCGGTCGGGCCATACTTTTGGCTCGCGGACTATCTGCCCGAGATCATCGAACTTGATCAGCCGATCATGCCGCCGATCAGCGCGTTTGAGCGCATCCTTGGTGAAATGCAAGTCAGCCCCGTGCCGATACCGCATGACTGCAGCGATGGTTTCCTCGGCGCCTATTGGCGGCGGCCGGAGGCGTACTTGGACCGGCAAGTCCGCGCGGCGATCTCCACCTTCGCGAAGCTCGATAAGGCGCCCAAAGCGCTTGAGCAGCTCAAAGCCGACCTGAACTCTGGCGCGTGGGCTGCGCGCTACGGCGACCTGACGGCGCTCGATGCGCTTGATATCGGGTACCGGCTTGTTGTCGCGGATATCGGCTGATGTCGAAAGGGTCCGACAGGTGGCTGATGCGGCTTTGGTGAATTCAGGCTGATACTATCGCTTGCACCCTTGTGCTGGGTCTGGTTGAATTTCACCCTACGTCACGCTTTCAAGGCCCAATAGGCCAAAGGCCAAATACGGCAAAAGGCCCCATAGGCCAAAAGGGGAGAGAAGTGTTGTTTAAAGTTTCCGGCAGATATGCCGTTTCCGTCACCATTGCCGCGGCGCTGATTGCAGGTGCCCCCACTGGCGCTGACGAAGACGCCGCCACCAAATGGATTGATGCCGAGTTCAGCCAGTCCACGCTCAGTCGCGAGGAGCAGCTGGCGGAGCTGGCGTGGTTCGCGAAAGCCGCAGAACCCTTTAAGGGTATGACGATCAATGTGGTGTCGGAGACCCTGACGACCCATGAGTATGAAGCGCGCGTGCTCACAGAAGCTTTTTATGAGATCACTGGCATCCGGGTAAACCATGACCTGATCGGCGAAGGCGATGTGGTGGAAAAACTGCAGACGCAGATGCAGTCCGGCCGCAACATTTATGATGCCTACATCAATGACAGTGACCTTATCGGCACGCACTACCGCTACCAGCAGGTGCGCAACCTTTCTGACTGGATGACGGGCGAGGGCGCGGACGTGACCAACCCCGGGCTCGATATCGATGACTTTATCGGCAAGTCCTTCACCACCGGGCCGGACGGCAAGCTCTATCAGCTCCCGGACCAGCAGTTCGCCAACCTCTACTGGTTTCGCTATGACTGGTTCACCGACCCTGAGCTGAAGGCGCAGTTCAGGGAGAAATACGGCTATGAGCTCGGCGTGCCGATAAACTGGTCTGCTTACGAAGACATCGCGGCCTTTTTCACCAATGACGTGGGGGAGATCGACGGCGAGACGGTTTATGGCCATATGGATTATGGCAAGAAGGACCCGTCCTTGGGCTGGCGCTTTACCGATGCGTGGCTATCGATGGCGGGGGCGGGCGATGTGGGCCTGCCTAACGGCAAGCCGGTGGATGAGTGGGGCGTGCGCGTGGATGGCTGCCGCCCGGTGGGCTCTTCCGTTACGCGCGGCGGGGCCACCAACGGCCCGGCGGCTGTGTATTCCGTCACCAAATATATCGACTGGCTCAAAAACTACGCACCGCCCACCGCGGCGGGCATGACCTTCTCGGAAGCCGGGCCGGTGCCGGCGCAGGGCGCGGTGGCGCAGCAGATTTTCTGGTACACGGCCTTCACCGCCGACATGGTCAAGCCCGGCATAGCCGTGATGGACGGCGAGCGGCCCAAGTGGCGCATGGCGCCATCCCCGCGCGGGGCTTATTATGACGAGGGCATGAAGCTTGGCTATCAGGACACCGGCGCCTGGACGCTGATGAAGTCCACGCCCATTGAGCGGGCCAAGGCCGCGTGGCTTTACGCGCAATTTGTCGTGTCGAAAACCGTGTCCTTGCGCAAAAGCCATGTGGGGCTGACCTTCATCCGCGAGAGCGACATCTGGCACGATAGCATGACGACACGCGCGCCGTCCCTGGGTGGGCTGGTTGAGTTTTACCGGTCCCAGGCACGGGTGTTGTGGACGCCGACGGGCACCAACATCCCCGACTATCCGCGGCTTGCGCAGTTGTGGTGGCAGGACATCGGCGACGCCATTTCGGGGGACAAGACCCCGCAGGAAGCGATGGACAGCCTGGCGGGTCAGCAGGACCGGATTTTGCGGCGGCTGGAGCGCGCCGGTGTGCAGGGTGCATGTGGGCCGAAGCTGAATGAGCCGCGCGACGCCGACTATTGGCTTGCCCAACCGGGCGCGCCCAAGGCGAAACTCGACAACGAAAAACCGCAGGGCATGACCGTGGATTATGACGAGCTTCTCAAGTCCTGGGCGGCGGTGCCGAGAGGTGGCGCTGGCGAGTGACAGGCGGCGGACCCGTGGGTAAAACCCTGAAAAGACAACTTTAACAGAAAAGACAACTTCCGGAGGGCGTTTATGGCTGGGGCATCAGAAGCAAGCGGCGAGGAACGCTCCCTCATGCGGCGCTTTTTGCGCGGGTTTTTGTACTTTTTTGCCGCTTCATTGCTCTTTTTGGTCTTCTTTTTCTATGATCCGTTGCCGGAAAATCCGCCTGCGGCCGCTTTGTCGGCGGCGGCAGCGGACTATGATGCCGAGATCATCCGCGACACGTGGGGTGTGCCGCATATCTTTGGTGCGCGGGACGCAGACGTCAGTTTCGGCCTCGCTTACGCCCACGCTGAGGATGACTATGGGACCATTCAGGAGGTATTGGCGGCCACGCGCGGTGTGTTGGCGCGCTACCGCGGTGCGGACGCCGCCCCCGCCGACTATATCGTTGAATTCTTTGATGTTTGGGACACGCTGAACCAGCGCTACGAGAGCGAGGTGCCGCCGGAAACCAAAGCCATTGCCGAGGCCTACGCCGCCGGGCTCAACCTCTATGCCGCCGAGCATCCGGACGATACCTGGGCTGGGCTCGCCCCCTTCAAAGGGCAGGATGTGATCGCCGGTTTCATGTTCAAAACGCCGTTTTTTTACGGGCTTGATAAAACCCTGCAGGAACTTTTCGCCCCCGGCAGAAACCAAGAGCTTGCCCTTGCGCCAACTGAGGGTCAGCAGGCGTTTTCGCTTGGTCCCAAAACCAGCATGGAGCTGGGCTCCAACGCCATTGCCGTGGCAGCGCGCCGCTCCACCGACAACACCACCCGGCTGCTGATAAATTCCCATCAGCCGATGACCGGACCGGTTGCCTGGTACGAGGCGCACCTGAGTTCAGGTGAAGGGCTCAATATCACCGGTGGGCTCTTCCCCGGCACCCCTTTGATTTTGCATGGTTTTAACGACCACCTCGGATGGGCGAATACGGTCAATCACATGGACCTGTCGGACGTCTATGTGCTGACGCGCAACCCCGATAATCCGATGCAATACCGCCTTGATGGCGAGTGGGTTGACTTTGAGGTGGAAGAAATTGAACTGCCGGTCAAGATGTTCGGGCCGTTTGTTTACCCCGCCAAAAGAAAACTTTTGCGTTCGCGACACGGGCCGGTGATTGAAAACGAAGATAAAACCTATGCCCTGCGCTATGCCGGCATGGGAGAAATCCGGCAACTGGAACAATATTACCGGCTGAACAAGTCCGAAACCTTTGACCAGTTTATGAGCGCGATGGCGATGAACGCGTTGCCGAGCATCAACTATGTGTATGCCGACAAAAGTGGCAACGTTGCCTTCATTCACAATGGCCAGTACCCGAACCGCCTAGATGGCTGGGAATGGACCAGGGACCTGCCCGGCGACCGGTCAGAGCTGATCTGGCAGGGCTATCTGCCGTTTGAAAATGTACCAAAGCTCATCAACCCCGCATCCGGCATGGTGTTCAATGCCAACAACACGCCCTACACAGCGACAGACGGGCCCGATAACCTGACGCCGTCAGCCTTTCCCCGTCACATGGGGCTTGCCACCAATCAGACGAACCGTTCGCTGCGGCTGGTGGAGCTAACGGATGGTACAACACCCGTCAGCCGCGAGCGTTTGCTGGCGATCAAGTTTGATGACGATTATTCCAGCCAAAGCAGGATAGCACGGCTGGTGGAGAAAATGGCCGCAGCCGATTATTCCGGCAACCCTGAGGTCGCGGCTGCTGCCGGGCAACTCCGGCGCTGGAATCTTTCGACGGACGCGGACAATCGCTTTGCGGCCTTGCCTATTATGGCGCTGAGGTTCCATGACCGGGAGAATGCGGAAGACGAGTCTGACGCCTCGCTAGCCGCTGCGCTTGAGACGGCGGTGACCTATCTGGAAACTCATCATGGCCGCATTGATCCTCTGTGGGGGGATGTGAGCCGCATGGTCCGCGGCGAAGTCGACCTGCCGGTGGACGGTGGGCCCGACACACTGCGGGCTATCTATGCGGCAGGGGAAAACGGCGGGGGAACAGCGCCGGCAACGCACGGCGATACCTGGATCGGCTTTGTTGAATGGGCGGCGGATGGCAGGCAGCGCGCGGAGGTGGTTCATCAGTTTGGCAGCGCAACGCTGGACGAAAAGTCGCCACATTATGCTGATCAGGTTCCCTTGTTCGTGGAAAAGCGCTGGCGTCGGGCGCTAACAAGCCGTGAAGCGGTTCTCGCAAACGCCACACGGCAGTACCGGCCCGGAAAATAGGAGGCAACGATGGCTCAAAGTGCACCAATCTCATGTTCGTGCGGCAAAGTTAAGGGCGTTGCACACAACCTGTCACCCTCAAGTTCCAATCACGTCGTATGCAGTTGCAAGGGATGCCAGTCTTACGCGCATTATCTCGGTCGTACCGATGATATGCTTGACGCGGAGGGCGGGTCCAACATTGTGCAGATCAATCCTTCCACGTTTGAGTTAACCGAGGGCCTGGAGCATGTCGCCTGCATGAGTGTCACGCCCAAGGGGCCGCTCAGGTGGTTTGCGAGCTGCTGCAACACGCCGCTCGGCAACAGTTTTCGCGAAGGCGGCATGCCCTTTCTCGGTGTGCTGCCCATATGCCTGGGCCACAAGGGCACATCTGACGATGTTGTGCGCCTGTTTGGGCCGTTGCGCGGTCATGTCAATCCGCCAACGCCCAACTCTGTGGGGGCGCGTGTGAGGAATTTTTTCATGATGCTGCGCCTGTTTGCCAAGCTGATGTGGTGGCGCATTCGGGGCGGAAAATCCTACAAACCCTTCTTTGACAAAGAAACCATGCGACCAATCGTCAAGCCGATAAAGCTGAGCGAAGAGGAGCAGGCTGCGCTTGAAGCCAAAGCCGGCTTTTAGTTGCGTCCTATGATGTGCAGATTTGTTTGGCGGCCATCAATGTATGTGACTGAAGACCCATCAAAGAACGCGTCTTCCTCCAGCATGATACGCACCTTCTGACCGCCCCACTCAGGAATGGGCACCATGGCCGATAACTCAATCGACCATGCCGTGTCCGGGACAACCGGATACTCGCCGCGCCCCGGTACGCCGTCTTGGCTGTCCCACAGGCCAATGGTCGCGCCTGCACCGTGACCGTGATAACCGATCGGGTGGGTGTAGATGCTGGGCTCAATGCCCTCCGCAATTGCCTGCGTCCGGCTTGCTGCCAGCACAGCATCACCGCTGGCGCCCTCTTTATAATTTTCTGTGAGAATATCCTGCAGCCGGTTGCCGATGGCGAGGGCAGCCCTGATGCCATCTGGCGCATCTGTTTCGCCCGCCCTCAGGACATATCCGTGATGCTGCGTGTCCGTGTTAAGGCCCATATAGGTGATGCCAAAGTCAACATGGATAAGGTCCCCGCGCCGGATCACACTGTCTTTATCGGGGTCAAACAGTTCCGTCATTTTCTGGCCTTTGTCATCCAGAGTCTGGCGCTGGATGGAGACAGTGGGGTGAAACCAGGCTGTTACGCCCCTGTCGCGGATTTTGTCACGAAACCACCACATCACATCAGCTGTTGTGGTTTCCCCCGGCTTAATCACTGCGTCTGAAAAGCCTTGATGAATGATGGCATGGGCTAGCCCCACAATATGAGGATACATGGTCATCTCTTCGGGGATGCGGCGTTCCAGCCAGCCTATGGCCATGGCTGGATCGTATACCACGCGGCCTTTCAGTTCATCAGGCAGCGCATTTAACAAGCCCTGGTGCTGGCTTGCGCTCATGCCGTCGGCGAGAGCGAAAGTGCCTGATACATTGAGGGCAATTTTACCGGGGTTGCGCTCGGTAATAAGTTCCGAAACGCGTGCCCATTGGTCGGGCTGTTCTTCAGGGTTCCAGGCGGCGGGGAAAATGTCAGCCACCGCATAGCGACTGACCGCCAGCCTTTCGACCGTTTCGCCGTTATCATAAAACATCAAAACAGTGCGTCGCCGGGCGGAAAGCCATGTCGCAGGCAGCATGGTTTTAACAACAGGGTCTTCATTATATTCCCGAGCGATCAATACCCACATGTCGATGCCGCGATCCCGCATGACGGAAGGCACAATTGTATCAAGCCGCTTTTTTAGCCACGCATCCTGGTGAGCCGCACGCTCCTGCATTGACAGCACGGCAGGATAGGTGCTGGTTTCCGATGTTATTGCTGTGGTGGAAGAGCAAAAAGCAAATGCCGCGAGCAGAATAAGATTTTTCATGAAGTCCCCCGTTTGAGCCCGAACCCAGCCTAGGGCTTTGGCGTGCCCGGATCAATCCTCGTAGCCGGTCTCCTTCACTGACTCCATGGCAACGAAGGTCGATGTGTGGGCGACGTGGGGCAATGTGGAAATCTGCTCCCCCAGCACCTGCCGGTAGCTTGCGATATTTTTAGTGCGCACCTTCAGAAGATAGTCGAACGAGCCTGCGATCAGGTGGCATTGCTCAATTTCCGGAATGGCCAATACAGCCTTGTTGAAGGCGGTGAGCGCTGCTTCCCTGGTGTTATCGAGTTTAACCTCTGTAAAGGCAACATGTTGGCGTCCGAGCTTGGCGTTATTGAGGACCGCACGGAATCCAAGAATATATCCTTCCTGCTGCAGGCGTTTGAGGCGTACCTGGCAGGGACTTTTGGACAAGCCTACTTTTGCAGCCAGATCTGTCACCGGCATGCGTCCGTCAAAGCTCAGCCAACGAATGATATTTCGGTCGATGCGGTCAAGTTTCCCGTCATTGGACTTATTCATAAATATATGACCTGATTATACGTAATAATAAAGGTTATATTACCTCATGTAATCAATATACCGGAAAAAAGACTGACTGTATTCCCTTATCTTGGCTGTGGTCATTTTATGGTTATGAGGTGCAACGCATGTCCAGTCTTCAGGGGTTACGGGAAAAAATTCGAGGTTTGCATCGTGCGCCGGAAAAGCAGGTTATCAGCGACCTTATTGGTGAATGCGCGCCTGCGAAGCCCGTCCGGGATCAGATCAAGAGCCGGGCAATTGGTTTTGTAAAGGATTTGCGGCAAGAGCAGGACCTCAGCCTGATGGAAGTCTTCCTTGCAGAGTATGGCCTGTCTACGGACGAAGGTGTTGCGCTGATGTGTCTTGCTGAAGCGCTTTTGCGGGTGCCGGATCAGGATACCATCGACGCCCTTATCGAAGACAAGATTGTGCCCTCCAACTGGGCGGAGCATGTTGGGGATTCGTCTTCGACCCTCGTCAATACATCCACGCTGGCGCTGTTGCTGGTCGGTAAGGTGCTGGACCCGGCGCCGCCGTCGGGCGTACTGTCGGTCTTGCAGGGGGCGGTGAAGCGGCTTGGTGAACCGGTCATTCGCGTGGCGATCGGTCGTGCCATGAAGATGCTCGGCAAGCAGTTTGTGCTGGGGCAGACAATTGAAGAAGCTGTCAGGCAGGGCCATACGGAAGAGAAACGCGGGTTTAATTTTTCCTACGACATGCTTGGTGAGGCTGCGATGACAGCGGCTGATGCGCAGACCTATTATAATGCCTACACCTATGCGATCGAATATCTGGCGCAGAATAGTGTTGCTGCCGATAGCCGGGATAACCCTGGCATATCGATCAAGCTGTCTGCCCTTCATCCGCGGTATGAGTTGGCGAAACGAGACCGGATCATGGCGGAGCTTGTGCCGCGTGTGCGCGAGCTGGCTCTTGCGGCGCGTCAGGCCAACATGGGGCTGAACATCGATGCGGAAGAAGCTGACCGCCTCGATTTGTCGCTCGATATCATTGAGGCGATCTTGAGAGACCCCGCTTTTTCCGGATGGGACGGGTTTGGTGTTGTTGTACAGGCGTACGGCAAGCGTGCCGGGGCTGTTGTTGACTGGCTCCATGCGCTTGCAAGCGACCTGGACCGCAGCATCATGGTGCGTCTGGTAAAAGGGGCTTACTGGGACACGGAAGTCAAGCGCGCGCAGGTTGATGGCGTAGAAGACTATCCTGTTTTCACCCGCAAGGTTGCGACGGATGTTTCCTACATCTGCTGCGCGAACAAGCTGCTTGGCATGACGGACCGTATTTATCCTCAGTTTGCGACGCACAATGCGCACACGGTGGCGGCTATTCTCGAGCTTGCGGGGGATGAAAAGCCGTTTGAGTTCCAGCGGTTGCATGGCATGGGAGAAAGCCTGCTCAACACAGTGATGAGCCAGGAGAATTGCAGGTGCCGGATCTATGCGCCGGTGGGTGCTCATCAGGATTTGCTGGCTTATTTGGTGCGCCGTTTGCTTGAAAACGGGGCAAACTCCTCGTTCGTCAACCAGATTATTGACGAAAGCGTACCAGCAGAAACGGTGGCAGCCGACCCATTTGACAACATCGATGCCCGGCTCAATGAAGCCGGGCTGAATAGCCCGGTCGATCTGTATGGACCGACGCGGCGGAACGCTCGGGGCTGGGACCTGCGCAACAATCTGGAGCTTGATGCCTATGAAGCGGCACGCGCGCCCTTTCTGTCAACAAACTGGCAAGCCACACCGCCGGATGCAGTTTGCCATGATACAGCATCGGGCGTGACCACACGAGAAATCATCAGCCCGGCAAACCTTGCGGATGTTGTGGGCAGCGTTGCTGAACTGGATGCTCGGGGCGCAGCAGCTGCCATCGAGCGGGCAGCCCCGTGGTCCGCACCCGTGGAGCAGCGGTCCAAAGTCTTGCTGAAGGCGGCTGATCTTTATGAGGCATACAGCGGTGAGATATTTGCGTTGCTTTCCCGGGAGGCCGGTAAAACACCGCTTGATGCAATTGCGGAGTTGCGGGAAGCAGTAGACTTCCTGCGCTATTATGCGGTGGAAGCCTTGAAGCTGGACGACAGACAGGCTGCCGGGTTGTTTACCTGCATTTCTCCCTGGAATTTCCCGCTTGCTATTTTCACGGGGCAGATCGCCGCCGCGCTGGTAACCGGCAACGGTGTTCTGGCAAAACCTGCCGAAACAACGCCTCTCATTGCAGCGCTTGCTGTCCGCTTGTTACATCAGGCGGGCGTTCCCGGCGAGACATTACAGCTGGTACCGGGAGAAGGAGCCGTTGTTGGCCATGCGCTGACAAGTGATCCGCGCATCGCCGGTGTATGCTTTACCGGATCAACTGCCACCGCGCAGCGGATCAACCGGACCATGGCTGAGCATCTGTCGCCGCACGCTCCGCTTATTGCGGAAACCGGGGGTATTAACGCCATGATTGTCGATTCGACCGCTCTCGCCGAGCAGGCGGTGCGGGATATTGTTGCGTCAGCCTTCCAGTCCGCGGGTCAGCGCTGTTCTGCACTGCGTATGCTGTATGTGCAGGAGGATGTAGCTGACGGTATGCTTGAGATGCTGTTTGGCGCGATGGATGAACTCCAGATTGGCGATCCATGGCAGCAATCCACGGATGTTGGACCGGTGATCGACCGGCAGGCAAAAGATGCCATCAGCCAGTATATCAATGAGGCAGCCGGAGAAGGACGGCTTCTGAAGCAGCTTGAGGCGAGGGATGGTGGGCACTTTGTGGCGCCTGCGGTGCTTTCGGTTTCCGGGATAGAAGCTCTTGAAAGAGAAGTTTTTGGTCCGGTGTTGCATGTGGCGACGTTTGCCGCAGATGACATCGACGACATTGTCGATGCGGTAAACAATTGTGGTTATGGATTGACCTTCGGCCTGCATACCCGGATCAACGAACGTGTTGATCACATACGAGGCCGCATCCGGGTTGGCAACATGTATGTGAACCGCAACCAGATTGGTGCGATTGTCGGTTCGCAACCCTTTGGCGGCGAAGGCCTTTCAGGGACTGGCCCCAAGGCAGGAGGGCCGCACTATCTGGCCCGTTTTTGCAAGGAGGATCCGGCTTCAGGTGAGGTGGTTGAGGGAGAAAACATCACGATACGGGAAGTGCAGCGAAAACTGTCGGCCATGAATGGCGTCTCTGGCTCTGCGTTGCATACCAAGTCCTTGCCGGGACCGACCGGCGAAAGAAACGAACTTTCGACCCATCCTCGCGGGTTGGTTTTGTGTCTGGGTCCAACAGCAGAGGCCGCCGCCGAGCAGGCGGCGCTAGCCGAAAGCAGGGGATGTACCGCGCTGCAGGTTGCACCTGGCGCGACCGGTGATGATGCCATAAGCGGGTATCTTGCCCGGGCGCAGTTAGAACATATCGACGGGTTTGCGGCTGTTGCACTGTGGAGCAGTGACGTGGATGCAAGCTGCGCGCGTCGGGCTCTTTCAGCCCGCGAAGGGCCGCTCATTCCGTTGCTGGCAACGCGGGAAATGGCGCGCTGGTGCGTGTTGGAGCGGCACATCTGCATCGATACGACAGCTGCTGGCGGTAACGCCTCTTTGTTGGCAGAAAATCTTTAGGAAACGGATTTCTTTGCTGGTTCAGCTGATTTTCGTGCATTCACATGCACGATGACTTCACCGATGACGAGCAAGGTCAGGGCACCCCAAAACACTTCCCACTGAATGCCGTCACCCGGCACATAAACAAACAGGGCAATGGTCAGCAGCAGAATGATGCCGCAAATGCCGGCCAGAAGCATGGGCAGGAAGGACGGTCCGCCGATTTTAAAGGGACGTTCGCGATCAGGCTCGGCGCGGCGCAGTTTCACATAGGCGAACATCATACCGACATAGGGAATGAGGAAGATGACGCCGCTGAAGGCAAACAGCGACCAGAAGAGCTCTTCATTGCTGCCTGCAAGTGTGCCGTAAAGGATCAGAATGACGGTGCTGGTGACGCCAAGCGCAACTGCTGCGCCCACGGGGGTGCCCCGGCTTTTGCTTTCTATGGCGAAGAAGGCAGGCAGTTCGCCCTCGATAGCGGCTTCTGCTGCTGCTCGGTTTGCCCCCAGCGCCCAGGTCGCACCGTTTGAAAAAAATGTGTAGAGTGCACCGACGGCAAGTACGGTCACGAACAGGCCTCCTGCGCCGCTGTCCCCAAAGAATAGCGTGAGGGTGTCAACAAGTCCTTCAACGAGGTTGATGTCCTGCACAGGAATGGCAGTCAGAACCGCGATGGTCGCAAGGATGTAGAAGATAATGATGATCAGGCCTGAGACCAGGACACCAACAGGCACGTTCTTTTTCGGGTTTTTGATTTCGTCAGCGCCAGCACAGATCAACTCAAACCCGAGCATGCCGTATATAATCACGGGCAGATACTGCAGACCGTCGCTGAAGCTGGGTTTGATGGCTTCAAACGATAGGTCATTCACGGCGCCGTTTTCCGCATAAAATTGCCCGGCACCAACGATAATTGCAGTGAATACGATCATCTTGATGATGGCTCCGACGTTTGGAATCCATTTGCCGATCTCAAGGGTAACGATATTGACGAGCACAGTGAGCCATGAAAGCGCAACGCCGAGTGTTATTTGAGCTGCAAGCGACATGTCCGGCCAGAACAATTGTTTGAAGATGCCGGCGAACAGCACGGAAAGCGACGGGAACCAGACCGCTACATTAACCCAGTAGGACCATGTAACGCGTGACGCCCAGCGCGGCCCGTAGGCGCGTTGAACCCAGGCGTAAATACCACCCTGATCAGGATAGGCACAGCCAAGTTCCGCTGAAATCAGGGAGAAGGGTATAAAAAAGACAATACCGAGGAATACCCACCAGAATATGCTCGACGCACCGATGGCGGCACCGGCGGCAACCGTGTCGATCAGCAGGATGGCAGAAATGCAGAAAAGAATGATGTCTTTTTTGCCAATGACTTTCTGGTGCTCGACGCCCGTCATACGTCCCCCTTTTCTCAGCCCCACACACGTCATACTGGCGCAAGTGGAGGTTCAGGGGAATTGTTATCTTTTTGTCGTTGTTCGTTCAGCGGCCTGCCGGTCCCGTGCCAACCCCAGTTTCTCGGCTTCACGGCGGATGTAGTTGGCTGCATCAATTGCGAACAGGTTGCTACAGGCCATGTAGCGGGCAGGTAAATCGATGACAGGTAAGTCCCGGAGGAATTCTTCAATGCGCGGATGACCGGAGAGCGACCAGTTGGAGGGCGCGCGGGGTAAGTCGAAAAAACTGGTGACGATAACATCAGGCTGATTGCGGACGATTGCTTCCATGGGCAGCGCACCCCACCCGGATAGTCCGTAGGTTTTGGCCATGGTGTCCAGGCCCGCCCACTGGATGATATTGTCGACCCCTGTTCCCTGTCCGGCAGTGAAGCCGCTCGGCGTTACATAAAGTGCCTTCAGGGGCAACTGCGGTGCTTCTTCAAGCCGGGAACGCATCCTGGTGCGCTTGTCGACAAAACTCCTTGCCTCGGCTTCGCGCCCTATATGCGCGCCAAACGCCACCAAACTGCTCAATTCATCTTCCGGCGTTAGTGTGAAGGGCAGGATGAAGGTTGCAATGCCTGCTTGCGCCAGCAGGGCGTCAACGGCAGCGCTGCCTTTCCACTGGCGCACCAGCAGGGTGGGAGCGAGTGTCAGGATTTCCTCTGCATTGCCCCGCAATTTTGGTAATCCGGCTGCTTTTTCGCCAAAAAAGGAATAAACGCTCGTGGCATCTATCGAAACGGCGGCAATGTCACTACCCGGTGATAGCGCCAGAACAAACTGGTCGGCGCAATAGTCCAGGGAAGCCAGTCGAGGGGCGGCGTCAGCGGCGATTGGTGCGGACAAGCCGCTGGCGACAGAAAGCATGGCGCCGCACAGCAAAAAGGATATGCGGCGCCAATTCTGCATCAGAAGCGAGCCCGAACGCCACCAAAGGCGGAAATGCCCGGCGTGCCGTATCCATTCACCTGCTGGTACTCTGCGTCAAACAGATTGTCGATCCGGCCATAAAGTTCAAACGTATCATCCAGCTGGTAGCTTGCGCGCAGGTCAAATCGCGCCCAGTCACCCACCGTTCCTGCCGTGTCGGCTTCTTCACCGTTGTAGGTGAAAACAAGATTGGTCCGGAGCCGGTCCGTCGGCCGCCATACCAATGACGCAAACGCCTGATGTTTCGGGCGCCTGATAAGGCGTGTGCCCGTGGTCCGGTCTTCAGCGTCTGTCAGGGTATAGTTCGCCTGCACTTGAACTGTGTCTGTCAGTTCGGCATCCAGAGTTACCTCGATACCCTTTGCAACGGCGCGGTCCACATTCTGGTATCCGCCTGTGAACGTGAAGATGATTAGGTCCCGGGTGCGTTGCTCAAAGTAGGTAACGCCAATCTCTGCCTTACCATCCGCAAAGGGCTGGTTAACGCCGATTTCAAATGCGTTTGCCCGCTCGGGGTCAAGGTTTGGATTAGGGTCAAACCCGCAGCAACTGAAGGTTAACTGGAAGATTGTCGGTGCTTTAAAGCCTTCGCTCCACGCGGCAGTCAAGCGCGTGCCGGAGCCTTCCATGGTGTAGGCGGCATTCACTTCCGCGTTGGTTGTGCCGCCGAAAGTTTCGTGGTCGTCATGGCGCAGGCCTGCCGAAAAAGCGAGATTGTTTGCACTGTATGCCAGGCTGCCGAAAACGCTGGAAATCGAAATGGCTTCCGGATCCACTGTTTTGGCGTCCACCTCTTCATGTTGAGCACCGGCAAGCAGCGTCCAGTCGTCATCTATGGCAAATTCACCAAGATAGTCAAAATTGGTGCGATCAGCTTCAGCACCGTTGGAGAAGGTGCCGCCTGAGAAATTATTGCGTTCAATGGTCGAAAATTCAACGGACAGGGTGTTTTTAAACCGCCCCCCGAGCAGGTCAATGAAACCGCGCCCCGCAATCGAAAACTCCTCAGTCTCGCTCACATCGTCAGTATCGCCGAGGGCAAAAACGCCATTTGCAAAGACAAAACCATCGAACTCGCTTTCCGCGTCCACATAGTTGCTGCTGACTTCCAGGCGTACACTGTCACTAACTGTTGCCCTCAGCTTACCTCGAATGTTGAAACTTTCGTACCCGTCGGTTTCCGTGTTGCCATCTGCAGCATCAGCCGCCGAAATGCCGCCTTGGTCGGTGTAGCTTGCAGACAGGTTGAAACCAAGACCCTCACTGCCTCCCTGCGCAGACCCACCGGCCCTGAAGCTGTCAAATGCGCCGTATTCGGCAAAAGCGTCACCGCCAAATCCTTGTTGCCCGGACCGCGTGATAATGTTGATCACACCACCAATAGCGTCAGAGCCATAAAGAACGGCCTGAGGCCCTCTGAGGACTTCAATACGTTCGATCCCGTTAGGATCCAACCGGGCAAAATCAAAACCGCCACCAGGCGCAGAACCATCATTGACCTGGACGCCATCGATCAACACAACGGTCTGGTCGGTACTCGCGCCGCGCAGGCTGACAAAAGCGGTACCGCCAAAGCTACCATTCTGGTTAATGGATACACCGGGCAATGTCTGCACAGCGTCCAGAAGGTACGTGTATTGGCCAAGCTGCAGGTCATCCGCCGTCAGAATGCTGACCGACTTGGCGATTTCATTGACAGGCTGAGCCCGCCGCCCGGCGGTAACAACGACTTCTTCGATGTCGCTGTCGTTTTCAGCTTGTGCAAAAGCAGGTGTTGTTAGCAGGGTGCTTGCTGCCAAAAAGACCTTCAAGGGTCGTAAATTTCTCATGAATTTCAAACTCCATTCCGGTTCCCTTGGGGTCGCTTGGACCATGGAACCAATTCAACCAACCGTATGGAGTTTGTTTTTCTGGAAAACACCCCGCACACGGCAACTCAAACGTCGCCTGTACGGATGTCCGCTCTTGCTGGCTAACCCGGCCTCAAGATGGGCGACCGGATGGCAGGTCTCCTGGCTCGTGGATCAGCGCCTTTCCCCTGCCTTCCCGACTTGCATGTGCAGCCAGTGGCATATCCGGGGTGGCTCCCCACTTACAGTTGCGGGCACAGCTGCGGATTAGTGAATTGTCGTGATCGACGGTTCACGCACCGCATTCCCTCTTCGCCTCCGACCGAATCCTCAAAAAAGGGCCGGAAGAACCATCACGGGTCTTGGGATAGAACCAATAGCGGGCTTTGGCAATCGAATTATCGGTCAAACTTCAGAGGAAATTGTGGTTCATCTGCCGCACGCGGCACAAAAGGGCCGAAAAATTGCCCTGAAAACGATATTAGCGTGGCACAGCGTTAATTCTTCGTTTATTGGACTCAGATAAGGACGGCGCGCCAGAAAAATTGGCGTCGACAATAAAAAAGTAACGGGATCCAGAGTAATGTGCCCAGCCATCGTTCCTGAGGGCCAGAAACGCGGGTATCTTGTCCCCATCGGCGGGGCCGAGGACAAAGAAACCAAACCGACCATCTTGAAGAGATTTGCCGAGATCTGCGGCGGCAGAGACGCGCGGATTGTTGTCATTCCAACTGCATCAAGGCTGGATGATACCGGTAAACTGTATCAAACGCTGTTCAAGCGGCTCGGCGCGGGTGAGGTGAATTATATTCCGATCACCAGCCGCGAAGACTGCGATAACCCCGAGTTTGCGCAGCTATGCGAGGAAGCCACGGGTATCTTTATCACCGGCGGAAACCAGCTGCGGCTCACGACCATATTGGGCGGGACTGCGGTTGCACAGGCTATCCGGCGCGGCAATGCCGCCGGAATTCATATCGCAGGCACCTCTGCCGGCGCCTCGATCATGGCGCAGCACATGATGGCTGGCGGCCCCGGTGATAGTGGTGCCCGGGAAGGCGGTGCGACACTCGCACCCGGTTTGGGGCTGACAAATTCGGCGATTATTGATCAGCATTTCTCTGAACGAAATCGCATCGGCCGGCTGCTGTCGGCAGTTGCCTACAATCCGTTTCTGTTCGGAATCGGTGTGGATGAAGACACTGCGGCTTTTATCGACCCATACAATGTGGTTGAGGTGGTTGGAAGCGGCGGTGTCACCGTCGTGGACGGTTCTGGATTAAAATATTCATCGCTCAGCCAGGCTCGGCAGGGTGAGGCACTGGGGCTTCTTGGGCTGAAGCTGGATATCCTTCATGAGGGTTGTCACTATGACTTGAATACGCGTGAGGCATTTCCGCCTGCGCAGGATGGGCAAGGTCACTGTAATATTTCGGTGGGAGACTGATCGATATTGGTTGGCCGAATGTAGCAGGCAGGTTTTTTTAACAGGGTTAATTGTCGGGGGACAATGAATGAAAATTCTTAAAACCAATGTGTATGTGGGGCCAAACCTCTACGCCAAATTCCGTGTCATTCGCCATGTGCTGGACTTGGGTGTTCTCGAAGAATGGCCATCCGTCAAGCTCGGCAAAGAATTCATAGATGGGCTTCTGGAAGCCTTGCCAGGCCTTGCAGAACATGGGTGCTCCTACAAAACTCCCGGCGGATTTGTCCGTCGCTTACGTGAAGATGAAGGCACATGGATGGGCCACATTATGGAGCATGTGGCGATTGAACTGCAGTGTGTTGCCGGGAATGAAGTTACGTTTGGCCGCACCCGATCCACCAGCAATCCCGGCGAGTACAACATGGTATTTGCCTACAAACACCGTGATGTCGGGCTTGCGTCCGCCAAGCTGGCAATCCGGCTTTTGATGCATCTTCTGCCGGGCGACGTGCAGAAGCAGGTCGATTATGAGATCGATGACGACTTTGACTGGGACGAAGAACTGACCGCCTTCATTCGGCGCGCCCAGCGCCACGCCTTTGGACCGTCGACCGGATCATTGGTAGATGCAGCGGTGGCGCGCGGTATTCCGTTCCTGCGCCTCAACAGCCACAGCCTTGTTCAGTTCGGCCACGGCAAGTACCAAAAACGTATTCAGGCGACGATCACCGGTGAAACCCGTCATATTGCGGTTGAGATATCGTGCGACAAGGAAGACACGCATCGGTTGCTGAACGATCTCGGCCTGCCCGTGCCGAAACAATATATGGTCTATAACGAACGGGAAACTGTTCGCGCGGCGCATCGCATTGGCTACCCGGTTGTTGTTAAGCCTTTGAGTGCAAATCACGGCCGAGGCGTGACGATCAACATTAACGAAGATGAGGAAGCCGCCAACGCCTTCTCGACAGCACGCGAGCAAGGGACCAGCCGGGCTGTATTGGTCGAAAGCTTTATCACAGGCATGGATCACCGCATGCTTGTGGTGAACAACGAGCTTGTCGCGGTCGCAAAGCGCGTTCCCGGTCATGTGGTCGGTGACGGGAAAAAGACCATTGCCGAACTTGTTGATGAAGTAAACGAGGACCCACGCCGGGGTGTTGGCCACGAAAAAGTGCTGACACGACTGGAAATTGATCATCAGGCCAAGCGACTGATGGAAAAATCGGGCTTCACGGAAGATACCGTGTTGCCGCAGGGCGAAGCTTTTTTCCTGCGCTCCACAGCAAACCTGTCTACAGGCGGTACCGCGGTTGATATGACTGACGTTGTACACCCCGACAACAGGGAAATGGCGGTCAGGGCTGTTCAGGCCGTGGGCCTTGACGTTGGCGGGGTGGATTTTCTCACGGACGATATTACGCAGTCTTACCGGGATATTGGCGGCGCCATCGTGGAAGTGAACGCCGCACCCGGGTTTCGCATGCATGTGGCACCAAGCGAGGGCCAACCGAGGGACGTGTCCGGCAAGGTCATCGAGATGTTGTTCCCGGCTGATACGCCCAGCCGGATTCCGATTGCGGCGATCACCGGCACCAACGGTAAAACCACCACATCACGCATGCTGGCGCACATCATGAAGGGGTGTGGCAACATTGTTGGCCTGACAACCACGGACGGCATTTATGTTGATGGCAAGCAAACTGTGAAGGGTGATACCACGGGGCCGCAGTCAGCTCAGATGGTTCTCAGGGACCCGACGGTCGATTTTGCGGTGCTTGAAACGGCGCGCGGCGGCCTTGTGCGCAGTGGCCTTGGTTACGAATCTACAAATGTATCGGCTTGCCTCAACGTATCGTCCGACCATTTGGGGCAGGGGGGTGTCGACACTCTGGAAGAACTGGCCGCGGTGAAACGCATTGTCGTTGAAGCTGCAACCGATAGTGTTGTTCTCAATGCGGATGACCGCAACTGCCTGTTGATGGCGGATTATACCGATGCTGAAAACATCGTATATATCACGATGTCGCACGAACATCCCCTTGTGAAACAGCATATCCGGGTCGGTGGGCGCGCTGTTGTGCTGGAAAAAGGCATGAACGGCGACATGATCACCATCTATGACAATGGGACCCATATTCCACTCCTTTGGTCGCACCTCATACCGGCGACGTTGGAAGGCCGGGCAACCCATAATGTGCAAAATGCCATGTTTGCTGCGGCAATGGCCTATAGTTTCGACACGGACCTGGACAAAATCCGCGAAGGCCTTCGCACTTTCAATACCAGCTTCTTCCAGGCGCCGGGCCGCATGAATGTTTATGACGAGCATCCGTACCGGGTTATTCTTGACTACGCTCACAACGCCGCTGCTTTCCGGGCCATGGCCAACCTGACCGACCAGCTGGAAGTGGCTGGAAAACGCATTGCGGTTATTGCCTGCCCGGGCGACCGGCGCGATGAGGACATCGTTGAGAGCGCTTCAATGCTCGCGGGGCATTATGACCACTATATTTGTAAGGCCGATGACAACCGCCGCAATCGCGGTGTCGACGAGGTGCCACAGATGATGCGCAAGGCGCTGGTGGAGCACGGGGTTGATGATGCCAAAATCGACGTAATCCCGGATGAGCAGGAAGCCGTGAATGCCGGCCTTGCGATGGCACGGGAAGGCGATCTGGTTGTTGTGTTTGGCGACAATATCGTCAGGTGCTGGAAACAGATCATCTATTTCGGCGGTGAAAATGCCGAAGCTCAGGTGGGCTCCGGCGAAGTGAAGCCGATGGTAACGGAAGCCTACGAAGACCTGATCGATGATGAACAGAAATTGGTCAGTGATGGTCGAGGTGTGCGGCTGGCACGCGACGACATTGAAGACGGCGACTAGAGCGGGAGACGCATCATGGTGATGACCGTTGAGGAGCTGGAAACTGCTCTATCCATTCCCGTGCCTGATGATCCACGGCTTGTTCTTGATGACTGCCGCAGGCTGACGGGCCCCGGCCTTTTGTGGAAGCACTATGGTGCGATCGCTGATGTGCTGGTGTCCGGTTTTGATCTGGATGATGTCGAGGAAGCGTGGCGGTGCGAAGCGCGGCGCGTGCTGGAAGCTGTTGGCTGGAAGGCCGAAGACATCACCGCCCGTCAGTTTGAGGACGGGCTTAACCTGGCGATCACGGCGCCTATCGATCAGCTTTACTCGGCAATTTTTGTGGCACAGATTGCCTGGCATTATACCGCACACAAGTTGTTGGGATCAGCGCCGGATAATCTGGCAACCTTTGCTGCGGATGTAAAAGCCGTGATGGCAGAGGAAGCCAATCCAGAGTTGCTGGCGCTGCAAAAGGCTGCCGACGAACGAGCGATCGATTTCCTGAGCGACGATGATCATGTGTCGCTTGGCCACGGCGTTGGCTCTGCAACATGGCCGGTGCGCGAACTGCCGCCTGAGGAGAACATTCCCTGGGATACCCTCCATAATTTGCCTGTGGCCCTCATTACCGGGACCAATGGCAAGTCAACAAGTGTGCGCCTGTCTGCAGCGATTGGCGAAGCAGGCGGTATCGCATCCGGCACAACATCAACCGACTATGTAAAAATTGGTGATGACATTCTGGATTATGGTGATTATTCCGGTCCCGGCGGCGCGCGCATGCTTTTGCGCGACAAGCGTCTGGAGCTGGCGTTTCTGGAGGTGGCCCGGGGCGGTATATTGCGGCGCGGGTTGCCGTTGAGGCAGGCGCATGCAGCGCTGGTGACCAACATTGCCGCTGATCATCTTGGCCAATACGGTGTTAATACGGTGGAGGCACTTGCGGACGCAAAGTTTGCGGTTGCGCGCACACTCGCCAAAGACGGCATTCTGGTTTTGAACGCAGATGATCCCCTTGTGGTGCGCAACGGCCACCAGGCTGAGCGGCAGGTGTGCTGGTTTTCGCTTGATGCCGGCAACCCGGAAATTGTTGCGGCAAAGACTGGTGGGGGAGCGTGCTGCTGGCTGGAAGACGGCATGATCATCTATTTTGACGGCCGGAATGCGCAACCCATGCTTGCTGCAGCCGATGCGCCTGTGACAATGGGCGGTGCGGCTAAATTCAATATCCGGAACGTCATGGGGGCCTTGTGTCTCGCGAAAGCGCTCGGGCTGTCGGATGAGGCAATCATCAAGGGCCTGACAACATTCGAAAGCAAGCCGGAAGACAACCCTGGTCGCTGTAACGAGTTTGACGTTAAGGGCGCACGGGTGTTTGTTGATTTTGCCCACAATCCACATTCGGTTGAGGCGGTTTCTGACGCGTTGGCGCATCTGCCATCAAAGCGCAAGTTCCTTTTGCTGGGCCATGCCGGAGACCGGTCGGATCAGGATATCCATGACCTGACGGTGGCAGCGCTGGCGTTTGCGCCTCACCGGATTGTTGCCGTGGAGCTTGAAGAGTATTTGAGAGGCCGTGCGCTTGGTGAAGTCAGTGAATTGATTGAAAAGGCCTGCCTTGAAAACGGTGTTCAGCCAGTCGCAATCCGCAAGGCAGAAAGTCCACCCGCGGGCACGGAGCTCATCATCAACGAACTGCATGAGGGCGACCTTGCCCTGTTGCTGGTTCTTGACGAGCGCGACAAGGTATTTGCACTTCTGGAAGCTGCTTCCTAGCGACAGGGCGCAAATGTTGTGGCCGTGACGGGCGTTTCAGATGAAACGCTCGCGCGTTTCATGCCATCTGAATTGTAGGCCATGACGATGTCACCGGCTTTGTTAACAGCAATCACGCCACCGTCACCGTTCAGGCTTTTGACGTCATCCAGGAGCCGCCACACAGCCTTTTCCAGGCTGTCGCCGGCCAGTTTCACGCCACCTGCAACCATGCTGGCACCGCCCGATAGAATGAAATACTCGCCGACACCCGTGCAGGAGATAGCAACTTCACCATCAGCCCAGTTTCCGATACCGTTAATCGGGGTGTCGCCGAGGCGGCCTTCAGGTTTGCCAAACACGCCGCCGGTGGACGTTGCAGCGGCAAGCCCGCCGTAGGTATCCAGAGCCACCGCACCGACCGTGCCGTGCGCAAGCGTCTCGGTCTGCGTGTCTTCGGCTGTGGTGCCGTCCGGTAGCGTGTAATACTCGTCAGGGTCTTCAACTGTTTCCAGTCCGTGCTTGGCGGCAAACTTGGTTGCTCCGTCACCCGCCAGCATCACGTAGGGAGTTTTGTCCATCAAGGCACGCGCTGCGCTGATTGGGTGCTTCACGTCCCTGATGGCGGCAACCGCTCCGGCGTTTCGGCCAGTACCGTCCATGATCGCGGCATCCAGTTCCACATACCCGGCGCTATTGGCTGCCGAGCCACGCCCGGCGACATATAGGCCTGAAGCCTCCATCTCGCACACCATTTTTTCAACCACGTCAACGGCACTGGCCCCTGCCGCGAGCATCCGCTCGCCTTCCTCGGCGAGAGTTTTGAGGTGGGCCTCAGCGCGCGCGTACGAACGGCCACTTTGAGCTCCCGCGCCACCATGTAGGGCAAGGGCGAATTTTGTCGTGCGATCTGTCATTGTATGCAGGCCTGCTTGAATCCGGGTAAAATCTGGCGTTTCTTTAGCGTGCGTTTGTGCGAATTTAAAGTCACAAATTGATCCGGGCGGTGCATGTTGCCGTTTAAAAGATCACAAGGAGACGATTAATGAAACCTTTTGCCCGTGCTTATATCTTTGCCCTGCTTGCTTTTGCGGTCATGGATGGTGTCTGGCTCGCCGTCGTCGCCAGTGATTTTTACGCGGAAACCCTCGGTTACATCATGCGCGATCAAATCATCTGGGCGTCAGCTTTGGTTTTCTACGCGCTCTATATCGCAGGGGTCGTGTATTTTGCCAGCGTTCCGGCAGCCAAAGCCGATAGCTGGAAAAAAGCGCTTATCAACGGCGCCTTCCTGGGTCTGGTGGCTTACGGAACCTATGACCTGACCAACCATGCCACGCTGCAGGGCTGGCCCTTCATCGTTGTGCTTGTCGATATGGCATGGGGTGCGACCGTGACCAGCGTGATGGCGATTGCCGGTTTTTACGGTGCACGGAGCGCACAGGACAGTGCGCCTATGGAAAAGGCGGCCTGAGCCGCCTTTTTGGTCAAAAGCTAGGTCTGCGTATTAGCCAGCTATTCTTTTTTCCATTCCTTGAACCATTTGTCGAGAATGGCGATGGTTCTAAGCATGTTGGACGGAATACTTGTTGTTCCGTGATATTCTCCGTGAATGGAAATCAGCTTCGTTGGCGTGCCCAGCACTTTCAGCGCCGTGTACATCTCTTCAGCCTGAGCCAGCGGCGTGCGCAAGTCCTTGTCGCCGGTCATGAAGAGAGTTGGCGTTTTGATGTACGGTGCGCGCATCAGCGGGCTGTGCTTCAACCAAAGGCTGGGGTCTTCCCACCAGGGTGTGCGGAAGCGCTTGTTGCCCCAGGCGACAATGTCGGCTGTGCCTGCAAAGCTGATCCAGTTAATCACGGGGCATAGGGCTGCTGCACCTGCGAAACGGTCCGTATTGCCGACCACCCAGGTGGTCAGAACGCCGCCGCCAGAGCACCCGGCCACATACATCTCGTTTTCGTTGATGTAGCCTCGGGATACAACTGTATCGACGCCTGCCATCAGGTCGTCAAAATCACGCCGGCCGGGATAGCGATTGTCGATCGCATTGGCGAAATCGGAGCCATAGCCCACAGAGCCGCGCGGATTTGTATAGACGACCACATAACCCTTGGCGGCCAACGCTTGCCACATGAAGTTGAAGTTCACGCCGTACATACCGTGCGGTCCGCCGTGGATATAGAGGAGCAGCGGGTACTTCTTGCTGGCGTCAAAGTCAGGCGGGGTCATTACCCAGCCCTGAACACGCGTATCGTCGCTGCTGTCGTACCAAATTTCTTCCAGCGCACCAACGTCAACACCAGCCATGATATCGGCGTTGAGGTCCGTCAGCTGCGTCAGGTCACCATCCGAAACGTCGCCGACAACAAGGTTGAAGTCTGTGTCCGGGTCGCGGTAGCGGCCCACAAACTTGCCCGCAGCTGTCATGCTATCCAGAGACACCTGATGCATGCCTTCTGTGATAGCCTCCATTCTGCCGTTCATGCGCAACCGCATGACCTGCGCATCGCCTTCCGTGCGCACCGAGAAATACACCCGGTCGCTGCGGCGGCTGAACATGAAACCACCAGCACCTGCCGGCAGGTCATTATTGATCATGCGCTCGTTTGTGCCGTCGATGTTGATCGCCCGCACTTCATCGGTGCCATATGTGGTTATGACATCGGATTTACCGGAATAGACGATGGTCGAGCCATCCGGGCTAACGGCCGGCGCGGACCAGTATCCGGGTTCCGAGGTGAGCTGTGTAATTTCCCCGGTGGCGATCGTCAGTTTGTGGATTTGCGAATTGTATTTGGTTTCTTCCACGTCGCCTGCGGGACCATTGCCATCAAAGATGATTGATGCGCCGTCCGGCGTGAAGGCAAACGCGGCGTTGCCGACCATGCCGGAGAACCGCGAGACGGTGTGCCATTTGCCCTCGGTGAGCTGGCGGGCCGTGCCGCCTTCAGCGGGAACCATGAACAGATGGTCGTGGCCTGAAATCGCACCAACACGGTCCTGACGGTAATGCAGGGTGTCGATCACGGTGGCATTTTTCTGCCATTTGGCACCTTTGGGCGGTGCGGCAATCTCGATTGTCCAGTCGCTTTTGGACGGGACCCGTGCGCGGTAGGCGATGCTGTTGCCATCCGGTGCCCAGCGGATCATGCGCGGTGCCTGTTGCACATGGGTTATCTGGCTGACTGCTCCTTCATCATCCATCCAGCGCACAAACACCTGGCGGGTTTTGTCGTCAGCTTCGGCGATGTAGGCAATGCGGTCGCCATTTGGTGACCAGCGCATGCCTGAACCTTTAACCAGAAACCGGTTCTTGCTGCCGTCCGCGTTCATCAGCCAGATTTCAGATGACCAGCGGTCGTTCATTTCGTCGACACGTGACCGGACATAGGCAATCCGGTTGCCGTCCGGCGAGAGCTGGCTTCCCGTCACCCGCTCCCAGTTCATATACATTTCAGGTTTGATGACCTCTGCCGCATGCCCAATGCTAGCAAAGCTGATAGTGAAAAACACGGCGCAAACCGCGCTAAATAGCTGTTTCATAAGACCCTCCCAATTCTTTTGCAGGGTCCACTATAGTTTAAATTGTGCGGCTTGTCAGGGGCAGTGCGTCAGGAGACCACGCTTGGCGCCTCGCGTCCGGTTTTTGCCCTGATCTGGGTGATTGTTTCCGCCACTTCGACAAGAGCTTCCAGTGCCACCTGTGTATCCAGCGTGTGCCTGCTTTCATCCGGCTCAAAACTCTCCAGATACAGCCGCAACGTCGCACCTTCTGTGCCGGTACCGGACTTGCGCACCACCATGCGGGCGCTGCTTTCAAAGACAATGCAAATGCCCTGGTTCGAAGACACGGCACCGTCAACAGGGTCGGTGTAGCTGAAGTCTTCGGCAATGGTTACGGTTTCACTGCTGACCTGTCGGCCAACCAGACTGTCCAGTTGTGCAGTCAGGCTGGCCATCACATCATCGGCGGCACTTGTGTCCACCGCTTCATAATCGTGACGCGTGTAGAAATTGCGGCCGTAGGTGCGCCAGTGGTCGGCGAGGATATCGGAAACCGCCTTCCCGCTTTCAGCCAGAATGTTGAGCCACAGCAGAACGGCCCACAGCCCATCTTTTTCCCGCACATGATCTGATCCGGTGCCTGCGCTTTCTTCGCCGCACAAGCTTATGCGCCCGGCGTCGAGGAGGTTGCCAAAGAACTTCCAGCCTGTGGGTGTCTCATAGAGTGGCAGCCCCTTGGCTTGGGCCACGCGGTCCACAGCACCGCTTGTGGGCATGGAACGCGCGACGCCCTTCAGGCCATCCCCATATGCGGGTGCCAGCTGCGCATTGGCAGCGATGATGGCAAGGCTGTCAGACGGGGCAACGTAACAGCCACGCCCCAGGATGATATTGCGGTCACCGTCGCCGTCCGAGGCGGCACCAAAATCGGGTGCGTTCTCACCGAACATGACATCGAACAAGGCTTTTGCGTACACCGGGTTGGGGTCAGGGTGCCCGCCACCAAAGTCCTTCAATGGCATACCGTTTACAACGGTGCCTGCCGGTGCGCCAAGCATGCCTTCAAGGATGGCATGGGCGTAGGGGCCGGTGATGGCATGCATGGCATCAAACTGCATGCGGAACCCACTTTTAAAAAGTGAACGGATTTTGCCAAAATCAAAGAGGTTTTGCATCAGCTCTGCATAGTCGGCGACCGGGTTGATGATGTCGACTGTCATGCCGTCGAGCGAGTTTCTTCCAATTCTTGCCAGATCCAGGTCATCAGCATCGCTAATCAGATAGCGGTTGATGCCCTGCGTGTTTTTGAAGATCGCATCGGTTAGTGCTTCGGGGGCCGGACCGCCGTTTTTTGCATTGTATTTGATGCCGAAATCGCCGTTTTCTCCCGCAGGGTTGTGACTTGCTGACAGGATGATGCCGCCGAGCGCGCCGTATTTGCGGATAACGCAAGACGCAGCGGGTGTAGACAACAGGCCACTTTCGCCGACGATGGCACGTGCCACTCCATTGGCTGCTGCCATTTTCAGAATGATCTGAACGGCTTGCTCGTTGTAGAACCGGCCATCCCCACCGATTACGAGTGTGGCACCTTCGAGGTCATCAAGCGCATCGAAGATCGATTGGACAAAGTTGGCAAGATAGTTTGCCTGCTGAAACATGGATACTTTTTTACGTAAGCCCGATGTACCGGGTTTCTGACCGTCAAACGGTTTTGTATCGATTGTCAATGTAGCCATGTTGAAAGTTCCCTAACCGGTCCGACGAGCATCATGCAGTGCCTGCATGTGCCGGACAATGCTCTTGTTTTCTGACAATTCGTTTACTGCAACCGGAATTTTTCTCCGCCAGTTGGGCTGTTCGTGTTTGGTGCCCGGCACATTAGGTTGACCATGAAGGCCGAGCAGGTCCTCCAGCTGGCAGGCGGCAACCAGTGATCGCGTGCGCCCCAACAGCTCGTGCAGGGCAATTGACAATTCTTCGGTCATCTCTTCCGGCGGATTGTCGGGGTCAAGGCCGACGGGTAACAGGTCGTGATCTTGCAACATTGCCATCAACCTGCACTTGTCGGCAAAGCGTTTGCCTTCATCAATGGCAAGTTGCTCGGGGTTGTCGCCAATGCCCAGCTCCCGCCGCCAGGCAAAGTCCCTGCCGGACCAGTATCCGGCAAGAGTGGGGAAGTCATGGTTGCTGATGGAGGCCAGTGTGCTGGCTCGATAGTCTGCTGGAGCAAGGAAATGGCCGTTTTCATCCTGCTCGAAATACATGAGCGCGCAACCGAAAATGTTGGCGCCGTTTAGTTTTGGTCTCAGGCCGTCCGGTACGGTGCCAAGGTCCTCCCCGATAACAGCGCATCCCGCGCGCTGACTTTCAAGAGCAATGATAGCAATCAGGTCATCGAGTGGATAATTCACATACGCACCGGGTGTGGCGCGATCTTCAGGTACCCAGAAGCTGCGATTGATGCCCAGAATATGATCAATCCGCACCAGGCCTGACTGGCCCATGATCGAGCGTATGGTCGTTACAAAATGGCGGTATCCGGTTTCGGCCAGCCTGTGCGGGTTTAGGGGCGCAAGGTCCCAAACCTGCCCGGCGGGGCTTGCGGCATCCGGCGGTGCGCCGAGGCTAACGCCGTTTGCAACCGTTTTGAAGCCGCCCCATGTTTCTGCGCCCCCGGGAACCATGCCGACCGCGAGGTCAAGATAGATGCCGATGCTCATGCCAGCCGCCTTGGCTCTTGATTGCGCAAGTGTTAGCTGTGTGTCGGCGACCCACTGCAGATACATATAGAAGCGGATGTGATCGCTATGGTCTTCAGCAAATGCGGCGACTTCATCGGACGAATGATCCCGGTAGGCTTCTGGCCATTGCTGCCACAGGATCAGCTCGGGGTCTTTGTCCAGAAAATGTTCTGACAGAGCGTCGAATAGAGCGTGCTTTTTGAGTGGCTCGCCTTTGTCATCGCAGAAAGAGGCAAAAGCGAGTTTGCGGAGGTGATTGTCCGGAAGGGCATCAAATATACGGAAGGCGCCCATACAGGCTTCAAATTTCAGCTTGATCGAGGCTTCATAGTCGACAAACTCGGCGTTCCGAGCCGCTACGGCGTCGTCACTGTCTATAAGTTTCTTCAAAAAGGCCTTGCCGTTTTCGCCGTCCGTGAGCTCCGGGACGAGATGCGGTGCGATGTGCAAAACATTTAGAAACGTGCGGCTTGATGGGGAATAGGGACTTCGGTTGTCAGGTGATTTTGGAAACAATGCATGAACCGGGTTAAGCCCGACAAAATCAGCACCTTGGCTGGCCGCGAATTCAGCAGCGGTTGCAAGGTCATCAAAGTCACCAATGCCAAGGTTTTGGTCGGACTTCAGACCATAAAGAGGCACCATCAGGCCCCATTGTTTGCCGGCGTGCCGGAGCGATTCGGCCCTTTCAGGTGCAACAATCAGGTGGCAGTCCGCCTCGATAGGCGTTTTCAGGATAAATCGGTGATATCCAAGCGGTAGATCAGGCGGCAATGTGCAGGTATAGCTGCGGAAAAGGTTGCTGCCTCGACCATGCACAGCCCCTGCTGGAACCAGGGCGGCAGACCCTTTGCGCCGCTCTCCGCTTTCCAGCAGGATCATCCAGTTTGCTTCCAACGCGACATCAGTTGCCGGAAGCTGAATGGGCATCACCGTATCGCCTCCCTTGACCAGAACCATGGTAGGCGGAAGGATTGCGGTTTCTTCCGAATGCTTGGCCGCGAGGGCGCTATTCAGCCCGTCTACGGTTTTGAGATGCAATCCCATCGCCTCAAGAAGCGCGCGCTTCGTATCCTGGCTGGCGATATGGTTTTGGCCAGACAGGTCATAAAAGCCGTCAACGACACCATAGTGAGCCGCGAGTTCGCTTACACCGTCCGCAACGCGAGTACGGCTGACGCCGGTGCCGTCACAGGCGAGTATCAGTGCGCTTTCACCCGGTATCAGCAGCGAGCCGTGGACCAATTGCGAAGCAAAAGGCTGATCAGCTGCGGTGTTGAGAAGGGTTGTCCAGTCCCCTTCAAGTGGCAGATGGAAGTCGACGTCGGAAAACCCGTTGTTGAAAACAATCAGGAGGGTGTCGCCGCCGAGTGATGCGCCTTCCTGGTCAAGGTAATTTCCAGCATCGCCACACAGCATCATGCCAAGGGTGTGCCGGTGTTCGTGATGCCATTCATCGGGTTGCAGCTCGTTGCCGGTCTCCGCGATCCAGGTGATATCCTTGAGACCTTGCCCGGAGCGTTCTTGCCCGTGCAAAAAGCGAGGCCGCCGAAGCACTGGGTGGTGTTTTCTCAGCCTGGCCAGACCGGCGACAAACTCCATCAAAGTTTCGTCAGCGTTTTTCCAATCCAGCCAGGAAATCTCGTTGTCCTGGCAGTAGGCATTGTTGTTGCCTTGCTGGCTGTTGCCGAACTCATCGCCCGCGAGCAGCATGGGTGTTCCCTGGCTGACCATCACCGTTGTCAACAGGTTCCGCATACGTTTTGCGCGGCGGGCAAGGACCCCTACATTTTTGCTCTCGCCTTCCGCACCACAGTTGTCGCTCAGGTTGTGGCTGTGGCCGTCCCTGTTGTCCTCACCGTTGGCCCAGTTGTGCCGGTCGTTGTAGGACACCAGGTCGTTCAGGGTGAAGCCATCGTGGGAGGCCACATAATTGATCGAACGAAAGCTTTCGCGGCTGTTATGCTCAAATGTTCCGGCAGACCCGAGAAGTGCGTCGGCGAGCGCGGGCAGTACAAAGCGCTCCCCTTTCCAGAAGCGGCGCACTGTGTCTCTGTATTTGTCGTTCCATTCGCCGAAGAATGACGGAAAGGCGCCCAGTTGGTAGCCGCCGTGGCCTATGTCCCAGGGTTCCGCGATGAGCTTGACCCGCGAAAGGAGTGGGTCCTGCTGCAGGGCACGAAGGAAACTGCTGTTGCTATCAAAATGACCATCACTGCGGGCGAGGGTCGTGGCGAGATCAAACCGGAAGCCATCCACTTCCATTTCATCAACCCAGTAGCGTAGTGAATCCATGACCAGCTTCAACACATGCGGCTGGTCCATATTCAGCACATTGCCACAGCCGGTTTCATTCGAGTAATAACGCTTGTCTTCAGCGAGCCGGTAGTAGCTGGCGTTGTCAATCCCGCGAAAAGACAGAGTAGGCCCCAGCTCCCAGCTTTCCGCCGTGTGGTTGAAAACGACATCCAGAATAACTTCGATGCCGGCCTTGTGGAATGCGCGCACCATTTTGCGGAATGACTGGACCCCGGCAGGCCCTATGAAGGCTGCATTCGGCGCAAAGAAGGAGATGCTATTGTATCCCCAGTAGTTGTTCAGGCGCATTTCCGTCAGCCGCGGTTCACTAAAGCTGGCATGAACCGGCATCAGTTCAACCGCCGTCACTCCCATTTTCTGCATGTGTGCGATCATTTTGGCGGATGACAGGCCTTCGAAAGTGCCTTTCAGTTTTTTGGTCACTCCAGAGTGTTGAACTGTCGCTCCCTTCACGTGTGCTTCGTAAAGCACTGTGTCGGTCCAGGGTGTGTTTGGTTTTGCAGGCTCCGCGCCTGATTTTGGGACAGCGCCCACCACACATTTGGGCATGAAAGGGGCGCTATCGCGCGCATCGAAAGACATGTCACCGCTGTGATGTTTGCGATCGAAGCCGAACAGGGCTTCGTCGAAAGTGAAATCGCCTGAAAGTTGCAGGGCATAGGGGTCTATGAGCAGTTTGTTGGCGTTGAAACGATGTCCCTGTTCTGGTGCATAGGGACCGTGAACGCGGTAGCCATAGAGCTGCCCGGGTTTTAGGTCAGGAACAAACCCGTGCCAGATGTCGCCAGTGCGTGCGGGCAGGCGCAGGCGCGCCACTTCCTGCTCGCCATCACTTGAAAAAAGGCACAGTTCAATGGCTTCGGCATGGGCGCTGAATATCGCGAAATTGGTGCCGTCCACTTGTGCGTGATTGCCAAGAGGGGAGGGAGATCCGGGCCAAATTACATAGTCTTCAGGCATAAAGGTCTCAAATCTATACAGTTACTGGTACAACGAATGATAAGCTGCCGCGGGCTGTGCCCAGCTGACATCCTCCTTCATGCCGTTGCGACGGATTTGGACCCATGTCTTTTCAGTTTGATAGAGGGACATCGCGCGGTCAAGTGCCGTAATCAGTTGATCGAAACCCACCGGCGAAAACTGAATGCCGGTTCCCTGTCCATGCTTCAGTGCGGCTGCGCTGGCGTCGATCACCGTGTCTGCAAGTCCGCCAACTCGTGCGACAAGCGGAATACTGCCATATCGCATCGCGCACAGTTGAGTAAGTCCGCAGGGTTCGAACCTTGAGGGTACGAGAATGACATCAGATCCAGCCTGAACCTGATGAGCCAGTGTCTCGTCATAGCCTATGAAAGTTCCAACAATGCCCGGGTGTTGCTTTGCCGAATCCATAAACGCCTGTTCGAGGTTCTTGTCGCCCGACCCGAGCACAACAAGCTGGGCGTCGTTGCCGACGATATGAGGTAGTGCGCCAGCGACCAGATCCAGTCCCTTCTGATCGGTCAGGCGGCTGATAACGCCGAAAAGTGGTCCCTTTGACGCTGGGTCCAGCCCGAACCGTTCCTGCAGCGCTTTTTTTGCAGCTTTCTTTCCTGCGACCCTGCGAGCACTATACGGCTCAGGTAGTGCGGGATCAGAAAACGGATCCCATGTCTCCGTATCTATGCCGTTTGCAATACCGTGCAGTTTGTGATTGAGCTTTTTCAAGAGCCCGCCAAGGCCCATACCGCCTTCGTCGGTCTGGATTTCGCGCGCGTAGGTGGGGCTCACGGTTGTCACGACATCGCTGTAGACGATCCCGGCTTTCAGGAAGCTGATCTTGTCCCAATATTCCAGCCCGTCTTGCGAAAACATGTGCTCCGGCAGGCCAATTGACGACAGCAATCTCTTCGGAAACAACCCCTGGAACGCCAGATTGTGAATGGTGAAAACGGTGCGTGGCTTTTTGCCTTTAGCAAGAGAGAGGTAAGCGGCGGTGAGGCCTGCCTGCCAGTCATGGGCGTGAACAACGTCGGCTTTCCACTTGAAGGCCAGTCCCTGCGCAACATCGGCGGCGATCTTGGCAAATGCGGCGTAGCGCGGGCCATTGTCTTTGCGGTCTTCGCCCCGGGCATCCAGGTAGGGGTTGCCCTCGAAATCAAAAAGGTGGGGCGCGTCAGCAACTAGGATTTCCTGGCCCGTCGAGCTGGTGCCCTTCATCAAAGTGACGTTGCCGCCAGCAATTGCAGGCAGCGTGCCGACCTTTTTTGCTGATTTTAGGCCTTTTTTAATAGCGGGAAAGCCGGGCAGGAGCGTGAGGACATCCACATCATAGGATTCAAGCGCAAGCGGCAGGGCCCCCATCACATCGGCGAGGCCGCCGGTTTTGATGAGAGGAAAACATTCGGAGCCGACAAACAGGATGCGGTTGTTGCCGGACACCTCAATCCTCCAGCCGGTCGATCATCGGCTGGGTAATCAGGCATATACCCTTGTCAGTGCGATGGAAGCGACGTGCATCGTCTTTTGGGTCTTCGCCAACGACCAGATCGCGCGGAATTTTCACGCCCCGGTCAACAACGACATTCTTGAGATGTGCCCCTCGGTCTATGCTGGCATAGGGCAGGATCACGGCATTTTCCAGATGGCTGTAGCTATGGGCATGCACACGGGTGAACAGCAGGCAGTTTTCCACATGAGCACCCGACACGATACAGCCGCCGGACACCAGGGAACTGATCGCTTCGCCGCGCCTGCCATCCTGATCATGCACAAACTTGGCGGGCGGCGTAATCTCGCTATAGGTCCAGATTGGCCAATCCTGATCATACAGGTTGAGTGCCGGCTCAATGGAGGTCAGATCCAGATTGGCTTCCCAATAGCTGTCAACGGTTCCGACATCGCGCCAGTAGGCTTCGTGACCAGCGATGGCGCGGACGCAGGAGCGGGTGAAATGATGGGCGTGAGCATATCCGTTCTGGACTACATAGGGAATGATGTCTTTGCCGAAATCGCGCGATGAGTTTGGATCTTCTGCATCCCGCTCCAGCAGCTCGAAAAGGAACTCGGTATTGAAAACATAAATACCCATAGAAGCGAGCGACTTGTTGGGTTTGCCCGGAATGGTTGGCGGGTCTTCGGGTTTTTCAAGAAAGTCAGCGATGCGATCGTGTTCGTCGACACCCATTACCCCAAACGCTTTGGCTTCGTCCTGGCTGACTTCCAGGCATCCGATCGTCACATCGGCACCGGAATTCACATGCTCTTCAAGCATGAGCTCATAGTCCATTTTGTAGACGTGATCGCCGGCCAGGATGACCATATATTTGGGAGCATAGGATGCGATGATGTCCATGTTTTGATACACGGCGTCGGCAGTGCCTTCATACCACTGAGTTTCAGAGACCCGCTGACTTGCCGGTAAAATATCGAAACTTTCGTTTCGTTCAGCACGGTAGAAGTTCCAGCCCCGCTGAAGGTGGCGAATAAGACTGTGCGCTTTGTATTGTGTTGCAACGCCAATGCGCCGGATGCCTGAATTCATTGCGTTCGACAGGGCGAAATCGATGATCCGGCTCTTGCCGCCAAAGTAAACGGCGGGCTTTGCCCGCTTGTCCGTGAGTTCCTTGAGGCGGCTGCCCCGACCGCCGGCTAGAACATATGCCATTGTGTGCCGTGCAAACGGTTGAGCTGGAACCTGTGTCATAATGCTGCTGCCCCCTTCGAGAATGTCGGTATTGAACACCGAATATCCTTTAGTCTTGCCGAATCAGGGCTGCGCACGCAAGCGATGTTTGTGTTACAAATAGACCAGCCACTGCGGCTCACGCTCTTTTCTCCCTGATTTATGCGCCAACCGCGCCACCTTCTTCACTGGTTTTTTCCTCTGGTATTGGCCGTGAAGGTTTTCACGTAGTGGTGGGCGCGGACGGCTCCCTGTTTTCTACTCCTATCAAGGTGACAAGCCTGCTCGTTTGGGGCGATCTGACAGGTCAGGCGCGACCCCGAATTCGCTGGTCGGCACCCAACGGAGATGCCTATTTTGTCCGGTTCAGCCATGACGGGGACGCACTTCTTCTGTCACATGGAGACTGGGGTTCTTTTCGTATTGCACGTGTCCCGATCACCGAACTTGATTAACCAGTAGCTCGCGCCATCATCCATCTTGCAGGCCAAAGCCCCATAAACCCCTGAACTTTCGGGGGTTTGTAGTTTTGGGTTTTGTTGCCAGAAATTCATGCAAAATTTTGCAACAGCCTATTCGATAAAAAAGCTTGATTTCTGCGCTTGACAACGCTGTCTTTCGGAAGGCACCCTACATGCTGAATTGTATGCAGTAGGGCGGAAAAGTCATGACAAAAATCCAGGTGAGCTCGGCTTCTGAACTGAAAACAGAAAAAGGAGCCCTCGGGGACGCAGTGCTTCGGCATCTTGTCTATTCTGTGGGCAAAGATCAATCCCATGCTGTCAAACGTGACTGGTGCGCCGCGCTGTCTCTAGCAATTCGTGACCGTATGGTTGACGGCTGGATGGATACAACGCGCCGTATATACAAGTCTAAACAGAAGCGTGTTTACTACCTGTCCATGGAGTTCATGATCGGCCGTCTGCTTGAAGATGCGATTGCCAATATGGGCCTTACAGAAGAGGCGCGTGAGTTTTTTGGGTCGCTGGGCATAGACTTGTCAGCCATCCTCAAGGCGGAACCCGATCCCGCGCTTGGCAATGGAGGTCTCGGCCGCCTCGCCGCCTGTTTTATGGACTCAATGGCTACAGTCGGTGTGGCCGGCATTGGCTACGGCATTCGTTATGAACACGGTATCTTCCGCCAGAGTTTTCAGGATGGATGGCAGCTTGAGGAACCTGAAGATTGGCTGATATTCGGCAACAGTTGGGAGTTCCAACGGCCGGAGGTTGAATATTCGATCGAATTTGGCGGATCAGTTTCCCAAGGCCATGACGGCAAGATGGTCTGGACGCCAAGTGAGCGTATCCTTGCAGGGGCGTTCGACACGCCGATTGCAGGCTGGGGCGGCAAGCACGTTAATACGCTCAGACTCTGGTCGGCGCGGTCTGCGGAAGTGCTGAACCTGCATCAGTTTAACCAGGGTGAGTTCATTGCAGCTGCTCGTAGTCAGGTCCTGGCTGAGTCGATCACAAAGGTGCTTTACCCCGGTGACCATACGCCAGAAGGACGCGAGCTGAGGCTCAAGCAGGAAGTGTTTTTCACATCCGCTTCCCTTCAGGACATCCTGCATCGGTATCTTCTGGACCATGATGATCTTTCAGGCCTGCCGGCAGCGGCGGCTGTGCAACTCAACGACACACACCCGGCGATTGCAGTGCCGGAACTCATTCGCCTTTTGGTCGACAAGCACGGCATGGAATTTGTGAAAAGCTTCGAGATCGCGCGTGCGACATTGCATTATACTAACCATACACTTTTGCCGGAAGCGCTGGAGAAATGGCCGCTTGAGCTTATTGAGCGTTGCCTGCCGCGTCATCTGCAGATCATCCGGGAAGTAGACAATCTTTTTGCTGCTGAAGTGCGTGCAAAATTTGATGACAAAGACCCTGCTCCGATGCAGGCGATTGATCATCATGATGGCGGCTGGGTGCGTATGGGTAATCTGGCTTTTATCGGTTCAAGTCACGTGAATGGTGTCTCGGCCCTGCATACGGATCTGATGAAGCAAACGGTGTTCAAGGACCTTCACGAGATATATCCGGACCGTATTCTCAATCAGACCAATGGTATCACGCCCCGGCGCTGGCTATATGAAAGCAACCCCCGGCTGGCTGGTCTGATCACGAAAACTATCGGCGACGGCTGGGTTGATGATCTGGAACAGTTGACGGCTTTGGGGCCTTATGCCGATGATGCCTCGTTTCGCGATGAGTTCGCTTCGGTCAAGGCAGCCAACAAAATAGATCTTGCCTCTTTCATCAAGGCTCAGACCGGCATCGAAATCGATCCGGCTGCCATGTTCGACATTCAGATCAAACGCATTCACGAATACAAACGCCAATTGATGAATGCGCTGGAAACCATGGCGCTCTATAATGCGATCAAGGCAGACCCAAACGCCGCGTGGCAGCCGCGCGTCAAAATATTTGCGGGCAAAGCGGCACCGAGCTACTCGCTTGCAAAGCTGATCATCAAAATGATCAATGATGTTGCGGACAAGGTGAACAATGATCCCGAAGTCGGCGACTTGCTCAAGGTTGTTTTCCTGCCGAACTACAATGTCTCGGCGGCGGAAGAACTAATTCCGGCGGCTGACCTTTCGGAACAGATTTCTACGGCCGGGTTTGAAGCATCAGGCACCGGAAACATGAAGTTTGCGCTCAATGGCGCGCTGACGATCGGTACGCTCGATGGTGCCAATGTCGAGATTATGGAGCATGTGGGAGAAGACAATATCTTCATCTTTGGCATGAAGGCCCATGAAGTTGCCGAGCGGCAACGGAGCCATGCTCAGCCCTGGGTTACAGTGTCAGAAACTCCGCGGTTGCAGGAGGTGGTGACCCAGCTGTCGAGCGGTTTTTATTCGCATGGGGACACAGAGCGATTTGCCGGCATTGTCGACAATATTCTGGCGCACGACTATTTCCAGGTGACACCTGACTTCGATAGCTACTGGCAAATGCAACGGCATGTTGATAGCGTGTTTGCGGACAAGGACACGTGGCACAAGAAAGCGATCCTGAATACCGCCAACATGGGCTGGTTCTCGGCTGACCGCACGATCCGAAGTTATGCCGAGCAAATCTGGAACGCTTTGCCAGCTGAAGGGTAGGGCAACCAAATGGCAGCGACACTTGACGCGCAGGAAACCCATGCGCTGGCCACTGGCACGCACGGTGACCCCTTTGCGCGCCTGGGGCGGCACCCTGATGGCAAGTCCACAATCGTTCGGACGTTGGCTCCTGGGGCGGACCGCGTTGAAGTGCTGACCCTCAAGGGGTCAAAGTCGATTGCTGTTTTAACGGCTGTTGGTGAAGACGGCGTTTTTGAAGGCAGGCTCGCAGGATCAAAAGCTAAGACAGGATACAGGCTTCGTGCCCATCAGGGAGCGAATTCATGGGAATATCATGACGCTTACTGCTTTGGGCCAAGCCTCACTGACCTCGATATTCACCTGCTGGCGGAAGGCACGCATGAACGCGCTTACAGGTGTTTTGGCGCCCATGTGATGGATCTGGATGGCGTTGCAGGTGTTCGGTTTGCCGTATGGGCACCCAATGCCAGCCGGGTCGCCGTGGTGGGAGAATTCAACCACTGGAATAACGCTCAGCACATGATGCGCAATCGAGGCGCAAGTGGCATTTGGGAGCTATTCATCCCCGGCGTGCCGGAAGGTGCGCACTATAAATACTGCGTGTTTGATGCTGGCGGCGCGCAGCTGCCTTTGAAGGCGGACCCTTATGCGTTTGGCGCGGAGTTTCGCCCCAATACAGCATCTGTTGTTCGGCAAATCGATGACCATTCATGGTCGGATGCCGATTGGGTTGACACAAGAGGCGGTCGCCAGCATCGAGCGGCGCCCATCTCAATCTACGAGGTGCATCTTGGTTCCTGGCAACGCACAGATGATGACGGTCAGCCATTTCTTGATTATGGAGAGATTGCCCGCCGATTGATCCCATACGTGAGAGATCTTGGCTTCACGCATCTTGAATTGCTGCCGATCACAGAGCATCCGTTTGATGGCTCATGGGGGTATCAACCGGTAGGGCTTTATGCCCCAACCCGGCGGTTTGGCACCCCTTCAGATTTCAAGGCTTTTGTCGATGCCTGCCATGCAGCCGAAATTGGTGTGATTCTGGACTGGGTGCCCGGTCACTTTCCATCCGACGAACATGGTCTCGCTCATTTTGATGGCACTCATCTTTACGAGCATGCAGACCGCCGGCGCGGGTTTCATCCCGACTGGAATACACTCATTTTCAATTTTGGTCGCCGCGAAGTGCAAAACTATCTGGTGAGCAACGCCCATTTCTGGCTTGAGGAATATCATCTGGACGGTCTGCGTGTGGATGCGGTGGCCTCAATGCTTTACCTGGACTATAGCCGGGAAGACGGCGAATGGCTGCCAAACGAGCACGGTGGTAACCAGAATTATGAAGCCATCGGCATGATGCAGCGCATGAATGAACGCGCTTACGCCCTCAATGATGGCATCATCACTATTGCCGAAGAATCGACCGCCTGGCCTGGGGTTTCTGCGCCAACCGACACCGGCGGGCTTGGTTTCGGCTTCAAATGGAACATGGGCTGGATGAATGACACGCTCGACTATATGAGCAAAGAGCCCGTGCACCGCAAACATCACCATCATCAGATGACATTCGGCATCGATTATGCCTTTTCCGAAAACTATGTCCTGCCGCTCAGCCATGATGAAGTGGTGCATGGCAAGGGCTCGCTGTTGGACCGCATGCCCGGCGACCGTTGGCAGAAGTTTGCAAACCTGCGCGCCTATTTTGGCTTTATGTGGACACACCCCGGCAAAAAACTCTTGTTTATGGGAGGCGAGTTTGCGCAGGCGCGCGAATGGAACGCGGACGCAGGCCTTGACTGGCATTTGATGGATGACCCTGACCACCGGAACATTCACACGGTCATCAAAGACTTGAACCGGCTTTATGCTGAAAATCCTTCTCTTTATGAGCGGGACTGTGAGCCTTCAGGGTTTGAATGGGTTGACGGCGGGGCGGCTGATGACAATATCCTGTCTTACATGCGGTGGGGAAATGGTAGCAGTAAGCCGTGTCTGGTCGTCTGCAATTTCTCGCCGGAACCGCGTCATGGATACCGTATCGGTGTGCCCTATGGAGGGTACTGGCGCGAGATTATGAATACGGACTCGCATTTCTATGGTGGATCAGGTGTTGGCAATCATGGTGGCATCGATGCTGAAGCTTTACCCTGGCACATCAAACCCTATTCATTGAAGCTGACGATACCGCCTTTGGCGACGGTGGTCTTCACCCATTCACCTACCTAATAAAAAAGGCCCGGCGAACCGGGCCCTCCCACATAGGACAGGTGGGTTTTGACTAGAAACGTTTGCCGAAACCGACGCCGAACACCCAAGGGTTCAGATCCACGTCGGCGGTCACACCGCCACCGTTAATTTCAACGTCCGTATTGAGCCAGATACGTTTGGCATCGACGTTGAAAAACCAGTCGTCGTTGACTTGAAAATCAATACCGGCCTGCAGTGCGAAGCCAAACCCGTCTTCATACTTGATTGAGCCAACATCACCAGGATCATCACCATAAAAGATGGTGTAGTTGACACCTGCGCCAAGGTACGGGCGCACCTGACCGCCCGGATTTACATGATACTGGAACGTAAGAGTTGGTGGCAGTACCCACACATCGCCGAGGCTGAGGTCACCGAGGCTGGTTCCGCTCACGCTCATATTGTGCTTTGTGGTTGCCAAAATAAGTTCAGTCGCGAAATGCTCGCTCCAGAAATAGGTGATATCCAGCTCAGGCATGATGGCGGAATCAGCCCCGACTTCACCGCCAATTGAAACCGTGCTGCTTTCATCAGGAACAACGTCGATTGCGCGCACCCGAATTTGCCAGGGACCGTCTTGTGCCGTTGCTGTCGCGGAGGCGCCCAGAAGCGCAGCCGCGCATAAAATACCTCTCATAAGTGTCATGTCATTTCCTCATCCGTTGAGACAAGTGGTTTTTAGGAAATGCCGGTTGAGGTGCGCTTGATAATGGTCAAGAATTCTAACGACTGACTGACATGCGACATTTTGTCCTAATATTGGGCTCTTGAGGCGTTTGAGACTTCTTCTTGAGTGCGGCGGCTCTGCCGACTAAGGTTTAACGGTCGGATCAAGTTGTTCAATCGAAGGGGTAAAGCATGAAACGCTACATGGTGGCTGCGGTGGTGGGGTTGGCAGTAGCAGCTCTGATTGTTTACTCCTATCTGGGCGTCAGCCCGCCGGTGACCTATGACGTCATTATTGAAAATGGCATTGTCTACGATGGATCGGGCGGCCAGGCACGGGAAGTTGACATTGGTATTGTCGGTGACCGTATCCAGACGATCGGTGACCTGAGCGCCGCGCCCGCTGTTAACGTGATTGATGCAGGAGGCAAAGCCGTCACACCCGGTTTTATCAATGTGCTCAGCTGGGCCACCGAATCTCTGCTGGTGGATGGTAAAGGTGAGAGCGACATTCGTCAGGGCGTAACAACAGAAGTATTTGGCGAGGGCTGGTCGATGGGGCCTGTAAGCGCCACCATGAAACAGACCATGCTGGAACGGCAGGGGGACCTGAAATTCGATGTACCTTGGACCAGCCTTGGTGACTATCTCATGCATCTTGAAACAAAAGGCGTTTCTCCAAATGTTGCGTCTTTTGTCGGTGCGACAACTGTCCGCATTCATACCCTGGGCTATGAGGACCGGCATGCCAGCACAGCTGAACTCAGCCGCATGCAGGAGCTGGTGGCCGAAGCTATGGAGGAAGGCGCGCTCGGTGTCGGTTCGTCACTCATTTATGCTCCCGCATCTTACGCCAACACCGAAGAGCTGATTGCACTAATGCAGACCGCTTCCGAATATGGTGGCATGTATATTTCTCACATGCGCAGCGAAGGCGACAGGTTCGAGGAAGCGGTTGATGAACTTATCGCCATTGCCCGCGAGAGCGACGCGCCGGCGGAAATCTATCACCTGAAGGCTGCAGGCACTGAAAACTGGCCGAAAATGGAACGCGTGATTGATAAAATAGAAGCTGCGCGCGCTGAAGGCCTGCACATATCCGCTGACATGTATACCTATACAGCAGGGGCCACTGGCCTTGACGCGATGATGCCTCCGTGGGTGCAGGAAGGGGGCTATGAAGCCTGGGCCGAACGCCTCAAAGACCCGATTATTCGCGAGCGGTTAATTGTCGAGATTGCAACGCCGCAGGATTGGGAAAATCTCTATCTCGCCGCAGGCGGACCGGACAAGCTCTTGCTGATCGGTTTCAAGAATGAAGCACTCAAGCCACTAACCGGCAAATCACTTGCCGAAGTGGCGGCGATGCGCGGCAAGGGACCGATTGAAACGGCACTGGACCTGGTGATCGAGGACGGCAGCCGCGTCGGTACCGCCTACTTCATCATGTCGGAAGACAATATCAGGAAAAAGATCAGCCAGCCGTGGATGAGTTTTGGCTCTGATGCTGGGGCATTGGCGCCGCAGCCACCTTTCACCCTAAGTGGTGCGCATCCACGGGCTTATGGCAACTTCGCACGTGTGTATGCGAAATATGTGCGCGAGGACGGCGTGCTATCTCTCAGCGAAGCTGTGCGCAAGATGACGTCGCTGCCGGCCGAAAATCTCAAGCTCAGGAACCGGGGACACCTAAAAGAAGGCTATTTCGCCGATATCGTTATCTTTGACCCTGAAACCATACAGGATCATTCGACTTTCGATGATCCACATCAATATTCGACCGGCGTAAATGATGTAATAATCAATGGCATTCAGGTCCTCAAGGATGGGGCACACACGGGCGCGAAGCCCGGGCGTGCTCTTCGTGGGCCCGGATGGCTTGGCTGGAAGGAGACTGCCGCAGCGCAGTGAGACGCTTCCCGCCGCTATTGAGGGGGAAGCATCATGAAAAACCTATTCACGGCCGGTTTGCTTCTGGCAACCGTTTCGATGACGTGTTCACAATCGGCGCTGGCGCAAGGTCAGGACTCAACACCGGGTGAACGCAATTTGCTTGTGTTGTCCGAGTTGTTGCCCGGCATATACAGCAGCGCCAATCAGGCACTTTTTGACGCACGGCGCGGCATCGCAGAAACCGAGCGTCACGCACGAGAAGAATTTCGAATCATCCGGCGTGAGGGAGCCCATCAGTTTTCTCTTAGCGGTACAGTGGCTGGTCAGGACGTGTCATATGGACTGTCGCTCGTTGGTGGCCCATCCGCACAGGAACTGACAGCAAAACTGTCGCGCAAGAACGACGATGACTGGATCAGTGTCGAAGACTGCGAATTGCGGTTCAAGCGCCGTGCCGAACACTATGACGGCACAGCCGTGGGAAGTGATTGCTCAGATATTGGTTTTACCGGCATGCAAGTGTCGCGAAAGGAGGTGTGGGTTGAAGTAGCCTCCAAGTCTGAACCCTACTGGTATGAGCGCGCGCGCGAGTTTCATTGCTACGCCGACCTGCCGGGGGTGAGCGGTGGGCGCGACATTCCCTATGAGCGCTACGACAATATCGTCCTGCACGACAAAGGTGCAACCCACTGGTTCACCACAAGAGATGAAGAAAGGCGCGAGATTGGCCTGACGTTGCAGGCAATCACATGGCATGTGCTCAACGAAAACAATGGCAACTTTAACCGCAATTCTTTGGTCCTGTACGCCTCCGAGCGCATGAAGGACGGAAGCACCAAGTCGCATCCCTATACCTTCACAGAGCCAAGCGCGACACGCATTGGCTACAACCTGCGCTGGATGCTGGTGAATTGCGCCATCACGCCGAGAGACAAGGCCCGGCCTGAAATGTAGGCCGGATGACTGACTTAGAGGAATTGAAGACGGAACTGACGAGAGGGGAAAACCATGAAAAAAATACTCTGCGGCGCGCTGCTTTTGGGCAGTATGGCCGCTTTGCCGACTGTAACCACAGCACAGGACAGGCTCGACCTGAATGTGCCCGAAGACGCGCTGGAAGTGCAGCGAAAATTCATCTGCTCACGCACTGAAGGCGATGCAACGTACGGCTATTTCCAGGGAAAAATGTACTCACGCGTTGAAGGTGAGCGTGACCGGATCCTGTTCAATCTGGTCGGCGTCAATGTGCGCCAATGCAAAAACCTGAGCGACCCGGAACGGGGTCCTGGGTTCAGAAGCGTTAGTCGGGAAGTCATGCTGTACCTTGACCCCGAAACAAACGAGGTTCTCAAAACCTGGGAAAACCCCTGGACTGGTGAAACACTCAACGTCATCCATGTGGCCAACGATCCGGTCAATATGCGTAATCCGATGTATGCATACCGCGAGGACGGCACGCCTATAAAGTTCAACGGCATGTTCAAGAATGGCCGGGTGTTCAGTTCTTTCAATGTGCCACTTTTTTACAAGAACCCGTTGGGTGGTGATTATCAGGAGTATGTTGGAGGCACCTACCATGCGATGGAAATGTTCAATGACTATGCCTACGAAGATGAGGTTCTTGACCGAGACAACATGAAGCTTTCGCGCCTGAGCTACAGCTGGACGCGCGTAGCAGACTGGCTGCCCTGGATGAAGATGGGGGACCGGATCGGCATCATGTTTACCTCGGTCATCGGTGCCCGGGTCAATACAGTTGAGGATATTCCGGAGCCGCTCCTGAGCGAATTGAAAGCCAACTATCCAAAATTTCTGACACCGCCGCCGCTGGACGATGACCGCCCCAACGAGACCAGTTGGGTGCTGACAAAGGCCGCCATCGATGCAGAACGGGAGAATGAGCAATGAGCAAGTATTCACTTATCAAAGGCGCGGTTGCCGCAGGCCTGTTGGCAACGGGCGCTTCGGCACAACAGTTCGATGTGTCCGACCCTGATCAGGCCCTGATGGCAGGCAACAAGATTTTCTGCGCTAATGAGCCCGGCGAGGTTGCGTTATATTGGTGGCAGGGAGAGGTCTACAGCCGTATTCCCGGTGAGAAAGACAAACATATCTTCAACGTTCAGGGCATGAATGCACGCCAATGCGGTCGTATGGAAGATGATACCCGCGGTCTGGGGTTTCGCAGCGTAAGCCGGGAAATGATGATTTATCTCGACCCGGAAACCAACGAGGTCCTGCGCACATGGAACAACCCGTGGACCGGAGAAGATGTTGAAGTCCTGCATGTTAACAACGATCCGGTAAACAGCCGGGGACCAAGTTGGGCTCGGGATGAGGAGGGCAACCCAAGAGCAAAATTTGAGCCAGACCTTGTGATCAATGGGACCGTGCTTCGGGGTGGCAGTGCCGCGCGCCTGTTCTACAACAACCCGCTCACTGGTGATTATCAGGACTATGAAGGCGGCAAATATCACGCAGCCGAGTTTCTGACAGCGGCATACCCGCTGGCTGACGCGCTCGACAGCAGCAAAACTGCGATCCAGGACGCAGTGATCAGCTGGGGCCGAATTTCCGGTTGGCTGCCGTGGATGAAGATGCGGGGTCGCTCCGGCCTGATGGTTCATTATACGCACGGCATGCGCTTGCATAAATGGGAAGACCTGCCGGATGTACTGAGGGTCGAGATAGAGACCAACTGGCCGAAGTATCAGTCGCCGCCTCCGACGGATGATGCCCGGCCAAACGACACGACCTGGACTGTCTTCAAGCGTTGGATCGACGAAAAGCGTGAGCGCGGGGAAGTGCCGAAACAAGGCCCGCGCTAATCAAGCCCAGCCAAGAAAAAGCCCGCCGGAAACAACCAGCGGGCTTTTTTTTTGGCATTCAGTTTAGTTCCTAGAGCCACTTTTTCCTCAGCCAGATGATGGGCCCAGAGAGCGCGAGCAGGATGGCCAGCACGGTGATCACGTCGTTGAACCAGCCCCACTGGTCATGGAAAATGACACCGGCATGTATGTCGGCGGCGAAAAGATAAAACGGCGTGCCCAATGCAGCGTTTCTGAAGCTAACACCTGAGTCGGTCATGGCTGCAGCGCCGTCCGCGAAACTACCTCTGAAGATCGCTTTACTGTTCTTGACGTACCATATGTCGCCGGTTGCTCTGGTTGCTGCCGTGATAGCGCGCTGGGGTCCTTCAATTTTTGTCCAGGTTTCCTCCGTGTCCCGGCGCCAGAAATTGCGCCCGCCACTGAAAGCGGCAAATACCCGGTCGCCGACACGGAACAGACCGCCACCGGTCATGTTCATGGAGGGCGGCAGCGGCAGCGATGTTTCCACCTTCCAGCTTTGTCCCCCGTCGCGGCTTTCAAGAATACCAAAACGGGTTGTCATCTGTAGTCGGTCAGGGTTGCCCGGAAACGCGACGGCTCCTCGGATCGTGTGACCAAAGGATGTTGCCTGGTAGGCAGGTGGCAAGGAGGCACGCTCCACCTCCATGCCGCGCGACCAGGGAATGAAATCCAGAATGTGGTTCATTGGAATCGCTGTCGTGGTGACGATCAGGATCGGGACCAGCGCAACAAAGCCTATGATCGGCGCGTGACCACGAAAGAGCCAGCGATAGACTTTCTGCCTGCGGCTGCCGGGTGTTTTGTTCTTCTTCCATCGTTTGGGTAACCACCAGCTCAGTACGCCGGTTATCCCGAGAATGATCATGGCAAAACCAGCAATGTCATTCAGCCACAGCGAACCCGCTCCCGGCAAAGTGCCATGGCCGAAGTGCAGGTCCATCATCACACGATAAAAAGGTAATTTTTCCGATAGGCCATCGACGTTGGCGCGAATGTCGATTGGTTCAAACGTGCCTGTTGCCACATCCAGTGTGATGAGTTTGCTCTCGCTCAGGACGGCGAGCAGCGTACCGGGCGCAGACCCTTCTGAAATGGATGAAACGAATTCGCCCTCCAGCCCCACGCGTTCGGCCCGTATGCCGTTTTCCGTCACTCTCCAAACGCCGTCATCTGTTGCAATCATGAGATCGTTCAGATTGCCGGAGTGGGAGCCAATCATGCGTTTCACCTGCGGCGTTCCACTGACCCCGGAGAAGTCAATGTCATTCCAGGTTACGCCTTTGTCATCGCTAAACCAAAAGCCTCGCTCCGACGCGCCGACAAACCGGCTTTCGTCTGCGTTGACGGCGATATAGCGCATGATTGTAGCGGGTGAAATTCGGGCCACGCGGGTTGAAGACCATTCCGCGGGCGTTGCCGTTTGCGCGGACCAGCGCCATTCCGGATGATCCAGAATGATGCCTGTTGCACTCAATAGCGTTAGCCAGACCACCGCGCCAAGACCGGCCCATCGGTGAATCTTGAGGAAGAATTGATAGGGTTTCAGTTTAATCCATGGTTTTTTGACGGCCATTTGCGTACCCCCGCATCGTGCTGCTGCCTGAATAAAGCTGCTTTCTGAATAAAAATGGGCGGGGAGACCCCCACCCATACATTTTACTGTTTTTCAGCCGAACTAGAAGTCGTAGCTCAGAGAAACACCAAACTCACGCTGGCGTGGCGGCGTCACGGCAAAGTCGCGGGCAAAGGTGCCCCGGCCAAAGCCTGATGTCCGAACCTGGCTTGGGATAAAGAAGAACTGTCGGAAGTCCGCGAGGCGGGTAACCACTTCCGGCGTGTCTTCTTTGGTCAGGTTTTTCGCGTAGAAAGTGACGCGCAGGTCATCCAACGTGAAGCCGACATTGGCGTTGATCTTGTTTGTGCCGCCAACAAACGCAAGGTTCGCTGCCTGAACGAAACGCTTGCTCTCATACGTATAATCGACATTCATGAACAGGTTCATGCGATCATTAACCTCGTATGTGAAGTTCGGCGAGATTGTCAGCATATGCTTTGGTGTTTGTGGCAACTGGTTGCCGGCAACCTGACCGTCGGGGTCAACAGTATCAACAAGGTCAACACGGCCATCAGCACGCGTGCCAACAATCAATACGCCCGGCGCGCCATCGACAACACCGTCGTTATCCGCGTCAGGGGCTTTGCTGACTTCCGCAGGACCGGTGAAGAAACCGTTGGTGTCTTGCAGGTCGCGGAAGTTCTCGTCGACATAGTCATCGAACTCCGCGTCGGAGTAGGCGTAGGTTACACGAAGGTCAAAGCCTTGCGTCACCGCAGCACTGACTTCTATCTCGAAGCCTTTGACCTCTGACGTACCCGCATTGACAATCGGTGCGACAGTTGACTGAGATGTCAGGCCTTCACGCCGCAGTGCTTCTGATGTGGTCAAAGGCTGAGCGGTCCAGTCCAGATAGTAAACCGATGCGTCATAGCGCACGCGTCCGTCAAACAACGCCCCTTTTGACCCGAGCTCGTATGACCAGACCTTGGATTCGGCAAAAGTGCCCTTGCCGTCGTTCAGGAAGTTGGCCCGGTCTTCCACTGCAAAAGTCGCGTCGAAGAAGGAGGAGTTAAATCCGCCGGGTTTGTTGCCGCGAGCAGCCGACGCGTAGAAATTTATTTCGTCGCTGACGTCATAGCGCAAGGCAAAGCGCGGGAGAGTGGCGTCAAACACCAGGTCGTCAGGCGCGTCCAGCGCCGCTGCTGTCAGCGGGTTATCAATACCTTCGCCTGCCAGATGAAGTGTTTCTTCCTGCCAGCGAATTTCGGCGGACAGCACCAGGTTTTCCATGATGTCATAATCGACACTGCCGAACACAGCGACGTTGCGAATGAAGCTGTCATTGCTCAGAAGCACTACATCACTGTCAACTGGTGCGGGATCAACCAAAGGGTCCCAGGAGGTGCCAAAATCGTCACCGTCTGAGTCCTTGAAATAGTACCCGCCGATCAGCCAGCGCAGTCGTTCATCGTCGGGACTGGCCAGGCGCACTTCTTCTGAAAAATACTTCTGGCTGCCACGGCTGAAGGAAGCAAAACCACCCGGGTTGACGGCGCCAAAGGCGTTCTGGAAATCGAAATCCGTATAACCCGTCAAGGACGTCAGCGTGTAGCCGTTGATGTCATAGTCGACAACCGCCGTAAGACGGAAGCTGTCCCGGCGAACACCATCTACTGTTTCACCGTTGGTGCCGCTCAGGTCATAATAGTAGCTGCTGAAGCTATCGATTTCGCCGCAATAATAGCCGCGGCTGCGGGTTTGACCGAGGAAGCCAAACAACAGCGAAGGTTCGAAGCAGTTGATCTGGTTTTCACCTTGAATGCTTTCGTCGTCGTCACCGCCATTCCAAAGGCCATAGGCGAAACCGCGATCCCGGTCTTCGGAGTAGGCCATGTCGACGTAAACACTGAGATTGTCAGTTGGTGTCCAGTTGATTTTGGCGCCAATCATCTTGGTTTCTTCGTCGCCCAGCTCTTTCCTGCCGTTTACATTGTTGATGAAGTCACCGCCAAACGTGTAGTACGACCCGCTGACCTCAACGGCGAGCTTATCTTCCACGATCGGGGCTTGAATAAAGCCGCGCAGTTCATAGTGATCATGATCGCCGGCCTCTGCGGCAACCCGACCTCTGAATTCATTGCCGGGCCGCGATGTGATGAAGTTGATGGCACCGGAGAATGTCCCGCGGCCGAACAAAGCCGACTGAGGGCCACGAACAACTTCCACACGCTGTACGTTGTTCAGGTCATAGGACGTAATCGGCCCTGACACATAAACACCATCCACGAAAAACGAGGCGTTGGGTGATCCCAGAATGTTGGACATACCGCGGATAGATGGACGGTTATTGGCACCGCCGGTTGCTCGTCCAAAACCTTCGCGGAACGAAAAGCCCGGCGTTAGGAGAGCGAGATCCTGGACATCCTGGATTTGTGAACGCTGGATCGCGTCCGCAGTAAAAGCGGTGATGGCAAGTGGCACATCCCGCAGGTTTTCAGACCGTTTCCGGGCTGTAACAATGATTTCCTCCAGCGAAAGCTCGTCGTCGTCCGCCGCTGCATCCTGCGCATTTGCCGACCAACTGGCAGCGGTCGCTGCCAAGCTCAGCACTGCCGTCGTCGACATCAGTTTTTTGATAAGCATGGTTCCTCCCTGCTATCATCGCGCTTCGCAAGGCATGGATAGGATGACGGGCCGGACAATAGCCCTGCCTCACCAGAAACGCTTAATTTACCCCAATTGCATCCACCCCTATTAGGGCGCGAAGCAGGGCCTTAGTCAACTGTATGATATATCAATAATACAACTTACACTGGATACAGGGCACGGGAGCCTTGTGGAGACTATGAAAATCAACGACTTAGCATGTACGTCGGTGAAGAAAATGTTACAGTACTGTTGCAAAAATGTCGCGTTTTAAAGTCGCGACATTTTGTAATGGTTTGCTAATTATGGACGAATCAACCGATGCTACAGCCTAGTTTAGCGGGTTGGAAGCGGAATAAATTCTTCGTCTCCTTCAACCATGTCAAAGCCACCGGATGTCCAGCGTTCTTTTGCTGCCTCAATCATGGCGACATCGGTGTGGGCAAAGTTCCACCACAGTTTGCGTGCACGCTTAAGCTTGTCACCGCCAATGAGAGCAAGGTGGGCTCCATTTGGCGCTTGCACCGGCACGGTTTCGCCTTCTTGAAGGACTACCATGGTTGCTTCTCCAAAGACTTCGTCGCCCAATTGCACCGAACCTGACACTACATAGATTGCGCGTTCTTCATGCTCGGGTGGCACGTTCAGGGTGGCACCGGTATCAAGGCGCACATCCGCATACAGGGTACGGCTATGGACAGAAACCTGGGACGACGCTCCCCACGCGTCCCCGGCGACAATCATGACTTTGGCGCCTTCCAGTTCAACGGTTGGAATGTCATCAGCCACATAGTGCTGAAAAGAAGGATCGGCTTCCTGGAAATCAGATGGTAACGCCATCCAGACCTGGAGGCCAAGCAGGCTGTGGCCTGCCGCCCGTACATCGTCAGGCGTGCGCTCCGAATGGACAATTCCGCTGCCCGCAGTCATCCAGTTTACTTCGCCGGGCCGGATCGGTTGCGTGTACCCCAAGCTGTCGCGGTGCATAATTTCACCTTCAATCAACCAGGTAAGCGTTGAAAGACCAATGTGAGGATGTGGCCGAACATCAATGCCTGTACCGGGTGCGAAGGTGGCGGGTCCCATCTGGTCAAAGAAGATGAAAGGGCCCACTGTGCGCGCTTCTATGGATGGCAACGCCCGGCGTACTTCAAAACCGCCTATATCCTTTGCCTTTGGACGGATTATGGTTTTGATGCCTGAGCAGGTCTTGTGTTCGCAGTCAGCGGTCGTTGAATCATGGTAACTCATGTCTGTCTCCCTCGTCCTTCATACGGTCAGGGTGCTGCCTCCCGATCACATTTTAATGACAGTAGGCTGCATAGCCCTATATACTGATAAATGGATCAATAGGGCTGGCCAAAACCGGGAGAGTATTGGCATGAAATATTCACTGAAAGTCAACGGAGAGATACGGGACGTCGACGTTGAGCCGGATACACCGCTTTTGTGGGTGCTTCGAGACGAACTGGGCTTCAAGGGCGTGAAGTTCGGGTGTGGCGTTGCGGCCTGCGGTGCCTGCACCGTGCACATGGATGGCACAGCCACCCGAACCTGTATTTATCCTGTAGAGGCTGCCGAGGACATCGATATCACGACAATCGAGGGCTTGGCCGACGAGGGCATGTATACCGATGTCCAGCAAGCCTGGATCGATGAGCAGGTACCACAGTGCGGCTATTGCCAATCGGGTATGATCATGGCGGTCAGTGCTCTACTGGAAGAAAATTCCGCGCCCACTGATCAGGATATTGATGACGCGATCACCAACGTTTGCCGGTGCGGCAGCTATCCACGTATTCGCAAGGCAATCCGGAAAGTCATCAGTGAAAGGGGAGCGGCATAATGGCTGAGAAAAAGAAAAAACTCACCCGCCGCAAGTTCCTGATCGGCACTGGCGCAGTTGTCGGTGGTGGTCTCGTGCTCGGTTATGCAGCTCTGCCCAATCAGATGAAAGACATTGCTGCTCGCCATAAGGGCGAAGGGCAAATCCTTTCCGGATGGATCAAGATCACGCCGGATAACAAAGTCACCGTTATCGTGCCGCATGCGGAAATGGGGCAGGGCACTCATACTGCGCTTCCCATGATGGCAGCGGAGGAACTGGATGCAGATTGGGACCTGGTGCAGATGGAAGAAGCGCCCGGGTTACCGGAGTTCGCCAATCAGCCGCTTGGCGAAGGTTTCATTGTCGGTGACAGCTTGCCCGATATTCTGGCACCGCTGATCAACAAAGCATTTTATTCGATTGCCCAGGCCATGGATCTCCAGATAACCGGCGGCTCCACATCTGTCCGGTTCACCGGGCAGTACGGTATGCGGGTCGCTGGAGCAGCGGCACGTGAAATGCTGATGAAAGCGGCGGCGGAAGAGTGGGACGTATCGGTTAGCGACCTCTCCACTGAAAAGAGTTTTGTGCATCACAAGGCGTCCGGCCGGTCGGCAAGCTATGGTTCTTTGGCTGAGGCTGCCAGCAGCTTTGACCCGAGCCCGACGCCGACACTGAAGCCGAAAGCGGCACACACCATTGTCGGTACCCGGACAATCAAACGTTTTGACATCCCCGGCAAAGTCAATGGCTCCGCAAAATACGGCATTGATGCCGAAGTGGACGGCATGCTCTATGCCGCCATCGCGCGAGTTCCGGTACACGGTGGTACCATCACGTCGATCGAAGACAGCGCGGCGCTTGCCATGCCAGGCGTCAGGAAGGTGTGCAACCTTGGCTATGCTTATGCTGTTGTTGCGGACAAATACTGGCGCGCCAGAACAGCGCTGGATGCCGTAGAGATTGCATTTGATGCAGGTGGCAATGAACTGGTTGATTCAGACGCGATCTTCGCGCGCTTTAGCGAGGATCTGGCGACGCATGAACTCGAATATGACATCGATGAGGGCGATGTGGACGGTGCCGAAGGCAGGCTTGTTGAGGCCGATTATGCAGTGCCGTATCTCGCGCACGCCTGTATGGAGCCGATGAACTGCACGGCGTGGGTGCGCGACGGTGTCTGCGACATCTGGACCGGTACCCAGGCGCCATTGATGGCGCGTACTGCTGCCGCTGTTGCCGCCGGGCTGGAACCGGAGAAGGTTACTGTGCACAACCATATGCTTGGTGGCGGTTTTGGTCGACGTATCCATGCGGAAAACGATTATGTCGCGCCAGCGGTTGAAATCGCGAAGATGGCAGGCGCCCCGGTTAAAACCATCTGGACCCGCGAAGAAGACATGAGGTTCGATGAATATCGTCCTGCAGTGGTGAGCCGATTTGCTGCCAAACTGGGTGAAGACGGCAAGCCGGTTGCCTGGAAAAACCGTTTTTCCGACAAAAGAGAGCCGGCGGAAGCACCGCTTATTCCTTACGGCGTTGTTAATCAGTCGATCGGCTATGTGCGCAGTCAAAGTCACCTGAAGCTCGGACCCTGGCGCAGCGTTGATCATTCGCAGCACGCTTTCTTCACCGAGAGTTTCGTGGATGAATTGGCGCACGAAGCAGGTGCCGATCCGCTGGAATACCGCCTGTCCATGCTGGCGGATGCGCCGCGTCACGCCCATGTGCTGAAAACGGCCGCAGAGAAAGCCGGTTGGTACGCAGGCGTCCGCGATGGCCGTGCGATGGGGATAGCGGTGCACGAAAGCTTCGGCACTATCGTTGCGCATGCCGCCGAGGTTTCTATTGGCGATGATGGCATGCCACGTGTGCATAAAGTGACGTGTGCCGTGGACTGCGGTGAGGCCATCAACCCTGACAATATTGAGTCGCAAATCGAAAGCGCCATTATCTACGGCATGACCGGCGCATTCTTTGGTGAAATAACAGTGCAAGACGGCCAGGTTGTCGAAGGCAATTTCCCAGAGTATGAGATGGTTCGCCTGGCTGATGTGCCTGAAATAGAGGTTTACATCATCGAATCTGGTGCCCCGATGGGTGGCATTGGCGAGCCCGGGTTGCCGCCAACAGCTCCGGCGATTACCAACGCTGTATATGCGCTCACCGGACAGCGTGTGCGCAAGTTGCCGCTCAGGAACTATGATTTCTCGGCAAGTGCCTGATGCACCGATTTCAAGCCTCAGGTGCCTATCGGGCGTCCGAGGCTTTGTGACAGAAAATCTGCATGTTTGGGGAGCCGGCTTTTGCCGGCTTCCACAATATTACGCACATCGGCCGGAATGACCGGCGGCGTTTGCTCACTGCCGGGCAGGACACCATCTGCGACCTGAAAATCCATGCCATAAAGAATGTATTCATAGCTCTGGTGGCTGAAGAGCCTGAGTTGATCGTCAAAGTCTGAATGGGTTGGCGGCTTGAAACGCCAGAAGTCAAATTTGGCCTTCAAGCTGTCGGTGATGTGTTCGTCCTTCTGGACTTCCCGCCAGAAGTCAGTGTCGGTACGCTTGCTCAGGCAATAGTGCATATTGATGAAATCAAGGATTTCGCTGTAGCGACTGCCCATAATTTCATTGAAACGCTTGGACAGGGGCCGGGTGATCTCACCAAACGGGAAATGCTCACACAATGTAATCGCCGCGAATTCGATAAGATAAAGGCCTGTGGATTCTAGAGGCTCGATAAAGCCGCCGGACAGGCCAATCGCCACACAGTTTTTTGTCCATGGTGTGGGACGCATACCAACACGGAATTTAAGGCGGCGGGCGTCAATACCCTCTGAATGAGCGCCTTCGTGCGCACGCAGCTGTGTTTCAGCGTCATCGTCGGACAGAAACTGACTTGAATAAACATAGCCGATACCGCGCCGGTCTGAGAGGCCAATGTCCCATTTCCAGCCGTAGCTGAGCGCAGTTGCGGTCGTGTATGGTTTCACCTCTCCCGGGTAGTGAACGGAATAGGGTACACGCATGGCAACTGCCCGGTCACACAACAACCATTTGCTATAGTCCATGAAATCGGTTCCAAGGGTTTTGCCAGACAGAAGGCTCGCGAACCCTGTGCAATCGATGAAAAGGTCAGCGCTCAGCGATAGACCCCCCTTGGTTTTTACCTCTGCGATGTCTCCATCTTCTGTCTGGGTGACTTCGGTAACATCGTCAATGTGATGGGTTACGCCACGGGTAACCGAAATGTCACGCAGATAGTCGGCAAATTTTTCGGCGTCCATATGGTATGCATAAGGAAAGGGTGAGCCAAAATCCTTGCTGCCGGCCATGCGTGGGCTCAGGCCCATGTCACAGAAGGCTGGCTGCACAGAGACGGTTTCCGCGTATGGAGTTGTGCGGTCGCTCATCAGCCAGTCTGCACCGGCCCGGTCGATCCGTGCCATCGGGCGGCGCTGGAACGGATGATAGTAGCCACCGTCGCCAACATGGAGCCAATCGTCGAAGCGGATCGCCTGCTTGAAGCTGGCGTCGGTCTTTTTCATAAACTCGGCTTCGCTGATGCCAACCGATTGCAGAACCTGCCGGATGGTTGGTACTGTCGCTTCGCCTACGCCGATACGGCCGATGGAAGCCGATTCAACAAGCGTTATGTCAACCATGGTTTTGCGCGCGTTCAGGGCTGCATTCATGTAGGCGGCCGTAATCCAGCCCGCCGAGCCACCACCAACAATCAGGACTTTTTTAATCGGAGCCATGGTCATCCGGCTCGCTCATACTGCGTACCAAATTTTGCTTCAAGCCAGGCGTCATGGGTAGGGAATGAGCCCCGGGCTTTGGTAACGGCCTCTTCAATCTCGCGCGGTATTGCGGTCGGGGGTACACGCCGCCCTGCGATCTTCTCGCGCTGGAAATCCATGCCATACATGACATACTCGTATGTGTGGTGGGAGAAGAGCTGCAGATTGTTGGTAAAGTCCGACAGCGACGGTGACTTATATTTGTATATCTCGAGCCATTCTTTGAGGCTGTCCGTAATTCGTTCCGATTTTTGCACTTCTTTCCAGAAATCAGTGTCGGTGCGTTTGCTCAGGCAATAGTGCAACACGATAAAGTCGAGTGTTTCCTCGTAGCGATCCTGCATGACCTTGTTGAACTTGGTCGCCAGCCCGCTCATGTTGTCGGTCATCGGGAAGTATTCGCAAATGGTTGCGGCTGCCAGTTCCACAAGGAAAAGGCCTGTCGATTCAAGAGGTTCAATGAAGCCGGAGGCCAGGCCGATAGAGACACAGTTTTTGGCCCAGAACTGGTCGCGGCGGCCGACCTTGAACTTCAACACGCGCGCGGTCACATCGTCAGCGTGCTCACCTTCATAGGCGCGCAGTTCGGCTTCTGCGGCATCATCATCGATGAAATCGCTTGAGTAGACATAGCCGACGCCCCGCCGGTTGGCGAGGCCGATATCCCATATCCAGCCGTTTGAAACTGCTGTCGACAGGGTGTAGGGCTTTCTTGTGCCCGGATAGTAAGTGTCGAACGGCACACGCATGGCAACCGCACGGTCACACAATAGCCACTGGGAATAATCTACGTGCGGCACGCCGAGCGCGCCTTCAATAAGCAGCGCGCGGAAGCCTGTGCAATCAATGAAAAGATCGGCTTCAAGCCGCTTGCCGGTTTGGGTTTTGACGGCCGCAATGCGACCATCCGGGTGCATCTCCGCCTCGACCATCAGGTCCTGCACATGATTGACACCGCGTTTGGTCGCGAGGTTACAGAGATAGTCAGCCGTGCGCTCTGCATCCATATGATAGGCGTAAGAGACCGGCGCTTCATAGTCGGGGCTGTCCATCAACTTGGGGCTCAGGCCGTCTTCGCACATCCACGGTTGTGGTGACACGGTCGCGGCGAAAGGCGTGGAGCGATCAGAGGAAAGCCAGCGCAGGCCGGCGCGGTCCAGTCTGCCGGCGGGGCGGCGGTCAAATGGATGATAATAGCTGTCGTCGCCATTCAACCAGTTCACAAACTTGATCGCCTGCTTGAAAGTGGCGTCTGCGGCCGTCATGAATTCCTGCTCGGGCACGCCGATGGTGCGCATGGTATCGCGCACGCTCGGAACCGTTGCCTCGCCGACACCGATGCGGCCGATGTCTGGGCTTTCAAGAACAGTGATATCAATGATCTTTTTGGTTTGGCCGTTAAGGACTGCGTCCATGTAAGCGGCTGTGATCCAGCCTGCGGAGCCGCCACCAACTATCAGAACTTTTCTGAGCGCCATCTATCGAACCTCCCCGTCATACAAGTTACGAGCGCCTGTGAGGCAAAGAAAAAGCCGCTGCTACAGATATAACAGCGGCGGTGAGTTGAAAGCCAGAAGCGAATGATTTTAAAGGAAAGATTAAACATCCACAGTTAAGAGGGAGTACTCGAAACAAGGTATCACAGCCCTCCGGCTTTCGCCTCGGTTGGCGGCGGCAAGGGTCCAGGTTGCCACCGCCAGCCATTTCTGGGTTCCTAGAAGCGTGTGCGGAACCGTACGCCGTAAATGCGCGGCGAGTTCAGGTATCGGATATTCACGGAACCGTTGATGAAGCCTTTGGGCGTAAAGGCCTGCTCGAACACGTTTTCCATGTAGAAGTCGAGACGATGCTGCTCGTCATCACCCATGTTGATCCCGGCGTTAAAGTTAACAAGCCAGAAGCTGTCCACGGTGTCCTGGAAGAAACCAATGCCAGCCGGGCCGCCGATGCCTGACAACGCGCCGTTGTTGTTTGGCACGAAGCGGTCAGGATCCGGGAACTCGTTGTTGAACTGGGTGAGGAAGAAACTGCTGCGGAACAGCGTGCTGATTGTCCAGTCGAACGACTTCACGATGTCACCATCGAGCTGATAGTTCTGCGACAGGCGCATGTTGATGTTCCACTTGGACGTGTTCTCGAGGCGGTTGCCGCGAACGTCCGTTAGCGGATCACCGTTCGTCACACGCGGATCAAACAGCACGTTTTCGGCATCATCGCTGAACTCGGTATCGAGATAGGCAAGGTTAAAGCCGAAGTTGAAGCCCTGTGGCAAGTCGAAGTTACCGTCGATTTCCACACCAAACACAGTGGCACCGCCCACGTTGTCAGAAACAACACGTTCTGTGGTAGCATTCGGGTTGGTCGGGGTTGGACTTGGTACCGTCACCAGGTTCTGAACCACGCGGTCCGAATAGTCATAATAGAAGGCTGCGGCGTTCAAAACAGCGCGGCGGCCGTTCAGGTCGAACACATTCTTCGAACCGATTTCATAGACAACCAGTTTTTCTGGGTCCCAGGTTGTTGCTTGGGTTACCCCGGTCTGGGAAACAATTGGCCGGTTGATGCCGCCAGAGCGGTGACCGGTCGAAACTGTACCATACAGAAGCTGAGTATCGCTGAGATCATATTCGAAACCTACACGCCAATCGACAAAACTGTCTTTCACGCGAGTGGTTTCCGTGAGCTCCAGAACGTCTGCTGTCGTCGGATCATCAAAGTCCGTGTCGGTTACGATGATCTGGCAGTTTTCAGGGGCACCCTGGCAGGATTGCAGCACATCGTCCCAGTTGTCGCGTACGCCGAAGCTTGAGAAACCATCAAGGAACAACTGCGTTGCATCACCGCCAACAGCGATGGTGTCGCCCCCTGCTCGTTCGCCAGGAGCTGCCAAACGCAGTCCTTCAGATCCGATTACCAGGTCGCTTGGCTCGTTGATGCCAGGCTGGCTGAAGAAGAAGTCGGAATTGAAGGTGAACTGATACCGCGCACTAAAGTCGTTTTGGGTTTTCTCGTCTTCTGTCCAGCGGATACCACCTTTGATGCGCAGGCGATCGCTGATTTCATATGTGGCGTCACCGTAGAAGGCGATGGATTCAACTTCGCTGTCGTCGCCACGGCTTTCACCGCCCAGACCGTTCTGCCAACAGCTGATTGTCTCCGGACCAAGCGGCGCTTCGAAGCCAAAGAAGTTGCTGTTTCCGCAGAAGCCGTTGCCGATGTCCCAGGAAACAAAGTCATAGGTTTCCTTGAAGTAGAACCCGCCAGCGGTCCACTGCAGCGGGCCATCATCGGTTGAGAAGAAGCGCAGTTCCTGAATGATTGATTCACTGCGTTCGCCCTGCGAGAAAGTATCGTTGACGTTCAGGTTCCGCTGTGGGTTGGCACCTGAAGCAATAAAGTCCGCCTCGAGCTCGGAGCCAGGGTAAACCATACCCAGTTGCCATTCGCGCGATGCGTTCTGGTTATAGGCATCAAGATCAGTCAGGGACGCATTATATTCGACGCCGAACTGGTCAAAATCATAAACGACGGTTGCCTGATACATCTGGATTTCCTGGTCGAAACGACCTTCCGTTCGGAAATACTGGTTCCATGGATCGTCCAGGTCATCAATGTCAAAACCAGCTGAAAGTGCCCGGCCCGAGAAGGTGCCCGGGTCACCGCTGGATTGCACATCAGAGTATGTTGCAAACAGGTCAACAGTCAGGCGATCGCTGGGCTCCCAACGCAGCGACAAGCGGCCCGCGATATCGTCCTGAGCACTCGGTGTTGTGAAGTCAGTCACACCAAGGTCTTCGATGAATTCGTTGCTATAGAGGCCGTCATGCGCCTTGTGCCAACCGGCTGCGCGGATCGCAAGCGTGTCCGAAAGCGGTACGTTCAATACGGCCTCCAGCTCACGGCCATTGAAATTGCCGACACCCGCCATGACCGCGCCGGAAAACTCCTGCGTATCGGGGCGATTTGAAATGATATTGATCGTGCCGCCGGTTGCGTTCCGTCCGCGAACTGTGCCCTGAGGGCCCTTGTTAACCTCTACACGCTGCGTATCAAAAAACAGCGGGCCGATGCCGCGCGGGCGGGGCAGGTAAACACCGTTGAAATGAGTGGCCACCGATGGGTCGCTCGAAAAGTCACTGTCCGCGGAACCGATTCCGCGCAGGAACACTTCGAACTTGCCTTCCTGTTTAGCAATTTGCAGACCTGGCACGGCATATTGCAAATTTGCAAATTCGGAATTAACCCCGATCCGCTGCAGCTCCAGGCCATCAAATGCCTGAACTGTGCCCGCAACATCCTGAATGCTCTCTTCGCGCCGGTTAACCGTCACGATGATCTCTTCAAAAACTTCTTCTTCCGCGTCGGCATTTTGTGCGTTTACGGCGGTTCCTGCCATCATCAAGGCCGGTACCGAAGCAAAGCACATCAGCTTCGACTTGGTATATTTTGAGGTACGCATACCCCTCTCCCTTCCATATCTACCCTGCACTGAGTATTTCAAATGGGGGGACAGGTGCACACTATCGGCGCGCGAACGCGTCTATATCTCTCCCCTCATTTTTGACTATGCAAAAAAGCAGGATCAATTGCAAACATTTCATTAAATTACGCAAAAATTACAAATATTAGTGTGATAAATTTACCTCATGAGAATAATTGGTCTTTTAATGCTTTGAAAAATATCAATAAAAATATAATTGCAAAAATATGCAAAAATGAAAAAGACTGCAAAAACCCACAGTTTTGCAAAAATGCTGGTGTTTGAGTGTAAATTCAGGCGCCGCAGGACTCGCGAACGATCAGGTCAGTTGGCAGCAGCTCAGAGCGAACCTGATCGCCTTCTCTGATGCGCAGCAGCTTGCCGATGAGCCGGCGGCCGGCGCGGCTCACATCCTGACGCACGGTGGTGAGCGCAGGACTTGTGTAGGACGCCATGCGGATATCATCGTAGCCAACGATGGATACGTCGTCTGGAATTTTGATACCACGCTGCGTCAGTGCGCGGATGGCTCCCATGGCAATCAGGTCACTGGCGGCAAAAATACCATCCGGAAGGATACCGGCTTCCAGCAGTGTCTCAACGGCTTCCGCCCCAGATTCGAACTGAAAATCAGCGGGGCGCACGAGAGTGGTGTCCACATCCATGCCCGCGCGCTCCAGCGCCTTTCTATACCCTTGGTACCGCAGCATGGCTTCGGGGGCATCAACATTGCCCAGAAAAACAATGCGTTTACGTCCAAGCCGGATCAGATGATCGGTCGCCCGCTGTCCGCCCTGCAGGTTGTCGGACCCAACAGAGCAATATTGCTGGTCAGGCTGCATGGCACCCCAGACCACAAACGGGACCGATTTTTGCACAAGCTTGTTAAGATGTTCGTGCAATGTGCTCTGCCCCAGAAAAATAAGTCCTTCGGAATGACTCGGCAGGTCGAGTTTTGCAATTGTCGAACTGTCTGATGGCATGACATGAGACAGCATGATGTCGCAGCCTTTTTCCTGGCCGGCATCAGCAAGTCCACCAATGAGCTCAAGCAGAAAAGGGTCACTGATCCGTCGGTCGCGCCCCTGCGGGCTTGGCACCACCATCGAAAGCAATGGCGAACTGGAAGAACCGGACGACAGCCCCATGGTGCGGCCTTCATACTGACTGTCGCGCGCCAGCTTCCGAATTTTCACTTTGGTCCGGTCACTGACCAGCGGGCTGTTCCTCAGTGCGCGTGACACTGTCGCAATCGACACACCAGCCATTTCAGCCAAATCCTGCAAACGGCGCGGTGACGTTTCCTCTTGGTCGCCGCTATCGTCTTTCAGTTTGCTCATAAAATCATTCCCCTGGTCTTCCCCGATAATTTGTCATGTGCCTCTGATTTCCCAAACTATCTGCACCATACTATTTCCGGGTTCCTAAAACTCTGACTTGTCTTCCACGCGCAATGTCAGAAGTGCCGCTACAATCATTCCAGCCCCGCCCAGCACCAGTGCATATATTGCTTCACCTTCAAACAGATATTTTACCATCACCCCCAAAATGCTTGCAGCCAAGAGCTGGGGGATCACGATGAAGAAATTGAAGATGCCCATATATATTCCCATCTTGCGATAAGGCAGGGCGCCAGACAGGATGGAATAGGGCACCGACAGAATTGATGCCCATGCGATGCCTACTCCGATCATGGATAGCCACAAGCTTGTAGGGTCTTTTATCCAGATAAAGGACATCAGGCCCAATGCGCCGGCTAACAGGCAGATCATGTGAGCGGTCTTGCGGCTTGTTCTTGCGGCAAGTACGGGAATCGCAAAAGCTGCCAGGGCTGCAAAGCCGTTGTAGGCAGCAAACAAAACGCCCACCCAGTCCGCACCGTCCTGATAGGCAGCAGAGGTTGGATCAACAGCGCCGTAGTGAAAGGCGGTTACACCGGCTGTAGAGTATATCCACATGGCAAACAGGCCGAACCAGGAAAAAAACTGCACAACGGCAAGCTGCTTCATGGTTGGTGGCATGTTAAAAAGATCATCCATGATTTCCATGTAACCATGAGTGAAGCCAGATCGTTCAACCACCCGTGACCGGATGCCGGAGGCAAGGAATTGCAGTAAACCAAAAGTCGTTAGACCAAGGCCGATCAGATACAACTCTTTTTCCAGTGAGGCGGCGTAAACGGCGGCCGTTGCTGAGAGGCCGACAAGCAAACTCAGGGTCCCCGAGCGTGAATAGTCAGGGATGACGTGTTTGTTTTCGGGTTCGTTGTTAGAGGCCTTGTCCAAGGCTCTTTCAAAAGCTTCAAGTTGCTCTGGTGAATATTCTTTGGTGGAGGCAACGGTCCACATAACAGCCAGAAACACGCCAACCCCACCGACGTAGAAAGCATACATTACCGAGTCCGGAATAATCCCGGCAGGTGCAGTATTGCTGACATCAAACCAGTTGGCCATCATCCAGGGCAGCGCCGAGGCCAATACGGCACCTGTCCCGATGAAAAAGGACTGCATGGCAAACCCTGTGGTGCGTTGTTCGTCCGGTAACATGTCCCCTACAAAGGCGCGGAAAGGCTCCATGGTTATGTTGATTGAGGCATCCATGATCCATAGTGTGCCGACGGCGACCCATAGTGCCGGAGAATTGGGCATGATAAACAGTGCGAGCGTGGTCAGAATTGCACCGTAGAAAAAGTAAGGGCGCCTGCGCCCGAGCCGGTTCCAGGTGTTGTCGCTCATGTAGCCAATGATGGGTTGCACCAGCAAACCCGTAAGGGGTGCGGCTATCCAGAGGATGGGCAACTCCTCAACCTCTGCGCCGAGCGTCTGAAAAATGCGGCTGACATTGGCATTCTGCAAGGCAAAGCCAACCTGAATTCCAAAGAAGCCAAAGCACATGTTCCAGATTTGCCAAACAGAAAGTCTGGGTTTTTGCGCCGCCTGTTCCGACATACTGGTCCCTCCCCGACTTCACCTAACGGGCATTTACAAAAGCAGTCAAGTGCAAATTTGCAAAGAAAACTGCAAAAAAATTGAATTTTTGCAGATCAGGCACGCTGGCGATCGAGAGGGCTGGTTATCAGAGTTTTTGAGTGAGTGTTTGTAACGATGAGCAAGCTCTTCTTTTGAAGGGCAGCCAACTCCCGGCTTGCCGGACTGATGGGTGGAGAGTGCGTGTTTTCCGGCTGTTCCAGCCTGATCATTCGCTGAAGCCACGAAACAAGCGGGTGGTCTGGTGTGAGGGCGGCCCGGCGCGGGATCAGCCAGCTGGCGCTGCAAAGGTCGGCAAGACCGGGTTCATTACCCTGCAGGAAGTCACGGCCATCTGAAATTTGACGGGCCACAAGTTCGGCATTGGATTGAATGATGTCCGTGTCGGCTGGGCTGGTGTTCATCATGCTGGACCGCCAATGCAGCAAGGCGAGCGGCATGCCAATGTTACCGTTTGGGAACAGACTGGGGGTTGGTGCGCTGGCTTCGAGAACCAGCAAAGCCGCCGCCATGCCGTCTGCTTGCCCGTCCTGCCAGACAAGTGTCGGTTCACGAGGCCCGATGGTCTCCTCATGAAAAACCGGGATATGTTTCAGACTGCACGCAAAAGTCAGCAGCAGCCGATCCTCTTCGGTTGACGTTTTCAGTGTGATCATAGGCCAGGTTTCCAAGCTTGGAAAACCAGCCTAGCGTGTGAAAGAGGTTGCGACAAGCAGAGCTGAAGTCACCAATCAGGCGACCTGAGCGTGTTGTGCCGGCGCCGGTGCGAGGTAGGCGTCAAACGCTGCGCAAACAAGCCTTACGGCCTGGCTGGCACCGGTGGCCACGCTGATCCTGGACCCTTTGATGGTAACCAGGTCGTCCTTGGCCAGTATCAACAGGTCGTCAAATGCTGTTGCAAACATATTGGCTTTTACATTGTGGCCGGCACAATGGGTGTCCAGATCGATTTCACCGTAACACATCAACTCTTCGATGATGGAGCGTCTCAACCTGTCTTCCTGACTAAGCGCCTTACCTTTGGCTACCGGTAGAATGTCCTCGTCGATCATGCGGAAATATGATCGGGTGTCAGCGTAGTTTTGATAGTAGCCTTGGTTCAGCGCGCTTATGGCGGAAACGCCCAGGCCAAGCAGGTTGCTCGCTTTGTCGGTTGTATATCCCTGGAAGTTGCGACGCAGCGTATGGTTTTCCAGTGCCGCAAGCATCGGGTCTTCGGGCTTCACAAAGTGGTCCAGCCCCACTGGCTGATACCCGTGTATCGCCAACTGTTCAGCACCGGCATCAAATTGTTCTAGGCGTTCGCGCGGACCCGGAAGCGCTGTTTCGTCGATCAAGCGCATGTGTTTTTTCATCCACGGGACGTGTGCATATCCAAATAGTGTGACGCGTGTTGGCTCCAGCGCCTGCGCAAAATTAACGTTGGCCTTTATTTTTTCTGCGGTTTGGTGTGGCAATCCGTACAGGAGGTCAAGATTGATAGTGTCGATACCATATGTGCGCACCAGTTTGATGGCATCATAAACTTTGTAAAACGGCTGCCGACGATTGACGGCGCATTGCACGTCTTCATGGAAATCCTGAATACCAAAACTGACACGGTTGACGCCCGCCTTTGCGTACGCGGCGACTTTGGCCTCGGTCAACTCACGGGGGTCAATCTCGATCGCAATTTCTGCGGTGGCGCTGACGGTGAAGCGCGCGCGTGCCGCCTGCATGATGCGATCAAAGTCTTGCGGCGACAGCATGCTGGGAGAGCCACCTCCAAAGTGAATGTGGCTTACAACTTTCTTTTGACCAATTGCAGCGGCGGTCAGTTTCAATTCGCGCAGCAGGTACTCCATATAATGGCTTACTGGCGAATATTTGCGTGTTGCTCGGGTGTTGCATCCACAATACCAGCACATTTTCCGGCAATAGGGGATATGGATATAAAGCGACAGGTCCTCATCATCGCCGAGCCCAGCCAGCCAGCCACCGGTTGTTTCGGCAGTAACGGCATCGCTGAAGTGCGGTGCTGTTGGATAGCTTGTATATCGCGGCGTGTTTCGGTTGTGGCGCAGCAGGGCGTTATGGATCGGGTTCATCGGGTCGCTCCAGCGGTGAATCGGCAACATCCCAAACTACGTTGAAATTAACTCGGGCATACTTGACCAAAGTCAACATTGGGCGGACGGGCTTGCGTCAGTATGGCAAAATTGTTGTTGGGGAAGTTGGGAGCGGCCAGAATGGTGCTGCCGGAAGATAGTAAGACAGACGAGAATTCGCAGGGCTGGGCAACCGCCCGGACCGGCACGCCAAAAGAAAGCCAAAAACCCTACAGAGACATTTTATTGCGCTACGTTGACGTGTGCAACAAAGTGATGTCTGCCAATCGCCAGCGTTTCCCATATCGGCAAATTTGGTCTGCTGGAGAACATGCCCTGTCCGGTCGAAGTGTTGTGCTGGCTTTGCATGATGATGGCACGCTTGCCCGCTGTGTTGTGGCGATGGGGGAAGCGTCAATCAGTGTGGAAATGGTGAACCCTTCACAGTCACCATGTCAATGCCAACAGCTGACTGTTTATCCCGTAAAACTCGGCTATGTTCTTGAAGTAATCACCGAACCCGATCGTTACATCGCTGACCCTTCGCTCATCAACTGGGACTGGCTACAGGACTGAGCAGATCGTATTCATTTGTTCGTTTGCAGGTCCGAGCATGGGAATTCGTTCGAGCAGGCACTGCAGGAATAGGTGGAAATCACGCCGATGCTCGGGATTTGCACGACGGAGCCTTTGACTTCGATGTTGGTTTCTTCCCGCAGCTTGTTGAGCGCACGCGAAAAAGTCTCTGATTTCATGCCCAGGCGGGCGGCAATCAGGGATTTGTCATAAGGCAGTTTCAGGTCTACGGCGTCAATTTCCAACTGGTTACAGTGGCGTAACAAAAAACAGCCGATACGCTGTGATGCGTTCTGCAGTGTCAGGCTTTCGATTTCCCGGCTTTGACGCTTGCGGTGACGCGACATAGACGCGAGCAAGGCGAGAGCAACCGGCTGTTCGTCGTTCACTGCTTTCTTGAGCAGACTTGATGGCAGGCGCAAAACCTCGACCTTTTCCGCCGCTGCTGCGCAGTAAGAATGCAGCCCATCTTCAAAAATCGCAGTTTCACCCACAAGTTCCCCGCGGGTTGCCATGTCAATCACCGCTTCGGCGCCGTCCATGGTTTCGCGGAAAAGCTTCACCCAGCCCGACAGCATCACATAAAACCATTCTGCGGGATCTTCCTGCATGAACAGGGCTTCGCCCTTGCTCAGGTTTACGAATTGCCCTGCTGCGGCGATGGATGCGATGGTTTCCTCGCTGGCTCCTTTGAAAAGGGACAGGCGCGCGACTATACCGGGCGCGTTTTGTTGCTCGAAATTAACGGCGGTGACAGACCCCATGTTCCCCTCACATTCTTCCCTAGCCAATATCTGTCACGTAGATATCAGTATGCATAGTTTCCATAGGGCAAAATAGCGCACCCGTGCTGTGTGCACCTTCATACGCTGCCCTGACTCAACTTTACGCTTAATCTATGCCATTTTTGGTGTTTTCTCTACATTTTTCGCGCGGTTTTTTACGGTTTCACTGATTTGGCTAATAAGATTTTCCCATTTGATTTAGTGAAAATCTCGACTTTTGGGTATGAGGCCCCGTACATTTCTCGGGTGCATGGAGGACTTGAACGGCGGTAGTCGTCGGTCACCGGCGACCGGGTGCTTGGCTTCATCCGCCGGGGTTGTCGGAAGAGGTAGATCCTCAGCGCTTTCCGACAGGCGCAGCAACTCATGCGATGCGTCATAAAGTCGGCGGGCAACCAGGTGTGTAACACCATCCTCGCGCTGCAGCTGTCCTTCGACAATCAACAGGCGCCCGCCCATTAAAATTGCCCGGTGAGCGTCAAAAACCTTACTCCATACAACGATGTTGGCAACGCCGCTTTCGTCCTCAAGCGTCAGGAATATAACGCCTTTTGCACTGCCCGGCCGCTGGCGTACCAGCACCAGGCCAGCGATGGAGGCGCGGTCGCCGTCTTGTTTGGTGTCAAGCCCCCGGCAGGTCATAATGCCGCGCGCAGCAAGGTCATCACGCAGGAAGGAAAGCGGGTGAGCCTTCAGCGATAATCGCAGTGTCTGATAGTCATTCACCACATGCTCGGCGAGAGGCATAACCGGCAGGCTTGCCTCTGCTTCGGGGCCAACATCATCCGCGTCAGCATGCTTGAAAAGAGGTAGGTCAGGTGTGTCTGTAAGGCCGCGCACCTGCCATAAAGCCTGTCGTCGGTCGAGGCCGCAGGACCGGAATGCATCGGCCTCCGCCAGTTTCTCCAGTTGCGCCACCATCATCCGCGTCCGGTCGTGCAGGTCGAAGGCGCCCGTGTAGGGCTTCAGGCGTGCTGTCAACAGGGCTTCTGCTGCATCGTCTCGCACACCCTTGACTTGCCGCATGCCAAGGCGCAGTGCCCACCCCCAGCGGTTTTTGGGGGCCGGTTCCAGCGTGCTGTCCCAATGGCTGTGGTTTATGTCCACCGGCCTGACCTCTACACCGTGTTCGCGTGCATCGCGCACAATCTGGGCCGGGGCATAAAAGCCCATGGGCTGGGCATTGAGGAGGGCGCAGGCAAACACTTCCGGGTGATGGCATTTGACCCAGGACGACGCATAAACCAGAAGGGCGAAGCTTGCGGCATGGCTTTCCGGAAAGCCATAGTCGGCAAACCCTTCGATCTGACGAAAACAGCGTTCCGCAAAGTCTTGTGAATAGCCGCGGTCCGTCATGCCCTGGATGAATTTTTGCTCAAACGCACCAACCGTGCCGCTGTTGCGGAAGGTCGCCATAGCACGCCTGAGGCCGTCTGCCTCACCAGGCGTGAACCCGGCGGCGACAATGGCGATCTTCATGGCCTGTTCCTGAAACAGGGGCACGCCGTAGGTGCGGACCAGCACTTGTTCAAGCTCGTCTGCTGGCCCGAAGGCCGGATCCGGTGCCGGGTAGTCAACCTGCTCCTTGCCTTGGCGTCGCCGAAGGTAGGGATGAACCATGTCACCCTGAATAGGGCCGGGCCGCACAATCGCCACCTGCACGACAAGGTCATAATAATTCTTCGGTTTCAGGCGGGGCAGCATGCTCATCTGTGCCCGGCTTTCGACCTGAAATACCCCGATGCTGTCTGCCCGCTGCAGCATGCCGTATGTTTCAGGGTCCTCGTTTGGCAGGGTAGCCAAAGTATAACTGGGTCCGTGATGCATGCGAATAAGATCAAAGGCCTTCCTGAGACAGCTGAGCATGCCCAGCGCCAGCACATCCACCTTCAGAATGTTAAGCGTGTCCAGGTCATCTTTGTTCCACTCAATAACCGTGCGGTCTTTCATCGCCGCATTCTGGATCGGTACAATGTGATGCAGGGGGCTTTCTGTCAGCACAAAGCCTCCGACATGCTGTGACAGGTGGCGCGGAAACCCAACGATCTCATGGGCAAGGGCAAGTGTGCGCATCAGGCCTGTGTCGCTGGGGTCGAAACCTGCTTCAATGACCTGAGTATCGGGAATTTCGCTGCCATAATGACCCCATACAGTGCCTGCAAGCGCGCCGATGGTGTCTTCAGAAAGCCCCATCACCTTGCCGACCTCGCGGATGGCGCTTCTGGCGCGGTATGTAATGAGCGTGGCAGCAAGCCCTGCCCGGTGCCGACCGTATCGTGCATAGATATACTGGATCACTTCTTCGCGGCGTTCATGCTCGAAATCCACATCAATATCCGGCGGCTCGCCGCGCTCTTTGGAAACAAAGCGCTCAAACAGCAGATCCACCTTTGCCGGGTTCACGTCTGTCACACCCAGCATGTAGCAGATCACGGAATTGGCTGCTGAACCGCGCCCCTGGCATAGGATGCCATTAGCTTTGGCAAACGCGACTATATCGTGCACGGTCAGGAAATAGGGTGCATAGCCAAGCTCTTCCACAAGATCGAGCTCGCGCGTCAGAATGCCCCGTACTTTTTCAGGTAACCCGTCAGGGTAGCGCCAGCGCGCGCCTGCGTACGACAAATCTGCCAGATGCTGCTGTGGCGTCTTGCCTTCCGGTACAGGCTCATGCGGGTAATTGTAGGAAAGCTCATCCAGCGAAAAATGGCATGCCTCTTTGATTTTGAGTGTATTTTGTATGGCGTCTGGATGGTCGGCGAACAAACGCAGCATTTCTTCTGGCGGTTTGATGAAGCGCTCGGCGTTTGCTGCAAGAAGATAGCCTGCGTCTTCGATGCGTTTGTGTTCCCGGATACAGGTGACCACATCCGCGAGCACACGGCGATCGGGCGCATGGAACATTATATCGCCGGTGGCGACAAGAGGTGTTCCTGCGCGCATGGCACACTTGGCGAGTGCACCGATCCGTCGTTTATCTTCTCCCTGGTAGGTGTAGCTGGCTGCCAGAAAGAGGGGCCTATTGAGCTGTTCACGCAGGCCCCCAAGCATTTGCACATGGTCGTCGGCGAGGATGCGATGCATGTCTGTTTCTTCCGGTAACAGGACAAACATCAACCCTGTGCTGAAAGCAATCACGTCATTCATGGAAAGATGACACTCCCCCTTGGGAGCACGTCGATTGCCAACCGTCAGCAGCTCTGTCAGTCGGGCATATGCACACCGGTCGGTTGGATAGGCGAGCAGGGAAGGCGCATCCTGCAGGTCAAGGCGACAGGCTGGCAGAAAAGCCAGTTCCTGTTCTTTAGCCGCTTTGTGGGCGCGCACTACGCCCGCCAGGCTGTTGCGATCCGTAATCGCCAAGGCTTCAAGTTTTCTCAGCTTGGCCATGATGACCAGTTCTTCCGGGTGTGAGGCTCCGCGCAGAAAACTGAAATTGCTGGTGCATTGTAATTCGGCGTACATCAGGCGGCTCCTCAGGCAAAAAAGCCGTGCATGAACCAGCGCGGGCCATTGCCGTTGAGAGGGTCCTGTATCTGGTCACCAGCACGCACACCCGGTACGCCGTATAGGCCGCGACGGAACACCCAGAAGCGGGCGCCTTCTTCAACCTCTATGCGGTAATAATCGCGGGCCAGGGTTTCCGGGTCATCAGGTTCCAGTGCGTGCCACCATTCGGCGGCGATACGTTCCGGCCCCTCAGCATGGGCAACCTTATGATCAACCCGGCGCCACCGAAACCGGCGCGGTGCACCTTCCGGAACTTCAGCCATTACCTCCATGGCTTCAGGACGCATCAGAAGCCTGAGCGGCCGCGGTGCATGTGTTGTGGGCAGGCTGTGCCAGTCAAGTTTGTCGGAAAAGAGCGGGCTATAGGATTGTGCCCGTTCAGGGATATGACTGTGACGGTGTTTGAGTTGGGTTACAGCGCCAGCGCCTAGTCGCGCACTTAATCGGTCGAGAACCTGGGCGGTTGCTTCTGCCTGCGCATCTTTCACTGTTGTGATCTGGCTGGGCGGCAGTTTTTCGCTTTCGCTGACGGACAGCATCAGAAGGTCAAAACCAAACCCGGACTGCAGGGTGTCGAGTTTTTCTGAAAACAACCGCATCAGGTGTGCAGCGTCCCGGCTGGGTCGGCTGGTGCCTATCCGGATATGCTGAACGCTGCCATCAACCCGGAAGGCACTGAGTGTCAGTCGCCTCACCCCCATGTCGGCACGGGCAAGTATGCTGATCATTCCTTCAATCAAGTCAGGTAACACGGCCTCGATTGCAGCCAGATGCTGTATGGGTTCGCTGAAAGCATGTCGAAGCCGCCAGAGAGGCAGGGGTTGCAGGGGTTCGATGGGTTCAGGTTTGAGCCCAAGTGCCTGATCAAGACGCATGAGCAGGTCACTAACATCTTTTGCGGGTTTACCACGAAACCTGCGGGCAAGAGCTGGTCGTGGCAGAACAAGGACATCGCCGACGCGCTTCAATCCCAACCGGTGAAGCGTTGTTACGCTGCCTGCATCCAACCGCAGGGCTTTCACTGGCAGAGGCGCCAGGGCTTTTGCTTTTTCCCCGGTTGTTATGGTCGCGCCTGGTGCATAGCGGGCAAGTGCCCAGGCGGCTCCTACCGTATCAGCGACAGCAACCTGCGCTTGAAACCCCGCTTCTGCCAGCCGCTCTGACAAATCCCTGATCAAATGCTGGTCCCCATCATACAGATGCCCACAACCGGTAATGTCCAGCAGCAAGCCATCACTGCCATCAATAGCTACCAGCGGTGTATAACGGTCGCACCAACGGGCGAGCGCGAGCAAAGCCTGAGCGTCCGCGGTTTCGTTGGCTGCCGCTGTGTCCAGCAGCGGCACAATGGCGCGCGCTTCGGCCAGCGTCATGCCGCTCATCAGCCCCTGCGCCTGTGCAACGGTTGATACAGCTTGCAGTTTCTGGGTCTGGTTGACCGTTTGCGTCAGGGCAAAGGCCTTATCCGGCTGCGCGGCTTTCCTGCGCCGTTTGCCGGTGGTCTGTATCCGGACCCAACGGTTGATGGACCATTGAGGGAACCATATGGAAGCGATGATGCGCATCCTGCCACTCCAGAAGGGTTTTTCGGGGTAATTCGCCGCCCCGGTGTTTGTGTAAAAGGGCCTGCAGGCAAGGGCGGCCCGTCCAGCTAGATTCAGCGTTGGCTGCATCATGGCGGGAGGGGCGTGCTTCAATCCGCCAGCGACTGTAGGCAACACTTTGCGGCGGCATTTCTGAACGCATCAGCAGAAGACAGCGTGCTTCATGGGCCTGCACGGCAAGCGAAAGCCGCCTGCTGCTTGTCAGGTCAATATCCGAGAGTTCACCAATGACGGCAGTAAAGGCACCAGATTTGATGGCTTCTTCAAGCGCCCATAAACTGTCTGCCTGAGATGGAGCCTTCACCAGTACAAATTGATCCGGATTGATCGCAAGGCCCTTGAGGCCATGCCCATAAGGAACACCTTGCTCGCGCAACAAATCCGGGCTGGTTACCCATAAAAATGGTTTTCCATCAGAGGGTATGGAGGAGAGTGCCCATGCCATTGCTGTTGCATGGTCCCGTTGATGTGGAGCCCATAATTCATGGAGCCAGCCAGCTGGAAACCCGGTTGGTGTTGCCTCTGGTTCTGCATCGGGGGATTCCGCTTGCAGTATTGCGGGCCCTTGTGTTGCCGGGTCAAGTTGGGCGAGCGCTATACGCAGGGAGTGCAGTCTTGCGACTTTATCAAGCGTGTTTTGGTCCTGTCCGTTATCCGACAGGCCGTATGGCTGAACATGGTTATCATTGATGGCGGTGACATGCATGATGGTATAGCGACTCGTTCTCATTTGTTCACTATTTGTTCTCACTTTTTTATGTAAAAGTCAAGCTAGGTACAACCCCAGGGTGGTTCCCTGGGAACCAGTTAAGCTGATAGTAACGCCAACAGGGCTATGTGGAATTTACCTTGGAAATACTCTTGCCAAGCTATCGAACATACAGGACTATGCTCGTCTGCCTTGGGGGCGGAAAGTAAACATATGCCACAAAAAACAAAAACAGCCCCGCGGCTTTGCCTGACATTCATACTGTTGCTTGCGGCTTTTGGCGCACAAGCTCAGGAAGCACCAGAAAACACCAAAATTGCAGACCCTCTAACCTGCCGTATTCATTTTACGCGCAGCTGGGAAGATTATGGTGCGGAAATGGGAACCGTTCCGACCAGTGAGTTCTACCGGCAACTGGAAAGCGTGTTTGCAGACGTCGGCGTTCGATTGGAGCCAGAGCCTTTTGTACCCTGGAGCCGTGCTATCGAACAGGTTGTGAGAGGTACAGGTCATGGCCTTTCAGTCGCCCTTGAAACTCCTGAAAGAGCAGAAGTCCTGGCATTTCTGGGGCCGATTTTCCGATCCAGATGGAATGCCTACAAAAAGCAGGGTGCGGGTGATCCTGATTTAAACAATCCGAAAGTGGGTGTTTACAGCACGTACGCGAATCTGGCGCCGGTCCAAAAAGCTGTTGAAGACATCAATGGTGAAATTGTCGGCATGCCCCTGCCGCGCCTGAGCAGGCTGCTGGAGGAAAACCGGATCGACATTCTATATGCACCAGCCATCGGGATCGGGTACCTGCAGGAAAGAATGAATCTCGCACTGGAAAAAATCCCCGGTATTGAGTTCGAAATGCTGTCGTATGTTGCCATCCGCAAAGACGCCCCTTGCATGAAACACCAGGACGCGTTGAACGAAGCCCTGATAGCCTGGAGCAAAACCGAAATTGCTCAGTCCTACGCTGTTGCCTCACCGCTCAGCCGCACATTCACCGAAGTTCTGGAAAGCGCGAAGAAGTACAGGCAATGAAAACCAAATTACATATATTGCTGGCAGGCTTGATTGCCGGGCTAAGCTGGCCCACGCTTGCACAAGAGTGTGTCGTGGCCTTCCCTGAGCGCCTCGGTAACTGGGCAGACGTGAAAGACGGCCGCTATAGTGGCCCTTTGATCGAGTCAACGGACAGCATATTGAAAGCTGCTGGTATTTCGGCAAAGCACCACGGCGAAGATCGATGGCAAAACATTCTTTCCAAATTCGATGCCGGCGATATCGACATTCTGGCCGTTGCGGTCAAAACGCCGGAACGGGAGCAAACCATGCAGTTTGTCGGCCCTTGGCTCAACTATCGCTGGGGGCCTTTTTATCTGGAAGGCACTGATGTTACTTCAATGGAAACACCCCGTGTCGGTGTCAATCGGGCACTGCAGGGTGTTTGGCCCATTCCAACCTATTTGACCCGCCTGCACGGCGAGGCGCACTGGGATACGCCCGAGCAACTGATGCAAAAGCTCTCGCGTGGGGAAATTGATGTCATTCTCGGTGAATATGAAGCCATCCTCACCCGTGCAAGTGAGCTCAACATCGCTGTACGTGAGCTGCCAAATACCGAAATGCGGCTCACCGCTTATATGGCGATCAACAAGAAAAGTGCGTGCGCTTCGGTTTCAACCCGACTTGATCGTGCCATAAGGGACTGGAAACAACAGGGTGGTTGGGATTCGCTTTTGGTGGCCGTGCAGAATACGGGACGACGCTGACCTGTCAGGCTTCCAGACGGTCGATCACCTCAAAGGCAGCCCGTTCGCCTGACTCCATCGCACCTTCCATACCGCGGTCCAGTCGCGCCGTGTGTTCACCGGCAAAAAAGATGTTGCCCGATGGTGCGCCAATAGTGGGCACAATACGGCTTACCTGTCCCGGTGCCCAAGCGGCATATGTGCCACCTACATTCTGGTCCTGTTGCCATGACCAGGTCCGTACAGGCCGGATCGCTCCCTTGGTTGCAGGCCGCGCCGCATGAATTTCACCGAGCAATAAAGTGAGCGCATCCGTGTCTGACATACCATCAAGTGTTTTTGCGGCCAGGCCTGTTGACCAGGTTTTAAGGTAGGCCGGTCCGTCATCTGCACCGGCTGCAATAAACAAGCGACCGGCCAGGGTGTCGGTCCAGTAAGTGAGCGGCATACCGTCCTGTTCCCAAAAGGGGCTCTCGATTTCAAAAAAGCCCTGATACACCCTGGAGTAGGGAACGGACCTGAAGGCTGCCACCCTGTCAGTGGGCACCGCACCATCAAACGCCACTTTGCCAAGTGCCTTCAATGGCAGGGTAATTACAGCAGCCTTCGCACGTACGGCACCGCCGTTAGTGCTCTTGAGCAGCACCTGCCCGCCGGTTTGTTCAACGCCTGCCAGGCGGAATCCATGCCGCACGGAAGTTTTCAGGGATTCCGCCATGCGGATAGGGATTTGCTGGTTGCCACCGACAATCTGGAAAGTAGGTGATGTACCGGGTTCCATAAAGGCGAACTGTCGCCTGATCCAGGCCGCATTATAAAAGTGCATCATTGCGGAAATTGTGTCGCCGCCATCCCCATATGTCGGATTAATGTCGGTCAGAAGGCGAATTTGCTCATCGCCGAGCCCTGTTTTTCTCAGGGTTGATGCCAGCGAAATATCATAAGGATGAAACTCGCTGTCAAGCCAGTCTTCCGTATTCTGGACCGGGTTAAGGCGACCAATGAGGGCGCGCATCCGTTCCCAGGGGAACTGGCCCCGGTTGTCATCATCAAACGGGTTCAGGTCGCTTTCGCCCCATGCATTCCGGTCGGCAAATGTCTGTTTTTCAAAGTGCATGGCTGTGCCGCGTTGCCGAAGCACCGGGTTTGACGCGCCGGGATTGTAGCGCTCCAGCCCCAGGTCGTCTGCCGCAGCAACCATCCGGGCATAGCCGTTGCCGATCGATTGGCCGCCAAGTTCCTGTACACCGTTCATGTCGGTCAGGGAATAAACCCGACCGCCGATACGGTTCTGTGCTTCAAGCACGAGGACTTTCAGGCCCTGTTCTTCCAGATGCCTTGCCGCGTTTAATCCAGCGAGGCCTGCGCCGACAACCGCCACATCGCAGTCGAGGGTGCGTGCAAACGCAATGGAGCCCACTGCCGGTGCCGCGATCGCAGCGGCGCTGCCAAGCAAAAACCTGCGGCGGTTTATGTGTGTCCAGCTCATGTATTTTTCCCCGAATAGCAATAATATGAGCCGATTTTATTGAGCGCCGCTGCTTAGGCCCAAGACATAGATCAAGACGGCATTGTAAAATGATATAAACTTATAACATTTATTGTAAAATATTGATATACGTCATGTTGAAAAAAGCAGGATTTGGCCACCATCACTCAGAAAAATGGGATAGTCGGTTCCGATGACAGAAAAACAGGGATTTGACCGGGAAGGTCTGATCAAGGCGGCAACTGTAAGCGCAGCGGATGCAGCCGCGCTTGCCGGCACCTACCAGCAGTATTTCGGGCTGAATGTCGCCGAGCAGGGCACAGTGTCACCCGACCTTGCCGCAAGCTGGGGCGCTCCCGGCATGGCGGGGCAGCCCACCTATCTGATGACCTCAAGCAGCAAGACACCCATTTTCGTCCGCATTGTCGAGAACCCCGGCATGCCAGCCTATACACCGCTTCGCACGTATGGTTGGAACGCGATGGAAATATGCGTGGAGGATGTTCATGCCCTGCACGCAAAACTGCAAGGGTCGCCGTTTAATATTATCGGCCCGCCGGTTGAGTTGGAGATTTCCAACATCTTTATTCCGATGCAGGCGATCGGGCCGGAAAATGAGGTACTGTTTCTGAATGAAGTGCACGGAAATATGCTCAATGAAGATCTGCCAAAAGCGGCTGCGCCGGTGGACCATATTTTTATCATGGTGCTGGCCACGCCCGATCGCGAAAAGGCCATCGAGTTTTATACCTCCAAGTTCGGTTGGCGAGAGGGCGACAGCTACAACCTCACTTATACCGTGATCAACAATGCATTCGGGCTGGATGCAAACCATAAAACAGATATCACCACCACGGGGGTTGGTCGTCTGGTCAACAATGAAATTGACCAGTATCCCGCGGAAACCACAGAGCGCGACCAAGCAACCGGCATGCTGCCGCCAGGCATTGCCGCGGTTACCTACATGGTCAAGTCTCTCGATGGGCTCGACGTTGATTTCCTTACGGAGCCAGCGGAGCGCCCTGGTGCGATGTATCAGGGGCGTCGTTCCGCCTGTTGTCTTGGTGCCGCAGGCGAGCTCATTGAGCTGGTCGAGATCGATTGAGGCAGGTGGGGTCATGAAAGGTGCGAGCAAAACGGCAGAAATGGTGGCGGCAGTACGTGCCGCTTATCACTATGGGCCGGAAGCAGCTCTGTTCGATGATCCCTTTGCGAGCCGTATGCTCGGGCCGGTGTTTCGCCTGAAATGTTCGGTTCCGTTCCTGCGCGAACATTATATGCGTCAGGGTATGTTCAAGCATCTGAAGTCTTCCCTGAGTGTTTTGTCGCGTGCCCGCTACTGCGAAGAACAGCTTGCCCAAGGAGTTACCGCCGGCATTCGTCAATATGTTCTTTTGGGTGCAGGGTTTGATACGTTTGCACTGCGCGCTGATGAGCGGTTTTCTGCCCTCACTGTATTTGAGGTCGATACACCGGAAAGTCAGGCAGTAAAGCGTAAGCGTGTCGCTGCCTGCAGCCGGCAGTCGAATGTAGACCACCGGTTCGTGCCGGTGGACTTCACGCGCGACAAGGTTGAAGAACAGCTTCTTGCCAACGGTTTTGATCCTGAAAGCCCGGGCTTCTTCAGTTGGCAGGGTGTGCTGATCTATCTTGATAAAGAAACGATCCGGCGCTCCCTTGAGGGACTGGCCTCCATCACCGCCGCCGGGAGCCGGCTTATCGCGGACTTTATGGACGGTCGGCTTTTTGAAGCGGACTATCTGAAAACGATTCCGGAAACAGCCGCGGATGTGCAGCGCCTGATGGATTATACTGCCGCGAGGGGAGAACCTATCGTATCCGGGTTTGTACCGGCGGAGTTCGGAGAGCTGGCGCAATCAGTGGGCTGGAAACTGATTGACACGGTCACGTCCCGGGATCATGCGGCACCGCATCTTGAGGGCGAGCCTGATTATCGCTGGCCGACGGAATATGATCATTTGGTAACACTGGAACGTGTGCAGTAGGCTGAGCACAGCAGTTGGTTTTGAGGGGAGTTAAAGTGTTCAATTGGGTGAAGTCACTGTGCGCAGCTGCGCTGGCAGTAGTTGTTGCCGTTGCTGCCATTGCGCAGTCCGATGAGCAGCAAGTGCCCGGTGTCAAAGTGACGGTTGGCGCCTTTGCCGCGCCCGGTTCACCGTGGGACAATGACTGGCAGACCTTCAAACGAAATGCGGAAGGCCGCTCAGACGGCGATGTTGCGATTAAGCTGTTGATCCGCGGTGAAACCGGCGGCGAGCCCGTAACCATGAGCAATATCCGCCGCAACCGCATCCAATTTGGCGGATTCACAATCGGCGGGGCCTCGGCGATTGTACCCGAACTGTCGATGTTGCTGACACCCTTCTTTTTCCAGGACCGGGCCGAGCTGGACTATGTCATGGACGAGCATCTGCTTGATGTATTTCAGCCGTTGTTTGCCGAAAAAAATCTGGTTCTCATTCGCTGGGTGGATGTGGGCTGGCTGAATTTTTACGGCAAAACGCCTATTCTGCGTCCTGAAGATGCGCGAGGGTATGCGTTGCGTTCACAGGCGTCGGAAGCGTCACAGGTTCTGATGACATCGCTGGGCGGCGACATGATCCAGATGCCTTTTCCGGATCTTATCCCGGCCCTTCAGACCGGTCTGGTGGACGGCGGTGAAACCAACATGCTTTTGTATGCCATCACGGGGCTGGGCAAAGAAGCGTCACACCTGACACTTACGCGCCACGCCTACGACACAGGTGTTGTTGTTGCCAACTATAAATGGTTCAACGCACTTAGTGTCGCTGATCAGGCTTTGATCAATGACGCTTTCCCAACATCTGCCGAAGCGCGGGGCGGTGTCCGTGCAATGACCGAGTCGCTGGGGGCCGCCATGCACGCTGACCCGGACGTGACCATATATACGCTTTCGGAAGAAGACCGCGAGGCCTGGATTTCAGCGACTGCTGACAACGCAGAACAGATCATTGCCGAAGTCGGTGGCCAATCCGCCATGATTTTTGAAGCCATGCTCAAGGGCAGGGCGGATTATCGCGCCCGGCTTGCAGCAGGCGAATTTGGTGCAGCCGCTGAAAAAGGGGCAAACTGATGGAATTGGCCCGTAGCTTTTTGAAAGTTGTCTCGAAGGCGGAACGAACAATCACCTTGCTGGCGTTTGCAGTGATGACCCTGATCATTATTGCCGATGTTATGAGCCGCAAAATCACTGGCGTTGGATTGGCTGGTGCGCCGCGCATCGGTGTTTTTGCGATGATCGCAACCGCATTCGTTAGTTTTGGCCTCGCGTCAGATGCCCGCAGGCATCTGCGGCCAAAGTTTGCGGACAGCTGGTTCCCGGAAAGCTGGGACAGTGCCATTACGCGCATTCAGGAGTTGCTGACCGCTGCCTTCTGTCTCGCATTTGCTGTGGTCGGTGTTGGGGTTGTGATCGAGACCTATGAGTTGGGCGAAGCCACACGGATGCTGCGCATTCCTGTCTGGCCGATGCAGGCTTTGATCCCGCTCGTGTTTTTTGTTGCTGCGATCCGGCACAGCATCTTCGGGTTGATACCGGACCTAAGGCCCAAGCTTGAAGAAGCCGCAGGGTTGGACCCCATACCGGCAGACTTGAAGCCGGACGCCAAAGGTGAAGGAGACAGGGCATGAGTGCACTTGTTCTTTCAACCTCCCTGATCGCGATGCTGCTCCTGCGGCAACGCATCGTCATTATGCTGATGTTTGCAGCGGCCTTCAGTTATCTGGCGTGGGGCGATGGGCGGCTTGATTATGTGGTGCTCGATGCGTGGGCGGCGGCGGATCAGGAAGTTCTTCTGTCCATTCCGCTCTTTATTCTGGCAGGCAACATCATGTCGCGCGGCTCTATTGCACGACGGCTGATATCCATTATGCGCGAGGCCATGAACCCGATACCGGGTGGTCTGGCGATCGCGACGGTGCTGTCCTGCGCCTTTTTTGCCGCCATTTCCGGGTCAAGCACTGTAACGCTCATCGCCGTTGGCTCCGTGATGTATCCGGCACTCATAGATGCGGGTTACAGTAAAAAGTTTGCGCTGGGCGCGCTCTGTGCCGCTGGCACGCTTGGTATCATCGTGCCGCCCTCCATTCCGCTTATCCTCTACGGTGTGATGACGGAAACATCGATTGCCGATCTCTTTAAGGCAGGCATCGGTCCGGCCATTCTGCTGACCAGCATATTTGTCGCCTATTCGATGGTTGTGAACTGGAACAAGGAACGGGCGCCGTTCAATGTCAGTGCCGTATGGGCTGCATTGAAGGACGGCATTTTTGCGCTGTTCATGCCGGTTGTCATCCTGGGCGGTATTTATGCGGGCTGGTTTACCGCCACCGAGTCTGCGGCTGTTGCCGTGTTTTATGCCGTCCTTGTGGAACTCTTTGTTCACAAGGACATGACACTGGCTGAATTGAAGGATACGTCGCTTGAAACGGCGACTATGATGGGCAGCCTGTTTCCACTTCTGATGATGGCATTGTCGATCAACACCTTCATGGCTTATGAGCAAATTCCGGCAGCACTTGTCGGCTGGATGACCGAGCTGATAACCGACCCTGTTTCCTTCCTGCTGATCACGATGGTGCTGTTGCTCGCTGTTGGCTGCTTCATGGATATAGGTTCGGCGATCCTGATTATATCGCCGCTTCTGATGCCGCTTGCGCTCTCGCAAGGTGTGGATCCGGTGCATTTTGGTGTGATCATGATCACCAACCTTGAAATTGGCTATCTCACACCGCCTCTTGGGTTAAATCTCATTGTTGCGATGACCGCCTTCAGGGAAGATTTCTGGCTGATCGCCAAGTCGGTGTTGCCGTTCCTCCTCTTGATGCTGATTGGTCTCTTGATCGTCACTTTCACACCAGCCTTGTCGCTTTTCTTAGTAAACTAGTTAGGACCGAGCCATGGATTCCTCCCTCAAAGACCGTTTGATCCAGATAGTGGGGCAGGACAATCTGCTTCTGGAAGACGCGGATCGCATCTTCTATTCACAGGACGTCAGCAAGCGCGCCGATTATGTAACCAATGCCGTGATCTGCCCTGGCGACAAGCATGAGCTGGCGGCTGCGGTGAAAGTGGTTGTTGAAGCGGGCTACTCTGTGTTCCCGCGCGGGGGCGGCATGAGCTACACCAGCGGATACCTGCCCACCAACAAAAAGGCGGTCACGATCGACACGGGTCGGATGAACAGGGTTCTCGAGGTCAACACAACGGATATGTATGTGACTGTTGAGGCCGGGTGTCGCTGGATAGATTTGCACGAGGCCTTGAAAGGCAAGGGCGTGCGCCCTCCTTTCTGGGGCACATTGTCGGGCATCCGTGCGACCATTGGCGGCGGTATGAGCCAGAACAGCATCTTCTTCGGCTCTGGCGTGCATGGCACGGCAGCGGACAGCGCGACCGGGTTCGAGATTGTGCTGGCCGACGGCAGTATCTTAAAGACAGGCGCGGGTGCACAGGTGAACGCCAGTCCTTTCCAACGCCATTACGGCCCGGATCTGACCGGCCTGTTTACTGCGGACGCAGGCGCACTAGGGCTGAAAGCAACGGTGACGATGAAGCTCATTCGCGACCCGGCTCACAAGCGCTTCGCTTCCTTTGACTTTGCGGATTACTCCTCGCTGTTTAAGGCGGCGAGCGAAGTATCGCGGCGTGGGCTTGCTACGGAAAGTTTTGGCTTTGACCCCTATTTGCAAAGCCAGCGCATGAAGCGGCAAAGCCTGGCAAGCGATGTCAAAACGCTCACCAATGTGATGAAATCATCGGGCGGTGCTTTCAAGGCTTTGAAGGAGGGCGCGAAGATTGCCATGGCGGGCCGTGGCTTTATGGATGATGCCGAGTACAGCTATCATTTCATCACCGAGGCTCACAGCGCAGCTGGCGCGGATGCAGCTCTCGCGGAAATTGAGGAGATATGCACCGAAGCGGGCGGCAAGCAGCTTGAAAACTCGATCCCGAAGATCATCAGCGCCAATCCTTTCACGCCGTTGAACAATATGGTCGGACCGGAAGGCGAGCGCTGGCTGCCCGTGCACGGGCTGGTGCCGCACTCCAAAGGGCCGGAACTGATGGCCGCAGTGGAAAAATGCTTCGCTGACCACGGTGATGAATTGGACGCACACGGTGTCAACACGGGGTATCTCATCGCGACAATCGGTGCGAGCACCTGTGTGCTTGAGCCCGTGTTTTTCTGGCCGGATGAACGTATGGAAATTCAGGAAGAGGTCGTAGAGGACAGCGCCAAGAAAAACTTCAAGGACTTCGGTGCGCGGCCCGAAGGGTTTGCGACGGTCATGAAGGTGCGAGCTGCTCTCAGCGATATTTTTGTGGCGCACGGCGCGGTACACATGCAAATCGGCAAGGCCTATCCCTATCGCGAAGGGCTGGAACCAGCGACTTATGCTGTGGTTGAAGGCCTGAAGAAACAGCTCGATCCGACTGGCCAGATCAACCCTGGCGCTTTGGGGCTGATTTAGGCAAGCAACGGACGTTCTGTCTGGACAGGCCTCCGTCTACCGCAATGAGAAAGGCCGCACCCGGGTTACCATCTCGTATAGATATTTGCCGGGTTGTTCGTTGATGACCAGATGGGCGGAATGCTCAAAATTCACATACTCTTTGTGGGGCGCTTCCAGTGTTTCAAACCAGGGGCGAACAAGACTTGTTGGCGTTTGCCAGTCATGTTCTCCCTGAAAAAGGAACATAGGTACCCGATACCGTGTGCCAAACTGAAGCCGAAGGTCCCGGTCGTGCAGGTCGGCGAACAGCTGCTTCGTGGTTTCACTTTCACCGCTTAATAGTCCCATTGCCTGCCCGAAGGACACTTCGGGCGAGAACAACAGGTCGTGTGCAATGTCTGATGTGAAGAAGCTGTTGCTTTTGGAAGCATGCAGCGACGTGCCGAAGTCCGTGAGCGGTTCCTGGATCGTGCTGATCCGTCCCATTATGCCGTCGAAGTCATTTTTGTCCGGCCACATATCGGTAAGGGCGCGCAAGCGGTTGGCGGTGGTGGTATCACCAGCGCGTTCTGCGGCTTCGATGTTCAGGCGGCGCGACTCGTCAAAGCCCCCTTTCCAGCTCAGGGCTTGCCCAACACCAACATAGGCTGAGATGAGGTCGGGACGTTTCTGGATGACGCCAAGGCCCAGCATGGCGCCCCAGCTGTGACCAACAAGCGTCACTTTATTAACGTTCAATCGATGCGTCAGGTGCTCAATCAACTCAACCGTGTCGCTGACCATTCGGTCGTAGTCTGTGGGGGTTTGCTCCGGATCGGCTACGGGTGATCGAACCGTGCCGCGCTGGTCCCATTCCACAAGGGTGAAATATTCTGTGAGCGGGCGCAGGTTCCGGTACGACATGCCGGTCTGGGGCCAGCCGGGGCCACCATGCAGGTCGAGCATCACAGGATTGTCGGCGTTTCTGCTCCGAATGCGAACATATTGCTCGACGCCGCCCAGCGTGACCATCTCCGCTTCATCAATACCGTTTGGTGATCCGAACCAGTTGGCGTCGTCATTGTAGGTTTTGCCAACATCAATAATGAGCGCCGCGCCAACTAACGCGCCTGCTAGCACAAGCAGCAGCGGCAGGCCGACATATTTGCCAGCCGACTTAAAAAACTTCATAGACCCACCTAACCTCACGGTTGCAAACTTCATTCCTGGCGAGAATTTAACCTGCCTTTTCCGTATGGTCGAGCCCGTTAGTCCAGTTTGACAATAGTCTTGCCATGGTTTTTGCCAGCCATGAGGCGGCTGAAGGCCGCGGGTGCTGCTTCAATTCCTTCGCTGAGGTCTTCAAGAAATTTCATCTTGCCTGCCGCGATGAGGGGCAGGAAAGTGTCTACCATATCTCCCATCTGGTCCATAAAATCATAGACGACAAGGCCACGAACCGTAGCACGTGCCTTGATCACCGAGCCAAGGCCCGGTCCCGTGGGTACGCCCGTCTGGTTGATCACGGAGATCATGCCGCACAATACAACCCGCGCTCCAATCGCCAGGCGCCAGATCACCGCATCCAGCGTTTCACCACCCACATTGTCGAAGTAGATATCAACACCATTTGGGCACAGCCGATCTATACCGTCTGCGACGGATTCTTTTTTATAATTGATACACGCGTCGAAACCTGCCTCTTCCAGCAGCCATGCGCATTTCTCGTCGCTGCCAGCAATGCCGATGACTTTGCAGCCAAGTGATTTGGCATATTGTCCAACCACGGAGCCCACGGCGCCTGCTGCAGCGGAAACAACCAGAACATCACCGGCCTTTGGCTCGGCCAGATGCTTTAAACCGGCGTATGCTGTCAGGCCGGGCATGCCCAAACTTCCCAGAGCAAGCGTTTGCGGCATAATTCGTGCGTCCAAGATACGGGTACGGTCGAACCGTTCAGGATCAGTAATCGGTTCTACGGTGCAGTAGGTTTGCCAGTTACCTCTCACAAGAATTGTGTCCCCTGCCTGAAAGTCAGGGTGACGGCTCTCCAAAACCTCGGAAACAGTCTCTCCGAGCAGCAGGTCACCCGGCTTTATGCTACCGGATATGTGTCGCCCGGCAATCTGGCTGCGCATGTAGGGGTCGAGCGAAAGATACAGGTTTTTGCACAAAATCTCTCCGTCACCCGGTGGCACAACCGCGCTTTCGGAAAGAACAAAATGATCTGCTGTCGGGACACCCTCGGGGGTTGCCCTCAGGCGAATTTGCTGGTTCATCGGTTCAGTCATGGCGCGCTCCGCATTAAATGCTATATCAGTATATCATTTTAATTTATTCTTGATGTAAAACAAGTGATATTCTGCGTGTTTCCGTTATAGTCAGGCGAAATATAAGGGGTGATGTATGAGTGATCAGAAACTGCTGGGTCCGAGCTACTATGCGGCCGCATTGCAAACCACGTGTGATGCCGTCAATGGCCTGCCGTCGCGCGAGGAAGCCCGCGCCTCCATGATGCGTACCATCGAGCGGCTGGCCGGCGAAATACAGGCGACCAAACGCTTTGTCGGCCCCGATACAAAGATAGTTGTTTTGCCGGAATATGTGCTGACGGCTTATCCCCTGGGGGACACTGTGCCGGGCTGGGCGGACAAGGCGGCGATCGATGTCGATGGACCCGAATATGATGCCCTCGGCAAAATTGCGCAGGACAATGATCTCTTTTTGATGGGCAATGCCTACGAGCGCGACGTGCACTTCCCGGAGCTTTATTTTCAGGCCTGCTTTATCATCGGCCCCAATGGGGATGTCGTTTTGCGCTACCGGCGCCTCAACTCCATGTTTGCCCCCACACCGCATGATGTTTGGGACAAATATCTGGATATTTACGGTCTCGATGGTGTGTTCCCGGTGGCTAAAACTGAAATTGGCAATCTGGCGGCGATTGCTTCCGAAGAAATTCTCTACCCTGAAATTGCCCGATCTTTTGCCCTAAGAGGTGCTGAAGTATTCCTGCATGCCACCGGCGAGATGGGGTCCGTGTCAGACACGCCCAAAGCGATTGCCAGAAAAGCCCGGGCGCTTGAAAACCTTGCGTATGTTGTATCCGCAAATGCGGGCGGTATCCGCGGTCACGAGCTACCGTTTTCAGCAACCGACGGGCGGTCTTCAATTGTTGACTATAAGGGTGTGGTGCAGGCGGAAAGCGGCTGGGGCCAGACTATGACGGCCCATGCCTGTATTGACCTGAACGCCTTGCGCAAGCACCGCCGCCGCCCGGGCATGAGCAATATGCTGGCCCGCCAGCGATTGGAACTTTTCGCAGAAACCTATGCAACGCTTGGCACGCAGCCCGCGAACAGCCTTCTCAATGGCGACGGCATTGTCAAAACACCTGACCGCGCGCATTTCATTGGCGCACAGCAGGCCTCGATCAAGAAAATGAGTGACGACGGTGTGATCTGAACGGGTAGCTAGCCTCGACTACGCCAGCTATTCAATATTTCCTGCTCCCGCTCGCGGGAGAGGCCGAGCCCTCCAACAGGAAAGCTCGTGTGCCGGAAATTATAGGCGCTGTACCAGCGCCAGGCCGCACGTGCGGTTTCTTGAAGGGGCCTGTAGTGTGCACCTGCGGCAAGTGCTTTGGCGCCGCTGATCTGATAAAAGCCCTCATCTTCGTCAAGTGGTGCCCAAAGGGGCATGTCTGAAAAAGAGTTCACGCCTTGCTCGCGCCTCAGAAAATCCGCATCGACCCATGTCAATCGGACATCGCTGCCAAGGGCCTCGCGCGTGACTTCAAGAAAGTCCCTGAATTGCAGGGGTTTCTCGGGTCCGCACATGTTGAAAATGCCTGCCCGCTTGCTCTCCACACTATCCAGAATCCAACCTGCGAGGTCGCGCACATCAATGTATTGCACCGGGTCGTTGCCGTTGCCTGGGGCCAGAACCTCGTCTTCAAAAGCTAGTCTGCGCAGCCAATAGTGGAAAGCGGCACCGTCATCGCGCGGACCAAAGATGGCATGACAGCGCGAGACGCCATGCGCATTCGGAAAGTACGTGGACAGAAGTTGCTCTGCCGCCACTTTTTCGCCCCCGTACCAGCCGGGATTATTGATATGAACGGGATCGCTTTCCTGCAGACCAGCCCGGCTAAAATTTCTGTAAACTGCGATACTTGAGCAGAAAAAGTAGAAGTCGGTCCGATCCGCCAATAGCCTTGCTGTTTCCGCAACCAACGCTGATTGCTCTGGCCAGACATCGATGACGGCATCCCAGCGACGCTTGCCGGCCAAAGCTGACAAATCGCTACCGTTCAGCCGTCTGTCGCCGCGAAGCTTTTCAACGTTCGGAAACAGGTAGGGCCGGGTGATGCCCCGATTAAACAGGGTAACCTCATGGCCTGCCGCGAGCGCACGTTCAACAACTGCAGGGCCGACAAAATTCGTACCGCCAAGGACCAATATCTTCATTGGCGTTTCGCTGGCCACCGCTTTTTGCGTCGCACCCACATAAGCGGCTGCCAGTCCACCAAGGGTCGTTTGCAGAAAACTTCTTCTGTGCATGTAACTTTATAACATTAATTTGGCTCGGACACAAGATAGCCATCTATGGCAGCATTTGTCTCATGGGTGAGAAGCGGATATCGATCAAGAAAATGAGTGACGACGGTGTGATCTGACAGGGCTATTGCCCGTTCGGATAATATTCCGCAATATCCTCGAGCCGTTCGCGCTGTTTTATCACCACATTGTTGGGGTCAGGCAGCTCAATAAGGCCTTCGCGTTTGATTTTGGAAAACACGCGGCTGACAGTCTCGACTGTGATGCCAAGATAGTCCGCGATATCCACCCGTGTCATGGGCAGGTGCAGTGTTTCACGCGGGCCCAGCGCGGCTTTTTGCCGGTGTTCCATATGCAGCAGGAAATAAGCGAGTTTCTCGCGCGCGTTTTTGCAGCCCAGAACAAAAACCTGATCAAGCGTTGTTGCCAGTACTCTGCCGCCAATGCGTCTCAGGCGATGCTCCAGTTCAGGGTGGCGCTCCATCAAGGCGTCAAGGTCACGAATATGCCAGCGGCATGCGTTGAGCCGACTAAGCGCTTTGGCGCTTACGCTCGCAATTGCGTCCGGCAGGAGCCCGGCAAAATCCCCCGGGAACAGGAAGGCCATGATCTGGCGGCGTCCATCGCTTGACAGGCGCTCAAGAAGGCCGATGCCCGTGCTGATGTTGTAAACATAATCACTGGGGTCTTCTTCTTCGAACAGATAGCCACCCGGCTTGATTTCGATGCGGGTGGCAATGGCATCAAGCTCATAGATTGCCTGTTCGTCGAGCGCAGAACAAAGCCGGCTTTTGCGAGCCGGGCAGTTATGACACAGAATTTCACCAGTTTGCGACACAGGACGCATGCCTCTCTCTCCCGACACTTTGGTCAGGCGCAGACGGTATCAGAAAAAAAATTAAACGGGAACATAGATTGAGGGTGGTGCAGGTGCACCACCCTCTGGTCTTCATTGAAATCCATCTCTAGTGCTTGTGATCGAGGTCGCCGTCACCATGGTGGTGCGCATGACCATGCTCATGATCATGGTGATGGTGATGGTCTTCCTCTACCTTGTGAGCATGATGCACCTTGTGCACATATTCGTCGGCATGTAGATGATCCATTTCGCGGAATGTATAGCTCTGGTTCGCAAGTGCACTCACATCTGGCCGGTGACCATATCCGGGGGTTTCGAAATCATGCGGTGGCTTCTGGTAGTTCAGTTGTCCCTGCGGGCCATGCGGGTGGTTGTGTCCGCCCGCGCCCACCCAGCGGAAGAGCTGCGGCCGCTGGCGATACAGGAAGGAAGCCGCCCGTGCCTGATTGTCATCAGGGTTGGTCCACGGATTGAAGTGGAAATAATTGTGCAGCTTGCTGTCCGTACGGCCAATGGCAATACATCCGAGTTTGGAACGGAAAGACCCGTGGTTGATGTAGGGTGGGCGCCAGAAGTAACCGCCGGTAGGCAGGTCGCCAAACTGCATCATCCAGCTGGTGCCCCAGATGTGATAGCTCTCTTCAGCGCAATCATGGTAGCTGATGTTGTCCTGCATAAACTCGGGTGTCATGCAATACAGAAAGGTCATCGCTTCTGTGATGGGATCAAAGCGCAGCAGCTTGATCATGCAGCCAGTTGCTGTTGACGGTGAAACAATAGAACCTGACGCCCAGGGGCAATCCAGATAGCTGTTGACCGAAACGAAGCCTTCCTTCAGCGCAAGCAGGTGGTCGCGGTCCGTTTCTTCAAACGTGGGCTCGCTGTCATTGTACCAGATGATGGCTTCAGCACCTTGTGAGACTTCCATGGCGCCAAGCGCAACGCCGGCCGGTACGAAGGCGAAATGACCTTCGACCCAGGTTTCAGTACCAACCTTGATTTCGCCGCTCAGGACGAAAATTTCCATATCCGAGTAACAAAGGCCGGGCTTGCGGGTGTATCCGCCGTTGAATTTGACCTTCAGGGAGCTGGCGCCAGTGTCAACATCGAGTGACAGCACTTTGTATTCTGCACCTTTGTAGGCCGCGAAATCGAATGCACGATAGTCCTCGTTAAATTCGACATAGGGTTCAATATGGGGACGTGCCATTTTTCTGTTCCTTTCCTATGCCAGCTTTACCAAACGACCCGCATCGCGTCGGGGCGATCCGGCTTTTCGGCTATTTCTTCTTTTGGGATGACGCGTCGCTGGTCCCCTGTGAAGTTGAAACCTTTGGTCTGCACGATTTCCAGGAACTCGGCGTACCATTTCTCCCGCTCCGGGATCAGGCCGTCCTGCTCGTCTACGATCGCTTTGTAGCGGTCTTCCTGGGTTGCCGTTTCCTTTTCCAGCCAGGCCTTGGCTTCCGCCGTCATCGGCGGTTTTTCGTCCTGTACATATTTACTCAACGGTCTCTCCTCTTTTCGTCAGATTTCTTAAGGTTTCCTCAGATTTCCCTAGTGTTCCTTCTCTGGCGTTCGGGTCACCCCGTCCGCAATCATGGTCTCAATTTCGCTTGTGCTGTATCCGGCTTCGGCCAGAACCTCTGCGCTGTGCTCACCAAGGTGCGGCGGCAGTCGGCGGATCGACGCCGGCGTTTCCGAAAAATTATAAGGCGATGACGCCATGCGCAATTTGCCCTCGGTCGGGTGGTCGTGGATTTGCCAAAAGCCGCTTTCCGCCAGGTGCGGATCGTCAATCAAATCATCGAGGGAATTCACCACCATGAAGGGCACATTGGTGCCTTCAAGGGCGCTGATTAGTTCTTTTGTCGTGCGTTTGGCGAGCTCTGCGCTGATTTCCGCATGCATGTCGTTGATGTTTACCAGCCGGTGTTTCATCCGGTCGAAGCGCGGGTCGGTAATCATGTCTGGCCGGTCAATGATGCCGCAGAAAGTTTTCCAGTGATTGTCCCAATAGGGCAGCAGGGAGATATGACCATCTTTGGTTTTATAGGGCATGCGGTTGTCGGCTAGAAGCCGGGCGTAGCCTGCTGTGCCCATAGCGGGCTCAAACGTCTGCCCCCACTGATGCTCTGCCATCAGGAAGGAAACCGTTTGCTCAAACATCGGCACTTCGATTGCCTGGCCTTTGCCGGTGCGTTCGCGCGAGAAGAGGGCGGCGCACACAGCATTCACGACTGCCATGCCTGTCGTTTTGTCAGCAATAACCGTTGGCAGGTAACGGGGTTGGCCGTCACCTATGGCCCGAGCCATCAGCATCGAAATGCCGGATACGGCCTGAATGCCATCGTCAAGTGCACCGCGGTTTCCATAGCGCCCCTTGCGGCTGAAGCCATAGGTGGCGCAGTAGATTATGTTCGGGTTTACCGCTTTGATGGCATCGTAATTGAGCCCCAGTTTGTCCATGGCTGAGGGCCTGAAGTTATGCACCATCACGTCAGCATCGGCGACAAGTTTGAAGGCGGCTTCTTTGCCTTTGTCAGACTTGAGGTCCAGTACAATAGAGCGTTTGTTGCGGTTGCAGCTCAGGTAAAGCGCGCACATGTTGCCGGTTTCCCGGTAAGGGCCGAGGTTCCTGTTCGTGTCCCCCGTTGGTGGCTCGACCTTGATCACGTCAGCGCCCATGTCGCCAAGGATCTGGCAGGCCCAGGGCCCCAGCACAACGCTGGTAAACTCAACAACCTTGATGCCGTCCAGAGGGCCGGGCATCAGCCATCCCCTTTAGGGTCTTCGGGGGCGAGTTCAATACCCAGGCGTTCAAGCCCGTACAGTTTGATTGCATTGTTGCGCATGAATTTTTTGCGTACCTGCGGCTTGAGGCCATAATCATCAATTTCCTGCACGGTTCGGCCGAAGCGCAAAACCGGGAAATCCGACCCGAAGATCACCTTGTTCTGACCATAGCTGTTGATGTAGCGCCAGACGCTTTCGGGCCAGTATTTGGGGCTGTGTGCATCGGTGGCGATGTAAACATTTTCATGTTTCCAGGCCATGGCAATCATTTCGTCATGCCAGGGAATGCCCACATGGCTGCCAATCAGCTTGAGCTCCGGCAGGTCGCAGGCGATGTCGTCCAGATAGATCGGGCGCCCGACAGAGCGGCAGCGGTATTCTTTGGAATAGATCAGAGACTGCCCAACCTGCATCTGGATCGGGATATCGAGCTCGATACATTTGGCATAAAAGGGATAATACTGTGCGGCGTTGGGTTCCAGGTTGTACCAATGCGGATAGAGATGCGCACCGATGAAGCCGAGCTCTTTGACCGCATATTCAAGCGCGCGCACCCCGTCCATACCCTGAAACGGATCGATCCCCAGAAGACCGAGAAAACGGGTGGGGTATTTTTTGACGGCTTCGGCCACCACTTCCGGCGGCATGTGATAGCAGCCGGGCAGGCCAACGCGGCCAGCCTTGGCAGCGATGAGGAAGCCATACTCGATACCGGCGGCGTCCATGTCTTCGATCATTTTTTCGAGGGTGATGCCGACTTCATCGTGTTCGCCTTTCATCTTGCCGATGAAAAATTCGTCCGTCCACCCAGGTCTGTGTGACAGCGCTTCAGGGGTCCAGATGTTGACGACTGTGTCGATGGCCTTGTAGCCGTGATCGTTCATAAACGTCTCCCTCTACAATCCAAGCCCAACAATTGCGAAACCACATGTGGCGATGGTGCCGCCTGCAATCGCATGGGTATAGCGTTGCAGGGTCGCTGCGGGCACGAAAGCCAGTCCTTTGAAAACGGCCATGGCAACAACCGTCATTGTCGCAACGGTGACCAGAACGAAGGTGCCAACGACGGCGGTCATGCCCAGTGCTGAAGTTGTTGCTGCCGGGTACAGCATTAGCGGAATCAGGGGTTCGCAGGGCCCAAGGACAAAGATGATGAAAATAGACCATGGCGCGAGTGCAAGCTTGCTGTCTTTTTTTGCTGGAGCGTCATGCACATGCATGTGGTTGGTCGTGTGCGTGTGCTCATGGGCGTGCGCTGTGCCGTCTGCATGCACGTGAAAATGGCTGTGGGTTTTTTTGAGGTGTGCGTGTCGCAGGCCCCAGGCGAGGTACAGCAGGCCAAATGACATCAGCGCCCATGCGGCCATGTCACCGCGCAGCCCTTCAATGACTTCCATGCGTTCCAGCGCAAACCCCAGGGAAATGCCAATGAGGCCCAGAACGATAGATCCGACCGAGTGACCGAGGCCACAGCCTATGGTGACCATTGCCATTTTGCGCGTTGTCCAGCCACGGGCCTTGCCGAGCGCAACAAAAGGCAGATAGTGGTCTGGCCCGATGAGCGTATGCAACAAGGCAATCGATGCAGCTGTGGTGACAAGCACCATCAGTTCAGGTGACATCCTATTCCCCTACTTGGCCCCGTTCCCACGGGGCATCGACCGGAACACTTTCCTCAAAAAAACTGCGTACCGGACGTTTGAAGCCTAGCTAGCTGCTCGCCGTACCGACCATGACATTTGTCAACGGATTTACCGCTTTTGCCTGTGCTTAGGCAGTATTGGCGTTGGCTTCGTCAAACATGCTGATCGGTGCGACATCTGCAGTGTTTACCATCATGGACTGGCGGCGGAAAAACCTGAGAAACCCTGAAGTACCCATTCGTGATGGGCCCATGCCGGAGAGCTTGAATGAGTTCTTTTCCGCTTCGTGCATCATGCCGGTAAGCGAACCATCGTTGATGCTGATACCGCCTGCCTCTATTTGTCGTCCAACCTTGATCGCCTCGTCTGCGGTCGCCGCGTAGACGGCCGCACTCAGACCATATTCGCTGTCGTTCGCCATGGTGACTGCTTCATCGACTGTGTCGAACGGGATAACGGGCAGCAGCGGGCCGAAGGTTTCTTCACGCATGATTTTCATGTCATCCGTCAGGCCTGTTATCACCGTTGGGCGGCACCAGTTCCCACCGTGTTTTTCGATCGTGCCACCTGTGTGGATCGTTGCGCCTTTGGTGCGGGCATCCTCGATTTGACCTTCAATGATGGCGGCTTGTTTTTCGAAGATAATAGGCCCTATCTGGCCTTTGTGGATGTCAGGCGCATTGATGGTGACGGCTTTTGCTTTCTGCACCAGCTTTTCCAGAAAATCGTCATAAACCGGGCGAGCAACATAAATGCGTTCAATCGACTGGCAGGCCTGGCCAGTGTTGAGGACAGATGCGCGCAACAGCGACGTGCTGGCGCGGTCAATATCTGCGCTCTCGAGCACAATTGCGGGGTCCTTGCCGCCAAGTTCGAGGCAGGAGGGAATGAAATTGTGCGCCGCCTGCTCGCCCACCTTGCGGCCGGTTGCGACGCTGCCTGTGAAGCAAACCATGTCCACATTGTCCACCAGTGCGGCACCGGTGCCGCCATCACCATCCGCAATACAGAGCACATCCCGGAGGCCTTCAATGCCCTCAATGATTTTGCGGATGGGTGCAGCGAACCGCGGTGTAACCTCGCTTGGTTTGATGATGACTGCGGCGCCCGCCATCAAAGCGGGCAGGGCGTCAATGAAGGAAAGGGTGAGGGGGAAATTCCAGGGGCTTATCACGCCGACTAACTGATAGGGCCGGTAGCCAACAGAATACTCGATAAACGGCATGGCACCCGAGCGGCCTGTGTCTTCACCGAGTTCGTCAGCACATTTGATCCAGCGCTCCACCGCACCGGGGATGCCGTCAATCTCCATAGCGGATATGTAGGCGCGGCCGGTGTCGTCGGTGAGAGCTGCATGAATTTCGGTCTTGTGTTTGATTACCTGTTGACCAAACTCGCGCAGCTTAGCGGCCCGCCCTTTGAAACCGGCTGTTTCCCATGCGGGCTGTGCAGCGCGCAGTTTTTTGCAAGCGGCGGCAACATTTTCAGCCGATACCGGATTGATGTGGTAATCCGTCTCGCCGGTATGCGGGTTTCTAACAGGCAGGCTCATAAATTCTCTCCGGAAACGGGACGTTTTGAGGTTAGTCTAGCGCTTCAACAAGGCGGACGCGAACCGTTGAATTTCCTGCGCGCAGTTTTTTTGCTTCGGCATACTCGGGTGAATTCCAGAAAGCCTTGGCAGCTTCAAAAGAAGGCCATTTTGATATAACAACTTTGGTCTCCTCGGGCCAATCGCCTTCCAGGCACTCACTCTGTCTGGCTCCCCGTGCTATATATTCGCCGCCAAACTGCTCAACCAGCTGGGCTGCGCGCTCGCCGTATGCCCTAAAGCTTTGCATATCTTGAATTTCTGCCAATATGATCATATAAGCTGCCATGCGGAAAGCTCCTGTTGATCACCCGTGCCCAGGGTGAAGTTGAAGGTCACAAGGTTAAAGCAAAGCTATTTGCCAGTACCCCCGAAATGATATATCAATATATCGGGCACGCACGAGGGGGACGTTGATCAATATCAATGGGTGTTGCCGCGTTCTTCTGATTTGAAGGCGCAAGTAAATGCGCGCGAGGTCGAAAAAACTACATAAATTGGCAAAAACCGGGGGGAAACATGGGCAAAAACAGAAATGGTGATGTGATTTTCTCGTCGACGGAACGGGTGAATGAAAATTTACCAACACCGCTGTATCACCAGATTTATGTTTTGCTGCGGGAAAAAGTTGTCTCGGGCGACTATCCGGAAGGCACCTTGATCCCAAGCGAGCACGAGCTTGAGAAAATTTTCAACGTATCGCGAATTACAGCCAAGCGCGCCCTTGACGAGCTTGCGGCAGATGGCCTTGTTGCCCGACAGAGGGGCCGGGGCACTGTGGTTACTTTTTCTGCGCCCATTCCGTCCAAGAGTGCGGAGTCGATGGACGGCCTCCTGGAGAACCTGTTGACAATCGTGCTCGAGACCCAGGTCACCATTCATGAGTTTGACTATGTTGCGGCGCCGCCGCGGGCGGCAGAATCACTCGAGATCGCACCGGGCACCAAAGTCCAGCGGGCCATTCGGGTCAGGCACAAGGACGAAACGCCATTTTCCTATGTGGAAACCTATGTGCCGGAAGATATCGGCCGGTCCTTCAAGCGGGAAGAAATGGAAAACCAGCCGTTGCTGGCCTTGCTGGAAAGAGCCGGTGTGAAAATATCAAGAGCCCGGCAATCAATTACCGCAACGCTGGCGGACGGCAAAACCGCTTCGATGCTGAGCGTGAATGTGGGCAGCCCGCTCCTGAAGGTCACGCGTGTTGTGTTTGACAGCAATGACCGGCCGGTGGAATTTATCACCGTTCTATATCGTCCCGATCTGTACCAAATGAACATGACGCTCAACCGGGTTGAAGGCGAAGACTCAAACTTCTGGAAAACCGAACACTAAGCGTTGCGGTGCGCCCGGCGGCGCACCGGCGGATCTGCCAAATAAAAAAGGCCGGCTCTTCAAAGCCGGCTGGGTAGATTGTCTTGAAGGGGACATAAAGGCAGCCACTCCGCATCCACCGAGTTATGGGAGTTAGAGCTTGTCCAATGTGACACAGTCTGGTGCAGTCCGGGTGGGCGCTTACTCATGAACAACAAGTGCCAAAGCCTATTGAGCCCCGAAGAATAGCCACCTCCAACACATGATCTGAGCCGCTGTGATGGCCGTCACAGCGAAGGCGCTTCATGCCTCGCTAAAATATGGGCTGTGTTTCGGCATCCGACCAAACGCGGTCATGTTACCACTAGAGGAGGGTATGGTGGCGCATCAACAAACGGGGCAGGAGCTTACTGAGCAATTCGAAAAGCTCTCATTGAAAGAAAAAAACGAGTTCCTGGACGCGCAGTCCAAGGGTCTGAGTTTGAGAGAAAAGACTAAGGTTCTGGAACTCCATCTAAAGAATCTGACCCCGGGCGATACCGAAACTATTCTTGATGAACTCGACGATGAGGTCGCTGCGAAGGTGCTGACGGCGGGCTTAGAAGTGAATACCGAGGCCCTACCCAAAGAACAGCAGGCACTATATCTCACAGACATGCAGTCAGCGCTTTTGATGGCCGGCCTGTTAAAGCTGGTTGTCCTGGCGTTCTTCATCGAGCGGCTGTTCTCTCACCTTTATGATCATGAACTCTTTCTGGGGCTGGAGCGTCTATTCGGCCTGCGTGCACCAATCGGCGCGGAGGAATTTGACGAGAAAGGCCTGCAGTCGGGCAAATCTGTGGCCATCCGTCGCGGTCTAAAGGCCGTTATTACTTTTGGGGTGGCGTTTAGCACTTGCACCCTGTTCGAGTTCAATCTCATTGATGGTGTTTTCCCTCATCAACTGGGAGAACATGAATGGCTCGGTTATGTCCTTACGGCGGCTGTGCTGGCGGGCGGTAGTGAAGGTGCGATCAAGCTAATGCAGGATTTCCTTGGTATGCGCGGCGAGCTGCGTCGCGCATCGATCGGCCGCCAGCGACAGACACTGGTGACGCCAACAACTACCATCACTGCCATCACCCCGGGTCAAGACCGGCAATCCATCGACGAGAGTACTGGCAAGCTGTTGCTGCTCACCCTCAAAAACACCGGCAAGTCAGCCAAAGGCCTAGCGGCGGCGCTGGGCGGCGGTTGGACTGAGAATAAAGTCCTGGCGCTGGGCCAACGCCCCGTCACTTTCACGCGCGAGGAACGCACGCAGATCAACGCCTTTTTCGGACAGAATTTTTTCTAGGAGACAAACAATGTTGAAGAAAATTACCTTGATGTTGATGGTGGCTTTATGTGTCAGTGCCTGCGCGACACCAAACCTGCAACCATTTGCAGATTCCACGGCATCGCTTGCCGCCTCAATCAGCACGGAACATAAGCTGACGTACGCGCGAATGGAGGGGGCAGCTCAGAAACGAGCGCACTGGCTGACCAATAATCATGACGTAAAGTCTATGTGCGCAGGTGGGTCACCCGACAGTTACTGTCGGCTGTATCAACAAGCCGAGCGGTACAAGGTCAATGCCGCAGTCGTTGACAAGCTTTATATGGAACTGGTCGCTTACTCGAATGCACTCGCGGAACTGGCTGCAGCCGGCGAAACAGGCAAAGAAGCGGTTGAGTCCCTGACCGGCAGCATTAGTGACTTCGGGAGCGCCGTTGGTTTGGGTCCCGTTGGCCTCGGTTCAGACTTGGCCAAAGAAATCCTCGGCACAATCGCTTTGATTTGGACACGAGTTGAGGCTCAGGAGAAATTGCATGATGCCATGAGTGTGCTGGAATCGCCTATTAGCGACATTGCTGAGGGCGGGGTCATTGACTCAGGTGGCGTACCTGCAATCGAGTATGTGCGGCGTCTAACCGTCCAGCTGTATGCCGCCGATGGCAATAATCCACAAGCCAATATTCAAGGCAATATCATTGAACAGGTCACTGGCCTGGAGCGACCATGGGCTCTAGAATACGTGGGGAGCGAGCAAGTTGGATTGTATGTCCGCATGATCAAGCCGGTTGGTCAAGGTGGCAACCGTATTAACGGGCTCTATAATTATCTTGCCGATTGGGGCGTCACCGTTAGCGCTAACGCAGGGAATTGCTTGATAGACCGCTGTTTTCCTGAGGGCGTCACGCCCAGCGAAGTCGCAGCGTTGATTGATCTCGTAAAGCAAAGTGAAGCGACATACTTGCGGTATCGAGAGGCGTTGGATGAAATAGCGGCCTTCAAAGCGAGCCGTTTGGCTGCAAATGCAACGATTGCCAAAGCCGTCAGTGTCTGGCGCGCTGAACACAAGAAGATCTATGAAAAACTGGACAGCTGTGGAGGCTTCAAAGCTTTGAGGTCGAAATGTGGCAACCTGACCGTCGCTAATCTGAAGGCGGTCGCTGAGGAACTCGACTATCTGGTTAAAAAGGAGTCTAACTGATGCTGACCCAAAGTGAGAAAAAACTGAAATATCAATCGATCGGAGAACGTTTGCTTGTCGGTATTCATGATGCGGCAAAGCGTGGACAGTCGGAGCGGCAGAATGCCCTGATGAACAAGCTTGAAGGGCTAGTCACGAACTTCGAAGTGCCATACTCTGTAAGAGTGAGTCTCATGCCGGCGCTTGAGGAAGCTAGATTGAATGCCCTCGGGTTTGCTTTAGATCAGATGGAAAGTGTTGCTCAGTCACTCTCTGGTGCCATGGCATCGATCAGCACAGCAAGACGAGTTGCGGAAAGCGGCAAGAAAGAGCTCTTCTTCCCTGCACTCGCTAATGAAGCAGAGACCATTGTTTCGACCCTTGAGACATATTTGGAAGCTGGCGAGTCGATAATCGGTCAACTAAATGCTATTGGCGACGGGAATGGATTGCTAGGTCAGCTTGAAGCTGCCCACAACGCGATAGCTAACATTCGCGTTGCGATCGATGAGTTTGGCGCAGGCGACTAGTCAGCAACGGCTTTTTGTTCGACAGCTAGCGAAACTCAAAAAAAGCCGGCTCGTGAGAGCCGGCTGGCTAGTTTCTCATGAAGGATGGCCCATTTGGCGGAGATCACCGTGTCGAGCCGAGACAATACTCAAAACTGAACTGATAGAAGGCTCCGGGCGATCACCCGAAGCCTGTTGTCTTAGAAGCTGTAGTTAAAGCGGATGCCAAACTGACGCTTGCGGCGCAGGGCAACGTGAATGCTTTCCTGGCTAAAGTCGAAGAAGTTAGCTCCAAAGGGAGGACGTGTCCTCACGTCTGCGCTTGTATCAGCGATGTTGTTTGCAGAACTTGGCGCGTCTTCGTTGAAGAGGTTGGTCACAAACAGCTCAACCGAAACATCGTCGAGGCGCAATCCAGTCCGGAAGTTTATATCCAGCGCCGTCTGGGTCTCAGCCAGGTTTGTGTTGCTGTCAAAGAATGACCCTGTGTAGAAGCTGTCCGCTCTCCAGAAGAAGGTCGGGCTGTCAATGCCCAGGAACGTGCCTTCGATTGGCTTTTCGTAGGAGAGGTTCGCATTCCATGCCCATTTCGGGAAGCGCGGTGCGCGCTGGCCTTCTACGCTGGCGTCAGGGCCAAACACATCACCAAAGTCACCGGAGCCGGCACCTTCCGGGAAGCTGTCAATTTTTGCATCGATGTAAGACACCGAGCCCTGGAATGTCAGCGTTTCGGAGAGGTTGTAGGTTCCATCCAGCTCGATACCATAGATATTGGTAGTGGCGCCATTGCCGGTGAAGGCAACTGTCCGGACAGGGTTTGGTGCGTTGGGGTCGGTTTCATCGATGAAGGCAAACCCTGAGAAGATCTGGTCAGACCGCTTCATATAGAAGGCTGCCAGATTAAAGGCACCACGCCGGTCGTCGAAATACTGTTTCCAGCCGATTTCGTAGTTCTCGAGTTTTTCCTCGTTGAAAGTAACGTCAATGCCCGGGTTGTCTTCTTCGAGCTGGCGCAGTTGCTCTGCATCAAGCTCAGCCACTTCGGCGTTAAAGCCGCCCGGCAGGTTACCCACGCTATAGTTCAGATAGAGAGTGGTGTCGTCGCTGGGTGTATAGTTTAACACAACCCTCGGAAGGAACTTGTCAAACGTGCCAACGCCGTTGACGACAGCGGCGTTGCGGATTTCGTCTTCCTGATACCGGCCCTCGAAAATGATCTCGAACTGGTCGTTGATCTGATAATCGAGTGTGGCAAAAATACCTTTGGTTTCTGCGCCGGTTGAGTTCGCCGGAGCGACCACACCTGAGAACCAGAAGTCCAGCAGGCCGTCGTAGAAGCCACCAGCTGTCAGGATGTCGATATCGAGATAGTTGGCACCAAACGTCCAGTTCAGCTTGTCATCAAAGGCTGTGCCGGACAGGCGGGCCTCGATGCTGATGTCTTCCAGTTCACTGGCGCCGGAGGTGTTGAAACCGTATGTGCCGGTGCTGTCGAAGTCGCCGAAGAAGAGATACTCTTCCTTGTTGTAGCCAAAGAGGACTGCCAGCGACATGCCGTTCTCGAAATCATAGGCGGAGTCGAGACTGCCACGCCATGCTTCCCGCTTGAGGCCAAAGCCATCAAGGTCATCAAAGGTCAGACCAAGCGAGGTTGCCTGGCCCAGATTGGCCAGGGCCGCCATCGCGGCATCAAAATCCGCGCGTGTGGTGTTGGCGGCGACTTCGTCATCGCCTGGAATCCTGAGCGTGCCCTGGAAAGCGCGTTCCGTCGTGCCACCCCCTTCAAGTGGGAAGCCGCCGAAATTGTGCTCTGCAAAACCGCCGATCCGGGCAACAGCAGCCGGGCCATCGTCATCTTCATAATAAAGGCCGCGCGCCTTGATCCGGAAGTTTTCGTTGGGGCGGAACAAAAGCGTACCGGAAACGGACCAAGTGCTCTCACGTCCCAATTCCTGGCTCGTGTCGTTGTTGTTGCGGTAATGGCCGCCTACATAGTCATAGCTGGCATTGATCCGACCGGTCAGGTTGTCGGTGATCGCGCCCTCCATGCCGATCTGGCCGCGGAATTCGTCCCGTGTGGCAGCGAGGCCTGTCATGTTGACTGCGAATTCTTCGCCCGGATCCTTTGTGATGTAATTGATCGCACCGGCAAAGGTGTTCCGGCCAAAGAGGGCGGACTGGGGACCTTTGATTATCTCAACGCGTTCAAGTTCTTGAACGCCAATACCTTGAATGCCGCCAGAGACATATATGCCATCAATGAAGATGGCTGCGGTGCGCAGCAGGGGGTCGCTGTTGTCGACGGTGATGCCACGAAAGCGCGGTGATGTCGCGATACGGGCATTCCGGTCATTGAAGCCCTCGATGAAAAGACCCGGGGTTGCCCGTGCTACATCAAGGATGTTGTTGAAACCGGCATCAAAAAGCTGCTCGTTGCTGAATGCGGAAATTGCGATTGGTGTGTCTTGCAGGCTTTGCTCCCGCTTACGCGCAGTAATCGTAATTTCATCGATGGCAAAATCATCGTCAGCTGCAGCGTCTTGCGCTGTCACCGCTGATGAAAAACTTGGGACTGCGAGCACAATGCTCATTGCTGCAGAAGCCAAGAGTCTCCGTTTGTGGATCATGTCCTTCCCCTCCGTTAAGGAACCGTGGATGCGAAATACTCCCCGCTGAATGCTTTTGCAGCCTGCACGCAATAAGATTGCGCTGGAGCCAGCATTTCAGCACGAAAATATTTGTACTATTGATATAATACTATGTCAACTAAATCGCCGCGGTTTTGCAAGCAGGATGAGCTACGACCTGGCGTTGTGACGAAAAAGGCACACCTGGGATATTGCGGGCTGTATCTCGGGGGAAGTGGCCGGCGTTTGTTGTGTGTGGCGGCGGGGTTGCTGTCAGCGATGTTGCCACAGGGTATCAAAAGCGGTCTGTAGACAGTCGGCATGGTCACTGCCCCGATACACCTTTTGGTTATCCGGCAACAGATCCAGGCACAGGCAAAGAGGGTCCTGTGCTCCTGCCATAATGAGCAGTTTGTCAGCTGGCAGCATGCCTTCCTTGACTGGGTCAAAAGCAAAGGCTGCGTTGTAGGGGGCAATATAGTTATTCCCTGCCATCAGAAGGTCTTCGACCATTGACTGGCATTTGGCGGCGGAATAGGGAGGCACGTTGATGCGGGCGGCGTCGTCCGTCCGGTACCAGGGGAAAAATTCCGCCTGTTTCATAAAGCGCTGCCAAAGCCAGTCCATGTGGCTGCCATCAACTTCTGGTACAATTGGCGGGCAGTAATTGGCGAGCAGGTCCTCGCGTTGTTGTCCCCGAAAAATAGCGAGGCCGTTGGCAACGGCAAAACCAACCCGGTCCGGGAACAGGGCTGCAGTTGCGGTTGCGATACTGCCGCCAGTGTGAAAGCCATAAATCAGAGTACTATCAATGTTGATGGCATCGAGAAATTCGACCAGTGCGGCAGCATAGTCTTTCATCGCAGGTACGTCTTGCGGCAGCGGGTCCGACATGCCGTTTCCGGGATTGTCGGGCGCGATGACAGTATAGTCTGAGGCGAGCTTTTGAATGAGGTCGGTGTATTCTTCGGACGTGCGAGGGGACTGATGCAACAGCAACAGCGTTGGGCCTTTTCCGGCAGTTCGATAATGAACCTGTCCAAAGCTGACGTCTGCGTATTGCCGTTTATGCATTGTCTTCCCCTTCTGCACACTAGCTTGGCGCGCAGACGCGGCGTCGTGAATGACCTAGGTCATGGCCGGCAGGCGGTCTATTGGCAGGATGCAGCGCAAGGGAGACATGCCAATGAGTGCAACAACAAATCGTCAATGGTGCCTGGCTGAAAGGCCGATTGGGCGGCCAGTCAAAGAATCCGATTTCGCCCTGAAGGACGGTGAAGTCCCGGCTATTTCTGGTGGGGAGTTTCTGATCAGGACACGGTATCTGTCCGTCGCTCCCGTCATGCGAAATTATATGATTGACGGTGCGGGCATTGAAGCGCCGCTGGCCATCGGTGATGTGATGCGCGGCCGCGGTGTCGGCGAAATTGTCGAGAGCAACAATCCGGCCTGGCCTGTTGGTACGGTTGTTCAGGGCAAACTTGGCTGGCAGGACTATGCTGTTGGTACGGGCGCGCCCGGTACTTTGATGTTTCCCATTCGTCAGAAGGTGGCGCCAATTGCCACCGGGCTCGGTGTGTTAGGCATGACGGGCTTCACGGCCTATTGCTCGCTCAAGGACATCGGCAAACCAAAGCAGGGCGAAACCGTCGTTGTTTCGGGTGCGCTTGGCGGCGTTGGCAATATCGCGGTTCAACTGGCTCGCCTGATGGGCTGCCGCGTTATCGGCATTGCAGGGTCGGACGAAAAATGCCGGCTGCTTGAGGACAAACTTGGTTGTCATGCCACCATCAACTACCGCAACGGGCGGGTTGATGACGATTTAAAATCTGTTGCACCTGATGGTGTGGATATATTCTTCGACAATGTGGGCGGCTCCATTCTTGACGCCGTGCTGCTGCACCTGAACCGGTACGCTCGCATCATCTGTTGCGGCCGGATTTCGGAATATCTGAATGATGAGCCCTACAGGCTCAGAAACTGGGGCGAAGTTGGTCACATGCGTGCCATGATGCAGGGCTTTTTTGTCTATGACTATGAGCCCATGTTTGAAGAGGCCGAGCGGGTCATGGCTGACTGGATCGCTGCTGGCGACCTGACCTATCAGGAAGACCGCCTTGAAGGGCTGGAGATGATGCCGACGGCGTTGATGCGGCTGTATGAAGGCAAAAATGTCGGCAAACAGATCGTGCATATCTCCGGCGAAGACTGATACCTAGTTTGTTACCGAATCCTGCGCGCGCAAATCGTCTTCGTGCAGCGCATAGTAATAGATAAAGAGCAAGCTCAGCCCCATGCAGACGGCGGGCACGAAACCAACAGTAAAATAGAGACCACTGATCGCTTCAGGCGACTGGGTTTCAGCGCCGCGCTGGTATCCGGTGTAGGCAAGAATGAACCCCAGGATCTGGGCTGCAATACCGGAGGTGATTTTCTCCGTCAGACTGTAGCTTGCGGCAAAAACACCGTTGCGGCGCTCGCCGTGGCGACGGAAGTCATCGTCCATGATGTCCTGCAGCATGCCATTGCCCATCAGCAGCATGCCTCCCGACAGAATGCCAAACAATAAGGCACGACCGAAAAGCGGCACCGCGGGTTCCTGTGGCTCAGCCAGCAGCCAGCTGATGGTAAGCAAAGTGTAGAGCGCTGTCGCCAGCATATAGCCCTTGCGCTTGCCTATGTTGTTGGCAAGCCGTGTCCAGAAAGGCATGACAAGCGTCCAGGTAACGGTCGTTACCATGCCGTAAAGGCCGAGCATCGTGGCGTCATACTCAAGAGCGGCCGTGAAGAAGAAGAGCAGGCTGCCCGCACCAACGGCAAGGCCCAGAAGGTGCAGGATTTTGATCATGAGCAGCATCTGGTAGCTCCGGCCTTTCACGATGGATTTGAGTTGGTGCCACAGGGCGGTCGGGGGCTCGCTGCTGGCATGGTCCGGGGCGCCTTTGAGACTTGTGAAACTGCCGAAGAAAGCAGCAAAAATAGCGACCGCCATAATGAAAGCGAGTGCGCTGTATCCGTCAGCACCGCCTCCCATCTGGCCAACGATAATGGGCGCAATGGAAATACCGAAGAGTGTTCCAAGCGCGATGGCGCTGGAGCGCGCGCCGACCATATGGGTGCGCACATCAGGGCTGTTTGTCATTTCCGCGGGCATCGACAAATAGGGCACGTTGAAGAGCGTGTAGCCGACCGCGCTCAGGAGCAGCAGGCTGATGATGGCCTGCATGTCACCCCCGGACCCTGCACTGAAAAGGCCGTAAGCGGCGAGCGGAGTGATCAGGGCAGCAGCCAGCAGGTAAGGCCTGCGCCGACCCATAGCTGTATGGGTGCGGTCGGACAGCCAGCCGACAGGCATGTCAGTGAGGACATCAACCAGCTTTGTCGACAAAACAATGGTGCCTGCCAGCGCAGGCTCTATGCCGACAACCCGGATAAGGTATGCCATCAACAGCACGTTCAGGGTGTTGTGCACCACGGCAAGCCCAACCGAGCCAAGGCCCCAGCCCCAGACAAATTTTTTACTGAGAGCCGACATGTGCATATCCCCCTGATTTCCGGATTTACCGGTGGCCACTGGTGCTGCATTGTTATATATCTATAACAACTAAGCAACCGGAATTGCGAGCAAGAACCATGTCACGCGACCTTACCCACGACCTGATGCCCAGAACCGATCATGATGGCATGAGCAGGCGGCTTGCCGTACTTGCCATCAAGCGGGCAGTGGGGCGTGTGCTGCAGCCCGCACTGATGAAGATGTATGAAGAAGATATCAGGCCGGTGGTCGAGAGCGATTTGGGCCGGCCTGTGGAAACGGCGGCTGATTTTCGCGAACCGCTCAAGCAACGCGGCCTCTATAAGGTCTGGTCAAGCGTCAACAGGGCAAGCCAGCATCGCATGTGGACCATGCTGGCCGACCAGATAGACGCGGACTATGATCGTATTGCCGCTACTGCGGGGGTGAGTGAACAACGCGCGTCCCTGGATGGCGCTGATGGTTTTGAAGCGCCTGACTACATCCGGCAGGCCGACATTCACTGCCAGCCGGGCGGGTATCTTCTGGATCGCTTCGAGGGGGATCTGGGCGCTGGCCTTCTGTATGAAATGGGCGGCAATATCTACGCGCTTGGACAGAACATCGGTGCAAAAGACTCGAAGGCGCAGCGGATAATTGATTTCATCCGGGGCGAGTTTCCCGACCTGAAGCCCTCGAGTATTCTGGAGCTCGGGTGTTCCGCCGGGGCGCAAACAAGTTATTATCCTGCCGCCTTTCCGGACGCAGAAGTCCATGCAGCCGATATCTCGCACGCGATGCTGAGGTATGCAAAAGCCCGCGCTGACGCGTTGGGGGCGTCCGTTCACTTCCATTTGGCGGACGCTGCCAACATGCCATTTGACGATGGGGCATTTGACCTGATTGTGTCTCACAATATGCTGCATGAGACCGCCGCAAGCCATCAGGCTGCTGTTATGCAGGAGTGCGAGCGGCTTTTGGCTCCGGGCGGCCTGTGCCTGCATCAGGATGTGGCGGTACAGCTCGATAAACTTCCCCCCTTCATTCAGTTCCTGTCGGAATGGCAGAAGGAAAACAACGGCGAACCTTTCTGGCTTGATTATGCGACCGCCGACATTCCGGGCATATTGATTGATGCAGGATTTGATGCGGGTGCGGTAAAACCGCATTATCTCGACCAGCTGGATGGTCCGTTGCAATGGTATGTGGTGACTGCAAGCAAGTCCCGTTGATCGATCAGCTGTTTCGCATCAGGGCTGCAACGCGCTCCATCAGGGCATTCACATAGTTGCTGTGTGCAGCCAGGCGGTCGCTGGTTTCAGCCGCATCCGGCCGGTGCTGGTCTATCAGCCCGGATAAGCCTGCGTGCAGGGTCTCCGCCGTCTTCAGGCGGTCCCGCAATACACAGTTTTCTTCGGCGAGCTCCAGCAAGAGGGCAAGAAGCTCGTCTGTCGTTTTGTCGTCAAAATACCGGGGGCGGTTGGCGCTTGCCGCGTCGGCAATGCTTTTCAAGGTCGGCTTAGTGCCGCTCATTTGCCGCACCGTATCGTACCGTCGCTATCAAGGGCGTCGATGTCGGCTTCGCTGAATCCAAGGGTTGCAAGTACCTCGGCGGTATGTTCGCCGATTCTCGGCAGGTTCGTGCGAAGGCCGGGGCGTTCTCCGTCCATTTCAACAGGCATCGCTGGCAGCTTCGCTTTTGATCCGTCCTCAAGCGTGACTTCAATCATGCCGCCGTCAGCATTCAAATGTGGGTCGTCGATCAGTTCTTCCGGCTTGGCAATAGGGGCAAAAGGCAGGCCCGTCGTCTCCAGTTTTTCCATCAATTCAGCTTTACTGAACCGGCGGAAAAGGGCGCGCACGGTTGGCATCAGGCTATCCCGGCGCTTTACGCGCTCCGGATTGGTGGCATAGTCCGGATTGTTGGCCATTTCCGGCAATCCAAACGCCTCACAAAAAGCGACCCATTGGGTGTCGCTGACGACGCCAACAAAAATATTGTCCTCGTCGGCCGTTTCGAAAACATCATAAATCGCCCAGCTGGAGATGCGGGCAGGCATTGGCTGTGCGGGTGTGCCGGTCACCGCATACTGAGCCATATGCTGCCCCACCAGATAGGCGGTCGTTTCATAAAGAGAACTTTTGACGTACTGACCCTTGCCCGTGCGGTGGCGTTCCTCGATCGCGGCAAGGATTGCAATGACTCCGAACATGCCACCCGTCACGTCGATCACGCTGGCGCCAGCGCGCAGCGGACGGCCTGGAGGGCCGGTCATATAGGCAAGCCCACCCATCATTTGAGCAACTTCGTCAAGGGCGGTCCGCTCTTCGTAAGGGCCTTTCAAAAAGCCTTTTTCCGAACAATAGATCAGCCGATCGTTGATCTGGCTCAGGTCGTCATACCCAAAGCCAAGCTTGTCCATCGCGCCGGGGCGGAAGTTTTCAATAACAACGTCGGCATCCCTGATCAGCTTGCGGGCAATATCCTTGCCGGTATCAGACTTCATATCCAGGCAAATGCTGCGCTTGTTACGGTTATACATGGCGAAATAACCGGCGCCCGCACCAACAAGGCGCCGCGTGTTGTCGCCTTTGGGCGGTTCTATCTTGATAACATCAGCGCCGAGATCGCCCAGCATAACGCCCACAGTGGGGCCCATCACCATGTGCGTAAACTCGATGACTTTGATGCCTGAAAGCGGCAGGTGCCGGATGTCCGTCATGGTGCCCCTTTACTCCTTGACGATTGCAGCCACAACCCTGATCGGGTCATTATTTTGTCACTTGATCCTAAAACCTCAATTGTTATATCAATAGAGCAATTAAAAAGACGGTTCAACCGGAAAATCCACCAGTTGCTCTCCGTTATTATAGTAATAGTGCTCGAAATCGGGCGGGAGTGACCTCGTGAATTCTGCAGACATAGACATCGAAATCAGTGAAGTTGGCCCCAGAGACGGCCTCCAGAGTATCGACCGGATCATGCCATTGGAGGCTAAAAAAGCCTGGGTCGCCGCGGAAGCTGCAGCTGGCGTGCCGGAGATCGAAGTGGGTTCCTTTGTGCCGGCAAAAATATTGCCGCAACTTGCGGATACGGCGGAGCTTGTTGCTTACGCAAAAACCCTTCCCGGTCTTACTGTTGCGGTGCTGGTACCGAACTTCCGGGGCGCGCAAAATGCCATTGAGGCAGGTGCGGACAAAATCACAATCCCCTTGTCGGTGAGCGAAACTCACAGTCTCAAAAATGTGCGCCGCACCCATGAACAGATGCTTGAAGAGGTGTCACGGATCGTCGAACTGATAAACACGTTGCCTGAAAACAAACGCCCGGTTTTTGAAGGCGGCCTCTCTACAGCTTTTGGGTGCACTCTTGAAGGCGCCATTCCTGAAGGCACGGTGGTTCGGCTCGCTGAAGCGTTGATGGAGCGCGGGTGCAGTGAGGTTGGCCTGTCGGACACCACAGGTTATGCCAACCCGGGGCAGGTCAAGCGGCTTACAAAAGCGGTGAAAGCAGCGGTGGGTGATGACAAACTGACGGGTCTTCATTTGCACAATACCCGCGGCGTGGGGCTCGCCAATGTGATGGCGGCGCTTGAGGTTGGGATCACAACGCTGGATGCGTCGCTTGGTGGTATTGGCGGTTGCCCGTTTGCCCCCGGCGCAAGTGGCAATATTGTCACGGAGGATCTTATTTACATGCTTGACAGCATGGGGCTGAAGACCGGGATCGATATAGACAAGCTGCTTGGCGTTCGTTCAATCATCGAAGAAGCGTTGCCGGGCGAGCCGTTATACGGCTTCACGCCGGATGCCGGATTGCCCAAGGGATACCCGCGCGGCTATCAGCCGATCTAAAACTCTCTAATTCAGGAGCATGAACATGTCCGATGCTGACCCAAACCGCACCTTGTTTGTCATGGCCGTTTGCAAAGACCGGCCAGGCCAGGAAGCGATAGATGCCCGAGAAGAATTTATGCAGGGTCACCTCGAGTATGTGGAATCGATCATGGACCACATTCTTGTTGCCGGGCCAATTTTTGCGGATGACCAGAAAACGCTGATTGGCTCAAACCTCATCTACAAAACGGATGACAAGGAACAGGCGCGCCAATGGTTGGAATCTGACCCCTATTTCAAAGCGCCGATTTGGGAATCGGTGGAGTTTCATCTGTTTCGGGGTGCGCTGGGTGAGGCTGTTGGCGGTATCACCTACCGTTAGGGCTGGTTTTCGCTGAGCTTTGCCCAGGTGTTGCCGTCATAGTGGTTTTGTTCGAAGTCCTCTATTGAGGCCTTGAGTGTCAGTGTCCGGTCGATTGGATCCAGCCCGTCCAGCAGGGTCTGGCGATGGTTGGGCGAAATTTCGAACGTGTGTGTCCGGCCTGCAGGGTCGATGATGTGTTGCGCCAACAGATCAATTGTAAAAATGCCTGAAGAGCCTCCGACAGCCAGTTTTGCCAGCGCCGCGACTTCATCGGCAGGAAGCGTTACCGGCAACACACCGTTTTGAATGCAATTGCTGTGGAAGATGGCGCTGAAGGACGGCGCGATGACGGCGCGAATGCCATATTCCACAAGCGCCCAAACCGCATGCTCGCGGGATGACCCGCAGCCAAAATTCTCGCCGGCGATTATGATCTGTGTGCCGAGATAAGCCGCGTGGTTGAGCACAAACTCCGGATTTGCGACCCGTTCGTCTATGTCTGTATAGCGCCAGCCTGCAAACAGGCCATTGGACAGTCCTTTTTTCGAAACACGTTTCATCTCCCGCGACGGGATGATGATATCGGTATCGATGTTGACCCGCATCAAGGGGGCTGCAATCGCTGTTATGACAGAAAATTTTTCCACGTTAGCCAACGCCCCCGGCGACCTTGCGGTCAAGCATGCCATCCTCAAGATCGTGAAAACTCGAAATACAGCCCTTGATCGCTGACGCTGCGACAGTGGCGGGGCTTGCCAGATGTGTGCGGGTTTTAGGCCCCTGCCGGTTTTCGAAGTTTCGATTGGTGGTGGAAATCACGCGTTCCCGCGTGCCAAAGCTCTCTCCGCCTGCATAGAAACACATGGAGCAGCCCGGCAGTCTCCACTCAAAACCGGCATCCTTGAAGACCTGGTCAAGGCCTTCAGCCTCCGCCTCGGCTTTCACTTTCATGGAACCCGGAACGCAAATCGCCTTGACGCCTTTTGCTACGTGCCGCCCCTTGAGGACAGCGGCTGCACGGCGCAGGTCGGATAGCCGGCCGTTGGTGCACGAGCCGATAAAGGCGCCGTCGATGGGAACCCCGGCGATCGGTATACCGCTTTCCAGTCCAATGTAATCGAGTGCTTTGCTGATGCTCTCATGATTGACCGAGCAACCGGTGTTATCCGCTGTTGGCACCAGTCCACCAATTTCTACGGCGTGCTCGGGGCTTGTGCCCCAGGTTACGGTCTCGGAAAGATGGCTGACATCGATGATAACGTCCCGGTCAAAAATGGCATTGCCGTCGCTGCGCAGGCTGGACCATAGCGATTTAGCTTCATCCCATGCGTCGCCTTTCGGCGCATAGGGTTTCCCCTCCAGAAAGCTGATTGCTGTTTCATCCGGTGCAATGACGGCAGTGAAAGCGGACAGCTCCACGCCCATATTGCAAAGCGTCATGCGGGCTTCCATGTCCATCGCTTCAATGACGGGACCGCAGAATTCAATGGCATGCCCGCTGCCGCCCGCTGCACCAAGTTCACCAATAATGTGCAAAATCACATCTTTGGCTGTCAGGCCGTCTGGAAGAACACCATTGACCGTGATCCGCATTTGTTTGGGTTTCGTGACCCGCAGGGTTGAGGTGGCAAGGGCATGCTCTGCTTCTGTCGAGCCAATGCCCCATGCCAGTGCGCCGAACGCTCCCTGCGAACAGGTGTGGCTGTCAGGACAAACAAGGCTCAGGCCCGGTAGGACAATGCCTTGTTCCGGTGAGATGACGTGTACGATACCCTGATCGGCATCATTGACGTCAAAGAGTTTAATCCCGGCCCAGCGGCACCCTTCGCGCATCGCCTTGATGAAGTCTTCGCCGCTTGGCATCAGGGTGCTGTCGCCGCGGCCGTCCAGCGTATCGACGATGTGGTCCATCGTGCCAAAAACGTGGGCAGGAAAGCGAACAGTCCGGCCGCTTTCCTGTAAACTTTTGAGCGCAACGCTACCGGTGCGCTCATGGATGAACACCCTGTCGACATAGAGAAGCGCGTTGTTGTCACCGAGGTCGGTGACAACATGCGCATCCCATAATTTATCGAACAGAGTTTTTGCCATAGCTCTTCTTGTATCAGGACCTAGTTGTGGCCGCCACGTGGAAGCTTGCCACCTTCAATCATCTTCTTGAAGTATGTCCAGCTCGTCTCGTTTGGCCGATCATCATCACCCGGAGGTGGTGTTGTGTAAGTCGGCTCTTTCTCAGCGACATACCGTTTCATCACGTCTGGCAGGTCATCCCACGAGTCGACCTTCTGGCCTGCGGCATGGATGTAGATGATGCCTTCGCGGCCCTGCATTTCCATCCACGGCAGCCAGTCCGAAATACGAACCCAGCCGACTTTCACGTCCGCTGTGTCGGTGGCGTCGCTTGTCAGGCTTTCCAGGTCTCCCATGAAGTTAAACAGTTCTGTTGCATGGTAAGCTCCGCCCACATAGGGCTGATATTCACCGCCAAGCTCATTGTGGTAAAAAAGCGGAATTGGCGCTGTCAGGAACCAGTTGTCACCCTGGTTGCGGGCAAACCAGCGGGCACGCGGGTTGCCTTCGTCGTCATAGGGAAAGCTCGGGCGCTGGTTCACAGGGTCGTTTGCCACATGCAGAACATTGACCGTGGTGTCGGTCCACGGGTTGTCCCATGTCTCAAGCGCTTCACCGGTTTTGGGGTCCAGATACAGCAGGATTTCTTTCGAAACCAGCCGGTACCCCGTGCCTTTTTCGCCGCCGTCAACGGATACACAGGTGCGAATATTCATGCCGACTGTGCCAAACATGCGTTTGTCCGCTTCGCCCATGCGACGGGAAAAGACGGAGCCTTCCCATGTGTAAAGCACTGGCTTGTTGTCTTCGGTCGAACACTGGATTTTCCGGTTGGCAGCGACAGCGCCTTCCGGTGTGTTCAGGTCAATTGGTGCAGCTGTTGCCGCTGTGCCTGCAAGCAAGGCACCGGTCACTGCGCTCGCCAGGACAAACCGTCCTGATTTCAGCATCCCCATCATAAATAGTCTCCTCTCTGCTGGATTCTGGTTTAAATAGTATATTGATATAACAATAGGATCAATTGATTCCGTGAAATCCTATCGAAATGACTTGGAAAGCTACAAAAAAGGCAGACGCGCAGGCCTGCCTTGATTGCGTATTGATTGCTGGATCAGAAGGCCTTGGTGACGCCAACAAAGGCCATGGTGCCGATGCTGACCCAATAGATGTAGGCAGCGATCCGTGCCTGCTGCAGCGTGTTATAGATATGGTCTTCCAGTGTATCGTCCGGGCCATCTGATTCCAGTTTCCGGAAGGCGCCAACCCAGTCGGTCATTACATACCGCAGGTACAGGCCAATGATCAGGATGAAGCCAAAGAAGGCCATTTTGAAGGCAAACCAGTATTGACCGGCTTCGTCGCCTGTCACCAGAACCTTGCCGGTAAACATGGTGTAAAGGCCCGCGAACATCAGTGCCGGGATGACAACCCAGCGGATCTTGTTGTCGATTTCGGTCAGGCGCACATATTTTTCCGTGCCAGCGTTTTTGAACGCACCCCAGATGAGGAACCACCACCAGGCGGCTGTTGCGACCCACACAACCGTGACCCACATGCCCGATACGGGCGACAGCCCGTAGTTGTCAGCCATATGAAAACCAACCGGCAGCAGCCAGATGATGGCGGAGCGCGGCAGGATATCGATCATCACCGCTGTTTTCATGTGACGCCGGCGCTCTTCCAGCGTGAGTGTGCGATCTGCGACAAATGTCGATGCGTTGAAAACGCCCCACTCGCCGCCCAGCCAGTAAGCCGCCAGAATGATATGGATCCAGCGCAGCACGTCATGCAGCGGGATTTCCATGCCTAGAAAGTTCAGATATGTGTCCATCACATGTCCCCTGTAGGTAACCCTTTAGTTAGCCCCAATCTCTGGCTGAGAGCGGTTTTTTGCATTGATGCACGTCAATGGGCTGGTAAAAGTTGTGATATCGATATAACAATTAAAGAATCGTAGCGTAAAGCTGTTGGCCATAGCGGGGAGATGGGCACATGAGCGACACCAGCAATTCGGACTCAAATACGCCTGAAAACACCGGGCAATCCGGGGCATATCCCAATTCAGGCTATGCCTGGTATGTGGTTGTTCTGCTGACGATTGCCTACATCTTCTCCTACATTGACAGGATTGTGCTGGGTCTCGTGCTTGAGCCAATGAAGGCCGACCTGGGCCTCTCGGACACCAACATGGGTCTGCTTGGCGGCGCTGCGTTTGCTATTTTTTACGCTACCATGGGTATTCCGCTCGGTTGGCTTGTGGACCGAAAGCCGCGCAAGCTTATTGTCGCCATGGGCGCCATTTTATGGTCGGCCGCCACAATGGCAACAGGTGTTGCCCGTGGTTTTTATCAGCTGTTTGCTGCCCGTATGGCGGTTGGCTTTGGCGAGGCGGCGCTCAGCCCGAGTGCCATGTCGCTGATTTCTGACCTGTTTGCGCCGGAGCGACGGGCCAAGGCTATTGCTTTCTATTCGATGGCGCTTGGTGTTGGATCAGCGATCGCATATCTGGTGGTGGGCGCAATCCTCACCTATGCTGAAAATGCTGACCTGTCCTACCTGTCATTTCTCGGGGTCGACAAGCCCTGGCAAGTTGTGTTTCTGGCTGTGGGTTTCCCCGGCATCCTGCTTGGGCTGATCTTTCTGACTGTTCGTGAGCCGGAGCGCAAGCAAACCAAACTCTCGGCAACGGACGGCCAGGGCGCGGCGACGTTCCGCCAGACACTTGGTTACATCTGGGGTCACAAACTGCCTCTTATCGGGCTCACGGTGATGGTGTCTGGCATGACGGCTATCGCCTATACCAGCATGTGGTTGCCACCTTTGTTTGAACGCACCTGGGGGTGGAGTGCAGCGACATTCAGCAACTATAACGGTTCCGTTCTGCTGTTTCTTGCGCCGGCGTCGATTTTGTTCTGGGGATGGCTGATTGACCACTTTAACCAGAAGGGGCGGCATGACATGCCATTTGTGGTCACCCGGGCAGGCCTCGCCGTGCTGGTGGTCTCCAGTGTCATCTTTCCGCTGATGCCGGACGTTTGGGCAGCGTTTGTGATATCACAGGTCGCCAACGTCGGTTTCACGATGGTGACAGCTGGCGGAATCACCGCGATGCTGGCCATCCTGCCCAGTGAACTCAGAGGGCAGGCTGTGGCGCTATACTATATGTTTATCAGCATGACAGGGCTGTTGATCGGCCCGTCGGTGGTGCCCTTGTTCACAGACTACGTCTTCAGGGACGAAAGCCTGATCCGCTACTCGATGTCTTTGGTGCCATTGTTGTATGGCGGCACAATTCTGCTGTTTTCCGGCATTGTCGGGCGAGCCTATCGCGAGGAACTCGCCCGATTTAATGACTAGGGGCTACCCTTCAAGGCGTTGGTTCAACTCAAAAAAATGACCGTCGGGGTCGAACACACCGACGGATCGCACTTTCACAACACCGCCGTCGGCGCCGGGGTATTCAGATTCTGACAAGGGTGCGCGGATGACGCACTCGAGGGCTTTTGCCTTTTCAAAGGCGACCGCGGCATCTTCAACCGCTGCGACAAAAACCGGATTGCCGAAATCGAAGTCATACGGGATTTCCGGTGCGTCCGGTTTGGGGTCCAGCCACTCCAGAAGCCCGATCATGCCGATAACCGGATCTTCACCCTTCATGATCACAAGGCGTGTCACGTCCCCTTTGTTGCCGCCTGGCAGCAGGTCGCCCGACAAAGTGATTTCGTTGTCATAGTATTTCGACATGCCCATGACGCCTTCATAGAAGGCAACGGATTTTTCCATATCACGGACCTTCAGGGTCGTGCGTTTGACAATTGCGGTCATAGTGGGTTCCCCAATAAAGTTAAAGACGTTGATTGCATTCAAAAAAATGGCCGTCCGGGTCAAAAAGACCCACGGAGCGGACTTTTACGGTGCCGCCAGCTGCGGCGGGATATTCGGTTTCTGTCAGGGCGGAGCGGATCTCGCAGCCCATGGCTTTGGCTTTTTCATAGAGTGCATTGGCATCCGGGCATTGCACAACAAATACGGGCTGACCAAACTCAAAATCATAGGTAACAGGCGGTGGTGATTGCGGAGGTTCAAGCCATTTCAGCAAGCCGATCATGCCGATCACCGGGTCTTTACCCTGCATAATCACCAAATGAATTTTATCCCCCGGTTTTTCGCCCGGCAGGAAATGTCGATCCAGCACCACGTCGTTATTGTAATATTGCTTCATGCCCAGCACGCCTTCGTAAAACGCGATGGCCTTGTCCATGTCACGCACACGGATCGTGGTGCGTTTCACTAAGGGGTCGTCAAGCGGTGTTTCCATGGCGGTGAAGCTTTACTCAGGCAATTCAAATGTTATATAAGTATATCTATATAACAAAAGGGAATGCAATGACACAGTCAATCGATGAGAAACCGCCAGTGCGTTTCCAGCGCGCCAACTATATTGTCAGTGATCTCGACCGTGCCTTACCGGTTTACACCGACGTGTTGGGGCTGGATCTGGTGTTTGTTAAGGAGTCGGCTGAAGACAGCTACTCTTACGAAGTGTTTCAGATTGACCGTGCCGCCAAAATGCGGTTTGCCGTCCTTGGTACTCCGTCCCAGCCAAATTGCATGGCTTTGACCGAGCTAAAGGGCATAGAACTGAAAGAAACACCGCTGCCGAGCCGGTCTGCGATTGTGCTTGAGTGTACAGATTTTGACGGTGTCATGCAGCGGGCAAAGGCTGCGGGACTGACTGTTTTCGAAGAAGGCAACCTCGTCACGAAAGATGGGCGCAAGGGCCGCGAGCTTGGTTTTCTTGACCATGACGGTAACCTGATCGTTATCTATCTTATCCTTGAGCATCCTGAATAGAATGTGGCCTGGCCGAGATATTCCTTGCGGCCGGCATTTGATCACCGGCGTGGCCATGCTTGTCGTCAGCTTTTTTACGCCGACAGCTTATGCCGATGACGGGATCCGCTTCCAGCGCTCCAACCATCTTGTATCCAATCTCGATCGGGCCTTTCGGGTTTACCGGGATGTGCTGGGACTGAAGCTGGAAGCTGTCAGGACCTTGCCGCGAGGCGGTTATGCTTATGACCTGTTTCAGATCCCTTCTACAGCGGCGCTCCGCTTTGCAGTGTTTTCCAGTCCTTCGCAGGAAAACATACTGGCGCTGACCGAGGTCAGAGGAGTTGATGGGCTGGACCATCAGGAGCCCTTTCGGTTTCCACGTATGGCGATAGTGCTCGAAAGTCGGGAATTCGATACTGTTATCAGGCGAGCCGAGGGCGAGGGTCTTATGCTTTTCGATGAAAACGCTTTTACCACGTCAGACGGTCGATCCGGACGTCAGCGTGGTTTTCATGATCATGACGGAAACCTTATCGTCGTTTACAAGATTTCGGAAGAAACGGACAAATAGATGGAAATTCGAAGACAATATGTTGATTGTGCATTTGGACAGCTGCATTTGCGCCGTGCCGGCGGTGGCGGTGTCCCGCTCGTTTGTTTTCACATGAGCCCATACTCCGGTCTGTACTATGAGCCGTTCATGCAGGCCATGGCCACCGATAGACTGGTCGTGTGCCCGGATACACCGGGATATGGCGGGTCCGACATGCCGCCCGAAACTCCCACCATGGAAGACTATGCCGCTGCCATTGTCGATATGCTGGACGCACTTGGCCTTGATAAAGTGGACCTTCTGGGTTTTCACACCGGCTCGTTCATCGCGCTTGCCGTTGCCGACGCTGTTCCCGACCGCGTGCGCAAGCTCGTGCTGCCGGGCCTGCCCTATGTGGATATCGACGGGCGTGCGAAGCGACAGGAGATGTTTGCAGGCGACAGGCCCTATTTCGAGGAAGAGGGCTATATCGCCAAGCGTTGGGACGCTGGCTTGAAAGCAAGAGGTGGCCAGTCTGACGATCGCTTCCTGTCTCTGTTTGCGGAAAGCATGCGTAACGGGGCGGGTGGCATGAACAAGGGATTTTACGCCGTCTTTTCCTACGATCCCGATGTGGCAATCCCGGGGATCAGGCAGCCTGTTTATGTTCCTGTCCCCGATGAAATGCTGGCGGAAAACAGTCGGCTGGCTGCGGGCATGTTCCAGGACGCCACACTTGAAGAGTGGCCGGACCTTAAGGGGGACCTGTTCGATGTGGCGGCAGTTGACGTTGCGGGACGTATCAGAAAGTGGCTGGACCAATGAAAAAGCTAATACCGACCTTCTGGAACACACTTTTACTTTTGGTGCTGGCGTCAACAGGCGCTACCGCCCAGCAGGTGACCGGCGGCTATCATGAAATCGTGATTGTGACGGCAGACACCAGTCGCTGGACGGGCGAGTTTGCGCCCTTCGCCGGTTGGGAAGTTCGGGAAAGCGGCGATGTTGATCCGGGCTGGCTGACGCTCTGGGGCGTGGACAGGCAGGCGCGTTACACCGTGATCGGCAACCCCGGCACGGAACGCGGCTTCATCCGGCTCGTGGAGTTTGACGGCGCGCCAGCAGATTTTATTCGACCCAACGGCCAGTCATGGGATACCGGCGGGCTGTTTGACTTCAATATGCGTGTGACAGACATGGAAGCCGCGCGAAGTGCCCTGATGAACAAGGGCTGGGCGGCACCGAGCGACCCGGTTCAGTTTTCCTTTGGGCCTTTTGTTGTACAGGAATGGTTGCCGCGGGGGCCAGACGGTGTGAGGATCGCTGTCATCGAGAGGGTTGCCCCGCCGCTTGAAGGATGGGCAAATCTGCGAAAATTCTCGCGGGCTTTCAATGCCACAATGGTGGTGGCGGACATTGCAGATGCCCGTCGCTTCTGGCGTGAGGGTCTGGGTTTCAAGTCTTATATAGAACACAAGGCGCCTTCCAAGGAGGCGGGCCCAAATGTGCTTGGTATCCCCCACAATCTCGCAACAGAAATTGTACGGGACGTATCGATTTTGCATCCCGATGCCAAAAATGAAGGCAGTATTGAACTGCTGGCCTACGAAGGTGCGACGGGCGCTGATTTTTCCGGCAAAACGGACATGCCCAACCGGGGTATAGCGCGGCTGCGCTTCCCGGTTAGCGGGCTCGAAGCCCTTTGGCAAAAGGTGTCAGGCCTTGGCTACGCTGTGACGGACATTGCAAAGGAATTGCCAATGTCAGGCATCGGCATTGTGGATGTTTTTGTTGCCACGGCACCCGGCGGTACGAAGATCGAGCTTTATGAGGTTGTCGGCAACTAAAAGATGATCGCTACTTGCGCTGGCGCCAGACCTCCAGGATTTCGCCGCCTGTTGCTGACCAGACATCGTTTGTTGCCATGATTTTCTCAAGCACAGCCCTCAGCGCATGTATGCGGAAGGGTTGGCCGATCACATAGGGCGTCAGCGACAGGTGCAGGACGCGACCGCCGTAGTTTTTGCCTTCCGAACGCAGGAGATCAAAAGCAGCCAGTATCTGCTCCTGGTAGGTGTCTTCGTTTTGCCCCAGCGTCACCATCAGTTGCCGGTCATCCAGTTCCATGGTGTGTGGCATCGCCGTGATGGCGCCGCTTTCTGTGCTCATTTCATAGGGCATGTCATCATTGACCCAGTCACAGACATAGGAAAGGCCGTGCTCCGCCAACAGCTTTAGAGTGTTTTCGCTTTCGCTGCGCGCCGGCGAGAACCATCCGGCAGGTTTGGTGCCGGTATGTTTTTCAAGCATGACGAGTGCGTCGTCGATCTGCTGTGCTTCCTTCTCTGCGTCCATGCCGCCATAGTGAATATTGTTCATATCCACACCGTGGCCGATGATTTCCCAGTCCCGGTCCAGCACAGCTTTTAAAAGAGCCGGGTAGCGTTCGGCAATTTTGGCGCTCATCGGCGTGGAGGCTTTGAGGCCAAGTGCATCAAGCACCTTCATGATCCTGAACACGCCGACCCGGTTGCCATAGTCACGCGTCGTGTAGGTTCTGTAGTCAGGGTAGGGCGTTACCATATGCCCGGGCGCCCTGAACGGCCCGTCATTGGGGGTCAGCGGAAAATACTCAAGTGCGACCGTAATCCAGAGCGCGACAGACTTGTCGTCGGGCCACGTGACCGGCCGGCGGTTAAACAGGTTCGACCAGCCATAAAGCTGGTGGTCCATGCCGTGGCTGCGATGCGGGTATTTCAGATAGTCTTCCGGAAGCGACATCAGCTTGCCTCCTTTTGTGCGGCCTCGATGCTGTTGAGCGCTTCGTCATAACAGGTGTTGAGGTAAAACTCGGCGATCTCGGCGGCGGTCGTGACCCACACATCATCCTTGTGCCCGGTGATATAGTCGAGCACTTCGCGGAACGGCCCCATCCGGTGCGCACGTCCGATCAGGTAGGCATGCAGTGGTATGCACATCACCGTGCCACTTGTATCGCCTTCTTCCAGCAGGGTGTCGAACTGGCGTTTCAGCAGGTCGGCATACTGGCGCGCGCTTTGGCCATATACATTGAAGGCATAGTGGTCGTTAACTTCCAGGCTGTAAGGCATGGAAACGAGCTTTTTGCCACTTTTGGTTTTGAGCGGTTGCGGCTGATCGTCCTGAAACAGATCGCAGCTGTACCAGAAGTCATTTTCGGCCAGCAGGTCGATGGTATGCTCGGTGTGGGTCAGGGCCGGGGCCAGATAACCGCGGATACGCTGTCCTGTCGCCTTTTCCACCGTCTTGATCGAATCTGTCAGGATCGACTGTTCCTGGGCGCGGTCCATGCCGTAGATATAGCGCGTATTGTATATGCCATGGCTGAAAAACTCCCACTTGCGCGCAGCGCAGGCTTCGATGATTTCAGGGTGATGCTGACACATGGCAACCGACAGGGAAATCGAGCCGCGTACGCCAAATTCATCCATCATCTCCATCAATCGCCAGTGGCCAACCCGGTTGCCGTGGTCGCGGTAGCTGTAGGGCGTGATATCGGGGTAGGGCCGAGGCCATGACTTGCGCTGAGGGTTGGCAGGCGGATTAAGCTCGTAAAACTCTATGTTCGGCGCGACCCAAAATGCGACCTTCTTTGCCCCGGGCCAAACAATTTTGGGCCGGTTCTGGTAAGGCCAATAGTCATAAAGTCCGGGATCGTATTTCATGAGCCTCGTTCCCCCTCAGCCGCTGTAGGCAGCGATCTGGTCAATCACGTCCTGAACCTTGACGACATCTGCGTACTTGAGTTGCAGGTCGGTCAGGTTGGCGAAATGATAGCTTTCATGTTTGTCGGCAACGCATTCGATCGGCACAATGGCCCTGTAGCCATGCGAGAGCGCGTCCACCGCTGTTGCCCGAATGCAGCCAGATGTGGATCCCCCGGTTATCACGACCGTGTCGACTTTGTGCCAGGTCAGGAAAGAGGCGAGGGGCGTTTCGAAAAAGGCAGAGGGCATGCGCTTGGTATAAACGGCGTCCACTGTTTCATCGATCGTTAGCCGGTCGTCAAACTCGTGCCGTTCCGAGCCATACTTGATGTTCTGCAAACTGTCCGGCGTATCCGTGCGAGTGCCCCAAACACCAGCATCAGCCGCGTTGTCCATATAGGCTACGTGGGTCCAGACAACAGGCAAGCCTTTGGCGCGGGCAAGGCCGGAGATTTCATTGATGAAATCCATTTGCTTCGGGTCGGTGATATAGCCGGTTTTCGGAAACAGGTCAGGGCGTGTGTAGCCCTTCTGTGGGTCTACATTCACGATGGCGATTTTTTCGCCAAAACCGAACTTTGCGCGGGCCGGGTTGGCCCACACGTCTTCAAAAATCTCGCGGGCCGTCTTGTCGGACGTGGCCATCGTGGGCTCGTTTGCCATCCTGTATCCTCAATCCTGAACGTTGGGTATCGAAAATCCTCGGCGCTATCGAAACAGCGCGAGGGCATTTTCTCAATGATACACATCAATGGCAACAGGCTTGATTTCGCTCAGTTTTTCCACTGAAATACACGGGAAGAGGGGACCCCGCATGAAAGCCATCTATATGCTGCTCGTATCGCTTGTGATCGTGCTCATATCGGTCATCTGGATCATCGTTACACCGGAACCGGCAGGCGTGGCAGGAGCGGCGCATCCGGTGGTTCCCGGCATGCAGGTCGCGGGCGACGGCGCTGCCCGTTATGAGGCCGTGATGTATCCGGCGTTTTTCCTGCAGGTTGGTGTTTTGGCGGCTATGACATCGTTGCTGCTGTTGCCGTTTCAGGAGGGCGTGCGGATGCGCGGCATGTTCATCCGGCTGGTCCTGGTGTTTGTGCTCAGCGCGGCTGTGTGGATCGGTATCACGGTAACCTACGAGCAGTTCCTGCAGTCTTCTCGCGCGCCGGAAGACCTGCTTTTTGTCGCAGGCTTTCCACTGCCAAGCGCGCTGGCGGTATATGGTGTTTGGACTGTTGGCCTGCTGCTGACCTTCTTCTATGTGTTTGGCTTTGAGCGGTTTGTCTACACCGCCCGCGACCGTGAGAGTTTCGAAGCACTTGTTGAAGACATGCGCCAAGAGGGGGGCGGGTGATGGAAGAACTCCGGCAACCCATCATCCTTGGCTCGGTTCTTTTTTACATGGTGCTTTGCATCGGCATTGGCCTGTGGGCTATGCGCAAAACCAAGTCTGCGGGGGACTTTTTTGTCGCCGGGCGCAGCCTTGGCCCTATCGTTGTCGGGCTCGCGGTTTTCTCCAGCTCGCTGTCGGGTTTTGGCTTTGTTGGCGGACCTGGACTTGTGTATTCAACAGGCCTCAGTTCCGTGTGGATGAGTACGGTCACGGCCTTTGGTTTCGCAATCGGCTTCTACCTGATTGCAAAACGCATCCGCATGATCGCGGAAGTGCGAGACACGCTTTCGCTGCCTGACATTGTTGCCGCGCGCTACAACAGCGAGCTGGCGCGCGGGCTCACGGGCGTGACCATCCTCCTGGGTGTCATGGGATATATGGCGACGCAAATCCTCGCCATGGCGATGGTCTTGAAAGCTTTGCTGGCGGCCACGCCCATGTTTGCGGACACCAGCCTTGTCACCTGCGCCGTCATCTCAACCTCTGTGCTCATCTTCTATTCAGTCACGGGCGGTATCATCGCATCCGTTTACACCGATCTGGTGCAGGGCTCGATCATGATTGTGGCGGGTGTGCTGGTCGTCATCACGGCGGCGACCGTGCTGGATGGTGGCATGACAGAGGTCAGCCAAACCATATTCGCTGATGACCCGGAGGCGATCATGCCTTTTGGGACAGTGGGCGTGGTGGGGGTGCTGAGCTGGTTTTTCCTCTTTGGTTTCGGCCTCGCGGGCCAGCCGCACATCATCACCAAAATGATGATGAACCGACGGATTGAGGACAACAAAATCATTTTGCCGATGTCCATGCTCGGCTATGCCGTTGCCGTGCTCTTGTGGGTGTCGGTCGGCCTTGTGATGCGTGCGGTTGTGGTGGGCGATATGCTCACGCCCCTGGAAGCCGCGGATCAGGCGGCGCCGGTGTTCCTTTCCCAATATGCGCACCCGTTGCTGGCAGGTATTGTGTTTGCCGGGTTGTTTGCAGCCATCATGTCAACAGCGGATGCCTTCCTGAACATTGGCGCGGCCGCCGTGGTGCATGACATCCCCAAGGCCGTGCGCGGCATGGCGATGAAGGCGGAGCTCACATCAGCGCGCTGGGCCACCGTCATCATTTCCCTGATCGCAACAGGTTTTGCCCTCTACGCCCACTATGGCAGCGGGCAGCTGGTGGCACTTCTGGGCGCGTTTGGCTGGGGCACCTTCGCAGCCGCCATCGTGCCGATTGTGGTGATTGGGCTCAATTGGAAACGAGCGACACGGCCGGCTGCCATCACGGCGATTGTTTTCAGCTTGGTGATCAATCTGGCGTTCCAGTTGTTTGGCTGGTCACTTCCCTACGCCATGCACCCGGGCTTTCTGGCGCTCCTTGTCTCTATGATCCTGTTCATCATTGTGTCGCTGGCGACGCCGGAGGAAGAAATCGCCCCCGACATTGACCGGATTATGGAACTCTAGGCGATTCACCAGAGAACATGGACTTGTTGGATGTGAACAGTTTGTGCAAGGCTTTTGCCGCCTGCCGCACGGGTTTCAGGTGTCGGTCTTCATCGTGGCTCACGAGCAGCTGAATATGGGTGAGTTCTTCGATGGGGGCAGACAATCGCCTCAGGTTCGGCTCACTGTCCCCGACAAAGCAGGGCACCACACACAGGCCGGCGCCCGCGGTGGCTGCATCGAGCACCAGCGTGGGGCTGGAGCAGGACAGGGCAGGCTGCTTGTTCAATCGCTCCCGCAGCCAAAGGGTTGACGGTATGGGAGCACTGGCGGGGTCGTAGGTTATCCAGGGGCAGATGTCGAGAAGGTCATCCATTTCCGGCATGTTGTCCCCGATCGAGGCGAACCGGGGTGCGCCGTATACCGCGAAAGCAAGACGACCGAGTTTCTGGACCGCCAGGCCTTGCTGGGTCGGTCGGCGGTTGCGGATTGCCAGATGGGCTTCCCGCCGCCTGAGGTCGAGGAAGTTGTTGTCGGGCACGAGCCTGACGCATGTGTCTGTGGGCAAACTATCCAGATTTTGCGCGATGAACCGGCTGGTCCATGCGCCCGCCGTTATCTTGATCACCGTGTGCTGGTCTCGTTGTTCCTGCCATCGGGTCACACCGGTTGAGGCTTCCTGCATGCTGCGGACGTGCTCCAGAAGCTGTTGGCCATCCTCGGTGAGTTCATAGCCGCTCTGGCGGCGTACAAAAAGCTCACAGCCAACAGCCTGTTCGAGCGCAGTCATGCGACGACCCAGTGTCGGGGCTGACAAGCCGGTTATGCGAACAGCACCTGCAAGGCCGTTCGCGTTTGCAACGGCCAGAAAAAGCTGAAGGTCGTGCCAATCCAGTGTTTCATTCATGAAATATTAATTTCAAAATTCGAGGTCGAACATCAATTAAAGTCCACGTATCACAGCCATAATAGCAAAAACATGATGGTACACAAATGAAATACTCAATCAAAATATTGATCACAGCCTTTCTTTTTTTGATCATGACAGGGGAAAAAACGGTGATAGCCAGCGAGGAAAACCCGGGTATTTACCTGATCATCAATTTTGATGTCAGGCCGGAAAAACAGGCCGAATTTGAAGATATCATGCGGGGTGTCAGCTTTGCCATGCAACGAGAAGCCGGATTTGAGGAAGCCTTTGTCTTTCTTGACGGGGATGAACCCAGCAAATTTGTCCTCATCGAGCGGTGGCAAAGCAAGGCATTACACCGGGCGCACTATGACCGGATTGTGCAATCCGGAGACTGGGCACATATCCTTGGCATGCTGAAGGCCGAACCTTCCATGAGCTACACACATCTTTTTGCCCACTAAGCTGGTCGATCACAAAAAAAGGCCGGGGTTAACCGGCCTTTTCTCAAGAATTTCTGCAAGTTCTACCACTGAGGCTGGATTGGCGCGTCCAGGCCTGTTTCCGCTTTGCAGTTGGCACGGATCGCTTCGATGTCCGGCCCAAAATTGAAGATTTCACCTTCGGTTTGGTCTTTCGCGAGCTCCGCGCGTTTGGCCTCGGTGGCGGCAGCATCAACGCTGCCGTCATCGCTTACCTTCACGCCGTAGTTCTCGAACGCGCCTTTGCTGCTCACGAGGCCGCGCCGGACTTCCAGTGCCACAAGGTCCGCATCGCGGTCCAACGGGTTGCCCCAGCCACCACCGCCCCAGGTGATATAGTCAAGCTCGTCGCCTTCAAACACTTCAATCCGGTCACATTTTGACGGGATGATTTCTTCCGAGCCATCTGCGCGGCGCAGGATCTTTGTCGAGCGTTCCCCTGGCTTGCCGCCGTTCACACCCCAGGGGTAGGTGAACCAGCGATCATCATGGATCGAGACCGTACCTCTGTTCAGGAACTCATAGGTCATCAGGATGCCGTTGCCGCCCCTGTTCAGGCCTGCGCCGCCGCTGTCCGGAATGGAGGTATAGCGGGTGATACGCATCGGGAAATATCGTTCCAGAAACTCGTTCGGCACATTTGTGAAGCCGGGCCACAGGCTGTGGCCGTCAGGCCCGTCACCAAACGGACGACCGGGAATGCCACCAAAGCCGATCTGGAATAGCTGGAACCAGTCACCGCTGTCCTTGTCGAAGCCGGAGAACATCAGGTGAGGGCTTGAGCTGAATCCGGCAGCGTTCAGGAATTCCGGTTGGCCTTGCCCCAGCAACCCGCCCAGAATGTCGAAGATACGACCAAGCGCATGTGTCCGGCACGACAATGCGGCAGGGAAGTTTGGCTTCAAGAGGCTGCCTTGCGGGATGCGCACATCCACCAGGTCATAGAAGCCGTCGTTAAACATGACCTGCGGGTCAAAGACCATCACCATATAGATGCCAAAGAACATCTTGAACATGTTCTCGTTCAGATAAAAGTTAATGGAGCCAACAGCTTGAGGGTCGGTACCGTCGAAATCGAGGATAACGGTCTCGCCTTCGCGCCACATGGTGCATTTGATCTTGTAGGGCCCAAAACCACGTCCGTCGTCGCAGATATAGTCTTCAAAGCTGACCTTGTCGGTGCTGACAGCGGTGTTGATCAGATGCCCCATGGCCCGCTTGTTGCGGTCGAGCAGCTCATCGGTGGCTGATGCGAAGAAATCGTCACCAAACCGCTCGCAAATCTCGTGCACACGCTTTTCCGCCACGCGGCAGCTTGCGACAATCGCCAACAGGTCGGCGCGGCACCACTCGGGCATGCGCACCTGATGCAGCACAAGCGTCAGGATATCTTCCTGCAGCACGTCGTTTTTGTAGAGCTTGATGGGCGGGATGCGCACGCCTTCCTCGAAGATGCTGGTGGCATCTGTTGGCAGGCTGCCGGGCACCTTGCCGCCAATGTCGGTCATATGACCGAACATGCAAGCCCAGCTGATCAGGCGTCCAGCAACGAAGATCGGCCGAATGATCAGCCAGTCATTGTTGTGGGACACGGCCCCTTCACAAGAATAAGGATCGGCGAGCCAGATCATGTCGCCTTCTTCAATGTCACCGTCATAGCCTTTTAGAAAGCCATCGATAAAGCTGCCGAACTGGCCGACAACCATCAGGCCTTCACGGTCGGCAATCAGCGGAAAGGCGTCGCCCTGTTCGCGGATGCCCGGGCTCATCGCCGTTCGGAAGAGAGTGGCATCCATTTCTTCACGCGCGTTTCTGAGCGCATTCTCGACGATGTCGAGGGTGATAGTATCCACCGGCACTTTGTTAAATGGGGTGGTGTTGGACTCTAAGATTGTTGCAGGCATTGTACGTCCTCCCCTTATGCGACCGGATTGATGAGAATTGTGCCGAAAGCGTCCACTTCGCCGACATGGTCCGGCAGAATAACTGCTGTACTATCCATCTCGGTGATGATGCAGGGGCCCGGTATCTTGTCGCCCGCTTCCAGCTTCGCCCTGTCGTAGATTGCAGCGGCATGTTTTTCGCCGTTTGCCCACATGGTGTGGTCGCTGACCTTTGCCTGACCGGGATCGCCGTCACCTTTCGGCAACTTGATCGCTGGCATTTCCGCACCTTGGCCGAGCGCGATGGCGCGCAGGTTCACGACCTCATGCACAACATCCAGGTTGAAGGTAAACAGGCGTTTGTGCTCTTCATCGAACGCGGCCTGGAGTTTGGCGATGCCGTCTCCGGCTTCAAAGTCATTGAGGTTGATGGGCAGGTCCACTTCAAAGCCCTGACCAGCGTATCTGACCCCCGCTTCGAACGTGATGGTCTGCTGATCACGTGCGACGCCTTCTTCTTCAAGCTCGCGTGCAACCGTTTCGCGCATTTCAGCAAGCCACTTGGCCACTTCTGCGTCGTCAGTTTGTTTGACCGTGCGGTTGAAGGAGCGGGCGTGCTCGTACCGCATCTGGGTCGTAGCGTCGCCTGTTGCGCACAATACGCCGGGGCTCACCGGCACTACCACTGGGTAACTGCCCATCAGCCGGCCAACCGCGTTTGAGTGCAGTGAACCCGCACCGCCAAAGCCCATCAGGGCAAAATCACGCGGGTCGTAACCTTGCTGTACTGACACCAGCCGAAGCGCACCAAACATGTTTTCGTTGGCAATGTCGATAATGCCCTGCGCTGCTTCCTGAATGGTGACGCTCAAGGCATCAGCAATGGTTTGCACGGCTTTGGTCGCCGCTTCCACATCCAGCTTGAAGGACCCGCCAAGCAGCGCTGCGGGCAGATTTCCAAGCACAACGTGGGCGTCTGTCACGGTCGGCAGTTCACCACCTTTGCCGTAAGCTGCTGGGCCTGGCACGGCACCGGCAGATTCGGGCCCGACCCGCAAAGCGCCGGTGAGTTCAGGCACGTGAGCGATCGAGCCGCCACCTGCGCCAACCGTCTTCACGTCGAGGGAAGACGCGCGCACTGTAAGGTGGCCGACGCTGGTTTCGCGCCGGAGGCGGGGTTCGCCGTTTTCGATGAGCGCCACATCTGTGGAGGTGCCGCCCACGTCAAGTGTCAGGATATTTTTGAGGCCTGCATTGCGTGCGGACCAAAGGGCTCCCGTGACACCGCCTGCCGGGCCGGACATCAACAGGTTAACCGGGTGGCCTTCTGATTTTTCTGAGCCCATCAAGCCGCCGTCAGACCTCAAGAGGTTAATGCGGCCTTCCATGCCGAGTGACCGGAGTTCATTCCTGAGGTTGGAGACATACATGGCCATGATCGGGCGTACGAGCGAGTTTGCAACCGATGTGAGTGCGCGCTCATATTCCTGCATTTCCGGCAAGACCTCATGACTGAGGGAAATCGGAATGTCCGGGAACACCTCTTTCGCAATCTCGCCGATTTCACGCTCATGCACACCGTTAATGTAGCTGTTGACGGTGCAGATGGTCAGGGCTTCGATGCCTTCGCCCTTGAGGCTTTCAAGAGCTGCTCGCGCCTGATCTTTGTTGACCGGTTTCACGACACCGCCGTTTGCGTCAAGCCGCTCTTCGATTTCCACGGTGCATTCGAGTGCGGCCAGGGGCTCGGGCTTTGGCCAGGTTATCCAGGCGGCCAGGCCGCCAGGTACCAGCGAGCGCGCCACCTGCAAAATCTGGCGATAGCCTTCGGTTACGACCAAACCTGTTTTAGCGCCTTTGCCTTCCAGAACAGCATTTGTTGCCACCGTCGTGCCGTGGAGAAACTGTCCTACGTCGGAGGGGCTGATACCTGCCTGATCACAAATGGCCTTGGTGCCATTGATGACCGCCACCGATGGGTCGTGCGGGGTGCTGGGCACCTTGTCGCGCCACGTCGTGCCGGTTTCTTCATCGATCAGCAGAAGGTCAGTGAAGGTGCCTCCCACATCTACGCCTAGTCTGTAAGGCATTTTTTTAGTCTCCCTATATCGCGTGGTGCGAGAATATCCCGTTAGGCTTCAAACGGTTTGTTGTTCTGTTTCAGGTATTGGAAATCCACCAGCCTGACTGACCATCGCTGGCGGTGTGCGGCCAAGTACGCCTTCAACCCAGCGGGCAAGGTCGATCATTTTATCGAGGTCCACGCCAGTATTGACGTCCGATTCGGCTAGGAGGTAAAGCAGGTCTTCCGTACCAATATTGCCGGTGGCTTTCGGTGCAAACGGGCAACCGCCCAAGCCAGCAACGGATGCGTCCAATGTTGTTACACCCGCTTCAAATGCAGCCCAGGCGTTGGCGAGGCCGGTGTTGCGCGTATTGTGGAAATGAGCGCGCAGGGGCATGCCCGGCAGGCGCTCGCGAATAGCAGTTATCAACTCAGTCACGCGTTTTGGCGACCCGACGCCGATGGTGTCGGCAATTGCTATCTCACGAGGGTCGGCTTCAGCGATGTCTTCTGCCATCGCTATAACGCGCGCCGGGTCGACCCGGCCTTCAAACGGGCAGCCGAACGATGCCGAGATGGTCGCCTGTGCGGTCATGCCTTCTGCCTTGGCCATTTTGATCATGTCTTTGGTAATGGCGACGGACTCAGCCGATGTCTGGCCCTGATTTTTTTCTGCGAACGTGTCACTCGCGATTGCCACGCAGCCCGCTTCATCGATACCGCGTTTGCCGCCTTCACGGGTTGCGAAACCGCGCAGCAGGCCGCGTTTGTTCAGGACCAGTCCGATGTAAGTGACGTCTTCGCGGTCTTCGAGGCCCGCGATTACATCCTCTGCATCCGCCATTTGCGGGACGCGCTTCGGGTGCACAAAGCTGGCTACTTCAAGACGGCGTACGCCTGCAGCGATCGCCCCATTGATCATCCGCAGCTTGTCGGCGGTGGAAAATACAACTTTTTCATTCTGCAGCCCGTCTCTGGGACCAACTTCCAGAATTTCGACAAATGATGTCATTTTATGCCTCTGTGAGTTCGCATGATATAGGTCAGCGCCTCATCGAAAAATGTATACAATCCTGAAATCTGATTGTATACAAAAATCCAACGAAACGATTCTTATCTGTTATAGCGACCCTGTTCGTTGAGATAAATCATTAGGAGAGAAACAGTGACGAGTGCCCCGAATTTTGGCGCCCTCAAGGGCCTTAGGATGATTGAGCTCGGACAACTGATTGCCGGTCCCTTTTGTGGGCAGTTGATGGCGGACCACGGCGTTGAAGTGATCAAGGTGGAAGCGCCTGGTATCGGCGACCCCATGCGCAAATGGGGGCAGAGCGCGCCACTATGGTGGCCAGTTGTTTCTCGTAACAAAAAATGCGTCACGCTGAACCTGCGCGAGAAGGAAGGGCAGGACCTCCTCAAGGAGATGGTTAAAAAGACTGACTTTCTCTTGGAGAATTTTCGCTCTGGCACGATGGAAAAATGGGGCCTCGGATATGAAGAACTCTCAAAAATTAACCCGAAGCTGATTATGATTCGCGTGTCAGGCTTTGGCCAGACAGGCCCCTATGCCAAGCGCGCAGGGTACGGCTCTATTGGTGAAGCAATGGGGGGAATGCGCAATCTGGCGGGAGACCCGTCGACGCCGCCAAGCCGCATCGGCCTCTCGATCGGTGACTCGCTGGCGGCGACATACGCCTGTTTGGGTGCTTTGATGGCCCTGCGGCACCGGGATCAGACCGGCAAGGGTCAGGTGGTCGATTCCGCCATCTATGAGGCCGTGCTGGCGATGATGGAGTCAGTGGTGCCTGAATATACCCAGCAGGGATTTGTCCGGGAGCGCACCGGCTCTGTTTTGCCCAAGGTCGCGCCTTCGAACGCATATCCCACCAAAGATGGTGACATTCTGATTGCGGCCAACCAGGATACTGTGTTCAAGCGTCTGGCAGCCGCGATGGGACGGCCGGAAATGGCGGAAAGCGAAGAGTATGCGACGCACCATGCGCGCGGTGCACGCCAAGAAGAACTGGATGAAATGATTGCCGAATGGACCAAGGATTTCACCAGCGACGAAATGCAAAGCCTGATGGACGAGCACGGCGTGCCAGCGGGCAAAATCTTTAAAGCACCGGACATGCTTAAGGACCCGCAATATGAAGCCCGGGATGCAATTGTGAAGGTTGACCACCCTGAGTATGAACAGCTCTACATGCAAAATGTGTTTCCAAAGCTTTCGGAAACACCGGGCGAAGTTCGCTGGGCCGGGCCTCATTCCCTTGGTGAACACAATGAAGAGGTCTATGCTGACCTTCTGGGCAAGTCGCCGGAAGAGGTGGCGCAGATGCGAGACGCAGGGATTATCTGATGCCGGAAGACGGTCAGTCACTTGAAGAAGATTATGCCCGGGCCGGCTTCGGCGGTTCGTTGGGTTTTGGCAAAAAACCGGCACTTCTCGTGATCGATATGTGTATGGCCTATCTGGATCCGGCTGCACCTTTGTATGCCGGTATTGAAGCTGAAGCCAAGAATGTCGAACGGCTGCTGGCGGCGTTTCGGGATGCGGGCCGGCCCATTGTGCATACGCGGGTGGAATTCACGCCCGGCGGTGCGGATGGTGGCCTTTTTTATAAGAAGATTTCTGCGCTGTCCTGCTTCGATAAAGGTAACCCATTTGCTGATCCGCCGCCCGAGCTTGCACCGCGGGATGGTGAGGTGGTGGTCACCAAGCAATATGCCAGCGCCTATTTTGGCACCTCGCTTGCCAGCACGCTGTCTGCGATGGGGTGCGATGCTGTTGTGGTCACAGGCGTCAGTACCTCGGGTTGTGTGCGGGCCAGTGCGCTCGATACGATCCAGAACGGCTTTATTCCGCTGGTTGTTGAAGATGCCTGCGGCGACCGGGACGCGCAAATCCACAAGGCCAACATGTTTGACCTGAGTGCCAAATATGCGGATTTGGTGACGACCGATCAGGTCATCAAAAAGCTGAATTCCGGCTGGGCGTGAGGCTTATTCGGCGGCTTCGTTTTCTTCGCTCGACAAGTAGCTGTTCATGAATTTTCGTTGGGCGGCGATAATGTGTGTCTTCATCACAGATGCTGCCCAAGCGCCGTCGCGTGCTTCAAGCGCCAGAACTATGTCCCGGTGGTGATCATTACTGTTCTGGAGTTCCTGCCGCGTATATTGGCGGGCAGTTTGGGCAATCAGTGGTGGCTGGACGATTTGCCCCAAAGTATCGGCAAGTGTGCGGCTGTGGGTTGCGTCCATGAGGATTTGGTGAAAACGTTTGTTCTGATGCAGGAAAAAGTCGACCTTCAGTGTGTCATTCTCATCAAGCATCGACTGAATGGCCTGCTGGATTTCCCGCAATTCTAACAACTGGTCGTCGGTGATATGGTCAGCGGCACGGTCGGCGACCATGGATTCGAGGATGGCGCGGAGTTCAAAGATATCCTTGATATCGTCAACCGACCACTCATTGACAAAAACTCCCTGATTGCGCCGCGTTACCACATAGCGGTCGGTAGCGAGTTGCCGCAAAGCGTCCCGAACGGGCGTACGGCTCACGCCGCAAAGATCAACAAGTTCACCCTCTTTAAGGTGTGCCCCGGGGGAAAATGCGCCGCTCAGTATATTCTCCCGGATGAGGAAATATGCTTTTTCTGTCGCTTTCGACATCTGATTTGTATACTCCGCCGTAAAGAATTCATCTTTAATGTATACAATATTATTGAAGATGCAATATAATGACTTAGTTCAGAGTTACATATGAAGGAGACAACGCGCACGCGGGGGTGGGTGATGGAAGGTCGCACCACCGGGTACCAACAGCTGATAAATAGTGTGCGCGAAATGGAGGAGGAGACTATGAACTCATTGAACCGGCGCTCGCGCGCAATCGCGGGTGTATCGACACTCGCCATTGCGGCAACAGCCTTTTTAGGCAGCCCTGTTTCAGCGCAGCAGGATGCCGACGAAGAACAGTTTTCATTTGAAGAAATCGTGGTAACGGCACGGCGGCGGGCTGAAAGCCTGAAAGACGTGCCCGGTACGGTGTCAGTTGTATCATCTGCGACCATCCGCGACGCGGGTGTGGAGCGTGCCGAAGATTTTATTGCCCTGACGCCAGGTGTTTCGATTGTGGATGCCGCCGAAGTGGGCGACAGCCAGGTGAATATCCGCGGCATTAACGGCGCGCGGGACGCGGAAAACAGCTTTGCGTTTGTTCTGGACGGCGTGTTGATGACCAACCCGGCCGCGTTCAACCGCGAATTCACCAACCTGAGCCAGATCGAAATTTTCAAAGGCCCACAGGGTGCTATCTATGGCCGCAACGCTGCCGCGGGTGCGATCATCGCAACGACCCGCAAGCCGGGCAACGAGTTTGGCATTCAGGCAGAAGGCAGCTACGGCAACAATGAAAGCATCGATTTTGCCGCGGCAATTGAGGGGCCTCTTGTAGAGGACAAACTTGCAATCCGGATCGGCGGTGATTACCGCACGACAGACGGCTTCTTCCGCAACAGCTTCCAGAATAACGATGCAATCGTCGATCGGTTCGAGGGCTATAATCTCGACGGCCGCCTTATTTGGACACCTACCGAAAACCTCGAGATTGACAGCAAAATCAGATACGGCGAGGTGGACGCAAGCTCGATCACCTTTAACGCCACATTTCATTTGCCAAACTTCGCGGCTGGCGCCAATTCACCGCTCGCGAATGAAGACGTGAATGACCATGAGTTTGTTTTCCAGCCGAATATCGTGTCTGACAACAATCAGACGGCGTTCGAGTTTTCGTCGAAATTCGATTATGACATGGACGGCATGACCCTGACGGGCTGGGTGCTCTATAGCGATATCGAAAATGACCTGATCGCTGACGGTACGTCGGCGGCGTTTGGCTTTTTCAACAACGACCCAACCTGTCGGCAGACCACCGCCGACCTGAATGCGGCCGGCGTAACACTGCCCGCCCCGCAGATTTTGGGTACTGTGCCGGACGGCATTATCTTTACGCCTGACTTTTCTGGATCTTTCTTTGGGCCCTATACACCCACCACGTGTGATGGCATCCAGGAGCAGCTGAGAAACCAGCAGGACTTCAGCTTTGAATTACGCCTTGCGTCAGACGACAGTGCGGACCTGCGCTGGATGGCAGGCATCTATTTCCTCGATATTGACCGGCAGGTTGGCGTTTCTCTGAACCGCGATAGCGGCGCTGCGCCGATCCGGGGGCTGGTGCAGGCGGATGGTCCCAACCGTACCGAGGCGCTGGTTTACGATGATTTCGACAGCAATGTGTATGCGGTGTTTGGCCAAATTCAGTACGACCTGAATGACGACGTCGAATTCTCCGCGGCTCTGCGGTATGACCGTGAGGAGCGTCAGGTATCCAATCTGGTGCCGACCGATCTTACATCGACCGTGATTGACCTGAACTTCGATGGTGTTTTCAATGACCCGCTCAATCCGGGTCTGAGTGACCTTGTGAACCCGTCGGGGGTGATTGAGGATCAGGAACGTACGTTCGAAGAGTTCCAGCCCAAGCTTTCGGTGACATGGGATGTGTCTGATGACACAACTCTGTTCGCGAACTGGGGTGTTGGCTTCAAGGCAGGCGGCTTCAACAACGCCGGTAGTGCCGCGACCGTTGATATCTTCATCAACAACTTCATCAATAATCAGATTTCTGACTTTGCTGACCAGATCGGAGATACATTGCCGACGGTGCAGGATGACTATCGAAAGGAAACGTCGAGTGCGTTTGAGGTGGGCTTCAAGTCGCGGCTGTTTGACGGTCGGTTGAGTCTTGAAGGTGCCGCTTACTACACGGATGTTACCGACAGCCAGTTCTTCGAGTTTTATGTCGGCACGTTTGGCCTGTTGCGGGTTGTGTCCAACATCGACGAGCTTGAACTCTATGGTTTTGAGTTTGCAGCTAACGCTCGCATGACAGACTGGTGGAACCTGTATGGTGGCATCAGCGTGACGGAAAGCGAGATCAAGGCCAACAGTTCCCGGCCCGACACTGTGGGCAACAAGGCGCCCTATACGCCGGACTACACGATGAATTTCGGCTCTCAGTTTGATTTTGACGTGAACGAAGACTACAGCCTGATCGCACGCGCAGATGTGACCATTGTGGGCCCAACCTGGTTCCATACCCAGCAGGGTGGTGAAAACGCCACGATCTTTAACCCGCTGTTTGCTCTGTCCATTTTCGGTCCGGATTCAGGTCCGCTTGGTATTGCAGACTTCAGCAATGCGCGCCGTGATGCCTATACGACACTGGATGTTCGTGCCGGTATTCGGGGAGAAAACTGGTCTCTGATCGGTTTTGCCCGCAACCTTACAAACACCAGGTATCTCGAAGAGGTAATTCCGGCACCCGAGTTCGGTGGGTCTTTCAACCATCCAGGGTCTCGCCGGTCTTATGGTTTGGAGTTGAGCTTCAACTTCTAGCCCAGCCCGGCAGACAGATGTCAAAAAAAAGGGCGCCTTCGGGCGCCCTTTTGTATTCAATGTCCTTCTACGGCCTAGCGAATATTGCGTACTTCCTCAGGGTTAATAACCCGATAGAGCATTGCAGGCCGATGCGGTCCTTTGGAATATTTTTTGCCGGTCGCTTCAATCACGTCGAGCGAGAATATCCACTTGCGGAAATTCCGTTTGTCTCTTGGCTTGTCCGTCGCCTTTTCATAAACGTCCTGCAGGTAGGACAGCGTGAATTCCTCAGGCATCAACTTGAGACCAACCGTGGAATAATCCATTTTGGCCGCAAGTCGCGTCTTTGCCAGATCCAGAATTTCCGAGTGATCAAACGAAAGGTCAGGCAGTTCATCGACAGAAAACCACTCGGCTTCTGTAGCGTCTGTGCCTGCTTTCAAAGTGAGATCCTTGCCCGGGATAAGCGCGTAGTATGCGACGCTGATAACCCGTTCACGCGGATCGCGATCAACACGGCCGAAAGTGTAAAGCTGCTCAAGATAGACCCCGCTTATGCCCGCTTCTTCCTGCAGTTCGCGAACGGCGCAGTTGTCCACATTTTCGTCAATTTTTACAAAGCCGCCAGGTAGCGCCCATTGGCCTTTAAATGGTTCGGTCCCCCGCTTAATCAGCAAGACCTTAAGTTCCCCGTCCATAACTGTCAGGATCACAATGTCAGTCGTGACAGCCGGATGAGGATATTCATATGTATATGTCATAAAGTTTTACCCACAAACCCCCACTACTTGCCCAACCGGGCAAGGCTCATAAACAGGTCGGCAGCGCAACTTGCCGTTTTACCGGCTATCCGAAGACATCCGCCCTGCGGGCGATATCTTATTGTACTAATACACTATTTGCCACATTTTTTTATAATTCTGACACAAACTATTGCTGGTGGAATAATGGCTTACCTATCGTTGCAGTCAGTTTTGCTGTCGCCGTGCGGTAGCGAGCAGAGCAATGTATTTTCCGTAGTATCTTTCTTCCGCCTGAACGCAGTAATTATTCACCGTTGAGGACGCCGTGTCGATCAAGGTCTGCTGCGCGGAAACCCGGTAGCCATATTCAAATCCGTAAACATCTGCAGCCATGTCTTTCATAAGCGATGCCTGCTCTTCACGGGGCATAGCTTCAAGAACCGCATAATCGGGTTCTTCATAATGAGCGAGCAGAATTTGCTGAAGGTTACGGCTCACGAGCGCATTGATCGGAGCCAAATTCACATTCAGTTCATGCCGCTTGCACAGATGAGAATACGCCCGGAAGTCGGACGCATCCTTGATATAGTGGTAGAGTTGCTGGTTGGTTCTGCGAAACTTCAGCCAGAGGTCGAGCGACACAAGTCGTAGTTCATCGGCGTTTGTCGGGACCGGAATGTTTCCCCGTGTGCTGTCGACAAATCTCGGGTCCCGGTCCAGGGCTTGCTCCGACTGGGAGCTCTGGCCGCGTGTGGGCTGCGCCTGCGCAAATGTAGTCGTGGTGGCGACAAGGAGACAAACAATAGAAATGGTGCGGATCAACATAGTGACTATCCGATTGCTGACATAAAATGAGCTGAAGCTTTTATTTTGAAGGTGCTTTTGTCAATATAGATAAACAAAGTCTTCGCAGGGAACCAGCCATGAGCAATGCGCTGTTGACAACAATGCTGTTTGGACTGGCATCTTATGCCGGGGCGGATACCGGTGAGTGCGTGACCGTGGAAACATCGATAGACGGATCCTCGCTTCAGGGCCAGCTTTGGCAGGGGCAGGCCATCACAGTGTATGGCAAGGGGTGCGGGCAACCAGAGCGCTATGACTATGTGGTATTTCGTGCTGCTGACTTCGCTCCGCAGATCATCAAGCAATTGTGGGGGATGCCAGGTGACACGCTGGTTGTGCTGACAAACGGCCGGTTTCAAATCAATGGGGTGGAGGCAAAAACACCCTTTGGCAAGCCTTATGTGTTGCTGGGTTCAGCGCTGACACGTTTCAAGAAACTGGAGGGCGCGCTGACCGACTATCTGGTGCTCGGCCATCCGGGCAGTGATGACTCTGCAAGACTTGGCCTCATCCGCGAGCGCGATATTCTTGGCTTTGTGCCGCGTGACAAAGCGCCTTAAGCCGCTTTGGAGTTCTTGTTTCCGACGCGTACCAGGCGGCCGGGCAGCGCACCTGTAAGGACGTCGTTGCGGACCACCGGAACGCCGTCAACGATTGTGGTAATATAGCCTTCGGCATCCTGGAGCAATCGTTGCCCGCCTGCGGGCAGGTCCTGAACCATACGCGGAGGCTTCAGGCTCAGTCGCTGGTGATCAATGACATTGATGTTGGCTTTGAGGCCAACCTTGAGGCGGCCACGATCCGAGAATCCAGCGAAGTCGGCAAGCTCAGATGTCAGTTTTTTAACTGCGGTTTCGATCGCAATTGAGCCTTTGCCATTTCGGTCGCGCGCCCAGTGCAGCAGCAGATAACTTGGGAAGCTGGCATCGCATATTGTACCCACGTGCGCACCGCCATCCGATAGTCCCATGATGGCCTGTGGGTGGCTCATCATCTCGAAAACGGCGTCATAGTTCAGGTCGGTGTAGTTGTAGATCGGAAAATACAGAAACTCCTGACCATCTTTCTCAAGCAGGATGTCATAGATTTTTTCCAGCGGTTTAACACCGTCTGCTTCCGCTGCTTTATAGACAGATTGCTCGATCGGTTGCTCATAGTCCGGGTTTTCACCAAGCCTGAACATCTTGCATGAGATAAAGTCTATCTGTGCCAGAAGCATGTCGGCGATTGGTGGAATGGGTGTGCCGTCACCCGCCAGCTTCTCCGAACTTTCGCTCAGAAGCTGCGCTTTGAATTCGGGCTTGCGCATCTGAGCCACCCGGTCTGCCAGCGGCAGATGGCTTATCTTCTTGTAGCTTGGAAACCCAATAAACGGATGGAATGTACACTGCAGGCCCAAAATTACTCCGATGCCGCGCGGTGCCACCTGAAGACTGATATTCAGGCCGCGTTTTTTTGCATCCTCGCTGCGTTCCAGAATCTGCCGCCATTGTTTGGGGGCAAAATCCCGCTGCATGAGCGAAAGCGAGAAAGGTCTGCCACCGGCACCCGCCATAAACTGCTCCAGCAGCTTCCACTCGCGATCAAAAGCGTCTGGGTCTCCGCGTTCCAGGTCAAAGTCATTGACTGCTTGCAGGATGCCATGGTCCAGACCGTCAAATGCGGCGGCAATGCCGTGAAGTTCGTCCGCTGTCGCTTCAGACGAGGGTGTCCATTCTCCGTCCGCAGAGCGGTGTACATCGGAGCGTCCGGTCGAAAAGCCAACTGCCCCAGCCTCAAGCGCTGCGCGAGTTAGGTCGCGCATTCTAGCAATGTCATCATCCGTCGCCGCTTCGTTAAAAACCGCACGCTCGCCCATCACATAAACCCGAAGCGGGTCATGCACGACCTGGGCGGCAAAGTCGATTGTGTGTGGGAAATCAATCGCTTGCATATAGTCTTCGAAGCTTTCCCAGTTCCATGTTATGCCCTCCGAAAGGGCGGTGCCCGGAATGTCTTCAACCCCCTCCATCAAGCGCACCAGCTTTTCGTGGTCAGCAGGTTTCACCGGCGCAAAGCCAACTCCGCAACTGCCCATCACAACGGTTGTGACGCCGTGGTAGACGCTGGGTTCGAACTTTTCGTCCCAGCTGACCTGTCCGTCATAGTGTGTGTGAAGGTCAATGAAGCCAGGTGTGACGATGGCACCAGCCGCGTCAATGACTTGATCTGCCTGACCGTCGCAGACACCGACTTCAGCAATCAGGCCATCCTTGATTCCGATGTCAGCTTCAAACGGCGTGCCGCCGTTGCCGTCGTAGACAAGGCCGTTCCGGATCACGAGGTCAAAAGACATGTTCATCTCCTTCATCAAGATGTGGCCCGCATTGGCAGCGGGCGGTATTTTCTGTAGAGGGCAGCGAGACTAAAACCACCGATAAGATGCCAGATACTCCAACTGCCTACCAGTATCGCAGCGTCACCAAGGCCACCAAGTTGGGTCATGACAATGATCAGGCCGAGGCCTGCATTCTGGATTCCCACCTCGAACACCAGTGCACGTGCTTTGCGCTTGTCGTTCAGGAACAGTTGACCAATCATCCCTCCGGTAAGAAATGCAACGCCGTTGTGGAGCACGACAAGCGGCAGTATCTGCATGCCATGTGAGGCCACAACATCAAAATTGGTGATGAGCCCCGAGACTATCAGGCCAACAAGAATTAGCAGCGAGACCGGCATGAAGCGCGTGTGCAACACAACAGCCAGAGCAGGGCGTTTCCAGGAAACCAGCAGGCCAAGTGCCAGCGGAATAACCAAAATGATCATGGTGTTCTGAACAAAAGCGGCGCGGTCGATATTGATGTCGTCGATCAGTGCATTGGCCGGACCATGAAGCGACACCCAGAACAGGATCGCAAGCGGTAGCATGAGGGCAGAAAAAACAGACGACAACATGGTGAGTGAAACAGAATAGGCGGAATCTCCACCGGCTATTTTGGTGATCAGGTTGGACATGGCACCGCCGGGACAGCAAGCAACAATTATCATGCCCAAGGCCATACCGGCAGGCAGGGACAGCCCTTTTATCAGCAGAAGGGTAACCAGGGGCAGCGCGACAATCTGGGCGGTGAAACCTACCAGCATCGAGGTCGGGTGAGAGCGGACAAATGCGAAATCTGCCGGACGCAGGCTGAGCGCGACCGTCAACATGGTGAATGCGAGTGACGCTGACAGAACCAGTTGCGTTATCGGGTCGACAGCGATGGAAACCATGTCCGCCGTAGTTGCCGCTTCGTTCATTTCTCTCTCCCCGGCGCAGAGCCTAGCGATAATGATGTTCATTAACAAGCGGGAAGGAGGACAAGCGGCCCTTGCTCCTTTCGCTGCGATACGGCATACAAAAAGGAATCCTCGGAGGCACCGTCGCCCGCATTTTATCGATACAGGAAAGCAGATCAATGATTGACCGAATTCCCGTTATTATCTCAGCGTTTTTGCTGGCCTTGATGGCCTCACCCATGCTGACAGCGCAGGATCAGTCACCGGCCGATTTGATCGTTGGCGGAGACTATGTCCTGACTATGGAACCCGGCGCGGAGCGGATCAAAAACGGGGCCGTGGCAATCAGGGACGGTAAAATAGTCGGTGTAGGCGCTCTGGCTGATATTCGCAGGCTCTTTTCGGCCCAGCAGCACATTGCTGGTGATGGCAAAGTACTGATGCCGGGCCTTGTGAACGGGCACACCCATTCTTCGATGGTGCTGTTTCGCGGTATGGCCGACGACCTGCCGCTGATGACCTGGTTGCAGGAATATATTTTTCCGATGGAAGGCCGGTATGTGGATCCCGCTCTTGTCGAGGCGGGGACCCGGCTCGCTTGCTGGGAAATGATCCGGAGCGGAACCACCAGTTTTGTCGACATGTATTTCTACCCGGATGTCATATCTGACGTTGTCGTGGCCTGCGGGCTTCGTGCGGTTGTTGCCGCGCCCATGATCGATTTCCCCAGTCCGGGTTTTAGCGGTTGGGACGACAGTTTTGCTGCGGGGGTGGATTTTGTCCGGCGCTGGAAAGGAAAACACCCGCGTATCACGCCGGCACTAGCGCCGCACGCACCCTATACCGTCTCAAGGGATCACCTGCAGGCGGCTTTTGCAAAGGCACGGGAACTGGATGTGCCGGTTTCCATCCATGTTGCAGAGGATCAGGCCGAGATAAAAACTGTGGGCGATCAATATGGCATGTCATCCATAGAGCTTCTGGCCGGGCTTGGCATGCTCGACCAACGCACAATCGCGGCGCATGTCGTGTGGCCGACCAACGCCGATATCACGCGTCTGGTGGGGTCTTCTTCGTCACCGATCCACAACCCGACATCCAATATGAAAACCGGCGCTGGTATTTCGCCTGTTGCCAAAATGCTGGCGGCCGGTGTCAATGTTGGCCTGGGTACGGATGGTGCTGCATCGAATAATGACCTTAACTTGTGGCAGGAAATGAGACTTGCCGCTCTCATCCACAAGGGTGCCGGCACAGACCCGACCCTTGTCACGGCGAACCAGGCGCTCGATATGACGACACGCATGGGCGCAATTGCAGCCGGCTTTGGCGAAACGACAGGGGCACTCATACCTGGTCGGCAGGCTGACATGATCCAGGTTTCGATTGATGACCCGCGATTTGATCCGCTCTACAATATTGTCTCGCATCTGGTGTATGTCGCTACGGCAGGGGATGTTGTGACGTCGATAGTGGACGGTAAAATCCTGATGGAGAATGGCGAAGTTACAACCATCGACATAGCGGCCATGCGTTCGGACGTGGAAGCGATAGCCCAAAAGATTAGGCAGGACCTAAAAAAACACTGATTTTGTGAGCACCCGCTGTTCATGAGCGAGTTATTTGATATAGTATTAGTTCAACGTGCTTTTGGGCGTGTTTGAAGGGGGAAGCCGGTGGGCCTGCAAACATCTGTCTTTATCGAAACAAAGCGATCCATTTTGGCTCCGCTGGCTGGTGCTTTGTTGGCGGGCTTCGCCCTTGTCATCGCACCTTTTGCCAGTGCATCTCAGCAGCCGTTGTCTTCGGTAGAATTAACCGGCCCCGCTTCGGATATCGAACAGTTTCTTGATGATTTTTTCGATCGTTTCTCGACCTACTCAAAAGGTCGTCGGGCGAACGTGAATAGCCGAGCGATGATTCCGCTGTTGCGCCACACAAAGGGTGCCTATCAAAGCAGCCCTGCTGCCCGACGTGCCAATCCATCGGACTCGGCGGCCGGGTTAATCGCGAAACTTTGGATTCATGGCCCCAAATCCTGGACGATCACAGAGTTTGATTGGGTGGGAGACAGTGCTTTTGCCAAGGTCTATTTCAAATCGGTCGACGAAAGCAGACCTGATCCAATTCCTTTTGGTTTCAAGTTCCTGAAATCGGGTTCGCGCTGGAAAATTGGTGGTTACGTTGACCTTCGCTCCCTGAGTGGCAATCATGACGGTTGGCACGACCTGATCATTGAGGGGAACACATCAAGTCCGGAAGTCGTATTCACGACATATATGGATAAGATTGAACAGTTCTATTCCCCGAAAAAAGCCAAAGAGAGTATGCAGCTTGCTCCGCAGGTTCAGGAAAATCTGGCACCGCTCTGGTTGCCTACTGAAGACGCAACCAAATCACTGGGCAGAGCAATGATGACATTTTCGCAGCTTCAGCCCCGCAACTGGCAATTTGTTTCGTCGGACTATGTGGAAGAAAACTCCGAGCTTGTCATCCAGGCGAGCGCCGGCAACCCTGTGATGCGGCGTAATCTCGGAATGGCAGCCATGATGGGCAGCGGCATGAAATTCACCCTCGAACGCGTTGGCGACGAATGGCTACTTAAAAGCTACGGTCGCGACCGCTAGCCCCGCGGTCTGTTCCGTCTGGGTTTGCTGCAAATCAACTTTCCATTTTGTGTTTGCCTGCCTTGACTATTCTTTGAACAGGCGTCGCGAGTTCATAGTCGGCGTTCCGGACGGTTGATACAAACCGGAACGTTGCGGTAATGGCATCCCGTTCAACCTGAAGCTCCAGCCAGCCACGATGGCTGCTGTCCAGAAACTTCAGCTCCGGGCTTTTGGCTTTAATTGCTTCAGCAACCACATCGGGCTGGACAGGCAGATATTCTTCCATGCCTGGTGAAGATACGCCGGCGGTTCCGAACTCCACGGCGACCGGTTTTCCTTGCTCATCCGCAAGGTCGAATGCCCAGGCATTGTGGGTGTCGCCAGCGAGCAGCACGACGTTTTCAGCATGTGCCTCTATGCTTGAAAACAGGTCTTCCCGAGCGGCCGGATACCCGTCCCAGGCGTCGAGGTTTAGCGGCAGGTCCATCGCCGACAGTGCCCTGAATTCCGCAATTTGCCGAGGTGTTACAAAACTGTTTTTGCTGGTGTCGATGTCATCGTCAGCGATCATGGGAATGCCGACTTTACCCGACAGAACCTGTTGTCCGAGGATTTGCCAGGGTTTGCCAGCGTCTTTTGACGCCTTCAGTGTGGCATCCAGCCATGCCTGTTGTTCGCTGCCAAGCATGCTGCGATCGCTGGCTGGCAGTATGTCATTCTTGAACCGCTCCAGATCGGGAAGATAGGTCACCCCTTCCGGCAGGTTGTTGGGGTCAAGCGCTTGAATTTCGTTCCAGTCCAGGATGGGCTGCGCATCGTTGCCATTTATTCTGAACGGCACCGGGATTTGCCGAACGGTCGCGTCTGCGTCCGGAGAGGCTGCGCCAGTGTCGGTTAGCGCAACAGGCGTTTTGCCTTCCTCGAAGCGGAATGGAACTGTTCGTGGTGGCAGGTCTTTTCCGTAGGTCAGCGGTTCATCCCTGCCGACAAGCCTGGTATCCATCATGATGAGCGTAGCGAGCTCGCCGAGTTCGAAGCTGCGATAGATTTTGTTCTGGTCGCCTTCCGTATTGTCGCGAATAGGCAGCCATTCATGATACGCCTGCAAGGCAGCGATTTTGCGGTCGTTAAAATCGCCTTCGCCGTCATTGTGGTTTTGCGCACCGGTACGCCAGGTATCGTTGGCAATTTCATGGTCATCCCATACGCAGATGAAAGGGTGGGCGGCATGCACTGCCTGCAGGTCCGGGTCGGACCGGTAAAGAGCGTAGCGGCGCCGATAATCATCGAGCGCAATGACCTCACCTTTTGGTTCGACCTTTCGACCATGTTCGGACGTCATGTCTTCGTTGCTGTAAATACCTTCAGGGTATTCATAAATGTAGTCGCCGAGATGCAGCACGGCGGCAAAGTCACGATCAGCGATTTCGCGGTACACATGAAAGAAACCTTGGGGGTAATTCGAGCAGGATACGACAGCAAGGGAGACTTGCTCCACTCCCGCTGCAGGAAGCGTGCGGGTGCGGCCTGTCATGCTCTGTGTTCCCTCGCACGAAAAGCGGTAGAAGTAGTTGGTGGCAGGTTGTAGGCCGCCAGCATCCACTTTCACTGTATAGTCTGTCTTTGGTCCGGTCTCTGCCTCACCTTGGTTGACCACATGGTTGAAGGCCTCGTCGCTGGCTATCTGCCACGAAACTTTCATCTTGCGTGCTTCACCGCCTGCAGGATAGGCCCGCGTCCAAAGGATGATGCGTGTTTGGAGCGGATCACCGCTCGCGATCCCATGTGTGAAACTGACAGCACTGTTTTGTCGGGCCTGGCTTGCTGGCAACCCGGCCAGAACAGCGGTGCCTGCAACGCCTGATGCCCCTTTTAGCACGTTGCGCCTGTTCAGTTGAAATGCAGAGAGAGAATCGACCGGTTTCCGTTTCACGCGTTGGTCCTTTTCCTGGCCTCGTAACTGGTACTGTTGTCAAACAGCCTAGACGAGTTGGTTTTGATCCGTAGGCTTTAGTCGTCTGCGATTTTATCAACCGCAGTACAAACTCAGTATTCTGTTAACCCAAAATCCATCCTGATTTACCATTTAATAACCTAAAGGCACAATAATGTGACAGTGAGATAAGATCAGTGGCGCATGGCCAGCTAGGGCTGATCGAGTGAATGCACATATGCACGCTTGGGGGGGCGCTTGGATGGTTATGTCACTGAAAGTTCCGAACAGATTTCTTGGATACGCTTTTTGCGTCGGCGATCTTCTCCTGGAGATGGACTCCGAGTTTACCATCAAGAATGCTGATGGCGCGGTAAAAAGTACGCTTGGTATCCTTGCCGTTCCAGGCAACGAAACCAACTTTCTCGATCTTCTCGATATTAAGGGCAGGGGCCTTTTCAAAAAGAATGCCGAAAAACTGACCGGTGCCAATCGTCTGGGTCCAATCCGGCTGAACGTTGGAATGGACGCAGACAGTAAGGAAGAATTTGGCGCTTTTATCGCCAAATTACCGTCCGAGCCAGACATGATTTACGCAGTTTTGTCGAGGCCCCAGCGTCTTGGCATGGAAGAAAGTTCTCCCACGGCAACCATGCTGGTGGAGGAGAAAAAACAACAATTTTTCAGCAATCTTGAAAAACTTTTTGAAGACGAACCCGGTGTCGAGGACAAGGTTCAGGTAACGGTAATTGAGGCGGATGAGGGGCAGGAACTAAACGCCGGGCAACAATCCAACATCGAACAATATTTGAAATCGGTTTCCTATGGCGGCAAAACTGCTTCCCGGGTGTCTGATGACAAATTTGCTGTCGTACACGAAAAGGCAAACGACAATTCGTCTGCTGACACGATCCGGGCTGCCGTGGTGCAGGCCACAGGTGTCGCCATCAGCACAGCGACCATTGACGCGGCTTCCAGCAATCTCAGCGACAAGGACAGCATGAAAGCGCTGGTGTTCAGTCTTCAGCAGTTTGCCGAAGAGAGCGAAGGATTCGACGTCGGCTCCATTGAGGAAAACTGTGGAACACTGATCGGCGAAACCGCAGAGCGGGTGCGCGCCTTCCGCCAGGTATTGTCCGATGGGGCTTTTTCGCTTGTGTATCAACCTATCGTCGACATGAAGCGGCTCAGTACCCATCATTTTGAAGCGCTGACGCGATTTGATCTGCCCGAGATCATGAAAAGCCAATGGGAAATGATCAGGTTTGCCGAGGACGTTGGCCTGATTGACGACTTTGACCGCGCAGTGATCAATCGGGTGATCAATAAAATCCGCGAATTGATGGGCCAGGGTGCCGCTCCCGGCATCGCAGTCAATGTTTCCGGGCGATCCCTATCGGACCCTGAATTCATCAAGGACCTCATAGAGTTGCTTGAGGAAAACCAGGATCTTTCAGACCATTTGTCACTGGAGATTACCGAAAGCGCCCGCATCCTGGACCTCAAGGCATTGGGTATTGTTGTTCAACAGGTCAGGGGCATTGGATTCAAGGTCTATCTGGATGATTTTGGTGCCGGGGCGGCCGGGTTCCAGTATCTGAAAAGCCTCAGGGTGGATGCCGTCAAGATCGACGGCGCCTATATCAAGGATGCGGTCGACTCTGCAGAAGACCGTGCTTTCCTGCGGTCGATGGTAATGCTGTGCCGCGAGCTTGGTATCGAGACCGTCGGTGAGTGGATCGAAACCCGGGAGCACGCCGATTTGCTGAAAGATATCGGCGTCGATTATGGCCAGGGGTATTTTTACGGCAAACCGACAAATGGTCTCATGTCCGCCCGCGTGGCCAAATCCGCATAGAGTGCGCCCAACCTATAGGTCTTCGAACGCGCAACCTTCCAGCTGCAGGACAAAGTCAGCACCAAATGCGAGCGACGGCGTCTGAAATCCGGCGTCGCCCTCCCCGTTCAGTTTCAACAGGGCACACTTGACGGCGGATTCCGCCGTCAAGGTATAGCCATTGGGAGCAGCAAGCTTGCTTCTGTAAACAGTACCATCTGCGTCTGTGACTTCTGCCAGCAAAAGTGATGTGTCACGCTCGCGGTCGGCGTCGGTTGGCCCTGCAGGCATCTTGTCGATCTGCTTCTTGAGGAAGTTCTGCACCATGGTGCTGCCCATAACCGGACCGAAGAACCGGCTCATGGTTGTCATGGATTTGATCGGCCCTTCGTTGGGGAAATAGACTTCGATATCTTTGATGCCGGTGCTGTAAAAGGCGGTTGAAACATCGCCCCATGAAACGGCAAGAAACGGCTCGGGTCCTGCACCAAGGTCAATGGTACGTTTCAACTTTCCCGCTGGAAACGTTGTGATAGAGCCCTTCTTGCGCGCCATGGTGCCATTACCCAATGACTCAACTGCCGTTTTTGCGGTGCCCTGTGACGGGCCGCCCAAGCCCTTGATCGCAATCACAAGCGACTGGGGCGCGGAGGCACGGCTTGCCGTATGCGCCGCAAGGCAATCGCTTGGAACCACATCAAAGCCAACGCCCGGCAGCAAGGTAACGCCCGCAGCTTTCGCTTTTTCACTTAATGACGCCGCCAACTCGAAAACAGCTATTTCCCCGGTCACATCAAGATAATGGGTTTTGGCCTCAATACAGGCTTCCATCATCTGCTCCGCAGTGGCTGAAAATGGCCCGGCTACCGACAAAACAAGGTCTTGCTCCTTCAAAACGGCGGCAAGCGCATCCGTGTCATCCACAGAGAAGGCAGCCCATGGCAAATCCAGCTTCTCCGCAAGGGTCCGAACTTTGTCAGGGTTGCGCCCAGCCAGTGTCGGTTTTTGCCCAAGCTCAAAGGCTTTGGCCGCTATCAGCTTCCCCGTATAGCCGGTCGCGCCGTATATCATCCATTTTGCATCGGTTGCCATCTAGAGCCCTTCCTTGGCGTCGATCTCGAGCTTTTTCATCTGCGCGAATGCGGTTGCCGCTTTCACGTGGGGGCCAGCAAAACTGTCACGTTCGCCCACACGCCGCATGAAAGCGGCGAGATTAGGCCAGCGATCTGAAGACGGTACATAGCCCGTGAACGACAAGTTGGCATACTGAACAGCAACAGAGATGTCCGCAACCGAGAACCTGTCGCCGACCAGCCAGGTGCGGTCATCGAGGGATGCCTCGATGTAATCATTGATTCCAATGAGTTTTCCTCGCACCACTTCCATGGCACCGTCCACATCAGGGTCTTTGCCTTGCATTTGTGGGAAGACCATTTTCCTGAAAATGCCCAGTCCAATAGTCGAGGCCATTTCCGTGTCGGCATATTCCTCAAACCAGAGGGCGCGACCGTAATCAGCAAGCGCTGCGGGCACGAGGGCAGGTTCCGGTATCTTCTTCTCCAGATAATGAAAGATAGCGGTCGAATCCGGTAGTACCCAGTCGTCGCCATTGTCGCTGTCTTTCAGTACAGGAATGCGCCGCGCCGGGTTGATTTTGGTGAATTCCTCTCCCGCACCAAACGGGCTGAGCTGTTCAACCTCATAGGCCACGCCTTTTTCGTTGAGCTGAGTCAGGATTTTGCGGAAGAACGGCGAGCCGATAAGGCCGCAGACAGTCAGTGTCATTTCAGGGTCCCTGATGGTTAAACAGTCTTATGGTCGTAATCTGGATCGATCTACGCCTTTTCAAGTTCGCTGTATCTATTTGGCAGATTTGGCTGCCCCACTAAAGTGGAGAAGGTTCAGTCCAATTGAGCCAGAGCCATCGAACCGTCAATGACAAACCGCAGCGTCTGCTCCAGCGTGCGCACGGGTTTCTCATCAAGACACCAGCGCTTAAGCGCCATAATTGCAAAATCAAAAAGGACATACTGGCGTGTCAGACGTTCTTTTTCGGACATGTGCGCGAACTTGGCATCAAGCAAATCGTAGGTTTTGAGCATGCCGATAACATTGAACTCTTCGATCACCCTCCGGAGTTCCCAGTTGGGTTGCGTAATCGCCTGACTGAGAAAATTGAGGTAGTTCGCGCCTGCCGCCTTGTCGCGCATCAATTCGCCGAGCGGCATGATCAAAACCCCAAACAACTGTTCCAGTGTCGGGTCCTCGCCGAGCTCGTCGAGCATCTGCTGGCGCACTCGGTCGATCTGCGTGGTGCGTTCGTTAATGGTTGCGCTGATCAGGCCTTTCTTGGAGCCAAAATGATATTGCAGCGCAGACTGGTTGCGCTGTCCGGCCTCCTGCAGGATTTCGCGCGTTGAAACATCTGCCAGCCCTTTTTCCGCGATCAGGCGCTCAGCCGCTTCAATGAGCGCTGTACGGGTCGCATCCGCACGTTTGACTTTACCACTGTTTTGAACGTTCAAGATTTCCCCCCTGAACTCTTAACTGCTCTCCCACCCAGTACAGTTAAACATTTATGACACCGGTTAGTAAAGTTGTGTTGCGCAAGTGCCCAACAACTGGTGGTTTCACGCCCATACCTCTTTGTAGTCTGTGCGCTCCATCCGGCGAGCAGGGCGGTTTTCCATAAACATATTCAGACCCGTTTGTTTCAGCAGGATATCAACGGACGTCCTGTCATCCTGCTCAAGAGCATCATAAGCGTCCTGGACGCGCTGTAACATCCAAAGCGAATAATGCCGTGCGCCCACAGGCACTTCAGTCCCGCCTACCGGGATGGTAATGCGACCGAGAACGCGTTTTGTCGTGTCGGAAATCACGGGAGCACCACTTGGCAGCCCAGGGTTGTTCTCCAGATGATCGTTGATAAAGTCCACAAGGGCGATGACTTCAGGGCCATAGTCGCGCGCGATCAGTTTAAGGATCGGGACCAGCGTTTCAGCGATTTCGTCATCAGCCAAGGTTTCCTTTGGCATCAATGGGAACTCAGGCATGTCGTCGCCAGGCGCTGTCATGCGCTCAACCCAGCGCCAGACCCTGTTGGCGGTGCGTTTCATCAGCATCTCCGGTGCCGGGTCACGTGCCAGATGCGCGTACATGGGGCCATAAAGGCCAAAATCTGCCATGGTGGGGCGTCCACCCAGAACATATGGACTGTTTAGAAAATGGGTGTTCAGTGCCGCAAGCAGCTCCTGATAATTTTGCTCAATTGCCGGAATAGTGTCCTCTGTGATGCCAAGGCCAGGCAGGTACTTCTGCATGGCCGCTTTGGGCATTGCCGACAGTTCGCGGGCTTCATCATCTGTGGCGTCCGCTTTCATGAAGCGCCCAAACTCCATCGAGATGAAATAATCGTTTTCCTCGGGGAAATTCCAGCGATAGTGCATCGCCGGGCGCAGCAGTCCCTCGTCCCCGAACATTTCCAGAATCAGTGCAACGATTTTTTGGCGTGGACCTGCAGGATACACACCAAGGGGCGCTTCGCTGCGTGCTTCCAGATAATCAATGATCTCGGTCGTATCCTGAACGATCTCGCCGTCTGTCTCCAGCACCGGAATCACAAATCGTCCCACCGCAGGCAGGATGCGTGCAGCATAGTCAGGGTGGCTCTGCAGGCGCTCCTCAAACGGTATGCCAGCTTTGCGCAAATAACTGCGCGTTTTGCCGGAAAACAGGCTGGGGGGACAGGCATAAAGAGTGACAGGCGATTGGGCCGGCATTTGAAAGTTCCGATCATTTGACTAGATAATGAATGTCATTACTATGGCGCGGCACGCCGGTGTCAAGAAATCGGCAATGTCCGCGTGATCAAGCCTGTGTGATCAAGCCTGTGTGATCAAACACATGATGCGGGCCGAGGGGAGAGAGATATGTCAATCAGAGCCTGGCTCGTGCGCCGGCAAATCCGTAAACTGTTCCGCCGAGACCTGTTTGCAAAACCCGGAGAACCAGTGCCAGAGCCCAACTTCATGGAGGCGCTGACCTATTCTGAAGCGCGCATGCCAAAACCGCCGGCAAGTACAGAGATAGAAGCTCTGGAAGCTGAGCACGGCGGCGTGGCCTTCAAAGGCGAGTGGGTTGCGGAGCTGGGTGCGCGCAAGGACCGCATACTGTTCTATTCCCACGGGGGTGGATATGTCTGGGGCTCTCCGAAGGTATACCGGGATCTTGCGTGGCGGCTTTCAAAGGCCTGCAACGCGCGGGTGTTTCTCCTCGATTATTCGCTTGCTCCGAGCGCCAAATGCCCAACCCAGATCAACGAGGGCCTTGCGGCCATTGATTATATCCGCGCTGCTCACCCGGACGCAAAATTTGCCATGTCCGGCGACAGTGCGGGCGGCAACCTGACTGCCGCCCTTATGCTTGCCATGCGCGACAGCGGGCGCACACCCGCCGACGTGATTTCATTGATCTCGCCCTGGCTGGATCTGACCGGCTCTGGCGACAGTATCAAAACCAACAGCAAGCGCGATGTCATGCTGCGCCCGGACGGGATAGCGGCTGCGACAGTTGCTTACGCTGGTGCGACCGATCCAGCCGACCCGCAAGTCTCGCCTCTGTTTGCCAACCTTGAGAACTTGCCGCCGGTTCTTATGCAGGTGGGCAGCGAGGAAATACTGCTGGATGACAGCAGGCGTTTTCATGCCGCTCTTCAGGCGGTGGGCGGTGACAGCACACTCAGGGTTTGGAACAAAATGCACCATGTCTGGCATATGAGCGCGGGCATTGTGCCGGAAGGCAAAAAAGCCATCCGGGAAATCGCCGACTTTTTTGAGCGGCACTGGTAACAGACAAGCGATAGGATACTTATGCAAACAGCATTCATAACAGGCGCGGGTTCAGGCATTGGCCGCTCGCTGGCGCACACACTCGCTGACAGGGGCTGCGCTGTCTACATCAGCGATATCAATGGCGACAATCTCGCCGCGGTTGAAGAGGAGTTGCGGGCCAAGCAGGTCAATGTGCATGCGCGTGTTCTGGATGTTTCGAACAAGGATGATGTGGTTGATGCCGTGAAAGACGCCACCGAAAAACTCGGTTCTATCGACGGCATGTTCAACAATGCCGGCATTTCGTTTTCAGACCTTGTTGAGACCCATGAATATGATGACTTCGAGAAAGTCATGGATGTGGACTTCTGGGGCGTGGTGCATGGCACCAAGGCGGTGTTGCCACAGATGCTTGAGCGCGGGCAGGGCCATATTGTCAACATCTCCAGCATATTCGGTATTATCGGCGTGCCAAGTCAGGCTGCATACTGCGCCGCCAAACATGCAGTGAAAGGCTTTAACGAATCGCTTTTTTACGAGCTTCAGGACACGGACGTACAAGTGCACAGCGTGCACCCCGGCGGTGTTGATACCGGCATTGTCAAACACGGTGTGCACAAACATTCCATCAGTGGAGCCGTCGACAAGGAAGAGATGGAACAGCGCTTCAAGGATAACGCGCGCACCACGCCCGACGAAGCAGCTGCCATTATCCTGAAGGGGGTTGACGGTGGCCGCTACCGCATCCTGGTGGGCGGTGACGCCCGGCTCATTGATCGCCTGCAGCGCTGGTTTCCCAACGGCTGGCGCAAGATTTTCCCGCGGCTGATGAAAGGCATGTTCGAAGGCGACGAAGCAGCCCAGAAATAGATAATCTTGATTGGCAGGAGCAGGGCAGTTCGGGTAAGTTCTGCCCCTTGAAGACACAGGCGGCCTGGAGCCAGCAGTTTGGAGCACGTATCATGAAAATTCTCGATCAGCATTATATCAACGGCGCATGGGTGAAACCGGCAGGAGCCGACTTTCGAGATGTGGTCAATCCGGCGACGGAAGAGGTGTCGGGCAAAATGGTACTCGGCACTTCAGCTAACGTGGACGCAGCCGTTGCTGCCGCAAAGGATGCGTTTGAGACATTTTCACAGACCACCCGCGAAGAGCGGCTGGCGATCCTGGATCGAATCATCGAGGAATACAAAAAACGCATGCCTGAAATGGCGGATGTCATCACGTTGGAAATGGGCGCGCCCGCGTTTCTCGCCAACAAGGCACACGCGCCGTCCGGCATCGGGCACCTGATGACCGCACGCAAGGTGTTGGAAACCTTCCCTTTCGAGGAAGACAATGGCCCGACACGCGTTGCCAAGGAGCCCATCGGTGTAGTTGGCATGATCACGCCCTGGAACTGGCCGATCAACCAGATCGCCTGCAAGGTGGCACCTGCAATTGCAACAGGGTGCACCATGGTGCTTAAGCCAAGCGAAGTGGCGCCCTACAGCTGCCAGCTCTTCACAGAAATCATGGAAGCGGCAGACGTGCCTGCTGGCGTTTATAACGTTGTTTACGGCGAAGGACCGACCGTTGGCGAAGCCATCTCAGGCCACCCGGACGTGGATATGGTGTCGGTCACCGGTTCTACCCGCATGGGGGCAGCCGTGCAGGCCAATGCTGCCAAAACCATCAAGCGGGTTACGCAGGAACTGGGTGGCAAGTCGGCTAACATCATCCTTGATGACGCGGATTTTGAGGAAGTGGTGACTCGCGAAACACTCTCTGTGATGCGCAACACCGGCCAGACCTGCACGGCGCTGACGCGTATGCTGGTGCCTGCGGATCGCATGGATGAAGCAGCCGCCATTGCCGCGAAGGCAGCCGAGACAGTAATCACCGGTGACCCAACTTCGGCGGACACCACCATGGGTCCGATCTCCAATGCGCAGCAGTTCGAGAAGGTTGGTGTGTTGATTGAAAAAGGCCTGGCGGAAGGCGCGCGCGCTGTCGCTGGCGGCCCCGGCCGGCCAGACGGCATCGACAAGGGCTTTTTCGTGCGGCCAACCGTGTTTGCGGACGTAACGCCTGAGATGACCATCGCACGCGAGGAAATCTTCGGTCCGGTGCTGTCGATCATTGGATACAAGGACGAGGACGAAGCCGTCCGCATTGCCAACGACAGCCCTTACGGCTTGTCGGGTGCTGTGCAGTCAGCGGACGTGGACCGGGCGCGGCGCGTGGCATCAAAAATGCGCACGGGTATGGTTTACATCAACGGCGCAGCCGGTGACCTGAGCGCACCGTTTGGCGGCTACAAACAGTCCGGCAATGGCCGCGAGTGGGGCGCACATGCTTTCAACGACTTCCTTGAGCTCAAGTCTGTGCTTGGCTATCACGCCGCAGAGTAGGCTTTTCAACTGATCCGGCAAAAAGGCGCTCGCTTGGGCGCCTTTTTTTGTGGAGTGGCGGGGCGCCTGTGCCCTGACAAAGCGGTGCAATTACTATCCACTCGTCGCATCCAATATTGCCTCACTGATATTGCTATTGTATAACTTCCGGTTCTGGGAGGGCCGCGTGACGCGCTTTGAGACAACATCGCTGAAGAATGGCAAAAAAGGCATGTATCGCCTTTTGCTGGCGGCGTTGTTTGTATCAGCGCAGCTGCTGATTAATTTCCATCATGTGAGTGATGCGCACGCAGCCAGCGAAGATGCCCTTGTTGTTGAGTGCGATATCTGCACAGTTTCGCCCGGCATTTTCGACGCACCGGAAAAACCAGCCACGCTTGAAGCGCGGGTGGTCGGGGAAACCAGAGTTTCTCCGGTTGTTGATGTTCGGTCCACCGGTATCCCTGTGCGTTCCGGCGGAGCGCGAGCGCCCCCTCACACACACTGATCACTGACAAAGCCGCCGGCATTTGCCGGCCTGTTTAAGTGTCTCCTGCCCGCATAGGGCAGCGAGCCTGTGTGTGGATACCAACATGAATATTGAAACTGTGCGGCCCAGCCGCCGCCAAGCCCCTGTCGGGGAACCCGTTCAGCAGGCGGATTTGCCGCCGCTTACCAGAAATCAGGCAATGGTCTATCAGGCGCTCCTTGACCTCGGGCGTGCCGCCAAAGCCTATGAGTTGCTGGATATATTAAGGGCTCAGGGAGTGAAGGCGGCCCCTACCGTCTATCGTGCCTTACATGAGCTTCAGGACAAGGGCCTGGTGCAGCATGTTCTGTCGAACAGAACATTCTTTGCACTCGAACAACCTGATCAGCAGCACCAGCAAAAATTGTTGCTTGTATGTGATGAGTGCGGTGAAACCCGCTTGATCAAGAGCAATTCTGTGCTGTCGGCCCTAAAGTCAAATGCGCGCGCCAGCGGTTTTGTGGTGCAGTCATACCATCTGGAGATTTCGACTGACTGCAAGGCATGTGACTGCGCCGGACAGACGGTGCCGTGATGTCGTTCGTGCCCTATCACCAACATCTGGACAGCGGCGGCATCGTCGCGGCGTGCGTTTGCCTACTGCACTGCGCCTTGATGCCGCTTGTGGTGGTGGCGGCACCAACTATCGGCCTATCCGTGCCTGGCGGCGAATGGTTGCATTTACCGCTCGTTCTCATAGCGGTTTTGATTGGTGGTTATGCCATGTCCGCAGGTGTCGCCCGTCACCGTCAAAAGCTGCCTGCGGCGATAGCCGCTACAGGCGTGCTGTTGTTGCTGGCATCACTTGCGGAAAACCAGGTGGGCGAGTGGTCGGAGTATCTGGCCAGTGTTGGTGCAATCATCCTGGCCTTTGGGCACATCAAAAACATGCGGGCAGCCTGCGAATGCTGCTCGTGCACTTCTTAAAACTAAACAAGGCCTGGAAGCGCAAGTCGCTGGAACAGGCCGATTTTCCACGGGGAGAGGAAACTTATGGGACGTCACATCGTATCGCACATTGCGATAGCTATTTGCCTTGCGGGTTCACCATCGGCGGCAGCAACGGTGCAGGAAAGCGGGCAGTCCGATGCAGAACAACCTGCATTGGTTGCCGGGCGCGACAGCGCTCAGGTTTATCAGCGGTCGTTTTTCGATCAATTCACACCACAAACGGCACGGGACATGATTGACCGTGTGCCCGGGTTTACACTCGACGCGGGGGATGATCTGCGCGGCTTTGGCGGCGCGGCGGGTAACGTCCTGATCGACGGAGAGCGTCCATCGTCCAAAGTGGGTGGCATCGAAGATGCCCTTGGACGCATTCCGGCAAATCAGGTTGCGCGAATCGAAGTAATCCGGGGGTCGGCCGGGTCTGGCGAAGCCGCCGGTCAATCAGTTGTGGCCAATGTTATCCGGGAGAAACAAGGGGCTGCCGGTAGCTGGGAAGTAAAGCTTGAACGGGCTGCGGACGGTATTCTCTATCCCGCCGGTGAACTGACTGTTGTCAGACAGGTTTCCGGCTGGAAGACATCCACAAAAATAAACGGATTTTGGGAGAGGTTTCCCCTCAATGGCCCTCGCACTCAATTTGACGCGGATGGTGAATTATTGTCGTCCCAACTCGAGGACCGGCCAAGCACTCTGACCGAAGCCTTCATTTCATCTGAAGCGGAGCGCCCCGTTGGCGGGGGCGTTTTAACCCTGACGGGCCGGTTCGGGCGCAGTGCTTTCCTGCCGGAAACCGAAAGGCTGAGTTTTGACGGACGCTTGCCGGATCAAAACCCGGACGATCGCTTTTTTATCGACCTGAACAGCGTTTTTTATGAGGGCGAATTTGGCGTAGACTGGAACCGCCGACTGGACAGCGCCTGGATTCTGAAATTGCTGTCCTTGTCTTCATTCCAGGATTGGGGGCAGGATCAGCTGGTGTCAACCGAACGGCCCGTGGGCACACCGGTCTCCGGTTCAACTTTCACACGCAAGCAGGATACATTTGAGACCGTTTTTCGCGGGTCGCTCGCCAAGGCGGGCCCTGGCAGGCTCCGCCCCGAGCTGGGTGCCGAGATCGCCTATAACAGTCTCGATAGTCAGCTATCACTTGAAACCCGCGATTTAAACGGCGTCAATGTTATTGACCTGCCTGCCGCTGATGTTCTGGTGGAGGAACTGCGCGGGGAAGCGTATTCCAACCTTATCTGGCAGGCTGGAAACGGGTTGTCGGTTGAAACAGGAATTGCCGCCGAGATTTCCCAGATTACTGTTTCGGGTGATGCGGAAAGCAGGCAGTCTTTTTTCTTTATCAAACCGTTTGCCACGGCAATTTATGATTTCTGTCCGGGGCTACAATTCCGGCTGGGGGTGCGCCGGACCGTTGGGCAGCTCGATTTCAGTGAGTTTGCGGCCTCCGCGTCAGCAGAAGATGACAGATTGCTGGCAGGCAATCCTGACTTGGGTCCTGATCAAACCACACGCGCTTCCTTTACGGTTGACCTGCGGTCCCGAAAACGAGGTGCTCTCAATATCGAGCTGTTTCATGAATGGCGGGATGACCTGATCGAGCAGGTGAGGTTACCATCCGGAAATTTTGGTGCTGCCAATGCGGGTAACGGAAGACTGTGGGGGGTGACCGCGAATGCCAGCGCGCCGCTCAGCCCGGTTATTCCGGGCGGTCTTCTTGAGCTGGAACTCGACATTCGCGAATCCACATTTGCCGACCCTCTGTCTGGAACGAACAGGGACATCTCGGACGTTTCGTCACCAACCCTGCTCGCTGAGTTTCGGCAGGACTTGCCAGAAAAGAAGCTGGCGTGGGGGTTTTCCTACAGGGCACCTTTAAAGCGGCGCTTTTTCTTCGCCAATGAAGAAAGCTTTACCCGAACAGGAGAACAATGGCGCATATTCATCCAGTCCGCACACCTCAGGGGCTGGAGAACCACACTTGAGTTCCGCAGTGTAGGTGGTCGTAATTTCTTCCGCGAACGCACATTTTACGAGCCCAGCCGGGCAGGCGCTCTTTCAGGCTCCGAAATCATTGATCGGGACCGAGGTGCCTTCGTTTCAATAACGGTCGCGGGCCAGTTCTAGGATAAAGCGCTTATTGGTCTGATCGTGACAACGCCAGGATCAGGGAACCTGCACACCACAAACAGTAACAAGCCTGGCTGCCTTGTTAACAGCCTTTGGTAAACAATTTAACGATCGGTTTTTCTGGCTGCCAGATGACGCCAAGCGGCTTCGAGTGGGCCCTGTTTAAGGTGCTTTAACCACAGGCGGCTGCCAAACAGCTGGATTGCCCACACTATGATTACCAGCATAAACAGGGTGTCATGATCCAGCGTATCAAAGCGATTGGGTATCGCTACATGAAACAGAAGCAGGAAGAATACCGAATGAAATATGTAATTTGATAGAGCCATTTTCCCGACTGGTTCTATCATCTTTTTCATGCGCTCGGACACTTTGGGATAAGTGAGGTGCAACACCGCGAGCACTGTAAAACTCATGGCGGCTGTTCCTGTTCGAAAAGTGATGTTTTGCAAGGGCAAGTCTGTTGTGAAACCAAGGAACGGCCCGACAGAGGAGTTTACGCCAACTCGGGCGAAAATACCGTACACTACCAATGGCAATGCAATGGTAAAACTTACGAACGCCATCTTTCTGTAGAAGTGCCTGCTACAATTTCCCTGCAAAACTCCCGAACGGAAAAGGGCCATCCCGATGAGCATGAAACCAAGTGCGTTCCATACCCTAAAGTACGGTAGAGCCGTCCATTGCAGAAATTGATTTCGCCAGGCATTGTAAGTGAGCAGGTCTGAGTAACTACCTGCATAAGCAGTTACCGCATTTGATGGCGCTTCGCCATAGTCCACCCACCAGGAGAACAGCAGGCGCTCCAGCGAGGCAGTATATAAGTGTGGCCATTCGCCAAATGCCAGGTCCATCCCCTTAAAAAGGGTGCCAACGGTCAGCAAAAACCAGATGGGGGACCTGAAAAACAAGAGCAGGAGAGGGCCGCAAACGGCATAGGTTATCAGGATATCGCCCGGCCATAACAGATAGGCGTGTGCAATCCCGAACGCCAGTAAAATACTCATGCGCCGAAAGAAGTAGCGATTGAATTGGCGAGTTGGGCCATCACCTCCAGCAAGAAGATAGATGCTCGCTCCAAAGAGCATGCAGAACAGCGGCATAAACCGCTGGTCAAAGATCAGATATTGGCCAAGCCATGCAACAGCGCTGGAAAAATCAGCATCATAAACCCGGGACATTGAAGTGCCTGCATGCCAGGGCACATTCGCCACAAGCATACCTAAAACGGCAACACCTCGAATGAAATCCAGAGACTGAATGCGCTCTTTTCGTTTCGACACTAAATTGTTCATGTGTATTTCCGTGTATGAAATAATGTCTTGTTTCAGGTTCAGAGTGATAACTGGATGAAGCCCGGTGTCACCTCAATCGCAGCAATGACCCAAAGGGGCACCCCCTTTCACTAACGGCCGCGGGCCAGTTCTAGCTGAATATGGATGTGCCCCGGGCGCCTCGCTCTCGGTCCGGTTCAGGTTGAACCGATCAAGAGACGCCCGGGACGGGTACCATGGGGACTCGCTCAAGACTCCCGAATACGTTTCTGGAGTCTGCCCAAATTATTGTGAGCGATGGTACCCAATAGGATGGAGACAACGATCAGGAAGCCAACCGGCAGGCCAACCTGACCCAGAACACTGCCAAAGGACGGTGCATCGTGATCGAAGCGGGGTAAGCTGTCATAGTCAGCAAGTACCAGTCGTTCACCCGCCAGCACATTGCCTTCAACCGCCCCGGCAATAGATTGTTTGAAGTCCCGGACTGATCGCTCGAAGGTAATATGGCGGCCCAGGTCAGTACCGGCAGCAAGGTTGAGTGATTGCAGGGTTAATACCGCCGGGGACGCATACTGCAGTGCCGACAGGAACTGCCGTCTTTCCGCCTGTACCTCGTCAAATCGCTGCAAAACCGGCACTACGGATTCGTCAACAGTGCGCGTAACGAGGAAAGCGGTCCGGATATATTCAGGAATTGAATAATTCTCCGCGGTCAGGTCTGGATGATCAAGCAGCATGCCCTGCATGATGTCAGCCTGGGATTTGTAGGCGTCCGCCGAAGCTTCCCTTGCCTCGCTCAGAAACGCCAGCCGGGACGGGGTGGGGTAGATGCTCTCTGCTGCCGCCGAAAGACTAGCGGGTCCCACGAGGCCGTTAACGATCCAGAGGCCTGCGAGCAAAAGAGCCGTGGTCTCGCCTTTCAGGTTAAGGCTGATCGCCCACACGATAACCGCTGCCCAAAGCAGGAAATAGGCTCCAACCACCAATAGCCATACGGCTACAAATGGCAGGCGGGCAACAAAGTCACCGCCGGAGGCACCCGTCAGCCAGCCGAGAAGTGTTGTCAGCACTATGATGCTGGCTACGGCACCAAACCGCACCTTCAGCCGGGCTGTCACCAACTGGCGAACCGATATCGGTTGCGAAAGAATGAGGCCCAGCCTGCCCAGTTCACGGTCCTCTGAAAGCGCATCATAAGACAAGGCAATCATCAAAAGTGGCATGATGAAGATGACTACAAACGCGAGATCAAAAGCCCCGGCCGCTGTATCATTCGGGCTTTGCACCTGATAGTTGCCAAACAGCCGGTCAACACTGCGCCAAAGGGAAACGCGGGATGTGGTCGGTTTAACATCCGAGACGCCGTGGGACAGGTCTGACAGGGCACCAGGCGATAGGACCGCCGGGAAAGATACATCCATAGCAAGGCCGGCCCAACGGTCGTCCTCGGCTGGGGTTTCGCCCGTTTCTACCGCCACCAGCCTGTCACGCCAGGCCGTGTTGCGTTCCACTTGCGCGGTAGTGAAACTTGCGGCCATTTCAGTTTGAGAGTGCCGGAATGCAGCGCCTTGCAGGACTGCGTACAGGCAGGCCAAAAGGAACGCAACAAGCATTGCAAGCTGCACCAGATCGGTCTTGAGAGCGCGTTTTTCCTGCGCGGTGATTGCTTGGGTGCTCATGCCATGGCCTCCTGTTTGAAGCTGTAGCGGACACTGCGGGCGGCCAGTCGGAACGCAACAAACGCCCAAGCCAGCAGCACCAGAATGTCAGACCAGATATTGGACAGGACAGCGCCGAGAGAGGGCGGTTGGTATTCAAAGTCCGGATTTTGCTGCCAGAAATCATTGTCGGCCATATAGCCATAACCGTCCTGGCCACCCTTCTCGATCATCTCTTCGTTCAAGGTGCGAACGAAATCGCGGCGGAATTGCTCTGCTCTGTCTGCAAAATGTCGGTGGGCATAGAGGTCGCTCCCCGCCAGTGCACTGGAAACATTGCTGAGCGCCAGTGTGGGAGACACGAGCGAGAACAGCCGTACAATATCTGCCTGGCTTTCATAAGCGCCCCAAAGCTCGTCATACATCCGGTCAAAAACAACGTTGGCGAACTCTTCGCTTTCCTGCAGCAGATATCCGTCATAGTTGATGGGAAGGTCGTCGATACTATCAACGCCATACTGTTGCAGTACTCTGGTTTCAATGTCTGCGCGGCGCTGCTGCGCCTCGTCAGAACCACCCCAGAAGGGCGTGGAAGACTCGGATGACAGACGGGCCTCAAAGTCTGCAGCTTCTGGCGCTGGCGAGATAGCGGAGCCCACATCTGTCGCAAGTCGGGGCATAAACACCACCGACGTTGCCCAAAAACCGACAAGAACCACAAGCGCCGTTTTCGACTTTGAGACACGGGCGGATATGCCAATGGCGGCGAACGTGAAGGCACCGATGTAAATCACATAGGCCAGCACAATACCGGCGAGCCGCAGGCCGGTTCCCGGCAGGCCGACTTCATCATGTGTATTGGCGGCAAGAGCTACGGCCGCGATAACGCTGGGTGCCAGAAGGGCGATGATGCAGAGGGCCGCAATCGCCTTTCCCACAAACAGGTATTGAGGGGATACGCCGGAACTCATGACTTGCCGGAGTGTGCCGCGCTCCCGTTCGGCTGCAATGCCGGCGAACGCCAGAAGGATGGCCAGCAGGGGGGCAAATACCTGAAGAATCCAGGCGGGTGTCAGGCGGGCAAATCTCTGGATTTCAACGGCATCTTCTACGGCCCTAAGAGTGGCCGGATCGCGGTAGTGGGCCTCCAGCCAAATGGCGCTGCCCATAAAGTCCTTCAGTCCGGGGTCAAACACCGCAAGGTTCGATGTAGGCTGGAATGCATAGCGCGAGAAATGCGCCGCTGAGTGCGGGTTTTTCTTGCCCTGGTTGTCCCAGGTTTCCCGGTCACTTTCGACAGCGGCTTGTCGCTCCCGTTGCAGTGTTTCGACCGTGGACCAGCCATTGAAAGCGGAGGCAAAGCCCAGCGCAAGTGTGATCAGCAAAACCGCCAGGATACGACCGTCCCGTCGGTATTGTAACAGTTCTTTCCAGATAATGGCCTTCATCATGCCGCCTCTCCCTTGCTGAGCGGCGCATGATCATCGCGCATATGATTGAGATAAATGGCCTCGATTTCATTGCTGTGCACGGAACTGGGGTCCAGCTCCTCAACCAACTGGCCTGCTTTCATGATGCCGATACGAGAGGCGAGTTCGGTTGCCCGGAAAATATCATGGGTCGCCATCAGGATCGCCGCACCGTCCTCGCGCAGTTGGTCAGCAAGAACGGCAAACTCGTTAGCGGCGCTTGGGTCAAGGCCGGAAAGTGGTTCATCCAGCAGAAAGGCCTTCGCTTTCTTGGCAAGCGCTGTGGCGACACCGATTTTTTGGCGCATGCCTTTTGAGTAACCTGCGACAGGTCGGGCTGCCTGGTCAGCGGTCAGGCCCGCGCGGCCAATAAAACCGTATAGCTCTTCGTCCGAGTAGCCATCATGCCCGGCCAGCGATGCGAAGTATTTCAGGTTTTCAAGCCCTGAAAGCGTTGGATACAATGCGACCTGTTCGGGGATATAGGCGATGTCTCGCTTGGTTTCCACCGGCGCCATGCCAACGTTGCGGCCGTTGACCAGCGCTTCGCCGGACGTGGGCTCGAGAAAGCCAAGAAACAAATTGATGGTTGTTGTTTTGCCTGCACCGTTTGCTCCCAACAGGCAAAGTGTTTCACCCGGATTGACGCTGATGTTCAGGCGTTCAAGCGCCACAACTCCGTCAAAGGTTTTGCGCAAATTAATGGTTTGCAACATGGCCATGCCGCCATTTTTGATCTCATCAGTCGAAGACATGATGTTCCCCTCTATTGTGTTGATTTCAGTTGAAGCAGGTCCGCATGCGAATTGACGGCCTGCAAAGATCCGCACCGACAAACAAAGCCAATAATGGCCAGCTGCGTATTCATTCGCCCTGCCTTCGATCGAGGCCGGCTATTCAGCGGTTTTTCTGGTGTGCGTTGTCAGCGGAGAGGAGGGGCGCGGGCGGCAGTGTGTTTGCTCTGGGGTCCCGATGTTTGAGTAACGCTCGCCGGCAAAAAGGCAGTTCCTGCGTCGACTGGAGCCGTGACTTCAGAGATGCTCGCCGGAGTATCAAGGTCGTCGTCAAAGTTGCCGGCGGAACACACGACACAATGGGTAGAGGGCAGGCTCGAGTGGCCGATGTCACTGGAATGTGCAGCCGTCTGGCCAAGCAGCATAAACCAAGCCAGCAGCGTCACAGCGCATGCGGCTTTATAAAGGCTCTTGTGCTTTTGTTTCGGTATTACCAACTTGCCCTCACCCCGGGGCCAAAGGTTCTTCCTAACCATCAGCCCAGTACTAGTATGCTATAGCATCAAGGGGCGATAGACCAGAGGCCTGCACCTACACTATCGATTATATCAAACGGTTCGTCGCATTTTTCCGCTGCACAAATTCTGGTGTGACTGTCAAACTTGAGAAGTCTGTTTGGTGCCTATCCGGAACAGCAATGTGTAGAGCACCGGCACAAACCCAAGTGTCACGATAGTCGCGACGATCAGGCCCCAGGCAATCACGCTTGCCATGCCGTAAAAGAGCGCACCTCCAAACAGGATAAGCGGCACGAGGCCAAGCACAGTGGTCAGCGTGGTCATCAGGATGGGCCTGAGCCGCGCAAGGCAGGCTGTGACCACAGCGTCCATCGGCTCCCGGCCGGCTGCCCGCTCGATCTCGATACGGTCGACGAGCACAATGCCATTGTTAATCAGAATACCCGCCAGACTAAAGAAACCGAGCATGACCATAAAGCCGAAGGCAGCATTCATGACAACGAGGCCGAGGACACCCCCAATCAGCACCAACGGTATGGTAGCCAGAATAATGCCGCCGCGCCGGAAGGAGTTAAACTGTCCAACAAGCAAAAGCGCGATGCCGGCAAGTGACAGGGGGAGCAGGGCAAACAGATCGCTGTTGGCTGTTTGCTGGTCTTCAACCTCACCGCCCACTTCCCAGCGATAGCCCGCGGGCAGGTCAAGGCCATCGAGCGTTGGCCTGAGCGCCTCGAATAGCAGTTGGGACGACATTGTGGTGTTGCGGGCTTCCAGTGTCAGCGTGCGTTCCCGATTGTGTCGGATTATACGCCCGAATTGCCATTCGCCGCGCACTGTCGCGACTTGTTCAAGGCTGACGAAACTGTCGGTGGTTGGCGAGTATATGAGCGCTTGCTGCAGGCCCATCAGGGACGTGCGCATGTCCTCCTTGGCGCGGAAGATGATTGGAATGGTCTTGTCGCCCTCACGGTACTCGCTGATGGTTGCCCCGGAGAAAGTGGCGTTGAGTGCATCTGCGATGTCACTTGACGAAAGCCCGGCACGGCGGGCTCGCACCTGATCCACATCCACCAGAATCTTCAGTATTTTGTTTTCCCAGTCATGCTTGATGCCAACCGTGTCCGGGATGGTATGCATGGCATTTTCAACCTGCGCGGCGAGCAAGGCAAGACGGTCGCTTTCTGGCCCGACGAGGCGGATTTCCAGTAGGCCCGGCTCTGTGGAGCCAAACCACATCTTCTTGGCGTCTGCGCGAGCACCTGGCATGTTTTCGCGCATGAAACGGTTCACCCGGTCCACCAATGGCGAAACCTGCTCCGGGGTTTCAGCGTTCACGAGGACAAAAGCGCGGTGCGGGTCCGGGTCTACGGGGGAAAGCGCGAGGAAAAAGCGCGGGCCACCACTGCCGATATAGGCAACATGGCTTGCGATGTCAGGGTTCTCCTGCTTGTCGGCGAGCCAGTTAGTGAGTGGCCGGATCGAGCGGTTCACCTCGCGCACGTCCGTACCGGCTTCATAGTCGATGTAAATCAGAAACTGGTTGCGTGCGCCGAGCGGGAAAAACTCTGTCCGGACGAGACCAAGAACCTGCATCGAGCCATAAAGGAGAGCGATCAAGGCTACAATAAAGATGATCCGAGCGCCCAGCAACTTACTGAGGATGGCTTTGTAAATGCGGTAGGTGATGCCGGAATAGTCTGCTTCTTTTGCTTTGGCACCGTCTGTGGCGGGCTCCGCTTTCATGAACCAGACACACATGGCAGGCGTGACAGTCATTGAAAGCACCCAGGACACCAAAAGCAGGATCGCGACCACCTGCGCGAGCGAACGCACATAGTCTCCGGCACCACCATCCAGCAGCATCATCGGCAGGAAGGCAAAAACGGTGGTCAGAGACGACGAAAGCAGGGGTAGGGCAAGGGTGCGGCCTGCCTCAATGGCGGCTTTGACTTTGTCTGCGCCCGCCTCCAGACGGACCCTGATGTCTTCTGCGACCACAATGCCATTGTCTACCAGAAGACCAAGCGCGATGATCATGGCGGCGATGGACATGCGCTGCAATTCGATATCCAGCAACCGCATGACAATGATGCCAACAAGCATGGTAAGCGGCACAAACGAGCCGACAATCAGCCCGGTCTTGAGGCCGAGGAACACCATGACAACGACAAGCACAATCACCAGTGTCTGATAGACGTTGGAGACCGCGCCCTGCACCGCGTCGTCAATCAGGTCCGGCTGGAAGGTGGCATATTCAAGCACGTAGCCCACAGGCAGTTCGTTCTCGATCTGTCGCAGCAGGGCGGTCAGACGCCCGCCAAATGCTACATTGTTGGTGCCGTCTACGGTCGATACCGACAGAATGATTGCCTGCCGGTCATTGAAATAAACCGGGTTTTTGGGTGGGTCTGCATACTGGCGTGTGATGTCGACTACTTCCTCAAGTCGTACAACCTGATCGGAGTTCGGCACTGAAAAAACCACGTCACGGATGGCGTCGACGCTTTCGAAATTGCCGGTCGGCTCAATGATGACTGTTCGCCCGTCCGCAACAATGGAACCCCCCGGGCGGATGATGTTTTGCCGCGCCAGTTCACTGAACACCTGTTCCGCTGAAACACCGAGCTGCGCCAGCTTGCTTGGGTTGGCTTCGAGGAAAATCTGTTCTTCCTGTGTGCCCAAAATTTCGACGCGTCGCACGCCGTCAAGCGTGTAGAGGATGTTGCGTATGTCTTTGGCGGTGTCTGCCATTTCCGACAGCGAAAAGCCATCGGTCCACAGCGCGACGGTCGCGATTGCCGTCAGGCCAACATCGTCATAAACGAACGGCCCCACGGTGTTGTCCGGCAGTTGCCGCGTTGCGTCGCTGACCTTGTTCCGGATGTCCTGAAACACAGGGTCAAGCTCGGTGACCCAGTCATGGATATCCACTGCGATCAGTGTCTCGCCGGTCTTTGATGTGGAATCGATATTCTTGATTTCCGCAATCTCACGGAGCGCTGCTTCGAGAGGTTCTGTCAAAAGGTCCTCAACCCGGTCGGCGGACATGCCGGGGAAAAAAGCATTAATCTGCGCATTACGGATGGTTACGCTCGGGTCTTCCGCGCTCGGGTACGAGAGAAATGTTGAAATCCCGAGCACAATGGCAAGCAGGATGCCCATGACGGTAACCCGGGAATTATTGATGGCCAGTCCGGTGATCTGCATCAGGTGTCTCCAATCAGATGGTGCTGGACGGCTTACTGGCCGAGGAGTTTTACTTTTTGACCGTCACGCAGGAAGCTCACCCCCGCGGCGGCAAGAATGTCGCCGGCTTCAACGCCGTTAGTGACCGCAATGAAATTGTCCCGCCCGGCTGTGCCCGTGATTTCAATACGCTCAACGATGCCCGCGGCATGGTTGTATCTGAAGACCACGCCGCTGCCCTCGATCTCGGACGGCGAGATGGCCACCAGCGGCACAAGATAGCCCCTGTTTTGCTCGCCGTCTGTCAAGGTGATGGACGCGTCAGCAGCCATGCCAGGCAGGAGCGTTGCCGGCGGGTTGAAGAGGGTTGCCTTGACGGGGACTGCGTTGGCAGCACCGGCGGCGGAGCCGATTTCCGTGATGCGGCCTTCACAGCCGCAGGCCGCAACAGCACTGCTGGAAACCGCGACCGGCTGACCGATCGTCAGCCGGGAGACTAGTGTATCCGGGATCAGCAAGTCGACCTCGAGTGCGCCCTGTGAATTGACCAGGAAAGCCGTTTGCCCGGTCGAAACCTCGGTGAAGGCATCAATTGTTCGGTTGGCCAGTACGCCGTCAAACGGTGCTCGAAGTGTCGCGTTATTGAGATTGCGATTAGCAGAATTCAGACGGGACTGCGCCAGCGTGACATCGTTGGCTGCTGAATCGTAGGCAAGCTGTACCTGATCATACGCCGCTTTTGTGACCCAGCCCTTGTCAAACAGGTCTTTTTGACGGTCGAGGTCTGCCCGTTTGTTGGTGAGCGTCGCATTGGCGGACTCGAGCTGGGCCTGTGCTGCCGCAACATCAATGTTGAAGGGCTCGGGGTCGAGCGTTGCCAGCACCTGACCGCGGGTGACAGTCTCACCTGCATTGGCGAGCACTGATGCCACGGTACCCGAAACACTGAAGCTGAGGGCAGATACGTCAGCGGCGGCGATGGAGCCGGAGAACCGCCTGACCGCACCACCCGCGGGCTCGTGCACGTAAAAGGGTTTGATGGCCCGAACAGAATCTTCTTGCTGCTGCGGGGGCGCTTGATCACATGCGCTTAAAACAGAGAGTGCGCCAGCACCCAAAATCATTGCTTTCAGGTTCCGTGTGACAAGGCTCATGCCTGCTCCTCTTCCAAATCAACTGTTTAACAGCTTAACCCCCTGTAGCATACTAGGTTGCGAGTGGGATAGGAGGCAACCTGCAAATGATGACGCAATTGTTTATCGGTGGACTATTGATTGCGGTGACCGTTTCAGTTCAGGCGCTGTTTTTCGGTGGGGCCATAATGGTCCTGAACAAATTTGGCGGAACCCTCGCCAAGCCTCCGATCATGCGAAAAACTATTCTGAGCCTGATCGCGGTGGTCCTCTGGCTTATGGCTGGGCACAGCGTCGGCGCCTGGGCTTGGGCCATGACCTATATTTTGGTTGGCGCGATCAATGCTCTTGAACCTGCGCTCTATTTCTCACTTGTCACTTTCACAACACTTGGTTACGGCGATATCACGCTCAATCCGGATTGGCGCCTATTGTCAGCCATCAATGCGGCGAATGGATTGCTGGTATTTGGTCTGAGTACGGCCTTTCTGGTCGAGTTTTTGTCGCAGGTCACCAGGGCGCAACATTCGCATCAAAAAACCCACGCTGCGTCATCCGAGGAATAACTGGATCACAACCGCATTTGTCAGGTCGACGAAAAAGGCGCCAACAAGCGGAAGGATAATGAATGCGAGCGGCGCGGGGCCATGGCTTTTGGTGACAGCCGTCATGTTTGCAACTGCCGTCGGCGTCGCGCCCAACGAAAACCCGGCAAAACCAGCACTCAAAACTGTCGCCAGATAGTCTCTGCCCATAAGCGGGAACAATACAAACAGGATGAACACAATCGTTGCGCCGATTTGGGCGGACAGAATGATCATCAAGGGGCCCGCGAGGTCCGCAATCGACCACAATTGCATGCCCATCAGCGACATTGCGATGAAGAGGCCAAGGGAGAAGTCTGAAACCATTGCTAGCGCGCGCGTGCGTGCGGGCCAGTGCATGCGTGGAAATAACCTTGGCAGCGTATTCGACATCACAATCGCCACCAGAAGACAAGCAACGAACAGTGGCAGCTTCAGACCAATTGACTGGAACCACGTGTTCAATATGAAACCAATGATGATCGCAATGTGCAGGACCAGGATTACGGCCATGACGCTGATATGGTTCAATTGCTCAGTATCTTCTTTTTCATGCGCGATGCCCACGATCAACCCGTTCGAAGGCTTGTCCGAGATTTCGTGCCGCTTCAGCAAAATCTTGGCAATTGGTCCACCAATCAGACTTGCGGCAACAAGACCGAGCGTTGCGGCGGCAACGCCAATTTCAAGCGCGTCGGCAACGCCATGCTCGGCTGCAATTTCAGGCGCCCAGGCGATGGCCGTGCCGTGGCCACCAATGAGCGACGCAGACCCTACTAACACACCAATGGCAGGGGGCTGGCCCATTGCTGTCGCAACCGATACCCCGATGATATTTTGAAACACGATGTAAAAAAGCGTTAATCCAAGCAAAATCAGCAACGGTCGACCACCTGAAAACAGGTCGGTAACGCGCGCGTTGATCCCTATTGCTGTGAAAAAATAGACAAGAAGCCGGTCCCTTGTTTCCAGATCATACGCTAGCTCAAGACCCGTGATCAGATAGATCATCAATCCCATCAACGCCGCAATAATACCGCCGGTTACGGGCTCGGGGATATTGTAGGACCTTAAAAAGCCAATTCGTCTGTTAAGGCGCATGCCAACAAAAAACACCAGAATACCGATGGTGTAGGCCAGAAAGCTATCGACGCTGATCAGGTTGTCTGTCACTGGGCCACCTCGATTTCGGTAATTGTGGCAACCTCATCATTCCCGCAGACAATCACAATCGAACGATAGCTCTCAGCCAGTGCGGGAAAAGCCGCACTTATGTTTTTTCTGACATCTGCGACACCATCTGACTTCTGGACAGTCATCAGGATCCGCTGGCTGGGTGGTCTCCGGCGGTCAAGCGGGCCGAGGCTGAATGACGCGGTCAATCCAGGCTCCGCAAGTTCAATGTCTCCGGAAACATGCAGTTTTGGCTCATCAGGCCCCGGCATCCGGTTCAGCCAGGCTTGCCAGTTGCTGCTGCTGGCCACAGCGCATGCGTTATCGACCTCAGCACCGAGAGTCGGCGGCGTGTTCTCTTCGGATGGTCCTTCACTGCAAGCTGAAAGCGACAGGGCGAAAACGCCAACTACCATGAATCTGCATATAGCCGGGCTCATTATTGTCGCTCCGAAGGGGGCAGAGGCTGCCAAAAGTCCCCGGTCCGCGCCATTTCGAGCCCAAGGTCATATAAATCATTCATGTATTGTTGATCGAATTCACTGGAACGGTCTGCTTTAAAGTCGTCTGGAATTGCGATCATGTTGAAATCAATACCATCTCGCTGCGACAGGAAATAGATGCGTTCAACATCCCGGTTAAGCTGGTTGAGAAGCAGGCCGCTTATGGCACGCCTGATAATCGGGATTGTTTTGACAGGTGCCTGTTCATAGAAGCTCACTGCATTTCCATTTTGAATGACAAATATTTGTCGCTTGATACTGACCCCCATAGCTGCGTCCAGTTCCGCAACCCTGATCTGAGCAGGGTAGGCAAACACCTGGCTTGAGACAGCACCATCAACATGAAGTTCAGTGAAGCTTTGCCCGTTTGCCGTCCACTCGATTGCCACCGGCGGGAACAGGCCCGGAACGGCGGCGGACGCCAATATGATTTTTCTAATCAGGGGCGCGGCTTGCGCGCCTCGGTTCGCTGCGATCGCGGTAATGTCCCAGACAGTCGGGCGCAACGCGTCAAACTGCGTGGTTTGGATGATGAGAGATCGGCCACGCTTTTGTTCCTGTGCAATCCCAACTACCATTTCGTCCGTAATATGTGTTTCAAGCAGTCTCGCGAGCGGCGAGGTATCAGCAAGCGACGAGCCCCAAAGGGCGCTTGAAATACCAAGCCTTTGAAAAACGCTGTCTTTGGTGATGGAGGTATAGGCTGCTGCCAGGATGTCGTCATAATCCGGCCCGAGAAAAGCAAAAGGTGCGATAATTGCCCCGGTGCTGATGCCCGTCACATAGTCAAATTCCGGCCTGGTGCCGCTTTCGGTCCATCCGGAGAGAACACCAACGCCAAAAGCACCATCAGCACTCCCTCCGGAAAGCACAAGGGCGCTATGGACCGGCCGCGTTTCAGCGGCTTCATCATTTTGTACATGCCGTGCCAGAGTCGCTTCAACCGCACGCCGATAGCCGTCTTCCAGGTTAGCGGGAACGCTGTCGCCCCACCACCTTTCCGGCACGAGCTGGTTGAAATCCACCCGATAGTAGTCAGCTTCTGATAGCGGTCGGTGATCAATTGTGCTGGCGCAACCGGTCAGCAGCACAATAAAGCCCGCTAAAATCCATTGCCTTGCCACTATCACCACTCCCTAGTCGTGTGATACCGGCAACATTTTACATAGAATGAATGGAACGTCACGTGGTTACTTTTTGACCGGTGGGCGATTGCACACACCCATACAATCAGCTAGAGTTTTCACCTAGGGAGAACGGTATTATGAAAATACTCACAAGACTGACAGTCAGCATGAGTTTGGTGGTCGGGCTGACCGCTTCTTCGATCGCTCAAAGTGATTATGACCGTGATCGGTTTCGATACTGCAAAGATTACGCTCAAGATATATCCGGTTATTACGGCAAGGTGCCCAATAGATATTTGCCTGGCGGCGCCCTGGAAGGCGCCCTCAAGGGGGCTGCAACAACCAGCGGCCTTGCCTGGCTTGGTGGCGCCAACAAAAAGGAGCGCAAGAAGGCAGCCAAAAGAGGCGCGGCTATTGGTGCACTGATTGGTGCGATCAAACGCGGGAAAGCCAAAGATGAACAGCGTCGTAAAAAACGCATGTATCAGCGAGAGCTTCGCATGTGCATGAGCCAACGCGACTAATCAATTGACTATTTCTGAAAGTGAGAAACGATATGAGAGTTTTGAAATCTAAATTGGTGTCAGCGTCTGTTGCGCTTGGATTGCTGGCAGGCACATCGGCGGCCTTTGCGGACGGTCATGAGGCCGAAGAAACCACCTTCAACATGGATGAGATCACCTGTTGGGATCTTGGTACAGTCGAAGAAGAACTTGCGGGTTATACCATGATGATGCTGTACGGTTATTTTGCCGGCATCAATGGAACAGCCGAGCACGACGGCGCCGCCATAGAAGGCAAGTTGATAGCTGTTGGTGCTGTGTGCGAAGAAAACCCGGATATGACCGCCATCGAAGCCTTCAAGGTGGCATCGCAGTAATAGCTGTATTCAATGCAGCTGACAGTCGGAGGCGGGCTCATTCTTGGTGCCCGCCTTGTTTTTTTGCTATCGTGATGGAAAGTTCGCAAGCAAGGTTTCAACGGCACCATCTATACCTGCTGTAGGAGACTGTAGATCCTTTCTCGTCAGTCTTTTTTCGCCTGCGCCGTGCCAGACCGGGCTTTTGCGTGCGACATCAAACAGGTCGATAGCGAGCGTGCCTTCGGTGTAGGATGTGGTTGTCGTAACCGGTTCCTGGAAATAGAAATCATAGTAGCCGCGTCCCCAGCGCCAGCTGTCGCGGTATCCCCATGGGTCGAACATGACAGTTGTTCTGCCCGGTACTGTCCGGGTTTGCGTTCTGTCTCTCGCCCCAACGGTAAAACTGACCGCAAAGTCAGCCGACGATACATCCTGAACGAAGCGATATCCCTTCGTGGTTAGGTTCGCCTGAATAGCCTGCATGATCCGGTTTTCGGTCAGTGGGCTTACGATCCTGTCGCCAATTGCTGTCATTGGCTTTGGCTCTATCCAGCCAAACGTCCGGTAACTGCTGAAATCCTGCGCAGGATCCTGATCGATGACGATCCGGCCCGATGAGCTGCAACTGGCTATAAACAAACTACTCGTAATCAATACAATGAAAAGTTGAAGTGTACGCATGGTTTCCCCTTTCCGCAGATGCTTGCGGACACTACTTTAAAATCCCAACAATAGCATACTGAGTGCCAAGCCGGAATAATGCCCAACGCATGCATACCATACAACCGAAGATCCGACCTATCGAATATCGGCGTCGATTTAACCGGATCAATACATACTATTTTGGCGTTGGCACATACACTTTATACGTTTATCATCTCGTCTTAAGAGGGCAAGGAACTGCGCGCATCTGCTGCGTTATGTGCTGACATTAGCCATAAATGAGTTGGCGCGCTGTCAGGATTACGCTCATTGCGGGGAACGACGCTGGCCAAAATTCTAAGATACCGCATATTCTGGCTGCTTGTCACAGTATGCTCCACCTTGATGTTGCTAACGTTTATCACCTTTTGGGGGTTGATAAACACTTGGCAGGCATACTCTAGGCCTGCCTTCGAAAATATGCTGGGCGTAGATGCTGAAATTCAGGAAGATTTCAAACTGATCAGGGAACTGAACAAAGAATTTCCTGGCCAGAGTCTATGTAACGAAGAGATGCTCAATGCCATGCGGCTAGCTGAACTCAGCGCCCGACGACTTCATGAATTCTCATATGTTCAAGGAGATAAACTTCTTTGCACAACCACGATGGGTTTTGTTTCTGAGCCCGTTTTCCAGCCACCAGACCCGGTGAAGAGCGATTTATCTGACGTTGAGTTTGTCCTGTCGGCACCAGTTTTGGCTCTTGGCGGGCAAGTTGAGGGAATGCAGGTCAAAATCGACAGATTTCAGGCTTTCATCCGCCCGCTGGCGGTAGAAGCAACGAGAATGCCCTGGTTGGAAACGGGTGTTTATACGCTGACGGAAAAAGGCATCCAGTCCGTCCTAAAGCCCCTGAATGTCCAGCCAATGGCACCCTTTCAAAAAAACGGTCCGCATTGGCGCATAACAGACGACAGGTGGGTTGAACAATTTTGCTATGGTGCCGGCAGCTGCGGATTGGTCGCCGTCCACATTCCCACGTATCTATCGTATCGCAAAGGAGCGGTTATTGCCGTTCTGTTCTTCACCACGCTTATTGCGGGTTTGGTTGGGGGATTCAGTTGGCTGCTACACAAGCGTTATATGGAAATTGGTCGACAATTAAAACGTAGCCTCAACTATCGCACGATTGATTGCGTTTACCAGCCCATTTTCAGATTAGACAACGGGCACCTGGAAGGTTGTGAAGTTTTGTGCCGCTGGCGTGACGAACACAACCAACAGATACGTCCGGACATTTTCATCAAGGAGATAGAAAAAAATCGACAGACACGGCTGCTGACGGAAATTGTTATCAAAAAGGCCGTTAATGAATTGATCGCCGTCGGATTGTTTGGGCGCATCAGAGTCGCTGTAAATACGTTTCCTGATGACATCGCGTCTGGGCATGTGGATCAAATTTTGACCGGAGTTTTGGCTGGTCGGTCTAGCCAATCGGTCACAGTAGAAATAACTGAGCATGAAGCTGAGAGCGTTGATGAAGTTGTAAACAGCATTAAACAGCTTCGTAGTAAGTCGATTAGGCTGGCTATAGATGATTTTGGGACTGGGTACTCAAATTTTCAGCACCTGGAGAAACTTAATGTAGATTATCTCAAGATTGATCAAAGCTTTGTGCGCGGCATGGAAACTAACGCCCTCAGAAGTCGTTTAGTCAAAAACATAACAGAAATGGCCCGGACCCTGGGCCTTGAGACGGTCGCAGAGGGAGTGGAATTGCAAGTGCAACTTGATGCCCTTAGAGCACACGGCGTCAGTTTTTCACAAGGGTATCTGCACGCCAAGCCCATGCCGATTTTCGACTTTGCCAATTACGTGAAACAGCATAGAGTTGCCGACACTACTTGATAGACACCGTCCGGTTTGACGGTGCCGTAGATGGATTTTAAGAGTAGATGTTTATGAAGAGTTTTGGGGCTTTTGCGGGCCGTATTTTTGCCGCGGCAGTTGCAGCTACCCCGCTTTCTGGGTCAGCTTCTGCTCAATCGGACAGCAACATATATTCTGGCCTGCAGGCATTCAGTGATCTGATCTTGCCGGATGTTTCCCAGGTGACTGTTGGATTAGGGCCAAGTTTCGGGCCGGATTATTATGGTTCCGATGACTATGAATTCCGCCCCAAGGCAGCGCTGTACATCAGGTTTGACGATTATTTGACTCTCGAAAATGATGGATTTTCATTCAATTTGTTAGGCCTTAGTAACTTTCAGTTTGGACCGGTTGCTCATTTTACGCCCTGGCGCAACGAGAATGAAAACCCTGTGTTGCGGGGGCTTGGCGATATCGACGCCAGTATTGATTTGGGTCTTTATGCAAAAGTATTGGTCGCCAAGCGCTTTTCTGCGCGGCTGCGAGTTTTCAACGACCTGATCCAAAATGATAATGGGGCCGCCATTGAATTGTCGGTGAACACTGTTTTGCACCAGCGCGACAACTTCTCACTGGTGTTTGGGGTCACAGGCAGTTGGGCTGATAACAAGCGGGCCCAGCAGTTTTTTGGAATTACGGAAGAGCAGTCACTTGCCTCTGGTCTGCCTGAGTTTCGGCCGGGCAACTCTTTTCAGGATGTCAGGGCAGATATCGGCGCTCGTTGGGAGCTTTCTGATAAATGGGCCATCAATGCCTATGGGCGCTATTCACGCTTGATTGGCGATATTAAAGACAGCCCGCTCGTTGATACGTTTGGTTCGGCCAATCAAATCACGGTTGGCGCTTTCATGACGCGTACTTTTGCATTTTAGACTTCCACCATGAACTTTAGAATTGTCGAAAACTCGTTGATTCGCTCCGTGCTTTCAATGTCGCTGATGGCACTGACTGCAGCCTGCGCAACCCGTATTTCGGAGGCTCCAGTGCCGCAATCCGCGAGCTTGTCCTCGCCGGAAATTGTGGTTGATCCAGCAAGCGGTGAGCATAGTCTGGAAATAGATGTTCTGATCTACAATATCGCAGCGCTGCCCTGGCCGATCCGCAGTAACCGCGCCAAAGCCACCAAACTGATTGGCGATGAGCTCGCCGCCATGCGCGCACGCGGTGAACAGCCTGACATCGTCATGTTGCAGGAGGCATTCAGGTCGTCTGTGAAGCATCTGGTGAGGCGTTCAGGTTATCCGAATTGGGTGCGTGGCCCGCTCGTCGGCGACAAAATGCCAGACTATTCGGATAGGGCACCCGAAGAATTCAAGAAAGGTCGCAGTTTCTGGAAGGGAGAGCGGATTGGCAAGATCATGGACTCAGGGCTTTACATCCTGAGTGACTGGCCGATCCTCGGCAAATCCACCCAGCCCTTCTTTCGCAAAGAATGCGCGGGCTTCGATTGTGGTGCCAACAAGGGCACGCTTGCTGTTGGGATAGACGTGCCCGGCATGCCAGGCTATCTGCAGATGTTCACCGTCCATATGAATGCTGGCCCCAGCGCGACCGGCGTGTCGAAGGAACGGTCGCTGATGGCACACCAGCTGCAGCTTGATCACATCAACGAAGCCATGAATGCCGGGGTTAATACAGACGAACCATTGATCTTCGGTGGCGATTTTAACATGAAGCAGGCCCGTGAACGTTTCGATTATGCGGCCAGTGATCGCGGGCAACTCGATGACATCATCCTCGTGCGGCACTATTGCGTCGTTGTGGCGCCTGACGACTGTGATGTTCGAATGGCCATTGAAAGTGATGAGCCTTGGCTCGACACGCAAGACTGGCAGGCATCTCGCTCGGGAACACAGGTTGAGATTGAGCCGATCTTGGTTGATATCCTGTATGACGAAGAACGGCCTGATGCGCCCAAGATCAAGGGCCGGCGTACGCTTTCCGACCACAATGGATTGCTGGTGCGGTACCGGTTGAGTTGGCGACCGTAGCCTTGGATGTCTTGCAGACGCTGAAGCTGCATTATTCTATCAGAATTCATGGCAAGACTGCGATCGGCTCAGGAAACGTGACTAAGGTCCGAAATCCGGCCCAATCGACAAACGTAATGAACAAGTTTAACGGACACTGCGACAAAACATTGCACTCACAGGAGCATTGTTTTTGTGATAGGGCTGCTGCCGGTCAGTGGAGATGAAATCATGAGTGGAATGAAGGTCAGGCGGGTTGCGCTCACGCTGCACAACTGGATGGGACTTCTGGTCGGTATCCAGATTGTGTTCTGGTTTGTTGGCGGGTTGGTGATGACTGTGCTGCCGCTTGATCTGGTGCGCGGCGAACGCAGCATGGCGGAGCAGGCCCCGGCATCTGCCACCTTGGAGCAGGTCGCCTTGCTGGGCAACAGGCAGGCGCTCAAGGGCGTACGCTCCATCACCGCGCGTAAGGTTGCCGGCATTCCGGTGTTGCAGGTCACTGACTTGGCAGGAAAAACCTTGATTTATCATGCCCAAACCGCGGCCCTCCTGTCGCCGATCGACATGGAGCTGGCCGCAAAAGTTGCGCTGGAGGACTTTTCATACCGGGTGGCGGATGTGGATGCCAATGTCACGGTGGTCGCCACCGAGTGGCTCACGGAAGAACCGGGAGATTTTCGCCGCATACTGCCCGTGTGGCAAGTGACGCTTGATGACCCGGACGGCACACGCCTTTACGTGTCGCCCGACACAGGCCGGGTGTTGGCGCGCCGCAACGACTATTGGCGTGTGTTCGACTTTTTCTGGATGCTGCACATCATGGACTATGACGAACGCGAGGACTTCAATAACCCGCTTCTTATCATCACAACCATCACATCAACCCTGTTCGTGATCACGGGTATCGTATTGTTATACTTCAGGTTTTGGCCGCGGCGCAAAAAACGCAGCGTAGCGTGATGCTCAACCGGCCGCCCGGAGTTTTTCCATGAAGTGTTTGCGGCACAAGGCGATGTAGCGGTCGTTGCCGCCGATCTCGATGGAGGCACCAACCTTGACCGCGTTGCCGTCTTCATCAATACGCAGGTTCATGGTTGCCTTGCTGCCGCAGCGGCAAATGGTTTTCAGCTCCTGGATTTCATCAGCAATTGCCAGAAGCCACTGACTGCCTTCGAACAGGTTTGCCTGAAAATCCGTTCTGAGGCCGTAACAAAGTACCGGGATCGATAATTCGTCCGCAACTGATGCCAGTTCAAAAACATGGTCGCGCGTCAAAAACTGCGCTTCATCGATCAGGATGCAGTCGACCTTCCTTTTTTCGAGCTCTTTTTCCACTTTTTCGCGCAGGCTTTCGCCTTTTTCGAACAAATGCGCGTCATTTTTAATGCCCAGCCGTGATGAAATGCTGCCGGTTTCATAGCGGTCATCGATCGCGGCGGTGAACAGCATGGTTTTCATACCCCGTTCTTCATAGTTGAAACTGGACTGCAGCAAGGTTGTCGACTTGCCCGCATTCATCGCGGAATAGTAAAAATACAGCTTGGCCATGCGTGATTTGCCCTATGTTCTTTTTGTGCCTGCTCGGGTAGGCTTCGCTGGAAGAGGACTAGCGGTCTTCGTGCCAGCGCGCCGACGCGGACCCTAGAAAAGTCAGGCCGGGTTGGCAAGCATGACGAGAAGAAATTTCAGGGAGGTTCCCATGCATTTTTGGGCAGGATTGCTTGTGTTTTTGTCCGGGTTGCTGGTGCCAGCGGCTACAGCGCAGAATACGGATCGGCTCGCTCGCGTTGCTGGTGATGCAATCTATTGGCACCTGGATAACGGACGCGGGCGACAGGCCTTTGAGGCCTTGCCGAAAGGCGGCGATATCCACACCCATCTGCGCGGTGCCATTTACGCGGAGACCTGGCTTGAATGGGCGGTTGAAGACGGTTTGTGTGCCGATATGCAGGTGCCCGAGCTGCGGTTTAAGGAAACAGAGACCTGCGCCGACAGTGGCTGGATCGACGCCGCAGAGGCACAGAGTTTTGAACCCTATCGGCTTGAGCTCATTAACGCCCTCAGCACCCGCAGTTATGTGCCGACAAACGGCTGGTCTGGCCACAACCAGTTTTTTGGTACATTTGCAAAAATTGCCGCCAAACCCGAGCGGCTCGGCGATCAGCTGGCGGCAGTGGCGCAACGGGCGGGCAAGCAGAATATCCTGTATCTGGAGTTGATGGAAACCATTGTTCTGCCACAGCTTTTTCCGTTGGTCGCCGATGTGCAGATGACGGGTGACCCGGCTGCTGACTATCAGGCGCTGTTGGCCAGCCCGTTTGGCGATCAGCTGGCTGAGCTGACCGGCTACGTCCGGCAACAACTGGCTCAAGCAGAGGGCCGCAAGCGTGATCTTCTTGCCTGCGGCGGCGATCAGCCAATGGCCGGATGCGACGTTGAAATTCGTTTCCTGCACCAGGTTGTTCGCGCGTTCGACCCGGCGGTTGTCTACGCCCAGATGATCCTCGGCTGGTCAGTGATGGAAAACGCCCCGGATGTTGTCGGCCTCAATCTTGTTGCGCCGGAAGACGGGTTCATTGCGCTGCGCGATTATACGCTGCACATGCGCATGCTTGATCATCTCTACAAAAACCGCGGCCCTCAAAATGTCAGTCTGCATGCGGGTGAACTGGCGCTCGGCCTCGTCCGGCCCAAGCAACTGCGTTTCCATATCCGGGAAGCCATTGAGATTGGCCACGCAAAACGAATTGGTCACGGTGTCGCTATTGCTTACGAAGACAACCATCAGCAGCTGCTTGAGAAGATGGTAGAAGATGACATTCTTGTTGAAATCAACCTTACCAGTAACGAGACAATTTTGGGCGTGGTCGGCAATGACCATCCGTTGTTGCTGTACCGCGATATGGACGTGCCCTACACCATCAGTACAGATGATGAGGGCGTGTCGCGCATAGATTTGACCCATGAGTATTTGCGGCTCGCTGGCACATACCGGGTGCCGTATTTCGAAATCAGGCAGGCATCGCGCAATTCCCTTAGTTACAGTTTTCTGGATGGCGAAAGCGTTTGGCGATCAGAAGCTTGCGTGTCCGACCTGAAAACGATGACAGCGCCTGGTGCGGCCTGTCAGCAGCTTCTTGATGAAAGCGACAAAGCGCGTTTGCAATGGAAACTGGAAGAGCGGCTGAGGGAATTTGAAGCCGACCTGAAAATTCCTGAGCGCAGGGTCAATTCTTTCAATTGATTTGCAATTTATCGATATTGGGGGCATGCCCGTAGGGTGGAAATTACAAACCCGTAAAACGGGTGGGGGAGAACATAATGTCAGATCAAAACGGTGCCAGCGCTTTTGCTGATGTTGCACCCACGTCTCAAACGTCAGCTGATATAAACGCGGGCTTTGCCTTTTTTCTGGATGTTGTCGTCAACATGTTCGTGCTTGCGGGCATTCTGCTTGGTGCATTTAACTTTCCAGTAGAGATTGTGTTTGGCCGTATCATCCCGGGTGCCATTGCGGGGATCCTGTTCGGGAACACCATTTTCATCTGGTTTGCCAAAAAAACTGCGCGGGAAACAGGAAACGAAGCGATCACGTCCATACCGCTTGGCATTGATCTGCCCACAGTATTCGGCATGTGCTTCTTTATTTTGGGCCCGGTTTATGCGGCCAACGTTGAAGCCATGGGTACAATGGCCGCTGCAGAAAAGGCCTGGGTCATCGGCATGGCCAGCACCCTGTGGATGGCCGTCATAAAGATGGGCTTGTCGTTTTTTGCGCGTGCGATGCAAATTGAACTGCCGCAAATGGCACTCATTGGCGCAATGGCGGCGATTGCCACCGTCTGGTTGGGCGCAGAAGCGATCTACGGCGTTTTCGAACTGCCGGAAGTGGGCATTGTCTCCCTTATAATTATGGCCTACGCGCTGATCGCAGGTCATAAACTACCCTTCAACATGCCAGGTGCGGTGATCGCTATATTGGGCGGCACGATCTTATATTATATTCTGGCGTTTGCAGGTGTCGGTGAAAGCTATGTGGTGCGTCAGGCGCCGGAGCTTGTGTCTGCCGTTCCGACCCCCAGCTTTGCCGGGCTCACCGCAGTTTTCGGGGATGTGACAAATTACCTGGGTATCATATTGCCGTTTGCGCTTTTGATTGCGGCAAGCAGTGTGAATGTGGTGGCGGGCGCGCGCGTGATCGGTGATGACTATGACGCCAGCAAGGTTGTCAAAATCGACTCAGTTGCCACAGCCGTTAGCGCCCTGTTTGGCGGTGTTGTGCAAACCACCCCGTATTTCGGTCACGCCACATACAAGCGTATGGGCGCGCGCACCAACTATGCGATTGGTGCCGTCAGCGTCATCACGATTGGTGGTTTTCTCGGTGTCATCGCGCTGGCGTCTCAAATGATTCCTGCGGCGGTTCTGAAGCCCATTCTGGTGGTGGTTGCCTGCGATATCATGCGACTTGCTTTCACTGGCGGCGATGTGCGGCATGCGCCGGCACTTCTGTTTGCGGTGGTCCCCGGAATTCTCAATTACACCTTCACAAAACTGTCCGACCTCTATGGCAGGCTCGGAGAAACGGTCCAGCAGTCACTTGGTAGTGAATGGCTGGCGGGCTATAATTTGATGGGAGCGATGTCAAAGGGCTACATTCTCACAAGCATCCTGTGGGGTGCGATGATTGTCTGGATCATCGACCGCAAGCTTATCAGGGCGGCGGGGGCTGCGCTGGTCGCCGCTTTGTGTACCGAGGTGGGTATCATCCATTCGGTGGCACCTACGGGCGGCATGTATTTGCCGTGGTCCATTGGGGACCTTGGTGGACTGGAAGTGCTGCCACACCGCCTCGCTGCGGGATATCTGATTGCAGGGCTGATGCTTTTCGGCTTCAGTCTGACGAAAAACGGCGCTGGTGATGCAAACAAATCTTGACCAATTGGTCAGTATTGAGGTTTAAGCAGCCAGAACGTTGATAATGGGACGGAATACGTGACTGAAACGCTGGCAAACCAAGGCACCGTCTTTCATGCCGACTGGCTTGAAGGCATCCGGGTCAATAAAAGTGCAGTTGAACGACGCACAGGGTCGCTCGGCGGCCGCCGGGCTGTCAAAAAAGACAGCCAGGTCGCCTTTATGTTGAAGGCTATAAGCTGCATCGACCTGACCACTCTTGCTGGCGACGACACGCCGGGGCGTGTACGCCGCCTGTGTGGCAAGGCTCGCCATCCGGTGCGCGATGACATTCTGGAAGCTTTTGGCATGAGCGATACGCGGCTGACCACCGGAGCCGTGTGCGTGTATCACGAAATGGTTGAAGAGGCGGTTGCGGCGCTCGAAGGCTCTGGTGTTCCTGTTGCTGCAGTGTCTACCGGCTTTCCCGCCGGTCTTGCGCCCATGGAGACACGCCTGGAAGAAATCAAACGATCAGTCGCCGCAGGCGCACGCGAGATCGATATTGTTGTCACACGGGCACATGTGCTGACAGGCAACTGGCAGGCTCTGTATGACGAAGTCAGGGCGTTCAAGGATGCCTGCGGACCGGCTTTGATGAAATCAATTCTGGCGACCGGCGAACACGGCAATCTCACACAGGTGGGCAAAGCTTCGATGGTAGCTATGATGGCGGGGTCGGATTTCATCAAGACCTCCACAGGTATGGAAGGCGTCAACGCGACCCTTCCGGTATCCCTGGTGATGATCCGGCAAATTCGTGAGTTTTATGAAAACACCGGCCAAAAAGTGGGCTACAAGCCGGCTGGCGGCATCAAGAGTGCCAAGGAAGCGGTGCTTTATCTTGCTCTGATGAAAGAAGAGCTTGGGCGCGACTGGATGGAGCCGGAGCTGTTCCGGTTTGGTGCATCCAGTCTGCTCGGTGACCTCGAGCGTCAATTAGAGTATCATGCGACTGGAGCTTATTCGGTCGGTTACCGGCATCCGATGGGCTAGGGGGCAGAGATGAGCGTGAGTGAAAAATTCGAATCAATGGATTACGGACCTGCCCTGGAAAGTCGCGCGAAAGCCGACGAATGGCTGGCCTCCCACGATCACCGGTTTGGCCTGTTCATTAATGGTGGCTGGGCGCAACCTGACGACGCCAAAACGTTTGACACCTATTCACCTTCAACGGGCGAAAAACTGGCGTCAATCACGGCTGCTCGTCAGGAAGATGTGGATGCAGCGGTTGCTGCGGCGCGCACAGCTCAGGGTGGTTGGGCGAAAATGGGCGGACATGCACGGGCCCGCTATCTATACGCATTGGCTCGGCTGGTGCAAAAACACTCCCGTGTGCTGTCTGTGCTGGAGTCGCTGGATAACGGCAAGCCGATCCGCGAAAGCCGGGATCTGGATATCCCGCTCGTGGCGCGCCATTTTTATCACCACGCAGGTTGGGCGCAGCTCCTCGAGGATGATTTCCCCGATCACGAAGCCGTTGGCGTCGCCGGGCAGGTCATTCCCTGGAACTTCCCGCTTTTGATGATGGCATGGAAAATTGCCCCGGCGCTTGCGGCGGGCAATACCGTCGTAATGAAGCCGGCTGAATTTACGTCGCTGACTGCCTTGATGTTTGCTGAGCTGTGTATGGAAGCGGGACTGCCCAAAGGCGTGGTCAATATTGTGACTGGTGCGGGCGATGTCGGCGCGATGGTCGTTGAAGCCGATGTCGATAAAGTTGCCTTCACGGGCTCCACAGGTGTGGGCAAGCTGATCAGGCGCACACTGGCGGGCACCGGCAAAAAGCTGACGCTGGAGCTGGGCGGCAAATCGCCCTTCATCGTGTTTGAAGACGCAGATCTGGACGGAGCCGTTGAAGGCATTGTCGATGCCATCTGGTTCAATCAGGGAGAGGTGTGCTGCGCCGGGTCGCGGCTGCTGGTGCAGGAAGGCATTGCAGACAAGTTTTTTGCCAAATTGAAAACCCGAATGGGAAATTTACGGATCGGCGACAGCCTCGACAAATGCATTGATATCGGCGCTGTGGTGGACAAGGTGCAGCAGGAGCGTATCGAAGCGCTGGTGAAACAGGGTGCGGATGAAGGCGCCGAGATTTTCCAGGCCAACTGCCCGATGCCGGACAAAGGGTCCTTTTTCCCGCCGACGCTGGTGACAAACGTCAGCACGGATAACACACTCTTCAAAGAAGAAGTTTTTGGCCCGGTTCTGACCGCGATCACCTTCCGCACGCAAAATGAAGCTGTTGGCCTTGCCAACAACACGCGCTACGGGCTTGCGGGCAGCATTTGGAGCGAGAGCATCAGCCGTGCGCTTGAGGTGGCTCCGGCGCTGAAAGCAGGCATCATCTGGATCAATGGCACCAACATGTTTGACGCAGCCGTCGGGTTTGGCGGCTACCGTGAAAGTGGTTTTGGCCGCGAAGGCGGGCGCGAGGGCATGCTTGCATACCTGAAGCCGAAGTTTGAAAAAACGCTGAAGCCGTGGGCAGCCATGACAGCACCAGCGGACGTCAAGCCGCCAAAAGCTGGCGGCCTGCCGGGCGTGGACCAGACCGCCAAAATGTATATCGGCGGCAAGCAGGCGCGCCCTGATGGCGGTGACTCCACCACCATTGCCACCAGCAAAGGGGCGTTTGCAGGCCTTGTGGGTGCAGGCAACTACAAGGACATCCGAAACGCAGTTGAAGCCGCTGGCAAAACCAGTGGCTGGGCGAAATCCGCGGGGCATCTGAAAGCGCAAATTCTCTATTATGTCGCCGAAAACCTTGGCTACCGGGCGGCTGAGTTTGAAAAACGGTTGAGCGAGCTGACAGGGGCGAGCGCAAAAGCCGCTGTGCGCGAGGTGGAGCTTTCCATCGAACGGTTGTTCGCGGCTGCTGCTATCGCCGACAAGCATGACGGGCTGGTGCACAGTCCGCCCATCCGCGGCGTGGCGCTGGCGATGAACGAGCCGATTGGCACGCTGGGTATTGTTTGCCCAGACGAAGCACCGCTTTTGGCGTTTGTGACGCTCACGGCTTTCGCTATTGCTGCGGGCAATACCACCGTTGTTATCCCGTCTGAGCGCTATCCACTGCTCGCAACTGACTTTTACCAGATTCTCGAAACCTCGGACGTGCCGGCAGGTGTTGTGAACATCGTGACGGGCGAACGGGACGCGATGGCTGTGCCAATGGCAAAGCATTACGGCGTTGATGCACTGTGGTATTTTGGAGACCGTGACGGCTGTGCGACTGTCGAGCGTGAAGCAGCCGAAAACATGAAACGCACGTGGCTGAACTATGGCATGGCGTATGATTTTACGAGCAACCAGCAGTTTGCTGCCCGGACCATGATGGAACGTGCGTCTGAAGTGAAGAACATCTGGGTGCCGTACGGTGATGCCAACGAAGGCGGCAAAAGCTATTAGCCACCTTTCGCCTTACCGGGAATAAGTCTATTTGCGTTCCTTGCCGTCGGGCCAGGTCTGCCAGATGACATTGTAGATTTTCCAGTCGCCGTCGATTTTCGCCATATGCATATAGTCGATGCCCCATACGGCCTCGATTCGGACGCTCGCAATCTTGTCGAGCTGATCCAGAATTTCGACCTTCCGATAGGCGTCCGCAGGTAATTGCTCTCCTTCTGCGTAACCCGGGGCAAAGTCTTTGGCGCTTTCCTTGGTCATATACCAGGGACCCTGATAGGGGCCTTCGGCGGCGCGGCGCCCCCATCCCAGTTTTTTGAGCTCCGGCGATAAAGCGCGCTCCAGGCGGTCAGGGTTGCCCTGATAAAAGCCAAGGATATAGTCCATGGCAGCCGCCTCAATAGCGGCCGTATCTTCACTGGATTGCGCAGATGCAGGCGCAAAGGCGAGCAACAGGGCGAGGCCGAAGCCCAGCACTTTGGTGTGAAACGTCATGGTGTGCTCCTCTGGTGTCGTGAGGGTAAAAGCTTACCTGAAACAACAGAAAGAGTCGATTTGGCCGGGTTTTACTAGGCTGCTTGTCCGATGAAGGCCCGCAGGAGCTTTTCCAGATTGACCGCTGCAATCGCGCCAAACTCCATGGTTTCATCATGCGTGAGTTCTTCACCCGTCATGCCCGCAGCATAGTTGGTGATCGAACTGATGCCACAGACCCGCATGCCGACATGGCGCGCCGTCAGGCACTCCGGTACTGTGGACATGCCAACAGCATCTGCTCCCATCACCCGAAACGCCTGGATTTCGGCCGGGGTCTCGAAGTTGGGGCCCTTGGCCATCAGGTAGGTGCCTTCGTGCAGGTCGATCCCGAGACCTTTTGCACAGTCTTTCAGAGTGCTTGTCAGGTTTTTGTCCCAAGCCGACGTTACGTCAGGGAAACGCGGGCCGAACCGGTCATCATTGATGCCGACAAGCGGGTTGATGCCAGAGAAATTGATGTGGTCTGTGATGGCGACAAGGCTGCCGGGGCCGGCTTTTTCCATCAGGCTGCCAGCCGCGTTGGTGAGCACCAGGATTTCGACACCCAGCGCCCACAAAACACGCGTTGAAAAAGCAAGTTTTTCAGGGGCGTGGCCTTCATAGGCGTGGGCACGGCCCTGCATGCAGATGACCGGCTTGCCTTCAAGCTTGCCAATATGCATGTGCCCTGCATGCCCTTCGACCGTGGGCTCTGGGAAATGGGGCAGGTCGAGATAGGAGAAGACCGTTGAATCCTCAATCGCATCCGCCATGCTGTTGAGTCCACTGCCAAGCACCAACGCCATTTTTGGCATCTCGTCCTCGAAGCGTTCGCGGATGTAATTTGCGCATTCCTGAACCTGTTCAAAGCTCATGATGGCTTCTCCTTGTAATTTCTATATCTCGATCTCGGGCAGATCGAGCCCTTTGTGTTCCTTGATTTCTTCGAGAGACATGTCCGAGAGCTCGTGCGGGAACACAAGCCAGTCATCGGTTTCATGGCAATAGAAATCAGGCTCCAGATTGGTCACATTGCGGGTCGGCTTGAAGTAAACCGTGGCAATCTTGATCACATCCGGCGTATTGCGGCGGCATTTTGCCTTCAGGTGATCGATGGTTGCTGCAATGGAGCGGCCACTATCGAACACATCGTCAACGATCAGCAGGCTGTCTTCGGCGTTAATGTTGTTCACGATATACTCGAGCCCGTGAACCTTCACTTCCTTCTGCTGCTGCATGCCGATGTAGCTGGAGGTCCGGATGGCGATATGGTCTGTGTCAACGCCGTAATAGTCGAGAATTTCCTGCACGGCGATGCCTGTCGGGGTGCCGCCGCGCCAAACGCCAACGATGAATTTCGGGCGAAAACCGCTCTGGAGAATCTTGACACCCAGCGCGAACGAATCGTCCAGCAACTCCTGGGCAGTGACATATTTTTTAGCAACGCTCATTATTATTAGGCCCCCTTGGTTCCAAACAGTCTGTCGCCGGCATCCCCAAGTCCCGGCACGATATAGGCTTTGTCATTCAGATGATCATCAATTGATGCGGTTACCACAGGCACATCGGGGTGTGCTTTGGTAAATGTTTCTATACCTTCCGGCGCTGCGAGCAGGCAAACGAAGCGAAGGTCGGTTGCGCCTGCGTCCTTCATTTCCTGGACCGCCCGCACAGCAGAATGGCCGGTGGCCAACATTGGATCGAGGACCACATTCAGGCGATTCGAAATATCTTTCGGTACCTTGAAAAAATACTTGGTTGGCTGCAGCGTTTCTTCGTCCCGAGCGAGGCCAATCTGGCCAACGCGCGCTGAGGGTACCAGCTCCAGCATGGGGCCCAGCAGTCCGTCACCGGCACGAAGCACGGAAATGAATGTCAGTTTTTTGCCGGCAAGCACAGGTGCTTCCGTTGGGCACACGGGGGTTTCAATCTGGATTTTTCCGATCGGCAGGTCCCGCAGGGCCTCGTAACCCAGAAACAGGCCTATTTCCCGCAAGAGCTTTCTGAACTCGGCGGTGCTTGCTTCCTTGCGCCTCAAAAGTGTCAACTTGTGCTGAACCAGCGGATGGTCAACAACGGTAACCGAAGTCGTCATTCAAACATTCCCCCTTGAGATGCCCTGAACCTGAGATGATGCTGGCCTTAGATAGACATTTTGGAACGGACTGTCGACCGAATCCTGACCAAAATGTCAAAAATGGTTGACCTGCTCTAAATGCTCTGGTTCCCTTGCGCCCGCCCTCCTGTTCGATGCATAAAGGAGCATAGGCATTTTTCCGCCAATAGGGAGCAAAAATTCGTGAAATATTTATTCGTAAGGATGCTTGCGCTCATGGCGCTGTTTGTTGTGCCTGCATCTCTTGCTTCCGGGCAGAACTTCAGGCCTGTGCTTCTCTATGATATCGGCGGCAAGTTTGACAAATCCTTCAATGAAGCAGCATTTCGGGGAGCCGAGCGTTTTGCTCAGGAAACCGGGATCGATTTTCGTGATTTTGAACCCAATAGCGAAACCCAGTATGAACAGGCACTCAAGCGATTCGCGCGCCGGGGTGCAGACCTTGTGGTGGCGGTTGGTGTCGGATACTCCGTGGCTTTGCGCAATGTGGCAGAACGCTATCCTGATGTTAAATTCACGGTCATCGACGCGGTTATTGACCTGCCGAACGTGCAATCCATAACCTTCAAGGAAAATGAAGGTTCCTTCCTTGTCGGCATGATTGCGGGCATGGCAACCCAAAGCGGCAAGGTTGGTTTCATAGGCGGTATGGATATCCCGCTTATTCGTCGTTTTCAGGTTGGGTATGCGCAAGGTGTGCGTCATGTGCGCGGTGACGTTGAATTTATCGACAACTATGTTGGCACAACACCGTCTGCCTGGAATGACCCCATTAAAGCGGCAGAAATGGCCAAATCCCAATATGCGCGGGGCGTAGACATTATCTTCTCCGCGGCGGGCCCTTCCGGGCTTGGCGTCATTAACGCGGCGAAAGATTCGGGCGCACTAGCCATTGGTGTGGACAGTAACCAGAACCACGTGCAGCCCGGGTTTGTTTTGACCAGCATGCTGAAGCGCGTTGACCTTGCGGTTGAACGGGCGATGCAGCAAGCGCAAAGCGGTACGTGGCAGGCGGGGCATTATGTGCTGGGCCTGCCGGAGGGCGGCGTTGACTATGCGATGGATGAGCATAATGCGGCGCTTATTTCTGATGAAATGCGTCAAAAGCTTGAGGACGCACGAGCTAAGATCATCTCCGGGGAGATCGTTGTTGCAGATGTGGACGGCGGCAACGAAGGACATTAGTCCAAACAAACAGTAACGGTTGCTTCTAGGCGGGAAAAAGCAGCATGGGTGTCGTACCAGCCATCGAAACCAGAGAGCTATGCAAGCGGTTTGGTGCCGTGCAGGCCAATGACCGCATTTCGCTGTCTGTTGAACAGGGTTCCGTGCATGGCATTGTCGGCGAAAATGGCGCAGGCAAGTCCACGCTGCTCAAAATGCTGTTTGGCTTCTATCAGCCCAACAGCGGTGATTTGCTGGTGAACGGCGAAAAGCTGAAGCTGGACAGCCCATCAGACGCAATGGCCGCCGGGATAGCGATGGTGCATCAGCATTTCATGCTGGTGGAACCTTTTACTGTGCTGGAAAACATCATTCTCGGTGCCGAAGGGCAGCCGATGCTTGATCACGCCATGTCGGATGCCAAGGCAAAGCTGATTGGCCTTGAGCAACAGTTTGGTTTTGACCTGCCGCTCGACACCGAAGTCAGCAAACTCTCTGTCGGTGAGCGCCAGCGGGTGGAGATACTGAAAGCGTTGTTCAGGGGCGCGGATATCCTGATTCTCGATGAGCCCACTGCTGTCCTGACGCCGCAGGAATGTGACCAGCTGTTTGACCTGATCGGGCTGCTCAAAAGCCGTGGTAAAACAGTGCTTTTTGTAACGCACAAATTACATGAAATTATGGCCATCACGGACGATGTTACGGTCATTCGTGCGGGCAAGGTGGTCTTGCGCACTACAACGAAAGACACATCCCCAGACGCGCTTGCCGAGGCCATGGTCGGGGCCAAAATCAACCGTGCTGTCGAGCGGGCAGGGGTCGATCATGGTGCGCCCCGTTTGAGGGTGGAGGCGATTTCCGCCAAATCCGACCATGGGTACCAGGCACTCAAAGATGTTTCATTTGAGCTTTACGATGGTGAAGTGCTGGGTGTCGCCGGCGTGGCCGGCAATGGCCAAACCGAACTATTGGAAGCGCTTGCCGGCCTCAGGCAGGTCAGTGCGGGAGTTGTTCACTTAGCTGGTGAACACGTGAATTCACCACAAAAGTTGACGGATCCCATTGCCCTGCGCAGAGCCGGATTGGCGCATGTTGCGGAAGACAGGTTGAAGGCTGGCGTTGTTGCGTCCATGACGGCGACCGAAAATGCCATATTAGGCTACCAGAGAGAAAAAGATTTTTGTGAAAATGGGTTGCTGAAGCTTGGGGCCATAAGCGAAACAGCCAACAGATACTTTGAAAGCCAGGACGTGCGCCCGCGCGACTCCTCCTTACCGGTTGCGTCTTTCTCGGGAGGCAATCAGCAAAAGCTTGTTATCGCTAGGGAAATTGCCCGCGACCCTCAGACCCTGATTATTGGTCAACCCACACGGGGCGTCGATATTGGGGCCGTTACAAAAATACATGATCAGATAACCGAACTGAGAAATGCAGGCAAAGCAGTGCTTGTCGTTTCGGCGGACCTTGATGAGCTGATGGCAATCAGCGACAGAATTCTGGTGATGTGTGAAGGCGAGATAACCGGGATTGTACCCATCAACGAAGCGGATGAGTGTTCACTCGGTCTCATGATGGCGGGTGCCGCGCCGTCGGATGAACGGCAAGGAAGCGGGGCATGAGCGCGCCGACAAAAATGCCGGGCGCTGTGGAAGCCGTTTTAATGCCTTTTCTCAATATTCTTGTGGCGTTGCTGGTTTCGGGCTTTGTGGTTTGGTCGTTGGGGGAAGACCCGTTTTTTGCCCTCAGCTTGTTGATCGAAGGCGCTTTTGGCTACGAAGAAGCCATTGGATACACATTTTATTACGCCACCAACTTCATTTTTACGGGGCTTGCCGTATCTGTCGCCTTTCATGCCGGGCACTTTAACATCGGCGGTGAGGGGCAGGCGATGCTGGGCGGTCTTGGTCTTACGCTCGCTGTTTTCTGGCTGGGCAACACGGCGCCGCTGCTGTCGGTTCTGATTGCCATCCTTGGTGCGGCCGTGTTCGGGGCTGGCTGGGCGCTTATTCCGGCCTGGCTGCAGGCGTACCGCGGCAGCCACATCGTAATCACCACCATCATGTTCAATTTTATAGCCTCCGCACTGTTGGCCTATCTGCTTGTGGGACCATTGCAGCGCCCGGGCGGCCAAATGCCGGAAAGCAGCGATTTTCCGGACGGTGTTGGTTTGATGCAGTTCCACGAAGTGCTTGCGGCATTCGGTGTAAACTTTGAGCAAAGTCCGCTTAATGTTTCTTTCCTGATCGCTTTGCTGGCTGCTTTGGCTGTCTGGTTTATGCTGACACGCACGCGCTTCGGATATGAAATGCGTGTCGCCGGTAAAAACGTGCATGCGGCAGCTTATGCGGGCGTATCGGTGCCCCGGGTTACCGTAATAGCCTTGATGATGTCAGGCGCGCTCGCGGGCATGATGGGATTGAACGAGCTTTTGGGTGAACAACTCAGGCTCATTGGTAACTTCACGCTTGGGTACGGGTTTGTCGGAATTGCCGTGGCATTCATGGGGCGCAACCATCCGCTTGGTATTGTGCTTGCGGCGATCCTTTTTGGTGTTCTCTACCAGGGCGGCGCGGAGCTAGCCTTTGAAATGCCCAACATCACGCGCGATCTGATTGTCGTCATCCAGGGTCTCGTCATCCTGTTTGCCGGTGCAATGCCGCATCTGCTGCGCCGCCCCGTTGCCGGTCTTTTTGCCCGCCTTCGGGTCAAGGGGGCCGCGTAATGGAGTTCCTGACTGACATATTGCTGCTCTCTGATTCAACGCTGCGCATTGCCGCCCCCCTTATTCTGGCGGCACTTGCTGGTCTGTGTGCCGAACGGGCCGGCATTGTCGACATCGGGCTTGAAGGCAAAATGCTGGCGGCGGCATTTGGTGCAGCAAGCGCCGCCTCAATCACCGGTTCACCCTGGGCCGGACTGGTGTCCGGCATTCTGGTTTCTGTCCTGCTGGCTTTGCTTCACGGGTATGTTTCGATCAGCCAGCGCGGTAACCAGATTGTGTCGGGTATGGCGATAAACATCATGGTTGCGGGTTTGGCACCAACGCTTGCCAATGCGTGGTTCTCGCGCGGCGGGCAGACACCTTTGCTGCCCAACGAGGCGCGGTTTACCGAAATTACCCTGCCATTCGCGGATTTAGTGGCGGATGTTCCTTTGCTCGGCGCTGTGTACAGCGACTTGTTGTCCGGGCATTCACTTCTGACCTACGCAGCTTTTGCAGCTGTGCCTTTGGTGGCCTGGATGCTCTATAAAACGCGATTTGGTCTTCGGCTCAGAGCTGTTGGTGAAAACCCGGAAGCCGTTGACACGGCCGGAATTTCGGTCACGCTTCTGCGGTATCAGGCGATGATAATTGCGGGCGTTTTGTGCGGTGTTTCAGGCAGCGCGCTCTCAACGGCGCTTGGTGCCGGGTTCATCCGGGACATGTCGGCGGGGAAGGGGTTTCTTGCTCTTGCGGCGATGATTTTCGGAAAATGGAAGCCTGTGCCGACGCTGCTCGCCTGTCTTCTGTTCGCCTTCGTTGACGCCCTGCAAGGGCGCCTTCAGGGGGTCAGTTTGCCACTCATTGGCGAGATTCCTGTGCAGTTCACGATCATGCTGCCCTATGTGTTAACAGTAATTATTTTGGCGGGCTTCGTCGGTAAAATGGAAGCTCCCAAAGCAAGTGGTATCCCCTATGAAAAAGATCGATGACACCGTGCTTGCTGCCATGACCAAGGCAGCAGTTTCGGCCCGCAGAAATTCCTATTCACCCTATTCCGGGTATGCGGTCGGTGCTGCCCTGTTGGCGGATGACGGTGCAGTTTACGCCGGGTGCAACGTGGAAAATGCAGCTTACCCGCTGGGTTTTTGTGCCGAGGCAAATGCAATAGGCAATATGGCGATGGCCGGTACCCGCCGGATTGAAGCTGTTGTCATCTCAGGGCCCAATGCCGAGGTTTGCGCGCCGTGCGGTGGCTGTCGCCAGCAGCTGCGGGAATTTGTCGGAGCAGAGGATATGCCCATCATCATTTGTGATGTTGATGGTCATGTTATCCTGGAGTCCAGCCTGTCCGAAATGTTGCCGCACTCCTTTGGGCCGGACACAGTTAACGCTGTGCGCGAAGGCGGGGAGCAGGACAAATGAGCAAACAGTTGATCCCGCAGGAAATTATTCGCCAGAAACGAGACGGAAAAACAGTCAGCAGCGAAGACATCGCACTGTTTGTAGAGGGCATCACGGATGGGCGTGTGGCCGACAGCCAGATATCTGCATTTGCGATGGCTGTATTTTTCAACGGCATGACGCCTGAAGAGGGGGCTGCACTTACGTTGTCCATGCGCGATTCCGGGGATGTGATTGACTGGGGCGGGCTTGGGTTTGACAGGGATGCACCCATTGTCGACAAACATTCCACGGGAGGTGTTGGTGACAAGGTCAGCTTGATGCTTGCACCAATCGTGGCGGCATGCGGTGGTCTTGTGCCGATGATTTCAGGCCGGGGATTGGGGCACACGGGTGGCACACTCGATAAGTTCGAGAGCATCCCGGGATATGATCCCTACCCGAGCATTGAACGGTTCGCGGATATCGTGAAAAATGTGGGATGCTCCATCATTGGGCAAACCGGTGAGCTGGCGCCAGCCGACAAGCGGTTTTATGCTGTACGTGATGTCACTGCAACGGTCGAGAGCATCCCCCTCATTACAGCGTCGATTTTGTCCAAGAAGCTGTCGGCGGGTTTGAAGTCGCTTGTGATGGACGTGAAATTTGGCTCCGGCGCTTTTATGGCTGACTACGCAGATGCCAAGTCGCTTGCTGAAAATATCGTGCGCGTTGCCAGTGCGGCTGGGACGCCGACGCGAGCGCTGCTGACGGACATGAACCAGGTGCTCGGGCGAACTGCAGGCAACGCAGTCGAAGTTATTGAATCGATTGAGTTTCTAACAAACCCTGCGGAGGCTGAACGCCGGCTGTATGATGTGACCGTGGCGTTGGCCGCGCATATGCTGGCGATAAGTGGCGTACACAGGGATGTTGATGGGGCAGCCCGGGCTGCCGAAGAAAGCCTGACCAGCGGCAAAGCCGCAGACGTGTTTGAAAAAATGGTGGCGGCACAGGGCGGGCCATCTGATATACTGCGCTCCTACACCAAACAGGTCACTGTCGCGGACCAATCTGTTGAGGTTATGAGTGACACCAGCGGCTATGTGACGGCTCAGGATACCCGGGCGATTGGCATGGCGGTGGTCGCGCTTGGTGGTGGCAGGACCGATCCAACAGCATCCATCGATCATGCCGTTGGACTAACGGCTATTGTTCAGGTCGGTGACCGTGTGGAAAAAGGTGCGCCGCTTGCGCTGGTGAAAGCGCACGATAAGGCAGCCGCAGACGCGGCAGCTATCGCCGTTAAAAATGCAATAAAAGTGAGCGATGCTCCGGTTGATACCGCACCGGTTGTCGCAGAAATTGTTGAGGGCTGATCATGGCACGCGCTTTCATTTTGGTTTTGGACAGCTTCGGCATCGGTGCCGCGCCGGACGCTGACAGTTTCGGAGACGAGGGCTCGGACACGTTCGGCCATATTGCTGAATGGTGTGCGGCCGGCAACGTGGCGGACGACAGGCCGTCAGCGGGCCCAATCAAGATACCTAATATGGTGGCGCTTGGGCTGGGAAAAGCTGCTGAGCTGGCGACCGGAAAAGTGCACCCCGGAACTGAATTTACCGGTGAGATCTCTGGCTTTTATGCGGCATGCGCAGAACGGTCGCTGGGCAAGGATACGCCGTCCGGTCATTGGGAGATGGCGGGGTTGCCCGTCGAGTTTGACTGGGGGTATTTCCAGCCTGATTATCCAAGCTTTCCCAAAGAGCTGATCGACAGGCTGGTTGAACGGACCGGTATCCCGGGCGTGCTTGGCAACAAGGCCGCATCCGGGACCGTGATCATTGAAGAGCTTGGTGACGAGCACGTCGCGACCGGCAAGCCGATTGTTTATACATCGGCTGACAGCGTTATGCAGATTGCGGCCCACGAGGCGCATTTCGGGCTTGATCGACTGTATGAAGTATGTGCGGTCGCTCGGGAACTGGTGGATGACTATAATATCGGCCGTGTTATTGCCCGGCCATTCCTGGGTGAAAGCGGCGAATATGAACGAACCGGAAACCGCCGCGACATAGCAACACCACCGCACGCACCAACCTTGCTGGACCGGTTGACAGCGGAGGGCCGGGAAGTGATTTCCGTCGGGAAAATCGCCGATATTTTTGCCCATCGCGGCCTGACAAAAAAAGTGAAGGCAAACGGCCTCGACGGGCTGTTTGACCTCAGCCTGGACATGCAAAAAGATGCACAGGATGGCTCGCTGACCTTTGTCAATTTTGTAGATTTTGATCAATCATTTGGCCATCGCCGCAATGTGGCCGGTTATGCTGCGGCGCTTGAGTATTTCGATACAAGGTTGCCTGAGTTTCTCGAAAAGATGGCGCCCGATGACCTGGTTATTCTGACAGCGGATCATGGTTGCGATCCAACGTGGCCCGGCAGCGATCACACGCGCGAATTTGTGCCGTTTGTTGCCTATGGGCCAAACTTCATTAAGGGCAGTGGTGGTAGGCGAAATAGTTTTGCAGATATCGGCCAGACGATCGCCAAGCACCTTGGAATTGCGCCGCTTGCTGAAGGTGAGAGTGCGATTTAGATCTTTTTAGAACTGGTATAAGGGGAGAATACCATGCGTTTGTTGACCGTTGTTATTATGGCAGTTTTGTTTGCCGCGGCCCCCGCAACTGCATACGGCCCGACGGGACATCGTGTGATTGCGGAACTCGCGTATGGATATCTGACACCTGACGCGCGCGCTGCCGTTGACGCAATTCTTGGTGACGAGTTTCTGGCAGAAGCTGCAACCATGCCGGATGAAATGAGATCCAACCCGGATGAGTTCTGGCGGGTGGAGGCAAACCCGTATCACTACATCAATGTCCCTTCCGGCGTGAGCTATGAGGAAAGTGAAAAAAACCCTGCGGGCGATGCCCTTACAGCGCTTGAAACATTCACCAGTGTTTTAACGGACGAGTCTGCGAGTGCCGATGAAAAGCGGCGCGCGCTATGGTTTGTTGTTCATCTTGTCGGCGACTTGCATCAACCCCTTCATGTTGGCCACCCGGAGGACCGGGGCGGCAACTGGGTTGAAGTTGTGTTCATGGAAGAACTGACCAACCTTCACCGGTTGTGGGACGAGCATCTCATTCAGCACCAGCGGCTCTCTTTTACAGAATGGACGCGGTTCCTGGAGCGCAAAATCAAGCCCGCGCATATAGAAGAGTGGCAACAAGCCAAGCCGATTGACTGGGTGCATGAAGATCTTGTGCTGCGCGACGACATCTATGCGAACAGCACCGGCATTCTTTCATGGGATTACGTTTACAAGTACACGCCACTCATCAAAAGCCAGTTGTCAAAAGGCGGTGTGCGCCTTGCCGGCTATTTGAATGAGATATTCAAAAAACAGTAATTTCCCCGTGCTTAATTGCTTGGAGCTGCCAACAAGGGGACGGGATCATGCATTATAGACATCTGTTCGTTGCCGCCATGTTGGGCCTGTCTGCCTGTTCCCATCAGGTCTTGGATGTTGAGCATGAGATTCAGTCGCCCGGGCAGGGCGAAGCCATGCTCTTTCCGCTGCCGGACAGGTCAAGCATTCTGACAACGATTGCATTTGGCTCCTGCGCTGACGAGGAGCTGCCCCAACCCATCTGGTCCGTGATTGCCGCAGAAAAGCCTGACCTCTTCCTCTTTGTCGGAGACAATGTGTATGCGGACAGGAATCGGGGAGAAATGGTTGAAGAATTCACGCGGGCCGAGCTTGAGTTTGCCTATGGGCTTTTAAGCCGACACCCTGATTTTTCACCTTTTCGCGCACAAACACCGATGCTGGCGACATGGGATGACCATGACTTTGGCAAAAATGATGGCGGTGTAGAGTTTTCCCTCAAGGCCGACGCAAAAGAACTCATGCTGGAAACTCTTGGCATGCCTCAAGACGAAGCGATGCCGACGCGGCCGGGTGTATACCATTCGGCATATTTCGGCGAAGGGGACCAACTGCTGCAGGTTATCATGCTGGACACACGCTGGTTCCGCTCATCGCTCAAGGACTCGGATGAACCAGGCACCATTGGCAAAGAGCGTTACGTGCCTGACAGTGACCCAACCAAAACCATGCTGGGTGACGCACAGTGGGCGTGGTTGGCGGCGGAACTCAGAAAACCCGCCGCTCTCCGGCTTCTTGTTTCATCGATACAGGTAATTGCAGACGGCCATGGATGGGAGGCCTGGCGTACCATGCCCCACGAAAGAGAGCGTCTTTATGAGCTGATCCGTCAAACCGGTTCCGACAACATGGTTATCCTTTCTGGCGACCGGCATGTAGGTGGCCTGTACCAAACCAGACTGGATGGCAACACTGTCCTGAGCGAAATTACCTCGAGCTCGCTTAATTTGCCCTGGACACTTTGGAATCCAGGCAAGGACAGGGTGGAAGAAACCGGCCCCTATCAAGTGGGAGACCTCGTTGGTCACGAAAATTATGGCGTTCTTTCGGTGGATTGGTCGAAACGCGCTGTCAAACTTGATTTGAATGGTCCGGACGGCAGTCCGGTGCGCACACTGGATGTCGCATTTTAGCAACAGGTTTTGCTGATTTACACAACATTCCAATTTACGCTTCAACGATTCTTGACAGTTTCGTCAAAAAACTGAAAAGAAACGCCACTACAAGGATGCCGCAAGCAAGCGTTTATGCGGGTTTTCAGCCACCCTTGACCTTTTAGTCAAGATTTGGTGAGGTGTTGGCTGGGGTTTAGTGTGAAACTTAAAAAAACGACCTCTCTATAGAGGTGAATTATGGGGGTATACCGCCACGTCCTGTGACTGGTTTGCAACCATCTTAACGGAGCTAAGGGAATGAATCGCCTATTTAAGACTACTTTGTGTAGTGGTGTTGCGCTCGCTGCCATGGCAGCGTCCGTTCCAGCCATCTCACAGGAAATTACGTCGGCCATTCGTGGTACGGTTACGACACCGGCAGGCAACGCCGCAGCGGGTTACACCGTCGTTGTTACCGATACTCGGACTGGCGCGGCATCAACAGCCACAACCAATGCCAACGGCGCGTTCAGCGTTCGCGGTCTGACGGTTGGTGGACCGTACACAATTCGTGTTACCGGCGGCCAGTATGAAGACTTTCTGATTACAGAAGTTTTCACCAGTCTGTCCGGTACCTCGAGCTTCAACATCGCGTTGCAGGATGCGCAGGCAAACATCGAAGAAATCGTCGTGGTAGCCAGCGCCGCTTCTGTGACCAATCTTGCGATTGGACCGGGTACAGCATTTAACCTTGAGCAGATCCAGAACCTGCCTTCAATCAGCCGTCAGGTCCGTGACATCATCCGGATTGACCCGCGTGTGAACATCGGCCGCTCTAACGGTGGTGAAGGTTCCGGCATCAACTGTGCTGGCTCCTCGAACCGGATTAACTCCTTCACCATTGATGGTGTTCGCGCGGCGGATCCATTTGGTCTGAACGCGTCTGGTAACCTGGCGCGTAGCACGTTCCCAATTCCGTTCGACAGTATCTCGGCTGCTTCTGTTGAGTTCTCGCCTGTCGACGTTGAATATGGTCAGTTTACGGGCTGTAACGTGAACGTTGTTACCAAGTCTGGCTCAAACGAGTTCCACGGTTCTGCGTTCTTCCTCTACAACAGCGACAGCCTCTCCGGTTCAGACATTGATGGTGTTGACCAAACAGGCGGCGCAAGCTTTGATCGTTACAACTGGGGTGCGGAACTCGGCGGTCCGGTAATCGAAGACAAAATCTTCTTCTACTTCTCCTACGAAGAAACTGACACGTCAGACATTCAGGAAGAAGGCCCGGCAGAAGCTGGCTTTTCTGACCCAAGTAACTTCAGCCTCGATGAAGTTAACCGCATCCGCGACATTCTTATTAACCAGTATGGACGTGACCCTGGTGACATCGTTCGTACGCTTCCAAACACAAGCGTTCGTTACTTTGGTCGCCTTGACTGGGTGATCAACGATAATCATCGTTTTGAAGCTACATACAGCCGCCTGGAAGAAGATCGCATCCTTGGTGACGACATCGACACCGGCCGCGGCAACTTCACTTTCTCTGACAACTTCCAACAGCGTGGTTCGGTTTCCGATACATATGCCTTCCGCCTGTTCTCGAACTGGACAGAGAACTTCTCCACAGAGCTTCGTTTGTCCCGTAACGACATTGGCGATATCCAGAGCCCTGTTGGTGGTGGTGAAGCCCAGACGGGCAACCCGATCCCGCGGATTTCCGTTGGTGGCTTTGGTAACGAGTTCTTTGGTCAGGACTTCACGTCCGGCCCGGGTACCTTCCGGAGTGCCAACCAGCTTGATACTCAAATTGACCAGATCAAAGCCACTGCAAGCTATGTGACGGGTGACCACGAAATCACTTTCGGTTACGAGCTGGATAGCTTGGACGTGTTCAACCTGTTTATCATCAACGGTACAGGCAACATCTTCTTCAGCGACATTGATGCGCTTGAAGCTGGTACTGCCCGTGATATCCGGATCGGTGCTTCATTTACAGGCGATCCAAATGATGCTGCGGCGATCTTCCAGCGTGACATCCATACTCTCTATGTACAGGATGAGTGGCAGGTAACCGGCGACTTTACGCTGACAGCCGGCCTGCGCTATGACTTCTATAAGTCCAGCGACCAGCCGCTGACCAACCCGTCGTTCAACGCCCGCTACGGCTTCGACAATACGCAGGCCTTTGACGGTCTTGATGCCCTGCAGCCGCGTATTGGTTTCAGCTGGCAGCTGCCTGAAGACAGCTTTGGCGACACGACGATTACTGGTGGTTTCGCGACCTTCTCAGGTGGTGACCCGACCGTATGGTTCGCGAACTCGTTCCAGAACTTTGGTGGTGCACTTGGCATCGGTACAGCAGCAAGCTGTGACGCCGCCGACCTCAATGTCTTGGCTGGCGGTACCTTCAACGGTATCCCACAATGTGCGATTGATGCGGCTCAGCAGCAGGCTCAGGAGTTTGGCGCCGCCGTTGCGGTTACCGACCCTGACTTTAAGCTGCCGACGCAAAACCGCTTTAGCATTGGCATAACTCACTTTACCTCCGGCACCGGGATTGATTTCTTCGATGACTGGCAGGTTAAACTGGATGTGATTTACAGTGATCAGGTAAATGCACCTGACTTTGTAGACATCTCGCTGACACAAGTTGGAACAGCACCTGATGGGCGTCCAATCTTTGAACAGATTGATCCGTCGCAAGCTGGCTGTAACGCAACGTTTGTTGGTATTCGCGAAGGCTTCAGCAATGTTACGCCAGAATGTGTTCGCGGTTTTGAACCGGGTGACACGTTTGAGGACCTCCGTCCGGGTAGTGACGCTCAGGACATTGTTCTTACAAATGCCATCAATGGTGGTGGTCATCAGTTCTCCATCGCAGCACAGTTCCAGAAGGAATTTGAAGTAACAGACACAGGCACCATCGACTTCCGCGCTGGGTACGCTTACTCAGACGCTGTTGTTGGTAACGCTGGTACATCGTCTACTGCGGGTTCAAACTTTGAAGAAGTGACAACGTCTAACTTCAACAACGTTCCTCTCGGTACTTCGGCGTTCAACAACAAACACAACATCACGGTCGGTGTGACTTACCGCGAAGAGTTCTTTGAAGATCTGGCAACAACCTTCACCGCCTTCTTCCGTGCGCGGTCTGGTCGTCCACTGTCGTATGTGTTTGATGCGAACACTTCACGGAACACGTTTGGTGACTCCGATGCAGAGGCGCGGAGCCTGCTCTACATTCCAACTGGTCCGAATGACCCGCTGGTGAATTTTGCAGATGGCTTTGATACTGATGCCTTCTTCAACTTCGTCAATGCCAACGGTCTTGATGAGTTTGCTGGTGAAATCATTGAGCGGACAACTGATGAGCAGCAATGGACTGCAGACCTTGATCTGCGCTTCCAGCAAGAGCTGCCTGGTTTGGGCTTCTTTGATGATGACAAGTTCCTGTTGTTCATCGACTTCGAGAACTTCCTGAACTTTGTTGACAGTGGTGCTGGCAAACAGCAGTTCATCCAGTCGGGTGACGTTGGAGAAGGTATTTCGCTTGTTGGTGCGACGATCAACGCGGACAATACCTTCAACTTCAACTCATTCACAGCGCCTACTTCTTTTGTAGATGTTGACGACACACTGTGGCGGATCAACCTCGGTATCCGTTACCAGTTCTAGGGTGACTTGACCTGAGAAGATTTGGCGCCCGGGTCCTGCCCGGGCGTCTTTTTTTGCCATAGTTCGAAGACTGCACTTGTATCCGTCACTTTGTGGCTGTTGATGCGAGGTGAATTGTGGCACATGAGGAATACAGGCATGATGCCTGACAGAGGGACAGGGCATGAACCGACCAGCCGATAATGAAGCGGCACATAAAGCCAGTATCAGGCGTGAGAATGTCGCCAAAATTCTTGCTGCTGCCGAAAGTGTGTTTGCTGAAAAAGGGTTCAAGGGCGCGAGCGTTGGGCTGATTGCCGAGCGAGCCAATGTTCCAAAACCCAACGTCTACTATTATTTCGGCAACAAGGAAGAACTCTACCGCCGGGTGATTGAAGACGTATGCTCCATATGGCTGCATGCTGCAGACACCTTTGACGTGACAGACGATCCAGCAAAGGCGATTGGCCGTTATGTTGCTGCAAAGATGGATTTGGCCCGAGAACGCCCAAATGGTTCTAAACTGTGGGCTATTGAGATGGCTTCCGGGGCACCATTTCTTCAGGAATATCTTTCAAGCACCGTAAAACCCTGGCTGATCAGTCGGGAGGCTGTGCTGCAGAAGTGGATTGGTGAGGGCCGTTTGAAGCCCATGAATACGCGCTATTTCCTCTATATGATTTGGGCCACAACCCAGAACTATGCGGATTTCGAAGCGCAGATTAATGTGATGAATGATGGGCAGCCCCTGTCGGACGAACAATTTGAGGAAGCCAAAGTCAGTGTTATTGACATGGTGCTGAAAAGCGCCGGCATTGCACCCTGACAAAGAGCCACTATTCCCACACCCCTTAAGGGCGCTTGCCGATCATTCTCAAAAGCTGTTTTGCCGCTTCCAGTGTGCTCTGCTGGTCGCTTAAAGGGCTATGGTCTGCGGCAGGTACCAGGTACCCCTGATCATAATAGAAATCGAACCGCTCGCCTTCTTGCAGCAGGGCAAATCCATTGGGGAAGTCATAATCGCAGTTCGCCAGTATAACGGGCCGGTCTCTTTCCGGCTCAGCGTTCAGGGCGCCGATTGACTGTAAGATGAAATCACTTACATCGGTGTGCGACCGTATCGCTTCAGGTGCGGGCTCTGCACCGATTAGCAGAAACGGGACCTGAACCTGCTCGTCAGTCAGCCTGCTTGCGTGGCCAACTCTTCCTTCGCTTAAGAATTCTTCACCGTGGTCTGACGTGACGATTATGATCGTTTCACGCGTGATGGGCAGGGTTCTGGCGGTGTCCAGCAGCGTGCCGAGATTGCTGTCAAATTCTCGTATTGCTTCGACATACCGTTCTTCATTTGTGCGCCCCGGCACGTTGAGTGTGTCACTGTAGGGGTAGTGGGTACCCTGATAAAAAGCGAGGTGCATGGTTGGCTGATTGTGTGCCGGCCATGTCTGTATTTCAGTGACTGTTTGCGCGGTTACAGCTGAATCGTTTTCGAGTGCATCTTCACCTTCGGCAACCCAGCGCTTTGTTTCGGCAGGCAGAATGATATCGGACAAGTCATACCAGTCGAGCGATGAGGATTCGGCGGTTGAAATGCGGTATCCCAATTGCAGAAGAGTTGGATAAAGGCCAACCGGACCCGACGCCCGGCGCGCTGTCCCGTAACTGGCGGCAAGTTCGCCCGTCAATAGTGTGTACATCGAAAAGTGCGTGCAGTTTGAGACGCTATAGTGGTTGAGAGAGAAGAAGCCATCAGCGCTTGCCCTTTTCAGGCTGGGGGCAAGGTCGAGGTTTTCTTGTAAATCCTTTGATCGCAAACTGTCGGCCACTATTAACAGAATGTTCGGCGCAGTCTCAAGATCGATATCGTTGAATTGCCCGGCCGACAGTGGCGGCATGTCGGGTGTTGTTTCGGGCGATACCCTGTCTGAAAGGGCGAAGGGGTTTTTGTCCCGCGGTCCCAAAACAATGCCAAGCAGCTTGTTGGATTGATAGGGGTGAGGCGCCCAAAAAAACGGCAAGGTCCGACGAACCTGCAACACCTTTGCACTGCCTGCAAAATAAGCGGACGCATAAGTGAGCTGTGTTGTTCCAAACAACACCAGAAAAATCGCCACAGCCTTAAGTGGGGATAAATGCCGTGTCATGGACGAGTATCGTGCACTGATACCGACTGCGGCCACAAAAACCAGTGTTGCCATCAACAGGAGACCCGGCATCGACACGCCAATCTGCAGGCTGCTATTGTTTTGTGCCAGAAGACTGAGGACAAACATATTGACGTGTAGGCCCGTCAAAAACTGGATGACTATCTCGAACAGCAACAAAACAGTGAAGGCGCCGAACACTATGCGCCCTAACCAGATGTTCGCCGCTGAAAGGGCTCCGCGCACTAAAATATAGGCCACTGCGATCGTGGCTCCATGCATAAGGGACAGGAATGCGCCACTGTCTGCCAAGGCTGCTCTCAAGCATGCGAGGAAGACAAGCAAGCCGATGAGGCCGCTTTCAATAGGGTGAATGTCGAGGCCGGACTTCTGTTCGTCAGCCAAGCGATTAACCTTCTTTCTGTTCTACCATGCCTTCAGTTGCGGCTATATCGGCCGGCAGCTTCTTGCCTGCTGCCCAAAACAGGTATCCTTTTACCAGGGCAACGCATGCTCCAATAGTAAGCGCTGCGCGTAAACCATCGCTGCCGGTCATGGAACCGATAGTGTCGCTCAAGGCCCCCACAACGAACGGCCCTGCGCCCAAGCCTATCATGTTTAGAATAAAGAACAGGATTGCGGATGTCATTGCCCGCATTCTCGGGTCGACCAGGCGGTGTGCAACGGCAATTGACGGTGCCAGATAAAGCGTGCCCAATACCGCAAATACGAAATACACGATCAGCATCATGGATGTATTGTCTGTATTGAAAACATAGAGGCCGAGCGGTACAGCGGTGACAGCTGTCAAACCCGGTAGCCAAAGGTACCAGCGCGGATCATGCCGTCCGACACGGTCGGTCAGGTATCCACCGAGAAACGTGCCCAAAATACCTCCACCACCACCCGTAATCGCCAGTAGAAACCCGATTTCGGTTAGGGGCACATTGTGGTAACGCACCATGTAGCTTGGCATGAAATTACTGGTGCCGTAGCTGACAAATGCTGACATCGCGCATCCCAGCGCAAACAGCGGGAATGACTTGAGCTTGACCAGCCGGCGCATGGTGTCCCGAAAGGTCGGCGCATCTTCTTTCGAGTGCGTTGCTGAGCGCTGCGGCTCCTTCACGGTCAAAAACAGGATGCCGGCAAGCAAGACGCCGGGCGCACCAACGATCAGAAAAGTTTTCCGCCAACCGAACATTTCGCCAAAAAAGCCACCAAGAGAAAAGCCGACCACAACACCCAGATACAGGCCTGCGGAATACACGGCCAATGCTGTTGCTCTCTTTTCAGCTGTGAACATATCGGAGATCATGGAGTGAGCAGGCGGACTGCCACCCGCTTCTCCGACCCCGACACCCATGCGGGCGAGCAATAACTGCACAAAGTTTTGTGCGTATCCGCATACCACGGTCATCGCACTCCAGACAGTCAGGGCAATCGAGATGATGTTTCGCCGGTTGCTGCGGTCTGCCAGGCGCGCGATCGGAATACCGAGAACTGTGTACAAAAACGCAAAGGCTATGCCTGACAACAACCCGAGCTGTGTGTCGCTGAGGTCCAGTTCTGCCTTGATCAGCGGCTGAAGGATAACCAGGATCTGGCGATCGATAAAATTAAAGGCATAGACTATGGTCAGAATGAAGAGCGCGTAGTATTTGGCGCTTTGGCTCATGTTGCCCGAAACGCCGGGCTTGCTGCTGTCGCTCATATCTCTCCCCGACTTACTCGAGCTCATTGGTCTCTCTCCCCGGAGACCTCATAAAACGATAGAGCGCCTGCCCGCAATTACAAGCGAATTGCGTGATCACTTATTGGTGTCACGAAAAGCAAAAGGCACTAGGGCATAAAAAAAGCCGCCCTTGGGCGGCTTTGTTGAAGCTTTGGAACTGGGTTCACTGAGCGGCGGCAAATGCCTCAACCGTGCGCCAGACACGCAGCGCATTGCCGGAGAGCACTTTCTTGATGTCCTCTTCCGAATATCCGCGTTTCAGCAATCCCTCTACAAGCACCGGGTAGCTGGAGACGTCTTTCAGCCCTATGGGAAGCGAGTCTCCCACCCCGTCATAGTCCGAGCCGATGCCCACGTGATCGATGCCTGCGAGTTCGACAACGCGGTCGAAGTGATCGAGCACGTCATCAAGTGTGGCAAAAGGGTAGGGGTTGGTTTCATCATAGCTTGCACCAAAGGCCTCACGCACCTCTTCGCTATCCTCAATGCCCTGTGCTTCAAGGTGTGCGGTATAGGCTTCCGCGCGTTTTCCCCGGTATCCATTGGCTGCTTCAGTTACAAAGGACGAGCCATAATTGATCATGATGACACTGCCGTTAGTCGCAAGTGCCCTGATCATGTCGTCATTCATGTTGCGCTCAAAACCGGGCGTGAAGTGCCGCGCCGAGGAATGTGACGCAATTACCGGGGTCGCTGTTATTTCCATGACATCCCAGAAAGCTTCATCGGACACGTGGCTAATGTCGACCATGATACCCAGCTCGTTCATCCGGGCAACGACCTGACGCCCAAAGTCTGACAAGCCACCCCACTGTTTGTTTTCATCGTAGGACGAATCTGAAATATTGTTGGAGAGCGAGTGCGCGAGTGTGATGTAGCGGATGCCGCGCTCATGGAAATGATCAAGGTTTGCGAGGTCACCAAGCAGAGGCGACCCGTTTTCCATACCGAGTGGCAGTGCAATTTTTCCTTCACCAAAAGCAGTCTCGACTTCGTCAACTGATTTTGCGATAGCAAATTTGTTTGGAGACTCAGCTGCAATGCGCTCAACAATATCAATCATGCGGTCAGCGTGCGCTTTGGCTTCAGGCGTGCCGTCGAGGTTTGCAGGTGTGTAAATCGACATGAAAGGTGCATTGAGCCCGCCGGAAACGGCGCGCGGATAATCAAAATCACCGGTTTCAGTGGGCCCTGAGACATCATCCCATGCGTCGGCCAGCCGATACGGCACATCAATGTGGCCGTCCACGATGATTGTTTCTGCAGCGATCCGGTTGGCAGTCGCCGTCAGATCCTGAGGCGGCTCCGTTTCGCCCGAACATGCTGTGAGCGCGAGCAAGGAAAGACCAGTTAGTATTTTCTTCAACGTAATTCCCCCGTGCCGGATCTGGAGTATGGCTATTGTCCGAAACCGGCCATTCTTTTGAGCTTAGGCAAGCATGTAGCTGGCAAGCTGGTAAGTTATGAATGACGCACCGTAAGCAAGGGCAAACAGGTATGCAACCATAAAGCCGGGCCATTTCCAGCCGCCCGTCTCCCGCCGTGTCACGGCAATGGTGGACAGGCATTGTGGCGCAAAAATGAACCAGGCCAGAAAAGACAGGGCCGTCGGCAGCGACCATGCTGAATTCAGGACGCTCACCAGGCCGGCTTCAATCATTTCCTCACTACCTGAAAGCGAGTAAACTGTACCAAGCGCGGCAACTGCAACTTCTCGCGCCGCCATGCCGGGCACGAGGGCAACAGAGATTTCCCAATTGAATCCAATCGGTGCAAAGATCACTTCAAGCGCCCCCCCGATCATGCCGACGAAGCTGTAGGCGATGTCAGGTTCGCTTGCGCCTTCGGGTGCGACCGGATAAATGGCCAGCGCCCACAATACGATAGTCGAAACCAGAATGATCGTGCCTGCCCGGCGCAGAAAAATGCGGGCGCGTTCATACAGCCCGATCAGGACAAATCGGAGGTTGGGGCTTTGGTACTTTGGCAGTTCCAGCAGGAATGTATCGGTTTCGCCCTGGGCTACCGTGCGCTTTAGCACTGCCGCAACCACAAGGGCGGCAATAATGCCGGTGATGTAGAGCCCGAACATCACCAGACCCTGCAAACCGAACCCTGAAACATCTTCATTCGGGATGAAGGCACTGATTATGACCGTGTAAACCGGGAGCCGGGCAGAACAGGTCATCAAAGGGGATATGAGGATGGTCGTCAGCCGGTCCCTCTCGTTGGCGATTGAACGCGCCGCCATGATACCTGGAACCGCGCAGGCGAAGCTTGACAGTAGTGGAATGAAGGCTCTGCCGTTCAGGCCCACCGATGCCATCAGCCGATCCATAATGAAAGCAGCCCTTGCCATATAGCCTGTGCTTTCAAGCACCAGAATGAATAGAAACAGAATCAGGATTTGAGGCAGGAAAACAACAACGGCGCCCACGCCCGCCAGAATGCCATCATTGAGAAAACTCAAAATCAGGCCGTCGGGAAGTGCGCCGGCAAAAAAGGACTGCAAGGACCCAATACCGCCTTCGATCAAGTCCATAGGTGCTTCCGCCCAGGAAAACACCGCCTGGAACATCATGAAGAGCAAGCCAAACAGGGTGATTGGCCCGATCACCGGGTTCAGGAGAAACCGGTCAAGTTGTCGCGTGGTTTTGTGACCAATGCCTTCGCTGATTGTCACTGACGAAGCAATTTTTCTAGCCGCCCGCTGACGGTCACGCACGCTGTCACCCACATCAAGCGGGCTTGGCGGTGGCGCCAGGACAGCCTGGCTCAAGGCATCTTTGAGTTCATCGAGGCCCTTCTTGCGCACGGCTACTGTTTCAATAACGGGCACGCCGAGTTTTGCCGCCAGTGCCCCAGCATCAATAGCGATCTGTTCGCGAGCGGCAAGATCAGTCATGTTCAGGGCGACAACCATTGGCAGCCCCAATTCCCGCAGTTCGAGGACAAAACGGAGATGCTGGCTGAGGTTGGTTGCGTCTACAACGCTTACGATGGCATCTGGCCGTGCTTCGACCGCGTGTGTCCCCGTTACTACCTCGCGCGTAACTTCCTCGTCCGCGCTGCGCGCTGTCAGGCTGTATGTGCCTGGCAGATCGATAAGAACGAAGTCGGACAGGCCGGTCAGTTCACCCGTTCGCCTTTCGACAGTTGCACCCGGATAATTGGCGACCTTTTGACGAAGACCTGTCAGGGCGTTGAAGAGTGCTGACTTCCCGCAATTCGGGTTGCCAACGACCGCGATCACACGCTGTTGTGCGTCATCGGAGATTGCTGATGTTTGTGTCACGCTGCTGATACTTCAATCAAATTGGCTTCTGACCGGCGCAGGGCGATGGTCATCGATCCTATACGGACGGCGATGGGATCCTTGCCAAACGGATTATGGTGGAGAATTTCTACGTCCAGACCTTCCTCAAATCCCATTTCCCTCAATCGGTCAATCCGGTTTTCGCCGTCAATGTCGCTTGGGGATAAAAAACCAGTGACGACGCCACTGAACCCGGCTGAGCATCTGCCAAGTTGACTGTCGGAAACTGAAGAATTCATATGGTAGCCGCTCTCAGTTGATAATTATTCTTAATAAGCGGGTCTTACCATGTCGGTCTGGCGGCGGCAAGGCCTGTCACCGGTATTTGAACGAGAAAAGGCCGATGCAGAGCACCGGCCTTCAAATGGCTTAACGGGGGAGGGTTAGCCAAGCATGGCACCGAGCATCCACTGGGCTTTTTCGTGGACCGTCAGGCGATCAGTCAATAGCCCGGCCGTGACATCATCGCTGGCGTCCGCCGCCTGTGCGATCAATGGCCTGATACGACTGGCCAATTGGCTGTGGCCGTTTTGCAGCGCCTTCACCATGGTTTCAGCGGGGGCGTTTTCATCGCCGTCTGTGATCGAGCCCAGGTCCATGTATTTTTGCATGGTTGCAGGTGCTTTGTGGCCCAGGGACCGAATACGTTCAGCGATTTCGTCAATGGCTGGCGCAAGTTCCAGATATTGTTCTTCCGTTAAGGCGTGAACGGGTTGGAACAGAGGACCTGTCACGTTCCAGTGAACATTTTGCGTTGCCAGATAAAGCTGGAAGGTTTCAGCAAGAACCGGCTTGAGGGTTTCTGCAATTTGGTCTTTTTCGGGTTGGCTGAATTCGTTTGGCATGGATTGTCCTCCTGTTGAGCTTGATATGAATATAGGAGCACAAAGTTACATTGTGAAATTGTAATTAATCTGCTTATTAATCGATAAAATCGATTACGAGTTGGAGGCGTCTTTCTTTTCCTGAAGCCAGAGCCACCAGGAGTAAACGAGTGGTACAACAACACCGACCGCGATCGCGCTCATGCCAATGAAAATGCCGGTTTCACCTTCAATCAAGCTGATTGAAAGCAGAAGGAACAGCCCGGCGCCAACAAACAGTTTCCCGCCCAGCCTGTGCGTCTTCCGCCAGACAGTCTCGCTAGATAGCGTCCAGGGTGTTCGCAGCCCGATGAAAAAGGTTGAGTGCAGCTTTCCAAAATAGTTACCGATTATCATGAACATAATTCCCATCATCGCGAACACGATGTTTGAATTCATGGAAACAAGCCCGTCCGCCACGGCAAAAATAAGAGTTTGGATTGCTGCGAGCAGGGCAAAAACAGCGGTCACGATTGCAACAACGGCTTTCCAGGATTTTTGCAGGTTTTCGCCGCGTGGCTCAAAAAAATGGAGCTTGGAAAAGACAAACAGCATCAGAATCTGTATCAGCGGCATGATCGAGAAAGCATGTAGTGGTGCTGTGTGGTTGTCCGCTTCGCCGGCGGCATTCCAGTGTATGGGGATTTGGGCGTTGGGCTCGAAGTGCAACAGCGCGATGATACCAACCAAGATGGTGATTGCCGTTATCAGGCTGGCGCCCTTGAATTTCCTGATCATGTATTCGGCTCCTCTTCTTTTTCCTGTTTTTCTTGCTGTGGCGAAAACAGGCCGACGATCAATCCCAGCAGTTCTTCCACCACACTGGTGTTCAGGTGATAGGTAATGGTGGTTCCCTGGCGGGTTGTGAACACAAGGTCAGCCGCTTTCAGAACATTGAAATGTCCTGAAAGCGTCGACTTCCCGACAGCAAGCCGGTCAGCGATTTCCCCAGCTGTCATGTCCCGAACCTTGAGAAGCGAAAGAATTTCGCGCCTGACGGGGGACGAAAGGGCATTGAATACGTCGGACATTATGCTCCTATTTCGTTATTTCGCTAATTAACGAAATAGGAGCTCTACACGCTCATGTCAAGGGCTAGAATGTTTTCAAAAGGATTGCACCGACCGCGATCAGGGCGATGCCAAGCAATCGAATTGGTGTTGGACTTTCCTTGAGCCAGAAGGCCCCGACCAGTGCTGCAAACAGGATGCTGGTTTCTCTCAAGGCTGCGATTTCTGCAAGACCGCCGTACCGGAAGGCAAACAGTGCCATGGTGTATCCGGTGTAGGCGACAACCGTCATTACAAGGCCCCGTTTCCAGTGGCTTGTCAGACGTTTGGAAAAAACCCGACCATGCAGGCTATACAGGAATGCCATCATTGGCGGCATGATCAATATGTTTGACCACAGGATAAACGTCAGCGGGCTCATGCGTTTGACGGCGGTGCCATCAATAGCGGTATAAATACCAATCAACAGGCCCACGAGGCCAGCCCAAAAGAGAGCGGCAACAGGCGGCGCATGCAGTTTGCCGATGCCGGCAAAACCCGCCAGCACCGCACCGCTTATGAGAACCAGGATCGAGAGTATTTCAAGGACGCCGAGTTCTTCGCCCAGCACAACCAGCGCGATGATGGTGACCACGAGCGGGCCGAGCCCTCTGGAGACCGGGTAGACCAGCGAATAGTCGGCGCTCCCCATCATCTTCGCCAGGCTGAGCTGATATGCCAGATGCACGAGCACCGAAACGCCGATCCAGATCCAGTCTGATGCGCCGGGCAGGGGCACCAATATCAAGAGTGGTGCCGAGATAATGGCCGCTGCAACGTTGAGGATGCCAATAAGTGCCGCCCGGTCGGAACCCGATTTCAGCACCGCATTCCAGCAGGCATGCAGAAAGGCTGATCCGAGGATCAGTGCCGTGGCGAGAAAGCTGTCGCTCACGTGCGGTTACTTCAGCTTCGAGCAGGCTTCCTGGATGCGCGTGCAGGCCGTTGTCAGGGCCTCCGTCGAGGTCGCGTAAGACACACGGAAATGCGGGCTTAAACCAAATGCCTCGCCGTGGACCGCCGCTACGCCATAGTCTTCAAGCATATAGGTCACGAAGTCTTCATCGGTGTTAATAAGCTTCCCCGAAGGCGTGCTTTTGCCGATACAGCCCGCGATCGAAGGATACACATAAAAAGCACCCTCAGGCATGGGGCAGCTGATGCCGTCTGCAGCGTTCAGCATGTCAACAACAAGGTCTCTGCGACCCTGGAACACGGCAGCGCGTTCCGCCAGGAAATCCTGTGGGCCCGTCAGGGCCGCAACGGTCGCGGCCTGACTGATCGAGCAGGGGTTGGACGTGCTTTGTGACTGCACTTTGGCCATGGCTTTAATCAGTGCCGCGTCACCGCCAGCGTAGCCAATGCGCCACCCTGTCATGGCATAGGCCTTGGCAACACCGTTCATGGTGAGAACCCGGTGTGCGATTTCTGGCACAACCTGCGCCATGGTTTTGAAGGTGAAGCCTTCATAGATTACGTGCTCGTATATATCGTCAGCAAATACCCAGACATGCTCATGCCGCATAAGTACCTCGCCAAGTGCCCTTGTCTCCGCCTCGGTGTAGGCGGCACCAGACGGGTTTGACGGCGAATTGAATATCAGCCATTTGGTTTTGGGTGTAATTGCGGCTTCCAGCATCTCCGGTGTCATCTTGAATCCGGTTTCGATGGTGGCGTTGACAAACACCGGGATGCCACCCGCCAGCAGGGTGATGTCTGGGTAGCTGACCCAGTAAGGCGTCGGTATCACCACTTCATCGCCCGGGTTCAGGGTGGCCATCATCGCATTATAGATGGTGTGCTTGCCGCCTGAATTGACACTGATCTGACTCGCGTCGAACGACAAACCGTTTTCACGTTTGAACTTTTCGATCACCGCTGCTTTACATGCCGGGGTACCGTCCACTTTCGTGTATTTGGTGTCACCGTCCCAGATGGCTTTGATTGCTGCCTCTTTGATGTGGTCTGGCGTGTCAAAATCCGGTTCGCCTGCACCAAGGCCGATAACGTCCTTGCCTGCAGCTTTAAGCTCTGCGGCCTTTGCCGTTACGGCCATGGTGGGGGAAGGTTTAATACGGTCGAGGCTGTTTGATAAAAAAGTCATGGGGAGGTCCTGCAGCTGTGCGTTGGTACCAGTAAATTTACGACAGAACATTAGGCCTGTGTGTGATCCATATCAATCGATAGTTCGCTAAAAAAACAGAAAGGCATACTGACGGTTTTGGGGAGAGAGAACCATAGCGCCAGCATGCCATCTGTGCAGCCCGATATATGGGAGGTCGGGCTTGGGAAGATACTTAAATCAGTCTGTGTTTTTCGTTAGGCTACCTCCTTAAAAGCTGGCCGACAGCATGCCAACGACGCCAGCGTCACCTGCGCTGGAGCCTGCATTGGCCGTGTCGACATAGTTGACTGAGAGAGAGAACTGTTTGAATGAGTAGTTGAGCCCGAGAAGCCAATCCCATTTATCCGTTCCGAATGCGCCGTCCTCATAAGCGATGTTGCCTGAGACGGACCAGGGTGTGCTTCCGATTGCGGTGCTGGTGCTCAAATACAGGTAAATGTTGTCCTGATTGCCTGTGCCGTCCTGGTCAAAGGCATAGTTGGCGCCCAGAGACCAGCTGACCGCACTCAGGGAGCCGCCAATGGAGCCGTAAATTTCATAATAGTCCGTGTTGTCGGTGGCACCCGGATATGTATAGGCAAGGAAGCCGATGTTTGTGCTGATCTGGCCGATGGTTGTTGCATATCCGCCAAACAGGTCAAGCTCGAGTTCGGAGCCGTTATATTGAGAAATTGAAGACGCCCATGTGCCGACATAGAAACCGCTTGAATGGTTGGCGTTAAAGCCGCCTTGAAAAGCCGTGTCTTTGTCAGAAAGTGATAAGCCGCGGAAGCGGTAATCGGTTACCAATGCTGCGTTAGCGCTCAGTGAAAAAGGACTGTTGCTTTGTGCGGTAGCTTCCGGTGCCGCCAGTGCTGCACCTGTCAGTACGCTGCCGAGTAAAAGGCCGCGTGTCATCACCCCCCGTGATCTGACTGTTTTCATAATTTCCTCCAGAGTATAGCTGCTTTTTATAATTTTTTGCCTGCGCTCCTTATTCAGCAAGCGATGTGCCAGATTCAGGGATCGTGGTAACCATATGTTTTATAGGGATAAAAAATATTTTGACTAAAAAATGGTCAATACGGCTGCACTATTAATGCCTATAATTTGTGCTACGATTAAAAATTGTGCATACATTCAGAAAGCGCCGAACAGTTGTTTCCGTTTTTTGCTTCCCATCACGGTAAACCGAGAGGGACTAGGAAGGCTTCAGTGCGTCAGATGACGCTTGAAAACAAACCATGAACACCTATAGTGAGAGCTGCTCAACAGGAACATCCCCATGCCGCAGACCGACACGCCCGACCAGCCCGTTAACACGCCCTTTGTGCCACACCGTCCCGCCAGGCCTGAAAAGTCTGAAGGTGGGGTTCGGTTTGAAGTGGTATCCGACTTTACGCCTTCAGGAGACCAGCCGACGGCGATCGCGGAACTTGTTGATGGCATTAAGGCGCAGGAGCAGGATCAGGTGCTGCTGGGTGTCACGGGGTCGGGCAAAACCTTCACGATGGCCAAAATTATTGAAGCAACACAGCGGCCTGCGTTGATCATGGCGCCCAACAAGACACTTGCGGCCCAGCTTTATGGAGAGTTCAAGGCATTTTTCCCCAATAACTCAGTCGAATATTTTGTCTCCTATTACGACTATTACCAGCCTGAGGCATATGTGCCGCGCACGGATACGTTCGTTGAAAAAGAAGCCTCGATTAACGAGCAGATTGACCGCATGCGGCATTCCGCAACCCGTGCCATTCTGGAGCGTGATGACGTGATCATCGTGGCGTCTGTGTCCTGTATTTATGGTATCGGTAGCGTTGAAACCTATACGGCCATGACGTTTGCCTTGAGGGCGGGGCAGGAGGTAGACAACCGGGAACTGCTACGGCGGCTGGTTTCCATGCAATATACGCGCAATGACCAGGCGTTCCAGCGCGGCACCTTCCGCGTGCGGGGCGACGTGATCGATATTTTCCCGAGCCACCTCGAGGACCGTGCCTGGCGGCTGATGATGTTTGGCGATGAAATCGAAGAGATTGTCGAGTTTGATCCGCTCACCGGCGAAAAAATCCGCTCCCTCGATGGCATAAAGGTTTATGCGAACAGTCACTATGTCACGCCCCGGCCAACGCTTGATCAGGCCGTCAAAAAAATCAAACATGAACTCACTGGTCGCTTGAAAGAGTATGAAGCCGCCAATCGCATCCTGGAATTGCAGCGGCTGGAGCAGCGCACAACCTTTGACCTTGAAATGCTCGAGGCAACCGGCAGCTGTGCGGGCATCGAGAATTACTCCCGGTACCTGACGGGCCGCAATCCGGGTGAGCCCCCGCCGACCTTGTTTGAATATATTCCGGAAAATGCGCTGCTGTTCGTTGACGAAAGCCATGTCAGCGTCAACCAGGTTGGCGGTATGAGCAGGGGAGATTTTAAGCGCAAGTCGGTGCTTGCCGACTTTGGGTTTCGTTTGCCGAGCTGCATTGATAACCGGCCGCTGAAGTTTGAAGAATGGAACGGCATGCGGCCGCAAACCGTCTATGTGTCGGCAACGCCCGGCGACTGGGAGATGGAGCAGACAGGCGGCGTGTTCGCTGAGCAGGTCATTCGGCCAACAGGACTTGTAGACCCTGTTATCGACATAAGACCCGTGGAAAGCCAGGTTGATGACCTGATGCATGAAGCCCACCAGATGGCGGAAAAAGGGTTGCGTGTTTTGGTCACGACATTGACCAAACGCATGGCCGAAGACCTGACGGAATATCTGCACGAAAACGGTGTGAGGGTGCGCTACATGCATTCGGATATCGATACGCTCGAGCGTATCGAGATAATCCGGGATTTGCGGCTTGGGTCTTTTGATGTGCTTGTTGGCATTAACCTGCTGCGGGAGGGACTGGATATTCCCGAGTGTGGGCTGGTTGCCATTCTGGATGCTGACAAAGAGGGTTTCCTGCGCTCGGAAAGGTCGCTGGTACAGACCATTGGCCGGGCCGCACGTAACGTTGAAGGCAGGGTTATCCTGTATGCAGATTCGATTACCGGGTCTATGCAGCGGGCGATTGAAGAAACCAATCGGCGCCGGGAAAAGCAGCTGGCCTTCAACAAAGAGCACGGCATAACGCCCAAGACCATTGCCAAGAATGTCGGTGATATTATTGAGCATGTTTCGTCGGGCGATCATGTCACGGTTGATATTGGGGAGGACGCGAAGCATCTGGTGGGGTCCAACCTCAAGAAGCATATTGAAGGCATGAACAAGAAGATGCGCGAAGCGGCAGAAAACCTCGAGTTTGAAGAAGCGGCGCGCCTGAGGGACGAGATCAGACGGCTGGAAGCCGGGGAACTGGGCATCGAAGACAAACGTTTGAGGCCCAAAGGGCGTGCAACGGGCGGTCGACCCGGCACGCGTACCAAAAAGGCGAAGAGCCACCGGAAGATGTATTAGGCAAAGATGACGGAAGGCAGAGAAAACCTGCATCGCGCTGGTCTCGCCGCAGCGATTGCAACGTGGGGTCGGAAGTATCTTGCTGAAACGGACCATGTGCCGGTGTTGGCGATCAGCGGTGCTCAGGGCATCGGTAAAACGACAGCGATCCAGCAGTTTCGCTCAATGCCTCAGGTGAGTGTGGCGGTCCTATCGCTGGATGACTTCTATTTGCCCAAAAGCGACCGGTTAATGCTTGCAAAGTCGGTTCATCCATTGTGTGCAACCAGAGGCGCGCCGGGCACTCATGACGTCCCGCTTTTGAGGCAGACCATCGAAGCCCTGAAGACCGCCGGTTCTGAGAGCAAAGTTTGTTGGCCGATGTTCGACAAACAAACGAACGACAGGGTGCCAGCATGGCTGGGGCAATCAGAACGATCAGCGCAATCAGTACTATCGCGGCGATCCGACAACTCTTTTGCCGGGGTACCGGATGCCATCTTGGTGGAAGGCTGGATGATGGGGGCTTTACCTGACCCGTCAGCCGCGACTGATGTGCCCGTCAACGACCTGGAGGCCGCGGAAGACCCGCGGGGTGTGTGGCGCGCATGGCAGGAGAAGTCACTTGAAGCCAGCTACCTGCCGCTGTGGCAGGACATTGACGCCTTCCTGCATGTGCTCGCACCTGACTTCGAAACGATACTGGACTGGCGCTGTGAGCAGGAGGAGACAACGCTGGGGTTGGCGAAAGGCAGCTTGCCGCCTGACCGGCGAACGTGGGTCTCCCGCTTTATCCAGCATTATGAGCGTATCACGCGCCGCATGTTAAAGGGGGAGCGGATGGAAGGCACATGTCTGCAAGTGGGGGCTGACCGGCTGCTTACTATTTCCAATCTATAGGATGAATGCCTTCCATCAGGTTGTAGTTACTTTGATGCACGGCCTGCACAAGCTCCTCAAACCATGGTTCTTCTTCCGCAAGTTTCCATGCGAATCCCAACACATAATGGTATGGCACACGGACCGTTAGGCCCCGACCGCTTCTGCTATGTACCCTGAACTCAAGTGGTTTTAAGCTTGTCAGGGCGTTGAAGACGTCTGAATTGTCCAGATAAACCCAGGCTGTTTCATAATAGCGGCACCCCCTTGCATTACAGGGCTGCGCCGACCGGGTGATCGTTTTTAAGCGGCGAGCATGGCCACCAGCCATGGTCGCTCCATAAAATCCGGGCCACAATCCTGTGGCGTCGGCATACTGCCTTCTTTGTGTCCTGGTGCCGCTTGCATCAACCGCGCTGTCCAGAACACTGGCGCGGATAGCTACCCGAAAGTCGCCTGTCTTTTGGTCTTCGTCCAGATAGGCGTCTAATTCAAAACTGGGCGGGAAATCTCCCGCCAGATAATCAATCAGGTCAAAATCAAAATCCTGCGAAGGTCCTTCAAAATGCTTTTGCGACAAAAACTGACTGGCGTCCAACGTTGTCTGCGCATATATTTTTACGGCCTTCTTCTGTAATTTTTTGACCCTTTTTTGTCGTTTTTTCTCCTCGGCAAGGCGTTTTTTTTCTGCCTTTTTCGCTGCTCTCAGTGCTTTTTTATGCGCTTTACGGTCAGCCTTTGAGAGCAAAGACCTGTCAATACTGTTGAGCTCTTGGGCCGTCATTTCCTCAAAGGACTTATCGCCGTCCTGGGCCCCGGCAGGCGCGGCTATCAGAACAAAGCCGAGCAGCAATATGGCAAAAATTTGCATAGGAGTTCCCCAATCCAAGCTCAACATCTAGCACAATACGAACCTGAATAAAAGAACAAAAAGTGAACAAAAGCTAAGTACCTGCAACCGAGCTGCGGCGTTCCATCAAAACGATATTTTTCCAAATACCATCAAGTGCCCCAAGGCGCTCACGCACACCGACAATGCGAAAACCACATTTTTCATGCAGTCTTATGGACGGCAGGTTCTCTTCAAAAATACCCGCCTGCAGCGTCCAGATATCCAATTGTTCCGATATCGTAACAAGTTCTTTCAAAAGCGCTTTTCCGACGCCAGCACCGCGAGCATCGGAGCCAACATAAACGCTGACTTCTGCCACCCCGGCATAGGCGCAGCGGTCGGAAACCGGCCAGAGAATCGCCCATCCTGCCAGGCTTTCGGAACCTGGTATTTCCGCCACGATGGCCGAGCCACTTACACTCTCGCTTTCCCATTGGTTTTGAGGTTTGGGTGTTGCCTCGAAGGTTGCCACTTTAGTAGCAATACCATCAGCGTAGATCCGCTGGACATCGGGCCAGTCGGTTGGCAGGTAAGGTCGGATAGTAGTCATGGGCGGGTCCTCCAACCAAAAGCCTAGCTTCCCTGGCGTGGTGTCGCAAGACCAGCGAACGCACATGCAATCAAGCTATGCATTTTTTTTGGTTGGTGATGCTGAGGTCTCACCGCTATATGCGGAGCGTGACTCACAAATTAAGGAACAGATGATGAGCAATGCCCTTCTTGGACCGGTGCTGGCGCAGGTTGGCCTAACCCTTTTCACCCTTTTGGCGCTCTACGCAACACGCATTCCAGCAATGGTGGTTGCCAAGCCGTCCAACAAGGCGATGCAAGATCCCAAGTCGCTTGACCTTCTGCCAAAAAATGCACGTTTTGCCGGTCAAAACTATAACCACCAGTTTGAAGCGCCGGTTCTTTTTTATGTTTTGTGTCTTGGCGCCATGCTGGCCGGTATCGGCAACGAAACTACCATTATGCTGGCGTGGGGATATGTGGGACTGCGCGTTTTACATGCGGCCATTCACATTACCTACAATCGTGTTATTCACCGTTTTGCCGTATTTTCCCTGAGTTCGTTTGTGCTGATCGCTCTGTTTGTCAACATCGTGCTGCAGTTTATGGCCTAGTCAGGGTTTTGTTGATCGCGCTACGCTGTCAGTCCGCTTCAGAAACCGCCGGATAAATCCCGGCATGTGCGGGGTTATCGTGCGAATTTTTGCATTGGCGCGCGGAAATCGCGGCCGGGTTCGTTTCACCCAGCGCAGAACCAGCGGATTAAAGGCTGCGACGGTAATGCCGACCACCATCAAGATCAGACCAGTCGGCAATGGTAAGGGAAAGGTCACTGCGCCGGCGAGAAAGATGACCAGCCCAACTGGCAGAGCCATCCATCGCAACAGATTTTTGATCGGCTTTGGCAATAACAGTCCTCATGTTTGTTTCGCTTAAGATTATCGATCTTTTGTGACCATATATTGTCAGGTGATTTCTGTTGGATGCTTTGGCAATATGCTCACAGAAAAAAACCGGCTCCCTCGCGTTAATGTGATGGGCTGTGGTCGACAGGAGGTATCAAATGGCTGATTTTTTTGATCATATTACTGACAAGCATGCGGACTTCATTGCTGAGCAACCCATGTTTTTTACAGCGACAGCTTGTGCAACAGGCCGTATTAATCTGAGCCCGAAGGGAAATGACAGTTTTCGTGTCCTGTCGCCAAGTCTGTGCGGCTATCTGGACATGGGTGGAAGTGGCAATGAGACTGCAGCGCACATAAAAAATGATGGCCGCCTGACCATCATGTTCAACAGCTTTACCCGTAACGCTCTTATCTATCGCTTGTATGGCAGAGGAAAAGTGGTGCGTCCTCATCATCCGGGATACGACGAATTAAGAGAGAAATTCCCAGACGGTATCATGGCGCGCCAGATTATTCTGCTCGAGGTTGAAAGCACCCAAACAAGCTGTGGCTATGGTGTGCCGCTCAGCGACGGCATGCAACACAGAGACACGCTTCAGAAGTGGGTGGAAAGCAAGGGCGAGGAAAAAATCCTCGAGTATCAACAGAAGAACAATCTTGTTTCGATCGATGGATTTGAAACCGGACTAAACGAATAGCGTTAAACAACTGCTGCGCATTCAACCCGGTTTCTGCCTGCACGCTTGGCTGCGTACAGCGCCGTGTCGGCGCGCGCGACCGCCGGCTCAATCGTTTGTTCGTTTGATGTGAGTTCAGATATGCCCAGACTTGCTGTTAATGTCATGGTCGTTTCGTCGAGCTGAATTTCAAGCGTTTCGATATGCCGCCGGACCCGCTCAGCGACCTCCCTGCCTTCATCCAGGTTGGTGTCGTGCATCACAATAATAAATTCTTCGCCGCCCCAGCGACCAACTATATCACCGTCGCGCATGCTGGCTGAAATAAGCTCGGCAACACGGGAAAGAGCAATATCGCCTGCACTGTGGCCGTATGTGTCATTCACCTTTTTAAAGTGATCAATATCCAGTAGGGCAACGGTGACAGGGGCGCTGTACAGCCTTGTCTCAGATAGTGTTTTCTTGAGAGATTCAGCTATGCCTCTTCGGTTTAGTATGCCGGTCAGGGAATCATAAAGGGACGATTGCCGCCAGTCTTCCGTCATTTCCGAACAGTAAACAGAGATTGCCAGGTCAATGTCCAGGAACAGGGCTTTTTCAACCGAGGAAATTAGGCGGTCAGCTTCATGACGGTCCGGAAATTTTTCCAGTATCAAGCTTTTCATATTGCGAGACATGAAGTGGTAGCCAAACAGATAGTAGGCGGGAAGAACACCATGGACCTTATGAGCCCGCCCGATGCGTTTGCAGCGTGTCAGGTATTCAGCGTCAAATCGCGCAAGGAAAACCCAGTCCAGCCAATGTTCGCGTTGCTTTGCTTTTGCCTTGGGCATGCTTGCATTCTCACCAAAAACAGACACCATGGCCGGGTCGGACAATATTTTTTCATAAAACTGCGTAAGGACCATGTCGATGTTTGCTGCGACGATTGGCTGAAGGCGTCTCAGGTCTGCTTTTGCAGCTTCATCGATCTCAAACGTGCTTAACAGGCGCTGAATCTCTGTTTCGTCAGACCGTCGCAGGTAGTTTGAGTCAGTCGCTTTTGGCTCAAGCATCAAATGCACTCGCTCCCAAGGCTTCCCCAAATCTCGTGCTTGCTATGGCTTTTTCATCAACTCGAACAAATATTGCCCGCTTGATCAGTCAGCCTCTACGTGAAGCGGTGTCAGGGATAGGCGGTACCAGATGGCGCCGCATCCTTTTCACCGTTAATTGCATGGCATCAAGGCTCAGTTTGTGGCAAATCCATTAACAAACCGATAATGAACGGACGTGGGTGAACAGACGTATGAATGGCAATCCGGGTGAAGAATTAGACAAGCTGGTTGCTATTCGTTCAGGGCTGGATGGCCATCAAGCTCAGATGCTCAAGCTCAACCTTGAAGGGCAGGGTGTTCCTGCATTCTTGGCCAATGACCACACGGGCTCATTGAACTTTATGACCAGCACGGACCTCTATGTGAAAGCGAAAGACTGGCGCGCTGCCGAAGCAGCCCTTTCAACCATTGAGGTGATGCCGCGGCGACCGGGTGCGATCGACCCTGACGGCGAGGAATACTCCTGTCGGCATTGCGGGTCGCATCGCGTGCATCCGTTTGTCGGGGAGGTCCCTACCGTCATTCCCTTTGTGCGATTGAAAGCGGAAGCGGGCGGCAGGTGGTTTCATTGTCTCGAGTGTGATAGCTATTTCAACGATGGTCGCAAGCGGTTTGCAGGCATGCCGATTGCACTTGCCTGGAGCGCCCTAATGGGCGCGCTGGCGCTTGGCATAATATTTTTGATCAACTGGCTGAAATACCTATAGATTTTCGCTGATTGGCAGGGACCGTATTCGCTTTCCGCTCGCTGCGAAAATGGCGTTGGTCAGGGCAGGAATGACTGGCGGCAGTGACACTTCTCCGGTGCCTCGCGGCTCCGCATCACCGAAATCGACGATATGGACATCGACATCGGTCGGTGCTTCGTCAATTCTCATCTTGCGGTAGGTGTCGAAGTTGTTGCTGGTAACAAGCCCTTTATCAAGTATCCACTTTCCGTACTTGGCGGCACACAGGCCGTCCATGATGCCGCTTTCCACCTGAGCGCGGACACCAAGCGGGTTAACCGCAAGCCCACAATCGATGGCGCTGGTAACCTTCCGCACGCGGTAGTCGTTTTGACCAATCATTTCGACCTCGACAACATGAGCGCAAACGCTGACAAATGTGTGATGCACAGCAATGCCCTGGCCACGGCCAACTGACATTTGTTTGCCAAAATCAGCTTCAGAGGCCGCTTTTTCAAGTACCGCGCGATAGCGTTCGAAAAATGTGTCCCGGTAGGGCCAGTTCACTGATTTTAACGACTCTTTCCGGCCGTAGAGTTTCAGTAAGGCTTCCAGCCGGTCCTGACCGGTTTCGGCGGCAACTTCATCCAGAAAGCTCTGGATTACCCATCCGGCCACATTGTGGTGAGGACCGCGCCATGCGCCGCGCGACACGCCGTTTGGTACTTGCAAAAATTCGCCTTTGTAGGTGTCGACAAGGCGTGCGGGATACTCTCGTGTGACGATGGCGGGAACTGTGTCTCCGGCTGCCTTCATGTGCCATGCGGTTATGTCACCATCAGAGTCGACGGCAGCACGGACGCGGTAAGCAACAAGCGAATTAACATAGTCTTGCTCCATCTCGTCTTCGCGGCTCCAGGTTACTTTGACCGTTTGGCCCGTGGCCTTGGAGAGAATTGCAGCCTCCATCACATAGTCTTCTTCAAACTTGCGACCGAAACCTGTGCCCATGCGGTAGTAGTGTGCGGTAACCTTGTCAGGGCTTATGCCAACGGCGTTGGTTACACCGTTGATGGCAGCATCCATAAACTGATGAGCAACCCAGATTTCAGCGGCATCGTCGGTTACGCGTGCAATGCAACTGTGTGGCTCGATACAGGTGTGTGCCCAATGTGGATGAAAGTATGTCGCTTCAACTGTTTGGGCTGCAGCATCGAATGCAGCATCAAGATCACCGCCTTCAATTGACGTATTGAATTCACCATCATCGAGGGCATTCAGGCACTTTTGTCGCAATAGATCGGTGTCGTCTTCTTGTGACACAGAGCCATCCCACTCAATTTCGAGCAAAGCGGCCGCTTTTTTTGCCGACCACAGGTCCCGTGCAATGACAGCCACGCCTGCCGCGACCGTGCGATACGTGCTGAGGTCTTCTGGAATGCGCTGCATTTCAACAACATCAAGCACCCCGGCTACCTGCCGCGCCGCGCTGTCATCAAAGCGTTGAACCGAGCCGTTGAGATGGGGGCATCGCCGAATGGCGGCATGCACCATGTCGGGCACTTCCGCATCGATGCCGAAAATAGGTTTGCCGGTGACAATGGCTTTTCCGTGAACGTTTCGAGCGTCTTTGCCGATGACGGCGTGACGGTCCACTGGTTTCGGATCGACGCTATTTTCCTTAACTTCGTCACCGATAAACCGGGTACCTTCGATCAATTCCGAGTAGGGCAGAGCCCTCCCGGTAGCGGTTTCGATGACTTCGCCGTTTACTGCTGTAAGGGTACTGCGCGGAACCTGCCACTGCCTTGCCGCAGCTTCAAGCAGCAATGTCCGAGCGTAGGCCGCTGTGCGGCGAACCTCTGTCCAGATACGCATGGTGGAACCACTGCCGCCACCTCCCTGGTAAAAACGGCCAAAAACAGCGCGCCCTTCATCGTTAACGCGCCCCAGAAAAGGCATCAATTCAACGTCAACATCCTCAAGGCGGACATTAAGTTCTTCAGCTATCATCTGTGCTGCAGTGGTTTCCATGCCCTGTCCCATGTCAGGGATGGGAACACACAGGGTGATGCGACCGTCTGTGCCTATACGCAGGCAGGGTGTAACGTGGCCGCCTTCTGCCTCGTCATCTTGAGCCAGTACAAAAGGCGTCGATGAAAGTGCGATGGCCAATGTAGCGGTCGCTGCGCTGGATTTGAGAAATAGCCGTCTGGACAGAGAATTCATCACTGTTCCCCTGTTGATTGGTCCTGGATTGATGAAGCCCTGCTGGGCAGTCGAATTATGTTGCGGCCATCGACTCCGCAGCGCGCTTGATGGCTTTGCGGATCCGGAAATACGTCCCACACCGGCACAAGTTTGTTATGCCTGCATTGATGTCTTCGTCAGTGGGATTGGGTGTGTCTTTCAAAAAAGCAACGGTAGCCATGATTTGTCCCGCCTGACAATAGCCACACTGGGGGACATCCTCTTCGAGCCAGGCTTCCTGAACCGGATGCAGATTGTCGTCGCTGTCGGCCAGTCCTTCAATTGTCGTTATGCTCGCGCCGGCAAGGGAACCCATCGGCACCGAACAGCTGCGTACTGCGTCACCGTCCAGATGTACTGTACACGCACCACACTGACCGATGCCACACCCGAACTTGGTGCCTTTCAGGCCTGCTTCTTCCCTTAAATGCCACAACAGCGGCATCTCTTCGTCACCGTCAAAGGTCCGACCGACACCGTTTATGGTGAAAGATATTGCCATTTGCTCCCCCGATTAGTTCCTCACGCCCGCCTGCACGGCGAGGTATTGTTCTCCAATTTAAGGGAGAGGATACGTTATTTGATAACAGAAGTCTGTACCGCTCGTCCCATGCAAGCCACTGTTCGTCGCTAAGCGTTGCCAGGGCGGCATGTGATGGACTGGCTGTTAGTAGGAATAGGCCTCAAAAATGCGGGATACGTCACCGCCCCAAGGGCCGTTTAAATCATCCAAAATCCGGTCGGCAGGTGTTTTGCCGCTTTCTGCGCTTTCCCAAAGCGCATTGAGAAAGCCCTGTTCGGTTTCACCGCTGGTTGACAGGCAAGCACGGTTTTTAAGTCCCAGGTCAGCGATCTCCAGCACGCGCTTGGCCAGTTCCTGAAAGTTTTCGCCCTGCACTTCGGTTGCGAGGCCCATTTTGGGCGCATCGTCCCGCATAGTTGTGATGTCTTCAAGGGACCATTTTTGGGTTAGGTCGAGCGCAGCAGCCTGGGCTTCCTCATCATACAGCAGGCCAACCCACAATGCCGGAAGCGCACACAGGCGTGACCAGGGGCCACCGTCCGCACCGCGCATCTCCAGGAAGGTTTTTAGCCTCACTTCCGGGAACAGGGTTGTCATATGATCTTTCCAGTCTTCCATGGTGGGGAGTTCCCCGGGCAGAGCAGGCAGCTCACCCTTCATGAAATCCCGGAAGCTCTGGCCCGCAGCATTAATGTATTTGCCGTCACGGCGGACAAAATACATCGGTACATCAAGAACGTGGTCGACCCAACGTTCGAAACCCATGCCTTCTTCAAACACAAACGGCAGCATGCCACACCGGTCCGGATCCGTGTCGGTCCAGACATGAGAGCGCAGGCTGCGCATGCCGTTCGGGCGTCCCTCTTTAAGGGGCGAATTGGCAAACAGGGCAGTGGCCAGGGGCTGGAGCGCAAGGCTGATCCGGAATTTGTCCACCATGTCCTGTTCGCTTGCAAAATCCAAGTTTACCTGAACCGTGCAAGTGCGCAACATCATGTCGAGCCCCATGGTGCCAACAGTAGGCATGTAAGCGCGCATGATATCATAGCGGGCTTTGGGCATCACCGGAATGTCTTCGCGCTTTGCTGTTGGGTGAAACCCAAGGCCAAGAAAACCAATGTTCAATTCTTCGCCAATTTCTTTCGCCATACGAAGATGGGAAGTCGTTTCGTTGCAGGTTTGGTGGATGGTTTCCAGCGGCGCACCGGAAAGCTCGAACTGGCCACCGGGCTCAAGTGTTACGGAAGCGCCATCTTTCAGGCCGGCAATAATGAAACCGTTTTCTTCAACAGGTTCCCAGCCGCGCGCAACGAAAGCTTGCAACACGTCGCGAATGCCGGGCTTGCCATTTTCGCCAGCATAAGACAGCGGGCCATTATCCCTGCGGTGAAAAATGAATTTTTCGTGCTCCGACCCAATACGCCAACTTGATCTGTCGGGTTTGCATCCGGTTTCAAGAAACTCAACAAGCTGAGTTTTATTGGCGATCACGGTGTTGTCGCTTGGCATAAAGTCGAAGTCCCTGCTCTTCGGTATTGCCCGAAGGTAGGGTCTGGGTTGGGTGCTTTCAAGCAAGTTAAAGTGTTTTCACGGCTATGTGAGCTTATCCGCGTTCAGTCGACTGCAGGATTTAGTGCTGATACCACTTGTTCAGGCCCTCGGGCTCGTCCTCCAGGTCCATCCCGTATATGTGAAGGGTGGTTGCTGGCGTTTGGGTCGGGTTGAATATCCGGTGAATGCCGCAGGGGTCAGGGTCTACCGTTGCGACAGTACCGGGTCCGGCCAGAAGCTTGCCTGTTGATACAAGGCAGGGCGCTTCGGGCACACAAGGCTCGCTGTCATCAGCGCGGTGCGCAAACGTTTCACAGCCAACTTCGCCCTCAAGAACGCCGACACACCCCCAGGCGTTATGTCCGTGGATCGGGGTGCATGCGCCCGGCAACCAGCGCAATACCATCACGCTGAACCGGCCATCGGGGTCTGTGTGCAAAAGCTGCCGGGCATAGCCATGCTCGTTCACCATATTTTCGGCAGGTGGCATTGTATTCACATGGGGCAGGGCAAGGCGCAGCAGGCTTGCGACAGCTGGGCGATGATTACAGCAGTCGAGCTCACGCGTGATCGCGCCAGCTTCCTGGATCAATTTTGACAATTGCGTACCGTTTCTGAAACAAAATGCTCCGTCCATGATGAATAATAGTCCCAACTAGCTAAATTAACCACTTAATATAGGTCAAAATACCACTATGGAGCTGAAAAGTATTTTCTAAGTTTCGGTTAGATGGGGATTTATTGGAATTTCTTACTACTCTCGAAGGTAGCAAGAAAAAAATACCCTAAAGCAAGACGAGGTTACCAATCACCCAGTGCAGACTGCCAGATGCTGATGGCCGCCATGGCGGCGGTGTCGGCACGAAGAACACGCGGACCAAGTGATACGGTGACGCAGTCGGGCTTTGCTTTTATCAGTTCGCGTTCTCTGTCGTCGAACCCGCCCTCCGGACCAATAAGGATCGCCCATGCTCCGGCGGCTGATTTGTCACATGCGGCTTGCAGCGCTGCGTGCGCTGGCTCGCCGGAAAGTTCTTCATCGCAGAACATGATGCGCCGGCCTTCGGGCCAGTTGGCGAGACACTGTTCCAGCTTCACTGTTTCACCGATGTCGGGAACCGTCAGGCGCTCGCACTGCTCGGCTGCTTCAATGGCATTTGCTTTCATCCGGTCCGTGTTTACGCGATCAACGATGGTGCGCCTGGTTATAACCGGGGTTAAATTGGAGACACCAAGTTCCGTCGCTTTTTGAGCGATGAAGTCCAGTCGGGCTTTCTTAATCGGGGCAAATACAAGCCAGAGATCCGGCTCGGCCTGTTGCTCCCGCGTTTGCTCGTGGATGCGTAGATGAACGATTCTTTTTTCCAAAGCGCCAATGGTTGCGGCCCACTCGCCGTCGCGGCCGTTGAAGAGGGATACCGTGTCACCGACTTTACGGCGCATGACATTGGCGAGGTAATGAGACTGCTCACGGGACAATGCTACTAGAGCATCCTGTTTCAGGTCATTTTCTAGAAAAAGGCGGACTGACATTTTTTCAGACTTCGGCTTCAATTGGAATTGCACGATATCCTGCTTACTGCGATACCTGTAAAAGGCAAACGGCTTTTTAAGGTGGCGATGTGAAGTCAGGCGTAAAAGCAAAAGTGGAAAAAACGGCAGACGCTGTCACTGGCAGCTGGGTTTACCGGCGCGCACCGGCGGCTTTGCAGCCTTATCTTAAGCTCGCCCGGCTCGACCGGCCCGTGGGAACATGGCTCCTTTTATGGCCTTGCCTGTGGTCGATGGCGTTGTCAATCGCGGGCTATAGCCTGCTTGAGCTTGGATATGTTGCACTGTTGTTCGCTATCGGTGCGCTGGTGATGCGGGGCGCCGGTTGCACTTACAATGATATTGTTGACGCCGGCATAGACGAGAAAGTTGAACGCACACGGTCGCGCCCCATCCCATCCGGTGAGGTGACGAAGCGGCAAGCCTGGCTATTCCTGATCCTGCAATGTCTGATCGGGTTTATCGTATTGCTGCAATTCAACGATTTTACCATCTATCTGGGCCTTGGGTCTTTGGCTCTGGTGGCCGCCTATCCATTTATGAAACGCATCACCGGTTGGCCGCAAGCCTGGCTGGGGCTCACGTTTAACTGGGGCGCTTTGATGGGGTGGGCTGCTCTTGATGCGAGCCTCAGTCCTGCGGCGCTCGTGCTTTATGCGGCCTGCGTGTTCTGGACGCTCGGGTATGACACTATTTACGCTCATCAGGACAAGGAAGATGATGCGTTGATTGACATCGGGTCGACTGCCCTGACGCTCGGCGAAAAAACCAAGCCTGCACTCTGGGTGTTCTATAGTTTGTTTTTTATTGGCCTTGTGGGTGCGGGAACGCTTGCAAATCTTGGCTTAATCTTCTATCTCGGCTGCGCAATTGTGGGTTCGCAGCTTGTTGCACAGATTCGGACAGTGAATTTGGATGACCCACAGGCCTGTTTGACGGTGTTCAGGTCAAATACCGAGTTTGGTGGCATCGTGCTTCTGGTCATTATTCTCGGGCATTATGCCGTTTGGTAACAAGTATCGTGTAAAAGCGCCATCAAGGACAAGATTGGTGAATATTAGTAAGATTTCTGTCGGTGAAAACCCACCCTGGGACGTCAATGTCATTATTGAGGTGCCTGCTGGCACGGAACCCGTAAAGTATGAGCTCGATAAAGAGTCGGGCGCGTTGTTTGTGGACCGCATCATGCACACCAGTATGCGGTATCCCTGCAACTATGGTTTCATTCCCCATACCCTCGCAGACGATGGCGACCCGGTGGATGTGATCCTGGCCAATCACACACCAATAATGCCCGGTGCCGTTGTGCGCTGTCGCCCCCTGGGTGTGCTCGTGATGGAAGATGAGGCTGGCATGGATGAGAAACTCCTGATGGTGCCCGTTGACAAACTACATCCCTTCCACCGTGAAGTGCAGAGCTATGAAGAACTGCCCAATATCTTCCTCGATCAGATTTCCCATTTTTTCGAGCATTACAAAGACCTCGAAGTTGGCAAGTGGGTAAAAATTAAAGGCTGGGAAAGCGCTGAAAAAGCTGCAGCCTTAATCGAAGAAGGCATCAAGGCAGAAGCTGGTGCGAAATAGGCTCGCATAGCATGGCAATACATAGGCGTCCGCTCCGCGGGCGCCTTTTTTTGTGTTCAACCAATTCCTGCGCCGGATGAGCTCATGTCGGCACAGAAAAATTAAAAAGGCCCGATTTATTCCTCATATTCATCTTGTAGGCATTGGTGGAATTCCAAAGACTTTCCATGACTAAAGCAACTTGGAGATGGTGATGAGGAACACAGTATACGCTGCCTTTACAATGATTTTCCTGGGCTTTCAAAACCCAGCCCAGGCGCAAGTGCAGGATAAAAAGCATGTCGACGAGCTGGTTGGCCAGTTTGTAGAGCAGCATGAACTGCCGGGCCTCGGTCTCGCGATAATCAAGAAAGGTGAGGTCGTCTACCAGAATACATTTGGATATCGGGAAGTGGAGACCCAAACGCCGCTTGATGCAGACACCGTTATGTACGGTGCATCACTGACAAAGTTTGTTTTCTCTGCTCTGGTTATGGAGCTTGCATATGAAGGGCGCCTGGATATTGATGCTTCTATCGCGACGCTATTGCCAAAGCCTTTGCCTGGCTACCCACGCTATGCCGATCTTGAAGGGGACGAGCGCTGGCGTGACCTGACACTCAGGCGCCTGCTGGCCCATCAGTCTGGATTTCCGAATTTCCGCTTTTTTCCGCCCAACAGTGACTTTGACCCTGATGCCAAGCTTGCTTTTGTTTTTGATCCTGGCGTTCGCTACGGCTATTCTGGGGAAGGCTACTATGTTGCCCAGCTGGTTGTTGAGGAAGCGCTCGGTATCAAGACCGGGCCAGAACTGCAGAAGCGGTTTTTTGATCCGCTCAAAATGACCCGCACGAGCCTGACGTGGCGGGACGATTTTCGGCCTAACTTTGCTCAGGGCTATACCGTTGACGGCGAAAACAAAGGCCACAACATGCAGTCCAATGTCAGAGCTGCCGGCTCCATGGATACCACACTCCATGATTTTTCCCGTTGGGTCGCCGCCTTTATGACCGGTGATCTGATCCCACCTGAGGCAATGAGTGAACTCTTCCGACCCGGTTTGCCGATCACTTCCATGCGTCAGTTTCCCCCTTGGGATCCAACCGATAATCCAGCCAATAAAAAGGCATCGCTGGCAGCCGGCATCGGGGTAGAGACCTTCAAAGGGCCTCGAGGTCACGGTTTTTTGAAAGGCGGCCACAATGACAAAACGGACAATATGCTCCTGTGTCTGACGGAGCAGGATGAATGCATACTGTTGTTGATGAATACAGCCAAGGGAGACCAGGTCTTCCCGCAAATTATTGAGGAACTGGTTGGCCCAACCGGCTTTCCATGGGGCTGGAAGTATTCAAGCCTATCGCTCGAGATGGATAACTGACACCGAAACACTGGCGTCCCGAAACGCTGACCTGAGGATGCAGCCTGCGTTCTCGGGTCAGTTTGCCGAGTGCGCTATGCTGGCCATTGTCTGGCAGGAAAATATTAAGGGTTGTCGTGTGACAGTTGCCTCTGCCGCTTGGGGGGCAAGCAGGAAGACTGGCTCTATGACAATATATGAAGAAATAGGCGGCGCCGACGCGGTCAATGCAGCGGTGGACATTTTTTATGAAAAGGTTCTTGGCGATCCGCTTTTGACACCGTTTTTTGAAAACGTTGAAATGGGTGGGCAGAATCGTAAACAACGCGCTTTTTTCACGGTTTTATTCAAGGGGGAAAGCGATGGTGCAGAAGCCTATATGCGCCGTTCACATGCATCTCTGGTGAGAGACCGTGGTTTATCGGATGAACATTTTGGTGCAGTTGCGACGCACCTCAACGCAACATTGGATGAATTGCAGGTGCCTGATCATTTGATTTCGCAAATCATGGGTGCAGCCGCCGGACTAAAAAACGCTGTCCTTAACCGATAGTGGTTTCACCCCGGCGTCGCCTCAATCCTCGGTCTGAATGTGAGCGTTTGATGTGTCTGCTAGCGGTGCGGTGAAAGTCTGTAAAAAAAAGCCCGGCGGGGGGCCGGGCTTTTGGGGAGGTGAAGAACCGGGGATTGTTCTTCGGTGGGGTTTCTAGGCTTGGCTGAAGTGGAAGAAATTCAGTTTGTTTCCGTCAAGATCACGGAAGTAACCGGCATAAAAGCCGCTGTCATCACCGCCTCGAGGGCCGGGCGCGCCTTCATCGGTGCCACCAAGTTCGATTGCTTTTGCATGCATTTTATCAACGGTAGCCGGAGAATCGAGCGCGATAGCGACCATAACACCGTTGCCGACGGTTGCCGCTTCCTGGTTAAAGGGCAGTGTTATCGAAAAGGCAGCTTCTCCGCCATTTGACCAGACTTTGAAAGTATCCATGTCCATACTGCGGGATGCGCCAATCCCCGCGAGCAAGCTATCGTAGTAAGCCGAGGCTTTATCAATGTCGTTGGTGCCGACGGTTACGTATCCAATCATGTCTCATTCCTCATCAAGATTGATTTGCCAGTTGTTAGAAAGTCCTGTCGTGATCGGGACTATTGACATAATACTGACATGCTACTGACAGTATTTGTCAGGAGTGATCCTGTATCGTCAAATTAGTGCTAAACAGGAGGCCGAGATGCGCAAGGCAGACCGTTTGTTTGAGATCATCGAAACGATGCGCGTAAGTACGCGTGCGGTCACGGCTGCTGAGCTATCAGCGGAACTGAATGTCTCCGAGCGGACCATATATAGAGATGTTGCCGGTTTGCAGGGGCAGGGGGTGCCGATAGAAGGGGAGGCTGGAATAGGCTATGTGCTGCGCCCCGGGTTCCATATGCCGCCTTTGATGTTCACCCTTGAAGAGCTGGAGGCGATTGTCCTTGGCGCTCGACTGGCGAGCCAGCGGGGTGATACGCAGCTGGAAAAAGCGGCTGATCGAGTATTGGCCAAAGTGAAGTCGGTTGTGCCGGATCAGATGAGGCACAGGATGGACCGGGTCGCCCTTTATGCGCCGCCGATTTATGGCGCTGCAGCAGAAACCGACGATATGGCACAAATCCGGAATTGTATCCGCGAAGAATACAAGATTTCTGTAGGCTACCTGGACCTTAAAGGTCGGGTTACCGAGCGGGTTATCTGGCCTGTTGCTGTCGCTTTCTTTGCCGAGAGCACGCTGATTGCTGCATGGTGCGAGCTTCGCAACGACTTCCGGCACTTCCGAATTGACAGAATTAAGGAAATCCAGGTCCTGGATGAGAAGTTCAACGGTGGTGGTGGCCGCCTGCTGCAGTCCTGGGAGCAACAGGTCACCAGGCGCTACGAGGGTTAGCTACCAGTCGGGCTTGATTTCCGTTTCGCGCAGAACCCGCCTGTAAGGGTATGGCATCCGGTTTGTGGCGGCACTCATTACCCGATCAAACAGCCTGATTTTCCGGCGTGCCCAACGAACGGCCGACGCCGCAGAAGGCGTTGACGGAATAAGGAACATCAGTCCGATAATGAACAAAATCAAGCCAAACGGAATTGGCGTAAGCATGCCAATCAGGCCAAAAAAGCAAAGCGCACTGCCAATTATGCGGCATAATAAGCGCGTCATGGGGTTCTCCCGGTCGCTGTCATTTTATTATTGTACCGATATAAGCGTGATTTGTGGCTGGTTCAAGGCAACATCGATATCACATTGGCATTACCAGTTAGTTGCAAATGTAACTATACTGCGATAGGAACAAGCGCGTATTCGCTGTACGAGTGAGTGCGAATGTGAGTTGCAAGTCGGACCATTCTTTGCCTAACTGGCTGCGGTCATTGCCGCTGGCTCGGGTGTCTTTGCGGTCTTGAGACGAGGGTTTCCAATGAACAAAATTTATTCTGATGCCAAGAGCGCGCTGGACGGCTTGTTGTTTGACGGCATGACAATGATGGCAGGCGGTTTCGGCCTCTGCGGCATTCCAGAGAATTTGATATCGGCCGTTCACGAGGCATCGGTAAAAGACCTGACGGTGGTTTCCAACAACTGTGGTGTCGACGGATTTGGCCTCGGCATTCTTCTGGATGCCAAGCAGATCAAAAAAATGATTAGTTCTTACGTCGGCGAAAACAAAGAGTTTGAACGCCAATACCTCGATGGAGAACTGGAACTTGAGTTCAACCCGCAAGGAACACTTGCGGAGCGTATTCGTGCAGGTGGTGCCGGTATTCCTGGGTTCTACACAAAAACCGGCGTCGGCACCCTGATTGCTGAAGGGAAAGACCATCGGGATTTCGATGGCGAAACATTTATTATGGAATCAGGATTAACGGCGGATGTTTCAATTGTGAAGGCATGGAAAGCAGACACCGAAGGCAATCTCGTATACCGGAAGACGGCCCGCAACTTTAACCCGATGATGGCCACCGCAGGCAAGGTCACGGTCGTGGAAGTTGAAGAAATTGTCGAGGCCGGTCAGCTTGATCCTGATCACATTCATACGCCGGGTATCTATGTCCAGCGACTGATCAAGGGGAATCACGAAAAGCGTATTGAACAGCGTACAACGCGCAGCAGAGGGGAAGCCTGATGCCTTGGGACAGAAACCAGATGGCGGCACGGGCCGCACAGGAACTGCAGGACGGCTTTTATGTGAACCTCGGGATTGGTATTCCGACCCTGGTTGCCAACTATATTCCTGACGGGATGACGGTAACGCTGCAAAGCGAAAACGGCATGCTGGGCATGGGACCGTTTCCTTACGACGATGACGTCGATCCTGACCTGATCAATGCGGGAAAGCAAACGATCACCGAACTGCCAACCAGCTCCTATTTCAGCTCATCAGACAGTTTCGCCATGATTCGCGGCGGGCATATCGATCTTTCAATTCTTGGCGCCATGGAAGTCGCCGAGAATGGTGATCTGGCGAACTGGATGATACCTGGAAAAATGGTCAAGGGTATGGGCGGTGCCATGGACCTGGTTGCTGGCGTAAAGCGTGTCGTCGTGATCATGGATCACACTAACAAGGCAGGGGCCGCCAAGCTCCTCAAGGCATGCACGCTTCCATTGACGGGTCAGAAAGTTGTGGACCGCATCATCACCAACCTTGGTGTGTTTGATGTTTTGGAAGGTGGCCTGAAGGTGGTTGAACTGGCGCCTGATGTGACGATTGACGACGTCAAATCCTCTACAGAAGCTGCTTTGGTTTCCTGAGCTAGCTCCGGAACCAGTCCATTCCGCCAATTAACCGGGTTATGTTGCCCTGGCTGTCTGCCAGAGGCATCATGACACCTGTTGCCCGTTTCACCACGTCGGTGCGATTGAGATAATTAAGCCGGAAGAAGGCTGCATCTCCTGTAGCCAGAACCTGATCATAGAGCTGTCTGATGACTTTTGTTGCCGGGTTGGCTGTTTCCACATCCGATGTCGTCAGTCCTGTCAGGTCACCGCCAAAGTGTGCAACGTGACGCGAACCGTAAAAGCGAAAACGATAGTCTTCTCCTTCGCCAAGCACGTCCATGACAACCATCTTGGGAAGAAGTGTGGGGTTCAGGGAATTCAGTGAAAACTGCGAATGTTGTGGTGGGTCTCCCGGCAGGTCCTGCCATATTTCATGCAAACTGAGAGACGTGATAAATTGATGGGAAGCCCTGGCGTCAGAAAGACTGACAATTTCTGATTGCCCTAGTAACTCACGCAAAACACTCTTTGACAGATTGTCGCCGTCAAAATCACCCTGATCGCTCACGTTGCCCCCCTGCGCCGTGCCAGGGAGCAATCATAAGGCGAAAACGTATTTTCGCCTAGTCTTCTATCTGCCGGAAACGCGCCGGGCGCAATAGGCTTCCCTAGTCAGAATCCGGGTTCAGCAACACCGGCGTTCCGAAGCCCAGTTCATTCAGGCGTTCAAGTTGCGTTTCCGCATCCCCAACAACAACATAGTGCATGGCAGTAGGCCGGATGTACTGTTCGGCGAACGCCGCAATTTCTGACCGCGTAACCGAAGCGACATAGTTGCTGCGTTGCTGCGCGTAATCCGCCGGGAAACCATACATGCTGATGTTTGTCAGCATATTCAGTTTGGCACCGAGCGTTTCAAAAGCGCGTGTCTGGCTCTTCGTCATAAAGCTCTTGGTGACATCAAGGTCGGCGTCGCTGAAAGTGGCCGGGTAAGCTTCCATTATGCTTTTGACCAGATCGACGGCCTCAAGTGTGATGTTGGAGCGCACGCCGGAGCCGATGCGGAAATAACCGGAGTCTTTCAAGCCGACAAATCCGGATCCGATCCCGTAAGTGTAACCTTTTCCTTCCCGCAACTCCTGGGTAAGCCGTGAGGCAAACCCGCCTCCACCCAAAATGTAATTCATGACTACAGCGGGGTAATAGTCTGCGTCGCCCACCTTTGGTCCGGGATAACCCAGTCGCAGCACCGACTGTTTTGCACCCGGAACGTTGTAGAAATATACAGTTGATGTGTCAGGCAGGGACGGCGCGGGAAAATCAGGTATTTCTACGGGTTTTGATGCCCATTCGGTTGCCAGGCGACTGGCAGCTGCTATCACCTTTTCCCGGTTCACGTCTCCTACAACATGCAATTTCGACAGTTGAGGCGTGATTTTGGTATCAAAAAAGGCTTTGACGTCGTCCATTGACATGCTGTCGATTGAGTCCGAGGTGCCCAGGATGTCGGAGCCTAGAATGTGATCTTCACCATAAATCAACTGCCAGAAGGCATTGTTTGCAAGGGCGTTTGGATTAGCCTGTTGCTGCGCCAACTGGTCCTGAATCCGGATTTTTGCGAGTGAAAACTCTTCTTCATCCCATCGTGGCTCCACGAGCATTTCGGTAACAAGGCCCATAACACTGTCAAAATTTCGGGCCAGTGTTCCGCCAGAAATCGTCATGTTTTCCGCCGATGCTGCAACTGTGATTGTGGCACCAAGGGATTTCAGCGTGTTTTCAAATTCTGCGGTTGAGCGCGACTGTGTGCCCTTGTCGAGCATCTCAGCAACAAAATTGGCCGCGCCTGCTTTCTCCCGTGTGTCCAGCAGTTGGCCGCCTTCAAGAACAAGGCTGAAACGAACGACGGGAATTTCGTCACTTTCCGCCCCATAGAGCTCCAGCCCGTTATCAAAAGCGTGCTGCCAGATGGCTGGTGTTGGAAGCGTCGGCGTTGAGCCATAAGGTGGCTCTACAGTTCGATCAAACGAGGACGGGGTTTTCTCATAGTCTGCAACCACATCCGGGTTGACGGCAGCTTCCGCGCCCTGGACGATCTGCTCTTCAACGACTTCCGCAAGCCTCGCGCCTTCGAGCGCAAGGTCAGGGCTTCCCTTGGGCACAAAGCTGGTTGCAATATAGGGCTGGCCCTTGATGTAGGTTTCATAAACCCGGAACACGTCTTCCTTGCTGACCGACTTGATGCGCGCCAGGTCGGTGTCCATATAGCCGGGGTCTCCGGTATAGATGGCATAGTTTGCAAGGTTGAAACCCTTGCCCAGCACGCTTTCGATACCCTGATAGAAGCCTGCTTCTGCTTCAGTTTTGATCCTGTCGAGAGCCGCGTCGTCGATACCCTCTGCTTCAAACAAGCCGAAGGCTTCCTCTACCGCCCTGGCCACCGTATCAAGATCGGTTCCGGGCACTGCTCTTACGCCCAGCGTTACCTGTCCAGCCAGTTCCGATTCGTAAGGAAACATGAAAACAGTGGTCGTCAGTTTCCGGTCGTCGATCAGCAGGCGATTGAAGGGTGCTTCTTTCCCGTCGGTTAACAGGCTTCGCAGAACCGCCAGCGGATAACTGTCTTCATGATACTGTGGAACAGTCGGCCACGTCAGCTGCAGTTCTGGCAGGCGCGCGAAATTGTCTTCCCAATAGAGGCTGACCGTTTCGTTTATCTGTGTTGGCTGCTTGGCCTGGGTTGTCAGGTCCGGACCGCGGGGAATTTCACCAAAGTATTTTTCCACCCATTCTCTGGCCTGAGCCGGGTCAAAGTCGCCTGATATGGTCAGGTAAACATTGTTGGGCACATACCAGTTGCGGAAAAAGTCTTTCACGTCCTTCAGGGTGGCTGCATCAAGGTCTGCCAGCGAGCCGATAACCTGCCAACTGTATGGGTGTCCTTCGGGGTACAAGGCTTTGTCGATCACATACTGAGTGTGACCGTAGGCTCGGTTATCAACGCCCTGACGCTTTTCGTTTTTTACGACCTGTTTTTCTTTGGCGAGCACAGGGTCCGTGACAGTGTTGATAAACCAGCCGAGCTTGTCGGCCTCGGCCCAGAGCATTTTTTCAAGGGCATCTTTGGGCACAGTCTGGAAATAGTTGGTGCGGTCGCGGCTGGTTGAGCCATTCGCACCGGAACCGCCGATTCGGGCACTAAGTTTGTCGAGCCCGCCCTTGCCGAGGTTTTCTGATTCTAAGAACAGCAGATGTTCAAACAAATGCGCAAAACCCGTGCGGCCCTCGATCTCGCGCGCTGAGCCCACGTGGGCAGTGAGGGCAACAGCCACAACCGGGTCTGACCGGTCGACATGCATGATGGTGGTCAGGCCGTTATCAAGGGTGAAACTTGAATAGGGAACCAGTTCACCCGAAGTGGCAAACTCCGGTGTTTGATCGCTTGTCGCGTCACCACCCGTTTGTGTGTTGTCACTGCATGCGGCCAACACCAGAATTGATGCGGCTGACAAAGCTGCTTTTAGTGAATCAAATGCTGATAGGTGTGCAAAATACCTGGCCATTGCTGTCTCCCGAGTTGCCCTGGTCATCATGACTAGGGCATCCGAAACAGACGTTCCAGAAAAAAGGCTCTAACACTACCTTCGTTTAGCGGCCGGTATGTTTTTGAATGTGGAATTGTCCGGTGGGGAAAATGGTGCCGGCACCAAGATTCGAACTCGGGACCTGATGATTACAAATCAACTGCTCTACCAACTGAGCTATACCGGCACATCAATTTCATATTGCCTGAATCGGCAATGTGGAGCGGCGCAGACGCCGTGACCGCGCACCATATATCTCCGTCAATTCAACCTTGCAAGCAAAAATAGTCGCTTTGAATACAGTTCCTGTGATTCTGGGCTACAATCGATGATGACGACCTTGTCACAAATGCTATATTCCACGCGTCTTTAGTATTAGAAACGTCGGTCTTTACCTGCGATTGTCTGCGAAATACCTTGTCACTTCAACGGAGGATAGCATGTCGAAAGCTCACGATTATGCGATTGACCTGACCTGGACCGGAAACAAAGGAACGGGAACCAGCAGCTACAGGGCATATTCAAGAGACTATACGGTTTCTGTTGCCAACAAGCCCGACATTTTAGGGGCTTCGGACCCTGCTTTTCTGGGGGATCCGTCACGGCATAACCCAGAAGATATGTTCCTTGCCTCCGTTGCGAGTTGCCATATGCTCTGGTACCTGCACCTGGCGAGCGCTGCTGGCATTCAGGTCGTCAGCTACAGGGACAGTGCCGCTGGCACAATGGTTCTCAATGCAGATGGCTCGGGAGAGTTTTCCAGCATAACGCTGAACCCCATCGTCAGCATCCAAGACTCCCAACACGAAGACAAGGCGCATTCTCTTCATAGTGAAGTTGGCGCGCTCTGTTTCATTGCCCGCTCCATCAAGGTGCCAATCCGGCACGAAGCCACAGTACTCGTAGAGGATTAACTGGGGGCCTTCAGCGATTGCCAGATTGAACAGCCAAAAACCTGGGTCACTTTGCCGGAGCCGTTCATCAGGGGCAGCGCAACAGTGCTGGTTGATCTAACTGGTCCGCTATCGTCGAAATAACTGTTCATGTAAAAGACTGCTTGCCGGTGTTCATAGACATTCTGCGCAACTTTGTAGCTTGACGCTGCACCGGAATAGCGGCCCGCTGCTTCGGACAAACAGCTTCCCGTCGCCTCTTTCCGGTATCTGTCGGTATGGGCGCTGCCAAACAATCGCCAGCGAAAATCCAGCTCTTTACTTTTGGCGTCCTGTGTAACGTCCAGAATATACATATGAGGCAGCAGGGAAGGGCCGAAGGTTTCCGGTTTCAATGCGTCGATCCGAGACTGCTCTTTGGGTATATCCTGCCATATATGATAGAGCCTGAGCGGTTCTTCGAATGACCTGATTTCTTTTATCTCCTCAAGTGATAAAATGGTGGTCGTCGAAGTCAGGCCATCAGCGCTGCCTGATGCTTGCGGCATTACGCGCTTGAAGCATGTCATTTTGTCCCCCCGGCAGTTGTGCTGTCCACTCGATCAAGACGTCGACATAAGACGCACCAACGTTTGATCGAGCACTGTCATCCGTTGATGTCAGGTTGGCTGCGCCCAAGTCGCACAACCGAACAGACGGACGATCTGTCCGTCATCATCGACCAGAGGCAGCGTCACGAAACTGGCCGTACGTACCATCTGCCCCTGACTAAAATACTCGCAAATAAGAAACACTGGCATTCGTCTGTGATAGGATTGTTGTGCCAGCGAAAAGCCGCTTGCTACGCCGTCGTCTGCTCCTGCAGCCGCAGACTCGGACAATCTGTTGCCGGTTGCTTCCGCGCCGTAGTTTAGACGATTCGCGGTCCCAAAAAGGCGGAAGCGAAAATCGACATCTCCAGTCTGATTTTCCTCCGCCGTGGCGGGAACTACGTCCAGAATATACATGTTGGGCAGCATATCAGCGCCAAACGCCGTAGCTTTGACATTGCTGAAGTGAGGTATATCGCCGTCCATGCCCTGCCACATCCGGAACAGTTCGATTGGTTTTTCAAAGGTGGGAATGGCCGCTGCCTGTTCGAGCGCAAGTTCTCTGGCTACTTCTCTGAGCCTTTGTTCTCTTACAGACTGCAGTTCACTGATCATGCTGAAATTTGACAAGGCGTTCTCCTCCAATAACCTCAGCTATGGTTTGACGGGACGTTACCCCGCAGTGCCCCCAACCGTTAGTCCGTCAATGCGCAGTGTTGGCTGACCAACGCCAGCCGGAACCGTCTGGCCGGCTTTCCCGCATGTGCCCACACCATTATCCAGTTTCAAATCGTTCCCGATCATGGATACTCGTTTCAGTACATCAGGCCCGTTGCCTATGAGAGTCGCACCCTTAACAGGTGCCGCGATTTTCCCGCCTTCAATTCTGTAAGCTTCTGTGCAGCTGAAAACAAATTTACCAGATGTTATGTCCACCTGCCCGCCACCAAAGTTTACGGCATATAAGCCGTCGTTAACGCTCGACAAAATTTCTGCGGGGTCTTTGTCGCCCGCAAGCATGAAAGTGTTTGTCATGCGGGGCATGGGCGCATGGGCAAAGCTTTGCCGGCGGCCGTTGCCGGTTGGGTTTGCGCCCATCAGTCGGGCGTTCAGCCTGTCCTGCATGTATCCTTTGAGGATTCCGTCCTCGATCAACACCGTTTTTTCAGTGGGTGTTCCTTCATCGTCCACTGTCAGGGAGCCGCGTTTGCTATCCAGTGTGCCGTCGTCAACGACGGTGATGCCTTTGGCTGCCACCTGTTCGCCCATCAGGCCCGCAAACGCAGAAGTTTTCTTTCTGTTGAAGTCGCCTTCCAGACCGTGCCCGACAGCCTCATGCAGCAGCACGCCGGGCCAGCCGGGGCCAAGCACCACAGTCATTTCGCCCGTCGGTGCCTCGACGCTTTGCAAATTAACGTCCGCCTGCCGTATGACCTCGTCCACCTGCGCTTGCCAAGCCGCCTCTTCAAAAAGAAAATCGTATGATTGGCGCCCGCCTTGGCCATCATAGCCCATTTCCTGCCGGTCACCTTCTCCCATGACGACAGAAACATTCAGTCGCACCAGAGGGCGTATATCGCGTACCCTGTGACCATCGGCTCTTATGATCTCGATTGCCTGCCAGCTGCCGAGGATGGAGGCACTGACCTGGCGGATGCGCTCGTCCTGTGCCCGGGCATACGCGTCAATCTCCTGCAACAGAGACACCTTCTTGTCAAAGTCGATCCCGACCAGGGGGTTATCCGGCGCATAAAGCTGGCGGTTGGTGCGAACAGGAGCTTCACTCATCACATCTCCGCTGCCGGTTTTTATTGCAGCGACTGTTTTTCCTGCTCGTTTTACGGCCTCATGGGAAAGTTCATTTGAATGAGCGTAACCGGTACTTTCGCCCGAGACCGCCCTCAGGCCAAAGCCCTGGCTCGAGTCAAAACTCGCGCCCTTTAGCCGGCCGTCGTCGAAGGTGAAGGATTCGGATTGCGTTGATTCCAGATACAGTTCTCCGTCATCCATTCCATGCAGGTTTTCTTCCACCAGGCGAACGGTTGTCGCTTCTTCAAGGTCACTCTCGCCAAAGAAAAAATTGAGGCTCGGGCTAGATTCGGTCATCGGAGATACTCCAGGAACAAAAAAGAATAGGCTTACAGGCAATCAGTTGCGGCCAAATGCCACACATCGGGTAAGACCTCCAGTCAGTACATTGGAAGCAGAGGCCTGAAAACTCAAGCTTTTGTGTCGAAAACCATGATGTCATGGTCATCGTGGTCAATAAAATGGACGGAAAGACGTCACATAGGCTTGAGCCTGACATTTCGTCTGGTATAAGAGGCTCCAAATTAACAGGGGCGTTGGCGGCGTTTGACGCGAAGACAAGCTTTCATATGGCTGGTCTGACCGGCAAAAAACCGCTAACATCACGTGGTTTCGGTTCGCATTGCCGAGTTCTCTAGAGCCGGAAACACCTTGGGCCTTTCATTAGGGTCAAAAATTAGGGAAAGCAAAGTTATGACAGGCAAAAGGCTAACTGCCCGGTTCATCGCGACGATGCTCACATTGTTCAGTTTGACGGCCGGTGCTGTCGCTCAATCCAATGTCGGTGGCGCGCCGCAGGATGCAGGTCTTTGGCTCCAGGAAGCTGCCAGCGAGCAAGCGCAGCGCATTGATGATTTTAATGTGTTGCTGCTGTGGATTATCATTGTAATCACGATTTTTGTGTTTGCGCTTATGTTCTATGTGATGTGGCGGTTCCGGGAAAAAGCCAATCCGGTGCCTTCCAAAGTGAGCCACAACACTTTTATCGAGATCGTCTGGACAGTTGTTCCGATTATCATTCTCGTGGTCATAGGCGTTATTTCCCTGCCGCTCCTGTATTGGCAGGATCAGGTGCCAGAAACAGATATGGCTATTCATGTAACGGGTAACCAGTGGAACTGGACCTACAATTACCCTGACCATGGCAATATCGAGCTTACGGCCAATGTTGTGCCGGATGCCACGTTTGCAAATGCGTCGGAACGGGCGGCAGCAGAAGCGGAGCTCTCGAGCTTCCTCGGCTGGCCTGCAACATTGAACGCTCGCCTGCTTGATACTGATTACCGCGTGGTTTTGCCGGTCAACACCAAAATCAAGGTGCAGCTGACAGCCTCGGACGTTTTGCATGCATGGACGGTTCCTGCATTCGGTGTGAAGCTTGATGCTGTACCCGGTCGCTTGAATGAGACATGGTTTGAAGCGAACCAGACAGGCATTTTCTACGGCCAGTGTTCCGAGCTGTGCGGCAAGGACCATGCTTTCATGCCGATTGCTGTCGAGGTTGTTTCAAAAGAAGATTTTGCCCGTTGGGTGGAGCTGCAGGGCGGTACCGTTACCGCTGAAGCAAGCGCCCCAGCGCTTGGTCGATAAGATAAGTAGGGAAAGGAAGAGCAATGGCTCACGAAAACCCAACAGGTTGGAAGCGCTGGTTATTCTCAACCAACCATAAAGACATTGGTGTGATGTACCTCTGGTTTGCCTTTATTGCAGGCATGATCGGGTTTGGTATGTCTGGTCTCATTCGTATGGAATTGATGGAGCCGGGCATTCAGGTCATCCCGAGTGTGTTTGGCATGACAGACGATCAGGCGCGTCATATGTTCAACGTGCTGACAACAGGCCATGGTTTGATCATGGTTTTCTTCATGGTGATGCCTGCGCTGATCGGTGGCTTCGGAAACTATTTCGTTCCCCTTATGATTGGCGCGCCGGATATGGCGTTTCCTCGCATGAACAACATCTCGTTCTGGTTGATGCCGCCTGCCTTTATCCTGCTGTTGCTTTCGACTTTTGTTGAAGGCCCCTCTGGTATGAACGGTTTTGGCGGCGGCTGGACGGCGTATGCGCCTCTGTCCACTTCCGGGCATCCCGGGCCCTCCATGGACCTGGCGATCTTCTCGCTCCACGTAGCGGGTGCTTCGTCGATCATGGGTGCTATCAACTATATCACCACAATCTTCAACATGCGGGCGCCGGGCATGACCATTCACAAAATGCCTTTGTTTGCCTGGTCAATCCTTATTACGGCTTTCTTGCTAGTGCTTTCACTGCCGGTTCTGGCGGGTGCGATCACAATGCTACTGACTGACCGTAACTTCGGCACGACATTCTTTGATCCCGCCGGTGGCGGCGACCCGATCCTGTTCCAGCACCTGTTCTGGTTCTTCGGTCACCCGGAAGTTTACATTATGATTTTGCCAGCGTTTGGCATCGTCAGCCACATCGTCTCGACGTTTTCAAAGAAGCCTATTTTCGGATACCTGGGTATGGCATACGCCATGGCGGCAATCGGCTTTATCGGCTTTGTGGTTTGGGCACACCATATGTATACGGTTGGCCTTGATGTGGATACGAAAGCCTATTTCGTGGCTGCAACAATGGTGATTGCAGTGCCCACAGGCGTGAAGATCTTTTCCTGGATTGCAACGATGTGGGGCGGTTCCATCCGCTTCACCGTACCAATGATGTATGCGATTGCTTTCATTCTGTTGTTCACACTTGGCGGTGTGACGGGCGTTGTGCTCTCGAATGCGGGTGCGGACGTGGCTCTTCATGATACATACTATGTAGTCGCCCACTTCCACTATGTGCTGTCACTTGGTGCTGTGTTCGCGATCTTTGCCGGCCTCTATTACTGGATTGGTAAAATGTCGGGCAAGCAGTATCCCGAGTTTCTGGCAAAAGTGCAGTTCTGGATCACCTTCATCGGCGTGAACATGATCTTTTTCCCTCAGCACTTCCTGGGCCTGCAGGGGATGCCACGCCGTTACGTTGACTATCCAGATGCCTATGCTTACTGGAACTGGGTGTCCAGCTGGGGCTATCTGGTAACGCTCGTGGGCGTATTCCTGTTCATTATTGTGATGGCGATGACGCTGTTCAAGAAAAGGAAAGACTGCGCAGACAATCCTTGGGGCGAAGGGGCGACAACACTTGAGTGGACACTCTCGTCGCCTCCACCTTTCCACCAGTTCAACGAACTGCCTCAAATCAAGTAAAGAGGCTGCCTTGTGGCCGGTCCTCCGGCCACAATTTGCGTGTAGGGAACCAGAGTGACTGATACTGTGTCATCAATCAACCAGGAGCAGGCGGGCTATCGTCCTGCAGCAGAAGCGCGTGACTTCATCGCGCTTTTGAAGCCTCGTGTTATGTCGCTTGTGGTTTTCACCGCGTTTGTCGGTATGTTGGCGGCGCCTGGCGAGTTGCATCCCGTTTTGGCCCTTGCCTCGATTGTCCTTATTGCAATTGGGGCGGGCGCATCCGGTGCGCTCAATATGTGGTACGATGCGGATATCGATACAGAGATGAGCCGGACCGCCGGCCGACCCATTCCAGCTGGCCGTATTACACCCGGTGAGGCGCTCGGCTTTGGTCTGACATTGTCGTTTGCTTCAGTTGTTCTGCTGGGTTTGGTGGCCAATGTGACATCTGCGGCATTGCTGGCCCTGACCATCTTCTTTTACGCGGTAGTCTACACAATGTGGCTCAAGCGCCGCACACCTCAGAACATTGTGATTGGTGGTGCAGCAGGGGCCTTTCCTCCGATGATTGGCTGGGCTGCTGTTTCAGACAGTGTGACGATAGAATCCATTGTGCTCTTCGGCATTATCTTCCTGTGGACGCCGCCGCACTTTTGGGCTTTGTCGCTTTTTATCAAAAAAGACTATGAAAAAGTAAGCGTGCCGATGCTTCCTGTAGTGGCGGGCGAACAAGAGACCCGCAAACAGATTTGGCTATACAGCCTGCTGATGGTGCCATGCGGGCTTGCACCCTTTTTCATGGGTTTTGCGGGCATGTTTTACGGCATTGTTTCGGCGGCTTTGGGAACCTGTTTCCTGGTTCTGGCGTTTTACGTGTGGCGCGGTGAAGCGAAGGCCGACAGGAAGTTGTTCCTGTTTTCGATTTTTTATCTTTTCAGCGTTTTTGCCGCATTAGCCGGAGAACGTATTGTTGGCGGGTTGATAGCGTGATGGATATGCAGCATCAGGACCATAAAGTTTCCGCTGAAGACATGGAGCGCATGAAAAAACGCAACAGGTTCGTTGGTGTGTCTCTGGCTATCTTCGTCGTGGCACTGGGTGTAATCAGCTACTTCCGGATCAAGGGGCTGACGCCATGACCTCGGCCAGCAACAAAAACGGTCGCACAGCTGGCATTGTCGTGACCATTGTTGTCGGGATGATTGGCTTGGCATATGCGTCTGTGCCGCTCTACGACCTTTTTTGCCGGGTCACCGGTTACGGTGGTACCACCCAGCGAGCTGATATGTTAGCGGGTCAAACTATTGACCGTGACATGAAAGTGCGGTTTTCAGCCAATGTGCACCGGGATATGCCATGGGATTTTAAACCCCAGCAGGTTTCCCAGAAACTGAAAGTTGGAGAGCAGGGGCTGGCCTACTTTGAGGCGCACAATCCCACCAACCAAACGATTGTAGGCACGGCAACGTACAATGTCGCACCGCATAAAGCGGGCACATATTTCGCCAAGATTGAATGTTTCTGTTTTACAGAGCAGGTACTTCAACCCGGTGAAAGTGTTGTTATGCCTGTGGTCTATTTCATTGATCCCTTGATCGAAGAAGACCGCAACTTGAATGAAGTTACGGAAGTAACATTGTCATACACTTTCTTTGTCATGGATGACGAGAAAGTCGAAACTGTAACGGGTCGCTGACCCAAAAACGTTGAAGCGACCGGAGGGGCCGGCGCTTTGTTGAGGAGGTATACATGGCAGGCGAAGTGAAACACGACTACCATCTTGTCGACCCAAGTCCGTGGCCGGCCGTTGGTTCGTTTGCGATCCTGGTGATGCTCGTTGGAGCAGTCTTCTATATGAAACCGGAGGCTCTGCTGTTCGGGATAGCTGGAAAAAGCTGGGCGCATTGGGGTTTTGGCGCCGGGTTTGCTCTGTTGATCTACACAGTTTTCGCCTGGTGGAAAGATGTCGTCAAGGAAGCGGAAACCGGCGATCATACACCGGTCGTTGGTATTGGTCTGCGATACGGCATGATCCTGTTCATCGCGTCAGAAGTGATGTTCTTTGTGGCGTGGTTCTGGGCGTTTTTCAACGCGTCATTGTATCCGGCGCTGCCTATTGAGCCCGGCACTTTCTGGGACGTTGTAGGAAACGAAGCGGTTTGGCCACCAGTTGGTATCGAAACCTTTGACCCATGGCACTTGCCTTTCATCAATACACTGATTTTGCTGTTGTCGGGCACAACGGTTACCTGGGCGCACCATGCGATCCTGCACGGTGACCGCGAAGGCCTGAAATCAGGTCTCTGGCTCACGGTTTTGCTGGGTGCCGCCTTCACAGCCGTACAAGCCTATGAGTATAGTCATGCTGCCTTTGGTTTCTCCGGAAGCATCTACGGTGCCACCTTCTTTATGGCCACTGGTTTCCACGGGTTCCACGTCCTTGTGGGTACGATCTTTCTCGCTGTTTGCTTGGGGCGCTGTTACAAGGGCCACTTCAAGCCTGATCATCATTTTGGACTGGAAGCCGCAGCTTGGTATTGGCACTTTGTCGACGTGGTGTGGTTGTTCCTTTTCTTTGCCGTATATATCTGGGGTGGTTGATCCCGGATGACCGGCGGCAAACCTGAAGACATTGGAACCGATCGGCAACGCCGGTCGGTTTCTCCTTATAGAGCAGGTTTCAACTGTGTCTGCCCGGCGTGTGCCGGTGCGCCACTTTTTAATAATTTGCTTGAAGTCAAAGCCTCGTGCCCTGCTTGTGGATTTGACTTATCAGAAGCCGACCCTGGAGACGGCGCTCAGGTTTTTGTCATTTTTGTAATTGGTGCACTCTCAGCCCTGTTGGGTATTCTGCTGTATGCATTTTTCGGTATGCCCCTTTGGTTGCTGGCCCTGCTCTTGGGCCTGTTTGTACTAGTGGGCAGCATCTGGATGCTACGTATTTTCAAAGCGACATTGATAGCGTTGCAGTTCATGCATGAAGCACAAGAAGGGCGCCTTGTGGAGAAGGATCGTTCCGATGACTGACGTCCGGTTCAAACCTGGGAAAGTGCTGACGATTGTTGTTGGCGCGGCGTTTATTATCCTGATTTTTCTCGGCACCTGGCAGGCGCGCAAAGTTGGCCCCAAGACCGCCCTGGTAGAGAGCATCACGGCTGGATTAATGTCGGAGCCCATGCAGTTGCCGGTTCATGTTGACGATCCGCAGTCCGTTGCCTATCGGCGGGTATCGTTTCGAGGCGAGGTGATGAACACTGAGCCGGTCAGGGTGTTCGGTACCAATTTGAAAGGCCGCCCCGGTTACTATTTCTACAAGCCTGTGGTTCGGGAATTCGGGCGGGCGGTTCTGGTGAATTTTGGCTGGGTTCCGTTGGAGTATAAAAAAGAACCTTCATTGCCATCCGGGACAATTGAAATTTCAGGCGTACTGTTACTGTCAGCGGAACCGGGCAGTTTTACGCCGCCCAACGACCTGGCCAACAATATCTGGTACACAGCTGACGTGTTTGAAATGGCTTCCCACTTTGGCCTTGGGGCCAAGGACCATTACCACTTTCGAGTTTTTGCTGATGTTGCAGAAGGTGTGGCGTATCCTCTCGGAGGTCAGGTACGGGTCGACATACCGAACGATCATTTCGAGTATATGCTCACCTGGTATGGAATTGCGGCAGCGCTTCTGGCTGTTTATGTTGCCTTTGGGCGAAAAAAAGCACAGGAAACCGCCTAAAAATGTAAGAGCATGCTTGCATGAGGCGACCTTGGTCCGTATGACAGTCCAACCAATTCTTGCGCAATAATCAGATAGTAAAATGGTGCTTTCGTGAAATATGTTTCAACGCGTGGCAAGGCCGATATTCTTGATTTTGAAGGTGTGACGCTTGCCGGTTTGGCCCGGGATGGTGGGCTCTATGTGCCTCAGTCTATCCCCGTTCTCTCCGAACAAACGATTTGCGAAATGGCAGGGCGGTCATACCCGGAAGTGGCGTTCACCGTTATCAAACCATTTATTGGTGGCGTAATCGATGATCATGCCCTGAAGGCCATGCTGGAGGAAACATACAACGAAACCGTATTTCGGCATGCGGCTGTTGCGCCGCTGGTGCAGCTGGGCTCAAACGATTGGGTGCTTGAGTTGTTCCACGGCCCGACGCTGGCTTTCAAGGATTTTGCGCTGCAGTTGCTTGGCAGGTTGTTTGACCATTTTACGGCTAAGCGTGGACAAAAACTCACAATACTGGGCGCCACGTCCGGTGACACTGGCTCCGCCGCGATAGAAGCGTGTCGCGGACGCGACAATATAACGATCTACATGCTGCATCCGCATGGACGCGTGTCTGAAGTGCAGCGCCGCCAAATGACAACTGTGTTGGAGCCGAACGTCGTCAATGTAGCAATCGACGGTACTTTTGATGATTGTCAGGCTCTGGTGAAAGCTTGTTTTAACGACCTTTCCTTTCGCGATGACGTATCGCTTACAGCGGTGAACTCTATCAACTGGGCCCGGGTGATGGCTCAAATTGTTTATTACTTCACATCTGCAACAGCGCTTGGTGCTCCCGCCCGAAAAGTTTCCTATAGTGTGCCGACAGGGAACTTTGGTGACATTTATGCCGGTTTTATCGCCCGCGAAATGGGGTTGCCGATCGACAAACTGGTTGTCGCGACAAACAGCAACGATATCCTTGCCCGGACTTTGCAAACAGGTCGGTACGCGCGTGGTGACGTGCATGCAACCATATCACCCAGTATGGACATTCAGGTTTCAAGCAACTTTGAACGTATGATGTTTGACCTGAGCGGCAGAAATGGCGCCGCGATTGCCTCTTCCATGCAAGCTTTCGCAGATTGCGGAGAAATTCGATTGGCTGAAGCAGAGCTGAATGTCGCACGCGGCATATTTTTAGCTGAACAAGTTACGGATGAAGTCACGAAGAAAGTTATGGCGGCCAAGTTCAGGGGATCAGGTTATGTTTCTGATCCTCACACTGCCGTCGGCCTGAAGGCGGCAGGTTTGCTGCCTGAAAGCGGACCAGCGCGTGTAACACTGTCAACGGCGCATCCCGTCAAGTTTGGTGCTGCCGTAGTTGAGGCCACCAGGCACCAACCACAGCTTCCGAAACATATGAGCGATTTGTATGAGCGGGAGGAGCGTTTTGTCAGCCTGCCGAATTCAGTCGATGCTCTTCAGGGTTTGGTCTTGGAAGGGCGCGTACAGTGAGTGTTCAGGTCACCCGATTGGAGAACGGTCTCCGTGTCGTCAGCGAATCCCGTCGCACGGTAGAGACGGTCGCCATAGGCATATGGGTGGATGTCGGCGCTCGCTATGAAACGCACGAAGAAAACGGTTTGACCCACTGTCTGGAGCATATGTTGTTCAAAGGAACATCAACGCGGTCCGCCCGTGATATCGCGTTTGAGATAGAAGCCGCCGGCGGGCACATGAACGCCTACACTTCAAGGGACAACACCACTTATTACGCAAGGGTCTTAAAGCAGGACCTGCCGCTGGCTGTTGATCTGTTGTCTGACCTCGTTCTGAACAGTGTGTGTGATGCTGACGAGCTGGAACGGGAGAAAGATGTAATTCTTCAGGAAATTGGCCAGACCCAAGATACGCCGGATGACATTGTTTTTGACCATCTGCAAGGTGTGGCCTTTAAGGGCCAGTCAATTGGCAGGACCATCCTGGGCGACGCGGACAATGTGCAATCATTCACCAGGGAAAAGGTTCTGGGTTTTCTGGCAAATCACTATTTGGCGAATACCATAGTTGTGTCAGCAGTCGGGAACCTGGACCATGATGACCTCGTTAAGCTGGTCGAAGATAAATTTGCGGCTGTTCCAACAGGAAACAGAGCCGAGCCGGAAAAAGCCCGATATGTCGGTGGTGCCCACATTCAGGATAAATCGCTTGAGCAGCTGCACCTGACGCTGGGTTGGCCTGGCGTTTCCTATCATGATAGCCGCTACTATGCGCACCAGATTTATTCCACCGTTCTGGGAGGTGGCATGTCCTCTCGATTATTTCAGGAAGTTCGGGAACATCGAGGGCTTGCCTATTCCGTTTACAGTTTTAGCAGCAGTCATGCAGAAACAGGGCTTTTCGGCATTTATGCTGGCACTCATCCGGAACAATTGCAGGATCTGATGGCTGTACTCGAAGCTGAGATGACCGCGCTTGCCAAGGGCCCCAGCGATCAAGAATTCCAGATTGCGCGCGCGCAATTGAAGGCAGGATTGCTGATGGCACTTGAAGCGACAACTTCCCGGATGGAGCAACTGGGCCGGCAAATGCTGGTGTTTGATCGGGTAATTCCTGTACAGGAGATGATCGACAATGTTGACGGTGTTGAGCCTGAGGATGTCAGGATAGTTGCAGACGAACTTGCATCGAATAAACATCGGTCAATTGCAGCAGTCGGAGATCAGAGAGCTCTTAGCTCCCTGTTAAGTGCTTGAAAAAATAGGGCCTTGCCAATGATTTGAGAGACAATGTCTCGAATTGTCTGCTTCTATTGATGTGCTGGTCACAAAATGTTACAAATCCTCCGCTTTCCGTGGGATAGGGTGACACATTTTGGCACCGGAATTATATAATTTTTTCAGCTATTGGCGGTCTCTCGGAGGCGGTGATCAGGTACCTGCACGTCGTTTGCTTGACTTGCGGCGACTGACATCAATCTTGCGCTGGATGTTCATCATGGAAATGGGCGGCGACGGATCCCTCAGGTTTCGGCTGGCCGGTTCCTCTCTCGAAGAGGCCATGGGAACAGGCATGACCGACCGGAGCTATTCCGAATTGTTTGATACGCAGGTTGACGGTGGACTTGCGGAAGAAGTCTATGCCTTGTCCATTGTGTGTGGATGCGGCTTGTTGAGGTCCGGATTGCTTAGTCTTGATGGCGTCGATTATCAGGACTTTGAAGTGCTGGCATTGCCGTTTTCGGATGAGCGGGCGATGGGAGGAACTGTCATGGTTGCCGCTGTCATGCCATTTCATTTCGAAAACCTTGGTTTCACCGATAACCGCGACAGCATCCATATTCAAATCGAGGATATGTTCCTCATTCCTTCACCAGGGGCCATTAAGCCAAAGCAGGTTAACGAACGACTGGAAGCTCTATTGCAGCTGCAGGAAGTCGACCTGAGGGTTCTTGATATAGAAGGGCTGCTGGCAATGAATGTGGGTGGTATTGATGCGGCAAATCACGAATTACCGTCTCATACCCTTGAAACGGCGGCGCGCAGCAGCGCCGATGTTGTGAACTAGAAAACCTGTGATTGATTACCCGTGGCCAGCGTCGCTTGACAACATGGCAATATCGACCCCCAACATTGCCATCGCTCTGGGCCACTTGAGGTCCAACTCGGTATTGAACAAAATCTCGTCATCAGGTTCGGCAATCATCCAGGCGTTTTCCTGAACTTCGTTTTCGAGTTGACCTGGGCCCCAGCCTGCATATCCAAGAGCAAGCAAATGGTGTTGCGGACCATGGCCTTCTGCAAGCGCGCGCAAAATGTCGACCGTTGCTGTAAGGGCGAGGGTTTGACTGACGATCAAGGTTGATTCCTGTACATAATCAGCAGAATGCAAAACGAAGCCACGGCCGGGTTCCACGGGTCCGCCAGCGTGAACTGCAATATCTGGAACTTCCCCTTCCGTTTCGATCGAAAGCTGTTCAAGCAAACCTTCAAAATTGAGCTGTTCAAGAGCCCGGTTGACCACAAGGCCCATCGCACCTGACTCGTCATGCGAGCATAGATAGATCACACTGCGTTCAAAACGCGGGTCCATCATTACAGGCATCGCCAGAAGCAGCTTGTTCTCAAAAAAAACGGAGGAAGGCATAATGATCTCACTTTGGAGCAAGTTTACCCGCAATAGTGTTTCCACGCAATCATAGCGCCACCGTCGGTGGTTTAGCGCGGCAGGCTCAGCACCTGTTTTTGACGCTAATGTGAACCATTGAGATTGGCAATAGCTGCGCAATATTGCTACATACCCTTCACGAATGGAGTGCAATAAATGCGTAGTTTGTTTTCAGTATGTTCGGCGGCGGGTGCCTGGTTGCTCCTGTCATCCGGCGCGCAAGCGATGGAAAGCCAGTCTGACTGGCAGGACCATCAAGGTATGCTATCCACCAGAGTGATTGCTGCATCTGCAGAAGTCGCGGCTGAGTTTCCAAGCCGAATCAAGCTTGAGGGTAATCCTGCTGTATTGCTTGCCTGGGAAGCCGAACTCAAAGACGGCTGGAAAACCTACTGGCGTTCTCCGGGAGAAGCAGGGCTTCCTGTCCGTGTATTTCACAATGATGACCAGATTGACATTCTGTATCCGTTTCCGGAACGATTTGAGCTGTTTGGGCTGGAAACATACGGATACAGCAAACAAGTAACCATTCCATTTCTGGTTCCTGCTGTTGTTGGCGAATTTCGGCTAAAAGCTGACTTTATGGTTTGCAAGGACATATGCGTGCCGTTTGAAGCGGAATACACTCTGGATCTGGACCCGGAAACCGCTGGGACGATTGTGACTGATACAAGAATAAAGCGCGCTCTTGGCGCAGTTCCACATCAGTTTGGTGACGTTCCCGACGGTATTAACATCACCTCCGTGGCATATGCAGGCAAACCCGGGCACCAGAATCTGATCGTGGAGGCGACAGCCGACAAGCCCCTCAGCAAGGCCGATTTATTGGCCGAACTTGATGAGAGCACTCAGTTTCATGCACCGCGAATGCGCCTTCGGCCAGATGGAAGGTCTGTGCAGTTTGTTTTGCCGGTCATGTCCACCCAAAAAGGGCTCGATCTGGCCGGGAAACAGGTGCGCCTGACCATGTCGGATGGCCGGGGCAATGCGATTGATCGGATTTTTGAACTGCCGTCACGTTAAGGCTTGTTCCGGCAGGATTGGTGTGTAAGCTCTGACCGCGGCGTTACCGACAGTTCCTCAGCCTGGCGGTAGCCAATCCCTTCACAATGGAGCTATCAATGACGATTTCAGTTGGTGACAAAATCCCCTCAGCTATGTTGACCACAATGACGGCCGATGGGCCTGGTCCGGTATCTACAGATGAATTTTTTGCTGGCAAAAAAGTTGTTCTTTTTGCTGTTCCCGGCGCATTTACGCCCACTTGCTCGGCAAAGCATTTGCCCGGTTTCATATCGCAAGCTGATGAAATTCTGGCCAAAGGCGTAGATGCAATTGCCTGCATGTCGGTTAACGATGTGTTCGTAATGCATGCATGGGGCAAAGATGCTGGCGTTGAAGACAAAGTTGTCATGCTGGCAGATGGAAATGGCGACTTCACCAAGGCAATTGGCCTCGAACTCGACGGCACCGGTTTTGGTATGGGCCTTCGTTCACAGCGTTTTGCCATGATCGTCGATGACGGCGTGGTGAGTGAACTGAACATTGAAGAGCCAGGCGCGTTTCAGGTGTCTAGCGCAGGTCATGTTTTGAGCCAGCTATAGCCACAACACAATAGAATACCAAAAGGGGTGATCCGTGATCGCCCCTTTTATTTTGTGTTGATTGTACCTACATAATTCTACGGGGCTACTTCATCAATCTTATCGGGGAGCACGCTATATGCCTGAAATGTCAACCATTTTAGTGTCTTTGTTCGGCCTATTGTCAGTTATCGTTGTCTTTTCCGCAGTCATTACAGTTCGGCAGGGATTTGAATATACCGTGGAGCGTTTTGGCCGATATACAAAAACTGTTCGGCCGGGGCTTCATCTTATTGTTCCTTTCTTTGACCGCATTGGCAGCAAGATGAACATGATGGAGCAGGTGCTTGATGTGCCGACGCAAGAGGTCATCACAAAAGATAATGCGATGGTGGCGGCCGACGGTGTGGTTTTCTTTCAGGTTTTGGATGCTGCTCAGGCGAGCTATGAAGTGAACAACCTGGCACTTGCCATTCTGAACCTGACCATGACGAATCTCAGAACCGTCATGGGGTCAATGGACCTGGATGAATTGTTGTCCAAACGGGATGACATTAATGCGCGCCTGATGAATGTCGTTGACGGTGCAACCCAGCCCTGGGGCGTAAAAATCACGCGAATAGAGATCAAGGACATTGCACCACCCCGTGACATTGTTGACGCGATGGCAAGGCAAATGAAGGCGGAGCGGGATAAGCGGGCCTCTATCCTGGAAGCAGAAGGTGAGCGGGCGGCTGAAATCCTGCGTGCTGAAGGCGAAAAATCTGCCGCCATTCTGGAAGCAGAAGGCCGGCGTGAGGCGGCTTTCCGGGACGCGGAGGCGCGAGAACGGGAAGCTGAAGCTGAAGCCAAGGCAACTGACATGGTATCCAAGGCGATTGCAGACGGCGACCCGCAGGCCATCAACTATTTCGTTGCCCAAAAATATGTCGAAGCTTTAAGCGGGTTTGCAAAGTCGAACAACGAAAAGCTGGTCTTTATGCCGATGGAAGCCTCGAGCGTTATTGGCTCCATAGGTGGCATTTCGGAACTGTTTAAAGATATTAAAGGTTCGGAGGGACCAAGTCGTCGCCGTGGCGGCGTGCCGCTGGTTGACTAATAACAATTTGGAATCATTGCCAGTTTAGGAGAATGCCATGGAAGATGTCATGAACTGGATGGCGGAAAATGCCGATTGGCTGTGGTGGTCGGTGGGCGTCGTATTGTTGGCCGGTGAAATGGTACTGCCCGGCGTATATTTGCTGTGGATCGGGGTTGCCTCGCTCGTCACGGGCGTTGTTGCCTGGGTGGTGCCCGAATGGGGGTTTGAGGTTCACGGAATGGTTTTTGCCGCAATGGCAACCATTTCGGTTTACCTTGGCAACAGGTATTTCTACCAGAAAACCGGTGCGATTGAAGATGCGGAAGTCAATGTACGCCGCAAAAAACTCGTGGGGCGAACTTTTGAAGTTGTAGAGCCGATTAAAAATGGCAGCGGCCATGTGCAGGTTGGGGACAGCCGGTGGCTTGCTCAGGGGCCTGACCTTGAAAAGGGAGCTCTTGCGACTGTTACCTCTGTCGACGGAACGGTTTTGGTGGTAGAAGCAGCGAAGGACTAACAATAAAAATACCAAAATGAGCTTGGCCAACACCTTAAAAGCAACCATTGCAAAATGGCTGACCAGTCGCACCCGGCTGAACGTCAAGCGGTTCTTCACGGATTTGCGTCGGCGTCTCGGTCGCAAGCCGCATGTCGTGTATTATTTCCATCGTGCCGATGACCCCTACTGCCAATTGATGGTGCAGGTGTTGCCGGACATTGCGTCTCGTTTTGCAATCGATTTGCGGCCAAAAGTGGTCGAAAAACTGCCTGCTAATATGTATCCCGACCCTGCGCGGTACGAGGCTTACTCTATTATTGATGCCAGCCGTTTGGCCCGGCTTTACGGCTTGGGGTTTGTGGAAGATGCTACAGTCCCGGACAGGCTGGCAGTGGGTATGGCAAATCGCTTTCTCGCCAGTCGGCAAGGTTCGCCCACATTTTTTGCAGAGGCGGCTGAAGTAGGTGCTGCTTTGTGGCGCAGGGATTATGAGACTGTTCGGCGTCTGTGTAGCGGAGCGGATCTGGATGAACGCATACTCACCGAAAATGAAAGCCTGCTGCGTACATTAGGCCACTATGCGAGCGCAAGTTTGTATTATGGCGGAGAATTTTACGTCGGTATCGACCGTCTTGACCATCTTGAGCGCAGATTGAATGAACTGGGACTGGGCGATGATGAGGTCTCTTACGAGGTGCACCGGCTCTGGCGCTACGGTCTTGTTGAACTGGAGCGGTCAATAGTCGGTAAGGAACTTGAGGTGTATTTTTCTGTTCGCAGCCCATACAGCTACGTCGGATTATGCCTTGTCACCGAGTTGGCGGCAAAAACGGGTGCGACAATAAAGCTGAAACCCGTGCTGCCAATGCTAATGCGGGGCATGAAGGTTCCGCCGGCAAAGAGCCGCTATATCTTGTTGGATACAGCACGGGAGGCACGGCTGGAAGGGGTCGACTTTGGCTATATTTCAGACCCGCTGGGAGCGGCAACATGGCGGGCAATGGCTATCGGGCTTGCCTTGCTGGAAGATGAAGAACGTGGTGATGGTGAAACCGGGCAGTCGCTGCGGTTCTTCAAGGCATTCACTGAAGCTGCATGGTCTCTTGGTGTTGATGGTGCAACGGACAAAGGGCTGCGTTCTGTCCTGAAAAGCGCTGGATTGGATGCCGTTTGGGCCCACAAGGCCTTATCCAGACAAAATACCCAATTACTTGCCGACCAAAACAGAGAGGAAATGTTTCGCCATGGCAGCTGGGGCGTGCCCACTTTCAGGGCAGCGGGCGAAACCTTCTGGGGGCAAGACCGAATGTGGGCCGTGGTCGAAGCTTTGAAACAATAGCAGTCAGGTCGACGCCACTGTGATCCAAACTATAGTTTAAAGAGGCTTACTTTGATTTGACTAGGCTTTGGGGCTTTCTATTGTGACGTCAACCAACAGCGCCTAACGGCGCGAAAACAACAACGAATGGGTAGGGTATGGAACAGAAAACAATGAAGACAGCGCCGTTCAAAGCAGTTGGGCTGCTGGCAGGTATGCTGGGATTGGCCGCATGTGCCGGAGGTGGGTCTGTCAGTGTCGAGGACCAGGTAGCGCAGGAGCGCGCCATGTTTAGCCCACAGCGTCTGGCGGCTGATGTTACATTTCTGGCTGACGATCTTCTTCGTGGCCGGGATACAGGCTCGGAAGGGTATCGTATTGCTGCCAATTATGTGGCGGCTGAATTTGCAAGGCTTGGGCTTTCACCGGCTGGAGAAAACGGTTCCTTTTTTCAGGAGGTGCCTTTCAAAACAGCACAGGTTGATATTGAAGAAGCATCGATGGCGATCACCGTTGGGGGAGAAACTCGTGCGCTCGTAATGGGTGACGATTTCTTCATGAGCGGCAGCGTCAACAATCCTGCAGGTGAGGTGAGTGCTGACCTCGTTTTTGCTGGTTATGCCATTCATGCCCCTGAACTTGGTCATGATGATTTGGACGGCCTGGATGTTGAAGGCAAGATTGTTGTTGCCCTGTCAGGCGCACCGACTTCTTTCAATACCGAAATTCGGGCGCATCATGGTTCCGGAACGACCAAAAGCAAAGCGCTGCGCGAGCGCGGGGCGGCTGGTTTTGTGTCGTTCAGCACGCTTGAAGCAGAAAAGCGTCGACCTTTCGCACGTCTGAAGCGGTTTGTCGGGTTCAAGAGCTACGACTGGGTTGCGCCTGCGGCTGATGAAGGCGGCGCTGGTTCCATCAAGGCGGCCGCCACCATAAGCCACGACGTCGCTCGCCTGATGTTTGAAGGCGCGGAAAGAAGTCTGGACGAGGTGCTTGAGGAAGCTGCAGACGGCGCGCCCAAAGGTTTTGACCTGATGGCCAGTGCGGCCATGAAACGTAGCAGCACGTTAAGCGACACATTTGAAAGCCCCAACGTGCTTGCTGTTCTGGAAGGGTCGGACCCCGCGTTGAAGGATGAGTATGTTGTCCTGTCAGCGCATCTGGACCATATCGGTGTAAATGAAAGCGCGACGGGCGATGATAAGATTAACAACGGCGCACTCGATAATGCATCCGGCGTTGCCATCCTGATGGAAGTCGCAAGGGCATATGTCCGCAGCGGGGAAAGACCTCGCAGATCCATCCTGTTTGCCATCGTGGCAGCAGAAGAAAAAGGACTTCTTGGTGCGGAGTATTTTGCGCATTATCCAACGCTCGAAAAATCAAGCCTGATTGCAAACGTTAATCTGGACATGCCTATTCTGCTTTATGACTTTACCGATGTCGTCGCGTTTGGTGCGGAACGCAGCAGTCTTGGACCTGTGACCGAACGGGCGTTGGCTAAAATCGGTGTCAGCTTGAGCCCCGACCCCATGCCGCAGGAGGGTATTTTTACCCGCAGTGACCACTACCGGTTTGTCCAGCAGGGTATTCCGTCAGTGTTTCTCGTCACAGGTTGGGGAGAAGGCGTTGGAGGCAAAGATGGTGGTGCCATTTTCCGGGAGTTTTTGGGTAAAACATATCACTCTCCAGCAGATGACCTTTCACAGGAAATAGACTTTGATGCAGGTGCCAAATTTGCCCACGCAAACTGGTTAATCGCCAGCGCGATCGCCAATGCAGATGAGCGTCCGTCATGGAATGAGGGTGACTTTTTTGGGGACACTTTCGCCGGCAAATAGTCCTGTATAAGCCTAAAGAAAAAGCGCGGCTCCGGGTCGCGCTTTTTTTATGCGCTCTTGGCAGGGTACACCAGCATGTGTAACGATCCCATTGGGAAGGGGAAGCTATGCCAGACAAAGATGACAAAGAGGTTTATCACCATGCAGGTGATAACCTACCGGTACACGATCAACATGATGAAGAAACACTAAGCGAGGAACGTGTCAGGGCTTATTGGCGCGCGAATGTACGACTTTTGACAAGGTTGTTGGCCGTTTGGTTTGCGGTCTCCTTTGGGGCCGGAATTGTGTTTGTCGAACCTTTGAATTCCTTCACATTGGGCGGGTTTCCCCTCGGCTTCTGGTTTGCTCAACAGGGAGCGATCTATGTGTTCATGGTCCTCATTTTTGTTTACGCATATCAGATGCGAAAGATTGAACACCATTTTGGTGTTGATGATGACGCCGAAGACGAAGGAGGCACTGTATGAGTACGCAGGTCCTCACCTATATTGCGGTTGGCTTGTCTTTCGCTCTCTATATTGGCATCGCCATCTGGTCGCGCGCCGGCTCCACGAAGGAGTTTTATGTCGCAGGCGGCGGCGTGCATCCGGTAGCAAACGGTATGGCAACTGCGGCGGACTGGATGAGTGCGGCCAGCTTTATTTCAATGGCCGGAATCATAGCCTTTGCCGGATATGATGGATCAGTCTACCTAATGGGCTGGACTGGCGGCTACGTTCTGCTGGCGCTCCTGCTGGCTCCTTACTTACGCAAGTTCGGACAGTATACGGTTCCGGACTTTATCGGAGAGCGGTACTATTCCAGGACAGCACGCGTGGTGGCAGTTGTGTGCCTCATCGCCATATCGTTCACCTATATAGCGGGGCAGATGCGAGGCGTGGGTGTGGTGTTTTCGCATTTCCTCGACGTTCCCATCAACATAGGTGTCATGGTCGGTATGGCTGTGGTGTTTTTCTATGCGGTTTTGGGTGGTATGAAAGGCATTACCTACACGCAGGTCGCTCAATACTGTGTCCTCATTTTTGCTTATATGACACCTGCCGTTTTTATTTCCATGCTTGTTACGGGCATCCCCGTTCCCCAACTAGGATTGGGCGCTGAAGTCCTTGATGGCTCTGGACAAACGGTTCTGCAAAAACTGGACACGACGCTGGTTGATCTGGGTTTCACCCCGTACACGCAAGCGTCAAAATCCATGACCGATATTTTTGCTATTACATTTGCTTTGATGGTCGGGACCGCCGGTCTGCCCCATGTCATCGTGCGATTTTTCACCGTACCCCGTGTAACGGACGCGAGAGTTTCAGCGGGTTACGCACTTTTTTTCATCGCACTCCTCTACACGACCGCGCCAGCCGTTGGCGCTTTTGCCCGCATCAACTTCATCGAAACTGTTAATGGATCGACATACGCTGCGCCGGAAGAGCAGGGTGGAACACCTCAGTTTTTCAAAACATTTGAGGATATCGGGCTTATTCGCTGGGTGGATAAAAATGCCGATGGCGTTGTTCAATATTCGGCGGGCCGACCATTTGATGGCCCCGCTGAATTCAACGGAAAACGAGGCCCAAGCGGTGAGCGTCTGCTGACAAACTTGCCAACATCCAACTCGAACGAGGTGGATGTTGATCGTGACATTATGGTGCTCGCCAATCCAGAGATTGCCAAATTACCCGGATGGGTTATTGCCCTTGTGGCGGCCGGTGGGATTGCTGCCGCGTTATCCACCGCGGCGGGTTTGCTGTTGGTGATTTCCACATCCATAAGTCATGACCTGCTGAAGAAAACCTTCAGGCCCAACATTTCTGACAGAAATGAGCTGCATGCCGCTCGTGGCGCGGCGATCATAGCCATTCTGGTTGCCGGATATCTGGGTATAAACCCGCCGGGTTTTGTGGCGCAGGTGGTTGCCCTGGCTTTTGGGTTGGCGGCGGCAAGCCTGTTTCCGGCCATTCTTATGGGGATTTTTGTAAAACGCATGAACCGTGAAGGCGCCATCGCCGGCATGGTAGCCGGGCTTTTGTTTACCGTTGGCTATATCGCTTACTTTAAATCCAGCTGGTTTGACGCGGTCAACACCGCAGACCACTGGTTGTTTGGCATTTCACCGGAAGGTATCGGAAGCGTTGGCATGTTGATTAACTTTGCCGTTGCGTTCCTTGTGGCAACCCGGACAGCGGATACGCCTGACGCGATTAAGGATTTGGTCGACGATATTCGCATCCCAACTGGTGCGGGGGTAGCGCATCGGCACTGAAGAAAGTCGGGCTGGCTAAATTTCGCCCTTGTAGAGCGCCATACCCTGGTTAGCGAGTGCGTCTGCCCGTTCGTTTTCGGGGTGCCCTGCGTGGCCTTTTACCCAGTGCCACGTTACAGTATGTGGCTTGACGGCCTGGTCCAGGGCCTGCCAAAGATCGGCGTTTTTTACCGGTTTTTTGGCGGCCGTTTTCCACCCTTTGGCTTTCCAGCCTTCAATCCATTCCGTGATGCCGTTTTTTACATAGGTGCTGTCCGTATACAGGTCCACGACACAAGGGCGCTTCAGCGCCTTGAGTGCTTCAATAGCGGCCATCAGCTCCATTCGGTTGTTGGTTGTTTCAAATTCACCACCTGTGAGCTCCTTTTCATGCTCGCCGTATAGCATCAGGACGCCCCAGCCGCCTGGGCCCGGGTTGCCCGAACAGGCACCGTCCGTGTATATCTCCACGGTCTCGTTTTTAGCCCTATACGACATAAGAGGCGGCGTCCTTTACCTGTTGGTGGAATTTAAGCCTTGCAAGATAGTCGATCGGGTCCTTCGGGCTTACAACGGCGCCTTCCACAGGATTTAACCAGTCAAAAAGTCTGGTCAGCAGGAACCTCATTGCGGCACCCCGGCACAAGATGGGCAAAGCTGAAATTTCCGCCGCCGTCATTGATCTTTCGGCGTCGTACATTTCGATCAGGCGCTTGGCTTTTGCGGGTACAAAGCGGTGTTCCTCGTCGAAACACCAGGCGTTGACGCAAATCGCCAGGTCGTATGCCCAAAAATCAGTGCAGGCAAAATAGAAGTCGATGATGCCCGATATGGTGTGTTCCGAGAATAGAATATTGTCGGGAAACAGGTCGGCGTGGATGGTGCCTTTTGGCAGACCTGTAGGCCAATGCTTCTGAAGAAACGCCATTTCCTCGACAATTGTCTGTTGCAGGCCATTGCGGACAGTGTCGGCTTTTTCAAGTGTGGCATCGGCCAGCTTCTGCCATCCTGACACCGACAAGTCATTAGGTCGCGATTGACCAAAACTGTCTGATGACAGATGCATCTTTGCCAGCATGGTGCCGAGGGCGGCACAATGATCTTCGTCAGCAATGTCCACGCTAACGCCCGTCAGGAAGCTGATCAGGCAGGCGGGCCGGTTCATCAATGATTGCAGGGGCTCACCCGATGTATCCCTGATGGGACGGGGAGCTGGCAGTCCCGCGGATGCCAAATGGTCCATCAGGTCCAAAAAATAAGGCAAGTCTTCAGGGTCAGCTCTTTTTTCGTAAAGTGTCAGGATAAACCTGTCTTTGTCTGTTTCGAGCAAGTAATTGGAGTTTTCGACACCTTCTGCGATGCCCTTGAATGTTGTGACCGCTCCTACGTCATAGTGGTCCAGAAAATTTCTGAGCGTTCGGTCGTCTACGTGAGTATAGACAGCCATCAGGCAACGTCTTTCAGGATAGGAGGAACTTTAAACACAACATCCTCTTCGGCTGTTGTCACAAGCGACACGGCTGCGTCATACCTTTCTTTCAGGGCGTCAATAACCTCCTCAACCAATACCTCCGGAGCGCTGGCCCCAGCCGTTATGCCGACTGTCTCCGCCCCATCAAGCCAGTTCCAGTCTATGTCCGCAGCCCTTTGCACAAGTCTGCCAGGGCAGCCACATTTTTCGCTTACCTCAACCAGGCGCATGCTGTTTGACGAGTTAGGCGCACCAATAACGATCGCTCTGTCAGCCTGTTTGGCCATTTCTTTCACAGCGACCTGCCTGTTGGTTGTTGCGTAGCAGATGTCTTCTTTTTTGGGATTTGTGAGCTGGGGGAACCTTCGTTCCAGCGTTGCAACTATGTCTGCTGTATCATCGACCGACAAAGTTGTTTGCGTAACGTAGGCGAGAGAGTCCGGATCATCTGGCTGCAAGGCTTCCGCATCTTCAACCGTTTCGATCAGCGACATGGAGCCTTCTCCAACCTGTCCCATAGTGCCGATTACTTCCGGGTGACCAGCATGACCAATCATCAGGATGTGGCGCCCTGATGCCTGGTGGCGCTCCACGGCGCGGTGAACCTTGGAAACCAGCGGGCATGTGGCATCCACGTAAATCATGTTCCGCCGCTCGGCTTCTTCCGGAACCGATTTCGGTACACCGTGCGCGGAGAATACTACAGGCACATCAGCAGGGACTTCATCCAGTTCATCGACAAAGATGGCGCCTATCGACTCTAGTCCTTCCACCACGTACCGATTGTGAACAATCTCATGCCTGACATAAACGGGCGCGCCGAATTTCTTGATTGCCAGCTCGACGATTTTGATAGCGCGGTCTACACCGGCGCAAAACCCCCGGGGATTGGCGAGCAGAATTTTGAGTGGAGTACGCATTTGAGACTCTCTGTTTGCATCGGATGCCAGCATGGCGTCTCTACAATTGGGACTTGATTTTGCTCTTTGCTACCTGCCTGCCAGCATGGGGTCAAGCAAGACTGCTGATCTGCGTCATTTTCTCTCTGGAATATTCATGAGACCAACATGTCGTTTGATAGTGATGATCTAGGGAGCGGGTTGATGTTGTCATTGAGAAATCTTCTTCTGGCGTTTGGAATTTTGACCTTGGCGGAGTTGCCAGCCGCTGCTCAGTCTACAACCGAGGCCCGGTTTGTCCTGCAAGACATTCAATCCTGGCTGCCTGGTACTTATGACAGCGAACCTCAGATATTTCTGGAGCAGGCTTTCGGCGCGTCGAAAGACGGGCCTCACGACCGGATATTTGTTGCCATCCGCGAGGCTGGAACTTCAACAAGCGAAACGGTGGTTGTCACGACCGAGTGGCGATCTGGAGATAAGCATGCGCCGGTCCTGAGGAGGGAACGCTGGAGCTTTGCCGTTTCTGAGGCTGCGCGTGCAGTCATCATGCGGCGGTATAACCTTGGCACTGATGACGATCTAACTGCCGAGTCGCAAACCTCCGGAACTCCGCTGCCGTGCTCTCTCGTTTGGCTTCAGGGACAATCGAACCTGTTTGCCAAGCCCGTGGGCGTAGAGTGTTCAGGCCCTGGACATGAACTTTTGCTCGATCAAGACGGTCTCTGGATATTGAATTTGGGAGCAAATGAACATCCCTTGGTCCGGTCCCGGCATGATGGAATTCATACCAAGCTTTATCGCACCAACATGATGGAGTGTTTCGTCAATGTCCTTCACGAGGGGCAACCATACAACGCGGGACTGGAGGGGCGAACATTGATCAATCCCATACAGATGCATGATCGCGGAGACACTTATTCTTTCGAAACCAATGAGGAAAAACCTCGAAAATTTATCCTTATGCTGCGTAAGGCCATGTGGCCCTCCCGATCGGGACGTAACTTCGCTCCTATGCTCATGCTTTGGTTGTATCGCGATAAAATATCGCCTGAATCCCTTGAAGGCAGTGCATGGGCCGCAGCTGACAGCACGCGCGTTGCTTTCGACGCTCGCGGCGTTGGAGCGCGGTGTAAGTCGATCAGCTGACACGGGTGAATGCCGACGAGTGCCGCTAAAATCAGATTGATAATAAGAGCTGCTGCTGGCAGCCATTTCGGACCTCACTCCAACCAATGTCCGCTTGCTCTTTACCGAAGCAGTCCCTATGATCGCCGCGATTTCTCAGCTCCCGGGCTGACTGTTTGTTAGGATTCACTTTTATGAAGACCCGTCTGTTGGTAATTTGTGCCTTGGCGTCATTTTTGGCGGCTTGTGCGTCCAACCCACTTGAAGTCACCATCTCTCGATGCCCAGCTGTCGCCATTGTCGGGGACACTGGTACGCTCACCCGGTTTGAAGGGGAGGGCAGGAACACCGATGACGTTCTTTTCACGGCATCCATCAGCGACGTGAGTGTTTCCTGCGATGAAGATGACGACGTTACCTCCGCCATCGGGTTTTATGTCAGTGCTCAATCAGAACGACAGGTCTCCAACGAAGTAATTACGCTTCCTTATTTTGTTGTTGTGCTGAAAGACAACAGTGAGGTGGTCACCAAGCGGATTTTTGATGTTACGCTCCGGTTCGATGAAAATGGTTATGCAGTTTCACGCGAAGTTTTGAGCCAGTATATCCCGACTATTGAACAGGCCCGCCGCTACAATTATGAGCTGCTGATTGGTTTTCAGCTCAGCGTTGATGATGTCGCTTTTAACATGGAACGCTAAAAGCCAGCCGCTTCATACACGACACAACTAACCTTCAAAAACGCACGTCCGTTGGTGGGCGCACAGCAGTTTTGTATCCGGCAGGAATTCTGCCTGAGAAGGCATTTTGCATCATTTCTTGAATTTATTTCCCATAATATGTTAATAAATGGGCAAGGAGTAATTGTATGAGATATCAACAGAGCCAGATTCCGTTTGCGATTTTGTATAGAAGCCTACGCGAGAGCATCGATCATTATTTGTCGATCAACCTGGAAAATGACAGGCGTGCGGCCAAGGAAAGCCGCCGAATTTTCATACGGGTAAGGGATCATTACGGACGCCCAACGTTTCGCGCAGTGAGCCATCTGCTGTGGATTGTAGCCAATAGCGAGTTGTCAATCAAAGGGCAACAGCAAGGCGCTGGCTCCCTTGCCCGGCGTCTTTGGCGCCACATCTATGTTACATACGCTGAAAACAAGCAATATCGAAAACTCATATCCATTATTGAACAACGACTGGACAAGGAAACCCAGTTACATATGCACGATCGCTTGCCCCAGTTGAGTAAAAAGCAAAAAGACATCCTTCACCAGTATGTTCGCTATCTGAATTCGTCCATGGATGCTCAAGGCGATTTTGATCCTATGGGTAAAAAGCGTGAAAAAACACTGCAGAAAACGTTGAAACTGGTTGATCCCGCCTGTGCAAAGTTGCCGATAAAAGATGCCTGTCATTGGATGCTCCTGCTCGAAAGCGAAGGCGTCAAGAGGCGGGACCTGAAAGCTTTTGATAAATGGCTGGTTGAGGACAAGCAGAACAAAGCGGCATTCGATGCAGTCGAGCATGCCTGGTTCAACCTGAGTTCCGTGGTTTCATAGGCTCAAATTTCAGAATTAGAACCTTCTGAATTGACTCTTGAGCCGGTCTCCGGCATATCTTCGCGCACGTTTGGTCATGCGTAAAAAGTTCGCTTTTTTCGCTGACGTGCGCGGGAGAGACTGAAGCTGTGTTTCAGCGCCGAAGGAGCAACCGCCCCGGAAACTCTCAGGCAAAAGGACCGCGTGCAACAATGACACTCTGGAAAGCAGGGGTGCCTTGGTACTCCTCACCGACGGGGTAAGCTGGCTTCAAGTAAGGCCAGTGAAATCTCTCAGGTCCCGTGACAGAGGGGGCGCAATTGCCGGTTTTGCCGGCGCCCATTGCGCGCGGAGTGTGCCATGCCTGACGAAAGTCTTATGAAAACCCCCTTATATGACCTCCATGTCGAATCCGGCGGAAAAATGGTGCCTTTCGCAGGCTACTCCATGCCAGTCCAGTATCCGCTCGGCATCATGAAAGAGCATTTGCATACGCGCGAGAAAGCGGGCCTCTTTGATGTCTCCCACATGGGGCAAGCTTACATCCGATCGAAAGATGGCAGTGATCCGGCCAAAATCATTGAGTATCTGATGCCAAGCGCGCTCGCCGTTTTGAAGCCCGGCAAGATGCGGTACACGGTTCTCCTGAATGATGACGGCGGCATTGAAGACGACCTTATGGTGACACGAACGTTTGAACCTGAAGGAACGCTCTATGTCGTGGTTAATGCTGCCTGCAAAGATAAGGACTACGACATCCTCGAAGACAAGCTTGGCGATCGCATAACGCTGGAGCCCCTCGAGGAGCGAGCTTTGCTTGCTTTGCAGGGCCCCTCAGCCGAAGCCGTACTCTCATCCCTTGCCCCGGAAGTTGCTGAACTGAGCTTTATGGAAGCCACAATGGTTACGCTTGAGGGCGTGGTCTGCTGGGTGTCGCGGTCCGGCTATACCGGTGAAGACGGCTATGAGATATCAGTACCTTCTGACGAGGCTGCGGCGCTGGCGACGCGATTGCTGGCGCATGAGGATGTGGAGTGGATCGGCCTTGGAGCACGCGATAGTCTTCGTCTGGAAGCTGGATTGTGCCTTTCCGGCCATGACTTTGACGCCGGCGTAAGCCCTGTTGGGGCAAATATCACTTTCGCTCTGGGGAAAAAGCGAAGAGAAAACAAAGATTTTATCGGCGCGGACAGGATAGCGTCGGAATTGGATCACAGCCCTGACATGGTGCGTGTAGGCCTCGTCCCGGCAGGCCGGGCACCCGCACGTGAAGGTACCGAAATTGCGGACGCAGACGGAAAGATCGTTGGCAAAGTTACCTCAGGAGGGTTCGGACCAACTTTTGGTGGTCCGGTAGCTATGGGCTTTGTGCCCAAGGAACTGGCAGCCGAAGGAACAAAAATTCAGGTGATGATCCGCGGCAAAGCGCATGAGGCGACGGTTGCCGCCACGCCATTTGTGCCGCAACGTTACAAGCGAAAACAGTCTTAAGACCGCCAAGAGGGGAAAAGCATGACTAAATATACCGAAGACCATGAGTGGATTGAGTTGGACGGCGACACTGTGACAGTTGGAATTACCGACTATGCTCAGAAAGCACTGGGTGATGTGGTGTTTGTTGAGTTGCCGGAAGTGAGTGCTTCATACAGCGCCGGTGATGAAGTTGCAGTCGTTGAGTCCGTAAAGGCCGCCAGCGAGGTTTATGCGCCGCTGGATGGTGAGATTGTGGAAATCAATGATGCCCTTGAAGGGGATCCAAGCCTGGTGAATTCAGCTCCAAGCAGCGATGGCTGGTTCTTCAAAATGAAACTGGCCAACGCTGACGACATGGCCGGGCTGATGGATGAAGAAGCCTACAACGCACACGTTGCCGGGCTTGAATAACAAGTGGTGAGGGACCGCTGATTTCTGGACTTGGCCAGGTTGCGAGGTCTGGCTGGCCGACTTGAAGGAGTGCATGTATGCGCTATTTGCCACTTACGAACGATGATCGTCAGGCGATGCTGGCGAAAATCGGTGTTCGCCATATTGATGACCTTTTCCGGGATGTTCCAAAAGGTGATCTTAATCCCGAAATCGACCTGCCACGGCACCAAAGCGAAATGTCGGTGGAGCGCCAGCTTTCTCGCATGGCTGCAAAAAATATTTCCGCCGGATCAGTGCCATTTTTCGTTGGGGCCGGGGCGTACAAGCATCATGTGCCTGCAACCGTTGACCATATGATCCAGCGCGGCGAGTTTCTGACAGCCTATACGCCTTATCAGCCGGAAATCGCGCAGGGAACACTTCAGTATTTGTTTGAGTTTCAAACGCTTGTCGCCCAGTTGACCGGAATGGATGTGGCGAACGCCAGCATGTACGACGGGTCCACCGCGACAGCGGAGGCGGTCATGATGGCGCGGCGGGCAACTCGGAAGAAACGTGCCATTATGGCCGGCAGCCTTCATGCTCACTATAAAGCTGTTGTCGAGACTACGACGCAATTCACAGATGATGAAATCGTCAGTCTTTCGTCTTCACCAACTGATCCTGAAGCGGAACTGCAGGCTGCCATTGACGCAATAGATGACACAACAAGCTGCGTTGTGGTGCAAAATCCTGGCGTGAACGGCTCGGTGCTCGATCTGACGCGAGTTGCCGAGGCTGCGCATGCACACAAAGCTCTGTTGATTGTTGTTGTCACCGAAGTTGTATCGCTTGGCTTGATCAAAAGCCCCGGCGAGATGGGGGCTGATATTGTGGTTGGTGAAGGTCAGTCGATCGGTAACGGCCTCAATTTTGGCGGCCCATACCTTGGCCTGTTTGCGACCAACCAAAAATATGTGCGGCAAATGCCGGGCAGGTTATGCGGCAAAACCATTGATGCAGACGGTAACGAAGGATTTGTACTGACGCTCTCCACTCGCGAACAGCATATCCGCCGGGAAAAAGCGACTTCAAACATCTGCACGAATTCCGGTCTGTGTTCATTGGCGTTCACCGTCCATATGAGCTTGCTGGGTGAAAAAGGACTTCGCCAACTGGCGCTCGTCAATCACAAGCGGACCTGTGAACTGCGTGACGCACTCAACAGTATTGATGGTGTTGAGGTGCTGAATAATACGTTCTTCAATGAAATCACCGTCCGATTGTCGCGACCTGCAGCTGCCGTGGTTGACACCCTCGCCGCGGACGGCGTTCTGGCTGGTGTGCCAATGTCTCGCCTGTACCCGGATGATAAGGTCGATGACCTTCTTATCTTGGCAGCAACTGAAACGGTAACATCAGACGATATCTCCACACTTGCAGCCAAGTTGAAGGAGGCGCTGTCATGAGTATGAATTCGCAAGGCAGGCCAACCATGCCGACCCCATCAAACGATACGTCCGAAATGGAACCGGTTTTCCAATCCTTCTCGGGCCATAGAGGTCTGCGGCTCGCAGAACCCTTGATATTTGAGCTTGGCACTTGCCACACAACCGGCGTTGATGTTGAAGATGCTGGTGATTTTGAGCTGTCGATCGGCGACGTGGAGCGCACCGCTGAAATAGGGTGCCCTGGGCTTTCAGAGCCTGACGCCGTTCGCCACTTCACCCGGCTTTCCCGGCGCAACTATGGCATAGATATGGGCGTGTTTCCGCTCGGATCCTGCACCATGAAACACAACCCCCGCCTAAATGAAAAAATGGCGCGCCTTCCTGGGTTTGGTGATATTCACCCGTTGCAACCGGTGTCGAGCGTGCAGGGTGCTCTGGAGTTGATGGATGAGTTGAGCCACTGGATAACCACGCTGACCGGCATGCCTGCCGTTGCGCTGTCGCCCAAGGCTGGCGCACATGGAGAACTGTGTGGTGTCATGGCAATCCGGGCTGCGCTCGAGGCACGGGGAGATGCGCGGGAAGTCGTGCTGTGCCCGGAAAGCGCTCACGGAACAAACCCCGCGACTGCGGCTTTTTGCGGCTATAAAGTCAAATCCATCCCTGCACAAGACAATGGGCGTGTTGATCTTCAGGCGTTGAAAGAAGCGCTTGACGATACGGTTGCCGCAGTGATGATCACCAACCCCAACACTTGTGGCCTGTTCGAAAGCGAGATCAAAGAGATTGCTGATGCTATCCATCAGGCTGGCGCTTTCTTTTATTGCGATGGTGCCAATTTCAATGCGATTATGGGCAAGGCGCGCCCGGGTGACCTCGGCGTTGATGCCATGCACCTTAATCTCCATAAAACCTTCTCGACCCCGCACGGGGGCGGTGGGCCGGGTTCTGGCCCGGTTGTGTTCTCTGAGGCGTTGAAGGACTTCGCACCCATGCCTTATGTGGTCAAAGAAGGTGACGCTTTTACCTTGGTTGAAGATGGAGATACCAAGTCTCTCGGGCGCTTGACGGCGTATCATGGTCAGATGGGCATGTATGTGCGGGCACTGAGCTATATGCTGAGCCACGGCGCAGACGGTATCAAGCAGGCAGCGGAAGACGCCGTGCTGAACGCCAATTATGTGCTTGCATCTCTATCGGACGTTATGTCGGCCTCATTTGAGGGCCCTTGCATGCATGAAGCTTTGTTTGATGATCGCTTCCTGAAAGATACAGGTGTTACCACTCTTGATTTTGCCAAGGCCATGATCGACGAGGGCTACCACCCGATGACGATGTATTTCCCGCTTGTTGTACATGGTGCGATGCTTGTGGAGCCAACCGAAACCGAGTCCAAATATAATATGGATCAGTTTATCCGATCCATGCGTGGTCTTGCGGAAGAGGCAAGAGAGGGCAAAGTTGCCCGTTTCGAAGGTGCGCCATACTTTGCACCCTGGAAGCGTCTTGATGAAACGCAGGCAGCAAGACAGCCTGTTCTTCGCCACCCGGTTGCGGAAGCCGCGGAATAATAAATCAGATATTAACCAATATGCGCCTACCCTTTGACCTTATTTGGTCAGATGGTAGGCTTTTGCCGATAAAAACGCCGGGAGAAACAGCGCGTGAGTAAACGCATATTGGCCGTTGATGATTCTTCTCGACTTCAGGAAACCCTTGCGGGACAATTGCCGACCGTTGACTTCCTTGTCGCGGGCGCGGTCGGTGGCTCTCAGGCGTTGGATGTCCTGAAAACCGAGCGGTTTGATGTGGTTGTCGCCAACCATAATATGGCGGATTTTGACGGCTTTGCCTTGATCGAGGCCGTCACGACACTGAACTATTCGCCGTCGATTATTTTGGTGTGTGACGATAACCCGATGACGCGGCAGAAGATCAGGGACCATGCCATGGCTTACAGCGTGGATCTGCTTGGCACACTTTCTCCTCCGATAACAAGGGATCTGTTGATTTCAACCCTCGTGGACGTTGCAAACCTTGGTGGTTCGGACCTTGAAGGCGCACGATCAGGCCTTGCGGAATCGGAGTTTATGCGCGGCCTGATGACAGACGGACTGTCACCTGTGTTTCAGCCAAAAATTAACGTACGCAGCGGAAAAGTAAGTGGCGCGGAGGCATTTGCCCGCTGGAATGCGCCGGGTGGCGGCTTGTTGGGGGCAGGCGCAGTCATAAAGGTAGCCCGGGAGAAGGGCTATATGGATGTTCTGACCTACCGCATGCTCGAGCTTGCTCTGCAACAGCAAGGCAAGTGGCGCCGAGAAGGCAAGGATGTGCCTTTGTCGATTAATACGTCCAGCGAGAATTTGCGAAAAGCGGACTTTGCTGATGTGGTTTCCGGTCTTGCCGAGCAATTTGGTGTTGATCCGTCGATGGTGCGCCTGGAGGTTACAGAAGCTGATTTCGAAGTTGATGAACGTGTGCCACTGGAGAATCTCGGCCGCCTTCATGCTCGTGGTTTTGGTCTTGGACTCGATGATTTTGGTGCTGGCTTTGCGCCCCTCATGAAGCTTCAGTCAATCCCGTTTGATGAACTGGTGGTGGATCGTACTTTTTTAACCCGGGCTGGCGAGAACGAAACTGCCCGGATAATTTTCGAAGCGGCTGTTGATCTGGCTAAAAAACTCAAATTGACGACCACTGTTGAAGGCGTCGAAACCGAAGCGCAATTGTCATTGGCTAAACAGGTAGGCGCTGACATCGTGCAGGGCTACCTCATCGGTAAGCCGATGTCGGCAGACGAGTTTTTGATCTGGATTGAAGACTATGAAGACGGCGTTCTAGTTATCCCAGGTCTGGGTTGAGGCAGCCACATTTCTAATAATGTGAACGCGTATAGTCTGCCAGGTGCATCAGGCCATTTTCAATATGCTTCTTTGGCGCGCCAACACCCAGCCGAATATATCCATCCATGCCATACACATCCCCGGGCAGCAGCATGATGCTGCGGTCTTCGCGAAGTTTGTGTACCAGTTCTGTTGAATTGACGTCCATATTGTAGCGAACAAAAGCCATGCCGCCCGCTTTAGGCAGTACACATGAAAACAGGTTTGCGTTTGTATCAAGCCAGCTTGACAGCAGCGATACATTTTCGTTCAGAATCCGGCGGCTACGTTCCAGAATCTGCTTCCTTTTTTCCGGTTGCACAACGATATCAGCAACAAACTCACTGACCGCGCCCGCGGTGATGGATGTGTAATCCTTGCCTTGCCAGGCGCGATAGATTTCAGGTTCCGGGCCGACCAGCCAGCCGATCCTGAGCCCGGGCAAGGCCATGGATTTGGATAAACCTGAGGTCACGATCGATTTTTCATAGAGGTTGGCAAAGCTTTGCCGCTCATTGCCATCAAGTTCGGAGCCCTTGTAAACCTCGTCCGCGTGTAGCCAAAGGTCGTGGCGTCTGGCAAGTTCCACCAGCTCTCCCATACTCTCTTCTGGCAACAGACTGCCGGTTGGGTTGTTCGGGTGGCAAATTGTGATCATCTTGGTCCGGTCAGTCACCAACCCTTCCAAATCTTCAAGATCAGGCAGCCAGCCAAGCTCTTCGCGAAGAGGCAGCTCCTTGACCACAACGCCAATCGCTTTGGCAAACCCCCATATCTGTAGATAGTTGGGCACTACCACGATTAATTCGTCACCGGGATCCAGCATTGCCATCACCATCACGATATTGGCTTCGGCAGAGCCGTTGGTGACAGTCACATTATGCTCGCCGCGCCCCTTGTAGAGATTTGCGATACTGGTGCGCAGTTCAGGGGAGCCGTTTGTCCAGCCATACCCCAATTCCACATTGAGCATCTCTTCCAGCTGTTGCGGACTGAGAAGTTCCCTCAGGTTGTAGGGGTGAACACCGCTATCTGAGAGATTATGTTCGACTGTGTTTTCGTAAAGCGACTGGATTCGTTCCAGTGAAAATTCTTCGAACTCCATGGTGTGCCTCCCCAAGCCAACAAAAAAGGAGCCGCCGAATGGGCAGCTCCCTAACTGTAACCAAAGTAGTTGTTTTGAAAAGCCTAGAATGCAGCGCGGAACGAAGCCCGGATGTTCCGGCCCGGTAGCGGCGCTACATCCTTCAGGAAGCTCGTATGCTGGCGGCCAGTGCTGTCTGTCAGATTATTTGCACGAAGCTCAAACGACAGGTTTTTGTCATCGAAGGGGCGAACCGCGATGAAGGCGTTCCAGAAAGCAAAGCTATCTGTTGGCAATTCGGCCTCGGATACATCAGAGACGCTGCCGTACCCTTCAACTTCTGTCCGGACATCAAACAAGTCGGACGTCGCCTCGATACCGATCAGGTAGCTTGATGCTGGCAGACGCGGCAGCTCGTCATTGCCGCCTCGGTCCAGGTCCGCTTCGATCAGGTCAAACTGCCCGTCGATATGAACGTCTACAGGGCCAACGCCGTCCCAGTTATAGGTGCCTACGTGGTACTCTGCTCGGGCTTCAAAGCCATAAATCTGGGCACCATTTGCCCGGAATTCAAACACCGGCAGTTCGTCTTCTTCGGCGCCCGTCGCAACCTCATAGATGAAATCGTCATATGTGGTGAAATAGGCATTTCCGACAAAGCTGAACGGACCAGTGGCGTAGGTGAAGGTCGCTTCGATACCTGTTGCTGTTTCAAGGCCCAGATCTGGATTGCCCACCTCAAAGGCGTTGGTGGCAAGGTGTGGACCGTTGGAGAATAGCTCTTCAGTCGAGGGCGCCCGCTCTGTGCGGAAAACGCTCACGCCCGCAAACGCAGCTTCGCTCAGGTCGTAGCCAGCGCCGACACTTGCACTAAACCCGTCGAAAGACCGCTCTAAGTTTTGTTCCTGTACGTCGTAGGACGTATGCTCGTAGCGCGCGCCGAAATCAAAGCGCCAGTCGCCAGTTGTATACTCCTTGACTGTGTAAAGGCCCACTTGTGAGCTGTCAGCAGGCGGTACGAACGCTTCTGCGCCGATAGCGGAGAAATCGCGTGACCTGATTTGAATGCCAGTTGAACCTTTCCAGTTGTCGCCGCCTTTCTCAACCAGATCCAGCCGGCCTTCCCAGCCTTCATTTGAGAAGACTGTGCCAACTTCATCACCTTCAAGCTCGGTGTGCTTATAGTCTGAATAGCCAAAGCGGAATTTCGCTTTGGAAAACCAGCCGAGATCACTTGAAAATTCACCTGTCAGATCATAACGGGTTTGCTTTAGATCGATGCTAACGAGTTCCTCTTCCTCGCCGTGTTCGTCCTCATCGTGCTCCTCGTCCTCATCATGGTCTTCACCTTCTTCGTCTTCGTGACCGTGTCCATGACCACCCGGTACCCCGTACAGGCTGTCGAGCTGACGGATATTGAAACCGATGAAGCCATTGTCGAACAGAAAGCTCAATCCGCCTGAACCACCTTGAGTTTCAACAAAGCTGTTTTCCAGGGTGCCAAAGGCCTCTTCTTCTTCCTCGTGGTCTTCATCCTCGTCGTGCTCCTCTTCTTCTTCGAGGGCCCGAAGGCGAGCACTTTCAGCAAAGCCCGGGATGTCATAGTCTTCTGTATCACGGTAGAAATAGTCGCCGTGCAGCAGGATTTTGGTGCTGTCAAAGTCGCCGATGAGCGCGTTGAAAGCAGCGGTTGCCTCGTGGCCATTGTCTACACTTGTGAACCCGTATCGAACGGCTCCTTCAAACCCGTCTTCCGGGACTGCTGATGGGATGCGACTGTCAATGACATTCACGACACCGCCAGCTGCTGAACTGCCATACATCAGCATCGCTGAGCCGCGCAGGATTTCAATGCGTTCAGCCAGAGCCGGTTCCACCGCGACGGCGTGATCCGGGCTGGTTGCTGACGCGTCAATTGATCCGATACCATTATCAAGCACTCGAATGCGGTCGCCTGCCAGGCCGCGAATAATTGGCCGGCTGGCTCCGGCACCAAAAAAGGTGGAGCTAATGCCGGGCTGGCTGCGCAGTGTCTCGCCAATGGTGCCGTTCAAGCGGCGCAGGATTTCATCCTGATTGAGGACGGTCGCGCCAAGAATGGTTTCGCCGAGCTTGCGGCCTTCAAATGCACCGGAGACGATGATTTCTTCAAGCTGGTCTTCCAGGGGAGGGGCGGAATTGGCAAGTGCGCCCGACGCCGTGAAGGTTGCAATAGCCGTGGATAACAGAAGACTTCTGGATAGTTGAGCTTTTCCGCCTGAAATATAGTTTTTCATTTTATTACCTAAATCGATGTGCGAGCGGCTCCAGCAAATTCAGCAGAGCACTCGTTGAACATATTATTTGGGTGCAAGCAGGCTTTTGCCCGTTTGCGGTTGCGATTTAGATAGAGAGCGGCGGGGCGCGTGCGGGGTCTGCATTTTCAGCCCGAACCGGTGGCAGGTCAAGCGAGACCCTGGTCGCGACATTACTGTTGAAAACAAGTTTGCTGACTGTCAGCGTCACGTCACCGGCGGGTGCAGGATCTCCAAGTGTTTGGCAGACCAGACAATCAGGGTGATCGGCGTTTGTAGCCTCATCAACATAGTGATCAATCTGCGTCGCCTGCACCCAGAAAAAGGCGCAAACCGCAGCAAGTTTCATGAATGTCGAAACCTTGATCATGATTGTCAGCCAGAGACACTTCCCAAAAAGTCGTGCTGAAATGTAATGACGTAACCCAAACGGGTCAAGCGAACTTCGGATTATTTATTTGTTCTTGTTTTGTTCTTATGATATAAATAAGCCTATGACCAGAACAGCTTATGATAAAGCAGCCAATGACCAAACCTCTCCCTGGCTGGCTTCCATTCCGATGCGAGAGGAGAAAAGTCCATTTGCCAAGGGAAGGGGGGCTGTTTCAAACGCCAGTGGCCGGTTTGAATCTTTGAAGCGGGCAAAATTCCATGATGGCTGGTCTCCTGATGATGCCGGTACACTTAAAACGGATGTTACCGACGAGTTTCCCAAGTCGATTATTGCCCGCAACCAGTCCCCGGATATCCCCTTTGATCAGTCTATCAACCCTTACCGAGGGTGTGAGCATGGATGTGCATACTGCTTCGCTCGACCCACGCATGCCTATATGGGGTTGTCGCCTGGCCTCGATTTTGAGAGTCGCCTTTTTGCGAAACCGGATGCTGCAGAAATTTTGACGAAGGAAATTGCGCACAAATCATACAAAGTGTCGCCGATTGCGCTTGGCACCAACACAGATCCCTATCAGCCAATTGAAAAAGAAAAGCGTATTACACGGGAGGTCTTGAAAGTGCTTGAAGCACATGACCACCCCGTTACGATTTTGACCAAATCCAGACTTGTGGTCAGAGATTTGGATATTCTGGCGCCGATGGCCCAAAAGGGACTTGTGAAGGTGGCTTTGTCTGTTACGACACTGGACAGAAAACTTGCGCGTACGCTGGAACCTCGCGCAGCAATGCCGCAGCGCCGGCTTGATGCGATAAAGCTGTTGTCTGATGCTGGTGTGCCAACCGGGGTGATGTTTGCGCCTGTTATTCCGGCGCTCAATGACCATGAAATGGAACGGGTCCTGGCAGCGGCTGCTCATGCGGGCGCAAGAGAGGCTGGATACATTTTGCTGCGCTTGCCGCTGGAAGTTGCACCACTTTTTGAGGAGTGGCTGGAAACACATTACCCTGAACGCAAAAAGAGGGTGTTAAACCGGCTTAAAGCTTTACGTGGTGGGCGATTGAATGATCCACGCTTCAAACATCGCATGAAGGGTAAGGGGTTTGAAGCCGACTTGATGAGGCAGCGTTTTGGCAATCTATGCCGTCGCTTCCAGTTCGTGAACGGGAAACGCATATTACGAACAGACATTTTCCGGCCGCCCGAAGGCGACCAGCTGGGTTTTGATTTTGGGTCTTCGGCTGCTTAGCAGCTCTGATGCTAAACCAGTTGGGTCAGCATTTCCTTTGTATAGGGCTGCAGGTTTGCTCCGGCATGATCCCGTATCTGTATGGCCCAATCCGGATTGGCGATAAGCGCTCGTCCGACCGCAACCAGATCGAATTCGTCAGCCGCAAGGCGTTTTTCGAGGCCATCTAGGCTGACCGGCGATGCTTCTGAAAATTCTTTTTGCCCTTCTTCGGTGAAAGCGGAATCAAGCCCGACGCTTCCAACTGTGATGGTCGGTTTTCCGGTTATCTTTTTCACCCATCCGGCGAGGTTAAGGTCGCTTCCTTCAAACTCCGGCTCCCAGAACCGCCGTGTGGAGCAGTGAAAGGCGTCTACGCCAGCATCAACAAGGGGTGTCAGGAAATCGGCAAGCTCTTCAGGTGATTGCGTCAATTTCGCGCTATACTCCTGCTGCTTCCACTGCGACCAGCGCAGAATAACAGGAAAATCCGCGCCAACTCTTGCACGAATGGCTTTGATGATCTCAGCCGCGAAACGTGTGCGTTTCACCATGTCGCCGCCCCATTCGTCAGTGCGTTCGTTCAGGCCTTCCCAAAAGAATTGGTCGATGATGTAACCATGAGCCCCGTGCACCTCAACTCCGTCAAAGCCAACACGTTTCGCATCCTCTGCAGCTTGGGCGAAAGCTTCAATTACATCCGCAATGTCTTGCTCGGTCATTTCATGACAGCGTTTTTTGCCGCGCATCACCAAGCCTGAGGGTCCGTAGCCCGGCACGTCGGGGTCCGGTTCGCTGCCGGGGCGTCGCATGGAGCCGACATGCCAAAGTTGCGGCATGATTTTGCCACCGGCCTCGTGCACGGCCTCGACGACTTTTTTCCAGCCGGCCAAGGCTTCTTCACCATAGAAATAAGGGACATTCGGATAGCCATTGGCAGCCTTGTGGCCAACGCAGGTGCCCTCGGTGATTATCAAGCCCACACCGCCCTCGGCGCGGCGGCGATAATAGTCGATGTTTTTCTGGTTTGGTACGTTGCCCGGCGAATAGCTTCGGGTCATTGGCGCCATCACAATTCGGTTATCCAGATGCAGCGAGCCGAGATCAAACGGCTGAAAAAGTGGAGAGTTTGTCACAAAAGCCTCTATTATCAAAAGGTTAGAGCTCGATATTTGGTGGGTTTTACGTAGAGCGGGAGTTCTTTCTTTCAAGGGGCGGACGCTGGTTTTCCAAACCAATACTGTTATAGTCGCGTAACAGTTTTGAAGGTGCCGGGGCGGGCGCCTGATTTTACATGAGGGAGTATCGCCATGTTTTTGAAGAAATTGGCTATGGTTGCCGCGGCCGCAATGATCGCAACTGGTGTGCAGGCGGAAGGTGAAAAATCAGTCCACGACTTCACCATTCAGTCCATCGACTATTCTGACATGCCTTTGTCGCAATACGAAGGAAAGGCAGTCTTGCTGGTCAATACTGCTTCCTATTGCGGATATACACCGCAATATGAGGGCCTTCAGGCGCTGTGGAGTGAATATCGCGAAAAGGGTCTGGTAGTGCTGGGTGTTCCGGCCAATGACTTTGGTGAACAAGAACCGGGCAATGAGCGCAACATCAAGAACTTCTGTAAGGTGAATTTTCAGGTCGACTTCCCGATGACCAAAAAGATGGTTGTCAAAGGGGGGGAAGACAATGCGCCGCTGTATGAGTGGCTCGCTGCTGAACTTGGCGAGGAATCTCGTCCTCGCTGGAATTTCCACAAGTACCTCATTGGTCCGGATGGTAAAGCTGTCACCTTCTTTCCAAGCAAAGTGACACCGGAATCAACGGAACTGCGTGCTGCAATCGACCGCGTGCTGCAGTAGGCTGTATTTTTCCTGAATGCTGGACGGCCGCCTGAATGGGCGGCCGTTTGTTATTTAGAAGCTTCGAAAAGGCATATCCGCTGGCCGCTGAAGCCAATTGTCCGCAGGATAGTGAGCGGCGCCGTCAATCACATGCAGGGTGAAGGCGTGGCGTGATTTATCCGAGCGGTTGGCCGAAGACATATGCGGAAACAGACCGCCAAACACCAATACAGTACCTTTAGGTGCTGGCAGGGGCAGGCGCTTTTCTTCCTCATAAGGTGTGTCATCAAGCGTTATTGTTTTTGTGCCGTCGCCCTCCCGGACAAACAGGCTTTTGGGCATGTCACCGGAGTGCCCGCCGGGGATGCCCCATAGGCAGCCATTTTCTTCCGTTGCATCTTCCAGCGCCACCCAGAAACCCAGGCAACTGTTTGGCTCGGTCCTGATGAAGGTCGCGTCTTGGTGACAAACAACTTCCCCGCCGATGTGAGGTTGTTTGAATATATACATGGATTGCGCAAGCCGAGGATCGGCAAGCCCAAGGCCATGTGCAAGCGCGGCGAACGCAGATTGTCTGGAAAACGTTTCAAAAACCGGGTCGGTATCGTGCATGGCGTGCCCAACCTTGTTGATGGCGAGCTCCAGCGGTTTCACAAGAATTCCATCATCACCAAATGCTTCTTCTTCGTAAAAGAAGCGGGTTGTATGCCCAGACGACAAAAAATAGGCATCTTGTGCATGGGTCTGTGCTGTCGTCGAAAAGATACTCGCGTGTTCCGAGGGGTCAAATGACTGTATTGTATTCGTCATGTGATCCTTCAACTCATCGCATTTTTCCGTCGGAACAAGATGGTCAAGAACCAGAATGCCGTCACGCTCGAATGCCTCCCGCATCTCTTTCGTGACACTGGTAAAATTCCGGCCGTTAAATCGGGGTATCATGAAGGGTCTCCAGGGATCTGCCCGCCGATTGAGCGATGGCTCCACGGAGGTTAACTTAGGCATTTCCCATGTCTTACAATCAATCACAGCCCTCAATTATGGTCAAGCCTTGCTGTTCCCGTGCTGAAAGGCTAGTCAGGGAGAAAGAAAGAGGAGCGCACAAGCGTGACAACCATTGAAATGGTCCTGATAGCTGGTCTTGCACTGCTACTGCTTTTGAGTTTGTTGCTGTTATGGCGCGTGGGCCGCAACACTGAAGCTGGTGATTCTGATCAGCTGCACCGATTGATTGAAATTCAGACCAGACTTGATCTGTTGTCGAACCAGTCAGATACGCGCGAAAAGGCCATTCGCTCCGAATTTCAAGGCAACCGCGAAGAAATCTCGAAAGCGATCAATGAGCTCTCTGACACTTTGCGTCGTTTTGGCCAGCATCAAACAGACCAGCAGGAGCAATTTCGAAACAAGTTCGACGAGAAGATGAAAGAACTGCGCACGGAAAACAGCCAGAAGCTGGACGAAATGCGCAAAACGGTTGATGAACACCTGCAAACAACCCTGGAAAAACGTCTGACCGAGAGCTTTAAAACCGTTTCGGATCGCCTGGAGCAAGTTCACAAAGGACTTGGAGAGATGCAATCGCTGGCAACAGGCGTGGGTGACCTGAAGCGGGTGCTCACAAATGTTAAATCGAGGGGCACATTTGGCGAAGTGCAGCTTGGCTTGCTAATTGAGGATGTGCTTACACCGTCTCAGTTTGTTGCCAACTATGATTGCGGCAAACCAGGAGGCCAGCAGCGGGTGGAATTCGGCATTCGAATGCCGGGGGTGGAAGACTCAGTCTTTCTGCCGGTTGATGCAAAGTTTCCGACAGAAGACTACGAACGACTGCTTGCCGCCGTAGAGGCTGGCGACGTGGAAGGCATAGCCACTGCGCAAAAAACTTTGTCGGTACGCGTAAAAGGCTTTGCTAAGGACATTGCGCAGAAATACATCAACCCTCCCCATACAACCACGTCTGCAATTTTGTTTTTGCCTACCGAAGGCCTGTACGCTGAAATACTGCGAATGCCAGGGTTTATTCAGGATATTCAACGAGACATGAATGTAACGGTAACGGGTCCGACCAATTTTCAGGTGCTCCTGAGCACCTTCAGGATGGGTTTCCAGCAAATGGCAATGCAGGAGCACGCCGCAGAGGTCTGGAAGGTGTTGGGTGCCGTCAAGCGTGAATTCAACAAGTATGGTGACCACATCTCGACTATGGGTAAGAGTGTCAAGGCTCTGGAAAACCATATTGATAAGCTTGAAACCCGAAAAAATGTGATGTTAAGGGCGCTGAAATCCGTCGACGAAGTCGAGGAGGGGGCCGCAACAGCATATTTGCCTGACACTTCGGAAGACTCCACCTAGTTTTTGACGATCATCAAGTTCGCACGCCGTCGCTTTTTCTAGGCTGACTACAGAGACGTAATTGGCAGGAGAGCATTGATGAGTCACGTACCCCACGACCTTCGGGTAGATTTCCCCGAATTTGAAGATCGCATCCACACATTAAAGGAAACCGACCAGCATTTCAGGAAGCTTGCTGGTGACTATCATGATGTGAACCGCGAGATTCACCGGATCGAAATCGGCGATGAGCATGTGTCTCAATTTGACGAAGAGGACCTTCGGAAGCGCAGGATGCTCCTGAAAGACGAAATTTACGCGATGCTGAAATCAGGTTAGCAGCTCAGCAAAAAACAGGAATCACAAATAAAAGGGGTGTTTGGCTCCTTTTGTTTTATCTTGACATGCAGCCTAATGGATGCATATAAAATGCAGTCAAAAAGATGCATAATATGTCACACTCTATGGATGCTGTCTTTAAGGCACTGTCGGATCCAACCCGTCGGGCCCTGCTCGATACGCTTCTGGCTTCACCCGGGCTGACACTCAGCGAGCTGGTTGCCGGCACCGACATGCGCCGGCAGTCTGCAACAAAGCATCTTAAGCTGCTTGAAGGCGCGGGCCTCGTTCACATTGAATGGCAAGGCCGTGAAAAGCGGCACTTTCTGAACCCGGTGCCTATTCAGGACATTAGCCGGAGGTGGGTCGACAAGTTCAGCCAGGCGCGATCTGACGCCTTGCTGACGCTGAAGTCTGCGCTGGAGGCTGACAAGGACCAGACACCAGAAGACACCCCAATGGCCACAGCGTCAGTCGAACTGAATGACAGTTTGAAGCAGGGGCCAACCATAACGTCTTTTTTCACCCCGATTAAGGATTGAACCATGCAACACGATGAATTTTACTATGTCTTGCTAATAGACGCTCCGCGAGAGACCGTTTGGAGCGCGCTGACAAACGGTGAGTTCACCAAACAATATTGGCATAGCGCCGAGGTACGGTCAGATTGGACTGTCGGCAGTCCTGTTGAGTTCTGGGTGAAAGTGGGGGATGAGAGCAAGGTGGGCTGTGAAGGGGTGATCCTGGAGTGCGATGTTCCTCAGCGTTTGAGCTACACATGGCATTTCCCGCTCAACCCCGCCTGCGCGCCGGAGCAACCGTCGAGGGTCGTGTTTTTGCTTGAGGATGCCGAAGGGGCAACAAAGCTCACCGTCAAACATGATCAGTTTGAAAGCGGCGAAAGCGCCACATACCATATGGTTTCCACCGGCTGGCCCTATGTCATTGCCGGGTTGAAGTCACTTTGTGAAATGGGCAAGACACGCGATTTTTCCGTTCTGGCACCGGACTAAGCCTGATGATAACAGTGCTTCTGAAAATTGGCTCAGCAAAAAATACGCCGCTTTGCGGTGAAGCGTGCGACAAATGGGGTGGGCGCTATTGAACTTCCGCCTGAGCATGCATAGATTAGCGGTGTAGCAAGAAACAAGCCCGCCAAAGGGCGATGCTGCAAAGCGAAAAAGAAACGACAGCCCGTGCATCGGTCAATAAAAGGCGAAAAAGCCAAAGGCCCGGCACACAATGAGCGAGGATAATAATGTTTACCAATTTGATTGCAAATGCAGGCCCGGTGCGTGGTTTGCCTACTGTGACGGCTCGCGTTAGCCGTGCACCTTCCAGGTCACGTCGCCATCGTCGGCGCATGGAGCGCAGTGCGCGCTTTGGAACCGCCGCATAAGCGGAAAAGTTTTGGGTCTGCAGTCGCCCTTAAGCTCCAGCTTATGATCTTATAGCCCTTACGCGATTGCAGATTCAGGTCGGGCCTGGGTGCGGATCACGCCCCTGACCCTAGCCCCTAGTGCCCATCCGGGCCCGGCCAATCCCATAGCTCCAGACGGACCTGCCCCTATCATTGTGTCCGCGGAGTTCGGTGTTAAATCCCTCCCAAGGAAATACACCAAATTGAAGGCACCCCTTTGCCCTGAGGGGTGTCTTTTTCATTGATATTGTATGCATGGCCTCAGAAGTTTATGCTTGTTGGCAACTGTCCGGGAGACAAGCTGTGCGAACACCTGCCTTGTTTTTTTCGTCTGCTGCAATGGTTCTTGCCGCTTGCGGGTTTCGTGCGGGCGACTATGAACCCGTGCTTGATGCGGGCGTTCAACAAGCGGCTGGATGGAACACCGATTTGATCCGCTGCCACAAGGAAACAGTGGAATCAGGCGTTTCCAGATCTGAGTATGGTGGTAGCATTGATCGCTGCATGACGAGAGCCGGCCATGCAATTGATCTGGAGGCGTCTGCTGAAAAGTTTCGTGCCATGGAAATAGAGCGCAAGCGCATCGAAGTGGAAAAGGCCGAAAAACTTCGTGGATATTAGCCACACCACAGGGTTCCAGAGTGCGTGAGAGAGTGATTGTTGGCCACAAATACAGGTCGATAACTGCAACGGGCACGGCGTCCATCTGTTGTTGCTGAAGCGTGTTGTCCCGCGCTCGAAACGGCTTGCCGCTTGCCTTAATTCATGTCTCCGCCGTAATCCACCATAGTCTTTCATCATTCGGCCGCTATTACAGGAACTCCCAGCCACAATTGGTAGTTACATTTTTTCTGAGGCGGCGGACGGGGTCTGCTGCTTCGTCGCACTCTTGGGCTGCGGGCTAGCTAGGTCGCTATGGCATTATTCCGAGTATATGTCCGGGAGTGGAGGGCAGTGTTCATAAAGGGTATCGCCCTCATGGCAATCAGATTTGCACATGTCCGCAAACGTAAATGTATCAGCAGTGATACAAATTAATACATAGTTTGCGTCGAAATTTCGTCATTATTCCCTTATATCATCCTCAAACAACGTGGGGGTGTGCAATGGCAATCGAATTCTTGCCTAACATCGTGGTTGACCCGATTACGGGCAAAACTTTCAGGCAATCAAGGGCGACTGATACCTTCGGTATGCGCAAGTTCCGCAGAGCGCGCAAGGTCCTCCCAGGTATCTGGTACACGTATCGCAATAGCTTCAACGATTATCCGGGTGGCTACAGACCGCTCAGCAAAAAACGGTCGCAGCAGCTGGCGTAAATCGAATAGCAAGTAAATTTGCAAGATTACTCCGCGCGCCGCTCGGCTCGTTTGGCGCGCTTGGTGTTCTCGTTCCGCATCGCCCTGATTTCGGCGGTGTTGAAATTTGTTGCCCGGGTAAGCTGAGAAATTCTACCCTTTACCCCAATCAGAGCGAACGGCAGAATGATCCAAGCGATTACAACAATGCTGATCACAACAATGATGGCACCAGCAATTGCCATATCGGTTCCACCGGCTGACCACATTCTTTGCAACCAGATTAATAGTTCCTGCATAGTCTTGTCCCTCCCGAGTTGCCGCCCACGCTGAGGCTAGTTTCTGGCCTAGCAATGTTCAAGCCAGCTGAGGCTTTGCATGCAGATTTTTTTTGTTCTCGAGAGAAGCCATCGAGATTGAAGAGTTGGCCTGTTTTTGATCATCCGGTCATGGTAAACGACCCATCGCCTGAGCTGCTGATACATCAGCAGCAATTTCCATGTCGGCGATTGAATATCCAGCACTTCGCGACCGTATCCCTTTGCAAATGTCGCTGGGAACTTCCCATCGCTGTGCAAGGGTGTGTTCGCAAGTGTGTAGGGGGACTGAATGGCTAGGTAAGTCAACAGCCTTGCGGCATCCTCCATAACGCAGCCCAGGCGGCCACCCCACATATCCATGCCGAATATTCCCTGATCGTCGACAAGCAGATTGCTCGGGGTGTAATCACCATGAAGCAATGCGTGCGGCGCAGATGCCTTGAAAGCCTCCATGTGATAGACAAAGCACTCCAAGGCTCTCTTAAAGTCTGACGTATTTAAGAGCGTCTCGCCACCATCTGCGCATCGGTTTATCCGGTTTTGTAGTTTCGCCACCAGCTTTTCTGTATCGAGAGCTGCGGGGGAGATGCACGAAATTTCATGGAACTTACGGAGCCACCTGCCTGCATCCGCTATCAGGTTCAATCGGGATTGTGGCTGAGCAAGTAAATTCCAGAGCGCTTTTGTCAGATTGGGGGAATCGTGCCAGCTCATAAGAATGGCCTGATGGTCAGCAAGGCAGGCATATGGTTCGGGAGCCCTCATAAAGGGGTCATCGCGCCGGGCTTTCTGCACTCGCTGCAAAGCGCGGAACTGAATTTGAGACGCTTGCTCAGATGCGATAGCTGGCCGGTACACCTTCAGCGCCAGGCGCAAAGCGGATTTGCTGTTAGTAAGGGTATAAACGTCACATTTTCTTGATGCCCCGACAGGACCCGAAGCGACCCACGTGGCGTCGGGCGCTAGCGTCTGCAGGTTATCGGACAGATTGTCTATCAATTGTGTAATGTCTGACACGCTGCCCACCTGATTGAATTTCGTTGATATTCACTTGCTGCTCTATTGCATTCTGTCGCAATGTTGGGCCATGAAGCCCTCAAATATGAACCTAACAAAGCAGGCTTTGGTTTTCTATGGACCTTTTTGATGCAATGCAGGTGAGCCTGCCTAAAGGGCCTGATTTTGCCGCTGAAAAAAGCCTTGTACGCGACTTGGGATTGTCCATTGGGAAACCATTGGTCTGCGGTGTTGATGAAGTGGGGCGGGGGCCACTTGCAGGCCCTGTCGTGGCTGCTGCAGTCATATTGGACCCTGCGCGCGTGCCGAACGGCCTGGATGACAGCAAGCGGCTGTCTGCCAAGAAACGCGAAACACTCTATGACGCCATTTTAAGCACTGCTGTCGCTGCATCCATCGCTGAAGCTTCAGTGGAGGAGATCGATCATATCAACATCCTTGAAGCGTCTATGCTTGCCATGCGCAGGGCAGTGAGTGGTCTGAAAATTAAACCTCAAGCAGCACTGGTGGATGGAAACCGGGACCCGAACCTGTCTGATATTCCTACGCGGACCTTGGTGAAGGGGGACCGTCGCTCGCTTTCGATTGCCGCAGCCAGTATTTTGGCAAAAGTTTTTCGTGATCGATTGATGGCGGAACTCGGAGAGGACTTTCCTGAGTACGGATGGGCGCAAAACGCAGGATATGGTGTGGAGAAACATCGCAAGGCACTAAGCCTTGTGGGGGTTAGCCCTCATCATCGCAGAAGTTTTGCGCCGATTCGACAGATTCTAGATGAAGAATAACTAACAAGATATTGATTTATTTATAAGAATCACTTGACGTCGATTCGTTTTCGACTCATGATTCTGCTCGTTATCGCATCAAAAAACGACGTCTAAAGACGCAAATTGATGCGAATTCAGCCCGATTTGGGGCCTAAACGGGACGGGAAATTATGTCGAAAATGTCAAAAACGGCGTCAAACGCCGCGAAAAAGAAATCGTCTGCGCCAAAACCGGCTGCAGCTTTAAAGTCAAAGCTCAATCGTATCATCCAGGGCGATAGCATTGAGGTTATGAACGCGCTGCCGGAAAAGTCGGTTGATGTGATCTTCGCGGATCCACCCTATAACATGCAGCTCAAAGATACACTTGCCCGGCCCGACAACAGTAAAGTGGACGGCGTGCATGATGCCTGGGACAAGTTCTCCAGCTTTTCAGCCTATGATGAATTCACATACCGTTGGCTTGAGGCCGCGCGCCGTGTCCTGAAAGATAATGGCACCATCTGGGTGATCGGGTCCTATCACAATATTTTCCGGGTCGGCACCGCGCTGCAGAACCTTGATTACTGGGTCCTCAACGATGTGATTTGGCGCAAGACCAACCCGATGCCCAATTTCCGGGGCACCCGCTTCACCAATGCACATGAAACTCTTATCTGGGCCGCAAAATCAGCCGACAAAGGCGGATACACCTTCAACTATGACGCCATGAAGGCCATGAACGACGATACGCAAATGCGGTCCGATTGGACGCTGCCCATCTGTTCCGGGCGCGAGCGATTGAAAGACGGCGAGAAGAAGGCGCATGCCACGCAAAAGCCAGAGTCATTATTGTACCGGGTCCTGATGTCGTCCACCAAACCGGGGGATGTTGTACTCGACCCTTTCTTTGGCACCGGTACAACAGGCGCAGTGGCCAAGAAACTGGGCCGCAACTACATCGGAATTGAGCGCGAGAAAGCCTACATCAAGGTTGCCCGTGAGCGGATTGCCCAAGTCAGCGAGCTAGACAGCGAAGCCCTCGGGTTTACTGAAAGTAAAAGAAACGCGCCGCGGGTTCCTTTCGGAACCATCGTTGAGCGCGGCATGATTGAGCCCGGCACAACGCTTTACGATGCACGTCGCCGGCACGCGGCCCGGGTTCGCACCGATGGCACGTTGATCGCGCAATCCAACAAGGGCTCCATTCACCAGGTCGGGGCGAGCGTACAGGGTGCTCCAGCCTGCAATGGCTGGACTTTCTGGCACATCGAAAACAAAGGCCAGTTGATCCCGATTGACGTGCTGCGCCAGCAAGTGCGCGCGGAAATGCACTAAGCCCACCTCATAACGTTCCCAGAGCTGCAGCCGCCCTGTAACACTTGGCTGCAGCCTCCGTTGATGCCTCGCTAGCCAGATTGCCCGATCTGGTTCGGCGGGGCATCGCTTTCTGTTCCTGTTAACTTTTTTGTTGCATGGCACGCGTATTCAAACTACTGGCTATTCTTAAGTTTAAGTGATGGTTACACTTAGTCGATGGGGGTCGATATGCCGGTCATAAAAAGTCAGAATGGCGAGATAGTTAATCCGCTTGATGGTCCAGTAACGAATCCGATTACTACGGCCTTCTTAGGGGAATTAAACACCGAGTTTTGGGCGCTTGATACCGTAACATTTGGGTCTGTTGTCAATGATGTCACGCGAAACAGTTTAGGCTTCTATACCGACGAAGATGGCAATCAAGTCCTGCCGTTTGCTTTTGATGATAGTCATGTCGCCCAGGTGACAGACTTGTTCACAAAAATATCCCGTTACATTGATTTGAGTTTCGAGCCTGTTGGCGACGGAGGCGTACCTCTTATCAATTTCTCTTTCACTGAATTCCCGTTTGGATTGGGAGCCGCTGGGTTCCCGGCCACAAGTGTTTCATTCGTCGATGGCGCGAACGTGACATTCGGTACAACAGTTCAGATTTTTTTCGATGAAGCCGCTGTATTGCCAGCCTTTGATGATAACTTCTATGCAGTTTTGATGCATGAAATTGGTCATGCTCTGGGCCTGGACCATCCGCTTAGCGGCTTTGGAGCAGACCAGCTCACACAAAAATTGCCAGAGGAGTTTGCAGGGTCGGATTTCTCGGTAATGACCCTCAACTACATACAAAGCTTTTCCAGCAGGCATATCGGCTACGTGCTCGACAAGACCCCCTACGACTGGTTGCTTTCCGATATCATCGCATTGCAGGAAATATACGGCGTTGATCAAACGGTAACAGTGGGTGATGACACCTATACCTTCGTTGAGGGCGTGAGTTATTACGAAAATCTTTGGGACACGGCGGGCAACGATACGATCGAAATTATTGGAACATCTGCCGCAGTTATCGATCTCAGTAAACCCGGCTGGATCGACGTTGGGTCAACAGTTGAGTACCGCAATATTGATAACCCTGCCGATAAGTTAACCGAGTCTGCTACCGTTTACCTCATGGAAGGTGTTGTAATCGAGAATATTCAGGGTGGAAGTGGGGATGATCTGTTCACCGGCAATGCGGTTGACAATCGTCTCGTTGGCGGCGCTGGCGATGACACGCTTGAAGGTGGTGCGGGAGATGACGATCTGCGTGGAGATGACGGTGACGATTATCTGGCAGGTGGTGATGGCAACGATTTGCTCCGCGGCTTTGAGGGTAGTGACGTCGTCTCGGGTGCCGCAGGCAATGATACCATTTGGGCTGGCGGCGGTGATACTGGCGATGACCTTGTTGCCGGAGGCACTGGACGCGATCTGATTGCCGGTGGTGCCGGACGTGACTTCTTGGTCGGCGGTGGTGCGACAGCTGATATCCTTTCGACAGCTGAGTCAGATGTGGATGCGGGATCAGACACCATTTTTGGTGGCGATGGCGACGACACGCTTCTCGGCGCAGGCTGGAATGATAATAACGACAATGGTGCCTACAATACTGGCGAGGCCGTCACCGCGGATTCAAAGGCCAATGCGCTTTATGGTGGTGCGGGTAATGACTTGGTCATTGGTGCCGCGGGTGCGGACCAATTGGGTGGAGGCACTGAAAGCGATGACATTTCGGGTCACTCTGGCGCAGACATCCTGTGGGGTGGCCAGGGCGACGGCAATGATACACTCGATGGTGGTGGTGGCAGCGACACCCTGTTTGGCGGCCTTGGAAATGACATTCTTCAAGGGGGGAATGGCGCTGACCAGCTTTTTGGCGGCGCTGGGTCTGATGTTATTGATGGCGGCGCTGTAGGTGACAGCCTGTTTGGTGGTGCTGGTGATGACACACTTGCCGGTGGCACTGGCGCTGATGCCTTCTTTTTTGCCAACAACCATGGTGATGATGTGGTCAGCGACTTCAGCGTGAGTGAAGACACTTTGTTCCTTGCCAACACAGTCACTGACTTCACGGACCTTGCCAGTGTGCAGGCTGCGTCAAGCGAAGCGACCGTTGGGGGCCAAGCCGGCCTATTAATCGACACCGGTGGCGGTAACAGCGTGTTTTTGGAAGGGCTCACATCTGGTGATCTCACTGCGGACAACCTAAGTCTTTAGTCAGCGGCGTGTCCGTTAGCGCTTCCTATGCCTTGCGCCCAGGTTCAGACGGGATGCTTTGACTTGAGTAAAAAAATACGCGCTCCATGCAGGGTGGCACTAATTGCGTTTTACGCCATAACACCTACGAAAACTTGATTTGACTCCATATAGGCTTGTTGTTTTTCATCTGGGTATTTCTTGCAAATAGTATCGATTTTGTAAGGAGACAATTGAGACATCGAATTTAGCAGTTGTCATCCTGCCCTGATAAGAGAATTTGATGACCAGACCTGTCTATCCCGAAAATCTCGATTTCTTAATTGCCAGTTTTGCGGCAGTAAATCCTGATTTTCCCGATGCTTCCGACGTCATTTCTGAATCCGGCGGTGAACTAACCGAGTTCTATGGTCTTGATGGTCTTGTCGTGCCGGGTACTACAGGAACCACCGTCACATACTCTTTCGCTACCCCTGAAAACTCGGGGTTATCCAATATCAATGCAGATCCCACATTGTTTCGTGAAATAGTCGAGAACCTCCGAGATATTATCAGGGCAACGCTGGACGAAGTTTCCCAGTATATTGATATCTCTTTCGTGGAGATTGCGTCCGGGGAAACTCAGGAAGGCAACCGGCACCTGGAAATATCCGGTATTGGCAGCGCCGGAGGGCAATTTGTGCCCAACACTGATCCAGAATCGGGAAGCCCATTAGGAACGGGCGGATTTATCCTGATGGGGATCGCAAATGTAGCGTCAGATAATTTTCAGTCGCTTCTGCTTGCCGATGATCAGCAGTTCGATGATGGCACTTTTCCACTGTTCAAAGCAATTTTCATTCATGAACTTGGGCACTCGTTGGGACTTGGCCATCCTGTGTCGGATAATGTGGTGGTTTCACCCGACATTCAACCTCTGGTCAGATTGCCAGACGAGTTTAACACCACGCAGTATACCATAATGGGAGGACCGACTAGATTGGGTTCATCGACGCCCCCGGAGCTTCAGCGACTGGTAGATGAGGGCACCACATTTTTTGTCACTTCCGACACATTTGGTTTGTTGGATATACTGGCACTTCAGCGTCTCTACGGGCCCAACACCAAAGACACTCAAGGGAACAACACATACGCTTTCAAAGCTGATCAGGCATTGTTCCAGGTAGTTTATGACGCCGGAGGGGTTGATACCTTCGATTTCCAAAATCAATTGTCAGCTATTGTTGCTGATATTCGCGAAGGTGCTTTTTCTTCCGCAGGTTTATTGGAAACAAAGTCAGGGGCCGATGCGGGTGCAGCGCCTCCCGTTGTCCAAATTTCAAACAATATCGCCGTTGCCTTCGAAACCATTATCGAAAACGTAGTCGGAAGTGATTTTGACGACAACATAAGGGGGAACGTTGGATCCAATAGACTGGAGGGTATGAGTGGTGCTGACACAATTGACGGTGCCGAAGGCAACGACCGATTGCTTGGTGGTGACGACGATGACAAGCTCATGGGGGGCGATGGTGCGGACACGCTGGTTGGCGGCGCGGGCGCGGACAAGGCCGAAGGCGGCGCTGGCCACGATCGTTTCTTTGCAGGGAGCGATGACGCCGGCGACGATATCTATGCTGGGGGTGCAGGCAATGATCTGTTGGCTGTTGGCGTAGGCGACGACCTTGCCATAGGTGATAGTGCAGTTTCGATTGGTCTGAACGACACAACAACTGGTGCAGATGGTAGCGACACCATTTTTGGTGGCGACGGCAACGATACCCTGCTGGGTGGTAGTTGGGACGACACTGACAATAATAGCCGGTTTGATAGCGGCGAACAGCTACAGGTCGGGTCCAGCAGCAATGTATTGTATGGAGGTAGCGGCGCTGACGTGGTTTTTGGAGACGGTGGCGCAGATACGCTCGGTGGTGGACTGGGCAGTGATACTTTAATCGGCGGTGCGGGCAATGACCTGTTTTATGGTGGTAAGGGAGCAACCGACGCTGACGACGTGTTTTCTGGCGGTCTGGGCAACGACATTTTTTTTGGCGGCAGCGGCGACGATATAGTCAGTGCCAATGAAGGTGAGGACGAGCTGTTCGGCGGCGCTGGCAGAGACACACTCAATGGCGGCGCCGGGGCTGACAGCCTGTTTGGTGGTGCCGGTGATGATACGCTTGCCGGCGGCAGCGGCACAGACTCGTTTTTTTTCGCGAACAACCACGGTGATGATGTGGTCAGCGACTTCAGCGTGAGTGAAGACATTTTGTTCCTTGCCAATACTGTCACCGATTTCACGGACCTTGCCAGTGTGCAGGCTGCGTCAAGCGAAACGACCGTTGGCGGGCAGTCAGGCCTCTTGATCGATACTGGCGGTGGCAACAGCGTGTTTTTGGTGGGTATTAACCTTGCGGGTCTCACGGCTGACAATCTGTCGATTTAAATAACCAAGGCATTGGAGCCAAGCTTTCAGAACACCGGCTTAATCTGCCCGACCGCAACATGTTTCAAAGCCTGATCAACCGGCCGTTCGATAAGATTAACACAATTGCCTTCGGGGTCACGGATTGTCATCTCCTGTTGCCCCGAGTTGTGACTTAACTTCAAGAAAGTGGCGGGGCAGACAATCTCAATATCCGATCGTTGCAGGCGCTGTTCGAGGCGGGACAGGTCCTGGACATAAAACACCAGGGCCGCTTCGCCCACTTGCAGCCGACCGGTTCGTTTTTGAAAAACTTTATTTCTATTACTCGAGGCCTCAAACAGACCCACCATGCCCATGTTGGGTCCACCGGGTTGCTTCAAAATTAACACGCGCACGGGTTCGTCGCCGGGAATTCCGATAAGTCTGTTCATGTCGACGCTTTGTGTAACGGCCTCGAAATAAACGTCACTCAGGCCGAGCGTGTCTCCGTAGAAGGCGTTCATTCGCTCAAGGTTGCTGACCATCAGTGCAGTTCTGACCATCGGGCTGATGGGTGGTTGTGACATTGGCAAGATCCTTTGACCAACGAACTAAGCAAAAAAAAGAAGCCGGTGAATGACACAGGTCATCAACCGGCTTTTGAGGTGTTGCGTGGACTCAATGAGTCCGTGGGTTCATTCGTGTTTAAGCGCCAGCACAGGGTTGGCCTGTGCGGTCTTGTACGCGTGTCCAGCGACTGTCAGGCACGCTATCAAAAGCGCTGCGCCGCCAGCCGCCAGAAAATACAGGGGATTGAGGTCAATTCGGTATTGAAATCCTTGCAGCCAGTCGCTGGTCACAAACCAGGCAACAGGCCAGGCGATGAGGTTTGCGAGCAGAACCGGTTTGGAGAACTGAAATGTCAACAGCTTCACGATGTCGGCAACGCTGGCGCCCATAACTTTCCTTACGCCAATTTCCTTGACACGGCGTTCTGCGGTGAAGGATGCAAGACCATAAAGGCCAAGGCAGGAAACCAGGATCGCAAAAGCCGAGAAATAGGCGAAAACTTCACCGCGCCTGGCATCCGCTGCATAGAAAGTGTCGTAGGTTTCATCGATGAAGCTGTGGTCAAATGGAACCTGCGGCGCATGGTTGTCCCATATCGCCTGAATGCTTGCTAGGGTGTCACTCACTGGCCCGGGCGCCATGCTGACATTCAGGATAGAAAGAGGGCCATCTCGGGCGACAAATACATTGTTGTCCATTGCATCACGCAGCGAGCGCAAGTGCATGTCTTCCACCACCCCGACGACGGTTGTAATGAAGAAGCTGTCGCCCGGGTCTGGAATTTTAAGCACGGCTCCGACGGCGTCTGCCGGGTCGCTAAACCCCATCTGCCGGGCAGTGGTGACATTGATAATGCCCGACTGAGTGCGGTCGCCATCAGTGCCTTCTATGGGCTGAGGAAAATCAGCTTGGCGTTCCTCGGAGAAAAAACGGCCAGCAACGAGCTTTGCCCCCAGATATTGAAGAAAGTCCGCAGAAGCGGGCACGCTTTCTACTTTTATACTGTCGTTTCTGCCGTCAGAAATCACGAAAGACGTGGAGTCCCAAAATCCCTTCAACGGTATGGTACGACTGGCATAGGACACAGCTCTTACGCCTGATAGGTTGGCGATCTGCTGTTTCATAGTGTTGGATAAATCCCGTATTGGGCCATAGCTGAAGTTGTGAATCTCGAGCTTTAAATCGCGATCAAAACCGGCGTTCAGGTTTCGAGTGTAGTCAAGCTGGCTATAGATGACGAACGTAGTCACCATCAGCCCGATGGAGATGGTGAACTGGATCATCGTCAGGATGGTGCGTAGTTTTACGGAGCCTGCTGTCGCGGCATTTTTGGAGTGCAACACCTTAGCGGGGCGGAAAGAAGACATTTTAAGCGCCGGGTGAGCTGCAGCCCCCAGGCTGACAACGGCAATCAAACCGACCAGTCCAAGCTGGACCTGGGGGTCGGAAAGCAGATCAAAGCTCAATAGTTTGGCAACAAAATTATTGAACCAGGGTAATGCCAGTTCAACGATTACAAGAGCCACCAGAAAAGCAACAGAAACGGTCAGCACCGCTTCGCCAATAAACTGCATCATGATGTCTTGTCGGGTGGCACCAACGACTTTTCGGAGGGCAATTTCCTGAGCCCGCAAGGATGCTCGGGCTGTCGACAGGTTTGTAAAATTAATTACAGCAATCACAAGGATCATCAAGGCGATGCCAGTGAAGCTATATACGACAATGATGTCGCCTGTTTCCTTTATTTGAAACTTCCCAGATGAATGTAGCTGAATATCTGTCAGTGGCATGAAGTTTAGGGACAATATATCAGAGGCCTTGATCGAAGGATCAAATGTCGCGCTCATGACTGCATTTGCGTCCATAAATTCAGGAATTTGCTCCTCAACTTCAGCAGGCGAAGCTCCCTGTTTGAATTTGAAGTAGGTATAGACGTTTGAAGAAACCCACCAAGTGGAAAGCCAGGGTATGTCGGTGTAACGCGCTTCTTCAAAGTGCATTAGAAAGTTAGCGGTCAGATGAGAGTTTTCTGGGATATCGGCCACAACGGCAACGACTTCCAGACGCTGTTCTCCGGTATCGATATCCAGAACTCGCCCAACGGCCGATTCCGAACCAAAGTATTTTTCCGCCATACTCTGAGTGATGACTATTTTGTCGTAGCCCTCAAACAGCCGGTTTGCGTCGCCGGCCACTATGGGCAAGTTGAAGATTTCGAAGAACGAAGGGTCAGTGTACCAGGCTTCTTCGATGAAGCGGGTTGTGCCCACTTTCACAATTATGTCTGTGCCTACCAGCCTGGTGCCGTTTTCAATGCTATCTGAAAATCGCCGCTGATAAACGTCGGAAAGCGGACCAGGGCTCAACGCTGACTTGGTGTCGGGTTTGCCAGGGCTGTGGAAGGTGCCTTCCAGGCGATAGATGCGCTCATAATCTGCCCAGAGTTTGTCGTAACTGAGCTCGTTTTCCACAAACAAAAAGATCATCAGGCAAGCTGCCAGGCCAAGGCTGAGGCCGCCAATGTTGATAAAACTGTACAGCTTGTGTCTCAGCATATTGCGCAGCGCTGTTATCAAATAGTTTTTCAACATTGAGTGGCCTCGTCGAATGTATTGTCGTGACTCGGGTTTATTCTTTTCCGCTGTAGCAGCAAACGACGGGCCAAGATTGAAGTCAAAAAAATATCCATATTTTATAACGTGTTAATGTGGCTTCAGTCGTTTTGTGCGGCGAGCATGTTCAATTTCGGACAGTCGAAAAACAAGGCTTTGTTCATTTTCGAACATCGGTTTGCGGATGCGAGAGGTCAGTTCGCCGATCCATCATTTACTTGTTCGCCGGCTCGTTACACAGTCCCGCCCAAGTTTATTTTGACTTTGGCGGGGAGTAAGTCACTCATGCAGTTCAATGCTTTGGCCATTGGTTTGGTACTGTTGACAACATATGGCGTAGCCACGGCGAAGCAGGCGGAAGAGGTAGACCCGAGGGTTGCCGCATTTAACCGGCAGATTTCAGTTTACGAAGAGACCAATTCGTCTGCGGTCGCCTATCACGCAGCCCGACTTGCTATGGCTTTGAGAAGATTCGATGACGCGGAAGAATGGATTGCGGTACTTGCCAGTCATGACTGGAAGCTTGGCCTGGATCCCATGGACTTCCACGCCGATCAGATGCCTTCATCTCTTCGTTCAGCGATTGCCCGGCTTCAAGCTGCCGTGCCAAAAAACGAACCGGCCAGTTCCGCGGTGCTTACTCTCGAGGATCGCTCCCTCATTCCCGAAAGCGTGGCCTATTCGTTTGAAAACAAAGCCTTCTATGCTGGTAGTTTGGCTTCACCGCGCCTCAACATCGTACCAATACCAAACGACAGTTGGTCATCTGTCGCAAACATTGAATTTGACATGTCAACCTGGGGTGTTTTTTACGGATTGAAATTCCATGATATCCGGAACGAACTCTGGGTCCTGCATAACCGCACCCAAGAGGATGGAATGACAGGTCGACTGAGCGTACTGACGCCTGAAGGCAGGTTGCTCAGACAGTATTCAGCCAATGATGTGCCTGCGGTTGAGTTGAATGACCTCTGTTTCACAGACCAAGACGTCTATGTGACCGATAGTACGGCGAGCAGGATTTACCGTGGCGACTTGGAGGGTGGCAGCCTTATTCTCCATTATGAACATCCTGATATCAGGTACCCGAATGGCATCGCCTGCGGACCAGGCAACGGTCGGCTATATGTTGCCCACGCATTTGGCATGGCGGCAATTGATGCTGACAGGCCGACCGATCATGTCTCGCTGGAAGCGCCCAAAGGGTTTTCCCTCGGTGGTATCGATGGGCTGTATCTCTGGGGAGAAGGGGTTGTGGGTGTGCAAAACTATCTGGGGGCTCCCAAGATTTTGGTCGCATCTCTTAAAGACAGTACTGAAGTCGGAAACATCCGTTTCTTCGATGTCAACCACTCTCAATTCCATATCCCGACGACTGGATTTGTCCGTGGCGACTGTCTTTATTATATCGCGAACTCCTTTCTTGATGCGTTAAGAGGCGATGACGCAATAGACCCTGCTGCCAATGCGGAGGCGGCTCAAATATTGGGCCTGAATCTACGGGACAGCCGGCGCAATTGCCAACTTTGACGAACATGTCGTTAAGGCTTTGTCTGTCAGGGTTTCAGGCGTACGATTTTTGAAAATGCGGTAGGAAGTCCGACTTCATCCAATGCGCTGTGAGGGTGCCAGAAACCTTGCCTGATATTGAGGCGCCGATCTGTTGTTTTGACCGCCAGTCGGGACTCCAGGTGAAAATGTGTGAAGGTGTGTCTGGCAACCTCGTCAAGTAAAAGCCATTCACCATCGACAGGTGCATGCTCCTGCCACTCTCCTGAAGCGGGAAAGTCTGTGCGTTCGACCCAGGGCGTGGAAAACAATCCCGGCATGCCTCCAAGCAAGCCCTGGTCCGGTCTGCGTTCAAGCAGGATATGGCCATCATGCTCCAGCCAGAAACTAATCGCCCGACGCACGGGCTTCTGCTTCCTGGGCGCCTTGACAGGGAATCGCTCCATGTCACCAGCGGCGCGAGCGTTGCAGTGAATGCCGATGGGACAAAGCAGGCATTTGGGATTTTTGGGTGTGCATATACCTGAACCCAGGTCCATCATGGCTTGCGCAAAGTCACCGGGGCGCTTGTTTGGTGTAATGCCTGCGGTTGCAGCCTTGATGGCTTTTTTGGCGGCCGGCAACTGGTCCTCGATGCGATTGAGACGACTGACAACCCGCTCAATGTTGCCATCCACAACCACAGCAGGTTTGTCGAAGGCAATCGCTGCAATCGCTGCTGCCGTATAGTCGCCGATACCGGGCAGAGCCCGTAGACCGGTTTCAGTATCGGGAAATTTGCCGTCATGCTCATCAACAACCGACCGTGCGCATTTGTGCAGGTTGCGTGCCCGAGCATAATAGCCAAGGCCGGCCCATTCCTTGAGAACCTCTTCAAGCGGAGCGGCTGCTAGTTCGTGAACCGTTGGCCACAGGTTGAGGAACTTTTGGTAGTATGTCGTTACGGTGGCAACCGTCGTTTGTTGCAGCATGACCTCAGAGAGCCACACGTTATAAGGGTTGGCGTGCTTGCCGGGGGCGGCTCGCCAGGGCAAATCCCGTCGCTCAGTGTCATACCAGCCCAGCAGGTCCTTTGCTACTTCCGCCATGTAAACACCACTACAAGATTGACCAACAATCCCCAGATACCAGCATGCAGGCCAAGTGGTGCGCTGAAGTCAAAAGGTGTATAGCCGGAAAGTTTCAGTACGACAGCGGTCAGGCATCCCGCGACGATGCCCGCAAACACTGCATTGCCGTTTATCCTTTTTGAACGTACTCCCAAAATGATCGCCGGCGCGATCTGTATCAGTAGTTCAAATTTGAAAATCATCAGCGCCCAAATGGTTTGCGGCAGGACAATCGCCAGAGCCACCATGATGCTCATCAACCCCCATGAAGTCATCTTGCTCAGGCGATACAGTCTGGCATCGTCAATGGGGCGTCCGTCCCGCCCGACGATGTCTTTGGTAATTGTGGAGCCGAGCGACAAAAGCGCCGAATCGATGGTGGACATAATGGCTGCAATGGCCGCACCAAGATATAAAACCAGCAGCCAGGACAGAGCGGGGTAAGTCTTGGTTATTTCTCCAACCGCATAGACCACAACGTTTTCACTTTGTGTCTCGCTCAGGCCAGGCAGCCATTCCGCCACCATGATGCCAACCAAAATCATGGGTACTGTCGTTAAAAGAGGCATGATCAGCAATGCTGAATAAGACCGGCGTAAAACGCGGGGGTTGCGCGCGATGTAAATGCGCTGCAGCGCCTGGGGGTACACCGCCGCGCCGATACCTACGAGCAAGACAACACTCAGGAAGCCCACCCCGTCGACTTCGTGGGCAAAATAGTTGGTAAGGCGATCGGAGAGGTGAACGGTGCTGGCAGCTGTGCCAGATGGCCCGAGTGACAGCACGGCGAAGAACAGCAGCAAACACCCCACAAAAAGAAGCGAGCCTTGGATGATGTCTGTCCAGACAACGCCTCTCAGGCCACCAAGGCTCTCATAGATCGCCATGATGAAGCCTAGAAGAATGACGCCGCCTGCAAAAGGGATCGCGCCGCCGGTTGTACTTTCCAGCAAGAGCCCGATGGCCTTGAAATTACCAAGTGCATAGCTGACCAATGTTATGATGGCGATCGCGTTGACGGCAACTAACACGGCACGTTTGCCATAGCGCCAGGTTATAAAATCGCCGACGGAGACGAACTCGTGTTTGTGGGCCAACTGGTTTAAGCGGGTTGCAAAAGTGAAATACACCAGCACGACCGACATGACTGCAGCCGCCACGCTGAGCCCTATAAAGCCGTTTCGATAGGCGTTGCCGGGAATGGCAAATAGCGTGTTTCCGCTGTATTGCGTCGCATACAGTGTAAAAAAGAGGCTGACGCTGCCCAGTGAGCTTCCGGCCAGATAATAGTCCTTGAGGCTGTTTTCTTTACGGGACCGGTTTGCAACCCATCCGATGACCAGCAAAGAAGCCAGATAGCACCCAATGAACAGAATGCCGGCTGGACCGAGAATGGTATCTTGCATGGTTGTCAGGTCCTTTCCGGCAGCCGCATTTGCGCCAAAACATCTGTTATTCCATTCACCAATTCATTGGCCAGTGGCTCTTGCAAAGTGCTGCATTCAGACCATTGGTTAATGCATCACAAGCGGTTGAACAATCCCAATATGGCTTGCGGGTGATGTAGCCACCTGATAGCAACAGGGTATGCCGGACCGGGAGCCGGTTGACGGGCAGGAGACAAGCCCATGACAGCGGCCTCAAAATCTGGAAAGCAGCAGCCGGCCAAGGCGAGGCGCCGTCGTGTCACAAAAGTGTCCCGGGCGACCTCATCACTCGTATCGAAGGCCATTCGTGCGAAAGGATTTGCGGAGGCAGAAGTTGTCACCCGTTGGGGCCGCATAGTCGGAGAAGACCTGGCAAGAGCGACCGTTCCGATAAAATTGCAGTTTCCAAGGGGGCAGAGAGCTGATGCGACGTTACACATACGTACAGTATCGGCGTTTGCGCCGTTGTTGCAACAAAGAGCTCCCCATGTGATTGAGCTTGTAAATCGTTTCCTTGGCTACGCGGCGGTTGCGAGGATAGAGGTAAAACAAGGTCCCTTGCCGGACATCACGGTATCTAAGGAACTGGAAAAAAGGCCGCTGGATCCACGACAGAGTGAAAGACTGACAGATATTGTTGGTGACGGCGATCTCAGCCCGTTGCGTGCTGCCGTCAAGAGTTTGGGTGAACATGTTTTATCCAATGAAAAGAAAAAAGGATGATCAGGCGGGCGTATGTATTTATCATGGCCGACTGTTCGAGAGTGAGGGAGTTTAAAAGTGATACATAGTTCAACATTCGGGGCCCTGATGGTGTTGGTCATCGGTCTGGCATTTGGCTCTGTAGCTGCTTCCGCGCAGTCGGTTTCTGAAGCTGCTGAAGCCAAGCAGATGACCATTCCGTCACGGGAAGGCGTTTGGGGTGATATCGTTTATGGAGCCGCAGATGCCCCGGTCGAGCTTATCGAATATGGATCGCTCACCTGTCCGGCGTGCGCAAGTTTCGCCCTGAATGTCGTGCCGCGTCTGATGGAAGATTTCATCAATCAGGGCCAGTTGAGATTCGTGTTCCGCAATTTTGTGCGGGATAGATACGATTTGGCCGCCGCGTCGGCCAGCAGATGCATTGCTGATGAGAACGGTGTAAAGAAAGCAATTGATGAGTTGTTCGCAGAGCAGGAATCCTGGCTTCGTAGTGAAAACCCCTATCAGGCGATTGCCAACATTGTTGGGCGGCATGGTCTTGATCCGGAATCGATGGGGCAGTGTATTTCTGATGAGCAGGTACAGCGCCACATCGTAGAGATGCGCCAAAAAGGGCAGGAACAATTCGAAGTTAATGCGACACCGACACTGGTATTGAACGGTGTGCCGATGATGTTTCCGGGCTATGACCGGCTTAAGCTTCGTATCGAAACCCAAATCGCTACGCAGTCGCTTACAAGCGACTAAGAACGACTTAATGCTCCCTGCATCATATTCGTCAAAAAATGACTCGTAACGCCATTGCGATCGCGTTAAACACTATATCTAGTATGTGAGGTTATTATGAGCTACCAGAAGTATTTCCGTATCCCGTCTAAACTCTTGATCGCGGGCCTGTTGTTTGGGCTTGCTGCCTGCAGTGCGGAATCGGGCTCCGAAACCGAATCAACTGACCCTGAAGTCATCGCAGCAGAAGAAGCTGCTGCGGCATCTGAAGCTCAGGAGCTTGCCGCCGCGGCTGGCGGTGAAGGCACATGGGGGGATATCGTTTACGGTGACCCGGATGCGCCGGTGGAAGTTATCGAATATGCTTCGCTTACCTGTCCGCATTGCGCCAGGTTTTCGGCAGACATCTTCCCGAAAATCAAAGAAGAGTTCATCGATACCGGCAAAGTCAAATTTGTCTATCGCAACTATGTCATGAATCAATATGACATGGCTGCTTCGGTCGTTGCGCGCTGCAAAACACCAGACGTTACAAAGCGTTTGATGAGCGTGTTTTTTGACCGCCAGGCTGCCTGGGTTGGTTCTGAAGATCGTGTAGGAGCCCTTGCAGGTCTGGCGCGGCGCGCTGGTGGCATCAGCCGAACACAGTTTGATCGGTGCATCGCCAACCGCGAGATGCAACAGCATCTGGCAAAAATGACCCAGGATGGTGCTGCGCGTTACAAAGTGAACGCAACACCCACGCTGCTGGTTGATGGTGACAAGGTTGAGCGGACTGACAGCTGGGACGCGATTAAGGCGGCAATCGAGTCGGAGTTGAACTAGACACTGAACAAATTGTTGGTGCGCTTGCATCGACAGTTTGAAGGGGATTGGGCCGGTTCCTGGCTCTGGTATGGGGATGCCGGGGAAGAACTTGGAAGCCGGACGCTAGGGGAGTTTTGAAAGCCAATGCGATTTTCGCGACTGCGACTATCAGGCTTTAAGTCATTCGTTGACCCAACCGAGCTGTTGATTGAGCCCGGGCTGACAGGCGTTGTCGGCCCGAACGGTTGCGGAAAATCCAATCTTCTCGAAGCCATCCGCTGGGTGATGGGTGAAAACCGCGCCAAGTCATTGCGCGGAAGTGGCATGGACGATGTCATTTTTGCCGGAACTGACCGTCGTCCCGCACGCAATATGGCCGAAGTCACTTTGGTGATCGACAACCGCGATAGGGCCGCGCCGGCTGAATACAATGAACATGACCTGATTGAGGTGACCCGCCGTATCGAACGGGAATCTGGTTCAGCTTACCGTATCAATGGCAATGATGTTCGACAAAAAGATGTGCAGCTTCTGTTTGCCGATGCGGCAACCGGTGCGCATTCCCCGGCACTGGTCAGTCAGGGTCGTATCGGTAGCCTCATTAATGCCAAGCCGCAGGATCGTCGTGCCATTCTTGAAGAGGCAGCCGGTATATCGGGTCTGCATACCCGCCGTAAGGAAGCAGAAAGCAGACTTCGCGGCGCAGAAAATAACCTGGTTCGTGTTCATGATGTCATTCAGGCTATGGAAAGCCAGATCAATAGCCTGAGGCGCCAGGCGCGACAAGCGGTACGGTATCGAACAATTTCAGGAGACATCCGCAAGGCCGAAGCCAGTCTGATGTTCTTGCGTTGGAGCCAGGCTTCCGAGGAGGTAATCGCGCTGGAACGCCGGCTTCGCGAAGCAGAATCCGCTGTTGCCGAAGTGGAAGGGCGGGTTGCGGCAATTACAAGCGAGCAGGCCGAGGTCGCTGCTGCACTGCCGCCGCTTCGGGACCGCGATGTTGAAGCTGCCGCTGCCCTGCAGCGCCTTTCGATTGCAAGGGAAAACCTGGAAGCAGAGGCGGAACGGCGTACTCAAACCGCTATTTCGTTGCGAGCCTCACTCGAACAAATCGAGGGCGACCGGGCGCGGGAAGAGGAAATCAACAACGATGCCAGTGCTGCACTGGAGCGGCTGAATACGGAAAAAGCGCGGTTGGAAGCTGCGCGTGACGCGGAAAAATCCGAAGAAGTGACAGCCAAAGAAGCTCTCGAGGCGGCGGTGCAGGCGGCAGGCGAAGCTGAGGCGGCTTTTGACCAAGCCAGCGAACAGGCGGCCGGTGCCCGGGCACAAAAGTCGAGCCTGGAAAGTGACCGGTTGGCGATTAACCGCCGGGCTGAGCAATTGGCGGCCGAAACAGTGCGTCTGGAAGGGGAACTTGCGGCCCTGATGGATTCGGACGAAAGCCTGTCAGCTCTAAAGGCTGCCGAAGAAAAAGTGGGAGCCGAAGAGGCTAGGCTGGAGGAGGCAACCACAGCACTTTCTGGCGCCGAGCAGGCAACTCAAGATGCGCGGTCCAGATATCAGGACAGCGAAGCTGTGCGTGCCGAGCTTTCAGGACAGCTGAAAGCAATCGAAGCAGAAGCAGAAAGCATTCGGCGCATGCTCTCCGCTGATGCCGGACAGGATAGTGCGCCAGTTTCAGACAGCCTGTCTGCCGGCACAGGCTACGAAAAAGCCGTGGGCGCCGCTCTGGGGGATGCTGCCGAAGCCGGACTGGACAGTGAAGCGAACAGGTTTTGGGCTCATAGAGGTGCGGAGCCTTCTTTCACTTGGCCCGACAGCGTCGAACCACTGTCTGATCACGTGACGGGCCCGCCTGAGTTGGCACGACTTTTTGCGGCCACGGGCATCGTGAAAGATGATGGCGCCGGTGACAGTTTGGCCTCAACCCTGGAGCCCGGCCAGATGCTGGTCAGCAAGGGCGGTTCGATTTGGCGCTGGGACGGATTTACGTCCAGAGCAGATGCGCCGAACGCAGCTGCTCTCCGGCTTGAGCAGAAAAACCGCCTAGTCGGGTTGGAGCAGGAAATTGACCAGGTTCTCAAGCGCGTGACAGATGCGGAAACCGCTGCATCAGCCGCCACTGAAGCCCATACCAGCGCCCGTGATGCTGAAAACGCCCAAAGACAGGTTCGTCAGGACACCGAGAAAGCACTTGCCGATGCACGACGCGCCTTCGTCGTCGCTGAGCAAGAAGCCAGCAGCCGCGCCAGCAAAGTTAATCTGCTGAAAGAAACACTGGAACGGGTCAAGAGCGAAAGCAGCGAGACCAATGAACGCCTGGCGGAAATCGACAAGAAAATCGAGAGCTTACCGGATACCGGGGAACTTGAGCAGCAGCTTGCGGCCGTTCGCCAGAATGTTGAAAACCTTCGCGCTGAGCTAAGCACTCGGCGCTCGGCGTACGATAGTCTGCGCCGTGAGGCGGAGGGCAGAAACGATCGGTTGGGTGCGATTGTTACGGAAAGCGGTGCCTGGCAGTTGAGAGTTTCAGGCGCGCGCAAGCAGCTGGTTTCGCTCAATGAGCGCGAATCAGCCGCAAAGGAACAGCTTGAGGCAATTGAAGCCGGCCCTGATGACCTCGTGCGCCAGCGGGAGGCGCTTCTGGATCAGCTTGGCGCCGCCGAGGCTGCACGGCGAGAAACCAGTGATGCTTTGATGAAAGCGGAAACGGAGCTGGCGGAAAAAGACAAGGCTCTGCGGGAAATTCAGGAAGCTCAAGCCGGGTCTAGGGAGCGTCAGATCAGAGCAGATGCGGCTGTCGAGAATGCTGTCAGCCGCCGAAAAGACCTCGCTGCGCAGATCGGTGAACGTTTTGAATGTGCGCCGACGCAGCTGTTGGAGACAGTGGAACTTGAACCATCGGACAGTCTGCCCGACGTATCTGTCCTGGAGACCAAGCTGGAGAAACTGAAGCGCGAGCGGGACAATATGGGCGCAGTAAATTTGCGTGCCGATGAAGAGCTGAATGAAATCGATGAGCAGATGACTCATCTGGTGAAAGAACGAACTGACCTTGAAGCCGCAATTGCCCGCCTCCGGCAGGCGATAGGTAGCCTGAACAAAGAGGGCAGAGAGCGGCTGCTCGTCGCGTTTGATATCGTTAATAACCACTTTGGCGAGCTTTTCAAAAGCCTGTTCGGCGGAGGTGAAGCCCATCTGAAACTGACCGAGTCTGAGGACCCGCTGGATGCGGGGCTGGAGATTTTTGCCAGTCCCCCCGGCAAACGGCTTCAGGCTCTGTCACTTCTCTCCGGCGGCGAGCAGGCATTGACAGCACTGTCCCTCATATTTGCCGTTTTCATAACCAACCCAGCGCCCATTTGTGTTCTGGACGAAGTTGACGCCCCGCTTGATGATGCCAACGTGGAGCGTTTCTGCAATTTGCTCGATGAAATGATGGAGCGCACGGATACACGCTTCCTCATCGTCACCCACAATGCCGTGAGCATGTCCCGAATGAAGCGGCTGTTTGGTGTTACGATGGCCGAACGAGGAATCTCGACCCTCGTTTCCGTTGACCTCGAACGAGCAGAGGCTTTGCGGGATGCAAGCTAACGTAAAAATCGAAAAAACCTTATTTAAATCAATAGATTAACATATTTTTATTGGTCCTTGACACAGGATAGGCCCTTCACTATGTTGCGCGTGCCTTTGGCAGAGCTCTGATTCCATGCAGGGCAACCCCGCTGAAGTGCGCCGGAAAGGGTGAATTGGATGGGTCAAGACAAAGAAAACCCTGATGACAGCTCATTCCAGGAGCGCCTGAAGCAAGCCCAGGCGAAGGCAAAAGGTCGATCTTTTGAAGAAGCAGAAGAACGAGCTGTTTCCCCGATGGGGATCGCCTTTAAAATGGGCATTGAACTGGTAGTTGGTAGCGGCGTTGGTGCCTTTATTGGTTTCTGGTTCGACAGATGGTTTGGCACCGCGCCTTTGTTTTTGGTTGTGTTGCTGATCCTGGGGTTTGCAAGCGGTATCCGCAACGTGGTGCGAGAAGCCACGCGGATGCAGGAAGCAGAAGAAAATGCCAGTGAGGCGGATAAAGATTGACCGCGCTTAGCAGTCGCCAAGCGCATATAATTGAAGAGACGATACTCGTGGCCACAAGTCCTATCGACCAGTTTAAAGTCAAGCCAATTGCCCAGTATGAGATTGCGGGCATTGATGTGTCTTTCACCAACAGCTCGCTGTGGATGATGGTGGTGTTGGCGCTTGTGACGGTATTCCTTGTTGGCGGTATGCGCAGGAGTTCGGTTGTGCCCGGACGCTGGCAGTCCATGGTTGAGATGGCCTATGAATTTATTGCGGGCATGGTGCGCGATAATGTTGGCAAGGAAGGCAAGGCCTACTTCCCGTTCATTTTCACACTCTTCATGTTTATTCTGGGTTCCAATCTTGCAGGCATGATCCCTGGCTCCTTTACGGTAACCAGTCATATTGCCGTTAATTTCGCGATGGCGATCTTTGTATTCATTGGTGTGACCCTGATCGGTTTCGTTAAAAACGGCGCTGGTTACCTCAAATTGTTCGCGCCGAGCGGTGTGCCGGGCTGGCTGCTGCCGCTCATTGTACTGATTGAAATCATTTCCTACTGCACGCGCCCGATCAGCCTTTCTGTACGTTTGTTTGCCAACATGCTGGCGGGCCACATCATGATGAAAGTGTTTGCTGGTTTTATCATCAGCCTGGGTGCGATTGGCGCAGTTGGTATTGCCGGTGCCGTCGCCCCGTTTGCGGTGACCGTTCTTTTGACCGGCCTGGAAATTCTCGTCGCCTGCCTTCAGGCGTTTGTATTCACCATTTTGACCTGTATCTACCTGCATGATGCCATGCATCCGGCACACTAGGCCAGCATTGGACACAGACAAAATTCACTCATTAACTTGATATTCTGACACACGAAAAGGACTTAATCATGGAAGCTGAAGCAGCAAAATACATTGGCGCAGGTATCGCAACCCTGGCTCTCGCAGGCATCGGTATCGGCCTTGGCAGCATCTTCGGAAACTATCTTTCAGGTGCGCTTCGCAATCCATCTGCCGCCCCTAAGCAGTTCACGAACCTGCTGATCGGTTTTGCTCTGACAGAAGCAACCGGCCTGTTTGCTCTCGTGATCGCGTTCCTGATCCTGTTCTCATAGGAACCGGGTTGCGGCCTGCGGGCTGCGCACGAGATACTCGTGCAAAATGGGGTCCGGTGCCGGTTTCGGCACCTGTCCCGGGAACCATCTGCCACCGAGGTTGAGCAATGGCTAGAGCCACTACAGAAACTGTTGAACAGGACGCTGGCGGTCTGCCGCAGATTAGCGTTTTTGAGGACGGCACCTACACCAACCAGGTTGCCTGGCTGCTGCTGACGTTCGTTCTTTTGTATATCGTTGTATCTCGCATGGTAGTGCCGCGGGTTACGTCGGTACTGGAAGAACGGGAAGAAAAGATCGCCGGTGATCTTGATACTGCGGAGCGCCTTCGCGCCGAAGCAGAGGGCGTGCGTGAAGCTTATGAAACATCCATCGCCAACGCTCGCCTGAAAGCACAGCAGACACTTGCAGATGCAAAAGATGCTGCCAAGGCAGACATCGCGAAAGCGCAAGCCGAGCTGGATGCCAAATTGCTGGCAGATGCAGACGCCGCTGAGAAGCGCATTTCAGATGCAAAAGCAGAAGCTCTTTCCGATATTGAAAGCATTGCAACCGAGGTTGCTGCCGATATGATCGGCAAACTGGGTGCTTCTGATGTTTCAGCCGAAGATGTCGGCAAGGCTGTGGCCGCAGCTGCGAAGGGGACTTAGGCGATGGAATTTCTTGCAAATACCACTTTCTGGGTCGCGGTTGCGTTTGCTGGTTTCATCGGCTTGATCCTCTATTTTAAAGCACACAAGACTATTGGCGCCATGCTCGATGAGCGCGCGGCGTCGATCGAAGCTCAAATTGAAGAAGCCAAAAACCTTCGGACCGAAGCTGAAAACCTGTTGATTGAATATCAACGCAAGCAGCGGGATGCAGAGCGTGAAGCCGAGGACATGGTTGCTCAAGCCAAGGACGATGCCAAGATCATGGCGGACCAGGCCAGGCAAGAGCTGGAGGCGCTGATGCGTCGTCGTGAACGCGGGGCTGCGGAAAAAATTGCGCAAGCCGAGGCAAACGCTGTGAAAGAAGTGAAAGCAGCCGCCGTAAACATTGCCGTTGATGCAGCGACGTCGGTGCTGGCCGATGCGATGAAAGGCAAGGCTGGCAAAGCGCTTGTGGACGAAGCAATTGCTGATGTGGAAAGCAAACTCCACTAAGCCTTGATCAGTCAAGTTCGCGACAAGTAAAGCGTCCGGTTTCGGGCGCTTTTTTTGTGCTCTTCACCGACTATTTTCCACATGACAAGTGTACACAAGTTCGCCAGAGTGGCGCCTATGGGGTCACCGGGTCATATATCTGCACCTGTAGACAGGGATGAGGCAAACCGACTGATGCGGTGGGCGACGCGCGCATCTGTCGCGGTTGCTACGCTATTGGTATTGGGCAAGGCCATTGTGTGGTGGCTTTCAAGCTCTGTCGCCATGCTGGGTTCGCTGGCAGACAGTGCTCTTGATATGGCCGCTTCGCTGGTAACACTTCTTGCTATCCGTACTGCTATTGCACCGCCAGACGCCGAGCATCGTTTCGGCCACGGAAAGGCTGAAGCGCTTGCCGGGCTGTTCCAGGCTATGCTGATGGGTGGTTCCGCACTGTTCCTGGCGCTTCAGTCTTTGGAACGCTTTTTTGACCCTCAGCCGGTATCACAGCCAACTCTGATCCTCCAGGTTTCTGCTGCAGCCATTGTATTGTCGCTAGTGCTTGTCCTTTTTCAATCCTATGTCATTCGCAAAACAGGGTCCATTGCCGTCGCGGGCGACCATTTGCATTATAAAGGTGACTTGCTGCTCAATCTCGGCGTCATTGGGGCCGCCTATGCCGTCAGTGCAGATATTGATCATGCAGACACTATCATCGGCTTTGCGATCGCCATTTACATCATGGTGGGTGCTTACGGCATCGCCCGGCCGGCCACCGATATGCTGATGGATCGTGGTTTTGACGAGCCGTCGCGGGAAAAGATTTTCAATCTCGTGCTGGAAAGCCCTGGCGTGCGCGGCTTGCACGAGTTGAAAACCCGCGCAGCCGGACGAGACCGGTTCATCCAGATGCATATCGAGGTTGACGGCGACCTGACGGTCAGGGCTGCGCATCTGATTGCTCACGAAGTGGAAGCCACAATCGGCGAAGCGTTTCCCGAAACCGAGATTATCATACATGTCGATCCGCCCAGTGAAAACTCGGTGGATCTGACACTCAAGGAATTGCCAGAACAAAAGGACTAACCATGCTGACGATTTATGGCATCAAGAACTGCGACACTGTGAAAAAGGCGCGCAAATGGCTTGACGAAGCAGCGATAGACTATCGTTTCCATGACTATCGGGTCGACGGCATTGACGCTGAGCTTTTGAATGAATTTGCTGCATCACTGGGCTGGGATGCATTGCTGAATACGCGAGGCACGACCTGGCGCAAGCTTGATGACGCAGCCAAGGCGGATATGGGCGAAGCCAAGGCCATAACCTTGATGGTGGACAACGATGCTTTGGTGAAGCGCCCGGTCTGGCAAAAAGACGGTGAGTATCGCCTAGGCTTCTCAGCCAAAGATGCCGACGAGATCAAGGCCTGGGCGAGCAATGATTGAAATTCCTGTTTATCAGGTAGATGCCTTCACTACCCGGGCATTTGGCGGAAATCCTGCAGCGGTTTGTCCGCTTGATGCGTTCCCCGATGACGTGGCGCTTCAATCGATCGCACTGGAGAACAATCTCTCGGAAACGGCCTTCATCGTACCGTTCGACGGCGATGACGCCCATTATACGCTGCGCTGGTTTACGCCCGGCACCGAAGTTGCGCTGTGTGGTCACGCGACGCTGGCGACGGCTCATGTGGTATTTAATCACCTGCAACCGGGCCTGCAGGAGGTGCGATTTCGAACACTTTCCGGTACCCTTACTGTGATGTGTGATGGGGACCGCTACCAGATGAACTTCCCCGGTTTGCCGCCACATGCCTACCCAACTCCTACGGGCATTGGCGCCGCCATTGGGGCAGAACCGGACAGGGTGCTTAAAAGCAATGAGGGTGACAGGGATTTGCTGCTCGTTTATCCCGATGAGGCCACGGTTGCCTGCCTGTCTCCGGATATGAATGCGCTGAAGGCTTACGCGCCGTTCGGCTTTATTGCGACGGCCCCCGGGTCAGGGGCAGGGGACGTGGATTTTGTGTCCCGCTGTTTTTTTCCGAACCACGGCCTCGGTGAGGACCCTGTTACAGGGTCGGCTCACTGTGTTTCCGCTCCCTACTGGGCAAAGGTGTTTGGCAAAAACAAGTTGTTTGCCCGGCAAATTTCAGCTCGATCCGGGGACCTTTGGCTCGAAGTGAAAGGCGACCGGGTATTGATCTCCGGTCAGACAGTAGAGACCATGCGCGGTACACTTTTTTTGCCTGATAAGAGGATTTCCTGAACCTTTTTTGATCAGGGCCCGTCTTTACTGGTGAGAGAGGGCTTTATGCACACGAACAGGGCCAAAGAAGACCTGCTGGTTATCAGCGCCCAGAGTGGTGACAGGCGTGCGTTTGAGGCCTTGTTTCGCATGCATAACAAAGCCTTGTTAAGGTTTGCGTACCGTTTGTGCGGTGATCAGACGCTGGCAATGGATGCTGTGCAGGATGCCTGGCTGACCCTTTCTCAATCGCTGCGCAAACTCAAAGACCCCAGGGGGTTCAGGGTATGGGCATACAAGACGGTGCGCTGGCGTGTCACTGACAGGGCACGCAAGCAAAGCAGGATGACCACCAGCCTCGATGACGTTGCAGAAATTGCGACCGAGGTGTGCGAGCCGGTCGCGACCAGCGGGCAGCTCACCAGTCACTTGGCGGCTTTGCCGGAAAATGAGCGACAGGCGCTGGCGCTTTTTTATCTCGACGAACTAAAAATGGCGGAGATAGCCGGCGTTCTGAACGTGCCACTTGGTACTGTGAAGTCTCGGCTGAATAGGGCAAAGGCCCGGTTACGACAGCAAATGCAAGGAGACACGGAATGTCCCAACTAGATGAGAAAATCCGGCAAGAGCTGGAAAACGAAACAGCGGTGATTGACGAGTTGCTGGCATCTGAAGGTGGGTTGCCTGATATGGTTGCGGCCGCATTCAAGGGCGGTATGCGAAGGTGGATTTGGTTGACTTCGATTATCACACTCATTGCAACCGTGCTGATGTTCTGGACCGGATACGAGTTTTACATGGCGGAGCTGGTCGACGACAGGATCTTCTGGGGCATCTGGTTTATCGCTTCAGCGATGGCGCAGATAGCCTTGAAGACATGGCAATGGATGGAAATGAACCGGGCCAACCTCATGCGGGAAATCAAACGATTGGAACTGGCTGTCGCGACGCTGGCAGCACGCGGTAAATAGCGGTTTTAAAGGAAGCGGCCTTCCGCAACAACGACCACATCGCCGCTGACCCTGACAGAGCCCGTGCGCGGATCGCAGGTGGCGGTAATTTGGCTTGCTCTTCCGGCGAAGCGCCCCTGATGGAGGGTTACTTGGTCCGGTGCACTGCAATAGCGCTGGAGGTATGCAGCTGCCGGGCCCGCAGCACTGCCCGTTGCAATGTCCTCGACTATGCCCAGGTTATCCCAGGTTCGGCCTTCACAGGTGGCTGGATCCAGAATGTAAACGAATTTGCCGCCAAGCTCCTGTAATCGCTGCTCAAAGTCGGCGCATGTAATTTGGGCTCGGGCTAGGCTGCTGCTTTTTACTGGCACAATCACATACGGTAGTCCGGTCGAGACCGTGGCTACGGGTAATTCGTCGGCAAGGTCGCTGTGTTCGAGACCAAGTCCATTCAGGATAGGGCTAACGGAGCTGGCCGACGGCAGTGGTTCAAAAAACGGTATACCCTGATCCATCTCGGCCCAGAAGCCATGCGGTCGTGTTGTCGTGCATGTCGAGACATTGCTTTTATTCAGGGCAAACTGCCACAGTCCATCAGCTTTTGAATTGTTGAGATAATGCAGTACTGCCGCCGCTCCCAATAACGGATGACCGGCAAAATCCAGTTCTTCCTCCATTGTAAAAATGCGGGCCCGCACATCGCTGCCATCTGTTGGGCCACAGAGAAAAATGGTCTCAAACTGACGCAGTTCCTGCGCTAGGGCGAGCATTTGGTCGGACGATAGGTGGCGCGCTTCGGGGAACACGGCTAAGCCGTTACCCTGTAGCGGGGTGTTGCTGAAGACATCCACATGAATCCACCAAAGGCCCTGGAGGGCATGGGATATTTTCTTTCCCGTTCCCAGCATTACCATTTTTCCGCAAACGGCCGGATCACAAGATCAAATGTCCATGTTGACTGGTGCTGATGAGCCATATGGAACACCTCGTTTGCAATTGCATCCGCGTCCGCAAAAAAATCTTCCCGGCGCCATGGCCAGTCGCCTGGCGGGACCAGCCAGTCGGGACGTTCATCGTCCGGCCCAAGCCAGGTCACGTCGATCGCTCCGTCGATAGTTACATATCCGACATGAACCTTTTTGGGTCCCAGGTCCCGCGCCAAAGCCTCCGCCAAGGTGCGCTGTGCCGCTTTGGTCGGTGCGAACAAGGCATAAGTCGGTACACCACGATGGGACGCTGTGTTCCCGGTAACCATGATGGCGCCGCTGCCGGCATTGATCATGTCCGGTGCTACGGCACGGGCAAGGTAAAGCAGTGACGTGGTATTAACTCTGAAGTTTCGTTCAAGGTCGGTTGGATCGGCCTCCAGAAATGTGTCGAACGTGTGAGCAACAGCGTTGTGGATGAGTACAGCCGGAGAGCCGAGCAGTTTTTTGATCCGCTCGACGGTATCCATCAATTCCGGAATGTTGCCAACGTCACACGGGAAAGCATGTGCGTCCTCAATTTCCATTGCCAGTGCATTCAGGCGATCCGTATTTCGGGCAATCATTGCGATCGAATAGCCACCCGCTGCGAAACGGCGCGCGAGCGCTGCACCTGTGGTGTCACCAACGCCGGTGATCAGGCAGACCGGTTTTTGCATGTATGACCCTTCCATCACGCAGATTGCTGCATTGCAGCACCAGTTATGTCGGGTGGCGAGACTTGGCTGTTTCGGCGGATAACCTTGTGGATTGCAGGGTCTATTTCACTAACCCTGATCCATTCCAGCTCGCCGGTCTGCATGACTTTGTTGGAATGAGGAGATGCTGTGCAGTTCAGGTAGGCCACCAGCGCTACCTGACACGCCTGACCGCCATAGTCATACTGGTATCCGTCGCGTGTTTCCGAGGGATAGCGGACTCGGTAGAGTTTCCAGTAGCACGCATTGTATTCGTATATGTCGAAAGTGAGTTCGTGGGTGTCATATTGCCAATGCCATATGCCGCTTTCCTCTACCTTCGTCCAGTTGTCCAGCGAGCTTCCGTCTTCGAATTGCTTGCCACGGGTTTTCCAGCCGAGTTTTTCTGACATGGGTATTCCTTTCTTTTATTGGATTGCAGCCGCAACCACCCGCTATGCGGAGCGTGTTTTTCTGGTTGCCTGTGCCAAAAGCGGGGTGTAGCCCTGCTTGGCCAGTGCGGTGCCGACAAAATCAAAATAGGGCTGATTGCCTTCGATGCCGAAAGCATCGACAAGCCGGTTCACATAGTTGAACAGCGAAATCACATTGATCGCGTCTTCGATCGTTTGCTCGGTCAGGCCAACATCTTTCAAAATTGAGATATCGTCTTCGCTCACCAGCTCGGGCGACTGGGTCAACTTGGTTGAAAATTCAATGATGGCACGCAGACTTTCGCTAATACCTGCCATGGAGGTGCCGTGTTCCAATGTGTCCAATACCTCGTCTTTGGCACCCAGCGCCCGGATGGTGGACTTGTGTACGCCGAGGCAGAAACTGCAGTGGTTTAGCCTGGAAACATGTGCGGCAATGATTTCGCGTTCTGCCGCCGTGAGACTGGAGTCTCCTGTCATGACGTTTTCAATAAACTGCAGCAACGGCGCATACAGGTCCGGCGAGCGCAAAAATACGTCTGCGACGCCCTGGAAGTCATGATGCTTCTGAAGGTAGGTCATTGGTGTTCCTTCGTAATACTTGTTGATAGAGGAGGCGTTGTTGTTTTGCCGCGGAAATCACGCGCCTGCAGCAGGGTCTTCGACGACGCGGGTCAGTTCCAGCGTGTCGATGTCATACAAATAGCCATATATGTTGACGTGGGGCGGTGTACCGGCTGAGGCCCTGACAAGTTTGGTGTCGTGCTCAAGCGACGCGGTATAATCGCTGATGCAAACACTCTCGTGCTGATAAAGATCCGAAATATCGGCACCATGCTCATGTTTGAAAGCGTCAACAATGCCATCGGCGGTGTAGGATGTGGCGCCGCAATGAGTATGGTGGACGACAACGATGTTTTTGACGCCAAGAAGGTGCTGCCCGACTGTGATGGACCTGAGCGCATCCACCGCACGTCCCCCGGCTACAACGACACCGAGCATGGTGGCTGTTGTTCCCAGCCCGTTCCCGTCGGCATCGGTCACGACCTCGCCGGGATAAGTATCTCCAAATTCCTCTGCAACTGCAGCGGGGATCCCGGTTGCCCGAGGGTCGTAACAGTAAATGACGATAGTATTTAGCGGCATCAACTCGGCGAATGCCTTGCGCACGGACTTTTCATCATAATCCGGTTGTTTTGAAAAAGCGTATGTGTCGAAATTTTTGTCCGGGGCATTCATCGGGTTGTCTCCATTCTTCACGTAAGGTCGGTTGATACGGTGCTCTCAATGGGCAAAATATATTTGCTGATATGGCTTAAGTTCCTTTCTCATTGCCTTTTATTTCTCTCGTAACTGCCGTATCGACAAGCGACGTTTTCTCGTGTAAGGCTTACTAAAAGTAAGTCTTATGAAAAATAGAACCCTATATCCCCTGAATGCCCTGCGGGCCTTTGAAGCTGCCGCGCGCCACCTCAGTTTTGCAAAGGCCGCCGACGAGTTGTCTGTAACCCCGGCAGCGGTCAGCCATCAGGTGCGAAAGCTGGAAGACTATCTCGGCCTGCAGCTATTTCGTCGTTTGCCGCGGGGTCTGTTGCTGAACGACGAAGGCCAGACCTTCGCCGCCGATTTGGCAGACGTTTTTGTGTCTCTGGACAAGGTGATTGAGCGAACCATGTCTGGCCCGGCACAAACTGGCCTGACCATCAGCGTGGCGCCGATGTTTGCAATCAAGTGGCTTGTTCCCCGGTTGCAGCATTTTGCCGACAATCATCCGGATGTCGACGTGCGCATGTCGTCCAGCACTGAAGTTGTTGATTTTCAGCGGAGTGGTTTCGATGCAGCGATACGCCTTGGCCGCGGTCAGTATCCGGGCCTTGTGGCGGAAAGGCTGTTTGATGAAACCCTGACCCCTATGTGCAGCCCACGGCTTCTTGACGGATTGGACACACCTGACGACCTGCGCGACAGGGTTTTGCTGCATGACGATTCAATGGCTTTCCACCCGGACGCACCCACATGGGAAACCTGGCTTGATGCGGCGGGGGCAGAACAGGTTGACCCGTCGAGAGGACCCCGGTTCAGTCAGCCAGAACATACGCTGCAAGCGGCGATTGACGGCGTTGGCGTGGTGCTGGGTTGGCGCAACCTTGCAAGTGGGGATTTGGCAGCGGGCAGGTTGGTTGAACCTTTCAAACTCGGTCTGCCGCTCGATTTCGCCTTTTATCTTGTTTATCCTGAAGCCTATGCCGATCGCCGTAAAATCAGGAAATTCAGCTCTTGGCTGCTTTCGCAGTCAGCTGCTGACAAGCAATTGCAAGGGCAAGCACAGGGATGAGAGCTGGTCCAGGAGGCTTTCATTTCCTTGCTCTACGTGGTCCTGATGCACCAAATTGACTATCCTTGCGAACCAGTCTGGGGTTTTGGACGTTTTGAACCCTGAACACGCGAGGTATTGAGAGGGTAGGCCCTTGGCCGCAATTGACACACGGGCAAAAGAAGAAAAGCTGGTGTTGGCCGCACAGGCAGGCAACGAGCGCGCTTTTGAAGTGCTGTATCGGCTGTATCAGCCGTCGCTCGTCAGGTTTTCCTATCGCCTTTGCAATGACGATACACTGGCTCGCGACGCGGTGCAGGACGCCTGGATGCTGACGCTTCGGTCCATGAAGCAGGCCTTTCCACCCGATACCTTCAGGGCGAGGGTTTTCAAGGCAGTGCGCTGGCGGACGCTGGACCGTATTCGTCGTCGTGGCCGTGCGGCAGCGGACGAACTTTTTGAAGAGCAGGTGGCAGATGAAAAACCGGAAGCCTGGGCAACAAGCGACCAGTTACGCCGCCTGATAAAGGCGTTGCCCGACGGCGAGGGTGAAGCCGTCTATCTCTTTTACCTTGAAGACCTGAGTGTCGCTGAAATTGCGGTTATTCAAGAAGTGCCCAGCGGCACGGTGAAATCACGGCTATCGCGTGCTCGCGACCGATTAAGACAACAGATTGAACCCCCAAGTGAGGCAAATGAAGGCCAGATAAGTGGCCCGAGCCATGGCAGAGTAAAACTGGAGATCGTTAAATGAACAGTATTGATGAACGCATAAAAAAGGAACTGGAGGCCGAAAGCCTCGACGTGGATAAAATTGTTGGCGAAACAGGGGACATCAACGAGATGTTCCGTGCAGCGCTGAAAGGTAGTACTGGCCGCGTCGTAAAACTTGTTATTGGCCTTGCCACGCTCACTGGTCTGGTTGTGGCCTATTGCCTGTGGGAGTTTATTGGCGCGTCAGATGTATCTGACCAGATTTTCTGGGCCGTGTGGTCAATCCTCTCAGGCGTAACCATGATTGGTTTTGAAATCTGGGCCTGGATGGAGATCAATCGTGCAGCAACACAGCGGGCGATTTCAAGGCTTGAGCTTGCCATCCGTGACAAAGACGCTAGGTTGGATTGAACAGTTCGCCAACACAAGAGGCACGCCATGTCAGCAATTTACGAATTTTCTGCCCCCCGCCTGAATGGCAAGGAGCAACCGCTCGAGGACTATAAAGGTAAAGTGCTTTTGATCGTCAATACGGCATCAAAATGCGGGTTTACGCCGCAGTTTGAGGGGCTCGAGAAACTCTATGGCGACCTGAAGGAAAAAGGTCTGGAAATCCTGGGCTTTCCCTGCAACCAGTTTGGCGCTCAGGACCCGGGCTCCAACGATGAAATCGGCGAATTCTGCCAAATCAATTATGGTGTCAGCTTCCCGATGTTCTCGAAAATTGATGTGAACGGCTCTGGCGCGGACCCGCTTTACAAATATCTGAAAGCGGAAAAGCCCGGCTTGATGGGCAGCAAGCGCATCAAATGGAATTTCACCAAGTTCCTGGTCAACCGTGAAGGCAAGGTTGTGAAACGCTTTGCCCCCACCGACACCCCGCACGGCATTCGCAAAGAGATTGAGAAGCTTTTATAAAATCTGGTCATCTGTCCAGATTATATCCAGTGTTTTCAGTTCAGTTAAATAGGTCTTAAGGTCTATCATGCCGATACATGGATAGGCGCCCGGTGCGAATCTTTCACCAGCTGCAAATCGTTTGACCAGCAGTATTGCAGGCATGCAGGGAATTAGAGGGCCATGGCCGGATCTTGCGACTATCTCGAAAGAGGTCGTTTCTGCAGAGCCCGCATTGCCTTGACCCTTTATCTCCATGAAAAAGCCGCTTTCTTCACCGCCAAATCGATCAAACAGTGAGGATGTCTTCAGCAGCACCTTTGACCAGTTTGCAAGATTTTTGATGATGCCCATTCTTACAAGCCAACTAAGCCCCCAAACGCCTAGCTGCTGTAACGGCAGTTCAAGACCGGCGTAAAATCGGATGGTTTTCAGTTCGGGGTATCTCTCAGGAAATATAGCCAAGTCGGGTACGTCGCAGCAGGCAAGCCAGCGGCGGCCAAGCCCATTAAAACGGTAGCTGCGCAGTCCTTGCCATCCAACAACCTGGCAGAGATGCCCTTTAATCAAGGTGTTGATGGGTTTGCCTGCATATGAAAGGACGGCCTGTGTTGTTGCCAGGCCACGTGTTGTGTGCTGGGCAGTGGAAATGCCATACTCGACGCTTTCAAGTCCTGAGAATTGGTTTTGATAATGATCCAGCACCGCTGCAGACAAAGCCGGCACGGAACTGGCCCCCGTTATTATGCTGATCTCCTTGTTCTTGGCAGACTCGTCGAGTATGCCAATACCTGCTACGAAGTCTCGACCATCTGCAAGGTCGATATAATGGCAGCCTGCACTTAGGCAGGCCTGAGGTACGTGATAGCTTTGGCCCTGAAATGGCCCGACGGTGTTGACAACAATATCCGGCTGTATGGTCTGTAGCGCTTGCTCAATTCCTGAACTGATGTCCAGTTGAAGAGGTGAAGGAGCATTGCTTGTCGGCAAGCACTCAGCGAAAGCCTTGGCTTTCTTCATGGACCGACCGGCAACCAGCAACTGAATATTGCTATCCCTGGACAACTCCTGACAAATGAAGCGGCCGAAGTTACCGTAGCCACCCAAGACCAAAACGCGCTTAACCATGATTTGCCTTGTCGTCCGAAGCCATCATCTCAAACGTGCCACTGTACCGGTAGTAAATGCCCCACACCGGATGACTAATTGATACCGCCATTTTGAACGTAGATGGACCCATGGCCTCTTCGCTTGCTTCAATGGACCCTAGCAACCAATTGAGAGGCACTTTGATTATGCTGCCGAACACGCTAATGGCATATCCGGCGTGACGAAGCTGCACACTTTCACCTGTCCAAGCAAACCGCACACGCCAGCACAGTCCAAATTTCATTTTTTCGACAAGAAGATTGCCACCAAGCGGCACCATCTTGGAGCGAAACACATAAGGTTTCCGGTCCTCATAGCTGAATATGCGATGAAATGTGAGGCAGCTATCATCAAGACTGCTTTCAAAGCGCACTTCTGTCGGAATGCTCTCCTGATTGTAGGCTGGTATGCCGCCGACGAGCCGGGATATCGGCGCTAACGCTCTTAGTAACCACCCTGCCTGCACGGTCATCATGCCTTTAGCAATGCCTACATCTTTACTGAAAGGGTGGTTGGCGTAGTGCGCGTGCATAACCGGCGGCATGGTCGACCACGCCTGCCCAAAAATGGGCCTGAAGATCGGCGTGTCATGCGGTTTCAGGTTTTTGATTGGCTTTTTTCCGCGCAACCACAATAGCATGTTCCTGCCTGATCGCATTAAGGGGTACAGGCTTTCGGTTATGGTTGCTGTGCGGAACAGCAAGCGGTTCAGGTGATTGAACCAGCCGCGCGGGGCACCATACACCGCCATGAAGCGTAGAGCGCTACTACCATGATAGAACGCCTCATCGTGGTAGATGACCATGCCTTCATCTAGGTCGAACTGCCTGCGGTTAATGTCAACAATCAGTAGATGCCGCTCGTTCTGTCTTGCGTCCAGCAAATGAAGATCGCCGAGCGACTGTTTGATGCGCAGCGCCTCGGCGGCACGCTTGCAGATAGGGCAGTCACCATCATAAACGAACCAAACACCGTCCAAGTCAGAGATGTCTGTCATGCCGGTTTGCTCACCATCAGGAAAAACACCACAATCAAACCAATGAATGCTGGCCAGCCCAGCAAAAACCAAATGCGGAACAATTCGTGGTATTTTTCTGGAAGTGGGGTTCCGTTCACAGTGGCCCGGATCAGCATCTTTTTCAGTTGGGTCTGGATCCAGACGACGGGCAACCAGCAGGCGCCTGCAACCACATAGATGCTATAGGTGATCAATAGCCAGAGTTCGGTCCATTCGTATCCCGCGGCATCAATCAACCAAAAGCCTGTGAGCGGCTGCAAAATTGCTGCGGGAAAGGTAAATAGATAGTCGGCCAATACAGTATTTTCTGCTGCATAAAGTTTCTGATGTATGTCGTCAGTGAAATATGAGCGAAGCATGAAGAACGCAATGCCCAACCCAGTGCCGAACAAGACAGTGGAACTGATGACGTGGATGGTTTTGACAAGTGGATACCAGTCCATAGGGGCCTTCCGTGTCTACTTACAACATAAAGTCGGCTTTGACTGCGAACAGGTGACTTATTGCCGCGCTTCGGCTTCTTTTGCGGCTTGCACCATTGCACGCACGTCAGCGCGCATTTGGGCAGCATCATAAATGATCCCGTCCTTGATGGTGTATTTCACGCCGCCAACACGTTCCACTTGATTGGTGTCGTCATTCAGGCGCATGTGGCCTGTGCCGTATAGCACTTTCAGGTTCCTGACCGGGTTTTCATCCAAAATCACAAGGTCTGCAAGCTTGCCCACCTCCACGCTGCCCAGGTCTGCTTCGCGGCCGATCAGTTCTGCGCCGTTCAGAGTTGCGCTCTTGATCACTTCCAGCGGATGGAAGCCTGCTTCCTGCAACAGCTCCAGCTCCCGGATATAGCCAAAGCCATATAGTTTGAAAATGAAACCGCTGTCCGAGCCTGCGGTGACCCGCCCACCACGGTTCTTGTATTCATTCACAAACGTCATCCAGAGCTCGAAATTTTTCTTCCAGTCAATTTCGTCCTTTGTGGTCCAGTCGAAATGGTAGGAGCCATGCAGCACCCGGTTTGGCTGAAAAAAGCGCCAAACGGAAGGCAGGGTGTATTCTGTGTGCCAGTCTGCGTTCCTGGCGCGCATCACGTCGCGGTTGGCTTCATAGATGGTGAAGGTTGGGTCGAGCGTGAAATCAAGCGACAGCAACTCCTCCATAACGGCATTCCATTTTTCACTGCCGGGTTTTGCTGCCTGCCGCCACAAACGACCGGCTTCGCCGAACCGGTCCTGTTCGTTGTTATAATTATAACCGTACGGGTAATCCTGCACTGTACGGTCGTCAAACAGCGCCTCCGGCAGACCGTACCAATGCTCCATCGAGTTCAGGCCCCAGCGCGCCGACGTCAGTACATTCACCCGGCTGACGGACAGTTGCGCATGGTGAAACGCGGTTCGCAGCCCCTGTTTCTTCGCCTCGTCAAAGGCTGCTTCCAGGATGCGCGGGTGCCCCCCAAAAAACTTAATGCCATCAGCCCCCTTGCGTTTGATCGCTTTTACCCAGTCACGTGCTTGTTTTTCTTCTGAAAAGCCGGTTGGGAAAGCACAATGGACAATCAGGCGCGGTGCGCTGATCTCATTCCGGTCTGACCGGCGTTTTTCGCTGATTGTGTAGTTGGCGCCCAGTCCGCAGGCAACTTCCCGGCTGGTGGTGATGCCGTGGCTCATCCAGAGCTTGAAGATATAGTCCATGGAGGGCATGTCGCCCGTCAGTCCCCAAAGCGCATTGCCTATATGGCTGTGGGCATCCACGAAGCCCGGCAAAACATAGCTGCCATGCGCATCGATTTCATAGTCACCGGGCGCCGGACGACCTTGTTCGCGAATGGGTACGCCGGGGTTGCTGACCGAACGGATTTCACTGATGCGATTGCCTTCGATCACAATATCCATCGGGCCAATGGGCGGTGCGCCCGTGCCGTCCACGAGTGTTGCGCCCCTGATCACAAGGCGTTTGTATGGCCCCTGAGACAACCGTTCTTCGCGCGGGCTGGCGGTGACTGGGAATTTTTTGATCGAAGCAGTGCGTTCCTCGCCCGGTTCAATATCCTGTGCCAAAACAGGCAGTGCTGACAGGACACAAACAGCGACCGTCGATTTAATCAATTTTGAAAACATGCTCACTTCCCCCTCATGCCCGATGCAGTCAGCTCATCAAGACTATATCAAGCTTGCGACGTGGTCGGGTGCGCTGTCAATGCGCTCGATTTCATCTGCTGCTCAAATCATGGTTGCGAAAAGAAGCGGAACTGCCTAGGGCTTAAAGGCTGGCGTTTCACGCGCCTGGCAATCTGGGGAGGGTGTATGGGCACACAGTCGCAAGGACCGCGGTTTTCAAGCAGGCTGGCATTTATTGTCGCCACCGCCGGGTCAGCCATCGGGCTCGGAAATGTCTGGAGCTTTACCTATGTCGCCGGCATCAATGGCGGTGCGGGCTTTATCCTGGTTTATCTGCTCGCGCTGGCTTTCATTGCGACGCCTGTGTTTATCGCAGAACTGTTGCTTGGCCGCTTGGGCAGGGCAAGTCCGGTCACCGCATTGAAATCTCTGGCTGCTGAAGCTGGCAGTCGCCTGCCATGGCACTGGGTTGCCTGGGTTGGGCTGGTGGCGACCATCATGGTGCTGAGTTTCTATAGCGTGATCGCGGGCCAGATCATGGCTTATGGCTATCAAGCGCTGTTTGGCGGCATGACGGACTGGAGCGTTGATGCAATCAGGGCCTTTGACAGCGAATTCAAATCCAGCCCTGCTGGTCCGCTGCTATGGTCCGCTATTTTTTGTGCCACAACCGCGACAATAGTTGCAGCGGGCGTACAGGGTGGTATCGAGCGCGCCAGCAAGCTGATGATGCCAGCGCTTTTTGTCATGCTGCTCGGCATGGTTATCTATGCGATGATCAATGGAGCCTTTGCCCGTGCGCTGGATTTTCTTTTTGGTTTCAATGATATGACATTCGGCTCCAAACTGTTTCTGGATGCGGTCGGGCAAGCATTTTTCACGATTGGTGTGGGTGTCGGCGGTATCATGATCATGGGCAGCTACATGGGCCGGGATGTGCACCTGCCAAAGGCAGCGGGCACTGTGGTGATTATGGACCTGTCAGTGGCTTTGCTGGCAGGGCTCGCTATTTTCCCACTGCTGTTTGCAAGCGGTATGGACCCGGCGGTTGGGCCCGGCCTCGTGTTTGTCACGCTCCCGGTTGTTTTCACGCAGATTCCTGCGGGTGCCATTGTGGCGTTTGTTTTTTTCCTCCTGCTGACATTTGCCGCGCTCACGTCATCGATCGTGCTTTTGTCGCCAACAACGGCCAAGCTGGAGGAGTGGGGTGTCCGCCGGCCCGTCGCTGCCTGGACAATGGCATTCATTGTGCTGGTGCTGAGCAGTTTGACCATTCTCTCGTTTTCGAGTTGGAAGGAGTTTTATCCGCTCGCCTTCCTTGGCCTTGACGGCCACACCTGGTTTGATCTTATCCGGGAGGGCGTCAACAACATCATCTTGCCGCTTGGTGGTTTGTCGTTTGCGCTGATGGTGGGCTGGTGTTTGCCAAAAGCACGCGTTGCGGAAACCTTGTCGCTTGATCAGGGGGCCCTATTTCACCTGCTGTATGCACTCATCAGGTACATAGTGCCGATTGCAATCGCCGCATTGTTTCTGAGTGCAATTTTGGGGGGTTAGTCAAATTTTGAGAGGGCAAATGCGTTCAATACTGCTTGCGATATTGTTGGTTGCTGTTTCCGGGACTTCAAATGCCCAAGAGTTTTCAGCGGGTCAGGTCTGGCAGTTTGAGACAAGGCCACAGGATGAAGGTGCAGTCTTAACGGTACTGAAAACGGAATCCCTGAACGGGCTCGATATAGTTCATGTCAGTATTTCCGATTTGCAGATACGGATTAAAACGACACCTGAAAGTGTCGTGCCCAACATAATGCATTTACCCATTACCCGAGATGCTCTGGCTGGCAGCGTAACTGAACTTTTCGTCACAGTTGAAACGTTGCCTGTCTATCAAGAAGGCTATGACACCTGGAGAGAGGCTTTTGATGCCGGCAATGCAGGCGTGTTTTCGATTTCACTGGCCGAGTGCATTGAATATATGGAGCAGGCGATGAATGGAGACCACCAATGAGCGATTTTCGCAATCCGGAGTTCATAGACAGTGATGGCGTCAAGCTTGCCGTATATCGCGCTGGGCCGCATCCCGGCGAAACCGACAAGCCCGCCGTGATTTTTATGCATGGATGGCCGGATGTGGCAATCACCTGGAATCATCAGCTAAAGGCACTCGGCGAAGCAGGGTACCCCGCCATCACCTATGACGGGCGCGGATATGGCCGTTCAGACGCACCCGAGGGCGTTGAAAATTATACGATGGCCAAACTGACAAGCGATATTGTTGCGGTCCAGGACCATTTTGGTATCGATAAAGCCGTACTGGTCGGGCACGACTGGGGTGCCATTGTCCTATGGCAAACGCCTTTCTACATTGGGGACAGGGTACTTGGGTGTGCCGGTATGAACGTGCCTCTGCTGAAGCATTATCCGATAGACCCCGTGAGTATTTTCCGGCAAGCGCTGGGCGAAAACATGTATATCGTGCGCTTCCAGACCGAAGGTGCGTGTGAGCCCATCCTCGAAAAAGACTTTAACGAGACGTTTCGCTTTTTCCTGCGCCGCCCGACCGGCGGGCGCAGCGTCAAAAAGCCAACCAGTGAAAATCTGGCTTTCGCCATAAAGAGCCTGGATTTGGTCAGCCTTCTGCAGGCAGGCGAAGAGGCCTGGGGCGGAGAGATGCTCCTGAGCCAGGAAGAGATGGACTATTATGTTGATGCCTTCTCTCGAAACGGCATGACAGGGCCGCTGCATTGGTATCGCAACATGGCGGCCAACTGGGAGGCGCAGAAACAGTTTCTGGTAGACGGCCAGCTGCCCAAAGTGATGAAACCCTGCCTGATGTTCACGGCCGAACTGGACGGTGTATGCCCGCCAAAGCTCGCCGACGGCATGGAAGAGCTTTGCGAACCCTATGAGCGTGTGGATTTCAAGGGCATCGGTCATTGGACGCAGCAGGAAAAAGCCGATGAAGTCAACGCAGCACTGATCGATTGGCTTGGGCGTTATTTCTAAGCCTCGGCTTTTTTGCTGCTGCAGACTGGATGGTTCGCCGGCGCTTTGGCTGCTGGTTGATAAGATGATCTATCGACATCGATAAGGAACATAGGCTGGAAAAGCTGTCCTCTCTGTGCAATGTGTTTCGGAAATGCTCAGGGAGATTCAGTGGCAGTGGCTTTTCCACTTTCATTTTTTGAAGGCTTTGTGATTTCAATCGGGTTGATCATGGCGATCGGTCCGCAGAATGCCTATGTGCTGCGCCAGGGCATTCGGGGACGTCACGCCATGCCCGTGGCCAGTGTCTGTTTTGCGGCGGACGCTACACTCATAACGCTTGGCGTAATGGGGGTAGGGCGTTTCATTGCTGGCAACGAGACGCTTGCGACAGTCCTTGGCTGGGGCGGTGTCGTTTTTCTGACCTGGTTCGCCGCCCGTAGCGTCAAGGCTGCGATTAAGCCCGAAGTGCTGGATGCGGAGCATATGGAAGCAGCCGCGGGTGATGCCAAAGGCGCAGGTGTTCGAACCGCCATGCTGCACGCTGCCGCTTTTTCCCTTCTCAACCCATGGGTCTATATGGATACCATGGTGCTCATTGGTGGCGTGAGTGTCCGCTACGGCAGCGACACGGAGCGCCTCGGCTTTCTGGTTGGTGCCGTAATTGCTTCCTGTGTATGGTTTTATGGCCTCGCGATTGGCGGCAAAAAGATGGCACCTTTGTTCCAGAAAGCCAGTACCTGGCGCATTCTTGATAGCCTGATTGCCGTTATCATGATTGGCGTTGCCATCAACCTTATCCGGTTTCAGCTGCAAAGCTGAACGGCCTGTTTGACGGCGGTCAAGGCAATGTTTCTGCCCGTGCTTCAGGGTAAGGGCATCATGACCAAAACACTCATTTTGTATTATTCGCGCACTGGCACAACAGACAAGCTTGCCATGTTGCTGCAGCAGGAGCTGGACGCGGACATTGAGCCCATCAGGTGTGGGCGGTACGCAGGCCTGTGGGGCTATGTGCGCGCGGCATACGACAGCCTCAAGCGCCGCCTGCCTGATCTTGAAACAGTTAATGCGAACCTGGGCGACTATGATCAGTTGCTTGTTGGTGGTCCGATCTGGACCAGTTATCCAGCTACCCCCCTCAGAGCTTTCCTCAAAGCAAACCAATCCCTGCCCGACCGCGTCGGTCTTTTTTTGACCTATGGCGGACATTCACCGCCGGAAAAAGCCGAGGCCGATATTCAGGGCCTGCTGCCGGGGCCATTGGAGGGGAGTGTATTTGTTTCCGCAGGTGATTTAGCGCAAGGACTGAAATTGCACCAGCTGTCAGAGTTTGTTCGTATGTTCAAACGCTGACACCGCTTGCGGCTTTTTGCGCGGCGGTCGACAAACGGAGGCAGCTATGAAACTGCGCGGTGTGCATGTATCTCCCTATTATGAGCGGGCGTATCTGGTCCTGGAGGTCAAGGACGCTGTAGGCAAGGTGGAACTGGCCGGTATGCCGGGCGGGTTCGGTTCAGCCGAATTGTTGGCAGAAAGCCCGCTGGGGAAAATTCCATACCTGTTGCTCGACGACGGGAGCTGTTTGCCGGAAGGTCAGATTATTGCAGAGTATTTTAATGCCATGTTCGACGGGCATGACCTGCAGCCCGCGCATCCTGCGGACGCTGCGCGGTCAAGGCTCGTGGCCCGGATTGTGGACGTTTATATGGCGCCGCACACGGCGGCGCTCACACGCCCCAAATTCGGCAGAGTAGGGCCCGACGAGGCGGCGATAGCATTGGCCCTTGAAACCGGGTTGCCGTCAGCTTTTGACTTTCTGGAGAAAACACTGTCGGGAGGCGGCTATGCTGTTGGCGAGATGCTCTCATTTGCAGATATTGCACTTATTCCGCACATGTTTTTTCTCGAGAGTTTTCTGTCCGAGTATGGGATCAGGCCATTTGATGGGCGCGACAGGTTTTCCGCCTGGTGGCAATACCAACAATCGACGGACCTTGTGAAAAATTGTCATGCCCGAATCGAAACTTCGCTTGATGCAATAATGGCGTCCATGAAATAGTCTACGCTGAGCGTTTGTTGCGCAGCGGAGAAAAGATCATGAAACTATGCGGCCATAGTGTTTCACCCTATGTGGAGCGGGTTCTTATTGCACTTGAGATGAAAGGCACTCCTGACGGCGTTGTGCTCTCGGATGTGCCCGGAGGGTTCAAGTCAGAGGAACATTTCTCCTATCATCCTTTGGGGAAAATTCCCTTTTTGATCCTTGATGATGGATCGTCTCTTTCAGAAAGCCAGGCGATTGTTGAATATGTAGATGCGGTTGCAGGCGGCAAAAGCCTTGTCCCGTCTGATCCCTTCACAGCAGCGAAAGCGGGCCGGATCGTTCGTGTGCTCGATATTTATTATACCAATGCCATTGGTCCGATGGGGCGCATTGCGTTTGGTGGCACTGCGACTGATGATGAGGTTGCGGACGCAAAAGGACGGGCTCTTCCTGAAGCCCTTAAGTATCTTGAGACCTGCATCGAGGGTGAGCAGTTTGCCGTTGGAGACCAGTGGAGCTATGCGGATGCCGCTTTTATGTCCCATTTCTACTGGTTCGAGCGGCTTATGCCCCAATTTGGTGCGTCGGACCTTAGTGACTACCCCAAGCTCACGGCTTATTGGGATAATCTGCAGAAAAGCGAAATCTACCAGGACAGCAAGGCGCGGGCAGACAAAAGCTTTGAGAAGTTTTTTGGAGGCCGAAAGTGAGCGTGGAGCCCAGCCATGTAGGGAAATGCCTGTGCGGTGAGGTGCGGCTTGAAGCATACGGTGGGCCGCTGTGGTCCGGCCATTGCCATTGCCCCAGTTGCCAAAAGGCAGTTGGGGCCGCTTTTGCAACCTATGCAGGGTTTAAAAAAGAATCGGTTCGGTTGTCAGGTGATACGCTGAGCGTTTTTCGCTCCAGTCCCGGCGTAACAAGGCGCTTCTGCAGCAAATGCGGAAGCGCTGTGTCCTTTGAGGGCGAAGCCTGGCCCGATGAAATTCACCTGCACCTTGTACTTCTTGATGATGCGGGCGACTTTGAGCCGCAAGGTCATACCTATGTGAAAACCCGCCAGCCGTGGGTGCATATGCAGGATGGCCTGCCCACGCACGAGACTTTTAGTTCCAACGACGACTGAAGCGGGCATTGCCTGTCGAAATCTCGCTTGTTCCGCCTCGTTTTCTGCGCTAATTGAAGCGCAATCTTTCCAACTTTGAGGTTCCAAGCCCATGGCTGCTTACCAGTATGTCTACCAGATGCAGAAACTGTCCAAAACCTACCCGGGTGGCAAACAGGTTCTCAACGGTATTTCGCTCAACTTCCTGCCTGACGCAAAAATCGCCATCATCGGCCAGAACGGCGCCGGTAAGTCGACGCTGATGAAAATCATGGCGGGCTATGACACTGAGTTTGCCGGTGAAGCGTGGGCAGCTGACGGCATTCGCGTTGGCTACCTCCCCCAGGAACCACAGCTTGATGAAAGCAAGGATGTGCTGGGCAATGTGATGGAGGGCCTTGCCGAAACGCAGGCGCTTGTTGACGAGTTTAACCAGGTCGCCGCGGACTATGGCATGGACCCGGATAATATGGACCTGCTCACCAAAATGGGTGAATTGCAGGAGCAGATTGATGCTGCGGACGCATGGGACCTGCAAAGCCAGGCCGAAGTGGCGATGGACGCCCTGTGTTGCCCACCCAACGACTGGTCCGTCGACAAGCTGTCCGGTGGTGAAAAACGTCGGGTTGCTCTTTGCAAGCTGCTTCTGGAAAAACCGGAAATTCTGCTTCTTGACGAACCTACCAACCATTTGGATGCCGAAACCGTCGCTTGGCTCGAGCGTTATCTGCAGGACTATAGAGGCTGTGTGATCCTCGTAACTCACGATCGCTATTTCCTCGACAATGTGGTGGGCTGGGTGCTCGAACTGGACCGCGGGCGCGGCATCCCGTTTGAAGGTAACTATTCAGCCTGGCTTGAAATGAAAACAAAGCGCATGGCTCAGGAAGAACGGGTCGACAAGGCCCGCCAGAAGGCGATGAACGACGAACTTGATTGGATCAGGCAGAGCCCCAAGGCTCGCCAGGCCAAATCAAAGGCCCGGATCAAGGCCTATGATGAGATGCTGCAGCAACAGCAGGAACGTGTTTCTGGCCCGGCCCAAATCAAGATCCAGCCGCCCGCGCGCCTCGGCAACAAGGTGATTGAGGCACAGGGTTTGACAAAAGCATTTGGTGACAAACTGCTCTTTGAAGACCTTTCCTTCTCGCTGCCGCCGGGGGGCATTGTTGGCATTATCGGCCCCAACGGTGCGGGTAAAACCACGCTCTTCAAGCTCATTACGGGGCAGGAAGAAGCTGATGGGGGCTCTATCGAACTTGGTGAAACAGTTGAGCTTGGTTATGTGGACCAGTCACGCGACGCGCTGGACCCTAATAAAAACGTTTGGGAAGAAGTTTCCGGTGGCCACGATATTTTCACCTTTGGAAAAAACGAAGTGAATACACGTGCTTACGTGGGAGCATTCAATTTCCGGGGCGGCGACCAGCAAAAGAAAGTCGGCCTGCTCTCTGGTGGTGAACGCAACCGCGTTCATTTGGCCAAGATGCTCAAGGATGGTGGCAATGTTTTGTTGCTTGATGAGCCCACCAACGACCTGGACACCGAAACGCTCGCAGCCCTTGAAGAAGCGCTGGAGAATTTTGCTGGCTGCGCTGTTGTGATCAGTCACGATCGCTTTTTCCTTGACCGGATTGCCACCCATATCCTGGCATTTGAGGGCGATAGCCACGTTGAATGGTTCGAAGGCAATTTTGAAGCCTACGAAGAAGACAAAAAACGTCGTCTCGGAGCGGATGCCACACAGCCGCACCGGATCAAATACAGAAAATTTGCGCGCTAGGACGCATTGCGGCTGACCAACGACCAGACTTTCCACTTTCCTGGTTGGCAGGTTGTAGCGTTTTTGCGACAATCGCGGCGAAACGTTCCAGAAGAACGTTCTTGGGAGGGGGAATATGCGGGGTTTGTGTCAGGCCATCACCCTGGCGCTGTCTGCGATGGTATTGCGTGAGCCGGTCCTTGCGCAAGAGGATACCGAGGCAACCTACATGCTTGCCAACTGGTTTCCTTATGGCTGGCTCGATCAGGGCAAGCCGAAAGGCATTCTTGTAGATATAGCGAAGGCAGTGGATCAGGCGCTTGGTGATACTCGCGATTATTCCTTGGCTCCGGTGTCGAGGGTAATCAGGTCCATCAAGTCGGGCGAATATGATCTGACAATCATTTATCGCGGCGCGAAACTTGACCGGCAGGTTGACCATCTGTTGGACGTCGGCTGTATCCGGTCGGCGGTTGTGTCACTTAAAAATCATCCGGTGAAAAGCCTTGAAGACTTGAACGGTTTGCGTGTGGCCTATTCAGGCAGTGGATATTTCGTGGATAATTTCTTGCCGCAGCTAGATGTGGACGGCCTGGAAGTCGCCAATGCGGACATAATGTTCCGAATGGCGCTCAGGGGGCGGCTGGATGCATTTGTGATTGATGATGCAGTGCTGCAGGGATACCGCGCGGGGATTGACCAGACTAGGGCAATGGATGCCGATAGTTGGGCCTTGTTTGCAGAGCCCTACTATCTGGAGTCGCTAAGGCTCGCCGTGTCCGCCTCGCGCGAACCAGGACATGAGGGCTTGAAAAAACGCATCAGAGCTCTGGCGGACAACCCTGTTTTCCTGAGCGGCCTTCAGGCAACATATGATCAATATGGTTTGCCATGGGGAACCGCCTGCCTGCATTTGGCAGATAATTGAGCCGGCCTTGCCTGAGAGAGGTGGCTATCGGCCACCACTCTCTTCGTCTTCGAGTTCATCAAAAAAGTCTTCTTCGGCTTCATCAGCAGGGGGGTCACCATCATAAATCTGGTACCGCTGGGCCTGAAGATAGAGGGACCGCATCACGACATAGGGGTCATCTTCTTTATAGAGTTCATCGAGTGCATCATGTAGCCGGACCCTGGCATCCAGCGCGTCAACGCCTGTGCGCGTAAGGGCAAGCCCTCGCTCTCCTTCGTTCACGAGGGCTATGGTGACCGGATCGAGGAAGAAATATCCGGCAAATCCAACGAAATCCCGGTTTGTCGAAGGACCAATGAAAGGGATCACCAGATAGGGGCTTTCTTTCACGCCCCAAACCGCAAGTGTCTGGCCAAGGTCTTCTGAGTGATACGGGATGCCCATACCGTCAGACACTTTAAAAAGCCCTGCCGCGCCAACCGTTGTATTCAAAGTGAAACGTGTGAGGGTCGTAAGCGCTCGTTTGAACTTGAGCTGTAGAATGTCGTTGATGAATACCCAAGGCTCGCGCAGGTTGCGCATGGCATTGCTCACGCCGTCCTCAAGAGGGTCGGGCATGATAAACTGATAGGCCGAAGAAATGGGTTTGAAAATCTGACGGTCAAACGTGCGGTTGAATTCAAAAATCTTCCTGTTCATCGCTTCATAAGGGTCGTTCACGTCCGGGTCGACGCTCGCAGACTTGGAAGCACATGCTGCTGTCATGAAGAGCAGGGAAATTGCGCCAACAGCGCGCACGAATTTATTCCGTATCATAAAGAATCCAAAAAATGCATTTCTTAAACAACGCGAGACCTGTGCCCGCAAAATATGGCTTTATCAAGAATACGCATGGGCGGATAGGGAAGATCAATCACAATTTCCTGAGGCTGGTCTACGAAATTCATCTTTACTTATATAAAGAAATCTTTATATAAAAGTCCTCGGTTTGGAAAGGGTCCTGTATGCACCAGCTTCTGACAGCTCTGCGCGGCGCCGGCGAGGTGACTCGCCTGCGTATTATCGCGCTGCTTTCAAAAGGAGAGCTAACGGTCGGTGAGCTCGTTCAAATTTTGGACCAAAGCCAGCCAAGGGTTTCGCGTCATCTCAAGTTAATGGGTGAATCAGGACTGTTGGATCGATTTCAGGAGGGTACCCAGGTCTTTTATCGCGTGGCCACAGGCGGCGTGGCGGGTGCACTTAACACAACACTTGTTGAACTGATGGAAACGGATATCGAGTCGTTCGCCGAAGATATGGAGAGCCTGATGGCGATCCGCCGCGAGCGCGCGGAACGCGCCCAGTCATATTTTCAGCTTAACGCCAACGATTGGGATCGGCTCCGGTCCCTTTATGTTGCCGAAGAGCAGGTCGAGCAGGAATTGTTGCGTCAGCAAGGAAGTAACCAAATTGGCTCGCTGCTGGATATCGGAACCGGCACCGGGCGCATGCTGGAGCTTTTTGCACCATACGCTGAAAGGGCGATCGGCATAGATGTGTCGCGGGCGATGTTATCAATCGCACGGGCGCAGCTTGATGGTGCCGACATTGGGCACTGCCAGGTTCGCTTGGGAGACATGTATGAACTGGCGCTTGAGGATCAAAGTCAGGACCTGATCTTGTTCCATCAGGTTTTGCACTTTGCGGATGAACCGGCGAAGGCAATCGCTGAAGCGGCGCGGGTTCTGACGCCAGGCGGCACAATTCTGATCGCCGATTTCGCTCCCCATGATCAGGAATTCCTCCGGGATGAGCATGCCCATCGGCGTCTTGGTTTTGCCGACGATGAAATTGCTGGATGGGGACGTTCGGTTGGTTTGGAAACAAAGTCGCTCAGCCATCTGGACGGCGGCAAACTCCGGGTGACTATATGGAACTTCGGAAAAAAGGCTTAAGATAATGAACAATAATAATGATGCTCTAGCCCGCTCTGGATCGCTGTTTGCCGCGCCCATATCTGACGCCAATATCTCTTTTGAGTTTTTCCCGCCAAAAACACCAAAGATGGAAGAAACCCTCTGGGCCTCGATCAAAAAACTCGAGCCGCTCGGTCCGTCATTTGTGTCTGTGACATATGGTGCGGGAGGGTCCACACGGGAACGCACTCATAATACCGTCAAACGTATTCTTGATGAAACCACGCTCAAGCCTGCCGCGCATCTGACGTGCGTTGGCGCGACCCGTGAAGAAGTCGATGACGTGATCCGTGATTATCACGCGGCGGGCGTACGCAGCATTGTTGCGCTCCGTGGTGACCCGCCGGAAGGCGCGAACCGCTATGAACCACATGCAGGTGGATATGCCAACGCGACAGAGCTTGTGGCCGGCATTCGTAAGATTGCCGACTTTGACATCTCGGTTGCAGCGTATCCCGAGATTCATCCGGACAGCCCCAACCTGGCAGCGGACCTCGACAATTTGAAGCGCAAGATTGATGCGGGTGCCAACCGGGCCATTACCCAATTCTTTTTCGAAACGGATCAGTATTTCCGGTTTCTGGATCATTGTCGGTCATTTGGGATCGACGTACCCATCGTGCCGGGCATTTTACCGGTTTCCAACTTCAAAACCCTGAAAAGCTTTGCGGGTTCTACGGGGGCCAGTGTGCCCGAGTGGCTTGGCAATCTGTTTGACGGCCTGGACGACCGCCCGGAGACGCGGGCACTGGTTGCTGCAACAGTTGCTGGTGAAATGTGTCGAAAGCTTTATGCCGGCGGCGTGAAGGACTTCCATTTCTATACGCTCAACCGAGCTGACCTTACCTTTGCGGTGTGCCACATGCTTGGGCACAGGGCGCCCAAACCACAAGAGGAGGCCTGATCATGGCCACGAACCCGACGTCAGAAATATTTCGCCGGCTCTCGGACGCTGCCGACAAGCGCATCCTTATTATGGATGGCGCAATGGGCACCATGATCCAGCGTGAGAAGCTGCAGGAGGCAGATTTTCGCGGGGAACGCTTCAAGGACTGGCACAAGGACCTAAAGGGCAACAACGATCTGCTCGTGTTAACCAAGCCTGATGTCATCGAGAAAGTGCACGATTCCTTTCTGGCTGCGGGTGCAGACATCATCGAAACCGACACTTTCAATGCGACAGGTGTGTCGATGGCCGATTACGACATGCAGGATTTTGTCTATGAGATGAACCTCGAAGGCGCAAAGCTTGCTCGGCGTGTCGCCGATGAATGGACAGCAAAAACGCCAGACAAGCCACGCTTTGTCGCGGGTGCAATTGGCCCAATGAACCAGTCTCTGTCCGTATCTCCGGATGTCGATAACCCAGGATATCGCTCTGTCACTTTTGACCAGGTTGCAGCGTCATACAAGGAGCAGGTCGAAGGGCTCATTGAAGGTGGCGCCGACATTATTCTGATTGAAACTATCTTTGATACGTTGAATGCCAAGGCGGCGATCTTTGCAACCGAAGAGGTTTTTGAAGAACAGGGTATCCGGTTGCCTGTCTTCATGTCGTGCACAATTACCGACATGTCGGGACGGAACCTTTCAGGACAGACGATTGAAGCCTTCTGGCATAGCGTCAAGCACGTAAAGCCTTTTGCGGTTGGATTGAATTGCGCATTTGGCGCCGAACTGTTGCGTCCGCACGCGGTTACGATTTCAGCGGTCGCCGATACGCGGGTTTGTGTGTATCCGAATGCCGGACTGCCAAATGAAATGGGTGAGTATGATGAAACACCCGAGGTCACTGCTGGGCTTTTGAAAGAGTGGGCGGACGAAGGTCTCCTCAACATCGTCGGTGGATGTTGTGGCACCACGCCTGAGCATATCAGTGAAATTGCAAAGGCCGTTACACCATTTAAACCCAGGGAAATCCCGACGGTGGACCAGGTGATGCGTTTGTCGGGTATCGACCCTGTGCAAATTGCAGCCCTCGCACCGGCTGAGTAAGTTTTATGAGTAAATCTATCGCACAATTTATCAATGTGGGCGAGCGCACCAATGTTGCTGGTTCCGCCCGTTTCAAAAAGCTGATTTTCGAAGGTGACTATGAAACCGCAGTCGAGGTGGCGCGCCATCAGGTTGAAGGGGGTGCCCAGATCATCGACATCAACATGGATGACGCCATGCTTGATGCCGAAGACGCCATAGTGAAGTTTCTGAACCGCATTGCGGCGGAGCCGGATATCGCGCGTGTTCCGGTTATGATCGACAGCTCCAAATGGGATGTAATAGAGGCGGGCCTGAAATGCGTGCAGGGCAAAGCCGTCGTAAATTCCATCAGCTTGAAGGAGGGTGAAGAACCCTTCACGTGGCAGGCGCGGCGGATCATGCGCTACGGCGCTGCTGTTGTCGTTATGGCGTTCGACGAGGACGGGCAGGCGGACAGCATCGAGCGCAAGTTCGAAATATGCAAACGGTCCTATGAGATTCTGGTTAATACCATCGGGTTTCCGGCTGAGGATATCATCTTTGATCCCAATATTTTCGCCGTCGCTACGGGTATTGAGGAGCACAATAACTATGGTGTCGACTTCATTGAAGCGACGCGCCTGATTAAAACCCATCTGCCACATGCAAAGGTTTCAGGTGGCGTTTCGAATGTTTCTTTTTCCTTCAGGGGCAACAATCCGGTACGCGAGGCCATGCACAGCGTATTTCTGTATCATGCCATCCGGGCAGGCATGGACATGGGGATTGTTAATGCCGGGCAGTTGACGGTCTATTCCGATATCCCGCCAGACCTCAAGGAACGGGTTGAAGATGTCATCTTGAACCGGCGGGACGATGCCACAGAGCGGCTTCTCGATATTGCAGAAGACTATCGCGGGCAGGGGGCAAAGAAGAAGGTTGAAGACCTGTCTTGGCGCGAACAGCCTGTGGCGAAACGCATGGAACATGCGCTCGTTAAAGGCATTGCTGACTATATCGAAGACGATGCCGAAGAGGCCCGCCAACAATTCAAGCGCCCCATCCAGGTGATTGAAGGCCCGTTGATGGACGGCATGAATGTGGTTGGTGATCTGTTTGGGGCGGGCGAAATGTTCTTGCCGCAGGTTGTGAAATCAGCGCGGGTGATGAAACAGGCGGTCAACTATCTGCAGCCTTACATTGAAGCCGAAAAGGAAGAGGGTTCGAGCGCGAAAGGCAAGGTCATCATGGCGACGGTCAAGGGCGACGTGCATGACATCGGCAAGAACATTGTTGGTGTCGTTCTGCAGTGCAACAACTATGAAGTGATCGACATGGGCGTGATGGTGCCATGGGCTGATATCCTCAAGGCGGCGAACGACCACGGCGCTGATATGATTGGGCTTTCTGGACTGATCACACCCTCACTGGACGAGATGGTTACTGTCGCCTCCGAAATGGAACGGGCTGATTTCGAGATGCCTTTGCTGATCGGCGGCGCGACAACCAGCAGGGTGCATACGGCCGTGAAGATTGCACCAGAGTATTCAGGTCCCGTTGTGCATGTGCTTGATGCGTCACGCGCTGTCGGCGTCGCAAGCAACCTGCTGTCAGATGAGCTAAAAGACGGGTTCGTGCACGACACCAAAACCGAGTATCATGACATTCGGGAAAAACGGCTCGCCAAACCAAAGGCCGACAGGCTTGCAGACATTGAGGCTGCGCGCGCCAATGCAGCCGAAGTTTCTTTTGATGATTATGTGCCTGTAAAACCTATGTTTTTAGGCACGCGCGTGTTTGAAGATTACCCGCTTGACGACCTCGTGAAGTACATCGACTGGACACCGTTTTTCCGTACATGGGAATTGGCAGGCACCTATCCGGCTATTCTCAATGATCCGGTGGTCGGCGAGAGCGCGCGCAGCCTGTTCGAAGATGCACAGTCGATGCTGAAACAGATCGTTGATGAAAAATGGCTAACAGCGAGAGCCGTTGTCGGCTTTTGGCCAGCGGCCCGAGACGGTGATGACGTGGTGCTTTTTCAGGACGAAAACCGCGAGGAAATTTACACAAAAGTTCACTTTCTGCGTCAACAGGTGAAAAAAAGGGAAGGGCGTGCCAACGATTGCCTCGCTGATTTCATCGCACCTAAAGTTGGGCCAGACGACTATCTGGGTGGATTTGTTGTTACGGCGGGTCACGGCATTGACGAGCATGTTGAACGCTACAAGGCGGCGCATGACGACTATAACGAGATTTTGCTGAAAGCACTCGCTGATCGGCTCGCTGAAGCTTTCGCGGAGCGTATGCACGAGCGGGTTCGAACCGAGTTTTGGGGGTTTGTACCTGATGAGGCGCTTGAAAACTCGGACCTGATCAAGGAGCGCTATCAGGGCATTCGCCCAGCACCCGGTTATCCCGCATGCCCGGATCACTCAGAAAAGGTTGAACTGTTCCGGATTTTGGATGCAGCCGAAGCAACCGGTGTGACGCTCACCAACAGCTACGCGATGCTGCCGACGGCTGCTGTTTCCGGCTATTATTTTGCACACCCTGAAGCCCATTATTTTGGAGTCGGCAAGATCGGCAAGGACCAGCTCAAGGATTATGCAGAGCGCCGCGAGGTGGGCCTGGAAACGGCAGAGCGCTGGCTACGGCCCAATCTAGCGGACTGAAAACAGGGGCGGCTCAGGCGGCTAGCGCGAAGCGGGCATAATCACAACGCTTTGACCGGGCTGCAGGCGCTCCGCGCCGCGGATGACAATCTGGTCGCCCGCGGCAACGCCTGTGTCTACCGGCACCCAGAGCCCGATGGCGTTGCGCAGGTCGGCTGAGATGCGTTCCGCAACATTGTCGCCGTTCACCTTGAAGAAATACATGTCGCTGCCTTTAAGCACGACAGCGTCCCTCGGCACAGCTATGCCTGTGCGTGCAGCAGCGCGCGGCAGGCTGACGGTCACGGGTGTGCCGATGATCCAGCCTGCATCGGATGCTTCAAGCCGAACTTCAATCATGCGGGAAACCATGTCGCCAACCGGTACAACCGTCCGGATGGGCAGCTGGTGACGGACGTCACCCGAGCGCACATCAACCGCGGCGCCCTGGTTGAGGAACGGCATGACGGCAATCGGCGCAGGGATCGCGATCTCAAGGTCTTTGGTATCGACAAGCCGGACAACGTTCGCGCCGATGTTCAGATACTCGCCAATATTGGCAAGCCGTTCAACAACCGTGCCCGGAAACGGCGCCCGTATCTGGGCACGGGCAAGATCACCCTCAGCGCGTTCAACACGTGCACGGGCATCTTCAATGTCCTGTGCAACCATCTCTCGCTGGGCGATCACTTCCTGTAGCCGGGACTGAGAGGCATTGTTGCCAGCCGCCAGATCCTCGAACCGCTTCACTTCCTCTGTGCGGAAAACCATATCCGCTTCCAGCCGCTTGAGAGCGGCGCGGGCTTGCCTGAGTGCAACAGAAAGCAAGCGTCCATCAATGGTGGCGATGACGCCGCCTGCTTCAACAAACTCACCCACATTGGCGACGGCCTGCAGGCGTCCTTCCACTTCTGTTGCGATGCGGCTGTCGTTAAGGCTGATAACAGTGCCTGTCACGTCGATGAGAGGTGCCATCAGGCGTTCTTCCGCCGGTGCCACCTGCACCTGTGCGGGTGGCATTTGTTGTTGCTGTGCCAACGCGGTGTTACCTGCCACGGTTATGGCAAGTGCTGCAGCAAAGCCAAAGGCTTTTGATGTTCTAATTGTTCGCATGTCGATAATCTATTTCGTAAAAAGTCTTTTAAATCAATTTATTCGGCCGCCGTTGGGCTGACCGCAACGGATTGCCTCTTAGCGCCAAACCTCAGTTGAAGCAAGCTCGGCAGCAATACCAGCGTAAAGACGGTGGAGATGCTCATGCCGCCCACGATCGCTGCTGCCATGCCCCGGTATATCTCGCTGCCCGCACCCGGCACCAGAAGAAGCGGAAGCATGCCAAACAAGCTGGTTAGCGTGCTCATGAAGATGGGTCTCAGCCGCAGCCGCAGTGCTTCATGAACAGCTTCATGACGGTTCATGCCACGGCTTTGTGCTTTGCGGGTTTGGGCCACCAGCAAGATCGCATTGTTGACCACCAGCCCGAGCAGGATGATGAAACCAATCATGCCCAACAGGTCGAGAGACTGATACTTGATCAGGTTGATGACAAATATACCGATCATGCCGCCGGCGACAGCCGAGATAATGGTAACCACAACCATCAGGGCATCAGTTACGGATTTGAAAAGGCCCGCGAGAATGAGCGTTAGCAAAATCAGTGCAACACCAAAGTTCCCGCCAAGAACCACAAGCGCCTGCGCAAGATCGTCCGCACTACCGGCGTATTTGACGCTGGCGTCTGGCGGCAATACGGCCCGCAGTCCAGGCTCCACCTTGGTTTGCAGTTCGTTGATCAGCGTGTCGAGGGACATGCCTTCAGGTGGATTGACCATCAGGCTATAGGCACGCACACGGTCAACACGGACAATCGCATTGGGACCGAGGGTTGCTGTAATGTCGGCAAGTTCGCCCAATGGCACCACACCGCCGAGCGGGGTCTGCACCGGCACCGCAGAAATGCTTTCCGGGGTATTGAAACGCTCGGACTTGAGATAGATATCCAGGCGTTCCGTGCCGTCAAAATATTCGCCAAGCCATGAGCCTTGCCCCAATTCCAGAATTACCTGAGTGAGGTCTCCGCGGTTCCAGCCGACTTCGGCGAGGCGAACATCGTTCGGTTGAAACCTCAACTCTGTTGTTTCGGCAAAGGGGTCGGGTTGCGGGTTGGCCGAAGCGCCAGGTATTTGCGACATCACCATGCCCATACCCTGCATGGCCGCATTCTTGGCCACTTGAAGGTCTGGCGCACTGATGCGCAGTTCCACGCTGTTTTCGTCACCGAAGCCGCCAAACAAGCTGCGTCGCAGGGTAAAACCGAACATGTCGGGGATGCCCGCTATGATTTCGGTCTGAACGATGTTCTGCAATTCATCAATCCGGGTTCCGTCTTCGGCATTGAGGGCAAGCCACCCGCCCGTCGCGCCAGGAAAGGACCAGAGGAAATAGTCTCTTACTTTCGGTTCCTTCTCACCGCTCAGGTAGGGCTGGATACGTTGGTCCAAAACCTGCGCAATTTCTGCGTCCGCTGTTTCAACGTTGGTGCCGGGTGGGAAAAACAGGAAAGTATCAACTGTGTCTCTTTTGACCGGTGGCATATAGTCCAGCTGCGGCATAAGCAGGAAAAACAGGGCGAAGGAAGTGCCAATCAAGCCAACAATCCAGCCTGCTCGCTTGGTGTTGTTGCTGGTCAACACCATCAAACGGTCGGATATTCGCTCCCATACTGTTTTGCCTTCCTCCGGGTCAGGAAGTTCACGCATCCAGAAACGGGCCATGGTAGGCAATACGGTGATGGCAACCAGCAGGGAGATGCCAACGCCGATCGCAATAGTGAGCGCGAGGTCGGCAAACATCTGCCCGATGGCATCCTTGAGGAACATGATGGGGATGAAGACGGCAACGGTGGTAGCCGTTGAGGCCAGAAGGGCGCCCCATACCTGACTGGCGCCGAGGTCGCTGGCGTCCTTCGGCCTTTCGCCGCGTTCGCGCAACCGCACGATGTTTTCAAGCACAACAATCGCCGCGTCCAGAACCATCCCGGTTGCGAAAGCAAGGCCAGCCAGCGAGATCACGTTCAGGGTTCTGCCGGTCAGATTGAGCACAACAAAGGTTGCCAGCAATGAAAGCGGGATTGCCATGGCGATTAGCATGGTCGCACGCCATTGGCGTAGGAACACCCAGAGGACAGTGATCGCGAGCAACATGCCAATAATCAGGTTGCTGCCAAGCAGGTTAATGGATCGATCGATGTAGAGGCCGGGGTCAAAGCTGTATTGAGCAACGAGCCCGCGATCCTTGAATTCCCCGGCATTGAGTTCGGCCACCCGTGTTTTGACAACAGACAGGGCCTCAAGGACGTTAGCGTCGTTGGTTTTGGTGACGCCGAGCCGGAAAGACCGGTTGCCGTTCTGGTAGATAAACCCGTCAGCGCGCCCGGGGCCGATTTCAATACGGGCGATATCACCCAGTTTGATCGGCAGGCCGTTGCGCCATTCCAGTATCAAATCTGCGAGTTCGTCGGCGTCATAGCGACCTTCGTATCTGACCGTATATTGTCGGCGGCCCACATCGACCATGCCGCTGGAGATGTCGGCAGACCGGCCAATACGTGCCGGAACGCGCGCGATATCAATGCCGAGTTCGGCGGCGCGGTAAGGATCGAAAATGATCTGGAGTTGATCGCCAAGACCACCATTGCCGTCATCAAACTGTATCTCGGATACGCCGTACAAGGACTGGAGTTCCGGTTTGATCACGTCGCGCAGATACTTGGCATTTTCAGATGCCCGGTCCTCGGTGCCCGGCACCTGCTGCACATAATATTCGATCAGCTGGTCATTTGCGTCGCCCCATTCGCCCATCATAACCTGTGGTTTTTCTGCATTAGCGGGCAGGGGGCGCAGGCGGTTCAGGCGGCTGATGATGTCAATCAGCGCGCGTGTCATGTCGGTTTCTATGGCGAATTCAAGCTGCATGAAACCGAAGTTGGCCATGTTCCAGCTCATCATTTCGGTCATGCCCGGCGTGCCTTGCAGCACTTCCTCAACAGGGACTGTGATTTCGCTTTCGATTTCTGCAGGAGAGGCCCCCGGCCACGAGTTCACGACCGAAATAATCGGCTTTTGAATCTGCGGTAGCAACTGAGCTGGCAGCTGAAAAATGGATGCCACGCCGAGCAGCATAATCACTGCGGCAACAATCGCAACGGCGGCAGGGTTATCAAGGCTTTGACGTGTCAGTTTCACTGTGATCTCTCTTAAATATAGTTTTGGTCTTCATAGCGCAGGACTATATATTCAACTACTTGGTTGAATATAGTGAAATCCGCCACAAATCCCGTGAGCGCAGGGCTTTTATCTCTAACTGATGTAGAAATGCATCATCAGTGTGTTGGCTTTGCCACTTGCATATCACGCAGGAATATCGGTTGCGGTTGCCAGATTTTGACAGGGTTGCGACGAACTGCCCGATTGGTGGGATGAACCGAGCAAATTTTTGATCCTCGGTTCGTTTGCTTAACGATAGTCCTTCAATGCATCATCAAGCCATCCTGAGTCGGAAATATCCTTGAGGCGCTGGCGCAGGTGTTCGCGAAATTGCGTTGTTTTCTCGTCTTTAAAACATGCAATGCCATCGCCAACTGTGTCCAGGCGGATGGTGGCCTTTTTAAGCTGGTCCCTGACACCCTGCTTTTTAGACAGGAAATCCAGATCAAAATCGAACCCGATCAAGGCGTCTACCCGGCCCGCGACCAGCATTTCAATCATCTGAATCTGACTTTGCAGATGAAAATCATCCTTTATTCCCAGTGAGTTGATAAAATCTACCAGATTGACATCTGACGCGATTTTCTTGCCATCCAGCTGTTCTACGCTGGTGATGTCGGGCGCCGAGCGCGGTAGGTAAACGACGACCGAGACGGTGTTTACCGGGCCAATAAACTCAAGGTCGCGGTAGGCACTCGCATTGTCTCCCTGCGTGACGATGTTCTCGGTTGCGATGTACACGCAATCTGTTTGACGCAGTTGTAGAGCACGCGTCAGCCGGTTTGATGGAAAAAAGGTGACATTGATCCCACCGTCAAATCCTTCAATGAGTTTGTCGTAAATCTGATTGTAGACGCCTGTTCCGTTTTGCTCATAGGCGAAAGGGATGCTCATGCTGGCGACATCAATGGTGGACTGCGCAGAACCGGCGTCCTGCCGGGCACTCGTTTGATTGAGTGACAGACCACCAGTGGCGATTGCCACCAGTCCTGCCAACAAAGTCCTGTTATTAAAAAGCATTCTTCAAACCTCACGCCGATACTAGCGCAACATGATGTTTTGTCGACATAAAATAAGAATGGTGCGTGCGCTCAAGCGGATTCGCGTATCAAACTTTCAGGACAGCCTTGAGAACCTGCTGCAGATTGATGGGGTCAATGGGTTTGGGTACAAATTCGTTCATTCCCGCGTGAAGGTGAGTGCCCAGGTCTCCAATACCGATGTCAGCGGTTACCGCGACTATCGGGATATCTGTATCTATTTCCCGAATTTGCTGACTGGCCGTCAGGCCGTCCATTTCCGGCATGTGAATGTCCATCAAAATCAAGTCAAATAGGCCGGGCTGGTGGATAGAGACTGCTTCCATACCGTTGTTGGCGAGGACGCAGGTGAAACCGAGATCTTTCATGAAGGATTCGATGATTTTTTGATTGATCGGATGATCTTCCGCAATCAACACCCGCATTTCACGGCTTAATGTAAGTTGTTCGATGTCACTCGATTTTTCAAATATGCGAGCGTCTTCCTCATTTACTTCCCTTGTCGGGACTGTAAGTTTGACAACGCAGCCCGCGCCAACCTCGCTGTCGATGACGATCGACCCCCCCATGAGTTCAACCAGTTCACGGCAGAGCGCCAGACCGACACCGGCACCGTCATGCGAACGTTCGTATCCTCTTTCAGCTTGCTCGAAGCGCTCAAAAATGGTGTCAATGACGGCAGCGGGTATGCCCTTGCCTGTATCAATGACGCTGATGAACAGTTGGCCTTCACCACTTTCTTCTTCATATTCCAACAGGATTTTTACGGAGCCTATGTCAGTGAATTTCAGGCTGTTGCCAACAAGGTGGGTCAGCATCTGGCGAACCCGCAGTGCATCTCCTTCAAGCCAACCCGGCACCCCTGCCTGGATCGTATAGCTGAGGTCCAGCCGTTTGCGATGGGCTTCTGCCGTTGTGAGTGCGACAACAGAATCAACTACCTGTGTGACACTGAAAGGAACCTTCTTTATTTGAAGGCTGCCAAGGTCCAGCCGCGTGAAATCCAGCATGTCTTCCAGTAGTGTCATCAGGTTGCGTGCGCTGTCCCGTGCCAGCATGACCCGTTCGAGCTGTTGGTTTTGCAGATCGGCGCGCAGAAGCAGGTCCAGCATACCAAGCACACCGTTCATCGGTGTGCGCACCTCGTGCGACATGGTGGCAATGAAGTCCGCTTTGATCTTCTCGGCTTTCTCGGCCCGGATGCGGGCTTTTTCTGCCTCAATATAGCGCTTCTGTGCGGTTTCTTCGGAGGCACGCAGATCCGCATTGGATGCTTCCAGGTCGTCGAGCGAACGAATGATGGTTTTGTGCGCAGGCAGGAAGATAAGGGCGGCTTCCAGCAGTAATACCAGTATGGCAAAGGCGTAGCCCATATTGCCGATGGTGCGCAGCCGGGAAATTGTGCGCACGGCCTCGGCTTCAAACAATTGCACCGCCTCGTTCAGTGAGGTGAGTAGCAGGGTGCTTCCGGAGCTGACAAGGTTTTGCCAGGCTGCACCTGCGTCGCCGGGCGCCACACCTGCGACCACTCGCGCCTGCAGAATATAATCCCTCGCCCGGCGGTCGAGATCGCAGCCGTTGCAGTCGCCAGAATACAGTGCTTGCAGGTCTGGGGACAAAACGCCCGAAAGCCCAAGGTCATTGCCTTGGGTTAACGCCATATGGGAGCGCTCAAACAGATCGATGGCGTTGACAAGTTCCTGTTTTGCCGTTCCATTCAATGACGATCGGCCGCTGTAGACTTCCGATGCGAAAAAGAGAATTCGCTGGCTGAGCATACGCTGGCGACCACTGATGTCGATAGCGGCTGAGAGCTCGTCACCGGTGCTGGTTGCCTGCAGCGAGATGATATGAGAGAAGGTGACCAGCGATGCGATTAAGCCGATTGCAACAGCATAGCGCACCCACAGTTTGCGTGGGTTGCCAATCAAAAACCCTGAAAATCGCTTGAAAAACATACGGCGATTTAATCCCTAGAACAGTCGCGACCTTTGACTAATACAAAAATGTTAACGAATTGCGCATGGCGTCAAGAACTATTCCCGTATTCCGTGCATTTTAACGATGTTAATAGGTTTTACCTTTGTGAAGTTATGATATAGTATTGCTTTTTGGGAAATGGAGGAGGCCCCCGTGAGCAGGATGGAGTTCATTGAAAAAAGTCTGTTGCGTTACCTCGCTATGGCGCTGCTTACGTTGGCCGGTGGCCTGTCTGCGCGGGCTGAGATCGGTGAGGAAGTCGAGTTTTCCGGTCATGACGGCCTGACGATTTCCGCATACTGGAGTGAAGCGGCGCAAAGTGACAGTGGGGTGAAGACGTCGACTGTGTTGTTGTTTCATATGGCTGGCGCATCCGCGCGCGGTGAATATGAAGAGACTGTGCAGGCGTTAAACGCCGCTGGCTATCACACGCTGGCTGTTGACCTGAGATCAGGGGGGGACCGTCTGGGCGCTCCCAACAAGACGGCGGCGCGAGTGACGGACACGTCGATCGGCTACTGTGATGTTTACCCGGACCTGGAAGCGGCGCTCGACTGGGCGGCGCGGCAACCAGCTGTTGGGCCAATTGTGGCTGTCGGCAGCAGTTTTAGCGCCGGGCTGGTGGTGCAACTTGCCGCCAATCGGGGAGACACACTGGCGGGCGCGGTGGCTTTTTCGCCTGCCTCCGGTGAGCCGATGGCGGCTTGCCGGCCGGAAAACTTCCTTGAGCGCGTTTCGATTCCACTGATCGCCTTCAGGCCAGACCGGGAAATGGCCATCGAGAGTGTGCAGGCTCAGGCCAGAGCGTTTGGCGAGCAGGATGTGCAATATATCGAGATAGAGGGGGGGCGGCATGGCTCCCTGATGTTGCGTGCATCGCAAACCGGACGCGACATGGCGCATGCATGGCGGCCGCTGCTGGACTTCCTGGAGGGTGCCGCAAAGGCGAAAGATGAACGGGTCGAGATCACGGTTGACGACTGGAGCCTCAAAGGAAAGTTCCTGGTGCCCAGAAGCAGTGGACGGGTGCCAGCTGTGTTGCTGCTGCATGGTGCGGCCAAAACGAAGGCGAGGCATGCAGGGCTGGCACGTGAATTGGCTGCGCGCGGCATCGCATCCCTGAGGCTTGATCTGCGCGCCCACGGGGAGAGCACCAACAAAGGCATTTTCCAGCAGCCCTGGGAGGATCATCGCCATCTTCTTGATGGCACGGAGCGGGATATTGTTGCAGCGTTGGAGGCGCTTGCTTCTGACCAGCGCATCGACCCGGACCGTATTGGCACCGTCAGCGCGTCTTATTCTGGCGAATTTGCGGCAAAAGCACTGGCCATAAGTGGCACCGGCAAAGCGCATGTTTCCTTGGCGCCGGGGTCATTTTCGGACGAGTCCATTCTCGCGATCGACCCCAGTGGCGAGCCTTGGTTTTTCGTAAGGGCAGAAGACGAGTTTGATTTCTTCGACGATATTTTTGCCTCTATCGACCAGAACAGCGGCGCAGAAACCCTGACTTTGCAGGGAGATGCGCATGCCGACGCTCTCTTGCAGGCGCACCCCTCACTTGTGTGGATGCTGGGAGATTGGTTTGTGTCCAGGCTCTGACATGGCGTTTGCTGCAGGGCAGGGACACGGCTAGCCCATCTCCCTTTTTTCAGTTAACCTTGGATTGGGCACCCCTGCGCCAGGTTGCGGACGGCGCATTGGGGGTAAAAGGGGAATTGCTGCCATTCGAAATGTTCCTGAGGTTGATGCCATCGCCTCTGTTTTGTGGGCCCCAGGTATCCAATTTGTGGGCCCCAGGTATCCATGAACGGCGTGAAGGAAGGCTCCTTGGCACTGAAAAATTTCAAAAACACCGTGGATTTTCATCGGGCTGCCCGCCGTGCGCTGCCTGCGCCGATTTATCATTATCTGGCTGGCGGAGCCGATGATGAATGGTCTTTGGTCAACAACGAAAGAGCGTTCCGGCGGTATCAACTGATGCCGGAGTATCTTCGCGACATCAGCGCCGTTGATACAAGCACATCTGTGCTTGGCACTAGTCTCACTGCTCCCATCATCCTGTCGCCAACCGGCATGTCGCGCCTGTTTCATCACCAGAAAGAAATTGCGGTTGCAAAAGCCGCCGCGTCGGCGGGGTTGATGTACAGCCTGTCAACAATGGGCACCACCAGTATCGAAGACGTGGGGGCCGTTACGCCGGGGCCGAAAATGTTCCAGATATACATTCACAAAGACCGTTCATTGACAGATGAGTTTGTCGACCGTGCAAAAGATGCAGGATACACGGCGCTGTGCCTGACGGTTGATACGCCGCTTGCCGGCAATCGGGAGCGGGATGGCCGTTCCGGTTTTGAAATACCGCCAAGGCTAAAACTGAAAAGCCTTTTGAGTTTTGCATCACATCCGCGCTGGGCGTTTAATTTGCTGCGCTATCCGGATTTCGGTCTGGCTAATTTGGCCGGACGGCATGATGCGTTCGCAGGTGGGGCGATGGGGGTAATCAAATATGTGAACAGCCAGTTTGACCGGACCGTCACCTGGGATGATGTTGCCCAGGTTGTTGACCGCTGGGGCGGTCCCTTTGTCATTAAAGGGGTACAATCTGCGGCTGATGCCCGGCGTGCTGCGGACGTTGGGGCTTCAGCAATCATGATCTCCAATCACGGGGGACGCCAGCTTGATTTCACGCCCGCTCCCATCGACTGTGTACTTCCGATAAGAGAAGCCATAGGTGACGCGCTTGAGTTGATCGTGGATGGGGGCGTCAGGCGTGGAACAGATATCGTCAAGGTACTGGCGCTCGGCGCAAACGCGGTTTCAATTGGTCGCCCCTACCTTTATGCGCTGGCTGCCCGTGGCCAGGCGGGTGTGTCTCGCTTGCTGTCCCTGTTTCAGGAAGAGCTGGAGCGGGACATGGCGCTTCTTGGTGCGTCCACCGTAAGCGGCATCAAGAGGAAGCATGTTCTGGCATCTGCACCTGATTTCAGGCATAACGATTGACGACCTTTTCTGAAGCTGCAGGGAGCCCAGATGTCCTGGATTCAAGATCATATTCGTAACGTGCCGGACTATCCTCTGAAGGGCATAATGTTCCGGGACATGACAACCCTGTTTCAGCAACCACAGGCTTTTGGCCGCATGATTGATGAGCTGGTGGCTCATTATAAAGGGCGAAAATTTGACAAGGTTGTCGGGATCGAAGCTCGGGGTTTTGTTCTGGGCGGCGTGCTGGCCGACCGGCTGAAAACTGGGTTTGTTCCCATTCGAAAAGCCGGAAAACTGCCTTACGAAACGCGAACTCAGGGCTACCGCAAGGAATATGGCACAGACTTTCTGGAGTTGCATGTTGATGCCGTGGCGGCGGAAGAGACCGTGCTGTTGGTTGACGACCTCATTGCCACCGGAGGCACTGCAGAGGCCGCCATCAAACTCATCCGCGAAGGCGGAGGCATAGTGGAAGATGCCTGTTTTATCGTTGACCTGCCAGCCCTTGAAGGCAGTGAGCTCGTCCGGTCCCACGGTGTGACGGTGGTGACGCTTACCGAGTACCTTTAAGACTAAGCGGCGGTTAGCGATACACGCCAAGCTCACTGATCAAACGCATGTATTGGCGAACACGTAGAGACTGGCTTGGATAACCGGGCCGCAACGCGGTGCCTTCAAGGCCATCCTCCATGCGATAATATGTTCCGGCAGAGTGCTGTACCGGCACAAACAGGGTCAAGCCGTTTGGATTTTCCCGTTTGAGCGCCTGCATCTGCGTCTGCATTTCTGCCCGAATTTCACGAATGAGCGTGAGAGCCTGGTCTGCTTTCCCTTCAGCGGCGAATGAACCAAAAAAAGTGACAGGCAGCCGGAACGAACGATAGGGAGCATTTCTGGGTAATCGGTCAATTTCCTCCAGGATAATATCCACCACTTTGTCGTGCTGTCCTTCGTCACGATATTTGCTGGCGAAGTTGGCGACCTGCAACCAGGCGTCCCATACATCGGTCGGGTCAGGCTGGAAGCGTTCGCGGTATTCCACCAGCATTTCTTCAACAAGCTCGGGTCTGCGGTACCCCCGGAATTGAATTTGCATGGATTTTTGCCACGCTATTCGCGCGCGAAAGTCGTTGCCATCCATAAAGGATTCAAATTGATACAGGGACTCTCCTGGCCTTAAATTGACAAACGAGACCTCCGCTCGCGCAAATTCCTCTGCGGGTCCGAGTTCATTGGTGTCGATGCGCTCAAAGAACCGGGAAACTGTTTCCAGGCGCCCGGCACCAGGGTTGTCCTCCATTGCTTTGAGACTCAGGTAAAGCACCTCGGTTGGTTTCAGTAGCGTGTCCTCCTGAGCCTTAACAATGGCTGCCGGCTGCAGGACAAACATGGCAATTGGCAATAGGGCGGCCAGAAGCTGTTTGGTCATCAATTCCTCCTGTCGGTTGGTGTTGGTGACGATTTAGAAGCTGCTCGGGCTCCTCCGTCATGACCATTTCGGTGAATGGCCGGTTAATCCTGTTGGGTGGCCGGCAAGCCGCTGGTCTGTGCCAAAAGGGCCGTTTATATTGAACAGGAACGGCGGGTGGATAATGATGCGAAGAACCTGGATTTTTACTCGACTTGGTGTGGTGTATCTCAGTTTCTGGATTGCTGTAGCCACCGTATATGAAGCTTTGTTCCTGTTATCGCCGGACATTGACTTTGGTTTGGCTATTTCAGCTGGACTTACCATCATTGGCGTACCGGCCAGTCTGGGCCTGCTGGTGGTGACAATTGCCCTGCGCTATCCGTCCAGCTTCGAGCGACCCATGTTGTTGATTTTTTGTCACCTGCTTGGCGCTATTGCTTATTCGCTTGCCTGGGTGCTTGTGGTCATGGCGATCCGCAACGTCGAGCTTTGGTTGACGGCCGAGCCTTTTATGGCGCGGGTACCTCCGGCGTATGTGGTGCGATGGCATATCCTCGCCGGGGCTGCGCTTTATGCTGCAATGATCACCGGCGTGTATGCCATGCGTGTTATTGGGGCTGCCGAAACAGAGCGCGAGCGAGCCGAGATGCGAGCCTTGAGAGCCCAGTTAAATCCCCACTTCATGTTCAATACGCTGCATACAATTTCCATGCTGTTCCGGCGGGATGCAAGTAAGGCGGAGGCTGCTCTTGAGGTTTTTTCAGATCTGGTTCGCTATGCCCTGGCGCCGCCCCGGTCGGCCACCGCATTCAGGGAGCAAGGCAGTAGCAAAAACTGGCTGGTCAGCATTGGCGAAGAGTGGTGGGCCGCGGAAAAATATTTGAGCCTGGAGCATCTGAGACTGGGCTCCCGCCTGAGAGTACAACAGGACATTGACAAAGATGCGCTTGACGGCCTCATTCCTCCGCTTGTCCTGCAACCGCTGCTTGAAAATGCCATTGTCCATGGAGCAGCCGTCAGCGAAAATGGCTCTCAGGTCAGCATAGTTATCCAAAAATTGCCGGGCAGAGTTGAGGTCCTTATCAAAAATGAAATTGCCACCCCAGCTGTTACCAACACGGTTAATCCGGGCATCGGACTTTCCTCTGTCAAGGCGCGTCTTGAAAAAGCATTTGGCAGCGATGCAACTCTGTCGTTCGAGTATCTGATGGAAGACGGGTTTCAGGTTCGTATGTCACTGCCGTTCTGGAGCAGCTCGTAAAATGGGTATGAAGACACTTATCGTCGAAGATGAAGCGATTTCCCGCGAGGCTCTAGCTGACATGGTGGACAATGTTCCCTGGCTCGAGCGAGTTGGTGTGGCAGACAGCGTAAGTTCGGCTGTTCGGGCAGCTTGCAGTACCCAACCTGATGTTCTTTTTCTGGACGTCAAAATCCCCGGAGGGTCAGGCTTCGATGTGTTGCAACGGGGTCCTTTCATCCCCCACGTGATATTTACGACTGCCCATCGGGATTTTGCCGTTGATGCGTTCGAAATAAACGCGGTTGACTACCTATTGAAGCCTTTTGGCAGAATTCGTTTTGAAGCGGCGATAGAAAAGTTAAAGGCGCGCACCGCCGCTTCTGAGCCAGGTAAATTTGATGAAGCCCGGACCATGATGGTCCGCGTTGGAAAGCAGGTGTTTCCGATGAGTTTGAGTGAAATCGACTACTTCCGGGCGGAAGGCGACTATGTGTCTGTATGTGGACCGGGCTCCAGCCGCCTGATTTCAAGCAATCTGTCGGACCTTGAACAAGAGTTGGGTGGCCAGCAATTTGTCCGCGTGCACCGATCGTTGCTCGTCAATTTGCAACACATTCGATTTCTGAAGCCCGAAGGTGACAGGCGGCTTCGGCTGATGATGCGAGGGGGAGACGAATTGGTCTCAAGCCGTTCTGGAACAAAACTTCTGACTGCTTTTATCCAGCGATAGCCTACCCAGTTTCCTGATCGCAGTCGTAAAATATTCTTCCGTGCAGCGTCGGAAAATGTATTAAATTGTATCAATGTGTATTGATAGTGTCGCAGGCGCTTGAAGATCGGCGGGCGCCTTTCTAGTCTCGGCGGGACTATAGAATAAAGGCTCTCGTATCGGGTCAGGTGACAAAGGGCGATACAGAGGATCGGGCGGGCTGTCGTAGAACCGGGCAATTTAAGCGCCTGATGCGGCAGGCATGAGGTTAAGTCATTGGAACAACTGCCATTCGCCATATTGACGCTGATTTTTATTAGCACGGCGCTGAGTGCGATTTTTTTCTTCGCTTGGCGTACTTTCGGCCGTATGCCCCATGCCCTGACCTGGTCTGTGATGTTCGGGATGTCCGCAGCACAATGGGGCCTCAATCTCGCCAATGCCCTTGACTATGTCCCGAGCCAGATTTTTCACAATCTCACTCTGACTTTCCTTGGGCCTGCGACCACCTTCCTGTCGGTTGTGGGATATTTGCAGCGGGCCCAGCGTACGGTAAATGTGCCGCTCATAACCGGTTTCATTCTGGCGACCTGGGGCGGTGCAGTATGGTTCCTGTATGTTCAGCCGCACGAGGGGCTCAGGGCAGCACTATTGCCGTTTGTCATTGTTGCCAGCAGCTTCTGGAGCATGTGGATCCTGTATGACGAGCCGCGGAAAAAACGGCTTGTGGAATGGGCCGTCATTGTCTGTCTGGTCATGTTTGCCATCTCACAGATGTTTGTCGGGTCCATCGCCTTGAGCCAGGGTGCAACACCGGACCCCGAGGTGGAACGGCTTTATGTCACCGTCGCGTTCCTCACGTTGCCAACATTCTTCACACTCCTGGGTATGTTCGCGCTGTCGCTCATCGCTTCCGATATATCGACCAAGGCAGAGGTTTTGGCCGAATACCAGAAGCAGAAACGCCAGGAAGAAGCCGAAAGAAGCTGGGGTACGGTTCAGGATGCAATTGAAGCCATGCCGGACTTGATCGCGATTGACGACGGGAATGGAACCTTCCTGACCTGCAACGACGCACTCGCAGAATTTCTCGAGAAGGACAAGAATGTTCTGCTTGGCAAGCGTACGGTTGAAATTATCGATCTGTACCGTGAAAAATTTGCTTTTATCGACGGCGCTAGAGTTCGTTCCAGTGAAGATGTCGTACAAAAACTGTGGCAAGCCCTGACCACCGGAACCCGGCTCAATGTTGTGACAAATGACGACAGGAGCTTTATTGTCGATTGTGGTTATCTGCGTGCCGGTGGCCAGATACTGGTGGCGCGTGATGTAACGCAACTCTACAGGGCGCGTGCACGCCTCGAATCTGCCATCAGTGCCATGCCAATCGGTTTTGCCTTGTTTGATCAGGATCACCAGCTTGTCGCCTGCAATACATCCTATTCGAAGCTTTTGCAGCATGAGCCGGACTGGATTTCGAGGCAACCGATGTCAACGCTTGTATCCACACTTATCAGGCGGTTGAAGGTTTCCAAAAATGCAAGTCTGGTGGAGCGCAGTGAGTGGTTGCATGACTGGATGGATGCTATCGGGGAAGGCGTGCAGCGCAGCACGACAGCGCAACTTGATGATGGCAACTGGATGGACCTCTCGATCCGCCCCGTCCAAAACGAGGGTTTTGTCACGATCGCAAACGATGTCACCAACAGGCGGCTGCTCGAAATTGACCTTGAGAAGAACGAGGCTCAACTGCGGCAGATTCTGGGTGGCCAGCCGTTCCCCGTTATGCTGGTCCGGGTTGAGGACGGGAAAATACTCTTTGCCAGTGCTGCGGCAATTGAAGCGCTTGGGGGGCAGGAATCTGAAGTCCTTGAAAGCGAAGCCCAAACGTTCCTTGGGGACCTACATCAACTTGGCGGCAGCGTTCAGGATATCGAAGACGGACAAGCCGAGCCGTTTCAGGAAATTACACTGAAACGAATATCCGGTGAGCCCTTCCCGACCCTGTTTTCAGCACACAATATTGCCTATGCCGGGCATGAAGCTCAGGTGATCAGTTTTATCGATATCTCAAACATCAAGGAGCTCCAGTCCGAGCTCGAACACCAGCGGGAAGCATTGTTCCAGAGTGAAAAACTGAATGCGCTTGGCACCTTGCTCGCAGGTGTGGCCCACGAATTGAACAACCCGCTGACTGTGGTCGTGGCCAATTCCCATGTTCTTGCCCTCACAACAGAGGATGAGGCCGTTCAGGCGCGGATACAGAAGATTACCGACGCAGCAGACAGATGCGCGAAAATTATTCGGTCATTCCTTGATATGGCGCGCAAAAGTCCTGGCGAAAAAGTGGAGTTCGATGCTGTTGGTTGCGTCCGTCAGGCGATTGACCTTTCACAGTTTGGTCTGCAGGAGGACAGGATCGAACTCAAGGTCGAAATACCCGAAAACCTGCCTGCGATAAAGGGTGACCCCGACCAGTTTGCACAGGTTGCGCTCAATCTTATTATCAACGCCAGACAAGCACTTATCAATCGGGAAGACCCTCGGGAAGTAAGGGTGCAAATGGGTCTGAACAAGGCGGGAGACAGGGTCGAACTCCATGTCATCGATAATGGCGAGGGCGTGCCGGAAAATATCAGAGACAATATATTTGACCCGTTCTTCACGACCAAGAAAGTGGGCGAAGGCACGGGAATGGGACTGTCACTGGTGCGCGGTATTGTGAAGTCCCACGGCGGCGTTATTGATCTTGTCCAGAACGGCGGCAGTGGAGGCCACTTCCGGGTCTCTGTGCCCCATGTCGGGCGAATACTTTCCAGGGATGAGCACGGAATAGATGACGTTTCCAAGGACGTGAAACAGCAGATCCTCATTGTTGACGATGAGCCGGATGTTCTTTCGGCTCTTGAGGACATTTTGCGATTGCAGGGGCATGACGTTTTAGCAGTGAATTCCGGAGAGGAAGCCCTGAACGCCCTGGGTGACAGGAAATTTGATGGCATGCTGAGCGATATTCGTATGCCGGAGATGGACGGCGAGCAGCTGTTTGCCGCAATCCAGCAAGGTCATCCCGATATGGTCGACCACATCGCCTTTATTACGGGAAATGATCTGTCGGATCAGACCAAAGCATTTCTTGATACCTGCAACCGTCCCTATCTGGGCAAGCCGTTCATTCCGGAGGAGGTTGCGAACCTAGTCCTGCAGATCAGCGTGCGCAAAGGCGCGAACTGAACCGAGGCTGTTTGTCACTCCTCATCGCAGCTCAGGGCATAGCCGCCACCCCAGTAGGTTTTCAGCAGGCGCGGTTTGCCAGGATCTTCCTCGATTTTTTTCCGAATTCGGCTGACATAGTTGTCGATGCTTCTGTCAAAAGCATTGGCCTGCCGACCTTGCGACAATTCCAGAAGCTGGTCTCGCGTTAGAACGACGTTTGGATGGTTTAAAAACACCTGCAGCAAACGGGCTTCGCCGGTGCTCAGGGATTGTGTAGAGCCTTGACTGGAAACGAGTTCCTGATTGGATACGTCGAGTGTCCATCCGCCAAAGGTAGGCTGGCTCGCCGGCTGGGTTTCTTTAGTCTCGACCGGGCCTTTAGACCGCCTCAATACCGAACGAATCCTTGCCAACAGTTCACGTGGATTAAATGGCTTTACCACATAGTCGTCGGCACCCAGTTCCAGACCGATAATGCGTTCGGTGTCTTCGCTGCGTCCTGACAGAAAGATGACAGGCATTTCGGATACGCGGCGAATGTCCCTGCAAAGGGTGAAGCCGTCATCTTCCCCAATCATGACGTCCAAGACTGCCATGTCGCAGTCTCCCTCGTCAACGCAGGCCATAGCGTCTGCAGCGTTGCTGGCCAGCGTGACGCGGTAACCTTCGGACTCGAGGTACACGCCGATTGGTTCACGGATGTCTTCTTCGTCATCCACGACAAGAATATGTTTGAGGTCTGACAAGATTTATTCCCCAATTCAAACAATTGCTGGTTACTCCCCCCCGGGACAGAGCAGCAATCTAAACCCACCTCTTAGTAGCTTAAAATCTCTGGTATCTGGATGCCAGACAATTCCTGATGTTGCCATATAGCTGATACATTTTACGACAATTTTTTACAAGGTTGGCAAACTCTGCACTTCCTCGCGTGGTATTTCACCCCTCAATGCGACCGAAAGAGACTCCAATGACAGTTTGTCATCGGTTTCTTTCACATTGTCTTAAGTAAGCGACGATTGGGGATTATCGTGAAAGTAGATCATTCCGACATGATGTGGACATTTGTGCCTACGGACGGTTATCGCTCGTATCGTGTGTGCAGAAATACCAACCGAATCTGGCGCGCATGCACGATTGCATTGCTTGCTGTCGCGACAATCATGCTTTGCCTGATAGATGCCCAGGCTGCCTCAGCACAACAACCTCCGGTATTGCCGGACCCGTCACAGCTGGAAAACCAGTTTGAAGAGCGCAAGTTGCCGCAATCAAGCTTCATCATCAGGGACAGGTCTACGGAAGATCAGCAAATCGCGCCGTCAGACGATATCCGGTTCGTTCTCAAAAGCCTTAACATCACAGGCGTTTCGGTGTTCGACGATGCAGAACTCCAGTCATTTTACCAGGAGTTGATCGATACCGAGATCTCGGTTGCCCAGTTATTTGAAGTGGCAGCCAGCCTGTCTGCGCACTACCGCAACCGTGGCTACATCTTGTCCCGTGTCAGTGTGCCTGCTCAGGAAGTTATGGATGGTGCCGTAACACTGGCGGCCGTTGAGGGATATATCCACAAGGTCACCATCGAAGGTGACATTATGATGGCGGCCTCAAAGCTTGCCAGTCTTGGTGACAAGATAACGCAATCAAGACCGCTGCTTGCCAAGGACCTCGAGAGATACATGCTGCTTGCCAACGATATTCCAGGCGTTGTTGCAAGCGCGGTTCTTCAGGCGTCCGAGCAGCCCGGCGCAACGGACCTCACCATTGTCGTCGACCAGAAAAAGACGCAATTCTTTTCTTCGGTCAATAACCGGGGGTCGCGCTTCAACGGGCCGGTTCAGGGCCAGATTGGTGGCTTTGTCAATGGCTTGTTGGGCGGTGGATCGCGCACAGGTGTGCGGGCAATCGGCGCTGCGCAAATCTCTGAATTCAAGCTGTTTGAAGTGTCTCACCTGCAGGTGCTGGGCAGTGAAGGCACAACTCTCCAGCTTGTCGGCCGTCGTACTTTCTCCAAGCCGGGCAGTTCACTCCGGGATCTGGAGATCGAGGCGGATTCGATTTTTGGCCGCGTGATGTTGCAGCATCCTATCATCCGCTCTCGTGCACGCAGCCTTTACGTACGCGGCATGCTGGACATTCGAAACACGGAAACCGACATCCTGTCCGAAGCTTTCAGCGAAGATCGCATTCGTGTTGCCCGTCTGGGCGCTTCATACGACTTTGTAGACCGGTTTAATGGAATAAACCTGCTGGATGTAGAAGTCTCGGGTGGGCTGGATATTTTGAACGCGACCCGAACCCGGGATCCGTTCCAGTCGCGAGCAGATGCGGAAACCAATTTTTTGAAGGTGACCGGCTCTGTAACCCGGCTTCAGCGCATTGTGCCCAAGGTCAGTCTGCTCCTGGATGCAGCAGGCCAGTTCACAAGCGACGGCTTGGTTGCTGCGGAGGAATTTGCGCTTGGCGGTGGTCAGTTTGGCCGGGCATTTGACCCGTCAGAAATTTCCGGGGATCGCGGCGTCGCAGCACGGGCCGAGCTCCGGTACGACGGCGAGACAAGCGCACCATGGCTCAAGCAGTATCAACTGTATGTGTTCGGCGACTATGGAATTGTCTGGAACCGGCAATCTGGCAGCTATCAGTCTGTTGACCTTGGTTCCGCTGGTGGCGGTGTGCGCCTCACGTTGAATGACAATATCTCTGCCTATGTAGAGCTCGCTGTTCCCTATGAAAAAACACCCGATTTTGAAGCGCGATGGGGCAATTCTGTCCGCGGATTTGCTGGTATCAGCCTAAGGTTTTGAGGATTCTACAATGATTGGTTCACCCATGTCCCCTTCCCAAAGAAATTCTGCAAAGCCAAGTCATTTCAATGCGACAACAGCTTCACACAAGCTACGCCGCCGCTTGATGGGCAGCACGTCTTTGGCAGGCCGGATGGTTTTGGTTGGCATGCTGGCAGTCGCTCCTGTCGCGCCCGCATACGCCGGCCCCCGTGACGGTGTTGTTGTCGCTGGTGATGCGACCATTGCCCGCCCGGACAGCCTTCAGACAAATGTTCATCAGGATAGTGACCGTGCCATCATTAACTGGCGGGATTTCTCCATCGGCGAGCAAGAAAGCGTGTCGTTTTTCCAGCCGTCATCAAGTTCTATAACGCTCAACCGAGTGATCGGAGACTATGGCTCTGAAATTCTGGGTCAGTTGAATGCGAATGGCCGGGTGTTGATCATCAACCCCAATGGCATTCTCTTTGGCGCGAACGCGCGGGTGGACGTGGCCGGGCTTGTCGCGACCACATCCGATATTGCCGATTCTGATTTCATGTCAGGTAACATGGTCTTCAGTCAGACCTCACCAGAGGCCGGTCACATCGTGAATGCTGGCAGTATCACGGCGCGCGACCATGGTCTCGTAGCCTTGGTGGCACCAGGCGTGGAAAACAGGGGCACTATTACGGCGCGGCTGGGGCAGGTGGCGCTGGCCTCTGGGACAAGGTTTACTCTCGACCTTTACGGCGATGACCTGATTCAGCTTGCCGTTGGTGACGAGTTTGAAGAGGCTGGCCAGCCGGAGGGAACTGGCAGTAGCCGATTTGTCGAGCAGGCAGGGAACATTTTTGCCGACGGCGGGCTTGTAACCATTGACGCGCGTTCGGCGGCCGGTGTTGTGGAAAATGTCGTGAATATGTCCGGCATTATTGAGGCCCGTTCTGTCGCAGAAATCGATGGCAGGATCATCATTCAGGGAGCAGACAGCGGTGATGTAACGGTTACCGGCCATTTGATTGCTGACCAGAGCGAAGCCTCGGGTGACGGTGGTACAATTCTGGTTACTGGTGGTTCCATCACAAGCTCTGAATCGGCTCTCTATTCAGCAAATGCCGCGGAAATGGGTAATGGCGGTGACATTCGCATCATCGGTTCGGAAAGCCTCGCATATACATCTTCTGCCAGCGCTCTTGGGGGGCGCGCCGGAGGGGACGGCGGTTTTATCGAGACTTCAGGTGCTAGCCTGATGATCGGCGAAACCGCGCGCGTGGATACCAGCGCAGCGTTTGGTGAGTTTGGTATGTGGTCCTTGGACCCGGTAATCCTGAATGTTGTCGAAACAGCAACCGGCGATTCTGACGTCGAAGCCGGAACAATTGTAACCCAGCTTGAGACCACCAATGTGGAGCTTTCCGCGTCCGAGACCATAAATGTAAACGCCGCTATTGATAGCAGCAGCCAAACCAGCTCGACTTCACTGAGTTTCGTTGATGAAAACGGAGACGGTGCGCTGACGATCAATCTCAACGCCGGTATTGCACTGGGATCAAACCAGTCGCTCTCCGGACAAGGCAGTCTTGTAAATGTGGCGAGTGGCACATCGGTTCAGACCGGTATTGACCTTGCCGCTGGCGGTGCAACCGTGGACGTCGCTGCCGGTACCTACAATGAGAATGTGGTTCTGGCGACTGCAGGTATTACGCTCTCCGGAGCGCAGGCAGGCACTGCAGCAGCCGGGCGCAGTGGCAGTGAAACGCAAATTACCAGCATCCATATCACCGGTGCTGCCGACAGCGCGGTTGTCGACGGCCTCTCGATCGCTGACGGATCGACCATCAGCGGCAGCAGGGCAGGGATCTATCTTGATAGCGGCGCGGAAGGTGTAACCATCCAGAATACGGCTTTTGTGCGCAACGGCAGCAGCAACGGTGATGGGTACCGGGGTATTCTCAATGCGAGTGGCGGGGGCCAAAACGGCCTTGTCATCACCAACAACAGTTTCATGGGTTGGGCCACGGGTATCTATCTTAATCCCGGTGCGACGAACGCGACGGTTACAGGCAATGCATTCGATGGCAACTTTGTCGGCATGTCCGTTGACGGACCAAACGGTGTAACAATCACCGGAAATTCTTTTGCCAACAGTGGGTTCGAGGGCCTGGGGCTAGGGCCATGGACCGGCGGGTCCACAAGCGCGCCAAGCACCCTGTCCGCGACGGTATCCGATAATGATTTCGCCGACAGCAATACCATGCATGTTGGTATGTATCTTGGCGATGCCACGACAATTGATTTCAGCAGCAATCGTTTTGGCGGCGTTTTAGCGAGCGGTATGACAGCGATCGAACTGTTGGCTGTTGCGGAAAAGATCGGTGATGGTATCCGCGCCGCCGATGGCTACTCGGGCGTTGCGCACCTGCGTGATGGACATGTTTTTGTCACGAACGGCGGCAGTATTGACCTGGGCCTTCAGCGTGCCAATTCGGGCGACAACGTCATGGTGGGAGCGGGCACATACGCAATCACTCAAACGATTGAGATTGATAAATCCGTTTCGCTTATCGGGGCTCAAAGTGGGGTTGACCCCAGGTCAAGTGCCGGCGCGCGAACCGCTGGCAGCAGCAGCGAGACTATTATTGATGGTGGTGGCAGCCTTGATACCATCGTGCGGGTTGCCGCTGATAATGTGACCGTGAGCGGGTTCGAAATCCGTAATGGTACCGGTGACCTGGTTGAAACCGATGTTGCCGTCAACAATCTACTTATCAGCCACAATTTGATCCATGGGTCGTCTGGCGATGAAGGTATCCAGATCAGGAACGCTGCAAGTCCCGTTATTGAATACAACCGTATTTACGATGTTGCGGGAGATGGCATTAACTTTGCCACGGTAACTGACGGGATTGTTCGCTTCAACGAAGTGCACGACAGTGCCTCTACAAATGCCGCCATCTATATCAATGAAGCGTCGACGGGCAGCACCGTGCAAGGCAACTATGTTCACGATGTTTCTGTGAATGACGGGATCAAGATTGGCAACAAAAGCGGGACGGACAGCGCTCTTGCAGGTGGCAACGTCACTGACAATATCGTTGCAAATACTGCAGGCGATGGAATCACAATTTACATGAGCGATGTGACCGTCAGCGGCAACACTGTCAGCGGTAGCACGAGCTCAAACGGCGCCATTTTCGTGGACTTTGACGTCAACAACGTCAGCATCACCGGCAACACAATTCAAAACAATGGCACCGACAGCGATGGTAATACGACCTACGGGGTTCGTGTGGGCAAAGACCAGGACCCTACCAATGTAACCGTTAGTGGCAATGTTTTCTCGGGCAATGAAGCGCAGCTCATCGACAAAAATGGTGCCGCGACCCTGTCTGATACCATGGCCAATAATACATTTGATGCCGCGGTTACCGTATTGGACGGAAATGCCATTTGGTCGTCAATCCAGGATGGAGTGGATAACGTTGGGACTGATGGAATTGTAACCATCGCCGCAGGTTCCTATTCGGAGGATGTCGCGCTGGCGACTGCAAACATCACCCTGTCAGGTGCACAAGCTGGTGTGGCCGCGGCCGGACGTAGTGGCGGTGAGGCCATTCTGACCGGGAGCATCAATGTGACCGGCGACGCGGATGGTGCCGTGGTTGACGGACTGACAATCGCCGAAGGGTCATCAGCCACGACCGAGAACACAGGCCTGTTTATCGGTACAGGTGCAACGGACGTGACCATTCAAAACACTATTTTCACGCGCTCGGGAACGGTTGACGGCGACACCTTCAGAGGCATTGTGACGACATCCAATGGCGGTCAAACCAATCTCATAATCCAGAACAACAGCTTCTCCGGCTGGGCAACGGGAATATACCTCAACCCTGGCGCAACCGGCGCGCAGGTGCTGAATAACAATTTTGATGGCAACTATGTCGGCATGTCTGTCGATGGCCCTGATGCCACGGTGATTACCGGCAACAACTTTACCAGCAATTTATTTGAAGGCCTTGGTCTGGGGCCAGGCTCGGTCGCTGAAACCGCAACCATTTCAGGTAACGATTTTACCGGAAACACCATGCATTTGGGGCTTTACACCGGAAATGATGCTGCATTTGATGTTAGCGGCAACACCTTCGGCGGCGTTAGTGTCGCGAGCATGACGCTCGATCAGTTGCTTGCAGTTGAAGCGTTGATCGGGCACGGCGTTGACGGCAGTGGAGGATATTCGGGCTTTGCTTTCCTGCGTGACGGGTATGTGTTCCTCAACTCGGGCGGCAACATTGCTGCCGGGATCGGCTTTGCTGATGCTGGTGATACCGTCCTGATGGGTAACGGTACATACGCACTGGCATCTACACTGAACATTAACAAGAGCATCACTCTTGCGGGCCAAAGCGAAGCGGGCACCATTATCAACGGGTCTGCTGCCAGCAGTTACGGACTGCATGTGGAAGCCGACAATGTGACCATGAGCGAGTTCACCCTGTATGGCCCGGCGGACAGCAATGGCGGGACATACGGTATCAAAGTTGACCCTGATACAGGCGACAGCAGTGACCGCCTGCTCAATTTCAGTATTTCCGACGTTACCATCAGAGGGTCCGGCCGTGCCGAGCTGGATCTAAACGGCGTGCAGGGCGCAACAATCACCAATGTGACGGCAGATGGCCGCAGCCTTGATGATGATACTGTTGAGACGCAAGGCGCTGGTATTCAGATCACTGATAGCTCAAATGTCACTTTGACCGGCGTTCAAACACTGGGGAATGCGTGGGGTGGTATCGCCATTTATCAGGCTAATCGCAGCTATGATCAGCAAACGTCGAATATCAATATTAATGCCGCCAATATCACAAGCGGTGAGGCAAATGGCCTGTATTCGCAGGATTCGTCCGATACTCTCGACTTCGGTACGCTGAATTTGACCGGTTATACGCATACGGTTGAAAACAGCACCTTCAGGACCGCCTTGTCCACACCACAGTCGGATAGTGAACAGTTTGTGTTCTACCAGGCCTCCGAGCAGGGCGCGATCGACTTTGCAACACTTCTTGATAACCCTCAGGACAGTTACATCCGGGGATGGGAAGGGACCGCCGCAAACAATAACTTTGTGGTCGGCACCGCCACAGGTGGCACAGCCATGAGCATTCAGGCCGCGCTCAATCAGGCTGTCGACGGTAGCACGGTATCCGTGCGCTCGGGCACTTATGATGAAAATCTCAGCCTTGCGACAGACGGTGTAACGCTGGCGGGTGACAGCGGTGCCAACCTGACGATCGCGGAGGGCGAGACCGGGATTTCTGTTTCGGGTGACAATGTCACCGTTTCCGGCATGTCCATCACGGGACCATTCAGTGACAATTTTGCCAGTGTTGATTGGGATGCTGCTGCCAGCACATTTGGCATTGTCACCACTGGTGCCGCCCAGGGCTTTTCGATCACCGGCAATACCATCACAGATGTGCGAACCGGTATTTCATTGAGCAATGGCAGCCAAGGCACTGTTAGCGGCAATGTGATCGATAACACCAAAGGCGCTATTTTGGTGCGCACGGATAATGCCGCCATCAGTGGCAACGCAGAGTCAACCGAAGGAAATGAATGGGGAATTGTCTTCCTGACCGGTGTAACAGACGGTGCTTACACCACATCTCCGACCGTCAGCGAAGCAACCTATGGCGCCGACATCATGGCGCTCTCTGCTGCCAATGGTGGCCTGTCGGTGCTTGATCGTCGCTACGGCTCCAACGGGCTGCTCGGCATCGCAACTGATGTAGGTAATCGCTCTCACGTTTATGTATCCGCAGGATCTTCATTTACCGCAACCGATGATTTTGACCTGGGTAACGGCCTGGGCAATGCGCGCCAGCCTCTTGGCACCATTGCAGACGGTGCCGGTGCCGCGGTGACTGGCGGCACGCTGATTGTGAGCGGAGACCATGATGAAAACCTGACATTTGACGGCATTCACAATTTCGTTTTCAACGGTGCAACAGTCAATGATGTCACGGCCAACACTGGCATAATCCCTAATTTGCAAGGCATCCTGAATTCAGATTCATTCAGCCTGCCCGGCGGTTTTAACCTGTCAGACGACTTGGCGCTTACTGTTGGTGGTTCACTCACGCTGCCGGCACTTTCCTCGACGCATGGTTTGTCGATCAGTGCAAGCGCGATCAACCTGTCCGGCACATACGTTCTCGGTAGTTTTACAGCAACCGGTCCTGTGGTGTTGATGGCAGATACGGAGGTAAACACCAGCGCCACCAATGGCAACATTACATTCAATAGTGCAATTGCTGGAACAACCGCTGGAGCAGAAGACCTGACCTTGAACGCAGGCACCGGCAACATAACCCACACCAATATTGGCGCAGCTGATCTTCGCATTGGTGACCTGACGGTAACGGCCAATACCTATGATGGGTCGGCTGGCACCACCTATGTGGTTAACATGGATGCGACGGTAACAGGCGATGCGTCCCTTGGCGACAATACCCTGAACGCCTCAGGTCGGGCCAGCGTAACTGGCGCGAACGTAAGAGGGCGGGTCACGGCGAACGGCGACGTTACTGTAAATGCAACTGCGGGCGCGGTTGAGGCAGCGGTTAGCTCTACCAGTGGCACTGCCCAAGTAACAGCCCAAACCAATGTGACAGGTTCGGTTCAGGCACCAGTCGTAACAGTGCAGGCCACGTCAGGTGAGGTATCTGCACCGGTGACGGCAACAAGTGGTAACGCTACTGTAACGGCAGGTACAAATGTATCGGGGACTGTCCAAGCTCCAAATGGTGCCGCAGGTGTGACAGCCGGGAATAATGTCACGGGCACCGTTGAAGCGGCCAGCGCGACAGTTGCAGCCACCGCAGGCGAGGTGTCCGCACCTGTAACTGCTACAGCTGGTGATGCATCGGTCACGGCCGGCACAAATATATCCGGAACCGTCGCAGCAGCCAACGGTACGGCGGGCGTGACGGCAGGATCAGATGTGACGGGTAATGTCTCGGGCACAAACGTCAACGTAGCAGCCACCGGCGGATCGGTGAATTCCACTGTTCAGGCATCCGGGGGTAATGCCAATGTATCTGCCGGTTCAAATGTTAACGGTACCGTGTCAGGCAGCAATGTATCTGTTCAAGCAGGTAGCAACGTTCAGGCTACGGTTAACGCAGATAATTCAGCAACCGTTTCGGGTGATACTGTGGATGTTGAAGTGAACGCGGACAGCTTGACGGTCGAAGCCGAAGCCGCAGCAACTGTATCGGGCACCGTGGATGCCAACAATGTGACGGCAACCGGTACGGCAGATGTCGATGTGAACGGGCAAACCGTTGAGGCACCTGAGCCAACACCGGAGCCAGCTCCCGAGCCTGAGCCGGAACCCGAGCCCGAGCCAGAACCTGAGCCCGAGCCTGAGCCAGAACCTGAGCCCGAGCCAGAACCTGAGCCCGAGCCCGAGCCTGAGCCGGAACCTGAGCCTGAGCCCGAACCTGAGCCTGAGCCCGAACCTGAGCCTGAGCCCGAACCTGAGCCTGAGCCCGAACCTCAGCCGGCGACAGCGGTAGAGGCACCCGACAATGCGGTGGCTGTACCGGACCAGCCGCAAGGTTCCTCGTCGCCCAAGGATGCGATTGCTCAGTCGAACGAAGCTGGTGACGTATTTGCCGCTGATTTTTCTCTTGGCATGTCCCTTGACGAGATCGCACCCGCTGCTGGCCCTGAAGGGGAAGAAACCTCGGAAGACGCCAAAAAACGTAAGAAAAGTCCGTTGGCCGAGTTTTTGGCAGGGACGTGGCGTTCCCTAACGGGCAAAGCAGACGACGCTGAGACGCCATCAGATGGCGATGAAGAGGCAAGTGAATAGGTATGTCAGTCGCGAACCTGACGCACGTATGCCACGTTAGTTTGGCAAAACGGAAAAGCTTCCACCTGCTATTTTGTCTGTCGCTGACCTTGTGTTAGGCTGGTTTGGGGAGTCAGTAATAGATCTATGAGAAATAGACCTTTATTAACGCCAGCCCTGACCGGGTCAGTAGTTGCGGTATCAACCTTGATGGCGAGCGCTGTGCACGCGCAGACTGCGGATAGTCCTGCAGACTTCAGGAGTTTTTCAGGCAACCTGACTGACGTTATTGCCAATCTGTATGGTGGAGATGGCATTCGCTTGCAGGGGAGCGAGGTGTTCAGTCACGCCGCACATTTTACCGGGGACTCACTGGTACAGTTTAATCAACTATCCCTCGGTGTTCGCGATCTCTCTTTTCCAGTTTTGAACCCGCAGATCGGTGTTCGGTTTAAATATGATGCTGTTCTTGATGAATTTGTACCCATAACAGAAATCGGTGCGTCTGCTTTCGCCTTTGATGCGGAAACGGTTGGTGCCGGAGAATTTCATCTGGGGCTTGCCTATTCAGTGCGTAATTTTGATGAGCTGGGTGGTCAGCCTCTCAACGCACTTTCTGTCGATCTTGCGCATATGGATCTTGGAGACAATGGGCCGGATCTGCCATGCATAGGGGGACCACCAGGTGCCTGTTATGCGTTTGAGCGCGATGTGATCCGCCTGTCTATTGATCTTGATATCGAAGAAGAGATGTTTGCGCTGACCGGGGCGTATGGGCTGACGGACCGAATGGATTTTAGCCTATTCCTGCCTCTTCTGCAAACGGAGGTCGCGGTTACATCCACAGCCTCCATTATCGAGAACCCTACGCGACAGTTTTTCCCCGCGAGTGTTCATCTGTTTGGCGGAGACGGTGACAACCCGCTCGACGCGGTTCGTGGGCGTAAAACAGGAATCGGCGACACTGTTTTGCGGATGAATTATGCTCTTGTGCCGCACCGTGACGACGGCTGGAACTTAAATACCGGTGTTGAACTACGTCTGCCGACCGGTAAAACCAGAGACCTGCAGGGTCTTCCGCGTGTTGGCATCAAACCCAGATTTATTGCGTCGCGGGATTATGATTTGGGCGTGGGTACTTTCCGCCCGCATCTCAATGTGGCGTATGGGTTCAATTCAGGCATCCTGAACGAGCAGATGATTGACTATGCAGTCGGTGGTTCCTTCATAGTCGATTGGACGGACGCGGATGCTGCGTTGGCAGTCGGGGCGGATTTCCTCGGGAAGAATGTCACATCAAACAAAGACGGCATGGGAGACAACCAGTATGATGTGAGTTTCGGCATGAAGCTCAATTTCAAACGCGCCTTTAACCTTTATTATAGTATTCTTCTGCCATTGAACGAAGCCGGGCTGCGGCCAGATGCCCAGCATGTTTTTGGTTTGCAGTTCCAGTTTTGAGTATGATCATGCAGCAATATACTCGATTAAAAGAATTGTTTTTCCGGTTTGGCGACTGTCTGTGGACATGTCATGTCTTGGGCGCTATTGCGGCGGTTGCGTTCGCAATGATTATTGCTCCCAATGCGCTGGCCTCCGATATCTATGTTGTAGACACAATCGATCGTGCTGCCACCCGTCAGCTCGGGCAAGCATTAGCGGATGCCTGCGGAAGTTGTGGAGAGCTTAAGTATCGACAGATGAATGGTAATTTGCGGTCTGCCAAACGGATTGCCGAGGAGCTTGCTGTCGAAGAAAAAGCCGGTCGCTTGTCTCTTGTCGTGACTCTGGGTCGCCCGGCGACACGGGTTGTTGCAGACAGGCTCGAGGCTACTCCGGTCCTTTACACCTTTGTCGGGCGGCCAATCGAACAATACCGGAATTCTGATCGCATATTCGGATTGCCAACCGATGCGCCCCTTGCAGCACAAATTAACCTGCTGCGACAGTTGCTGCCTGGTTTCAAATCGGCCGGAATTGTTGTTGGAGAAGGGGCAGACTTCAACGGATCAGCCGGAAGTGCCGAGCAGATACCGGACCTCAACATCTACCGGATCAATGACAGAAAAGAATTACCCAGTGCCTTGCGTACAGCGGTTCAGATGAATGATGCGCTGATCCTTGTCCGGGACCAAATGGTTGTCAACAATGACAGCATCAAGTTCGTTCTTCGACATACACTGGAAAATGGGCGACATACTGTTGCCTATTCCCGCTCCCTGGTTGATATGGGTCTGGCGGCGGCGCTAGTGCCACGACCAGAAGCATTTGGTCGACTATTGGGGACATCTGTCGAAGTATTTTTGTCGGGAGGGCAAATCGAGATCAGGCCGACCCGCGATACCGACTATCATGTTCATACAAACCCCAGGGTGCTGGAACAGCTTAATCGCATGGGACGACCATTGGCGGCTGCTTCATTCGAGGCGCCAAAATGAGTGACCGGCAGGACAGCGCCAATCCTCCTTCGCCTGCGGATTACCAGCTGAAAGATACCAAAAAAGGCAGCGGGCCGACGCCGCGGTTGTCGATGCAGCAACAAGCCGCAGCATTTCTTATTGTTTTCGTTTTTATCATCAGTGTTGCCCTGAGCTACATATTTTACCAATCCACAAATCGCATGCTCACCGACGAGCTTGAAAGACGGGCGCAAGCGATAGCCAGCAGTATTTCCGACAGTTCCACCTTTGGTGTGCTGCTGAAGGATGTTGTTGTTCTTATTGAAGTGATGTCGCCCTTTGTAGATGAAGAGGATGTTGCATACATCTCGCTGACCGATATTAACGGCGAGGAGATTGTCAGCTCGCCGGTTGGTGCCGCCGCTGCGCCCGAACTGGCACTGCATCAGGCATCGATGGCGGCGGGCGACATTGTGTCAGTTTTTTCTCCCGTTAGCTCAGCGGACGATCCCAATGCCTCTTTTGAGGGGTATCATGTAGCTGTCCCGGTTTGGCGCGAATTTTCCACCAGTCTGACTGCAGCGGACTATGATGAAGCCGACGGATTTGAAGAAAGCAGTCAGGTGACCCAGGAAATGATAGGGGTTGTCCAGGTCGGCATGTCGATGGCGCGAATTCAGGAACAGGCTCGATTGGTCATGTATCAATCAGGCTTTGTTGTGATTGCTGTGGCGTTCATTGGAATGATGATTGCGGCTGCGTTATTGCATCGCTGGCTTGAGCCTTTGCAATTGGTAACTGCGCTTGCCCAGCGTATACGGGCGTTAGGGTATGCGGACGGCAGTACTAAAAATGCCCGCGACCTTGAAGGACTGATAAGCAAGGATATGAGAGCGGTTGAGCGACGTGACGAAATTGGGCAGTTGCATCAGACGTTCGTTCAGATGGTGGAAGAACTAAGCGCGCATGACAGGCGCCTGCGTGAGCAAAAAGAACACCTGCAAAAAATGGTCGCTGAACGAACCAATGAACTTTCACTGGCGAAAGAAGATGCCGAGACCGCAAACAAAGCCAAATCAACTTTTCTTGCGTCGATGAGTCATGAGATCAGAACGCCGCTCAATGCTGTAATTGGCTTCACAGAGATGCTCCAGCAGCAAATATTCCAGTCACCTGAAAAGGAATCCGAATATCTGGATATCATCCACAACAGTAGCCAGCATCTGCTCTCACTGATCAACGACATTCTTGATCTTTCAAAACTGGAAGCCGAACGATACGACATGATCATTTCCGAGTTTGGCATGAGAAAGTGTATTGAGCAGGCCGTTGCCTTCAATAAACCGAAAATCCAGTCCAAACGCCTTAGGGTGATCGTGGATAGCCCGGACGTCAGCATCCTTGCAGATGAACGAATGCTGAAGCAGATTTTGATCAATCTCGTTTCCAATGCAGCCAAATACACCGAAGATGACGGCAAAATCGAGATTCTGGTCAAGGAACGCGGCCCAAATCTGATTATCACCATTGCCGATGATGGAATTGGTATGTCAGGCGACCAAATTGAGCAGGCATTGAAGCCGTTTGTTCAGCTTACCGATGGGCGACATGCCAACTATCATGAGGGGACCGGGTTGGGACTGTCCCTGGTCCAGCGTTTTGTTGAACGCATGGAAGGCAAGCTTCACATTTTGTCTGAGCCGAGCGAAGGCACGGTCATCCGGATCATCATGCCCAAAGAGGTGCAGGACAAAGGTGAGTTTTTTGGCGATTCTATTTAAGTCTTGATGATAGCGGTGTCACAGGCCCGCCGCGGCAGCACTCGTATGTTTTGACACCTAGTTTTCAGGCGGGTGGGATAAGACATCAGCGGACAAGGCATATCCTCCGCCCCAGTATGTCTTGATCAATTTTGGTGACCGGGGGTCTGCTTCAAGCTTCTTTCTCAGCCGTGACACAAGGTTGTCGACGCTTCGGTCAAACGCTTCGGCACGTTTGCCCTGTGTGACGTCAAGCAATTGATCTCGACTGAGTACCTGATGAGGATGTTGCAAGAGTACGGTCAGCAGTTTTCGTTCGCCTTTGCTAAGCAGCACCGTCTCGCTCCGGGCATTGACCAGCTCGTGTGTTAAAGAATTGAAGACACACCCCCCAAAATAGAGGCAATTCCCTGCAAGCACCGCTTCTGGTGAGTGTGTCGATGTTTGAGAACGACGCAGCACTGCTTTAATCCGGGCGGTTAGTTCACGAGGGTTGAAGGGTTTTGTGACATAGTCATCGGCGCCAATTTCCAATCCAATAATGCGCTCGGTGTCTTCTGAGCGGCCGGACAGGAAAATGACCGGGGTTTTGGTGAACCGCCGCATCTCCTGAAAAAGTGATAGGCCGTCGCCGTCAGACAATACGATGTCCAATACAGCCAGGTCAGGTGATTTGGTGCGCAGAATGGCAAGCGCATCTGATTGTCCCACTGCTGTTACAACAGCAAAACCCTGGGCTTTCAAATAGTCTGACAGTGCGTCACGCACGGAGGCATTGTCTTCAACGACCAGTATGGTTGATTTTGATTGCACGTCGCCCCCCAAAGCCGACTTGAATTGTCAAAGTCGCGGGCACTGCATTGCTGTGTCCGCCTTGCCAGAGCAGTACGTCGGGGCGGTGTAGAGTAGCAATAGATCGATACAATTTAATACAAACTGAGACAGTTTCGGTATTATTAGGATCCCTGCGGGTTGCGGGGCGTCGTCGACAGAAATTCCAGTGATCCGGGCAGGTGAGGAAGACAAAGTATTTGCCCAATCTGTCATTACAGCCTGCGAAATCGTTCGATTCTGGCGGCCTTTAGCGGGGTTTTGCCGGTGTATTGCTCCACCTACAACACCTGTCGACATGAAAATTGGTGACGTATTGCTATTTATAATCCTTTTAAAACAGATATTTAACAAGAAATTGAGTTTTTTTGAGTCTTTCGGGCTTGCGCCTACAGCTTAGGTGTACTACATAACTAATACACCGGCACGATAGAACGCCCGAACAGAAGTCGAAAACGACCAACAATAACGGGCTCAGCGAGGAAAAGCCGGAACAAGGCCAAACATATAAAAACACGGCCCGAGCACGACAGAGGATAACAAAAGAGCCGGCCAACCGGCCAATACAGCGAGGAGAAGAGGGGGCACCGGTCAGATGTGAAATCCGCCGGTCCCCTCCCCAAAAAAAGGCCAAAAAAGGCCCGGGATACGACAGCAACAATAACAAGGCCAAACAAAGGCCACACAACAGAGCTCCCTGAAGGGAGCCGCCAGCGAGGAGAAAGTAAATGACAACCCGCAGTTACCAAACCAGCAAACGGAACGTTCGTCGCAGTCGACGCATAGCACGCCAAACCGACGTGCTTACGGCGCCTGCTGCCCAGCGTGGTGTCTTGAACAACCGCATTAGCTTTGCAGCGTAAGCGGAGGGAGGAAGTATGACGCCGGATTGGACGGAAGACCAGCCGATCTACCGGCAACTGAAGGACAAGGTAGTGGCAGCGATTATGGAGGGGTCCTTGCGTGAAGGCGAGGCCCTGCCATCAGTTAGAAATGTCGCTGTGGATTTGCAGATAAATCCTATTACTGCCTCAAAAGCCTATCAGGAGCTGGTTATGGACGGTTTGGTTGAGAAAAAACGCGGACTGGGAATGTTCGTGATGGATGGCGCGCGCTCCAAGCTTATGGAAGCAGAGCGTGATCGCTTTTTAAATGAAGAGTGGCCCCGGGTAATGGAGACTATCCGTCGGCTTGGGTTGGACGCAGAGACGCTGTTGAAAAACAGCTCTGCCAACTAGGGGGGCCAGATCATGACTGATACAGTTATCGAAGCACGCGGTCTCGCAAAAACCTACGGCGACTTTCAGGCATTGAAGCCTTCGAATTTTTCGGTGCCGCTTGGTCGTATTTTAGGTGTCATCGGCGCCAACGGCGCGGGCAAAACAACCATGCTAAACGCGGTACTCGGCCTCATGTCCTATGAGGGTGAGCTTTCGGTTATGGGCTGCAACCCATCCAGTGAGCGCGGAAAACTGATGCAGGATGTCTGCTTTATTGCCGACGTTGCCACACTGCCAAAATGGATGAAAGTCAGCGAAGTGCTGGACTATGTCGAAGGGGTACACCCCCGATTTAATCGCGACAAAGCCATGGACTTCTTGAGCCGCACAAAGGTGCCGCTTGACCGCAAGGTGCGCGCGCTTTCCAAAGGCATGACCGTACAGGTGCATTTGGCGGTCGTAATGGCGATAGACGCTAAACTGCTTGTGCTTGATGAGCCAACACTTGGTCTGGACATCATGTTCAGGAAGCAGTTTTACGCCGCGCTACTCGAAGAATATTTCGATGAAAACCGTACTGTGATTGTTACCACGCACCAGGTAGAGGAAATCGAACATATCCTCTCCGATGTGATGTTCATCAAAGACGGCGAAATCGTTCTCGAAGCCGAGATGGATGAGCTTACGCAGCAATTCATCGAAGTAATGGTCACTCCCGGCAAAGAAGAAGAGGCTCAGAAACTTGGGCCGATCTCCAAGGGAGTAACATTCGGTAAAACGACGTGTATCTATAAAAACATCGACCGCGAAAAGCTGGCCGATCTGGGCGAAACACGCCGCCTGGGCCTTGCTGATATATTCGTGGCGACCATGACAGGAGAGGGCCAATGAATACCTATATCGCCCTTGTAAAACGGGAAATCCTGGACGGCAAAAACGGCTACATCAGGGTGCCGGCCATCCTTGCTGCCATTACCATCGCGTTGGTGGTTTTGTCGGCGACCGGGCTTGGAGAACTCAATCTCGTTGAGGATTTTGACAGGCATGAAATCGAAAACATCGGTGATGCCCTGGCTATGGCAAAAGAAAGAGAAGGTGCTGAACTTCCAGCTGCCGTTACGGTGGGATACTGGATGCTCAGCGTTCTGACCTGGATGGCGTTTCCCTTTGTGATTTTCTTTTCACTGCTGGGATCACTCTATGAAGAACGCCGCGACCGCTCAATCCTGTTCTGGAAGTCCATGCCGGTTGATGACTGGCAGGAAGTGCTGGTCAAACTCTTTACGACAGTGCTGATCGCGCCATTGATCTTTCTGGCTGTCACGATCGCCGCACAGTTGATCATCGCCTTTTTCCTCAGCATTGTGGTGTTGTTCCAGGGCGGTCCGGTTATGTCGCTGTGGCCTCTCGGGCTGATGATTTCCAGCTGGTTCAGCGCTATTGGGCACTATGTGATCTGGGCGTTGTGGGCGCTGCCTGCTCTCGCTTGGGTGCTGTTTGTCTCAGCTTATGCAAGCAGGCTTCCCTTCATGTGGGCCATCCTGGTGCCTGTGGTCATTATTGCCGCAGAAGGCATGTTCTTCGAGACTTATGAAGTTGCGCGGTGGATTGCGATCCAGCTTGGTGCCTGGCAGGACTTTGCCTTCCAGGGTGTTCATCCGAACATTGATGGCCCCCGTGATGTTCTGGGTCTTGTCTTTGGTCGAGCACAATGGGAAGCGTTCACCTACAGCGTTACCAGCGGCCGCTTCTGGTTTGGTCTTGTGGTCGCCGCAGGTTTTGTTTTCGGAGCGATCGAACTTCGGAAACGCGCCACCTAATCAAAGAAGGTCGCCGCCATGCACGGCGCCCACCATCCGCAGGCCTGGCCTGTGACAGCGAGGTCGCTCCATCTCCCGGAGCGGCCTTTTCTGTATATCATGGGCTTGGGCCCATTCGCCCTCGATTTCAGAGGTCGTTCCCGAACTCCCCAGCGGTTTTCATTTTTCGGGTCTGACACAAAACATCGCGATGCCCGCTTGACCGGGTATATTGTCAACTTGACGTCGCAGCCTTTCCAGATCTGCTACGACTTCACCGCCCAGTGCCCTGGTCAGGCGATAACCATCCGGAATCCGGAGGCCTTCTTCGTCTGCGTGAATTTTGTGATAGTGACTTCGGCACAGCGTTCTTAAGGCCTGGCTCCAGACCTCGCTCGTTACGGTCAAGCCAGCTTTCGCAAAAAGAAGACGGATGCTCTTGTTTGAATGAAGAACAAAATGGCGCGGCGCTTCGAACAAAGTGGAATGGGCACCATATTTTTCAATTTCCGCACCTTCACCCATAGGTATGATGACCACAATGGTGCCGCCTTCAGACAGCCGCTCAACGGCAGATTTTAGGGCGGATACCTGATTTTCCATATGCTCCAGGCTATGGGAGAAGAGGATCAGGTCGTAGGGGGAGGTCGACGTCAGGTCTTCGATGGTCGATTTATATATCGTGCCATGAGCCCTGGTCAACGTATCGGGCAAGAATGGATCGCATCCATCAAGTGCCGCGAAACCAAGTTGTCTGAAAGGATCAAAGCTGTGGGTGCTGCCGCACCCGACGTCAAGGACTCTGGCCCTCCGTCTCAGGCCGGCGATACGGGCGATTTGCATCGGTAATTTGAGGTGTCGGTATGCCGGCGAACCGCCAATCATCCGGGCAAAAAACGCCCAAATGGGGCCGCGCCCCAGCATGGCACCCTGCAGCAGATACTGCTTCCAGCCGGATGAGACCGCCAACCCTTCGTTGTTGTTCAGCAGCGAATAATATTGCTCGTCTGCATAATAGCGCGCCAGGTCTTCGGGAATGTCGACTATTGAAATCGCGTTGCAGGCGACGCAGCGGCCATATTCGTGTTGGCTGCCGATTCCAATGTCAATTTCACGGGCCACAAATGTTTCATTGGTGTCCGTCGATCCACAGATTCGGCACTGGAATGTCATGGTTCCCTCCGGTCACGGTCGGCGGCGATATCATTGACGCGTGTCATCCATTTTCCAATTCGAAGGTCTCAAACAGGAAGCCCGGGCTTACCGAGCAGCTGACCAGTGTCCAGTCGCCGTCACTTTTGGCACGCTGCCACTGATTGGCCGGGGCAAGCAACTGCGGGTGTTCGCCCGCTGTCAGGTCAAGCCCAAGCTTTTGAGCGTTGACGGTACCATCTTCGCCGCGCACCTCCAGTGTCAGCGGCGCGCCGGCATGCCAGAACCACAGTTCATCGCCGTCAGTGCGGTGCCAAGTGCTAAACTTGGGAGGCTGCAGGAAATAAATTGCCGAGGCAAACCCCCGGTTTTCGCCATTCGGGCCCTCTGGACCCTCTGCGTTTTTGTAGGTTCGCCGGTAAAAACCGCCTTCAGGGTGCGGTTCAAGCTCCAGAAGTCGGACCATGTCCTGCATACTATTCATTCAAACACTCCAATATTGCTCATGGCTGGAATTACGATTGAAACTAGGGTATCGAGCCCTGTAACAGCAACAGTCTTTCCTCCAACAGGATGCATCCGATGAAGCTTGAAACTGTAGCCGCCCGTGTTGAAGGTCTGCCCTACATGACGCTCGCGAAGGCGCAAAGGTTACGAAAAATCCTGCTGCAACATGGCTGCAAAAATTTGCTCGAGCTCGGTTTTTTCCACGGGGTGTCATCCATGTATATGGCCGCGGTTCTGAGCGAATCAGGTGGAGGCCGGCTGACAACCATCGACAAATCCATTGCCCGCGACAAAGATCCGAATATCGAGACCTTGGCTGCCGATTTGGGGCTGATGGAATTTGTCGAGCCTTTTTATGAAGAGCGAACGTACCTCTGGCGCCTGATGAAATTCGTAGAGGAGGGGCGCCGGTTCGATTTCTGTTATCTGGATGGTGGCCACAATTGGGGTGACACCGGGTTTGCTTTTTATCTTGTGGACAAACTTCTGGTGGATGGCGGCCTCATACTATTTGACGATTTCGACTGGACGGCCGAGGGCAAGGACTGGGCAGCCCACTGGCCAGAAGAGGAAAAAAAGATCAGCCCGGTGGAGCGCACATGGGAGCTGTTGGTTGCGGACCATCCAGCCTACAAGCGGCTTTGGGTCAAGAACGGCTGGGCGCTTGCACGGAAAAAACGCAAATTGCCCTTTTTACCTATTCGGCTATGACAGCCGGGCAGGCCTAATGTGCGGCTAGTGCAATGATCGCCAGGACGATCAAAACAATAATAAGAATAGCTCCTGCACTGAACAACGATCGCCGGCGCGGCACTTTGTTGCTCCCTATGTGGATTGCAGCATGTCCGATGCGTGTGGCAAGGAAAGCCCATGCTGTCATCAAAACAATCAGGGAAACCGCGTCCAACGTCCAAAGTATGAATGATAGGGCATAAAACAACATCGGAATCTCAAACTGGCTTCGGATGCAGTTATTGACCTGAACTACGCTGTCGCACCAGGCGTCCTCATATAGTGCACGCCGGTCTTCATCCACCAGTTTTTGCTCGGAAGCGGTCTTCTTTCGTCGAGCCAGTACGATATAAAGGGTCAATACAAGCAGAATGTGCCCGACGACCGGCCAGAATATTAGATGATTGCCCACAAACCTGTTCCTCCGGAGGTATTTTTTCTATTCGGACATCTCGTATAGGGCAATTGCAGCTGCATTGGAAACATTGAGGCTTTCCACCGCACCACTCGTCGGGATTCTGACCACCAAGTCGCACTGTTTGCGAACAAGAGGACGCAAACCTTTGCCTTCAGACCCCATGACGATAACCACATTGTCGCCAAGGTCAGCGGATTTGAGGCTGGCTTCCGTGTTGCCGTCAAGCCCGACATGCCAGTATCCCATGTCTTTGAGTGTTTCGAGTGCCTGGGCGAGATTAACAGCGCGGACCCAAGGTATCACTTCCAGGCCACCTGCCGACGCGCGGGCCAGCACCCCGGATTCGCCCGGGCTGTTGCGGTCCTGCGTGATCAGAGCCCGAGCCCCAAAAGCTGCGGCGGATCTGAGGCAGGCTCCAACATTTTGAGGGTCAGTGACCTGATCGAGCATCAGAATGACGTTTTTCCTTCCTTCAAGTGGATGTAAGTCTTCAACTGAACCTTGATCCAGAGGTCTTGTCTCCAGGAAAATGCCCTGGTGAGGGGCGCCCTCGGGCAACAGGGGGATGACTAAATCCAGTGACTCCAGAATATCCACTTTAAGGGTGGCAGGCGGATTGTTGCTCTCCAGCCAGTTGCGGTTTTTTGCCGTTACCATCAGACGCACAAGCTTGCGCGTCGGATTTTTAAGAGCTGCTTCAACAGCATTTCGGCCATAGAGCAGAACATTGTCGGGAGAACGCAGGGCGATCGTGGAGCCTGCTGCAGCATGTTTTCGCCTCTCACCGGACCTGCCTTTGGCCTGCCTTTGGTTTTTATTTCGATGGCCCTGACTGGGTGATTTCGGTTTTTTGTTGCGTGTCGCGGTCATTCCGATCTAGGCCCTTCCAAATTGCGCCAATTGCGCCTGAATTTTTGCACCGCTTCGTGATGCCCAAAAAAGTGCTTAACCCCTGTAAGTTGGTGTTGACAAGGTCAAAGATATGGGCATATTGCGCCTCACTGTCGCGCCCAGCGTTCCGGGCGCGCTCCGTATGGAGGGGTGGCCGAGCGGTTAAAGGCACCAGACTGTAAATCTGGCCTCGTATGAGTACACAGGTTCGAATCCTGTCCCCTCCACCATTTACTGCTTCCCGGACACGAATGTGCCGTGGGGGCCTGTTTGTGTTCGAGAGAGCGACTTGGTTTTTGTGCGGGTGTAGCTCAATGGTAGAGCAGAAGCCTTCCAAGCTTACGACGAGGGTTCGATTCCCTTCACCCGCTCCAACTAAGTCCCTCTCGGGCGAAATATAGTGTGGTGGTCCAGGGTGGGCCTCTGCTGGGTTAAACTAAGGTTCGTCCATGTGTTTCTGACACCCAGAAATGCCGGGGCGTGTTGCTTGCAAGGATAGACGGGCAATGGCTAAAGAGAAGTTTGAGCGTAATAAGCCGCACTGTAACGTTGGCACGATTGGTCACGTTGACCATGGTAAGACGACGTTGACGGCTGCGATTACGAAAGTGTTGGCGGAAGCTGGTTCAGGCGAAGCGGTTGATTTTGCGAACATTGACAAGGCACCAGAGGAGCGTGAGCGTGGCATCACGATTTCGACGGCGCACGTTGAGTATGAGACGGAAGCGCGTCACTACGCACACGTTGACTGCCCGGGACACGCTGACTATGTGAAGAACATGATCACGGGTGCGGCGCAGATGGACGGCGCCATTCTGGTTGTGAACGCAGC
>CANMRM010000002.1 GCA_947500295.1 uncultured Kordiimonas sp.
GATTAGCTCAGTTGGTAGAGCATCTCGTTTACACCGAGAGGGTCGGCAGTTCGAGCCTGTCATCGCCCACCATTTCCACCGGTTTCGTATAAAAGGCTAAAAGGCCTTCCGTTGCGGCACGGGCGATTAGCTCAGTTGGTAGAGCATCTCGTTTACACCGAGAGGGTCGGCAGTTCGAGCCTGTCATCGCCCACCATTTCCTAAAATAGAGTTCTCCCGCACTTCATGTGCATATCTAACTTTCGTTCAAATTAGACCGGGCAGCTATTCAGCTATCGTGCTTTGTTATACTATATCAAGTCCTCTTGATTAGGGAGCGCACGATGCGAACAATCTTGCTGTTGATCATTGCTGTAATGGCAACCTCCTGGCGGGGATACGCGGCACCTATCGAGTTTTTGCAGGGCCTCAACAACCCACACTATTTTGTGCTCGAGTCCAAAACGCTTAATCGACCGTTTCATATTTATGTGAAGCTGCCTCCTGATCACAGCACGCTACCTCAAAAGCTCCCCACCATATACCTGCTGGATGGTGGCAACCTATTCCCCATGCTCGCGAGCTACCACCAATACCTTCGCTTCGAAGAATCAGTGCCAGCTGCGATCCTCGTGGGCATTTCCTATGGTTCCAGTACTTTTGAAGGAGGGAATTATAGAAGTACCGATTTCACCGCGCCCGCAGAGAGCAGGGAGTATTATGGCGGTGCACCGTTGTTCCTCGATATGCTGGAAACCGAGATATTTCCGAAAATTGAGGACGAGTTTCGCTCTGATCCGAAACAACGAATAGTTTTTGGACAGTCGTTGGGTGGACAGCTGGTGTTATATACAGCGCTCAAGCGTCCTGAATTGTTCAGTGGTTACATCGCCAGTAATCCGGCACTGCACCGAAACTTGCCGTTTTTTATGCAAGCAGGTATCGCCGGTCCTCTGGGCGCTGCTCGGCTCTATGTGTCGAGTGGTAGTTTGGACGAAGATCGTTTCAGAGGGCCTGCTATGGAATGGATAGATCGATGGCAATCAATTGCCAACAAGCCATGGGCGCTAAAGGTAGAAACCCTGGACGGACTTGGCCATTTTTCGGCTGCACCAGAGGCTTTCAGGCGGGGACTGAAATGGACCCTTGCTCCAAACCAGTAAACCCTGAAACTTTACACGGTCCCATTGGCCAACGTCGCGAGGTGCACTGGCAGCCTCACTAGAGGACGCTTGACCATTAAAGGCGAGCGCCCTCAAATTTGAACCTGAGTAATCCTATTTTTTTACTAAGACCCAAATGGCGTGGATCACTCCCGGCACAAAACCCAAAATAGTAAGCAGCAAGTTAATCCAGAAGTGCAAGGCCAGCCCAACTTTAAGAAAGACAGCCACCGGGGGTAGAAAAATAGCCAAAATTATGCGGATCAAATCCATAAGCTTATGCTCCCGTTGAGACCCCCGCTGAGGCAACATTAGCAACGCGAGTGGTGTTGCGCCAGCCAAATTAATGACCGGACAAAGGCCGTAACATTGCAGCCAAACAGACTTATGCGATGTAGAGCCAAAAAAAACTAAAAAGGTGATTGACACCTCAATCTGGAAAGCCTAAACACCCCCTCACGCAAGCGATGCGCGGGTGTAGCTCAGTTGGTTAGAGTGTCGGCCTGTCACGCCGAAGGTCGCGGGTTCGAGCCCCGTCACTCGCGCCACTTGCACTTCAAAGAAACGCTCCACACTGTGGAGCGTTTTTTTTGTTTTATTGTCCGTTCCCGGCTTATCGCCATGGCGTTTCCCACAGCTCATATTTATTCGTGGGCACGACGCAATGCTCAACCGCCACGCCCAATTCCATAGTCTCCGTCAAAAATGGCGATAGGATTAGCTAAGAATTAACAAATTTCTGTAACCTTCGCGGCTTGAAACAATAGGAAATCAAAGCGTAGTTTGCTTTTCATCGCGTCAAAGCGTCGCTATACTCACAAGCATCTGCACTGGGCCCAAATTCCTCTTTACCTTTCGGGGACTGCCGGATAAAAGGGCGCAGTATTAGGGCCAATCAAATAAAGGGGCTCCCATGGAGTCATTATTGATCCAGTATTTGCCAATTCTTATCTTCTTGGGAATTGCTGCTGTTTTATCTCTGGTATTTGTCGGACTTGCCGTTCTGGTTGCCAACCAGAACCCGGATGACGAAAAACTGTCTGCCTATGAGTGTGGTTTTGAAGCATTTGAAGAGTCACGCAATCAGTTTGATGTCCGGTTTTACCTCGTTGCAATCCTTTTCATTATTTTTGACCTTGAGGTGGCCTTTTTGTTCCCTTGGGCCATTTCGCTCGGCGAGATCGGAGTCTATGGATTTTGGTCGATGATGATCTTCCTGGGCGTGCTGACAGTCGGCTTTGTTTATGAATGGAACAAAGGAGCCTTGGAATGGGAGTAGTAAGCCCTTCAAACCCCGCAGTGCGCGAAGGTGGCGACAACCCTGCTGAAAACGAGTTTTTTACCGGCCTCAATGAAGAGCTGACGGACAAGGGCTTCGTTGTCACATCGATGGAAGACCTGGTGACATGGGCGCGTACCGGCTCTTTATGGTGGATGACCTTTGGTCTTGCCTGTTGCGCGGTAGAAATGATGCATACCAGCATGCCGCGTTACGATGTGGAGCGCTTCGGCTTTGCGCCGCGTGGATCGCCGCGTCAGAGTGACGTCATGATTGTTGCCGGGACCCTGACCAACAAGATGGCGCCGGCGCTTCGCAAGGTTTATGACCAGATGTCAGAGCCTCGTTATGTCATCTCTATGGGCAGCTGCGCAAACGGTGGCGGATACTATCACTATTCCTATTCTGTGGTTCGTGGTTGTGACCGGATCGTACCCGTAGACATATATGTGCCAGGGTGCCCTCCAACCGCTGAGGCACTTTTGTACGGTGTATTGCAGCTGCAGCGAAAAATTCGCCGGACTGGCACCTTCGATCGATAATTTTCTCAGATATTCCAGCATTGCTGGCTGTTAGGAAGCTCACATGCAAGACATTGCAGATCATATCAGTCGATCCCTGGAAAACGACGTATTGGCTTCAACCGTAGCACACGGTGAGCTGACAATCGTCGCCCGGGCAGACCATGTCCTGAAAGTGCTTACTTTCCTGAAAGATGATCAGGCCTGTTTGTTCCGCCAACTGGTCGATGTTTGTGGCGCAGATTATCCAGAGCGTACCCGCCGTTTTGATGTGGTCTATCATCTGTTGTCAATCGAACTTAATCAACGAATCAGGGTGAAGGTGGAAACGGACGAAGATACCGCTGTACCAAGTGCAGTTGATGTATTTCCCGCCGCAGGTTGGTTTGAGCGTGAGGCATGGGATATGTACGGCATTTTCTTTGCTGGACACCCGGACCTTCGGCGTATGCTGACAGACTATGGTTTCAAGGGACATCCGCTTCGAAAAGATTTCCCGCTGACAGGGTTTGTAGAGTGTCGTTATTCTGAAGAAGAAAAGCGCGTTGTGTACGAACCCGTTGAGCTAAAGCAGGAGTTCCGCGATTTTGATTTCTTAAGCCCCTGGGAGAGTGCTGAATATGTGCTGCCCGGTGATGAGAAAACTGACGCAGGTTCAAACGGTGGTGCCAAGTAATGTCTGAAGTTGATATTAAAAACTACTGCCTTAACTTTGGCCCTCAACACCCTGCAGCACATGGTGTTCTTCGAATGGTCATGGAGCTGGACGGTGAGGTAATTGAGCGAGTTGACCCTCACATTGGCCTTCTGCACCGTGGTACCGAGAAACTGATCGAGCACAAGCAGTATCTCCAGGCCATGCCATATTTTGATCGCCTGGATTATGTGGCTCCTATGAACCAGGAGCACGCTTTTGTTCTCGCTATCGAAAAACTACTTGAAGCCGAGGTCCCAGAACGGGGTCAGTATATTCGGGTCCTCTACAGCGAAATCGGCCGTATCCTCAATCATCTGCTGAACCTGACGACACACGCTTTGGATGTTGGGGCTCTTACGCCCATTCTTTGGGGCTTTGAAGAACGCGAAATTCTGATGGAATTTTACGAGGCCGTGTGTGGCGCAAGACTTCACGCTGCGTATTTCCGTCCGGGTGGCGTTCACCAGGACCTGCCGCCGGGGCTAGCCGAAAGAATAATGGCCTGGACAGAGACCTTTCCGCAGACGCTGGAAGACATGGAAGCTCTGCTGATTGACAACCGAATTTTCAAACAGCGAAATGTCGATATAGGTCGCATCACAGTTGATGATGCGCTCAATTGGGGTTTCTCTGGGCCCATGCTTCGAAGCACTGGCGTTGCTTGGGATTTACGCAAGTCCCAACCGTATGAAGTATATGACAGAATGGATTTTCAGGTAGCCATTGGTACGTCAGGCGATTGCTACGACCGATTTATGCTCCGGCTTGCCGAAATTCGTGAAAGCCTGAAGATCATGCGCCAGTGCCTCAACGAGATGCCTGCAGGACCGGTTATGTCTCTCGACAACAAGATCGCACCGCCGCGCCGAGCTGACATGAAGCGGTCTATGGAAGCCTTGATCCATCACTTCAAACTATACACCGAGGGCTTCAAAGTACCCGAAGGCGAGGTCTATGCCGCCGTTGAAGCGCCTAAAGGCGAATTCGGCGTGTATCTGGTTTCGGATGGCTCCAACCGCCCATATCGCTGCAAAATTCGTGCGCCGGGCTTTGCGCACCTTCAGGCAATGGACTTTATGTGTAAAGGGCACATGCTGGCAGATGCCCCGGCAGTTTTGGGGGCAATGGACATAGTATTTGGTGAGGTGGACCGATGACGGAAACCGCTGCATTTACCTGGACTGCTGAAAGCGAAGCTGCGGCCCAGAAGCACATCGCAAAATATCCTGAAGGGCGGCAACAGAGTGCTGTGATGCCGCTGCTTGATCTGGCCCAGCGTCAGAACGGTGGGCATCTTACAATCGAGATTATGGAGTTTATCGCGGATTATCTCGATATGGCGCCGATCAAGGTTCAGGAAGTCGCGACCTTCTATACAATGTACAACCATAAACCGGTTGGAAAACATCACGTTCAGGTGTGTGGCACAACGCCTTGTTGGCTCCGGGGCTCAGACGAAATCATAACAGCATGCAAAAAGAAACTGGGCGTTGGTATGGGGGAAACCACAGCTGATGGCCAATTCACGCTGTCCGAGGTGGAGTGCGCCGGCGCGTGCGTTAATGCACCAGTTGTTGCAATCAATGACGATTATTATGAAGACCTGAACGCTGAAAGCATCACTCAAATTCTGGATGACCTGGCTAGCGGCAAAGACGTCAAACCAGGTCCGCAGATCGACCGCCAGACGAGCGCGCCAGCAGGAGAAGTGACAACTCTAAAAGAGTTTGTCGCCGAAGGGGAGGGCGCCTGATGCTTGACGATAAAGATCGTATATTTACCAACCTCTATGGCCACCAAAGTGCGGGTATCGAAGCCGCAATGAAACGTGGCGATTGGGACGGCACCAAAGAGCTAATTGAAAAAGGCAAAGACTGGATCATCAACGAGATGAAGGAATCCGGTCTTCGTGGCCGTGGAGGCGCCGGCTTTCCTACAGGCTTAAAATGGTCCTTTATGCCAAAGGAATCCGACGGCCGCCCGTCATATCTTGTTGTTAACGCTGACGAGGGCGAGCCCGGCACCTGCAAAGATCGGGACTTGATGCGGCACGACCCGCACAAACTCATCGAGGGTTGTCTTATCGCCGGCTTCGCAATGAATGCGGTTGCAGCCTACATCTATATTCGCGGCGAGTTCTACAGAGAAGCGGAAGCGCTGGAACGTGCGATCGAAGAAGCCTACGACAAGGGTTTCCTTGGAGAAAACGCCTGCGGAACCGGTTATAAGTATGATGTATATGTCCACCGGGGGGCCGGGGCTTATATTTGCGGAGAAGAAACGGCGCTGATTGAAAGCCTTGAGGGCAAAAAAGGCCAGCCGCGCCTGAAACCCCCATTCCCGGCTAACGTTGGTGTTTGGGGCTGCCCGACCACGGTTAACAACGTCGAATCAATAGCCGTAGCACCGACCATACTTCGTCGCGGAGCAGCCTGGTTTTCCGGTTTGGGTCGCCCCAATAACACCGGCACGAAGGTTTTCTGTATTTCCGGCCATGTAAACAACCCCTGCAATGTTGAAGAAGAGATGGGTATTCCGCTGAAGGAGCTTATCGAGAAACACGCAGGTGGTGTTCGGGGCGGCTGGGACAATTTGCTTGCCGTCATTCCTGGCGGTTCTTCTGTGCCTGTTTTGCCGAAAGATATTTGCGACGATGTCCTGATGGATTTTGATAGTCTTCGTGACGTCCAGTCCGGCCTTGGTACTGCGGCCGTTATTGTAATGGACAAATCGACAGATATCGTGAAAGCCATTGCAAGGCTCTCCGAGTTTTACAAACACGAAAGCTGCGGGCAGTGCACACCTTGCCGAGAAGGCACCGGCTGGATGTGGCGGGTGATGGAACGTCTCGTGACTGGCGAAGCGGACAAATCAGAAATTGATATGCTTCTGGAAGTTACCAAGCAGGTTGAAGGCCACACTATCTGTGCGCTTGGCGATGCCGCTGCCTGGCCTATTCAAGGCCTGATGCGCCATTTCCGAGGCGAAGTTGAGGCTCGGATAGACGCCTATCACACGAAGGCAGCTGAATGATGAAGATGCATAGCACAATTGGATCTTTGAGTATGCTCAGGAGAAGTCAATGCCAACGTTAACCATTGACGGTACTGAAGTCACCGTTGAGCCGGGAACCACGGTTTTGCAGGCCTGTGAAGAAGTCGGCGTGGAAGTGCCGCGCTTTTGCTATCATGAGCGGCTTTCAATCGCAGGCAATTGCCGCATGTGTCTGGTAGATATGGAGAAATCTCCTAAGCCAATTGCAAGTTGTGCCATGCCAGCAGGTGATGGGATGGTTATTCACACAAATACTGAGCGGGTTAAGAAGGCACGCGAAGGTGTGATGGAATTCCTGCTGATCAATCACCCGCTGGATTGTCCGATTTGTGATCAGGGTGGTGAGTGCGACCTTCAGGATCAGGCAATGGCCTTTGGACGCGGCCATAACCGTTTTGATGAAAACAAGCGCGCCGTCGAGGACAAGGAAATGGGACCGCTCATTTCAACCACGATGACCCGATGCATTCACTGCATGCGCTGTGTGCGCTTTTCTGAGGAAGTTGCGGGTGTGCCGGATATGGGCGCGCTCTATCGCGGTGAAAACATGCAGATCACTACCTATCTGGAAAAGACGCTCGATAGCGAAATGTCAGGTAATGTTGTTGATCTGTGTCCCGTAGGCGCTCTTACCAGCAAGCCTTATGCATTCACTGCCCGCAGTTGGGAGCTTAGCCACACCGAAACCATCGACGTGATGGACGCTGTGGGCTCAAACATCAGAGTGGACACACGCGGCGCAGCTGTGATGCGTATTTTGCCGCGCCTGCACGAAGAAATTAATGAGGAATGGATTTCTGACAAAACACGTTATGTGTTCGATGGCCTGAAGTCACGTCGTCTTGATGTTCCTTATGTTCGCAAGAAAAAGAAACTGACTCCATCGAGCTGGGCAGACGCATTCAAGGCGGTCAAATCTAAGCTCAAAGGTGTGAAGGGCGACGAAATAGCCGCTATTGTTGGCGATCAGGCAGATATGGAGTCGATGACGGCTCTGAAAGACTTGCTTGCTTCACTTGGCAGCAGCCGAATTGAATGTCGACAGGATGGTAGCGCAGCGGACGCGAGTGTGCGCGCTGGCTACATTATGAATTCTGGCATTGCTGGCGTTGAAGAAGCGGACTATCTGCTTCTTGTTGGTACCAATCCACGACTTGAAGCACCTATTCTCAATGCCCGCATTCGCAAGGCAGCCCGGCACTTTGGCTTGAAAGTGGGCAATATTGGGAATGCAGAAGACCTGACCTACCGCGTTGACGAATTTGGGGATGATGCGTCGATCCTGCAAGCTGTCCTCGATGGCAAGCATGAAGCTTCGGAAGCACTTAAATCGGCTAAAAAGCCAATCATCATGATCGGGCAGGCGGCGCTTTCCAGAGAAGACGGTTCAGCTATTTTAAAGGCGGCACGCGATATCGCGGACAAATACTGCATGCGGGACGGCTGGAATGGTTTCAATATGCTGCACACGGCGGCGGCGCGGGTTGGCGGCCTCGATTTGGGCTTAACCACCGAAGGCGGCGTTGATGCCATTCTGGATGATGCCGAAGCAGGCAAGCTCAAAGTAGTTGTCTTGCTTGGCGCAGACGAGATTGATACCAGTGCGCTGAAGAAGAGCACGGTGGTTTATGTTGGAACACATGGTGACGAAGGTGTTCGGCATGCTGACATAATACTACCTGGTGCGGCATACACGGAAAAGTTTGCCACATATGCCAATACTGAAGGTCGTTTCCAGAGAACCGGGAAAGCCGCTTTTGCACCGGGTGACGCGCGTGAGGACTGGTCGATATTCAGAGCGCTCTCAGATGTTCTCGGCAACACCCTTGCGTATGACAATTTGCAACAATTGCGTGCGCGTATCGCCAAAGATGTACCTGGCTTTGAAAACCTTGATCAGCTCCAGTCAGCGGACTGGGGAGATTTTGGCGCCAAAGGTGAAATAGGGGCTGGTGGCATTGCACCGGCAATAGACAATTTTTACCACACCAATCCGATAGCGCGCGCCAGTCAGATCATGGCTGACTGTATTGATGCTCGCGGCGGGCTGGTAGAGGAGGCAACGGGTACCAATGGTTGAAGCGCTCTATACCCTTTTTGGCGGTGAAGGTCAGTTTCTGTATCTTGTCGCCATTGTTGCGTCGGTTTTGGCCATAGCCTTACCGCTTTTGATCGCAGTTGCCTTTTCCGTTTATTTTGATCGCAAGATCTGGGCAGCGGTTCAGATGCGTCGCGGACCCAACGTTGTGGGACCTTTCGGCCTTCTCCAGTCGTTTGCGGACGGACTTAAACTGTTTCTTAAAGAAACGATTATACCAGCTGGCGCTAACAAGGTTATTTTCCTTTTGGCACCGATGCTCACTTTCACGCTGGCACTGATTTCCTGGGCTGTCATACCTTTCGATGCTGGAATGGCAATCGCTGACCTGAATGTGGGTATTCTGTATATCCTCGCAATTTCATCGCTGGGTGTGTATGGCATCATCATGTCAGGCTGGGCTTCCAACAGCCGATATGCTTTCCTCGGTGCGCTACGCTCCGCTGCCCAGATGGTGTCCTACGAAGTTTCAATCGGCTTTGTACTGGTCTGTGTGTTGATTTCTGCTGGTTCACTTAACCTGGATGTGATTGTAGAACGTCAGGCGGGTGGCGTTCTCAGCTGGAATATCTGGCCGTTTTTCCCGATCTTTTTCATCTTTTTCATATCGGCTCTCGCGGAAACAAACAGGCCTCCGTTTGATTTGCCAGAAGCAGAAGCGGAACTGGTTGCCGGATACCAGGTGGAATACAGCTCGATGGCGTTCGCTTTGTTCTTCTTGGGTGAATACGCGAACATTCTCCTGATGTCCGCCGTCATGGCTATTTTGTTTTTTGGTGGCTGGTATCCTCCGCTGCCATTCCTGGATTTCATTCCTGGATTCGTGTGGATGTTTATCAAGATCGGGTTTGGGTTCTTCCTGTTTGCGATGGTCAAAGCGTTTGTGCCTCGCTACCGCTATGACCAGTTGATGCGCCTGGGCTGGAAAGTTTTCCTGCCGCTATCGCTGTTTTTCGTCATCTTTTACGCTGCCATATATGTTTATGGCGGTTTCCTCCCCACCGGTGGTTGATTAGGAAAGGCTCTAAAAATGACAGCTGTTCTTCGCGCCTTTAATAGCCTGCTGTTGAGAGAATTTTTCTCGGCCTTTTGGTTGTCGATGAAGTATTTCTTCCGCCCAAAGGTAACTGTGAACTACCCATACGAAAAAGGTCCACTGAGTCCTCGGTTCCGCGGTGAACACGCCCTGCGTCGATATCCAAACGGCGAGGAGCGCTGCATAGCCTGCAAATTGTGTGAAGCCATTTGCCCGGCGCAGGCGATCACAATTGAAGCTGAACCCAGGGAAGACGGCTCACGCCGAACAACCCGGTATGACATTGACATGGTGAAATGCATCTATTGCGGATTTTGTCAGGAAGCATGCCCGGTGGACGCGATTGTTGAAGGGCCAAACTTTGAATTTGCGACCGAAACACGCGAGGAGCTTCTCTACAATAAAGACAAGCTTCTCGAAAATGGGGAGCGCTGGGAACGTGAAATTGCAGCCAATCTGGCTGCTGATGCACCGTACCGCTAGGACAACCGCATGATGGAACTTTCATTAATCGACATGGTATTTTACCTGTTTTCTGCAGTCACGGTCGCTTCGGGTATGCTGGTTATTTCTGCCCGCAACCCGGTCCACAGTGTTCTCTGGCTGATCCTTGCATTTTTTTCGGCAGCGGGCCTGTTTGTGCTTATGGGCGCAGAATTTTTGGCGATGCTGCTGGTCGTCGTCTATGTGGGCGCGGTCGCTGTACTGTTCCTCTTTGTCGTGATGATGCTGGATATCAATTTCACCGAATTGAGACAGGGCATGTTGCAGCATCTGCCTCTAGGCGGATTGGTTGGCTTTATCCTGCTGGGTGAATTGGTGGCACTGGCCGTGGCCTGGAATTTCGGCGCTGACGTGGCAAAAAATGCTGCTTCTCCGGCACCGATTGATACGGCCACAACCAACACCGAGGCCTTAGGCCAACTTCTATACACGGATTATATTTTTATCTTCCAGACAGCGGGCCTCATACTGCTGGTGGCCATGATTGGTGCCATTGTGTTGACACTGCGGGATCGCCCGGGTGTGCGTCGCCAGAATATTTCGGTGCAAGTCCAGAGAAAACCAGGTGAGGCTTATGACCTTGTTGACGTTGATACGGGCAAGGGTGTCTCTCTGCCAGGCAAGAAAGGCTAAGCAATGACCGTAGGACTAGGACATTATCTTACCGTTGCGGCCATTCTTTTCGTGTTTGGTATTTTCGGCATCTTTTTGAACCGGAAAAACGTGATCATCATCCTGATGTCAATCGAATTGATGTTGCTTGCCGTCAACATTAATCTCGTAGCCTTCTCCACATTCCAAGGAGACATGGCGGGGCAGGTGTTGGCGATGTTTGTTTTGACGGTTGCTGCTGCAGAGGCGGCAATTGGTCTGGCAATTCTTGTTGTTTATTTCCGCAGCCGTGGTTCCATTGCTGTCGAAGACATCAATCAGATGAAGGGGTAGGGTTGATGCTCTTTAAGTTCATTGTTTTTCTGCCGCTGATCGGCTTTCTCGTCGCAGGGATGTTCGGGCGCCAGATTGGTGACCGGGCCAGCATGGTGCTGACCTCGGCTCTTGTTTCCATCGCTGGGCTTCTATCTTGGTTTGCCTTCATGGATGTTGCGGTTGCAGGCAATAAGTATTCCGTTCACGTGCTGAGCTGGGTGACCAGTGGCACTTTGACATTTGACTGGGCCTTTCACATAGACACCTTGACGGCGGTTATGCTTGTCGTCGTCAACACAGTGTCTGCACTGGTGCACTGGTATTCCATGGGATACATGGAGGAAGACCCGCACAAGCCCCGCTTCTTTGCCTATCTCTCACTCTTTACATTTGCGATGTTGATGCTTGTTACCAGCGACAACCTTGTGCAGATGTTCTTTGGCTGGGAAGGTGTTGGCTTGGCGTCCTACCTGTTGATCGGCTTCTGGTTCAAGAAACCAAGTGCGAATGCTGCGGCGATTAAGGCCTTTGTCGTAAACCGGGTAGGGGACTTTGGTTTTGCCCTTGGTATCTACGCTGTATTTCTTCTGGTCGGCTCGGTTGAATTCGATACAATCTTTGCTTCAGTAGGCCAGTATGAAACAGCAACCGTTTCTTTTCTGGGCACAGAATACCACGCCATTACGGTGATAGCGCTGTTGCTGTTTGTTGGTGCCATGGGCAAATCGGCACAGCTCGGGCTCCATACCTGGCTGCCTGACGCGATGGAAGGCCCAACACCAGTATCGGCACTTATTCATGCTGCCACAATGGTGACCGCGGGCGTGTTCCTTGTGGCGCGCTTCAGCCCGGTATTTGAGCTTTCTCCGGTGGCTCTTTCTGTCGTTACATATGTAGGGGCTGCAACGGCTCTGTTCGCGGCTAGCGTCGGTTTGGTGCAAAATGACATCAAGCGGGTTATTGCCTATTCAACCTGTTCGCAACTCGGATACATGTTCGTTGCGCTTGGTGTGTCAGCATATGGCGGCGCAATTTTCCACCTGTTTACACATGCCTTCTTCAAGGCACTTCTGTTCCTGGGTGCGGGGTCTGTGATACACGCCATGCATCACGAACAGGATATGCGCAAAATGGGCGGTATCTACAAGAAGGTACCCATCACTTATATTGTCATGCTGATTGGCACTTTGGCGATCACCGGCGTTCCCGGTCTTTCGGGCTATTTCTCCAAAGACCTCATTATCGAGGCTGCGTATGCATCTCATGAACCTGGGGCCGAATTTGCCTTTGTCATGACGGTCTTTGCAGCACTGATGACCAGTTTCTATAGCTGGCGGCTGATATTCCTGACATTTCACGGTAAAACGCGGGCTGACAATCACACATTCGATCACGCCCATGATGGCCCGTGGGTCATGATGATACCTCTGATCCTGCTGGCGATCGGAGCCCTGGGTGCCGGTGCTTATTATGCTGAGGCGTTTATTGGAGATGGCAGGTTTGCCTTCTGGAACGGCGCGCTGGTGACCTCCGCGGGCGATGTGATTGACGAAGCCCACCATGTACCTTTGGGCGTGAAACTCGCTCCCATGGTGGCTATGCTTTCGGGTTTCCTGATCGCCGTCCTGTTTTACATGCGTGGCAGTGATATCGCGAAGCGCACCGCCGAAACATGGGATGGCCTGTACGCATTCCTGCTGAACAAATGGTATTTCGATGAGCTGTACAACTTCCTGTTCATACGCCCCGCCTTTTGGCTAGGCCGGTTTTTCTGGAAGAAGGGCGACGAAGCAACTATTGACGGCTTCGGTCCCGACGGCGTCTCCGCACTGGTTGCCAATGTTGCCGCTCGCGTACGTAAATTACAAACCGGTTATGTTTATCATTATGCCTTTGCCATGATTATTGGTCTTGCCCTTGTGGTGACCTGGTTCATGTTGCAAGGCGGCTCACACTAAGGGGCGTGGATCAAGATATGTCTTTTTTGCAAAACAATCTTTTGTCCCTGATGATGATTATGCCGGTGCTTGGTGCCGCCATTCTGCTCATCATTCGTCATACAGATGCCGAGATCGAAAAGCGCAATATTCGACAGGTTTCCCTGTTGATAACCACAATCACATTTGTGATGAGTTTGGTTTTGTGGTTCGGGTTCGACAACGGAACAGCAGAGTTTCAGTTTGTTGAGCAGCACGCCTGGATCGGTGATGATATCAGCTATTACATAGGCGTAGACGGCATATCCATGTTGTTTGTCGTTCTGACAGCCTTCCTCATGCCTCTGGTCGTGTTGGCCAGCTGGGACTCCATTCATGACAGAGTGCGCGAATACATGATCGCGTTTTTGATCCTTGAAACGCTGATGATCGGGGTCTTTACAGCTCTGGATATTTTCCTGTTTTACATCTTTTTCGAAGGTGGCCTCATCCCTATGTATCTCCTGATCGGCGTGTGGGGCGGCGTGAACAGGATATACGCCAGTTTCAAATTCTTCCTGTACACTTTGCTCGGCTCGGTGCTCATGCTGGTTGCGGTCATGTACATGTACCTGCAGGCTGGCACGACTGAAATCCCACAGTTGATGAACTACAGTTTTGATACTGACGTGCAAAAATGGCTTTGGCTGGCATTTTTCGCTTCCTTCGCTGTTAAAATGCCGATGTGGCCCGTACATACCTGGTTGCCAGATGCACACGTGCAAGCGCCAACAGGCGGGTCTGTGATCCTGGCCGGTGTCCTGTTGAAAATGGGGGGCTATGGCTTTCTACGGTTCAGTCTGCCCATGCTTCCTGAGGCAACAGTAGAGTTTTCCTGGCTTATCTTCACCCTTTCGATCATTGCGATTATAGCAACCTCCCTGATTGCACTGGTGCAGGAAGACATAAAGAAACTGATTGCCTACTCGTCAGTTGCGCACATGGGGTTTGTAACCATTGGCATATTCCTCCTGAACGTAAATGGCGTGGAAGGCGCGATCTTTACCATGCTCAGCCACGGTGTCGTATCTGGTGCCTTGTTCCTGTGTGTGGGCGTCATTTATGATCGCCTTCATACCCGTGAAATCTCACGGTATGGGGGCCTGGCAACCAATATGAAGATCTATGCAACCATCTTCGTATTGTTCTCCATGGCTTCAATAGGCCTGCCAGGAACAAGTGGCTTTATTGGTGAGTTTCTCGTTCTTAACGGCAGCTTCGCCTACAATAGCTGGATCGCCTTCCTTGCGGCCACAGGCGTCGTTCTTGGTGCGGCCTACATGCTGTATCTCGTTCGTCGCCTGATTTTTGGTGTGCTGGATAAAGACGACGTGAAAGCGATGCCTGATTTGACTTTACGGGAAAAACTTGTTTTTGCGCCGCTGGTCGCTGTGGTGTTGTGGATGGGTATCTACCCAAATAGCTTCCTTGAGCCGATGCATGCGTCTGTTTCGGCACTTCTTGAAAACCATTTTACGACTGATATCAGCCATGCGAGCACCGATACACTCGGCGCCCCCGCAGGCCGATAAGGAGCCTACCGATGAACGGTGAAACTCTTACCATCCTGCCTGCATTGCCAGAGCTGATTTTGGCGGTTGGCGCAATGGCGCTTTTGATGCTCGGAGTATTCCGCGGAGACAAGAGCTATCGGCAGGTTGCCAACCTCTCCATCTTGCTGTTGGTGTTTTGCGCTGTGGTCATGATCAATCAGGTTGGCGGCGAACGCGAAGTCATCTTTGGTGATATGTTTGTGACTGATGCATTTGCCGTTTTTGCGAAAACCCTGGTTTACATTGGTAGTGCGGTTGCCATTCTGATCGCGGGCAAGTTCCTGAGCGAACACAATATTGCGAAGTTTGAGTACCCCATCCTGATTCTGTTTGCGACGCTTGGTATGTTGATCATGATTTCCGCAAACAACCTTATGAGCCTCTATGTGGGTCTCGAACTGCAAAGTCTTTCGCTGTACGTACTAGCCGCGATGAACCGTGACCGGCTGCGGTCGACAGAAGCAGGGTTGAAGTACTTTGTGCTCGGCGCCTTAAGTTCCGGCATGCTCCTGTATGGAATATCGCTGATATACGGCTTCTCTGGCAGTACTGACTTTGATGTTCTGGCAACCAGCCTGAGAGGTGAAGGTGGCGCTCCTATTGGTGTTGTGATTGGTCTGGTGTTTTTGCTGGCTGGTCTGGCCTTCAAAGTGTCTGCAGTTCCCTTTCACATGTGGACACCGGATGTCTATGAAGGTTCACCCACTCCAGTTACCGCCTTTTTTGCGGCTGCTCCAAAGGTTGCAGCGATGGCGTTGCTGGTGCGGGCCATGATCAATGGCTTCCCGGCGCTGATCGCAGAATGGCAGCAGGTCATAGTCTTTATTTCGATCGCGTCCATGCTGGTCGGCTCTTTTGTGGCGCTGGTACAGACCAACATAAAACGCCTGATGGCCTACAGCTCCATCGGTCACATCGGCTATGCGCTTGTGGGACTGGCCGCAGGAACACAGGACGGTATTGAAGCGTTGTTGGTTTATCTTGCCATATACCTGACCATGACACTTGGTGCATTCGCTGCTATTTTGTCGATGCGGCGCAATGACGGCATGGTGGAAGACATTGACGATCTGGCCGGGCTTTCAACAACCAATTTACCCATGGCGGTTGCGATAGCTATTTTCATGTTCTCATTAGCTGGCATCCCGCTTCTGGCAGGCTTTTTTGGAAAATGGTTTATATTCCTTGCAGCCGTTGAGGCAGGCCTTGTGCCACTGGCGATCATTGGTTTCCTGGCAAGCGTTGTTGCCTGTTACTATTACCTGCGTATCGTCAAGGTAATGTTCTTCGACGAATCCGCAGGAGCATTTGAGGGCGGACATGGACAGGCTGTGTCTGCGGTCGTCGGCGTTGCCGCCGTACTGAACTCTCCCGTGAGCTTTTTGTTGATCTGGCCACTGGTTGGCGCAGCGGCTTGGGCAGCGGGATCCTTGTTGTTCTAGTGAGCTCGCTCATTCAGCAGGAATGGTCTTCGTTGGCACCTACAGGTGTTGAAGTCCGCTACTTTGAAGATTGCGGCAGTACCAATTCTTTAGCGACTGAGGCGGGAGCGGCCGGCTTTTTCGGGCCCGTATGGTTCGTTGCAGGGCATCAATCTGCAGGACGGGGCAGGCGGGGCAGGGAATGGCGATCTGCTTCAGGCAATCTCTACTGCTCTCTTTTGACACGGTTGCCTTGCCGTATCAGCGACCTGGCGACTTTGCCATATGTCGTCTCGCTTGCAGTCAGGGACTGTTTTGCTTCTCTTGGTTGTGACTTAGCTGATATTCAATGCAAATGGCCAAATGACGTTCTCATTCATGCACAGAAATGCAGCGGTATTCTGATTGAAAGTAGTGCCGGGCATGATCAAATGGTCGATTTCGTGGTAATAGGTATCGGACTTAATCTTGTTAGCTTTCCTGAAGATGCAGCATTTTCGGCGACTTCGCTCAAAAACGAGACTGGTAGCACAACGGCGCCCAGTTCTGCATTTAAGGCCTTGTCTTCGCTTCTGCACAAACGTCTGGAAGACTGGGATCCACATAATGTTGGTCCCGTTATTGAAGAATGGCGCCAAGCGTCATGGGGAATGGGACAACGACGCGAGATACGCACTGTAGATGAGAGTTTTTTTGCCGTCCTCGAAGACCTGGACGAAAAAGGCGGTCTTATTCTCTCGCTCGACGACGGGACAAAACGCAAACTTTATGCCGGGGATGTCTTTGAGGGCCCCCGCACACACTGAGTAACATTCAGTCAGGAGTTATCGCTATGCTTTTGGCAATTGACGCCGGCAATACCAACACCGTTTTTGCGCTTATTGAGGGCGGGAAAATCGTTGAACAGTGGCGCCTGTCCACCGATGATCAAAGAACGGTAGAAGAATACATGGTTTGGATTAGCCAGCTTATGGCTCTGCACAACCGGAGCGCGGACCAGGTAACCGGCACGATAATAGCGAGTGTGGTCCCCCAGATCGTTTGGTCATTGACCAAATTGTGCACCACATATTTTAACAGCAAGCCTATGATTGTCGGCTCTCCTGATGTGAAGCTCGGTATTGATGTAGAGGTCACCAACCCACAGGAAGTGGGGGCGGACCGCCTTGTGAACGCCGTTGCCGCTGACCATTTGTTTGGCGGACCGCTGGTGGTGGTAGACTTTGGAACAGCGACAACGTTTGATGTTGTCGGAAAAAACGGCGCCTATCTCGGTGGTTTGATTTGCCCTGGCATAAACCTGTCGCTGTCAGCCCTTCATCAGGCCGCTGCAAAATTACCTCGCATTGCAGTGTCCGCACCCACAGCAACCCACATAACAGGGAAGACAACCCAGGAAGCGATGCAGTTTGGAGTTTTTTGGGGATATGTCGGCATGATCGAAGGACTGGTGGCCCGCCTTAAGAAGGAACACAGCCAGGACATGAAGATCTTGGCCACTGGCGGTTTGGCTGCGATTTTTGCAAATCGGACAGAAGCTATCGATCAAGTGTCAAATGAACTGACCCTTGAGGGATTACGCCTGATTTACGAGCGGAATTGCTAGTTTGGGTTACCTTTCAACATCCGACAACCGTTTGGTGTTCGTGCCTTTGGGAGGGTGTGGTGAGATTGGCATGAACCTCAACCTGTACGGCAACAAAGGCCGCTGGTTGATGGTGGACTGCGGTATGTCTTTCGCGGGGGAAGCATACCCTGGAATAGACCTCATGTTCCCGGATACCTGCTTTATCGAACGTGAAAAGGAAAAGCTGGTTGGCTTGGTGGTCACGCACGGCCACGAAGACCATATCGGAGCAATTCCTTATCTTTGGCCAAGATTTCGCTGCCCGATATATGCAACACCTTTTACGGCCTCGCTAATCATGGACAAACTCAAGGAAGCAGGGCTATCAGAAGAAGTAGACTTGCGCCTGGTTCATGACGATTCACCTTTCGAGGCCGGCCCCTTCAATATTACCTACGTTGCCCTGGCGCACTCAATTGCAGAAGGGCATGGTCTTGCCATCCGGACAAATGCAGGAACAATCTTCCACACCGGTGATTGGAAACTGGACCCGACCCCACTAATAGGCCCAGGTTGCCCATCGGAAACACTGAAAACACTCGGTGATGAAGGGGTGCTTGCGCTTGTGGGGGACTCCACTAATGTTTTTTATCCTGACAACGCAGGGTCAGAACTTGCTGTTCGCAACCGCCTTATAGAGTTGTCAAAAGGGCAGTCAGGTCGTCTGGTCATAACCACTTTTGCTTCAAACGTTGCCCGCCTGGACACTATTGGGGAAGTCGCAAAGGCAACAGGACGTCACCTTGTTCTTCTTGGGCGATCCATGCAGCGAATATATCGTGCCGCACAGGAAACGGGCTACCTGCAATCGTTCCCGCCGGTTTTGGATGAGGAAGATGCGTCGCATTTGCCGCGGGAAAAACTCCTGATCTGTTGCACGGGGTGTCAGGGTGAACACCGCGCGGCCCTGGCTCGAATGGCCCGTGACGAACACAAGCATTTGACACTGGCTAAGGGGGATACGGTTATCTTCTCTTCCAAGATTATTCCAGGCAATGAACTGGTGTTGGGTCAGCTCTTCAACACTCTTGCGGCGGGCGGTATTAACGTCATTACCGAAAAAGATGATTTTGTGCATGTGTCCGGGCATCCGGGCCAGGCTGACCTGAAGGACATGTATGAGTGGGTCCGGCCGAAAAACGCAATTCCTGTACACGGTGAATATCGGCATCTGTCGGCCCATGCTTCCCTGGCGGCTACAGCAGGAATTGCACACACACTCATTCCTTTAAACGGGGACATGATCTCGATCAGTGAAACAGGTGTTGATAAAATCGATGAAGTACCCTCTGGTCGCCTGGTTCTTGACGGGTCTCAGGTCATCAATGCAGACGATCCATCAATAGCCGACCGCCGGAGAGCGAGTTTTCAGGGATTTGTCACCGTAGCTCTTGTTTTCGAAGACGATACACTTTTGCATGATCCTCATTTGGCAATCGTCGGTTTGCCGTCTGAGAGCCCATTAATTCTGCACGACAGGCTATTAGATGCCTGTGAAACAGCTCTAGAACGCATGAAAGCAACGGAGCGCCAAAATTCCGCGGCTGTAGAAGAATCTGTGCGCATAGCCATTCGCAGGCTTTGTAGAACGGAACTCGGGAAAAACCCGGGTGTTGCGGTGTTAACTTCATATTTAGAAGACTGATTTTCTGAGGGAAAAAGACATGATCGGAAAGCTTAATCATATAGCCATCGTCGTGCCGGACCTGTCAGCTGCTACTGCAATTTATCGAGACACATTGGGGGCTGACGTTTCGACACCAGTAGATTTGCCGGATCACGGCGTGACAACAGTATTCGTAAATTTGCCCAATACAAAAATTGAGCTTTTGCATCCTCTGGGCGAAAATTCGCCGGTGGCAAAATTCCTCGCAAACAACCCCAGCGGAGGCATGCACCATGTCTGTTATGAAGTGGATGACATCTATGCCGCTCGTGACAAATTACTGGAAGATGGGGCCCGCGTTCTCGGCAGCCCGGAACCAAAAAACGGCGCGCATGGAAAGCCAGTACTATTTCTGCACCCCAAAGACTTTTGCGGGACCCTTGTTGAAATAGAGCAGGTATAATTCATGAGTTTCGTCACACTGATATTGGTTTATGTGATTGTCTGGTGGCTCGTGTTTTTTGCAGCGCTGCCTTTTGGTGTAAGTGGCCAACACGAAAATGGTAAAGAAATTACCGAGGGCACGGACCCTGGAGCTCCAACTAATCCAAACTTGAAAAAAAAAGCACTGATAACGTCATTGATCGCCGCGGTACTGACCACTCTATACTATTTTGCGGCTACGTCAGGCTTGATTGATTTCCGGAACTGAATAATCAGGATTACTAGATGAAAAAAAAGCAGGGTTAAAACCCTGCTTTCTTAATCCTGGTGTAGCGGTCTATTTTTTTGACCTGCTACAGTAGAATACGGCCTCCCTGAGCGTGGGCCACTGGCCACGTCGCCGCGATGTGTTTTGGAAGGTATGGAACTCTTATTTACTTGTCATCCGGATTTCGCGGGTTCGGGCTCAGGTAAACTGCCTTCTTTTTTACGATTGTGGCGCATATGCAACGGTTCAGGCGGCGAAAAACCTCTGGCTAGGTGTGTTTTCCGCTGGTGTCAAAAGTCAAATCCAAAATAGCCATTGCCAACAGGCCTTATTCCCTTCAAAAGAAGGCCAAATACAACAGCTATTTGATTTACAATATTATCAAGGTGCGTCATGCGTTTAAGTCGCTATTTTCTCCCAACACTAAAAGAAACGCCTGCCGAAGCTCAAATTGCGTCGCACAGACTGATGCTCCGCGCTGGCATGATTCGACAGGGCGCAGCCGGAATATATACATGGCTGCCCATCGGTCATCGTGTGTTGCAAAAGATCGAAAACATTGTTCGCGAAGAACAAAACAAAGCCGGTGCCATAGAGCTACTCATGCCGACCATTCAGTCGGCGGACCTGTGGGTTGAAAGTGGTCGCTATGACGATTACGGCAAGGAAATGCTCCGGATAGAAGACAGGCACGAGCGCAAAATGCTGTTTGGCCCTACCAATGAAGAAATGATCACCGACATTTTTCGGCGTGAGGTCAAATCCTATAAAGATCTCCCATTAAATCTTTATCATATTCAATGGAAGTTTAGGGATGAGATCCGCCCCAGGTTTGGCGTTATGAGAGGCCGTGAGTTTCTGATGAAGGACGCCTACAGCTTTGACCTCGACACAGAATCCGCTGTCCGATCCTATAATGCAATGTTTGTTGCTTACCTCAGAACATTTGCGCGTCTGGGTGTGCGGGCTATTCCGATGCGTGCCGACACCGGCCCGATTGGCGGCGATCTCAGTCACGAATTTATTGTTCTCGCTGAAACTGGTGAGAGTGAGGTTTTCTTTGACAAGGGTTTCGACGCTTTTGACCCGCTCGCAGTGCAGCCCGGAACCGATGAAGACCTGCAACCAACTGTCGATCAATGGACCAGCCTGTATGCCGCAACGGACGAAATGCACAATCCGGACACGGCGTCTGTTTCAGAAAACGATCTTGTTCGCGGGCGAGGCATAGAAGTTGGGCATATATTCCTTTTCGGTGACAAATATTCGAAACCCATGAAAGCCGAAGTTCAGGACGCTAACGGCTCATCTGTTCCAGTTCAGATGGGATCTTATGGCATTGGCGTATCCAGGCTTGCGGGTGCCATTATTGAGGCAAGCCACGACGAAGCTGGCATTATCTGGCCGGAATCTGTAGCGCCGTTCAAGGTAGGGCTGATGAACCTCACCCCGAAAGACGCTGAGTGCACGACGACATGCGATAGGCTTTACAGCCAAATGCAAGAGGCTGGAGTTGAAGTTTTGTACGATGACAGGGCAACTGGGGCAGGGGCGAAGTTCGCGAACATGGACCTTATTGGTCTGCCATGGCAGGTTGCATTGGGTAGCCGCGGCATAAAAAACGGTGTAGTAGAGCTCAAAAATCGGGCCACGGGTGAGCGACAGGAGGTTGCCATCGACGCCATAGTTGGTAAGTTCACTTCCTGAAACCACAGCTGCGTCAGCGAAAAGGAAAAGACAGTTGCTTGCACAAGGCTTTGAAGCGACCGTTGCGCGGCGCTATCTCCGTCGGCCCGGTGCCAAGGGCCCGGTTTCGCTGAACGCGGTTTTGCCGACAGTCGCCGTCGCGATAGGTGTTTTCGTTCTGATATTCGTCATGGCAATCATGAACGGGTACCGAGTAAATCTCCTTGACAAAATTCTCGGCTATCACGGTCATGTTTTGGTGCATGGATTTCAAGGAGAGATCTCTGACTATCGCACCCTGACGGACGAACTCTCAGCCGTAGAGGGCGTTGTATCTGCGATGCCGTTTACTGAGGCTCAAGTCATGTTGACGCACCGCGGCCGTGCGTGGGGCGCCCTTGTCAGGGGACTGCCCAATGAATTTTTTGATCCAGCTAAGCTCAATATTAACAATGTTGTAGCGGGAGACTTAAAAGCGGCACCTGATCTTGGCGGATTGGTTTTGGGCTCTGAGCTGGCGAGGAACCTCGGAGTAACCGTTGGCGATGAGGTAACTGTGATTAGTCCCCGAACTGTCTCAACGCCATTTGGTTCGACCTTACGCTATCTGGCTTATCCTGTGGCTGCCGTCGTGGAAATCGGCGTGTTTCAATTTGATGAGAGTTTTGTGGGGATGCCACTGGCTGAAGCACAGCGGTTCTTCCGGCTTGGCGACACCGTAACTAATATCGAGTTTTTTCTGGAGGATGCAGATGCGATCGACATTGTTGCTCCGGAGATGCAGGCCATTGCAGGAAGTCGTGCATACATTCGCAGTTGGCGAAGCTTCAATGCGGCGCTTTTCGGCATTTTACAGTCCGAACGGGTTATGATGTTCATCGTGTTATCGCTTATAGTGCTGGTTGCCGTGTTTAACGTGGGATCGAGCCTCTTCATGCTCGTGAAAGACAGACGGGCAGATATCGCCGTTCTCCGCACGATGGGAGCAACCAATGCTTCCATTCGCAGGATTTACGTCTTTGTGGGGCTATTTATCGGCATTCTGGGTATCGTTATCGGAGCAATTCTAGCCGCTTTGGCAATTTTCTTTTTGGACGAGCTGAAGTTCGGTGTCGAGTTCTTGCTGGGCATAAATGTCTGGGATCCTTCGGTCAGGTTTTTGTCCGAAATGTCGGCCATAGTTGATTGGAACGAGACAATTCTCGTAGTTGTTGTGACGATGGTCCTGACGTTCATAGCCACCATTTTGCCGGCACGCCGTGCCGCCAAACTCGATCCGGTCGAGGTGTTGCGCTATGAGTGAAGGTTCTCCCAACAACGTACTCGAGGTAGCTGGACTTCGACGTACATTTCAGCAAGGGCACAAATCCCTGGAAATCCTCCGCGGTGTCGACATTACTGTCCGCCCTGGCGAACTTGTCGGCCTGGTAGGCGTTTCGGGATCAGGGAAGTCTACTTTGCTCCAAACCGTTGGCTTACTCGACCGGCAGGATCACGGTGAGATTTGGATAGACGGCATTGAAACGTCTGAGCTGGGTGATGACAAACGGACAGCGATACGCCGAGAGAAGCTTGGATTTATCTATCAATTCCATCATTTATTGCCGGATTTTTCCGCCATCGAAAATGTTTCTCTGGCTTTTCGGATAGCCGGTGAAAGCAACAGCGCCTCACAGCAAGCAGCAGCGAACCTCTTGAAATCGCTTGATCTTGGCGAACGCCTTGACCATTTCCCGTCCAGTTTATCCGGTGGCGAACAACAACGTGTCGCCATAGCACGGGCCCTGGCTGCAAGCCCAAGCCTCATACTTGCAGACGAGCCGACCGGAAATCTGGATGAAGAAACTGCTTCCCGTGTCTTTGATCTGTTTGTCAAAAGTGTCCGCGAGCAGGGCGTAGCTGCAATTATTGCGACACATGACAGGGCACTAGCCTCCAAGATGGACCGACAATTGATTCTAACGGATGGTCAGTTGCGGCAAATCTGATGCTTGTGGCTTGAGCCAGCCTGAACGTCGTATTAGTGTGGACCTCTAACGGAATTGAGGGGAGGTTCCATGAACGTATTTTCTGAAATCAACTGGATGGCTATTCCGCTGGCCGGAATCATCACACTCCTTGTCGGCGGCCTTTGGTATGGGCCGTTGTTTGGAAAAGCCTGGATGGCCGAAGTTGGGCTGACCGAAGAAGAAATCAGAGCAAGCGGCTCACCTGCCGCTGCCATGACGAAGAGCTTTGTGGCCAGTCTTGTACTGGGTGTAGGTATGGCAATTGTTATCAACTGGTCGGGGATGCCTGCCGGTGACTGGATGGGCGGGGCTGTAACAGGGGCTCTGATGGCAATTCTAGTGGTGGCAGCAGCAGTCTTCCCAAACTATGCGTTTGAGGATAAATCGCTACGTCACTTTTTGATACATATGGGCAATATCACGGTCTCGATGGTGTTAATTGGCGCCATGCTGGCTGTCTGGCGCTAAATCGCCCAAGTTCGGAGTACACATTTATGTCCCACGCGCCGTTTGTGCACTTGCGGGTCCACACTGCCTATTCGCTCTCTGAAGGAGCAATCCATGTTAAGGACCTGATAAAACAGTGCGTGGGCCACAAATTGCCAGCTGTGGCCGTCACAGACACCAACAATATGTTTGGTGCCCTGGAATTTTCCAAGTTTGCGGCAGATGCTGGTATCCAGCCCATAGCCGGGGTGACACTGAATGTGTGTTACGCGGCGTCAGAAAATGAGCCTAAGGTCTCTAAAAACAAGGAAGACGATCCAGCCAAACTGATTTTGCTGGCTCAATCCAGAAAAGGGTACGGCAACCTGATGCGCATTGTTTCCCAGGCGCATTTGACCAGTGACCCGCAACACGGCGTGAAATTCGATCTGAAAAACCTTGAAGGTTTAACAGAGGATGTCATTTGTCTCGCAGGAGGGGCCAGTGGTCCAGTTGGTCAACTGCTTCTCGCAGGAAAAAAAGAACTTGCTGACCGCTGCGTGCAGTTACTGAAGCACTTTTTTGTCGACCGCCTGTATATGGAAATAAGCCGACATGGGATTGACCAGGAGTTTCAGACGGAAGAAGCACTTCTGGACCTCGCGTACACCCACGATCTGCCCATTGTTGCGACAAACGAGCCCTATTTTGTAGGGCCAGACATGTACGAACCGCATGATGCGCTCCTGTGCATGGCAGACAGCACTTATGTTGCTGCAACTGACCGCAGAAAGCTCAATGCAGAATATCGTTTCAAGTCTGCTGAAGAAATGCAGCATTTGTTCGAAGACCTTCCAGAGGCCATCGAAAACACGGTCAATATCGCTCAACGCTGTCACTTCAGGGTGCAGGAAATCGCACCATTGCTGCCAAACTTTACCAGTGGCCTTGATGTTTCCGAGGCAGATATGCTGCGGGGCGAATCTGAAAAAGGATTACGTGACCGGCTCGATGTCAAAGCACAGATGGAGGAACTGAAAACAGGAACTGATCAGGAGTGGGAAAAGGAATATTGGGACAGACTTACCTTTGAACTTGGCGTTATCAATCAGATGGGGTTCCCCGGTTACTTCCTGATCGTGGCAGACTTTATTCAGTGGGCTAAGGATCACGATGTACCTGTCGGGCCGGGCAGGGGCTCTGGTGCCGGGTCAGTAGTTGCCTGGGCGCTTAAAATCACTGATTTGGATCCACTCAAGTTTTCTCTTCTATTCGAGCGCTTTCTTAATCCTGAACGCGTCTCCATGCCGGATTTTGACATTGATTTCTGTCAGGACAAGCGGGAGCAAGTGATACGGTATGTGCAGGAGAAATACGGCTATGATCGGGTCGCGCAGATAATTACCTTCGGAAAACTGCAGGCCCGTGCAGTTGTCAAAGCATGCGGGCGTGTCCTCCAGCAACCACACGGTGTCACAGATCGCCTGTCCAAGATGATTCCCAATGACCCGGGAAACGCCATGAGTCTTTCGGAAGCAATAGAAGCAGAGCCCAGATTGCGCGCCGAAATTGACAATGATGAACTCACGCGAAGTGTCATGGATAGAGCCCTTAAACTTGAAGGCTTCTACGCACACTCCTCCACTCACGCAGCCGGTGTTGTGATTGGTGATCGTCCGTTGGATGAATTGGTACCGCTGTATCGAGACCCGAAATCGGATATGCCAGTTACCCAGTTCAACATGAAGTGGGTGGAGCAGGCTGGTCTCGTAAAGTTCGATTTCCTCGGCCTTAAAACGCTGACTGTGCTTGACCGTGCTGTTCAGTATGTCAAGCAACGAGGCATCAATATCGACATCAACAATTTGCCGCTTGATGACAAGCCTTCATATGAACTTTTGCAACGCGGCGATGCAGCAGGCGTGTTTCAGCTTGAGAGCACGGGCATGCGTTCCGTGCTTAAGGGCCTCAAGCCCGACCAGTTTGAGGATATTATCGCTATTGTGGCGCTCTATCGCCCCGGTCCCATGGACAACATCCCAACCTACATCGATCGCAAACATGGACGTGAGGAAGTTGAATACCCGCATCCCATTCTAAAGGAAATTTTGTCAGAAACTTACGGCGTCATCATCTACCAGGAGCAGGTGATGCAAATTGCCCAGGTAATGAGCGGTTACAGTCTTGGGGAAGCTGACATTCTTCGCCGTGCAATGGGCAAGAAAATCCAGGAGGAAATGGATAAACAGCGTGGCCGTTTTTGCGAAGGTGCGGTGGAACATGGGATCGAATTCGAAAAAGCGAGTTACATTTTTGATCTGGTGACCAAGTTTGCCTCGTATGGCTTTAACAAGTCCCACGCAGCTGCCTACGCGCTGGTCGCCTATCAAACGGCCTTCATGAAAGCAAACTATCCCGTCGAATTCATGGCGGCAATCATGACGCTGGACATGGGCAACACGGACAAGCTCGGTATGTTCAAGCAGGAACTTCAGCGTGCTGAAATTCCTTTGTTGCTGCCGGACATAAACCGGTCAGATGTTGTATTTGTTGTGGAAGAGACATCGGAATCCTACTGTGAAGCTGGCGATCCCCGCGCAGATTTCGCTGTGCGATACGCTCTTGGCGCCATTAAAGGCGTTGGCGAAAAGGCCATGGAGGCAATCGTTGAAGAGCGCAATACGGGAGGCGTGTTCAAAGACATATTTGACTTTTCTGACCGGATAGACCCGAAACTCGTTAACAAACGGCAGATAGAACGGCTGGCGTCGGCCGGTGCTTTTGACGGGCTTGTTCCCGATCGCGCTCAGGCTTTTGCTGCGGCAGAAATCATTCAACGCACAGCGCAGATGCAGGCACAGGAGCGCGAAAGTAACCAGACCAGCCTGTTTGCCGGTGACAGCTCTGCGATCGTTGACCGACCGACGCTCCCAATTGTCCGGAGTTGGACGGACACAGAGCAACTCGAGGCGGAAAAGAAGGCAATCGGTTTTTATCTATCAGCTCATCCGCTGGACGCTTATGCCACATTGCTGGAGCGAGAGCGCATAATCCCCGCAAAGGAGGTTATGACTGACGCCGGGCTGATCGGCCAAACTGTTCGCATGGCAGGAGCGATTGCAGGCTATAGGGAAGGGACCAGCCGACGAGGAAACAAGTTCGGACGCCTGACTTTGTCCGATCAGACTGACGCATTCGAATTGATGTATTTTGGCGACGACATTGATCTTATGCGTAGACTGGTTGATGAGGGCGCGCCCGTTGTTGTCACGGCTTCAATCCGCAAGCGTGACGATGACGATACCATCGGCTTGTCATGTCGGGCAATTGAATCGCTCGAAGCTGTTGCCTCGCATTCATCAAAGGGCCTTTTTGTCGAAGTCGACAGTGTCAAGGCATACGCAAGTATTAAAGCCGTTCTTGACAGAAAGTCGGGCGGGAAGGGCAAGGTCACTGTCAAGGTGCCAGTGCATAATGACGAGAGATACGCTGAGTTTAGACTTCCCGGCAACTACAAGGTATCGCCTGAATTGCGACAGGCAATAGCCGCTGAAATCGGGGTTTCCGTGGCCGAAGAGGTGTAGAGTGAATAACTCAAGCGAAAGTCCAATTGCACCTGCTTTGCCCGCTTCTTCCATTCTTCTTATCAGGGATGGCAGGGGAGGCCTGGAAGTCCTGATGATTGAGCGGGCCAAAACAATGCGATTTGCGCCTGGTGCGCTTGTTTTCCCTGGAGGCAAGGTTGATACCTCCGATTTCCAACAATGGCGTTGGCAGCGTTATCTGAAACACGAGCGACGTGTGTTCCGGGACATGGCCTTTCGTATCGCATCTATCCGTGAGTTGTATGAGGAAACCCACATCCTGCTTGGTGAGCGGCCGTCAGAGAACACTGCGCCTGCAGGTGTTGAGTTCGGCAAGCTTCTTAATACCGAAAAAGTTAAACTGGACATTGCGGGCATGGAACCTTTTGCACATTGGGTCACGCCTGAAACCATGCCACGCCGGTTTGACACTTATTTTTTTCTGGCAGCAGACTCTGGGCATACCGAAGACTTTGACGGTGAGGAAGCGGTATCCGCTCATTGGTTGAAGCCACGAGAGGTTCTTGCCGAATGGGAAGCGGACCGGATACCCTTAATGTTCCCGACGCGTCTAAACCTGATGAAATTAGCCCGTTCATCCACAGTTGCGGCTGCCATGCAGGCTACTCGTCAGCAGCCTGTTATCCGGGTTTTACCAAAAATCAGGTTTAAAGAACGTGGCGTGGATCTCACCATTCAAAAAGAAGCGGGATACGGCGTCACGCAGGCCACGACCAAGGAACTATCCGTGGAAAGTGGCAAAAGCTGACTTTTTACAAAGAAAACGCTTGATATCTCTCAATTACAAGCTTATACGGGCGGCGACTTCACACGCAGGGGTCGGTTTTCTGCTGAGTTGGTAGAACGCCATCCGGTGTCGGTCCTGATAGTCAGGCGACGCAACCCTGCGGAGGCTAAACCGGAAAAGGAGTAGTAATATGGCTATGCCCGTAGTCGATATGCGCGCGCTTTTGGAAGCTGGCGTGCACTTTGGTCACCAAACCCACCGTTGGAATCCTAAAATGGCGCCGTTTATTTTCGGCGAACGCAACGGAATCCACATTATTGATCTCTCACAAACCGTACCATACTTCGGCCGCGCCCTTCAGGTTGTGCGTGAAGTTGTTGCAGGTGGTGGGCGTGTCCTGTTTGTAGGTACCAAGCGTCAAGCATCTCCGATAATCGCTGACGCCGCCAAGCGCTGTGGCCAGTATTATGTCAACCACCGCTGGCTGGGTGGCATGATGACAAACTGGCAAACAATTTCCCAGTCTATCAAGCGGCTCAAGCAGTTGAACGAAAAACTTGGCCAGGAACATACAGGCCTAACCAAGAAAGAAACGCTGCAGCTAACACGGCAACGCGACAAGCTTGAACTGTCGCTTGGCGGTATTCAGGACATGGGTGGTCTGCCTGACCTCGTATTTGTTGTTGATGTAAACCGCGATGACATCGCTATTGCCGAAGCAAATCGTCTTGGCATTCCGGTTATCGGTGTAATTGACACAAACTCCAAGCCAGAAGGCATTGATTATCCAGTGCCCGGCAACGATGATGCCACACGCGCTATCCGTCTCTATTGCGATCTTGTCGCTGACGCGGTTCTCGATGGTATTCAAGCAGATCTCGCAGCCAAAGGCGTGGATATCGGCGCGACTGAAGAAGCACCGGTCGAAGCAGTCGCTGAAACTGTTGAAGAAACAGCACCTGCTGAAGAGGCTGCACCTGCTGAAGAGGCTGCACCTGTTGAAGAGGCTGCACCTGCCGCCGAAGCTGCTGAGGCTCCTGCGAAAGAAGAAACAGCGGACGCTCCGGCTGATAAAGCGGAAGCAAAAGCCGAAGATAAGGCTGAGGCTAAGCCAGTGAAAAAGGCTGCCGCGAAGAAGCCTGCTGCGAAAAAAGCTCCTGCGAAAAAGGCTGCCGCTAAAGACGCCGCAGAAAAAGCGCCCGCAAAAAAAGCAGCGGCCAAAAAGCCAGCTGCTAAAAAAGCGCCTGCCAAAAAAGCAGCAGCAAAAGACGCCAAATAGGCAAGATGTCACAAACCCGGGCTACTTGGTCCGGGTTTCATCACGAATAGTTAGTTGGTCCACAAGACCGCCCCAGGAGACCTACGATGGCACAAATCACAGCCGCTCTCGTTAAAGAACTGCGCGAAAAGTCCGGCGCAGGCATGATGGATTGTAAAAAAGCCCTTTCTGAAAATGATGGCAACCTCGAAGCAGCAGTTGATTGGCTGCGCGCAAAAGGCTTGGCGTCAGCGGGCAAGAAACAGAATCGTATTGCGGCTGAAGGTTTGGTTGCCGCCAAAGCTGCCGGAACCAAAGGAACCGTTGCCGAGGTCAACTCGGAAACAGACTTTGTTGCTCGCAACGAACAGTTCCAGGCGTTTGTCGCTGATGTTGCTGCGATCGCTTTTGAGACTGGTGACGACGTCGAGGCAATTGCAAGTGCCCAATACCCAGGTGCTGGCAAGACCGTGGCAGAAGTCTTAACTGACAATATCGCTACAATTGGTGAAAACATGAATATCCGACGGGCTGCCACCGTTGAAGTGGAAAACGGCCTAGTCGCGTCATACATTCATGGTGCCACCGCGGATGGCATGGGTAAGATTGCTGTTCTCGTTGGTTTGACTTCAGATGCAGGCGATGACGTTCTTGCACCGCTTGGCAAACAACTTGCCATGCATATTGCAGCCACCAACCCTGCATCTCTCTCTGAAGAAGATCTAGACCCAGAGATACTGGAGCGCGAGAAGCAGGTCCAGATGGACAAAGCACGTGAAAGCGGTAAACCAGAAGCAATCATTGAAAAAATGATTGTTGGTCGTATGCGCAAATACCTCGAAGAAGTGGTCCTGTTGCACCAGACCTTCGTTATCGATGGTGAAACGAAAATTTCGAAAGTAATCGAGAACGCAGCCAAAGATGCGGGCACGTCTATCGAACTGTCCTCGTTTGTTCGCATGGAAGTTGGCGACGGCCTCGAGAAGAAAGAAGATGACTTCGCTGCCGAAGTTGCCGCAGCTGCTGGCGTTTAAACTCGCTTCAATGTTGATAGAAGCCCGGTAAGCTTACCGGGCTTTTTTTTGGCCGAAGTCTTGACTTGGCCTCAAGAAAATTCGGTGTGGATAAAATCACATATGGCAAAGCCCTGGCGAAGCAGATAAGCTGCGCCAAAATGTGTGCCTGAACGGGACACGGGGGACAAGATGGGGAGCTATGTCGCAGATGTCTGCAGCACCACGTTATAAGCGCGTTTTGTTAAAACTCTCGGGTGAGGCTCTGATGGGGAAGGGCGCTTACGGCATCGATCCGGAAACCGCTACACGCGTTTCAAACGAAATCAAACAGGCTCGCGACATTGGCACCGAAGTGTGCGTTGTTGTGGGAGGCGGTAATATTTTTCGGGGCATCAAGGGTGCAGCGGAAGGTCTTGATCGCTCAACAGCGGACCACATGGGAATGCTGGCGACCGTAATGAATGCACTCGCCTTGCAAAATTCGCTGGAACAAGTAGGTGTGGATACGCGTGTACTTTCCGCCATTCCGATGGCGAGTGTCAGTGAACCCTACATTCGGCGTCGCGCTATCCGGCACCTTGAAAAGGGCCGTGTCGTTATATTCGCTGCTGGCACCGGCAATCCATTTTTTACTACAGATACTGCGGCAGCTTTGCGTGCAGCGGAAATGAACTGCAATGCCTTACTGAAAGGCACGCAGGTCGATGGAGTCTATAACGCAGATCCAAAACAGGATCCTTCAGCGGTCCGTTATGAAAGCCTGAGCTATATGGATGTGCTGCGCCAGGACCTGAAGGTAATGGACGCATCTGCAATTTCACTAAGCCGAGAAAACAACATTCCAATTGTGGTATTTTCTATTCATACAGAAAATGAGTTGGTGAATGTTCTACAAGGCGGGGGTACATGCACCGTCGTGGGTGAGGAGAACTGAAAATGAGCGATGATGATATTGACCTGGATGATATTGAACGCCGTATGAAAGGCGCCGTCGAGGCCCTCAAAACGGAATTCGCCGGCCTCCGCACAGGCCGCGCCTCAACCAGCTTGCTTGATCCAGTTACCGTCGATGTTTACGGCGCCACCATGCCACTCAACCAGGTTGGAACGGTCACCGTTCCGGAACCCCGCATGCTTTCGGTTCAGGTGTGGGACAAATCAAACGCCTCAGCCGTTGAAAAAGCGATCCGGAATTCTGGTTTAGGGCTCAATCCCATGCTGGATGGCCAGCTGGTGCGTATACCCATTCCCGAGTTAAACGAAGAACGTCGTGCTGAACTTGCAAAAGTTGCTGCCAAGTATGCGGAGCAGGGCAGAATTGCGATAAGAAATGTTCGGCGCGACGGCATGGACACCCTGAAGAAGCTCGAAAAAGATAAGGCCATCAGCGAAGACGATCACAAAATGTATGCCGATGAAGTGCAGGAATTGACAAACTCCTACGTTACCCAGGTCGATGACACGCTGCAGACAAAAGAGTCGGAGATCATGCAGGTTTGACATGGTAACAGGAGCTCTTGCATCTCTGGAGAATGGCGCCCCACAGGTGCCGAAGCATGTGGCCATTATCATGGATGGCAATGGCCGCTGGGCGACCAGGAACGGTGTTTCTCGAAGCAAAGGGCACCGCAAGGGCGCCGAAGCAGTTCGGGAAGCAATAGAGGGCGCGATCAACTGCGGCGTTTCTTATCTCACGCTGTACGCTTTTTCGTCAGAAAACTGGAACAGACCCCCGGACGAAGTCAAAGATCTGATGGGCCTGCTTCACATGTATTTGAAAAAGGAAGTCCGCACCCTCTCAAAAGAGGGCGTGAGACTTCAGGTGATTGGTCGGCGGGATGCTCTCGGTAGAGATATTCGCAGCCTTATCGAGAAAGCTGAAAAAGACACCCGCCAAAACAGCCGACTTAACCTCGTAATTGCCCTCAGTTATGGCGCCCGTGAGGAAATCCTGTTTGCTTGCAGGAAAATTGCGAAAGAGGTTGCTGATGGCTCTCTCTCACCTGCAGATATAGATGAGCACACCATTTCGAAAGCTTTGTACACTCAAGAGATACCCGACCCGGACCTCATTATCCGGACAAGTGGTGAACAGCGCCTGTCAAATTTCCTGCTTTGGCAAGCCGCATATGCCGAGCTGTCTTTCCTGCCCGCATTATGGCCGGATTTTACGAGGCAGATGTTTGCAGACACGGTTCTCGAATTTCAATCCAGAGACCGGCGCTACGGCGCTCGGCCCTGACACATTTGGATTGCGTCATGCCTCTGGGTCTTTCGGACAACTTGTTCCAGCGAATTGTATCTGCTCTCACTCTTTTGCCGGTGGTGCTGGGGCTTATTTATCTGGGGGGCTGGTGGTTCTTCGCTCTTTTGGGCCTGGGCGGTACTCTGATGGTACGCGAGTGGTGTATTCTTACCAATGCATCCAGGGGGTACCCCTTTTATCTAGCCCTGATCATCGCTCTGCTTCCGGCAGTCGCCATCACAGCTGATGTCAGGCCTTTTGACACTAGCGTGCTTAGTGTCTCTTTGATCATGGCAGGGATTGTTCTTCTGGTCGTCTCCCCTTCAAAGCTCGCGGCTTCAACTTCTGATTCACCAAGGACGGTCAATGGGATTGTCGGAGGCATTTATGTCACTCTCGCGATCACGTCGATGGCTTGGTTGAGACTTCAGGATACTGATGGCAGGCTCGTTATCTGGCTGTTTTTTGCTGTCTGGGCTATGGATGTTGGCGGCTATTTTGCCGGTAAAGGAATTGGCGGCCCAAAGCTGGCGCCCACGATTAGCCCCAAAAAGACCTGGGCAGGCCTGATCGGGGGAGTTTTGCTGTCGGGTTTGGTGTCTTGGGTCTTTGCCTTGCTCCTAAACATCGGAAGTCCACTGTCGTTGCCTGTAGCTGGTGCAGCATTGGCGATTGTCGCTCAATTGGGTGACTTGTATGAAAGTGCTGTAAAAAGGGCTTTGAACACCAAAGACAGTGGTGCGTTAATACCAGGGCATGGGGGTATTCTGGACAGGGTTGACGGGCTGGTGTTCGCGGCACCAGTTATGGTGTTTGCTTTTGCAATTCTCAAAATGAGTGGTGGCGCCGGCTAACATGAGTGATCGTTCAGTGAAATCAATATCCATATTGGGCGCAACCGGTTCTGTCGGCTTGAATACGATCGATTTGGTTCGTCACAACCCTAAAAAATTCAATGTGGTTGCTCTGACGGCCAATACAAACGTGGAAGAACTTTCCCGTCTTTCAATTGAATTTGATGCGGAAATAGCCGTGATTGCAGATGAGAGCAAGTTTCCTGCACTGAAAGATGCGCTTTCACATACCACAATCCAATGCGGCGCCGGCGAAGCCGGGCTGATAGAAGCTGCCGAGAGGGAAAGCGACCTTGTGATGGCGGCTATAGTTGGCGCCGCGGGGTTGCGTCCCACGCTAGCCGCTGTCAGGCGAGGGGCAACGATAGCTCTCGCGAATAAAGAGTGCCTTGTCTGCGCAGGTGATCTTTTCATGACGGAAGCACAAAAGAATGGCGCACGCCTGCTTCCAGTCGACTCAGAGCACAATGCCATCTTCCAGGTTTTCGCCTTCGACCAGGCAAAAAGCGTGGAAAAAATTATCCTGACAGCTTCAGGTGGACCATTTTGGAATAGAAGGGACGAATGCCTTCGCTCTGTTACGCCCTCGGAAGCCATTGCTCATCCCAACTGGGAGATGGGACAAAAAATCTCGGTAGACTCTGCTACGATGATGAACAAAGGGTTGGAGATTATCGAGGCCTATCATCTTTTTCCCGTTAGCCCACAGCAAATTGAGGTCGTCGTGCATCCGCAATCTGTGGTGCATTCGATGGTGCAATACACTGATGGCAGCGTTCTGGCACAGATGGGAAGCCCGGATATGAGGACCCCAATTGCATTTGCTTTGTCATGGCCCGAAAGAATGAAGGCACCGGTCGAGCGCCTATCTCTCCCAGATGTTGGTCAGCTAACCTTCTCCAAGCCGGACTTTGAGACTTTTCCATGCCTGCAATTAGCGATGGAAGCACTGGAGCAAGGTGGGGCGGCGCCAGCCATCCTGAATGCAGCGAACGAAATTGCTGTTGAGGCCTTTTTGAATGAACTTATCGCCTTCACAGATATTTCATCTGTTGTTAAGGCCACGCTTGATAAAATCGACATGAAAGCGCCACAATCGCTTTCAATGGTGTTTGCGCTGGATTTGGAGGCGCGAAACACTGCTAAGTCCATATTGGACAAGTTTCGGCGATGATCGTTTTCAATCGCGCTTGTATATGAGTGGGGATACTTATGGAAACCGAAGGACCTGGCATCCTTTTCACTATAGCAGCCTTTGTTGGAGGCTTTTCTATCTTGGTCTTCATTCATGAATGGGGACATTTCATCGTGGCTCGCCTGTTTGGTGTGAAGGTGGATGTTTTCTCCATTGGAATGGGCAAAGAGGTTTTTGGAAGAACCGATAAAAACGGGACTCGCTGGAAAGTCAGCGTTCTGCCTATCGGCGGTTATGTGAAGTTCTTCGGAGACGCCTCTGCCGCGAGCAACCCGGGTGATATCCCGGAAGGTCTGACTAGCGATGAACGCGATGTTTGTTTTCACTACAAACCACTTTGGCAACGATCCCTGATAGTTTTTGCCGGGCCTGCAATAAACCTTGTGGCAGCTGCGCTGGTTTTCGCCGGCTTTGTATACAGCAACGGAATTGCCATCTCAGAACCAGTTATCGCAAGCGTTTTAGAAGAGTCGGCCGCAGCACGCGCGGGATTGCAGCCTGAAGATAGAATCCTGTCAGTCAATGGAGAAAGTGTCAGCCGCTTTAGCGATATTGGAAACATTGTTCGTTTGTATCCGGCGGCAAACATACCTCTTGTCATTGAGCGAGACGGCGGGCGACAAACTGTGATGGTTGAGCTGGATATTGCCTATATGGAAGACCGGTTCGGCAATCGCTATCCACTTGGGCGGTTAGGTGTCAGTTCTGGCCAACCAGTTATACGTGAACTTGGTCCGATAGGCGCAGTCGGCGAGGGTGTTCGCCAAACTGTCGCTATGGGCGATATGATGTTCACGACACTAGGCCAAATTGTGCTTGGCATTCGATCTGTCAAGGAGTTGGGCGGACCGGTCCGGATTGCCAATATGGTGGGAGAAGCAGCGAATATCAGTTTGGCGAGTTTTGTTTTCTTTCTCGCGATTCTGTCCCTCAACCTGGGAATCGTCAATTTGCTCCCCATTCCGGTTCTCGATGGAGGCCATCTTTTGTTCTATGGTTTAGAAGCATTGAAGGGGTCTCCCCTTAGCAAAAAGGCTCAGGAGGCCAGTTTTGTGGCTGGAATGGCGTTAATGCTGATTTTTATGGTTTTCGTGACCTTGAATGACTTGCAATCTATGGCGCTGTAGGCCAATTTCACCGCCATTGCGCACAAGACTATTTTAGATTGGGCTAAGACTTGAGTTTTTTATTCACGCGTACAATCAAACCCTTTGTATTAATTCTGGGTTTACTGACAGCTGGTGTCTGTATTTCTCCCGTTGCTGCACAGCAACAGGGAGCGCAGCAGCAAGAACAATTGCCGGTTATCCGTCAGGTGTCCGTCTCGGGAAATGAGCGCGTGGAGCCTGAGACCATTGCCTCATACCTTACGGTAAGGCCGGGAGACCCTTTTGACCCTGCCCAACTTGATACCAGCCTTAAAAATCTCTTCGCGACTGGCTTGTTTTCTGACGTTGAACTAACGGAGAGCAGCGGTGTCCTTATTGTGCGCGTTGTTGAAAACCCAATCATCAACCGCATCATCTTCGAAGGAAACAAGAAGCTGGACAACGCAGACTTGTTGGAAGAAGTAAGGCTTCGTCCACGACAGGTGTTCACGCGTGCACGAGTTCGGGCAGATGTACAAAGAATGCTCGAGCTTTACCGGCGATCAGGCCGGTTTGCTGCCATTATTGAGCCCAAGGTTGTGCAGCAGGATCAAAATAGGGTGGATCTTGTATTTGAGATACAGGAAGGCCCCAAAACCAAGGTCAGCAAAATCAACTTCCTTGGCAACAAGGTCTTTAGTGATGGAGACCTTCGCGACGTATTGGCAACGAAAGAATCCAGATGGTGGAAGTTCTTTACCTCCAACGATACTTTCGACCCTGACCGGCTCGCTTATGACCAGCAGGTTCTTCGCCAGCATTATCTTAACGAAGGGTATGCAGACTTTAGGGTTGTGTCTGCCGTCTCCGAGCTAACACCAGACCGGGAAGACTTTTTCATCACCTTTACCGTTGAGGAAGGTGAAATTTACAAATTTGGCGAAATTGACATCGAGAGCGAGATCCGTGATGTCAATGAGCTGCTTTTCCAAGCATTTTTGTTGATGAGGCCAGGCCAAAACTACAATGCTGAATCGATCGAGCAAACCATAGAACAGCTTTCCAATGCTGCAGGCCTATTGGGTTATGCGTTCGTTGATGTGCGTCCAGAAATCAATCGTGACCGTGAAGCACGCATTATGAACATCAAGTTCCGGATTTTGGATGCGCCCAGGGTTTATGTGGAGCGCATCAATATTCGTGGCAACGTTGTTACTCTGGATCGTGTTATTCGCCGCGAATTTCGCCTTCAGGAAGGGGATGCGTTCAATTCTGCGCTTGTTAATCGATCGGATAACAGGCTGCAGCGTCTTGATTTCTTCCGAGAAGTTGAAATTGAACAATTGCAGGGTTCTCAGCCTGACAGGATGGTTCTTGATGTTGCTGTGGAAGAACAAGCCACAGGCGAACTAAACTTGGGCGCAGGCTTCTCGAGCCTCGAAAACTTTATCTTCGATTTCTCCATTCGACAACGTAACTGGCGTGGCAAGGGCCAGGATTTACGCTTGGGACTGAGACTTTCCGGCATCAGACAGGAAATCGACCTTGGCTTCACTGAACCCTATTTTGCCGGTAGGCGAGTAGCAGCCGGTTTTGACCTTTTTGCACGGCGTGTTGACAGCTCAAACTTCGGTGCCGCGTTTGACCAGGATTCGATAGGTTTCTCTCTGCGTGCCGGCATGGCCTTGAACGAGTTCTGGACATTGTCGACGCGCTACACGCTTAGACGGGACAATGTCGAGATACCCGGCAGCCTGCTCACATCCACATTTGGCAGCTTCCTGAACACAATCCAGGGGCAGTTGACCGGTGACCCGGTTGAAGATGCTGAATTGCTGGATCGTTTCGACAGAAACGGAGACGGAACGGTTACCGAAGTCGACTTCGACACCAATGATGACGGCGTTTTTCAGGACACCGAACTCGCTGTGGGCTTGGGCCGCTCATTCCAGGAATCTATCGGTACACGGTTCCAGTCCATTCTCGGATATACTGTCGGGTTTGATACCCGAAACAGCCTGCTTCGTCCTACCAGAGGCCATTCATTCTTCTTCAGTCAGGATTTCGCGGGCCTCGGCGGCGATGTGAAGTACCTGAGATCACGGGTAACCACAGACAACTATTGGACTCCTTTCCCTGGCTGGACATTCCGTGCGAGCGCGGAAGGCGGGTTCATTGAAGGCTTGGGGCAGCCTGTTCTGCTGGCCGATAAATTCTACATTGGCGGACCACGCATCAGGGGTTTTGACGTGGCTGGTATTGGCCCAAGGGACTTCTCAGGCACTACCACACGAAGAACAAGTTCACTCGGTGGTACAGCCTTTTATATCGGTCGGGCAGAACTCTTCTTCCCACTGGGTGAAGCTGCTCTGGAATCAGGGATTAACGCGTCAGCATTTATTGATGCAGGCTCCTTGTTCCGCGGCCAAATTAGTGATACTCCCAATTGCGCGTTCACTAGAAGGGAATTTGAAGACTTCCAGACGGCGTCGGCGGAAGACCCGGATCTGGAGTTTCCTTTCAGCACGAATTGTATTGCGGGGGATAGTGCATCGCCACGGGTAGCAATCGGGATAGGTTTCTCCTGGCAGTCACCATTTGGACCATTCAGGATTGACCTGTCAAAACCATTGAGACGGCAATTGGGTGACCGGACACAATCGCTACAGTTCAATGTGGGAACAACTTTTTAGAGTACATGGGGTACATAATCATGCGTAACATCGCAAAAACTGTAAAATTGGCCGCAACTGGCTTCATTTTGGCCGCGTGTGCAACAGTCACAGCCGCTGCGGACATTTTGATCATTGATCAGGAACGCGTTCAGCGGGAAGCCGCAGCGTACAAAGACTTTGATCTTCAAACCGCACAAATACGTGAAGCTATCATTGCCTTGCGCCAACGCACTTCACCGGATGGGTATTGGGATCAAACTGCAATCCAGTTCCAGCAACGGATGAAAACAGAGTTCGACGATCTCGAGCAAAAGAAATCCATCATCGGTGACAGCGCCTACCAGACACAGCGTGGTGAAAAGGAACAGTCTTTCCAGGCTGAGAGCCAGAGGATGCAACTTCAGCTTCAGCAGGAAACCACAAACCTTCGCCAATATGAGTTGTTTCTGGATAACCTTCGTCGAGAAGCTCTTACGCAAGTAGAACGGGCACGTGGTCCATTGCTTCGCAATATCCTGAAGGAGCGTGGCGCACAGATCATCATGCGCAAAAGCCTTGCCATGGAAACAGCAGCAGGCCTCGACGTAACAACCGAGTTTATTGAGCAGCTGGACGATGCACTGCCGACTGTTACGCTTTCGTTGCGCCAGCAGACAACTGACGAGTCGGAAGAGGGCGGTGAAGCGTCTGGTGACGGAAACGGTGGGCAGTAAGCCCACCACCTCAGCTGATGAGCGTTCAAAGCATGGAATTTGACATCGCAGACATCATGGAATCGATACCGCATCGGTATCCTTTCCTGTTGGTAGACAAGCTTGTAGATATTGAACCGGGCGAACGAGCCACAGGTATCAAAAACGTCACGATAAATGAGCCGTTCTTTCCTGGCCATTTTCCACAAAAGCCGGTAATGCCCGGTGTGCTGATCCTGGAAGCGATGGCCCAGACTGCGGGCGTTCTGGCGGTTCAGTTCCTTGGTGACGACGCCAAGGGCAAAGTCATGTATTTCATGGGTATTGATGGAGCCAAGTTTCGGCGTCCGGTTGTGCCGGGAGACGTTTTGCACATGAAGGTGAACAAAACACGTGGTGGCGGTGCTGTTTGGAAATTTGATGCTGCAGCTTATGTGAACGACGAATTGGTCACGGAAGCCAAGTTAACCGCGATGCTTGCAGCAGAATAGAGCAAAACATATCAATACAAAAAAAGCCGCCTCAACAAGGCGGCTTTTTTATTGCATGGTTGGATTTCAACCTAGCGGTCAGCCAAAGCCGTATAGTCTCGCTTAGGTGCACCCGTAAACAGCTGACGTGGACGACCGATTTTTTGCGTCGGATCTTCAATCATCTCGTTCCATTGAGCGATCCAGCCACTTGTCCTCGCAAGTGCAAACAGGACAGTGAACATTTCCGTTGGGAAGCCCATGGCTTTCAGGATAATGCCAGAATAGAAGTCAACGTTCGGATAAAGCTTCTTCGCAACAAAATACTCGTCTTCGAGAGCGATTTTCTCAAGCTCCATAGCCACGTCAAATAGTGGGTCGTCAACCCCCAGTTCTTTCAGCACTTTGTGCGCTGTATCGCGCATAACGGTCGCGCGGGGGTCAAAGTTTTTGTAAACTCGGTGCCCAAAGCCCATGAGGCGGAACGGGTCATTTTTGTCTTTCGCACGAGCGACAAATTCAGGGATACGGTCAACTGTGCCAATTTCAGACAGCATATTCAGGCACGCTTCATTAGCACCCCCATGTGCGGGGCCCCAAAGGCATGCAATACCGGCAGCGATGCATGCGAACGGGTTAGCGCCCGATGAACCAGCCAGCCGTACAGTTGACGTCGAAGCGTTTTGCTCATGGTCCGCATGCAAAATGAAAATGAGATCCATGGCTTTTTCGAGAACCGGATTGATCTTGTAGTCCTCCGCAGGAACAGAGAACATCATCTTCAGAAAATTGCCAGCGTAGGAAAGGTTGTTATCCGGATAAACAAAAGCCTGACCTATCGAGTATTTGTAAGCCATCGCAGCAATCGTTGGGATTTTGGCAATCATACGGTAACTGGCGACCATGCGTTGATGCGGATCGTTAATATCCGTGCTGTCATGATAGAAGGCTGCCAGGGCCCCAACAACGCCAACCATGATCGCCATTGGGTGCGCGTCGCGCCTGAAGCCACTGAAAAATCGATGAAGTTGCTCATGCACCATAGTGTGATGCGTGATATCCCAGACGAACTTGTCTTTTTCTGCCTTGGTCGGCAATTCACCGAACAGCAAAAGATAACAACACTCCATATAATCGCTTTGTGCTGCCAATTGTTCGATTGGATAACCGCGGTACTGCAGTTCGCCTTTTTCACCATCAATATAGGTGATTTTGGATTCACAGCTTGCTGTCGACGTGAAGCCAGGGTCAAACGTGAACATGTCCGTTTGAGCATACAGCTTGCGAATATCAATTACTTTTGGACCCACGGAGCCTTCCATCACAGGGAGATCGACTTCCAGACCGTCGCCGGTCAATTTCAGGGGATCGTTAGACATGGTCCATACTCCTTATAAAATTTAGCATCCGGTACCAAACCGGATGGGGTCAGGCAGTGGCTTGGTCTTTGAGCCGAGCCAACGTTTCCTTCTGGCCTAGTATCTCCAGAAGTTCGATCAGATCACCCGATGGTGCGCCACCTGTTAACGCGGCCCTGATCGGTTGCATTACCTTTCCCATTTTCAAATCCCTCGCCTGTGCAAAGGACATAATGGCCGCTTTAATCACATCCTGTTTCCAGTCTGTGATAGCGGTCAGTTCAGTTGCGGCACTTTCCAGCATGGCTTGTTGGCCATCCAGTGTTGCTGCCGCTTTTTCCGTTAGCGATACTGGTCTTATGTTACAAAAGAGCGAAGCTCCATTGACAACATCCGGCAAGCGTTTAGCCCGATCCACAATCGACGGCATTGCCTTCACAATGCGATCTCGTTCCGTCCCGGACAATCCGTTGCCTGTTTTCTTTTCTAGGTCGTTTTCGATAGTAGACAAGAGCTCACTTGGTGCCAATTGTCGCATGTAATGAACATTCAGGCTGTCGAGCTTGTCGAAATCAAAGCGGGCAGGGCCTTTGCCGATATTTTCCAGGTTAAACCAGTCAATAGCCTGAGTTGTCGGAATGATCTCATCGTCACCGTGGCTCCAGCCGAGGCGCAAAAGATAGTTTCGCATTGCTTCCGGCAAAAATCCCATATCGGCATAGGCATCGACACCCAATGCACCATGCCTTTTGGATAGTTTCTTGCCATCAGGACCATGAATGAGCGGAATATGGGCAAACTCCGGAGTATCCCAACCCATTGCCTCAAATAGCTGAACCTGACGAAAGGCATTATTGAGATGGTCATCGCCCCGTACGATATGGGTGATACCCATGTCATGATCATCTACGACAACGGCCAGCATGTAAGTCGGCGTACCGTCTGACCTCAGCAAAATCATGTCATCCAGCGTAGAGTTGTCCACGGTAACAGCACCCTGAACTCTATCGTTGATCGTCGTTGTCCCGGTTCTTGGCATCTTCAGACGAACTGCAAAGGGTCTTGATGCGGTTGTTGCATCCGGTTCTACATCCCGCCACATGTCACCACGAAAAACCTCTCGCTTTTCCCGGGCTTTCGCGCGAAGTTCTGCGGTTTCTTCGGCTGTCGCATAACACTTGTATGCTTTTCCTGCGTCCAGAAGATGCCTGGCTACTTCCCGATGTCGTTCCGCACTACCGAACTGGCTTACGGCGTCTCCATCCCATTCCAGTCCCAGCCAGTCCATGCCAGACTTAATAGCTTCAATAGCTGCTTCCGTAGACCGCGCGCGATCTGTGTCTTCAATCCGCAATAAGAATTTGCCGCCGTGGTGACGGGCAAACAACCAATTATACAAGGCCGTTCTGGCTCCGCCAATATGCAGAAAACCAGTTGGGGAAGGGGCAAACCGTGTGACAACGTTGGGCATGTGTAATTGCACGCTCAGTTCATAAAACACTGTAGTTTCTAAATAAAATCAGCAAAAATCAGAAGGAAATCCGCTGCTTCAGAAGCTTGGTGAGGCTTGTAGCATATGTTCCTGACGAACACAAATTTGCTTTGACAGTCTCGCCACAAAAATTACTGATGTAATTGGGGCATAAGGAGCTGGAGATGAAACGTCTGGCTGACATTTTTGGACGCCGTGTTACCAGCCAAGAATTTCTGCATGAGGATTGGCGGGTGATATTGGCCGTTTCCTGCTTTGCGATCGGGTGTGTCCTTGTTCTGAACGCGTCGTTCCCACACATCCGTGTCTTGCATTGGATTGCCCTTTCGTTCATTTGCCTCGTTGCAGTCATGCTGCTTAAGGCCAGCTACCGTACAGCTCTCGTTTGCATCGCAGCCGTCGTTGCCGGAGGTGCCATTTCTCAGGCGAAACTGGACAGCCTCCCTGTTCAGGAACTTACCCGCCAGAGCTTTGTTAGTATGTCAGGTACTGCAGAACAGATTGAATACCGACCAGGCAAGCCTATGCGCCTGCTGATGCGAGTTGCTGACATTGACAAAAACGACTGGCTGAAAGGACGGCGTGTCCGGCTCTCTGTCCGGACAAAAGTACCGGCAACTCTTGAATCCGGTGACAAGATTTCGATCCGGGCATTGCTGGAACCCATGAGAGGTAGGATCACGCCGGATGGTTTTGATTTCGCTCAACACAATAGATATCAAGGCATAGCGGCACAAGGTTTCGCAGTTTCCGAGGTAGCGATAGAGCAGCCTGCCTATATCGACAGCTGGCAAGCAACCATTCAGAATATACGCAGCGCCATTGCGATACGCATTCTTACGCATGTTGATCAACCGCTCGGTGGTGTGGCCGTTGCACTGACAACTGGTCACAGACAGTATATTGACAACCAAACCGCTGCCAACCTTCGCGACTCTGGATTAGCCCATCTGCTTGCAATATCCGGTCTGCATATGGGATTGATTACTGGTGCTGCCTTTTTCATTTTTGAGTTATTATTTGCAGCCATACCAACTGTGTCCCTCCGCTACCAACCGCGCAAAGTGGCTGCCGTAATAGCTTGGCTTTTTGGGTTAGCTTACCTGGCACTATCTGGCGGAAGTACCAGCACCATAAGAGCATTTATCATGGTTTCGATCGCCATACTGGCTGTTCTTACTGACCGCCGTGTCATTTCTTTGCGGAGCGTTTCCATAGCCGCGCTGGTAGTTTTGATTTTGTCGCCGCAAGCAATCTTTTCCGTCAGTTTTCAGATGTCATTCGCTGCTACGATCGGAATAGTTATTGCCTATGACCAATTCAACAAATCGAGACGGGTTAGGCTTGAGAGCACCAGATCATCAGGCAGTAAAAGCGGATGGAGGAGGGCGACAGCACGCTATTTTGCTGCAGCCGCAGCAACAAGCCTGATTGCGCAGGTAGCCATTGCGCCGGTTGCACTGTATCATTTTCAAGCCATTTCCGTGGTGGGTATTTTCGCCAACGTCATAGCAATTCCCATTATGGCCTTTGTCGTGATGCCGGCAGCATTGCTCGCTCTGCTATTAATGCCCGTTGGGCTTGATATCCCCTTGTTTTGGGTTATGCAAACGGGACTTGGCGTAATTGTTCAGGTCTCAGAATATATTGCAAGTTTTCCATATAGTGTATTCCGAGCCGGCCCCTTTCAATGGCCTCTTATGGCAATTACAGGAGCCTGTTTCGTCGGGGCAATGTTAGTCAGACGGCCCGTTGCAATCGCCGTGTCAGGCGCGGTTGTCCTGCTGTCGGCGATAGTATTTGCCAGTCAACCTGCAGCAATTCTCATGGATAATGGTGGGCGTGTCATTGCCCTTAAACAAGACGCTGGCACAATTGCTATCGCGGGCGGCAGAAGAGGTGGCTTTAGAGATGAGTCGTGGCAACGCTATTGGAATACCAAGCCCGGAAACTCAATTGAGAAGCTCGACCGCACATGTGATGCACGGGCTTGCCAGCATATCCTGATTGCCAAAACGCTGGTCACTCGTGTTGTTCGAAGTACGAGCCTTGGCGTTACACGGCAAGCTTGCAACGCTGGATATATTGTTATTGCACCCTATACACATGAGCGGCATTGCCGTTCAGCAGCGGCCTTCCTGTCCATCGAAGACATAGAACGGTATGGCCCGGCAGCCGTCTGGGTGCCGGGCACGCCCAATGAACAGGAAAAACTGAGATTCAGATATGTTAACGCTGAGCAAGAATGATAATAGCGTCTAAGCGCACTCGCAATACATCAACCCGCCACCAGATTGGGTACTGAGGGCAGCAGTAAAACTCTAGTGATAATGGCGCACCAATCCCACCAGGCGACCCTGAACCTGTACACGATCTGCAGTATAGGACTGTGTGGCATGGCTGGCATTTGCAGGGACAAGCTGAATGTTACTGCCATCCCGCTTTAGCGTCTTCAGCGTTGCTTCCTCTCTGTCGACAAGAGCAACGACAACTTCACCATCTCGCGCTGTTTGACCGCTTTCAATAACAACTGTATCGCCATCCATAATACCGAGATCAACCATAGAATCGCCCGATATTTCAAGAGCATAGCAATTACCGCGACCTACCATCGATGCAGGGACAGGGACATGACTATCAACATTTTCCAGCGCTTCGATAGGTGTTCCAGCAGCAATTTTTCCATGCATTGGGATTTCAAGTACATCAGCGGCGGTTGCTGCCTTGCCAAAGTCTCCAGCAATCACGTTATCTTCAGCCGCCAATTCGCCGGGCGATCCTGCACCCACTCCATCAGGCAGTTTTACAACCTCAAGCGCTCTCGCCCGATTGGCCATCCGCTTGATGAAACCACGTTCTTCAAGTGCACTAATGAGCCTGTGAACACCAGATTTAGATTTGAGGCCAAGTGCATCTTTCATTTCGTCAAAAGAAGGGGACACCCCTCCATTATTCAGTCGTTCATCTATGAATAGAAGAAGTTGCCGCTGCTTAGCCGTCAACATATGGTATCTCCACCAAACCTGTTTACCTTATGTTCTCTTTTAGTTCACGATTTGATTGAATGTCAAGTGAGATAATTACATTGACCAATTCATGGTCTAGAACGGCAGGAACATAACAGCGTCACCCGCGTCGATGGCTGGTGCGCCAATTGGCCTGACTATCAGACCGTCGCATTGGGCAAGCACGGTCGAGAGGCTACTGTCCTGGCTGGCTGCGGGGTCAGCCATTCGTGAACCCGGTTCTCCGACCAACCTGGCTCTCATATAGTGCTGGCGAGGACCATTTTCGGGTAGGGCCGTAGCACACGGCAGTGAAAGCCCTACGGGACACGGGGCAGGGCGCCCCATCAACTTGTCAATTAGGGGCCGCAGAAACAGAAGCGAGCAAACGAATGCCGAGGCAGGATTTCCCGGAAGACCCAACATATGCTGGTGGCCCCGGCGGCCGTATATAAGAGGCTTTCCTGGCCTCATGGCAACTTTCCAGAAATCCAGCGACATGCCTTCCTTCTTCATGGCCTCCTGAACGAAATCCTTATCACCAACTGACGCTCCACCAATGGTTACCAGAATGTCCGCACCAGAGTTGTTTCGAATGGCGGCAGAAATTCCATCAAGCGTATCGCCCACGTGGCCACTGAACACAACTTCGGCGCCGCATTCCTCCACGAGGGCCTGCAATTGCGGCCTGGCACTGTCCACCGTGTCATAGTCCGAAAATTTGGCCTGCCCGGGGTCCGCCAATTCGTCGCCAGTCGCCAAAAACGCAATCTTGGGCCGTCGGTGGACCATGAGGTGAGCTTGTCCTGCACTTGCAGCAAGACCAATAGACTTTGCTGTCATGAAAGTTCCACCTTCCAGCACAGTTTGCTTCTCAAGGAAGTCAATCCCCATGGATCGAATGTGCTGACCGGAAGACGCACGCTGAGCCGTCGTCATTTTGTCGCCGTCCCTTTGCACGTTTTCCTGAATCACAATCTGGTCGGCCCCAGCGGGCACAGCCGCACCGGTAAATATCCGAACAGCTTCACCAGAATGAAGTGCCTTTGCGTACGGGTGACCCGCCGCGGACTCACCAACTACGTCAAATGTCGAGCCGGCTTCCAGATCCTGGCTTTTAACGGCATATCCATCCATTGCCGACACATCGCACCCGGGTTGCGAGCGTCGTGCACGAATTGGCGCAGCTATTACCCGGCCAGATGCCTTTGCCACCTCAATTTTTTCGGTTCCAAGGGGCAGGGCTTTGCCAACAATGCGTTCAAAAGCTTGTTCGACTGAAATCATACTTCATTTTTCCGGACGTAATGTCCTGATTTACCGCCGCTTTTTTCCAGCAGCTGGACATTGGAAATTACCATGGCCTTATCCACAGCTTTGGCCATGTCATAGACAGTAAGGGCGGCGGTGGAAGCAGCCGCCAGCGCTTCCATCTCCACACCTGTTTTGCCATCAACACGCACCGTAGCTTCAATTCGCAGTTCAGTTTGGTTAGTCCATTCGAACTCTATGGCCACGCCAGTGACAGGCAGTGGGTGGCATAAGGGTATGAGCTCGGGCGTCCTTTTTGCCGCCATTATGCCAGCCACCCTCGCAACCGCAATGACATCACCTTTTTTGATCTCATTTGCCTGGATCAGTTCCGCCGTTTCGAGTTTCATCAGCACACAGGCTTGAGCAATGGCAGTCCGCTTGGTGACCGCCTTGTCACCCACATCCACCATGCGAGCGGAACCGCTCTCGTCTGTATGGCTCAGTTTATCAGTCATGACGCATCTTTCTGGAACCTGCCAACTGCGGCAGCCACATCTTTCTGACGCATGAAGGTCTCGCCAATCAAGAAACAATTGGCGCCCACGCCTGAGCAAGCTGCCAAGTCTTCCTTGCTGCCCAGGCCAGATTCTGCAACTGCTATATAACCATCAGGAAACTTCGGGACCAATTCAAGCGTATTGTCCAGCGAGACCTCCATGGTCTTCAGGTTCCTGTTGTTGACGCCCAGCAGAGGACTTTTGAGGCGAAGGGCACGGTCCAGCTCACTTTCATCATGAATTTCGACAAGGACATCCATGCCAAGATCTGACGCAATCGCCTCAAGCTCAGAAGCCATAGTATCTGTTAAAGCAGCCATGATCAGCAAAATGCAATCTGCACCCAAAGACCGGGCCTCATACACCTGATAGGGGTCGATCATGAAATCCTTGCGCAAAACCGGCAATGAACAGGCTTCCCGCGCTTCCTGGAGATAGGTATCGTGCCCCTGAAAATAGGGCTCATCGGTCAGGACAGACAAGCATGCCGCCCCTCCCGCTTCATAGGCCGTTGCAAGCTCGGCGGGATGAAAGTCCGGCCGAATTAACCCTTTGGACGGGCTTGCCTTTTTGATTTCACAAATAAATCCATAGGCATCGTCTTCCAAACGGGCACGCAAGGCAGCTACAAATCCTCTTGGTGCATCTACGTTGGCGATGTTTCTCTTTAGGTCATCCAGCGAAACCTGTGCTTTTTTGACCGATACATGCACTTCCTTTCGCATGCAGATTTCGGTCAAAATATTGCCGGGCTTGCTCATCATCGCCCCCCGCATGTCTGAGTAAACGCGATCCATTCCTGCGCCAGTATGCCTGCTTTGCCGGAATCAATAACGCCAGCACAAATATTTACACCTTCAGCCAAATCTTCAGCCTGCTTTCCTACAACCAGAGCTGCTCCGGCGTTCAGGAGCGTGATATCGCGATAGGCAGACCGTTCGCCTTTCAGCAGACGTAACATGGCCTTTGCATTTTCTTCCGCGTTACCACCTTTGATGTCTGCGATGGGTGCCGGCGATAGGCCTACATCCCGCGGGGATACTTCAAACTCGCTGATAGTTCCGCCTTTGAGTTCAACAATGTTGGTAGGGCCACTGATAGAGACTTCGTCAAGGCCGTCATGACCATGAACAACCCAGACATGCTCGCTACCCAGCTCAGCCAACACTTCGGCCATCGGGCGCTGCCAGCGCTGGTCATATACTCCCAACACTTGACGTTTGGCCTGGGCGGGGTTGGCCAGTGGTCCCAAGAGATTGAATATTGTGCGCACCTTCAGGGCTGCTCTTACAGGTGCAACATGTCGCATCGCCTGATGGTGAGCGGGCGCAAACATGAAGGTGAAACCAAATCGATCGAGACAGTCTTGATTTTCCTGCAGCGAAATTTCGAGGTTCGCCCCCATGGACGTCAAGACATCAGCCGAGCCCGATTTGGATGAGACCGAGCGGTTGCCGTGTTTTGCGACACGACAGCCCGCGGCAGCTGCAACAAGCGCCGCAGCGGTGGAAATATTATAGGTACCAAGTCCGTCGCCACCGGTTCCGCATGTGTCAACAACGTCGCCCGGATCAGCAAGCTTGCTGGCTTTGGACCTGAGCACCTTGGCGCCGCCAACGATTTCGTCAACCGTTTCGCCGCGCACACACAGAGCCATTAAAAAGGCCGAAATCTGAACGGGATCAACTGCGCCTGTCATAATGGCATCAAAAGACCTGGATGACTGTGCCAACGTGAGCGTTTCGCCTCTGGCAAGGCGCGAAAGAATATCAGAAAATTCAGGCATAAAGCGCTTCTTTCTCTTCGCATATGGCTAGAAAATTCTTGATCAGGGCATGGCCGTTCTCTGAGGCGATGCTTTCAGGGTGAAACTGGACGCCGTGCAAGGGATATTCCTTGTGCATCAGCCCCATTATGATGCCGTCGTCGGTTTCAGCAGTGACCTTCAGGCAATCAGGTAAACTATCTGGCGCGACTGTCAGGGAATGATAGCGTGTTGCAACAAAGGGCGAGGGCAGGCCGGAAAAGACACTGCTGCCATCGTGATGAATTTCACTGGTTTTACCGTGCATAACATAGGGTGCGCGTACGATACGTGCGCCAAAAGCCTGCGCAATCGACTGATGTCCGAGGCACACACCAAGTATCGGCACATCACTTTTAAATCGCCCAACAAGGTCCAGACAAATTCCAGCTTCATTTGGTGTGCATGGTCCGGGGCTGATGATGATCCCTCGCGGATTTAGGGAGGAAACATCGTCACAACTAATTTGGTCATTACGGTGAACCGCCACATCCACGCCCAAATCAGTGAGATAATGGTACAAATTGTAAGTAAAGCTGTCGTAGTTATCGATAAGAATATACATAAAGCTGGTCTTTGATAGCGCTTGCGCGGAACACCTATTGTGTAGACGGAGCGCATTCTAGGGCTGGTGCCCACGACAAGCAAGCGCGCTGAAGGACCCACACACAAGATTGTTACAGTGGTTCCACAAGCAGGGAATTTCTGCTGGCGATAAGGAAACCGTCACATTGGCTCACAAACGTTTTGTTCACATCTATGTAGCGACGGTTTTGCTGGTCTTTCTGGGATTGATGGCGGCTGTTTTTACGCGTCTGCCGGAGAAATCGGAACCAGCGGCGCTTGCCTTGGCGGAAGAGGACATTGTTGCAATAATTGAAGAGTATCGTGACAACGAAATCACAAGTGTATCTGTGACTGTTGATGAAATTGCGTCTGTGGTTCCTGTTTCAAAAAACCCAGCCTGGAAAGTCAATGCCGCACCTGTAAATTACAGTTCTGCTTCGCAGGAAAAAAGACCGAAGATTGCGATAATCATTGATGATCTCGGGTTGGATGTCGCAGCCACCATGCGACTTGCCGCAATCCCCGGCCCAATTACCATGTCGTTTCTGCCATACGCCGAGGATCTGCAAACTCAAACTCAGGCAGCTTTGCAGGCAGGTCACGAACTTATGGTGCACCTGCCTATGCAGTCGCAGCGCGAAACAGCGGACCCTGGCAACAACGCATTGCTTAAAAACCTAAGTTTTGACGAGTTTGGCAGAAGGATCGAATGGAACCTGGGCCGGTTTGCCGGCTTTGTTGGCGTCAATAACCATATGGGCAGTCTTCTTACAGAAGACCCAGCCCTGATGGTCCGGCTTATGGCCCGACTTCGCAATGATGGATTGTTGTTTGTTGATAGTCTCACGACACCGAAAAGTATGGGGCACAGAGCGGCCAAGGCTCTGGGAGTTCCTTTTGTCGCTAGGGACATTTTTCTCGATAACCAGCAAGACAAGGACTACATCCTGAGGCAGCTGGCCACGACGGAAAAAATTGCCCGTATCAGAGGTTATGCAATTGCTATCGGCCATCCTTACTCCGTTACGCTGGATACGCTGGAAGAATGGCGTGAGACACTGGACTTCAAAGGACTGCAACTTGTTGCAATTAGCGATGTCATGAATGATGCAATGGCACGCGCAGAAGCCGCACAGTCCCGCTAACAGCAATTAACCCCGGTTTGAAGAGGCAAACCTCAAGGCCTCATTGGCAGCCACAACCAGAGCCCGGGCCTTGTTCACGCATTCATTGTGTTCATATTCCGGCACACTGTCAGCCACCACACCAGCACCTGCCTGAACGTGCATTTTGCCGTCTTTGACCACTGCTGTGCGCAAAACAATTGCTGTGTCCATTGAACCGTTGGCACTGAAGTACCCGACGCTACCCGCATAAACACCGCGAGCCTCAACTTCCAGTTCATCGATTATTTCCATGGCACGCACCTTTGGTGCGCCCGAAACGGTACCGGCGGGAAATCCGGCCGACAGGGCATCAACAGCATCATAGGAAGGGTCGAGTTCGCCAATCACATTCGATACTATGTGCATCACATGTGAGTAGTATTCGACAGTATTTCTGGCTGTAACTTCCACAGTGCCTGGTTTTGAAACACGACCAACATCGTTGCGACCCAGATCCAGAAGCATGAGATGTTCCGCCAATTCTTTCTCATCAGACAAAAGGTCTTCTGTAAGCGAAAGGTCCTCTTGCTGGTCCTTGCCGCGCCACCGTGTACCGGCAATTGGACGTATGGTGACTTCGTCGTCACGCAATCGAACCAGGATCTCCGGGCTGGACCCGACAATCGCAAAATCATCAAATGCCAGATGGTACATGAAAGGAGAGGGGTTTGTACGTCGAAGAGCACGATATAGCGCAAATGCCGGCAGCTCAAAAGGCATGGTAAAGCGCTGGCTAAGAACGACCTGAAATATGTCCCCAGCCAAAATATACTCTTGCGCCTTTTCTACCATCTCTTTGAATCGGTGTTTTGGTGTATTCGAAACCGGGTCCTCAATGGTCGGAGCCGCAGGAGCCGCTGTAAGGGGCAGAGGGGCGTCCAGGCGATCTATCATTTCATCGATCAACTTTTGCGCCTGATCAAAAGCTTGTCGTACTTCGATCTCTCCATCCGGGCGAACCGGCGTCACCACGGTGACAAGGTTGGTGACACTATCAAAGATGGCCATAACCGTCGGTCTGATAAAAACAGATGTGGCCATGCCAAGCGGGTCCGGGCGAGACGCACCTATGTTTTCCATCTGGCGAACCATATCATACGCCATGTAACCCACAACGCCTGCAGCCATGGGGGGCAGGGGGTGTGGCAGTTCGATCAGGCTCTCAGATAACAGACTGCGCAGGCAGTCAAGCGGGGCGCCTTGCATCTGCTCAAAAACCGGCTGGCCACCCCTATCGAAACCCCGGCTAAGCTGCGTGTTTTCCCCGTCGTTCCGCCAGATCAGGTCAGGTTTCAGGCCAATGATTGAATAGCGTCCGCGCGTGTCCCCACCCTCAACCGATTCGAGCAGGCAACTGTATTTCTCATTTCGCGTCAGTTTCATGTAAGCAGAAACTGGCGTATCCAGGTCCGCTACCAGCGATTGATAAAGAACCTGGGGCTTTCCCGCCTTGTAACGGTCTGAAAACTCTGCAAAAGAGATATCGTCCATCACTGCTGGAAATTTTCCGGGCTAAACAGCTGTTGTATCAGCAAGGAATTGATTTCCGCTGGATAAAGCTCCGTGAGGTAAGCCTGATACTGAACGAACAACTCTTCCTGGAAATCCGCGTTCAACTGATCCAGCAGCGAATTTACAGCTGCTTCGGCCGTCTCGGGGGCACCGGCTTGCTTGTTCAACAGCTTGACAACGATATAGCCGTTTCCGTCGGCTGCCGCCGCGCTATCCACGTCGTTAACGTCGAGGTCAAAAATAAGCTGGCGAATGTTTGGCGCCAAGTTTGAACTGTTGTCGCCGGTACGTGCCACGTTTTTGGCTTCGAAAGAAGTCCCGCCAAGGTCTTCAGCAATGGCTTCTGGTGCTTCGCCAGCTTTCAAGCGTTCAACGGCTGCCTCGGCTACTTCTCCAGCCTTTTCGCGTTGTCTCTCTGCGGTCCAATCTGTGATCACGCGCTCGCGGATATCTTCCAGCGGCTGCTCTGCAGGCGTTTTGATCTCCTTGATCTCAAACAAGTAAAATCCTGCAGTAGAGTCTGTGGGGTTCAAGTCAGCGATTGTTGGTTCAGCACCAAACTCCTCACGAAAAACTGCAGACTGGACAATATATTCATTCTGCTGTGTTACCGCCGGATTTCCGTCGACTCCTCGGCCCTGAGCGTCGACATCCACCACCGAGGCCAGAGGCAGCCCGATATTTTGCGCAATCTCCGTGAGGCTGCCTGTCGATTCCATCGCTTCGTCGATGCTGTTTTGGTAGTCAAACATGATATCAATTGCTTCTTCGGCGCGATATTCCTGTTCCAGCTCACCTTCAACCAATTCAAAAGAGCGGCCTTCGACAATGGTTACAGAAGGCACCATGTAAACGCTCCAGCCTGCTATATCCTCGATCGGCTCCGAGGGCGAATTCTCGGAAAGCGAGAAAACGAGATCGGCTGCTTCCGGACCAAATTCCGCTTCCATGTCTGCGCGCGTATTGTCGCCCAAATCAATTTCATTCGCTGCGAAATCTGAACTTGCTACAGCGGTTTCCGTAAAATCCGCTCCGCCATTAACTGCAGCAATGAAGTCGAGGGCTTCCTGTTCGCTATCAAAGCTAACCTGATAGACGGCGCGAATTTCAGAGGCCGCAAACTCTTGAGCCCGCGCTTCGTATATGCGTTCTATTTCTCCTTCAGGAACCTCTACCTGGCTGGCGAAGTAGGCTGGTGTGAGCAGCATATAGTCATAAGTGCGACGTTCAGGCGTCATGTAGGCCGCCTTGCCAGTCTCATAATAAGTTGCGAGTTCTTCTTCGTTAGGTTCGGGGATATCAACAAATATATCTGCCGGCAAATTGATGAGGGCGGCACCTCTGCGCTCCGCCTGCCATGTATAGAGAGCGTTAGCCATGTCACGGGAAATCATGTCTTCTACAACGAAACTCTCGACCAGTTGACCCCGGGTAACCGCACTTCGCAGATCCGAAAAAAGCTCGCTTTGAGTAATGTTGTTGCTGATCAGTGCCTGCTGCATAAGTTCAGGGCTAAAACCGCCCCCCGGCATCTTGAACGCTTCAATATTGCGCAGCTCTGCGGCGAGCTGATCATCGGTGGCACGCAGCCCCAGCGAGGAGATATGTTCCTTCACCGTCGCGTCCACCAGCATCTGGCCAAGCACCTGCTGGTCAAGCTGCATCATCTGCACCAGCTGTGGTGTACTGAATTCCCCGCCGAATTGAATTTGCAGTGACTGAGCACGTTGCTGGACAAGGTTAAAAAACCGGTTGGTGGACACCTCGGTATCGCCAACCTTGGCTACATACTGGTTGGATCCGCTCAGCATTCCGGGTCCAATACCCCAGATGGCAAAAGCCGCAATCAACAGCCCAAGCAGAATTGTCACCAGAAAGTTGTTTAATCCACCACGCAATTTGAGCAGCATGCGCTTGTGTCCTCTCATCATACTCTAGGCAGCATGAAAACTGCCGGGGTATACCCCATCAAACAAACAAGGGTGCATCCTTAACGCTGTGTCTATAGAAACTCAAGCCTTCTGAATGGTTTTAACGATGAGTTGACAGCATTTTTGCGACGGTACTGGTCAGAGGAATTCCAATTTGCTAGGCACGGGGTCTCAGGTCCATGTGTTCCAATGATGAACCAACGAATTTTGAAGAGGAAAACCGGGTATGTCACAACCGAAGCCAATGGTAGCAGGAAACTGGAAAATGAATGGCCTGAAAGCCAGCGTCAGTGAGTTGAGTGCGCTGAGCAAAATGCTCGAAACTTCTGCCGCTGCCTCCTGTGACGTACTTGTTTGCCCTCCTTTTACCATGTTGGCTTCATTCAGTGATCAAGCCGATGCAGAAATATTCATTGGTGCGCAGGACTGTCACAGCGCGGCCTCCGGAGCACACACCGGGGACATTTCGGCTGAAATGATTGCCGATGCGGGTGCCACGCATATCATAGTCGGTCACTCGGAACGTCGGGCAGACCACGACGAGACCAGCACTCAAGTCGCCCAAAAGGCCGCAGCAGCTCACCGGGCAGGGTTAACAGCAATTGTTTGTGTTGGTGAAACGGAGCAAGAGAGAGACGAGGGTAAAACTGTATCCATCGTCTTGTCTCAGCTTGCCGACTCGCTCCCACCATCTTCGACTGCATCCAACATTGTTATTGCCTACGAGCCTGTATGGGCAATTGGCACAGGACGAACGCCTACAACACAAGATGTTGCAGAAGTACATGCAGCGCTTCGCTCAGCGCTCATAGACCGGTTCTCGGAAGCCGGCAGTAGCATCGCTATCCTGTATGGCGGGTCTGTTAAGCCGTCGAATGCGCACGAACTTATGGCAGTCGATAATGTCAATGGCGCACTTGTCGGCGGTGCCAGCCTGAAAGCAACAGACTTCAACGGAATCATTGACGCCTACCGCGATGCATGAATTAACGCTTGGCAAGTGGCATTCAATTGATATAGAAACCGCGCTTTGATATGGGTGTATACAAATACACCCAATGATGTACGGATTTGACCGATGGAAGCAATATTACTGACCATCCACCTGATTGTTGCGATCGCAATGGTCACCACTATCTTGTTGCAGCGCTCAGAAGGCGGCGCACTTGGTATTGGTGGCGGTGCTGGTGGTATGATGACAGCTCGCGGCGCTGGCGATGCGCTTTCGAAAACAACCAAATGGCTCGCCATCATCTTTTTGGCGAACTCCTTGCTGCTTGGCTGGCATGCTGCGCAGAACGATGAAGGCACTGCCGTTATCGATCAGGCGCTGGAGCAGGAAGAGGAACAAACCGAGAGTATACTACCCGATGTTCCGACCGTCCCTCAGGACGGTGAAGGATAAGAGACTTCAAAGCGGGGGCCAAGAGCCCCCGCTTCTCTTTTAAGTAGGGGCTGGAATTACTGCAGCTCAGGGTTTCGAATTAGGCAGTACAAGATCTAGAGGACTTTATGACGCGCTATATTTTCATCACTGGTGGTGTGGTCAGCTCTTTGGGGAAGGGGCTTTTGTCGGCGTCGCTAGGCGCACTTTTGCAGGCTCGCGGTTATTCGGTGCGCCTGCGCAAGCTGGACCCGTATCTCAATGTCGACCCCGGCACGATGAGTCCTTATCAACATGGCGAGGTTTATGTAACCGATGACGGCGCGGAAACAGACCTGGACCTCGGGCATTATGAACGATTTACCGGCGTATCCTCCCGTCAGAGTGACAACATCACTTCTGGCAGGATTTATCAGCAGATTATTTCCAAGGAACGCCGCGGTGATTATCTGGGGGGCACTGTGCAAGTTATCCCTCACGTCACTGACGCCATTAAAGAGTTTGCCCTGGCAGAGCAGGACGGTATCGACTTCATGCTCTGCGAAATCGGCGGAACAGCCGGCGATATCGAAGCAGCCCCCTTCATGGAGGCCATTCGCCAGCTATCAATTGACCTCGGCAAAGGTCGATCAATCTTTGTTCACCTGACATTGGTGCCGTATCTGGCGGCAGCAGGCGAATTGAAGACCAAACCTACCCAGCACAGTGTCAGGGACCTCCGCTCCATCGGTATTCAGCCTGACATCCTTGTATGTCGCTCCGAACATCCAATTCCGGACTCCGAGCGACGCAAGATGTCGCTTTACTGCAATGTCTCGGAGACCGCGGTTATTCCCGCCCTGGACGCATCATCAATCTATTCAGTTCCTGTGTCCTATCATAACGAGGGGCTGGATATTGAGGTGTTGAAGGCGTTTGGCCTGGCTCACTCTCAGGGACCCGATCTCAGCCGCTGGGAAGACATCATGGACCGGATCGAGAACCCAGAAGGTGAAGTTACCATCGCGGTTGTCGGCAAATACACGGGCCTTAAGGATGCATACAAATCGCTAAATGAAGCGATTGTTCATGGGGGTATCGCCAACCGTGTGAAAGTGAATGTCGAATGGATTGAGGCTGAGGTTTTCGAGAAAGCAGATGCAATCGCCCAACTCGAAAATGTAGACGCCATCCTTGTACCTGGCGGTTTCGGAAAAAGAGGCACCGAGGGCAAAATCGCTGCCGCTCGCTTTGCGCGCGAGAGAAATGTACCGTATTTCGGCATTTGCCTTGGCATGCAGATGGCAACCGTGGAAGCTGCCCGAAACATGGCTGGTGTTAAAGAGGCTGGATCAAGCGAGTTTGAAGCCCAAACCAACCCGGTGGTTGGTCTGATCACCGAGTGGGTGCGTGCTGACGGCAGCGTTGAGACCCGCACTGAAGAGACAGATCTCGGTGGAACCATGCGTCTTGGTGCTTATGAAGCAGTCCTGAAAGAAGGGTCAAAAGTTGCCGATATTTATGGCAAAACGCAGATATCCGAACGGCATCGTCACCGTTATGAGGTCAATGTCGGTTTTGTTGAGAAACTGGAGAAAGCAGGGGTTGTCTTCTCAGGCATGTCTCCAGACGGTGAACTGCCGGAAATTGTTGAACTGCCGGACCACCCCTGGTTTATTGGCGTCCAATTTCACCCGGAACTGAAATCCAAACCATTCGCTCCGCACCCTTTGTTCGCCAGTTTCATTAAAGCCGCGGTGACACATAGTCGGCTCGTTTAGCAGGCAAATTTAGAATTTCCGTATCAGGGGGCCCATTCGGCCCCCTTTTTGCATTTCAAATGCCAATAGAGGTTTAGTCTGCAAACTTTGCCGGGCATGGCGGCAAAGCGAAAGGATTTGCATCATGTTCAAAACGTGGGTCATGGCCGTCTTCCTGGGAGCTTCCCTGACAATCGCGCCTTCTGCGCTGGCAGATCGGCAGGAACAGGCAACTGCTGCTTACAATTATGCGCAAGCGGTCATCAAACAGTATCGAAGCACAAACGACGACCAGACCTTGTTTAACGCAGATCGCATTATCGAACGAGCCTGGCGTGAACTGACATTCTTTTATGGTCTCGACAATGAGTTGGCGCGAGACCTTTCTCTCATAAGAGCGAAGTCCGCTACCAGCAGAAGGGATAAAAGCCGGGTAACAGGTGCATGGCAAACAGTGCTCAAACTTCAGCCAAAAAACTTACCGCAAGCCCGCCGGATGGCGCTTAATATTCAGGCGGCGAACGCAACAGCACGAGTGGGGGATATCAGGTCCTCCCGGCAATATTTTGCTGCTGCCCGCACATATGCGTTTTCCCCGGATAGAGACACCAAACAACTGCAGTTGCAGCTTCGTATTCAGGAACTGAAGGCACTTGGTGCCCAAATGGAGTGGCGACGGCTTCGGGATAATCTGCTCGACATGAGGATTTTTTCCGAAGGTTTTTCCCTCTGGACCATTCCGCGGCTTGAAGCACTGGTGAGTGAAGCTGAAATTCGGTATTCGCTGGAGCCTGAAAGCGAAGAAAAACGCAGCAACCTGCGCGACCTCAAAACAAAGATTGAGCTCATGATGAAAGGCATGGGGCACATACTAACGCCGCGCTATGTCAACCGCGTCAGGGATTTTTACTATGCAATTGAAGACAGCTACGACCTGTAGCCTTTATTCTTTTCCGTAGTTTTCGATCACCGCGGCATAGATTTCTATTGCATCCCACAGATTTTGCAGGCGGATATTCTCGTTTCTGCCATGTTGATTGTTGTCATGGTTAGCAATCGGCAAAACGATAATCGGTGCAGCAAGCGCCTTTTCAAAAAGTACGATCGGCAAACTGCCCCCCAGGGTTGGCGTCAGCATCGTGTTTTCGCCGTCCAGCTCATCGAGGATCGATACCAGTTTCACGGCTTGTGGGCCGTCTAGTGGTGTTTTGAAGGCTTCATAACCACCCGGGCGCCAATCAACGCGAACCACCTTTGGATGGTTTCGCCGCGTCTCCAATGAAGGCGGCCGCCTTACAATGTGATAGCCTTGCTGTTTGATATGGGCCTCAATTTTACGTTCCACCTCGGTTAGGGTCTGGCCCTTAACCAGCCTCAGGTTTAGCGATGCCTTGGCGCTGGGTTGGATAATGTTGCGGGCTTTTCGCTCCACACCACCCGCCTGAAACCCTTTAACGACAATCGCGGGCTCCATCACCAGTTCCTCAATTCGCTTCGATGGCTGTTCTCGTTCGGCTAGCGCCAGCTCTCGCATCAGGCGTTCGTCCACGTTCGGAATGTCAGCAATGGCCTCTCGTTCTGCCGCAGTTGGGGCCAATACATCGTCATAATATTCGTCAACGGCGATTGAACCGTCATCGTTTTTGAGGCTCGCCAGCAGACGGATCATCGAATCTGTCGGATTGGGAGCCCAGTTTCCGTAGTGACCACTATGGAGTGGCCTGAGAGGCCCATAGGTCTCGAGCTCAAGCGTTGTTGTGCCTCGCATTCCAAAAACCAGTTGCCGGCGACCACTTTGATGCAGCGGCGCGTCACAGAACAAGATCAGATCGGCTTTCAGCGCATCAGCATTTTCCGCCAGAATTTTGCCGAGCGTTGGGCTTCCTCTCTCTTCTTCACCGTCAAAAATCAGTTTTACGTTTATCGACGGCACAACACCCGCTGCTTCCATGGCATCAAGCGCCGCCATCAAACCAATAATCGGTGCCTTGTCATCCCCTGCGGACCGGGCAAACAAACGCCATTCCGGGTTAATGACATCACCTTTTCTTGGCCAGGGCAGGGTATTGGCTCCTTTCCCGATGGGACCCGCACGCAAAACTGGCTCAAATGGTGGCGATGCCCAGTTCTCTTCAATCACCGGCTGGCCGTCGTAGTGGGCATAAAACAATATTGTTTTTGTAGCCCCCGGGGTAACCCGCTCTGCAATTACGTATGGCTCACCACCCGCAGAAACCGCCTTGGCGACAAACCCTCGTTTGGCAATATAATCAATTATCCATTCCGCGTTGCGGGCCTGCATACCCTTTTTCGCGCCGGTATTGGGCAAGGACAGCAGGTCCTTGAAATCATTCAGAATGCCCAGCTCGTTGGCTTCGCGAAACTCACGAACGTAATTATCCTGAGCTACTACGTGCAAAGTGGTCAAAAAAACTGCCGCAGCGGCGCACAAGCCCCTCGCAAATGAGTGTTTCAAAAGTACCCTCCCCATATTGAAGCCAACCCGATTTTGATCTTGCGCAAAAATGTCGGTCAATGGCAACGGGTATTGCTTGCAGCCGCCCCACGGAGCGGCTAAGAAATGCCGGTATTTTACCGCTCACATCCAACCGAAAGATTCTCCCATGACCGCCATCATCGATATTATAGGCCGCGAAATTCTTGATAGCCGCGGTAATCCGACCGTTGAGGTGGATGTTGTTCTTGATGACGGAGCGATGGGGCGAGCAGCAGTGCCCTCAGGCGCGTCTACGGGTGCATATGAAGCCGTGGAGTTGCGTGATGGCGGTGAGCGTTATCGCGGCAAAGGAGTTCTACAAGCTGTTGATGCCGTCAACGGCGAGCTGTTTGATGCTCTTGTTGGCCTTGATAGCGAAGACCAGTTGGCAATCGATCAGGCGATGCGTGACCTTGATGGAACAGATAACAAAAGCCGATTGGGTGCCAATGCAATCTTGGGTGTTTCGCTGGCAATTGCCAAGGCCAGCGCTGAAAGCCTCGGCGTCCCGCTGTATCGATATATAGGCGGCGCAAATGCCCATGTCCTGCCTGTGCCCATGATGAACATCATCAATGGCGGCGAGCACGCAGACAATCCGATTGACGTACAGGAATTCATGATCATGCCGGTTAAGGCGGGCAGCTGCACCGATGCAATTCGGATGGGTGCTGAAATTTTTCATGAGCTGAAAGACAAATTGAAGGCAGCCGGACACAACACGGCTGTTGGCGACGAGGGCGGGTTTGCCCCCAACCTGGCCGGTACAGAAGACGCAATAAAATTCATCATGTCTGCAATAGAGAGCGCCGGCTACAAGGCCGGGGACGATGTGTATCTGGCAATGGACGCCGCTGCTTCCGAGTTTTACGAAGACGGTATGTATCACCTGAAAGGCGAAGGCCGGAAGCTGTCCAGTGCCGAACTGGTGGACTATTGGGCTGATCTCGTAGACCGCTATCCGATAATCTCGATAGAAGACGGAATGGACGAAGATGACTGGGATGGCTGGAAGGCTCTGACAGATCGAATCGGTGCCAGGTGTCAACTTGTTGGCGATGACCTTTTTGTCACGAACCCGGAGCGCCTGGCGGACGGTATTGAGCGCGGCGTCGCAAACTCCATTCTCGTGAAGGTCAATCAGATAGGCACGCTGTCGGAAACAATGACCGCGGTGGATATGGCACACCGGGCAAACTATACGTCTGTGATGTCACACCGGTCTGGTGAAACCGAGGACGCAACCATTGCCGATCTTGCCGTTGCCCTCAACTGTGGCCAGATCAAAACCGGATCGCTCGCACGGTCGGACAGGCTTGCAAAGTACAATCAGTTGATCCGCATTGAAGAGGAACTTGGAGCAGCAGCTGTGTATGCCGGAGAGGGCATCCTCAAGCGTTAGTGGTCTGCTTTTCGGCACGATTGAGCCGCAATTTTGCCATGGAATATATGCATACATAAGGTATGCAGAATTCGACACAAATTACTGATGCAGCCTGCGCGTTTCTAGAAGCACTTTCGGATAACATGCAGGCGCAAACTGATCGTATCGCCGCTTCCGGAGACCCCGATGCCTCGCGGGATCACTATACCCTCATGACCCTACACAATAAGCTTTCCGCCATCCCGAGGGAGGGTGATGACTGGCAAAGCTTTGTGGACAATGTACTGGCAACAACAGAAGCCTATCGGCGTCATCTGCACACAGGTGGGTTTTATGGCGCCCCCATAGTTGGAAGTATCAAGCGAGATATCATTTGCCTGCTTGACCACCACACTCCTGCGGTGAATACGTTCCGAGGCCTTCTTCAGTATCTCAAGCAAAGGCCAACTGTGCCCGTGGCTTGAAGCTCTGGAATAGCTTTTTCTGACGCTCCAGGGTCGGGCAGGCGGCAGAAACCTCTACACCACTGATTCAGTGGTGTTTTTTCGCATATTTAGCACAATTATTACTTGATCATGCGAATCGGGTGTGAGATGATTCGAATCATGGACCGAGTCGCAAATATCATGAACGGTTTGGGCCGGAACTGGGTTTCCGGTTTCTGGGTATTTCTGGTGGCTTATTTCGCTTTCCACGCCTTTCAGGGCGACAACAGTATCTATGCCTTAAAAAACCTGCAGGCACAGGAAGTCGAGTTACAGGCACTTGCCGACTACACTCGCCAGCGCAGGCAATTTCTCGAGTTGAAAACCTCTGCGCTTTCGCGACGCTCTGTTGATCCCGACATGCTCGAAGAACAGGTAAGAAAAAAGCTTGGCTTTGCGCATCAGGATGAAGTCATCATAATGTTGCAATAGAAACTGTTATTAACCTAACATGGGTTAATTCCTTTTTTTCCATGTATTTCATATATTTATATGGTGTTGCAAAACGATGCCATTCCCGGTATCCATAGTGCAGTTCAGATAGCGTTGGGGCGCCGCCCCACGACCTTTTTGGAAGGCCGGCATGACCACAAAAAAACCAACCAAGAAAGCGACCTCGTCGCCGCGCAAACGCTCGGTAAAATCTTCAATTTACAAGGCTAGCAACGACGAACTCATCACCTTTTACCGGGAAATGCTTCTCATACGCCGCTTCGAAGAAAAAGCGGGCCAAATGTATGGCATGGGTTTAATTGGTGGGTTTTGCCACCTCTACATCGGACAGGAAGCCGTTGCTGTCGGGGTTCAGTCAGCGCTCAAGGAAGGTGACAAGGTTATCTCGGGATACCGGGAACATGGCCAGATGATCGCAATGGGCTGTGACCCACGTGCAGTAATGGCAGAACTCACCGGCCGGTCCGGTGGCGTTTCCAAAGGCAAGGGCGGATCGATGCACATGTTCGATCCAGCCAAGGGCTTTTATGGTGGACACGGCATCGTCGGGGCTCAGGTGGCGTTGGGAACGGGTCTGGCATTTGCGAACAAGTACCGCAAAACCGACAACGTATCTGTGTCCTATTTCGGAGACGGTGCGGCAAATCAGGGCCAGGTATACGAAAGTTTCAACATGGCACAAATCTGGGATTTGCCTGCCATCTTCATCATTGAGAACAATCAGTATGCCATGGGCACCAGCGTAGCGCGGGCAAGCTCACAACCTGAGCTTTTCCGCCGCGGTGAAAGTTTCAATATTGAAGGAAAGCATGTCGATGGCATGAACGTACTTGCGGTGCGTGGCGCCATGGACGAGGCAGTTAAACACTGCCGGTCGGGCAAAGGCCCCATCATCCTGGAGATGGAAACCTATCGGTATCGCGGTCACTCCATGTCAGACCCTGCCAAGTATCGGTCAAAGGAAGAAGTCCAGAAAATGCGGGCGGAACACGATGCCATTGATCGGGTAAAGGACATGATTCTGAAGGCTGGCGCGATGGATGAAGCCGGTTTGAAAGAGATCGACAAAGAGATTAAGGCTCGTGTTTCTGACGCCGCCACCTTTGCGCAGGAATGCCCTGAACCAGAGCTTTCCGAACTGTATACAGATGTGTTGGCGTAAGGAGTAACCGAATATGGCCATTCAAATTACAATGCCAGCCCTGTCGCCAACCATGGAAGAAGGCACACTGGCCTCTTGGCTCGTCAAGGAGGGCGACACTGTTACGTCCGGTGACGTGATTGCAGAAATTGAAACCGACAAAGCCACCATGGAAGTCGAGAGCATCGACGACGGCGTTGTTGCTAAAATTCTCATTGAAGCAGGCACGGACAATGTCGCCGTTGGCACATTGATCGCCGTGTTGGCGGAAGAGGGTGAAGACCCAGCTTCTGTTGACGCTTCACCTTCCGCTGCTTCACCTGAGCCCGACACGGCAGCCGCACCAGAGCCTGTTGTGACAGAATCAAGCGTACCAGCAGCTATACCGGTTGATAATACACCCATTGAAATCGATGTGCCCGCTGGCACACCCATGACTAATCTGACGGTCAGGGAAGCTCTTCGTGATGCCATGGCTGAAGAAATGCGCCGCGATACGGACGTGTTTGTCATGGGCGAGGAAGTGGCAGAGTATCAGGGTGCCTACAAGGTGACCCAGGGTCTTCTGGACGAATTTGGCGCCGATCGGGTTATCGATACGCCAATCACAGAACACGGTTTTGCCGGGCTTGGTGCAGGAGCTGCCTTTGCAGGCCTGAAGCCTGTCATCGAATTCATGACATTCAACTTCGCGATGCAGGCAATAGACCACATCATCAACTCTGCTGCCAAGACACGCTATATGTCCGGTGGCCTTGTCGACTGCTCAATTGTCTTTCGTGGACCCAACGGCGCAGCCAGCAGAGTTGGCGCGCAACATAGTCAGAACTATGCGTCCTGGTACTCCAATGTGCCGGGCCTGAAGGTGATTGCACCCTATGATGCGGCCGACAATAAGGGCTTGCTTAAGGCGGCTATTCGCGACCCCAATCCAGTTGTTTTCCTTGAAAACGAATTGATGTACGGCGAAAGTTTCGATGTGCCCGAAATGGACGATTATGTTGTTCCGATCGGCAAGGCGCGTACCTTCCGCGAAGGCACGGATGTCACGATCGTCTCATACTCGATTACCGTAGGGCAGGCGCTTGAAGCCGCTGACACACTGGCAGAAGCGGGCATCAGCGCTGAAGTAATTGATTTGCGCACCATACGGCCGCTGGACATTGAAGCTGTTGTTGAAAGCGTGAAGAAAACCAATCGCTGCGTGGTGGCTGAAGAAGGCTGGCCACAGTGTTCGGTGGCAAGCGACGTGTCGGCACAGTTGATGGAACGCGCGTTTGACTGGCTCGACGCGCCTGTCACCCGTGTGAACAGTGTGGACGTACCGTTGCCGTACGCTGCGAACCTTGAAAAGGCAGCGATTGTGAAAGCAGAAGACATTGTAAAAGCGGCCAAAGCCGTTTGTTACGTGGAGTAACCTGCCATGGCTATTGAAATTTTCATGCCCGCCCTGTCGCCCACAATGGAAGAGGGTACGCTTGCAAGCTGGCTCGTCAAGGAAGGCGACACGGTATCATCCGGCGATGTCATCGCGGAGATCGAAACAGATAAGGCCACCATGGAAGTCGAAAGCATCGATGATGGCGTGATGGCAAAGATTCTGGTAGAGGCAGGCACTGACAATGTGCCTGTCGGCCAGATCATCGCGATCATGGCGGAAGAGGGCGAAGACGTCGCAGACATTGAGGTGCCTTCGTCCGCCTCAGCGCCAGCCGCATCAAAGGTGGAGGAGGCTGCAATACCAGCAGCCGCTGAAGTAGAAGGCTCAGAGCCTGCCAGGGTTTCACCACAGATCACGGACGCCGTTACGCAAACAAATGTTAAGACCTTAGGGGCCGGAGAACGCATCAAAGCGTCCCCCCTCGCGAAACGCATCGCGGCGAATGAAGGCATCGATATTGCCAGCATTGGTGGCACCGGGCCACATGGCCGGATCGTCAAACGTGACGTTGAAACAGCACTCGCTGGTGGAACTGCGACTGCGGCAACCGCACCCTCGATGCCTGCGCCCACAGCAGCAGCACCGGCCGCTGTGGCAACTCCCAATGCTGCGGTCATCTATCCGCCGCATGATGATATTCCGTTCCGGGAAGAACGCTTGTCAAACATGCGTAAAACGATCGCAAAACGCCTCACGGAATCCAAGACCACGGTGCCGCACTTCTACCTCACCATTGAATGCGAGATCGACAAGCTCCTGGTCCAGCGTAAAGAATTGAACGAGAAGCTCTCCGACAGCGGCATCAAAATCTCGGTAAATGATTTTATTATCCGCGCTTGTGGCTTGGCGCTTCGAAAAGTGCCTGCTGCAAACGTTCAGTTTGCCGGCGACAAGATGTATTGGTACGAACGCGCCGACATCTCGATGGCAGTCGCTATCGATGGCGGCCTCGTAACACCGGTTATCAGGGGCGCCGACCAGATGGGACTGGCCGACATTGCCGCCGCGTCCAAAGAGCTTGCACTTAAGGCCCGTGACGGCAAACTCCTGCCTGAGGATTACGCAGGTGGTACATTCTCCATTTCCAATCTCGGCATGTTTGGCATCAAGGAATTTTCCGCCGTAATCAACCCGCCGCAAGGTGCAATACTTGCCATTGGTGCAGGTGAACAGCGGCCCGTTGTCAAGGATGGGGCCCTTGCGGTCGCGACCGTGATGAGCTGTACGATCAGCTGCGACCACAGGGCTGTGGATGGTGCCGTTGGCGCCGAGTTCCTTGCTGCCTTCAAGGGCTTCATTGAAGACCCTATCACAATGCTGTTGTGAGGGCAGGCTCATGCAAGCAATCAACCTGAAACAAAAGCTCGACCTGTTCAATGACACCTGGACGCCCAAGATTGTCAGCCAGCTCGACGATAATCATGTGTATCTCGCCAAACTGGAAGGTGACTTCATCTGGCATACGCACGATGACCAGGACGAGATGTTCCTGGTGGTTGACGGCCAACTGAGGCTCGACTTTCGCGACAAACAAGTATGGTTGGAAGTAGGTGAAATGCTCGTTGTACCAAAAGGGGTGGAACATAAACCCTATGCCCCGGAGGGCGCCAGTGTACTGATCATTGAAAAGGCGGACACCGACCACACCGGCGGCATCGATGACCCGCTGCGCAAGGAAAATCACGACCATATCTAACGGCTAAAGGGTGAGCGTCACCCGTAAAGGACATACATCTCATGAGCAATTCATTTGACCTGATTGTTATTGGCGGTGGCCCCGGTGGCTATGTTGCGGCGATTCGCGCCAGCCAGTTGGGTATGAAGGTCGCATGCGTTGAGCGGGAAAACCTGGGCGGCATTTGCCTGAACTGGGGCTGTATCCCAACCAAAGCGTTACTGCGGTCCGCGGAGGTCTTTCATCTTGCCAAACATGGAGCAGAGTTCGGCCTGAAAATCGGGCAAGTAGAGTTTGACTTTGAGGCGATTGTGAAACGCAGCCGCGGTGTCGCGGGACAGCTCTCCGGCGGCATCAAAACTCTGTTCAAGAAAAACAAAGTTACTCACATCGCCGGGGAAGCGGCGTTCAAGTCGGCAAACACTCTGACTGTCAAAGCACCAGACGGCAAAATAGCCGACTATTCTGCCAAAAATATTATCATTGCCACAGGTGCTCGTGCACGTGAACTGCCACACCTGAAGGCTGACGGCGAAACAGTCTGGAGCTATCGCCACGCGCTCGCCCCGAACATGATGCCGAAAAAACTGCTCGTTATCGGTTCTGGCGCCATCGGCATCGAGTTCGCCAGTTTCTTCAATGAATTCGGCAGCGATGTAACGGTCGTCGAGATGATGGACCGCGTGCTGCCCGTAGAGGACGCAGAAGTCTCCGCATTTGCCGAAAAATCATTCAAAAAACAGGGCATGACCGTCATGACCTCCGCATCTGTCACGGAACTGAAGCGGGGAAAAAACAACGTCACCTGCGTCATTGAAGCCAAAGGCAAAAAGCAGGAAATTACAGTTGACCGCGTGATCCTTGCAATCGGCATTACAGGCAATGTTGAGAACATCGGGCTGGAAAAAATCGACGTGAAGGTCGACCGGGGCCATATCGCGGCAGACGGCTATGGCCAAACGGGCGTGCCCGGTGTCTGGGCAATTGGTGATGTTGCCGGACCGCCCTGGCTTGCTCACAAAGCCAGCCACGAAGGCATCATTGCTGTAGAGAAGATGGCCGGAATGAAAGACGTGCATCCAATGGACACGGGTAACATACCTGGCTGTACCTACTGCCGGCCGCAGGTGGCAAGCGTCGGCATGACCGAGGCGGCTGCAAAAGATGCAGGGCATGACGTCCGTGTCGGGAAATTCCCTTTCATCGGCAATGGCAAAGCCATTGCGCTCGGTGAAGCGGAGGGTTTTGTCAAAACTGTCTTTGACAAAAAGACCGGGGAACTGCTGGGCGCCCACATGATTGGCGCGGAAGTAACGGAGCTCATCCAGGGCTACACGGTTGCCCGAACACTGGAGAGTACAGAAGCTGAATTGATGCATACCGTATTCCCGCACCCGACTTTGAGCGAAATGATGCATGAAAGCGTCCTGGACGCGTATGATCGCGTCATCCACTTCTAGAGTGGGTCGCCCGAAAACAGGGAGCTATGCTGCTATAGACACGGGCCATGCGCTCCGGTACAAGCAGCCACGCGAATATTAGAGGGGCATGATCGCTCCCGACCCGCTAGGATAAACTTGGATTGCGCAATCGAAACAACGGATGAAAGTGTGAGTAAAGACACATGAACAAACCGGCAAATAGCGAACAGTTTCAGCGCAAACCAAGCTGGATCAGGGTCAAGGCTCCTGTCAGCCGCGAGTATCAGGAAACGCGCAAGCTGATGCGTGACAAAAATCTGCATACCGTGTGCGAGGAAGCTGCATGCCCCAACATCGGCGAATGCTGGTCCAAGAAGCATGCAACAGTCATGATTTTGGGTGACACCTGCACGCGCGCCTGCGCCTTCTGCAACATTAAAACCGGGCGCCCCATGGCAGTTGACCCAATGGAGCCCTTCAACACAGCAGAAGCCTGCGCAGCGATGGGCCTGTCGCACATCGTCATCACATCAGTTGACCGTGACGACCTTGAAGATGGTGGTGCTGACCAGTTTGTCAAAGTGATCAAGGCGATCCGGGAAATGAGCCCGGAAACAACGATTGAGATTCTCACACCTGATTTCCGGAACAAGCCAGGCTCGATCGAAAAAGTTGCTGAAGCCAAGCCGGACGTTTTCAACCACAACCTTGAAACAGTGCCACGGAATTATCCAAAAATCCGACCCGGCGCGCGCTACTATCATTCCATTCGGCTTCTCGAAACCGTCAAGAAAGTAGACCCGTCCATCTTCACCAAATCCGGCATCATGGTTGGCCTGGGCGAAGAACGCCTGGAGGTCAGTCAGGTAATGGACGACATGCGGATGGCGGACATCGATTTCATGACGATCGGACAGTATCTGCAACCCACACCACGCCATGCTAAAGTTGAACGCTTTGTCACACCTGATGAGTTCAAAGCCTATGAACGCATGGGCAAAGGCAAAGGCTTCCTGCTGATTTCAGCAACGCCGCTCACGCGCTCCAGCTACCATGCAGGCGATGACTTCGCGAAATTGCGGGCAGCCCGTGAAAAGCAGTTGGCCTCTCAAGCCTGATATTTCAAATTGACGCCTTCCCCAAATGAGTAGTTAAATTGGGCTATGGAGAATTTGGCGTCAGACCAGAGCAGAATGGCAACCATTTGCCGAAACTGTGGTGCAGCTTTGGGCGGCCGTTTCTGCCATGAATGCGGTCAAAAACATGTCGAAGGACGGCTCGACACCCGCGCCGTGTTCGCTCAGTTTTTTGAAGCACTTACCGAGTCCGACAGCACCTTCTGGCAAACCCTTCGCAAATTAACCCGAAACCCCGGTAAAGTAGCCCTTGATTATATCGAGGGCGGTCGGGCGCAATATTTAAACCCGGTTCGGTTTCTGCTTGTTACTTTCACGATCTATATCGGCCTGATGGTGGTTACAGGCGCCCAACTTGACATTGCCAGTCGTGTATTCATCCCAGGCAACGAGCAGCCAACAGGTGTGGAAGCGTCAAGCTATGCACAGTCGCTCATTTCCATCATCGCAACCCAGATGGATATGATTGTCCTTGTCGTCATTCCGCTTCTAACACTTTTTGTCCGGTTTCAGTACTGGCGGTCCGGTCGCAACTACGCGGAAACCTTCACCTTCATCTGTTTTGTTTTTGGGTTGGGATATCTGTATGGTTCACTGACCGTGCCCATCCAGTTTATCTTTGGCACTTTCACTACGGTCTTTAAAAACCTGATCACTGTCGGCCTTTTCATCCAGGGCGCTCGAACCTTTTACGGTCTCGGTTGGGGCAGGGCCATTCTGGGAGGTGCGATCACGGCGTTGCTATATCTGGTAACCATGACGATGGTTATCAGAGTGGTGGCATTCGCTTCGGTCCTGATCGATGCTCTCTAAAAGCTTTACGATTGAGTATCAAGAAGCTAAACCCAACCGGCACCGATAACGTGAGCTTATGCCAAAACACACCGAACAAAAACTCCTGCCCTACAGCCAGCAGCAGCTCTTTGCTCTGGTGTCTGATGTCGGGCGCTATCCTGAATTTTTGCCCTGGTGTATCGGGGCGAGGGTGTATAATCGGCAGCCAGAGCGTTTCGACGCAGATGTGATCATAGGTTTCAAGATGTTCAGGGAAAAATTCACGTCCCGCGTCACGTTCGAAGAGCACAGGTCTGTGGATGTCGACTATATAACCGGACCGATGAAACGGCTTTATAATCACTGGCGTTTTGTCCCTCAGGAAACGGGCTGCCTTGTGGACTTTGAAGTCGATTTCGAGTTCGACAGTCGTATGCTCGAACAGATGATCGGCAAGGTTTTCACCGAAGCAACCGAGCGTATGATAGGCGCGTTTGAAAACCGCGCTCATGCCCTTTATGGCCCTTGATGACCGTCAAATACTTCAAATGATTGGTGCAGTAGAGTTCCTTCATCGTCATCAATGATGGAGACGCACGATGGGATCATTTCTTCACAACCTGATGGAAGGCCTGCGCGGCCGGGAACAATTTCTTGAAGACAAGGCCGAAAAACTGTCGGCCGAAGCCAAGGGCGATGATACGTACATGGCAGAGTATGTTGCGCTGCAGCGGGACCTGGATACGTTCAAGGCCCGGTTGGCTGAGCTGCAGGAAAAAGGCGAAGACTACGATGAGCACTTTGAACGAAAGATCAAAGATGATCACCGACAGTTGGAGGTCAAGATCGATACCTGGGCGAAATCCTGGGATGACAAATCTTAAGTTTCAAGCGCATCCAATAGCATCGACAGGGCGTGGGCAACCGTTTTTTCACGCACCTGCGCCCGCCCAATGTCACCAAACAACACTTGTTCTGAGACCGGCGGCAATCCCTGTTCAGCAAGTCCAAACCAGACAAGACCAACCGGTTTTTCCGCAGACCCTCCGCCGGGACCCGCCACACCCGTAACTGAGACCGTGATGTCGGCAAGGGAATTCGCGAGCGCGCCGTAAGCCATTTCCTTTGCTGTTGCTTCAGACACTGCGCCAAACCGATCCAGAGTTCCTACCTGAACGGACAACATCTGTTGTTTTGCTTCATTGGAGTAAGTCACGAAACCGCGGTCAACCACATCTGAAGAGCCAGCAATGTCTGTCAGGGCACCAACAATCAGACCGCCAGTACAGCTTTCGGCGGTAGCAATCCGGAAACCCTTTTCTCTCGCCTTATTTAAAACCGCCGCCGCGAGTTCCGTGTGAGGCATTATCCACCCTCTATAAGAAAAATTCCATTCCAAGGAGGATCACGCCAGCAAGCCAGAGCGTCTCAAAAACCATAAGCAGGACAGGCCTGAAACCCACATTCACCAGCTCTTTCAGGTTCGACTTCAACCCAATGGCCGCGATCGCGGTAACCAGCATAAAGCGCGACGCCTCAACAAAGAAAGTCTTAATCTCTGGAACAATGGGAACATAGCTGTTCAAGAGCACACAGGCGGCAAATCCGATCAAAAACATCGGGAAAACCTGAGGACGCGTGCCTGGTGCTGACTGTCGGCGAAAGGCGAGGGCAAAAACAAAAACAACCGGCACAAGGAAAGCGACACGAATAAGCTTCACCAAGGTCGCCTGATCACCGGCAGGTTCGGAGATGGAATAACCGGCTCCCACAACTTGTGCCACATCGTGAATGGTCCCGCCGAGGAACAGGCCAGCAGCCATATCGGAATGTTCAAGCGTGCCACTCACAATGGGATAGAAAATCATCGCCAGCGTTGAGAGGGATGTAACACCGATGACGGCAAAGATCGTGTTCTGTTCTTTATTTTTGCTATCTGGCAAAACGGCGGAAAGCGCGAGCGCAGCGGAGGCACCGCAGATCGCAACCGCACCGCCTGTTAGTGCACCGAAGCGGGAGCGGAGCCCCATACCGCGGGAGAGAGCCATCCCAAATAGAATGGTGCTAACAATCCCAATCGCCATCAAGGCCAGCGTGGACCAACCTACAGCGAGCACGTCACCTATGGCGATCCTGAGGCCCAACAGAGCAACGCCGGTTCGCAGAATTTCACAGGCCGCGAAATCCACACCAGTTGTTGTTGGCTCGTTTTCATAAAGAAACCTGAGTGCCATGCCAAGAAGTAGGGCAAAAAGCATGGTCGGTGCACCATAATGCTCCCCGAGAAAACTCGCTGCAAAACCGATGGTGATGGCAACCGCCAGCCCGGGAAACAGTTTGGCACCAGATGCCCTTATTTTTGAAATCACTAGAGAATCCTTACTGCAACAGGAACGCAGAAAGGAGAATTATCCCAATAACTGAGAAAATACCAGCAACTATGTCATCCAGCATAACTCCAAACCCACCACCCACTTTTCGGTCCAGCCAGCCGATGGGCCATGGCTTAATAATATCGAAAACCCGAAACAGGATGAAGGCGGCGACAAAGAGCCAAGGCAGAGAAGGCAGAAAGTAGGAGGGCAGCAAGGCAATCCACATGCCTGAAACCTCATCAATGACAATTTCAGGTGCGTCATGAATGCCGGTTTCGCGTTCAATCGCATTAATGGCTATGGTGCCGGCCGCTGTGACCAAAAGAATGGCAGCACAGAAGAGCCAAACACCCAGTCCGCTCGCTATCAGGCCATACCCAACCGCCAGAGCTGCAAGGGATCCCCAGGTGCCGGGAGCAGGACGCAACAAGCCCGCACCAAAAAATACAGCAAGCCAGAAGCTGGGTGATTTCCAGCGGCCATCCCATGTTTCCAGCCGTTGTTTCATACCGGTTCCTGACCTGATGGCAGTGCTATGGTAGCTGTCGCCTGCGCAGCTATGCCCTCTCGTCGGCCTGTAAAGCCAAGCTGCTCCGTCGTGGTAGCCTGGACACTTACGCGTTCGGCATCGATATCCACAATCTCCGCAATACGTTTTCGCATATTGGCCACATGTGGCCGGATTTTCGGCGCTTCACAAACGAGAGTCACACCTAAATGATTGATTGCGCCGGCCCGCGCCCTTACGCGCTCAGCGGCAAAAGCCAGGAACTTGTCACTTGAAGCCCCCCGCCACGTTTCATCTGTTGGTGGAAAGTGTGCACCAATATCGCCGTCGGCCAAAGCAGCCAGGATAGCATCTGTCAACGCATGCAAGCCAACGTCCGCATCTGAATGGCCTTTTAAGGATTGTGTATGAGGGATAGAAATCCCGCATAGCCAAACGTGATCGCCGTCCTCAAAGCGGTGAACGTCATACCCTGAGCCAACTCGAATGTCGCCCAATTGCTGCCCGATCATTTTCTCAGCCTTTTCGAAATCCTGTGGTTGCGTGATTTTAAAATTCCGCTCGTCACCTGGCACATGAACCACATCTCCACCTGCGGCATCAAAGACGGAGGCATCGTCTGTATAAGCTGTACCGGCAGCGCTTTTGTGTGCAGCGAAAATTGATTTGAAATCAAACGCCTGGGGTGTCTGCACCGCGACAAGATCCGTCCGGTCAACCGGCTTTCGACCGGATGTGGTTTCCCGGACAAGCGTATCAACGACCGGGACAACCGGCACAACACCGCGATGTCCATCCACCAGTGCGCTTTGCAACGCATGCGCCAATCTCTGGCTTACAAACGGGCGCGCTGCATCATGAATATAAACATGGTCCGGGTGCCGTTTTGTCAACGCTGCCAGACCATTTAAAACACTTTCCTGTCGCGAGGTACCGCCCTCCACAGGAGCAAGAAGAGTGTCGATGCCCTTTGACGCCTCGGCAAACAAGTCTGCGTCATCACCATGAATAACTGGCAATATCTGTGCATTAGGCAGGGCTTCAGTCAGCGCCAGCATCGTGCGCCTGATAACCGGCATTCCTGCCAGAACCCGATACTGTTTGGGAAGTCCGTCTCCCGCGCGGTTGCCACGGCCGGCAGCAACTAAAATCACTACCTCGAGGCCCCCTTTTTGAGCCTCTTCAGTCATGAAAAATCTCGCTATAGATTTTTGATTCCACTTCTGGCATAAGCAGTGCCTAATTATTAGGCAGTATGAGTTGAGTAGGTTGTCTCATGGCTATTAACATTGGTCCAGTGGAAATCAAAGACCCGGTTATTCTTGCCCCGATGTCGGGTGTCACGGATATGCCGTTCCGCCGTCTTGTAAAACGCTTTGGCGCAGGCCTCGTTGTGTCTGAAATGATTGCTTCGGAAGCCATGATCCGCGCGACAGAGCGCAGTATGAAAATGTCAACCAATTGTGCCGAAGAGTTTCCTATGTCGGTCCAGCTGGCAGGGTGCGAAGGCGTCAAGATGGCAGAAGCAGCCCGGCTGAATGAAGACCGTGGTGCTGCCATCATTGACATCAACATGGGATGCCCGGTCAAAAAAGTTGTCAACGGTCACGCTGGCTCCAGCCTGATGCGCGACCTTGATCACGCCGGCGACCTCATCCACGCAACCGTCAATGCTGTCTCGCTGCCCGTCACGCTCAAAATGCGCCTCGGCTGGGATGACAACAGCTTCAATGCACCGGAACTCGCGAAAATCGCGGAGCAGGCCGGTGTAAAACTGGTAACGGTGCACGGCCGTACGCGTTGCCAGTTCTACAAGGGTCACGCAGACTGGAAAAAGGTCGCCAAAGTTAAAGAGACTGTCAGCCTGCCAGTGATCGTGAATGGTGACATCAACGATTTCCCGGACATAACGCAGGCGCTGGAAGACTCTGGTGCGGACGGCGTGATGATCGGACGCGGCACTTATGGCCGCCCATGGTTCATCAGCCAGGCCATCCAGTATCTCAGAACCGGTGAGCGCATCGCTGCGCCGACACTGGATGTACAACTGGAAACGCTGCTCGAACATTATGAAGACATGCTTGTCCATTATGGGATTGAGGCTGCTGTGCGCATCGCACGCAAGCATATTGGCTGGTACACCAAAGGCCTGCATGGATCTGCGGAATTTCGCAACGGTATTAACCGTGAAGACGATCCGGCGAAGGTGAAGCAGGCAATACGTGAATTCTATCTGCCGCTGTGCGACCAGATGGCGGCCTGATGACGCCAACCAACAGCTCACCTCAGGACCCTGGCCAAGACCACACCATCCTGCGCGGACTACGCCAGGGCGTGATTGCCGTTGACGCAAATGACAGCATCTCTGCAGTATACGCTCATTCAGAATCTATTCTCGGTCGCAGCCGTGAAAGTCTTATTGGAAGCCCGCTGGCCGCCGTTCAGGGGGTAGGGGCTGCGTCACTGGACCTTGTTAACCGAGCTCGCAAGGAAAATGCACCCCTCAATAGTTATGACGTGCGTTGTCGCCCGGCATTGGGTGATATTGAACTTGTAGACCTTCATGCAAACCCAGGGGACCAGCAAGGCACTATTGTCTTGTCCATTCTGCCCCGGAGGATCACTGCCTTTCTGGAAAAAAAGAGCGAGATGGACGCCGCGGCCCGATCTGTCAGTGGTCTCGCATCCATGCTGGCTCACGAAGTGAAAAACCCGCTATCCGGCATCAGAGGAGCCGCCCAGCTAATGGGGCGCGCACTTGATGACAAACACCTTCAACTTACCGAACTGATCTGCAAGGAAGTTGACCGTATCAAAGACCTTGTTGACGATCTGGAAAGCTTCAACGCGCCCATTGAACAGCATATGGAACCGGTAAACATTCATGAAGTTCTGGATCATGTGCTCAATCTGGCTGTAGCGGGCTTTGCTGCGCACGCGACTATCAGACCCAAGTTCGATCCATCACTGCCTCCCGTCGCCGGCAACTATGACCGTCTCGTCCAGGTTTTCCTCAATCTTGTAAAAAATGCTGCTGAGGCGGCCGGGCAGGACGCCGACATAACCGTGACCACGGCCTACCGTCACGGGATCTGGATCAGGGGAGCGGACGGCAAACGAAAGCGCCTGCCCATAGAAATCGCAGTCATCGACAACGGCCCCGGCATCCCCGACAACATCAAAGGTCACTTGTTCGACCCCTTTGTCACCGGCAAGTCAGGTGGTACCGGCCTTGGCCTGTCAGTGGTGGCGCGGTATGTGAGCAATTTCGGCGGCACAGTAACAGCCGACAATCTGCCCGGAGGCGGGGCCATCGTTAAGATTCAACTTGCACTTTTCGAGGACACACAAAATGAGCAAATCTAAAGCCACTATCATTGTTGCCGATGATGACCTGGCGATCCGGCTGGTGGTAGGCGAAGCCTTGCGCCAGGAAGGCTGGATGGTGATTGAAGCGGAAGATGTGCCCGAGCTCAGCCGACTGGTGCAGTCTGGCCAGGGTGATGTCGTCATTTCCGACGTACTTATGCCCGGCGGAAGCGGGTTGGAAGCCATGCCTGAACTGCTTGTGGAGCGGCCTGACCTTCCTTTCATTATCATGAGCGCTCAAAACACGCTTTCAACCGCCATGGACGCTACCAACAATGGTGCATTTGAGTACCTACCAAAACCTTTTGATATTGATGAGTTAGTAAGCGTAGTTAAGAAAGCGCTTAAGAAAACTTCAGCTCCACAGACAACACGTAAAGAACCTGATCAGAATATATTGATCGGTCGGTCGCCTGCCATGCAGGAAATATATCGAGCGATGGCGCGCGTTGTTCAAACTGAGCTAACCGTCCTGATCACCGGGGAAAGTGGAACAGGTAAAGAGCTGGTTGCACGGGCACTACACGCCCATGGCCCCCGCCGCGACAACCCATTTGTTCCGGTAAACATGGCGGCCATCCCCAAAGAACTGATTGAAAGCGAGCTTTTTGGCCACGAAAGAGGCGCTTTTACAGGGGCTGAAACACGTACACTGGGTCGTTTTGGAGAGGCCAAGGGCGGAACGCTGTTTCTCGACGAAATTGGCGACATGCCTCTTGAAGCCCAAACCCGACTGCTCAGGGTTCTTCAGGAAGGAGAATACCGGACAGTTGGTGGTCAAACCAGCATTCGCACCAATGTGAGGATCATTGCCGCCACAAACAAGAACCTGAAGTCCATGGTGGCTTCGGGCGACTTCCGGGAAGACCTCTATTTCAGGCTGAATGTTGTACCACTGGCCATTCCGCCCCTGAGAGACCGGGCTGAGGACATTCCCGATCTTGCGGAGCACTTTCTGGAAAAAGTTACAGAATCCGGTTTGCCCTACAAAACGCTGACCGCCAGCGCGAAGAAGATTCTGCAGTCGTTTGACTGGCCGGGCAATGTCCGGGAACTTGAAAACCTCATTAGGCGCTTGTGCGCGCTGCATCCGGGCAATCAAATCAGCGGCACAGCCATCAAAGCCGAATTTGACCGTTCAACCTCCGACCTGGCCGGCGGACCGATGAGTATTATGGCCAATGTAACGGGTGGAAACCTGTCACAAACGGTGCGCATGCACCTTGATCAATATTTTGACTTTCATGAAGACGGACTGCCGCCACCCGGTTTGCATGCACGTATCCTGCGGGAAATCGAGCGCCCCCTTATCCAGAAGGTGCTCACAGCCACCAGTGGCAATCAGGTGAAAGCCGCTGATTTATTGGGATTGAATCGCAATACTCTGCGCAAAAAGATCCGAGAGCTGGATATCCAAATGCCTTCAAAAAGCGGCACCTGAGACCTTAGCTTCAGGATGCAATAAGGCTTTATTTCCAGCATGTTACAAATTTCGCCACAATTAGTTTGTGATATATCTAGAACAATTGTTGCATTTATGCATCATGAGTACCCATGACAGCTACCAAGCGCAATAACCGGCACGATGTAATGGATGCTTCCCCGAAGCTTCCCAATCGACGATGGGCGAAGCTGATGCTTTGGGCCCGCCGCCTGAAATTACAGAGCAGGCTTGAGGTTCTACTGGCTGCAGTTGCTGTCGCGTCCGCTGTGGCAACATATATCACGATGTCACAAAAATCAGCTCCAACGGAAGTCACCTCAGGTCAGACGATGCGGGTGCTATTGGCCATCAATCTGGCACTTTTGCTGGCGCTTGGTGTCGCTATTGGCAGGTGGTTTGTACGGATCTGGGCCTCGCGGAAGGGCATGAAGGCTGGCTCCCGGCTTCAGGCGCGGGTGACCGGGTTTTTTATTGCAATTGCAATTGTGCCCCCCATCATCATGACCGTTTTTTCCGCCCTGTTTCTGGAATTCGGCATTCAGTCCTGGTTCAGTGAAAAGGTTCGTTTCACGCTCAATAATTCGCTCGAAGTGGCCGAAACCTATATGATTGAGCACCGAGTCAACATTGAAAAAGACATGCTGAAAATCGCGTTTGCGTTCAATCAGCTGAACTTTGCGCAACAGCGCGATCAGATAACGCTTCAGCGGGTTGCAGAAACCGCCCTTAGCACAAGACTTCTGTCTGAGTTGGTGATTATTGAGCAAAATGAAGGTGAAGACGGCACCATTCTGGCTGGCGCCAACGATGGCTTTTCCTTCAGTACACCACGCATTGAACGATCGCTTCTGACCCGTGCGTCGGCCGGTGAAACCGTGATATCGACCAACCAGGACAGAAACAGCGTTTCCGGTCTTATTCAACTGACGTCGTTTCTTCGCCCCACTTACCTGTATGTGGCAAGGGATCTCAGTCCGCAGGTATTGGGCTACTTGGATGCCACGCGTTCTGCGGTTGCAGACTATGAAAACCTCGAAGGACAGCGCAGCGATATCCAGCTTCAGTTCAACGTTGTATTCATCATTATAGCGCTGCTTATCCTGTTGGCTGCAATCTGGATCGGGCTCTGGTTTTCCAGCCGGCTTGTGAACCCACTCTCAAACCTCGTCGATGCGGCAGAAAGGGTGGGGCAGGGTGACCTTCAGGCACGCGTGCCAACTGTGCCTTCTGGCGATGAAGTTGGAACCTTGAGCCGGGCCTTCAATCGAATGACGGATCAGCTGGCAAAGCATCAGGACGCCCTTATCGAAGCCAATGCCGAACTTGACGAGCGTCGACGTTTTCTGGAGGAAGTTCTGGAAGGTGTATCAGCCGGGGTCATGGGCCTGCAAAGGGATCGCAGCGTGTTCCTGCCCAATCGCTCGGCCCTGAGCCTCCTCAATCTCGCTCCCGAGGATTTAATGGGCAAGGAGCTCACTGAAGTGGTGCCCGATTTCCTTGATATCGTGGAACAAAGCGAGCAGGCGGAAGGCGGCGAAGCCAAAGGCGAGGTTCAGCTGGAAACCGAAGGTGAGATCAGGACACTGATGGTCCGGGTGTTTGCGGAACGTCAGGAGAACGGGCAAATTGGTGGCTATGTTGTCACGTTTGACGATCTTACCGAGCAGCTTGCAGATCAACGCACCGCGGCCTGGGCCGACGTTGCTCGCAGGATAGCGCACGAAATCAAAAACCCGTTGACACCCATCCAGCTTTCAGCGGAACGGCTGAAGCGCAAGTACCTCAAGGAAATTGGGGACGACAGCGAAATTTTCAGCCAATGCACCAATACAATCATTCGTCAGGTTGGCGACCTGCGCCGAATGGTGGACGAATTTTCGTCCTTCTCTCGCATGCCGGCACCAATTTACCGCGACACAGATATCGCCGATGTGGCGCGCCAATCCGTATTTTTGCAGGAAGTCGCCGCGCCCGATACACAGTTTTCGGCCGAAATTGATGAGGGACTTCAGCTGATTAAATGCGATGGTCGTCTGGTAGGACAGGCTCTCACCAACGTCTTGAAGAATGCTTCGGAAGCCGTGGAGGCGCGCATTCTGCGAGATAAACAGAATGGTAGTGACACTCTGGAACCCGGATTTGTACGCCTGAACCTGAGCCAGGCAGATGACAAAACAATCATCAAAATTGAGGATAATGGCCTTGGCCTGCCAGCAGCGCAAAAGGACCGGCTGATGGAGCCTTATGTGACGACACGGTCCAAAGGCACGGGCCTTGGCCTGGCGATCGTTCGTCGGATCATGGAAGAGCATGGCGGGTCGGTACGTATCGCAGACCGTGCCCCCATCGGAGCACGCGTGGTATTGACGTTCTCGCATCAGACGCTTGAGAGACGTGCAGAACAAGCCGAAAAAACTGAAGACGCTGGCGGTCAGCCCGCAGCAGCAGAATAGAAGTATAGAGGAACAAGCTGTATATGGCGCTTGATATTTTGATCATAGACGACGAAGCCGACATTCGGGAATTGATTGCAGGCATTTTGGAAGACGAAGGATATGCAGCCCGAACTGCGCAAGATAGCGATAGTGGTTTGGCCGAGATAGAAGCACGACTGCCGTCTTTGATGGTACTTGATATCTGGTTGCAGGGCAGCAAGCTCGACGGTCTTGAAATTCTTGAACTTGTAAAGTCTCGCCACAAAGAGCTTCCCGTCGTTGTTATTTCCGGCCACGGCAATATCGAAACAGCGGTCGCCGCCATCAAGAAAGGCGCCTATGACTTTATTGAAAAGCCATTTGAAGCCGACCAGTTGCTTTTGACAATCCAGCGGGCAACCGAAGCGGAACGCCTGCGCCGGGAAAACGAAGAGCTAAAAAAACGTTCCGCATTTTCCGTCGACATCACCGGACGCTCGGCAGCCATCAATACACTGCGCCAAAGCATAGAAAAAGTCGCGGCAACCAACAGCCGCATCCTTATCCAGGGGGCTTCAGGAAGCGGCAAGGAAGTCGCTGCCAGACAAATTCATGTGCGGTCCCACCGCGCCAACGGGTCTTTCGTTATTGTCAGTGCTGCGTCAATGGAACCTCATCGGATGGAACAGGAGCTGTTTGGTGTTGAGCAAAATGGGGGTGTTGTCAAAACAGGCCTGTTTGAAAAAGCCCACGGCGGCACATTGTTCATTGATGAAGTGGCAGACATGCCATTGCCGACGCAGGCCAAGATTTTGCGCGTCCTTACCGATCAGGCGTTTGAGCGCGTGGGTGGCAACACGGGTGTCAAGGTTGACGTGCGTGTTATCTCGGCCACAAGCCGCGACCTCGTGCTAGAGATTGCGGAAGGGCGGTTCCGCGAAGATTTGTATCATAGGTTGAATGTGGTTCCTCTCTCTATGGCTTCTTTGAGTGAGCGGAGGGAAGACATTCCAACACTTGCACAAGGTTTCCTGGATGCGCTTGCCACGGCAACAGGCCGCCCGCAATCCACTCTTGGGGACGACGCAATTGCTGCCCTGCAATCCTACGATTGGCCGGGAAATGTTCGCCAACTGAAGAATATCATGGAACGCGTGGTTATTATGGGGCCGGACGAAGCTGGCGCGACGATTTCAGCTGAGGAATTACCTCAGGAAATCAAGATGGGTTCCGGGGATTTGTTGCAATCCAGCGGCAACAACGTGATTATGACTACTCCCCTGAGAGAAGCGAGAGAAGCGTTTGAGCGGGAGTATCTCAAGGTTCAGATTAACCGCTTCAGCGGCAATATTTCACGAACAGCAGCTTTTATCGGCATGGAGCGCTCGGCTTTGCATCGCAAGCTGAAATCGCTCGGTCTTTCAGGCAAACAGGACAGTGACAGCTAGCAACCGGCAGCCGGCAAACCGGCGGGCAGGGTACGGTCAATGACCATGGATAACGGGTAGCAGGTCTATGAAAGTAATTGTATGCGGAGCAGGCCAGGTCGGGTTTCATATTGCCAAGCACCTTGCTGACCAGCAAAATGATGTTGCGGTCATTGACCGCTCCGTCAAACTCATCCGCAAAATCAGCGAAAGCCTTGATGTGCAGGCGCTGGTCGGCCATGGCTCTGATCCAGAGATGCTGGAGAAAGCTGGCGCGGCAGACGCGGACCTTTTGGTGGCTGTGACCCTGTCAGATGAAGTGAACATGATCGCCTGCCAGGTGGCGCACTCACTGTTCAGTGTGCCTACAAAGATAGCCCGCATTCGCAATCAGTCGTACCTGAAAGCAAACTGGCGAGATCTGTTTTCGCGCGATAACCTGCCGATTGACGTGATCATTTCCCCTGAACTTGAGGTAGCACAGGCATTGGCGCGGAGGCTGGAGGTGCCGGGCGCGTTCAATATGGTGCCTTTTGCTGAGGGCAAAGTCCGGATGATTGGCATGTTCCTCGACGAAGACTGTCCTGTGCTGGACACGCCCCTGCGGCAGCTTTCAGAACTTTTCCCGAACCTGCAAACCATTGTGGTTGCGGTCCTGAGAGGAGACCGTCTGTTCGTTCCGCGCAGCGACGACCAGTTACAGGCCGGTGATGCTATTATTATCGTTGTGGAATCGTCTACAACAGAGCGTGCCATGGCTGTTTTTGGTCATGAAGAGCAAAAAGCCCAGCGCATAGTAATTGTGGGCGGCGGCAATATCGGACTGGCTCTTGCCCGTCTGCTTGAAACCAGCGACCGCCCCCCCAACCTCAAAATCATCGAAATCGACCCTGAGCGGGCAAAAAAGCTGGCGGAAAAGCTCGAGAAGACGGTTGTGATCAACGGAGACGCACTCAATCGGGAAATATTGCTCGAAGCCAACATTGCGCAGGTCGATACAGTGGTATCCGTTGCGGATGATGATGAGGTCAATATCCTGTCGGCGCTCCTGGGCAAACAGCAAGGCGTGGCGTCCGCAATTACGCTGATGAACAACCCGATTTACGGCAACCTTGTTGGATCGCTTGGCATTGACGTAGCCCTCGACCCCCGAGAGACAACGGTTTCCTCCATCGTACGCCACGTACGGCGGGGTCGCATTCGTGATCTATATAGTTTGTTCAATGGCCAGGCAGAGGTGATCGAAGCCGAAGTTCTGAAGGGCTCGGAGGTGGCACAGAAAACCATTGGCGAACTGCGCCTGCACGGCGACGTCAAATTTGGCATGATCGTTCGCGACGGCGAAACCATCGTGCCGGCCGCAGACACACAGTTGATGGCTGGCGACCATGTCGTGCTTCTTGCCATGGCAGATTCTGTCCGGAAAATCGAACAGCTGTTTTCGGCACGTGCAGACCTCTTTTAGGTAATTCGCATGTGGAAAAGCAGGCTTTTTTATCTGATTGGCTCCTGGATACTTGTCCTGGCAGCACTTCAGCTTTTGCCGCTTTTTTATGCCCTCTCGATTGGCGAATATGACGCCGCCGGGAGCTTTTTTGCGTCCGCCTCGTTGGCGCTGCTGCTTGGAGGTGCACTGTTTTTGGGGTTCCGGTCAACCGAGCGGGTAAGGGTTCCCCGGCTGACAATTTTTCTGCCACTGGTTGGGGTTGCAAGCCTTGCATTAATGGCAGGTCTACCCCTCTATCTGCTCTTCCCAGAAGGCGGATTCCTGCGTGCATTTTATGACGGCATGTCGCAGGTAACGACCAACGGCGCCACCGCATACGAAGGCGCTATTGAGCAAATGCGCTCCATTCTGCTTTGGCGGGCAACGGCCAGCTGGATGGGAGGCCTGATGGCTATTTCATTCACGCTTTCGCTGCTTATGGCTATGAACAGCGGCGGCCTGCAGCTCCACAGGTCTCCCTTGCACTTCGGCGACCGGGAAAGCGGATACCAGCGCCTTACGGCAACAACAAAGGCGGTATTCCCCATCTATGTGTTCGCAACACTGTTGTGCTTTGTTTTGTTGTGGCTCTCGGGCGTGGATCGGTTCGACGCTTTTTTGCTGTCCCTCTCTGCAGTAAGCACTGCGGGCGTCGTCCCGGAGGCGGCAGTACAAACCATTGGTATCGTTCCTCAGTTAATTCTTTCCCTGTTTCTTCTGATCGGTTTGTCCAACTGGGACTTCCATCACCTGCGGGCACGCACCCTGTCGCCGCGACTACGGGCAGACAGGGAGCTGCGTATGAGCCTGGTGGTAATCATTGCAGGCACTTTCGTCTTACTGGCGGTCACAGACACTGACTTTGCGGATATTGTTTCACTGTTGTTTGCCGCCGTATCGGCTCTTTCAACATATGGTGTCATGCCGGAGACAATCGCCGGCCTTGACGCAACCGACGCTCTGCCTGCGGCTATTCTGTTGATGATGCTGACAGCCATCGGCGGTGCTGCAGCCAGCGCATCAGGCGGGCTCAAACAAATGAGAATCATCCTTATTTTCAAGCTTGGGCGCGCTGAAATCGACAGGCTTGCTCATCCGCATGGTGTCCACACAGTTCAATACGGCGATGCGGTGGCCGAAAAAAGGGACGTTGATGCCATCTGGCTCTTGCTGGGTTCCTTTGTCCTGATCATGGCGATTGGCGCCGTGGCGCTAGCGGTTCTTGGCATTCATTTCCAGGACGCCTTAACCCTGTCATTCACGGCGATGACACTTTCGGGCCCACTGGCAGTCAGCGCCGACCCCGGGTTTGCGGGTTATGCAAGCCTGGCACAGGTGGACTATGCAATTTTGAGCCTGCTGATGTTGATCGGCAGAGTAGAGGCACCCATCTTTATGGCTGTGTTTGCACGGGCGCTTTGGCGCGGCTAGCGCCAAATGCCTGTTGACCGACGCTTGTTTGGTCTGACATATAGAGAATAATACGCGGGTAACGACAGCAGCAACCGTCATACAAACGTAATCGGTCGCCAGGACAATCAGATCTGCCCACTATGGCGGGCATAAACCAAACAAGAAAAAAGCAGACCATGTCAGAAAAAAATCAAAACCTCCAAGATGTTTTCCTCAATGCCGTCAGAAAAACCAAAACGCCCGTAACGGTGTTTCTGGTAAACGGTGTCAAACTTCAGGGTGTAATCACCTGGTTTGATAACTTTTGTGTGCTTCTGCGCAGAGACGGTCATTCGCAGCTTGTATACAAGCATGCAATTTCAACAGTAATGCCTTCAGGTCCGGTTCAATTGTTCGAACCCGAGAAAGAAGGCCTAGAGGACTGATTTGACCAATAAATCGGACCGCGCCTCAGCCGGTGACACATCAACCACGCAGCAAAAAGCGGGCGGATGGTCGACGGATGGCCTTGCGTACCTACAAAAGCAGACTGTTCGGCAGCGGGTTTATGTAATTCACCCTTTTGTCCGCGAGAATACGCCAGATCCGCTCGCGCGCAGCCCGGAAGCGCGCCTTGAAGAGGCGATTGGCCTTGCAGCAGCTATCGATATAGATCTTGTCGGCGGTGAGGTCGCTCCGCTGCGATCGATAAAACCCTCCACCTACCTCGGCGCAGGAAAACTTGAAGAGCTCAAGGGTTTCGCAAAAAATGAAGAGATCGAACTGATCGTATTCGATTGCGAACTGAGCCCGATCCAACAGCGCAACCTCGAGCGCGCACTCCACGTCAAGGTCATAGACCGCACCGCTCTCATACTTGAGATATTCGGCGACCGTGCCAGCACCAAAGAAGGTGAACTGCAGGTAGAGCTGGCCCATCTGGTTTATCAGCGGAGCCGCCTTGTTCGGTCCTGGACACACCTGGAAAGGCAACGTGGTGGCTCTGGATTTCTGGGCGGACCCGGTGAAACCCAGATCGAGGCTGACCGCCGCATCATCGCAGACCGCATAACGCGCATCCGCCGCCAACTCGAAGCCGTAACACGTACCCGCACGCTACACCGGGCTCGCCGCCAAAAGGCGCCATATCCGGTCGTTGCACTCGTTGGCTATACTAATGCTGGCAAGTCAACCCTGTTTAATCGCATCACCGATGCGGAAGTCCTGGCTGAAGACATGCTGTTTGCGACGCTTGATCCGACAATGCGGTCAATCATGTTACCCAGTGGTCGCAAGATTATCATGTCTGATACGGTTGGTTTCATATCAGACCTGCCAACCACGCTGGTTGCAGCTTTCCGGGCAACATTGGAAGAAGTGCTTGAGGCAGACCTTATCGTTCATGTTCGGGATGCATCACACCCCGATAGCGACATTCAGAAAACAGATGTCGAGGCAGTCCTTGCAGATCTTGGCGTGGAATTAACGCATTTGCTGGAGGAGGAGGGCAAAGCCACTCCGGTTATCGAGGCGATGAACAAAGCCGACTTGATGAGCGATGACGCGCGACAGGCGCTTGAAACACTACAGGGACGTGTGGACAGCATAGTGACGCTTTCAGGCCTTACAGGCGAGGGTTGCTCCGCATTTATAGAAACGCTGGACCGTGTCTTAAGCCGCCGCAATCTGGATCTCGAAATCCTGGTGCCTTATGACGATGGGCAAACACCGGCCTGGCTGCACGCCAACGCCATAATCCTCGACCAGGCGCCAGTGGACAACGGCACCCGTTATCGCTTCAGTGTTGATCCTGTCGCATGGGGTAAATTCAATCGCGACAAAAACTTTGATATGCACTGACGTGCCTTATGGTTTGGTGAATCTATCCAAGATGGATTGGTCGGCGAGGGGCGCCATATTGATTTGAGCTATTGCGACTAGTTTTTCCTGACCGCCTTTACGCACAAATACGTCAACACGGGTGCGGATGAGCCGACTGCCTGAGCGCACAATCGATGCATCTGCGACCAGAAATTCACCATCCCCCCGCGCCAGACACTCGATCGAAATACTTGCCGTTTCAGCGATACGCCCTTCAACAACACAGAGCAGTCCTGCAGCCGCATTTGCAGCATACGCCATATCGCCCCCGGCGAAGTTGCCCAAAAGATTTGGGTTCCGATTGGCCAATAGAGTCCGAAACCGCTTTCCCTCGAACTCGACAGACACGGATTGATGCTGGTCGAGAACAGGCTTTAGTTTTTGCAATACTTCCTCGGCATAGGTCATTTTAGTCAGCTCTTTCGTCTGCTTTCACGGCATCCCACAAAGCATCCATCTCCTGCAGGTCAGATTGCTTTGGCGTTTTACCTAATGCATCAAGTTTTGACTCCACACCCTTGAAACGACGCTCAAATTTTGCGTTTGCTCCTCGAAGTGCTTCCTCCGGATCTATCTTCATATGGCGAGCCAGGTTTGCCATCACAAACATCAGGTCACCGAATTCTTCGCTCAGCCGATCCTGGCTTTCACCGCCCTGATAGGCCTCAACAAGCTCTGCGCTTTCTTCCTGCATTTTGTCGAGCACCTGCACAGTTTCCGGCCAATCAAAGCCGACGCGCGCTGCTCTCTTTTGAAGCTTGACCGCCCTCAATAGAGAGGGAAGTCCGACCGTGACGCCGTCCAGCACCGATGCGGTTTCGCCGCGCGCAGCGGCTTTGCGGGCTCGCTCACCTTCCTTTTGCTGCTCCCATGCACTCGTTTGCGCATCGGCATCCTCAACAGTAGCACTCGCAAAAACATGTGGATGACGTCGAACCATCTTGTCACAGATCGACGAAATGACGTCTGCAAAGGAAAAACTGCCTTCTTCTTCAGCAATGCGCGCGTGAAACACCGTCTGAAGCAGCAGGTCACCAAGTTCGTCCCTCAGCGCTTCTCGGTCTCCTTCTCGAATCGCTTCATCCACTTCATAGGCTTCTTCAATGGTGTAGGGCGCAATGGTTTCAAATGTTTGCTCAAGATCCCACGGACACCCGGTTTCCGGCGTCCTGAGCGCCTTCATGATCGAGAGAAGATCGTCGATAGAATATTCTTGTTGCATAGGCGCAAGGCTCGCTCGCAAGCTGTTGGATGGATTTGGCAGGATTGACCACCGCCGCACAGTCGTCAAGGAGACATATCACTATGCGTTTAGTTACCATGTTCGCTCTTTTGGTTTTCAGTGTCCTGCATGTTGCTTCAGCGGAGGAAGTACCACCTCCCGTCGACCCGAACGTAAGGCATTACCTAAAGATACCTGAAGGGCGTCTCGCTGACTTCTTTAGAAGGCCGGCAATCGCTGTACCCATGGTAAGTCATCACCGCGGCGGCCCCATGCCCGGGTTTCCTGAAAACTCACTGGAGGCCATGGACAATGCGTTGGCGTACGGCTACGGACTTATGGAGGTGGACGTTGCACAACTATCTGATGGCACGCTGATTTTAATGCATGATGATACGCTAGGTCGCACAACAAACGGCACAGGCGCCCTGAAGCAAAAAGCCTGGCATGAAGTAAATGAACTGGTCCTCAAAGATGAAACAGGTGCGCTGACAGGTTTCCGCATCCCGAAACTCGAAGACGTGTTGCGCTGGACAATTGGCCGCACCGTCTTAACCCTTGATATCAAGCGCGGCGTTGACTTTGCCAAGGTTGCATCCCTGGTTAACTCAACAGGTGCCCAAGACTATGTCGCAGCCATCGCCTACACAATTGAACAAGCGAAAACATTCAACCGTTTGGCACCCGGCATGCCGCTCTCGGTTGGTTTAACGTCTGAAGCAGATATTGAGGCTTTTGACGAAAGCGGCATCCCTGCTCATCTGGCAATTGCCTGGACAGGCACCCAACTTAGGGAACCAGAGTTTTACCAACGTCTGCAGCAACGAGGGTGGCGGGTGATTGTCGGCACGCTGGGGCGCCGCGACACTTCCCTGGACAGCCAGATACGCGACAACAGAAGCCACATTACATACCTGGATATTGTTCGCAGAGGTGGTGATATCATTGCAACAGATCGCTTTTGGGCCGTGCAAATGGAGATCGCGAACCCGAATCTGCTGATCTACACACAACAAAAGCTGGCGAAATAACTACTGTGCGGTATGCTGGAGCGGGGTCGAGGGGAGAGGTGTATCGCATGATATTCGTGCGTGACCATAAGATATTATGCTCCATAGCATTGCTGTTTGTTATGCTTGCACTGTTGGTGAGCCAGGGACTGACCCTGACTGCGGATGAACTGGGCGTGATGGCAGTGCGCGGAGGACGGCAGGCAGAAGACCTGCTGACAACCATTGTTGCTAACCTGACGCACCTTGGCGACAGTATTACATTGGCGATTATTGCGGTTGTTACGGTGCTGATTCTGGTTTGGAAAAACCAAAGACTGGCAGCAGGTTGGTTTTTGCTTGCAGCCTCCGGGTCTTTCATCATCACTGCCATCAGCAAATGGCTGTTTGGCCGCGCCCGCCCGGAAGTCGTTGAACAGTTTGCCTCGGCAACCAGTGGCAGTTTTCCGAGCGGCCACACCCTGCGATCGGCTGTGATATATGCGCTGCTGGCGTTTCTGGTGGCGCGTACCCGGCCCAATAGCAGTAACAAGATCATATATTTCCTGGCGGCTGCAGTCATTATCATGAACGGTATCAGCCGTGTTTATCTCGGCGTACATTGGCCTACCGACGTAATCGGCGCCTGGCTCATTGCAGGTTTCTGGCTTCTACTGTGCAAAAACGGGTATGATCGAAGCTGCGCCAGGAGAGACGCTGAGCTGCTGTGACTGCCTTCTGTTTCACCTCCATCGATTGTTTGCCTTTTTGAAGCAGCCAAGCTATTTAGGGCCTTCGATATTTCCGGCGGACCAGCCAACAGTTTTGTGTATCAGGGGCCATAAATGACACTAAAGAATGAGGCAGAGTCCGTGGTCGGAGCACGACCACCGGGTACAGGCGGTACGGAAGTCTCAGGCTCCAGCACCAAGTTTACAGCGATAATCCTGGCAGGAAAGCGCAGCGGGAACGACCCTGTGGCATCTATATTTGGCTTGGAATACAAGGCCTTGGTGCCACTAGTGGGCAGGCCAATGATTGCCTATGCCGTTGACGCCTTGCGGATGTCCCGGTCGGTTGGTGATATCCATGTGGTATTTGACGGTGAAGACGAGCTTTTCTCCTCCTGCAGTAATCTCAAGGAAGAACTGGACGCCGCAAACGTGAAAGTGGTGGCGACCGCAAAATCAATATGCGAGAGCATCATAAAAGCTATCGAGGAGACCGGAAGTCAATTTCCGTATCTTGTTACAACCGCTGACCATGCTCTTTTGATACCTGAAGTCGCTGATTATTTTTGCGAGCAGGCGGAAACGCTTTCAGGCTTGGGAGCGGGGTTCGTAGAAGAAAAATACATCAAGGAGATGTATCCGAATTCCAAACGTACATACCTGCCGTTCCGGGACACCAACTTGTCGGGAGCCAACCTGTTTGCCTTCATGTCACCAGACAGTATCAAGGTGCTGGAATTCTGGAAAAACGTTGAAAACGAGCGCAAGCGCCCCTGGAAACTCTTCAAAGCGTTTGGCTTCATCAATCTTGTCGGCCTGATGTTGCGCCGCTTGTCCGTCAAGGGTGCTTTCAAGCGAGCCTCCAAGGTGTTGGGCGTTGAAACCGTGGCGGTAAGATTGCCGTACGCCGAAGCAGCTATTGATGTGGACTCGCCCAGGGACTACATGCAGGTCACAAAAATCCTGGAAAGCCGCAATTCATAACGTTTTCATAGCTTTACCTTAATCATGCCTCCTTTTTGATCCAGTGGATTGCGTTGTGCGTAACAACCATTCACGACAGAAAAGGACACATTGATGCCCCTCAACCTTCAAAAAATATCGGTTATAATCGTTGCCTGCCTGATCATGCCACTTGCTGCCCAGGCTCAACCCCGGGAAGCAGGGTCCGCGGACGGGCAGGGTGGGCGACCCGCCGGACCACCGGATTATTTTTCACTCGGAATTGCGGCCGGCATGGGGCGTCCCGAATTTGTCGATAGCAATATCGTGGTGAATCCATTCCCTTTCATCGGGTTTCGTCAAGGACGTTTCTTCTCCAATCAGGCAGGTATCGGGTACGAGATATACAAGAACAAGGGGTTTCGTATCTCCGCACTGGCTGAAGCGGGCGTTCAGGAGCTGAACCGGAACATGGTGGATGCTCTGGATGATATGGAGGGCCTGGATCTGCCGGTTTATGCTGGTCTGTCGGTTGACATTCCCGTCTCGCGGTTTGTGCTGACAGGCACTGTCCAGCGAGAAGTTGGGTTGGCAAGCGATGGTTGGCGCGCTATCGGCTCCTTAAGCCGTCCCTTCATGGTCAACCGGAAGCTCATTTTAACGCCGTCAGTCTCCGTCCAGTGGTCTGATGACAATATCACCAACTATATTTACGGCGTATCATCCGCAGAAGCCCTTACAAATCGATCGCCCTATCAGGCAGATGACAGTTTCAAGGCAACCGGATCTCTTACCGGGGTATATCGTTTAAGTGAAAAATTTACCCTAGTGGGGTCCACCGGCTTGACCTGGCACGATGATGAAATTGTCGACAGCCCCATTGTTGATCAGCGGATGATTTTTTCTACGTTTCTCGCAATTGGCTATAATTTCTGAATTCGCGGCGTAGGAAAGCGAGCGCATTACCATTTGGCCTGAAATTCCGCTGTTTTTTGATGTTACCGTGACTTTTTCGATCAAAAATCCACCTTTTTTTGGGGTCGCCTTGCCCATTTTGCGCACTATACTCACCCCAAGGCCAGCAACAAGGGAGCAGGGCGGTGACCACAGACAAAACATACGATATCGTTATTTATGGCGCGAGCGGTTTCACGGGCAGACTTGTCGCGGAGTACCTGGCCCAAAAATATGGTGACACAGCAGACCTTCGCTGGGCCATGGCTGGCCGCAGCGCAGAGAAACTTGCAGCTGTGCGCGACGAGATCGGTGCGCCTGCCAGTATCCCGCTGGTAATTGCCGATGCCTCCGATCCAGAATCCATTGCAACCATGGTCGCTTCCACCAAAGTAGTCCTGACAACAGTCGGGCCCTATCAGCTCTATGGATCAGATCTGGTTGCAGCATGCGCGAAGGCCGGAACAGATTATGTAGATTTGTGCGGCGAACCTCCTTGGATGCGGCAAATGATTGATTTGCATGAAGAAACGGCAAAGCAGTCAGGGGCTCGCATCGTGTTTTCCTGTGGCTTTGACAGCATTCCCTTTGATCTGGGTGTGCATTTTTTGCAGACCGCAGCAATTGAGAAATTTGGTGCCCCCATGAACCGGATACGCGGCCGGGTCCGGAAAATGCAGGGGACTTTTTCAGGGGGTACAGCAGCGAGCCTGAAAGCCACCATGGCGGCCGCAGCCAAGGACCCATCAATTCTCAAGCTGCTTCGAGATCCTTTTTCCCTTGCGCCAGGACACGAGGGGCCGGAACAGCCGCGTGGCACCAAACCATTGTATGATGACGTGATCGACAGCTGGTGTGCTCCGTTCATTATGGCGCCCATCAACACACGAAATGTGCACCGCACCAATTTCCTGTCGGACTATCCCTATGGAAAATCGTTTGTTTACGATGAGATGATGGTGACCGGGCCGGGCGAAAAAGGTGAAGCGATCGCAAATGCTATCGCGAATACCGACAGCATGGGCAAAGACGGGGGTCCCAAACCGGGAGAAGGGCCAAGCAAGGAAGAGCGGGAAGCCGGCTTCTATGATGTCCTGTTTGTCGGTACCGACGGGGATAAGCGCATTGAAGCCGTTGTCACCGGCGACAAAGACCCCGGCTACGGGTCCACATCTAAGATGATTGCAGAATCAGCGATTTGCCTCGTGAAGGACCCGATCAATACCGGCGGTGGAATTTGGACAAGTGCACCTGCACTCGGGGACAAATTAATAAAGCGGCTTATCAAGAATGCCGGCTTAACCTTTGATATTGTTTAAATTTTATAAGTCGGATTGATTGACTGAGAGATCGGACGGCAACTGTCTTTTGAGCAGTTGCCGATCTAATTCTGCAATACTCGACGTATATGCAGCAGCCACTTATCATCAGGCTCGATGATTGCTTCAAATGCCTTTACGTGCGGCGGGCCAATAAAAACAAGATACCGAGTTCCTGAAAGAAACATCGGCCGAATTTCACAATCACTTCCCATTGGGGCTCTGCCCAGAGCAGGGTCAATCCAAAAGGCATCATCCTCATGCCCGTTAAAATGACGGTTGATTGAGTCGCGATACGCAGATTCATCAGGCCAAGGCCGCTTACCATTGCGCACGTCGCTGGCAGTTCCGACAGGAAACGGTGATTTGCCGGCGATCATGATTGTATTTGCACCGGAACCTTTGAGGTCTTCCCGGACCGTCAAACTATAAACCGGGAGTTGAGCAGTTGCTATATCGATCCCTGTTTTGCCTTCCCGAATTGGCTTATTGATGTCGTCCCGGCTGGGCATAAGCGCATGCCAACGGGCATCCTCCACCAAAACGATACGGGAAGAACGCTCAATTAACACATCAATTTCCGCAGTGTATATGGATTTGACCGCCTCACACGGAACGGCTTGCTGTGCAAAACCAACCTCGTAAGGCCCAGCGGTGATCAACCATAAACTAACCAGTGCATATCTTTGTATCATAAACTTTTCCGTGTATTGTGATAACCTATAGTTTATTTTTTTGATTTACAACTATCGGTTTACCACATAGCGTTTCCAATTATGTTTCGAGTTTTCCTTTGGGGCAAATCACGTGTCACATGAGACGCGCAATTTTGGGAGAACATTCCATGAGAAAGAAACCGATTATCGGACTGGGGTTGGGGCTAACCCTGGGACTGGTTCCTGCAAATACAACTGGTGCGCAATCCGCGCCTGAGTTTGAATTTTCAGGGTATCGCATTCGCTCGGACGATTGTCCGGCAGCGGCTTGCGGCAGCTCAAGCTTCACATCAGCAACCGCGCTGCAGGATTTTTTAAACGCTGAAGTCGCTCGGCGAGCAGCGCTAGCAGACGGCAATGGTCAAACGTCTCCAGGTAGCTCAGGATCCACTGGGAGCGACGATGATGACGATGATGATGATGATGTATCGGCGCCTGCTCAGGTCGTATTTCTGGACTTTGGTGCGGGCGGCAGCCCTCAGTTTCCAGTCCTGAATTCAGATGGCACCATATTCGGCATATTCGTTGACCATTTCTATACTCCATCCGAGCGAGATGAAATTCAAGCTAGGATTGAAGCAGACTATGCTGACTTCAACTATGTCTTTACGCAAACAGAACCGTCTTCAGGTGAATTTACAGCGATCCGTTTTGGCGATAATGACGCTGGCAACATCACCGTATTCCCGGGTGGAGGGTTAAGTATCCTGTTCGGTCGAGCCGATAACATCGATTTCCGCAATCAGAATCGGACTGATGGCGCGTTTGCAGATGCCAGTTTCTGGGAATTTCTGGCCCAGTTTGATCCATCCGGCGGCTTGTTCACCGCCTTGTCCGGCATTCCGGCAACAGCCAGCAACCTGCAAGATCAGGTCTCTCTCGCCGTTGTAAACCAGTCAGCCAATACCGGCGCGCATGAGCTCGGCCATATACAGGGGCTTCGCCACCACGACTCATTTGGTGCTCCTGGCGACGGCTTACCAACAACCGGCACACCTGCGCCGGGTGACTTCATTCCTATTTTCGAAGGCCCAATCAACGCGGTGGAAACGACCCTGCATACCATGGCATCAGGCGCCAGCGTTGGCCTGACTCTAACAGGCAGCACTATCACTGACCGTTTTTTTTCGGAAAGGTCCGCCGTCAAGATTTCAGTTGCGGAGCGCGGCAAGCTGATCACCGAACAACAACTGGCCAACAGCGATGACGACGACGATGAAGACGATGACGATGAAGACGATGACGATGACGGTTCACAACGCGTGCAACTCAAAAAACTAAGCGTACCGAATACTATTATTGACGGTGTTAATCAGGACGCCAAACTGAAAGTGACTGCCCGTGTAGTCCAGGGCGACATTTCGCAAACCGGAGAGATGGATACTTATCGTTTCAAAGGAAAAGCTGGTGAGTTCATGAATGTTGAAATGGTATCTTTTTCTGACGACCGTTTTGTCAATCCAGTTATCGGTGCGATTACGCTGAGTCTAGAGGAAAAGGACGGATCTCTGACGCCTGTTGCTTCAAATATTCAGACTTTCGAGCCCTTCGATCCCTTGATATTTGATGCACCACTACCCGCAAATGGAGACTATGTCATAACTGTCGAGGCACCTAACTTCGTGTTCATTGATCTGGACGGCGACGGCGTGTTGGATCCGTTTCCTCTCGATGAAACGGGGAACGGCGCCTTCAGGAACGGTGACTATGAACTGCACCTTTACATGTGCAACAAGAAACTTGGAAAAAAAGACCTTGACGACGACGATGATGATGATGACTTCGAAACAGACGAGGCTGACGACTAAACCTATCTGACCCTCTGATCCGGTCTGGTATATAAGCGGGCGCTTGGCGCCCGCTTTTTTGCCTGGCTGCGCCTCAATTGATTTCAACACCGTCCATTGGGTCCATGGCGGCCTTGATCGCCCATCCGCCAAAACCTTCTGTAACAGCGAAAATCAATTCATTGTCGCCTTGCTCAAGCGGCAGGAAAACACTGTCATACAAACCGACAGTGCCCAGGTGACGATAGTCCCGGGTCTGATAGGTGTCATCGCCGTGTGCAACCGCCCGACCGTTCAGAAACACAGTCACCCGGTCGCTGAAACCGTAGAAAAATCTCACCGTCTGCTCCTTGTCTGATCTCAAGGTTTTTTTGACCAGCAGGGTGTTGTTGGTATTTCGGTCCGGTCCAGCGACTTTAGCCAGGTTCGCAGCCCCAGACTCGTCAATCTCCAGTGTTTGCCATACCTGTCCTTCCAATAAACGACGATCCAATTCCATAGCCGCTTCAACAGCTGCGTCTGCCACTGTACTGCTGGCAACACTGAATTCCTGGATCAGATTGTCGGGAAGAACAGGCCGCTCCGGCGCTTCTCCAACCGTTTCTACCGTGTCATCGTTTGTGATCCGAATGTTGGAAAAGTGGAAATTCTGGCGCGCTCCGCCAAAATTAACGCTGCCCGCCGCGTCCGGGCCCAGCAGGTTATCTACATGCAGTACCGGCGTATCACTATCAATATACACATCCATTTTGCGGTCTTTCACAACCAGCTTTACAGGGATCCAGCTGTCAAACCTATATTCAGTTGGCACGGCGAACCGGGGGCTGTGATAAAGTTGCCATCCCGCCAAGCCATTGAAACGGGGCGTATATTGGTTAGCGTCCGGCTTGCCAGACATGTGAGGCCGAAAATAGAAATACTCGGCCGAGTTGTCGTTCCACCGGAAATAAACACCGGCAAACCCCCGTTTTTCTTCCATTGAAATATCGAACTCAATGACGCCGTTTCTAAACCCCGCGTTTTCGAGCTGCGCAAACCCGCCATTAACGCGCAAACTGCTGCGCCCCAAATAGTTGACTATCTCGGCGCCGTTTTCTGAAAATGTCCATTGATCCCAGTCTGTCGACTGACCGTAGGCACCGGTGCTTCCCCACCAGATAAAGAACAGTGTGGCCAAAAAGCTTCGTTTTATCTGCTTTCTCATTGCATTCCTCGCATGTTGTATTGACACGTAAACCTAGCGAGGGCCTTCACTTAAAGGTCCTTAAGAAACCTTAAATCTGCTAATCGCATGCTCCCCGCTAAGCTTCCGGCTGGAATTGAAGCCCCAAACAGACATAGTATGGCCGGTAATCGACCTTAACGGCGCGCGAGGATAAAGCCGGTGAACAAGTCAAAAAACAGCCCACACCATGAGGTTGGACCCTGGACATTTTACCCAGATAAAAATGAACTGGAAAAACCGGATGGCCACGTTTCCAAGCTCGAGGAGAAAATCTCGCTTCTGTTGCAAACACTGTGCGAAAGACGCGGCGAAATAGTCTCAAAAGAAACCCTCATAAACGAGGTTTGGCAGGGCAGGGAACTCAGCGAACAGACCATCCCCGTCGCGATTTCCAAACTAAGGAAGGCGCTTGGCGACGACATCAATTACCCAACGATGCTTGCGACCATTCCCAGACAGGGGTATCAGTTGCTCTCCGCTGAACCAGACCATTCAACCGAAATGCCCAAGTATCCAAGCACCATGGCATGGGCTTTTGTCGCAATATTGCTCACCATCGGCCTGGCTGCTTGGGTATTCTTGCTGCCTGCGGATACGCAGCCGGAAAGAGTTCAGGTTCTCAATGCTGAAAAACCCAGCGTTATTGTGACCATCAACGACGTGCGCACACTGGAGGGAACTGAAGAAGAGAACCGGCTGGCAATAGCCATCAGTGAGCTGTCTGCCTATTATCTGTCTCAAATTTCCGACCTGCTGGTTATCAGGCATTGGTGGAACCTCGACGCTCCTGACCCGACCGGCGGCATTTACACGCGGTATGGGTCAGCAACACCTGTGTATTCCCTGAAAGGTACACTTCTAAATGAAACAGGCAGCCAGTTGGTCACTTTTATCCTGTCCGATCCGCAAACTGATGAGGTAATTTGGTCCGGTATCCATCCGATAGAAGAAGGCAGTACGTCCCTGTTCCCCATGTTTGAAACAATGCTGGCCCAATTGCCTGTTCAAGGTTATTACGCCAGCAGCCGGGCCCCGGAGGAGTCTGTGGGCTTCTGGCGCGCTCGATACTTTCTGGAATTGTCCAATCCCGGCGCCGCCCAGATTGCTGCAGCAGAACTGGCGCAATTAGTCAGCAACGGCACACAGTCAACACCTGTCACATCCAGCATTGCCGCCCTGAAGGCCCGCTGGAATGACGAACAAAGCGTCGCGTCCCTCCTGCCGGATACTTCACAAATCAAAACGGAGCTCGAACAACATGCCGTATCCACGCTCACGCTTGTGGATCAAGCAACAATTGAGCTTTTCAGCAACGAGGATACGGAAACCGCCCTCCAACTTTTGCAACAGGCTTTGGAAACATCTCCGGGTGACCACTATGCTCATTCGCTGCGCGGCGAAGCGCTCTATCTGGCCGGAGACAAAGACGGAGCTTTGCAGGCATTTCGCCTCGCAAACAGGCTTGCACCCTATGCCAGGGTATATGCTGACCGAATTGCCAGCCTCGAGGAGCCCAAACAATAGGCCTCGACTAAATCTCTGTAATCATTGACACGTTGCGGGTCCGCGTCTTGCTGGCTAAAGTCGGGGACTGTCAAAGGGAGGGTCAGTTCATGACACGTTTATCAACATTCCTGTGTTGCTGTTTTCTGCTGGTGATGCCCGCACGTGGCCAGGATCTGCTGCTTGTGCCTGATGCGATTTTCAACGGTGTTTCCGAAGAATTGATTACCGGCAAAGCTGTCCTTGTATCGAATGGCCGCATTACCGGAATAATCGACGCAGAAGCGGCCGAGCGCACAGGCGCCAAGATCATTGATTTACAGGGGCAAACCCTGATGCCCGGACTGATTGATCTGCACAGTCATGTGCTTTTACATCCCTATGATGAAACCAGCTGGAATGACCAGGTTTTGAAGGAGTCTTGGGCGGAGCGTGCATTGCGCGCCGGAAATCACCTCAACAGCACCCTTCGTGCCGGTTTCACCACGCTGCGCGACCTCGGCAGCGAAGGCGCGGGCTATGTGGATGTCGGTGTGCGGCAGGCGTTGGAAAAGGGGGTTATCACTGGCCCTCGATTGATTGTCGCAGGAAAAGCAATCGTGGCGACCGGCTCATACGGCCCAAGAGGTTTTGCCGAACATGTGTCAGTGCCGCTGGGGGCAGAACCCGCGGATGGAGCCGACCTTATAAAGGTAACGCGTGACCAAATCGGGCACGGTGCAGATTTCATCAAGGTGTATGCCGATTATCGCTGGGGCCCAGATGGTAGCGCCCAGCCAACATTTTCTGTCAGAGAGCTACAGACAATAGTTGAGACTGCACGTGCCTCAGGGCGCTACACGGTGGCACATGCGTCAACCCCTGAAGCAATGCGTCGGGCAGCTATGGCCGGCGTTGAAACGATTGAACACGGCAGCATGGGAACGCTGGAAGTATTTGAACTTATGAAGGAGCAAGGTGTTGCCTGGTGCCCCACACTCGCTGCAGGTGAAGCCATTTCAATGTATCAAGGCTGGAAAAAGGGGCAGGATCCCGACCCACAGCGCGTGATCAGCCAGAAGCAGGCGTTCCTGAACGCACTTGAGGCTGGCGTGACAATTTGCTCGGGCTCGGACGTTGGCGTTTTTGACCATGGCGATAACGCGTGGGAAATTGAGTTGATGGTCGAATATGGCATGAGCAATTTTGGAGCACTTGAAAGTGCAACGTCGGTCAATGCCCGCCTGTTACATATGGGGGACCGGATTGGTCAAGTTAAGGAAGGTTACCTTTCAGAATTGATTGCTGTCAGCGGTGATCCGCTCGCGGATATCAAGGCTCTACACAAAGTTTCTTTTGTGTTGCAGGGCTCCAGGATCATAGTTGGCAACAGTGCTGATCGTTAAAAAAACCTAGCCGCATAGCTCTTTCAGGGCTTGCTGACCAATGGCCAGGCACGATGTTAGCCCTGGCGATTCAAAGCCGAACATGTTCAGCAGACCTTTGATACCGTGATCCTTTGGACCCGAAAATATGAAATCATGATAGTTGCTTCCTCTTGGCTTGGTCTTGACCCTGATGCCTGAATAAGCCGGGCTTAGCCTTTCTGTCTGAACCGCCGGCCAGTAGGATGCGACTGCCTGCGCAAACTTGCTTTTTGCCGAGGCGTTGACGTCGTAGTTGATTTCTTCCACCCATTCCACGTCGGGCCCGAACCGGGCCTGTCCTGCCTGATCCAGAGTGAGATGGATACCGAGGCCGCCGGGAGTAGGGACCGGGTAGACCAGGCAATCAAAGGGTGTTTGACCCATGTAGCTGAAATAACTGCCTTTTGCGAACTCAACTGATGGAATGGAGGACGACGGAAGTCCTGAGATGGACCGGGCCAACGGGATTGCACCTAGTCCAGCGCAGTTAACAACAGAGCTGGCCGCAACCCGATAGGGCGCGTTGTTGTTATCAACTGTGAGAACAAGCTCGCCCTCGGTGGTTAAAATGTCGGTGACCCGCGTATGGAAACTTATTGTGCCGCCATGCGCCTCAATATCTGCCAACAGCGCCAACATCAGTTGATGACTGTCAACTATGCCTGTGGAGGGAGACCAGATGGCTGCAGACGCCTTCAAGGCAGGCTCTTTTGTGGCGACGTCGGCCTCGGAAAGCCAGGCCAGATCGCTAACGCCGTTAGCGCGCCCCGTATGGAGTATCTCCTGAAGACCTGGAATTTGAGTCTCTTCGGTTGCAACAATGAGTTTGCCGCATCGTTTGTGATCGATCCCGCGGTCCGCGCAATAGTTATAAAGCAAGTTTTTGCCTGGGCAGCAAAGAGCTGCCTTTTGACTGCCTGCGGGATAGTATATGCCTGCGTGGATTACCTCGCTGTTGCGCGAAGACGTTTCAGTGCCAATATCACCCGCCGCTTCAAGAAGCAGAATCTCGCGGCCAAATATCGCCAATTGACGTGCCACAGCCAACCCAACGACACCGGCACCAACAACGATACAATCAACTCGAGCCGTCACGCATTTTCCTCATGTAACCGAGCGCAGGATTATCTTGCGATTTCGTTTTTGATAGAATGTTGACGTACCAACTGCCGGGCTTTCTGCAAGAGTTTCGTTCCGATTGGTGATGCCACAACAAATGAAGCCTCACTGTTGGTAACCACATCGGCGAGTTGCTGGTGAGCATTCGGGACTGAAATATTTAGGTCATTCAGAGCTATACGCTGAATTGCAAGCGACAAAGCAACATGCCGGCCGTTAAGGGAGTTTCTGACTTCTTCAGTCTCATGTCGCCAACGACTATGAATCCTTTGATAGACCTGCGCTGCCAACCCGGTATCCCGGTCGGCTACAGCCATTTCCAATCTGAGAAGCTCCAGCTTGTATCCGTAGAAACGCTGATGTGCTTTAAAATGATCCAGGGACAGGCTGCCGTCAGGGGCTGAACAGCCATTGTTCAGCACGTCCACAACCGCATCGCCATTACCTTCTATCCAGTAAATCTCCGCCAGAACCACCGTACTGACACAGCCTTGATACTCTGCGCGCTTGTTATCGGGCTCAAAAGACAGCAACTGGTCATGCAATTTGATTGAAAGGTTCAAATTCTCCTTGGCAGACTCATCTGCCCCCACGAGAATTTCTGTTTCCGCCAGCCATCGCAAACTTCTGGCGTAGTTTGCAACGGCCCGCTGGTCGGATGGATCCTCTTCCGCAAGCCGCTGATAAAAGTGGCGCGACTTTCTCATGTTTGCCAAAGCATCTTCAAGCTGAGCCAGGTGCAACTGCGCCCACTGGAGGTGATAAAAACCTCCACCCAAAGGGTTTAACCACCAAGCGTTTTTCGGCTCACTGTCAGCATTTGACTGCCGAATATTCAGACCAACACGAAACTGTTCCAACGCCTCATTGATGCGACCAAGCTCCATCAACGCCCACCCTAAATGGATGTTCATATCGCCTAGATGAGCACGAACCTCTTGTTTAAGGCCTTCGTGTTTGAAAAGCTCCTGGCCAACTCGAACTCTTTCCCGCCATACTGTTTCTGCCTCAGAATATCGGCCATTAAAAATGTGGTTGGTTCCCACCCATTGCAGGCTCACCAAATGAGCATATCGAGCATCAACAGACTCAGGATGGCGCGTCAGCAGGGCATTTGTTGCTTTTTCAGCCCTTTCAAAAAGGCCGCTCGCCGGGTCTCTCAGGTCGCGGCCCAAATATAATCGACCCAGCTGTATGTATGAGCGTGCCTTTCGTGCCAAAGCACTTGGTGATAGCGAAGAGTCATCCTGGCTTTCGTAGTGGTCCACAATTTTCTCTACAACGGCATCCATCACCTCAACGCGCCCCAGTTCCTGGAGCCGATTGCCAGCCAGATCGTCCAACATAAAGGTGATTAGGTCTTCTGCCCGGGCTGTCTGGTTTTCAGCTTCTGAAAGAGCCTGCTTTGCTGCATCCTCAGCCAGATTTGCCCGAACCATAAGACCTGTCGTGACCAAAGTAGCCAGGAAAGACGCCAGTGCCACAGCGACCAGCCTGCTGTATCTTCTCCTAGAATCTCGACGTAATAGTACATCTAGATCAACTTCCAGCAGTCCCGCGATAATTTTTTGGAGACCGCGCTGTTTGCCGTCTCCTTCAGTACGTGCGTCGGCAGCCAGAGGTGTTTGGCCTGTTACCAGGCGTAACTTTCGAAGTTCAGAAGGAATACAGCCCTGATAATCTGCCAGCCCTGCCACTTCAAAATTTGGTTCGCCGTCTACAATCAGACACAGGATTTTTCGACTGTCTCTATGTTGAATAAACTGCCGGATTTCATTGTTGACCCGAGAAGACCTCGCGGCATCAGTTGAACAAACGACAATCAGATACTCCGAATCTTTCAGCGCACTTCGAATATTACCGTCCATGTTGGTGGAGGCCGGCAACTCCTCTCGATCACGAAACATCTTGCCGAGCTTTTTGCGCTTCGCCTCACCACTTCCGCTCTTGTCCAAATGTCGGGGTATGCGAAACGCTTCAAGCTTCTTCATCAGCCACACGGCCTGACGATTGTTTTTATGGCTGTAACTGATGAAAGCTTTGTATCGGAATTCCGTCACGCCCCACGCCTGTCACTAGAATTTCGCCATCATGATACTCACGAGATGCCAATGTTATATCAAGGTTCGGCACCCTTTTGTACATCTCAAAACAAAAAAACAGTAAATTTTAGGCTTATTTTTGCTCTCAGCGGTCAAGCCATCGCCGAAAATCGGATACTCGGTCACGGCTGACGAGTACAGGAGACGGGTCGGCAGCCAGTTTCACCTGATAGCGACCTTCCTCGATGCGGATATCTTCCACTGCATCTATGGCAACCAGGCGCTGCCTGTTGATGCGAAAAAATCTTGCGGCATCCAGCTTGCGTTCCAGCTCATTGAGTGTGTCATCAATGTAAAAATCGCGCCCGTCAAAGGTTCTGAGGGCAATATCGCGCCCACGCGTTTCAAACCAAGCCGTTTCATCCACGCTAATACTGAACAGTCGATTGCCAGCGCGAATGAGAAACCGCTGCTTTGGCCCGTGTACCGCGTCGATGGCTTTTGCAACATCTCGCTTTGTGTCACTACCAAGCTGAAGTTTCAGAGCCTCATAGCGGTCAAAAGCTTCGTTTACATCGTCCGCCCGCACGGGCTTTAGCAAATACTCAATGCCGTTGGCTTTAAACGCCTGCAGGGCATAATCGTCAAAAGCCGTGCAGAAAACTACGGGGCAGGGAGGGTCGATCGCCTCGAATATATCGAAGCAAAGTCCATCCTCGAGCTGAATATCCATGAATATCAAATCATAGTTCTCGCGCAACAAACGCTGTGCGGCCCCTTCGCACGACGCTTCCACAGCTCCCACATCAGCGTCCGCCCGGCTTGCACAAATCAGGCTTTTGAGCCTTTCAGCAGCTATCGGTTCGTCTTCAACAATAAGTATTTTCATGAGATGGCCTGTATCGTCGGTGCGCGCACAATAAATTTGCCTTCCGACTTTTCAACGTCCAGGCCTTGTTTCAAAAGCAACTGAAAACGTCGATCCAAGTTCTTCAGCCCTGTACCAAGTGAGTGGCGTGTACGTTTCGGTTGCAAGGTATTTTCGACAACCAGCATTCTATCCCGGTCTATCCTGATTGTTATGGCAAGGGGTTGGTTTGCAGAAACAACATTATGCTTCAGTGCGTTCTCAACCAGCGTATATAGAGCCATGGGTGGAATATGGTTTGCGCGTGCGGGTTCATCTATCGCAATTTCAACGGACAGTCCGCCAGGCACCCGCACTTTATGAACCTGAAGAAGAGCCTGAACAGCCTTCAATTCATCGGCCAGAGCAACACTATCGGTTTCTCGATTTTGCAATACGTACCGGAAAACATCGGACAAATCGTCGACGAATCCGGCCGCTTTGCCCGGGTCGTCCTGAATGACTTGTGACAGGGTCGCAAAACTATTGAACAGGAAATGCGGGCTCACCTGGTTCCTGAGAGCGTCAAACTCTGCCAACAGGGCCTCGCGCGCCGCAGCTTCTTTTTCATAACGTTCCGCCTGCCAGGCGCCGTGATAATGAAAAGTTTCCAGCAAGCCGTTTATGAACAGGGGCATACCAATGGACAGCACGGTCATATCAACCAGAAAATCCGGCGACGTGGGGAAACCGAATAAAAGGGTGAACCAGCTGTAGGTCGCTGCAGAGACCGCCAACACCCCAAAAACTGCGCTGGAAAAATACCGGAGGATCGCAGCCTGCACAGCCGTCATTCGCGGTTTGCAGAACCTGTCAACCAGGCGGCCAACTGCTTCCGCACCAAAAACCAGAATGGTAGCAACAAAATAGCCAAACACAGCGTCCAGGGAGAATAGGGCGAACATGTTGGTCCAGGGAATTTCGCCTTTCAACACATAGGCCGCTTTATAGTAGATCATCATTCCCATGGCGACGAGTATCCACACGGAAACCAAAACGATGGTTCGCGGTGTTATCAGTTCTTTTATTCGTGCCAACATAATTAAAAGCCCCACCATTGTTTCGACACCCGTCCGGGCCGGACATTTATCTCGCGCTTGCTTCAATCCTACTTCAATATAGAATTTGTTTAACGCACTTTCCGTACCAACCGAACACACAAGGGATCAGCCGCTTTTTTGAGGGGGTGAATGGCCATCGCAACTCTCCATCGACCTTTCTGGTGTACTTTAACCACCTATAATTGCATAAAAATTTAAGATAGTTTTAACCAGTTACTGCCATAGTGAGTGTGGGTCGAGTGAACCACGCCTATGCAGCAATTATGGGGAATCAGCTGCGGAGGAATGGGTAAGCCCGGCCAATGAGTGCACGTAAATTCCGGCCGGGGAGGAATAGGGGTTTACTATGCACTTCGCAGGAAAAGAGGTCTATTTTGACCGTGATGACCTTATCGTCAGTAAAACTGACCTAGATGGTCGAATCGTCTACGCTAATCATACATTTCTTGAGGTTTCCGACTACCGAGAAGACGAGGTACTCGGCAAGCAGCACAATGTGATCCGAAACCAGAATATGCCACGCGCCGTATTCGAGTTTCTCTGGTCAACAATTCAGGCAGGTAAAGAGATCTTCGCCTATGTCGTGAATTCAACAAAGCACGGTGATCATTATTGGGTGCAGGCTCATGTGACACCCAGCCGAAGCGGCAACACTATTGTTGGCTACCATTCAACACGCAGGGTTCCCAACCCGCAAACCATCCAGAACATCGTGATGCCGCTCTATGACCGGTTGAGCGGCATTGAGCAACGCAACGCCAGCAAAAAGCAAGGCTTGCAGGATTCGGTTGAGGCTTTCAAGTCCATGCTCGCTGAAAAAAACGTCAGCTATGACGAATTTATTTCTGATTTGAAAAAGGATGACTGACATGGATGGTACATCAACAACTATGCTCCACGCCGAACCTCAGGTGTCTGCAGAAAAGCTGGAAGAGATTCTGTCTGTCGTAAGCGATGTTTGTAGAGGCAACTTTGAGTCTCGCATCAAAAACATCAGTGTCGAACCAGGCTTGGAAAAAGACTTGTGTCAACGTGTCAATGAGATGATTGACCGCGCTGACGCCTATGTGCGCGAGAGCACAGCTTCTCTGGGCTTTATCGCTCAAAACCAGTATTTCCGGCGCATATCACCGCATGGCTTGATGGGGGCTTATGGAACAGCCGCCAACGAAATCAATTCTGCGTCCGAAGGCATCGAGCACAAGATGAATGAATTCCATTCGATTGTGGAATCGATTGCTGAAGCCTCCAGCGAACTTAATTCGAGCGCTGAAGGGTTAAATCAGTCCGTTGGGGATGCAACCGAAAAAACGACTGCGGTTTCGGCCTCTGCTGAACAAGCCGGCGCCAATGCGCAAACTGTTGCTTCTGCGGCGGAAGAATTGAACACTTCCATCCAGGAAATCAATCAGCAGGTCACACGGTCAACCGACTTGGCGCAGGAAGCTGTATCCGAGGCTGAAAAAACCAATGAACTTGTGCAGGGCCTGTCAGAGGCTTCTCGCCAGATTGAGACGGTCGTCGGTCTGATCAATGACATCGCAAGCCAGACCAACCTGCTGGCGCTCAATGCAACCATTGAAGCTGCCAGGGCCGGTGAGGCCGGTCGTGGGTTCGCAGTTGTGGCGTCTGAAGTCAAAAGCCTTGCTGTGCAAACAGCGCAGGCGACAGACGACATCAAGCAGCAGGTTTCAGAAATCCAAACAGCGACCACAACAGCCGTGGATTCCATTGGCGGCATCGGCAAGACCATTGGGTCTTTGAGTGAGTTTTCGTCATCAATCGCGGCTGCGGTGGAAGAGCAGGGCGCAGCAACCCAAGAGATTGCCCGCAATGTCGAAGAGGTCTCGGTCGGCGTCACAGAAGTGACCAGCAATATTGTTGACGTGAACAGCAATGTTGAGCAGGTCAACAATGTGTCCTCCAACGTGCTGGCTGTTGCCGGCAGCCTCGCGGATCAGGCACAGAAGCTGGAAGAAGTGCTGACCAGCTAAAGATCTATCGGGGCGCCAAAAGGCGCCTCGAATCCCAAAACCGGAAATACACCCTATAGCAGCCTCACCATCACGAGCGAACTCTCGTTCCCACATCAAACTGCTTTTCATGCACGCCACCAACTCTTTGAAACCTCGATGAAAGCCCGTCGTTTTGACGAAAGTCATTTCATACGGACCGGATATCTGACTGGATAGGGTCAGATTATTATGGGGTTGAGTACTGCAAGTTTAGTGTGAGGCGACGTGCCTCACCGAACAATCCCTTCGTCACAATCAAGCTCAACCTCGCACACCAAGGAGTAAAGCTCTTGGCCGCTGTGATACGAGTGCCCTTATTTCCAAACCTTTGTCGCAAAGCCCTTGCGGTTTTGATTGGCGTCCTTTTTTGCATGTTAAGCATCGGCTCCATCAGCCACGCCGAACAAACGGCCCATGTCATCAACATCGAAGGAGCAATTGGACCAGCGCTAGAGGCTCATCTGTCACGTGGTTTTGAGGAGGCGCGAACTGCAGGGGCGGATTTGATAATACTCCGTATCGATACACCTGGCGGCCTCGTTTCTTCTACGCGCGGCATTATCAAAACAATCCTCGGCTCTGACATACCGGTAGTGGGTTTCGTTGCTCCTTCCGGCTCTCGGGCCGCTAGCGCTGGTGCCTATATTTTGCTCTCAAGTCACATCGCTGTCATGGCACCGGGCACCAATGTTGGATCTGCCACGCCGGTAGCAATAGGGGGGACCCCGGGGGGAACAGACCCGACGCCCACCGATTCCGAACACCCTGACCTGGAAGATAAAATTATCAATGACGCAAAAGCATATATGCGGGCGTTAGCCGAAATGCGTAACCGGCCTGGCGCCGCTGCAGAAAAGTTTGTCAGTGAAGCACTGAACTTCACCGCAGAAGAAGCGCTGAGAGAAGGCCTGATTGACCTTATTGCCACCAACACGCGCGACATGCTCAACAAGATTAACGGACGTACCATCAGCCTTGAAGGCACCGACGTCGTAATAACATCATCGACCATGGACGTGGTTGAGTTTCAGTCAACCTGGCGGGACGAGCTTCTTGGTTTCATCACCAATCCAAACGTCGCTTATCTGCTGTTGATCATTGGCATTTATGGGCTGGTAATCGAGTTTTCCAATCCCGGATTGTTTGCGCCCGGTATAATCGGCGGCGTATGCCTGATCCTGGGTATGTATGCGTTCCAGCTGTTGCCGGTCAATTATGCGGGGCTTGCTTTGATCGCACTGGGACTGGTCCTCATGACAACAGAAGCTTTTGTTCCGTCATTCGGAATCCTGGGTATTGGTGGCATAGCAAGCTTCCTGATGGGCTCAATAATGCTGTTCGATAACGGCGTGCCGGAACTTAAAATATCCCCCATCTTGATTGGAACTGTTTCGCTGACAACAGCGGGGCTTTTCCTGTTTGTCCTAACCTTTGCTGTGCGCGCATGGCGCCGCCCGTCAGTGAGTGGCAACGATGCCATGATTGGCGAAGTTGCAAAAGTGCTCGCATGGCAGGGCACACAGGGCAAGGTACTTGCACGTGGAGAAGTATGGGCCGCGGATTGTGACCATGAACTTGCTCCTCACGCTGACGCAAAAATATTTAAAATAGAGGGTTTACGGCTACTTGTTACGCCAGTGGAGCCCTCCAACCCTAAGGATGAAGACAATGATTGAAGTCGCTTATTCGGCATACAGCCTTGTGCTATTGGCCGTCTTGATCGCCTTTTCGGCCATCCGGATTTTGAGGGAATATGAACGCGGGGTAATCTTTTTGCTTGGGCGATTTTGGAAAGTCAAAGGCCCTGGGTTGATTATCGTGATCCCGCTGATCCAACGCATGGTGCGTGTGGACTTGCGCACAATGGTCATGGATGTTCCCGAACAAGACGTTATTTCACGGGATAATGTGTCTGTTAAGGTCAATGCCGTGGTCTATTACCGCGTTGTTGATGCAAAACGTGCGATTATAGAAGTCGAAAATTTCGAGTTCGCGACCAGTCAACTGGCCCAGACAACTCTGCGTTCGGTTCTTGGACAGCACCAGTTGGACGAAATGTTGGCTGAACGTGAAAGGCTTAATGATGACATCCGCCAGATTCTGGATGATCAGACAGACGCCTGGGGCATCAAGGTAATGAACGTGGAACTCAAACATGTGGACCTTGATCCGAGTATGATCCGCGCAATTGCAAAGGAAGCGGAAGCAGAACGCTTGCGGAGAGCCAAGGTTATTACGGCAGAAGGTGAGGCGCAGGCAGCGGATAATTTCCTAAAAGCAGCCGAAGTTTTGCACCAGCGGCCAGAGGCAATGCAGATCCGGTATTTAACGGCGCTTCATGAAATTGCAAATGAACGCTCATCGACGATTGTCTTTCCCATGCCCCTTGATTTTATGGGGAAATTATCAAGCACCGCGTCCAGTGACAGTGAGGTCAAATAGCACAATATCTGGCCCCATATTGGACCAGGAAAGGGTAGGTTTTTACGAAGCTAAAATATTACGTGAATTAACTGATAGATTTTGACTATCGTCAAAATGTCCAAGCTTTCTGGTGGTTACCGTTTATCGGATCAAATGACCATCGGAGGGATGACGATGTCTATTAACTTGGCTGCTGGCGGCGGCGCATTTCCTGTTGTAACACCGGACCGCGTCCGGGAAGCGTTTGAAACCGGCGAATTTCCCTACTCGGAAAAAATGAGTCGTACTGAGTATGACGGGCTGAAGGAAGACTTGCAGGCTGAATTGCTAAAGGTTCAGTTGTGGGTTCAGGAAACTGGCAAAAAACTGGTTATTCTATTTGAAGGCAGGGACGCGGCGGGCAAAGGCGGAACCATAAAACGCTTCATGGAACACCTTAATCCGCGCCATGCCAGAGTGGTCGCACTACCAAAACCCTCAGATGTTCAAAAAGACCAATGGTTTTTCCAGCGATATATCGAGCATTTACCAACCGCCGGCGAGATCGTTTTTTATGATCGATCCTGGTACAACAGAGCCGGCGTTGAACGAGTCATGGTTTTTTGTACGCCTTCTGAGTATCTTGAATTTATGCGTCAGGCGCCCTCGCTGGAACGTATGCTCAGCCGTTCGGGGATCAGCCTCTACAAATACTGGTTTTCCGTTACCCGTGAGGAACAAAAACAGCGATTTGCAAAGCGAAAAACAGATCCCCTGAAACGCTGGAAACTCAGTCCAATCGATCAGGCCAGCCTCGCCAGGTGGGACGACTATACCGAAGCAAAAGAAGCAATGTTTTTCTATACCGATACAGCCGATGCACCATGGACGATCGTCAAGTCAAACGACAAGAAACGAGCGCGCATCAATTGCATGCGCCACTTTCTGAGCACACTTGACTATCCAGACAAAAATCTGGATCTCGTCTCGCAGCCAGACCCTTTGATCGTAGGAAACGCCAGTCACGTAATCCATCAGTCTGACCATATTCTGGGTAAATCTCTGCATCCCGAACATCGTCGGGCCTCAAACGGTCACGCTCAACCAGTTTGAAACTTCAACTGATCGACCAGTGGCGGGCATTCACCGCATTTTACGTTGGATAACCGGCCATTTTCGCATAGCGTCCCTCGCTCAAAGGGCAACATAGGGAAGGGTCGTCATGAAACTCAAGTATCTAACCACAGTGGGAACCGCTGCGCTGCTTCTGGCATCGGGGTGCGCGGACACGGACAGCACACAAAGCGATGCCAACAATGCAGAAAACAACTCACAAAGCATAGAGGCCAGCTTGGACGACAATGTTCTGCTCGCTGAATGGAAAGGGCAGTATGGCGGCGTCCCTGCGTTCGATCAAATGGACCTCTCGGCACTGAAGGCTGCGCTTGAGAAGGGCATGGCGCACAACCTGATGGAAATTGAGGCGATCGCCAATAACCCGGAGCCACCAACATTCGAAAATACAATTCTTGAGATGGAAAGGGCCGGAGATGCCCTCGGTCGCGTTTTCACTTACTGGGGTATTTGGCGCTCAAATATGTCGACGCCTGAGTTTCGTGCAATCCAGCGCGAGATGGCACCAAAGTTGTCTGCATTTACCTCGAAAATCACCCAGAACGACAAACTCTTTTCAAGAGTTCAGACCGTCTATGAAAGTGACGACCTGAAATCCAGGCCACCTGAAGAACAGCGCCTGACATGGCTTGTTTACGATAACTTTGCGAGCTTTGGCGCGACGCTCTCGGGCGAGGCGAAGGAACGCTATGCAGCAATCAATCAGGAGCTCGCCGGCCTGCACACCCAGTTTGCGAACAACGTGCTTCACGATGAAGAAGAATACGCCATCTATTTTGATCAGGCAGAGGCAGCAGGGCTAGCGGATGATTTCCTCGCCTCGGCAAGGTCTGCAGCCGAAGCAAAACCCGGCCCAGGCGAGTTCGCCGTGCGCAACACACGCTCCGCCATGGACCCGTTTTTGACATTTTCCGAAAACAGAGAGCTGCGCAAGCACGTCTGGGAAATGTATTACAGCCGCGGTGACCACGGGGATGCATATGACAATAACGACATCATCGCCCAGATTCTGAAGCTGCGGCACGAGCGTGTGCAATTGCTTGGTTATGAAAACTATGCACAATGGCGCCTGCAGAACCGAATGGCCAAAACGCCGGAGCAGGCGATTGCGCTGATGGAAGCCGTATGGCCAGCAGCAACCGAGCGCGCGCGGCAGGAAGTTGCCGATATGCAGGCAATTGCCGACGCTGAAGGCGCAAACATCACGATTGAGCCATGGGACTACCGCTTCTACGCAGAAAAAGTGCGCAAGGCTCAATACGACCTGAATTCTGACGAGGTTAAACAGTACCTGGAATTGAACAAACTACGCGAAGCGATGTTTTATGTTGCCGGCGAACTGTTCAATTTCAATTTTGCTCCCGTGCCGGAGGGCTCTGTGCCGGTCTTCCACCCTGACGTCAATGTCTGGGAAGTTACGGACCGCACAAGCGGTGAACATGTGGGACTTTGGTATCTTGATCCATACGCCCGTGGCGGCAAACGCTCAGGAGCCTGGGCATCGAGCTACCGTAGCCACGAGACCTTCAATGGCAAACGAACCGTTTTATCGTCAAACAACTCCAATTTCGTGAAGCCTGCAGCCGGGCAGCCTGTTCTGGTCTCCTGGTCTGACGCAGAAACATTCTTCCATGAATTTGGCCATGCCTTGCATGCGCTTTCCTCGCAGGTTGCTTACCCAACCCTCAACAGTGGTGTTCGGGATTACACAGAATTCCAGTCACAGCTTCTCGAGCGCTGGCTTTCAACAGACGTGGTCATCAATACATATCTCAAGCACCATGAAACCGGAGAGCCAATGCCCCGCAGCCTGATTGAGAAAATCAAGGCGGCGGCGACCTTCAACCAGGGCTTTGCAACAACCGAATATCTTGCCTCTGCTTTGGTCGACATGAAGTTCCACACAACCGACCCGACGGGCATTGACCCGGATGCCTTCGAACGTGAAACACTGGCGGCTCTTGGCATGCCTAAAGAGATTGTCATGCGGCATCGCAGTCCACATTTCGGTCATATCTTCTCAGGGGAGGGATATTCTGCCGGCTACTATGGTTACATGTGGGCAGATGTCCTGACTTCTGACGCGGCAGAGGCATTTGCCGAAGCGCCTGGTGGATTTTATGACAAAGAAGTAGCGGACAAGTTGGTCAATTATCTGTTCGCGGCGCGCAATGCGATGGACCCTGCCGACGCCTTTCGGGCTTTCCGGGGCAGGGACGCCAGAATTGAAGCGCTTTTGAGGGACAGGGGTTTCCTGAGCGAATAGGCAGATTTATGCCGTTAGTAAAAGGGGCCCGAGGGCCCCTTTTTTGTCCGGATTGCGACCTTCCTTATTGGCTTGCCACGCAATTTTTGTGTCAGGCGGCGGTCTGCCCCTGCGCGGTCAATTCCGTGAGGAACCCCCGCACAGCAGATTGCAGACCGTCGCAATGTTTCAACAGGTTTTCTGAAGAAGAGCGTACCTGAGCAGAGGACCCTTTTGTTTCTGTGGCCACCTGCTGAACTTTACCAACACTGCTCATCACCTGATCTGCGCCCATGCTTGCTTCCTGCATACTGCGGCTTATCTCAGCAGTTGCCGCGCTTTGTTGGTCTACTGACTCAGCGATCGCCGATGAAATTTTGCTCGTTTTCTCAACAACTTCACGAATGGACCGAACCGCAGAGGTTACATCACCGGACACGGATTGCATCATGCGAATTTGGCTCGCTATCTCGTCTGTTGCGCCCGCCGTCTGGTCAGCAAGCGCTTTCACCTCATGCGCCACAACGGCAAAGCCCTTACCGGCTTCCCCGGCCCGCGCCGCTTCAATAGTGGCATTAAGCGCAAGCAGGTTGGTCTGCTCGGCAATTTCACTGATCAGGCCAAGAACACCTTCGATTTTCCGGGACGATTCTTCAAGTTCCGAAACCGTTGATGCCGTGCTTTCAGACTGCTTTACCGCATTGATTGAAATCTCCGTGGATTCGGCAACCTGCCGACTGATCTCGTCAACGGAAGAACTAAGCTCTTCGGCCGCGCTGGCAACAGTTTGCACATTCGCCGATGTCTGGCGGGAAGCTGATGCAGCTTCAGCGCCGCAAGCTTCATTTTCTTCAGCTTGCCCAATCATGGAGCCAGAGGTTGCTTCAAGGGATTGCGCCGCCTGCGTTAACTCCGTGATTACGGTGCCGACTTCACGATCAAACTTTTCTGCCAGCGCCTGCATTGCGGACCGTAGGCGCTGTTGTTCTGCCTGTTCAGTAGCTTTCTTACGCTCTTCATCTTCGGCGGCTTCCCGTGCATGACGCTCACGCATCTCTTCAGTCCGCCAAAGGTGTTCAATTTCTGCTTTTTTGGTCTCAATTTCCAGCAACAGGCGTTCTACGCTGCTTTGCTTGAACTTTAGAACGGAGCCGGCCATGTCACCGATTTCACTGGAGTAATCAGAGCAGGGTACTTCAACCTCCAGATCGCCGCCTGACAGGTCATCCATGCATGTTTTCAAACGAGACAGGGGAGAGGTCACACTCTTGAAGATGGCGTACGCCATGGCAAGAATAAGCAACGTCCCAATCGAGAAGACCACGCTCATGGTCCAGAAGGTTGAGCTTGCCTGGTCCAGCGCTCTTTGCGCCAAGCCAATAATCTCCGAATTGTTACGGTCTTCAACCTGTTTCATCAGGTCAATTTTGACAGTAATCCGTCCAAACCAGTCATTGGGCAGGGGGTCTCCGCTATCCAGTGCTCCACGTGTGGAAATAGCAAAGTCGCGCATTCGCTGTACGTCGTTGATGGCCTCACCGACAACAGTCTGATCATAAAAAGCTACCGTCTCTTTGGATGCAAAATTGCGAAATACAGACAGAAAGGCTTCCTGCTGGCTGATCAATCCGACGAAACGATTGTAGATGGCAACAGGAAAGCTTCCAGCGTTGAAACCGGCATTGCCCATCGCTCGTTCCTGACCGGCTCGCTCCTTAGCTTCCAGCACACCAATATAGCCAGTTAATGCCTGCATGATCTCTGGATCGCTGGCATTGATGGACATGTATTTAATGATGTTCAGCAACTTTGCGATTGTCGCGGTGTAATAGCGGGCCATCTGGGGAACAGAGCGGCTTCCAGCGTCAATCGCCCGCCGCTCGGTTGCCAAGTTTGACAGGCTGGTTTGTGCCTCTCCAACAACCGCAGATAATCCCGCCGCCATCTCAAAACCCTGCGTAGCACTGATGAAAACATCCATGGTGTAGTCAGTTTCGCCGCGCTGCGTGTCCACCAGCGTGCTAAGGTCCGACCTCAGACCGGAGCCTATAAAACCGGCACTGCGGCCACGTTCTTTTTGTAATTCATGGACCAGGCCACTGACTTTTGGGGCAAAGCTTGCAATTTTCTCGATTGTTGCCGCTTGTCCCGCCTTTGTCCTGGCATCCATTGCGGTCACAAATGCGAAGACAACTGCCAGCAGCAGAGGCACCAGCGCCAGCGCAATAACACGCGTGCCAATGCCAAATTGGTTTAAAATCTTTTCCATGGTCGCTCCAACCCAAAACAACAGGTTTTCGACCCCCGGGCCAAAGTTGGGGGAGCAGGGTTAATATATGTTTAAGTCATTTAAATTCATGAATCTCTTCAGGTCGGATCCAACAATATTTCAAAAGCTCAGGGATGAGCTGATTACAGACCCGGGCAACTGGTTCCAAGAAATTGTCATCTAGCGAACTGAGAGCTCACGCAATTGGGGAACACAGAGGGGCGGTCATTGGGATTGCACAAGATGCCAGCTTCGGGAGAAGGGACCATTGGAAAGGCCCAAAACTATATTGCTGGTGACTATGGCCACCTAGAAGCCATTATTCACTATATAATCTCGGTCAATTTGACATTGCGGCCCCTTATACTCAAACTAGCGGCAGGCTCGGGGAGAAGGCAGATGCTTGTGAAAAAGCCATCGATGATCTTCATGGCCCTGTTTGTATTATCAAGCACGGCCATCGCAGCAAATGAAACTAAAAACCAGGACGAAGTTGAAAGGCGACAATTCCACTATGAGGATTTGCGTGCCTTTGCCCTCGCTCGTGAAAAGCTGGACGCTGGCGCAGCTCCTGAAACAGCCTATCAAGCTTACATTGAACTGGCCTCAGCCGGTTTTAACGGTTGGATGAAACAATATCGAGTGTCCGTCGATCGGTTTATTGACCGGGTGCCCAAAAATGAAGCTACGTACCGGCAGTTGCCAGCTCTTGAACGACCTCTGCGCGCGAGGGAAGGGCGGATCAACGGTTACCTGGACAGCCTGGCAGCCCTTGCGGACAGCAGCGAACAGTTACCTGTCTATTATTTTGTTTCCAATCAGCATTTGCTTGGCGGTACGCCTGTTGCCCTGGATGATACCGAAGCAAACTTCGGTATTGGCATCGCTGTCGGTAATGACGACTTCGCGCCCGGCACACCGTCAGGTTTTGTCCCGAACCGGGTCGCAGATTCACTTGTGCAGGTGGTAGTGCATGAAGCAGCGCACATTCTTCAGCTCAAGGCACAGGGCGGCCGGCCAAATTATATCTCGATCTATGATCAGGAAAAGGGGTCAATGGCAGCAATCGCTATTAGGGAAGGCTGTGCAGAATATCTGACATACCTGGCTTCAGGTCTAAGGTTCGGAAACCGACATGAATATGTCGCCGCAAACGAAACGGGTCTGTGGGCAGCGTTCAAGAAAATTGCGGATAAACCGCCATTTTCTGTGCCGGGTTGGTTTTCCGGAAGAAACGAAGAAAATCCAGATTGGTCGTTCCAGGTTGGTTATTCACTGGGTTTTCGCATATGTGAGGTTTTTCATCAGGCAAAAGATGGGACGGATACGGCCGAACAGTTGTTCAGGCTTTATGACGATGAGGACATTGCAAAGGTTTTCGCCGTGTATGAAACTAATTTGAGTGGGGAATAGATGTGGTAGGCTCAGCAATCTTGTCTAAATATAAAACGTATAATTTATATTATGGGAAATAATAATGTCACCGTGCCGCACCATGTTTCGTTGTCCAGAGCCATTAAAAACTTCCCTTAGCGACATTAGATTCAATATTAGATTCAATTGTTGCGCGGTTTTGGGTCAACTCAAAACTAAGTCAGTGCAGTTCCTGCAGAAACTATCTCTTTCACCATGGGTGAGTCATTCGCTACACCAGCACACGCCTCAAGCGGCTCACGGTCTATCTGACCTGGGTGTTCGGCACCATTGCCGAACACCCGATAAATCCTGTTCAAGAGCTTTTGTCTTGAAACGTCAACCAAGACAAACTCGACAAACCGCACAAGATGAACAAGGTCAGAGCTGTTCGGTCAGACACAATCTAGTCAACGATCACTAACTCGTCTTCGGAATCCGGCTGCATCTCATCATCTTCGGGATCCGGATCAACCCGAGCATATACCGGAGCCGTCGAGGCGTTTACATCATTCAGAAGGTCTGTCTGCCCATCGCCCGCATTGAGGAGCTCCTCTTTTTCATTGTCGACATCATCCATTTGAACAATGTCTGTATTGTCGGGAGCGATAAGGTCTGTTCGTCCATCGCTTGTCTTGAGGACCACCTCTTTTTCATCGTCGACATCACCCATTTGAACAATGTCTGCATTGTCGGGAACGACAAAGCCCCTGGTCGACAGCGGTGCCACGTCGGTGCGAACAAAAGCATGGTAATTATTAACGTCATACCTGGTATCTTTGTATTTAACCACCTCATGGCGTTTCAAATATTCCTGATCCTGCCCCATATATTGGAAGGAAATATCTTTAGTATCATTGTTTTCCGGTTTATCCGCTTGAGCCTTCACAATAACGTCATTGTCGTTCAAGGAAGTATCGTTGATGTCATTGTTTTCCGGTTTATCCGCTTGAGCCTTCACAACAATGCCCTTCTCGTTCATCGTCCAGCCCGCAAACTGATCACCAGGGATTCCCGCATTAATCCTTACCTCGCTCGGGGGATTCATTGGTATATGAAATTCATCCATCTTCCCGGCCAACTGCGCACTGTGTGGCATGATGTTAATATTAACCCTGGGTTCTATCTGTTTACTATCTTTTGGAAAAAAGTCTGCGCGAGCGATCTGAATAATAGCAGGCTTTTGATCGGACCACGCCAATTGGATGTTTTTGCCGATGTTTTTCAGGTCTTCCCGCCCCAGCCAAACTCGATCGCTGCCATCCGTCAGTGCTTTGTAGCCGATCACACCTGGATGCCTGTGCGGGTGGTCGAGTCTCCGTGGAATTTTTTCGTCAAGGGTCAGAAGGTCCTGCTTCGCTTCATGTCCGTACCCTCCCCCAATCATGAAAAGATGCCTGGAAGGATGGGCTCCGAAAAAATGAAGACCGCCATAAAACTTGACACCCCCGTAGTTCGTTCTTTTGACGTTGGGGTCGGCGTCGGGATCGGGGTCAGGAGCTTTTTCTGTGAGATAGCTGATGGTTATCGCGGCAAAGTGTTTGGCAGGATTCAAGTCGGCTTTATCCATCGCCTCCACTATAGCCGGATTGCGAAGAGCGTATCGGTTCAATTCCGTCAGACAGAAACTATTAATCCTCGTCATATTGCCTCTGGCCTTTGAAACAGTGTCCTTCAGTATGAGGATTGGCCCATATTCTTGATCCTTGAGGTTTTGGGCGACGCTGTTGCTATATGCACGCAAGGCCTCAGAGTCATCCTGTCCGGTCCAGCCTATACCAATGATGGGAGGAGACGGCTGGTCCGGCTGATTTTTAAGCAGCAGTCTCGGATGCTCCTTGTAATAATCCGGCACATCGTCGCCGTCATCATCATTGTCCTGTGGCGGCTTCTTTCCATTGGCACCGCCACTTTTATTAGGTCCTCCTGGTCCGCCAGAGGTGTTGTTGTCGTTCGGCGGCAGGCTGCCGTCGCCCGGATCATCATCACCCTCATCACCCACAGGTTTGCTGAGGCACCCTGCCCCCCCAACCTGCCGGGCATACTTTTCTGCACCGGTTTCCTTGATAATGTTGGGGTCAAGAATATCGATATCGGGAGCTATGTTGGAGCGGCTTGTCTCCGACGGTGAAAGATATCCCTTTTCCGGTTCGTCGATTTCGGTGGCCAAAACATCATCCGGAAGGGCATTTGTCTTGCTTTGTGTAGTCTTGAGCTGCTCTAGAAACCCTTTGGCGAGTGAGCTCTGGGCGATTGTAGGTGACGGGGTCTGATACAGGGGCATGGGATGCTTTGCCGCGCCGTCAGGCTTGGAGGAAGGAGTGGGAGAAAAACTTGTCATACGATAATCCGATAGCTAGAGGTTAAATACATGGGTCGTTTCAGTAGCTCGCAGGCTGACATCTCAGCCACGCAGAGCCCTTTACTGAGCTGACAACCAAAAACTCCCTCTAAAGCTGCTTATCGTAAAATATGTTTTCTTCCGCGCTCCATGGGCCACACCGGGCCAGGAGACGCCAATGCCCCCCAATCCTCCCCCTCTCCCGTCAGAGCTCATACCCGACCAGGTGGAAGACCAGCTGCAGCTGCTTTGTGCGCTCAGGCGGCATATTAATGACCTCAAACGGTCGCTTTAGTTCTTGTCCGAAGAGGGAAGTCATTTAGCCACCCTGCTCTCTGAAATCGATAAGCACCAGGAACACAAAACCGGCAGCTGCTATTCAGCTACATTGGGCCAGGTTTCACCCAAAAATAAGAACAACAAAAGTACCAGAGCCAGCGAAGCTGGGTAAATGATAAGTGCCCAACCATAATCGACCGATACTGCCCTACCCGCTTCCAGACACCTCAACCGCCAGGCGCCCAATCAACCCTTCTCCGGCAAGAGAAATCGATGAAGACAGGTATAGTGTATCCAGCTCTCACCCTGGGGGGGGAGTTTTGTTGACGCACCGGCGTTGGTGACGGCAATAGGCTGCCGCCACACTGTTGCACGAACTGTTGGTAGTCCGTATCGCCCTCAAAACCTAGGGGGCTTCCGATGATGTGCCACTGGATTCACTCTCTTCGATTATGGTGTAATGATCACCGGAGGGAACACCGCCCAGCGCACCGTTGAAATCCATGTCGCTATTGGCGTCAACTTGGATCACTACGTCCTGGACATCGTCTTCCACCTCTACCTCATTTTTCATTGAGCTGCTATGCTCCAGAGGCGGTGACAATATTGGTAACTTCTGTAAATCGGCCCTCTCTTTCGCCTGTCTCAGATCACGGGCGATGGTCGCGCATTCATTGTACAGCGTGACATATTGGGCAAGCATGGTGAGACGCTGCTTGATCTGGGCAGCTTGCTCGTCGCTGGCTTTTGCGGATGCGGCACTGGTATCCTGGCGGGAAACACTCATCTCAGAGAGATCGTTATGCAACTTCAGAACATACTCTTTCTCTTCTTCGATTTCTACATCTATCGTATTTGTATTCTCTTCGGATTTTCCGGCCCCAGAGTGAATTAGCTCGGATAAGTTCACGGAGTGTTCTGATTGCTTTTTGGCCGGTGCCTCAAGTTTTTTGAGCTGTTGCTCCAGCCCGTTACGAACAGTCAATAGGCAATTTGGGTCAATCACACCAGCTTTCATGCTAGTATTTGCCCCATATTTGCCAAACAGATCCATATCCAATCTTCGCAAAATAGAACTCTGGTCAATCGTTAGGATATTTTCATCATCTGAAGCATCCTTTTCAGGCTGACCAAAAGCTTCCTTTTCAGGCTGACCAAAAGTCTCATCAATCTTCTCGGCCATAGCCATGAGCCGGTCCAGTTTGCGCTGGAGGTCGCGAATTACCGGGGCCTCGCAGTCGATGTCCAACAGCATTTGCCGCTGACGGTCCGTCAGTTTTTTTTCTGCGTCCTCATCCCCCAGCCAAGCTTTTGTCAAACTGTCCTTAATGTAAGCGCAATCGACTTGGCAGAAGCGCTTCACGGTCTCAAGCAACGACGTTGTTGTTTTATTGGCGTCATTGCTTTTGGGCTCCAGCGTGCGCTGTTCTGTGTCGCCAGTATCCTGGACCACATAGGCATCCGGATTGATCCCGGCATACACCGCATGCAGCAGTGCCCCGACAGTGTCACACTGACCATCTGCCGGATAGGCGCAGAAATAGTTGCCTACACCTTTGTCGCCAGACTGACGCATCGCAAGGAAGTTGCCCGCCTCATCCCGTCCGATGCAAATAGGGTCCTCTTTCGCATGCGAAAGGAAAGAACCGCCGAACTCATTCTTGAGACAACTGAGCTCTTCATTTTTAGCGATCTGACCTGTTTTCGTGTCATAGTCAAGTAATATGATCGGGCGCCCCAAAACCCACGAAAGCGACCTGACAGCCAGCCGAATATTGCTGTCTGTGGAGTCATCACGAACCAACTCTGCAAAAGAGTTGTGGTCGAACTCGACATTTTGCTCAAATGCCGATTCTTCATACGTCGCACTCACGTCTTGATCTCCGTCATAGTTGACGGATGACCATTCTTTATCCGGCAAAACCTGCCCTGCCTTGGCGCCTGACACAGAAAGCAATTCAGCCTTGTCAGAGTTGTCGGATGCTGGCTCGAATTCATTGCGCACCAGCGACGTATTCAGCTGCCAATCCCTGATCTCAGCGTTTGCGCGGCGGGCGCCTTCTTCCCGGAAAGATTTTCTGACCTGTTCGATTTGTTCAGACGGGGATGTTGCAACAAGGTGATCAAAGATGTCCTGAACAAACGCCTCTCGTGCTTGCTCGAGTTTCGCCTTTCTCACCGTGTTGGACATTTGTTGATCAGCGCCGACGGCCTTCGTGAAAGCGTCCCGGACAAACGTGATGTCATGCCGAATCTTGTCCTTAATACCGTCCTGATTGGTGTTTTTGAGGGGGTATCGGGAGAAATTTACCGCCTGTTGTGCAATGATCCGCGGATATCGCGGATCCAAACTGGTCAAAAGTGCCAGCGCAGCGTCAGCGTCCGGTTCAGGGATATTGCCACTATCAGGGGTATTGTCGATGACGCGGCGTGACTGTGCCGATTTTCTTCGGTGGATGTCATTGTCGCTGTCAGTCCAAATTTGGCGAACCAGACTCGTGACGGCCTGATGTACCTTGGTCCAGTGACGTGCCCGGAACTCATGATGGTGTGGGCTTTCAAGAGCCAGGTCGAGGCCTGAAATCTTAATGTGCTCCAAATCTTTCTGCCGCCGGACCGGTTCGGACACCTGTTCATCAGATTTAATGTGCAACAAGGTATAGTCCGCGTCGAATTCTTGGCTGCGCTGCGGTTTGTGAGACCCTATTCCATTCACCGTACCCAATGCGTCACTATCGCTGCCATCGTTGTCTGATGCATTCTTTGGATCACCAAGCAAAGTCCAATTTCCACCACCAGTACTTGAAACCGTTGTGTCGTCATCATCGCCGCCAGTCGGCGCCTCATGATCCCTCGGTTTGAAGCCTGCAAGCATATGCTGCATGCGGGTCGGTGTACTCTTGGGCTGCGCCAAGGCAAAATCCGGGCTGTCTTGACGCACCTTGATCCGATAATGTTTCACTGTCAGATCATCTTCTCGAAGGATCATGGCATGGATGGATGCCTCCATGCTGGTTCTACCCGCTGCAGACGCTGCCAAACAACCATGAACAATGGTGCTGAAACCGTCCGCAGCGTCCTTGTAGGGTTTTGCGGTGCCCATATCCTTCACCCCGTAAGCATTATTGGGATCCTCAATGTGTCGCAACTCACCGCTAGCCGGGTCGATGAATAGGGGCATCCCACCTTTCAGTTCCGTCAACTCCCGAAAACCGTTGACCTGCGCACTGTAGGTATCGACCTGTTTAAGGATCACAGTTTGCCCCAGAAGCTGCCCGCCCACATTTTCAGGCGAGTTTTGGGAACCATATATCTTCGACTCGGGATGCGTGCGGTGTGTTTGCGACAGCGTTTCTTGTACCTTAAGCTTGGAAAGTGACCGTACCCGCTGCAATTCCCTGGGGGGGGCATAATTCTGCTGAGAACTCGATGAGCTCGATTCGTCGCCCGAGTTCGCATCAGACCCGCTTCCCGAGGCATAACCCTTGCGATCCGGAAGTGTTGGTGGCTGCGATACTCCCTGGATTTCCGCATTATCGTCTCCACCGTCAGCAGCATCTTCGTCATTAGCCGAACTTTTCGAAGCATAACCGAAGAGACTCAGAGGTGGTGGCGGCGATATTTGCGGGTGTATCATATCCTCGTGATTCTCAATAAACGAGTGTTCCGAGTCATCATCCCCGGGACCTGGAGGCGATGGCAGTGGTATATCTTGCTCAACCACAGGGGCAACCACAGGGGCAACCTGCGGGCCATCCCAGATAACTTGCGTGGTGAAGACGGCATAAGGCATCATGGCCACTGTGGCATTGTGTTCCGTTCTCCAGTCCGCCCAGTTTATTGCAGTCTCACACTGGATGGCCATAAACTGGGTTTGCTTCATCGACAGATTGCCAAACGTTGACTCATATCCCTGGATCGCAGCAGCTTGTAGGGAGACTGTGTATTGGTCTGTCGGTGAATTCACCACAACATCGCCGGTTTTTATCTTGCGCTCCGTTGCGTTGTGATCGTCCGGTTTGCGAACCGCGTGTCCGCCATCCATGGTGGTATGAGCATCCCTCTTACCCGACTTATCCGGTTCACTTGGTTCAAATTCATACTTTACACCGCGTGCGTAGAAAGCAAGCGTGGGTATTGAAGGGCAAGCCCTGGCTGCAACGTTGATGTACAGCTGGTCGCCAAACTCCCGCTGATGTTCGGGATTGCTGGTACTACTCTCGTTCAGCGAATACTTCAGATAACGAAACTTGATCCCGTGACAGACCGGTGTCAGCGCTGATGCCCCCATTTCCGGGATGCGCATCCCGATTTGAACCAGAGATTTCCGGTTCATGAAGGTCGTGATCGCGCGCTGGCAATTGGCACCAAGGTTACGATCTTGTGCAAAATCATATATATAGGCACGTGTTCTCTTTCGATCCTGCATTTTCACGAGGATATGATGCGACGAGCGGGCGGCCGCTTCCTGAGCACGTGCAATACGTTCCTCATTCACGTGCCCCCGCTTGTTTGCGAGATGCGACTGTGTGATCCATTGCCCATTGGGGCCCCGGACCACATCAAACTTAGCGTCGAGCGCCTGATGGTCGTGATAGCTATCTGCTTTGCGTCGAATACTTGGTGGTATCATGGTCACGTCAAACCGGAGAGCCGGCGTTGGCATCCGCTGGCCTGACATGCTGACGTATGCGCACTCGACCTCACGTTCCAGCCACTTATCCAGACTTGGGGCTCGTTTGGACCGGATCGCTCTAACGGAACTCGAGGCCAATACTTGATCAGGCTCCAACTCGTCTCGAAGCGGACTGTCATTGGCGGCATTGTCAGCTGCCTTCTGATAGTCAATCAAGCGGTCGTCAATTTTTTCCTGAGTTAACAGCACCCACTTCTCTGCTATTTCTTCGGAATCACCTATAGGGCCGCAATTGATAATGCAGTTTTCCAGGCGTACACGCGCAGTGCGAATTAGATTGTTGACTTCCTGCCCAAACCAGGAATTGCGCCACATGTAGCCCAACCAGAATTTCTCCGAGTCCGCGTTTTCGAACCACCGTTCAGTGTCCAGAAGGTTTACGGTAGTAAAAGTGTAACTGTGATTGCCGAACAACAGCATCTGGCTGTCAAATGCAGCTGTCCCTCTGTCGTGTATGTGCCTCTCCGCGAAAACCCACTGAGCAATCTCAGGTACGTATTTTGTCGGTGTATTTTTGACTACTGAGGAGACAAAAATCTGTGCGGCTACTTCTAAAGTCGACCTGTTTTCGTCCGTCGTTCCCTTACCATCAGGAACAGTCCCATTGGGGGTCAGGCTGTCAGCCGTATCATAGCCGGAACCCGGATAACTGGTGAAGAAATCACTTGTGGTCCTGATTTGCGGCGTTTCCGGCCACCCGTTCATAAGGTCTGACCCTGTCATATTACCGGTGACGTTTTGGCGCTCAACATCGGTCGTAAAAAAACTCTCCGTTGTCGACGGGTCATTGTACGGCGATGTCGAATAGGGTACTTGTGTTGCATTGTATAGCGGAGTGGGGCTTGACGTCGGCGATAATTCCCGTTGGTCCGCTTGTTCATCCGTATCCCAGTCACCTGCGTTTGCCAATGCCCGGCCGATATCGACCGCCACATGTGTCAATATATCCACCGCCGCCCGCGCTCTATAATCTGTTGGCTGCAGGCCAAGTTCCTTTATCGTGCGCTGGATCGCGCTGGCAGTAACACCAATCAACAGGCCGTTCCTGAGTTGCTGATCGATGTCTGATTTGCGTGTATTGATTGTCAGTTGGTTGGCCTTAAGCAGCAGATACTCATGCAAGAGGTTTCTGGTAAATTCCTTCGTCAGGGTAAAGGCGAATTTTAGGAGTGTTTTGGAAAAAGGTGGGTCACGCTGTAGGTCATAATATTTTGGTATAATCTTGCCTACAAGTGCGAGGCCGCCTTCCTCAAGCATGCGAACGAACTCTTTTGCGCCCGCGTAGTTAAGCGACGCCCCACCGGTGATATCCTGCGCACCAACACCTTGCGCACCAGCTACATAGCCCCATTCCTTGCTGATTTGATTGGCCATCCAGTCCGCCCCCGTGGATACAAGCGAGCTTTTGCCAAAGCTCATCAACCTGTTGAGCATCGTGGCATACGACCCCTGACCAAAAAGGTTTGTATCATTCATCGCCCAGCCTACAAACCCATGCCTTACAGCGGTAAACCATCCAGTGCTCGGTGTCAGAGCGGGACCGGCTTCGACAGTGGCGGATGTGCTTGTTCCCAGCATTGGTTCCGGATAGCCGGAATCGGTTGATTTGTGCCCGATATAGTTGCCGTCGTAGCTATAGACGTTAATGTTCGCGAAGGTACTGGGGTTATAGTCTCCGCTCTCTTTGTTGACTGCAGCACCTGGAGCTTTGTCCGCGCGGGGCGACAGAAGCTCGAGACGGATCGAATCCTGCCCCATTGTCAGGAGGTGCTGCGCTCCGTCTTTGGTACGGATAAACAGGACAATATCGTCTTTGGTGTCTCGATGTTTACAATTTTTGTACCAATCGAGAAACTGCCGCGCTTTGGACCCCTGCATGCCAGGCGCCCCCTGCACAACGTTCACTTCTGCAATGCCTTTCAGTTCGCAGAGGAGCGGTCCTCTCTGGACGGTGGCAGCTCTTTTATTCTCGTCGTTATAGCCTGTCTGTTTTTCTTCTAAATCGTCCGCATGGGTGCCGGTCTCGGGAATGAAGAGGCAGAGATTGTCTTTCCTGCCATCAAGCAGCATGTTGACCATAGAGAAGCCATTGCTGGCATTTTTAAAATGCGGGATCGGGAAGGTGTAATATTCATACTTGGGCGGGTGATACTTCGCTTTCGCCGGAATAACAGGCGCAAGCCCATCGACCCGGCGAACAGCGCCTGCGCGATCAGGACGACCACCCAGGGCGGCATTCCGTTCCAGGTAGAATTCGCTTTGGCGGGACAGCTTCAGCAAAAGAGTACGGATGGGTGTGCCCGCATTATCCGGATCCACCAATGCCCCTTTGTTATTGCGCAGCCGGTTAGCGTCGCATTCGGATCGTTTTTTCCGCTCGTCAATAAACGATCTGGCCTCATTCAGCTGCTTTTTTCCAACGACCTGGCCAGAATTATATGTGTCGTATTTCTGCTCCTCGTCGTCGACGTCAATAAGACTGTCCGACGCTTGGTCCTCCAACTCCTTCGCCTGCCACAGAAGCTTGGTCTCTTCGTTTTCAGCCAGCATGAAAGCGTCTTGTTTGGCTTTGTCGTCCTCTTTATACAAGACTGGGTCATTGTTAGTATCAATCAGGCTGTTGTTGCGCAGAGCCGCCTCGAAATCGGCCAGCGAGATCAGGCGTCTTTTCTCCCCTTCAATGTAATAGCGAGGCTCGCCGTTTTCGTTGTTCACTTGCACGATCTTGTAGCGCTCGGCGACCGTAACCTGACCTGGGGGTGGACTTTTTACAGGAATGGCCGCTTTGACCGCAGGTTCATTTTGGTCTTCCGTGGCCAGCGAAAGTGCGCCTCCATGGTTTTCCTCGCTTGCAGAGTGTTTCGCATTCACATTGGTCAATTCAACTGACTTAATCGAAATGGCCAATTCGACCGCAGGTTCATTTTGGTCTTCCGTGGCCAGTGAGAGAGCACCTCCATGATCTACCTCGCTTGCAGAGCGTTTCGCGTTCAAATCGGTCAACTCGATATGAGTCGCCACAGGAGCCTGCAAATCTTTCTCATGGTGGCCCGATTTCATCGAGCCGGATTTTTGTCCGCCCTTCCCTGAACCGTCCTCTTCTGCGGTGCGCGCTTGCGTTGTGTCCTCGCTCGGACCCTTGCCATCATCCGGCACTTTTGCGGAGTCCATGTCCCTCAAATAATCGAGAGGAGTACTGACAATCAGCATCCCTGCGAGACGGTCCCTTCCTTTCATCTCCACAAATTTGATCGATCCATACTGCGTACAGAATGCGTCCAGGTTATTCTTGTCGACGCCCGTCTGCAAAAAGGATGTTTGTTCATCTTTTGAAAGAGTAAGGGGACCTAACTGCGTCGGAGCACTTGCCGGTGCCGACATGGGCATTGTCAGTGGTGCGACAGCCGTTTCATGCGGCGGCGCAACGATTGTTCGGGCGCCGTTTTGGTATTGGAAATGATGGCTCCCGGGTACAACCACATTGAAATGCCGCTTTTCCGCCGTGTAAGAGATGTAGATCGGCTCTCCCAGATTATCGTCTGCATCCTGCGCAACGGGCATCCCGGCATCGCCAGGATAATAGACATTTGCCCGCGTCGACACCGTTTGGTGGCGGGTGGGGCCCACTTCCTGAAGCACGACAATCGGTCGGTTCAGGTAAGTCGCTGCCGCGAGCAAAGACAGATCACCCAGATGCCCACGCCAGACACGCTTTGTCTGGACATAATCGGCATATGCGGTCAATAGCGCTTTATATAGCGCTAACCGGTGCTTGGAATTCGTGTCTGGATCAAAATTGCGTTCACTTAGCAGCTTTTGAACGCCTGAGTGCGACATCAGGCTCATCTCCTTCATTCCGTCTCGGTTCCCTCCCCATTTGCCGCCGGGAAGCTCCTCCTTTTTCTTTTTCATCTGCTTTTGGACCTCCGTCAGAAGACTGGAGAATGCTCCCTTTTTTTTATCATTGTTGTTGACGATGGCAGCCGGCAACTGAGGCTCACCAGCCACCGCCTCCAACGAGAGCAAATTATAAAGCTGCTCGTTAACCGTGGTCGCTTTCTTTGCCTGTGCATGCAGATAGTCGGCCATCTGCGTCCTCAATTCTCGGTGCTCATTATTACGATATGCGTCGACCTGCTCCGCGGTTCCCTCGTTTTCCTGCAACCTGTTGGCTCGAGTGATGGCGCGGTAAAGGCAGTCTCCGTCAGGTAAGGTGCGCAAGATTTGTACCTGATCTGTCGTCGCATCTTGGTCAGCAGGTACCTGGTTGCTGTTGTTATACCTCTCCGTCAGCAGTACATTGCATGACGGGTTGGGGTCGCCCAATTCATCAAAAAAAACGCTGAGCGCAAATGCATAATCATTCGCCCAAGGGACTTTCCCTGCCTGTTGAGAGTCAATGTAAGGGTCTATTTGATCGTATTTATTGTCGTCTTCCTCGACGCAAATCTCATTCGAGATTTGCTCCGCGCTGGTGCGATGATCATTGAAAGATGCACTGGCCCTGCGTCGGGATTCAATCGGTTCAACGACGGTGGTGACTGCGGCGGACTGCACCGTCTGATCTGTTGAGGATTTTTTCGCAAAGTCTATTGTTGTCATATCGGCACCATGGGTCAGCTTGAGATTGACCTACATCTTCTGCTTGTGCCCGTTTATGTGGAAATAAAATAACTTTTCCTGTGACCAGGACTGGCTGCCACTTTGTCCGAACGGTTCCGGTCACCTTTTGGTGGCTAAGTTCAGAAAGCTGAGCTTTCACGTATTTCGGCGTGGGTGAATTGACGCTCGGAGGTCTTTAACCGATTTACTGGTCACCAGTGTCCGCCATCACCTCGACACTGTCGAGGTGCGTGCAATCAATTGTTGCCCACTATCCTTTTCGGTTTCTGAGATCTCATCTGCACCCGTTTGCGCTCGTTCATATTGCACTGCGCGCACCGTTGGCATTGAAACAGCCACAGTCACTATTCATTGGCCGTTACCAAAAGTGTCGGCAGGCGCCCCCTCACAACCGCACCGTCAAGGAAGGCGCTTCTGCAGCTCTTTCACTTTTTCCGCAGCTCGGGACTTCAGGCGAAATTCTCTTGCTGCCTCTTCGAAATCTGCCTGCACAGCCTGCAATTGGGCCATGCTCTCCTCTAATTCGGATATTGGCTCATCCCGCTGCCGGAAAAACATATGCTCCTGTGCCCGGATCGCTTCAAACGCATGGGCGGATGTCGGCCCGCTGGCCATCTGCGCCTCCATGGCGCGAAGCTGGTTATCCTGACGCGCCTCGAGCGACACCAGCTCCTGACGGCGTTGATTAACCAATTGCTGTGCCTGATTCTTTCGCCGCTGGGCAACAGACATTTCCCGTTGGGCCTTGTCTCTCCGCCTTTCCTTTATTTGCAGCAGTTGGGCAACCTTTTTCGGGGTATTCTTGTCATTCAACACTGGTCGTCTCTTCAACCAGAGGTGCCAGTTGCCGCCACGTGTCCTCCAATTCAAAGAATTCGTCGGTCGATTGCGTCAGAAAGGCGTTGATCAGATCGCGTTTTTGGATCGCCTCATCCGCCAACGGATCACTGCCCTCAGCATATTCACCAATATTGACCAGCAGTTCGACTTCCTTGTATTTGGCCATCAATGTCAGCAGGCGCCCGACCCGCCTTTGATGCTTCTTGTCCACAATCATCGGCATGATACGGCTTTTGCTGCGCAGCACATCGATTGCCGGATAATGGCCTGAGGCGGCAAGCTCCTGCGACAATACAATATGACCATCAAGCAGTGATCGGGTCTCGTCAGCCACTGGCTCATTGAAGTCATCCCCTTCTACCAGAACGGTATAGAATGAGGTGATCGAACCTTGTGCCGACAGCCCGGTCCTCTCCAACAACAGCGGCAGCTTCGCAAAAACCGAAGGCGGAAAACCATTTCGCGCAGGTGGCTCACCTGCGGCAAGTCCGATTTCGCGCGCCGCACGGGCAAAACGGGTCACACTATCCATCAGAAACAGGACCTTCTTGCCCTTTTCGCGAAAATATTCGGCCATGGCTGTGGCAGCGTATGCTGTCCGAACCTGCAGCATCGCCGGTGTATCCGAGGTTGCGACAAAGGTGACCGTTTTTTCCCGGCCTGCCGACCCCAGCATCTCCTCGACAAACTCCCTCACCTCCCGACCGCGCTCGCCAATCAGCGCGGTCACTACCACGTCGGCAGACGCACCACGCACCAGCATCGACATCAAGGTGGATTTACCCCCTCCAGCAGCGGCAAAGATGCCGACCCTTTGCCCGTCACCAACGGTAAGCATGCCATCGATCGCTTTCACGCCCACCGGAAAAGTCTTTTTAATGATCGGCCGTGTCATGGAGTTAGGCGAAGGTGCGACAATGGCACGCCATGCCTCAGGTTCGGGAGCCTGCGAACCGTCGATTGGATTGCCGCATCCATCCAGCACCATGCCAAGATAGCCCTCGCCCACACCGATTGAGGCAGATCGTCCTGTTGGCAGCAACAAGGCATTTTTGGTCAAGCCATCTATACTGCCTATCGGCGTCAGAAGGGCATCGTTGCCGTCGAGACCAATCACTTCCGCTTCTATGTTCGCCCCGGTGGTAATGTCGGTCAAATAACAAGCTTCGCCAACCCTGACGTCAGGGGCGCTGCACCGGATCAGCGTCGATCCCACTTCCCGGACCTTACCAACAGGCATGCCCAGATCCAGCTTCTCCAGAGTCGCCTCGATCCGGTCACATGTGCGCTTGTTCAGTATCATCGTCTTTAGCCGCAAGGTCGTTCCCTAAAAGAGCATCGTCGATAGCGCGGTGAATAGCCTCTATCGCGGCATCAAGCGTGAATTTCAGACACTCAGGCCCAATATCGGCAATAATCTCCCCTTCCGGATACCGACTATCCGCCATAATCCGTATACCCGGTAAAGTGTCCCGGCAATCGAGGCGAGCCGCGATATCGCGCTCGATCACCGCTACCTGATCCGTTCGCCCCTTCAGGGTAATTATCTGATCGGAAAGTTTGTCCCGGACGGCTTCTGCCGCCAATAGAAACAAGGCCCGGTCTTCTCCCAATTCGCCTATCAGCCGCCGCAATGCGATCCTGACAATGTCGGTGATTTGCTCCTCGATTGAAGCAAGAATGAGGGCTTTGAAATACCCGTGTTGCAGTACCGAAGTCTCACCATCACGTCGCCCCCGGGCGTATCCTTTTTCATGGGCCTGGGCTGTGATATCGGCAGACTTCGTCCTGGCGTCTTCGATAATACTGTTGCCGTGTCGATGACACTCCTTCAGATAGGCCTGCCCCTCGTCCAGAAACTTGAGGTGACTTTTTTTAACCACGCTACCCATCAACCCGACACGGACGTGCGGCTGCGCTTCAATATTTCTCGCTTCACCAGACATGGGCACCTCGCTCTACGATATCGCGGATCAATGTCCTGTCGGCATCGTCGGTCGGTTTCCGCCGATCAACGCCCGGTTCTCCACGCTTTAGGGAAAATAGCGCCCGGTGGGCCGGAATCAGGTCGTACCACCAGGCCGCTAACAACGACCCTGCCCGGCTCCGCCAGGAGTCCAGAGAAAAATTGTCGCCAGGAATTTTGATAAGCACCCCGGGCCGGATGATACGCCTCATGTGCAGACATGCACGAAGACCCTCAGCTTTTAAGTATTTTAGCGCGACTCTGGTGCCGGGCCATATCGGTGATCCGGCCATAACTTCGTCGTACTCGGCAAGAGCAAGCGCCAAAAAAAAGCAATCCAGTTGTTCCTGTGAAAGCAACGTCAGCGCGGCCGGATATTCATCGAAACAGCCGATATCAATCGGGCCATGATCCATTACTTTGTCAAACAACAGGCGGTTTGACAGAACACGCCGACCATTGTTGGCAGATAAAATCCGGCTTAGTACACTCTTGGGCAAGTCCTCATAGAATGTCGCAACGATGTCTGCACGGGCGTTCTCAGCAGGCTCGAAGATGAACGACAGGATCGCACGCCGCGCGCTACAAGGCTTTTCTTCGACTTTGGCATCAATGCGCTGCATCACCAGCCGCTCCAGCCGTATCGCCAGCCTGCATCGGCACCGATTGGCCGCCAAGCCAGTGCATTCGTCCTGTCCGCGCGCAAAACCACGCCGCCAGTCCTGCCAACAGCAGCACAATGAGGGCACCAATGCCGGCGGCGGCCAGCGTGACTGGTGACACCAACGTCCGCTCCAGCAGCGTATTATTTCGAGTTGCCGCCAAACGTTCGTCATCGACACCCAACTCCACTGGCAGCATCAGGAGTGTAACATTCTCATAGGGAACCGCTTCAATACTGCTGGCCACCAATCGTTTGATCTGCGGCACCAGGTCGTTCAATCGATATCGGCTATCGAAACGTATCAAGACTGAAGCCGTTCCCATCGGTTTCGGCGACGATTTTCTATTCTTCTCTTCATCCGGCAGAACCACATTCACCCGGCATTCCAGCACGCCATCAACATGCTCAATAGTGGAGGCTATCTCTTGGCTGCGCGCATATAGATAGCGGGCTCTTTCCTCTAGTGGAGTGGACAGAAGCCCCTCTTTTTTGAAGATATCCCCAAAAGACTGATATTTGGTCTTGGGCAGGCCGTGTATTTTCAGCAGTTGCACCGCTTCAGCAAACCGTTCCTTTTGGATGTGGATACTGACAATTCCGGGCTTTACAACAATTTTCTCCGTCGGAATCTGGTTGGCAAACAAAACAGACATTATCTCGTTGGCATCACGTTCCGGAATCTCTTCAAATAGCGGAATTTTGCAACCCATTAGCAAAAAACAGCTGACCAGCATGGTGGCAGCACGGACCTTGATAAAATCAACCATGTGGAACGCTCCTATCCCTCAGACGTCAAACGCCTCAAAGTCTCTTGGGTTTGCTTTGACACATTGTTGCTGACCATCAAGTCGATTGTATTGCGGTTTGAGTGATACTTGACTTCCTCAAGTTTTATGGCCATCTCCAGCCCCTCGATAGACATTTTCTGCTGATCAGCCAGCATCTGGCTAAAATCACCCGGAGTGAGCTCTTTAACCTCATTTTTTTCCGAAGCCTCCAGCAACTCGGTATGGTGACGCCTCATATCGCTCAGACGGTCTTCCAAGCCATCGGCCGTTTCCTGGAGATACTTTGCATTTTGTTCATCGTTTTGCTGAATGTGTCTTCCAAACTCGGTCATCAAGGAACCAGCAAAATCGAGGCTGGCAACTGACTGGGAATTGTGCGCACCCCTTAAACTTTCAACCTCCGCAGCAAATTGATACTGAGCATGAGGATCGCTGTTGAATGCATCAGGATTGACCCCGGAAACCAATGGAGCCTGCATGTTGTCGGCAGGAGGCAAATCAAGCGGCGGCACTGCATCAATCATGGCTAGACCTTTCTTTGGGCTTGGGCTTAGAAGCCCGCACTACCATGCTCAGCAAAAGGCCTCTCCTCCATATCGGTTTGGAATGTCTCCATTTGCTGCTCATGTTGTGCCGCGAGAAAATTCTCTATTTTCTCGATCTCAGAGAGGCTTGTGTGAGCAAAACGGTAGATTGTTTGGTCCGCCTCGCCGCGGTCGAGAATGCGGTAGCAAAGATCGCGGGCTTCGCCATAGCGGCGATGCTGCATCAGGATGAACAAGAGGATGTATTCAGCCTTATCCACATTGTGGCTCGCTCCTTCAATCGTCTGATTAAGGATGTCGATAGACATCTCCGGATCATCGGAAAAAGCCACCAGAAACGACATTCCCGACGGCCCGTAGGCATCATCGGGAAAGGCTTTCGAAATAACATCAAAAATGGTCCCACCTTCTTCGAAGCAGTTTACGAGTGGTGCCAAAAGAGCTACATTTTTTGCAAAGTTCGCAATGTCCTTGGAGCAATAGTAAGCGTGCATTTTAATCCTCTTTAGATTGCCAACATCCTTCCATCAAAACGCTACTTGCAATCCAACTTATGGAACATTTTAAAAAAGTTTGGCCCTATCGACGAGATGGCCGGCCTCCCGTATTGAGGGCACATAGTGGTCATTCAGATGCGCCAAGGACGCCCATATAGTGTCATCGGAAAAAACAGAGGCACCGACTCCAAAAAGAATCAAAGACGCCAGGAAAGAGGGACAAACCCTTCAGAGCAAAGACTTCTCAACGGCGGTAGCCCACGCCATGTATCTGCTCGCAGCAATCGTCGGCTTGCCGGCGCTGGGTGGGAAAATTATTGAATTGGCAAATCTTGTATCCGCGACATCCCCCGACACCGCTGTCTACACGGCGCGCGCCGCCTACCGTGAAATGTTTGACATATTGATTGTCTCCGTGGCTGTCTTCCTCGGCATTATTGTTGTTACAATCACGTTCACGGCGATCCCGTTGCAAAGCATTGCATTCTCAACGAAGAAGCTCACCCCCAATCTGTCCAATATCAGTCCGGCAAAAGGCATCAAGAAAATTTTTTCAATGAACTCCCTGATGGAATTCTGTAAAAATCTGCTCAAAATTTCCCTCATTGGTACACTGGTCTATTTCATCGTCTCGTCTTACCTGACCGATATTTCCCGCGTCCCCTATTGTTCGATCGAATGCGGGGAACACCTTCTTTTTTCGATCCTGATGCAGCTGGCTGTAACAGTGATTGGCCTATTTCTTTTATTCGGCGGTTTCGACATCAAGCTTCAGCACGCATTGCTTATGAAGCAGCTGAAAATGTCAAAGGATGACATCAAGCGAGAATACAAGAACATGGAGGGTAGCCCGGAGATTAAGGGCCAGCGCCGCAACATAGTGAATGAAAACATTAATGAAGACGATCTGCTGAAGAACACTGCATTTGGAATCCTGGCACCGGGAAGCAGCCTCATCTTCATGTATTATGACAAAAATACCGGCAGTATTCCCATCGTTTTACAGAAGGTGAACGGTCCCTCAGTACAACGGCTGGCCATACACCTTCGCCATATGAAACGGCCGGTTTTTCGCCGCCCGGAACTGGCCAACAAAATGATGGCGAAATGCGGGCTCATGCAGCCAGCGCCTCAATGGGCGTTCGGCGAGCTCGCCCAGATCGTGCAATCACTATAAAAATTTCATATTTCACTATTGTTGACGTTTGTTGCCTGATGAACTGCTATCCAAACACTCACAGGAGACGCTTTATGGCAATTCCACTAGTTGCGGCTTTTGCACTTCCAGCACTGATGCCACTTGCACAACAAGCCCTGGCCCCCATTTCAAATTTGATGACGGGCATGTCCAGCGAGATCAACAAGCCGGATGACGGCAAATCTGACGAAATGCTCGCAAAGCTGCATGACGACGAGGATGATACAGGCGCCGTATTCACATCCGAATTTGAGAATGGTTCACTAACGACCTGATCAGAATAGTGCCACAGATTTTTTTTGGGGGCGGCATGCTTGCCGCCCCCTCGCGATTCCTAGGCCAGCACATCCGCGGACAGTAATCCGGCCACATGCTTTTATTCCACCAATTGCCTACAATACCCCAGGTGTGGAACTGTCGATACCAGCGCCGCCGTTTGAATTGGATTCCGCCAGCCATTCCCTGCCCCACTGTCCGCCAATGTCGTTACTTCGCGGCTGTATCTTGCTGGGTGAATGCCCTCAATTCACAGCACCCTCGCCGCAATTAACGGCGGCAGCATCGCCACAGTTGATGCGCGTGGAAAACAGGCCCCAAAAAGCCAGAAAGACTGCCATCTTAAAGATCCATTGCCACTATAAGTAAATCTGATTTTACCATTATCATTTGGGCTGCGACATTAGACCTGCGACGGCCAATCCCCCACCGGCTTGCCAATCCCGCCGGCCGCCCCCTCGGCCACCCCCTGAGAGCCGCTGGCCGTCGCATCTTCCCCACAGATTTCGGGACGCAAGGAACAGCGGCGACGCGTCATTTCGGCGTTTTATAGTCTGAGACTTTTCTTGTGCTGTTTCCACGACTCAATGACCGAAGCATGTCAGCCGCTCCTCCGGGTCGAGCAGCTGTCTTCGCACCATCCACCGCACGTGTCTCCCGCGGTGCGGTTGCTGCCGTAACCTGCCGACCAGCCAGTTCTCTCAGCAAGAGGCGTACGTCAAGGATTCCGCACACCACGCGTTCGATCAAGACACCTACAAGGCATTCCATCCTCAACAATTTGTCTCTGTTTTCCCGTAAATGGGAGATTAAGAAGTCTTTTAGTTCGCGCGTCGTGAAGGCATCCGCCTCTGCCGCATTCCGATTCAGGTATCCGACCACCGCGTCCAGAATACCTGCCGCCTTCTTCTCAGCTTGGTGCACTTCAAACATCCCGCGATCAAAAACCACAGGAGAGAAATTGCCGTTGTTTTGCAACGCGATACAAATAGCTGCATCGGCGACTGCGGCATTCTGCTTCACATCGAAGGGTTCCATTTGGCCGTCGGGATAATAGATCATTCCGGTCTCTCCCAAGGCGGGTGACGGATCCGTTCGCCGGTCCATCAGGATGAATGGCTGCTCTGCGGCATGAGCAACGACGGGCGGCAGATATAGGCTGTATAGTACAAGGTCCGCGTCAGTCTCCTCTCCACTGCCTAGTTTCTTTTCCAGCTGCATAAGCAGCGTGGCAACGGCATAGTCAAAACTCTTTAACAAGTAAGAAAACTGGCTGACGGCTTGCCCAAACCGGAACGGCAATACCGTAGGCGGCACGATGGTCGTATCGCTATACTCTTCATTAGGCGCATCAGGGTTTAGAAGCTGCCTCAGCCCGGGGGCTGTCTCGCTGGCCTCAACGTTGGTAGTAGCCTGAAACACAGCACGGGCAGGTCCTGTCTCTGGCGCAGGTTGCTTCGCTTCGCTCTTGGCATCACTTGTTTTTTTGGCCGAGCCTATGCGTTGGGCAAGATCAGATCGATCGCCGAGCTTGGCATTTGTCATTTCTGACTGCCTGGATTTTACGTCCCGCCCGACTTCCTTTCCTTCCTCCTTTGTCTTAGCTTCTTTTGACTTGGCTTCCTCAGCATCGGCCTGGTTGCCCGGCACTTTCTCGCCGCGGTCTCTTTTTGTCGCACGACCCTGCCGACAAACGGCTTCATCAGATGTATCCGCGTCGGTCAGCTGTTCAAGTTCTTCCTGCAGAAGGCTTACCATTTTTTCCTGATCGCCGGTCGCTGCCACGCCTGACTTGCCACCTTTGTCCGTCTGCAGCAAACTGTTACCGTCGTTGCTACCGATCGCGTCAGTAAGCCTGTTCTGTGCCTGCTGAACGAGATTTTGTGTCGAACCGCCATCGATTTTCATTGCGCTTGCTCCTTGATTCTAGCAGCGATGGTATCAAGACCAACATGTCTAGCCGGTCATCTCAACGACCTGTTTCATTTGCACACCGATCTTGTCATCGACATAGACGATGTCTCCCTTGCCCAACGATACGCCGTTGGCCTTGACGGTGACCGTCATGTCCAGCGCCCTACCCAGCTTGAACACATGCCCTTCGGTAATCGTCGCTAGTTTGGATACAGGAAGCTTTAGCGACCCCAATTCAAAAGACACATCCAGCTTTATCGTGTCGATCGGTCGATCTGTAGCCTCTGGCATCGTATTCTCCTCGATAATCTGTTGTGTAATCAGCCGGTTATCCTTAATCTGCATCAGCAGACCGCCAAATTCCCCCTCGAACTTCAGCATGGCCTTATCGTCCGCTAACAGGCAGCTCTCAGCGAGGATCACGTCGAATTTTTCCAACCCGGCGAGCTCTTCAACACTGAGATAGGCATGTCCGATAAACAGAGTGGCGCGGGCAACAAGTCCGTCATAGTTGCGGGATACACTCACCAGCCGCGTGACGGATTTTATTAGCTTCCGAAAGGTCGCTTCTTCTGCCGCATGTAGCGAAAATGTCCCCAGTTCCTTGTCACCGGCCTCTAACGTCCCTGTGATCCCAGGATGCAGCAGGCGATCGTCCGCAATACCCAAGCGTACCAACTCTGTCGGGCGGGCTTCTCCCTCAAGCAGCGTTTCAATGAAGGTGCTAGCGCAATAGTCAAACAGCAATGCCACCGACTCTGACTTGAGGGCCTCCAGAGTAACTTCGGGAAAAACAGCGGAGACCATCGTTTCCGGCAGGGCAGAACTTAGATAGAGAGTGATCTGTTCGCCGCGCCATTCAACGCGATAGGCCCAGGTGCCCTCGCCGGGGTGCAGCGCAATTTGCCTAAAGCGAATTGCCACAGTTGGCGACAGACCTGCCTCTGCCTCAGTTAGCTCGTCCCGCGGTGCGGAGAACTCAATAGGCTCATGTTTTTGATAGATGCTATTGATGGTGTCCACGTGCCGGTCGGAATAAGTCGCCCGGACAAGCTTGCCCAAACCGGGAGGTAAGCGCGCGCTATCGGCAATGGCAGCCTCAGTCGTCATGCCACGGTTCACCAGCATCAAGTGCCATATCAAGCAGTACTGACTGGTCCTCGTTTTTGGTGATGCCCGGCCCTATCGTGCGAACAACAACTTTGTCATTGGCAACAAAAGCGTAGCGCAACTTGTTTTCCCAGATATTAATCGTGCCCCTATCAGCGAATATCTGGTCGATATTTTTTATCGCAACGGCGGTCTCACCATATTGATCGCGAAAAAGGGTCAGCATCCGTTGAGCCGCATCGGACAACGCACTAGTACGCAAAAGCACCCAGATCTGTCCATTCTTCGGCACAACGCTGATCGAATCCGATCCGGATGTGCTGCGCAGGGAAGCCGACAACAGGAGTGCGGCTTCCTCGAGGGTCAGCAACCGGGGAGGCTGCAAGCTTTTCAGTGTTGGCATGTCACGGGCAATAGTTGCCAATAACTGCGCCCTGATCTTGTCGTTCAAAACCAGCCCCATGATTTCCAAGCTCCGCCCCGATGCATTGACCGTCAGCTCGACTCCAAATCCGCGTCCAAGGCTGATGAGAGATTGACGAACATGTTCATATTCAGGTCCGTCCAGCTTCAAACTTAGGCCTGTTTGTCGGGCACGCGTCACCAGTCGGTCTTTTTCTCCAGGAAGCCAAAGCGCCTGCTGCAAGTGCCAGGCCCCGTTTTCTGTTCGGGTGAGAGGTTCGGTGGGTTGCAACCCAAGTTCCTGCACCAGGCTGTTGACGGCAGGAAAGGACGTGTCCGGTTCGGTTGCCACCCCTTCTGGCCCCCAAAAGTTTGACAGGATCAGGCTGCCGGACAGTCCGATCAGCATCATGCTGGCAACCATCGAAACCGCCCGCCGGAGAACCGGGGCAATATTCATATTGACGGCTTTTTTCTGCGCGGGGAGCATGACATAGCTGTCATCAAAACTGATCTCTATCGTATAGTCATCTGCCGAAATGGTGGCTGCTTGTCCATCATTGGTGATGTGGGACCTGACCGGCGGCGATCCGATCTCGCTGTCTTCCTCTCCATCAGGCTCTGTAGCGGCAGATTTTGCGGGTGCCGCCTGACTGCCACTGCGACAATCCTCTACCGTGATGTGGTCTTCCATCAAAGTCAGCACATGGGCGCAATCCAGCTGATCGTCGATTAGGACGATATCACAGTCAAGAGCCGACCCGACCCGGTAGCTGCCATCCGGCAACCGGCACATAAGGCTCCTGCCGAAACCGTCTTTCAGGCGCAGTATCCAAGGCCCTTCGCCGCGCATGTTGCTCTGACCCTCGTCCATGACCAACTGACCTTCTTTGTGATGATGGCGGCGGCTAGGCGCCGCGGGGTACCGCTTTCTGCCGCAACAGGGCGGACAGGGACTCAAGGATTTTTGCGGTGGCACGATTGAGCTTAATCAGGTCTTCGATTTCTGCCCGATCCTGTTGCAGGTCTGAAAAATCGGCCAAAAGGTGCTTGAGCCGGACCGTATCCTGTTCAATCTCATCCAATTTACTTGATACAAATGAACCGTCGGCGTCCGCAGACAGGCGGCTCAGCAACTCGCTGTTCTCAATGAATTTCAACATCTTTTGCTCTTTGCTTTAAAAGGTGGTTTCTCGAAACTCCGGCGCTAAACGGGAAAGGCAGTTCCTATCCGTTTGACGCAATCTGTTTTAAGACTTGCCACATGGAGTCTGCCGCTTTGGATTTTTGTATGGCCTCGGCAGCCAGCATCTCGGTTTCACCCTTCTGCTTCGTGAACGTCACTGCAGCGGCGGTGCTTTTATTGATCATCTCTATTTGCGCTTGAAGCACATCGTTGGCACCAGCACTAAAGGCACTGTTCACCTGGTTGATTGCCCCTGTCGAATCAGACATGGTCTTAATCTCCTAAAGTTGAGTACCGCGCGATTTTTCGCCATCGTCCGCCTATAGAAAAATAATCTTTTTTTATGGTGTTTTATAAAAAAAGAGCGCCTCCGGCGGGGGCGCTCAGGCGAGGAAAACAAGGTTCCCGGTTTGTTACTGGGTTGTAGACTGCAACATCTGCACCGAGGCCTGGTTGGCCTTGTTTCCGATATTCGTGGTAGCTTGCCAGGAAGCGATATCGCTGTTGGCTTGCACCCCGGCAACACCTACCTCCGTTTGCTCAACGATGGCGGTCACATGCGCCCCGGCAAGGGCTACCGACTGGCCGGCCGTGGCCTGAGTAACCGCCTGTTGGGAACCGATCTGCGCTGCAGTGCTTGTGAATGTCATGGAGTTTCTCCTTCAATATTGGCTTCAGAACCAGTTTCACTTGCAAGAATGGTCTGATGATTTGCATGCGACATCGTTACTCGGAACAAGCGGGGCGCTGATCACTGCCGCACAGGCGATCGCCGTCCTGCATCAGTCAACGGGCTTGACGGTTTTCACCGCATACCCGGATGAGGGCTCAGTTGGCTTACCATCTCATCAAACAACTGTATTGCCATTTCCATTGCCGCCGGTGGCGGGGTCAGGGTCAGGGTCGGGGACAGAGATGGGATCGATATCGCCATTACCGCCATCAACGATATCGAGAATGGTGTCGCTGATGTCACCATCTTCACTGGTGCTCCAGGCGTTAAACAGGTTGCTGAACCGTTCGTCCTGTTGTTCGATGATTGCGGTATTAAGCGTATCGATCTCGGTAACCAGAGTCTCCCGTTCGCCAACCAGGCCTCCATCGCCAGAATCACCGCTCAGTTCTTTCTCGGCTTCACTCAAGCGTGTTTCCGCCTTCGCCAAAAGAGCAGCCGCCACAGCTGCATCTTCTTCGTCTTCGTCACCATTCAGGAATTTGTCGATCCCTTCGAAGAAACCGTCCTTATGGCCTGCCCGTGTCTGAGCGGCGAGCTGCTGATCTTCCAAATATTCAATATCTTCTTTGATTTCCGCGATCTCGGCTTCTTTATCGGCGATATCCGCGTCCAGCTCCTCAAGATCGGCCTTCTTCTGCTCCAATTTTGCCGAATTGATCGGGTCGGGGCCGAAGAGCTTGTTCATGAACATTGACTGGATACCGTCGTCGCCACCGCCGAAAAGATTGGAAAGCGTGTCATTGCTGCCAAACGAGCCTGAGCCACCAAAAGACCCTGAGCTGAAGAAATTCTGATAGCTCGACCCAAACGTATTGCCGCTAAAGACCTTATCGTAGTCGTAGCCATTTCCGCCCATGAAGTCGCTTAGAAAACTAGAGAAGTCAAAAGACATGTTCGACATGTTTCATCTCCTAGGAAAATTCTGGTTGTCCAGTGTCGACTGCAGGGAAGCTATAGTGAAATATAAATTCCTTATGCTTCGACATTACTGGAATTTCTCTTGAGGAACCGGAAATTACATCATAAAAACAAAACCTTATCAGAAGGCCGATGATGCCATTCTCGGTTTCCATATGGCAGACCCTGCCCTAAAAAGGGTCCTCAGGGGGTCTCTCGCTGCCGTGGAAGACCGGGTGGGAAAGTTGCCCCCCCAACGCAACGCCGGACTGGTGTACAGAGTCGGGCACAGGCGCCTCAACAGCCTCCTGCTCGGCCTCCGCGCCCATGACCTCTTCCAGTTTGGCAAACATCGCATCTTCACCTCCCTGTTCATAAGCGGATCTCAGCGCGTTGTAGGTTTCTTCGTCACGAAACACCATCTGGTACATCGCAATTTCTGCATCGCTGTAGGCATCCGCGTCCAGTCCCTCATGAGTTGGGTCCCAGGCCCACGGGTCCGGTTCTGGCTCTGGCTCAGGCTCGGCAGCCGGCTCTGGCTCCGGTTCTGCCTCTGGCGCGGCGAAAGGATCGAAAATGTCCGCCTCCAGGTCGACGGGCGGTAGTGAAAAAGCGTCCGTAAAGGTCCTGACCGGATCGTTGAAATAGCTCGCAAAGTCCATTGAATCTGCTCCTGCAAATAAAGTGCTCCATCCTCAAACTAGGAAGCGCTTGCGTTATAGAAAAATAAGAAAATGCTATTGGTCATCAGCGGGCATTTTCGCCGCCCTTGATTGTAAGATCGAACACCAGCACGTCTTTCTCCTGCTGTTTGATTCTGCATTGCGGCGGTTATTCGCGCTGGGCAAAATAGAGGGCCGCGTTCTCCTCGCCAAAACGGCGAACAATCTCGGCGTCCGGAATCGGCTCGCCGATGGCGTTCAGCCAATTCTGGCTTAGCGTGTTGATTTCATAGATCAGGTTTTCATGCTCGGCGAGGCGGCGGGGATCTTCTTCGACGAAGACATCCTCCTGCTGGATATCCTCGGGCCCTCCCTGCTGTGGCATCGTTTCATCGACAATAGCAGGAGGCATCTCGCCGCCGCCCATCTCGGGCTGCATCTCGTCGCGTTCGATGATGTTAATCTGTGTGTCAGGATGATCAATCGCATGATGAACTGGCAGTTGTTCGACAGGGCGGTAAACCGGGCGATCTGTTGGCCGCTCTGCAAACGGGGAGGCGTCAGGCCCGGGCCTATAAAAAATGTGAGGGTTGAAATGACCTGGCACGGGGGGCGCGGGATATTGACCAAGAAACTGGCCGTCTTCCGGCGCAGGAGCACCCTCTTCCATCAACTCTTCCGCCGGCACGATCTCGGGAGCCGGCACCACACCTTCCACGTCAAGCCCTTCTAGCTCGGGTGATGGCATGGATGGCGGGCTTGGCGGGATAACTTGCACCTCAACGTTGTCCTGCACCTCAACATTGTCCTGCGCCGCTTCAGCATCTGCCGTCCGATTACCCAGAAAACGGCCCAAGGACGCCAGGAAAAACGCGTCGCCACCAGACGCGTCGCTGTTCATAAACTTCGATAATAACGACTGAATATCTTCCTCATCAAACCGGTGGGACCGATTTTGGGAAAAGAAGTGTTCATATCGTGACGAGGCATCCAGCATGCTTACCTCCTATTTTTTCAGGAGACTAATTTGGCAAGCCAGCAGGCAATACTGAAATAAGAAAGTTTTATAGCCCGAAACGCCCGCATAGACGGCGCCTGACAGCACGCCAAAGCGGCCGGATTTGCAGTTTTTATTTCTCTATAAAGCGCGGTGTCTTCAACCTGTCAGTCAAATCGCATCAAGGGAAAAGATCATGACGACTACGCCTAATGTTTCAGCGCCAACTACTGGTTCAGCGACAAACAGTGAACTGGATTTAAAGCAGCCTGTATCCCATAGTGAACCTGGTAAATCGGATCTCAGAGCAACCGGCACCGTGGCTCAGCATTCCGGGGGCACCATAGCACCAAAACCGGGTGATCAAATACCACCGCCACCGGTAGTTGATGACACTGTGAACAAAACCGTCAACGCAGCTAAAAATAGCCCGACGACTGGCCCGGTACCGGATAACGAAGAATACCCGGCACCGGAGATAAAGTCTCCGGAGATAAAGCCTGCCGCCCCCCCTTCTGCGGATGCTGGCAAGGCGGTGACAGCGCTGGCGAAGCAGCAGGCCAAAGAGATTCAGAAAAACGGCATGGAGGCAGCAAAAAAAGCGGGCTATTCCAGCGGTGACCCCGTTGCGGATTATCTGGCAGCACACGACCTTCCGAAGTATGACTACGGCAACATGACGCCCAAAGCCTTTTTTGAGACAGAGCTGGGCAAGAGAATCAAGGCTGACCCAGAGGCCATGAAGGCCTACACAGAGGCCTTCAATGAGGCCATAAAAGACGTCAGAAAAAAATTCGCCGGAATACCGGGCATGGCGGCATTTTTCAAAACTATCGACACGCAGGTCGCATTTTTGGACGATATCGCGCACCAAAAAAATATTATGCTGTCGGCTTTGGGAGTGCCTAATAATCCAAAGGCTGAACTTGCGGTACAACAGGTGCAGGACAATACCAGCTTTCCCCTTTCACACCTGATCGAAATGATGAAACCTGGCATTGAAAAGTCGACGGAAGATCTGCTGCAAGAGCATGAACTTCTTAAAACACTCGAAGTGATAGACAGGAAATCAGGCCAACTGGATCTCAACCATATCCGACTTGACCGCAAGGCCCTCGGGGCTCCTGTGAAGCTGGATCTTTTTCGCTTTATAGGCGACGGTGGTCGAAAGGTTCCCGTGACAAGCACTTTTAAGATCCGACCCAGTGATACGAAAGGTCAGAAAGCCAAAGGTAAACCAACGCTCGTCCTGGAAGTTAAAGCGCCAGGAGTCAAAACAATGGAAGTACCGGTTAATACAGTCAACCTGCACACGCCAGAAGCATTGCGAAATGCCATGCTCGAAACCCGGCAACAATTCGCTCGCCATGCGTTCATTGATCGCGACGGGGAAATCAAATTCGATGATAAGAAGTTAGACGACATCAAGGGCGATAAATTTGCTCCGCATCTTCCATCAGATGCCCCCAATCTAAATGAATGTGATCTTGTTGAACTTTCTGGTTACGAGGATGAGAAAGTCAGCATGATGCCTCCCATCAGGCACCCTAAATCTGATAAGGATAATCACTCCGCCATTAATCAGTTTTCCCACAATGGCTCGAGATCTGGAGATGCCAAAGATGTGACCCCCGCACCATCGGTCTCTTTTCTGTTTTGGGAGCCGGATAAGAATCATGAACGGTCAGTCGCCAGGATAGATTCCCGTAAGGATACTGAAGAGCTGTAATGACCATTTCCTGATGGCGGAACAATTCCGGCGACGTCAGCCACCCGTCGGTGGCGTCGCCGTTACAGGACATTGCCAACTCTGCGCGATGGCGGTCGGGCCGACGATGGCGCCTGCGGCTCCTTGACACAGCGCGCGCCACGAAGAGACGGGCCCGCGCGGTCGCAAGCAACGCGGCGCGCTGGCATGCCATAATCATACTCCCAAACGGAGTAATTTTTATTTCTCTATAAAGCGCAGCGGCGTCACCCTTTCCGGCAAATGTGATCAAAGGAGCGGGCAATGGGTAACCCAATCTCCCCTCATGTGAATGCAGCACAGGCGGGCGCCAGTATCAGTGCAAACGCGCCCCTGAAGCAGGAACTGCAACAGCAGCCCAAGACGGGTGGATCTGCATCCCGGGCATTCCAAAACAGCATGGGAGATGCATCAGCGCCGAAAGATGACGCGCTTGGAAATCAGCCTTCCGCCAAGGCTAAAGGCAACCAGCTTGTCCGACAAGGCAACACGGCGGGGCAGCCGGCCAGGGCCGCGCCCAACCGCACCAGCCCTCCCGGCCAGCAGCAGATTAGCCACACCCAGGCTGCGCTCAATCAATTGACCGATGCTGACGTGTCTGACGCGTCTCAGGCCACAACCAATCCATCAAACAAAAATACCGGCGGCGGCATCAAGCAGTTGGGCCGGGAAACGGCACGGCGTCATGCCGATACAATGCGGCGCCAATTGACGCAAGCAGCGCAACAATCGAGCCCTTCGAGCGACGACCCGGTTGCAGACTTCATCAGGGACAAAGGCTATCCGCCGCTTGATTATGGCGCCATGACGCCTGAAGACTTTTTTCAAACAGCGCTTGGTCGTGAAATCAGCAACGACCCCGAGGCGATGAGTGCCTACAGGGAAGCATTCGATGCAGCGTTACAGGATTTGGAAAAAGAATTTGGCGAAAAAGCCGGAATGGCGGCATTTTTCAAGGAGGTTCGTGCCCAGAGAGCAATCATCGATAGTATCGAGCATACAAACGGTCTTATGTTGTCGGCTGTCGGGGTGGAGAACGAGCCACACGCACCTCAGCAACAAACACCTCAGCCCGCAATTCCCGCGCTGCAAGTACAGGAAGACGATCTTACCTCGCTGCAGCAGCTGATCGCCCGCAGCCAGCAACATACCCAGGGCGGCCAAAACGCCCGGATGCACCAGGCGAACATGCAAGAGAACGGCTCAGTCCAACCCTATATCGTTGACGACGATGCAACAGAAACAGAGGAATCGCACTCAATAGACTCCACTCCGCCCCTGCCCCTGCCAGATGATGGCACTGACCATATTATGGAAGGTACCATGACGGATTTGCCCGCCAACCATCATAGTGAAAGCGGCTCCCGCGTCTTGTCTGGGCAAAACAATCCCAACCATATGATGAACCCTACTCATCGCAACCAAATAGATAACCTGTCGCCTTCCTTTAATCAGGAAGTCGACGAAATGGGACAATCGCACGCCCCTCCTCGACAGGTGCAGGACAATAATCAACAAGACGTTCAACCAGATATCGACGAGGAGCTGTCTCCGTCTTTAGTGGACCAACAGGAATTCCACCCCGACACAAGTTCCGAGCATGCCAGTGATATGGACGTTTTGCACAATCTGCAGGGTAACACTCCGATCGGTATACCCGAGACCAATACATATCAACATCATGATGCTAAGCCGATGATGCCCCTTCGGGCGGGGCAAGACACCACCGCAGCCATTGATGACAGAGACAGCATGCTGGAAACTCGCACCTTTTCATCCGGACGCAATGGACTTGCCAACAAGATGATGGCAGCTCAGGAAAACAATTCGAAATATGCTGAACAACTGCCTGAACCACCGGAAGCCAAGGCGACTGCCCTCCCCAAGGGCCAGGAGATTCGCGGCAATGACAACCAGTTCACCATCAGGCACACCAACGACAATGAGTGCACACTGCGTTACGCAAACGGATTGAGTTTTCGACACAGTGCGACCGAAAAAGCAACATTTTTGACAAAACCGAATCCAGATCCGTCTTCAAAACTGGACCTGAAAGGCATGAACTCTCAGCCGAACGTCGTCGTCGAACTCTTTCCCAATGCGTTGATCGCAACCTACCAACGCAACAATAACGATACCCTGAAGGACTTTACCGTAGACCTGACCCTGTCTGAGCAAAAAAACCGCATGGCGGTTCTGACGGTCGACGGCTGGGAAGTCGAAGTCCCCGATAATGGTGATTTGGACCTTGAGGCTTTTTCCTTGAGCCTGTTCGGTATCGCCCAGAAAAGGGTCAAGAATTTCAAGAGTGATAACCGGGACCAGTTGGCAAAAACCATCATCGATGATGTTTTTAAAGCGAACGGACTGCACAACGACAAGGCGATGAAACAGCTCGGACAAAACGCGCCTGATGGCAGGGATATTGGCGTATTGACAGTGCTTCAGGAGGTTCACAAGCCTCTGGAAAGTGCGAGTGCTAAAACATTCAGTGTTTAGGCTTGACGGTATGTTCTCATGTCGGCGCGATGCGGTTTCCCTCGGCTCTGTCGCTGCCGCACCCAGCCCTGGCCGCAGGTTTTCAAAGGGCGGGCCAAATGGTGGCATGGACCATGCGGCACCCCCGCAATCTTCGTCGAAGGCCGCTAATGTTTTGCCCGTACATCGAGGGACTTTTTCCAGTTTTCTGTCAATTTTTGTACCCGGGCGGTGACGGGGTTCTTACCCGCCCGGCCCGGGCACAGATGATCGGGAACAAGCTTACCGCTTCACAACGGTAAACATCCCTATTGTCCGGCTTGCGGATCACCAGCTTTAGTAGTTTGATCGCTCATAGTCGCGGGCACCGTTGGCAAACGGACCGATCGGGAAATCGTATACGCCCTCATCATGGGACCAATCATTAGCTATGTCTTGTCCATCGGAGTCTTCTTCATCATGCACGGAATTTACACCATCATTTATGACAGCTGCCGAACTGCTGTAGCCTGCCGGATTTTGGTTGTGGAGATTGCCGGCCGCGCCAGTACCGCTCTGGGGGACATTAGCGCCAAAAATAATGGCCCTTAGCTCGTCCATGTCTTCACTCTGGGATTGCCGGGAGACATTGATGATGTCCTGGTCATTGTCCAGGTTGTCTGTCGCGCCAGTACCGCCTTGGGAGGCGTTCGATCTACCTGGGTCAACAGCCACCGACGGTTCGACGACGTCATCGTTATCAGTATCCCACAAAGTGCTTTCGTCTTCATAATCATCCTCAGATGGAGCATCCGGTACAATGTAACCGGCAGTGGTTACAGCGGTGCTGCCAGCATCAACAAACCCATGCCAGTCAGCCGTGTCGTCGTCGCCATCACCTGACAATTGACCTGTTTTTGTTCCGGCGTGGCGCAGTGTGCCGGTTTGCTGGTTGGTGGTGTCGCCTATCGTGACAAAACCTTCATCGTCACGCCGTTGTGCGTCATATAACTGGTCATCATCTTCATGCATCATATTGATGTGCAATTCATCATTCTCCGGGATGCGCCGAAATGCAGCAGGGGGCGCAAAACGCTGATATCCATCACCATCCCCTCTATCCGAGAAATACAATTTATTGAAGATACTCACCAATGCAGGCGATCTACCAAGAATTTGATGCTGTTGGGCGAGGTGCTCCAATTGCAGTCTCCCAAACAGATAGGCGTCATCTTGGGGTGGAAAACTCGATAGATACAGTATGTCACTGTCCAGATCAAAAACCTGTAGTCCATCTTGCAATGCATAGTTGCTGCCGCTCACGCCGCCCGCGTTTCCATCATTGGCAGTCGCAGGGGCATTATTGGAATCTGCATTTGTATTGGTGTCCGCATTTGTGTCGCCATCCGGTCGATACAAATAGTTGATGGCTGCGGCAGGGGTTGGAGGCAAGTCTTGAGGATCCAGATCATGTATATGGTCACCCAGTAAACCTATTTCATTAGGAATGGCGTTGCTATCAACCGATCCGATCATTCGCATCGGATTATCAAGACGGGTGGGAGCAGGAAGACATAACCCGCTTGCGAACGGAAACACATGGGGCATCGTTTCGTTCTCATGCAGTTGATCTGCAAAATGGCCTCCCACACCATTATACAAGCTGTTCAGAACGTGGCTATGGTCGGCCTGCGCATACATTGTCATCAGCGCGACAAGATCATTCGGCATATATAGGCCGGTATTGTCGGCAAATGCCCTGACATAGCCTGAGACCAACAAGCCCTGTCTGGGATATACGGCCAGTTGATTTAAAGTAGTCTCATTCATTTGTGATGGTGATGCGGGCATTTCTAATGGTGATGAGGCGTTATGATCAGTCGGTATGGCCAGCAAGATCGGACCAAAGCCACTATCCACCATCACCCGCAATCGGTCGGCAATGTAATCGGCCTCATGGTTTCGTAAACGTCTTTCCGCCGTTCCAAACCCGACCGAGAAAACAGACGACGCGTTGATTTGCGGCTTTTTCGGACCCTGCCGGGCCACCGCCAGGTTGTTGCTCTTGATGTCGTCGTCATTGACATTGGTGCCGCTGCCGCTTGCATCCTGGTCATTGTTCACGGGCTCTTCATCCGAACCATCGTTCAGATTCAAGACCGTGGCGGACGTCGGTTTCCCTTGCTGTCCGGTAGTTTTCGAAGCCTCTGTTGTCGAAATGGACGGGTCGACAGTTTCCGGCAGAAGGTCGCTGTTTTCGGGCTGGGCGAGCACGGCGGGCTGGCTGGGAACAGAAGGCATGTCTGATCCGCCTCCCGGCCCAACAGTCGACGCGATATTATCAGGTGTCGCCTCCTTCTTCGCTTCGGTTGCGTTGAGCTCGGTCTGAAAAGTGTTGTCTTTCTTGTCACCCGATACATTCGGGGGTCCGGAACCAGCCAAAATGGCAGCATTTGGGAGTGACATCGTCGAACTATTGTTGGAAGTCGTTGTCAGCGGCGTGGTTGTCATCTTTTGTGCCTTCCTGATTGATGGGTTTTAGGGCAGGAGCTTCCTGCTGATGTGACCACCAAATGCTAGGGACGTAGCGGAATATTGTTAAATCAGAAAAACAAATAGCTGGAAGGGTAATGAAACCGCTCTGCTAAAAGACGAAATCGATGGAGGGATGTAACATTTGGATAGCATGTGCGGCCGCCACCGTTTTCATCTGATCAAGCTTGCGTCGGAAAAGGTTTACCGGTTCGGGCGACTTTGGCTCTCGTTGCGCCCTGGCAAATTTTGCCGTCACGATAATGACCAGTTCCGTCTCGGCTGTGGCTCTATTGCGTTGCTTGAAAATCGACCCAAAAATAGGAAGGTCAAAGGCACCAGGCAACGACGTCTTATCGTCATTGCTGACTTTCCGCACCAATCCGCCCACCGCAAAACTCTGGCCACTTGTCAGCACCAGCGAAGTCTTAATGCGCCTGCTTGAGATCCCCGGCACACTGGCGCCATTCAAGCTGATCTGATTTTCCCCCAAATCGCTGACCTCCGCCAGCATTGACAGGTCAATCCTGCCGTCTTCAAGGATCACGGGCAGAAAGGTGACACTGATCCCGTAAGGCTTGTAACTGATGGCAAAGGAGCTGCTATCATCGCCGCTGGGAACGGGAATAGGGATTTCGCCACCGATCAGCAGTTCAGCCTCACGCTCGTGATGGGCAACCAGCGAAGGTTCGGCCAACACTGTTGCAAGACCCTGCAGATCCAGCGCCCGCAAAATGCTGTTGATTGAAAGATCGCCGAACGTCCGCAGATCGAGATATGGTGGTTGCAGCGTGTCCGATGTGGAGAGTTTTCCGTCGATGTTCTCCAGGTTCAGAAGGCCATTCCAACTGATGCCGAGTTCTTCCGTCAAGCTGCGAGACACACTGACAAAACGCACATGCAGACGCACGTCTCGCTGCCGTTCCACGGCCAGCTCGTTGGCCAGCATTTCACCTTCTTCCAAGTGACTTTCAACAGCCTGTCCAATTTTCTGCTTGAGTTGCTCCGATGACACCTTGCCGGTGAGAATCAACGTCCGCGCCGCAGATCTGGTTTCTATGGCAGCTTCTGGAAACCTCGCCGCCAGCATCTCTTCGATCGATGAGACCGGATGCCTTACTTGAACATGGGCGGTGGTTGCGTCACCCGCTTCGGAAATCCAGATCAGCTCCACATTGCCGATCGCCCTGCCGCGCAACACGATCTGGCTTTCGCTGACGGCTTCTGCATCCAGCACACGCTCGTCACTGATGTAAACCTTGGAAACACCTTCCGCAAGCGACACCACAAGTGATCGCCCACGTTCGATTTCGTAAAGACTCTCAGCCGCCGTCGAAGGTGCTTCAGGCGTCATCAAGAAAAAGGTCAGCATGAGAACGTGACGGATCATGACCCAGCCCTCTCAATAGAAAACAAGCAGCCAACTCTGCATGAATCTACTAACCTTATCGCACCATCTAAGGTGTTGTAAAATATGATTAATTTATATTCTTATAAGCAATTTTTATGACTGTACGCATTTGCTGGACAGCTGCTCCAAACGTGATAGGAACACAAAATAGGCGAATGGTATTTGGCCAACTAAGGTCATCGCATCATTTTTTTTAATTGTACCATTTTCCGACGTCTTGCGAGCCTGCTGGCAACATAAGAATAGGTGATGCATGGCTGACATAAAAATACGACAAGCGACAATTGAAGATCTCGATTTTCTTAACACAATGCTGGCAACGCTCGCACACCATGAAAATAGAATGGCTGAGTTTTCCGTTACGCCAGAGCAACTTGCCACTCTCTATTTCAGCAGCGGAAGTCTCTACAGGGTTTACATTGTCTCATTCCAGAATTTTCCAATCGCCTTCATGTCTACAACGGATGCGTATGCTTCCTTTGCGGGAGCAAAACTGCTGGTTCTTCAGGAACTCGTCATCAAGCCGGAATTTCGCCGCGGCGGGTTGGGGAAAGCCCTAATGGCTTACCTTGCAAGTTATGCATTGACCCACGGTTATGCAGCCTTGAAGTGGCTTGTGTTGGACAGCAATGCCAGCGCAGTGGATTTTTACACCAGTATCGGTGCTTCCAAAATTGAAGGAATGTCGGATTTCCTTCTGGCAGACGACGCGCTGACACAACTTGCTGCATCCCACTGTAAATCCATTCCTGACGCAATGAGTGCCAGTCGCACCACACAGAGTCCGGCAACGTCAGAGTTAGTATGCTGAAGAAGGTAGACGCCTAGGAGCAACGACATGGACAAGGCCAGAAAGCTCGTTTCAATCGTATCCCACATTTTCTCCCCCATCGAAGGGCGGGAATGCGGAGCTTGCTACGCATGCTGTATCACCCCCAAGATCGATACGGAGACACTTCAGAAAGAGGCAAATACGAGGTGCGGAAATCTCTCAAACTGTAGCAAATGCCGCATCTATGAGAACCGCCCGACAGTTTGTAGAAACTGGTTCTGCGCCTGGCGTCGGTTTGCCCAGCTCGATGAGAGTCTGCGCCCAGATCGTTCCGGCCTTTTTGCTTATCTGCACTTCGGGCGCCACTATCTGGAGCAGCCCTGTCTGATCGTAAGCTTGACTGACAAGAAAAATGGTCGTCTTCCGTTCGGGCACCCTTTGCTTGCAAAGTATGGTGCGTTGGGCCAATCAATCGGCCTGCCAGTATTATATAAATTCAGACCGGGTGCGGCCGTTTATCTGGACGGCACCGGCAATGTAAAACCTTCGTCTGAATGGCCAAGTAGCAATCCGTTTGACTGGCACGCCTATGGCCATTCTCGAGCAGGGTCAACTCAACAGGAGACCAGCATGCCAACGTGACAGCCACACCACCTCCGGCGCACCGTGGACAAAATTCCGAAAGGCACATGGGCCGTATGACCAACAGGCTTCTTAGGCCGTCACTGGGCTCGCCCAATTATAATCACTCTGCGAAATAGGACGGCCACAGGTACATCATAGGCAAATAACAGGAAAGGTTTATGTCCGACTATCTTACCACAGTAACTCCAATCCCACAGTCTAAGCAGACAGGAGCGGAAACTCGAGAACTCGATACCCCAACGTCAAAACAACAGAAGGGCTGGCAGGAAGCCACATTGCAGAACAATCAGCCCACCGCGCCTCCAGACCCGGCCAGCGGTGCTGCAGTCGCCGATACCCCACCGGAACAAACCGAAGAAAGTGCGCCGTCAGAGACCTCAGAGCCGCTTGATTTGGATGAAACGACGCCCCCAGTCACCAGCACTGGTGTCGACCAGGTCCAATTCGAAGAGGATGCCACTGCCCAGATCAGAGACCTCATCGGCAAGTTTGATGCAAATGGCGATCCAATCAGTTAGCTTCGCGATACAACAATGCGCCGTATCCTGGGTCCGATGCTCCATCGTCCAATCCCGAACCGTAGCCTAGTCCGTGTGTCCCACTGATTTCAGCAATTGGTGAATATCGATCTGCGCAAAGATATGGGTCGGGACATTCAAGGCGTATAATGTCAGAAAGAAGCAGCAGAAGCCGCTCTTAACTGGCATGGAGATAGAATGAACATTCAGTTGCGGCACGAAGACCGAGATATAGAAAAGCGTTACATCGGCCAGCAACATCAGAATGATGAGTGGCAAGGCGACCAGAATTGCCGTGAATACCAGCAGATTAAGGAGCTCCAGAAAGAAGACCGGCGCCACTGAAATATCGGGAGTAAGGTCATCAAGCGGCCAGACCTCGAAACTGCTGTAAAGCAACTCAATCAGGATGACGAGCCCCCCTGTTTTGACGAAGACAATTGTCATGATTAGCCACATAAGAATGCCCATGACTGTGGTCTGATCATTGGTGAATGAATTAGCCGTCTCGCTGAACCCAGCACCACGCTGGACATCTATGATGGCTCCGGATGCTTCCGCAGCCCAGAAAGGCAAGCCCAGAATCAGGACGAGGCCGAAACCAAGGGCAACTTCTTTGACGACTAAAATCCAGAGTGTCTCCTGCCAATCGTAAAGCGGCATACGAGAGGAAAACTCAGGCGTCAATATGATGGGCAGGCTAATCAGAAGCGCTAGCGCCTTTGTCAAAAAGCGGGGCAGCCGCAATGCACTGAAAGGTGGCAGAAAAGACAAAACAACAAACAAACGGACGCTGCACAGGGTCAGTAGGGCAATCAGCTGCCACATCGCCTGGCCGTGCAGTTCCATAAAGTTCATAATTTCCTGAGTCATAGCTTCTTGCCCATGGATTTACTCAGGTCGGTTGCGTTTGGCAGCGACAGCGCCAAGAGGTTAACGCCCCTAGCCGCCAGACGCGCCCGCACAATCACTCTCGCTTTCCGTTTGCTTAGTGGAAATACAGCCGGCATGTTTCTGCTCCAATGCGAGGAACGGCTCGAAACGCCTCGGCAACATGCCTTCCGCCCTCAATACCGAAGCGAACGCCCGCGCCTCTGCCGCGTCACCAGCCAGAAGTAGCGATAGCAAATAGTTCACGCCAAACCTGCGACGGTCTTCACTATCGCCAACAATGTCAAGATAGTAGGGTCGAGCTTCGTCATGGCGGCCCTGTATATCCAAGGTTACCGCCAGCATATTCATCATGGCTTTGTCATAGTAATGTCGACGCATTCCAACTCTTGCCAAGCGTTCGGCACTGGCCGATGCACCCGCCTGCAGCAACATTCTGCCGACCGTCAGGCGCTGGGCCTTAGACAGAAAGGGCGTGTTCACTGCTTCGTCAAAAAACATCCGCGCCTTCTCACCGTGGCCAGCTGCCTGCAGCTCAATGCCAGCTTTCACCAGCATCACAGGGTTTGCAAATTCTGCTCTTTCCAACAACTTGTCATAAGCAGTGTCAGACAGGGTGAAATCACCTGCAGCATCTGCCGCCGCTGCGATCTCTCGAAGGCGCTCCCAATATTCCATCCCCAGGGGCCGTTCTTCACGGATGCCCGCACACCCGGCGAGGATTGCACCTAAACCTGCCAGCAGCAGAACATGCCATCCCCAATTTCGAGTTAATACCGGCTGCCAGCTCATTGGACATATCCTCCCTGTACGGGATTCGCCTGCTCTCCCGATTCCGGCACATCCAAGCCAGCTGGCGGCATAGAAGAGCCGACACCATTCCCAGCGACACCCAGGTTCAGGTCAGCGACAATATCGATTTCAGCAAGCGCCCCAATTTCTTCAAAGGACAGAACATTAATCAGGAGCTGTTGCTGACGGCAATAGCTTGCAAGGTGGCGTCTATAGGTCATCTGTGAGACCAGAACCACATCCGGATTTTTCGCCAGTCGGCTCTTTACCTGTTCAAAGAAGTGATTTTTTATCTCGGTTGGCAACACGAGTGATTTATCGCCCTCTCCCTCAACCATGTATTCTTCAAGCATTTTTTCACTATTGCGGTTAAAGACCAGAGCCCGCAGTGTACCTGTTGCACTCAGGTGGTTCTGGATGATTTGTCGACCAAGCGCGACGCGCACTAATTCGCCCAGTTGGTTGGGGTCTTGCACCTTGGGCCCCTGAAAAGCGAGTACATCAAGAATCTTAGGCGCTTGCGTCAGTGGCACATTCTCTCGCAGCAACGATCTGATGATCTCGGTCAACTGTGGCAGGGGTACGGTCTGCAACGCCTCTTTACATAGTTGCGGATAATCATTTTCAAGGCCCTGAATCAAATTGTGGATATGCTGAATGTTGATGAATTCGCCCACATTACGCCGAACGACTGATTCTGCGATGGCATCGACGATGTCGCATTTTTTCAGGCGTCTTCCTTCAGCGTCAGGCAACTGGCTCACGTTGACTGCTTGCTCTGCCGCCACACTGACAAGATCGATAACGCCGGGCATGGCTTTGTAGGGAATTTTGCCCACATCCAGTTTGTTGACAAAAGACCGCTCAAATACATAATCTTGGCCGGATGGCAAGACAATGTTGCCATACAAACCAGCCTCGTTCGAAATCCTGATAGCATCCTTGTCGACTTCCGCCAACTTCGCTTCAAAACTGGGCAGATCAACCCCAAATATCTGCATTAGGCGAAACTGCGTATTGCGAAGATTTCTCCGGATTTCAGGCAGGTCTTGTTTCGAAAAACGCCCTGCTGGCAGTTGGATCAAGATCTTATCCGCCAACTGGACTGTTTCGCTATCGGCTGAAGTGGTCAGTCCAGCTGCCATCTCCTTGTCCTGACTATCGGCATCGCCTGAACGTGAGAAGAAAGCAAGGGCGAACAAAGCCGACGCAATTATCAGAAAGGTTGCAACCGGAAACCCGGGGATCATGCAAAACCCCAAAAGAATACCCCCAACCAAGTACAGCACGCGCGGTTTGTCTGTCAGCTGTTGGCCAATTTCGTTTGCGAGAACTGGGGACGTATCGGATGCTACACGAGTAACAACAATACCGGCCGCGATTGAAAGAAACAGTGCCGGAATTTGGGCGGTTAGACCGTCACCCACAGTAAGGACGGAGTATATTTCGAATGCCTCAGAAGCCGAGGTACCATTTTGCACGACACCCACGATCAGTCCCCCGAGGATATTCACCGCGGTGATAATAAGGCCTGCTATTGCGTCGCCTTTTACGAACTTCATTGCACCATCCATGGCACCAAACAGCTGGCTTTCCTTGGCCAGCAATACCCGGCGCAGCTTCGCCGCCTTCCCGTCAATTAATCCGGCGCGGAGGTCGGCGTCGATGCTCATTTGCTTGCCTGGCATGCCGTCAAGTGTGAAGCGCGCTGACACCTCTGCAACCCGCTCGCTTCCTTTGGTGATGACGATGAACTGCACGATTGTAATAATGAAAAAAATGATCAACCCAACCGTGAGGTTGCCCTGGATCACAAACTGACCAAATGTTTCGATAATAGCCCCGGCATCGGCGGTCAGCAGGATCATCCTTGTTGTACTGACCGAAATAGCCAATCGAAAAAGAGTTGCGATCAGCAGCAACGAAGGAAACACCGACAATTCGACCGGGCTTTTAATATAGAGCGAAGTGATCAGGATAAGGATGGCAAAAGTGATATTGATTGCGACCAGAAAATCAATAAGCGGCGCAGGCAACGGCAGCACCATCATCAGGATGATGACGATGAATAGCATTGCGAGGAGCAAGTCCGTTTGACGCGAAAGCCGTGCTAGAAATACAGACATTGCCTTCTCTCCTGACCCATGCCCTTTAATGGCGGGCGATCTCCGCGAATATTTCGATAAAGAACCGTGTGAGCTCTGTTCCCATCATCGACGCAGACATCAAGATTGCGACAATGACCCCTATCAGTTTGATGGTGAAGCCAAGGGTCTGCTCCTGAATCTGAGTAAGGGCCTGCAGAACAGCGATGGCAAGACCAGCGACGGTTCCAACGAGGATCGGCGGCATCGATGCAAGCAGCATAAGATACATGCCTTTTTGTCCCAGGTAGCTGATAGCGTCATATTCGGTCATGGCATTCCTCTCTCCCGCAACTAGATTGCGTAGCTTTCGATCACGCCCTGCATCAACCGCGACCAGCCGTCGACAGAAACAAACATAAAAAGTTTCACTGGCAAGGCGATCATGACCGGCGACACCATCATCGAACCCATAGCGAGCAGAATGTTGGACACAACGAGGTCGATTATCAGAAAGGGGAGATAGAGCATGAAGCCTATCTCAAAAGCTGCGGACAGCTCTGAGATCACAAACGCCGGGACCAGAACGAGAATATGGTCATCGATCTGCGCTGTTTCCGCATCGAGCTTCCAAAGTTTCGCAGCCGACTGGGCAAAAAACCGATGTTCGTCCTGATTGACATATTGGCGGATAAAATCCTTCACAGGTGGTGTCGCCTGTTCAAGCGCCGTCTTCCACCCCTCCATACTCTCCAGCGACGGACCTTGTTGCTCTATCCGCTCAGCAATCTGCTGACCGACCGGCATCCAAATAAAAACGGTTAGCAAAAAGGTTATGCCATATATTACGAGGTTAGGAGGCGCTTGCTGAACCCCCATGGCATTTCTCAAAATGAAGAGGACGATCACGATTTTGGTGAAGCAGGTGATCATGACGAACAGGAACGGTACGAGGGCCAGGGAGGCCATCGTAAAAACTAGCTTGAGGACACCGAAGGACTCCATCGTATCAGTAGCGCGTCTCTATCGAGCGCGCACTTCCCTCCATCTGTCCTATATTCTCCCACTTCGGATCGGGTGCCCGGCGACGTCCCATTGACTTCAACTGGAAGATCGCCTGATCAGGCGAAGGCTTGTTCTCGGGAAAATGTACGAACGACTTGCCGGAGAGCCATGACTTGATGTTATTCGCCACTCGCGCATGCAGATTGCCTTTGGCCATGTGTTTTTCAGAGTAGATGAGATAAACCCGGCGAATGACTTTCGGCTGGGCAAGCGCAAAAAACTCGAAATCGTCCGACAAACTGCTGAAGTATACTGTGGATGGCACGATGATTGGTTTTTGAAGCTGTCGCGCAATGTTCGTGCCCCAGTTCATGTTGCACACCGTCAGGTAAGTATTGCCTTTCGTTTGCGAGAAGACCTGATGGCGGCTCAGCTCCTCAGCAAGGAAGGAATTTTTGCTGGGAACAATCAGATCCATATTACGCAATTGCGACCAGGTCGTAGGTCTTTCCGCTAACCGCGCGGCCTCCTCTTTAGGGAAAGCCACGCCTATAATTTCCTGCCACAGGTCTATTTGATTCAATGACGCCATACTGTAGCATTTCGGTGTAATTCCGAAATGGACCTCACCTTTCAGAACCGAATAGGGCAAGGTCTCATAGTCCATTTTCTGAAACTCGATTTCATCGCAGTTTTGCTCAACAGCTGCGTCATAGGCAAAATTAGCCATTGTAATGAAGCTGGATGCGGTCATGCCGAACCGGCAGACTTTCATGTCTGCACCGCGTCGCACCACGTCTGGGATCCCCTCAAACTCTTCGACTAACTTACAAGCCCGCTCAAAAAGCGCATGCCCCGCAGGCGTAAGCTGAAGTTGACTCCGATTGCGATGGAAGAGCTTAGTACCCAGAGAAGTTTCCAAGTCGTTTATTGCTATTGTCAGTGCTGGTTGCGATACGCCCAACTTCTGAGAGGCCTTGGTAAAGTTTTGCGCACGTGACACCTCAATGAAGAACTTCAGCTTTTTAATCGTTATGTTCATGCAGCACCTTTTTTTAGACTAATGACATCCAAGCTCTAGGCAGACCTCTACCGTCGAGCGACTCACACCCGGGTTCGCTACGTTCCTCCAAATAGAATTTCTAGGTAGGCCTCTACCGTCGAGCGTCTCACCCGGGCTCGCTACTTTCCTCCAAACAGAATTTTTACTTTTGTGTTGTGCTCGACGTATTTGGTGTTTGCCAGATCGCGAACAATCTTGATGTATTGGGGGTGCCCGGAAATATAGATGGCCTTTCCATCAGATGTTGGCCTCGGCAATTGATCGTCATGAACAAGGCCCATGGATCTCAATTGTCCAATGAATAAAGCTGAGTTCCCTCCGGGTAATTCTATGATTGCGCTTTCCAGCTTGTCCGTGGTTGCAACGTGAAAGACCTTGCCGTCGTCATAGATCACAAGGTCAAAAACAGCCTCAACAAATTCCAATAGATCAGAGCAGGCGACAAAATCGCCCCGACCAACAACAAATCCCCTGACCCGGTCGTCCACCAGCGCACTTTTTCCCATACGTCGGGCGATTTTGGGCAACAACTCGGCAAGACTGTATTCCGCCGCTTCCAAGGGGCACAAAATAGCTTCCTTCTCAACATCAAGCTGTATAGACGATTGTGGCGTGGCCTCCGCAGCAGCATGAAACACGACGACAGCGGCGACAAACAGCACAATCCTGTTGAGTTGCAAGCACATTCAAATTTCTCCTTTTGGTTGTTTGAATAAAACAACAGAAGGAAAACTTCGCAACAAGTTGAGACCGGAAATAAGAATTTTATCTATGTAGATTAATATTTTTTTTCTACATGTGGCGTTTAACGCTCTTCTGAGACAAACCCTACAAATATGCGACAATTTGAACAATTCTAAACACATTTTCAAAACTCATAAACTGCGGCTTGGTTGATGTTTCTCGAATCAATTTTGCACAAGGGAAGCACCGGCTGCCGCTCTATAGGGCTTAATCCCTACCAAAAGGGCTGGCCCACGGTACCAAACACTTCCTCGCGCTGAATGCCAATATGATGTGCATATGCACATCCACCCAAATATACAAAATACGACACAAGACCGGGCAGGCTTAGACCACACATGGCAAGCTGAGTGTTTGCGCCATAAGATACGCCAAACTTCCCAACCCCGCCTTTGCACCGATTATGACCAGTGATCCGGTCGATGGTATCGAACTCACCCTCGGTTTCATCGGGACAGTTCGCAAGAACGCCTAACGGCGCATAATGCCCCCGACAACCCTGCATCATCACAACACATACATTTCCCACGAACCAGCGTGCGATAAACTTTTGGTTGCATGGCTCCAGATGGCAATGCGTCCTTTCAAATCGGTACAGGGCGTGCTCCATGTACGGCGTCCGCTGGAGCAATATGGACCAACGAAACCAGTTAGCACCAACGTTGTTAAACATGCACCGAAGGCCGCTATCAGCAACTAACTTGAAGTTATCACGCAGGGGTATCGTTACATCCAGCAGAATAGCCAGCTCCTGTATTGCCAATTCGACTGCCACGTCCTCTGTTGTTGCCATTCTCGGTTCTTGTCACTGCTGATATGATTTCCGAACCGCCCAAGCCCTGGCTCTGAATCACATGCCTTCACCAATTCCTAAGGCTCGCCAGCAAAGTGCCCCGATCAGAGCATCGTCGGGGGCGGGTCGCGATCCAGCATTTCGTACCTTTGGGGAAACGGCCGCTAACTGAAATTTCGCAATATCGAAAGGCGAGATAACACTCCTTTATGGTGTATTTTCAGTCAGATCAACCATATGCGCCACGCGCATTCCGTCATTCTCAAAATTCACTAAAAAAAGGGCACCCTAAAGGGTGCCCTGAGTGGGAGTAGGAAGAGTTAGAACAGCATTGAATAGAGGCCTGCGCTGTCCCCACTTTCCCCTCCGGGTGAGCTCAAAAAAGGCAATGATTGTGTTTTTAGGCTTGTGAAAAAGCACTTGCTATCTTGATACGTCTCAGTTGCCGGAATTTTCTATAAAGGTCTGAAACCGTGGAATTATAGAGCTTGCCTCCCATACAGGAGGCACCAGTTAATCGCCCGGTTGCATCCTTCGCTTTGACCAGAAACGGGATTGATCTGCTCAAGCCCCGACCCAGCGTCGTTACGGAAAGGGGCCCTGCCAATAAACGGAAAAATATCCCGAAGCGCGCCTGAACGCTTTGCTCCACACAGTTATCTTTTGAATGACAAACACAGTGAGCCCATCACAATCCAAATTGAAAATCACGTCTCATCTATGATGCTCCCAAAGATTGCATTCTATCAACTTCATGACTTTTTTCAGTCACTCCATTCTATTCATGAATAGGCAGCAAACCATTGTGCTTTAACGGGATCAGCTGTTTTTGAAATGCTACGAAGTCACGCACCACATCTCCATTTTTCACCTGATGATCGGAAAATCTCCGGTCTCCCGGCGGGAAGCCTGGAGAGGCATACGATTGGGTTGTTGTTCAAAACCTGCAGACAGGAGGGCTCAATATAGGATCGTTGGGGAATCAATCACTCAATCAAGATGTACTACAGACCTATTTGTGGAAGTCTCGTATTTCGCTCACTGTTTGAACTTTTCGATCAAAACCTGACAAGCATCACATGAAGGTTGCTGGTCCGTCGCCAAGCACATTTTCCGTCTCTGGCTATTGCCGGGTAAACGCCGCCTTTTTCCTCAGCAACTGAATACAGTACCCGTCAAGTCCGCCGGGAGCCATTCGCTACATCATCACACGCCTCAAGCGGCTCACGGTCTATTGGACCTGGGTGTTCGGCACCATTGCCGAACACCCGATAAATCGTGTTCAAGAGTTTTTGTCTTGAAACGTCAACCAAGACAAACTCGTCAAACCGCACAAGATGAACAAGGTCAGAGCTAATCTGTCAGACACAATCTAATCAATGATCTCTAACTCGTCTCCGGAATCCTGCTCCATCTGCTCGTCTTCGGGATCCTGATCAACCGGAGCATATACCGGAGCCGACGGGATGTTTACATCATTCAGAAGGTCTGTCCGTCCATCGCCCGCATTGAAGAGTTCCTCTTTTTCATTGTCGACATCATCCATTTGAACAATGTCTGAATTGTCGGGAACGATAAGGTCTGTCCGTCCACCGCTTGTCTTGAGGACCACCTCTTTTTCATCGTCGACATCACCCATTTGAACAATGTCTGTATTGTCGGGAACGGAGAAGCCCCTGGTCGACAGCGGCGCCACGTCGGTGCGGACAAAAGCATGGAAATTATTAACGTCATGCTTGGTATCTTTGTATTTAACCACCTCATGGCGTTTCAAATATTCCTGATCCTGCCCCGCATATTGGAATGAAACATCGTTAGTATCATTGTTATCCTGTTTGTTCGCTTCAGCCTTCACAACAATGCCCTTCTCGTTCATCGTCCAGCCCGCAAACTGATCACCAGGGATTCCCGCATTAATCCTTCTCTCGCTCGGGGGATTCATTGCTACATGAAATTCATCCATCTTCTCGGCCAACGCCGCACTGTGTGGCATGGTGTTCCTGTTAACCCTGACTGCTATCTGCTTACTTTGATCTGCAAAAAAGTCTTGGCGAGTGATCTGAATAATAGCAGGCTTTAGATTGGACTGCGCCAATTGGATGTTTTTGCCGATGTTTTTCAGGTCTTCCCGCCCCAGCCAAACTCGATCGCTGCCATCCGTCAGTGCTTTGTAGCCGATCACACCTGGATGCGTTTGCGGATGGTCGAGATTCTCCGGAATTTGTTTGTCAAGGGTCAGAAGGTCCTGCTTCGCATCATGCCCGTGCCCTCCCCCGATCATGAAAAGATGCCTGGAAAGATGGTCTCCATAAAAATGAAGACCGCCTATAAACCTGACACCCCCGTAATCCAATTTTTTGACGTCGGGGTCAGGAGCTTTTCCGGGGAGATAGCTGATGGTTATCGCGGCAAAGTCTCTGGCAGGATTCAAGTCGGCTTTATCCATCGCCTCCACTATAGCCGGGTCGCGAACAAAGTATCGGTTCAATTCTGCCAGACGTAAACTATTACTCTTCGTGACAAAGCCGCTGGCCTTTGAAGCAGTGTCCTTCAGTATGAGGATTGGCCCATATTCTTGATCCTTGAGGTTTTGGGCGATGCTGTTGCTATATGCCAGCAAGGCCTCAGCGTCACCCCACCCGGTCCAGCCTATACCAATGATGGGAGGAGACGGCTGGTCCGGCTGATTTTTAAGCAACAGTCTCGGATGCTCCTTGTAATAATCCGGCACATCATCACTGCCATCACCGTCATCATCATTGTCCTGTGGCGGCTTCTTTCCATCGGCACCGCCACTTTTATTAGGTCCTCCTGGTCCGCCAGAGGTGTTGTTGTCGTTCGGCGGCAGGCTGCTGTCGCCTGGATCATCGTCACCCTCAGAACCTACAGGTTTGCTAAGGCAGCCTGCCCCCCCAACCTGCTGGGCATACTTTTCTGCACCGGTTTCCTTGATAATATTGGGGTCAAGAATATCGGTATCGGGAGCTATGTTGGAGCGGCTTGTCTCCGACGGTGAAAGATATCCCTTTTCCGGTTCGTCGATTTCGGTGGCCAAAACATCGTCTGGAAGGGCGTTTGTCTTGCTTTGTGTAGTCTTGAGCTGCTCTAGAAACCCTTTGGCGAGTGAGCTCTGGGCGATTGTAGGTGACGGGGTCTGATACAGGGGCATGGGATGCTTTGCCGCATCGCCAGGCTTAGAGGAAGGGGTGGGAGAAAAACTTGTCATACGATAATCCGATAGCTAGACGTTAAATACATGGGTCGTTTCAGTAGCTCGCAGGCTAACATCTAAGCCACACAGAGCCCTTTACTGAGCTGACAGCCAAAAACTCCGTCTAAAGCTGCTTATCGTAAAATATGTTTTCTTCCGCGCTCCATGGTGCATACCGGGCCAGGCTCAAAAGGTGCGCTTCTGCGAACGCCTGTGTCTCCGATACTTATTGTTGCAAGCCAACTCGTCATAATGTTGGCGGCAGCCCGCGCCCTACCGGCTCAGCACATACCTTTGCAGGCACCTCGATGCAGGATATCGCCAATTTCAACAAAAATTTGCCATCTCGTCATGAAAACAAAGGATGACAAGCCTCACACGAGAGTTACTGGCCCATCGCCAAATACATTTTTCGCCTTTAACTATTGCCGGTAAACTCCGCCTTTTTTGGCAGATATGGACTCGATATTTTGGTGCGAGAGAAATGGGCTAAGTGTCCGCTTGAAATAGGTGGGCATGGATCAATGACCAAAAAGAATGGTACTGCTGTGCGGCGGAAGCCCTACTTGAAGCCTTACGCCGCAGTTTATCGCAGCAACCGAATACAACTCCCATCAAGTCCGCCGGGAGCCATTCGCTACATCATCACACGCCTCAAGCGGCTCACGGTCTATCTGACCTGGGTGTTCGGCACCATTGCCGAACACCCGATAAATCGTGTTCAAGAGCTTTTGTCTTGAAACTTCAACCAAGACAAACTCGACAAACCGCACAAGATGAACAAGGTCAGAGCTATTCGCTCAGACACAATCTAATCAATGATCTCTAACTCGTCTCCGGAATCCTGCTCCATCTGCTCGTCTTCGGGATCCTGATCAACCGGAGCATATACCGGAGCCGTCGAGGCGTTTACATCATTCAGAAGGTCTGTCCGTCCATCGCCCGCATTGAGGAGTTCCTCTTTTTCATTGTCGACATCATCCATTTGAACAATGTCTGAATTGTCGGGAACGATAAGGTCTGTCCGTCCACCGCTTGTCTTGAGGACAACCTCTTTTTCATCGTCAACATCACCCATTGGAACAATGTCTGCATTGTCGGGAATGACAAAGCCCCTGGTCGACAGCGGTGCCACGTCGGTGCGAACAAAGGCATGGTAATTATTAACGTCATACCTGGTATCTTTGTATTTAACCACCTCATGGCGTTTCAAATATTCCTGATCCTGCCCCATATATTGGAAGGAAATATCTTTAGTATCATTGTTTTCCTGTTTATCCGCTTGAGCCTTCACAATAACGTCATTGTCGTTCAAGGAAGTATCGTTGATGTCATTGTTTTCCGGTTTATCCGCTTGAGCCTTCACAACAATGCCCTTCTCGTTCATCGTCCAGCCCGCAAACTGATCACCAGGGATTCCCGCATTAATCCTTACCTCGCTCGGGGGATTCATTGGTATATGAAATTCATCCATCTTCCCGGCCAACTGCGCACTGTGTGGCATGATGTTAATATTAACCCTGGGTTCTATCTGTTTACTATCTTTTGGAAAAAAGTCTGCGCGAGTGATCTGAATAATGGCAGGCTTTTGATCCGGCAGCTTCAATTGGATGTTTTTGCCGATGTTTTTCAGGTCTTCCCGCCCCAGCCAAACTCGATCGCTGCCATCCGTCAGTGCTTTGTAGCCGATCACACCTGGATGCTTTTGCGGTTGGTCGAGTCTCTCTGGAATATTTTTGTCAAGTGTCAGAAGGTCCTGCTTCGCATCATGTCCGTGCCCTCCCCCAATCATGTAAAGATGCCTGGAACGATGGGCCGTGGAAAAAAAATGAAGACCGCCTATAAACCTGACACCCCCGTAATCCAATTTTTTGTTGTCATTTTCAGGAGCTTCTTTTTCTGGGAGGTAGCTGATGGTTATTGCGGCAAAGTCTCTGGCAGGATTCAAGTCGGCTTTATCCATCGCCTCCACTATAGCCGGATCGCGAAGAGCGTATCGGTTCAATTGTGCCAGACATAACTTATTGCTCTGCGTTACAAAGCCGCTGACCTTTGTAGAAGTGTCCTTCAGTATGAGGATTGGCCCATATTTTTGATCCCTGAGGTTTTGGACTATGTTCCTGGTATATGCCTGCAAGGTCTCAGAGTCATCCCAACCAGTCCAGCCTATACCAATGATGGGAGGAGACGGCTGGTCCGGCTGATTTTTAAGCAACAGTCTCGGATGCTCCTTGTAATAATCCGGCACATCATCACTGTCATCACCGTCATCATCATTGTCCTGTGGCGGCTTCTTTCCATCGGCACCGCCACTTTTATTAGGTCCTCCTGGTCCGCCAGAGGTGTTGTTATCGTTCGGCGGCAGGCTGCCGTCGCCCGGATCATCATCACCCTCATCACCCACAGGTTTGCTGAGGCACCCTGCCCCCCCAACCTGCCGGGCATACTTTTCTGCACCGGTTTCCTTGATAATATTGGGATCAAGAATATCGATATCGGGAGCTATGTTGGAGCGGCTTGTCTCCGACGGTGAAAGATATCCCTTTTCCGGTTCGTCGATTTCGGTGGCCAAAACATCATCCGGAAGGGCATTTGTCTTGCTTTGTGTAGTCTTGAGCTGCTCTAGAAACCCTTTGGCGAGTGAGCTCTGGGCGATTGTAGGTGACGGGGTCTGATACAGGGGCATGGGATGCTTTGCCGCGCCGTCAGGCTTGGAGGAAGGAGTGGGAGAAAAACTTGTCATGAGATAGTCCGATAGCTAGAGGTTAAATACATGGGTCGTTTCAGTAGCTCGCAGGCTGACATCTCAGCCACGCAGAGCCCTTTACTGAGCTGACAACCAAAAACTCCCTCTAAAGCTGCTTATCGTAAAATATGTTTTCTTCCGCGCTCCATGGGCCACACCGGGCCAGGAAAGTCGGACTTTTCCGAACGCTTGCGTCTTCGGTCCTTATTGTTGCAAGCCAGCTCCTCATAATGTTGGCGTCCGTCCGCGCCCTACCGGCTCAGCCCATACCTTGCAGGCGCCAAAAAAACAGGAAATGCAGGCCGTTGGGCCGCTGTTCTGGCCTCTTTGGTGTCGTCATCGTGGTCTGTGCCATGGTCCGTGAGCCCGGTCCCGGTCTGTGGGCTTTGCCATGCTTCCCGGCCGCGCGAACTTGTCCCGAATGAGTCCGCGATTGGTAACAAGCAACAATAAAAACCGAATGAAGCCTGGTTGACCTTAAATGACCTAATCACCCGGTGAATGCCTTTCAGCGGTCACATCTTTGTTTTTCACAGGACGGCCATCCTGGGTCATCTCATGGGATAGCTTGACGCGCTGTCTGTTTACAAAGCGGTTGCAGCAGAATTGATCACAACAGAAGAAAATATCTGTCAAAGCGGTGCATAGCGAAAATTTATTTCACTATTTGTGACGATATGTCCAATAACAAAGTTAGAAAGGAATGATCAATTGGCCGCTGCAAATATAGCCATACCACCTGCCATTGCCGTCTCCGGGCCTTCTGGCTCGGCAAAGCCCAATGTGGTTGAGCAGATCAAATCTGCAAAGACGGCGAGCGCGTCCGGCGATGCCGCGATGGCAGCTTTTCTCGCCCGCGAGTTTGAACAAGAAGGGTGTCTCTCCCAAAAAGATGCGATGGCAATTTGTGAGGCCCGGAAGAGTGCCCAGATCGCGGGCAACAAGAAGCGGATGCCAAAGAGGGTGTGGCAACACTCGAATGCGGTGGTTGCACCGGGCGTGCAAGTTGCCGGGTTGATCCAGAAATCGAACGGAGCACAGGGCAATTGTGCCTTCAACGCGGCGCAAGGGTATATTATGGCGGAAAACTCCGCAGCCACGGAAAAACAAAGAGCGCGCGGATTTGATCAGGAAGGGGCTTTGTTGCGGTTCCAGGTAGCCCAGCAGATCGACAGGTTTGAGGCCACCTTGACGAGTCCGTCGCAGATTAATGACAGCCTGTTCCAATCGCTTATTTTGACGCCCGAAGCAACAAAAAAAAATAGGAAACGCGCAAAGAACCAGATCAATCTGATGACGAAACCCAACGTGCTCCGGACCCTCAAGAGCAGACCGGACTTTGACGCGGATAAAAACCCGCAAGACAAGCTGGCGCTCTATAAGACGCTTCTGAAGGAATATGCCAAATACCTTCGAACCGGAGGGCACTGGAATAATCATTTGGGCGATCTTACAGTGTTTAGCCTTGCAGCTGCGTTGGGACGCCCCATTGTGGTTGTGCGGGCGCACGGCCCCGCGAGCAACGACACCGTTTCAACTGTACCGGAAATAATTGTGCAACCCGGTGACGGTGGTTTTCCGGTCAACCAGAGATCGGGTGACAACAAAAATCCCGTCTATCTTTGTCACAGTGAGGAACGTAAGCACTTTAATTTTCTGGAGCCCGATAAAGCGCCGTTCAAATATGATGCAAAAAACAGGTCGATTTGCCTCTACTCTGACAAGCATCACAAGACCACTCTTAAGTCATCGCAGGCTTTGAATGATGCAAAAGCAACATCTGTTCTCGCAGCTGTGCCCGATACGCCGCCGCCATCGACCACTACAGTGGTAACCATCGAGCCGGCGTAATTGTGCTGCAAACTGTTGATTGCGGCCTCTCGTACCGGCTGTCGCCCTACATCTTTTTGCGCCGTGATATCAGGTGGGGTAAATAGAAACTCAGGACTTTGGTAGATGAAACTCAGGGGGCGGTACCCTTGAATATTGAAACTGCTAGAACATTTGAAACAATTCAGCTGTCGACCAGGAAGCAACAGCCATTCAATTCTTCAGCATCTTAAGCCAACTTTATGCAAGCCTATCCAGCCGCTAAAATCCGATCTCGACGGAAATCGTCAACAGGATCATCGCAATCACGGAAAAAAGGAGCCACAGCGGGAAGATGAACTTCGCCCAGCTCCCCCATCCGACACGCGCTGTTGCAAGATAGGCTAGCAAGGTGCCGGACGTTGGCGTAATCATGTTGGTGAGGCCATTACCAAACAGGAACGCCATCACAGTCGTTTGCTGGGGGACGCCTGACAGCTGCCCGATGGGTCCAAGGATCGGCATGCTGACAGCGGCCTGTCCAGACGTGCTCGGGATCAGGAAATCGAGCAGGAGCTGCGAAATGAACATACCCTGTGCCGCAACCACGGCACTGCCATCGCCAATCATGCCGGTAAGGGAGTGAACGACCGTGTCGAGAACACGGCCTTCGGCAAGGACGATAGATACGGCAGTCGCTACCCCAATCAGAATACTCGCCATCAGCACTTTCTTCATGCCGAAGACAAAGGCTTCGGCCGTTTCGCTTGGTCTGAGTCCACTCGCCACCGCCAACGCGATGCTGAGACCGATATAGTAAGCTGACAAAGCATCATGATGCCACTGCCACCGGTTGGAGGCATAGACGAGAATAGCAACCCCCACCACAAGCGTACCCAAAGCTATGGTATGGCGCAGCGACAGACGCTCCGCGCTGAATTCGACCACCTCATCGCGCACAAAACCAGCGCGCCGAACCATGGCGAGCATGAAGGCAATACCGGCCAGGAGGAAAACCAGATAAAATGCGAACCGCACACCCGCACCACTGAATATCTGCAGTCCGACCAACGGCTGGGCAATGGTAAGCGGAATGGGGTTGGTCACCGACGTTAGATAACCGACTTTCACCGCAACCGTGACGATGGCCAGGCCAATGATCCTGGTCATGCCCAGCCGTTCTGCAAGGGCGGCCATGACTGGAATAATCAGCAGATACTCGGAGGCGAGCCCCAGAAACGTACTGCCGGCTGAAAACAGCACCATCAGGCCGGGCACCAGCACATACATGTTGCCTTTAAAAAGCGCCAACAGGCGCTCAAGCCCTGCATCGATCGCACCGGTGTGCGTAAGAATTCCGAACATTCCGCCAATGATCAACACCATGAAAATGAGGCCTGATGCTCGTTCGAGCCCTTTTGGGATCGCCATCATTGTGCCGATGAGGCCGACCGGCCGCGCACTCCCCGCTTCCGGGTCGCCGGGCAGCGCAAACAGCGCTGCTGGCGACCGGTTCTTTTCGATCACCTCGAAACTGCCCGGCACCACCAGAGTGCCATCACGTTCAAACGCGCCTGAATCGATCACAAACGTAAGGAGCATGGCCAGAAACAGAATACCGAGCAATATCACAATGGGGTTGGTGGTTTTGGTTCTTGCATGAGCCTTGGCAACGATCGCCGTTTTTTGAGCTGTCATCTCTTCTTTATGAACATCAACATCAATACTCATGGCCTTTTACTTCCTTTCCACAACAGGCAGCAGAATTCGGGACGGACGCTCGGCGTCCATGTAAATCCGGTTCTTCGCGCGCATCGTAGTGGTCCAGCCCCCTTCGGGCTCACCCGTGTTGGGGTTGACATCAAAATGCGGAAAATTGCTGCTTGCAATGTCTACCCGCACCCGATGTCCTTTCTTGAACAGGTTCGCTGTTGCGAACAGTTCGATTTCGATTTCGTAAACTTCCCCCGGTTCAAGCAATGTCGGCTCCTCCCAGCTTTCGCGATACCGCACACGCAGAATACCATCGGTTACATTCATCGCAAATCCCTCAGGGAAGTCCGTGTTTGGTGGATGAACATCGAGCAGTTTGACAACAAAGTCCGTGTCGGGGCAACTCGAAGAGACCCAAAGCTTGGCGGATACCGGACCAATAACTACAAGGTCCTCCTCAAATGGTTGGGTCTCGAAAGAAATAACATCCGGCCTGTCTCGAAGCTCCCGCCCGGGCGATACGCAACCGAAAAATCTGTCTTGTTCGCGCTGGTCAAACGCCCCTCCGCACATAAGCGGTTCGCCGGACGTGACGGCACCTCCAATTGTGGGCGTGGGCTGCCGCGGGTCATATACATATTCCTGAAAAGCTTCACGCTCAGTTTGCCTTTGACGGCTCAAGGTGCCGGACTGATCAAAATATAGCGGCATAATTCTGGCGTTCTGTATCGGCCAGTCATCAAATGACTGCCACATACCGCCGTGCGTTAACCTGCCCGTATCATCAGTGTGACCCTTGCCTCCGCCCATAATGAACAATGTGACCGGTTTGCCTGCGTCAAACTGCTCATGCTTTTTTCCTTTAAGACACGTGTCAAACCAGGCCAAGCGATATTGGAGGTAATCAAGGCCGAAATGATGCTCGAAAACCGCTTCTTCACCAAAATCAACGTCGCCGGCAAAGGAAACCGAGCGTCGACCATGGGTCCAGGGACCCATCGTCAGAAACACCGGGCCGTCTCGGTCCTCCTTCAGGCCCGTGTAATTTGTGACCGACGTGGCAACATAAGGGTCATACCAGCTGTTCAGGATCATCACAGGGATGTCAGGGATATTGGAATAGTGCTCAAGCGCGGAAAGCCCGAGCCGCCGCCAGTAAGCCCCGTAGTTGCCGTTTTGCCATTGTTCGAAAAGATAGGCTTCATACTCGGGAGCAGCACTCAAGGGAGAATGCCCTGGGGACCAGGGCATATCATGAAACCAATCACTCAGTACGACATTTTCCAGCGCGTCCCGCCGTTCGGGGTCAGTCTTGGTTTTGGGACTGAGAAGTGCGTGCCGGTGAGCCCATGTTACCTGCTTCATCTCAAACGCGCCGCCACGCCGGATACCGCCATGATATGCGCTTGCAAAGCCGCCTGAATCCATAAACATGCAGGCAAGACCAGGTGGATTGAGGCAGGCGGCAGAGATTTGTGTGTGCGCACCATAGGAAACACCGAAGGTGCCGATTTTACCGTTGCACCAGTCCTGGTTGGTAATCCAGGTCATGGTGTCAAAGCCATCTTCCGCTTCATTCAGATATTTTGAGAACGTACCTTCTGAGCCATACCGCCCCCGGCAATCCTGCATGACAACCGCGTATCCGTGAGCGGAAAACCAGCGAGCAATGTCGGACCGTCGCATGGGGTCGGGATGCTCAAGTGACCGTTCGGAGCGGTTGAGACCCCGCTTGTCATATGGAGTGCGTTCCATCAAGACAGGCCAGCTGTTACTTTCACCAGGCCATGAATCGGGGTCAGGAAGATAAACATCTGTGGCAAGACGAACGCCGTCACGCATAACAACCATGACGTCCTTCAGCACATTAATTTCATTGATTTGGTCAAGCATGATTAAGAAATGGCCGGCATGTCTGGGGGCTTCTCCGTTCACTTTTCAAACAGTCGAAAACGGGCGGAGAAGGAATAGTACCCTCAGGTAAAAAGGTTTGTGCGCCCCACCGGATGGGGCGCACACTCAGTGCTTAGAAGTTGGCACGGAAGCCAAACGAGAACCGTCGCCCGAGCACATCGTAGGTACCAGAGTCGGTGTTGAAGTTTCCGCGCGATGCGTTACCGATCAGAGGCGGGTCATTGTCAAAGAGGTTGTCAATCGTCGAATAGACGGTCAGGCCCTCTCTGATCTCGTAGCTGACAGTCGCGTCAAAGTAATGTTGAGCACTAATCTCGGGTTTTAAAATGGTGGTCGGATCAGTTGTTCCAAGCGCGACACGCTCATCCGTCACGCCACCAATGTAGCGGTGGCGGACCGAAGCACGCCAAGCGTCGCGGCTGTATGTTATGCGCCCGGTCACCCGCCAATCAGGGTTGGCGCGTCCACATATCGTGCGGACACCCACCGCACCCGCGCAGTTGTTTGCCTCGACAAAAGGGCTACCCTGAATGATATAATCGAGCAGACGCGAACCCATAAGAGAGACTGAAATATTTCCATCAAGCGCATCGAAGCTGTAAGCGGCAGCAAAGTCGATGCCTTTTGCTTCCCGGCTTGCAATATTCTGGTTCAATAAAGCAACGTCAACCAACGCTCCATCGGCATCGCGCGCGTCTGCAAGGACGGCGCAGAAAGGATCGCTCAAATCAAGTGCAGCCTGACAGCCGTCAATTGTAGACTGAAGGCCACCGCCAAACAGATCTATCGCGTTGTCGATTTTGATACTGTAGAGGTCTGCCGAAACAATGAATCCTGGCAATGCAGACGGCGTATAAACGAAACCGATCGACCAGGTATCGGACGTTTCTTCCTCAAGGTTCGGATTACCGCCGTTCAGTGTTTCTATCTGAATGTTGTCCTGTGTATGTGTGTCGATATTGGCCTCGGGAATTCCCGAAGAGATACAGAATGACCGCTCCGCGTCGGTCCTGTCCGGATTGCGCGCGATGTCGCAGAAATCAACAGCGCTCGGGAATGCGTTTGAAATTCCAAGAAAGAGTTCATTGATGTTTGGTGCCCGCACTGCACGTTGGTACAGTCCCCGGAATTTCAGATCTTCGATTGGCCGCCATTCGCCGCCGATCTTATAGCTGGTAACGCCACCTGCTGTTGAATAATCGGAATAACGGATGCCCGCCTCCAGCCCAAGGTACTGAGCACCAGCAACACCCTCCAGGATCGGCACAATTGTCTCGAGATAGACTTCCTTAACGTCATAGCTGCCGACGGTATCCTTGCCGCCGCTAAAGCCGTCAATATCACCCGAGTTCAGTACGCTGTCGTTAAAATTGCTGGCGTTTTCCTTGCGGTATTCGGCACCTGCTGCAAATCCAACGGCACCTGCCGGTAGATTGAACGCATCACCGGCAAGGGTTGCCGCAACCTGCTGCTGCTCAACGGTTGTGATGTTGGAAGCAGTGACGCGGACAAAGTCTGCCATTTCCTGGGTGAAAGTGCCTTCACCAAAGGGGTTCAGAACGACGCAGCCGGCACTTGAATCCAGACACTGCGTTGGGTCATCCGGATCGACAAGCAGACCTTGTTGGTAACGGGAGATTGAAATGTTGTTCTGTTGTCGCTGGGTTTCCTCCGAGCGTCCAAAGTTATAGAATACTTCCCATTGCAATCCGGCACCAATTTCACCATTAAACCCGGCAACGATGCGCCATAGGTTGCGTGTGCTGTTTTCAATGCGTGGGCCCACTTCAGTCATTCGTCTGCGAATCCCTGATGTGACAATGCCGTCGCCGTCAGTGTCCATTTGCGCGAACACGTCACGGAACGCGTCAGGCATCAGAGGATTGGCCAGGGAAAATTCAAAGCCAGATTCTGAGAACGGAGTGGGTGCCAACTGACGATTGATACTATTGTTTGCAAAGGTCATTTCCGCAAACATATTAAGATCATCGTTAAACTTGAAATTACCCATAGCTGAAATCGTCCAGCGCTCAAGCGGCAGTTGGAGAGCGTTGTCGGGCGCAAAATTGTAGCGGTCTTCGGGGTCTACAAATGCTCGGGCTGAGCCGTCAGCAGTCGCGAGAACACCCAGGGACCCAATTGGCGCGCCGAATGAGTCCAGGATGCCAAGGTTGTCCAATGTGTTGCTATTGAACCGGCCTTGAGGAACGGTTGTCGAACCGCCCGGCACAAATATCGGGTTGCCATTGTCATCTGTATCTTCGGCAAATGCGACCCTTGAAAAAGCCCGCTCCGATGCATTGGTCTGTTCACGTTTGAAATAGTTTGCACTCATCACCACATTACCGCGACCGTCCGCGAAATTGGTTCCAAGAGACAGGTCAATATTATAGCGTTCTGCGTCGCCGCGCTCTGTGATGCCATACTGCGCGCCAGCATACAGGCCCTCAAAATCTTCCTTAAGGATGAAATTGACTACCCCTGCCATCGCATCTGATCCGTATACGGCTGAAGCACCACCCGTAACGACTTCAATCCGCTCGATAAGAGCGGGCGCAATATTGTTTAGGTCAACAACCCCGGTGGTACTGTCGCCGACAAACCGGCGTCCGTTTACCAACACAAGTGTCCTCACGGTGCCCAGGTTGCGCAAATCGACTGTCGCTGACCCGGTACCAGGGTTGTTGGTGGATGGGCCGTTACTGCCCACTGTTTGTGGCAGTGCTGCCAGAATTTGATCAATCTCTGTGACATTTGCCAGAGAGATTTCTTCACTGGAAATGACGCTCGTAGGGCTGTTGGCTACAATGTCTTTGCGGGGAATGCGAGAGCCAGTGACAACCACTTCCTCAAGCTCTTCAGCGGTATTCTGGTCCTGAGCAAAAGAGACGGATGCAAATGCTCCCGAACCAATAATGGTTCCCAGCATGAGTGTCGCAACACGAGATTTGTTCTGAATTAGTTTCATTTTGTTGGTTCCTCCCAAAAAACCGCCAGCGCACATGTCGGTGTGCCAATCGCGGTTGTTGTGAGCCTAGGCATTCGGAGGCCTGTCATTCAATATCATGAAAAAAAACTTCAAAGGCATTCTCAAAATTCATAAATAGTAGGAAAGTTTAGCTCTTCTCTGGTTCTGCCCCCGCCTGAATGAAGCAGACGAATAAACACACGATAAGAAGAAATGAGTTTACTCCGGGCGCGCAATCAGGTTGCGGCTTTCCAGTTTTTAGGCAGTTCGGCAATCAAAGGGGCGTGATGTTGGCACGCCTTGCGGTAGAATTGTGAACATGGGATATAGATATGTCGACCATCGCAGAGACTTATCTGAGTTAAATGGTCCGTCCCCATTTCAATTTGCCGCTAAGAGCTGGGGTGCCGCCGTTCGATGATATTTTCAACCACAAAACCCGCCTCAACGGGAAAATGCGCGCGGACCTTCGTGGCCAGATCGGCCTCATCCCGCGCCAACAGGATGGTTTTTTGAGCATCGCACCAGCGCTCGCTGTAGACAGGATGATCTTCATTGTCTTTCAGGCAGGCCCTTACGTCCTTATTGAACACAGAAACCTCAAACCTACGAAGGGGGCCAATACAGTTTTTTTGCTTGGCGTTATGGGCAATTTTGGTCGACTGTATGTTCATGGCTCTTGTCCTTGGCAAACACATCTTCTCACTGGAAAGTGGAACTGTTGGAGCCGGACCGCAACAGCATGAAGTTTTTGTAAATCTTCATTCCAAGAGCGAATGCTTTTTACGGGCTGCGACGGAAGTAGGCCTTGCAATGGCTGAAGAAGGCGGTTGCCGCCCGGGACATGGGGATCTGGGAAGAGGCGACAAAGGCGTATCTGTGTTCAATATTCGGCCTGAAAGGTACAAAACTGACGCCAAACCCCCTATAAGTACGCCCCATCAATTCATTGACAAATGCAATACCGATACCCTGAGCCGCTAACGCACAGGAGGCACCGATCGCATGGGTTTCGACCTTCACATTCATACCGACCTGCGCTTCGCGGAAGGCATCGTTGATCTGTCGCTGGAATGTCTTGCCTTTGCCGAGCAGGATTAGTGGTTCGTTCTTCATGTCTTGCGGCGTGATCGCTTTCCTCCCTTCAAGCGGATGGCCTTTTCGCATCACACAGACTGTGCCTGCGGATACAATGGGCTCAACAAGCAAGTTAGGGTGCGAAATCGGCAGCTTTAAAAAAGCGCAGTCAACCGCCCGGCAAACGGCCTGTTCGACAATCGTCTGGTGATTCCTGGAGTCGACTATGAACTTGATGTCAGGATAGGCTGTGAGGAAACTTGAAATCGCACCTGCCAGCACGCCTTCTACAAAACTCGGCACGCCTACCACCCGCAATTGACCTTTCGCGAGGTTGCGGAGATCTTCCGCCAGCAACTCAATCCGGTCGAAACTGGAAAGGGCAAGGTCCACTTCCTCACAGAGCTCGACGGCTTCCGGCAACGGCGTGAGCCTGCCCTTGTCCCGGAAGAACAACTCCAAACCCAACTGGTCTTCCAGCTGCGCAAGCTGCCGGCTAACCGCCGACTGCGTGAGGCCCAAATTGCGGGCGGCATCGGTAACCGAACCGGTCCGCATAATTTCACGAAAACTTTCAAGGTGTTTTGACTTCGGGCGCATCTGCTTTTCGCTGCGGTTCTGCCTGAGCAAACGTCAGGATACTCGATTTCTGCATTCATGCAAAACTATTCCAAAATCCTAACAGGTCATTCTGACATGGAATGATACAAATATTAGTATGCATGGCGAGAAACAGAAAAGCAGGCCTTGAGCATTCCCAATTCTTCGGCACATCTGCATGGGGGCAAAAGCAATCAAACGCATTTGCTCTTTATTGACCCACAGCATACCGCAGGCTCAAAGTGAAAACTGCGCCTTTGATCATCTTCACGTCACTAATTCTGTCCAGGAAAATCTGGATAGAATTAGTGACGCCTTAAGGACTATAGTCAGAGTTTAACCCGTCAGTGTTTGCGGTTCTGTATGTCGGGGCCACAAAATACCGCATGTTTGTTTGCCAGACTTAATGGCCACTGACAGCTGTCGTCAGCTATAGTTGTAATCAACAACGTCGTTGCAGCTGGTCTTGTCGCCACGCTCAGCATACATTTATATAGAACTTCGTTGCGTCGATAACGCGGTGTTGTTCGTAAATGTAAAATGGCACGAGAAAACAAAAACAAGCGACACAGAGTAAACAAAGCGATGAGCATTAAGACCTTTATCCGCGGCAGTATATTAGTTCTGATCTCCCTCCTTTCATTCGGTGCTACGGCGTCGCCCGGTTATTCTACAGAGGAATTTTCGTTTATATCCTCAGGCGCCAGCCTAAATGGTATTATCAGCCGCCCTGAAAACAACGACACCACCTCCATCGTTGTCATGGTCCACGGGTATGGCCCAACGAATGTGGTGAAAGGCGACTGGTACCGCCAGATCCGTTCCAAATTTACGAGCAAAGGCATTTCTGTTCTTACATGGGATAAGCCCGGCTGTGGCAAAAGCGAGGGTGAATTCGACATAAATCAACCAATTGAGAGTAGCGCTGACGAAGTTGTTTCCGCGATCGCTGCGCTGAAAAAGAGCAACGAACCCGGATCAGATCGCATAGGGTTGATGGGCTTCAGTCGTGCCGGCTGGATTGCACCCGTTGCGATTAGTCGCGAACCGAACGTAAGTTTCTGGATTTCCGTTAGCGGGACAGATGCCTATGAAAACTGGGGCTATCTGCTCAGATCAAATCTGGAGTTGGAGGGTTATTCCCCTTCGGAAATAGACACAGTTTACAATGAATGGATTGATGGAAATCTACTCTTCAACTCGGGTGGATCTTACGAGCAATATTTGGGCACCACCCGTGCATTTCGGAAGAATGAAATGGTGCAGAAGCTCTCTGGGCAGCAATTTGACGACCACGAACCCGGTACTGACGCGTATGAAGCCGCACACAAAATGTACTTGAGGAATCAGAAAAAATATATGTCTGAAGGTCACCTCTTTGATGACGAAAACGGGTTACCAATTGTTGTTTCTGATTTTGACCAGGTTCTTAAATCTGTATCAAGCCCGGTACTCGCAATTTTCGGCGATAATGATCGGAATGTCGATTGGAGAAAAACTAAAGAGCTCTATGAGAGCACAATAGGCGCGAACGAACCTTCAAAGTTGTCGGTAAAAGTATTTAAGGGTGCAGACCATAATTTAAGAATGAGCAAGACCGGCGGTTACCTGGAGCCACGGAGCAAAGACTATTGGAACATTCCTTACGCTGAAGGATACTATGAAGTGATGGTTGAGTGGTTATGCTCAAATGGTTTCTGCTCCAATACGCGGTGATGAGATATCACTTCAACTTGAGAGACCTTAATATACTGCCGAACCAAACTGCTCATATCTGACGCAACCAAAACCTGTGTATTTACACTGTTGTTCTTCTTTTGTTCTTTTGCCACACTCCGAACGGGGTCGAGGTTCTTATTGTTTAAAGGAGCATTATGGACCGACGTACACGCCACACAGGCTTCCGCAAGGAACTCACCGCTGAAGAAATTGCCACGCACCTTCACCAGCTTTGCCTGATGCGCCGACATCTGAGCACGCTTGTGGCCGGGTTGTATCCCCTGAGTGCCGAAAGTGAGCACCTGAGCGCTCTCAGGGCGGAAATCGACCGCCACCAGGCACGCTATACAGGCAATGAACATCATTTCTATGCCGGGCACATCGCGCTGCTGGATGCCGCCAATGACTGAAGGTTTCACCGGGCTCAATAATCCGTATGGAGCCTATAAACAGGCTGTCAGCATGCTTTATCTAAGCGGGCTGGTGATCTTGAAGGGTGATCAGGAACCCTACGTTGACCGCGCCGCTCGCCGGGTGCGACGCTCCGGCCTGAACCTGATTTCCTACACTAAGATGGATGTTGCCATGAAATCAGACCAGAAACGGCTTTTGGCGGACCTTAAAGCCTCAGCGCGCTACTTGGAGCAGGTACAGGCGCTAGAACATGCCCTACCCGGCTTTAAGGCGGCCTGCGCGACCGCAGAGCGCGAAATGCAGGCGCTCATCCGATCGCTGGAAGGTGGATGGTCTGAGCGCATGTTTCCGATGTTAAAACTCTCTAATGACCGTTGAGCCCGTTAGTCCAGGCGACGGCGGAACAGAACTAGCGCCATCAGGCCTGCAACAAGGGCGAACAGCGCAATGGGAGCCAGAAAACCCGCAGCCTCAGCCCCGGGCGAGCCTTTCAGCATGATGTCGCGGGCAAAACGTACATAATGCGTGAGCGGTAACATGTTGCCTGCACCCTGCGCCCAACCGGGCATGCCACTGAAGGGAAACATAAACCCCGAAAGCAACATTGACGGCAAATAAAACGCCACGGCGCCCTGCAGCGCCTGTATCTGGTTTTCAACCACGGCTGATAGCAGAAACCCAAGCACCAGATGGGCAAAAGCAAACAGCAGCGTTCCGACAAGCAAAAGCAGAACAGAGCCCATAAAGGGAAGACCAAAGCCTATGGTCGCGCACACCGTTACCAGGATGACCTGCACAAAAGCGATAGCAATGTATGGAAAAACCTTGCCTGCCAACACCTCCGCCGCGGTGGTTGGCATCATCAAAAGTGCTTCCCAGGTGCCCTGCTCGCGCTCACGTGCCAGCGACAGCGCGCCAAGCATCAGCATGCTGATCATAACAATTACGCCGAGCAGGCCCGGCAACAGGGTCCATGTGGTGTCACGCTCGGGGTTGTACAGCCAAACCGTTTCAACCTGCTGGCGTGAGTGTGTCAGGCCCTCAAGGTCGGCCTCCTCCGCCAAACGCTGTGCGACCTGTCGCCACATCTCGCGCTGCAGCGCTGAAAGCGCAGGCGCAACCGCACCAGCGTCCGATCCATCGATGAAAACGGTGGTTGTGCCGTCAAGGTCATCCGATACTTTGTCGTCAAAAAATGCGGCATCATTTGGTAGTTCGATCACAACGCTCACCAGTCCCCGTGCGATCAGGTCCGTTGCCTGTTCAGGTTCGACGCCAAGCTGGATTGAGCTAAAATACCCTGTTTTTTCAGATACTTGTGCAACCAACTGCTGCGTGGATGGGCTACCTCCGACAACAGCAAGTGAAACATTCTTCGGGTCAAGGTTAACCGCAGCACCAAACAGGATGATCTGCATGACCGGCACAGCAACAATCAGCGAAAAACTTGTTTTGTCACGCAGGAGACGCAAACCTTCGACAAATGCAACGGCCAGAATGCGCCGCCATGTCTCGCGAAACGAGAACAATGGTCCATGGTCAGTCATCGGTGAGCCTCCGCCGGTGGAAGGCCGTACTGGCATCAATTAACGTCGACGGCACAAGCGAAACCGACACACCGCAGGTTTCAGCCAAGCCGAGAAATTCTACCGCCTTTTCCTGCAAAACAACCGCCCGCAAACTGCCGCGCTCATCATTCAGCGAGCACAAGCCAGAATGATTAACTAGTACTTTAGGTAAATTTCTTAACTCATTATTTTTAATAATGTAAGTGGATACATTGGCGGCAACGATTACCTCCACAAGTGACCCATTTACCTGCAAGTCGCCGTCCGCAAAATAAAGAATGCGATCACACCTGCTAGCCTCATCGAGGTCGTGGGTCGCAACCACCACAGCCGAACCCGAACCAGCATAACGCCGAACATGCGCCCAAAGATCAGCACGTGTGGCGGCATCGAGCCCCACGGTCGGTTCGTCGAGCAACAAAAGCCGCGGTGCGTGCAACAAACTGGCAGCCAGCTGCGCCAGACGTGCCCAACCTCCCGACAGGTTATTTATCCGGCTACCCGCAAAGGGAAGCAGCGCGAACCGCTCTAGCGCATCCTCCACTTTTTGGCCGGAACTCGCGAGGTTGTGGCTGTTGGCATAAAAGAGCAGATTCTCCCGCACCGTCAGGTCTTGATAGAGGGACTGTGACTGCGCAACATAGCCTATGTCCTGACGCAGGGCGCGCTTGGCTGATGGCAGAATATGGCCCAGGACAGAGAGCTCACCGCCCTCGGGTGCCAGAAGACCAGCAAGCATCCTCAGAATGGTCGTCTTGCCGCCACCATTGGCGCCGACAAGACCAAGGAGCTCGCCCTTCCTTACCTCGAACGAAGTTGGTTTCACCCCTCGCCCGCCGTCAAACAGCTTGTAAACGCCCGTAACCTCAGCCAAAGCAGCCGATTTTCTACTGTTATGAACCATGCTGATACAAAAATCCGCCGAACATGTATTTTGTCGCTTCCGCGCCCAGAGCGAGAAGCTTTTCTCCCGGTTTCATTGCCGATCGGTTCATCGCCAGCGCGAGCCAGATGGCGGCAGAACCTGTGTTGCCAACCTTGTCTGCGTTCACCACGACGCGTTTCCGGTCTATGCCCATATGTTGCTCCATCAACACATCCATCAGACCGTTGGCCTGATGCGGCAGGATGTAGTCTACTGCCTCTATATCAATCTGTTGCGCTGCAGCAGCCTTTAAGCCCGCAACAAACAACTCGGGGCCGTTGGTTCGAACATCGGCAAACGCGTGCGAGAATTCCAGCACGCCTTCCGGTGACGAAGGACAGTCTGACCCGCCGTGACACAAGCTAAACCCGGGTTCTCGTTGGTTGCCGATTTGGCCGTAGAAAGCGCGCGATAACACCCCCGTGCCGTGTCTTTCCGACTCAGACTTTTTATGAGGCGCCAGCACGACAGCCGCCGCACCATCACCCATTTGAACCAGATTCACGATTTGCCCAGTGTCATCAGCCAGCCTTGCGGGGTCAAAAAAGGTGGAACCCGTCTCTGAGCCAACGATAACCACCGGTTGAGCATTTTCCGCAGCCAGAAGGCCCTCTGCCACGACAAGTGCGTTTGCAAAACCAGTACAAGCCTGACGCAGTTCCATGTGCGGCCCGTCATAATCGAGCGCGTCAGCCACCAGTGAGGTATTGGATGGTATCGGCATCGCAGGTGTCGCCGTATGGCCGATCAGATACCCAATATCCGACACGTCCAACCCAGCTTCATCAAGAGCTTTTCTAACCGCTGACGCCGCCAGGTCCGGATTTCTAAACCCCTTTTTAGGCCCCTCAATCCTGTAGACGAAGTCCCGGCAAATATGCCGCTGTCGAACGTTGAGCTTTTCAGCGAAGATCTGGCCGCGCCTCTCGACATCGACATCAAAAACCCGCGTCATTTTCGCCAAGAGTTCTTTTGTTGAAACGGGCGCACCCGGCAACGTAAAACCCATTCCGAGAACAGAAATTTCACTGCGGCCACGCCAAATACGGGATGAAATATCGTCGTTTTTCTTTTGCATCATGCCCTGCCCTTGTTGGAACACAGCACTAATATCCGAGTGCCTTGCAAAAACTGAATTCAAGCCGACACACGAGTTCGTTATGGAAATGTCATTCCGTCATGAAATGCCAAAATATCATGCCAGTACAAAGTGTTGACTTTGGTCGCTGCTGCATTAGACAGGTGATGCAATGAGAAAATGGCCATGACACAATCAACCATAGACAGTCCCTGCATCAAAGTCTGCCAGCTAAACGCCACGGGCACTTTGTGCGTTGGATGCTTCAGAAGCCGGGAAGAGATCGGTGAATGGCGCTTGGCCAGCGACGATCGAAAGCTGCAAATTCTTGACAAGGCCGACACCAGACGAATGGCAGCGGCATCCTGACCGGTTCCGGGGTGTTTTTTTTCGGCACTATGGCCGGAGAATTAGCGTGTCACCCCTGAACTCGACACTCGCAAACCTATCCAGCAAGGCCAGCCCCAACAGGGACCCCTGCATATCAGCCCCATTTACGGTAACCGGCACATCAAAATAGGTTTGGTCGCCAATCCCCACACTGGTTACTGTCGCGCGGGCGAATGAAACTGAACCATTTGCAGTGTCCGCCCGACCGGTAAAACTCAACTGGTTGGAACTGAGGCCGATTTTCTGGGCATCATCAGGACTGAGAACAACATTTGAGGCGCCTGTATCAACCATCATCAGCAGCGGGACACCATTGAAACGGGCGCGCAGCCAGAAATGCCCGTCACGACTTCGCTGAACGATCAATTCGTCCCCTGTTGAGACCACGCCAGCCGGATCCAGCGATGCCATGAAGCGATCCCCGAAATCGGACTGATAGAGATAAAAGCCTGAAATTGCGACGACAACCAGCGCCCAAACGCCGGCAATTTTAAACAATCTTAGCAAGCTTGAGCGGCTCCAGAATGCCGCAGCTCCGCCAAAAATAAAAAGGATTATCATTGCCCGAACGAGATAAGGGTCCACCCCGCCGGTCACCGGAAATGCCAGAGAAAGACCGAACAACAATAACGCCATGCCCAAGATGAACGCTATCAACCGGGTCAAAGGCCGGGTGTGACCGCCGTAATGAAGCTCTTTCGCCGAGCGATGTTGCATGTTCTTCGTTTTGCCCTGTCGATTTTCAGGGTCATAGTCGGGAACACGCCATGGCTCTTTTGACACACCGGTCTCCGCTTACTTGGTGTCGCATGTTTTCTGTTAGGTTACAGTATAGCGATATCTATATCTCGATTTCCATACCGTCGTATGCTGGCACAACACCAGGCGGTAATTCCCTCAACAGCGTTTCATAGTCCATATCCCAGGTCATGTGCGTCAACACCGCCTGCTCTGGCTGGACTTTTTCAATCCAATCAAGGGTTTGGGCAAGGTGTGAATGGGTTGGATGAGGCTGATAGCGCAACGCATCAACAACCCATACCTTCACACCAGAAAGAACATCGAAGGCAGATTCAGGCAAGCGGTCGAGGTCTGTGGAGTAGGCCATGTCGCCGAATCGGTAACCCAGGCTAATGCCGCTACCGTGACCCTGCTCAAAGGGTTGCATGGTGATGGAGCCAACCGTTTTTGAGCCGCTGAGAGTGTGTGCAGAGCATATCGCCGGATAACCATCCTGCGACTTGAACACATAGCTGAAGCGCCTTTTAAGCAATTCGAGAGTTTGTGCGTCGCCGTAAACCGGCACTTTGGCTCGACTGGCGTGAAAAAAGCCCCGCAAATCATCAATGCCGTGAACATGATCGGCATGATCATGAGTATAAAACACCGCATCAAGAGATCGTACGCCAGCCGAAAGCATCTGTTCCCGCATATCCGGCGTGGTGTCGATCAGGACACCGGTGTCGCCTTCTTCGACCAGCACGCTCGCCCGCCTGCGGCGATTTTTAGGATTACCTGGATCACAGGCACCCCAGTATTCCGGCATTTTGGGAACACCGCCCGATGTGCCGCATCCAAGTATAGTGAGCTTCACGCGGGGCCTGCCTGCGCCGGTGGAGACGCTTTGTTGAACAACTGAAAGAAGTTTTTGGTGGTTTGATGCCGTAACTCATCAAATTCAATTTCTTTCAACTGGGAAACGAAGCGCGCTGTGTCCATGACATATGCAGGCTCACACGTTCTCCCCCGATGAGGCACAGGCGCGAGAAATGGCGCATCGGTTTCCACCAAAAGCCGGTCAAGAGGGACGGTTTTCACTGTGGCCTGAAGGTCCCGCGCACTCTTGAATGTCGCAATACCGGAAATCGAAATGTAAAACCCGAGCTCGAGCACCGCGTCCGCCAAATATTGGCTTGCTGTGAAACAATGAATGACGCCCGGGAAAACACCCTTTTTCATCTGTTCCGTCAGAATAGAGACACAGTCCTCGTCGGCGTCCCGAGTATGAACAATAACCGGTAGTCCGGTTTCCCGTGCCGCCTCAATGTGCGCATGGAAGTTGACCTGCTGCATATCACGCGGTGCATTGTCATAATAATAGTCGAGACCGGTTTCTCCTATTCCGACAATTTTGGGGTGTTCGGCTCTGGTCAAAAGCGCCTCAAGCGCAACGCCCGGCTCGTTTTCCGCCTCATGCGGATGAATACCTACGCTCCCAAACACATCATCATACCGCTCAACGATGTCAATGATCTGGTCGTATTCCTTGAGTTTGGTGTTGATTGCCAGCATGCAGCCTACGCCAGCGGCTCGGGCCCTGGCGACGACTGCTTCCTGCTCTTCGATAAGTCCCTTATAGTTGAGGTGGCAGTGGCTATCGACGATATAGTCGAATCTGCTCATCCCTCACCCTCTTCTACGACAGTTGGCAGCTCCAAGCGTGGAAAAACGCCCACTGGTTTGTCAATAGAAACACCAGGCTTCAACCGGCCACCTTCTCCCAGCTGGTCAAACGTACGTTCTTTGACCTTGAGCTGGTCGAGGATTTTTGCGCTGGATTCCGGCATGATGGGCTGCATGAGGATCGCCAATTGACGAATACATTCTGCTAAAACGTAGAGAACGGTTTGCATGCGTACAGGGTCAGTTTTCTTCAGCTTCCAGGGTTCCTGCACCGAGATGTATCCATCTGCGTCAGCAGCTTTTTTCCAGATTGCCTCGAACGCTTTGTGAAACGCCTGTCGGTCAAAATGACTGCGCACCTCATCAATTAATACATCAATACTATTCAGTAATATCTTGTCTTCATTGGTTAATTCCCCAACCTGAGGAAGGGCACCATCACAATTCTTGAAGATCATGGAAAGGGTGCGCTGGCTTAGATTGCCGATACCATTTGCAAGATCCGCGTTGCAACGCTGAACGAAGGCAGCTTGCGAAAAGTCCCCGTCATTACCAAATGGCACCTCCCTAAGCAGGTAGAAGCGCACAGGGTCCAGTCCAAACACACCAATCAGATCAAAAGGGTCAATGACATTACCGAGTGATTTCGAAATCTTCTGGCCTTCATTTGTCCACCAACCGTGCGCAAACACACGTTTCGGCAGCGGCAAGTCAGCCGCCAACAAAAATGCAGGCCAATATACCGCATGAAAACGCAGGATGTCCTTGCCGATCATATGAACATCGGCGGGCCAATACTTACGGTAATCATCCGACTGTTCATCGGGATAGCCCACTGCCGTCAGATAGTTTGTAAGAGCGTCGATCCACACATACATAACGTGGTTGTCGGCACCGGGCACAGGCACTCCCCAGCTGAAACTGGTGCGTGAAATAGAGAGGTCGTCAAGACCTCCGGCAACAAAACTCCGAACTTCATTCAACCGAGACTTCGGCATGACAAAATCGGGCTGGTTGTCATAAACCTCGAGTAGTTTTTCCTGCATTGCCGAGAGCTTGAAGAAGTAGCTGGGCTCCTCCACCCATTCAACAGGCGCGCCCGTAGGTGCCAGCTTCTCTCCTGAATCGCTGGTGGTCAATTCAGACTCAGCGTAAAATGCTTCGTCACGTACAGAATACCAGCCAGCATAGTTGGCTTCATAAATGAAGCCTTTGTCTTCGAGTACCTTCCAAAAATGCTGAACAGCTTTCTTGTGCCGCGCCTCGGTTGTCCGGATAAACTGATCTTGAGAAAAACTCATCGCGTCGGCAAGCTCACCAAATCGCGCTGAAACCTGATCGCAGAATTCCTGCGGATCTACACCTGCTTTTTCTGCGGATCGTTCGATTTTCTGGCCATGCTCGTCCGTTCCCGTCAGAAACATGACGTCGAACCCATCCAAACGCTTGAAACGAGCCAATACATCACAAGCCAGCGTCGTATACGCGTGCCCAATATGCGGAACATCATTCACATAGTAAATCGGTGTAGTCAGGTAGTAGGCGGGCCGATCAGTCATAAATGCCTCTTCATGGCGGTTCGCAGGCAAGAACCTTCAGGTTTTGATCGTCGCCTTTAAGGATGCGAACACAGATACAATAACCTGTTTTCGGTCCAAGTTGACGGCATCTGCCCGCGCAATTAAATGGCCCACCTTTTCCCACAGGTCCAGCCACTGATCAACCCTGGCAAGCGCAGAAATACGGGAAATCTGTTCGCTCTCCCCAGCCATAACATCTGTCGTCGGCTGACCTGACGCAAGCTGTCTTATCAACCGCTGGAGCCATGACTGCAGCATTTCTATAAACAAGCGATACTCCGCATCGGCTTTTGCTGCGCCCAACTTTGCCGCAAGGGCATGCACCCTTGGCGTGTCCATTGATGGTAAAGCAACGAGCAACCCCGCTAAATCACGGTAGAGTTCAACCCCTGCCCGGCCAATCAATTCGATGGCCCTGCCCGGTGCTCCGGCTGCCATCACCGCTGCGGCCGTTAAATCCTCATTTGATATCTCAGGGTATCTAGCTGCCAGAACTGCCCGCACGCTGTCATCGGCGAGGGGTTTAAGCGCGAGGTGCCGACAGCGGCTTTTTATCGTTGGCAAAAGACGGCCTGGCGAATGCGCAACAAGCAGCAATATAGATTTTTCGGGTGGCTCCTCCAGAAGCTTCAGGAGCGCATTGGCCGCACTAACGTTCATCTCATCGGCAGAATCGATGATTGCAACGCGCCATCCCCCTTCTCCCGCGGTCTGGTTAAAAAAACCAGACAGTTTCCTGACATCATCAATAACAATGTCTTTGCGCAACTTCCCTGTTGAGTCGTTAACCGTTCGCTCAACCAACATCAGGCCACCATGGCCTCCGGCTTCGACGCGTTGCGCGACTGTGTCGTCTTCATCCAAACTCAGAGACTCGAATACTGGCGAGGGCATGTCGTCGCCAAACAGCCCATCTCCCCGGTCACTCTGACCACCCGGGTTATGTGCAAGGAGAAACTTGGCAATACGCCATGCCAATGTTGACTTGCCGACGCCCTTCGGCCCCGTGATCAGCCAACCATGATGCACGCGCTCCTGATTGACTGCTTCCAGAAATGCGCGTTCCGACGCCTCATGCCCGAACAAATGTCGGGTGAATCTTGGCAGGCCTTCTGTTTCCCCTGTGTCTTCCATCAGTCAGCCATCCGCCATGAACCTGCCGCGGATAATAGTCCTTAGCTCGAGCTGCAGCTCGTCGACCGATTGATCAGCATCTACAACCACGCACCGATCAGGCTCCTGTTCCGCAATTTCCAGGAAAACACTGCGCGACTGCTCATGCAGTGCTTTACCCATGCGCTCAATCCGGTCTTCCTTGATCGCCTTGCCTCCTTCACGGGACATCGCTCTTTCAAGGCCAACTTCGATTGGTAAATCGAGTATAAGTGTCAGATCTGGCTTCAGACTGCCAAGGACAAGGCGCTGCAAGTCGCGCACCTTTTCTACACCCACGCCGCGCCCAGCACCTTGGTAGGCGATGCTGGAGTCTGCAAAGCGGTCGCACAAAACCCACTTTCCGGCTTCTATCGTTGGAACAATAACTCTTTCCACATGATCGGACCGCGCGGCCGTATAGAGCAAAACCTCGGTCAACGGTGTCCAGCGGTCCACATCGCCTGTCAGCACCAAGTGTCTAATTTCCTCAGCACCGGGCGCACCGCCGGGTTCGCGCGTACACAAATGCTCAACGCCTTTCGAATGCAGCCAGTCCGAAAGGAGTTTAATCTGCGTCGACTTTCCTGAACCCTCACCACCTTCCAGGGTGATGAAGGGAACCTTTTCCGGCCTGATGTTCATTGAGTAGGCGTTTCAGCGCCAGCGGAACCAAACAGCAGATATTCGAATGCCGCTCCAATTTTACCAAATCCGCCAACCTCTTCAACAGCTTGCCCAGCCAACAAAGGAAGACGCATCGGCTCCCTGCCTCTGAGCTCGACAACCAAATCGCCTATCTGCTGCCCCCGCGCAATAGGTGCGGAAACAGGATTCATATATTCTACAGACACCTTCATTTCCGCGCGTTGTCGCCGCGACATTGTAATTGAAAGGTCTTCACCAATGATCATCGGTACAGTCGGGGAGCCGCCCAACCATACCTCGGCATAGTCAACTGTCTCGCCAGCTCTGAACAACGGATAATGGCTAAAGTTCCTGAAGCCATACTGGAGTAACCTCTGGCTTTCTCTTGTGCGTTCGCTGGTCGACGTCAGTCCGCCCACCACCAGTACCAGTCGGCGACCCTCACGTTCGGCTGACGCCGCAAGACCATATCCAGACTCTTCGGTGTGGCCTGTCTTCAGACCATCAGCGCCGGGAAAACGGCCCAACAAGGGATTTCGGTTGTAGCGATTGGATTCAAAGTTTTTGTAGAGAAACTCTCGCTCGCCAAACATGGGGTATAGGTCTGGGAAGTCAGTGGAGAGGCGGTGCGACAATGTTGCCAGGTCACGGGCCGTCATTACATGGCCTTCTGCTGGCCATCCATTTGCGTTTTTAAATGAGCTGCCCGTGAGGCCTATGTCGACAGCTTTGGCATTCAACCAGTCAACAAACAATTCATGTGATCCCGCCATATGCTCGGCCAGCACAACGCAGGCGTCATTACCCGACAGCACAATGATACCGCGAAGGAGGTCTTCTATTGTCACAACATCTCGCGCCCGTAAAAACATGGTGGAGCCTCGATTGTTCCATTCCCGCCATGTTTCGTCGGACACCACGACCTCGTCATCCAACGCCAGCTCGCCTTGCTTGATTGCGTCAAACGCCAGATACACTGTCATCAACTTGCTCATGGACGCAGGTGGAAACGGTGTATCCGCATCCTTTTCAAACAAGATGCTGCCGGTGCTGGCATCAAGCAGAACTGCCTGTCGTGCAGGTGTTGCCATTGTTTGTGCCAGCACTGCCACGCCGTCGAAGGCCCAGAGAGCCACCAGTATCAAACTCAGTCGCTTAATTGCCACCGTCAGTTTCTTCATGTCTTGTTACCTTTGTTCCGGCGTTCGAAAGCAATCTCAGCGCGCCTTCTCTGTGAAAATTCGTGCATCATAAAACCCATCAGCCACCACCCGGTCAAGCCTGTCTTGCGCCAGCATGCGTTCAATAAACGGACCGATACGAACACGCCAGAAGGGCTTGCCATTTTGAATCTGCCGCTGTACGCGAGCCGGGTGTCCTGAACGGCGCAACCGATTGGCCTGCGCTGTAGCATTTTCCTGATTTCCAAATGACCCTATCTGCACAAAATGGGTTTCTTTTGATCCACTGGCTGCAGGCTCTGGGGCACGTGCCTGTTGCCGACTGGTTGTTGGAGAGCTCGTGGCCGCAACCCGACGTGATGTCGGCGCGCGCAACACACGGCCATTTTCGTCTGCTGCCTGTATGCGAACCCGCGTTACACCTTGTTTTTGAAACCCAAGAAGTTGGGCGCCTCGACGAGATACATCGATCAGCCTGCCAGCAACAAATGGACCACGGTCATTGACGCGCAGCACAATTGATCTGTTGTTTTCGAGGTTGGTGACCTTGACATAAGAAGGCATTGGCAACGTTTTATGTGCCGCCGTAAGCGCATTCATGTTGTAAACTTCACCATTGGCCGTGTCTTTGCCATGGAAGTCCCTGCCGTACCAGGACGCATAACCTGTCTGGTCGTAATAAGGTTCTTCTTTGGGATAATACCAGACGCCGGCCACTTTATAAGGGTTGCCAACCTTACGCTTCACACCCTGTGTACCAGTGGGCAATTCATCATTTCTTGGCATGCGCGACACAGTGCGCGTTGGCGCCGATGAACAGGCCGCAACGGCGAACAGCACACACGCACTCAGGATATATTTTACTGCATTACTCAAAGCTTTATCTCGACGAAATAGCTGTTGCCCCAGCTTGAATAGCGTCTGAGAGCAAGCCAACGGACAATGCATATTTAAAAGACGGATTGTAGCGCATGATGGAGCAGAAATTGCGGTACACAAGATAACCTTCGCCGTCGCCTTCATCGCCGATAATCAACGAAGCGGGAATTGAGCGTGATGGCAGATCGGTTCCGTCAAGACGCCGCACTCCAAGCCCCTGCCAGTCCTGCAGGTCCCTCCAGGCACCCATGGACTTGAATGACCGGCACTGGCGATCGGGCTGCACGCCCTCCTCCTGTGCCGCCACCAGGCTTTGTTCCCCACCATCGGGAAGTCGCACTTTGCGGCCCCAGGTCTGGTCGCTTCGCCAACCGAAAGACCTGAGATAGTTTGCGATTGAACCCTGCACATCTGCTTTATTTTCCCAGATATCGCGCTCGCCGTCTTCATCCATGTCGACAGCGTATTTCAAATAGTTTTCCGGCATAAACTGAGGCTGGCCCATGGCGCCTGCCCATGAGCCCTTCAGCTTGTCAAAGGTCGTCATACCGCCATCAAGAATCTGCAACGCGGCAAATAACTCCCGCCGAAACCGTTTGCCGCGCCTTTTGTCGTAGGCAAGCGTGGCAACAGCGTCAAATACCGAGTAGGTCAGCGGGACAGTGCCGTAGTTTGTTTCGACCCCCCAGATGGCAGCGATAAAGCGTTCCTGAACACCGTACTTCTCCGCAGCGGCGGCCAACGTCGGCGCGTTGTCTACAAGCGCCTGAGCTCCCCTCGTCTTGCGCCATTCGCTTACCCTCGACTTCAGGTAACGGGCATAAGTTTGTTTGACTTCAGGCTGGTTACGGTCCCGCTGAATAACCCGTACGATTGGTGTGACGTCTGAAAGCGCCTGGCCGATGGTTGTTTCCGAGATTCCGCGCTCGCGCGCCTCTTCCCGGACAGCTTCAAGCCATGTTTCGAACGCTGGGTCCGGTACTGGTTGAACGGCCTCGTCCTGTGCCAACACAGGATAGGATGATATGAGAACTGCTATTACTGGTGCCACAACGCGCGAAACGACCGCAAATCTCATAATGGTAAACCTCCCCGTTATTGTCGCCGCTAGGGTAGGCCCTGCGGCCTGTTGAGACAAGCCTGCAATCGCGTCATTTTCATGGCAAATGCGATGGAATGAGCCCCTTGAAGCGCCTGGACGCCAACTGAAAGCGCTGGAGAATAGAAAAAGGCCGGCGCCAACGCGTCGACCTTTGAGAAATGGTGAGCCCGACAGGGTTCGAACCTGTGACCTACTGATTAAAAGTCAGTTGCTCTACCAGCTGAGCTACGGGCCCCCAAAGAGGATTGTTCATTGGGCTTGCCCGTGAACGCGGCGGAACATAGGTGCATCATTCGGGTGGGTCAAGCAAAACTCGCATCCGAGAGGTAAAAAAAAATTGTACCTGGTGAATTCTGCTGCAGATGCTGAGTTTCATGGCTCACAATGGGTCTATATCTCCCATTGCATAAGTAGCTCGAAAGGTCTTTGCATATTCTCCAAGACGGGCTTCGGAAATCGATTCCCGCAGGTCTGCCATCAGGTCCTGGTAAAACTGTAAATTGTGCCATGTCAGCAACATAGCACCCAGTATTTCACCTGCTCGGATCAAATGATGGACGTAGGCACGGCTGTACTGGCTGCATGCGGGGCAACCGCAGGCTTCGTCAATCGGACGCATATCGTCCTTGTGCCGCGCGTTTCTCATGTTGATGGCACCCCTGCGGGTAAAGCCCTGCCCTGTTCTTCCGGACCTTGTCGGCATCACACAGTCGAACATGTCTATCCCCCGCTCGACGGCACCCACGATATCGTCCGGTTTACCTACCCCCATCAGGTATCGGGGAGCGCCTTGCGGCATTTTGGGCATCGTGAAATCCAGCACCTCAAACATGGTCTCCTGACCTTCACCAACGGCCAATCCCCCTACGGCAAATCCATCAAACCCTACATCGGTCAGTTTGTCGATCGACTGGAAACGAAGGTCCTCATAGACACCGCCCTGCACAATGCCAAACAACGCTGACCTCGCTGCATGATCTTCGCCCTTGTCAAACCCGTCACGCGACCGCCAGGCCCAGCGCATTGACAGCTCCATGGATTTTGCCGCCTCTTCATGCGTGGCCGGGAACGGCGTGCATTCATCAAAACACATGACAATGTCGGAGCCCAGCAAGCGCTGTATTTCCATGGACCGCTCAGGCGTCAGCATAATCTTGCTACCGTCTAGGTGGGACCGGAACGTGACCCCCTCTTCACTCATTTTTCTCAGTTCCGTGAGCGACATAACCTGAAAACCGCCCGAATCCGTCAAAATGGGACGATCCCAGTTCATGAATTTGTGCAAACCACCCAAGCGATGCACCCGCTCTGCGGTCGGACGGAGCATAAGGTGGTAAGTGTTCCCCAAAAGAATGTCGGCGCCGGTGCTGCGAACGTTTTCAGGCATCATTGCTTTTACGGTTCCCGCCGTCCCCACAGGCATGAATGCTGGTGTTCTGATATCGCCGCGCGTCATTCGAATAGTGCCGGTTCGTGCAGCGCCCTCTGTGGCATCTATTTCAAAAGCAAATCTCTCTGTCACGTCAATTCCTCCTTGAGGCTGAGCAGACTGCTATCACCATAAGAATAGAAACGGTATTTGTTTTCGATTGCATGATTGTAGGCGGCTTTCATCTCTGCCATCCCCGCGAAAGCGGAGACCAGCATAAAGAGTGTGGACTTCGGCAAATGGAAATTGGTCATAAGCAAATCGACACCGCGAAACTTGTAGCCCGGCGTTATGAAGATATCTGTGTCATTCTTGAATGGATGAATGACACCGTTTTCATCCGCTGCGGTTTCAAGAAGTCTTAGCGACGTCGTCCCGACAGAAACTATCCGCCCTCCGTCCCGGCGCACCTTGTTGAGCTGTTCAGCTGTTTCCGGCGTTATTTCACCCCATTCGCTGTGCATTTTGTGGTCCTCGGTGTCGTCGACCTTAACGGGCAGGAATGTGCCCGCTCCTACATGAAGTGTGACATGGGCAAATTTGATGCCCCGATCTTCGAGGCGTCCCAAAAGCACTGGGGTAAAATGCAGACCCGCCGTCGGCGCTGCAACAGCACCGTCCCGCTCCGCATAAATCGTCTGATAGTCTGTCGCATCGTGTTCGTCGATATCTCGTTGCGACGCAATATATGGCGGCAGGGGCATCTCACCGTGCGTTTCCAGCGCAGAAGTCATTCCGCCGCCTTCGATTTCAAACGCAAGCGTCCGTTCACCTTCTTGCCCAACCTCTATAACCTCTGCCACAAGTCCGGAGAAATCTATCATGTCACCCAGCCGCGCCTTTTTTGCCGGCTTGGCAAAAACTTTCCACGTCCTGTCGTCTTCACGCTTGTGCAGGGTTACCTGTATGGTTGCCTCACCCCGCTTGCCAGTCAGGCGCCCGGGAATAACACGGGTGTCGTTAAAAACCATGATATCGCCAGCGGCAAGCAAGTCAGGCAAATCCCGAACCCTATGGTTCAGTAGCTGCTTGCCATTCACTGCCAGCATTCTGGCACTGTCTCGAGGGGACGCCGGACGGAGCGCTATGCGATCCTTTGGCAATTCAAAGTCAAAGAGCTCGATGTTCATGGCGCGGCTTTTAGCGGATGCCAGCGGCAAGAACAAGCGACATTCTTGGCGGTTTTCATTCTGGCAGGGGATTTCAAAGCCCAGCCCTATTTTTGATGGAACCAGAATTCTATTTCATCGGTCTCCATCTCAAATCGCGCGCTATGCTCTTCTCCCGCCGGAACATGATACCAATCGCCAGGCGTATATCGGGTAATTCGACCGCCCATATGAAGAATGAGCTCTCCGCGTGTGATCACGCCGTAATTGTCAGTGTCATGTATGTGGCAGGGAATCTCCGTTCCCGCAGGATAAGACGCAAACAAAACGTCAGCGTCTTCTGCCTTGAGCTTGTGCGCGTCAAACCTGCCGTCAAATTCTGGCAGCGCCTTTATTCGGTCTGGGTATTTTCCAGCCACACCCTGCCGCTATTCTTTTACGTCGGCCGCGACCTGCATTTTTTGAATCGCGGTAGGATTGCGGGGTGGTTCCCCAACTGCGATTTGATCCACGAATTCCATGCCGGACACAACGCGCCCCCAGACCGTATATTCATAGTCCAAAGGTGCGCAGCGGGTGAAACAGATGAAAAACTGGCTGTCGGCACTGTTTGGATCAGTTGCCCTGGCCATCGAAGCTGTACCTCTGACATGTGGCAGGCGACTGAACTCAGCGTCTATGTTCTGGCCGGAACCGCCAGTACCATTGCCATCCGGGTCACCCCCTTGCGCCATAAACCCCGGAATAACCCGGTGAAAAGACAACCCGTCGTAGAACCCCTCGCGGGTCAGCTCTTTGATGCGAGCGACATGCATGGGCGCTACATCAGGCCGCATGGCAATAACAACCCGCCCAAATTCAAGGTCCATATACAAGGTGTTCTCAAGATCGAGTTCCTGAGCTTCTGTTTCATCGGTCATGCCAAATCCAATCATGAGAGAGAGAATTGCTATAAGTCGTATCATTTTTTTCACTATTTGCTTGTTAAGACGTCAGAGACATCGATTGTACTTTCGTCACAACTTCGTCTGCTACTTGTTTGGGGACAAAGGCAGCGATTTTGCCTCCATACATGGCGACCTCTTTCACCAACCTCGACGCAATTGTCTGATACTTGGGGTCAGCCATTAAAAACACGGTTTCGATGTCCGGGTTGATTTGATAGTTCATACCTGTCATCTGAAATTCATACTCAAAGTCTGCAACAGCGCGTAAACCACGAATGATAAAATCGGCGCCCACGCGCTCGGCAAATTTCATCAACAACTCATCAAACTGCACCACTTCAATGGTTACGCCAGCGGCCTCTCCCAGATTGCGCGTTTCCCGTTCAACGATCGCAACACGTTCTTCCAGACTGAAAAGGGGATTTTTGCTCGGATTGGTCGCAACACCAATAACCAGCCTGTCAACAAGGCCAAGACCCCGTTTGATGATATCGAGATGTCCATTCGTAATGGGGTCGAAGGTTCCTGGATAGACGCCAACGCGTTTTTTAGCCATGGCTTGCCTCATGTGAAGTGTGCAACGTTTTCATTGCTTTGCGGCAACATTCCTGAATATGTGGGAAAAAACAAGGGTAATCGACCAGCCCTCTTCTCAATTTTGAACGGAAACCTGGAACCAACAATGATAGACCCGCTTTTATTGTCACTTTTTGTCGCTGCCACCGTGGGGTTTATCTTTACACCGGGGCCCGTCGTAAGCTTGATCGTTGCAGAAACGCTTAGAGATGGTCCCGGACACGGGTTTTCGGTCGCTTTCGGTGCTGCGGTAGCCAGTGCTATTTACCTTGCAATCAGCTTTTTCGGCTTTGCTACAGTTGCGGCCCTGCCGGATTTGGTTCTGACATCCATACGTTACGTGGGCGCTGTCTATCTTTATTTTCTGGCCTATCAGGCGTTTACCCAAACCGCTTCAACCAGCGACATAGAATTACCGCCGGCCGCAGCATCGAAATGGACAAGTTTCTCCAAATCGGTTGTTATCTGCTTCACCAGCCCTAAAACAATCCTGTTTTTCGGCGCTTTTTTCCCGCAGTTTGTAAACAAGGATCTGCCGTTAGAGCCACAATTGATGGTTCTTTCAGCAACATTCCTGCTGATTGCATTTCTGCTCGACTGTTGTTGGGTATTGTTGGCGACCAAGGCCAAGAAAGTTCTGGCTCAGAAAGACAAGCTGTCCGTGGCCAATAAAATCGCCGGCAGCGTACTGGCTGCCGGCGCGACTATCTTGCTGCTAATTAATTAGATCAAAACTTTAACAAGATCATATAACTAGCAATAAATAATGACTATTCTTCCTCATTGGTGTTGGCATCCGGAGCAGACCCGTCAACCTGCTCTTCTGCCGTCGCTTCAAGCTGATCATCTTCCTCGTCCTCAGTTTCCTGAAGCTTAGCGACGGACACAATCGATTCTTCATCCGCTACCTTGAACAACGTCACGCCCTTGGTATTGCGGCTCGCGATCCTGACATCGTGAACGGGCGTACGGATGAGTTTACCCTGGTCTGTCACCATCATCAGCTGTTCGCTTTCTGTGATTGGGAAGGCCCCTACCACGGGTCCAATTTCGGCGCGCAAATCATCGCTGGACGGTACATTCCAGATACCCTGGCCACCCCGGTTGGTCAGCCGGTATTCATGGCTGCTTGTACGCTTGCCAAAACCGTTTGAAGTGACAGTAAGGATAAACTGCTCTGTTGAAGCCAATTGATCCATACGATCATCAGCAAGTGTTTGCTCACCCGGCTCGGATTTCCAAGGCGCTGCCTTCAGATAGGCAGTTCTCTCGTCCGCAGAGGCATCGGTACCGTTGATCACGCACATCGAAACCACGGACTCATCATCACCGAATTTCATCCCGCGAACACCCGTGGAGGTACGCCCGACAAACAAACGCACATCCGTCGCCTTGAAGCGGATTGCACGCCCACCACTTGCCGCAAGCAGCACATCATCGTCTTCTGTGCAAACCTCAACGCCAATAAGCTTGTCATCTTCGTCAGCAAATCGGATCGCAATTTTACCGTTTGCCATCACATTGGAGAAATCGGAAAGTTTATTGCGGCGGACGTTACCTTTCGCGGTTGCAAACATAACATGCAAATCGCCCCAGCTTTCCTCGTCTTCGGGTAGCGGCAAGATCGTCGCAATCGTTTCGCCCTGCTCTAATGGCAGCATGTTGATCACCGCTTTACCCTTGGACTGCGGGCTACCGACCGGCAACTTCCACACTTTCATCTTATAGACCTGCCCCAGGTTCGAGAAAAACAGGACTGGTGTATGCGTATCGGCAACAAACAGCGTGGAGAGGAAATCCTCATCCTTGGTCTGCATACCCGAGCGGCCTTTACCGCCTCTTTTCTGAGCACGGTAGGTCGAAAGAGGCACGCGTTTGATATAGCCCGAGTGGGTAACGGTCACGACCATTTCTTCGCGAGCGATCAGGTCCTCATCTTCGAACGAATTGATCGTATGGACGTCAATTTCCGTGCGACGGTCGTTGCCAAACTGTTCCCGAACTTCATCTAGTTCCTCACGCAAAACTTCAAACAAGCGATCACGTGACTGGAGAATTTCAAGATATTCGCGAATTTTCTGAGCCAATGTTTCCAGTTCGCCACCAATTTCATCGCGACCAAGTGCGGTAAGCCTGTGAAGCCGAAGATCGAGAATCGCTTTGATCTGCAGCTCTGAAAGTTGATAGGTACCGTCTTCGTTAATCCTCCCGGCTTCATTGATTAGCTCAAGATACTGCAGAATATCTGTTGTATCCCATTTCTTGGCGGCCAGTGCTTCCCGGGCGGCAGCCGGCGAAGTGGCACCGCGAATGATTGCTACAACTTCGTCGATGTTGGCAACGGCTGTTACCAGACCAACCATCAGATGCGCCCGATCGCGTGCTTTGTTCAGTTCAAATTTGGTCCGGCGGGTAATGACTTCTTCGCGGAAATCAATAAAGGCCTGCAAGACAGCCTTCAGTGTTAGTTGTTCCGGCTTGCCACCGTTGATCGCCAGCATGTTGATGCCGAAACTGGTCTGTACCTGCGTAAAACGATACAGCTGATTAAGCACCACCTCCGGCACTGCATCTCGCTTCAGTTCGATGACAACACGCACACCGTCCCGGTCGCTTTCGTCGCGAATATCTGAAATGCCTTCAATGCGCTTGGTTTGAACGCACTCAGCTATCTTTTCGATCATCGACGACTTGTTGACCTGGAATGGCACTTCAGTGATGACAATGGCCGGGCGATCCTTGCGCACTTCTTCTACGTGCGTTTTGCTGCGGATCGTGATCGAACCTTTGCCTGTCTCGTATGCCTGCCGGATGCCACTCACACCCAGAATGGATGCGCCTGTTGGCAAGTCCGGGCCTTTGACAAACTCCATCAAACCGGCAGTGTCGATATCCGGGTTATCGATCAGGGCAAAAACCCCATCAATCACTTCTGTAATATTGTGTGGCGGAATATTGGTTGCCATTCCTACCGCGATACCCGTACCGCCATTGACCAACAGGTTTGGGAACCGCGCCGGCAACACGACAGGTTCATGCTCGCTTTCGTCATAGTTGGGCCGGAAAGCAACTGTGTCTTTCTCGATGTCTGCAAGCAGGACAGAAGCCACTTTGTCCATACGGGCTTCAGTGTACCGCATCGCAGCAGCGTTATCGCCGTCCATCGAGCCGAAGTTGCCCTGGCCATCCACGAGAGGCGCACGCATGGAGAAGTCCTGCGCCATGCGCACAAGGGCGTCATAAATCGCGCTATCGCCGTGCGGGTGATACTTACCCATCACATCGCCGACAATACGTGCCGATTTGCGGAACGGCTTGTTCCACTCATAGCCGTTTTCATGCATGGAATAGAGAATGCGGCGGTGGACCGGCTTCAGACCGTCCCGCACGTCAGGCAACGCCCTCGACACGATCACGCTCATCGCGTAATCGAGGTACGACGCTTTCATCTCATCTTCAATTTTGATCGGCTGGATATCTCGCTCTTCTGGCGGAATAGGTGTGTTGTCGCTCACCAGCTAAGACCCCTTTGAGTGGGCGGGTTGCCCCGCGTACGCTGAAACAAAGATATAGCCCCCAACACCCCACTTACCCCCGAGATGTTGTGGTCATAAGATAGAGTTTCTAACAAGTCGGCGGACGTATAGCAAGGCGAATGCGCAGCAAACTCACGGCAAAAATCACGATGTTTCACTTTACACTGGACGGCGAAAGATTCTGCCGCTAAAACCCCTCGCAGCTTCAACGCAAGCACCTCAAGGGCAGGTGGCAGAGCGGTTGAATGCACCGGTCTTGAAAACCGGCAAGGGTGCAAGCCCTTCGTGGGTTCGAATCCCACCCTGCCCGCCACTTCCCCTGCTTAAAATGCTGTGCGTCATTCGGCCCCTTCAAACAGCGGCAATTGGGGGAACTGAACACTCACGTTTATCACGGCACGTATTGAGCTTTCAGCTCATGCTGGTCGCTCGAACTCAGACCTCAGCGTTTCTGCTTTCTCGCGAAATACGCAGCCTTCGGCATGATCGTTTATCAAGCCCATGGCCTGCATGAACGCATAAACCGTAGTGGGGCCCACAAACTTCCAACCCCGCTTCTTCAATTCTTTTGACAAGGCGACGGATGTATCGCTGGTTGACTGGCTCTGTGGCGGGCCAAGGCTTGAGGGGTCAGGTTCATAGCGCCACACAAATGAAGCAATGGACCCCTCCTTTTTGACCATCTCTATCGCACGCTTCGCATTATTGATAACGGCCTCTATTTTGCCGCGATGCCGCACAATTGAAGAATCCTGCAACAAGCGCTTCACGGTAGCTTCATCAAATTGAGCGACCTTATGGAAATCGAATCCTGAAAAGGCAGCTCGAAAGCTCTCGCGCTTGGCCAGAATGGTGCGCCAGCTTAATCCGGACTGAAAGGATTCGAGGCAAAGTTTTTCAAATAGCCGGATATCGTCCGATACCGGATATCCCCATTCCTGATCGTGATAGTCTAAAAACTCCGGCACAGCATCGCACCAGCGGCAGCGACTTTTTCCATCGGGACCTTCAAAGGTTTCATTCATGTTCGCAGCCTATTCATCATCTTGTGTCAAAAACTGAAGGCGCGGATCTACCTTGCCGGCCTCAATTTCATGCACTTCGGCGGAAACAATGCCCTCTTGCACAAAAGGGTCGCCTGAAACACGGACATCCAGTGCAGCCCGCGCCTCATCGTGGGCAATTATCGCGCCGCCCTGTCCATCTTTGAGGCTACCCACCAAAAGAAACACGCCATCAGCCATGCCTTTTGATATCCACTCTTTGTGTGCAGCCATAAAGTGTTTGGCCCGCGCCTTGTTCTCTGAAAATCGCAAAAAAATAATGTACACTCGTAAGTCCTTTAAATTGTTAAAATGTCGGCCTGTGCCGCTACTGCATCCAGCCAGGCCAGCATTTGCTGAACCTCTCGTTCCAGAAAGGTTTCGGCAGGGTATGCATTGGCAAGGGTTGCAACACCCTGACTGCGTGCCAGCAGATGCATCGCCAAATCGTCGGCATCTTTGCCGCAGCCCATCGCCTCAAATTGCTGTCGAAGCCAGGTACGGAACAGGTCAAACAGCCTGCGTGCACCGTCTTCTCCGGCATGGTCCAGCTTTGAGAGTTCCAGAAACAAAGAGCCAACCGGACAGCCGAACTGGCGAATTTTGGCTTCGTTCATAATGAGAATTCGCACAAAACTGGCGATACGTTGGTGTGGTGTCTCACCTTCCATCTCCCAGACACCCAGCATTTCCTGACGGTCCGACAGCCGCCGCTCTATGACCGCATCCAGAATTTCATCTTTGGTTTTGAAGTGGTAATAGAAATTGCCGCGCGAAATCCCCACTGCATCGGCAACATGTTGAAAAGACGTGTGCTCAAACCCTTGTTCGTAAAACAGGCGATCAGCCTCGGTAACGATATTATCACGTGTCCCCGATGCGGGCATCCCAATCTCCTTCAGCCGGCCTTAGATCGGCGTGGACTTTTTAGGTCATTTGTCCTAGAACGAGATTTAGGACACTTGTCCTATTTTGTCAAACGGAATTGACGCACATGCCAATCGACCTCGATGTTTGTGTTTTAAGGATACAAGGCCGTGAAATAGCTAAGCCTCAGGATCGAAGTCATGCATTTTCCTGGAGGAAAATGTCCGGATTGGCGCTTCAACGCACTGGACAGGCTATCGGCTGCAATGCATTCTCGGCACGGTCAAACGCCCCACGGCTCCGTCAAAAACAACACTCGTTTAACACAAGCTCGGTAAGTAAATCCCATGACTGGCGAAACCAACCTCGAAGTACTTTTAAGGTCCATGAAACCTGAACTGCAAGCCGGGACCTATGTGTTTGCGACGGTTGACGCCTCCACGAACACGACCGGCCTCGCGCCCCGCATGGCTTTTGAGGAGCAAGAAGGCAAAACACTCATCCTGCTTCAGGAAACGGCAGAAAAGCACGGAATAGCAGCTGAATTTCCCTGCCGGATGATCACGCTGAACATCCATTCTGCCCTGGATGCGGTTGGTTTCCTGGCAAAAATCACAAATCTGCTTGCGGACCTCGGGATGGGCGCTAACCCGGTATCAGCCTTCTATCACGACCATCTTTTTGTGCCCCATGACCGAGCGGAAGAGGCGCTTCAGGCACTCAAAACACTTGGCGACAGCTAGTCTGTTTCCAAAACCGTCTTCACCCGCGCCAACCACGCGGAAACCTGAGGCCGTGTATCCAGCTGAAACCCCGGCTGCTCCGCAAACTGCGTATAAGCAAATAACGCTACATCAGCGAGAGAAAGCCGATCTCCCACAAACCAGTCCCTGCCCTCCAGGTGTTGTTCCATCAGGTCCAGCGCGGCATCGCCTTTCGCAACAAGGGCCGGATCGAGATCGGACACTGCCTGCCCTTGATAAACGACGCGAAACCGAGCTACAGCTATTGCCGTTTCGTGGCTGTATTGTTCCCAAAACATCCACTCCAACATTTTCGCTTCCTCGAATGGGTCGCTTGGTATCAGGTCTGAACCAGTGGCAAGGTGCGCAATAATGGCATTGGACTGGGCAAGGGTTCGACCATCGCTAAATTCCACAAAAGGAACCTGGCCCGCCGGGTTTTTGGCGAGCATCCCGGAAGCTTTAGCTCCACCGTTCACAATATCTACATCGACCCACGTGTATGGTATTGCCAGATAATCCGCGACATACCGCACCTTCAGGCAATTGCCGGAAATAGCCTCGCCATAAATCCTCATGTTGCTTCCCCATTGTCTTTGCACGATCAACGAAGATCAAAATAGCAGGACACATATTTTAGTCGCGGGAGAATATCTGAACTGGAACACAAGTTTTCATGCCGGCGGCACATTACTCTTGCTGTCTGAGGCGGCAACCGCCGCCATGCGGCGGCGGAACAGAAACCAACTGGCCCACAGGGTCGCTGAAATACCAAAGGCAGTAAACAGCGCTGGCTGTGGGCTCTCAAGGGAACTTAGCGACCCTGCAAGCGTTGCCACAAAAACATAGGGTATCGAATTCAGCGACCAGGCTGCCAGAAATCTCGGCAGAGGCATTCGGGTTGCCCCGGCCAGACACGCGGTAACCTCCGGCAAAATTGGGGCCGCCCGTGCGAGGATTATCATGCCAAAACCGTGCTGCGTAAACGTATCGCGAAGCTGCAGGCGCTTCGTCTCATCTTTCATCAACACCCGGAGCAAGCTGTCACCAAATACACGGCTGACCGAATATCCAATCAGGCCGGCGCCGTACAATCCGACAAGTGCTGCAAATGCCCCTGCGACCTGACCAAGCAAAAAACCCGCAAGCATGGTTATTGTCAGCGTAGGAACCGAAACCAGGATATCGGCAAGCAACAGGATGATCACCAAGCCTGCCAAGGTTGCTGGTGAAGCGTTTTGAGCTTCATGAAGCCAAACCTCAACATCCTCAAATGACAATCCAGTGGTCACTTTTATGACTAGGAACGTTGCGGCAAACCCTAAAAACAAAATAACTACTGCGCGCAGCAAGGGATGCATGACTTATGACTTCCGCATGATGTTAAAGGCAATTGAAGGCGCGATTCTCAGCATGCGGCGCAACAGTTTCACCTTGCCAATGTCGTTATCGGTCACGCCCTTGCTAAGCCCTGCCAAAATCCTGCTCGCGGCATCCCGCGCCGAGATCTTTCCGCTGCCGCGACCTGCTGTCATTGGTGTTTCAACCATTGGCAATAGAGCCTGTTGTACCGAGATGTTGGTGTCCTCCAGTTGATAGCGTAAGGATTGACTGAAGATATTGAGAGCTCCCTTGCTGGCACAATAGATTGCGGAAGCAGGCTTCGCGGCAAGGCCCAACCCTGAACCAATGTTTAAAATGACGGACCGGCTGGTTTTTGTCAGTGCAGGCAAAAGAGCATAGGTCAAGTAGCATACATTGGTAAAATTCACGTCAATCTCGCGCTGTATCATGCCCGGATCAAAGTCCGGGTCGGTAAAACGCGGCTCATATTGCATGGCGGCATTGTTTATCAAAACATCAATGTTACCGTACTTTTCAGTTATCTTCTCCGCCGCAACCATAATGCTGTTAGTATTTGCAAGATCTGCCAGAACAGTGTCCGCAGCAGGGAATTCCTTTACAACGTCAGACAGTTTCTCGGCATCTCTTCCCAAAACAACAAGGGTATTTGCAGGGGCCAACAGCTCAACCATTTCCCTGCCGATCCCTGACGTCCCGCCTGTCAGAACAATTGTCAGGCCCTCTAGTTTCAATGCCATCCGTTTTCTCCTGCCTGTCTATCTAATCAAGCCAGAATTCACTGAACTTACCATCGAATACGTACTCGCATGCAAGTCAGACCATAAATCCAGCGATAACACCGCCTAAAAAACAGGCAGCTGGAATTTCCCTGATTTGCCTATTTTTTAGGCAATTACCAATATTTGGGCACATCTAGTTGAATGCATCACCGCACGATAGCCTTATCCCTCTGATTTATATGACTTTTTACAATTGGCATGGATGCTGCTCTTAGGGCACCCGCATAAGATTTTAATGCAACTATGAAATTTATAAGAAAGTCAGGGAGCGGTCATGAAATATATTATTGCAGTTATCAAACCCCACCGCCTCGATCCGGTCAGAGACGCCCTCGCAGAAATCGGCGTTACAGGCATGACGGTATCAGAAGTTCAAGGATATGGCCGCCAGCGCGGTCAGAAAGAAATCTATCGCGGCGCAGAATACGAAGTGCATTTCCTGCCAAAGGTGAAACTCGAAATCGCCACAGATGACGATCTGGCGGAACAGGCGATTGAAGCACTCCAAACAACCGCACAAACCGGACAAATCGGAGACGGCAAGGTTTTTGTCCTGGATTTGGCTCAAGTGATCCGCATTCGCACCGGCGAAACCGACGCGGAAGCGCTTTAATATTTATTCAAGGGATTTAAAAGTGATGTTAAACAAAAAGCTTATTCAATTGCCCCTTTCAGCGATTGCATTATCACTTGCCGCCAGTGCTCCAGCCTGGGCCGGTGAACCCGAAACAGATTCGTCAGTAATATTTAACACCCTGCTCTTTCTGATCGGCGGCTTTCTGGTAATGTGGATGGCAGCCGGATTTGCCATGTTGGAAGCAGGTCTCGTACGCTCCAAAAACGTGGCTGACATCTGCCTCAAAAATGTTTCACTGTTTGCCGTCGCCTGCATCATGTGGATGCTTATGGGCTACAACGTCATGTATGAAGATGTCGGTGGATACTTTGGCACATTCTTCCACATTTGGTCACCAGACGATGCTGGCGTCAGGGAAACCGGATATGGCTCAGGCTCTGATTTCTTTTTTCAGATGGTTTTCGTAGCAACCACAGCCTCCATTGTTTCAGGCACGGTTGCCGAACGCGTTAAACTCGTGCCTTTCCTCCTGTTTACCATCGTCCTTTCCGGCGTCATCTACCCCATCCAGGGATCATGGGAATGGGGTGGAGGCTGGCTGAATTCAGAGGGTTTTGCCGCCACATTCGGGGCAGAGTTCTCCGATTTTGCTGGCTCCACGCTTGTGCATTCAACCGGTGGCTGGGCTGCACTTGTTGGAGCCCTCATTCTGGGTGCGCGCGATGGTCGGTACATAGACGGACGAGTGCGCCCTATGCCAGGGTCAAGCATGCCACTGGCGACCCTGGGCATGTTCATCCTGTGGCTTGGCTGGTTCGGCTTCAATGGTGCCTCACAGCTCGCTATGGGCACGGTCGATGATGCGGTCTCCGTCGCGAACATCTTTGTAAATACCAACATGGCGGCAGCAGGTGGTGCAGTGGCAGCATTTATCACGACGAAACTCGTGTATAAAAAAGTGGACCTGACCATGGTGCTGAACGGCGCGCTGGCCGGACTGGTCTCCATTACTGCAGAACCACTAACACCTACGCCAATTTCAGCCACTCTGATTGGTGCAGTTGGCGGCGTATTGGTCGTTTTTGCTGTTCCGTTCTTCGACCGGTTGAAAATCGATGACGTTGTTGGTGCAATTTCAGTGCATCTCGTCTGCGGTATCTGGGGAACTCTGGCGGTGCCAATAACTAACGGTGACACAGCTTTCCTCGCGCAACTGATTGGCATCATCTCAATAGGCGTCTTTGTCACAGTCACCAGTGCCATTGTCTGGTACGCCCTTAAACTGACTGTCGGCATCCGGCTCACGCCAGAAGATGAAGCGCGCGGCGCGGATATCTCAGAGCTTGGCATGGAAGCCTATCCTGAATTCGGCAAAGGCTCACAGAAGTTCTAGCCACCCTTCTCTAAACTGGAGAGGCCGAATGGTCTTCTCTTCCCAAACTTAACAGCCGCCTTGTGCGGCTGTTTTTTTTTGCTGGCTGCACCCCGCCTGCCCGTCCAGCAACAAAATCGGTGGCTCTGGTTATTGACAAAAATATCATTTGAATAATAATGCTCTTCATTAAAGCACAAAGGCTGGACTTGATCATTGTCTGGCCATGGCGGGAGAGAGAATGTGGCAATCGATCCACTATATGCGACAGCGCTTGAGGACTCAGCTTGGGAAATACCACAAGATTTCGACACACTGTTTAACTGGAATTACAGCGACGAGCGCGCCGATCTGTTGAACCTTTACAACAAAGGGAAAACAATGCAGTGGGACACAGACAGCCGTATCGACTGGTCACAAGAACTGGACCCGGATGACCCTCTCGGTATTCCCATTGAACTGTTCCCGCTCTATGGCGCCGACTTTTTCATGAAGATGTCAGCGAAGGAACAAGGCGAAGCACGCCGACATCAGGCGGCATGGAGCAATTCACAATTTTTGCATGGCGAGCAAGGCGCACTGATCTGCTCAGCAAAAATTGTTCAGAATGTGCCGGATACGGAGGCAAAATTTTACGCTGCCACGCAGGTGATGGACGAAGCGCGCCACGTAGAAACATACAAGAAATTCGTGGAAAAGATTGGCGTCGCCTACCCTATCACAGGCCCGTTGAAAACCCTGCTGGACCAGGTTCTGCGGGACAGCCGGTGGGACATGACCTATCTGGGCATGCAGGTGGTGATTGAAGGCCTGGCCCTGGCGGCTTTTGCCAATATCCGGGATCATGCAAAGGACCCGTTGGCATCTGCGGTTAACGCCTATGTCATGCAGGATGAAGCGCGCCATGTTGCTTTTGGCCGGTTGGCTCTTCGCGAATTCTACCCTGAACTTTCACAGGCTGAGCGCAACGAACGTGAAGAATTTCTCATCGAAGCCTGTTATCTGATGCGGGACCGTTTTTCCAGTTCCGAAATGTGGGAAAACCTCGGCTACCCAATTGAAGAATGCAAACGTCACCTGGAAGGTAGTGAAAGCATGAAGATGTTTCGCACCAACCTGTTCAGCCGAATTGTCCCCATCGTCAAAGATATCGGTCTCTGGGGCGACAAGATCCAGTCAGCCTACAAAGACATGGGGGTACTTGGCTTTGCTCAGCTGGATATTGACGCCATGCAGGAACATGATAACGCGGTTGCAGAGGAACATGATGCACGGCGCGTGCATGTTGATGCTGCTATCGATGCCGGTCGGTCCGCTGCAGAATGATCAGCCACCGGCGTCTTGGTATTGTCAGGCGTTTGATCCGCCGAAGCGGCCAGCCACTATTCCGTTAATTCGCTAAATCAGAGTTGATTTCTGCCCGGTAGTTTTCGGCCCAGTCCAAGATATCCGGATAAAGCGCAGCGATGTCAGGCTTTCCTTCCTGTTCGCCGAATATTCTCACAAGGGCGTCTCGAAAAGCGGCATAGTGGACGAAACGGCGCTGTGTTGTCATTTTTCGCGCAACCTGCTGGGCAATGTTCTCATGCTGGCCTGACGGGTACGTGTCCCGGGCCCACAACTCAAATACTGCCCAAGTCATATATTCAGCAAAAACGCGAAAGCCGTTGTCGTAGGTACCGTCCTCGGTTTTAAACCAGAATTCGCCTCCAAATGAAGCGGGGTTGTTTAGCCGTTCGCTATAGTTCAGGGCAACAGAATCCACGTGACTGTGATCAATCTCAGTAAAAACAATTCTAGCTGCATTGTGGGCATTCTCGGCGGGTTCGCCGGATACTGACTGGAGATACATGACGCGGATCGCAAAATCATCGTCTGCAAAACCCTGTGTTGAATGCCAGCCATCGGTTAGCGGCGAAAAAACAACACTGTAATAATCCTCAGAAACCGGAAAGCGCTCCTCCAGCCAGCGCTTCATGGCATGCATGTCCACCCTGTCTTTCCAGGCCTGCACTTCAGACTGGTAGAAGTCTTTATTGCGTTGGTAGAAAGCCCGGAACCCGCTTTGCTCCGCAAAATCAGCGACTAGCCGCAGATTCGTGGCAAACAGGTTGGCTTGCCGTCCCCACGCGTGGGAATAGGGTTTGCATCTGACAATCAGGTTTGACTGTTCTGCGTCAAAGCAAAAAACCGACGCATTTTCCCGGAATTCATAAGCTGAATACCAGTCAGCCGCGCGCGACTGGAGATTGACAGCCCGTACAGCTTCATGATCAGAGAAGCGTGAAAAATGCGCCCTCACCCTGTTGGCATACTCGCTGTCGACAACCATGTCCGGTCCTGATTCGGTCAGCGAAATAATGATCATCGCCAGCTCGTAAACCTCCGGCACTTCAAAGGTTGCCTGATCCGACAGCTGAATCCGTTCTTCCTGCGACACTTCAGTCAGGATTGCATCCCATCCCCGATCAGCAGCAGGTTGTGCGCTCACGGCAGTGCCAACAGTGATAAACAGACATAGCGTCACAAATTTCAGCATCATTGTTACCCTTCCCGGTGGCAGAATACTCAAGACTAACTCAGGCTCTGCCCTCTGGCAATTTTCAGTCTAATTGCCACCAGCACCGAGAGATTAAAGGTACCGGCCCGGATTCATTGGTAAGTGCGCAGCAACCGTGACACACTGCAAGTCATGGAACAGAAACGTTGGGAAACATTACTGCTGGAACTGAAGGCAGAGCTTGAAGCGCTGGACGGCGACTCTTCAACAGGAAGGGCGACAGTAGAACTTGACCAATCGCGTGTCGGTCGCTTGTCCCGCATGGATGCGCTCCAGGGTCAGGCAATGAACAAGGCTATTGCTGCACGTAGACGTCAAAAACTCATGGCGATAGACGCAGCACTCGACCGACTAAACGAGGAAGAATTTGGCTATTGTATCAAATGCGGTGACGAAATAGCTCTCAAACGCCTGGACATAGACCCCACTGTGGCAACATGCAGCAATTGCAGCAACTAGGCTTTCCGCTTTTTGGGCTCGCCGTATACCTCATCCCAAACGTCAAATTCGTGATTGATGCTATAGTCAATCAGATGCCGGTAAATGATTTCAATGTAAGCCGCGTCACCGTCCAGTTTGGTGGCCTCTGACTTAACCTTGGACACGACATCCTCTATGCGCCATTCATCCCGTACCGTGTCACGGTCCAGCTTGATGTGTCCAGCCTGAGCAATCAGTTGCAGGCGCTCCAGAAGCAGCGGCACAATCTCCCGATCAATTCTGTCGATCTCTTCTCTGAGATCCGCCATGTTATCGCATTGCTTCAAGACACCAAACTCCAACGCCGACCCTTATTTCAGCCGGTATGCCTGATTAAACTGCAAGGGTGATCCATTCAAGAGTCAATTGGTCGCACGGCCAGATAATCTCTCGATCGTGTCTTTTGGAAGCCGGTCAAAAAACAAAACCTGCGCTTGTTCTTCAAGACCCAGCCTTGGCAGCAGGCGGAAATAAAGATCAACCCGCTGCATTTCTCCAGGCGGCACAACGTCGCGCGCCAGTTGAAGCGCTAACTGGCGTTGCCCTGAAAGCGCGTAGACAAGAGCAAGGCTTTGCTGGGCGTTCTGGCCAAGCGCCGGCCGGTCCATCGCCCGCCGCAACAGACCAACCGCTCCGGCGTATTCACCGCGGAGAGCGAAAGACAGTGCAGCTGCTTCCAATATGGATGGGTCTCCAGCCGCCGAATCCAACGCTGCAACCAGACCGGAATGCCCCTCTTCGTGCCGGCCAACCGCATGGGCGAGCTTTCCTTGTAGCGCCAATTCGGCAGCGCCGAGGTCTGTTAGACTTTGAAGAACCGAATAGGCCGACGTATAGCGCCCCGCATTACTATGAACCTCCGCCAGGGTGAGTAGCACTCTGCGGTCGTCCGGATTTTGCCTGAGCAAAAGAGTGAGTTCGGCAACGGCTGCGTCGCTGAACCCGGCTTTGCCGCTTACGCGCGCATAGGCTATTTTTGCTTCAACAAGGTCGGGTGCGGCTTCCATGGCCTGCGCGTATAATTTGCGGGCTCCCACAAAGTCCCCCGACCTTTCAAACCCTTCACCAATCCTCAAAAGCCCCGCCGGGTTTTCAGCGGCTAGGCTGTTGCGCGCATAGGCCGTAACCGGGCCAACATCTTCTTTGGCCTGCTGGCCTGGTGGTGCCGCACAGGCGGTCACCAACGCCAATCCAGTCCCAAAAATGATTCGGATTGATAAAATTTTAAGTATTTTTCGCATGAAAAACCGCCCAAAAAAGTACGAAAACTAGGCAAAAATTGCCGGAAATACCTGAAAAACCTACGAAAAACGTGGTTTACATAGAATTTTAACCCTGCATCACTTATATTAGCAATGACTGAGAGAAATCGTGCGTAATGGGTAAACGCACGGAGTTGGAGAAAGAACGTGGATATTCAAAGTACCACTGCTGCTTCTGCGGAATCAATTGGTGCCTCTGGCCGGTCCGGCTCACTAGAGTCAGCTGCCCAGGAGCGTAAAGCCGCAAACGACAGTGATGTCGAGCGCAAGGAAATCGAACCTTCCGCAACAGGTCCTGGTGTGGGTGAACGCGTGGATATCCAAGCGTAAACACTTTCGTCTGACTGACTTCAAGAGCCTGCCTTTATCGTGAAATACGATGGGCGGGCTTTTTGTTTGTCCTGTTCCCACGAAACAATGCGATCGACAAGAAGCCCGGCTCAAAACCGCCCCGTCACCAGATACCAGAACATTTTTCTAAACCGGCGAAAACTCGCAGGTTCTTCAGCTTTAAACGGGTTATTGCCCACTTTCTTCAACGCCCGTAAATGCAGCGACAACAGTGCGTTACCGAGAAAAACATGCCGCATCCCGGTATGGACATGCTGCCTGAGCTTACGCACCTCCTCCAAATGGGTTTGACTGAAGGCTATCATCTGGTCAATCGACGGGGCCGCCAGCTCATACATTTTATCAGCGTCCGTGGTCGCCAATGACGCCCTGCCCTTGTCTCCCGGCACATAGTTCCGGTTGCTGACCCAGTGAAACGGGATCGCCCGCACCAGACCGAGCATGGCCCACGCGGCACCGGTGTCACGCGCCAGACCGCGCAGGCCTTCGCCTACCTCGCCATCAGAGCTTAAAATAAGAACCACTTCATTAAGGGTGCCCCCGACGGCGCGGGCATATGCCTCCAGAGCCTTCTGGTCTGCCGGGCCTTCGTCGTAAAGGTCCTGCTCCCGCGCGTCGACCAATAGCGACAACAGGTCCAGGACATCCTTCTCCACAAGAGTAGCGGCCATCGCTTCAACAACCGGGTGCTCTCTGGTCTTGCCGCCCCTGAGCTCTTCGATCACATCCCGCCACCATTGCAACCGGATCTCACCCAGCGCCGCCTCCGATACGTTTTCGCGCGTTTTGGCAATTTCCTGATTAAAAGCAAACAGCGCCCAAAGCTTGGGCTGAACATCAGCTGGTGCAAAGAGCGCGCACTCATAGCGCTCCCGGTCGTCCTCCCGCACCAAATTGCGGCAATAATCAATGTGATTGTCGTTGCTCATGGTGCGGCAACCTGCCTTGCCTGTCGCCTATTTACAAGCTTAAACAACCCTTGATGTTCATAGGAGTTTCTATTGTCTAGCGGCAGGGTTCATCCCCTTGCAAAACCTGATAAAAATCCGGTTTTGCTTGTGCGACAGAGTTAAGGCCATTACTGTGCCGCCACAGGGACAATCAGATTCTTAGGGAGCTTACTGATGGGAAAAATTCTGGAATCACTTCAAAATACAGTGATTGTCGGCATCATTGTAATGCTGGCGCTCATGTTCTTGGCCATGCAAGGCGGAAATCCATACGACTTGAGCTTTTACGCTCGTTACATCCATGTTTTATCCGGCGTAATGTGGATTGGCCTGTTGTGGTATTTCAACTTTGTTCAAATCCCGACAATGCCTGAAATCCCAGACGAAATGAAACCAGCTATCGGCAAGCACATCGCACCCCGCGCGCTATGGTGGTTCCGTTGGGGCGCTATGTTTACGCTGATCAGCGGACTGTTTCTTGCGATGTTCAATGGCTACCTCGTTGAAGCGCTAACGCTCGGCAGTGGTGCACGTCTGATCGGTATCGGAATGTGGTTCGCTATCATCATGTGGGCCAACGTCTGGTTCGTCATCTGGCCAAATCAGAAGATAGCGCTCGGTATTGTGGAGGCTGACGCTGAGGCCAAACCGGCAGCAGCCCGCAAGGCAATGCTTTTCAGCCGCACGAACACGCTGCTGTCCATTCCAATGCTTTATTGCATGGTAAGTGCTCAAAACGGCGCAATGGGCCTTTAAGTTTTAGCTGAATAAACGATACTAAAGGGCTGGTTTTCCAGCCCTTTTTTATTTGCCCAGTAGTCTGAAGGGATAAGGTTTCTCAACCAGATCGTCGCTGCTGTCATTTCCATGCTTGGCGAATACTATGCAAAGTGACCCCAACGAGGTTTCATCGCACAAGCACAATAAACGACGAAAACACCCCGCTTTCGCACTCCGCAGTTTTGTAGGGAATTGTACTAATTTGTATCACAAGTGTAGAGCGCTTGACCGACCCCACTCTACTTGGTTAGTCACGAACCCCAAGCCAATAAATGCCTATGGGGACTGGGAAAATGACGACACCAATTCAAAAACTTGCAATGACCGTCAGCGTGTTTGCCATAGTGCAATCTGCCTGTCTATCAGGCGCATCCGCACGTGAGGAAGCAATCGCGGAAATTCCAGTTGATGAAATCATTACCATAGGTACACGCCGCAAGGCCCGATCTGCTGCGGACCATCCCGCGCCGATTGATGTGATAGACGGCTCCGAACTTCTGCATCAGGGCGGCACTGACATCGCTAACCTGCTGAGAACTGCTGTTCCCTCCTACAATGTGAATACCCAGGCAATCAGCGATGCTGCGACCTTGGTGCGACCGGCTAATCTGCGCGGCCTGAGCCCGGATTCGACCCTTGTTCTGGTGAACGGAAAGCGTCGTCATCGTGCCGCCGTTATTTCGTTCCTGGGCGGTGGGATTTCAGACGGCGCACACGGACCAGACATTGCGGTTATCCCTGCAATCGCCCTGAAAAACGTTGAGGTTTTGCGCGACGGTGCTGCATCTCAGTATGGATCCGATGCCATCGCAGGGGTTATCAACTTTAACCTGCGCGACGAGGCTGAAGGCTTGATTGTCGAAGGTCAGTGGGGCGAGACATACAAGGGCGACGGCGGTCACTATAAAGTTTCCGCCAACCTTGGTTTACCAATCACGATCGGTAACGGTGGTTTCCTGAACATTAGCGGAGAATACAGCGAGACAGATGCAACCAGTCGTTCGGTCCAGCGGGATGACGCTGCTGATCTGATCGCCACAGGCAATACGGCAATCGCAGATCCGGCACAAATCTGGGGCCAACCGAACGTCAATGACAATTATGCTTTTTTTGCCAATACTGCGGTCTCCTTCAGCGACGCCGTCGAACTGTATGCCCACGGCAACTATGCCGAACGGCAGGTTGAAGGCGGCTTTTTCTTCCGCAACCCAACTAACAGGGGCGGCGTTTTTTCAAACGATGGTGGCGCCACATTGTTGGTCGGTGATCTCACAACAGATGGATCCGGCAATTGCCCCACGATTGCTATAACAGACAATATCCCGGATCCTGCAGCACTGGCGGCGGTCATTGCTGATCCCAACTGTTTCGCGTTCAATGAATTGTTTCCCGGCGGTTTTACGCCTCGGTTTGGCGGCAATCTTGAAGATCGTTCAATCGTTGTTGGCTCTCGGGGTATGCTGTCGGTTGGCAGCGGCCTCAGCTATGATATCAGCTACAGCTACGGCAAGAACAAGTCGGACTTTTTCATCAATAATACGATCAATGCCAGCCTGGGACCAGATACACCGACAAGCTTTGCCCCCGGGGGCTACCGGCAAACGGACAATAATTTTAACATTGACCTGGCGTACGGCGTACCGGTTGATTTTTTTGCCTCGGACCTGAACGTCGCGGCTGGCTTTGAACTCCGCAAGGAAACATTCACAATCGAGGCCGGTGAAACGGCCTCCTTCTTGATTGGCCCCCTGGCCGCACCCTCAACAGCATTTCCTGCCGGGCAAGGGTTTTCCTCAAGTTCTAATGGGTTTGGTGGCTTTACCACTGCAAGTGCCGGCGCCAGTTCACAGCGCAACTACGCTCTCTATCTTGACCTTGAAGCCGATGTGACCGACCGGCTCATTCTTCAAGGAGCGCTTCGGTATGAGGACTTTTACAATACCTTTGGAGGCACCACCAATTTCAAGGTCGGCGGGCTGTACAAACTTTCCGATTTCGTCCGGCTTCGCTCGACCTACAGTACCGGCTTTCATGCGCCGACTGCAGGCCAGGCCAACGTTTCAAATATCACAACAGCGTTTAGCGGCGCCATTCTGGTCGATCAGGGCACGATCCCGCTGACCAGCAATGCCGGCCAGTTTATCGCAGACTTCATAGAGGATAATGCGGGTATACGGCCTGAGCTCGGCCCGGAAACATCCCGCAGTTTCACCATCGGCCTTGGCTTTAACCTGATGGACATAGATGTCACCTTCGACTATTTCCACATTACGGTCAAAGACCGAATTTCGATCTCGGACCAACAGGATTTTGTCGCCGCGCTCAGACAAACCGCGACCAACAACAACGTCAGTTTCAGCGATACCGATGCGACGAGCCAGTTATTGAACCTGCTGGACGGCGCGGGCGTATTGAACGCAGCCGATTTTGCGGGCGCAGAAGACTTGACAAGTTTCGGCTTCTTCAACAACGCGTTCGATACCCGCACCCAGGGGCTGGACCTGGTTGCCAGCACCGCCCTCAACCTGACTGAAGATGGGGAGACCCGCATTTCTCTGGCACTTAACTGGACCGACACCAAGGTAACCAGTGGCACGCTAAGTGATGGCTCCGGCCCGTTATCGTTTACCCGCGAACGCCAGATCGAAGACAGCCTGCCAGCATGGCGCGGCAACATCGCTATCACTCATAACCAGGGGCCCTGGCGAGGTCTTGCCCGGCTTAACTATTTTGGCAGCTTCTTTGAGTGTCATCTGGATTCAGTTGGCAGCGACGCAATCGGGAGCTGCGACCTACCGATCAACGCAAGCAGCGAGATCACCGCTGATATGGAGATAGGTTATCAGATAACCGAGAATTTCGAACTGGTTGCCGGGGCATCAAACATGTTCGATTCGACCCCGGACGCAAACCCGTTTGCCGGAACAGCAGGTGCGCAGTTTCCGGTTGTTGCACCGAACGGTTTCAACGGGGGGGCATACTATATCAGGGTGCGAGCCGGCTTTTGAAATCAAAAACATCATCCTCGCGTCTAGCGTAATGTATGCAATAATACACAACGCCCAGCAGTCACCCCAGTCAGGATTGCTTCAATGGAAACGGATAAACAGTATCCGATGTTTCACCCCGGCTGTCACGGTCGTGCTGGACGGCCAGTAGTCGGTAGTGCTCTGCCATGCCGCGGTTCTTTTCAAGCTCTGCGTCTTTGACAAAACGCACAAATCTGGCCGGGCTGCCTGCCCACAGCTCACCGCGTTTTATCCGTTTGCCAGGTGTCAGCATCGCGCCAGCCGCCAGCATTCCGTCAGACTCGATGACCGTATTATCCATCACGATGCCATTCATGCCGACAAAACTGTTATCTTCCAGATGACAGCCATGCAGCATCGCTTTGTGGGCAACCAGCACATCATTTCCAATGGTGGTTGGGAAAGTCCTTGTACTCACATGAATAACCGTACCATCCTGAATATTGGTACGGTCTCCAATAAGTATGTGGTTCACGTCCCCCCTCAGCACACAGTTATGCCAGATACTGACACCTTCACCAACGGTCACAGAGCCAATGAGCTGCGCACCATGGAAAACAAATGCCGAGTCCGGCACGGTCGGCCAGATTGCCTGAAACGGCGTTAGCGTACCGCCATGTTTGGTGGTTTTGGAAAAAGGGGGCTTGTTCATAGTGCATTGAATTCCTTATGGAAACATGGGCGCTTGCATGAGGCCGGTCGTTTCATCCAGCCCCAGCATCAAATTCATATTCTGCACCGCCTGCCCTGACGATCCTTTTACCAGGTTGTCGATGGCGACAACAACAATGGCCCGGTCTGCCTGCCGATCTGCAAACACATTCATGACGCACTGGTTGGACCCGCGTACCATCCGCGTTGCCGGTGCTGTGGTGTCTGACAAAACTTGTACAAAGGGCTCGTGCGCATAAGTGTTTTCGAGCGTCCTCTTCAGCAAGTCCGCAGTTTGCCCCTCGGATAGCTTTACATAGATGGTTTCAAGCTCCCCCCGGTTCATTGGCACCAGATGCGGTGTGAAGCTGATACTCACCGAACGCTCGGCAGCGACCGCCAGTTCCTGTTCGATCTCGGGCATATGCCTGTGGGCGCCAAGCCCATATGGATGCATGGCCTCAGACACTTCCACAAACAGATTTTGCTCCTTTAATGACCGGCCAGCGCCAGACACACCTGACTTGGCGTCGATGATAATGTCATCGCCGACAATCACCTGCGCTTTCAGAAGTGGCATGAGAGCCAGCAAAGCTGCCGTCGGGTAACATCCGGGGCATGCAACCAGCCGGGCTTTGCTTATGTCGTCCCGGTACCATTCCGTGAGGCCATAAACCGCTTTTGGCTGCACCGAAATTGCGGTGTGCTCTCGGCCATACCACTGCTCATACTGCGCAGTATCCCGCAACCGAAAATCGGCGCTCAAATCAATGATCTTGATATCGCCCGGGGCTTGCGACGCAAGATCAGCCCGGGTTTCGGCAACGAGTTCTTCCAAGAGACTGTGTTTGGTCGCATGCATCATGCCCATGATGACCTGCTGGCTGGTGGCATGCGGCAACGCGCAAAAAACGGCATCCAGATCGAGGGCCGGCCACTCAACGTCATCGATACTGATGAGGTCCGGCAAGTCGTCGCCGTGAAAATGAGGGAAAATAGCGCTAATTGGCTGACCTGCCTTGCGCTCCGCGGTCATCAGCACGATTTCTACATTTGGGTGCCGCACCAGCAGGCGCACCAGGTCGGCACCGGTGTATCCGCTTGCCCCCAAAATCCCCACTCTGAACTTCCGACTGTCTGCCATTTTTCTCAACCCCGATCATTCCAAACACAAAAACGCGGCCCATGGTGACATAAGCCGCGTCGTCATCAATTGATTTCTGACTGTGCCACTGGGGCGTCAGGTTTAAATGTCTGGTGGCAGTTCCGCAATAGCTTCTTCAAGCTCGAGGAAAGTCGGCATCAGTGGACCAGGCACATTGCGGCGCCCAAGTTCGACCGAAATCTGCGGGGCATTGCCCTGCAGGTGAGAAACAAGAACCACTTTAATAATCTCGAAGAAGCGGCCCTCTTCCTGCAAAATCTGGTTAAACCTGCCGGCAATCGGCGCAACCATCAGATAGGACAGGAAAATACCAAGGAAGGTACCAACAAGCGCGCCGCCTACCATGCCACCCAGGACTTCTACAGGCTCGGCAATCGCACCCATGGTTTTCACGATGCCCAGAACGGCCGCCACAATACCAACCGCAGGCAGGCCGTCTGCCATTGTTTGCAGGGCGTGCTGTGGTTCATGCTCTTCTGAATGGTGCCTTTCCAGATCTGCATTCATCGCATCTTCCATCTGGTTCGGATCATCAAAGTTCATCGTGAGCATACGGATATAATCGCATATGAACTCGACCACATGATGGTCTTCGACAATGCGCGGAAACTGCTGGAAAATTTTGGACTCTTCGGGGTTTTCGACATGAGCCTCAATCGCCACGACACCCTTGGAGCGAATGGTCTTTATCAGCAGGAACATCAGGCACAGCAGGTCACGGTAATCTTCCGCTTTCCACTTTGGCCCTTTCATGACTTTGCCGATGCCGCCCAGCGCACCCGCCATGACACCTGTCGAGTTTGCACTGATAAATGCCCCGAGCGAGCCACCAAAAATGATCATCAACTCATAGGGAAGCGCATAAAGGATAATGTCGAAACTGCCGCCGGCCAGCGCGAAGCCGCCAAACACCATAACCAGGACGACAATCAGCCCGATAATTAGAAACATTTTCCGTTCTCACCCACTTCTGGTTAGAGACACCTGCCTTATTCGGGAAGAGTTTCCTTCAATAGCCTTAACAAGCTATTAAGACTGTTGAGAAAAATTGCCTTAGGGCGACCTGCTTACAATGGGTTGAACAGGATGACGGCTGACATCTAGTCAGGATACTTGACACTGCAGCCATAGGGTTTTGTCTGCGGGTCCGTAACACTGCGATCCGACTGCAATTCATGCCATGCGGCGAGCACGTAGTTTTTTGCCCCTTCAAGGCTGCGCAGGCTTGCAGATGGTTTGTCATCAATAGCGCCCTGATATTGCAGGATACCGTTTTCATCCACGATGAACATGTGCGGCGTGGTTTTCGCGGCATATAGCCGGCCAATTTCACCTTCCGGGTCCAGTATCACCAGGTCAGCATATACCCCGCGCTCCGCGGTCAGTCGCTGCGCCTGAGAGGCGGTGACATGTCCTTGCTTGCCGGCTGCCGACGAAATAATGGAAATCCAGACTGCGCCGTCCTCGGTTAAGGCGCGCTGCGTTCTCTGCATATTGCCGCTGCCGTAATGTTTGCGCACATAGGGACATTCGTGGTTAGTCCATTCAAGCACAACCGATCTGCCGCGAAAGTCCGAGAGCCTGACATTTTCTCCACTCATCGTCAGGCCTTTGAAATCGGGCGCAAGTTCTCCGTTTGCAGGTGATGCGGCTGCACCAGCGCCAAACAGAAACACCATGATCAGAGATATAAACAGCCGGCTCATCATACCGTCCCTTGCTTACTCGATCGCATTGACAGCATCAGCAATGATGCCCGGGGTCAGGATTTCAGGCAGGATGACCGCTTCACTGCTACCGTTTGCGAACAACAGGTAAAGCGGCACACCGGCACGGCCATAATCTGCAAGCAGGTTGGCAATTTCGGCATTCCGGTTAGTCCAGTCGCCCTTGAGCATCCTGATGCCTCTGTCCGCAAACAAGGCCTGCGTTTCATCGGTAAACAGCGCCACCTGCTCATTGACCTTGCAGGTAATGCACCACTCTGCCGTGAAATAGGCGAACACTGTTTCATCGTCCGCCAGCAGGGCCGCCAGATTTTCTTCGCTATAGGCCTGGATATCCCCTGTAGATTGCGTTTCTGTCCCGGGCTGCTGCGCAAACGGTTGGTAGATAATGCTGCCTAACGCACCAAGGAAAAACAGGATGGCCGCAGCTCTGCCGATTTGCCCTTTGAAGCTTTGCCAAAGCCAAACGCCAAAAATGGCGGCAATAACGCCGACTAGAAGGGCCAGCGTTGCTGTGGCGCCGGCCTGCAGATTGAAAACATACAAAAGCCAGGCCGCAGTAAGATACATGGGGAAAGCCAGCGCCTGCTTGAGAGTTTCCATCCATGCCCCCGGGCGCGGCATCATGCGCGCCAGCGCCGGACTGTAGGACAGCGCAAGGAACGGCAGCGCGAGGCCGAATGCAAGAAGGCTGAAAATCAGAAAGACAACAGGTGCAGGCTGGGTGAGCGCAAAACCAATTGCCGGTGCCATTAGTGGCGCTGTGCACGGCGTTGCAACCAGCGCGGCCAAAACACCTTGGAAGAAAGCGCCTTTATTGCCACTTTCAGCTGCGAGCTCCTGCCCCGCACCTTCGGCGCCGATCGTGATGTTGAACATGCCCGACAACGACAGGGCAACGAGCACCATCAACAGAACCAGTGAACCTACAAAAGCAGGCTCTTGCAGCTGGAACCCCCAGCCAATGGCTGCACCGCCAGATTTGATCAGCAGCAAGACAGCAACAATAACCATGAAACTGACCCAGATTCCAGCCGTGTATGCCCAGCCTTCCTGTTGGCGCTCAGACGCTGATTTTGCGTTCGCGGATATGAAGGAGAACGCTTTCAGCGACAGCACAGGGAATACACAGGGCATCAGGTTGAGCACCATGCCCCCAAGCAGCGCAAACACGATTGCTTGCCAAAGCGGCAAACTGGCCTGAACAAGAGGTGATGTGCCCCCGGTTGCTGGCGACGCGACAGCTTGCTGCACCATGGATGCTTCCACTTCAACAGCACGGTTGCTGCCATCCTCGAAGGTCAGAAGCACAACACCATTGCCGCCAGTGGCCTCAAGGCCACCAACAGTGCGTTTCATGTCAACAAAAAGGCCCTCTTCCGTGAGTGCCCATTGCTGTTCCGCCGCATATTCGGTAACACCCTCTCCTTCCGGAAAGAAATAGGCTTCAGTCAAACCGGGAATTTCGGATTCGTCGACATAAATCTTAAGGCGCGACTGCGCGTCATAAATTTCCAGAGAGGCGTTCCAGATCGCCAGCTCAGGCAACGCCCTGCGAGCGGCCACGAACAATCCAGCTGCTTCTTCGCTTACTGCAAGCGTACCAACCGGAATTTCGGAGGCCCAGGTGCCATCCTGGGGCACACACTCGATTTCACACACCAACCATTCAATGTCGACCGAGACGGGAATGGAATTGCCTGTGTAGCTACTTTCTATAGTCAGCGGAATAAGAAGCGTATTCGGGGCCTCATATCCATAATTCATCAAGGGGCCAATGGGCATACGGTGCGGCACCGGATACAATGGTTCACCGGCTGTCACCCCTTCAGGCAGGGTCCAGTAAAAAATAGGCGCAGCACCGCTGTCCCCGTAATTTTTCCAATAGGAATGCCAGCCCTCACGAGGGCGCATCTCCAGACCGAGCCATATAATTTCGCCGGGCGCCGCGACAGCATACTCCGAGACGAGTGTGGCGCTACTATGCGACCCTTCAACCGTGCCCAGTTCCATTGCTGCGGCTTCTCTGGCCGGGGCCATGAAAAAAGCCACAAATAGTGCGAAGAGAGCTGACGCCAAGGCTCTACCCAAAACTGCTACCGGACGTTCCAATCCAAGCCCCTATTCTTTCAAATATCAACGTCCATCAGGCACCCTAACTGCCTGATGGAGATGGCTGTCCTCCTACCTGAAAAGGTCGGAAAAAGCATATCACATGTCTGTTAAAGGCACGTGTGCCTGCGCCATGTTTACTCTTGCCCGAGTTTACTCCTGCTCAGGCACCGGTGCCTCAAACGCCCCCATGGGGCCCGGGAAGACCACCGGACTTTCCAGTCCGTCGTTGGCAACTGAGGCGACCCCAAAGAAATAATTGTCGATGACAATATTATCGAGCGTCAGTTCGCGGGCGTCTTTGCCCACGGTCGTGCTCCACTGCCACTGTGCATCGGTTGTCAGGCGCCAGTAAACCTTGAATGCCCGCAGGTTGGCCATTTCACGGTCGTCACCACGCACCTGCCACTTGATGGTGGTTGACGGCCTGACGGCACCCTCAAGGGACACATCTGCCGGAAACGGAGGTGCGCCAGCCATGGACGCCAGCGTTACGACATTCAGTGCCGTGAGCTTGCGGGCATAGTCAAAGTCAACACCCTCAACCACATCACCATACTCAACACCGTTTTCTGTGCGCAGGTCCTGATGCTGGCGATTGTAATGCTCGTTGGTTTCCATGATGCGCACGCCGGGCATGCCCGCTTCGTTGAAAGGACGGTGGTGTCCACCACGACCAAACCGGTCCAATCGGTAAATCATCATCACATCCAGATTCGGGATATATTCGTCCGCAAGGCGATCCACGAGACGCGCGATGTTCCGGCTCGGGCTGTCCACTTCGCCGCCCATAAAGCGCCGCATGCGCGCTTCACGCTCTGTTTCCGTCACGCGAGTTCCCTCGGAAAATACCCGGGCTGTTGTGTTGTTGATGACACCATTGATGCCGGAGATGTTGCCGATCATGTCGTTGTTGAGCACACCCATGACCCGCCAGCCCTGTTCGTTGGCGTGCGCGGTCAGCACCTCGCCGCCATACAGCCCCTGCTCCTCGCCGGACAGGCCTGCATACACGATCGTACCTGGAAACTTGGTCTTGCAGAGCACGCGCGCTGCCTCGATCGTTCCAGCCATGCCCGAGGCATTGTCATTCGCGCCCGGGCTGTCATCAGTAGAATTCAAGGGGTCCGAAACACGACTGTCGATATCGCCGGACATCACCACAACCCGGTCAGGATCAAGGATACCGCGCTGCACTGCGATGACATTGACCACTTCCGTGGGCACCGGGATGCGGCGCCCTGTGAAGGTGTCCGAAATCGTATAAACATCCAGCTGAGCTTCACAGGTTTCCGCAATGCGGTTGAATTCTGCCTCGATCCAGCGACGCGCGGCGCCTATGCCTCGGGTATCAGAAACCGTGTCGGACAAAGTATGCCGCGTGCCGAAACCGGCCAGCTTTCGAATATCAGTTTCAATCCTGTCTGCCGAGACATCAGCGACAAAACCATGAAGTCGCTGCACCTCGGATGGTGGATTTTCATGGTCCGAAGCACCAGCCGAAAACGTCATGGCGCCAGCCGTCGCCAAAGACAATAGCCTGCCTGTTAAATTCATGAGTTAGCCCTCCCCAAATTTGACCTAAAGCCCGCCTAAAGCTGGCTTTTTGTATAGATTTCGCCGTCCAAATCGCGCACATCAACACTGACGGACGCATTATCGGGAAATCCTGATCGCATGGCATCGTGCACAGCAATCGCCAGCCGTTTCTTCGTTGGTTTGTCTCGACCGTCAATTAAATAAATCGTGACATGGGCAAAATCACCCGATTGACCGCCGACAAGTGCGTTTTCATAGCGTCTGAGACGAACCTTAATGGTGGGCTCATCAAACAAACCGGTTTCCAACGCCGCTGTGTGCAGAGTGTGCATCAACTCCTGATCGGAGAGACCACCAGCTGGCGGATTTGTATATTCGAGAATGAGATGTGGCATATCGCTATTATCTGCCCGGCTATCGTGTAACGGTAATGGTAATTGGCTTGGAATAGATCGCCGGTTTGTGCGGCAGATGGTTCTGGTCGCCCAGCAGCAGTTGCAGCGTGTGCTGCCCAGCTGGCAACTCGATCAGCGCTTCGGTTTGCCCGCCCCCAAAATGGATGTGATTTTCGTCCGCAACAATGTTTTCATCCAGCGCCGGCAGCGGCACGTTAATCAGCAAATGATGGTGGCCTGTGCCTTCTTTTTCCACGCCTGCGGGCGCCACACCCATGCCGCGCAAGCCAAATTTAATCCGGACCGGACTCGTCACACGCGCACCATCCGCAGGGGCTATGAAGTATAGCTCCGTTCCTGGAACAGATGGTGTGGTGAAGTCCTGCGCACCCCCTTGTTGACCCAAACCAAGGGTGAGAGCCAGAAGAGCGATTAATTTCATTGTTTTGGTGGTGAGCATGTCATTCTCCTGCGTAATACCGGCTTTTTCCATTCTTACGGTTGGCCCGCTTGTCAGATTTCACTTTTCTTCATGCCGGCCCAGGTTCGCAATTGCTGAACGCACCGTCTGTATACAGGCTTGGGCTTAAAGCGAATAAAGTGAGCAACGGATGTGGAATGCTGGGTCCAGCCCTTGGAAATAAAGCGACCTAAAAGCCAATAGCCTTTACTTTTTTCCTGTTCGCTTAAATTTGTGATCGGGTCATACTTGATGCGTCGCGACATATAGGTTGTGACCATCAGCATCCCCTCTTCCGGCTGATACTGCGCAGGTCGCATGTTCTGCCGTGCCATTGCCGCGCTCCAAACAGGTTCGTCGGCCATCTGGGCATTCATGTCGCGGTGCTGAACAAACAACACATCAAGCGCATTATCCCGCAAGTCCCGTACAACAGCCAGGAACGCATCAAGGTCGTCACCTTTCCTGAAATACATAACGCCACTGTTCATATAGACCATGTAAGACAAGCCAAGCTTCAGACATACATCTGCTATGTCAAAAGTATACCACGTACCCGACTCTTCGATACTGCCGGCTACATTAAAACACTGACCAGCCAATTTCTCCCAATGGCGATCCATATCCTTTTTGAGGATGAGGCAGTCCGAATCCAGGAATACCGTCTCCTGGTAAGGAAGAAAGTCAGGCACATCCAATTTACCGGCGCAGCCAACACCCAATGTGCCCGGCAATGCAACAATGATGCGATCAAAGAGCTTTTTTTCTTCAGCCGTAAGCTTCGCTGCATCATCACACAGCAGACTGATCGGCCGCTTCGCATCATTCAGGCGCACACTCAACGCGATATTTGCGGCGGCATCGAAATACTGGCGATCCCCGGTTGCGAGCGTCAGGTAGCCCTGGGACATTTCACTTGCCAATTCCTGCTTCCCGCCTTAGTGAGCTCAAAACTTGAGTGATACACTTAATACCGCCCAAGGCGAAAAGGAAAGCCATAATGGCAAAACTACAGCTCGTATTTGCACCGGACCCCATATTCAAACGGAAATCCGAAAAGGTCACCGATTTTAATGAAGAGCTTAAAGATCTTACCAGTGAAATGCTGGAGGTGCTCTACCGGGAGAAAGGGATTGGGCTTGGGGCCAACATGGTGGGTGTTCTGCAAAGAATTATCGTGGTCGATCTGCAGGAGAATGGTGAACGGTCTCCCGTTGTTTGCATCAATCCCGAGATACGTTCCAGATCCGAAGACACCACAACACGGGAAGAAGCTTCGCTGTGTTTTCCCGGCGTTCGCGCTGAGGTCGAACGCCCGAGCCATATAGAGCTGATTTATCAAAATGTTGACGGTGAAACACAAACCATGGAGGCAGAGGGATGGCTCGCCACTGTTATCCAGCACGAGATGGAATATCTGGATGGCAGAACGTTTTTGGACAACCTGTCAAAACTGAAACGCGACCGCCTGATCAAAAAGATGCTCAAAGACATGAAACATGCACAGGATTGCGGCGACCCACATTGCGGTCACCATCACCACTGAAACCAGCAACAGCCTCCTAGCGTGGTTCGAACAAGGCCCTGTATTTCTCCCGATAAGTCCAGGCGAGATAGGCATTCAGGAAAGCATAGACAAAAGGTATTGGCGCAATCGTTCCAGGGTCCAGCACCACTTTGAACAAAACAAAGTTAACACTGAGCGGCGCAATAAGCAGCAACCCCAGCGCTGCATATCTGTTGAAAACCAGCATTAAGCCAGCAAGCAATTCTATAACGCCGACGACCTTAGTCACATAGCCTGCATCAATAATGGCTTGTTCAAACGCCATATGCGCATCCGGCGTACCTGGCAGCGGCGTTGATTGTTCGAAATTCACATAGCCCAGCAACAGCAGGACAACTCCGAACAAAATGCGGACTATCGCCGGAATCGAGATGTTTTTCATTGCCAATCCCCTTCCTGCCGATCATGGCCCACCTGTTAAGGCAGCGCCACAAAAAAGCGTGGCCGCTTGCAGGCCTGCTTCCCTGTCTTACTTGGAGATAGTCCACGCCAGTTGCACATAGGAAAAAACGATCAGAATGCGCACACGTTAATAATTGTCTGCTCCATGCAACCGTGAAAGAACGGCGAGCAATTATGGGCGGCCTTACTACGATTGGTGATTGGGCCTGAAACTCCATGTCTAGCAGTATCTATCTATGCCAGATCGCCAGAGCCTCAGACTGATCTTCTTAACTCACGCTTCAGATGATGCGGAGCAGTGGCCGTTTTACGAGGCCTTTCGATCCGTCGGATTCGATGTGAGGGTATTCTGCAGAAACATGTCCCTTCGCTATTCGAGGCGGCTGCGCCTCATAACGGTAGTGTGGCCTAAACTGGTTTGGTCCGGCTTCTCCCTCGCCAACAAAGCGGCCTCACACCTTTGCGCTGATAGTATTGTGACCGCGCACGATCATATATTGCTGCTGACCTTCAAGATAACACGTTGTTTCCGGCCAAGGCTCCGGTGCACACCACACAAATTGGTATTGCATGGTTTCATTTATTCCCAGCCCCGGTCACGTTGGCTTCGACCAGTCAAAAAGGTCTACTATCGCCTGCTTTTCAAAAACACCGATCTGGTTATCTGCCATTCGAAGCATGAAATTAAACCTATTTCGCAATTGGTCACGATGAACGAGACGCGTGTGGCCGCCGTACACTTCGGAATTGGACAGGGCAGAATTATAGGTGACTGGTGGCAGGCCTATCAAAAAACCAGACAAGACAAAAATCTTGAACGAAGAAAAACCGTCATCATTTCCGCCGGCCGGTCGTCCCGGGATTATCAAACACTGTGCAAGGCGATGGAATTGCTTGGTGATGGTTTCCACTGTGATGTTGTGTGCGATAACCTGGAAAGCATGCCCCCGCATCTGGAAGGACCAAATGTTGCTGTGCATCGCTCAGTCTACGGTAACGCTTACACAAGTATGATCATAGAATCCGACATTGTCGTGATACCTCTATCCGAAAGAGAGATTTCCGCCGGACAAATGGTCCTTTTGCACGCTTTGGCATCCGGAAAACCTATCGTAATAACGGATACACCTACATCTGGCGAATATGTACAGGAAAGCAGGTTTCTTAGGCTGGTTCCTCCGGGAGACCATGAGGCTATCGCTGACGCCGTTCGTATGATCAGCGATCAGATACCGTTATCATTTGAGGACAGGCATGAGATTAGAAAACTTTTCGAGAACCAGTTCTCGGACACCGCACATGGTATGGGCGTCCTTGGTGTTTATCGAAGCAGTCTCTGGTAGTTCTTTAAACTGAGCGCCGCAAATTACCCTGACTGACACGCTCAGCCAAGCATCAGGCCTTCTCTCTTTTGATCAATAAAAAAAGGCCGCTCCAAAGAACGGCCTTTTAAACTCGAAACAGAATTGATTGGTACTCGAAACAAATACTCGGAACAAAAACTCTGAAACAGGTTTAACGCTTGGAGAACTGGAACGAACGGCGAGCTTTTGCTTTACCGTATTTCTTCCGTTCAACAACCCGGCTGTCGCGGGTCAGGAAGCCGGCTGCTTTAAGCGCTGCCCTCAACTCCGGCTCAGCGAGCTGGATTGCCTGAGAGATACCGTGCTTAACTGCACCAGCCTGGCCTGAAAGGCCACCACCCTTGACAGTTGCAATAACGTCATACTGGTTTTCGCGACCAGCGACTTGAAATGGCTGGTTCACGATCAAACGAAGCGTTGGACGTGCGAAGTAAACTTCCTGGTCACGGCCGTTAACCGTGATTTTGCCAGATCCTGGCTTGATCCATACGCGTGCAACAGCGTCTTTCCGTTTGCCAGTCGCGTACGAACGGCCCTGGTCGTCAACTACAGCTGTGCGCTCTACCGGAGCTGCTTCAACAGCTGCGCCCGCTTCGCCGGTCAGTTCTTTAAGGTCTTGAAGGTCGGCCATGTCGCTTACCTCTTATTCTTCGGGTTCATAGCAGCAACATCAAGCACTGTTGGCTCTTGTGCGGCATGAGGATGGTCGGTACCGGCATATACCCGCAGGTTGCGAAGTTGCTGGCGGCCAAGCGGTCCTTTCGGGATCATGCGCTCGATCGCTTTTTGAACAACACGCTCAGGGAACTTGCCGCTCAGGATTTCACCGGCTGTCGCCGATTTGATCCCGCCCGGGTGTCCGGTGTGACGGTAGTAAACTTTGTCAGCCAGTTTTTTGCCGGTCAGTTTCACTTTCTCGGCATTAACAACAATGACATTGTCACCGCAGTCCAGGTGCGGTGTGTAGGAAGGCTTGTGCTTGCCACGAAGAACTACAGCAACGGCTTGCGCCAGACGACCGAGAACTACATCCTCGGCATCCACAATCAGCCATTTCTTTTCGATCTCCGAAGGTTTTGCGGAATAGGTTTTCATCGCAAGGTTACCTCAGGTTACAGCCGGGTATCATTCCCGACCAACTGCTTCAAATAACGAACACTGCCAATTGGCACCGTTCTAATCTCGTTAAGGCGCGCAATATAGGGAAGTCTGGCACTCTGTCAATGCATAAAATTTCAACAAATTTACTAATTATACTGTTACTTCAATAAGTTAAAAATACGGTATTTATTTACCCCATCACTAATGCCCCTTTCAGCGCCGGCGTATTCGTTTGATTTAAGTAATTAAGTGATATTATAACAAAAACAACTCACTCCATACCAAGGAACGTTTCATGCCTTTTCTAAACAGGACTTGCAGTTGCTTCATTTGGCTGGCCCTGGCCACCACTTTTGTATCCGCCGCCAGCTCAAGAACATATGCGGACACCTCCCTTGTCGCCATCAACCAAAAGCACTCTGACAACGAAGCCGCCAAATTGGCCCCAGGCATGATTTCCACGGACGAATTTGAGGAACTCAATGCTGTTTTTTCCCCCGATGGACGGGAGTTTTATTTTTGTCGGGTGGTCGATGGCGTCTACCGGCTGTTTCAAATGAACAAACAACCGTCTGGATCCTGGAGCAAACCGAAGCGGGTCCACCTCAAGGAACGGGATGCATACGAAATTGTTGACCCCTGGATTACGCCGGATGGGCAACACATGCTCTATATCTCCAACGCACCCGTAGATGGCTTCCCGGATGGATCCGTGAACATCTGGGCAATGCAGCGGGAGGGGGAAGATTGGGGTGCCCCGGAAGTATTGCCCAAACCTGTTAATTCAGATGGTAACGAAATCTATCCTATGCCGGTCAATAGCGGAAACCTGTATTTCAATTCAACGCGCATCAACAGGGGTAATGACCGGGACATCTACGTCTCGGTCCAGGAACAGGGTGCCTATAGGGAGCCAGTCAATCTGGGGCCGCCGGTTAGTTCCCCCTACCGCGAAGGCGATGTGTATGTCGCGCCGGATGAGAGCTTTCTGATCGTAACATCCGCCAAACCCGGTGGTTTTGGCCGTTCTGATCTATATATCAGTTACCGACAAGACAATGGCACATGGGGAGAAACAATAAACCTCGGACCCAAGGTGAATTCTGAACACTATGATTACACGCCAGTTGTTTCACCTGACGGCAAGTATTTCTTCTTCACACGTGAGGGTGACATTTATTGGATTCCGACAAATAGTATTGGCATTGAAGCAAGTGACCACAGGCAAAATCACAGATAATGTTTTCCGGGTTCGGATACCGCCCTATATCCCGATCAATGGTCCGTAACTAAAAGCCCAACTCAGGGAAAGGAAATCAATGCCATGAAAAACAAACAAATCTTGCTCAAAAGCCGACCAAACGGCTGGCCAACCGCGGACAATTTCGAATTGGCGGAAAGCGCAATCCCGGAGCCCGCAGCCGGACAGATGGTGATTGAAACAAGTTATATGTCTGTGGACCCCTATATGCGGGGCAGGATGAATGACACAAAAAGTTACGTGCCGCCGTTTGAACTCGGCAAGGTTATGCAAGCGGGTATTGTTGGGAAAGTCATCGCATCCAACGGAGGCAAGTTCGACGTTGGCACCTATGTCGGCGGAATGGGCGACTGGGCCAACTATACACTGACGGATGCCACTGGTTTTCACCCCGTGGACCCCAGTCTTGCCCCCCTGTCCTACTATCTCGGCATTCTCGGCATGCCCGGAATGACGGCCTACGTCGGCCTGAAGGGTGTCGCTGAAATGAAAGAAGGTGAAAACCTGTTTGTTTCAGCAGCATCCGGTGCTGTTGGACAGGTCGTTGGCCAAATCGGGAAAAACATGGGATGCCATGTTGCTGGCAGCGCAGGTTCGGATGAGAAAGTGGCGTACCTGAAGGATGAGCTGGGATTTGACGCGGCCTTCAATTACAAGACCGACGATATTTTCAAGTCGATGAAGGGCTGCAATCCAAAGGGAATTGACGTCTATTTTGAAAATGTCGGGGGGCCACAGCTGGAAGCAGTTATTGCCAACCTGAACTTCAATGCCCGCATCGCCCTTTGCGGCATGATATCCATGTACAATGCGACCCTTGAAGATATGCCCCCAGGCCCCCGCAACATGGCCCTTCTTGTCGGGCGCAGCGCGCGCATGCAGGGTTTCATCGTTTCCAATTATCCTGAACTAGGACGGGAATGGGTGCAACTGGCTGCCGGATGGCTGAAGGAAGGCAAGCTCAAGTATCATGAAAGTGTCGCTGACGGCATCGAGAACGCGCCGCAGGCCTTCATTGATATGATGCAGGGTAAAAATTTCGGCAAACAGGTTGTGAAATTGTCCGACGCATAGATAGTTGCTTTTATAAACAGACACAAAAGGCCGGCAGTATTTTCTGTCGGTCTTTTTTTAAGCCCTTGCCCTCAACTTGTCTGCTGGCTGACCCATGCCAGATAATCAGGATTGCCGTCTGCAATCGGTAACACCGTGATGCAGGGCACGTCATAGCTGTGCATTTCCTTGATCAGCTTCATCACTTCAGGAACACGCTTGCGGGCCGTCTTCATGAACAGAACAACTTCTTTTTCCAGCTGGATAATGCCTTCATATTCGTAGATTGACCGACTTCCCGGGCATACGTTGGCACACGCAATCAAGCGGTTTTTGACAAGCGACGTTGCCATATGCACAGCCACATCTTCGCTTTCAGCTGTCACATACACCGTGACATAGTCTTCACCGTCAACTGCAGTCATTACCTCGCCTTCCCTCTTCGCTGCAAATGCATCAGATAGACCATTAACAGCAATACGATCGCTCCACCGCCCTGGTGGGCTGTTCCCCAAAACACGGGAACTTCCATAACCAAAGTTATAATACCCAGCGCCATCTGCAGCACAACAGCAACCATGAGAAACTGACCACCGCGACGCAAACTTCCGCCTTTTTTCCATGTGAGCGACGCAAGAATAATTACAAGGGCAAACAAGACATAGGCACCCAGACGGTGATCAAACTGAACCGTGACGGCATTGTCGATGAAATTCTGCCAAGCGGGCTCAAGCGCAAGCAATCCGGGCGGCACGAAGCCCTCTCCCATTAGGGGCCAGCTGTTGAAAATCAGCCCGGCTTTCAGCCCGGCCACCAAGGCACCCATCAGTATCTGCAACACCAGTATCAGCATGGTGACATGGGTAAACATCTTTGTGCGCCGATCTGTTTTTTCAGGCTCCGGGCGTAGCAACGAAAGTGCCGTCCAGAAGAGAGCGGCCATGATAAAGAGCGCGAGACTGAGGTGCGCGGTCAGCCGGTAGTGGCTCACTGCCGGCTCATCCACCAGACCGGACATCACCATATACCAGCCGAGCAACCCCTGACTTCCGCCCAGAACAAACAGTAAAATCAGTTTCGGTTTGTACCCTTCCGGGATCATGTTTCTGAACCAAAACCATGCAAACGGGATGAAAAAGAACAGTCCAATCAATCGACCTAGAAGGCGGTGCCCCCATTCCCAGTAAAAAATACCTTTGAATTCTTCCACCGACATATCGTTGTTGCGCAGGCGGTATTCCGGGCTGGTCTGATATTTGGCAAACTCTTCTTGCCACGCCGCATCCGTAAGAGGTGGCAAAGTGCCAGTTACCGGGCGCCAATCCACCATGGAAAGGCCGGATTCCGTCAATCTGGTCGCGCCGCCGACCATGACCATAAGCAAAACAACACCGGTCATGAACAGCAACCAGTGTCCTACCGCCCTGCGGTTTCTATCATTCGTCTGAACAAACATGGCGCTTTGGTAGCGAGCTTCACGGGTGCATGCAAGCTACAAACAGTCGCATCCGGCCGGATTGTCAGGCACGATGTCTCAACAGCAAGCGTTCCAGCAATGCAAAGCCATAGAATATCAACAAACCAATACCGGATAAAAGCAGAAGCCCCGCAAACATCTTTTCGATCTGTAGCCTGTTACCAGCTTCGATAATGCGCCATGCCAGACCTGTTGCGGTGCCTGAGCCGGCAACGAACTCAGCCACCACACCACCGATGAGAGCAAGTCCCCCGCTGATCTTGAGGCTGGCAAGCAAGTAAGGAAGAGCCGTTGGCCATAGGAGCAGCCGAAATCTCTGCAAAGGCGTTGCGCGATACAAAGTGAAAAGCTCCAAGAGGTTGGCGTCCACCGACTTGAGGCCCGCTGACATGTTAGCCAATATCGGAAAAAAAGCGACCAACCATGCAATGATGACCTGCGCGCGTTCAACATTGTCAATGCCAACCCAAATCAGAACAAGCGGTGCAATGGCGATAACCGGTGTCACCTGCAACACCACAGCAAATGGATACAGGGTTGCTTCAAAAGTTCTGCTGAGGCTGAAACCCAGCGCAAAAAGAACCCCGCTAAACGTCGCTGCAGCAAGTGCCTGTATGGTTACCGAGAGTGTGGAAACCGCTGATGATGTCCAAAGTGGCAGGTCGGCAATAAGCGCAGACCATATGGCGCTTGGCGCGGGCAGAATAAATTTTGGTACATCGTAAAATGTTACATAAACCTGCCAGAAAACCATCAGGGTCGCGAAAGCCATGACAGGTAAAAGAATACGCTTCATGCGCTGTCCCCCGCCATTAACCTGCTAATGGACTGGATAGCCGTCAGATACGCCGGTGACGTTCTTTGTTGCTCGGCCCCCAGCGTACGATCAAGCCCAGGCTCTACAGTACCGCAAATCAGGCCATCCTGCATCACAAGCACCCGGTCAGACAGATAGGCGGCCTCAAACAAGCTATGCGTGACAAAAAGTGCGGAAAACTCTCTTTGGGCTTTCAAAGTCAACAACAGTTCGTTCATTTGAAACCGCAAAATCTCATCGAGGGCAGCAAATGGCTCATCCATCAGCAACAGGGTTGGAGAAGCGGCAAGAGCGCGGGCAACTGAAGCCCGCATCCGTTGGCCACCCGATAACTCTGAAGGGTATCTATTTTCCAATCCACCGAGACCCACCGCCTCAAGCGCTTCAAAGACAGCCTTTTCGTCTATCTGCCCCTTCAGCCTTCCAGGAAGAGAGGCGTTCTTCTCAACAGACGCCCATGGCATGAGAGCGTGGTCCTGAAACACAAATGCAAGCTCCTGCGGCTCGCTCCATACAATCTCGCCCTCCTCGGCCTGCAGCAGGCCGGCCACCAATCGCAGGACTGTTGATTTTCCGCAACCGCTGGGCCCCAGAAGCGAAACAATTTCGTTGGAATTAACATCGATTGAAAACCGATCAAGGATCTGCGAGCCACCATCATAGGCAAACGACAGGTTTCTCACAGAGAACATCAGTTGGCAGCACCGACACCGGGCAGGAATTCAAGTGTATACGCGTCTTCAACACGAACGCCATCAGCCACGGCACCCAGTGCGCTCATCTCACGATAAAAACCACTCCATCGCGCCGGGTCCATCTGCCCCACCATATCCCGCTCGCCAATCATTTTGTTGGATTGCATAGCCTCGATCGCAAATGCGAGAAGATCGGCAGTCATCTCGGGGTTATCACTCATGATTAAGGCATTACCCGGGGCCGGGTCTCCCCACAAATAGTCCTGCCAGCCTTGAATGCTCGCCTCGACGAAAGCCCGCACTGTCGCCTTGTTGGCCTCCAGGTATGGTCCGCGCACCATCACCATTCCCGCATAACCTGGATACCCCGCATCCGCGAAAAGAAATACTTTTGGAACGACGCCCTGTTGGGCAGCTGTGAAGGGCTCTGATGACAGATACCCCTCCTGAACTGTTTCTTTATTCACCAGCCAGGGAGCCAGGGAATAATTATATTTCCGTACCTGCTGCTGTTCAAAATCGAAACGGGCCTCAAGCCAAGGCCAAAATGCCGCCCGGGCTGCATCCGATATGAATACCGGTCTCGATTTGAGGTCCGCAATGGACTCTGCCTCCACATGTGGATGCACCATCAGGACCTGAGGGTCCTTTTGAAAAGAGGTCATCACAACCTTCACGTCAGCACCAGCCGCAAGCAGGTTAATTGGCTGGAAGCTATTGGATGCCATGGCAATATCAAGCGCGCCTGCTGCAATCAACCGGGGGTTATCAGAACCGGGTCCACCGGGCCGTATCCTGACCTTGAGCCCCCGTGCTTCGTAGAAACCTCTGGCCACCGCCTGATAGAAACCACCGTGTTCCGCTTGCGCTTTCCAGTCTGTTGCAAAAACAATTTCATTGCTCTGCCGCGCAGCAGCAGTGTTTCCTGCTCCGAAAAGCAGGCCAAAACTCATCAAAATGCTGAATATCTTCTTCATGGCGTTCACTATAAATCGCCACCGAGGGAGGTCAACGCGGCATACGCCAATTATTTGTCAAAATTTGTCGCAGAAAATGGCGCAATCATACAGGTTGATACATCCTACCCGTAATCGACCGAAGCAGATGAGCGATTATTTGCTGCGTTTTTTGCGGCGGCCCTCATAAGGGTTTTCGCCTTTTCTCAAATATAATCGCAACGGCACACCCGGAAGGTCAAAGTCGCGCCTGAGTTCGTTTTCGAGATAGCGTTTGTAACTGTCGGGAAGGTCATCCGGACGGTTGCAGAACAGCGCAAATGTTGGGGGCCGGGTCTTGATTTGAGCGCCGTAGCGAATTTTGATGCGCCGACCTGCAACCGAAGGCGCGGGATGTTTCTCCAGCGTATCAGCAAGCCACCTATTGAACCCCGAGGTGCCTATACGGGCATTCCAAAGATCGTAAGCCTCGGCAACCATCGGCATCAATTTTTGTGTACCCTGACCAGTGAGGGCGGAAAAATTGACGATTTTGACCCCCTTAAGCTGAGGGAGGCTTTTCGTCAGCGCGTCCTTAAGCTGACGGTGAACCTGAAGGCGATCATCAACTGCATCCCATTTATTGAGAGCGATCACCATGGCGCGGCCTTCCTGCACCACTTTTTCAGCAATCTTCAGGTCCTGTTTTTCGATACCCACTTCGGCATCAAGCAGCAACACAACAACTTCCGCGAACTGAACAGCGCGCATTGTATCTGCAACCGACAGCTTCTCCAGTTTCTCTGTAACACGGGCGCGCTTGCGTAATCCGGCCGTGTCAAAGAGCTTGACCGGCATACCGTCCCATTCCCAATCGACGGCAATGGAATCGCGCGTGAGGCCAGCTTCCGGGCCTGTGATAAGCCGATCCTCGCCAACCAGATAGTTAATCAGAGTAGACTTTCCGGCATTTGGTCGACCAACGATTGCCAACCGCAAGGGTTTTCCTTCGTCCGGTTCATCATGGTCGACAAACTCATAGTCGAGATCACCTTCCACCGGTCCTGTGTCCACAGTGTCAGATTTGTCTCCCAGGCTTTCGTCCTTTTCACCCTCGTAAGGGTCAATGCCCACTTCTTTCAGCGATTCGACCAATGTCTGATACAGCTCACCCAGACCTTCCCCATGCTCTGCGGACAGTCCGACCGGCTCTCCCAGTCCAAGTGAATAAGCTTCGTAAATGCCATCAATAACGGCATTTCCCTCGCATTTGTTCGCACCCAGAATTACCGGCTTTCCCATGCGCCTGAGCCAGGCCGCAAAATGCTCGTCAGTCGGCGTAACACCCGCCCGCGCGTCATAAAGCATGAGGGCCACGTCAGCGTCAGCAAGGGCCTGTTCTGTCTGCAGGCGCATACGATCAGGAAGGGAACCTGCTTCTCCCTCTTCCAGGCCTGCCGTGTCCATCAGAGTGAATTCCAGGTCGGCAATTCGCCCTTCCCCAAGCCTGCGGTCCCGCGTAACTCCGGGGGTATCGTCCACGATGGCAATCTTTTTGCCGACCAGACGATTAAAAAGGGTCGATTTGCCAACATTAGGCCGACCAACAATGGCGAGCGTGAACGTCATGAGGTTCTGTCTGGCCGCTTATCTGTAAGCGACCAGTTCTCCTTCATCGGTAAGAACAATAAATGTACCATCAACCACAATGGGCGGCGTGCTGCTGCCAGCTGGCATTTCGATCCCGCTGAGCACTTCGCCTGTGTAGGGAGACAATGACAAGGCGTAGCCATGCGTGCTGGTTACCAGGAGCCTGTCGCCTGCGAGAATGGGGCCATTCCACTTGATCAGTTCCCGACGCTTTTTCTGGTCCAGAAACCGCTGAAGTTGCGAGACCCACCGAACACGGCCATCGCCAAGCGTTACGCAAACAACCTGCCCATCAATGGTTGTCAGGAACGCAAAATTGCCAGCAACCCAAGGCATGTTGACACCCGCTATATCCGCTTCCCACGACCGTTCGCCGCTGCGCATATCTATCGACACCATGCTTCCCGCGTGACTGAGTGCATATACCTTGCCGCGATCAATGACCGGATTTCCGTCAATATCCGCCAGAGTTGCCAACGGTGTAAGGCGTCGTGAACTGGACAATGTATCTTGCCACAAAATACGGCCATTGCCGCTCAGCATCGCAAGAAGCTCGCCAGAAGACAGGGCAATAACGACCGTACCATTATCATAGGCCGGTGTCGCTGCGCCCAGCATGCCTGCATTTTCAGCGATACCCACCTGATCCCAGATCAGGCTGCCATCCCGCGCGTTTAGTGTGAGCATTTGGTTGTCGTGGGTTACGGCAAACACCCGGCCTGCATCAACGGTTGGAGCACCCCGGAAAGGCACAGTGGCGTTAAATCGCCACAACTCCTGGCCGTTTGTCGCGTCAAACGCCCCCAGAAAACCATAGCCTGATGTCGCGTAAACCACGCCGTCAGCATAAGCGACACCGCCACCAAAACCAACATCACTGCGTTCGTCTTCGTTACGGAATTCCGTGGACCACAGGACGGCCCCGGTTGCCAGGGAAACAGCGTAAACGTCGCCTTCAATATCAACAACAAACACCCGCCCATCGGCAGCGACAGGACCGGCAATCACGCGTTCGTACTTCTCATTACCTCGCCCGATTTTTTGCTGCCATGCAAGAGACAGTGTGACGCCAATTTCAAGATGTTGCACACTGTGAGCAGCATTCCCGCCCGGCAGCGCCCAGTTGCCATTTCTGTAGGGCCGCGGCAAAACCACCGACAAATCAGAAATCGAGCCGTCCGCGTCAAGCGTCTGGGTCGACGTCAAAATGGAAATTCGCTCACGACCTTCGTCGTCATAAGCCTGCCGGGGTTTGTCATCGCTCTCGAACAGGCTGCAGGCGCCAAGGCCGAATGACAACGCGGCGACAATCGCGGCACGGGCCAGAGAGCCATTGCGGGTCGCAATCATTGCGCCTCTCCAGCATCAGCAAGCGGGTCAATACCAAGTTGCGCTTCAAGTGATTGTTTCAGCTGGTCCGCCCTGGCCCGAATGCCTGCCGGGGTTTGAGGGTCTTCCACCAACTGTGAAAAGCCTTGAAGTGCGGCTTCATTGTCGCCCTTTTGCAGGTCAACAAGCGCAAGTTGCTCCAGCGCAGAAAAATACCAGGGTTCGCCCTTGATCGCGACCACAGAAAGCCGGGCACGCGCATCATCGAGGTTCTGACCATCCCTTGCGACCAGCATTCCCGCAAACAGTTGGGCCAGGCTTCGCAAACTGGGGTCTGCTTTTGATTCCGATCCGATCTCGTCATAAGCAGCCAGCGCGGCCTGTGTATCCCCGTTTGCTGCTGCAGCAGCGGCCAGCCGAAGCCGTGCCAGAGTACGATAGCCATCATCCACATTTTCAAGAGTTGACTGCCATGTGGCCACTGCGTTGGCACTGTCAGCAACTGCTGCGTTCTCCGCGGCCTCAAAAGCCGTTGAACTGGCTTCCTCCCGGCTTTTAACGACGGCATTGTAGGCTTCACGTCCGCCAACCAGCAAAACGATGCCAACAGCCAGGCCAATCAGGTATTTGCCATAAGCACTCCAAAGTTGCCTCATACGCTCGCGGCGCACTTCTTCGTCAACTTCTTGCGTGATCAGATCCGAATTGATGTCTGACACACCCTACTCCTCAGAAAAAACCGCCCAGGCACATACCTAGAGGCGGCAGAAACTCTAGTTTACCGGAAATAACAACCGGATTTTTGAAATTCGCGGCTACCATAGCCAAAGCTTTCCCCTGACGCAATTGCCAAGGCATCTTTTTCAGCACTTACTTTCGGGGCATAGTTGCCTGCGAATTATGGTCAGACTACGGCAATGGATACCCGAGTATCAGCCGCTGACCTTACGCATCTTGTATGTGTGCTCTTCCCCCGGAAACGCGCGCGAGCGAACCTCCCTGGAGTATCCCTCAATCGCCCCTTCAATATCGCGGCCGATTTCAGCAAATCTCTTGACGAATTTTGGATTAATGGCAAATAGGCCCAGCATATCTTCCGTCACCAAAATCTGGCCGTCGCAGGCGTTTGAAGCCCCAATTCCGATCACCGGACACGGCACAGAAGCGGTAACCTCGCGGGCCAGAGGTTCGGCAACCCCTTCCAGAACAACAGCAAATGCTCCAGCGTCGGCTATCGCTTTGGCGTCATTGATAATAGGCTGCCATTCGTCTTCGGAACGACCCCGGGCTGCGTATCCACCATGCGCATGCACACTTTGCGGCATCAGCCCAACATGGCCTAGTACTGGAATTCCGCGGTTGGACAGGAACTTCACGGTTTCTGCCATTTCCAGACCGCCCTCAAGCTTTACAGCGCCCGCCCCTGTTTCCGACAGAGCGCGTGCGGCGTTCCTGAACGCTTGCTCTTTCGATTCTTCATAGGTGCCAAAGGGCATATCAATCACCACTAAAGCCTGTTTGGCTCCCCGGCACACGGCGCGGCCATGGCGGATCATGGTTTCCAAATCGACGCCGAGCGTCGACTCCATGCCATACAAAACCATGCCCACACTATCGCCGACCAAAAGCAGGTCACAGTGTTTATCAAGGCGGGCAGCCATTGGAGTGATGTATGCTGTGAGGCAGACAATAGGGGTTGTGCCCTTCATCTCCGCAATGTTTTTTGCAGTCGCCTGCCGTTTGGGACGCGCATCAATAACTGTCTTGTCAGTGGTGGACATGCAATCTCTCCTCAAAAAAACACTCGGCCTGTATCCAACGAATTGCGCTCAATTACAACTCGCTTCCTCGTGAAGCACCCGCGATTTATGTTGCATTAAGCGGAGCCGGTGCCTAGTGGACATAGTGGGGGTCTAAGTACCAAAATGGGGCAACGCAAAAAAAATGCAAAATACTCTTCGCTTCGTTTTGGCGTCCTACGTCGTATTCTTTCACATCGGCAACTATTATTTCCCGAACGCGGGACCATTTGCGGTTTTCGGTTTCTATACCCTGTCCGGTTACCTGATCACCAAGGTGCTGAACGAAGTTTACTATAAAAAGAAACACGCGACGCGCGATTTCTTCACCAACAGGTTTTGGCGGCTTTATCCACCCTATTTTGCCGCAATGGCTCTGGGTCTGCTGCTCGCGGTTTATGCGCCTTCCGATGCATCCTACTGGAACGAAGCGGTACGAATGCCTGAAGAGGGGCAAGATCATGAATGGCTTTGGCTGATTCCCAATGTTTCAATTGTCGGCCTGCACTTTGGCCTGCCGGTCTCCAGCCCGATCAGGTTTTCACCTCCCAGTTGGACCACGGCCATTGAAATTTATTTTTATGTCTTCCTGTTTTTTGCCGGCGCTAAATCAAAATTGTTTGCGCGACGATGGTGCATGGTTTCCATTGCATTGATAATCGCGATGGCGCTGAGCCGGGACGTATTGTCCGGTGCCATACCATCCGTCTGGCTGACAGCTGAAAAACTCTTCTACAGCAATGTTCTTGGTGTTTCGCTTTGCTTCGCTTTGGGTAGTTGGGCCTACCATCAGTCAATAGCCGGACTGAAATTCCCCAATCATCTTATTGGCAAGCTGACCTTCTCCGCCGCGATTTTGATGCCTTTGATACCCTGGCGATATCTCATTGACGACGACTTGCCCGTCATGCTGTTGCATTATCTGGAATCCGCTTTTGTTGCCTTGTTTCTTTTGCATGCGGCAAACCGGGAATTTCCATTCCCAACCAGGCATTTCGCCGACCTGTCCTACCCGCTTTTCCTCGGCCACTGGCAGATTGCCATTTTGCTGAGTGCACTTGGCATACAACTGGTCAAAAACGACATCAGAACTGTTTTGGCGGTGTATTTGGTGTCCATACTGTTCGCCTTCATGGTCAATTTGTTGATTGAAAACCCGCTTAAGAAGGTACGCGCGTCTATTCGGCAGAGAGACTGAATTCTGGTCTTCCTTGCCAAGTGCCCCACTTATATTACAATTGGAGTTGGGCAAACTTTGGATAGGGGTAGAGAATGCCGGAAATTACACTGTTTGGATGGTTTCACACCGTCATAGGGATTGTTGCTATTTTGGCCGGCGTTTATTCGCTGATCAAATTCAAGGTCATTGGATGGGACCATCCCACCAGCAAGATATATCTGGTTTGTACATTCCTTGCCGCCACCTCGGCGCTTGGCATCTACCATGCCACAGGCTCCTTCAATCCCGCCCACGGGCTTGCGGTTTTGACACTTCTGGCATTGGCCGGAGGCCGCATCGCAGAAGCCACCAGCATTTTTGGTGGTTTTTCCAAATATCTGCAGGCAACGGCCTATTCAGCCACGTTCCTGTTTCACATGATCCCGGCTATCACGGACGGCTTGCGCCGACTGCCGGTGGATGATCCAATCGTGACCACACAGGAGGACCCACTGTTGCGCGGTTTCTACCTGGCGTTCCTGATCACCTATCTGGTAGGTCTCACGCTCCAGATTCTGTGGCTTCGTAAACAACCGAACTAAGCTAGGTTGATGGGCTCGGCGCAGGGCGTGAGCGCTGCGCCACACCTTTCCAGACCTCATTTCTATGAGCTGCTTCTGCCTTACCAGCTCTGGAAATGCTCTATCCAGCATTCGGCAATGTATTTTTCCATACCTGCCGGGATGAAAGCCTTGGCCCAGTTTTCGCCGGCAAAGCGTCGCACATCGTCTTCGCTTTCCCAGACGGATATCATGGCATAGTCATCAGGGTTCCACTGTGTCGGGCGGTAAATCTTGACTGACTGCAGACCAGCCGCACCCTCGACCGCACCTACAGAAATTGTCTCGAACTTCCGTTCAAATTCTTCCCTAAGATCGGCGAACACCCGGACACGAAAAAATCTGACAATCATTGACAGGTCTCTCTCCAACATGCCTGAAAGGCATTATTCCCACTCAATGGTTCCCGGCGGTTTTGAAGTGACGTCATAAACCACCCTGTTAATGCCCCGTACTTCGTTGATAATACGGGTTGCAACCCGGCCGAGGAATTCATGCGGAAACGGATAGTAGTCTGCCGTCATGCCATCTGTGGAATTCACTGCACGAATGGCGCAGACGTGATCATAGGTCCTGGCATCCCCCATCACACCCACAGTCTTCACGGGCAACAACACGGCAAATGCCTGCCAAATGCTGTCGTAAAGCCCCTCATTGCGGATCTCCTCAAGGTAAATAGCGTCTGCTTTCCTGAGAATATCGGCTTTTTCGCGGGTAATTTCCCCCGGGATGCGAATTGCAAGACCCGGTCCTGGAAACGGATGGCGGCCAACAAAGTCTTCATGGAGACCAAGCTCACGGCCAAGATCTCGTACTTCATCCTTGAACAGTTCCCGCAGTGGCTCCACGAGGTCCATGTTCATACGCTCCGGCAAGCCACCCACATTGTGGTGCGATTTGATGGTCACGGACGGACCACCAATGAAAGATACACTCTCGATCACGTCAGGGTACAGTGTGCCCTGCGCAAGGAAATCGGCACCCCCAACGTTTCTGGCTTCTTCTTCAAAAACATCGATAAAGAGCTTCCCGATGGTTTTGCGTTTCACTTCGGGGTCGGTTACCCCTTCCAGCGATCCAAGAAACAGGTCAGAAGCGTCCCGGTGCACAAGATTGATGTTGTAGTGCTCCCGAAAGAGGCTCACCACCTGATCGCTTTCACCCTGGCGCATCAGGCCATGGTCGACATACACACAGGTCAACTGGTCGCCGATAGCTTCGTGAATAAGCACAGCAACAACCGAGCTATCAACCCCACCCGACAAACCGCAGATCACACGACCTTCGCCAACCTGTTCACGAATTTCCCGGATCTTGGTTTCCCGGAAGCTGGCCATTGTCCACTCACCGCTGCATCCGCAAATATTAAGCACAAAGTTCTCAAGCAACTGCGCACCATGAGGCGTATGCACGACCTCAGGGTGAAATTGAACGCCGTAAAGCTGGCGGTCATCGTTGGCGATGGCAGCAAATGGTGCGCCATCACTCGTCGCAACAATAGAAAAACCATCAGGCAGTGCATCCACATGATCACCGTGGCTCATCCAGACCTGCTCACGGTCTCCTTCCGACCAAACGCCTTCGAATAGACGACAGCCCTTTTTTACATCAACAAAGGCGCGCCCAAATTCCTGGTGATCTGAAGATGTAACGCTTCCGCCGAGCTGTTGGACCATAGTTTGCTGGCCATAGCATATGCCGAGAATTGGCAAACCCATATCGAACAGGCGTTGCGGCGCGCGCGGTGTATCGGAGTGAGTTACGCTTGCCGGACCACCTGAGAGGATCACGCCAGCTGCGCCAAATCCATCCAGAATCTCATCTGCCTTGTTGAAGGGCACGATTTCGCAATAAACGCCGGCCTCCCGAACTCGACGGGCGATCAGTTGGGTTACCTGTGAACCAAAATCGATGATGAGTATATTATCGCTCATTGGCGGTGTCCTTACGTCTGGTGCTAGTAGTCCTAAAGCAAAATGGAGCCGCGCGGCTCCATTTTCTCATGATTTATTCATCGTCCTTTTTTGGGGGCTCGACCGTACGAATGTGGAGCTCGCGTAGTTGCTTGGGCTGCACATCGCTTGGCGCTCCCATCATCAGGTCTTCGGCCTTCTGGTTCATCGGGAACAAAATAACCTCCCGAATGTTTGGCTCGTCGGCAAGCAACATTACCATGCGGTCAACACCCGGCGCGAGACCACCGTGCGGAGGCGCACCGTACTTGAAAGCGTTCAGCATGCCACCAAATTCGGCTTCAACTGTCGACTCGTCATATCCGGCAATACCAAAGGCCTTGATCATAATATCCGGACGGTGGTTCCGGATGGCACCTGACGAAAGTTCGATGCCGTTGCATACGATGTCATACTGGTATGCAAGCACATCCAGTGGGTCCTTCGTTTCCAAAGCTTCCATGCCGCCTTGTGGCATGGAGAACGGGTTATGCGAGAAATCGATGCGCTTTTCGTCCTCATCATACTCAAACATCGGATAATCGACGATCCAGCAAAACTTGAACTCGCCATCAGAAATAAGCTCGAGGTCTTCACCAACCTTGGTGCGCGCAACGCCAGCGAGCTTCGCCGCACCAGCTTCCTTGTCACAGGCAAAGAAGACGCCATCGTTGGCACCGAGACCCAGGTCATCAAGCAATGCTTTTGTGGCTTCTTCGCCAAGGTTCTTGGCAATTGGGCCGCCAGGCACACCTTCCTTGATATTGATGTACCCAAGTCCCGCAAAACCTTCTTTTTTCGCCCAGTCGTTTGTGCTGTCAAAGAAACGTCGTGACTTGAGCCCGGCGCCGGGCGCCGGGATCGCGCGAACAACCGAACCGTTTTCAACCATGCTGGCAAAAATGCCAAACCCGGAGCCACGGAAGTGTTCCGTCACGTCCTTGATTTCGATGGGGTTGCGCAGGTCTGGTTTGTCGTTGCCGTATTTGAGCATCGACTCTTTAAATGGAATACGCGGGAATGGCGCCTCGGTAACCTTTTTGTCCGAAAACTTTTTGAAGACATTGACAAGAACCGGCTCAATTGCCGCGAAAACGTCTTCTTGCGTGACAAAGCTCATTTCAACATCAAGCTGGTAAAATTCGCCCGGGCTTCGGTCTGCGCGCGCGTCCTCGTCCCGGAAACATGGCGCAATCTGGAAATAACGATCAAAACCGGAAACCATGATCAATTGTTTGAACTGTTGAGGAGCCTGCGGCAAAGCGTAAAATTTCCCCGGGTGCTGGCGGGCCGGCACCAGAAAATCTCGCGCGCCCTCAGGGCTGGAGGCCGTTAGAATGGGTGTCTGGAATTCGTTGAAACCCTGCCCTGTCATTTCTGACCGCAACTCCGAGATCACCTTTGATCGCAACAAAATATTGTTGTGGATGCGTTCCCGCCGCAAGTCCAGAAAGCGGTACTTCAACCGGACATCTTCCGGATACTCGGTATCGCCAAATACAGGTAGAGGAAGCTCACCTGCAGCGGACAGTACTTCCATCTCATCCACATACACTTCAACATCACCGGTCGCGAGGTCAGGATTGACTGTTTCCTCGCTACGAGCTTTGACACGCCCATCGATACGAATAACACTTTCCGCACGCACGGCTTCCGCTTCCGCGAAACAGGCGCTGTCGACGTCAAACACGAGCTGGGTCACGCCGAAATTGTCGCGCAGGTCAATAAACAAGAGGCCACCGTGGTCGCGTTTCCTGTGAACCCAACCAGATAGGCGAACGGTTTCACCAACGTCCGCGCTGCGCAGACCAGAACAGTTATGTGAACGATATTCGTGCATGATATCCTACGTTTCTTGATTTCAAGCGTGAGAAAACTCACAAATTTTGGCCGGAAAAGCGCATGAAATCCGACGCTTGTCAAGACCGCAGGCTTGGAATGCAACAGAAAGCGTGACGTTGGCTGATTAACTGTGTATTAGAGGCGCCAAACAATAACGGAAGATGGCATGCAGCCGATCACAACTACTCAAGACCTCGTCGCTCTCTGCGACCGTTTAAAATCAGCCGAATTCGTCACAGTCGATACCGAGTTTCTTCGGGACAACAGCTATTATTCCAAGCTGTGCCTGATCCAGATCGCAGACGACGAAAGCGCAGCCGCGATTGACCCTCTCGCCGAGGGCATAGATCTAAGCTCCTTTTTTGAACTGATGGCTGACACGAATGTCATGAAAGTGCTGCACGCCTGCAGGCAGGATCTGGAGATTTTTGTCAATATGGTTGGCAAGCTCCCCACGCCGATTTTTGATACCCAAGTCGCAGCCATGGTGTGCGGGTTTGGCGATTCGGTCGGATATGAGACTCTGGTGAACAAACTCGCCAGTGGCCAGCTGGACAAGTCGGCCCGTTATACCGACTGGTCCAAAAGACCGCTGACTGACGCTCAACTTTCCTATGCGCTTGGCGATGTCACCTACTTGCGCACGATATACCGCAAACTCAAAAAAGAGCTTGAAAAAACGGACCGCGAAAGCTGGGTTGAAGAAGAATTAGCACCTCTTAAGGATACATCCATTTACGTTGTTGATCCAAAAGAGGCCTGGCAGCGGCTTAAAGTCAGAACCAACAAGCCCAGGTTTCTTGGCGTACTCAAGTGTCTCGCGGAATGGCGGGAAGTCGAGGCGCAGCAGCGTGACATTCCGCGAAATCGCGTGGCAAAAGATGAGACACTCTTCGAGATCGCTGCCCATCCCCCGAAAGATACCAAACAGCTAGACAGAATTAGGGGTGTTCCAAACGGCTTCAGCCGCTCTCGCGCCGGGAAAACGCTTATGGACGCACTCCAAAAGGGTCTGAGTTTGCCTGAAAGCGAATTGCCAAAAATCGCCAGAGCCAAGCCACGCCCTGCAACACCGCCTATGGCCGATTTGCTGAAGGTTCTCTTGAAAATCAAGTGCGAACAAGCCCGTGTTGCAACGCGCATGGTTGCCAGTGCGCAAGAGCTGGAGGCCTGGGCCGCTGAACCCAACAAAACCGACTTGCGCGCTTTGCATGGATGGCGGAACGATATTTTTGGCAACGACGCTCGCAAACTGATGAAGGGTGATCTGGCTCTGACGGCAAATCGCGGCAATATTGAAGTTGTGGAGCTCGAAGAAGAGTAAACCAGTCAGAACGCGGGACCACGTAAATCTAGCCGACAGACGTATCATCCAGTTCCGGCGGAAACTCGATTGCCGACGTCCGCCCCATCAGCTGGCCAAGCTGCGACAATCGTTTTTCAACGACTTCATTTGCAATGTCACGATAGCTGGACGGAACACCCAGCCATAACTTGCTTTTAGTCACTCGCAGCTGAGATACCATCAGTGCGCTGGCCGTACCGCCAGAAATCCGCTGGGCAAGACGCAGTGCCGCTCCCATCATGCGGGCTTCAAGAATATCATTGATCTTCAAAAGCGTTAGAATGTGGGAAATATGGGGAGCATCGATAGGTGCGCCGTAAGCCTGATTAAGGGCAACCGCAATATAGGCCCGTTCTTCATGCGTTATCCCGACAAAATTGCCATGCAGAATGGATTCCACCGCTTTTTCAGCTCTGAAATCAGGGTGACCACGCCAGGCAATGTCTCCCAGCAGGCATATGGCCATATGAAGCTGTCGGCGTTTCGGTACCTGCTGCGATGAGGATCTGAAAAGCGGCCTGCTCCAGTCAAAAATAACGTCCGCGTGCTCGGCAAAACGGCAGCGCTCTTCAGCGAGCACCCGGCAGATATGAAGAAACGGGTCTTCGCGGCGGTCCTCAGGTGACAGGGCGTCAAAGATCAGCCCCTCCCGCAAGCCGTAGCTGGACAAAACGCCGTTTTTTGCCTGGATAGCTGTCAACAGCTCCTGCAGAATAATCGCAGCTACAGGCAGCACCTGGAGCCGCCTGAAGGGCAAGCTGCTGCCAAAAGGAATATTGCTGGGTTCAAGGTGGCTAAGTCGTTTGCAATAGCTCACCAGTTCGCTCCTGCGACAGGCATATCCGTGCAGGATTGGCAACGGATTGGACTTCTCCCGCATCATGAGCTTGGCAATGTTACGCCACGACCCTCCAACCATATAGAGGTTTTGCCCGTTCACTTCTGGCAGCCAGTCAATTGCAGCGAATTGCTCCCGAAGATACGCCCGTATCCGCCTGGGTTTGTTGCCAAACTTGCTGATGAGGCGCAACGGGCCGAGAGGCAGGCTCAGCGTCTTCAGCACTTCACCGCCCTGCACCCTGGCAAGTTCCAGTGACCCGCCGCCAAGGTCTCCGACCAGCCCCAACGCGTCAGGTTGACCGGAAAGCACACCAAGAGCAGAGAGGCGGCCCTCTTCCCCGCCTTCAATCACATTGATGTCGAAACCGGTTTCCTGTCGCACGCGCTTGACGAATTTTTTACCGTTCTTGGCGTCCCTTACAGCTGCGGTGGCAACGATACGAACTTCCTGGACCTGCATTTGCTCGCACAAGGCTTTAAACCGACGCAAGGTGGACATCGCCATCTCAATGGCATCTTCCCCCATTTTTCCGGTGCGACCGACATCCGCGCCAAGGCCACACATTAACTTTTCATTGAAAATGGGTGAAGGGACACGTGTCCTTCCGGAAAACACAACCAGTCGGACAGAGTTGGAGCCAATATCAATAACCGCCAGATAGGCTTGACGATCAACATTGCGTTCAAACGGCATCTAGTCGGCATCCTGTCCATAGACGATCAGGGGTGCAATCGGTGCGCTGTCTCCAATCGCTGTTCCCCGCCCCGAAAGCGACGAATTGTTCATGAAATAGTGATGGGCAATAAAGGACTCAGCATCATCGGATGGCTGATACTTCGCAAACGAGCCGTCTGGGTTCATCACCCATGTTTGCTCTGTATCCTTCAGGTTAGCGGCCATCACTTGCCCCATGATCTGATCATGAACAGTGGGGTTTTCGATCGGCACCAGCGTTTCAACACGGCGATCGAAATTACGAGGCATCCAGTCCGCTGACGAAATATATACTTTTGCCTGCCGGGACGGGAGTCCATGACCGTTGCCAAAGCAGCAAATGCGCGCATGTTCCAGAAACCGCCCGACGATTGAACGAACGCGAATATTCTCGCTCAAGCCCTTGATGCCCGGCCTTAAGGTGCAGATACCCCGAATAATCAGGTCAATCTGAACACCGTTCTGCGATGCTTCATAGAGCTTGTCGATGATCTTGCTGTCGAGCAACGAGTTCAGTTTTACCCATATGGCTGCCGGTTTTCCCTCTCGCGCGAACTCAATTTCCCTGTCGATCAGCTCTTTCAGATGGCCCCGCAGGTTGAACGGCGACAAGACGAGTTTCTCCAGCCCGACAGGCTCAACATACCCGGTCAGGTAGTTGAACATTTTGTTGGCGTCTCGTGCGAGCGCACTGTCTGCAGTAAAAAACGACAGATCTGTGTATATGCGTGCCGTAATCGGGTGATAGTTCCCGGTCCCGAAGTGCATGTAGCTCTTCAGCTTACCCTTCTCCCGCCGGACAACCATGGAAACCTTGCCGTGCGTTTTCAGCTCAATGAAACCGAACACCACATGCACACCCGCCCGCTCCAGGTCGCGTGCCCATTTAATGTTCTGTTCTTCGTCAAACCGGGCCTTCAACTCAACAACCGCTGTGACGGACTTGCCGGCTTCCGCAGCTTCAATGAGTGCTCTAATGATCTGGGACTGGGACCCGGCTCGATACAGTGTTTGCTTGATGGCAACAACGTCCGGGTCTCTGGCGGCCTGACGCAAAAACAGGTGAACAACTTCAAACGATTCGTAAGGATGATGAACGACAAAATCCTTTGCAGCGATCGCCTTGAAGATGTCTCCGCTGAAATCGCGCATACGCTCCGGATAGCGAGGATTGTAGGGGTTGAACACCAGGTCTGGTCTGTCATCCACAATCAGTTGATTGGTTTCGTTAACACCAAGAATGCCCTGCACGATAACGACGGCGTCATCGTCGGCGCCAAGCCTCGTAACTATGCTTTTTCGCAGGCTTTTGGGCATCGCCGCTTCGACCTTCAATCGAATGGCTCTGCCCCGTTTGCGGCGCTTCAGCGCACTTTCAAAAACCCGAACCAAATCTTCGGCTTCTTCTTCAATCTCGATGTCGCTGTCGCGTATTATGCGAAAAACACCGCTTCCCTTGACCTTGTAACCGGGAAACAAAACGTCCGGAAACATGCCGATAACACGTTCGATCGAGATAAATCGAACGCTCTCAGTGCTCGGCAGCCTTATGAAACGCTGCAAATGACTGGGTACCGGCAACAGGGCCACCATTGCTTCACCGTCACTCTCGCGCTTTAGCGAAAGCGCCATGGTGAAACCCAAGTTGGGAATAAACGGAAACGGATGAGCCGGGTCAACGGCGATGGGTGTCAGAACCGGCAGGATATTGTCGAGAAAATATGACTTGATCCAGTCAAATTCCTCGCCCGAGACCTCTTCACGGTCAAGGACAAAGACATCTTCTTTTCGCATCTCTTTCTTTAGAGAAGCCCATACTTCTTGCTGCTTCGCCATCAACTCCTCGGCCACCTCGTTGACCTGCTTGAGTTGTTGCATTGGCGTGAGGCCATCATCCGAAAGAACTTCAATACCGGCGTCACACTGCCCACGCAGGCCAGCAACACGAACCATGTAGAATTCGTCAAGGTTATTGCCCGAAATCGAGAGAAACCTTACTCTTTCCAGCAACGGGTGGCGCTTATTGTCGGCCTCTTCCAGCACACGCATGTTGAACTGCAACCAACTCAGCTCACGGTTCAGGTACCGATCTGTGGGTTGAGTTTGGGCTATCTGCTTCTTGATTGCAGCGCGGCTATCAAGGCCGGCGCACGCTGAAGCTGACTCATTGTTTTTGTTGCTGGCGGCCATTTCACCTCTGCTCCATCAAGTCATTATTTGACGTAAATTTCCCATGGATTACAAGGGCTTTGTTACAATTCATCGAGCGGTAACCGGCCAAAGATTCTCAAGCAACATCAACCGGGAAAGAATGAAAACCATCCTCGACATTCAACTTGCTAAGGCAGGTCTTCCAGTTCGTCCAAACATCGTTTTGCCAACGGTTTGGTGATTTTCCGACGCTCAGCCAAAGCAATGCGATCCATCGAATCTGCGAGCAAGACAGTAGCAGCAAAAGAGCGAGGCATGCGCTCTACAATATAATCCACTACTTCAATATTGACCTGTAACTGCCTATCTGAAAATAGTTTTATTAAAAGAACTTTGATCAAATCATCATCTGGCTGCTGAATACTGGCAATTGGAACAGTGCCCATCCTTGACCGCAAATCAGGCAGTTTTCGTCGCCACTGAGTTGGCGGGTCCACGTCGGCTACCAGAATATCGGCCTTTTTCTCCTTGGCCCAGTTGAAAGCATGAAAAAGAAACGAATCCGAATAGGCGTGAACATTTCCTTGTGCCAGTTGATTAACGTCATCAATGAAATAGTGTCGGCCGGTCTCCAGCGACGACAAGTCCGCGTCTGGGACAAGCTCCTGAGCATTTACCGTTTGCGCCCACCCTCGCAACAAATGGGATTTACCGGCGCCCCTAGGCCCTACTATCGCACCGAAGTGCGCGCCAGACTGAGGCCATTCTTCAACAAAATGATAGGCGTCTGCATTGGAACTCGAAACCACATAGTCAGTCAGGTCAAAGCTGACAGGGTGCTTCAGGTCAAGCGGGATTTGCTTTGTTCGCACCATTATTCTGTTTTTTCCGTTTCATCAACAGAGAGGTCGTCTGCGCCACCGCCGACGGGCACAGCCTCAGCCGTTTGCCCCTCGTGATCTTGATAATGTTCAAGATATCTATCGATCCAGAAACGCACAAGCACGGCCGTTGCAGCTGCTGCTGGAACCGCAATCAACACACCAACAAATCCCATGATCTCGCCACCGGCAAATACCGCAAAGAGAACCCATACCGGGTGCAGGCCCACCCGCTCACCCACCAGACGAGGTGTCAAAAACGCACTCTCGATTGTTTGCACCACCAAAAAGACCGCTCCCACCATTGCAATCTGCATAGGATCAAAACCCCACTGCCCAATCGCCATGGCAACGGCAACTATCGCCGCGAACAAGGCTCCAACAAAAGGAACAAAGGACATCACGCCGGCCAAAACACCAAGGATAAGCCCGAAGTTCAATCCGGTCAGTGACCATCCCAGCCCGTACAGCACGCCCATGACTGTACTTACCAGGAGTTGTCCACGCACAAATCCGGCAAGAACTTCGTCAACTTTTTTCAGCTGGGTGCGCATCATTGGGCCGCCTTCTGTTGGCAGCCAGCTGTCCACTTTTGCGACAATCAAATCCCAGTCCCTGAGCAGATAAAACGCGACGACCGGCGAAATCAGAACAAGCGTCAACAGATTGAAAAACGCCAGCCCTCCCCTTACCGCGCCACTCAGCGCGGTTTTTGCCTGCTCAAGAAGTCCATCCGAGAAAGTTGCGAGCAGGCTGTCGACATCCGATCCAATATCAACGCCGTAATTCTGCATAAGGTTGGACAACATGTCATTGAGCCATGGGCGAAAATTCGCCAACGTCTGCGGCAAAGTATTTGAAACTGCTGACAGCTGGCTCTGGAGGATCGGCCAAAAGGCCAGTATAACTCCCACAATCAGCAGGAAAAACAGCGTAATAACAATACCGGCTGCAATGCCCCGGGGAATTTTCCGGGCTTCCAGTTTGTCCGCAACGGGGTCGAGAAAATAGGCAACAGCCAAGCCAGCTAGAAACGGCAGCAACACCCCTCTAGTCAGGTAAATAAACAAAGCCGAGACGGCAAGGCTGCCGATCCAAACCCATCTACTCATGATGTTCCCCCTCAATTGTCTCTCTTTGGCCACTAAAAAAACCAGCAAATCTTGGCTGATACTCAGTCCCGCAACTCCAGAATTACTTGATCACCATAAGGTCGCAGGTCAAGGCCTTCGAACCTTAATGCAAGCGCGAGCTGGTCTTCACGTCCGGTATAGACCAAGTGTAGCTGGCTCAGGGGCAAACCGACAGCCGTAACGCCGAATGACTGCACCAACGTAACTTCTGAAAGGCGTCTCTCAATTTCTGCATAGCTTGCCAACTCCAGACTGGGCACCAACACATCCAGCTCCCCCTGGCTACCAGTGTCGACCAAAAGACGCTCCCGCCAAGCCCCATCGATGACTTCCAGGATCTGATCGTACATTTGCGCGAGAGCGGTGGCCTCCTGACCACTGGAATAGGTTATTTCTGCCTGCCCAGAAACACCACTGTCTGTCGCCAGATAGCGGAAATGCAATGACTTGTTATCAGCGCGATTAAATCTCACTTCTGATGCGATCAACACGGTTGACTGCAAGTTGTTGAAGCCACCCACGGCGAGCGCTGGGTCAACGTTGAAAGCCAGCACTTCAGACGCTGTAAGCGCAAGTCGTTCCCTGATTTCACCCCGCGCAAACTCGTATCCCCGAATTCGGTTGACCCAATCCACATTTGCGCGAGCCTCTATCATCGCCTGATCCGGCTGCCACAAAAATGTCGACAGGCCTCGCTTGTGCGCATGGAGAACCAATATGGGACGGCCGGTCCCCAGGACATGAGGAACCCCATAACTCGCCAGAAAACTGCTAACACGGCTGGGTTCGAACCGCACATTGAGAGTGGCAAGATACCGTCTCGATGAAGATTGCTCTTCGACTATCTCCAGGCCACTAATCAGGGCTTGTCGTTCCTGCGCGCTCAATGCCGGGAGTTTTTGACGGTCTTCTAGTTGTGTAACTTTCTTTAACAGCTTGTCGTAGGCTTCCTGTTCAGCCTGCAACAAAGCCTCTTGCCGGGCGCGGTTTGAGCTTCGGGCCGTCTGATCCACGCGAATAGCCCGAATAGTGAACAGCTGATCAAGAGGCGTGTCGGTTTGGGCCTGCACAGCGGTCGTTCCCGGCCCAGCAACAACCAAACCCGTATAAAGCAGGAACGCAGACAGGCCGAGCCTGAAAACTAATTTACCGATGGTAGGCATAAGGACTTTCATAACTGACTGCGCGCCACTATAACGCCGTTAAAGGCAAATGCGAGACGAAACAAGAGTTTCCTCGAAAACGGCAATATTGCTGAAAAATTTGCCCAGAAAGAGGCAAATGGGCCAAGCACGTGACCGAAACGAAAAACAATTATACCTATAAAGCAGCCGGCGTCGACATAGATGCAGGGGAAGCACTTGTTGAAAACATCAAGCCTTTGGCGGCCAGCACCAGGCGCGCAGGCGCTGACGCAGATTTGGGCGGCTTTGGAGGCCTTTTTGACTTGAAAGCCGCTGGCTACAGCGACCCCATTCTTGTCGCCGCTAATGACGGTGTTGGCACCAAGCTCAAAGTGGCAATCGATGCCAACCAACACAAGACTGTCGGAATTGACCTCGTCGCCATGTGCGTTAACGACCTGGTGGTTCAGGGAGCTGAGCCTCTTCTGTTTCTGGATTATATGGCCACCGGCAAACTCAACGTTGACCAAATGACCGATGTTGTTGCCGGTATTGCCGAAGGATGTCGTCAGGCTGGTTGCGCTCTAATCGGCGGTGAAACCGCCGAAATGCCGGGCATGTACCAGGGTGCGGACTACGATCTTGCTGGCTTTGCAGTTGGCGCCGCCGAGCGGGGCACCTTGCTTGATGGTCTGGACATAAAACCCGGCGATACGATTTTGGGACTGGCTTCCACAGGTCCACACTCAAACGGTTACTCGCTGATCCGACGGCTTGTAGGCGGAGAAGGCTTTAACTACGCTGACCAAGCTGAGTTTGCCGAAGGCACGCTTGCCGACGCCTTTCTGGCACCGACAAAAATCTACGTCCGCAGCACACTTGCCGCCATCAAGGCCGGATATGTCAAAGGACTGGCGCATATAACTGGCGGCGGCTTTCTCGAGAATATTCCTCGCGTTTTACCAGACAATGTCTGTGCTGAAATCGATACTGCCACCTGGAAACTCCCGAGCGTATTTGAATGGCTACAAGCTCAGGGCAACATCGACACTCGGGAAATGGCGCGCACTTTCAACTGTGGTATCGGCATGATTGTGGTCGTCGCCAGCGAAGATGCGGATTCCGCCATGCAGCTGCTCCAGGATAACGGCGAGACGGTGTTTAACATTGGTAGCGTCCAAAAACACGATGGACCTGCAATTTGCCGTGTTAGAGGCACCGCCGGCACATGGGGGTCCAGCAACGCCTGGCTCACAGAAACGACCGAGGCGTAACCGATGCCCCAACTGAAGCTTGCCGTTTTGATTTCTGGTGGTGGTACAAACCTGCAAGCTTTGATTGACGCTTGCAGCAATGTCGACTTCCCCGCCAAAATTGAGGTTGTTATTTCCAACCGGCCTGATGCATTTGGCTTGGAACGCGCAAAGCAGGCAGGCATCAAGGCCGTATGTATCGACCATACCTCCTTCGCGGACAGGGAGGCTTTTGAAGAAGACCTGCATTCCTGCATTAAGGAACATGGGGCGGACCTCATATGCCTGGCAGGTTTCATGAGACTTCTCACGGCCACTTTCGTCGGTCGCTGGAAAGACAGGATGATCAACATCCACCCTTCCCTGCTACCTTCTTACAAGGGTCTCCATACGCATGCACGGGCTATCGAAGACGGCGTGCGATTTGGTGGCTGCACTGTACATTTTGTGCGTCCCGAAATGGATGATGGCCCCATTATCATGCAGGCCGCTGTACCAATTTCAGCTGAAGAGACAGAAGAGACCCTGGCAGCGAAAGTCCTGCGGCAGGAACACATAATGTATCCACAAGCGGTGAAGATGATCGCTGAAGGCAAGGTCCGAGTCTCGGGTCGTATATGTGTCTTCAAGGGCATTGACCTTGGGGATACGGCACTCATTAGCCCACTCCCGATCTGACGCACGCCAAGGGTTATCGGTATACTGCTTGCCTTTTTTACACTGATACCCATAGAGTTACTCACGGGGTATGATACTGTAGGGGGCCATGGACTATATTCATCCGGATTTGGCGCTATTTCTGGCCGCCCTGTTTGTTCTCGGCGTTTTCCTTCGTTTGTTCTTTGAGACAAATGTAAAGGTTCGCGGTTTTGGATGGATTTTCTTCGGCATTACCCTTTTTCTGGTTGCCAGTTTTTTCAACTGGTTTGAGGAAACCCCCCTCGGCTATTTGATGCTCGCCGTTACAGACGAAGAAGGCTGGGATTTCATCGTTCCTGTATTTGGATACGCGCCCGGTGGCCTTTTGTTCTGTATCGGTTTTGCCGAGTGGCTGAGAATGGCCTTTATTCTGAAAAAAGAAGTTGAGCAGCGGCAAATCGCAGAGAGGGAACTGAAAGCTTCCCTGGCCGAAGCCGACAAAGCCAACAAGGCCAAGGATAAATTTCTATCGTCGATGAGCCATGAACTCCGGACACCCCTGACCGCCATAATTGGTTTTTCAGAGATCATGTCAGACCCAAACTATAGACAACTGACACCCTCCGAGTACGCGGACTATAGCGAGGTGATTTTACGGAGCAGCAATCATCTGCTTCAAACTATTGATGACATCCTCTCACTCACCGAAGTTGACGCCCATGAATATCAGTTGAACGAAGAACAATTCGATGCACAGGCAATTGTTAGCGAGTGTTTTTACCTGCTTGCCGTAGAAGCAGAGAAAACCGGCATCAAGTTGAAAAAAACAGGCCCTGACCCCCTGTTCATCGAAGGTGACAAAAGGCTCTTCAAACAAATTGTGCTCAACCTTGTGTCGAATGGCATAAAATTCGGCGAAAATAGCGGCTGGGTTAAAACGGCTGTCGTTGTGGACCAAAACCGGGGGTTCATATTCGAAGTTGAAGACAGTGGCAGTGGCATGACACCGGATGAGGCGAAGCGTGCGTTAGAACCGTTTACTCAGTTCGAGGACCCCTTGTCCCGGAAAACATCAGGTGCCGGGGTTGGCTTGACCCTGGTAAAACGGTTTGTCGAGATGCATGGCGGCAAACTTGAGATCACGTCTCAAAAAGGCAAAGGAACGACCGTTCAAGCAGTATTTCCATTGGCCAGGGCAATGAACGCCCAACAAAAAAACGCGCCCAAACTAGGGCGCGCTTCCTGAATTCACTAGCCGTCAGGACTTAACCAACGATTTCATTACCTGCGAAAAACTGCGCAATCTCGATGCCTGCATTTTCCAGACTGTCTGAACCGTGAACAGAATTTTCACCGATGGACAGAGCAAATTCCTTGCGAACTGTACCTTCAGCAGCTTCCGCCGGGTTGGTTGCACCCATCACTTCACGGTGATGCGCAACAGCATTCTCGCCTTCGAGAACCTGTACAACAACCGGTGCAGAAGTCATGAACTCAACGAGTTCGCCGAAGAAAGGGCGCTCGCTGTGCACGGCATAAAATGTTTTTGCCTGATCTTCCGTCATCTGGATACGTTTCTGGGCAACAACACGCAGGCCTGCCTTCTCGAATAGGGCGTTGATGGCGCCAGTCAGATTGCGGTTGGTTGCGTCAGGTTTAATAATTGAAAATGTACGCTCGAGAGCCATATCGGCAATCCCTCTTCTTATGTGCAGCAAACTGCGTTTATGATTGATTCGCGGGCCTTATAACCACATTCAGAGAGCTTGCCAAGCTTTGCTTTGCAGCCATGCCAAAGCTGTGATAGGTGGCAGGCCATGCTTCATATCAACGACATAACATTTCGAATTGGTGACCGGCTGCTGTTTGACGAGGCAACGGTCGCTGTTCCGGCTGGCCACAAAGTCGGCCTTGTCGGTCGCAACGGTGCCGGTAAATCGACTCTCCTGCGGATGATATTGAAAGAAATAGGACCTGAAAGCGGTGAAATCAGTATTCGCCAGACAGCCAGTGTAGGACATGTCGGACAGGAAGCGCCTGGCGGTCCGCAAAGTCTTCTGGAGACAGTACTCGCATCCAACAGCGAACTGACTGCGCTGCAAACCGAGGCAGAAACAGCCGCGGATCCCCACCGAATTGCAGAAATCCATACGAGGCTGGCAGATATTGGCGCGCATTCAGCAGAATCACGTGCAGCGACAATTCTGGCAGGTCTTGGTTTTGATGTGGCAGCGCAGGCGCGTCCCTGCTCCAGCTACTCGGGAGGCTGGCGTATGCGGGTCGCCCTTGCTTGCGTACTTTTCAACGAGCCAGACTTGCTGCTCCTTGATGAACCGACCAACTATCTTGACCTCGAAGGCGTTATGTGGCTGGAAAATTTCCTCCGCAGCTACCCCTACACTGTCGTTATCGTCAGTCATGACCGTGACCTGCTGAACAAGGCAGTCACACACATTGTGCACCTGGAGAACGGTAAACTGAACAGCTACACCGGCGGGTATGATCGGTTTGAAGACATGCGGCGCGAGCAGATGGAGCGTCAGATGGCGCTCAAATCCAAGCAGGAGGCAGAGCGCCGTCACATCGAAGCGTTTGTCGATCGGTTTCGCTACAAAGCGAGCAAAGCCAAGCAGGCCCAGAGTCGTATAAAAGCGCTTGAGCGCATGAAACCCATAGCAACGATGGTGGACGCGCATACAGTGCCATTCAACTTCCCGAAGCCGGAGCCTCTTTCCTCCCCCCTCATCGTTCTTGAAGAGGCGAGTGTTGGCTATGAGGAAGGCAAACCAGTTTTAAACAAGCTGGACATACGGCTCGACATGGACGACCGGATCGCGCTTCTTGGGGCAAACGGCAATGGCAAATCCACTTTTGCAAAGTTGCTCTCAGACAAATTGAAACCGATGGAAGGCAAATTACGCAAACCAAGAAAGCTGGAAATTGGATATTTTGCCCAGCACCAGCTGGACGAACTGGTGCCAAAAGCATCACCCTACGATCATTTGGCAAAACTGATGCCTGATGCAATTGAAGCAAAAGTACGGGCACGTTTGGGTAGCTTCGGGTTTGGTATAGACAAAGCTGATCGCCCGGTGGAAAGCTTGTCGGGAGGTGAAAAGGCACGCCTGATGTTTGCCATCGCAACCTTCAAGAAGCCACAGCTCCTGATAATGGATGAGCCTACCAACCATCTGGATGTAGACAGCCGCGAGGCTCTCATTCACGCCATCAATGAGTATGATGGTGCGGTTTTGCTCATCAGTCACGATCGCCACCTTGTGAATGCCTGTGCAGACCGGCTTTGGCTTGTTGAAAACGGCGATGTCAAACGCTTTGAAGGCGACCTCAACGATTATCGCCGCCACCTTCTTGCCCTGCGGGCTGGCGAGCGAGCAGAAAAACGAGGACCCAGAGTTAACGACAACAGGAAGGCCGCTCGGCAAATGGCTGCTGACGAGCGCAAACGCCTGGCCCCCTTCAAACGCGCCGTAGAAACCGCCGAGAAAACGATAGAGAAACTCGAGCTCCAGAAATCCTTATTGGAGGCCAAGCTGGCTGATCCCACACTCTATGAAGACCCCTTACCTGCTACTGCCAAGCGCGTCACTGCTATGCAAGTCGAACTTGGAGATGTGAAGGCCAGCCTGGACGCCGCCGAGGCTGACTGGGTGACAGCTGAGGAAGCCTACGCCGACGCCCAGGCCGCAGCTGCGGAATAAAAAGTCCAAGCAGTGACATGTCTGCATTATTATGTTATATTATCGCAACAAACGCATGAACCGGGGGAAACAATCATGCGCAGCGCACTCTTGGCCACTTCGGCCCTATTCTTAACAGCCTCTGTGCCATTGGCGGCATTTGGTGATCACCAGTTAGTCACCAGTACCGATCCAAGCGGCTGTATCCTTGAACATGTGGCTGCCGACTCTGCTCGCAGTCACTATCAGAATGATGGCCTGCTTGCTGATGGCACGGGCATTGCCATTGGCTGGGACGACGGCGAAGGCGGGCGTGGTACCGACCTCCTTGACCTCACCACATGGCAGCGGACTGCCCTGCATAGGGCACTCGATAATGGCGCAACCTTTTCGCCAGACGGCAAATGGATCGTAAACGCGGTTTCTGTTGCCGACAATAACACCGATATTGCCCTTATCGATCGTACTACAGGCGAGCTAACCTATATTCTCGCTCATGAGGCATGGGACTGGCTACCATCCTTCAGCCCCGACGGTACGCAGATCCTGTTCAACAGCTATCGAGGCGGTACCTCCGACGTATATCTCTATACTATTGCAAGCGGCGAATTGGAGCAGCTGACAAGTAATCCGACGTACGAGGCCCATGCGAAGTTTTCCCCTGACGGCAAGTTCATCCTGTATCACGAGCAGGTTGAGGGCGCGAACTTCAATGTTAACCTGATGGACTTGGAAACAGGAACGGTCAGGGCACTCACCACCAGCCCGCGCGAGGAAAGCTACCCGAGCTGGTCACCCGATGGACGCTACATTGCCTATGCCGACGACAGAGACCAGGAACCCGGCAAACCCGACATCTTCATTATGGACCTGGAAGGCAATGTCGTCGGCCGTGTCACGAATCACCCGGAGAAAGACGCCTATCCTTTCTGGTCGCCAGACGGTAAATATCTGTATTTCAACAGTCATCGTGATGGCGGCGGTGTCTACCGTGCGGCCATGACCGACATTGCCCACTGCAAGCAGCCTTGACCACGCCTTGAAATGCCAGCACTCTCCCACCCGAGGGAGGAAAGTATGTCATCACTAATTTCGCGCCTGATGCCATCAGCATCCGGTGCGCATCTGTTTGCTGTGTTGTCGTTGGCAGGCCTGTTCATCTGGTTTGGTCTAATCAATCTGTCAGGCCTCACCGACGGTGCCATAGCGCGCTGGGTAGATGCACACCCGCTTGCCGCAATGAAGCCGCACAAAAGTTTGATTGCGATCATACTTGGCGGCCTGCAATTGGCAGCTGGGGCAATGATTGCCATTTATGCCGTGCCCCAGCGGTTTAAGAGACTGAGCTATGGCATAATTGCCCTTCTATCGCTCGGGTCCCTGAGCTTGCTGGTCACCAATCCGGTGTGGATGAACAGCCTGGGTGGATTCCCTGCAATTGGCACTGGGCAAGGTCTGATCAAATACATCACCGTTCTTGGCGTTGCTCTCTGGTTCCTTGGCGCAAAAGGTGCGCGAGAAATCATGCTTGTTGGCCTGATTGTTGTGCTGGGCTGGATCGGCGCGATGAAGTTTACCGGACCGGAAGCTGACGGCGTTTGGCCGCTTTTAACTTCCAGTCCTGTCTTCAACTGGTGGATCACTGATTTTGGCAAGCAAATGGCCTCCAATGTCATCGGGGTCATTGAACTTGCAACGGTCCTTTTGCTGACAGGTTATTGGTGGAACAGGCGTGCCTATGAAGCTGGTTTGCTGCTCGCAGGCGTTACGTTCATTGTCACATTATCTTTCCTGGTTACGTTTGCGACCAGTTGGTCTGGTGGTTTTCCGTATCTGTCGAGCACGGGTCACTTCTTGATGAAAGACGCCATATTGCTCGCCGCCGTGTTTATTCTCTATCGCGACTGAAGCTCACAATGGCAGCTTCTGACGGCAACACTGATACCCTACGGCGCACTTATGAAGTGGGCTTTTGGGTCGTCTACTTCTTTACAACCGCAACTATCGGCGCCACGTCAGTGCTGATGGAATATGCGCGCGATGAACGCACTCTTGCCACGTATGAACCTTTCTTATGGGAATACTCCAGCGGGCTCTGCACCCTCCTGTTAATTCCGGCCCTTGTCACGCTGGAACGACGATTTCCCTTTTCCGAAGAAAGCTGGCGCCGTGTTCTACCAATCCACCTGTTCGCCACACTGCCGTTTTCGCTTCTGCACGTCGGTGGCATGGTAGCTATCAGAAAAGCAGGTTATGCGATTGCCGGTTCTCGATACGATTTCGGCAATGTTGCAATCGAGCTGTTTTACGAGTGGCGCAAAGATGCGCTCACCTACTTCTTCATTTTGGCAGTCATCTATGCCTACAGATTCTATAGAGCTGGCCGTCATGGCAAAGCTTCATTTGAAAACACATCGGCCAGCAGCATCAAGCCTCAAAGATTCGCGATCAAACGCGGCCAAGATACCTTTCTTGTTGCAGTTTCGGACATCGATTGGATCGAATCAGCCGGTAACTACGTCATACTACACTGTGGGGCAGCTAATTACATGATGCGCGCAACAATGAAGTCTATTGCCGACCAACTGGATGAGGCGAGTTTTGTTCGGGTGCACAGGTCGGCGATTGTCAACCTTGAACGATTGGAATCCCTCATGCCGGAGCCTAGCGGCGATGGCAATCTGCGGCTAAAAGGTGACCTAACGGTGCGCTTCAGCCGGCGATACCGCGAAGCGCTGCTGGAAAAACTGGCTCAAGCCGGTATTGGCGTCTAGGCTATCCCACCTGCCCCCTTATCACATCTCCTCCACCGGCAATCACAAAAAACCGGATTGCCGTTCCAATCAATCTTAACCTGCCGGTGTGACTGATGGAAATTGGGAGTTGACGATATGCGTACTAGGTTTTTTGCAGTTGCACTAAGTTTCTGTGCAACCTCGGCATGGGCGCAAAACGACCCCGAAGTCCGGGGCGGTTGGCACCATTACGGTGGCTCACTTGCCGGAAATAGAAATCTGAGTTCAGCGAGCATCACACCGGAGAGGGTATCATCCCTGGCACCCGCATGGGAGTTCCAGACCGGGGATACGACGGACGGCAACGAGTTTGGTGGTCGTCCGTCGCGGTTTCGGGCAACGCCCATCATGGTCGAAGGGAGGCTATTTTTTTCAACTGGTTACAATCGTGTCTTTGCACTGGATGCTGGAACTGGTGAAGAACTCTGGTCATACGACCCGAAGGTAGACTTCTCGCGCCCCTATTCAGAGATGTTCACCTCCCGCGGCGTTGCGGTGTGGCGAGGTCGTCCTGATACACCACTGTCCGTGGCGTGCTCGGCCAGAATATTCATCGGAACGCTAGATGCTCGACTGATTGCTCTGGACGCCGCTACCGGGCAGACTTGCAAGGACTTTGGCGACAGCGGTGAAATAGACCTGTCCAAAGGAATCCCGCGCTACCGCGTTTTGGACTATTCGGTCACCTCACCTCCTATAGTAATGGGCGATGTCGTTATCGTCGGTTCGTCAATCGGAGACAATGGGGCTGCAAATCTGGAGCCCGGCTTTGTTCGCGCCTACAACGTACTGTCTGGCAAGTTGATTTGGGCTTGGGACCCAATTCCCCGGGAACCAAATAGTCCGGGCGCAGAAACTTGGCTAAATGGAGCTGCCGCTGAGACTGGCGGCGCCAACGTGTGGAGCATCATGGCCGGAGACCCGGAGCGCGACATCGTTTACCTGCCAACCACGTCGCCCTCCCCCGATTTTTACGGTGGCAAGCGCCTCGGGAATAATGCCTTCGCAAACTCCATAGTTGCCCTTAAGGCTTCTAGCGGCGAATTCATCTGGGGATACCAGACCGTTCGCCATGACCTGTGGGACCTCGACCTGGCAGCGCAGCCTCTTCTATTCGATTTCACAACACCTGAAGGAACAGTTGTCCCAGCCATCGCCCAAGCCACCAAAATGGGGTTCGTTTTTGTGTTAAACAGAGAAACGGGTCAGCCTTTGCACCCTGTTACAGAACGCGCAGTACCGCAAACCGATGTCGCTGGTGAACAAACTGCCAGCCATCAAAAATTCCCGAAAATTCAGCTACATGAAACTGATGCTCGCCCACTCAAGTTGTGGCAGTTTTCCGAAGACCATGTTGCGGCCTGCACGCGCATGCTAAAGGATGTACGATATGAAGGGTTGTTCACCCCGCCCAGTTTGGAGGGAACACTTCTTTACCCAGGCAACGGCGGCGGCACAAACTGGGGCTCGATGGCATACGACAAGACCAGTGAAATTGCCTACCTGACGGTTAACCGTCTACCAACCATCGTTAAATTGATCCCGCGAAGGGGTTTTAACTCTGCCCGCAGACGAGGAACATTAAATGGATTTGCGGCTCAATACACTTCCCAGTCCGGCACTCCGTTTGGGATGGCCCGAAGGAATTTGCAGAACCCAGTCAATGGTTTACCGTGTCTTGAGGGACCATGGGCGACACTTGTTGCCGTCAACCTGAATAGCGGCGACGTTGTCTGGGAAATTCCAGCAGGAACAATAAAAGGCCTAAAACCACCTGCCGACAGGTGGGGAGCCTACGCTTCCGGTGGCCCCATAGTCACGGCAGGAGGTGTCGTGTTTCTCGCCACGCCCACAGACCGGGCTCTCCGGGCATATGAAGGAAAAACAGGCTCGCTCATCTGGGAGAACTTTTTGCCCGCCGGCGCTCATGCCACTCCCATGGCCTATCGCCACAAGGGGTACGATTATGTCGTTATCACTGCCGGTGACCAACTTGCTGAAGGGCATGGAAGAGGAGACCATGTCATCGCATTTCGACTGAAAGCAGATTAACTTTTGCATCCCGTTGTTACGCCACTAAACTGAATGTCATTCGGTAACCGGGGAAAGCGCAATGGGTTTCAGGCAGCTGCAACAGACTGAAGTTTCAAGACGGAGTATTATGAGGCAAGGAATAGCCTCCGGCCTTGCGCTATTGGTTGGAAGCAACAGCTTTCCCGCTGGCGCTTCTCTCCGCGAAACTTTGCCAAATCGCCCCAAAATGGACGCCGCCCAAAACGAGGCCTACTGGCGGACCGTAGCGGGCCAGTATGGAGTAACCAATGACGTAGTTAATTTGGAAAACGGTTATTGGGGCATAATGGCCCAGCCAGTTCTGGCGGAGTATCAGCGATTGAGTGCATGGATTAACAGGGAAAACACCAATTTTGCACGCTTTCACTGGGGTGAAACCAACGAGAAACTGCACGACGCCGTTGCCAATTTCCTTGGTGTTGATCGCGATGAGATCGTTTTAACACGCGGTGCAACCGAAGCTCTTCAGGCGTTGATTGGCGGCTATAACAAACTGCAGCCTGGGGACACCGTACTCTACGCGGACCTTGACTATTCCGAAATGAAAAACGCCATGCGCTGGCTTGCTGATCGGCGCGGCGTAAACCCCGTCAAAGTCAATTTCCCGGAACCAGCACCGGACCAGCCGCTGTCAGAGGAACGCATTCTTTCGTTTTATGAACGAGCCATGGACGCCAACCCAAAAACCCGGCTGCTTCTGCTGACGCACCTGAACAACTGGACAGGGCTCATCATTCCAGTCGCAAAAATTGCAGAGATGGCCCGTGCGCGCGGTATAGACGTCATTCTGGATGCCGCTCATTCTGTGGGCCAGGTTGACTTCAGGATAAACGAAATGGGCTGCAACTATGTAGGCGTAAATCTGCACAAATGGGTCGGTGCACCGATCGGCTGCGGCGTCATCTACATTAAAAACGGGTACACAAGTGACATAGACACATACATGGGTCGCAACCCTCACTCCGACAGAGTTAGCGACCGTATTGACACGGGCACCCTGAATTTTGCCGCACATATGGCGATACCGGCTGCCATCCAGTTTCACGAGCAAATAGGCACAGCCCTCAAGGAAGCACGCTTGCGATACCTGAGGGACGTGTGGGTGCAAAGTGCTCGCAGGCTGGAAGGGCTGACCGTTTTGACACCCGATGATCCTTCGATGGTGGCGGGCCTTACTTCTTTTCGCCTGAAAGGGGTGACAACAACCGAAGCAAACAATGCACTGATGCGCCGGCTGGCTGAAGAGTTTGGCATCCTGACAACACGCAGGACCGGGCCCGCTGCAGGTGACTGTATTCGGGTTACCCCGTCTTTTTACAACAGTGTCGAGGATGTTGAAAAACTAGCGGCGGCACTCAAAAAAATAGCAGCTTAACTTACTACTTTTTTGTCAGTTTCTCCATCAGAATTTCCGGAGACTTGACAGGACTATATCCAAACGCTTCATAGAGCCTGTGTGCATCATTTGTGGCCAACATCTGCCGTCTCAATCCTTGTAGATCAGGATATGCGGAGATGGTTTCCATCAGCAATTTACCAAGCCCCCGACCACGATATTCCGGGTCAATGAACACATCTGCCAGATAGGAAAATGTAGCCTTGTCTGTCACCAAACGCGCAACGCCTACAAGCGAGCCGTCATGATGGAATACGCCAAAAGACAGGGAGTTCCTGAAGGCTTTTTCCACCCGCTCGCGTTCGATACCTTTTGACCAGTAAGCGTCTTGCGATAACCACTTGTGTATGAGTTCGAAATTCAGTCCAGCATACCCTACTTTAATGGCAAACTCATCAAAGTTCTCAACGGCACTCAAGCTTTTTGCTCCCAGCCGCCCGTTTCCTTCTGTTGCCAATAGGAGATAGTCCACTCGCCGTCTTTCCAACGCTTCCAGTCAGCGCGCGCAGTTGCCACTATGTCTTCGTTGCGACCATCGAACATGTAGAGGCACCGGTCAAATGGCTCAAATTCAGCGTACGATGCTCCATCAACCAGAACCAAAACGGACGCTGTGTTCGGATTGTTCTCTTCCGTAGTCAGGAAAAAAGTCTGGTCCTCGGGAAAGTCACAACCGCTTTTGTCATGCGGCAGAAAGCTTGCGGGATCGAAATCCCACAAAACTTTATCAAGGGTATCCATTGTAGCCTTATCGTTGGCTTTAACAACAGCTCGCAAACCTGCTTCAGCAACCTTCTGCATGAGCGTGGGCAACGCCTCTTCAAGCGTCTGCCGTTGCAAGTGATAAAAGCGGATGTCGTCCAACGAAGCGCCCCTTAGTGTTCGTAATTTTCTGCCACGAAGCGATCAAGCAGCCGAACACCAAAGCCGGTGCCACCCTTTTCAGACAATGGAAGGTCTTTCTCCGACCATACCGTGCCAGCGATATCAAGATGAACCCAAGGGACATCATTTGTAAAACGCTTCAGAAACTGGGCGGCAGTAATGGAACCAGCTGCCGGTCCGCCAATGTTTTTCATGTCAGCGGTAGGGCAATCAATAAGCTTGTCATAGTTTTCATGCAGCGGCATTCTCCAGACCTTGTCGCCGGTGTCCACACCTGCCTTTGCAAGCTGCGCGGAAAGCTCGTCACTGTCGCTGAACAGCCCGGCATGCTCGTTGCCAAGACTGGTGATTATGGCACCGGTAAGGGTTGCAAGGTCGATCATGAATTTTGGTTTGAAACGATCCTGCGTGTACCACATGGCATCACAGAGCACCAAGCGCCCTTCGGCATCGGTATTGAGTATCTCAATGGTTTGCCCTGACATGCTGGTCACCACATCGCCAGGTCGCTGAGCCGTGCTGGATGGCATGTTTTCGACAAGGCCAACGGTAGCAACGACATTGACCTTGGCTTTACGGCTCGCCAGCGCCTTTACAAGGCCAACAACAGTGCCCGCGCCGCCCATGTCCCACTTCATTTGCTCCATGCCTGCGCCGGGCTTAAGCGAAATACCACCTGTGTCAAACGTCACGCCCTTTCCAACAAATGAAATCGGCTGATCGTCCTTTCCGGCACCGTTCCAGCGCATGATCACAAGCTGGCTTTCGAATGCGGATCCCTGCCCGACACCCAAAAGAGCATCCATGCCCAATTTTTTCATCTCTGACTCGCCGAGAACCTCAACATCGACGCCAAGGCTGGACAAACTCTTGATCTCGTCAGCGAAACTCTCGGGGTTCAGGATGTTCGCCGGCTCAGAAACCAAATCACGCGTAAAGAACACGCCGCCGGCCACTTTTTCGCGCAGTTGGTACTGCGCCGTGCAATCCTGGGGTTTCGCAACATGCAGTGTGATGCTTTGCAGCGTCGGCTTTTTACTCTCGGGCTCTTTGGTTCTGTATTTGTCGAAACGGTAGCTGCGTAGCAATGCGCCTTCTGCCAGAGAGACCGCATCCGCCTTATCCAGATCAACTACGATCGACGCCGCTTTGCTTCCACAATTTAGCAATGCCGCAGAAATTGAACCGCCAAGCGCCGTCCATTTCGCCTCATCGAATTCTTTCACATCACCAACACCAACCAACAGTATTCGGTCAGCCGTCGATCCTGCCGGCGCAACAACTTCCAGAACCTGACCGTTGGCAGCAGAAAACCTGCTCACATCCCGGGCTTTTGATAGCGCACCCGAAATTGCCGAGTCAGCGTCTGCTGCAAGACCGGAGAATGGTTTGTCCTTTTCGACCAAAAAAACGATTGCACCGCCACTGGGCGATTCTAACGACGCGAAACTTATCTGCATGAGACCCTCAATCCTAGGTGAGTGGTGTGGCTGATCGATCAGTCATCACCTTTAGACTGATTTAATGCCTCCATTCAATCTTGTTGGCAAGCCGCCGCCCTCGAAAATGCCATATTTTCTGGCAACAACGCCAAAAGTGACGAATGTTTGGTGATCGACAATTGCGATTGCTGCATAAGGTGGTTATCAAAGCATAAACAAATCAGAGACGAGACGCCCAAGTGCAATCAAGCAACTCTATAATTGACCGGTTGACCCGTTCAACCCACTGGGCCTGTTTGCTTGCAACCACGGCGCTCGCTTCAGCTGTCGTTCCCACACAGCCCGTGCTGGCGCAGTCCGAGCAAGAAGAGCAACCGGAAAACCGTGTAGAACTCGAAGCTGATCAACTGACCTATGACCCCGACACCGGTGAAATTCGCGCACTGGGTAACGTTGAACTGTCACGTAGAGGGTATCTGCTCAAAGCCGGAGAGGTTCTCTATAATGAAAGCACGGGCGAAGCACGCGCCGTGGGTGCCGTTGAACTGACCACACCGAGCGGTGACAGAATAATTGCACCAGAAATTCTGTTGGAAAACGAACTCAAGGACGCATTTGTCGAGAACATTCGCCTGATCATGGCTGACGGAGCACAGGCTGTAGCCGCCTCCGGTGAACGCATTGAAGATACGGGCCGAACAACACTTCGACGGGCCGCCTACAGCCCCTGCAAGGTTTGTGCGGATGGAAGCGGCAAACAACCATTGTGGCAACTGAAAGCCGTACGGGTTGTTCACGACAAAGGAAAACGCCGCCTCTATTACAAGGACGCGCTTCTGGAAGTTTTTGGTGTTCCGGTTTTCTGGACGCCCTATTTCTCTCACCCGGACCCAACGGTTGATCGAGCAAGCGGGCTTTTGCCGCTTGATATCCAGACCAGTCAAAACGTGGGCTTTATTGCGGGCATCCCTTACTACCATGTTTTCAGCGACAGCATCGACGCCACCTTCACGCCGGTCTATACGTCACGCGAAGGTTTTGTTTTAAAAGGGCAATACCGGCAACATCTGGGGTCAGGCCAGTTCAAGATTGATGGCAGTATCACCCGGGCTGATCGTCGGGATTTCAACAACCTAATCACTGGCGGAAAAGAAACGCGGGGCCATATCTCTGCAGAAGGAGCATTTCTGCATTCACCGAACTGGCGCTCGAAAATCAACATTAATTATGCGTCGGACGATACTTATCTTGGCCGTTACGAGATTTCCAATACCGATACACTCGTAAGCGAGTATTTGCTGGAAGGTTTTTTTGGCGCATCCTATGTTTCGTCAAGAGCGCTGGCGTTTCAGGGGCTCCGGCTGGAGGACATAGCCGGTAAAGCCGGTTTTGCACTACCGTTGATTGACGCAGAATTCATTCCAAAATTCAAACCACTGGGCGGCACCATCAGCCTGCGGGGCAATGCACTGGCGCTGCATCGCACCGACGGCCTGGACACGCGCCGTCTTTCGCTTATTGCCAATTGGCAAAGGCGATGGATAACCCCAAAGGGCTTTGTTTTGGACGTGGATGCGCTGGCACGCAGTGATGTGTACAACCTCGACGCTGCAAACCAACCAGATGATCTGGCATTTGCCGGATCGTTTGGGGGTGGTACATCCGGAAGCGAGTGGCGAAACCTCGCGAGACTGACAGGTACAGTAAGCTGGCCTCTGGTAAGTTACGGCGCGTCTGGCACTTATACGTTTGAACCAATTGCGGAAATCAGTGTCTCGCCCAGACGCGGAACACCCGACAGCATAGTCAACGAAGACAGCCGGGCCTTCGAACTATCCGACCTGAATTTGTTTGCAGCAGATCGCACGTCGGGTTTTGATTTGTGGGAAGAAGGCAGTCGAGCCACATTTGGCTTCAAGTGGCGTTATGAAGGTGGTGACCTGACCACGGATGTTCTTATTGGACAATCCTGGCGGATTACCGGCCAGGACGTCGTGCTCGCCGAAGGCATCGGGCTGGAAGGCGAGTTCTCGGATATTGTCGGTCGTACCAGCATCAGCTACAAAGGATGGGTTGATCTTGAGCATCGATACCGCCTTGATGACAAAAGTTTCGCCGTTCGCAGAAATGATGTCGATGTCACCTTTGGGGATGACATCAAATCCCTTCGGATTGGTTACACCAATCTCAATCGCAACCTGACCTTCATCAACCGGGAAGACCGGGAGGAAATTCGTGTTTCCGGATTCTATAAATTCGACTCAGACTGGAAACTGACAGGCAGCTGGACCCGCCGCCTGAGCGGCGCTGATACACCGAGCTTGGTTGAGGAGTCCGGCCCTGTCCAGTATAGTGTCGGAGTGGAATATAAAAACGAATGTATCGAGCTGGGCCTTAGGTTACGGGAGACCTTTACGCGAGATCGGGACGTTGAACCGGGCACCTCGATCATGTTTCGACTTAAATTGACCAATTTAGGGTAGTTAATTCGGGCCAAAGCCGCTAAAAGGCTAGGCGAACCAGCGGAAGCCAAAATTACAAGACTATGTTGAGTATCAACTACGTGCACAAACAAATTCCATTTTTCAAAGAACTGCTTGCCTTTGCAGGTATTGCTTCAGTTCTGGTGTCGGCTCCCGCCGCCAGCCAGCAAGCAGCTCCGGACCTTCAACAGCTCAACGCTATTGAGGTTTTGGTGAATGACGAGCCCATTTCATCGTTTGACATCAATCAGCGTTTGCGCCTGGTGATCGCGATTTCAGGAGGCGTACGTACTCAGGAAGAATTTTTGCAGGTCCGCGAGCAGGTCATTCAGTCAATGGTCGACGAAAAACTTCAACTGCAGGAAGCCGCTGAAGTTGAACTTGAGATCAGCGATGACCAACTGGAGCAGTTTTTTGCCCGGCGGGCTCAAGGTGCCGGTCAGGAACCCGAGCAATTTGCTCAGGCACTCGTTTCTATTGGATCCAGCAAAGAAACGATGAAAAAGCAAATGGAAGCTGAAATCGCCTGGTCACAACTTGTTCAGGGCCGCCTTGGCGCCTTCGTCAGTGTCTCCGATGAGGAGGTCGAAGCATTCATTCAGCGAATCTATGATAACCGCGGAAAATTCGAATATCGCATCGGTGAAATTGTTCTTTTGAGCCAGTCGCGCGATCAGTCCGCTGCTGTAGCGGGAAATGCGGCTCAATTGGTTGAACAGATCCGGGGCGGCGCGCAGTTCTCGCAAATCGCACAACAGCTTTCTGCGTCTTCAACCGCTGCGGTCGGAGGAGACCTCGGTTGGATAACCATTGATGACCTTGACCCCGACTATAGCGGGCAAGTGCAAACTGCAAGCGTCGGAGACGTCCTCGACCCGATTGAAACCCCCGGCGGCTACATCATCATTTCGGTCACTGACAGGCGGCGAGTTCTGACCGTCGACCCACTGGATACTCAAATTCAGCTTGGCCAGCTGCATCTGCCAACCGACCAGATTGAAACCGGTTTGGATCAATATCTTGCTGCGATACAGCCCCTTCGCGATCAAACGACTTCGTGTGACGCGCTGCCGGCAATCGCAGAAGCCGCGGGCATCACAACACGAACTGATATTGCCCCACTACGCCTGCGTGACCTGACAAACGAGTTCCGTTCCCAGGTTGAGTTGCTGAATATTGGCCAAACCAGCGACATCATTGAAGCCGAGGACGGAAGGCGCGTTCTTGTCATGTGTGACCGGAGAGAACCTGAGGTTCAGGAACCGGACTTTGATGAAGTCTACACCCAACTCGAGCAACAGAGACTTTCAATGATGGCTCGCCGCTATCTTCGGGATATACGCCGCGACGCTATTGTTGACTACCGCTAGGAAAATGGCGTGAACGGCAACCGCAAGCCTCTTCTCGCCGTCACCATGGGCGAGCCAGCTGGCGTAGGCCCGGAACTCATCGCCAGAGCATGGAGACAGCGTGCAGAGCTTGATCTGCCAGCCTTCGTCTATGTCGGTTCAATCCAGGCGCTTGAAGCTGTGGATGCCTCATTACCCGTAACCCGGATAGATCCGGAGCTGTCGAACATCCCTTATGCCAGTGATGATTTTCTGGCGGTGGACGTTCCGCTGGCGGACAGTTTGTCCATCGGGGTCCTCAATTCCAGAAATGGATCAGCTGTTATCAAATCCATCGAGTGGGCCACACAGGCAGCACTGGATGGCCGCGTGGATGCCATAGTTACGGCGCCAATTCATAAGGCGTCCCTCTATGAATCCGGTTTTGACACGCCGGGCCACACTGAATATCTAGCGAGATTATGCGCGCTGCCCGATGATCACTCCGTGATGATGTTAACGACTGACGGGTTGCGGGTTGTGCCAGTCACCGCACATATTCCCCTTGCGAAGGTCGCGTCTTCGTTGACCGCGGATCAAATCTTCCATGCGGGAATGGTCACTGCACGTGATCTGCATGACAGATTCGGCGTCGCCAAACCACGAATTGCCATTGCGGGACTGAACCCGCATGCGGGAGAAGGTGGGACCATTGGCATGGAAGAGGCAACGCATATCATGCCAGCCATCTGGGCACTGCGAGACGAAGGTATCGACGTGTCGGATCCGCAGCCGGCTGACACCCTCTTTCATGAGGAAGCAAGAGCGACTTATGATGCTGTACTATGCATGTATCATGATCAAGCTCTCATCCCCTTGAAAACGCTGGACTTCTGGGGCGGCGTGAACGTCACTCTGGGATTGCCCATTATTCGGACCAGCCCTGACCACGGTACAGCACTCTCACTTGCGGGAACCGGAGAAGCCCGGATCGACAGCCTGGCTGCAGCTATGAAAACGGCGTCAGCCATGGTCCGCGAACAGGCCGCAAAATAATGACCAACACAACTCTGCCCCCTCTTCGTGACGTCATTAATGCCTATGAGTTGCGAGCAAAAAAATCATTTGGCCAGAATTTCCTGCTCGACCTGAACCTCACAGGCAAAATTGCCCGCATTCCGGGTGATCTCAGCAACAGCATTGTCTACGAAGTCGGCCCTGGTCCGGGCGGACTGACCCGGGCTCTTCTTGCTCATGGAGCAAAGCGTGTTGTCGCTGTTGAAATGGATGAAAGATGCCTTGCGCCCTTGACTGATGTCGCTGCAGCGTATGGCAATCGGCTGTCTGTAGAATTAGGCAACGCACTGAAAGTTGAGGAACAGACGCTCCTGAAACTTGGAAACGAAGACGAAGCCCGAATTGTTTCCAATCTGCCCTACAACGTCGGCACCCTTCTCTTCATCAAATGGCTCACGCTTCAAGACTGGAAACCCTGGTATCGCTCCCTCACCCTAATGTTCCAGCAGGAAGTTGCAGAGCGCATTGTGGCGGCACCTGGCGGCAAAGCCTATGGGCGTCTCTCGGTTCTGGCCCAGTGGCGAGGTCAGGCCAGGATTGCCATGCGTGTGCCGGCGGCGGCCTTCACGCCACCACCAAAAGTTGCCAGTGCAATAGTTCATTTTGAACCCACTGAACCCATCGACAAACGTGTCCAGCTCAAAGACATTGAAAAGGTAGTGGAGAAAGCGTTTGGACAAAGGCGAAAGATGCTTAGGGCCAGCCTCAAAGGTCTGGAAGTGCCTGCGATTGGCTTGCTTGAAGCCGCCAACCTTGACCCGACTTTGAGGGCGGAAAACGTAACTGTCGCTCAGTTTGTTGAGCTGGCCCGACAATATCGGCTACTGAAGTCAAGCAACTAAGTGTTGTCGCGCTCCTGCATCAGTTCCCGGACAAAATCAGACATGCCTGGACGCCGTTCCCTTTTTGAGCGTTCCGCCCTGACAATTGCCTTCAGGTCAGCATAGGTTTGATCCAGGTCGTCATTCACAAGAACATAGTCGTATGCATCCCAACGGCTAATCTCGCTTTCGGCTTCAGCCATCCGCTTCTTGACAATCTCTTCACTATCCTGCGCCCGCTTCCGAAGTCTTTCTTCCAGCGCTTTCACACTTGGCGGCAGGATGAATATTCGCACCAGATCTTGTGGTGCGCTGGAAACGAGCTGCGACGCTCCCTGCCAGTCAATATCGAAAATTACGTCCTTGCCTTTGCGAAGCGCCTCAAGAACGGGACCTTTTGGCGTGCCATAGCGATTCTCGAAAACAGTGGCATGTTCAAGAAGCTGGTCATCGTCCGCCATTTCCTTGAACCGTTCGTGCGAAACAAAAAAATAGTCCTTGCCTTCCTGCTCGCCGGGACGAGGCTCCCGCGTTGTTGCCGATACAGACATTTCAACATCAGGATCATCACCAAGCAAACGACGTGTCAGAGTGGTTTTTCCTGCCCCTGATGGTGACGATAGAACAAGCATTATGCCACGACGTTTTTCGAACGACTTTGTGCTCATAAGTGTGATTTCCTATTCGATATTCTGAACTTGTTCACGGAATTGGTCGATCAAAACCTTCAGGTCAACACCGATCTGGGTCAGTTTCGTATCGTTCGATTTGGAACACAGGGTATTGGCTTCGCGGTTGAATTCCTGACATAGAAAATCCAGCCGTCGTCCTACAGGCTTCATGGACGAAAGCAGATTGTCCGCCTCTTCGAAATGGCTCTCGATCCGGTCGAACTCTTCTTGAACGTCTGCTTTTACCGCCATAATCGCAATTTCCTGAGCCAGTCTCTCTTCAGGCACCGGTTTATCCAGCTTTTCAAGTTTCGCCATTTGAGACGCAAAGCGTGCCTTAACGGCTGCGTCGCGGTCACCGACTGCGTCCCTCGCAGCAACCAACAGTGTTTTCATCTCATCGAGCTGGCCGGAAAGAACGGACTGCATCCGTTTACCTTCATCCCGACGGGCAAGCAGCAAGGCTTCTATGACCTCACCCAGGTCTTTGTTCAGGGCTAGTTTCAATCCCTGCAACTCATCGTCGGTGGGTTCATGCGCCACCAGATCAACAACACCCTTGATGGATAAAAGGCCATCGATTCTCGCGGCCTCCAGGCCGGGCCTTTGCTCAAGGGTTGAAGCTATATCCAACAACTGATCGAGCCGGCCTTCATTTATTACAAACCGCTCGGAATCACCGGCCCGTTCCACTGTCAGGTTGAGGAACACCGAGCCGCGCTTGAGCTTCTCACTCACACGTTTCTTCAATTCGATGTCAAAACCATCAAGAAACCCAGGCAGTTTCGTGCGAATCTCCAAGCCTTTGTTGTTGACGCTCTTGAGTTCCCAGTTCCAACGAAAAGAGCCCCATTCTCCCCCTTTTCGGGTAAAACCTGTCATGCTGGAAAGCGTCATTGATGCCCTGCTCCGCTCGCTATGAAATCTGCGTCATATTGAGCCCGTGAATGGCACACAACAGGCCATACCGCAAGGTCAGCGTTGGGAATTTGCGGCCTGCCGCTGAATTTGCCGCCAACGGGCAACATTATTGTTATGCTCCTCCAGCGTGGTTGCGAATGCGTGACCGCCGGAGCCATCTGCGACAAAATACAGATAGGGGACGTGCGCCGGGTTCAGGGCCGCCGCGAGCGCTTCTATACCGGGATTGGCAATCGGGGTGGGCGGCAACCCTCCCCTTCGATAGGTATTGTATGGTGTATCCTGCCTGAGATCCGCGCGTGACAACGGTCGCCCCAGAGGCAAGCCACCTGTTATGCCGTAAATAACAGTCGGATCCGATTGAAGTCGCATGCCCTTTTTCATGCGATTTACGAACACCGCGGCGACTTTGGCCCGTTCACCTGCAAGTCCCGTTTCCTTTTCGACTATGGATGCGAGAACAACAGCTTCTTCCTTGCTCCGGTACGGCAAATCGATCGCACGAGCCGCCCACAATTCTTCAAAGGCCTCATCAAAGGTGGTTTGCATGCGTTTCAAAAGGTCGGTGACTGAATCACCTCGCTCATAGAAATAGGTTTCGGGCAGCAAACTGCCTTCCCGGGGCATGTTGGCTTTGGTCTGCTCCAACCCAATGGCGCTGGCCAATATTTCACCAACCTCATGCATTGATGCCCCTTCCGGGACCACAAGCCGCCGCTTGAAAGTATCCTGATGTTCAATACGGCTCAATATGGTGTAGGGCGTGCTCTCCGGCTCAATCTCATATTCGCCTGAATAGAGCGATCGCTCCAACCCGCGCCATCGAGCCAACAGCTTGAAGTGCCATGCCTCTCGCACCAGGCCAAAGGATTTGGCTTGCCGCGCGACCTGAGAAACGGTGGAGCCCGGTTTAATGTACAGGTAAACCGCTTGTTCGTTTGTGCTGGGCATCCGTGCAATGTGCCGCATTAACCCGTGCCCGACACCAAAGGCCACAAGAATCGCAGCAACAAATACAAAAAAAACAAAGAAAAACCGGCTTCGCATCATGCACTTACCCTAGCAGGGAAAGTGACTGCGCAAAACCGGCCTTTATCAATATTTTGCTCGTACAGAATCAATCGCTAAAGGCTTGAACCACCACTGAAGCGTTTGTACCACCAAAGCCAAACGAATTGGAAAGCGCCGCTTTTACCTGTCGTTCCTGCGCTTCGAGTGGCACAAGATTGATACCTTCGCAGCCTTCAGCCGGATCATTCAGGTTAAGGGTCGGAGGAACTATCCCCGTCTCAATAGCTTTCATACAGAAAATTGCTTCAACCGCGCCGGCCGCACCGAGCAAATGACCAATCGACGATTTCGTCGATGACATTGCGGTATTTGCTGCGTGATCGCCAAGTAGGCGTTTCACCGCGCCAAACTCAATAGGGTCACCTACCGGCGTGGATGTGCCATGCGCATTAATATAGTCAATGTCCTCAACATTCAGGCCTGCCCGCTTGATCGCAGCTTGCATAGAGCGGAACCCGCCGTTGCCGTCAGGGGCCGGAGCCGTGACATGGTGAGCATCCCCGGACATGCCGTAGCCTGTAACTTCACAATAAATCTTCGCACCGCGCGCCTTGGCATGTTCCAATTCTTCAAGAACAACAACGCCAGCACCTTCGCCCATTACGAATCCATCGTGACCCTTATCCCACGGACGAGAAGCCTCAGTCGGGCTATCGTTATACTTGGTCGAGAGCGCGCGTGCCTGGCAAAAACCGGCAAACCCAATATCACAGATGGATGCCTCTGCACCACCAGCGACCATGACATCCGCATCATCAAGCGCTATAAGCCGCGCTGCATCGCCAATAGCGTGCGCGCCGGTCGAGCAAGCTGTCACAACGGCATGATTTGGCCCTTTGAATCCATATCTGATGGAAACGTTGCCCGACACCAGGTTGATAATCGACCCGGCAATAAAATGGGGGCTTACTTTTCGTACACCGCGCTCGTGGAGCGTTACTGCTGTGTCAGCAATCCAGCGCAATCCGCCAATGCCGGAGCCAACCATCACACCTGTACGCAGGCTTTCCTCTTCACCCGGCTCGGTCCAGCCCGAGTCTTTAATAGCTTGATCAGCCGCAGCCATACCAAAAAGTATGAAGTTGTCGACACGACGCTGATCTTTTGGCGCCATGTAAGCGTCAGGGTTAAAAGTACCATCAGAACCGTCGCCGAGCGGCACTTCGCACGCGACCTTGCAGGGAAAATCCGTTACATCAAACAAGGTGATTTTCCCGGCCCCTGACTGCCCCTCAATCAGACGATCCCACGTGGTACTTACGGTGTCGCCCAAGGGTGAAACCATTCCCATACCCGTAACAACAACTCTTCTCATCAAACGATCCTTATTATTCCCGTACCGCCCTTCGAGGCTGCACCATACAGCGAAAGGCAGGGGCGGAGAAACCAAAAAGACTGGAAGGTTAAACAGTCACAAAGGAAAAAGGGTAACAACCAAACCTTCAGGCTCGGTCGTTACCCTTTTGAATCCTGAATCCCGCTTAGGAATTCGCGCTGATAAAGTCAATCGCGTCTTTAACGGTTTGAATTTTTTCAGCAGCGTCGTCTGGGATCTCGATTCCGAATTCTTCCTCAAACGCCATCACCAGCTCAACAGTGTCCAGGCTATCAGCGCCCAGATCGTCAATAAAGCTTGCGGTATCGGTTACTTTGTCTTCGTCCACACCCAGGTGCTCGACTACGATTTTTTTCACCTTTTCGGCGATATCGCTCATTGCTATGTCCTCGTTTTTAACACCGTTAAAACGGAGATTACCTAATTAATCGGCGAACCCCCGACCATACGGTTTCCCGGCATTTCCCGCTCGAGTGACCGCATCGGAGGTGCTCCTAACACAGTTTGTCAGCTTTGAGAAGCCCGAGATATCCAATTCCCTCTTTCGGCTTTTCAAGCTCCACATGTAGCTTTTTAATCAAATTGGTGCAAGCCTTCGCTTGTGGCTTCAGTCACCGCATTTTAGATCATTGCCAAGCCGCCGTTCACATGAAGTGTCTGCCCGGTAACATACTGCGCTTCCGCACTGGCAAGATACAACACAGCGGCTGCGATATCCTCCGGCGATCCGAGACAGCCAGAGGGAATACCATTTGTAATTGCCGACTTCTGGTCATCCGTCAATGCGTCTGTCATGGGTGTAGCAATAAACCCGGGAGCCACACAGTTCACGGTTATGCCACGACTTGCGACTTCCTGAGCCATGGACTTGGACATGCCGATCATACCCGCCTTTGATGCCGCGTAGTTTGCCTGGCCCGGATTGCCGGTCACACCAACGACCGACGTGATATTGATCATACGACCCCAGCGGGCTTTCATCATACCGCGCATCACACTCTTCATCAGACGAAAAGCGCTCTCCAGATTTACTTGCAGGACGGTATCCCATTCTTCGTCTTTCATACGCATCGCCAGATTATCTTTGGTAACACCAGCGTTATTGACGAGGATATCAACGCTTCCCATCGCGTCAGCGGCGGTTTTTGCAAGTGCATTGACGCTTTCCCGGTCTGACAGGTTTGCCGGTACCACGTGAACACGTTCCCCAAGCTCAGAGGCAAGTTCTTCAAGCTTTTCGGCTCTGGTACCCGATATCGCGACAGTTGCGCCTGCTGTGTGCAGTGCCCGGGCAATCGCCGCCCCAATTCCACCGGTGGCACCCGTCACAAGGGCATTCTTGCCGTGAAGATCAAACATAGTATTCCCCCTTAAAGCGAAGCTGCAAAAGCTTCGATATCTGTAGGCTCCTGCAGGTTTACTGCCTCCAGGTCGCGGTCAATACGCCTCGCCAACCCAGACAGAACTTTGCCCGCACCCACTTCCACAATCTGATGAATACCCAGAGAGGTCATCGATCCAACACTTTCACGCCAGCGCACCGCCCCGGTCACCTGTTCAACCAAAAGATTCGCAATACCCTCCGGCTCGCTCACGGGTGCGGCCAGCACATTCGCGATCACCGGAAGCACCGGACGCTCGATTTGCACGTGCGCAAGGGCAGCCCGCATCTCATCTGCTGCCGGTTTCATCAAGGGACAGTGAAATGGTGCACTCACAGGCAAAAGCATGCCACGCTTTGCACCCTTTGATTTCGCTATCTCGATTGCCCGTTCAACAGCGCCTTTGTGACCGGACACAACAACCTGACCATCCGCGTTATCGTTAGCCGCTACGACAATTTCCTGTTCTGCTGCTGCTTCGCAGGTTGCCGCCACATCTTCCATCGACAGGCCCAATATGGCGGCCATTGCGCCTTTACCTACAGGCACGGCGCGCTGCATGGCTTGGCCCCGCAGCTTCAACAAACGTGCAGTATCCGCGAGGCTGAAGGCTCCCGTGGCTGCAAGTGCCGAATACTCCCCAAGAGAGTGCCCAGCAACATGGCTGGCAATATTGGCCACTTCAACGCCCCCTGCCTCCAGTGTTCGAACGACCGCCATCGACACAGCCATCAAAGCCGGTTGGGTGTTTTCCGTCAGGCGCAGCTCGTCCTCGGGACCTTCCCACATAATTTTGGACAGATCCTGTGACAACGCATCATTGACTTCTTCAAAAACGAGTTTTGCGGCGGGCTCGGCGTCCGCAAGGGATTTGCCCATTCCAACAAACTGGCTGCCTTGTCCCGGAAATACTAGTGCACGGGTCATTCATTCCTCCTGACCTGAAACTCTCTTGACCCGCACATGCCATGCAGCAACCGCAGGTGCAAGGAAAATGGAATTCCTTCCTTACAGATTTGTGTGATTGCAATGATGGAGGAGCCTGCTATGGGGTGGACACTTGGATGATCCGTGAAAACAGGAGCGTGTCTGCATGTCCGAAAAAGAAAAGATGATTGCTGGTGAACTTTTCCACCCGGGTGATGCGGAGCTCTGTTCCGACCGGTCCAAGGCCCAACGGTTCATGCGAGCATACAACAATACCATTGTTGATGATGCCGATGTTCGAAACCCGCTTCTGGAAAAGCACCTTGGTTTTGTGGGCAAAAACACAGCCATACGGGCGCCCATATTTATCGACTATGGATACAATATTCGAATCGGCTCTGATACCTTCCTCAATTTCGGGTGTGTTTTTCTGGATATATGCCCGATCACTATCGGTGACTTCTGTCAGATAGGGCCAGGCGTTCATTTTTATGCTGTTGAACACCCTCGAAACCCGGAGGAAAGAAAGTCCGGTGCAGAATTTGGCCGACCAATAACGATTGGTGACAATGTCTGGATCGGTGGAAAGGCGGTCATCATGCCGGGGGTCACCATTGGTGACGATGCCATTATTGGAGCGGCAAGCGTCGTCACCCGAGACGTACCGAAAGGTGCGACCGTCACGGGCAATCCCGGGCAAATCCGCGCCTAGATTGAGCTCGGCCTTTCGGGCCATGCCAATGAGTTTCAGGACTATCTTTAAAAACCGCGCTACCCAGCTTCAACATCTTCTGAAGAATTTGGAGGCTTGGTGGCGTGTTCTTCGACAAATGCTTCAAGGTCTTTGACAGAAACGCGAAATTCACGGCCCAATTTGACGGCTCTCAGCTCTTGATGATGGATCCACGAACGCACAGTAGCTTCTTTGACTTTAAGAAGTTCCGCTATTTCGTGCGTGGTCATGAAGGGTTTGCTTAACATATGCAGGCTCTTTGCATCGAGTGACCGCCAATCAATTCAGTAATGCATTACACGGGTTTTTGGCACAGGTCCATTGGCAATCATTATAGATGCATCATCATAATCAATTATAAACAGTCATATTTGACCACAATCAATTATGACCACACCTCAATCGCCCTATACATGCTTCAACAAATATAAAAATACCTCAAAATCAGCCATTTTAATTCATGGAGCATGTAGCATGGCGTTCAAATCGATACTTGTAGTCGTCGATCTCGACAGTGAAATAGAAGCGATCACTCGCTTGACAGAACAACTGGCCAGCCGCACAGACGCCAAAATTCATATCCTTGGTGTTGTGCCTGAATTTCCTATTCCGGCTTTCCGGTCCACCCAGGCGTCAAAAACCGCCCGGGACATGTCTGCCAATCTGGTAAACGAGCTGACGGAAAAGGTGGCTGCACTTGATAAAGCCCTGCCCGAGCGTGCTTCATCTTCCATGGTTACGGGACGACTCATTGAGCAAGTCAACCAGGCCGTGATGCTTTATCAGGTGGACCTGGTGATGAAAGCAGCTGCAGGTACGCAGGAAAGTCCTCGGCCGGTGTTTGGCAGCGTTGACAAACGCCTGATCCGCAAATGCCCTGCCCCCGTGTGGGTTGTGCGACCTGATATCGGAACCGAGTTTGACAGCATTGCCGTTGCCGTCGACCGTCCGGACATATATGCAGACAGTGATGACCGCCGCGACCTCGCCCTGTCTCTAATCGACCACTCCCTGATGCTCGCTTCCTTCTTCGACATCAAAACCGTGCATGTGGTATATGCTTGGGATGCGGTGGGAGCAGACATACTGAGATCGCCGCGTTACGGCATATCGGCTGTTGAGGCTGAAGACTATATGCGCGAATGTGAGGCCGATAACCGGGCGTGGCTGGACGACTTCGTCAAGGTGGCTACAAAGCGATTTGGCAAAACCGACGCCAAACTGTCGCCCGAGCCTGTTTTTGGCCGCCCCAGAGTTGTGCTGGTTGACAAAGTCGAAGAACTGAAAGCCGATATTCTGATTATGGGGACCATTGCCCGAACAGGGGCACTGGGCCTGCTGATTGGCAATACCGCCGAAGATGTGCTGGATCGGCTTGCGTGCTCAGTTCTTGCGCTCAAACCTGCCGTTGCCAACATCGTTGAGGATGCCTGACATGAGAGTAATCTTAATCCCCGTTGCTGATCGGCCAGAATGCGTCATCGCTCTGAAGTCCGCGTTTGCGCTTGCCCAGCAAACTGGAGCTGATGTTATTGGCTGCCACATTCGTCCACACCGAGATGAAAACAAGCCCCTAGTCAGCGAAACAGGCCTGTTTTCAGGTTTTACAGCCGCTGACGACTGGCCATTGCTCCCCGAAGAAGAAGCCCTGCAGGCCGCAGCAAGCGCGCGCAAACTATTCGAAACCATTGCGGACGAGAATGGGTACTCGATTTCCAAACGCGCCGGCACCAGTCACGCGCCGGTCGCTCAGTGGCACGAACGGGTTGGCAAGCCACCCTACATCCTGCCGGTGATTGGGCCAGCGAGCGACATGCTTGTCGTTTCCAGGCCGTTGATCAAAGGCGGAAGAAAGGCCCGCTCTCTTCTAAATCAAGCCCTGTTCTCCAGCCATCGCCCGGTCCTGATACTGCCTCAACAAGAGCACAAGCTGGCAGGAAAACGCATTGCAATCGGCTGGAACCGTGGCGGCTATGAATCGCGCACACTGCTTGCCATCCTGCCCCTGTTGAAGACAGCTGAGGATGTCGTATTTCTAACCGTGGGCCGCGATGGGAAACGAGGCCCCACGGCCAATGATATGGTTCGCTATCTTTCTCACCATGGCATCAAAGCGCGCCACGTGGACGAAAAGCGAGGTCGCGGTGAAGGCAAAACACTCGAGAAACTCGTCAAGGCGGAAGGAGCTGACCTTCTTGCCTGTGGCGCTTATAGCCGCAACCGCCTGCAAGAAATGGTCTTTGGAGGTGTAACTCACCACCTGATCAATACAGCCGATATCCCGGTTCTGATGATGCACCACTAAAGAATCGAAAACCATAAAACACTGACATTGGGACAGCTTTTGCTGTCCCTTTTTCCTTAGAAAACACGGGAATCGGCTTGAATTCGTTGCATTTCGAGGATACCTGATCAAATGCGAATACCGGGTCTTATCTGGCAACACAGTTGAGACCTGTAATCCTTTTGCCTCGCACACCCGTACCGGGAAAGTCAGACGTTACCTGAAAGGTTTTGTGTGCCTCTTCACATCCTAAAAGTCGCAGCAGGAATCAGCTCTCTCGAACAATTGAAACGAGTGGTCAAACACTATGCGTACGAAGACCCCCAGTTGGGCCACATCATGCATATGTCTTCCAGGAACACTCCAAAGCGCGCTGAAGAGCTCCTCGATGGTGGCAGTGTTTTCTGGATCATCAAACGCTCGATTGTGGCCAGGGCCCCGCTTGTTGCGATCCGTGAGGACGAGCGACTGGATGGGAAGAAGGGCTGCCAGATGTGCATTCGGCCGGAAATAACCTTGACAATCCCCCAACCCAAGCGTGGCTTCCAGGGCTGGAGATACCTGAAAGCGGAAGATGCACCTGGCGACTTGCTTGAGGGCGGTAATGACGCCGGGAAAGGTTCTCCTGAACTGGCTGCGGAACTCAGGACGCTGGGGCTTTTATAGCTGGTTAGCGTGCCACCTTAACCTTCAGGTTTTTGAAATGGTCCTGCTCATAGGCTCTGATTTGCGCAGAAAGTGCCAGGGTGTCCAGCGTCTCATCCCGTTCGTCCAGCAATGCCTGTCGTGTCGCCGGGTCCATTTCAAACTCAAAACTGCTGCCGTCAACTGCAATGGTTTTGTTGGCAATATCAACCAGGGCATTCACATCTGGCTTCGAGGCGAGCGCCAGCAATTCGGATTGAATGGCTTTGCTCACAATCGGCAGCACCAGTCCGTTTTTGCGGGCATTGTCATAGAAAATACCACCAAAGTCGGTACCGATAATCGCCTGTATACCAAGCTGACGCAGGCCCCAGACTGCGTGTTCTCTACTCGATCCACAGCCAAAATTGCTCCCAACCACCAGAACACTGGCGTTTCGAAAGTCCGCCTTGCTCAGAACAAAGTCTGGTAACGCATTGCCCTGCTCATCAAACCTCAGGTCGGCAAAGGTGCCGTCCGCCAACCCCCGGCGGGTTATGGTTTTCAGAAAGCGTTTGGGCATGATGACATCGGTATCCACATTCGGTTGCGGAAAAGCGGCCATTTGCCCTGTAACTTGCTCAGGCATGGTTATCCCCTTTTGCCGTATGATATTCACGCACATCGACTATGTGGCCAGCAACCGCTGACGCGGCAACCATCGCGGGGCTCATGAGGTGTGTACGCGCCCCTCTTCCCTGCCGCCCCTCAAAGTTCCGATTTGTCGAAGAAGCCACTCTCTCACCATCAAGCGCAACATCATCGTTCATTGCCAAACACATAGAGCAGCCGCTTTCCGGTCGCCATTCAAATCCAGCCGATTTGAAGATCACGTCAAGACCCTCTGCCTCAGCCAAAACCCGCGTCAGAGCCGATCCTGGTACGATTATCGCTTTTACACCGTCTGCAACACGCCGACCTCGAAGCACCTGAGCAGCACTGCGCAAATCTTCAATGCGGCTATTTGTACAGGACCCGATAAAAGCGCTGTCTATGGGTATTCCTTCGAGCTTCTGGCCCGGCTGCAGACCCATGTAGTCAAGGGCGCGCAACAGAGACTGTTCCGCAGCTGGTGTTTGCATGTCTTCCAAAACCGGTACGTATCCATCGACCGGCAGCGACTGATCGGGGCTTGTACCCCAGCTCACGAGGGGCACTATCTCGGCAGCATCAATTGAAATGTCCCGGTCAAAATCCGCGCCGGCGTCACTGCCCCATACCTCGATGTCTGATCCGGCAAAAACGCTGCCCGCATGGCCAGAACATGCAGCGGTGGTTACTTCATCCGCTGCAATGAGTGCTGCTCTGGCGCCCAGTTCAACGGCCATGTTACACACAGTCATCCGGCCCGACATATCGAGTGCCACAATGGCATCTCCTGCGAACTCAACAGCATAACCGTTGGCACCGCCCGCACCAACCACGCGAATGACATGCATGATGATGTCTTTTGCTGTGGCACCCGGCGCAACCTGCCCGTTCACAGATATCCGCATCGGCTTGAGGCGTTTGTAGCGAAGGGTCTGGCTCGCCAGCACATGCTCAACTTCCGACGTTCCGATGCCAAACCCGAGAGCGCCGAAGGCACCATAAGTCGTTGTATGACTATCACCGCAAGCAATGAGCATCCCAGGTGCTACAAGCCCTTGCTCCGGCACCACCACATGCTCAATTCCCTGGCGAGGGTCACCTAGCCCATAAAATGCAATTTCATGGGTGTGGCAGTTTTTCTCGAGGTTGCTGATCAGCAACCTTGATTCCGGATCTGGTCCGCCCTGCCTGCTGGTCCCGTTGACGTGATCGACAACAGCCAGGTGAGCTTCCGGGCGCCAGACATCAAGTCCCTTTTCCGCCAGGCCAGAGAAAGCCTGCGGACTGGTGTATTCGTTCATGATGTGGAAGTCGACATAGACCAGAAGGTCCCCATCCGGCAGTTCTGTTACCGTGTGGCTGTCCACCAGTTTGTCATAAAGGGTTTTTGCGGTCATTGCCCTGCCTCACACATCTCAAGATGGTTGTCGAAAAACATCCGAAACCGCTCGACAATGTCTTCCGGAATTTCTTCCGCCATATAGTGCCCGCAGTCGAGCGCTTCTCCCATCACATTCGTGGCTCGGCTCTGCCAAAGGCGCATGGTGTCAAAGCATTTTTCGATCGCGCCCTTTTTACCCCACAGAACCTGCAACGGAACCACAAGCCGTTTGTCGCCATCCTGATTGTCGTGATCAATGTCGATCGAATGAGCTGCGCGATACTCCTCGCAGGTTGCGCGAATGCTGTCCGGGCTCTTGAACATGGTCAGATACTCATCAAGGGCGACCGGATCAAACGGATTACCGCCTGCCTGATTGAAACACTTGGTCTTCCAGTAGCCTTCAGGGTCAGCGCCGATAAGTGTTTCTGGCAGCGGCTCTTTCTGGATCAGCATAAACCAGTGCCAGTAAAGACGGGCAAACTGTTCAGACGTATTGGCATACATTTCACGTGTCGGCGCGATATCGAGCAATGTCATCGCAATAACTTTGTCCGGCTGATCCAGACCGAGCCGGTGTGCGACACGAGCGCCTCTGTCATGCGCGCCAACAAGGAACCTGTCGTGACCCAATCGGCCCATGACTGAAACGATGTCCGCGGCCATAACCCGCTTGGAATATGGTTCATGATTTCTGTCTGAAGGCGGCTTGCCAGATCGACCACAGCCCCTCAAATCCGGACAGATCACCTGATAGGTTTTCGCCAGAGCGGGCGCAACCAGATGCCACATGGCGGATGTTTGCGGATATCCATGCAGCAGCACCAGCGGCGGTGCGCCAACCGGGCCGGCTTTGCGGACGAAGATATCCGCGCCGGCGCCTGGTATTATATCTGTTTCAAAACCTTCAAACATGCCCGGCTCCGAACCTCATCATGACGGACTATTTTCTTCAACCTTTGACGGAAAGGCTTCAGAGTCAACATTGAAGAGACATCTAAAAGCGACTTAAAGCACCCTCTTTCGAATAAACTATAGTTATGATATATCTTTACTGTGTCATTTGAGGGGGTAATAGATGCGTTTGACTGCAATAATAACCTCGGTGTGGCTTGCTGTCCTTGCCATAACCTCAGCGGTTCAGGCGGAGAAACCGACCCGGGCGGACCTTGATGAAGCAATCGCCGCGTACCGCGACTCCACAGCACTCCTCCATAAAGCAGACAGCTTTCTGCATGCCCGACGTGCGTATGTCATCGGTCGTCAGTTGTTTGCTGACAAACCCGACGAATTGGCTCCGATTGCGCATGCATTTGCGCTTGCTGCGGCCAGATACAAGGAGCCGGTGGCCCTCAAACAATATCAGTTCACCCTCAACCTGCTGGTTGTGGCCTATGGCAGCGGCCATGGTGCGCTGACGCCCGTGCTTGTGGATGCCGCTGAAGAGGCCATTCATCGCAAGGAGCCGGAAATGGCATACGCCTGGCTAAAACAGGCTGGCGAGCTGTTGGACCGGGATGCGCCAAACGGCAGCTATCTGGGGGCGCGCGTTCACCTTGGCCTGGCCAGACTGTATCTGAATTCTGGCGAGTATGACCGTGCTGAAAATCAAGCTGCACATGCTCAGGACCTAGCTGTTGAGTACCAAAACACTGTCAATTATCCTGTCGATGCCACCTTCTATTTCTGGCACGGGCAAGTCATGCGTATGCTCGGCAAATATGCCCTTGCCGAAGCTTCTTACATGAAAGCCTTGGCGCTTTACCTGGAAATCGAACCGCTCGCCCGGCGTGTTTTATCAATTCATCGCCGCATGGTGGAGGTCAGCCACAACCTTGGCAAACTGGATGCAGCCACACATCATTGCCTTCAAGCTGAAGTATACGAAAACCAACGGCACATGGGCCATTGGTATCCGGTGTATGACCCCAACGGTCGTCTGTCCCAGTTCGGCAAAGCAAAAACGGGACAGATCGTCGCCGGCTTTACGCGCACCAAAGACTGCCGCGCCGACGACATTGTCATATATAAAACGCGCGGCATTTCTGCCGAAGAGGCAAAAAGGCTGATCCAGCACGCCTACTTCACGCCGCAGCTCAAAAATGGGAAATTGGCCGGTAATCAAAAAGTCGACCAGATGAACATCGATGTTTATTGAGCAGCGTCTGAACATCGAAGGCTCTTCAGTGCTGCAACCTGCGTCCGCTCCGGGTTAGGTCCAGAAGCTTCCAAACCAGCCCCCCTTTACCTGAGGCTCTGCCTAGGTTATACAGTAACAGGTGGAGCGAATTCATTTGAATCTGGTTTTTCATACCCACAGGGCCAATCCCGTCATCGCCTTTAGGAAGCGGCATCTGGCTATTGCTGTGTGCCTCCTCGGCATATTCCCATGGCATCCCGCCTCATCCACCCCGCTGGAAAGTGACAGCTTATTGTCTGTTGTTTCATCGTCCCTGCCAGAATATGGGCTTGTTGTGGCGCCAGACGGCAAAGTCGCAGTTTTTGCCCGAAAGTCCGGCGCCTGGGGTAGCCGGGGTACCCGGTCAGAACTTTTTGTCACCCGCCTGCAAGGTAACGCCTGGACGCAACCTGCGCCCGTTTTCACTGGCATGGCAGACAATGATGATCCATTTTTTTCCGCTGACGGAACCAAACTGTATTTCACGACCAGCCGCATAATGGACGGCGAACCACAGGCAGACAGCGACATCTGGGTCGCTGATTATGCTGACGGCGCGTTCCACAACCCGCGACCGGTTGAAGGTGTCAATTCGGAAGCGACAGAATACAGCCCGGTCCAAACAGCGGATGGTACACTCTATTTCGCCAGCACCCGAAATGGCGGCCTAGGCGCCGGTGACATCTGGAAATCACACCAGAAAGATGACGTCTTCCAAACGCCGGAAAACCTTGGTGAGCCTGTCAACACAGCAGGAGGCGAATGGAACGTATTCCTGCCACCTGACGCAAACTATCTGATTGTAGAGGCGTCTGGCCGACCCGGCGCAAAGTCAAGCAACGGGGATATGTATCTGCATCGAATGGGCACCAGTGGCTGGGAGCCGCCAATCGCCTTGGACCATGTCAATACAACAGGCAGCGACCTGATGCCCCGGCTTTCTCCTGATGGTGAATTTGTCTATTTCACCAGCACAAAGGCTCTGGGCGCAACCGACGCAGACATTTATGCGGAAAAAACCGGTGATTTTCTGATGTCTGATACTCCGGTGGGTCAACCACGCCTGATGGTCGTCAGCCGGTCCAATCATGAAATAGTCGCTCTTGATCCATCAACTCTGAAAATCCTCGCACGCTATCCGACGGGTCCCGGCCCTCACGAAATATCGGCCTCACCTGACGGTAAAACCCTATTCGCCCCCAACTACGGTGTTTACCCAAGGCCGCACAAAGACCCCATCCTGCCCTCACAAATGCAGTTTACGTCTGAACCATCCGACACAGTCTCCCGCATAAGCCTGTCAGGCGGGTCGGAACATACACGCTTTTCCATCTGCAGCCGCAGTCACGGCGTTGCGACAAGCCCCGATGGCCATGTCTGGGTCACGTGCCAGAATGACGGGCAAGTGCTTGAGCTCAATGGCGATTCAGGTGAGGTAATCAAACGCTGGCCATCAGAAGGCGACGGCAGCCACATAGCAACCGCCACGCGTGACAACAGGTATATTGTTGTCGCCAATACTGGCTCAGGCTCGATTACAATCTTTGATCGCTCTGATGGCTCTACCGAAGTTGTCAATACCGGCAAAGGCGCCGAAGGACTTGCCCTGACACCGGATGAAAGTCACGTCTGGGTCGGCAACGCGCAGGCAAACACCATTTCCGTTGTCCGGGTGCGCGATGGTGAACATATTCGCAAATTCCCCAGTCAGGGCCGCTTTCCGGTCAAAATGAAGATAGCGCCCGACGGCAGCGAAACATGGGTCGTCAACACTTTCTCCCGCGAGCTGGCAATTCTGGATGCGCGGACAGGTGCCTTGAGAGACAAACTGACATTTGATACCCCACCGCTAGGCATACTGATGTCGCCAGACGGCGAACGGCTCTATGTGTCATTTCCGCGGGTTAATGAGGTACGTGCCTTCGACAGGCTGACGCGCACGGAAGTCGCCCGCACCGACGGTGTCATGGAGGGAGACGGCATGGCCTGGGTAACAGCGTCACCGTAAATTTCCCGGAAATTCTCCCTGCCCTACCCATTTCCGCGAAAAACCAGCACTTTTCCTTGCAATTCCCGGCTTTTCCCTTTAGGAAAGCGCGTCCTTCGCTGACGGTGATTCGAAATCAAAAAACCGCAGTGAAGGTTGAAAGCAAGCTGGAGGCCCCTGATCATGGTGACTGGGGAGCGATCAGCACAAGGAGTGAAGCATGGCTTTATATGAGCATGTTTTCATTGCGCGTCAGGACGTTTCCAACACGCAAGTTGAAAACATTTCAGCCGATTTCTCGAAAATTATCGAGGAAAACGGCGGCAAAGTTGCCAAAAACGAATACTGGGGCCTTAAGACCCTGGCATACCGCATCAAGAAAAACCGCAAAGGTCATTATGTTCTGATGAACCTGGACGCCCCGCACGCCGCTGTTGCGGAAATGGAGCGTCAAGCACGCCTGAACGAAGACATTCTGCGTTTCATGACTGTTCGTGTGGAGGAGCTTGAGGAAGGTCCATCGATCGTTCTTCGCGCCAAAGCCGACAAAGAAAACCGTCGGGGTCCACGCCCTGATAGCCGCGGTCCACGCGGTGACCGGAAGGAGTCATAATCATGGCTGCACGTCGTCCATTTTTCCGCCGTCGCAAAACCTGCCCGTTTTCCGGCGATAACGCACAGACCATCGACTACAAAGATGTGAAACTGCTGCAAAAATATGTATCTGAACGTGGCAAGATTGTTCCAAGCCGCATCACAGCTGTTTCTGCAAAGAAACAACGTGAGCTGGCTAAAGCAATCAAGCGTGCGCGTAACATCGCGCTGCTGCCGTTCATCGTTCAGTAAACCCGCAAGAGAAGGAGACAGATCATGGAAGTCATTCTCTTGGAGCGTGTCGAAAGACTTGGCCAAATGGGTGATGTTGTCACTGTGAAGGACGGTTTTGCCCGTAACTTCCTGCTGCCAACAAAAAAAGCTCTTCGCGCCACGGCCAACAACAAAGCTGCTTTTGAAGCAGACCGTGCCCGCCTTGAGGCAGAGAACCTCGAACGCAAGTCGGAAGCTGAAAAAGTCGCTGCTTCAATGGCAGATGTGAAGGTCGTTATGATCCGCGCTGCTGGCGAAAGCGGCCAGCTTTACGGTTCAGTATCGTCTCGCGATATTGCTGAAGCTGTGACGGAAGCCGGTGTTTCAATCAATCGTAACCAGGTTGTGCTTGATCGGGCGATCAAAACGCTTGGCCTGCACGACGTTGTTGTACGCCTGCACCCTGAAGTCGCTGAAACCGTTGTTGTAAACATTGCACGCAGCGCCGACGAAGCTGAAACCCAGTTTGCTACCGGTTCTGCTGTTGTTGCCAGCAACGAACAAGAAGAATTTGACGCTGAAAACGAGTTCATCGAGGAAGTTGCAGAGGAAGATGTTGCAGCGGCCACTGGTGAAGAAGTTGAAGAAGCTGCAGAAGAAGTTGCGGCTGACGAAGCGGACGAAGAAAAAACTGACGCCTAAGTCTGTTTTTCAGCAAGAATTGGAAGGACGGCCCCCAGGGTCGTCCTTTTTTTGTGCCCGCCTCAGGTGTTCTCTCTTTGTACTGGTCTGTAACTGAGTTATCCTCATAGTTATCCACCTGTGGAAAAAACAACGAGTACATCTTGCATTCAACGCTTGTACATAAGTGACCAATGGCCATGATGCCCCAAACACAAGCTCAGGGATCAGGAAAATGATTGAAGCCGTGCGCGCCGAAGACGCTGCGAACGACGAAGAAGGCAACCTTGCCTACAGGCAGGCACCACATAATCTGGAGGCAGAACAAGCACTTCTGGGCGCAATTCTTGTTAACAATGAAGCCGCACAAAAAGTTCAGGGCTTTCTGTTATCGGAACATTTCTTTGAACCCGTACACGGCCGCATCTACGAATCAGTCATAAAACTGATGGACAAAAACCAGATTGCGGATCCCGTTAAACTGAAACCCTACTTTGAACATGATGAAGCGCTGGTGGATGTGGGTGGTGCTCAGTATCTTGTGCGCCTTGCCGCCAGTGCGGCAACCATCATCAATGCCGAAGACTATGGCCGCACAATTTACGACCTCGCAACCCGGCGGGCGCTCATTCAAATCGGCGAAGGCATGGTCATCGATGCCTATGATGCACCGGTTGACAGCGATGCTGCTGAACAAATCTCCGAAGCCGAGAAACAACTGTTTGATCTCGCAGAACTTGGTCAGGCGGAGTCTGGAGCACAGTCCTTTTCCCGCGCCCTCAAAACCGCGGTTGAGAACATTGAAAACGCCTACAAAGACCCTGATAGCCTGTCCGGCATAACAACAGGCCTCAGCCAGCTGAACAACCAGATTGGTGGTCTGCACCCTTCAGATTTGGTGATCCTTGCCGGTCGTCCCGCCATGGGTAAGACCGCCCTTGCAACCAACATCGCCTTCAATGCTGCCAAACGGTGGACCGACGACCTTGTGGCGGGTCGCGATATGGACCGCTCAAAGGGCGCTGTCGTGTGCTTCTTCAGTCTGGAGATGTCAGCGGACCAGCTTGCGGCCAGGATATTGTCTGACCGGTCCAATCTGCACTATCAGGGGCCTGACCCCATTCAGTCTCACGCCATGCGGCAGGGAAAGCTGACGGAGGACCAGTTCCAGGCCATCGCACGCGCATCCATTGAACTGGAAGACATGCCGCTCTTTATCGATGATACGCCGGCGCTCTCCATTGCGGCGCTGAGAACACGGGCGCGGCGCCTGAAGCGGCAGCACAACCTCGGTCTCGTCGTCGTTGACTATCTGCAGCTCCTGCGTGGCAGCGGCAAAGGCACCGCCAGCGAAAACAGAGTGCAGGAAATTTCAGAAATTACACGTGGTCTCAAAGGTTTAGCGAAAGAACTTCATGTACCAGTTATAGCCCTGTCGCAGCTTAGTCGGATGGTTGAGCAACGGGAGAACAAACGCCCGATGCTCTCGGACCTTCGTGAATCTGGTTCCATTGAGCAAGATGCGGATATGGTGATGTTTGTTTTCCGGGAGGAATACTACAAGGAGAAGGACGAGCCTTCGATGTCAGAGGTCGAAAAGCATGCTCAATGGCAGGCGGAGATGGCCAACCTTTATGGCAAAGCGGAACTTATTGTCGGCAAGCAGCGTCACGGGCCGGTTGGCACCGTCAAGCTTGCGTTCAAGAAAGAGGTTACCCGCTTTACCGACCTTATTGAGGATGATCACCTGCCCGACCACTAAAGCCCTTCAGCAATAGGCAGTCTTCAACAAATCGGTCTCTTAATTAGACAAATACTGAAAACTTACTGTTCCGGTACACATACATATGTTTTCAAGTCTGTCGCTATTCCGTTTTTTATGAGATCGGCAAAAGACTTTGGCGTGATGGCCGAGTCATCATTAATTCTAATGCCTTCCCCGCATCCACAACTGGCGTCAGCACTTATGGTGGCGCCATTTCTGCTACCATACCAGCTTAATGTCATGCTGGATTTCGTGTCGTCTTCATAGCATGTTGACACTCGGACTGTCGTGGTAAACCCATTGTCTTCAAAGGAATAGGACCATTCGGGTGCCTTGGCACTCACCGCCGTACCAGAAGCACAAAACCCGAGCATTATCAGTGCAGTAACAGCAGGACCTGTTGCAACATTCTTCATATCCACTCCCAATCGAAAAGAACATAAAGGGAACATTTAGCAGAAATACTCCGCTAAGGCAATTTTGAATTACATTCGCCAAAACGTCGCAGCGCCTGCTGACTGTGAGTATTTGTCAATATGCGTCGACGGGAGCGCGGCAGTTCCAAACTAGCATTCGATCCGGGTCTGCGATCCGTCCTCACGCGTGACAGTGATGGCGTCCTGGCCGGGCTCGCACTCAATCTTGCCGTCCTTGGTATGGACAACCGTGTTGCCGCCACGTGAGGTGATGACGATCTCGTCGTCATCAACATCGATCTCCACGTTGACTTTGAAGCCATCGCGGTCACGATGACGATAGTTCTGATCCTCGTCTGAAAACAGGCTGCCGATGGCCATAAACGCAACGATAACCGCAACGCCAGCACCAAATATTTGATTTCTTGTCATTTTGTCCTCTTCCCCAAAAGGATTTATGCGGAATTTTTTTCCATTCCTGCATATGGGAACGAGAAATCTATTTGCAAGCACAGCCTGCCGTCAAGAGGCTGCTAGAGCCCCATCATATTGCGGCTTTCCCTAGGCACAAACAGACGCATCCCATCTACCGCCGGTGTAACCTCAATTTGGCAGCCCAGTCTTGATGTTCTCTTCAGCCCGGTTGCGAGGTCGAGCATTTCTTCTTCATCCTCACTCGCCTCAGGCAAGCGATCAAAAGAGGCATCATCGACAACCACATGACATGTCGAGCACGCCATATTGCCTTCACAGGCGCCTTCGATATCGACACTGGCGGCATGTGCCAGCTCCAGGACCGTACTGCCGGCGTCACCATTGGCCGTAATCTCTTCGCCGTCATGCATGACAAACGTGACCGTAACTTCACTCACGCGCAGCCCCCTTGCTTTTCCACAGCTTCCCTCACTTTATGGATCGCGAAATCTATCTCTTCATCGGTGGTCATCCGGCCGATACCAATCCGCAGCGACGCCTTGGCATTTTTTTCCGACACACCAAGCGCCTCAAGCACATATGATGGCCCGGTAACAGCTGACGCACAGGCGGCTCCGGACGATACGGCAAGACCACGGATATCTGCAAACAAGCGATCACCATCAAGGCCCGGAAAACATACATTCAGGTTTCCCGACCACCGTTTATGCTCATGACCATTTATGAACAGGCCGGGTGCGCATGTGCGAAGCCCGGATTTCAGTCTGGACATCATCGTTTCCAGCCGCCCTGCTTCCTGGGACATACCCGCTGCACACAGATCTGCGGCCTTGCCAAGCCCTGCGACAAGCGCTGGTGCCTGCGTACCTGCGCGCAGGCCTGCTTCCTGACCACCACCGTGCATCTGCGGCGCTATGGTCACTTCCCGGGCCTGCCTGCGATAAAGCGTTCCAACGCCTTTGGGACCATAGATTTTGTGGCCGGAGATGCTCATCAGGTCTATGTTCATGTCATGGACATCAAGGCTGATCTTGCCAAAAGCCTGCGCGGCATCCGTATGAAATAAAATGCCCCGCGCGCGACACAGCGCGCCAATTTCCTTCAACGGCTGAATAACACCGATTTCGTTGTTTATTGCCATCACCGACACGAGCGCCGTGTCGCTACCAAGAGCATCCTCCAGTCGGTTCAGGTCCAGCAGACCATCCGTGCCAACAGGAAGTACCGTCAAACGGTAGCCTGCCCGTTTGCATGCGAGCGCAGCCTCCAGCACACATTTGTGCTCAGTGGCGACTGTAATGAGGTGAGGCCTCTTACCGCCCCAAACTTCCATGGTGCCCTTGATTGCCAGATTGTTGGCTTCGGTTGCGCCGGAAAGAAAGGTGATCGAGCCGGTTTCAGCCCCAATCAGGCCAGCAACCTGTTCGCGGGCAACGCCGAGAGCTGCCTCCGCCTCCCAGCCATATTTGTGCTCCGCTGAATGCGGATTTCCAAACTTGGTGGTCAGGTAGGGCATCATTGCAGCGAGCACCCGGTCATCGAGCGGCGTGGTCGACTGATAGTCCATATAAGCTGACATTACGCTCATGCCGCTGCCCTCATCGCTTTGCCGTGCGCTCATAAAGGCTACGCCAGGCGGCAATCAGTTTCTCAACATCCGCGTCGGTTGTGAGGCGGCCGAGCGACACCCTGATCGACGCATCCGCAACATCGGCGGGATAGCCCATCGCAGACAACACATGACTGACTTTGACTTTCCCCGACGAGCATGCAGAACCAGACGATACGCAGATGCCGTTGAGGTCAAAATGCATCACCTGGGTTTCGCCTTTAACCCCCGGCATGGCCACGCAGCTGGTATTGGCAGTGCGCTGTGCATCGGCGCTGATGATAACCGCATCGTTTGAGGATTGCTTCACCGCGTCCTCAAACCTGTCGCGCATGCCCGCCAAACGGTCCGCACCCACAAGGTCTTCAAGCGCTTCCAGTGCCGCAACGCCAAAACCGGCTATGCCAGCAACATTCTCCGTACCGGACCTGCGGCCCAGCTCTTGCCCGCCACCGGCCACCAGTGGCTTCAGGGGGGACGTCGGGCCTGTCACAATTGCGCCTACGCCTTGCGGCCCGCCAATTTTGTGGGAAGACAGGGTCATATAGTCAACGCCCAGCGACACGAAATCGATCGGCAGTTTACCGGCGGCCTGCACAGCGTCAGTATGCACGAGCGCACCAAATTCCTTGGCCACGGAGCTCACTTGCGCAAGGGGCTGAACAACCCCCGTTTCATTGTTTGCAAGCATAACGGAAACAAGTGCCGGCTCTGGCGCCTCCTCAAGCAGGGACTTCAGCGCAGCAAGATCAACTACCCCTGTCCCGTCCACAGGAAGGGTATATACCGGAAGGCCCGAAAGTTCGGCTGCAGCCAGGCCGCAGTCATGCTCGACAGCAGAAATGATAACACTGGCTGCACCGGCGCCGCGAATAACTGCGTTGTTGGCCTCAGTGCCGCCGGAACAAAATGTCACGTCGCGCACACGCGAGCCAACCAGCGCTGCAATTTTGCTGCGTGCCTCTTCAACAACGCGCCGCGCCTTTCGGCCTGCCTCATGCACCGATGAGGGGTTGCCGACATCGTGCATGGTTGCCGCGACAGTCTCGATTACGCTCTCGCGAATCGGGGCAGTTGCGTTGTAGTCCATATAGATTGACGTTCTCATAGCTCGTCAAATAGGCGGAATGACCGGCCCGTTCAATCGAATTTAGGCCAAATCAACAAGATAGCTTGCGATTCGTCGTAAAAGTTCGATATATCGTGGCAGAACATGTGAAGGCTTCAAGTCTATTCACCAACAACACAGCGCAAAGAAAACAGTCTATGCCAGAGATAATTTTCAGTGGCCCGGCCGGTCGGCTTGAGGGTCGCTACCAGCCCGGCAAATCCCCGACTTCACCGCTTGCCCTTATTCTCCATCCGCACCCTCAACATGGTGGCACGATGGACAACAAAGTTGCCTACTATCTCTATCACGCCTTTTCCCATAGGGGGTTCGCAACACTTCGGTTCAATTTCCGGGGGGTTGGACGCAGCCAGGGAGAATTCGACAGCGGGGTGGGTGAGCTTTCAGACGCCGCGTCGGCTCTGGACTGGATGCAGTCCATGAACCCCAATTCAACAGGCACCTGGATTGCAGGTTTCTCCTTTGGCGCCTGGATCGGCATGCAGCTGCTTATGCGGCGGCCCGAGATCAAGGGTTTCATCTCGGTTGCTCCACCAGCAAACCTGTATGACTTTTCGTTCCTGGCTCCCTGCCCGTCGTCAGGCCTTATCGTTCAGGCAGATCAGGACGAGCTTGTGACGCCGATCTCTATCGTCAAACTTGTCGAGAAGCTTAAGACCCAGAAGGCCATCACCATCGACCATGATGTGATCAAGGGTGCGACGCACTTCTTTGAAACCGAACTGAATGCCTTGATGGCTTCTGTGAACAACTATCTGAACAAACGGCTTGCCGCAGACGACTGACGGCGCGGCAAATCCAACATCCACGCTTCGCAAAGACGATAGACTGACCCAGCTAATCAGTGGTTTTAGCTGGGCCATCATCGTTGCGGTCAGATTTCGCGGATATTTGAGACATCAGGGCAAGCGGCCTGCCGTCGGGGTCGTTGAAAAACGCCATCCACTCCTCCAGGCCATCTTCATGCTTGTGAACCATGTGAGGGGCGGTCTCAAACTCGACACCTTTTGCAATTAGGTCAGACTGGAACCCGACAATGTCCTCAACCTGAAAGTACAGGATCGAGTCTGGTGGCAGATCGCCGCTATGTTGATTAAGAAACAGACGCGATCCGCCACAATCAAAAAAGGCGATATCGCCAAATGAATAGAGGTGGGTGAGACCGAGTACATCCCGAAACCAGCCTGTTGCGGCCTTTATGTCAGATACGTTCCTCGAAACCTGCCCAATACAATCGATACCTGGCACCATGGTTTTCTCCTGATCTTTTCGCGCAAACGCGCTATCGTCGGCGACTCCGGTCCATGTGCGCAGTTCGCCCCTGTTTGACTTGTGCAGTTTCTGCAGAATGTTGGTGACATGATATTTTACGGCATCAAGGCTGATGCCCCGACGGGAAGCGATTTGCCTGTTCGTCATACCATGGCGCACGCCTTCCAAAACACGCCATTCAGCTGGCGTAAGGATGTCTTCGTGCGGCGGTCGCCCTCTCGCTTTTTTCGTGACCATGAACCCTTCCTACCCCATGCCTGTTTGAATTTCCCTACCCTTGCTGAAAAAAACAGATGGGTTCGCGACTGCATGCGCGCGAAAAATTGAGCTTGACGTTTTTTATTTCTTATATAACCATACTGTTATGGAACAAATTGGTTATATACATTCTTCCCCCAATCTGGACGCCGTCTTCTCGGCGCTGGCCGACCCAACCCGCCGTGCCATCCTGACGCGCCTGATGCAGGGTGAAGCCTCGGTCACAGAAATCGCAGAGCCGTTTGACATGAGCCAACCCGCCATATCGCGGCACCTGAAAGTGCTGGAGCGCGCTGGCCTGCTTGAGCGAGACATTGACGAGCAACGCCGCCCGGCGCGGCTTAAGGCTGACAATATGGCGGTCGCTGTCGATTGGCTGACCGAATTCAGGCGGTTCTGGAGCGCCAGCTTCGATCAGCTCGACGATCTTCTTGATGAAATGAACAAAGCTCAGGGAAAGGAAAACAAGAGTGAGTGATTTACTGGAATATGTAATAGAACGCGAGTTTAGCGCCTCTTTGGATTTGGTCTGGAAGGCCTGGACCGATCCCAAGCTCCTGTCACGCTGGTATGGCCCCAATGTGGAAACAATCATTCACGAATTTGACCTTCGCCCCGGCGGCAGATGGCTGAACGAAATGAAATGGGGTGATAATTCCAGCCGCCAGAAAGTTGTATTCAAGGAAATCAGCAAAGGCGCCAAACTCGTCTGGCATCATCACTCATGCACTGATGATAACTGGAACGATTTCAAAAACCCCATGATGCCGGACTGGCCGCGCCTGCTTTTGACCACGGTCACCTTTGAAGCAAAAGGCGACAAAACGCTGGTCGTCCTGCGTCAGGTGCCCATGGAGGCCTCTGACGCAGAAATTGCCTGTTTTGCCCAGGCCATGTCCGGCATGGACAAAGGCTGGGGCAGCGGATTTGCAATCCTCGAGGATATGCTTGCGGAAATGCAATAATCCTACGCTGGCGGGCTTGCGGGCTCGCCAGCCTCTTCCAGGTGCCTTATCATATCCGCACCGGCTGCGACAAAACCCAGGCCAAACAGGATACCTGCAATGGTAAACCCGATTTGGCTTACCGCCATAAATGCCCACAGCCCCGCCGCAAATGAAACGAGCCAGAATATGGCAGCGCGTCTGTGCACTTTCCCATGGAGCATCACAGCCCCAAGTGCAGCCAGGGAGCCAGACAACACCAAAGCGCCCAAATGATAGAAATTGACACCCCAACGGACTGGGTCCGGCCCGACGATGCTCGCAAGCGCCACAATAGCAACAGCGAAACACAAGCCGCCCAAAACGCCAAATTTTTCCAAACGCTCAAGATACATGGCAAACAAGCCAAACAGCAGCAATACATCAATGAAAAAATAGAGCACTTCAGTCCAGATCGCTCCGTCTACTCCGGCGAGCAACGGTGTAAAGATGCGCAAACCGCCACCGAATATGGCGACAGCTGCACCCGCTTTCAGCAAACCCGCTCTGGTCATGATGCATCTGCATATGAGACAACTTCAAACTCGATGCCATCATCATCGTCAAAGTAGAAACGCCGGCCCGGCTCATAGTCCGCGTGGCTATGGGGTTTATAGCCGGCTTTAACCACCTTATCTTCGACTGCATCGAGGTCGTCCACGACAACACCAACATGGTTGAGCCCGCCACGTGTCACATAGGTCGGTTTGCAGCCCTCTTTGTTCCGGCCTGCGGAATAAACAGCCAGATAATGGTCATCCGTGCCCACATGAATGGTGAAGCCTTCGTTCTTCGCAGGCCCCTGCCAGCGGATATTCCAGTCAAACAGGTCACACAACAAGTTTGCGGTTTTATGGGGGTCACTGACGGTGATATTCACATGTTCCAAAAAACTGTTTTGCATGGTCTTTTCCTCTAAAAACTGACGTCGATAGTTCTTGATTTTTCTTACGTAGTTCCTCAACCTTACTTGAGGTCAAGGTATTTTCTGAAAAATTGGAAAAATAAATGCATATGGATGATTTGATCCCGATCGGGCAGCTGGCGGAACGCACCGGTTTGTCTGTTTCGGCAATTCGATTTTACGAAACCAAGGGGCTGGTAAAACCCATGCGCAATTCTGGTGGGCAACGGCGGTTCCTGAGGTCGGATATCAGGCGCCTTTCGTTTGTCCTGATCGCCCAACAGCTTGGCCTGCCCCTGCGGGAGATCCTGACGGTCCTTGAGGCCCTGCCTCATGAACGCACGCCAACCCAACAAGACTGGACCCGGATCAGCAAAGCGGTTCGGGCAGAACTGGATGACCGCATCGCCAAACTCTCGCGCATGCGCGACAATCTGGACGGTTGCATCGGATGTGGCTGTCTGTCCCTGAAAAAGTGCGCGCTCTACAACCCGCAGGACAAGGCGGGCGGCAAAGGCCCCGGCCCCCAGTATCTTTTGCGGGAACGTGAAACCGAGGCAGACTAGATAGAGGCACAAATCTCAGATATCGGCAATCAGAACCGCTTCCACAGGACGTCTGAGCGACATGGGCAGCGGAGGGGCGTATCCAAAACGCACAACAAGATCAGGGCGCTTGCCGCCAGCCCCCAACCAACGTGCAAATTCCTCGCGAACAGTTGGCACCTCCACAGGCTGGTTGATATGTGAATGGCGTATACCAAGCGCTGTCGCCTGCAAAGCAAACCGCTGGAAACTACGCCCTACCCTGACCCAGCTTTCTTCGCTCTCGTCGTCCCCTGTAAAAACAGCAACCCCCGCTGATGTCCGCACCTGCGCTGCATATTTGTCGTTCTCTGCGTCCTTGGTGTAAAACAGCCCAAACAAGGCTCGGCCAAGCCAACCGGGCATGGTCGGATTTCCAGAACAGGCGGTGTAAAGGCCGTCGCCGGTCTCAACTGCCTCACCTGCATTAAACCGAATGGAGTGCTTCAACTCTGCTACGAATTCAGGGTCATCAACCTGCAGGCTGTTGCCCGCTATCACATAGTCGAGCAGTTGCTCCATTTGCTGCCTGTCCGTAATGAACCGGGTATTCACCCCTTCAACTGATGCAGCAGCTTCCAGTTTTTGCAGGTCTGGCAACGACACCGGTTTGCCGTCATAATCAGACCGGGTCGACTGCCGTTTTGGGATGGCATCATACAAGCCGCCAGAGGCAGGTGTGCCGGTTGCCAGATCAATGTCAATCCGTCCCGGTGCAGCCACATCAAAAAACAAGTCGCCGGGTTGCCCGTGCGCTGCACTCGCAATCAACAGATTTTCGGCGGCACACCCGAGGCTAACGAACAGGTGGTGGTCATCCGGATCCACAGCCGGCGTACGACGCGAGAAGTCAGGCAGAATACTGACGCTCCTGTGACCCAGAGCAAAGCGCCAGGGTTGGGTGTTGTGACCGTTGGCTGCCAAGGTCGCATAGCGAACCATATCTTTTGCCTCAGGGTTGTCTGACAGAACGGCGCGCAGACGACGATTGGCGTCAAGATATCTGCCCCCTTCTTCGCTTGAGCACGCCGCAAGCGGTATGGCGGTACTTGCTGCTGCAAGTGCCATGAATTCGCGACGAGAAGACAATTGGGTAGGCATCTTTTTTATCCGTCCCTATTTCTAGGGAGCAGAATAGCGAAAATCCCAGTCGAGTATTTGACCGCTATCAAGTCACACAGAAATGGCACAGCCTGCCATCGACCAGATCTAAGCAGACCAAATCAATAACCGAGGTCTCATCGCCTTTAATACTCAGCGGAAGGTGCGGGGACGTTTTTTCGGCAAGTGCGCAACACCGCCGGTGGTAGGAGCCTTGCATCCTGTAGTTTCCGGGAAACTGAGCGGCAGACCCCGCTCGCTGCGCACGGCGAGAAAGGCAAACGCCTCCGCCTCCAGGGCATCACCGCGCATACCGATAACCTCAACGGGGTCAACAAGCACTGGCATGCGGCGGCGAAGACGGCGCATCAAGGTTGCATTATGGCGCCCTCCTCCGCACACGTACCAGGCTTCTGGCGGGCTCGGAAAATGACCCTGCGCCGCAACGACGGATTCCACAATGAAGTCGGCCAGAGTTGCCGCCCCGTCTTCTGCTGAAAGGCCCCGCACGGCCTGTGTATTGAAATCATCCCTGTCCAGCGACTTTGGAGGCGGGTCATCGAAATAGCTGGTCGCCATCATGCCCATCACTACTTCTTCGTGGCTTATGCCCCGAGCCGAGAGATTACCGTCCTGATCAAAAGCCTGGTTGGTATGCAACTGCGCCCAATCGTCCAGCACCGCGTTCCCGGGCCCCGTATCAAAGGCGATCATGCGCGGCTCCCCGTCGTCTTCAAATGACAGCCAGGTTACGTTCGCCACGCCTCCCAGGTTAAGCACAGCAACGGTCTTGTGGCGCTGCGCCCGCGCAAACATGGCGGCATGATAAATAGGCACCAACGGCGCCCCTTCTCCGCCTGCGGTCATATCAGCGGACCTGAAGTCGTTGATCACCTTTACGCCGGTCTGCCCCGCAAGCCTGCCGCCATCGCCTATCTGCCAGGTCCAGCCGCGGTCTGGCCGGTGGGTTATCGTCTGGCCATGAAAACCGATAAGGTCGACACTGCTGGCGGGCTGGCCAGTAACAGACAGCAACTCAAACACGGCTTCCGCATGCCAGTCGGTTAACTCTTGCTCAATGAGTTTGATCTCGGCGGGTGTATCAATCGGTATCGCGGCGGCAGAGGCAATATGAATTGCTTCCTTAAGGGCGTCCCTCATATCAGACGAGTAAGGCAAGGTCAGCGATGGTCCCAGACGTTCAACCCTGACCCCGTCCGTGTAGACAAGTGCAGCATCCACACCGTCCATCGAGGTCCCGCTCATCAAACCGATTACACATTTTATGTCGCCAGGATCACCAACTATCGCCATTTAAAAGCCTTCGCATGTCATTGCCGGGCAGATTTCGTGAAAGGAGCTGTTGAAATCACCAAACATTCTTTGTCTTTCAGCAAACGCATGCTACATCACGCCGCTGACCAACTACATGTAACACCTTAAACCGTGCAGACACCGACATGACAAGCTTGAAATCAGACTTTCTTCAAATCCTGACTGAACGGGATTTCATTCATCAGGTCACTGACCTTGAAGGGCTGGACGCCAAAATGGCGGCCGCCGAAAAGGAAGGCCCTATTTCTGCCTACATCGGTTTTGACTGCACCGGCACCAGTTTGCACGTGGGGAGCCTGGTCCAGATTATGATGCTCAGGTGGCTGCAGAAATGCGGGCACAAGCCAATTGTGCTTCTGGGTGGTGGCACAACCCGCATTGGGGACCCTTCCGGCAAAGACGAAAGCCGCAAGCTGCTGACAGATGATGATATCGCTCACAATATGGCAGGTATCCGCACTATTTTTGATCAGTTTCTGAGCTTTGGCGACGAACCTTCGGGCGCAACAATGGTGAATAATGCAGAGTGGCTTGATCAGCTCGGCTACATTGATTTCCTGCGGGAAATCGGCACGCATTTCACCATCAATCGCATGTTGACCTTCGACAGTGTAAAGCTGCGGCTGGACCGCGAACAACCGCTTACGTTCCTTGAGTTCAACTATATGATTTTGCAGGCTTATGACTTCATGGAGCTTGGCAAGCGCTACAATTGCAGCCTTCAAATGGGTGGCTCTGACCAGTGGGGCAATATCGTCAATGGCATGGAACTCGGCAGACGGTCCGCAGGCCTGTCGCTGTTCGGGCTGACAACACCCCTTATCACAACGGCAGACGGCAAGAAGATGGGCAAAACAGCGGACGGCGCCGTGTGGCTTAATGAAGAAAGCCTGCCTGCCTATGATTACTGGCAATTCTGGCGCAACACACAGGACGCCGACGTTGGAAAGTTTCTGCGGCTATTCACCGAGCTGCCCCTGGATGAGGTGAAGCGACTGGAATCCCTTGAGGGCGCCGAAATCAATGACGCCAAAATTATTCTGGCGAATGAAGCAACAAAAATGTGTCGCGGCGCTGGCGCAGCCGATGCGGCACACGCAACCGCAAAGGAAACTTTCGAGCGCGGAGGTGCGGGCTCTGACCTGCCCACAGTTGCTGTCAGCGCTGGCCTTTTCGAAACCGGCATAAATGTTGTTGATCTGTTTATTGAAGCAGGTCTCGGGGCGTCAAAAGGCGAGGTGCGCCGCCTGATCAAACAGGGCGGTGCCAAATTGAACGATGTCAAGGTTGATGATGCAGAAGCCATGGTCACAAACAGCGCGCTTGAAGGCGGTCAGATCAAGCTTTCTGCCGGCAAAAAACGCCATGCTCTGATAAAGATAGGCGAATAACCCGACCACCCTCTTTTAATTCCACTCGGCAGCCCCATGTGTAGGTAAGACAAAAATTAGGTCTGACCTTGGGGGTCGAGGACGAATGGATTTTTTGGTTGCCCGTATGGCGGGCCTTGACCAGGCAAAATGGCCTGCACCTGGACGCACATGGTCTCGACTATCGAAAATTGAAGGTGAGCTGGAAGTTTTACGCGTTAAAAACTTCCTGATCGCCGCACCAAATGTCGCCCGCGCCAGCACCAGCCCGTTAATTCTTTTTGATGGGCATGCAACCGTCAACGAACAAGCCTTCAGCAGTGGTGGCAATGCGCCACCATCCCAGGAGTCTCTAAGGCTTCTGTTGGATCATGTCATGAATGACCCTGCAGGCAACAATATCTGTGGCGTTTTTGTTCTGGTCTCTATCGACATACCAAAGGGAAGTATCAAGATCTACTGCGATCCGCTTTCACAATATAACCTGTTTCAATCAATGGCTGCAGGATACAGCGCCTTTAGCAACAATATCTATTTTCTGGAAGCGTTTTTAGAACAGGTAGGCGCAGGAACATCACGTTCCTTCAGTGTAGCAGCGCACGAATCTCTTCTGGGGTTTGGCGCACTTTCGCGTACGGGACTAACTGACGTACTCTTGGTACCAGCCGATCACGCAATCCAGTTTTCACTGGAAAACAATACTTGCAACCATGTGCCCCTCAAGCGACTGACAATATCAAATCGCGACAGGCCCGTCAGTGTTACCGAAACAGCTGCCAGCCTGGCAGCATCCATAAAAGCAATCCACAAGCAGTTCCAAGGGCACGACATTGTTTATGATGTTACCGGCGGATACGACAGCCGCCTGGTGTTGGCTGGCTCGATGAAGGCCGGAATTACAGATCAAATGTATTTCCGTTCCGATGGTGCTCCCGCACATGACGTTGCGATTCCAGACTACATCGCGGCAGCATTCAATTTGAGCTATGCTGGCTTTCCACAGAATTTTGATGGCGAAAAGTTATCGGCACTGGACTTTGCACGCCGGGCGGTATTTCGGCAGCAAGCACAGTCAACCATCTACGCTAACGAGCTAGGGAGATTCCGTGTTTCAAACGTTGTTCGGATAAGGGGTGGTGTCAGCGGCGCCTTAAGGGCCAATTACAATCCAAAAATGAGGTCCTCTATATCCTGGCGGGCAAAGCGCGCCTTGCGGGCAGTAAAGTCAGGCAATTGGAAGAGTGTGCGATACCACTTGGGAATGCCGGGAGATTGGCGCCTTCCTTCTGGTAAGACATTAAATTTGCTAGCCTTTTTGATCTCCAGAAATATCGGGGACAAAAAAGAGTATTTTACCGATTGGTTCAGATCACAGGTAACGCGCGATCTGGCAGAGGAGTTACATACACTCTGGATGCAGGGCACTCGAGAATCCGCTCTCCTGAACAGCCTGTATCTTGTTGATCGGTCCCGGCGGCATTTTGGGCTCACATCCCAGATGCTGAATGGAAGCCGACCAACATTCGAACCTTTGGCCAATTATGACTTGTGGCGATTAGGTGTTTCCTATTCGCCAGCAGAGCGAGCAGCGGGGTGCGCCATCTTCGATCTAATGACCGAACTGCAACCCGCACTATTGGATGTACCCTACGCACCATCCTCTTTTGACAAAAGCCACTTGAGCTTTAAGGTTTTTGGGCGTGATCAGATCGAAATAATGGAACCTCGCAAAACACAAATCAAAAGCTTGGGCCCACCTCAGATAAGGGTTCCCAAGGGTATTGATCTGGCAGGTTTGACCGGCCATCAAAAACGGATCATTCCCGTGACGGAAGAGTTTTTTGATTTGTTGTTTTCAGTCGGTCCAGCAAGCGACACCTGGCGCTATCTGGATCGAAATGCATTTGAAAGAGTGTACCGAGACAGCGAGCGAGACACAATTGTCAAAGATAACGCGTTGATGTTCATGAGATTGTTGCATGGCCTGATCTGGCTGCATGGACTGGAAGACAGAACGCCCATCGAGTTTACGGCTTGAAGCAGAGATAAATGCCTTCGACATGTTGGTCGAAATATTAACTTGGCCAATTTGGTTGAGCTTACTGGATAGCTGCGTTTAGACTGAAGTCGAAAAGCCATAGGGGGAATGAAAATGATCTTTGGAGATGTCCTTATCAGTTTCTTTTTGTGGGGCAGCAGCCCGGCATTAGACGCACCGCGTCTTGATAATGTGACGCCTGTGGATCTCAGTCATACTTATGACCAGTCCACCCTCTTTTGGCCCACTTCTCCCATTGCTTTCGAGCACAACCAACTGGCATTTGGCCCTTCAGGAAACGGCTATTTCTATTCCGCCTATACTTTTGCGACACCTGAGCATGGCGGCACTCACCTGGACGCACCCATTCATTTTTCTGAAGGAGCCAAGACGGTCGATGAACTGCCAATCAGCGACTTTTATGCTCCGGTCGTGATTTTGGATGTGTCTGAAAAAGCGGCAAACAACCGGGACTATCGACTTGCACCGGATGATATCGAGAGTTTCGAAACGGCACATGGCAGGATCAAACCCGGTACCGCTGTGCTTGTGCGCGCCAACTGGTCCCATCACTGGCCTGATGCAAAAGCCTATCTCGGTGATGATACCCCGGGCGACGCCAGCAATCTAAGCTTCCCTGGTTTTGGCGCCGAAGCTGCTAAAATGCTTGTAGAGCGGCAAGTTAGCATGATCGGCATTGACACAGCATCCATCGACTATGGCCAATCAAAAGACTTTGCCGTGCATGTCGTGATCGCAGGCGCCAACATTCCTGCGCTGGAAAACCTTACGAATCTGGACCAGGTGCCTGTGACAGGCGCCTGGATCCTCGCGGCGCCCATGAAAATAGGCGGCGGGTCAGGTGCACCCGCTCGTGTGGTGGCTTTTGTCAGGAAAGACTAACCGCCAGCCTTGATAAATCTCATGGTGCCTTTGGCTACATCAAAAGCATAGTTGTGCCAGCCAACTTCATGGGAGGATGGAATGGCAGAACCGAGCCGCCTGTTTGTTGATATTGACTACGGTCAGATGCATCTCCGTATCTCAAAACCGCCCAAAAATGTACATTTTCCGCTCGTTTGTTTACATATGAGCCCCAAGTCAGGTCGTTTTTTTGCGCGCTTCATGGACGAAATGAGCCGTGACCGCATCGTTGTCGCCCCTGATTATCCCGGCATGGGAGAAAGCGACCCACCGCCCGCAGAGCCACCCGTCACCATTCAGGATTACGCCCGTTCTGTCTGGCAAGCGCTCGACACACTTGGTCTCGACCAGGTTGATCTGCTCGGACATCATACAGGCTCTATGGTTGCCGCCGAGATGGCAAACCAGCAACCGAAGCGCGTGCACCGAATCGTCATGATCTCTGCCTTGGTGTTAAACCCCGAGGAACAAAAGGCTTTTGATGAGCATTACCAACCTGTGCCTCTTGATGAAGCGGGCACGCGGTTCCAAAAAATGTGGGAGGCCATCAAGTTTCACAAAGGGCCAGGCATGACCCTGGAAATGATGGCGACAAGTCTGGCAGAAAGTATGCGCGGCGGTGAAGCCTATGAATGGGGACACAGGGCCGCCTTTGCTTACAACAGGTTTTTCCCCAGTGTTGTTAGTAGCTTAAGTCAACAAATTACGGTGTTAAATCCTAATGATGACCTCTATGAAATCACACCAAGAGTTCTTGACCTGCTTAAAAATGGATGTGTTGTAGATAAACCAGCGTGGGGACATGGTCTGTTTGACACAGCCACTGTTGAGGTAGCAGCAGAGGTCCGCGATGCGCTGAAACCCTAGAAGTCTTCTCCGCCGTCTTCCGTCGGATCAAGTGGTTCGTCAGGCGTCTGGGTTGCTTGTTCGGCACTCGGTGCCTCAACATCGGCCACCCTGCCCTTGCGGCCCTCAAACAACAACCGTAAGAACCCGGGCGCAAGGCCCGAGAGCGCGTTCACATTCACATCCGGTTCTGCGGTTGTTCCTTTGACCCGATATGCAACACCAAAGAGGCCTTTGCCATCACCACCCGAGAATAGGCCACCCACCAACGGGATATTGCCGAGCAATGAATTCAGCCCATACGCTGGTACTACGACGCCGTTCACATTGATAAGCCCCTGTGATGTCGCTATCTCGCCTTCCATGGTCAGACCCATCGTTGGACCATTGGCTTTTAGCCGACTGAACTCGATGATTTCACCGTCGTAGACAAACGGTACCTGCAAAACATCAAGTTCAAGCGAGCCGTCGCTAAGATAATCCTCCAGGCCCGTAACCACGCCTTCCGTCACCTGGTCGCCTAACGCGCTTTTCCGTACAAGTGTCGAACTGTCCACGTTAAGAACACCATCAACAAGCCAGTCTTTGCCCCATCCTCGCGTCTGTGCAGCCAGTGTCAGCTCACCGCCTCGAACATGAGCAAAAAAGCCCAACCCACGGAGAACCTGTCCGCCGTCGCTCGCTCGCGCCTCAAAGGGGCGCTGTCCGGTTTCAGGGTCCGGTGTATCTGAAATTGCGACCACAACAGGTGCCAGCGCCTCGCCTGCTGTGGCATCCAGCACCAGTGAGGTTGGTTGATCGTTTCTGAAAGACAACTCTACCTGCGCCCTGTCCCACTGCTCGCCGTTTTCCAGCAGGATAGTGTCGGCGCTCAACTGAAGGTCAAAATCATTTGACTGCCCGGCTTCCTCTTCAGGCTGCGGGCTCACACCTTCTGCAGGTGATGACTGCCGCAGATAGGCTCCCAAATCAAAGGCCTCAGCAACAGCGGTTACCTGCAACGGCACTCCGGGGCGCTGGTCGAGCTTCGCAATAAACTGATTACGCCCAATATGACGCGCCTGAATCTCAGCGCTGAAAATGCCGCTGTCCCTGGGGCCAAAATCCATGCTGGCCAGCAGGTCAATCTCCTCACCCGCGACCAGCAACGGAGCAACGGTTGAACCAGCGTCTGTAAATACAACGCCCCCGTTTATGGTTGCGGGCGCGCCGACAGGCTTTGACCAAGCCAACTGCGGGATTTTCAACGCAGCCGTGCTGGCGTCTGCGGCAAAGGTGCCGCGTGTAAACTTTAGACTGCGGCCCTGAAAGGATGCTTCCGCCTGAGTCTTGCCAACAAGAAAATCAGTAACGTCAACACCAAGCGCCAACAAATCTTCCTGGCCCAATTCACCGCTCAGGACCAGCAAAGTCGATTCCGCACTTGGATCCGTCCTGCCAACCACCAGGTCTTCTTCCCACCTCAATTGAACCGGAACACCATTGAGGCGGCCAAAACCGGCGGCACTAATCGAGTCTTCCGTCACCTTCATCGACAGCTGAGCGTCATCCAGCCCTTCGCCGTCCAGCAAGTCAGCCACACCGGCATCTGCGAGCTGTGCGGTGACATCATAGCTGATGCTTCCCGGCGGTGCTTCATTGATGAGCGGCGCATGCACAATTGCACGCACAGTTGCGGTGCCGCTCAGGCGATCGATATCAAGATCGGCTTTTTGAGCCACCAGCAAAGGTGGATTATCGATCAGTCCCATAACGGTTTTGACATCGCCGCGCGTGAATATTTCAAACCGGCCAACACCGCCATCTCTTATATGAATATTCTCTAAAGCAATTGAGCTACCGCCGACCGGCATGCCAAGAAGAGACCCTTCCTCTACATTGACGTCGAGCATGGTTCTCGTAAGAACCGCCGATCCAGATGCTTTCTCGATCGGAGGCATTGTCCGCATGAATTTAGTATCAAGGCCGTCAAAATCGAAGGTGAGCTCATAATCGCTTTCTTCCGCAAAGGCGCCAGCACCGGACGGCGCGGTGTCAACGCGGAATACTACGTTGGTCGTATTTCCTGCGATCATATGCTGATCAATCCAGGCTCTGGCACCGCGCTCGCGTCCGTCAGGGTGTCGTTTAATCGGCCAATAATCGAGCACTTTCAGAACCGGCAGGTCGGTCGTCTGCAGTTCAAGCTGCATGCCAGGCTCCGAACTGGTCCGATGCCAGTACATCAATCCGTTGCCATTGATTTTCTGATTGTTCAAATCCAGTTCGATTTGATCAAAGACCAGGACATTTTCACTGACATCAAAAGTAGCGCCAATCAGGCCATATGTGACAGCCGCAGGCTCAGGAAATGCCGAACCACCAAAAATCTCACCCTCACCAAGCTCCGCTTCAATGCCCATCGACTGCAGACCCGCCGTCGCATCAAGATCCAGTTCCAGACTCAGGTTGATGGGAAGCTTGATATATTCAAACTCCTTGGGAATGCCAGCATCTGTCGGGAAGGATGACGGGTAAAAATCTTTGACCGCCAGCAAAACAGACAGGTCCCCACGCGTGGGATTTGCACGTCCGGCCAACCGGGCATCGATCGGGTTGCCGCCAATAGCCGCCTCCAGCTGCGCCGACAGTGTTATGTCTTCTCCGCGCTGCCTTAGGTCAAAGGACGACACCGAAACTTCGGCTTCAGAGAGGTTCTCTCCTCTATAGACCTGAACCGACAAACTTGAAAAACCAACACGATTGAGAGCGGGAGCATTCTCCAGCAGGCGTAAGCTAAATCGGTTGAAAGCTTCTGTCAGCGGGATGAAGATTTCCGGCTGCGGGATACCGCTTTCGCCAAAAAGATCACCAAACAGGCTGTCGTCCGTCGTGTCACTGAACCCGCCCAGGTCAGTGACACGCACCACCGCGTTGTCGATCTCAATGGTGGAAACGCCAAGTCCCGACAAGATACCGGCAAAACCGAGACCAACCTCTGCCCGGGGTAAACTGGCCGTTAGCCGGTTGCGCCTGTCAACAAGCCTTACATCTTCAAGGACTATCCAGGGGCGCACATCGCGCCAATCCCAACCTACTTGAGCAGAAGAAAAGCGGACATTCCAGCCCGGCAGAACACCTGCCGCCCGCTCAATGATTTGCCCGCGGGCAAATCCCACATCAATGGGAGCAAAAACCAAGCGTCCAACAAGGACGCAAAGCAGCAGTACTGTCGCCGTCACAAGCCACAGGCTTATCGAAACTACTGCGCCACCAACTTTCTTCAACTGTAACACCTTCTGGCAGCAAAGGCCGGTACCCTACCCCCGAAGGCTCAACCACTCTTGAAGTGTGCGCTCCGGGTGCTCCGGTTAGAGCATGTCCCCGCGCTCACGTCTACACACAAGGACGTTAAAGCCACCAAAAACCGTCAAAATTGAGGCAGTCACTTGATTTCCCTTCAAAAGCGGAGGAACTTGCAACAAACGTGGCCTTCCATCACTGGATCTTGCATTGCTGACACCCGACATAAAATCAGGTTCGCCTCGTGCGTTTGACGCCGCCAAGGTAACCGAAATTTTGGCAGAGTTGGAATCGGTGGCGAGCGGAAAGAACCTTGCCGCCGACCATCTTGAATTACTTGAGGTGATCCTGGGAAACAGTCCGTATCTGGCGTCACTTATACGGCGCTATCCTGAAGACACACTCAACTTCGTTCAAAACCCGGCCGACGCATGCTTTGGCAACCTTTCCAATGCTCTTTCTCAGCCAAGACCCGCTGAAGAAACCGAAGCTGACTTCATGTCGTTTTTGCGTGAGCAAAAGAACCTTGCAGCACTTTTGATTGCAATGGCTGATTGCTCCGGAACCTGGCCCCTGGAGACAGTAACCAAGAAACTGAGTGAGTTTGCAAACCTGTGTCTGGAGCTTGCAATCGCAAAAGCCCTTAGGGTTCGGATGAAAGCTGGTGACCTGCCGTGGCCGGATGGTTTGTCGCCGTCATCGCCCATCTCCGTTGAAGCTAACCAGACCTGCGGCTATTTTATCCTCGGCCTTGGCAAACTCGGTGCTGAAGAACTCAACTATTCTTCGGATATTGATTTGATCGCCTTGTATGACCCGGAAAAAGCCGACTATGTCGGGCGAAAATCCCTGTCCGACTGCTTTATCAAGTTGACGCAGGATGTGGTTCGCTACATTGATCAGCGGACCATGCATGGATATGTGTTCCGTGTCGACCTGCGGCTTAGGCCGGACCCCGGAGCAACCCCTGTTGCACTCTCCCTGGACGCCGCATTGGGCTACTATCACAGCGTTGCTGCCAATTGGGAGCGATCAGCCATGATCAAAGCGTCATTTGCGGCTGGCGATCCAGAACGAGCACAAGCCTATCTTGATGAGTTGTCGGCTTGGGTTTGGCGACGCAACATGGATTTTGAGGCTCTCAGGGATATTGCGGCGATCAAGAACCAGATCAATCGGCATTACGATATTGAAGATGCAGATTTTGCAGGATTTGACGTCAAACTTGGTATCGGTGGCATCCGCGAAATCGAATTCTACGCGCAGGTAAACCAGCTGCTGCATGGCGGGCGCAATCCGTCGCTGCGAATGCACAGCACCATGGCAACCCTGTCGCACCTGCACACACTTGATCTCACACCACATCAGGTTTGCGAAGACTTGCTTGCTGCGTACAGGTACCTGCGAATGCTTGAACACCGCATTCAGATGATCCATGACGAGCAAACCCATTCCATTCCGTCCGGCCCGGAAGACATAGACCGGCTGACTTGTTTTCTGGGCTACGCCTCACAGGAAGACTTCAGGCAAGACCTGGTGAACCATACCAAATTGGTCAGCCGTCATTATGACAACTTGCTGCCCGACAGCGGCGAGCAGTCCACGGCCCTGACGGAAAAACAGCTCAAGAGCCTGCTGGTGCAGTCGACAATCAAAAATGTGGACGCCGCGTACGATCTGGTTGCGGCGTGGCAGTATGGTCGATACCGGAGCCTGAAAACCAATCGAGCCCGCGCTCTTCTGGCGCAGTGTTTGCCGGAGCTCATGTCAGGTTTTTCACAGTCAAGCTCTCCGGACGCAGCGCTAATAAGGTTTGATGCATTTCTCTCGCAGCTGCCAGCCGGAGTTCAGTTGTTTTCCTTGCTCCAGTCAAACCCGTCACTACTTGGCTTGCTAACTCGCATTATTGGCCTCGCTCCAGCCCTTTCAGCGACCCTCGCCAAAACACCCGGCTTGTGGGACACCGTGCTGGACGGACAGTTTTTTGCTCCCACCGAAAACAAGGAATTGCTGAGCAAGGAGTTGCGCGTACAACTCTCTGCTGCGCGAGACTACCAGGATGTGCTGGATTATGTCCGGCGTTTCGCTGCCGAAAAGAAATTTCGCAGCGGTGTGCACATGCTTGAAGGCATTTCAGGTGCATCGGAAATTGGCGCTGCCCTGTCAGACGTTGCCGATGTGATTCTTCAGGAACTGGTTCCAGCCGTCGAGGCCGATTTTGCTGAAAAGCATGGCTTTTTCGAAGGGCAACAAACCGGCATTGGCATCATCGCGCTTGGAAAGTACGGTGGTCGTGAACTCACCCATACGTCAGATCTGGATATTGTATTTGTATACCCCGGCGTCGGTGACGGCAGCTTTTCCAACGGACAAAAGCCTCTATCAGCCAATGTATATTACACCCGGTTGGCGCAGCACATTATTACCGCCATAACGGCGCTGACACCGGAAGGCCGACTGTTTGAAGTGGATACCCGCTTGCGCCCGTCCGGCAACCAGGGCCCGTTGGCTGTTTCGCTGGATAGTTTTGGCGAATATTACAAGGGCGGCGCTTGGACATGGGAATTCCTGGCGTTGACAAGAGCCCGTCTGGTTTACAGCCAGCCGGAAATGATACAACCAGCAAGTGACGCAATCACCAGCGCCTTCAAAAACCTTCCCGCGCACGACGTTCTGGTCAAAGATGCGGTGCAGATGCGCCGCAAACTAGCCGACGAGTTTGCAACCGATAATATCTGGGACGTAAAACACATCAGAGGAGGTCTGGTCGACATCGAGTTTATCTGCCAATTCCTGTCTTTGGCGCATCATGGCAGACTGAACGGCCGCGTCGTCGCCAACACACCGGACTGCCTCAATGAATTGCTGTCGACCGGTGTGCTCAAGGAAAAAGAGTTCCAGTCACTCCTTCATGGCTACAAGTTGCAGATGACAGTCCAATCATTGCTCAGGCTTTGCCTTGAAACAATACCCGGCTCAGGCAATGACATCCCCACCGGCTTGCAGGAAATATTGCTCGAAAACAGCTACTTCGGGAGCATGGACTCGCTTTTGGACGGTATCGGAAGTGCCCAGCAAGACTGTCATGCATTGTTCAAATCACTGGTGGGTGACTAAATTACCATTTGAGTGGCTGCCCGCAGCGGGTACCAACAAGTGGGACAGCACCCGATAATTCTTGCATCTCGCAATGGTGGCGATAGTGTCGCTATCAACTTCGCAACAGACATGACAAAGGCTTTCAGATGACACTTTCCGTTGGTGACAAAGCACCGGACTTCTCCCTGCCCGGCAATGGCGGTACAACACTGTCACTTGCCGACTTTAAAGGCAAAAACGTGGTTCTTTATTTCTACCCCAAGGACGACACGCCCGGCTGCACCACCGAAGCCAAAGACTTCACAGCAATGGCCGGCGATTTTCAGGCTGCCAACACCGTGGTTGTCGGCATGTCGAAGGACACCGCAGCGAAGCACGACAAATTTATTGCCAAACACGACCTGTCGGTACTCCTGGCCTCGGACGAAGAAGGGGTGGCTTTGGAGGCTTATGGTGTATGGGTTGAGAAGAACATGTATGGCCGTAAATACATGGGCATTCAACGTGCAACGTTCCTCATTGACGCCGCAGGCGCAATCCAGGAAATCTGGCCAAAAGTAAAGGTTAAGGGACATGCCGAGGCTGTACTTGAGAAGGCACGCAGCCTTTAGTTGGGCGGCCTAACAGAAAATCCATGGAACAAAACTGGCAAAATATCAGCGAGGCCGCCTGTGCGGTTTTGAACACCGGGAAGGCGACCGACAAGGCAACAGTGGCGCGTCAGGTCGCTGCTCGCTGGCGTGAAGGTGAGCTGTTGTTTGCCTTCAGCGCAAAACCGCCTGACCGGCCTGCGCGGCCAAACGCACCGCAACTGCTGCCCCCGGCGGAGATGCCGCGCCGCAGGAAAGGCGGCAACGAGGCCAACAAGCGAGCCCTTTTGCACGCTGTCGCGCATATTGAGCTGAACGCCATTGATCTTGCATTCGACATCATCGTGCGCTTTGGAAACATCATGCCACGCGGCTTCACCGACGACTGGATCGGCGTGGGTGACGATGAAGCCCGGCACTTCACCCTGTTGAACAGTCGACTAAAAGCCAGCGAAAGCTTCTACGGCGACCTGCCCGCTCATGACGGACTGTGGCAATCCTCGATGGATACCGCCAGTAACCTTGCGGCAAGGCTGGCCGTTGTCCCCATGGTGCTTGAAGCACGCGGGCTTGATGTATCTCCTGCGATGATTGAACAATTCAAGAATACGGGCGACACTGTCTCTGCCGACGTTCTGCAGACAATATACGATGATGAGATCGGGCATGTCGCCGTGGGCTCCCGCTGGTTCAAGTTTTTAGCAGGCAAGGTCAACCGGGATCCCGAGCAATGGTTCCAGGAATTGGTGGCTAAATATTTTCATGGTCACCTGAAACCGCCGTTCAATACAACAGCGCGCAACAGAGCCGGCCTGCCCGAGAGCTTTTACCAGCCTTTGGCAACGGGCTCCTAATCTCGAAATTGCCCCAATTGCGAGCTTGACCTGACGCATAAAAATGGGTGGAATGCGCCAAATTTAATCGATTGTTTGTAATATATTGCTATATTATCTTCGAAAGCCCGAAAAAACGGGCAAAAACAATCAGTTGAGTGAAACGCATAGCGGTTGAGATAGTAGTTTGACGGACTCCCCGACAAAGATAACCATGTATCTTGCCCGGTTTCAGGCATGGCGCGCCGCCTATTTTCCTGAACGGCAGCTGTTTCTGCGCAGCCAGGGTCGTGTGCGTTTTCTGACCATCCACAGCTATACGCAGATGGCAATATCAGCCGCTCTCTTGGGGGCTGTTAGCTGGGGCGCTGTCACCAGCTACGCTTACCTGACTCGCGACAAAGTCCTTGAAAACAAGAACAAAACAATTTCGACCATGTCCTCACAGTACAAGACATTGTCGAACGATTTTTCTGCCCTTGAAGCAGAAGTTGAACGCCGGGCAATTCTGCTGGAAGAAAGACAGCGTTTTCTCGAAGAAATGCTGGAGGTTGATCAGCCGGTGGTGGAAACCGTGGCGGACGAACAGGAAGCAACCCCAAGCTCTGAAGCCGAGCCTTCTGCGACAACAACCGCTGCACCTGAACAGCAGTCTTCACTGTTTAACCGGCTGTTCGCGGAATCATCTGCAAATGCTGCCGCGCCTTCTCACTCTGACAGACGCGGCCACCTTCTGGAACGGCTGCGCCTACTGGAAGCTCGCCAGCGCGATGTTGCGGACACTTTGTTGCAGGACGCAACACGCCGCATTGAGTTTGTTGACCAGACCCTCGCGGTGACGGACTTGTCGAGCGCCGATCTTTTGAGCAAGAGTTCTCCTGCAGCAGCTGCGGTGGGTGGCCCCTATGTGCCTGACATTACGTTTGACGGCGTGTTTGACGTTGAAGATGGGCAGACTTTTTCCTCGCTGAAGGAAACTGAAAATCGCCTTAAGATGGTCACAAATGCGCTGGATAGTTATCCGGTCGGCAAACCAGCTGAAAAATATTATATTTCAAGTCGTTTTGGACGACGCCAGGACCCTTTCAAGAAGACCTGGGCCCGCCATTACGGGCTTGATATGGCCGGATGGCCGGGCACCGCAATCACAGCGACTGCTCCGGGCACGGTAATATACGCCGGCTGGTATGGTCCATATGGCAACATGGTCGAAATTGATCATGGAAACGGCTTCCGCACCCGCTACGGGCATATGCGAAAGCTGCGTGTGAAAAAAAATGAGCAAGTTGATTTGGGGCAACAAGTTGGTGACATGGGAAAAACAGGTCGGGCAACCGATACCCATGTACACTATGAAGTTTGGTTCGACGACAAAGTCCGCGACCCAATGCCCTTCATAAAGGCAGCAGAGAATGTTCTCAAAATCCAGGGAAGACATGAAGAAACCAATGAATAATCCGAACCCAACCCCGCGCCCGGGTTCTGCACCCACTCCGTCCATCGTTGGCCCGGATGTGCAAATCGAAGGCAACGTAAAAACCGTTGGTGAGTTACAGCTTGATGGCTCGATTACAGGCGATCTTGCCTGCGGCAGCCTTGTCATGGGTGAAACCGGTACTGTTAATGGCACAATTGCTGCTGAAACCGTGACTATTCGTGGCACCGTGAAAGGTGAAATACGCTCGAAGTCAGTCCGCCTGGAAAAAAGTGCGGTGGTGGAAGGCGATGTTTACCATGAGAGCCTGTCGGTGGAAGCTGGCGCCAAGCTGACGGGCCGTTTTGCCCACACGTCAGGTGTCAGGGAAAAAGCGCAAAAGCCGCAAACCGAAACACCATCGTTTGTGGAGGCCAAAAAGCCTGCAGCCGAGTAAACAATTCAGAACAAAATTAAAAAAGGGGCATCACAGGACGCCCCTTTTTTGTGTTCAGTCACCGTGATGGTAATTACGGCGATGGCAATTTAAGCCATTTCACTTTCGCTGGTGATTATTTTGCCGACAATCCCATACTCCTGTGCATCCTTGCATTCCAGCCAGAAATCCCGGTCGACATCAGCTTCAATTTTCTTGAGAGGCGTACCGGTGGCTTCGGCAAAAATCTTGTTCAGGCGCACCCGCATCTTGACGATCTCCTGCGCTGCAATATGGATATTCGTGGCGTCTCCACGAACACCGCCGCTCGGTTGGTGCAACAGAAAACGGGTATTTGGCAGCGCGTAGCGGTTTTCTTTTTTTGCCGCAACGTAAATCAGGGCCCCGGCGCTTGCGACCCAACCTGTACCCAGCACCCGCACCTCGGGTTTGATGAACTTGATGGTATCATGGATCATGTCACCTGACTCTACATGCCCGCCCGGTGAAGATATAATCACCGTGATGGGGTCATCAGAAAGGTGCGCAAGTGCCATCAGACGCGCGCAGGTATCACGCGCTATATCCTGATTGATCTCTCCCGTGACAAATATCTTGCGGGCTTCAAACAGAAGCTTCTGAAGCTGCTCACCGCCCTTGTCCGTTTTGTTTTCTGCGTCGTCTTCTTTCATAAAACTATCCTTCACATCTAAACCTTTATTCTATGTCGCTGACCTCAGCGGACTCACCATGCACACGCGCTGCAAGAGCAGCAGCCATAAATGCATCGAGGTCGCCGTCAAGCACCTTGTCAGGCTGGCCAGACTCCTCGCCTGTCCGCAGGTCTTTAACCATCTGGTAGGGCTGCATTACATAAGACCTGATCTGATGGCCCCAGCCAATCTCCGTCTTTTGCGCATTCACGGCATTGGCTTCTTCTTCGCGCCTGCGCAGCTCCTCTTCATAGAGCCTTGCTTTCAACATGCTCATCGCCGCAGCCCGGTTCTTGTGTTGTGATCGCTCCGCCTGGCACTGAACAACGATACCGGAAGGCTCGTGCGTAATCCTGACGGCACTGTCGGTCGTGTTCACGTGCTGACCACCAGCCCCTGAAGCCCGATATGTATCCACTTTCAGATCACTGTCATTGATCTCGATATCTATTGAGTCGTCAATTACAGGGTAAACCCAGACTGACGCAAAGCTGGTGTGCCTGCGTGCGTTGCTGTCATATGGCGAGATACGGACCAACCTGTGAACGCCGGACTCGGTTTTAAGCCATCCGTAGGCATCCTCACCTTTCACCTGAAGAGTGGCTGACTTGATGCCCGCCTCTTCACCTGGCATGTATTGTACTGTGTCAACTTTATAGCCGCGACGCTCCGCCCAACGTGCATACATACGCAGCAGCATATTGGCCCAGTCTTGGCTTTCGGTACCGCCCGCGCCGGAATGGATTTCAACATACGTGTCGTTTCCATCAGCTTCGCCGGAAAGCAGCGCCTGAAGCTCGGCTTTTTTGGCAGATTCGGCGAGCCCTGCCAATTGCTCGACAGCTTCATTTTCCATGTCCGTGTCGCCGTCAATCTCAGCAAGTTCTATGATCTCGAGCGTGTCGGCAAGATCAACCTCAATCTCGCGCACGGCTTTAATGGCGTCATCTAGCTTGGTGCGCTCGCGCATCAGTTTCTGTGCGTCGGTGGGATTGTTCCAAAGGTCCGGGTCTTCGGCCAGCGCATTCAGCTCTTCAAGCCGCAATAATGCCTGATCCCAGTCAAAGATGCCTCCTCAGCAGTGCCATTGACTGCTGGAGTTGGTCTACGGTTGCCTGAGCTTCCGCACGCATAAGCTATATCCTTTGTCATTGAGGCCCAACAGAGCCTACTGACAATGTCAATAGATGCCGCCGGTGCCTTTTCGAATTGAACTTTTGGTTTTACCGATTGGGAGCGAACCGTCAAGCACTGCGAGCTGTCCGGCGCGTGGTTCTGTGCCTGGCTTGAACGCTTCGAGGATGACACGCGCGTCTCCCGGGCCTGCAGGTTCGCCGGTTTCAGCATTGACCCGCACCAAACGAATGCCTGTCGGCGTCCTGAAAGGCACGCCGGGTTGACCCTTCATTGCCTCACGCATGAAATCGCGGAACACCGGGACCGCAACACTTGAGCCCTCTTCTCCACGTCCAAGCGATCTCGGTCTGTCAAAGCCGGTAAATACACCAACAACAAGGTCCGGAGAAAAGCCCACAAACCAGGCGTCATGTTCATCGTTGGTAGTGCCGGTTTTACCGGCCAAAGGTTTTCCAATGGCGCGAATTTTTCTGCCCGTGCCACTTTCAACAACCCCTTGCATCATAGAGACCAGCTGATAAGCCGTCAGCGGATCAAGGATTTGTTCGCGGTCATCCGGGATCGGCGGCTCGCCGCTATTTACATCCCAGGTTAATTCGCAGGCGCCGCAAGTGCGCTCATCATGCCGATAAATTGTGCGGCCTCGCCTATCCTGAATTCTGTCAATAAGTGCGGGTTTGATGCGCCTTCCACCGTTTACGATCATGCCGTATGCGGCAGTCAGCTTAAGTAGGGACACCTCGCCTGCCCCGAGGCTGGCCGCCAGCGTCGGCTCCATATTTTCATGAAGGTCGAATCGTTTCGCATAATCCATAACTGTGCCGACACCCAGGTGCTGTGCCAAGCGAACCGTCATCAGATTGCGTGATTTTTCGATGCCAAGCCGAAGAGTGCTCGGGCCATAAAATTTATCTGAACTGTTCTTGGGCTTCCATTTGCCCAAGCCTTCACCCTGGTCAATGACAAACGGCGCATCAAGCACCAGGCTTGAGGGTGTAAAATCACGATCAAGGCCCGCGGCATACACAAACGGCTTGAAAGCAGAACCTGGCTGTCGCTGCGCCTGTGTGGCGCGATTGTATTCACTGGCTTCATAATCATACCCGCCAGCCATCGCCAGTGTTCGACCTGTATGCGGGTCCATGGCGACCAAAGCGCCCTGTATCTCGGGGATTTGTCTCAAACCATACTGTTGAAACAGCGTTAGTTCCTGCCCGTCAATGTCGTAAAAATCAGAGACCGCGACCAGGTCGGTGCCCGAGAGCGCCTCAACAGCAATTACGTCACCCATTGAAAGGACTTCGCCAATATCTTTGACTTTTGGCCCAAGCCGCTCGCCTGAGCGCCAGGCTCGCGCCCATTCAACCTCTGCAAAAGGAATGAAACCATAGTCGCCTGTTTTCAGACCAACTATTGCACCCTCCGCACGAACTTCGTGAACCACAGCATGCGCCCAGCTTGGAACGCCGAGTGGTGTCTTAACCGCCGCTAAACGCTGTAGCCAGACATCATCGACATCCAGACGGCTCAATGGGCCACGCCATCCGTGGCGACGGTCATAGGCAATCAGACCTTCTCTCAGCGTTTTTTCGGCAAATGCCTGCAATCTCGGTTCCAGCGACGTGCGCACCGAGAGACCGCCTTCATAGAGCACTTTGGTGCCATACATGCGGCCAACCCTGCGCCGGACCTCTTCGGCAAAATATCCAGCTTCAAAACGGGCGTCCCCGCCACGCTGGCGCATGACTATTTCTTTGGACGCCGCCTCTTTGTATGTTTCGCCGTCGATGAAACCCAGTATCAACATTCGGGACAAAACCCAGTTTCTGCGCCCCATTGCCCGCTCGCGTCGACGAACCGGGTGATAGTTGTTGGGTGCTTTAGGCAAAGCAGCCAGAAACGCCATTTCGTCGATAGTCAGTTCGTTGAGTGACTTGTTGAAATAATTGAGTGCGGCGGCGGCTACGCCATATGAGCGATTGCCAAAATAGATTTCGTTTAGATAGAGCTCGAGAATTCGGTCCTTCGAAAAGGCTCTTTCGATCCGAAGCGTCAGGATCATTTCTTTGATTTTACGATCAAGGCGTTGATCCAGCGTCAGCAAGAAGTTACGCGCGGTCTGCTGCGTAATGGTGGAGCCGCCCTGCAGCGGGCGCCCCTGGATAACATTCAAGACATTCCGGATATTGCCCCGGATCATCCCCATATAGTCGAGGCCTGAGTGCTCGTAAAAATTCTTGTCTTCGGCCGCAAGGAACGCCTGAATAAGCTGTTCCGGCACAGCTTCAATCGGGACAAAGAGGCGCTGCTCTCTCGCAAACTCGGTCAGCAGGCTGCCGTCCCCTGCGTGAATACGGGTCACGACAGAAGGTTCATAGTTTGCGAGTTGCCGGTAATCAGGCAGATCCCTGCCATAGTGGATGATAGCCCACAGAACCAAAATACCAGCAGAAACAACACCGACCGCACCAGTGATCAGGCCAAACTTGACCAAACGCCGCCAGAGAGCCTTCTTGGCCTTGACGGGTTTTACGTGCTTCTCAATGTCCGGTTCGCTGGTCATTATTCATTCGTTGCTGCGTTTAAATTCAATCAGGCGCACATATGCCTTGGTTTCACATGACAATCAATTGTGACATGGGTAAGGCAATCAGCGGCTCTGCATCACCACAGAAGCGAAATACTTGTCAATCGCCCTTCGGGCGGACACAGCGATCAACTTCTGGCCGCGCTTGCTGTTGAGAAACTGCGCATTGGAACGGTTGGTCAGATACCCTGCTTCAAGCAACACAGACGGCACATCCGGCGCCTTCAACACCCCAAGGTTTGCAAACCTGTGAGCGCGCTCCAGCGTTGGGACCTCACCGCGCATTTCATCCACCAGCAACTTGGCAAACTGAGCGGAATAATTCATCGTTTCTCGTTGCGCCAATTCAATCAGAATGCCTGACACATCATCTTCAACCACATCGAGGTTTACACCGGCGATAAGATCCGCTTTGTTCTCGCGAGCGGCCAGGCGCTCGGCTTCACGGTCGGAGGCCTTTTCTGACAGATTGTAAACGCTTCCGCCACGTACCCGGGGATTTTTGATCGAGTCCGCATGAATGCTGATGAAAAGGTCTGCGTTATACCGGCGTGCAATCTGGAACCGCTCACGCACTTTATAAAAGATGTCCCGGTCACGTGTCAGATGCACTTCATAGCGCCCTGTACGGTTGAGTTCATCACGGATCGCTCGCGCCAGATTGAGGGTGATAACCTTTTCATGCACCCCGATAACACCAAGGTTGCCCGGATCAACTCCGCCGTGCCCTGGGTCGAGCACGATGATATGCTTTCCATCCCGGCGCCGGCTGTTCGAGACGGCTGGTGCGTCGGTCACCCGCGAGGTGTACTGTGACCGTTGCGATTTTGACGCCGCAACCGCAGCCATAAACTCAGGACGACCTGACGGCTTGATATCCACCACATAGCGCCTGTTGCGGCCATTGCTTGCCGGTAGGGTGAAAGCATTGGAAACGACGGCTGGTTGCTTGAGGTCGAGAACAATCCGGTAAATGCCGTCGGTGAATAAGCCATGCCGGTATCCATCGACCAGCCCCAACGATTGAACACTGTCACCGCCAGACCAGGCCACATCGGGCAAATCAATAACAATTCGGTATGGGTCAGCGAGCAAAAAGATCGCCGGTTTTGTATCCCCTGATAAATCGAGAACGAAACGTGTTGTGTCGCCATTTTGCCCAAAACGGACACCCGACACGTCAACAGCCGACACTGCGGAACCGTGAAAACCGTACAGGAACGCACCACCCATCAATCCCGCCATCAGCAGGACTCTGACTAAAAACGATTTTTGCAACATCTAAAAATCTTCATGTTTTCGAGGTGGCTAAACTGCTTTGCCTGCATCTTGTAACAACAATATGCAGAAATACTAAATACAGGATGAACCCTTCTCAAGCAAAACTGTTATTTAGTTTCAAAACAACAGTGGTGTTCGTGCAAGCGATCAGTTTGAAGGCCATACGTGCAAGTGGGAATTATTCGTTTGTAATCGGGTTGATAGTTCTCTATCTTGGCGCCTGCGAGTTTATCGACTTGCCGCCTATCAAGCGGCGGGTCGCGGCTTCCCGAAACATAGAGGGCTTGCGATAGACAAGATCATCGCGCCTGCAGGGAAAGCCCAAAAAGGACAAGAACAGGCAATGGCCAACTGGCTTTGCGTTATTATAATCACATCATTCACCCGGCTGACAGAGTTTGGACGGGGCCTTTTTGATGTGCTTTTTCGCTGTTCTGGACTTGCCCACTCCACCCAGAAATCATCATTTATAATTCCGGCCTTTGCCAGCGCCCCCCTGAAATACGGGAGTGAGACCGCGCGGCAAGCCGTTTGGAGTAACTTTTTATGTCGACAAGAATGCTTATCGACGCGCGTCATCCTGAGGAGACGCGGGTCACCGTTGTTAAGGGAAGCCGTGTAGAGGAATTTGACTACGAATCAGCGTCAAAGCGCCCCTTAAAAGGCAATATCTATCTTGCGCGCGTTACGCGTGTAGAACCATCGCTGCAGGCTGCTTTCGTGGAATATGGCGGTAACCGCCACGGCTTCCTGGCCTTCAGCGAAATCCATCCTGATTATTACCAGATCCCGGTTGAAGATCGGCAAGAGCTGATTGAAGCAGAAACCAAAGCCGCTCTTGAGCGAGCTGAAGAACTTGATGCCAAGCTTGAAAAAGAAGCTGAAGAGGCGGAAAAAAAGAAAAAATCACGCCGGGGTCGCAGGTCCAAAAAAAGCGATAAGAGCGAAAAATCCGAAGCGGATACTTCTGCTGAAGATCCAGTCGAAGCATCTGACGTCAAGTCCGAAGAGAGTGCAGTCACTGACGCCAAAGAGGGTGACACGCCGGATGAGGTGGTTGATACCGCTGCACCTGAAGAAGACAATGGCAGCAGCGACGATGCTGACGCCCAGGAAAGCGATGAAGCCGATAAAGACGCGGAAATTGCAGAGGCAGCCGCACGCCGCCACGCACTGCGTGCGCTGAAGCGTCGCTACAGCATTCAGGAAGTTATCAAACGTCGGCAGGTACTGCTTGTACAGGTCGTTAAGGAAGAGCGTGGCAACAAGGGTGCTGCTCTCACGACATACCTCTCTCTGGCCGGACGCTACTGTGTTTTGATGCCAAACAGCACTCATTCCGGTGGCATCAGCCGCAAGATTTCGAACGCCTCGGACCGTCGCAGCCTGAAGAAGATTATTTCTTCGCTCGAGGTTCCGGAAGAAATGGGACTTATTGTTCGCACTGCCGGGATGGAGCGAACAAAAACCGAAATCAAACGAGACTATGATTATCTTCTTCGTCTCTGGAACGGAATTCGCGACCTGACGCTGCGCTCGGTTGCCCCTACCCTCATTTATGAGGAAGGCAACCTGATCAAACGAACCATCCGGGACCTCTATACCCGCGATATCGACGAAATCCAGGTGGAGGGTGAGGCCGGATACCGCGCAGCAAAAGACTTTATGAAGCTTCTGATGCCAAGCCACGCCAAGAAGGTGCAGCACTATCAGGACCCCATACCGCTGTTTCACCGCTATCAGGTGGAAAGCCACCTTGAAGCCATGTATCAACCGGTCGTGCAGCTGAAATCCGGTGGATACATCGTTATCAACCCGACTGAAGCCCTGATCTCGATCGACGTCAACTCTGGCCGCGCCACCAAAGAACACAATATCGAGGAAACCGCTCTAAAAACCAACCTCGAGTCGGCGGAAGAAGTGGCACGCCAGCTGCGGCTGCGCGATATGGCCGGGTTGGTAGTCATTGATTTCATCGACATGGAAGAACGTTCCAACAACCGGGCGGTCGAGCGCCGGATGAAAGAGGTGCTGAAGTCAGACAGGGCCCGCATTCAAGTCGGACGTATCTCAAGTTTCGGGCTGATGGAAATGTCGCGGCAGCGTCTGCGCTCCAACCTACTCGAAGTATCCATGGAAACGTGTCCCACGTGTGCAGGTTCAGGCATTGTACGCTCAACCGAATCCGCTACGTTGATGGCGCTCCGCATGTTGGAGGAAGAAGGCATTCGGGGCCGCAGCTCCCTCGTTCGCATCGCCGTTTGTCCGGATGTTGCGGTCTATCTACTGAACAAGAAACGCAAAATTCTGACAGGCTTTGAAACTCAATACGATTTTGAAATCGAAGTCCTTGCGCAACCCTCTATGGGCCCGTCTGATATCGAAATCACACGGGAAGCACATGGTGACACGTCGAGCGGACCCAAAAGCCAGGCTGTGAAACCGGACACCGATGCGGCGGACATGCCGAAAGCAGAAGTGACTGAGAAAGCTGATAGCGACGACGACGGCGAAAACCAGCCACGTAAGCGCAGACGGCGGCGGCGCAGAAGACGCAGTGGCGATCGCGCTGAACAGTCTCCTGCAGCCAATGAAAACGAAACGGGTGAAGTCAAAGTATCAGACGAGCATTCTGAAACCGAGCAAAACGACGGCGAAGAGGAACGTAAGCCACGTCGCCGAAGAGGCAGCCGTGGTGGCCGAAGGCGCACTGAAAAATCCAAACAGGCCGACTCCGATGAAGCTGGAGTAGAGCAACAGGAAACTGCTGGCGATACTGGAGCTGCTGAGACTGCAGCCCCTGCTCCAACAAGTGACGAAGCGGACGAAAAACCACGTCGTCGCAGGCGCCGCACGCGGAAAACAGAGGCTGCAGAACCTGCGAGCCAGGAAGACGCGGCAAAGACACAAGAGCCTACAGAGGTGGAAGAAAAGCCAAAACCGCGCCGCACGCGCCGTCGGAAGTCCGAAGATGTTGCGGATGATGCCAACAGCTCTGAGAAATCGGACACAAAAGTGGAAAGCGCTGCGGAGGAAGAAAAACCCAAGCCACGCAGGCGAAGCAAAAAGGCCGAGCCGGACGACAAGTCCGCGACTGAAGGTGCGCAAGTGAAAAAGCCGCGTACCCGGCGGAAAAAAGCCGAAACACCCGAAGCCAAGGAAGAAGCCGCATCGGAAAGCGGACCTTCAAAAAAGACTACGGGGTCTAGAGCCAGTAAAACGGCGGCAAAAACGCCAAAGCCAGAAAGTGCCTCGACACCCAAAGCTGATGCACCTGCTGGCAGAGCCACAGAAAACAAACCGCCCGCCGAAGGGGGCGGTGGCGACGACGACCGCCCGAAACGACAAGGCTGGTGGCAACGCACTTTTGGATAGAGTAAAAAGCGGCGGATTTTCTGCCGCTTTTTTTATGGCCGGCTGAGGCACAGTATGGGCTTGACCAGCATACTGCAGAAGGCCAGCAACCATATAAATACCGCATTTTGATCACATGCTTGTTAAACGATATTCATTGACGGTTCAGGGCCATACGCCTAGCTTGCCCCCAATCTGGAGCTCAAAGTGATCAACTTGGTTAAAAAGTTAATTTCCGCGACGGCAATCGCCGTGCTGTTTTCTTTTCAAGCCTTCGCGCAGTCCATTCTGCGTGATGCTGAAACGGAAGCTTTCTTCAGACAGGTTGGTTACCCGGTGTTTGAAGCTGCGGGGCTGACACCTCAGTCAGTGCATATTTATCTATTGAATGAAAAATCCATCAATGCCTTTGTCACAGGCGGTCAGAATATCTTTTTTCACTCTGGCCTGATTTTGGCAGCGGACGATGTTGACGAATTTATGGGCGTCCTTGCCCACGAAACTTGCCATATATCGTGCGGACACCGTGTCCGTCGCGGTGATGCTGCTGCGCAAGCCGGTACCTTCTCTATCCTGTCGCTGGTGCTGGGTGCCGCCGCAATTGCTCTGGGCGGAGGCGACGCGGGCATCGGAATTTTGTCTGCTGGTCAAACGGTGGCACAGCGTCACTTCCTGTCTTACACTCGCGGCGAAGAAGCGGAAGCAGACCTGGCTGGCGCCCGATACCTTGATGAAGTTGGTGTATCCGCTTCAGGCATGATCCGCTTTTTTGACAAGCTGCGGGACCAGGAAATTCTGGCGCAGATTCGACAAGATCCCTATGTGCGCAGTCACCCTCTCAATCGAACGCGTATCCTGAACTTGCAGGAAGATACCGCAGACGCACGGCATATCAACACGCCGCCAAACGAATTCATCAACGAACGGTTTAAACGTTTACAGGCAAAGCTTGCAGGCTATCTTGACGACCCGCGCCAGACGCTGCGCAAGTACCCGGCGAGCGATACAAGCATCGCTGCACGGTATGCCCGGGTGTATGCCTACCACAAGGCGCTCGAGTGGGATCTTGCCCTCCAGGAGGCTGATGCATTAATTGCTCTCGAACCGAACAATCCATTTTTTTATGAAATCAAAGGCCAAATCCTGTTCGAGAATGGCCGCATTGACGACAGCGTTCCTGTCCTTGAACGTGCCTTGGAGCTGGCGCCCCGGGAGCCATTGATTGCCACGGCGCTTGGTCAGGCACTGGTTTCTTTTGAAGACCCTGCAAAGATGGAACGAGCGATCCCTATCCTGAAAGCAGCCACCCGGCAAGACCGCAACAATACGTTCGCCTGGTTTAACCTTGCAAAAGCATATAGTTGGCTGGAAATGCAGCCGGAAGCGAGCCTTGCGACAGCTGAACGGTTTTATTCGGGCGGAGCCGCCGCTCAGGCCCTCAACCATGCTCGCCGCGCAATGGATGGTTTTGACACAGGCACACCGGAATGGCTCCGGGCACAAGACATCATGATTGCCGCAGAAGCTGCGTCGCGCAACGACAGACGTCGCGGCGGACGCCGAAGATTGCAAACCAGTTTTTCTGTAGAGACCAACCGTAACGAGTAATAATATGAAGCCAATAGCAACAATACTCATCGCGTTTTTTACGCTGGCAACAGGCCTGCTACCGGCTGCTACCGCCCAGGACACGCAGATTGACGCTGCCGAACGCGAAAAAATTGAACAAGTTGTTCAGGAATACCTGATCGAGAACCCCGAAATCATTGCAATTGCCATTCGCGAGCTTCAGCGACGTCAAACGCTTGCCAGCATGGGACCCGCGATTGAGATGTATCGTGACTATCTGGAAAAGGACCCGAACGCGGCAGTGATAGGCAACCCCGATGGAGATGTCACGATTGTTGAATTTTTCGACTATCGGTGTGGATTTTGCCGTCGTCACTTCCCGGAAGTCATGAAACTGGTTCGTGAAGATGGCAACATTCGCTTCATTCCACGCCAGTTCCCAATTCTGGATCGCCCAGGTGAGACGCCGGTGTCGTACCTCGCCTCACGGGCCGCTCTCGCTGCCCAAAAACAAGGAATGTTTGAACAGTTCCATGTCGCAGCCATGACAGTTGACGGGTCGTTAACGGAAGAACGTATTTACGACATCTCGCGCCGTATCGGACTGAATGTTGCACAGCTGAAAGCAGACATGAACGATCGCCTGATTATTAAAAGCGTTCAGAATACGTTGGCGATTGGTAAAGACATCGGATTTGAAGGTACACCGGGTTACATCATCGGCGACGACGTTGTCACAGGAGCCGAAGGCTACGGACGACTATTGCAGGCAGTTAACAGGGCCCGCAGCCTGAGAGCCACAGCTTCTAATGCCAGCGCAGATTGATCCGGAATTGGGGTGAGGCCCAGAAGATGGGCCTCATTTTATATCAACCCTGACAAGGGTGAACTGGGGTCCGCGTATTTTTTCTTTGGCATACGCCCAGCCTGATACGCCAAGCGACCACTTTCCACGGCAAGCTTCATGGCGCGGGCCATTTTTACGGGATCTTTCGCTTCGGCAATCGCAGTATTCATCAGCACGCCATCGCACCCAAGCTCCATCGCAACCGCGGCATCCGACGCTGTGCCAACACCTGCGTCAACCAGCACCGGCACGCTCGCCTGCTCAATCATCAGGCGAATCTGCACCGGATTCTGAATACCGAGCCCTGACCCGATAGGGGCACCAAGCGGCATGATCGCTACGCAGCCCATGTCCTCCAGCTTTTTCGCTGCGATCGGGTCATCACTGCAATATACCATCACTTTAAAACCGTCTTTGATCAGGGTCTCCGCCGCTTCGAAGGTTTCAAGCATATTTGGATAGAGGGTCTTTTGGTCCCCGAGCACTTCAAGCTTCACCAAATCCCATCCGCCCGCCTCACGCGCCAAACGCAAGGTGCGTACGGCTGATTCTGCATCAAAACAACCGGCTGTATTGGGCAGGTAAGTGATTTTCTTTGGATCCAGATAGTCAACCAGCATGGGCTGATTTGGGTCTGACACATTCACCCTGCGTACAGCGACCGTAACAATTTCTGCACCTGAAGCTTCGACGGCCAGTGCCGTTTCCTCAAAGTCCCGGTATTTTCCAGTCCCGACAATCAAACGGGACTGGTAGTCTTTGCCAGCCAGTGTCCATGTGTCTTGTAAACTGTGGGTGTTGACGTCCAACGGGGCCATACCACTCATCCTCCGCCGATAAAATGCACGATCTCAAGTTTGTCGCCATCCACCAGCTCAGTGTCCTGAAACAGAGATTTTGAAACAATCTCCAGGTTGCGCTCAACAGCCACTTTTTTGGGATCCAGTTCCAGAGATTGCAAGAATCCCCAGACGCTTAATCCGTGATCAATGGTTCTGGGCTCTCCGTTGACAATGATGGAAACGCTCACACTGTATCTCGCTTGCTTTCAAGTGCCGAATGGCGGCAGAAATCGCAGTATAAATATGCGGTTCCTGCTTTGCACGCCTTCATTATGGCATTATACAGGTTGCTTCAAGCGATCTGTCAAAAAGGTGGTCCACCAATGACAAAAAAAATTGCGGTTTTTAACGGCCCGAACCTGAATCTGTTGGGCACACGGGAGCCGGACACCTATGGCACCACCAGCCTTGAGGAAATCAATGCACTTGTTGTCGAGCGCGCCAAGCCACTGGGATTCGAAATAGAGTTTCGCCAGTCGAATATTGAAGGTGAACTGGTGGATTGGGTGCAGTCAGCAGACAAAGACTGTGTTGGCATTATTTTAAATGCCGCCGCCTACACACATACATCCATCGCTCTTCATGATGCGGTGGCGGCGATAGACACCCCTGTTATCGAGGTGCATCTGTCAAATGTCTTCGCCCGCGAAGAGTACCGCCACCATTCATACATTTCTGATGTCGCGGCCGGGGTGATATGCGGCTTTGGGGCAACCGGATATATGCTTGCGGTTGACGCAATTGCCAGTATGCTGCGCGGCAACTGAACCTATAGAGACCATCACATTCGTCCGTGATACGAGAAGGGGAAGACTGAATGTCTAAGATTAAAGAGTATAAGGAACTGATCCGGGAGTTAGCGGAACTGTTGGATAAGTCCAGTCTCTCAGAAATTGAAGTCGCAGAAGACGATTTCAGCATTCGTGTGGCACGGGAGGTTCCGTCCGCAGTAAATTATTCCGCGCCTGCAGCACCGGCAGCCCCTGCCCCAGCAGCTCCGGCGCCCGTTGCGGCACCTGCTGCTGCAGAACCAGCAGCAAGCAGCGCACCAGCCGACCACCCGGGCATGGTTCCTTCGCCAATGGTTGGCACAGCCTATGCTGCTTCCGGTCCAGAAGCCGAGCCATTCATCAAGGTTGGCGACAAAATCAAGGAAGGTGACACGCTTCTCATCATCGAAGCGATGAAAGTTATGAACCAAATTGCCTCACCAAAATCGGGCACAGTGAAAGAGATTTTGTTCGCGGATTCGCAGCCGGTTGAGTTCGGCGAACCGCTGTGCGTCATTGAGTAGGAACACTGCCAGTGATTAAAAAGGTTCTCATTGCCAACCGCGGCGAGATTGCCCTGCGCATTCATCGTGCATGCCACGAGATGGGCATTAAAACCGTAGCCGTTCATTCCACCGCAGACGAAGACGCCATGCATGTCCGGCTTGCGGACGAAAGCGTGTGTATTGGCCCGCCTGCCTCCGTTGACAGCTATCTGAATATGCCCGCGATCCTGACCGCGGCCGAGATCACCGGAGCGGATGCCATCCATCCGGGTTACGGCTTTCTGTCAGAAAACGCGCGTTTTTCTGAAATCGTCGAAGATCACGGCATTGTCTTTATCGGTCCGTCTGCCGACCATATCCGCATGATGGGCGACAAGATCACGGCCAAGGAAACCGTCAAAAAGCTCGGTATTCCCGTAGTTCCTGGCTCAGAAGGCGGCATTACGGAAGATGAAGAAGCTTTTCGTGTCGCGAAGGAAATTGGTCTGCCCGTCATCATCAAGGCTTCGGCAGGTGGTGGGGGCCGCGGGATGAAAATCGTTCGCGAAGAAAGTGAACTTTCTGACGCGTTGAATGCCTGTCGTACGGAGGCAAAAGCGGCATTCGGCGATGATGCGGTTTATATCGAAAAATTCCTGACAAAACCACGGCATATCGAATTTCAGCTGATTGGTGACAAGCACGGAAATTGTATTCATCTTGGCGAGCGCGATTGCTCCCTGCAGCGCCGCCACCAGAAAGTTCTCGAGGAAGCCCCTTCGCCGGTAATCGATAGCGAAACTCGTGAACGCATGGGTATGGTCGTGGCCAGCGCGATGGCAGAATTCGGCTATTGCGGTGCAGGCACGGTGGAATTCTTGTACGAAGACGGCGAGTTTTATTTCATTGAAATGAATACACGAGTGCAAGTCGAGCACCCGGTGACAGAAATGATAACTGGCATTGACATTGTGCGGGAGCAAATCCGTGTCGCGTCTGGCGAACAGCTATCCTACACGCAGGATATGGTGCGGTTCTTTGGCCACGCCATTGAGTGCCGCATCAATGCCGAAGACCCTTTTACCTTTGTGCCCAACCCCGGGATGGTTTCGCAGTATCACCCGCCCGGCGGTTTGAACGTGCGTTGCGACAGTGCGGTATACTCCGGTTACAAAATTCCGCCTTATTACGACAGCATGATCGCAAAACTGATCGTGTCAGGTTATACGCGCGAAGGCTGCCTATTGCGTCTCAAGCGGTCGCTGGAAGAATATGTGATCGACGGTGTTATAACAACGATACCGCTGCATCAGGCACTGATGGCGAATGAAGATTTCCTCGCAGGAGATTATGATATTCACTGGCTGGAAAAGTTTCTGGAAGAACGCGAAGACTAGGGCTTCGGCAAGTTGCAGCTCCGGAGTGAAGGGACGGTCATGAGCGATCGGAAAATCACTCCGGAACTTCTTTTAAACGCCTACGCCTCCGGCGTTTTTCCGATGGCCGACAGCCGTGAAGATGATGAGCTGTTCTGGGTAGACCCGCCAGAACGAGGTGTTCTGCCGCTCGACGGATTCCATATTCCCCGCTCGCTTCGAAAACTTGTTCGCCAGGACAGGTTTTCCGTTACCGCAAACAAGTGCTTTAAAGATGTAGTCCGTGCCTGCGCCGCACCAGCATACGGGCGCCAGAATACCTGGATCAGCGAACAGATCGAAACCCTCTACGCGGATCTCCACGCGCACGGATTTGCCCACTCGGTTGAATGCTGGGCGAACGGGCGTCTGGTCGGCGGATTGTACGGTGTCTCGCTTGCTGGCGCTTTCTTTGGCGAAAGCATGTTCCATCTTGAGACCGGCGCAAGCAAGGTAGCACTGGTGCACCTGGTGGCACGCCTGATACAGGGCAACTACCAGTTGCTCGATACTCAGTTTGGTACCGAACATTTGGCCCAGTTTGGTGTTATTGAGATAACACGACAGGAATATCACAAGCGGCTTGACGCAGCGCTGAGAGTTACCAACGCCGACTTTCACCGGCTCTCGTCTGAGCTCTCCGGCGACGCGATCCTGCAACTCACAACCCAGACATCATAGACGGCGTGTTCCAGCGCATTGAGGGCTGGGCTTGAAGCAACCATCCATCCCTCAAAAACACGCGACCTATCACCAGACCTTTTCAGGTCATCAATTTCCAGATAGGCGAAAGTCTCTGGTGTCTCGATTGGCGGGCGTGTACGGCAATATTGGGCACCGATTGCCAGTGTTCCAAACCGTACTTCCTGTCCAATCGGCAAAGCAATTTCGGTTATGCGGGCTGTGATCTTGTCGAGAGCTCGCAAGATAACTGTGTCATTCTCTTCCGTTGCCAGTGCGTCGGGAACAGTGGGGTCTTGAGCATGAACGGACGTCAAGGTCACGAACAGGCTGGCGCCCAAGGCGACCAAAGCACTGAAGTGCCAAGCCTTAATTCGAGCTGCTGCCATCGTCACTGTATATGAATTTGCCGATCAACCCCAAGAGGTCAACAGCATCTTGAGTTTCGCTGATTTCGTCGCCGTCCAGAAGAACTTCTTCCATGCCACCGGGCAACAAATTCATATAGGTGCCCCCCAACAAGCCTTCTGCGGTAATCGCAATCGCTGTATCGGTCGGCAATTCCACACCCTCTTCCAGGGACAGCGTCACGACAGCCTGAAAACTCTGCCGATCAAGCACGCTGTCAACGACAGTACCGACCTTGATCCCGGCAAGCCGCACATCACTGCCAACACCGATTCCGTCAATACGGTCAAATCGGGCGGTCAGCGTGTAGCCATTGCCCGCGCCCATATCCGTACGATCATAGGCAAACACCAGAAACCATCCGGCTACGACCAGAACAAGCGCACCAATCAAAGACTCAACTAGGTTGCTGGACATAAATTATTCCACCGTTTCCTGAATTGCCGAACAGAAGGCACCTGTGTTACGGACGCCACGCTTCATAATCTGAGGCCGTTGTTGCCCGGGCACCACCTGCCTGCTCAGCTCCGCTCGGGAAGTAAGCCTCAGCCGTGCCTGTCAGATTAGGCAGGTGCTCTTTTTCCCACTCTTTCGTGGGCAGTGGTTTTTCGCTGGGGATATCGTCGATCGTGTAGTGAAGCCATCCATGCCAGTCGGCAGGAACCCGCGATGCCTCAACAGGGCCATTCTTGTAGATCACCCATCGGCGTTTGCCGTTCTTTTCCTGATAATAAATGTTGCCTTGATCGTCTTCCCCAACCTTCACGCCCTTGCGGCTTGTGAACAGCAACGTGCCGAATGTTGCGCTGTTCCACCAGGTAAAAATTGGAGAGGCAAAAAGTTTAGAAATCAAGCCAGCCATAAATTTTATCCATTACTCACGTGCCACTGCGGTACCAGTTGCACCATAACTCTATCATCATCTGCGCCGGAGTCCCGACATTTTTCGCCCATGTATCACGTTTATCCTGTGAGGGAAAGATGAGGCTGCAGTTCGTAACCGATTCTTAAGTTTATGCCCTCTTTCAGCCAATATGACGACTTTAAGTCATCATGTATGCAATCTCATCGATACTTTGCCATTATGGGCAGAATAAGGCGCTATTTTTTGCGACTCATTGCAGCCCAACGATTCGTACTGCTCCCACTTGTGCCCTTCGCACTGTCAACCACAAGATATTGAAAAAAGCGCTTGAAAGCCGCAGATTTTCGCCCTTATTCTTGTGCCCGTTCAGCGCATGACCCCAACATATAGTGGCAAAGTCTGGCGCGAAAACGGGGAATTCTCCGCGGCGGGTATTAGGGCTGACCTGCAGGAACAGAAGCAGGTTGGCACCACTAAAAAACCAAAACCGCCTGCGTTTTTAGTTTGGCTTTCAAGGGGGAAAGTATGCGTATTGAGCGCCGGTTTACAACAGACCATCCATGTCCATACAGCGCCATCGACTGGCACACAGCAGTCAGTGAAATTCGAAATCCTGACGGATCGATTGTATTCCATATGGACAGCGTCGAAGTACCGGAAAGCTGGAGCCAGGTTGCCACAGATATCATAGCGCAGAAATACTTCCGTAAAGCCGGTGTGCCGCAAGCACTCAAGCCGGTTAAGGAAAAAGACGTACCAAGCTGGCTCTGGCGCAAAGAGCCAGACAAAAAAGCTCTGGCATCCATGCCTGAAGACAAACAGTTCGGCAGTGAAACCTCTAGCAAACAGGTATTCGATCGTTTGGCGGGCACCTGGACCTACTGGGGCTGGAAAGGCGGCTACTTCGATAGCGAAGATGACGCACGCACTTTCTTTGATGAAATGCGCTTTATGCTGGCCAGCCAAATGGCGGCGCCCAACAGTCCGCAGTGGTTTAACACCGGTCTTCACTGGGCATACGGTATCGATGGTCCGGCGCAGGGGCACTATTATGTCGATTTTGAATCCGGCAAGCTGACGCGCTCAAAAAGCAGCTACGAACATCCGCAGCCACATGCCTGTTTCATCCAGTCCGTCTCTGATGATCTGGTGAATGAAGGCGGCATCATGGATTTGTGGACACGCGAAGCGCGCTTGTTCAAGTACGGGTCCGGAACGGGTTCCAACTTCTCAAACGTACGCGGTGACGGCGAACCCCTTTCAGGGGGCGGCAAATCATCCGGTCTCATGAGCTTTCTGAAAATCGGCGATCGGGCGGCAGGTGCGATCAAATCCGGCGGCACGACGCGCCGGGCCGCGAAAATGGTCGTTGTGGACATCGACCATCCGGATATCGAGGAATTCATCAACTGGAAAGTTGTTGAGGAGCAAAAGGTCTCCGCTTTGGTTTCGGGTTCAAAGCTGAATGAAATCCACCTGAACCGGATCATCAAAGCTTGTCATGACGCGAAAAATGACCTTGGCGATGCGGCTTTTGAGCCCAAGGTTAATAAAGAGCTGAAAAAACAGATTATCGCAGCCCGAAAAGTGATGATCCCTGAAAACTATGTGCAACGTGTCATCCAGTTTGCAAAGCAAGGCTACACATCCATAGATTTCAAGACATATAATACCGACTGGGACTCCGACGCCTACCTCACGGTGTCTGGCCAGAACTCAAATAACTCTATCCGTGTCTCTGACGACTTCATGAAAGCAATCGAAGCAGATGACGTATGGACCCTGAAGCACAGGACAGACAATTCCGTCGGTCGGGAAATTAACGCCAAAGACCTGTGGCGGGATGTTGGACAGGCGGCCTGGGCCAGCGCGGACCCCGGGATCCAGTTTCACACAACCATCAATGATTGGCATACGTGCCCAGCATCGGGCGATATCAGGGCGTCAAACCCCTGCTCTGAATACATGTTCCTTGATGATACGGCCTGTAATCTTGCATCGTTGAACCTGATGACATTCCGCAATGAAGATGGCACGTTTGCTGTTGAAAACTTCAAGCACGCTGTCCGCCTGTGGACCATGGTACTCGAAATTTCAGTCTTAATGGCACAGTTTCCTTCGAAGGAAATCGCCAAACTCTCTTTCGAATACCGCACACTCGGCATCGGTTTTGCCAACATTGGCGGGCTGCTGATGAGTAACGGTCTTGGATACGACAGTGATGAAGGTCGTGCATTGTGCGGAGCAATCTCGGCCCTGATGACCGGTGAGAGCTATGCAACCAGCGCTGAAGTGGCCTCTGAACTGGGCTCTTTTCCAGGATATCAGAAAAACGCAGATCACATGCTGCGGGTCATCCGCAATCACCGTCGGGCCGCCTATGGCCAGAAGGATGGCTATGAGAAGCTCAACACCAACCCTGTGGCGCTTGATATCACCAATTGCCCCGATCAATTGATCACTGTCGCAGCTGCAGACGCGTGGGACCGGGCACTTGAAATCGGCGAGAAACATGGCTTCCGCAACGCTCAGTCATCCGTAATTGCGCCGACCGGCACCATCGGCCTTGTGATGGACTGCGACACGACGGGCATTGAGCCGGATTTTGCGCTTGTAAAGTTCAAGAAACTTGCAGGAGGCGGCTACTTCAAAATCATCAATCGGATCGTACCTCAGGCCCTTAAGGTCCTCGGTTACAAAGAAAACCAGATCCATGACATCGAGAAATATGCTGTTGGACATTCAACCCTGGTAGATGCGCCTGGGGTTAATCATGCAACACTTCGCGAAAAAGGCTTCACGGAGCGCGAGATTGACCTGGTTGAGAGCCAATTGGCGAACGCATTTGACATCAAGTTCGTGTTCAATCATTTCACGCTCGGTTCCGATTTCTGCAAAGAGACCCTTGGACTGACCGAAGACCAGTTGAACGACTATTCCTTCAATCTCCTTGACGCCATTGGCTTCACAAAACGTGAGATTGACGCCGCCAACCTGTTTTGTTGCGGCGCCATGACGCTGGAGCGGGCACCCCATCTGAGTGAAGAACACTATCACGTGTTTGATTGTGCCAACCCGTGCGGAAAAATCGGCAAACGATCTCTGTCGTGGGAGAGCCACATCAGGATGATGGCTGCTGCACAGCCCTTTATCTCGGGCGCGATTTCCAAAACGATCAACATGCCCAATGATGCTGAAGTTGACGATTGCATGGCAGCATATGAATTGAGTTGGTCCCTCGCCCTTAAAGCCAATGCGCTTTACAGGGATGGTTCCAAGCTTAGTCAGCCGTTGAACGCGTCCCTGCTGGATGATGAAGATCTCGCTGAGGACCTTGAAGACAAGTCAATGGTCGAGAAGACTGAAGTTGTGGCAGAGCGGATCGTTGAACGCATTGTGGAAGTGGAACGCGATGCCGCAACATCCAGACGCCGACTTCCGGAACGCCGCAAGGGGTATACGCAGAAAGCAATCGTTGGTGGCCACAAAGTCTATTTGCGGACTGGCGAATATGACGATGGTTCGGTTGGCGAGATATTCATCGACATGCACAAGGAAGGTGCGGCTTTCCGCTCGCTGATGAACAACTTTGCCATCGCCATTTCAATTGGGCTGCAATACGGGGTTCCCCTAGAGGAATTCGTTGACGCCTTCACCTTCACACGTTTCGAGCCATTCGGCCGTGTGGAAGGCAATGACACCATCAAAATGGCCACTTCCCTGCTCGACTATATCTTCCGCGAGCTCGCGATTTCGTATCTGGGACGCGAGGACCTGGCGCACGCGACACCAGCAGACTTGCTGCATGACACTACAGGGCGCGGCGACCGGGATGACGGCTTGCCCGAATTGGATGACAATGTCTCGCAAGCTCTAGAGCATGTTCAGAAATTTGCCTCATCTGGTTATGTACGGGGTAGTAACCTCGTCGTCCTGAATACGAACAAGACCCGCGGTAAAGATGGCGAACTGGAAACCGTTGCTGTCGCGGCCGGTGCATCCGCGAGCGCAAGTGTCTCGATCGGCTCGGCAATGACGAACGGCGGCACGGACGCCACCGCTGATGCTCGGATGGCGGCCAAAATGAAGGGATACGAAGGTGACGCCTGCGGCGAATGCGGAAACTTCACTCTGGTGCGAAATGGCACCTGCATGAAGTGCGACACCTGCGGGTCGACAAGCGGCTGTAGCTGACAGCCCGGTCACAAAGGAATTCACCACCCACTAACCCGTCCCTGTGGGTGGTCATCTCGGGGAAGGCTTGCCTTCCCCAATTTTTTTCCAACCACTTGTGTTCACTGTACAAACACGAACTTTCTTAACAATTTTTGGTCGGTTTTTACCAAATATTTACCTGATCAGACGACACTTTTCAGGCTTGCCAGAATCGCTTGCGTGTAGGTTGAGGATTTGGATTTGTTCGTGGGACAAAAAGTTGCAGACTCCGCGGTCGACAGAACGCCCACGGCTCCAGTTTCAGATGTCACACACCTGACAGGGACGGTGGCTGTCAGCGCCAACTCAATATTGGATGCCCTGCCATACGGCGTAGTGTGCTTTGATGTCCTGGAAAATGGTGATGTTGTTATTGCTGGTGCTAACCCGCAGGCAAAATCCCTGTTTGATATCCAGAGCACTCAACTTTTGCCGGTCTCGCTGGCTCGTGTCTGGAGCGAGGGTGACCTTGAAAAACTATCAGAAGTGATTCGATTGGCCCACTCACGTCGGCAACCACAGTCGCTTGAGTGGATCAAAACACGGGACAGCCATGAACATTATCTGACCAGCCATTTGAAACCCGTTTTCAAAGATGCGGGCGATGGCTACCAGGTTTTGTGTACCATTGAAGACCACACCGCAGAAAAACTGGCTGAAAAAAATATCATGCATCATGCTTTTCATGATGCGCTGACGGGGCAGCCCAACCGAGTGCTGTTCCGCAACAAACTGGAAGAAACAGTTATAAACGGCCAAAGGAGCGATGAACCTTTTGGCTGTGCTGTTTTGGTGGTCAACATTGATCGTTTCCAGCAGATAAATGAAAGCTTTGGGCATAGTGCAGGAGACCGATTCCTGATTTCCATGGCCTCCACGCTGCGCCGGTGCATTGGCAGCAGCGACATATTGGCCCGCCTTTCGGGAGACGAGTTCGCAATCCTCGTGCCTGACATGCACGAGATAGATTCTGTCATCGAAACCAGTGACCGCATCCATGAAGCGATGAGACAACCGTACGATCTGGACGGCAATGAAGTGTTCACCTCGGTTTCAATTGGTGTTGCCAGTACAATCTCCAGTGCAACGCATCCTGAGGACCTTATTCGGGACGCGGACTTTGCCATGCATCGCGCCAAATTGGCAGGCAAGGCCAGAACCGAGGTATATCGCAGAGATTCACATCAGGTCGCCCGGTCCCAGTTTCATCTGGAAACAGAGCTGCGCCGGGCAGTTGAACGAGAAGAATTGCAATTATTCTACCAACCAATCATTGATGTGAGAACATCGGAACTTCGTGGCTTTGAAGCACTGACGCGCTGGCGGCATAAAGATCATGGTATGGTGTCCCCGGTTGAATTCATTCAACTGGCCGAGGAGACCGGCATCATTGTCCCCTTGGGGCGCTGGGCCTTTGAAGCTGCATGCACATGCCTGAAACACTGGGAAATGGAAGTCGGGAAAGACAAACTCGTTCCTGTAAACGTGAATGTGTCTGGTGTTCAGTTTGCCCGTGACAATGTGGCAGACATCGTGGAAGCAGCTTTGGAAAAATACAATTTACCGGGCCATTTGCTGCGCGTCGAACTCACAGAAAGTTCGATCATGGCCAACCCGGAACGTATTTCGGAATCGCTCAATAAAATCAGAGCTCTGGGCGTGAAAGTTGCCCTGGATGACTTCGGCACGGGGTACTCTTCCCTCAACTATCTCCACCAGTTTCCAATCGACATCATCAAAATTGATCGCGTCTTTATCAACCAGCTCGAACGGGGAAACACCCAGCACAAGATCCTCGACATGATTGGCATGCTTGCGCGCAGTCTGGGCCATGAGGTGGTCGCTGAAGGCCTGGAAGATACAGACCACATCGCAATGGTGACGGAGATGGGCTTCGCGTTTGCGCAGGGTTTCTATTATTCCGCGCCGGTTTCCAGCTTCGAGGCATCAGACATGGTCCGCGGAAACCTGCCCTGGTCTTAACGCAACCGCGGCCCTTGAAGCTTTCGCTTCGCCTCACCAAATAAGCATTAGAATAAACCGCTTCTCCAAGAGGAAGATTATGAGCGAGGATACCGCCAAAGCCGAATCGGCAGACCAATCCCCTGCCAAGAAAACAACCAAGCCACGTGCGTCTACAAAAAAGGCGTCGGCAGGCTCGGCAAAACCAGCGGCCAAAAAACCCGCAGCCCGGAGAAAGCCAGCAGCGGAAAAAAAGGTGGCCGGCACTTCAACACCAAAAAAGACTGAGAAAGCAATCAGTCCTGAAGTGGACGAGGCGAAAACCTCGGACGAGACGTCAAAAAAAGAAGCGCCGCAGCAAACGACAGAAGATTTAACAGGAGGCACCACCATGAGCAGTGAGCATCAAGCATCACAGTCCCAAACGAATTCGTCCCAGTTGATGGAAGACCTGAAAGGCAGAGACTGGCCCCAAATTGTCAAGCGTGCCTTTTTCATGTTTTTCTTTGGCGTATTGGGGTGGGTGAGCCTTTCGCTGGCATTTTTCCTGGCGGCAGCACAGGTGCTCTTCACCATCTTCGCCGGGGAGGCCAACAGCAACCTCACACGCGTCATAAAGCAATTTGCGAACTATATTCACGACGTGTTGAATTATCTGAGCTTCGCAACCGACGAAACACCCTTCCCGTTTGATCGGAAATGGCCAGACGCCGATTAGCAATCGACGACCAAGGGGTCACATATTTGATGCCGAAAACAGCATTTGTGATCCCAGGTAAATAACGATCATTGCAGCCAGTGCGGTGATCATGGCTTTTACTAGGTCAAACATGGCGTTCCTGCGGTAATTTACTGAAGCATCTCTCGCCGAACATCAACAGCTGTTGTTGGGAAATCCGTAAACAATCCATCAATGCCGGCGCCGAACAACAGTTTAAGCTCCTGCTCGGCTGATTCAAAGCCTTTTGGCAACGCATCATTACGCGCTGTCCAGACATGAACCACTTTTTCTGCAGAATGCAGTCTCTCCACCAGGCCGTTGGACTTAAAATTCTGGTCAAAAAGCAGGGCCTTATTCAATCCATAGCCGTCAACAACATCATAATAGTCTGCAAGATTTACATCCAAAACGAACCACTGCGATTGCTCGTCAAAAGCACCGGCAACAAGCAACACCAGGGGCGCGTTGGTTTTCCCGGCGATTTCCCGCACAAATTCTCCATCAAAGCATTGAAAAAACACAGGAATACCGCTGTCCGTCAAGGGTGCAAACGCCGACGCAAGCGTGTCTGAGAGATCCGGATCAACCTCTGATTTGAAAAGATCGGGCCGCTTCATTTCGATGTGAAGACCCACTGTTTTGCCTTGTGCGCCAGCGTCTCTTACAACCTCGATGATTTCATCAAAAGTCGGAATCTCATACTGATCGTTGAACGACGTATCACGGCCCGGAAAAGGCTGCCGTGCCCTCAACGTTTTCAATTCAGCGAGGGTAAAATCCATGACGAACCAATCCGTCTTGTCACCGACTGTACGCTTTCGATCCGCGAATTCCGGCTTGCTCGCAACGTTGGTCGTGGATGAAAGATAGATATCATGCCTGGCAACAAGCACACCGTCTTTTGTCATCACCAGATCCGGCTCAATGAAATCAGCCCCCTGCTCTATGCCAAGCCGGTAAGCCTCAAGGGTGTGTTCGGGAAGATAACCGCTTGCGCCGCGGTGGGCGATAATGATGGGCTCTTCCGCTGAGGCTGCCACACCAGGCCAAAACCAAACAGTCACCAGAACCAATAGATTCAATATAGCGCGCACAAGCTGCTCTCCTTCACTGCATCTGGGGACCCTAGACCAGTTCATTCAATGAGCCAAGTCGGCACAGCAAGGCAGCAACTCGGCACTTGACCCCAAGCAAATCATGCTATCTTTAGATGTCAGGAGAGTGACATGGATTTAGTCCAGATAGGCGGTTCGCTGATCGCAATCATAGTATTGGCCGTGATTGCCGCGCGCTTGTTCCCGGTGAAGGGCGGGCTGACCCGCGAACGTGTCCTCCGTAATGTCAGGCGATTTTGCCCTGACATTGAGTTTGAAGTCGTCTCTGCCAAGGTGTTTATCGGTACAAAGGGCGAGGCCGCGGTGCTTCTTTTTCCTGATCCGCACGATGGTGTTGCAGTGGCAACTGCTCTGGGTGACCGGGTGGTCGTACGGCACATAGAGGATCTGTCCACAATTACCGCATCCAGAAACAAAAGTGGTCTGACAGTAGACACGCATGACTTTACACAACCCACTGTCGCCCTTGATCTGCCTGAGGAACAGGTGTCCGACTTGATGGCATTGCTAACCACCGAACAAAGCATTTCGGGAGGCCCCTTGCATGCTTGATCTGCCCGACCCCACACAGCTCGCGGTGCCTGCATTTGTCCTGCTGGTTCTGGCGGAGATATTTTACGGATGGAAAACCGGTCGCGCCCGCTTTGAGGGCAAAGATACAATGACATCTTTGATCATGGGGCTCGGCAGCACCGTCTCAGGCGCCTTGACGGCTGCGCTTGCCATCGGATTCTCATACTGGGTTTGGGCCAACTTCGCATTGTTTGATCTGGGAGCGGCCTGGTGGGTTTTTGTACTTGCCTTTGTACTGGATGACCTCGCTTACTATTGGATACACCGGATGGGACACCGCATGCGCTGGATGTGGGCCGCGCATGTCATTCACCATTCCAGTCAACACTATAATCTCTCAACAGCGCTTAGACAGACCTGGACCGGGCAATTCACACCGGGCATCCTGTTTAAAATGCCGATCTTCCTGCTTGGTGTGGAGCCCGCAATCGTCTTTTTCTGCGCCGGCATTAACTTGATTTACCAGTTCTGGATTCACACCGAAGCGATCGACAAAATGCCGCGCTGGTTTGAGTATCTGTTCAACACCCCAAGCCATCACAGGGTACATCACGCCAACAACCCGCGGTATCTTGATGCAAATTATGCCGGTGTTTTCATGGTTTGGGACCGCATGTTCGGTTCGTTCATTCCGGAAGAAAAAACGGAACCCTGTCGGTATGGCCTCGTGACCGACCTGGGAACCTTCAATCCGCTAAGAGTAGCGCTCCATGAATGGGTCGGTATTTTCAAGGACATCTGGCATGCCGCCACATGGCGTGACCGCATGCTTTTTCTTCTCGCGCCTCCGGGCTGGACACCTGACGGCAGCCGCATGACCAGTGATATGATCCGCAGTGCGTGGTTAGAAAGAAACAAAGCGAAGTCTAAAGACCCTACCCCAGCGGACTGACTTGGCCAATCAACCTGTCGCCTCACCCCCCGAACGAAACCGTTTGCCGCCTGAAAGCTGCGAGGTCAAGCTAACTTGTATATTTTCTCTAAAACAATGAGGGGAAGACGGTGTTTTGTTCGGCTTATTCGTTTGGACCAAAACTCAAAACATTCTGGCTAATTATCGCGACCATTATGCTGAATGGCATATACGGAACGGCGTTGGCAGGCGAGCACCGGCCTGTATTTTCGCCAAGTGGCAACGAGTTGATCTTCATGGCCCAGTCCTCTGAAACAGCGGGCGACTGGGAGCTATATCTAATGACAATAGATGGCAGGAATTTACGCCGATTAACCAACCACGCTGGCTGGGATGGCTATGCCGTGTGGAGCCCGGACGGCAACTCCATTGTCTTTGACCAAGCAGACGCGGGAGAAGGCCAAAGGAAAGCCCCGATGCTCTTGGACATCAAAACCGGCCTTTCCCGCTCCCTCGGGAATTTCGAGGGCTGGCTATCAGTAAACGACTGGCATGACGAGAAGCTACTCGCCTTCTGGGAAAATGAAGGCCAGCGTGATTTGTTCCTGATAGATAAAGCCGGAGTTGTCATACAGCGCCTTACCGAAACACCAGACCAGTCCGAACATGATGCTCATTTTTCCCCCGACGGCTCAAAGGTAGTCTTTGCGTCCGGCCCCAGTGAGGGAAATGGCGATACGACACTTGAAATGATCAACCTAATGAATGGCGAACGCTCTGTCCTCAAAAGCTCCTCAGGTCGAATCTATGGGCTGGATTGGGCGCCTGATGGTCAGTCTGTTGCCTACACAGACTCTCCAGACGGTGAGGATGACGATGCGGACGTTTTTGTTTTCAGGCTAAATACCCGTGAAACCCTTCAATGCACAGATAACGACGCCTGGGATCACATGCCAGTGTGGTCAGCAGACGGCACATCTATCCTCTTCACTTCTTATCGCACAGGAACAGAACATATGTACCTCGCCAAATGCGGCCAGAAACCTATGCGTCTTTGGTCAGGTCACCCGGACTAGGGGCTAGGTAACGTCGGTCCGTGTAGCGGAAAACTTGTCGATCAGAAAACCGACCACACCCCCCAGAATTCCGCCGCCAAGCGCCTCCAGGCTGGGAATGTAGGGCAACCACAAGCCAACAATAACACCAGCCAGCAAGCCAGCAAAAACCATGATCCCGGTTACGGTGGGTTTCTTTTCCATATGGCAGGGTCCTTTCGCCGCCCTGTTATAGAGTTCCTTACCTCTGCGTCAAACATTTAACGCTTGCGAAACCGCGGCATTTTAGCCATTGTCCCGGCAAAATACGAAGTGCCTTCGTGGGTCCAGAATGGCGTCATCCCCAGCGCCATTAGTTTAAGGAGAAACGTATGTCTCAGGAAAAAATTGCAATCGTTGGTATGGCCAGAACCCCAATGGGTGGCCTGCTCGGCGATATCTCATCTGTTGCCGCATCAGACCTCGGTGCAACCGCTATAACAGCGGCGCTGGAAAATGCGGGCATAGAAGGTGATGCGATTGACGAAACAATTATGGGTTGCGTGCTGCCTGCTGGTCAGGGACAAGCACCTGCCCGTCAAGCAAGCATCAAGGCGGGCATCCCGACATCCGCGGGCGCTGTGACGGTGAACAAGGTTTGCGGGTCAGGTATGAAGTCCATGATGCTGGCGCACGACAGCCTGCTGGTTGGCAGCAATGATGTCGTGGTTGCCGGTGGCATGGAAAGCATGTCCCAGGCCCCTCACCTCATGCCATCAGCACGCACCGGTACAAAATTTGGCAACACCCAGCTTGTTGACCATATGGCTTTTGACGGCCTCACTGACGCCTATGAAGGCGGTCCTATGGGCAATTTTGCTGAACTGTGCGCAGAGCACTATCAGTTCACACGGGAATCACAGGACGCCTACGCAATCGAATCTCTGAAGCGTGCACAGCGTGCGATCGAAAACGGTAGTTTTGAAGGTGAAGTTGTTCCGGTTACGGTGAAGACGCGCAAGGGTGATGTCGAAGTCAGTCAAGACGAACAGCCTATGAAAGCCCGGCTTGATAAAATTCCGACCCTGCGGCCCGCCTTCAAAAAAGACGGCACCGTTACGGCTGCCAATGCCAGCTCCATCTCGGACGGAGCGGCAGCGGTCGTCATGATGTCAGGGTCCGAAGCGGAAAAACGTGGCCTGAAACCTCTCGCCCATGTCGTTGCTCATGCCAGCCATGCGCATGAGCCAGAGTGGTTTACGACAGCGCCAGTTAATGCGGTCAAGAAAGTCATGGAAAAAGCAGGCTGGACTGTGGACGATGTGGACCTGTTTGAGATCAATGAAGCTTTTGCAGTTGTGCCAATGGCAGCCATGCAAGAGCTTGGTATCGACCATGAGAAAGTGAACGTGAATGGCGGCGCGTGCGCGCTTGGTCACCCGATCGGCGCATCGGGAACACGCATTTGCGTTACACTCGTGAACGCGCTTCGCAAACGCGGCCTGAAAAAAGGCATTGCCAGCCTTTGCATTGGCGGCGGCGAAGCCACCGCGATGGCTATCGAGCTCGCTTAAGCCTAACAACATGCCTGGAGGCGACAAGAATGCTGACAGAAGAACAACGCATGGTGCAGGACATGGCCCGTGCATTTGCGCGGGACGAGATTGTACCCCGTGCAGGCGACTGGGAAAAAGCGGGCGAAATCCCGATGGAGTTCCTGCGCGAAATGGGGGCGTTGGGCCTTATGGGCATGACTGTTCCGGAGGAATGGGACGGGGCAGCCACCGACTACACGTCTTATGCGTTGGCGCTTGTTGAAATTGCAGGCGGCGATGGTGGCCTGTCCACGCTGATGAGCGTCAATAACGCACCTGTATGTGCCGCCATTCTGGCGAATGGTACTGACGCCCAGAAAGAACAGTTTCTTAAGCCTCTCGCGCGCGGCGACATGATCGGAGCGTTTTGTCTTACCGAACCTCAAGCCGGATCAGATGCTTCGCAGCTGAAAACCAAAGCTGCGCGCACCAACAGTGGCTGGAAACTCAACGGCACCAAACAATTTATTACATCCGGCAAAATTGCAGGGGTGGCAATTGTCTTCGCCGTGACGGACCCCGAAGCAGGTAAGAAAGGCCTGTCCGCTTTTCTGGTGCCAACCGATACACCGGGCTATTCAGTCGCCAGCGTCGAGCACAAACTCGGTCAAAAGTCTTCAGACACGTGCCAGATTGTGTTTGAGGACATGGAGGTGCCAACGGACTGCCTGTTGGGCGCTGAAGGGGACGGCTACAAGATCGCTCTCTCGAACCTTGAAACAGGGCGTATCGGCATTGCCGCCCAGTCCGTGGGTATGGCCAAGGCGGCATACGAGTATGCACTGTCGTACGCAAAGGAGCGTGAAACATTCGGTCAGGCGATCATTGACCATCAGGCTGTCGGGTTCCGGCTGGCAGATATGGCAACCGAGCTACGGGCGGCAGAACTGATGGTTCTGGATGCGGCGGCCAAGAAGGACGCGGGCGAGCCCTGCCTGAAAGAAGCCTGCATGGCAAAACTGTTTGCCAGTGAAACCGCCGAAAAAATCTGCTCCGCTGCCATTCAGGTACTGGGTGGGTATGGGTATCTCTCTGAATACCCTGTAGAGCGCATCTACCGCGACGTGAAAGTATGCCAGATATACGAAGGCACATCCGACATCCAGCGTATTGTGATCCAGCGTCAGCTTAAGGCAAGCTAACGCTGGCAATGCGCCCTAAAAGCTGAACAGAAGCCCGGCTCCGACGCTGGTGATGTCAGCCTCTGATCCTACGGCGTGATACTGACCGCGCAATCGAAGCCCAAACCAGCTTGTGGGCATATATTCAAGACCCGCTTCAAACATCACACCGCCTGAAGAGCCATCGTTTTCGATTTCATTGGCAACATCCAGCGACGTGTATCCGGCACCACCGTACCACATCACCTTGTTATTTGGCGTGTAACCAACCTTGCCGATGATACTGCCGTAGCCATCGAACAAATCCAGGAACCCTTCGCGGGAGTCTGAATCGACAAAGCCGCCTGCCGCTTCAATGCCATAAACGAGACCGGACTCCCGCTGAATGCGACCGCCCAGGAAAAAGTCGACATACTCTCCATCCCCGCCGGAACTGAAATCTCCATACCCGGCAGTTATACCGCCATAAACGCCCTGAAATCGCGGCTCTTCGACACCGCTGCTGGTTTGTTGCTGCGCAGTTGCGCCCGAACTTGCCAGCAGGGCGATGCCAGCGAACACCACTAAAACTCGTCTCATAAATTGTCCCCAATCGTCCAAAATTTGCCGCCTGGATCGCGACAATAAAGGTTATATGTGTAAATAAGACGAGATTAAGGCTGGGTTCAGTTGCGAGCGAGCATGAACTCGATTTCAGTCATCATGTCATAAGCAGCTTTTTTGCCCAGAGCGATGAGTTCATCGGCCTGCGTAAAATCCGCCATGTCGATATGGCCAATCCTCGGTGTAATCAAAACATCTGGCCGGTCTCGCTCCAGATTGGCCTGACTCAGCGTTTTGAGGGCCAGTGACCACCCTGCTCTCGCCGTTTTCATGGCAGCCAGTTTTGGTTTGCCCGCTGCAGGGTCAAATCCAAGGCGCCTCGATCGTCCGCAAAAGTCGCCCTGCAGGTCAACGGCCACAATTTTTTCTGCACCAAGGTCACGTGCAGCAACCACCGGCACAGGATCCACGATCCCACCGTCGACCAATAGCATCCTACCGGTCTCAACCGGGGGCAACATGCCCGGGATAGCCGATGACGCCCTGAGAGCTGTTACAACATCACCGCTGTCCAACACCACGCCTTCACCCGAGTACAGGTCCGCGGCGACCGCCGCGAACGGTTTGCTCAGCTGCTCGATAGTCTTGATGCCAAAATGCTCACGCAGTCGTTTTTCAATCTTGCCGGACCCGATGAGGCTGCCCTGGGCAAACCCCAATTCTCCCATTGATAGCATTTCCTTCAGCGTGACCTCGCGCGCGATGTCTTCAAGCTCGTCAACGATATCTGCTGCTATACACGCGCCAACAATCGCGCCGATGCTGGTACCAGAAACCACGTCGATCGGCAGTCCTTCGTCCTCCAAAACCCGAACCACGCCAATATGTGCCCAGCCAAGCCCTGCGCCGCCGCCAAGTGCCAGTCCTATTGTCATCATATGTCCTCGCTTTTCTTTTTGAGGTAAGAACTTGAAGCATATCTACAAGTGTTTAGTCCCATTAGTCTGACAGTTCGCACATCTGGTCGCCTCATCCATTGACCCGCTTAACCGGCGCTTCCAATAGTGCACACCAATCCAGTCAATTTCCGGAGACAACCATGAAAAATATCGGCATCACGATACTTCTGACAATGTTCCTGCAGGTTTCGGTCCGGGCGCAAGAGGGTGTTCCTGAAGTCTCCAAGCCTCCTCTAAAAGCAATGCAGGCACTTGCCTCCTGGACAGGAAAATGGAGTGTTCAGATGCGCTACTCTCCCGATAATGGGGCGTCATGGCAAACCCTGCCACCTGCCGAACATGAATTCAGCTTCCGGGAAAAGGGCCTTGTTCTGAGCGAGCATCCGCTCGAGGTAAACCCCAATGCCTTCCAGTCTTCCACATACTATTCTTACGACCAGTACCGGGAAACCTACCGTGTTGCTGTCATGGATGACACATGGGGCATCATGGATATTTATGAGGGCAACATTGAAGGCGATAAACTGGTGCTTACCAACCTCAAATCCGGAACCTTTTTCCCGATTGGCGACGGCGTGTGGCGCGGCTTCAAGTTGATGATAGACCTGACCGGCGAAACCGAACGCACCTTCATCGTTCACAAAACGGACGACGGCGGCCAATCCTGGCAACCGAATTTTGAAGTAATCTATACAAAATAATACATTATTGGTTTTTACTAATGTATTCAATCAATAGCATTTGACTATTTTTTGGCACGGCCAATCAATGGCCCGCATACCAAAACGGATGTGTATCCATGCCATCAAAAGCCGTCAAACGGGCCAAGGTTTGTCCCCCAACTGAAATCAGATATATGTCGACGTTTCCCGGCTCGGCATAGTCAGCGACAAACGCGACCCAGTCACCGTCCGGCGACCAGTGCGTCCCATATTGCCAATGCGGAATCCGGTCTGTAATGGCAGGAAGGTCGTTTGATCTGCTCCTGGTCAGGTTGCGTGCGTCCGATCCATCAGGCCGCATGAGCCAGACGTCCGTATAGCCCTCATTGTCCTGCCGCATATGGGCGACCCACTGACCGTCCGGTGACCAGCTTGGTGCAAAGGCATGCATGCCCCCTGCAGGCAGCCGAAGTTTTTGCCGGCCATCCGCATCAATACGGACCACATGCAGATCCTCCCCGACAAACGCGTCGTAGATTACGCGCGCGCCGTCGGGTGAAAAAGACGGGTTCCTCGCGTGTTCGGTGTCATCAGCAGTAAGGTTACGGTTACCTGTCCCGTCTGTGTTGATCACAAATATATCACCGTTTCCGCGAAAATAAGCGCCACCGCGATTGACGATGCGGCGATAGACCAGCTTTTTGCCATCAGGTGACCAGCTGGCGTCATAGACATACTGCGGGTCCATGGTTACGCGTCGGGCAGAACCGCCATCCAGATCAGATATGGCGATTTTCCAGCCACCATAGCGGTAGGTCGTGAAGGCAATCGATTTTCCGTCCGGTGAAACACTGGGTTCATAGTCGCCTCGCCGGGCAACAGAAGCAGGTATATGCTGCCTCAAGTCAGAGCCTTTTGCGTCCGTACTGACAATGGAGAGCGTGTCCCGCTGACGCTCTGACGCAAACAGAATGCGCCCTGCAGACCCCGCGCCCAGCTGGCTTGCCAACGGTATTTCTGCCGCTGATACAGCGAACGATAAATCAACTGCAGCCAGCAGACACAACACCTTCGACCATTCCATTTTCATACTGCCGCCTCCTTCCCCTATGCTCTGGCATGCTTGCACAAGACCACCGCCATGTCTGGCAAGTCTGTACCGGTTGGCACCTTCACCGGCTGAGTCTCGCGCATCGATGATTAAGTCCACCATATCTCACTCTTGTGTGAATTGAGGAAACACTGCTCTTGTGTCAGTTTCCCGTCATGACTGAAGAGAAATCACTCGAAGGGCTTCTTGCCGATATCCGCGGCTGCACACTGTGTGCGCCAGCGTTATCCCACGGTGTAAGACCTGTTTTGCAGGCCAGTAATGCAGCCAGAATTGCGGTTGTTGGCCAAGCACCTGGCAGGCGCGTGCACGAAAGCGGTGTTCCCTTTGATGATCCGAGCGGCGACCGCCTCCGGGACTGGATGGGTATCGATCGTGAAACTTTCTATGACGCCAGCCGTTTGGCAATCATCCCGATGGGATTTTGTTATCCGGGCACGGGCAAATCCGGCGACCTGCCCCCACGGCCAGAATGCGCCAAAACTTGGCGAGAGCCGCTCCTCTCACACCTCCCCGGCATTGAGCTCACAATCGTAATCGGCCAGTACGCCATCGACTGGCATTTGGGAAACAGGAAGTCGAAAACCCTGACCGAAACCGTGCGCAACTGGCAATCCTATGCGCCAGACAAGATAGTGCTTCCGCATCCCAGCCCCCGAAACAACATCTGGCTCAAGAAGAACCCGTGGTTCGACGACGAGCTTTTACCGCCACTGAAAAAGCGAGTGCAGGAGCTTTTATAAAGCTCCCGCTTTTTTTGTCAGGCTCAGGCCCTTGGCCTTTGGTCCAATTGGGTCCTGATCTCACCCTTGCCCATATCCAGAATGTGCTCGCTGGCCAAAAAGTCATGAGGAAACCCAAGATCAATACGGGTTTTTGCGTCCAGACGGCTTAGATGGCCGGGCGACAGCTCAACCTTCGCCGCCCCGATCACGTCCCTGATCTGCTCCGGCTTGCGGGCACCAACAATGGGAATAAACCGATATCCCTGCGCCATGATCCAGGCCGTCGCCACCTGAGCAGACGTTGCGCCGATTTCGTCAGCGATGGCATCAACTTCGCGCGCGATGGCCAGATTGTTGTCAGAAGTTCGGTTCTTTTCGCTATTGCCATTCTTACGCAGGCTGTCGTTGTCGCCTCCGCGGGTGTATTTGCCGGACAAAACCCCACCTGCCAGCGGCGCCCAGGCGGTTACGCTCATGCCAAAATGCTCCGCCATCGGCAGGAGGTCACGTTCCGGTGTACGCTCGAGCAAGCTATACTCCGCCTGCATGCCGACAAACTGGCTCCAGCCACGCAGTTCAGCTAGCTGGTTGGCGGCGCTGGCAATCCAGGCCGGCGTATCGCTGATGCCGATATAATGCACCTTGCCCATACGCACCAGGTCGTCCAGTGCACGCATGGTCTCCTCATAGGGCGTGTCATCGTCATACGCGTGAACCCACAACAGATCGATATAGTCGGTCTTCATCCGCTTCAGGCTGCCTTCGACCGACTGCATCAGGTTTTTACGCTGGTTACCGGCAGCATTCGGGTCCGTATGATCCATTGTCAGTGAATATTTGGTGGCAACAACCATGCGGTCGCGGCGACCGTCTTGCATCCAGCGCCCCAGATACTCCTCTGTTTCGCCGTTATGGTATTTGTTGGCAGTATCCAGAAAGTTGCCACCTGCGTCGGCAAACTCGTCCAGAACCTTGTGGCTGGTGGCTTCATCAGCACCAAAAGGCCAGTCCTGACCAAAACTCATGGTGCCAAGGCAAATTTCTGAAACTCTCAAACCCGATTTTCCGAGCAACTTGTAACGAAGCATTTTTGTCTCCTGTGAATTGCAGGAGACATGTCTAATGTGTTACTTATTTTTCGATAATAATGTGAATTGGTAATTTACTATTACCAATGAGTAACAATGAATATATTTGAAGGCATAACCGAATTTGTCGCGGTCGCGGAAGCACAGGGCTTTTCAGCTGCGGCTCGAAGGCTGGGTGTGTCCACGGCCCATGTCAGTCGTCGTGTATCCGCTCTTGAAGCTTCACTGGGTGTGCAGTTGCTGGCAAGAACCACGCGGCAGGTTCGGTTAACAGATATCGGGCAAAGCTATTATCGGCGTTGCCTTGAGCTTGTCCACGGCCTTGAAGAAGCAAATGAGCTTGTTTCCGACGAAAAAGTCAGCCTGAGTGGCACACTACGCATATCTGCGGCCGGTCAGTTCACATCCCGGTATGTCGCCCCTGCCCTCGCTGAATTTGCTCTTCTTCACCCAAACCTGTCGATTGACCTGGATTTCAGCGCCCGGTTGGTGAATTTTGTGGAAGAAGGCATCGATTTGGCAATCCGCTATGGGCGCATGAAAGATAGCGGACTGATTGCCCGAAAACTGGTGGACAGGAAAATTGTGGCCGCCGCCAGCCCGGCTTACCTCGAAAAGCATGGCGTGCCGCAGCATCCTGCAGAATTGCGCCAGCATTCCTGCCTGGTCACCAATAACGATCTGTGGCTGTTCGACACGCCTGAAGGGCCACTGGATGTGCGGGTTCGGGGTCAATGGCGCTCCAATGAAGCCGATGCCCTCACTCACGCCTGCGTCGCAGGGCTGGGCATCGCTTACATGCCACGCATCAGTTACCGCGATACTCTGAAGAATGGCACACTGGTGCCAGTGCTGGAACCCTACTGGACCCAAGGTATCGGCACTTGGCTTTTGTATGCCAACCGTCGCCACATGCCCCCCCGTGTTCGGCTGGCTGTTCAGTTTCTGGTCAACCGGTTCCAGGGCTGGACTGAATGAACGAAAGAAGGGATTGACCAGCGTACTCCGTAAAAGCACTGAAAAGCGAAACCAGAAAGCTCAGGAGTTCCCCCATGCAGTATCCTTTCACCAAACAGATAATCCTGATTGCAGCGGCAAGCATGCTCGCCGCCTGCACAACCGGACCTGCCGAAGCCCGTCACGGGTTACATCCTGCTGGTGTCACGGTCAAAATCCTGCCTTCTGCCCACAGAACCGTTGTTGTGGGAAAAGTCCGCTACTATAGCTACGGCGGCGTTTTCTACCGGCCACACAATGGTGGCTACCGCGTTGTTGCCGCCCCTGTTGGATTGCAGGTCTCTACCCTGCCGGCGGGCTTTGTAACGGTCAAACTGAGATCGGGACGCTACTTCCGACATGGCAACACCTATTATCGTGCAGGCAAAAGCGGTTTTGTTGTGGTTGCTCGTCCCAGAGATGTTCGGGCCGTCGGATAATTACCATAAAAAAAGCAGCTCCGTTGGGGAGCTGCTTTTTTAACGATTCTTTATTTTGGGCAGATCAAAACGGGATTTCATCGTCCAGGTCAGCTGCACCGCCGGCTGGGGCTGCAGACCCACCGCCAAAGCCGCCGCCTGAAGCGCCGGCGCCCTGCTGGCCACCGTAACCCGACTGATTGTCACTGAATCCGCCGCCAGCGCCTTCACTGCGACCATCAAGCATGGTCAGTTCACCACGGAACCGCTGCAGCACAACTTCGGTGGAATATTTTTCAACGCCGGACTGATCTGTCCATTTGCGCGTTTGCAGTTGACCTTCAACGTAGACTTTTGAGCCTTTCTTCAGGTAATTCTGTGCAACCTTCGCCAGATTTTCATTGAAAATAACGACCCGGTGCCATTCGGTTTTTTCCCGACGTTCACCGGTGTTGCGATCCCGCCAGTTTTCCGACGTCGCGACAGACAGGTTCACGACCGGATTGCCATCCTGCATGGTTCGCACTTCAGGATCTCGCCCCAGATTACCAACCAAAATTACTTTGTTTACACTTCCAGCCATGCCGGTCCCCTTACTCTCAGAATTCCTGAATTGCCTTCGATTTCCGCCTCTCCGGCTTTCCCGATTGCAACTTTATTGCCGCGCACCTTAGACCATCGGCCCTCCCCCATGCAAAGTCTTATTGGAGAATTTTGTTCGTTTTTTGTTCTTATCATCAATACCACCCCCTCTTTCGGCTCACCGTGTGCATATAGCAACTCGTCGCGCATGGCTGGTGTGGGCTTTTTGTCGGGATAGGCTAAAACTGGGAAACCAGATTTCTGGAGGGGATAAAATGAACAAGTCCACATATTTTGCTGCTGCACTTATCGTGGGTAGCGTCACCGCTGAAGCGTCTTCCGCACAACAGCAAAGTCAAACACCACCACCGCCGCCTTGCACGCTTGATGAAAAATTCCGGGATTTTGATTTCTGGATTGGCACTTGGGAAGTGACGCCATGGGCCGGTGGTGCTGTTGCCGGCCACAACGTAATTGCGCCGGCGGAAGGTGGCTGCCTGTTAACCGAAAACTGGACCAATGTGCAGGGAGGCACCGGACGGTCAATCAACTTTTACAATCCGAATACCGGAAACTGGCGCCAGGTATGGATTGCGGGCGGATACTCGATAGATATCGAGGGCGGCTTGAAGGATGGTGCCATGGCGCTCGAGGGCAGTATCTTTTATTATGGCCAGAAAAACACAGTGCCTTTTAAAGGGACCTGGACACCCCAGGAAGACGGCAGCGTGCGCCAGCACTTTGAACAGTTCAATCCTGAAACAAAGGAATGGGCGACCTGGTTTGATGGCCGCTATGTAAAAACTCAAAATGTTGCATCGAACGACTGATGCAACTCCAAGCTGACCGCCAGGACACCAGCAGCTGGAAACCAAAGCGACATAACAGGCGGATACACGAGCAATTCACTTGCAACTATTCGCCTGTGCCATAAGCAGCTTCAAATTGTTGCGCGCCGGGGACCGGTAGAACACCGTCCATACGACTGCGTGTATAGATTTCGTAGCTGATTGCAATGCCGGAAGGGTCGTCCAGCGTGGACGTACTGACATCCACCAGATCCCTATTCTCCATTCCATCCCATTGAAGTGGTGTTCCACATTCTATACAAAATCGCCGAATGGCAGCGGAGCTTGCCGAGTATTCGCCCTTCGGTTTGCTGATCCACTTGAATTGGCCGGTAGGAACCAGTGTGTTGGTCACAAACGGCGCGCCGGAGTTTTTCTGGCAGTCCCGACAGTGGCAGTTGCCGGTTTCATGGTCGGTTAAATCGATTTCGTAACGGGCCTTGCCACACAGGCAGCCACCTTGTCTGATGTCTGTCATGTCAACCTCCAACTTTTGTCAGGAGTAAATACATTGTTCTTTATTTGTTCTTTTTTTTTGAGCTTATTGTCAAGTTGCTTGACACGAGGGGTATTTCGGGCCCACTTCAGTTGTAATATCCGGCTCAATTTTGAAGCTGGCGGCAGACTTTGACGAGACATATGTATGCTTACTGAAATTTCCGTGCGCGGCGCGCGCGAACATAACCTCAAATCAGTGAATGTGGACATTCCGCGCGACAAGCTTGTGGTCATTACCGGCCTGTCAGGCTCAGGTAAGTCTTCGCTGGCGTTTGATACTATTTATGCCGAGGGCCAAAGGCGGTATGTGGAAAGCCTGTCCGCCTATGCCCGCCAGTTTCTGGAAATGATGCAGAAGCCGGATGTCGACCATATCGAAGGGCTGTCGCCTGCGATTTCGATCGAGCAGAAAACCACCAGCAAAAACCCTCGTTCCACCGTCGGTACTGTCACCGAAATATACGACTATATGCGGCTTTTGTGGGCGCGTGTGGGTGTGCCCTACTCGCCGGCAACCGGCCTGCCGATCGAAAGCCAGACCGTGAGCCAGATGGTTGATCGTATTCTGATGATGGAGGAAGGCACCCGCATCTATCTGCTGGCCCCCATCGTGCGCGGTCGCAAGGGTGAATACCGCAAGGAGTTCGCTGACCTGCAGAAACGCGGCTTCCAGCGCGTCAAGGTGGACGGCGAGTTTTACCTCATTGAGGACGTGCCTGCGCTCGACAAGAAATACAAGCACGACATCGATGTTGTGGTTGACCGGCTGGTGTTGAAACATGGACTTGAGCAACGGCTTGCCGACAGTGTGGAAACAGCGCTTGAGTTGACGGACGGGCTTGTTGCCTATGAAACGGCTGCGGACGAAGCGGAGCGCCACCTGATGTCCGCCAAGTTTGCCTGCCCGGTATCCGGATTCACAATCGAGGAAATCGAGCCGCGCCTCTTTTCTTTCAACAACCCCTTTGGGGCGTGTCCGGAATGCGACGGCCTTGGCAGCAAGCTTTATTTTGATCCCGATCTGGCGGTGCCGGACAAATCGAAGACGATTAGGGGTGGTGCGCTCGCGCCTTGGGCCAATAAGGCAAACAACCCGTCGCCCTTTTATTTTCAGGCGCTTGAAGCAGTTGCCAGCCATTTCGACGTGTCTATCGAAACACCTTGGTCCGAGTTGCCGGAAAAAGCCCAAAAGGCCTTTTTATTCGGCACAGGCAGCACCTCTGTCACCATTGTATATGCGGACGGCAAACGCCGTTTTGAGGTCAACAAGCCCTTTGAAGGCGTCCTCAATAACATCGAGCGGCGCTGGCGCGAAACCGACAGCAACTGGATGCGGGACGAGCTGTCCAAATACCAGTCATCCACCACCTGCACGGGCTGCAAGGGCGCGCGATTGAAGCCGGAAGCCCTTGCGGTAAAAATTGACGGCACGCATGTTAGCGAGGTAACCGCGCTTTCAGTATCCGCGGCGCACGACTGGTTCCAGAACCTGCCTGAAAAACTCAGCGAGAAACACCAGCAAATTGCAGAAAAGGTCCTGAAGGAAATTCAGGACCGGCTCGGTTTTCTGAACAATGTGGGCCTGCAGTATCTGACCCTCAGCCGCTCATCCGGCACGCTTTCCGGCGGTGAAAGCCAGCGCATTCGGCTTGCCTCCCAGATTGGCTCCGGGTTGACTGGCGTTTTGTACGTGTTGGACGAGCCCTCTATCGGACTGCATCAGCGGGACAACGACCGTCTGCTTGAGACACTGAAAAACCTCAGGGATATTGGTAACACGGTACTGGTTGTCGAGCATGATGAGGACGCCATCCGCACCGCTGATTACGTGATCGACATGGGACCCGGGGCCGGAGAACACGGCGGTACCATCGTCGCCGAAGGCAAGCCTGAAACCGTTATGGCAAATAGCAAGAGCCTGACGGGTCAGTATCTCACCGGTGTCCGTTCTGTCCCGGTTCCCGCCGACAGGCGCGCCGGTAAGGGCACGTTCCTGACCGTCAAGGGAGCAACCGCCAACAATCTCAAGTCTGTTGACGGCAGCATTCCGCTTGGCACCCTGACGTGCATCACCGGTGTCTCGGGCTCCGGCAAATCCACCTTTACCGTCGAGACACTATACAAGGCGGTTGCCCGGCATCTGAACAAAAGCCGGGTCATTCCGGGTGCACACGAGGCTGTTGAAGGTCTGGAACATCTGGACAAGATTGTCGACATCGACCAAAGCCCGATCGGGCGCACACCGCGCTCCAACCCGGCAACCTACACGGACGCTTTCACACCGATCCGTGACTGGTTCTCCGGCCTGCCCGAAGCACAGGCACGCGGTTACAAGCCCGGCCGTTTTTCCTTCAACGTAAAAGGTGGTCGATGTGAAGCGTGCCGCGGTGATGGCATGATCAAGATCGAGATGCATTTCCTGCCGGACGTCTATGTTCAGTGTGATCAATGCAAAGGTAAGCGTTACAATCGAGAAACATTGGAAATTCGCTTTAAAGACAAATCGATATCAGATGTTCTTGATATGACAGTTGAAGACGGTGTGCAGTTTTTCAAGGCGGTTCCTGCCATCCGCAACAAGCTGGAAATGCTCGAGAAAGTCGGCCTTGGTTATATTCGCGTTGGGCAGCAGGCAACCACGCTGTCGGGCGGTGAAGCACAGCGCGTGAAGCTCGCCAAAGAGCTGTCCAAACGCTCCACCGGCAAGACATTATACATTCTGGACGAGCCGACAACCGGCCTGCATTTCGAAGACGTCCGGAAACTGATGGAAGTCCTGCAGGCGCTGGTGGATCAGGGCAATACGGTGGTTGTCATCGAACATAACCTTGAAGTCATTAAAACTGCGGACTGGATCATCGACCTTGGCCCCGAAGGTGGAGACGGCGGCGGCGAGATTGTCGCTGTTGGCACGCCTGAGGATGTTGCCGGTGCCAAACGAAGTTACACCGGCCGCTATCTGGAACCCGTCCTTGCCCGCCAGGCAGCAGAATAGTCAGGCTTTGGAATAGTCAGGCTGCTGGGCACTCACGCGCCAGAGTGGTCAGGCAGCACAAGAATCCATCGACAGTGTGATAACGCCCCGCTTTATGTTTCGTTCAGCCGTCTTTAATGTTGGTTGCTGCACCCTGGCTGTCACAATCATGCCACTTGGGGGCGCAACTATGCCGAAGTGCATTATAGGAGACATGTTGTGAAGAAACAGATGACCGCAGGTATTTCGGCAATGATATGGCTTGCTGCAGGCCAGTCCCCAGCAGGCGCGGACGAGTTTTCTCTGCAGGCGCCCATCAATGCAGTCAAGGTTCATCTGGGATACGGCGCAATCGTCACCCGTCAAACCACCATAGACCTGCCTCGCGGCGAACACCAGCTGACCATCGAGAACCTGACCCGGCAGCTCAACGAAGGCTATGGTTTGAGGGCGACTGTTTCAGATGGTGAAGGCTCCGTGACCCAGGTTCGGCTCAAGGAACAATTCACAACAGATACCGTCAGGCAAGCGCAGCAGGCCTTGCTGGACCGGATCAATGCACTCGAAGCCGCGCAGAAATCCGATCAAACAGCGCTGGCCGCATTAGAAATGCAACTGCGGTTTATCGAAAATATTGCGCGCGCCAACGCCGGTGCGAGCGGCAGCCCGGCTGGCAATGCCCAGTCCCTGCAGCAGTCTTTTGACTTTATGAAAACCAACAGCTCGACCGTTCTGGCCGAAAAAAGTGCGCTCGAGACAACGCTTGCGGAGCGAAAAAAGCAAATCGATACCTTGCGGCGCGAACTTCAACAGGGCGGTGGTGCAAAAAACAGCGTCATGGCTGGTGAAATTTCAATCAGCACGGCGGGTGGCCCTACCACTGTTGCCGTGACATATCTAGTCGACGATGTGAGCTGGAACATCAGCACCCAAGCAAACCTGGACACCGCAGGCGAACAAACGTCTTTGAAACTGTTCGCGAATGTCAGCCAGGCATCAGGCGAGGACTGGACCAACATCCCGCTTGTGCTGTCCACCACTCGTCCGTCCTATAACGTGAGCCATACGCAGCCACGACCGGTTTACTATAACCTACAGGACAATAACCGCCTGGCAGAGCTTTCCAAATCCCGGCGCCCAGCCGCACAATTCGCCGCTGACAGCGTTGAAGAAGTCATTGTGACAGGCTCTCGCCGCAACAGCTATTTCAGCACGGATTATGATGGTGAATTCATCATTGCCGGCCAGGTCACCGTTCCGTCGGACAACACGGCGCAGACTTTCCTGATGGCTGAAGCATCGGCACCGGCATCAATTGTGGCGCGTGTAAGCCCGAACTGGGAAAAACAGGCGTATGTGTATGCAGACAGCCGCTTTGCCGATATCCCTACGCTCGAGCAAGCCAACGCCTCCCTGACCCGTGACGGCACCTACATCGGCACCGGCACGTGGCCTGCCCTGCGCGCCGATGAGACCCTGAAATTGCCGTTCGGCCAGGACAAGCAAATTGACGTTAAGGTCATCCGCATTCCGTCAGAAGATGGCGACACGGGCATTTTCAATCGCCGTCAGGTGACAGAGACCAAGCAACAGTTCCAGGTGACCAATCGCCACGCGCAGCCGGCCGTGGTCGAAGTCTACGACGTTCGGCCAAATTCAATGAATGAAGACCTGGAAATTGAAGCCCTGCGTGGTTCCACCCGACCCACTGCAACCGACATAGACGGGCAGCCCGGTGTGGTCTTGTGGCGCAAGGAGCTGGCGCCAGGCGAGACATGGGAAATCAATCATTGGTATCGCATGTCTCATCCGGCCGACAAACGCCTCACAAGGCAGTAGAGTTTGCCTGCAAAGTGCCGGTGAATAGATGCCATTCAGGAATAGGATTACATTAACCAAATTCGACTAGTGTATGTGAAACTACAGACGTCAAGCAGTTGCAAAACTGACCACAGGCACGAACCGAATGCACATGAACAAAAGGCTCAGCACAACATACAGGACCCTATCCCTTTTGCTGAGCTTCACGCTCTCGACCAGTGTGGCGTTTTCGTCTCCCGTGCCCCACGACACTCACCCGGCTGGATATAGTTCCGCCGAAGCGGACACAAAAAGGCAACTCACCATCGCCATTCGGCCAGATGTGGAGCCTTATGTGTCAGGTGAAGGCACTGCCGGCCTCGAAATCGAGATTGTCAAAGCTGTCTTCGACAAGACAAACTACAAACCTGACTTTGTGCAACTGCCGCGCATGAGGATGATCCAGACCTTCAACGCCAACAGCGTTGAAGGAGTGCTCACGTCCAATGTCGCTTTGGATGGCGCCGGCTGCATCACGGACTGGTACATTCAGCACCAGAATGTCGGCATTACGCTTTCAGAACGCAGCTTTACGATAAGCAATCTGGACGATGTCGCGAACCTGTCCATCATCACCTTTGATGGGGCGACACGTTATTTAGGTCCGGACTTCGCCAATCAGGCAAAAAAAAGTCCTCGCTATATCGAATCGTCAGACCAGAATATTCACGTCTCACTGCTGTATCAGGGATACTTTGATGCAGCGATCGGTGATGAATGGATCCTGAAACTCGCGCAGGTCAATCAAAAGCAGAACTCCGGCACCTTCCAGCCCCTCACCATACATCGCATTCTACCCACAACCTATTATGCAGCCCGCTTTCACGACACCGCCGTTTGCAGGGCCTTCAATGATGGTCTCGGCTCCATCCGGCAGGATGGCACCTACGAGCAGATCGTTCGGCACCACACAGACCGCATTTCGGCTAAAATCATGCAGTATGAAAACGAGTTTGCCTCGGCATCACCGACCGCCAAACAGGAAAGAGACTGAGCAAAAAACTGTACCAGCCCTAAAAGCTGCTGCCCGGTTCTTTCAAAAACTCTAGTTCCTCAGACGTACTGTGGCGGCCCAGGATCGCATTCCGGTGAGGGTAACGTCCAAAACGGTCAATAATTTTCTTGTGGGCAAACTCAAACTTCAAATTGTCTTCCAGCCCCTCTTCACTAAACAGGGCAACTGCCTGCTCGTGCATGAATACGCTCTCGCTGTGCATGAAAGGCATATACAGGAATGTTCGCCAGTCTGGATGCCAGTTTCTTTGCACCCCCAGTGCTATGGCCTCCTGGGCCAACACCAGTGCCAAATCATCAGAAGCGAAGGCTCGCGGCTTGTCCCGATACATGTTGCGCGAGAACTGATCGAGCACAATAACTTCCGCCAGCCGTCCCCTGCCCCGTTTTCGCCAGTTAAACAACTCACCGGCGCACGCAGCAGCATGAACCGCTCCAAATTTCCTGAAGACCAATGCGTCAAAGTCTGCAGATTTTTGCCACCAGGCCGCGGGCCCGGCCTCTACAAACCAGAAATACAGAATGTCATCCGCTGTTATCATTGTCTGTCTGTCCTTGTCCTGGTGTAACCCGCACCAGAGCTTCTGCAAATTTGGCAGCTTTTGCAACCATCCCCATATCCACCTTCTCCATCGTATCGTCCATCGTGTGGATGGATGGCATCAAACCGCGATTGTCATAGGATGCAAGGGTTACGGAGGTTATGCCGTCACGGTTAAACCAGATACTGTCAAAATCGCCGACCTGGTGGTGTGCTGCCGCGATTCCGCCAAACCTCTCGTTCGATCGGGCCAGCAAGGCTGCCGCGCTGGTCAGCGCGTTTTCATACCTTACCTCTGTAATGCCACCGCTGCGGGTTATGTAACTGAGCTGGTCGCAGCCAACTGTATCAACGTTGACAAGATAGGTGTCCCTCTCCCGCAGCTCGTCACGGTGGACGTGCCAATAGTGCTGAGCCCCCAGCATACCCGCTTCTTCTGCACTGGTGATCACCAGCCGCACCTCTGCATCTGAAGGCATATGCCGCCACAGGTGGCTCGCTGCAGATGTCGCTGCAGCGACGCCCGACAGATTGTCGTTGGAGCCCGGTGTATAGCCAAACCGCCAGAAATCAACAGATGCCAGCGCCGCTTGTGCAAGCAGTACACCCGCAATAACCATACGGGATTGCAAGTCAACCGGAGCACCCAAACCATCAATCAGGGGCACAAGCACCCCAAGTGACATAATCCCGAGCGATACATAGACAGAAAGCCGGAAATTCTGCACTTGCCCTGGACGATAGGCGAACGATGCAGGTGCGCTGTCTATATGCGCCATCAGAATATACAAGCGCCTGCCCTCGCCTTTGCTGGCCACCAGGTTGGCCGTCGGCGTCTGCGCACCCCACCATACCAGCGGGCTGACACGCCAGTCCATGAACAGGAAATAGCTGCCAAACCCCAGCAGACCCAAAAGCACCATGACAGCCGGCATCATACTGGCGCCAAGGACAGCGACGGCGCAAATGAGAGCTGTGATCCAGAAAAAGCGAATGTAGGTTGGCGGTGTGTCGAAACCTTCCTCGGTAATATCGACTTCAAATTCACCGGTCAGGATGGTGATCAGCTTTTCGCGCGCCTCCATCTCTTCTTCACTGCCAGCGCCACGATGCGGCCACTGGCTCAATTGCTCGAAAATTTCTTTCGCCTGTAGTGGCACCCTGTTTCCCCATCCTAACCGCCCGGCATGTGTTGTTTTTTTCTTACATTATCAGACCGGCTTCGGTAAACAGACGCCATCAAAGGATTGGAGCATTTGGTCATGAGTAAAGCAGTTCACATTGTAGGCGGCGGCCTTGCAGGGTCTGAAGCAGCCTGGCAGGTGGCATCGCGTGGTGTGCCGGTCATTCTTCATGAAATGAGGCCAACACGAAAAACTGATGCTCATCACACCGATGGTCTTGCAGAGCTTGTTTGCTCCAACTCGTTCCGCTCTGACGACGCTGAGAACAATGCGGTCGGCCTCCTGCATGAAGAAATGCGCCGCATGAATTCCCTGATCATGCGTGCTGCAGACAAACACAAAGTACCCGCCGGGTCTGCGCTTGCTGTTGACCGCGACGAATTTTCCCGTGAAGTGACTGAAACGCTGGAAGCCCATCCGCTCATCACCATAGAGCGCGGTGAAGTTGTCGGCCTGCCGCCCCAAGATTGGAAGAGTGTCATCATCGCAACGGGGCCACTGACCTCACCGTCGTTGTCGGAGGCAATTCTCGACCTGTGCGGTGAAGACAGTCTTGCTTTCTTTGACGCCATTGCACCCATTATCTACAAGGACAGCATCAATTTCGACATCGCATGGTTCCAGAGCCGGTACGACAAAGGTGAAGGTGCCGACTATATAAACCTGCCCATGAACAAAGAACAGTATGAGACTTTCATCGATGCTTTGAACACAGGCGAAAAGGCAGACTTCAAGGAATGGGAAAAGGACACACCATACTTCGAAGGGTGCATGCCGATTGAAGTCATGGCAGAACGCGGCCCCGAAACATTGCGCTTTGGTCCCATGAAGCCCGTTGGATTGCAAAGTCCTCACATCGAGGGGCCTTGTCATGCCGTGGTGCAGCTGCGACAGGACAATAAACTTGGCACACTCTACAATATGGTCGGATTTCAGACCAAGTTGAAGTATGGGGCGCAAACTGAGATTTTCCGGACAATTCCAGGGCTTGAAGACGCTCAGTTCGCGCGTCTGGGCGGTTTGCACCGAAATACCTTCATTAACAGCCCGCTCGTGCTGGACAGCATCATGCGCATGAAAGCAGATCCGCGCCTGCGGTTTGCCGGCCAGATTACCGGCGTTGAAGGCTATGTCGAAAGCGCTGCAATGGGATTGATCACCGGGATATTTGCGGCAACCGAGCAAATGGGTGGAACACCTGTACCACCGCCCGAAACAACCGCTTTTGGTGCTCTTGTCAGCCATATTACCGGTGGTGCCGATGCCAAAACCTTCCAGCCAATGAATGTGAATTTTGGTCTGTTTCCACCGCTTGAAGGGCGATTCAAGCGCAAGGACCGTAAACCGGCAAAAGCAAAGCGGGCACTGGATAATCTCACCGGCTGGATGGACATGCTTGACGTGCCCGCATAGCTCCGCCAATTTGTTCCCCGTCACAGTAATCGGGGAAAATCATGCTATTCAAGAATTCGATTATGGCGGCACTTTCTGCTGCCATATTAACGGGCACCGTGGTTGCCCAGGAGCCGCCACTATCAGACGCTGCTGTCGAAACAGCGACCATGCTAAGAGACAAGGCGCTGGAAAGTGATCTGGCGTACGACCTTTTGGAATCTCTGACAACCGAAGTGGGGCCAAGGCTCGCAGGAAGTGCAAAAGAACAAGAGGCGATTGACTGGGCTGTTGCCAAATTCAGATCGCTTGGATTTGACAAGGTCTATACCGAGACAGTCCAGGTTCCCAAATGGGAACGCATTTCTGAAACTGCCTTTGTCACTGCGCCCTATTCCCAGCCCTTGCACATCACGGCACTGGGCAAGTCCGCAGCGACACCGGAAGGTGGCGTCACTGCTGAAATTGTCCAGTTTGCAACTTTCGAGGACCTGCAGGCCGCTGATGCCGATGCGGTGGCAGGCAAAATAGTTTTCATCTCCAATCGCATGCAGCGCCACAAGACAGGGGCCGGGTACGGACCAGCCGTACAGGCGCGCGGCCGCGGCGCCAGCGAAGCTGCACGCAAGGGGGCGCTGGCAATTGTCATCCGGTCAATAGGGACGGACACCCACCGGCTGCCACACACAGGCGGCGTAAACTATGAAGAAGGTGCGCCGCGCATTGCCGCCGCAGCTCTTTCAAACCCTGATGCCGACCAGCTTGAGCGCATCCTGAAACGCGGCGGGCCGGTTTCAATCCATCTTGATATCCAGACCAAAGACCATGGCATTGTGGAAATGAGCAATGTGATTGGCGAAATCACCGGGCGCGAAGCCCCGGATGAGTTTGTCATTCTTGGCAGCCACCTGGACAGCTGGGACCTGGGCACCGGCGCTGTGGACGACGGCGCTGGCGTCGCCATTACAATGGCAACAGCCGACCTTGTACGCCGGTTAGCACCAAACAGGCCACACCGGACAATTCGCGTTGTCCTGTTTGCCGCAGAAGAAATCGGCCTTGTCGGTGCTCGCCAATATGCTGCTGCACACAAAGATGAACTGTCCTCGCTCATTATCGGCGCAGAATCGGACTTTGGGGCCGGGCCGGTTTGGGCACTGGCGTCGCGGGTTCGCCCGGAGGCCCTGTTTGTTGTCGACAAGATGGCACAGCTTATGGGCCCACTTGGTGTGGTGCGTGCGGACAGGCCAGCCTTTGGCGGGCCGGATGTTGGCCAACTCAGGCAAATCGGCATGCCGGTGATGGACCTCATGCAGGACGGCACCGATTATTTTGATCTGCATCACACGGCAGACGACACGCTTGATAAAGTGGATCCTGCAGCTCTGCGTCAAAATATGGCTGCCTGGGCTGTGTTCAGCTATCTGGCGGCAGAGTGGCCGGGCCGGTTCTGACGGCCACTATAAAACTGTCACCAAAAACACAAAAGGAGCCGGGCTGGCTCCTTTTTTCTTATTGCTCTTGTTTGCTGCAGCAGCCTTGAAGCTTAGTCGCGACCGTTGCTTGCCTCAGCCAGATCAGCTGATTTTTCCGTCCGGTAGCCTTCAAGCGCTGTTTCGACGCTGTCGAGCTCTCGGCAACCGGTCGAACAAAGTTTGGCAAGCTTGTCACGGTTTGCTTGCGCCCTGTCCACCATATCGCGCTTCAGAAAGGCAACAGCCTGGGCCTCTAACGCCGGATGCGCATTCGGGTCAATCGCCAGGGCCTGCCGATAGTATTTTAACCCGCGCCCAACCCGACCCTGAGCTTCATGGGTTTTACCAAGGCCGATCAGCGCTTCAAGATTGGCAGGGTTCGCGACAAGCGCACGCTCAAACAAGATTTGCGCCTGTGCGGTGTCGTCAGCGCTGAGGGCGGCGGCGGCTTCACTCACCAGCAATCGGGAAGCGTCCTTGTATTTGTCATTGGCAGAAGTTGGGCCGGACAACAAAAGGGCGCCACCAATCAGCAGCGGTGTGACAAATTTGATCTTGTGAAGCATGTTTCTCTACTCGCGTTGATACATTTTCCGGCCAGTATAGCCACATTTTGTTAATTGTCCGTATTTTTTCTGGCCGAAAACAGCCGTTTTTTGGTGGTCTCGGGCACATGTGAAACCGCAACCAGCAGCAGACTGGCAATCAACAGCACACTATATTCCATACCGTTCCTGCCCAGACCAACAACAAACCAGCCGTCCGGCGCGTGAACCAGAACGATGCCGGTGGCATAAATTCCAATGAAAACAAGGCACAGGTAGGGAATGAAACGTGACCCCACCATAATGAGTATGGTACCGACAATCTCGAGAAGCGTGATGCCCCAGGCAATCAGCAACCCGAACGGAAACCCCACACTATCAAGATACCCACCAAAAGGCACCACTGCATCCGCCAACATCCGCGCCCACCCATGCGCCGCCAACAGACCTGCCACCACAATTCTGAACATAATCATGGCAAAGGGTACATTTACACTGCTTGTTTTCTCTACTTGCTCTGACATGCCTGCCATCCTGCGATAAAGCCCACCCACGCTTCATGAAAGCGGTGCTTTTTCCAAGATCGCAACAAAAAAACCGTCAGTCCGGTGCTTATGCGGGACGAGTTGCAGGCAGGCGGGGTTTGAAGACATGGAAACGGGCGGTGAACCCGGCAAAACTTCTCTCCAAGTCGTTGAGAAGTCCAACAGCTTCCAGGCGTCACCGGTGACCTTCAGGAATTGCGTGATCACTTCTTCATTTTCGCACGGCAGCAGCGAGCAGGTCATATAAACAAGCCTGCCACCAGTGCGCACCATTCGGGCACCCTCTTGCAACAATGCGGCCTGTGTGTCTGAAAACTGCCGGACGGATTGTTCTGTCAGTCGCCAACGCTGATCCGGGTTGCGTCGCCATGTACCAGTGCCCGAACAGGGTGCGTCAATGATCACCCGATCAGCCTTTCCCGCAAAGCCTGACAGTACCCTCGTACGTTCCTCAGCGTCTGCTGGCAATACGCTTGTCTGGATATTTCTAACACCAGCACGCTGAAACCTCGGCTTGGCGTTCGTAAGTCTTTTGCCGGAAACGTCGAACGCATACAGCTGCCCCCGGTTTTGCATCTGGGCCGAAACCAGAAGCGACTTGCCGCCGGCCCCTGCGCACAAATCCACAACGCTCATGCCAGGTGAGGCCATCACCAAGTAGCAGGCGAGCTGGGCGGCTTCGTCCTGAATTTCAATATGACCTTGCCTGAAAAGATCGCTTCCAGAAATATTTACTTTATTTTTAATGTGGTATCCAACTGGTGAATATGCAGATTTTTCAATATCTTGATAGACCTCTTTCAAGTTATCATTGAGGCTGGATATTGGCTTCAGCGGATTGCTGCGAATATCAAGCGTCGCGGGCTCGTTTAACGCTTGCATCGCCGCTTCCAGATCCGCGCCGAACCGGGCTTTCAACCCTGCCTCGAGACAGCGCGGCAGTTCCATTTTGGCTGACATGGGGGCGTCATTCATATCGAAAGGCATACGCTTAACCGCATCGCTTTCCATGGCACTCAAAGCGGAAGGTGCATGCTCGGCCTGCCCACCAAAAAGCGACAGATTGCCCGCATCATTAAGGGCAAGGTGGCTGACAAGCAGGCTGCGACCAGTCGGCGCCAGTTCGGCCGTTTGCAATCGCCAAACATGCTGGCCACGACGTCGCAACACCGAGTACACCAGTTCACTGATGGCTCGTCTGTCTTTAGACCCCATATAGCGCCGGGCGCGGCAATAACTGTTGAGAACAACATCGGCCGGGGCACCCGCTGTACGAATACCCTCCTCAATCTGATCAAGGATTTCTATTGCGGCCTGAAGCCTTGCTGCCGGTTGCACTATTTTCCCCCTACCGCGGTCTGACGGTCATTATCCAGCTTGAAAAGAACCTCCTCAACCATCCGGTCAGCCGCCACGGAAAGGCTGTTTTCCCGCCCAACTTCAATGAATCCATTGCGCAGCAACAGTGAAATACAGGCGGTGTTGTGGGCCGCTACACGCGCAAATAACGGTCGAACCTTGATCAACAACAGGAATTGCCTAAGGGCATCGGTTGCGACACCCCGCCCCCAGAATGCCCGGTCAATCCAGCAGCCAACCGCAGGCCGCCCCAATTGTTCAAAATGAGCGATGTATCCAAGCACTTGCTGGCCGAAGCAAATTGTTCGAATCACAAATACCTCGTTTGTCAGCATTTGCTCCCATCGGCTGAAGAAGCGCACCCGGTCACCCGGGTTTTTGGCGCCAAACGCTGCCAGTTCATTTGCTTCAGGGTCATTCTGGTGCTCAAAAAAAGCTTCGATGTCTTTTTTGGCAACCGGTCGTAAAATCAAATGTTCAAGATTTCCCGTGGACAATTCAGCGCACTACTTCGTTGGGTAGTTGGGTGACTCGCGCGTGATCGTCACATCATGCACATGGCTTTCCTGCAAGCCTGAGTTGGTGATACGTACAAATTTGGCACCGGTGCGCATATCATCAATGGTGCGGCTACCGGTATAGCCCATGCTTGCACGCAAGCCGCCTACAAGCTGGTGCAGTACGTTGGACGCCAACCCTTTATACGGCACTTGCCCTTCCACACCTTCCGGCACCAATTTCAGCGTGTCTTTCACATCGTCCTGGAAATAACGGTCTGCGGAACCGCGGGCCATTGCGCCAACGGAGCCCATGCCCCGATAGGCTTTGTAGGATCGACCCTGATACAAAAAGACTTCGCCGGGCGCCTCTTCCGTACCCGCCAACAGAGACCCCACCATGCAGAGGCTTGCTCCGGCAGCAATGGCTTTTGCGACATCACCTGATGTCCGCAATCCACCGTCGGCAATTACAGGGATATTTTGTACGGACGCAACTTCCGCTACGTCATTCACTGCCGTCAATTGCGGCACACCGACACCCGCAACAATGCGCGTTGTACATATTGAGCCCGGACCAATCCCGACCTTGATTCCGTCAGCGCCAGCGCCGATCAAAGCTTTCGCCGCTTCTGCCGTTGCCACATTGCCAGCAACCAGTTGGGCGTGGCCCCATGTTTTCTTTATTTTCTCAACCTGCTCAATGACCCGAGCAGAATGCCCGTGCGCCGTGTCGAGAACGATCAGGTCACATTCAGCGTCCAGCAAAGCACCAGCACGCTCATACCCCTTGTCACCGACTGTTGTCGCTGCGGCGACCCGCAAACGGCCTTTTTCATCCTTGCATGCGTCAGGGTGAGCGACCGCTTTTTCCATATCTTTTACGGTGATCAGGCCGACGCACCGATAATCATCATCAACGACGATCAGTTTTTCAATGCGATGTTGGTGGAACAATCGCTTGGCCTCTTCCGACGACACGCCTTCTTGCACCGTTACAACATTTTTGGTCATCAACTCGCTGGCAGGCTGGTCCATTGTGGTTGCAAAGCGCACGTCCCGGTGGGTCAAAATGCCAACCAGCTTTTTGGGCCCATTGCTGCCGTCGCGTTCAACAACCGGAATACCGGAGATTTTGTGGCGGCTCATGAGATCCATAGCATCCGCCAGTGTATCATCGGGATACATGGTGACAGGGTTGACCACCATGCCGGATTCATATTTTTTCACCTGCCGCACCATCGCAGCCTGTTCTTCATCAGACATATTGCGGTGCAACACCCCCATGCCGCCAGCCTGGGCCATTGCAATGGCCATGGGAGCTTCGGTCACTGTATCCATCGCCGCAGAAAGAAGCGGCATATTAAGGCCGATTGATTGCGTCACGCGCGTTGCAACCTGCACCTGGGCGGGCATCACGTCACTGGCAGCGGGGAGAAGAAGAACATCATCGAATGTGAGACCGAGGCGAATGTCCATAGCAGTTCCTTTATTAGGGGCTGCCGCCATGGAGTGAACGCCAGCCCTGCCTCTCAACTTATGTGGGAAAGGCATATCCACAAGGATCCAGGGTTTGGATGTTCGCCGTTCAATACCGCGAAGAGCCGTCAAAGACAATGTGAATCTTTGATGCTTTCGATTTGAAAAAATATATTTTGAAAATCAGATACTTAGTTGGAAGGCTTACCTTTAAAGCCCTGAGCAACCACAAACCACTCCTTGGAATCAGCACGGCTGGCCGGTGGCTTGGTGTGTTTAACAGACTTAAAATGCTGCTGCATTCGTGTCATCAACGTGTTGTCACTGCCACCCTGCAGAACCTTGGCAACAAAAGTGCCGCCTTCTCCCAGTACTTTGATCGCAAAATCCAGTGCGGCCTCACACAACGCCATCGTGCGGATTTGATCGGTTTGGCGATGGCCAGTGGCGGAATTGGCCATATCGGACAAAACAACATCCGCCGGTCCACTCAAAGCCTCCATCAGCCGCTCTTCAGCGTCTTCGGCCAGAAAATCCATAACCCATATATCCGCTCCGGGAACTGGCTCGACCTCCTGCAGGTCAATTCCAATAATCTGGGTAGTTTCCGGCAACTTTTGTGTCATGACCTGAAGCCATCCGCCCGGGGCGCAGCCCAGGTCGACAATGCATTTTGCACCTTTCAGAAACTGATAACGATCATCCAGTTCAGCCAGCTTGAAGGCTGCCCTGGATCTGTAGCCAAGCCGGTTGGCTTCAGCAACATATGGGTCGTTCAGCTGTCGTTGCAGCCAACGCGTGGATGATGGCTTGCGACCGCGTGCAGTTTTCACACGCACCTTGGCTCCGCGTGCTCTGCTTCTCGTCTGTGATTGGCGGTTCCAGCCCTTAGACATTTGAATTCTCTTTGTGTTTCTTGTGTTTTTCCGAGGCTTTCGCCTTTTTCGCTTTTCCCTTGGCCGATATGGAATCGCGAGCTTTTTCAGGGCGCGACATCGGTACCAGCCGAGGTGGGAGATCCAACTCCATCAAGCCCCTCAATATACCTTCGCGAATACCCCGGTCAGCAACACGAAGACTGGGGACTGGCCACATGCTCAGTATGGCTTCCAGAATCGCGCAACCAGCAACGACCAAATCAGCCCGTTCACTGCCAATGCAGGGTTCGGCGGCCCGTTCATCCGGAGTCATTTCAGCGACCCGCCGTGAAAGCACTTTGATGTCCTTGGATTTCATCCAGGCACCATCCACTTTTTCCCTAACATACCTTGGCAGGCCGAGATGCAGGCTGGCAAGCGTTGTCACAGTACCTGATGTACCGAGAAACTGAGTATGCCGGCCTTTCAGGACTTTGCTAAGCTCATGGGCTTCTTCAAAGGCATGCAAATGGTCTCTCATGACCTCGATCATCTTTGTGTACTTTTTCGGCTTGGGTGTTTTACCCGGCTTGGCAAATTTTTCTGTCAGGTTGACCACACCCCACGGAACCGACATCCAGCCTCTGATTTCGTTTGCCCTGCCGGGACGGACACGCACCCAAATAAGCTCCGTGCTGCCGCCACCAATGTCAAAAACAAGAACATTCTTTTTGTCGGGCGCAATGAGGGACTGACAGCCAAGAACGGCCAACCGAGCTTCCTCTCGCGCAGAAATAACATCAAGGTTAATACCGGTTTCGCGCTTTACACGCTCAACAAACTCGTCCGAGTTATCCGCAATTCTGCAGGCTTCGGTCGCCACATGGCGCATAAAAGTGACATTTCTCCGGGCCAGCTTCTCCGCGCACACCTTCAAGGCATCAACCGTCCGGTCCATAGCTTCGTCAGACAATCTATTGTCTTTGGCCACCCCTTCTCCCAAACGTACAATTCGGGAAAAGGCATCAATGACCCGGAAGCCATTTCTCGTTTGTTTTGCGATCAGGAGCCTGCAATTGTTGGTACCAAGGTCAATTGCGCTGTAGGTAATGCTCTTTCGGGGCTTGGAAACATGCGCTTTATGTTTGTGATGCTTTCCGGCATGGGGCTTTTTGTCGGTTTTTTTCCGGCTGCCCGACCCAGGTGCAGAATTGTGCTGGCCCTGGCTTTTCCTGCCGCCTGACTTCTCAGGTTTGCTCGGGTCAGAGTCCGCCTGCCGGCGCTTGTGTTTTACGCCCTTACGTTCGGCGGCTATATCGCTCGCCTTTTTGCCCGTACGGTCGGCTCCCTCTTTACTCTTGGCATTAACCGTTTTGCCGTCTTCGGCTTTTTTACCTTTGGTATCCAGAGCGCGATCTTTTTTTGATCGCTGGGGCCGAACATCCGCGCGTTTTTCAGCACTGATGTCCAATGACATTTTATTCTCTTTTCTTTTCACTGCGCACCCACGCAGTTCACTTGCCTTTCTATTAGCATTGATCTGCGGTCATGCCAATCGCCCAGTTTTTCATGTGCATTTCGTCTTTTGTTCTTTTTTTGTTCTTGACTGCCGCCGTTAATACAAATAAGAACAATACAAGAACAAGGGGGAACGCGATGACCGCAGCTCACATTACGATTATTTGTCTATTCTTTCTGATGGGCGGCTTTGGCATGGCTGCAATACAGGGTGCCCTTGCAACCATTTTTCGAGGTTATGTTCGCACTGTTGCCAACAAACGACAGTATGGAAATTCGGGTTTTGCGCTCAAATTGAATTCGCTTGAGCCTGCGATAAAAAAACTGTCCAGCTGATAGACGGCCCTGTTTTTTTAGCGGTCTTTAAAGCTTCGAATAGAAATGCCATTTCGGCTTTTTTCAAGTATGCAGATAGACAAAGTAAAGGCGCGGGTCACACCATATATGGCATAGACACCGCGCCTATTCCGAGCGAAACCCCCAGGTGAAGCCCGGTACCAGATTTTCGTAGGCGGCAGCAATTTCTCGCGCCTGCTAGCTGGTGTCACCTCCCCAAGTTAACCAGCCAAAGTCCTACTTCATCTGATGGAGTGCCATCGAACTGGATTCGCCCGCTCATGTCAAGTTTCGTTCATAAAAAATTAACAAAACGACAATGTTGAAGATCAAACTGTGACTTTTTTGCGTCGGACGCGCTGCTGGAATGCATCACCGGGTGATGACGCACTCCATGACAGTTTGTGGCGAGGACGAAATTGGTCAGCCAACAGGCTCGCCCTGATACTCCGAAACCCGGCAATATTGATCAGGGCTAATACGCTTGATGCGGCTGCATAGTGCGTCGGCTTCCTGTTCATTGATAAGTGGCCCGGCTACCAGACGCATAAACGTCCCTATTCCCTCCTGACTTTGCACATACAGGAGAGGTGTAAGGCCCTGCAGGTCGCCGGCAAAAGTTTGGGCCAGGTTGCTCCATCCACTGCTGACCTGATCACGGCTGCGGAATGACGCCAGATGCACACCAAAGAATGCTTCTTCGGTCGGCTCGACATTCCCGACGGGCGTCGAGTCCGCTTCAACTGCCGGATTTGCGTCTGCCGCAGTTTCGGCCCTGCCCGTTGGCGCAGCTTCTGCGACAAAAGCGGGCTCGCTGGCGTCCGCCATTTCCACCGAAAACAGTCTGTTTTCAAGTTTCTTCAGCTGATCCCTAATGACCGAAACGTCATTGCGAACGCGATTGACGGAGGCTTCAACCTGCGGATCCTTTTCAACTGTTGCCACCTTAGAGCCCATAGCTGCAAGTTGCGCTTCCTGGGCACGAACATGCTGAACAAGTTCAACATAAAGCCGCTCAAGGGCGTTGAACCGGTCTCTCAGTTCCCTGTGGTCTTCAGACACAACGCCGACATCCTGCGCAAGGGCCTGCTGGCGTGCCTCAACAAAGACCTCTTCGCCTTGCCACATGCTTTGGCTGGCGCAGGCTGACAGGCTTACCATTAAACCGGCGAGCAAACATGTCCGGATTGCTTTGCCTGGTAACATGACATTTTTGTGGGGCATATGAACCATCTTGCCGACCTTTCTTGGCTTTTAACCCTTTGTTTTTGCAGCATTGCCGGTCCGCAGCACTGCCAGAAACAAATTTCATGAGTTTTATAAGCAAGAGAAGTGCCAAGAAGCCACCGAGCGGGAAAGCTTACTTGCGACGCTCATCCCGGATAGCGAGACGACGGCGGAAGCCGAAGTATGTGAAGGGCAGGCTTACCAAATAGAATAAGCCAATACCGAACATTACGGCCCATGTGCGCACAAACAAGCCCGCGAGTACAACACCGATGACCAGCATTACGGGCACAAAGTAGGTGCGGCGAACACGCAGTGCCTTGACCGAGATCGTTGGGATTGTCGAAACGATAAGCAACGAAATCACGACGACAAATCCGGCAACCAGAAAACTCTGGTCACGTACCAGACTATCAACGAGTGCAAGGTCCAGCATCATAGGCATCAACAACAGTCCTGCGCCCATGGGCGCAGGTACGCCGGTCAGGTAGCCCAAACGCTTGCGTGGCTCTTCCTCATCATCAAGACGGGCGTTAAATCGTGCCAGCCTAAGTGCCATGGCCGTTGCATAGATGAGGGCAACGGCCCAGCCCAGTCGGTCAAGCTCCTGCAGTGTCCAGAGATATAGAATGACGGCCGGGGCAACGCCAAAGGAAACAACGTCGGAAAGACTATCGAGTTCGGCTCCAAACTTACTGGTACTTTTCAGAAGGCGTGCAACCGTACCGTCCAGGCCGTCAAAAATGCCGGCCAGCGCTATAGCGGCAACCGCAAGCTCCCATTTACCGGCCAGCGCAAACCTGATCGACGTCACACCTGCCATGAAGGCACAAAGAGTGACCACATTGGGCAGGATCGTCCGTATAGAGATAGCACGCATGATTGGGTGTCCCCGACTACTTCCAGAACGAAGCTATCTTTTTCTGGCAATGATTGTTTCGCCGCCGATCATGGTCTGCCCGACCTCGACAGTGGCTTCGAGACCCTCATCAAGATAAATATCTGTGCGACTGCCAAATCGAATCAGTCCAAACCGGTCCCCGCGTTCGACGTCGTCGCCCTCTTTTAAATCGCAGAGAATTCGACGCGCCACCAGCCCCGCAACCTGTGCGAACGCGATGTCGTGCCCGTCTACCGTTTTCATCCTGACGAGCTGTCGCTCGTTTTCTTCGCTGGCTTCAAGCGCCGCCGCATTCAGGTATTTACCAGGCACATAGGCCAGACCGGTGATTTTGCCTGCTGCAGGCACGCGGTTGACGTGTACATTGAAGACAGACAAAAATATCGAAACACGAGTGCGCGGTTTGTCCCCCATGCCAAGTTCTGCAGGCGGAATGGCATCCATCACCGCACAAACAGTACCGTCAGCAGGACTGACTAGAACGCCCTCTTCCTGTGGCACCACCCGGTTTGGATCCCTGAAAAAATAGATACACCAGGCGGTCAGCACGATGCCTACCCAACCAAGGAACGGCGCCACGAAATAATAAAGTAACAAAGAAACCGCAAAAAATATTGCGATGTAAGTATGGCCCTCTTTGTGAATGGGCGTCATGACAACGTCTGTCGCTTTCATGAAATATACCTTTAACTGGCGGCATCTAGCCGCAATACATGATTGCGCACACACTGGCGACTTTAGGCTCGCAGGTCAAGATTTGGCAGCCATAAGCTTCGGGTATTAGGGCATATTTTATTGGATATTGTTAACCCTTGTTTAAGGCCGCCGCGCGATGCTGGTGGTGCATGGGGGTGCAATGATATTTCGGTTGGCAGATGTCTATGAGGCTCCAAGATACAATTGACAAAGTGAACAGCCAGCTCAAAGCGCTGGAAGACCGGCAATTTGATCAGCTGTCATTCGATTGGGAAGATATTCGTTTCAGTGCAGTCTCTGAAGAAAGCGCGGACGGCTCTGCCCAGATCCGGATCAGCGCCGATTTGGGCCGCCTGTATTTCACCGTTGAAAACGCGGCTCATCGCGCAGCAGCCATTGAGAGGCTGTACGCCAACAATCGGGCCATTGATGGCGCCTATTCGGTAGACAACAATGGCAATGTGCTTTTTCAGTGTCTGACCAAGACGCCTCGCAAAATGCTGGGCAATGACCTGCTGGTTGCTCTAACGACAATTATTTTGCAAACTGAAGCACACTTACGCACACTCAAATCTCATCTCAAGCCAACGCAATTGGCAGCCTGAACACACCGTACCAATCAACGAGATCAGCTCTTGGGTGGTAGTTTAAATACTTGCCCAGGATAGATGAGATCCGGATCAGCGATTTGCTCGCTGTTTTCCCCGAAAATCAATGTGTAGCGAACACCCGAGCCATAAAGCTGGCGTGCAATCTGCCATAGGGTATTGCCAGGCCGCACAAACACGCCGCCTTCCGCCAGGCTTTGATCTATGGGTTCGCCAGTATTGAAGGGTTGCTCAACCCTTAACTGCACCTGCCCGTCCCCTACGGTCTGGTCCACCCGGACAATATGATTTCCGGGCGTCAGGCTGTCGCCGGCAACTGCAATGCTCCACCTTCCAGCATCATCGGCGCGCGCACTATCTATATAGGTGCCGTCAAGGTAGAGCCGTACATCTACTCGCGGCAGCGACCTCCCCGTGATTACAGCACCCGACCCGGCACCATAATCAACGGTATCAACACTCAGGCTTTCTCCAACCTCGGCATATGCAGCAACCCCAGGCTGTTGCAACACCTGGCTCGCCCCTTCGCCGTCTTTTGGCGTCAGCACGGCCACGACGCCATTTTGACGGCGTTCAACAAATCTGTCGGTCTCACGCTCCGGCACCGAGACAACAACAACTTTGTCTGCTTCGCTCGGCTCCTGTGTGTCTTTGTCAATTGCTCTGAGGTTAAGCTCCACAGATCCCGCTTCCAATGGCTCATCAAGAATGATGACCCACTCTCCATCTTCGTTGGCAACCACCTCCGCAATCTTCTCGCCATTGGCAAACAAGGCAACTTCGGCGCCGGGTGCCATGCGACCGGCAATAACGCCGGTACCGCCACGGGAAATTCTCACCAAATCAAATTCGGGGGAGACAGACGAATCATCGGGAACATCCGCAACCTGCTCAACAACTTCGTCTTCAGGTACCGACACATCGGCATTGTCACCGGAAAAAAGATACACGAGCACCAACGCCAGTCCTAAGACTACAACAAAAAACGCAATTAGATTGTTTCTTGCAGACGCATTTGCCAGCAGGGCCATATTGTCTCACTACTTACAAAGGGCGAGCGCTGTCGTCGGCTCTTTACCCGGTTTCCTTCAACTCTTAACAATCCGGTCGTTATTATTATAGATAAATTTATCATAATCGTGTCAAAAGTTTGACTGCTATCACGCATGACAGGGAGATTTTTATGAAGACCGCTGCAACCATCAAAACAGTTTGCGTCTATTGCGGCTCAAGAATGGGCAACAAGGTACTATACCAAAAGCAGGCTGAAGAAATGGGATCTCTGATCGCGGATGCTGGCCTTGCCCTGGTATATGGTGCAGGCAGCATTGGCTTGATGGGCGTGGTCGCCCGGTCTGCAAAAGACAGTGGAGCCGACGTGATTGGCATTATTCCTTCACATCTGGACGATGTGGAGATAACGCAGGAAGGACTGGCGGAACTGCATGTTACAGATGATATGCACCAGCGAAAAAAACTGATGTTTGAGCGCTCAGATGCTTTCATTGTTTTACCGGGTGGCCTGGGCACTCTGGATGAGACCCTTGAAATGATGACTTGGGCGCAGCTCAACCTGCACGAAAAACCCATCATCATTGTCAACAGTAACAACTATTGGTCGCCATTGCTGGAGTTGGTCGATCATGTCGTAACTGACGGCTTCGCGGCGCCTGAAAACGCAAGCCTGCTGACGGTGGCTGAAACACCTGCAGGTGCGATTGATCTCATCAAAAATATCAACGACCAGAAGAGAGTTGCCGGGCTCTCCAGCTGACCTATAATTATGACAAATTCGGTCAGTTTGTTCTTCAACAATGAAGGGCAAAATGCTAGGGTGCGCCCAAATTATCTGACAGGGTCAGTCTGACCGCGTTTTCCTAACATTCGAGACACTGAACAAAAAGACTTGAGGGACACATGAGTAAAATAGCAGTTAAAAATCCAATCGTTGAAATCGACGGTGATGAAATGACCCGCATTATCTGGCAATGGATCCGGGAACGTTTGATCCAGCCCTATATGGATGTCGACCTGCTATATTATGACCTTTCCGTTGAGAAGCGCGACGAAACTGATGACCAGATCACCATTGATGCCGCAAATGCCATTAAAGAGCATGGTGTTGGCGTAAAATGCGCGACCATCACACCAGACGAACAGCGTGTTGAAGAATTTGACCTCAAAAAAATGTGGCGCAGCCCAAACGGCACAATCCGCAACATCCTGGGCGGAACCGTGTTTCGTGAACCAATCATTATCAAAAACGTGCCACGCCTTGTTCCAGGCTGGACACAACCAATCGTAATTGGTCGTCACGCATTTGGTGATCAGTATCGCGCAACTGATTTTCTCGTGCCTGGTGCTGGCAAGCTAACCATGAAATTCGAACCCGCAGATGGTGGAGAAGCCATCGAAAAGGAAGTCTATGAGTTCGCCGACTCTGGCATTGCCATGGGCATGTATAACCTGGACGAAAGCATTCGTGATTTTGCCCGCGCCTGTATGAATTATGGCCTCGCTCGCAAATGGCCGGTTTATCTCTCGACCAAAAATACGATTTTGAAAGCGTATGACGGTCGTTTCAAAGACCTGTTCGCCGAAGTGTTCGAAACCGAATTCGAGGCAAAATTCAAAGACGCTGGTGTCACATACGAACACCGCCTGATTGACGACATGGTCGCTTGCGCACTGAAATGGGCTGGTGGATTTGTTTGGGCTTGTAAAAACTACGACGGTGACGTTCAGTCAGACACTGTAGCTCAAGGCTTCGGGTCTCTCGGCCTGATGACGTCTGTGCTGATGACACCGGATGGAAAAACTGTCGAGGCCGAAGCAGCCCACGGCACCGTTACTCGTCACTATCGCCAACACCAGGAAGGCAAGGAAACCTCCACCAATCCAATAGCGTCGATCTTCGCCTGGACACGGGGTCTGAAGTATCGCGGCATGATGGACAATACACCTGAGGTAACCGAGTTTGCTGAACTGATTGAGAAAACCTGCATCGAGACCGTTGAAAAAGGGTCCATGACCAAAGACCTGGCGCTCCTGATTGGTCCGAACCAGAGCTGGATGACCACGGGTCAGTTCTTCGACAAGATTGACTCGAATCTGAAAGATCGGATGGCTTAACTGCTCCCGAAGAAAAAAATACGAAAGCCAACTGTTCGCAGATGGCTTTTTAGTTTGGTGTAGTATGGCCTACTGGGATAATCGCAGCGTTTATTGCCTCCATTATTTCCTGCTGAATTCGACTGGTACAGATTATGCTGACCGTCTGAGGCGGACGCATGCCAGCAATGGATAGCACCGCAAGGTTACTCAGGTCATCTTTGGTTTGCAGGTATTCAACTTGTTCTGCGCTCATGGGCGCATAATGAACCCTGCCTCTGGCAACCATCCTTGCAAGTTCGGTGTCCGTGCCACTCAAAATGATATGTCTTGACGAAAACAATCCCTGATTGACACCGGTGTAATCCACGTCACTCAAAAATGCACCTCGCAGGCTCTCGTCCCGAATGACCTCATCCACGTTTGAGAAACGGGAAAACAATGCACTATCTTCTCGCCGAATTGCCAATACAGAGCCTCTAAACCAGCTGATTGGCTTTGATGCTATAATCTCTTCCATATCAGCATAAATTTTATTGTAGCCAGGGGCACAACCAGGCGCTTCTCCAAACCGAACTGCTCGAAGAAGCCGTCTGAAAGTCACCTCCTGCCAATGGATTTCAAAGCCGGCTCTGGATGCAATGTCTTTTGCCTTGTCCGCCACAGTGCCCCTCACCACCCCGTTATCGTTGAAGACAAAGGGTGGATAGTCTTCATGATAGAACTTGATGGTATGCTTTGTTGGAGGCCTGTCTTCTGACTGCGCACTTGCAATACTGGCCGCCAAAAGTACCCATGCCAAAATAGCTAATGTATTGTTTACAGACAATGTTTGGTGGTTTCCCTAGCCCCCACCAAAACAATATTGGGCAGCGGTAAACAAACTCTTTAGATTGCCCCGATAAATACACTTTGTGCTGAAAGCATGTCAGAGCGGTCCTCTACGCTCAAATGCCCGGCATCAACCAGTTCTGTTAAGCGTTCCTGTGAATACTCATTCATGCTTTCACCGATTTCGGGAAAAATGGACAACAGAGTGTGCAGGTCCATACTCTCGAGCCACAATAACCTGGTCCAGGCACGTGTCACGGTAGAAGGTTGATGCCCGTGATCATATATGAGCGCGCATTCACCGAAAAAATCTCCCGGTGAAAGTGGAACAGCCCGATGGTGGTAAAATGCGCTCACCTCCCCGGATACGACGCAGTAGAGCCCGTTTCGCACATCCATTTTGTGTGTCAAAACTGTGCCCGGGGAAACATTCAAAGTCCGGATTCTTGCGGCCAGTTCTTTTGCAGCGGGGGTGGATAAATTGCGAAATATTGGAAAGTCTTCCACAACTCTTACCGGCACGACAAATGCCCGTCTGTGCACCTCTTCGGAAAAACCCGAAGCAATAATGCCAATAGGCACTGCATAGAACGCAAACCCCAGCACCATAACGACGGACCCCAAAATACGGCCTGCATCCGTTACCGGCACAACGTCGCCGTATCCTACCGTGGTGAGGGTAGCAAGCGCCCACCAAAGCCCATCTGGTATGGTTCCAAATGCTTCAGGTTGAGCGTCCTGTTCAACAAGGTGCGCCAGCGTCGCTGAAAAAAACAAAATGCCGATCATAATCAGGAAGGCCGCTGACAATGCACGTCTTTCCAGATAGAGAACTCGGGAAAGAGATGTGATGGCGGGCGAATAGCGCACAAGTTTGAATAGCCTAAGCAGCCTGAAAATACGAAGCGCCCGCAGGTCCAAAGACGTGAATGCCCCCAGATAAAAGGGCAGTATGGCCAACAGATCAACGACAGCGAGCGGAGACGCCATATAGCGCAGCCGCTTTTGAAGCGGTGTTCCGTCTTTTTCGCTGAAATTTTCGGCGCTTGCCCACACCCGAAGGCCATATTCGATCGTGAAAATCGCTACCGAAACTGTGTCAAAGATGACGAACCATGTGCCGTAGCTTGCCCACAAACTGGGAACTGTTTCCAGTGCCACGGCAGCGACATTGGCAAGAATGAGCCCAATCATGAAATACTCGAATGCAGCAGCAGCCGGCCCGGAGAATCGTCCGAGTTCGAAAAAATCAGATGCCCGTTTGGTCAGATTTCGATCATTCGGTTTATGTATGATATCAGGCCTCCCCGTTCCGGCGTGTGCCAGCCCTAGCCTGCCAAAGTCTTCTCCACAGCGTCAAGCGCCACTTGTGCGGCATCTCCATTGGGGCCACCCGCCTGAGCCATATCTGGTCGACCGCCGCCGCCTTTTCCGCCAACAGCCACGGAAGCAACTTTCACGAGGTCTACAGCACTGATTTGATCTGTCAGATCATCCGTTACGCCAACCAATACGCCAGCTTTGCCGTCGTTCACTGCGATCAGAGCGACAACACCCGAGCCCAGTTTTTTCTTTGCGTCATCGGCGAGGCCCCGAAGATCCTTGGGACTCACGCCGTCCAGCACCTGGCCCAGGAATGAAACGCCATTGACAGACTTCGCCTCAGGGCCATTGGCGGTGCCGCCACCCATTGCAATCTGTCTGCGGGCATCGGCGAGTTCTTTCTCCAACGCACGGCGCTCGGCCTGGAGAGCAGTAACGCGCTCGGTAAGTTCGTCCGGACTGGCCTTAAGCGCGCCTGACGCCTGCTTGAGCAGGTTTTGCTGCCGAAGCAGGTAGGCGTGTGCGGCAGCCCCCGTGAGCGCCTCTATGCGACGAACGCCGGATGAAACAGCACTTTCAGATGTAATTGTGAAGAGCCCGATATCACCCAGCCGGTTTACATGTGTTCCACCGCAAAGCTCAACGGAAAAGTCAGGGCGGACTTCGTCTCCTGTCCCCATGGAGACAACACGAACTTCGTCACCGTACTTTTCCCCGAACAGCGCCATCGCGCCCGCGTCAATGGCGTCGTCATAGCTTAGCAGTCGGGTATTAACTGCGGAATTCTCGCGTATTAGCGCGTTGACAACGACCTCAATGCGTTCAAGCTCATCAGGTGTAATTGCCTTCGGATGCGAAATGTCAAACCGCAACCTGTCAGGGGCAACAAGCGACCCCTTTTGGGTCACATGCTCGCCCAGTTCACGGCGCAGCACCTCATGCAGAACATGGGTCGCTGAATGGTTTGCCTTTAGCTGGCGCCGCCGGTCTCCATCGACCCTCATATCAAGCGCCTGTCCCAAGCATAGCCCGCCATCTTCAACATGTGCGACATGAACATGTATGGCGCCGACTTTCTTTAAGGTGTCAGTCACCGAAACACGAACGCCGTCCGCCGTCAGGGTCCCTGTATCACCCATCTGCCCGCCGGATTCCCCATAAAACGGAGTCTGGTTGGTGACAATAAGGACGTCATCACCCGCATCTACCTCATCGACCAAATCACCGTCTCTCACAAGGGCAACAATCTGGCCCTCTGCTTGTTCAGAAGTGTACCCGACAAACTCTGTAGCGCCCTCCCTGTCATGAAGATCAAACCACACAGTTTCTGTCGCGGCATCACCAGAGCCAGCCCACGCAGCACGTGCCTTTGCTCTCTGTTCGTCCATTGCCGAGTTGAAACCGTCAATATCAACTTTCAGGTTTTGAGCGCGCAAGGCATCCTGGGTCAGGTCAAGCGGGAAACCATAAGTGTCATACAGTTTGAACGCCACGTCGCCAGCGAGGGTATCACCAGAGAGATTGCTAAGCTCGTCATCCAGCAACCTTAGGCCCTTGTCCAGCATGGCGCGGAACTTCGATTCTTCGAGCTTCAGCGTTTCTTCTATGAGTTTTTCAGCTCTTCCAAGCTCTGTAAATGCTGTCCCCATTTCGGCCACAAGTGTTGGAGCAAGCCGATGCATCACCAAGTCCTTGGCACCAAGCATGTGAGCGTGACGCATGGCACGGCGCATAATGCGCCGTAACACATATCCTCTTCCTTCATTTGAAGGCAAAACACCGTCTGCTATCAGGAAACTACAGGCGCGCAAATGGTCAGCAATCACGCGGTGCGATGCACGTGTTTCATCGTTTTCTCCAGCGCCGGTGACGTCGACGGAAGCACCAATCAATCTTTTGAATGTATCCGTCTCGTAATTGTCGTGGGTTCCCTGTAACAAAGCGGCAATCCGCTCCAGGCCCATGCCTGTGTCGATGCTCGGCCGCGGAAGGCCTACTCTGTCTCCCTCTCCACGCTGTTCATACTGCATGAAAACAAGGTTCCAGATTTCGACGAAGCGATCGCCGTCTTCCTCCGGCGAACCGGGAGGGCCGCCCCAAATATGGTCACCGTGATCGTAGAATATTTCTGAACATGGTCCACATGGACCCACATCTCCCATCGACCAGAAGTTGTCGCTGGTCGCGATCCGAATGATACGATCTTCAGGTAGGCCCGCAATCTTTCGCCACAAATCAAAAGCTGCATCATCGTCATGGTATACGGTAACCGTGAGGCGATCCGGGTTGATGGCATAGTCCTTGGTGATCAATGTCCAGGCCAATTCAATCGCGCGGTCTTTGAAATAGTCGCCGAATGAAAAGTTACCGAGCATCTCGAAGAACGTGTGATGACGCGCCGTATAACCTACGTTATCCAGGTCATTGTGTTTGCCACCAGCCCGCACGCACTTTTGGGACGACGTCGCCTGCGTATATGGCCGTGTCTCCGCCCCCGTAAAGACATTCTTGAATGGAACCATGCCGGCGTTTGTGAACATAAGCGTCGGATCGTTGATCGGCACCAGCGGGGCCGAGGGAACGATCTCATGGCCATTTGCCGCAAAGAAATCGAGAAAAGTCTTTCTGATTTCGTTGGTGCTCTGCATTGATCCAGATGTCTGTGCGGACATAATTTGCCTCTTGAAGTCGGTGCCCCGCCTACGCTTTGCGGACATGTTTACTCAAACCCCGACTTTGTATAGCAGGCACCATATTTCTCAAGGAAATTGTTCCTTCAAATCGCGTATGCAGGTAACAAAAGGCTCCGAATTGAAACAGCAAAAAGGGCGCAGATGCGCCCTTTAACATATTTCCACGATGAAATACGGTTGCGAAAACGCCTATTCGTCTTCATCCTCTTTGGAAGGATCAACAAGCATCGCTTCGTTTACAAGGCCTGCATTCTGGCGGATAGCCCGCTCAATCTCATCTGCGATATCCGAGTTTTCAAGCAAAAACCGCTTTGCGTTTTCCCTGCCCTGCCCAATGCGCTGGCTTGAATAGCTGTACCAGGACCCAGATTTTTCAACGACACCGGCCTTGACACCAAGGTCGATGATCTCTCCCATCTTGGATACACCTTCGCCGTACATGATATCGAACTCAACCTGCTTAAATGGCGGCGCAACTTTGTTTTTCACCACTTTTACACGGGTCGCATTACCGACGATGTCATCTTTTTCCTTAATCTGCCCAATACGCCGGATATCAAGCCGGACAGACGCATAAAACTTGAGAGCATTACCCCCTGTTGTCGTTTCCGGGCTGCCGTACATCACACCAATCTTCATGCGAATCTGGTTAATGAAAATAACAATCGTATTGGATTTGGAAATTGAAGCCGTCAGTTTTCTCAGTGCCTGACTCATCAGGCGCGCCTGAAGGCCAACATGACTGTCACCCATCTCGCCCTCCAGCTCGGCGCGGGGCGTAAGCGCTGCCACACTATCCACAACCAGAATGTCAATCGCACCGGAACGCACCAGCGTGTCCGCTATCTCAAGCGCCTGTTCGCCGGTGTCCGGCTGGCTGATGAGCAACTCGTTCACATCCACGCCAACTTTACGGGCATACACTGGATCAAGTGCATGTTCGGCATCAACGAATGCCGCTATACCACCAGCTTTCTGCGCTTCGGCAACTGCGTGAAGTGCCAGGGTCGTTTTACCGGAACTTTCCGGGCCGTAAATCTCGATAATACGGCCTTTTGGAAACCCACCGATACCGAGAGCAATATCAAGGTTAAGCGAGCCAGTGGAAATCGCTTCGATTTCAATGCTGCTGTCTCGCTGGCCCAGTTTCATAACTGACCCTTTGCCAAACGCGCGGTCAATCTGACCGAGCGCCGCCTCGAGCGCTTTGCTCTTGTCCATGGATGCTCCTTTAACCAACTGAAGATCTGGCATAGCCATTATCGGGTCTCCTTATTCCATAGGCAGTGTGTGCTTGCAATGGAATGTTTGTACACACTTTGTTCTCATTTGCCAAGAAGAAATATTCACCTTTTGTTCTCGCGACGTTAGCCACCCGAATCCTAAAAGCTATAACATTGATTTATTGGTGGTTTTAAACGTTTCAGCCTAGAATTTCTTTGACGTTTTCGGCCAGATCCTTGAGCGTAAAGGGTTTCGGCAGAAACTGAAACTCCTCCGCCTCAAGGTCTTTACGGAACATATCTTCTGCATAACCGGAAATGAAAATCACCGGCACGTCCGGGCGCTTCTTGCGCGCTTCATTCACCAGAGCCGGACCATCCATATTGGGCATCACCACGTCAGTGATCAGGAGATCGATTTCCCCTTCCGTGGAATTCAGGATGTCCAGACCTGCTTCACCGGAATCAGCCTCCAGAACCCGATAGCCTTTGTTTTCAAGCGCCCGCCGTGCAAACATGCGCACCGGGTCTTCGTCCTCGACAATCAGAATGGTTCCCTTGCCGGTCAAATCCTGAGCGGGCGCATCCACAGGCACACTCTCCCTGTCCTCGGACTCGTTTTCACTCTCGTGCGCTTTCAGCAACAGCAAAAACTTGGTGCCCTTGCCCACTTCCGATTCCACAAAAACAAACCCACCAGTCTGTTTGACAATGCCGTATACGGTTGCCAGCCCGAGGCCTGTCCCCTCTCCCACTTCCTTGGTGGTAAAAAACGGTTCAAATATCTTGGTGAGGTTACTCTCGGGAATACCGCACCCCGTATCCTCCACTTCAATGAGGATGTAAGTGTCGGGCACCAGCACATCGTATTTTTCCACCAAAGGGTCGTCTTGCTTGACAAGCTGGGTACGCATTTCAAGCCGCCCCCCGCTTGACATGGCGTCGCGCGCGTTCACGGCAAGATTGATAATCACCTGCTCCAACTGTCCCTGGTCAACCTTGACTGCCGGCAGATCCCGCCCATGGATAACTTTCAGCTCTATGGTCTCGCCAATCAGTCGGCGGATCAGGCTCGACAGATCCGCAAGAACATCAGTTACATCCAGCACTTTTGGCCGCAGTGTCTGCTGGCGCGAGAACGCCAACAGTTGCCGCACAAGATTGGCCGCGCGGTTGGCATTCTGTTTGATCTGAATAATGTCGGAGAAGGACTGGTCACCTGCGTCGTGGCGGACCAGCAACAAATCACAAAAGCCTATAATTGCTGTCAGCAAATTGTTGAAGTCGTGAGCCACGCCGCCGGCCAGCTGACCAACCGCCTGCATCTTCTGCGCTTGCACAAATTGTCGCTCAAAGCTTTTTTCCTGCGTCGTGTCCACCAAATATAAAATGGCATATTTGGCGTCACCTTTAGCAATTGAGGTGGAATATACCTGCCCTACCCGCTCTGGCAAACCACTATAGGTTACATCCAGCGGCGCGGATGCCGGTCTGCCGTCATGCGCAAACTCGATGAGCTCCTTCAGGGCTTCCCTGTCTTCTTCAACAACGATTTCAAGGATGTCAGCCCCCCCTCTCACCCTTACGCCTGACGGGTGCAACTTAAGCGGCTGGTTAAACTCCTTGAGGCTAGCGTCTCGTTCGACAATAGCGATGGCAATCGGGGCAGCATCCAGAATGGGATCAATCAGAAATTCGCGTTCGATGGGCATCAAACTGCTGCGCATTTGATCCAGGCGTCGGACAAACCGATACTGCCCAATTTTCCGGCCCTCTTCCCGCGCACTCAGGGGAATATTGGTGACTTCCACATCAATGCGCTGCCGACCTCCAACGAGCAACTGGCTGTTTTGAGCTTTTAACTGAATTTTCAGCGGCAGGGTTTCCTTGTCCTCAATGCCAAGCCAACCCAAAATCACGTCATTTGCGTAATGAATGCGACCGCTGGAGTCTTCCAGCACAACACCACACTCAAGTTTTTCAAACACCGGCGCCGCCCAGCCCGATACCATGGTTTTCTCTCGGTCCAGCCGCGCCCGTTCATTTTGACGCGACACTTGCCAGATCAGGTGATTGCCAACACGCTTACCCACGAGCGTGAGCTCATCATCGATATCCTCTGACAAGTCGATCTGCGCTGCGCCGTTTCCGGCCTGTCTGACAGTATTTAAAACAGCGTTGATCGCCTGCCGCCCTTCGTCGCCAACCACCATGTCCTGCAATCGCTGTACGGGTTTTTCATTGAGCTGTTCGAACGCGAGATTGGCAGCAAGGGCAACGCCATCCAGCTGGGTCACGATCAACGCACGCCGGTCCATTGCCACAAGATTCTGCAGGAGTTCCCGATCCACGCGTTCTCCGCCTACCATAGGTCGGTCCAGACTTCTGAGCGCCTTTATCAGGATAAGCGCGGTTATGACAAGTGTGAGACCACCAACGCCTACGGCGGCAGCATCCCCCCAAAACAAATAGACAATAACCGAGACTCCACCGGCGCCCAGCAACCCGGAGAGCGCCATTGCCAGCAAGCGCAAGCCAGACTTGACTTCATTGTTCATCAAAGCGTCGCGAATGGGCTGGGGAAGCTGACTATCCATAGGGTTTCGTTTCAAACATCTTCATTGTTGATTGCCGCCCGCATGGGGTCATGCAAACCTTAACCGTGATAGAAACATCGACGCAAGGTCTCAGTCCGCTCAACAGTGCTTCCGGATGCGATACAGTTCCATCTGATTCTGGAATCAGGACGCTTTTACCCGTGGCGCAAGACCCGAGCGCCTGAGCTTCATAACGTAACTGATAACTTCCGCGACTGCTTTATAGTGATCTGGCGGCACTTCCTGATCCAGCTCTACCGATGCGTAAAGCGCTCGAGCAAGCGGTGGGTTTTCGACGAAAGGTACACCATGCTCGGCGGCGACCTCCCGAATGCGCATGGCAACATCGTCAATACCCTTGGCAATCAACACCGGCACATCCATCTCACCATGCCTGTATTCAAGCGCAACCGCGAAATGGGTCGGGTTTGTGATAACAACGTCAGCGCGCGGGACTGCGGCCATCATACGTTGCATATGCCGCTCCATGCGGATCGAACGCAGCCTCTGTTTAACTTTGGGGTCACCGTCAGTTTGTTTGCGCTCGTCTTTCACTTCCTGCTTGGTCATGCGCAGCTTTTTATGATGCTGATACTTCTGATAGGAATAGTCACTGGCAGCAATGATAGTGAGCAGGATCAACACGCCCAAAACCAGTTTGATCGCCATCACATGGATAAATTTTACCACCTCGATGGGTGGCAGCAGCATAATCACGTCAAGCCGTGATCGCTCAGGATACACAATTATGAAGACGATCACCGACAGCGCCGCAAGTTTGCCGATCGTCTTGGCAAAATCCACCGGCATTTTTGAAGACGTAAATTTCTTCAAACCGTTAACCGGGTTCAGTTTCGAAATATCCGGCTTCAGCTTTTCCAGCGTGAAGACACCCGAATGCTGCACCCGGTTACCTACGAGCGCTGCCACAATAAACACACTGAAAGGGATCATCAGCACGAGAAACACATCATACATCAACCCCATCAACACATTGAGGGTACCCGTTCTCTCCAACTCAATCTCGTGGATGCGGCCCATGTAGCCCATCAGCGGGTTCCGTATACCAACAGCTATCGTGGATCCGGCACCGGCCAGCACTGCCGCACCTGCTGCGAGCATAAACCAGGTTTTAAGTTCCTGGCTTTGCGTCACCTCACCCTTCTTACGTGCCTCTTCCAGTTTTTTGGGCGTGGGCTCTTCGGTCTTCTGGCTGTCGTCTTCGTCGGCCATCTTCTACCCCAGAAACGAAAGCAAATGCGCTTCAAAGCGCTCAAGAAACAGCTGTATAATACCGCCAATCAACAAGGACATCAAAACGAACCCCATGAAAAGATTCAGAGGCATTCCGATAAAAAACACCTGAAAGCCCTGAACCATACGAGCGACCAGTCCCAGGCTGAGATTGAAAATCATGGCGTACACAATGAAGGGGGCTGCCAGCTGGAAACCTAGTGTAAAGCTGTCTGCAACGAATCTTGTAATGATCGACGCAAAATCCTCGTAGGGGATTACCTCTCCCACTGGAAATTTGATGTAGCTATGCGCAAACCCCTCAATCATCACATGATGTAAATCGGTCACGACAATCATTGTTATCGCGGTTAGTGAAACGAACGATGCAACAATCACGCTCTGGCTGCCCTGGGCCGGGTCAAAGGATTGCGCCGCGGCAAGGCCGGATTGGAAAGCAATAACGGTGCCCGCAGTATGTGTCGCGCTCAGGAGAATTCTTGCAGTGAGAGCCAGCATTGATCCGATCAGCAGCTCTTGAACCATAAGTGTAAACAGCTCGAAAGTCTGCGCAGGCATTGGCGGAATTTTATCGCCATGAATACCGTAGAGAATGACGGACAATGCAAGCGCAAACCCGGTACGCACACGCGGCGGTATGGAGCGGTCGCCCAATACTGGCATCAGCATGACAAGTGGTGCCATGCGCATCATGATAAGCATAAAGGTAAAAGCCTCAGCTGGCAGAACCTCGCCGAGCATACTCTATCCGCCCGCCGCTATGCGATCGGTTATCTGGACCATCAAGTCCGCAAGATTGCGCCCCATATAGGGAAACAGGATCAGCAAGGATAAGAACACGGCGATGATCTTGGGCACGAAGGTCAGCGTCATTTCCTGAAGCTGGGTAATAGTTTGGAACAGAGCAATGGAAAGGCCAACTGTGAGCCCAACGGCCAAAATGGGCCCGGAGGTTGTGATCAGTGTGACAAGCGCAAGGCGGGCTACATCTAAAACTTCTGGGCCGGTCATGGGTGTCTTTTCCCGATGTTGTTCGCCGACATGGCCTTAACGCTAGATCGGCATCTTCAGGATGTCATTATAGGCGCCGATGACCTTATCACGAACCGTGACCACAGTCTCTACGACTGTTTCAGCGTTTGAAACCGCAGTTGCCACGTCAACAATATCTGCCTGATCCACAAGAGCTTTTGCGCTTGTTGCCTCCAGCCCATGTGCAGCCTGCTTCACCTCACCCAGTGATTCCGTCACCAGTGACGAAAAAGCCGACTCGCCTTTAAGGCCATCCTGTGCGCCGTCACTCGCACCGCCAAGACCTTGCTGCATTTGCTTCGACGCCTGAGCGTAAGCGTTTACAGCATCCATTTGTTTTACGTTCATACCCCTGCTCCCAACACGCAGTATTTACCTCGGATTATTAGCGCAACAGATCAAGTGTCAACGTCATCATACGACGGCTTGCTTCCATTGCATTGAGGTTGGACTGATAGGTCCGCTGAGCCTGACGCATGTCCATCATTTCAACCAGACCATTGACGTTCGATTGCTTCACATATCCTGCAGGGTCAGCTGCAGGATTACCCGGGTCGTATTTCTTTGTGAATTCTTTCTGGTCAAACGCGATATCGCCCGCTTTAACCACCTCAACGCCGTGCGTTCGATCAAGTTCAGACTGGAAGGTTACAATTTTGCGCCGGTACGGGTCGTCGTCCGGCGAAGAAGCGACCGAATTCTGGTTAGCTATATTTTCAGAAATAACCCTCATCCGCACCGACTGCGCCCGCAAACCGGACGCCGATGCCAACATCGCCTTTTTTAGATCCATATGACCCTCAGCACCGCGACAAAAGCCGCCTATCGTGCGCCAACCGCCTTCTAGCGGCCGCCACCTTTACCCAAAGCTATTTTCAATAGCCCCATGTTCTTTTTGTATAAGTTGACCACCATGCCATATTGCATCTGGTTGTCAGCTACCTTCAACATTTCCTCTTCCAGGACAACAGTGTTGCCTGTGGGCGATTCCTCGCCGCCTTTCATCTCTTTCGCATCCGGTGAGTCCGCCATGGATCCCCCAGGTGCCATGTGGCGTGCATCAGTTGTCCTTAATTTTGTAGACGGCGCTGTGCGCATGCCTTTTTCCGAGCCTGACAGATCATCCACCAAGCTTGAAAAGTCCTGCTTTTCCAGTTCTTGCGCCTTGTAACCAGGTGTATCTGCATGGGCTACATTCTGGCTGAGAACGGACTGATTGCTGTGCAACCATTGCATTCGCTTCTTGAGTGCCGCCATCAAGGGGATCGATGTCAGGTCCATGTTATTTTCTTTCACCGGGCATAGCCGGTTTTCCGGTATTCTTTTTTCGAGCGTACCATGACACAAATAAGGTTAACAAGTTGCAAACGCGGCAAATGCATTCCTAATTTTTTTTGGCGTAACATAGCCGTCGTTTGCTTGCATTTTGTTCGGAACTAGCGCTCTATTGCGCCATGAACTCCGACGACAAAAGCATTGACAAGCCGGTCAAGGCTGTTGCGATCAAAGCAGCGCAACAGGGCCATGAGCTTGACACGCCAACGCCGCCCAGGATTGTTGCCAAAGGCGAGGGAGAAGTCGCAGAACGTATTCTCGACATTGCTTTTGCCGAAGGCGTGAAGGTTCGCCAAGACAAGGATTTGACGGAACTTCTGGACGCCTTTGACGTTGATAGCCCTGTGCCCCTTGAGGCTCTTCATGCGATTTCGCTGGTGCTCGAAAGAGTGTATTCGGAGAATCAGAAACTTGCTGGAGCCAACGATGACAACCTTGAAGAGGAAATACCGCAAGCCACGCGAAGCGCTGCCGATGCAATGGTTGACGGAGAGACCGGCGAGTTGGTTATGACTGACAAAACCAGCGATAGTTCTCAAGCGAAAGGTTCAACCTGATGGTGGAGGATGTTTTTGGCGCATTTGCTGCCTTGATCTTTGTGCTCGGGTTACTTGGTCTGTTCGCCTGGAGTATACGCCGCTTTGGTTTTATGCCGGGACAACCCAAGTTTGGAAAGTCAACCAAAGAGCTCGAGATTCTCGAAAGTAAAATGATCGATGCTCGCACTAAACTGGTCGTCGCCCGTTGGCGGGGCACCGACTATCTGCTTGCTTTCGGCGCCGACGGGGTAAAACAGGTAGCAGAAAAAGAAGCGCCACCGACACCACCAGGAATGGAGATGCCAAGTGGCCGTGACTAGAATGAATGTTAAAACCCCGCTACCCAGCAGGAAAACCCTCTGGAGATTAGGGCTTTTCGCCGCACCGTTGGCGATCATTCTGATGATTTTTGGTGCAGGTGATGCGCTGGCTCAATCCATCAATCTGGATTTGGGGGATGAAGGCAATCTCTCGGGACGGGTAGTCCAGCTTATTCTGCTCATGACTGTTCTCAGCCTGGCGCCCAGTATTCTCGTTATGATGACAAGCTTTACACGCATGATCATTGTATTTTCACTTCTGAGAAGTGCGATGGGCACACAGCAGAGCCCGCCCAATATCGTTTTGATTTCGCTTTCCCTGTTTTTGACAGGCTACATTATGGCTCCAACCCTGACAGCAGCCTACAACGCAGGCGTGGAACCATTGATCAACCAGGAGATTGACGAGACGGAAGCCTTTACCCGCGCAACAGCCCCTCTAAAGGATTTTATGCTCACGCACGTACGAGAGAAGGATCTGGCACTGTTTGTCGATATGTCTGGAGGCGACAGCTCGACAGTGAACGCCGCCGACGTACCGCTTACAACGATTGTTCCCGCTTTTATGATCAGCGAAATCAGGCGCGCCTTCGAGATTGGCTTTCTGCTCTATGTGCCCTTTATCGTCATTGACATGGTGGTTGCGTCAATCCTGATGTCCATGGGCATGATGATGCTGCCGCCCGTGATGATTGCCATGCCATTCAAATTGATTTTCTTTGTGCTGGTAGACGGCTGGAATCTGGTTGTCGGTTCCCTTGTACAGAGTTTTGGCACGCCGCCGCCGGGCGCAGGCTAAACGCTCTCCCTAACGCAAGTCTTCCAGTTTCATTCGCGCGACAAAAGGCGCCTCCAGACTGCCGAGATACAGATAATCCCCGACTTCTTCAACGGAGGTGATCATATACACGCGGTCTCCGGCCGAGTCATGATACGCAGCCGTCACCTGTCCTTGCTCATTGAGCGCAACGACTGTCCCGCGGCGGATAGCCCCCGGTTGCATCCATGTAGGCAGTTTGGTCACAAGTTTTTTCGTAAAGGTGCTGGGGTGCATCTCATCCATTTTGGGGTTTCTGGGCGACGGCAATGCCAGCCAGAAAGTTCCCTGCCGATTTGACGACACGCCGTCCGGAAATCCGGGCAAATTATCGACAAATATATCGCTTGTTCCCGCTTTTTCCCCTTTCAACCAGTAACGGGTTATTCGGTAACAGCCCGTTTCATTCACCAGAACAAAATCCTCGTTTTGCGAGAGCGCGATGCCGTTGGCGAAGTACAGGTTGTCAAGCAGCATATCGGTTTCGCCCGTTGACGGATCAAAAACCAGCAATCGTCCGTGAGGACGCGCTTCAACCAAATCCAAGAGATAGTCAGGCTGATTATAGGTGTCGCTGGCATCGGAGAAGTAGATCTTACCATCGGATGCGATATCAAGGTCATCTGCAAAGGCAAATGGCCTGCCACCATGCCCGGTTGAAAGAACAGATATGGTGCCGTCTTCATCTATGGACAAAAGGCCTTTCCAGGCGTCCGCAACAATCAGGTTGCCACCTGCATCGAAGTGCAGGCCAAGCGGCCGTCCGCCTTCTATCGTTGCGAATGTTTCCTGAACAACACCATCGTAGCTGAAGCGCACTATGCGACCGTCATGCAATCCACCGTAGATGCGTCCATACCGGTCAACAGCAACATCCTCTGGTCCCTGGCTTTCCAGAACCGGGAAAACCTCAGCATTGGTCAGAACATCGTTTTCTTCGAATTCTTCAACAAACCCCCTATCCTTGGGCGGCTGCCACGAAACCGGATCTATTGGTGCCGGGCTGAACAAAAACCACAAAATCAGCAGTACTGCGCCAAGCGCGACAATTTTCTTCATGCCGTCATCCCCTTCGGCAGCAAATGTTAGGCTTCACGGCTGCAAGATACAGAAGTCGGAACTTCAATACAATTCTTGTCAGCCAGCACGTGAAATGACACGCTAACAACAAACGGCACAAAGCCTGCATTGCCGATGGTCAGCCGACAATACTCAGTACAGGGAACTGAAATGAAATATCTTGTAGGACTAATTTTGCTGATTGGCACACCCATGGCGACCGCTCAGCCGGACCAGGCCGCCCGATTTATCGAGTTTTCGAAACAGCTGGAGCGCATGTGTAACAATGAGTTTGTCACGCTTGAGCAGGCACGCGCTTGCAAGACCGGCGGCACGCTCGTGTTTGGAGCCCCCAGAACAGAGGCAATGAACGACTATCTTGTCCTGCTCGATCAATGCTCGGCAACCTATCAGGACGCGGGTGCCCAGTTTGCGCCCGCTATTCCCGCAGCAGAGCTTCGCGCGGCCTGCCAGACCGGGCTGGTGTGGGCACGCAGTTTTTTGGGTTCCTGAATCCGTGCGGCGCGGTATGCGACCGCTCTCTAAACCCCTTCCGGATTGGTCTCTGGCACTGGACCAACCTGTTCCCATAGCTCAAGCTTTGTTCCTTCAGGGTCAACAATCCAGGCGAACTTGCCATAGTCATGACTTTCTCGCGGTTTGACTTCCTTAATACCTGCAGCCAACAACCGCTCCATCAAAGCATCCAGATTGCGCACCCGCAAATTGATCATGAATTCTTTGTCGGACGGCGCAAAATAGTCAGTATCTGCTTTGAAGGGACCCCAGACATTGTACCCTTCTGAATCCGGCTCATCGTGCTCGCGCATCAGGAAACTTGCCCCATAGCCATCAAAGGGGAAACCAAGAACTTCCCGATACCATTTCACCAGGGCTTCCGTGTCTTTGCTTTTAACAAAAACACCTCCAATACCTGTAACCTTACCCTCTTCCGCCATGTTGACCTCCTGCTTTGATCTAATGGCGTAGGGTAACATGCAGACGCCGGAATGCCCTCACCCAAACGGGTGACGCGATGTTCAAATCTGAATTTCCGAGGGGGTGTGATCGTCCTCATCGCTCAGCGCCATGGTTTCCATCACATAAAACAAGCAGTCCTGTTCAATGATGGTGGTATCGAGCGTCGCCATAGAGGGAGTAACCGGCTTTTTGACCAACAGCCGACCTTGTTTTAATTCAAAAAGGCGGTCACCAATTTCGTCACCGTCATCATTAAAAACCTCTATGGGTATAGGCATATCCGGCGCTAAATCAGCCAGAAATTCTCCTGGCTCAAGCTGACTGAAATTTAGCTTATCCAGATCAGCCCTGAAGCGAACATCGGCACTGGCATCCCCAAACCCAAAACTCACACCTTGCCTCATCTTTGCGACAGCAACCGTCTTCAGCAGGGTAACATCGTGTGGTGACACGGCATGTTTTGGAATGTGATGCAAATGCAAACAGGCATCCACAAATTCGGTGGCATGCTGGAGGGCAGCATTTTCGCCAGCCTGACCACATTCAAGTGTCACTGCCGGGCAGTGTTGAGCCATGGCCAGTGACTGCACACCCAGCGGTTGCTGGAAAAATACAACGGTACGGGCAAACAGGGTTGCAAGCTGCAAAAAGGGAGGCGAAAGGTGATTGACGCACCCATAGTGAGGATTGCTGCCGGTATTATTGTGCAGGTCAACGCTGGCAAAAAGTGGCCCTGCAGCGACGGTATCAACTACCTCACGCATCAGGCTGGCTTCTGGAGATTGTGCGGCGGGAGTTCCTGGCCAGGATCGATTATAGTCCTGTTGCTTCGGCAGCGTGCGCAGTCCACTGGCAGCCGCATCGACGTTGGCAACAAAGAGCCACATGGTGCGTGGGAGTTTTTTCCCCTGATACTTCCGCAGGATCAGCTGAACAGCCTCGAAGCCGGTCGGTTCGTTGCCGTGTTGCAGTACAGTCACAAACAGTGGTGGTGTCCGCGCGCCTTCAAGATATAGAAGTGAAGGCCCCCCCAGGACTTTGGCAGCTTCAATTGAAGTCGCATCAAGGAGACCGTCTGGCACACCGTCATAATGGCGCAGTACCGTCACAATGGCCACTCATGAACAGGGATAGCCGTTTCCTGACGGAGCATATAAGCCTCAAGCATTTCCGACATCCCTATTCCGTGCTTTTTGACAAAACTACGCTGCCAACTGGCGCCGTTTTGTCCCGTTTTACATCGTTGTTCAATTACGCCGAGGTAACGCTGGACATCCAGCGGGTCTACTGCGTGTTGCTTCAAACCCTCTTCCGCCATCGGTAGAAAAACGTCGAGTATGAGGTGGTCAACCCGCCGGTTATCGATGTGGTCCCACCTGATTTTTGCGTCAAGGCCATGTTTGGCACAGTCATAAAAATTATCCCGTGTGGTGAAAAACTGTGCCCTCTCGTGAGGGGGAGTCTCGTGTTCTGCAAGGTAGGTGACCAGTCCATAGAAGAATGCCGCATTGGCCATTGAATCAAGAACGGTTGGACCCGCAGGAACAACACGCTGTTCAATTCGATAATGCGGGCTGCCATCTTCATCCCAACCAACGAGTGGTCGGTTCCAACGCCAGATCGTGCCGTTTTGCAGCCTGAGATGAGCAAGCTTGTCTGCTGGTGTATCTTTGACCTGCGGCAATAAAACCGGATAGCGCTGACGATTTGCGACAAACACCTCCGACAAAAAATCCTCAATGTATCGTACGCCGAACGTAACCCGCTCCGCGTAATCCCAATCCCCAACCGATACTGCCTGTTCAAACAGGGGTATGCGGGTCTCCGCCCAGAGGTTTTTGCCAAACAGGTAGGGAGAATTAGCTGATGCAGCAACCAAGGGCGCGGAAGCCAGTTTTGACGCATTATAATAATCGGCACCTCGACCAGCCGAAACTTTCAAATGAATCTGGAAAGAGGTAGCAGCCGCTTCCAGCATGACGTCCATATGCTTGCTATCAAGCTTGTCTTCACCTTCTATTTCAAGCCTGATCGGACGTCCCTTGCGAAGGCGGAATACCTGCTCGTTTAGGGCTTTGTATCGGTTGCCATCCGACATGTTTTCAATGCAAAGGTCCGTATCTTGAACGGTTGGCAGAATTCCTATCATGGCCAGTCTGAGGCCAATGCTATCGGCCGCCCCAACCGCATGCCGCCACAAGTCTTCCAGGTCCGTCTGAAGCCGGGAAAGGCCGTGCCCGGTCAACTGCTCAGGGTTGCCGTTGAATTCCACATTGAAGGAAGAAAGTTCCGGAACGACCATCGAATGATCAACTGCATCCAGAAACGCCTTGTTTTGAGCTGCAGGCCTTGCATCCTTGTCTACAAGCCACGCTTCAAGTTCAAACCCCGACGTCGCCGGACCACGAGAAAACTTACCGTCACGTTCCCACTCTCGCAGTAGGTCCGTCTCCGACCGCATTCTTGCGACGAACTCCCTGAAGTCGTCGTCGTCAAAGCTGGATCTTTCGAGTTCTTCTCCCATTTCCCCCCTGTTCCGCTTTCTATCTCCATGATGAAGCTCAAGTCCGGCTTGTCAATAGTTGTGGTACAGTCATCATTTGTGCCTTGACCGTTATCAATAAACACTTCGCTCGTTGTTGGCTCAACCAAACGTTCGCAAATGGGGCACCGCGTGATAATGTTTTCGAAGCGCGAAGACCGGAGACACGTATGAAGACCCTATGGATAACCATTGCCGCGTTCTGTTTCGTCCTGCCCAACGCCGTTTTGGCGCAACAAAGCAGTGAGCCGCCAGCACGGCCCAACATTGTGCTTATGTATGTGGATGATCTGGGCTACGGCGATCTGGCCTCATATGGTCACCCAATTATTGAAACACCTCATATCGACCAGCTTGCCAGCGAAGGATTGAGGATGACGGCCTTTTATGCACCGTCACCCTTGTGCTCGCCTTCGCGTGCCGCCCTGTTAACCGGCCGCACACCATACCGAACCGGGATCAAAAGCTGGATACCGCAGAATACAAACGCCTATCTGTCCGAACAGGAAGTGACGCTTGCGACCTGGTTGAAAAAGGCCGGCTATGACACGGCCATTGTCGGAAAATGGCACCTGAACGGTGGTCTCGACCGCACTGACCAAGCCCAGCCATCCGATCACGGGTTTGATCATGCCTATGTTTTGCATGCGTTTCCGTTGCCACATCAAAACAACCCGACCAACTTCTACGCAAACGGTGAACCGCTTGGCGAAGTTAAGGGGTTTGCTGCCCAGATAGTGGTAGATGAGGCAACCCGCTGGTTGCGGGAACGCAAGGAAGACAAACCGTTTTTCCTGTATGTGCCTTTCATCGAACCGCATGCCACCATCCACAGCCCGAAAGAGTTCCTCGATAAATACAAACGATATACGAAGGGTGAACCAATACCTGTAGTGAACGGCCAACCCGACTATCCTCAAGGCCTGGAAGCGCGTGGCCCTGGCGAATACTATGCCAATGTCAGTCACCTGGACAATCAGGTGGGGCGCCTGATGGAATACCTGGATGAAGCTGACCTTTCCGACAATACAATGGTGTTTTTTCTGAGTGACAATGGCCCGGTAACAATGGACTGGCGCGCTTGGTGGGAGGTCAACCTTTACGGCGAAACAGGCGGCTTTCGCGGCCGCAAAGCCGACCTGTATGAAGGTGGCATTCGTGTGCCAGGCATTATCCGCTATCCCGGCCATATCCCGGAAGGTACCACGTCAGATGCGCCGGTCAGCGGATATGATATTTTTCCGACAATTGCCAGCTTGCTGAACCTCGGCATGCCCAAAGACAGAGCCATCGACGGTGTTGATGTATCAGCGGCGTTTGAAGGTCGCCCTATTGAACGCAGCAAACCTTTGTTCTGGGCGTTCCCGGCGGCTGCGGGGGGACCCCATTATGTGGTTCTGGACGGCGACTGGAAGTTACTTGCGGACGCAAACGCCAACCCGATGGCGCTTTACAATCTTTCCGAGGACAGGTTTGAACTGAATGATCTCAGGCAAAGCCGACCCGGGAAAGCAGAAGAATTGCATACCATCATGATCGCCTACATAGAAGATGTCGCATCCGACCCATTACGGCCAGACTGGGCGGTAGACTGGCGCCCACAGAAATAGTCGCTAGTAGACTTCTTCTTTGGTCCGCAGGAACCGTAACGACGGGAAGTCTTCCTTGGCTTTGTCGAGGTGCCAATTGTTACGCGCGAGATATACAGGTGCTCCTGCATGATCGGTTGCCATAGAGGCCCGGTTCTGGTCTGTGAAAGCCTTGACCTCCCGGGCGTCGCCCTCGATCCATTCTGCCGTCATTAGAGTGGTGGGTTCAAATTTGCAGGGAACCTGGTATTCGGTGCGAATGCGGTCTGAAAGCACATCAAACTGCAGAGGACCCACAACGCCCACAACCCAATCACTGCCCAAATACGGCTTGAATACACGCGCAGCACCCTCTTCCGCCAATTGCTCCAGAGCACGGCCGAGGTGCTTCGCCTTCATCGGGTCTTCAGCACGCACCTTTTGCAGGATTTCGGGCGCAAAGGATGGCACACCCGTGAAGCGGACCACTTCACCTTCTGTAAGTGTGTCTCCGATGCGCAGGTTTCCATGGTTGGGAAGGCCCATGATGTCGCCAGCAAACGCTTCTTCAGCCACTTCGCGGTCCTGAGCAAGAAACAGTTGCGCATTGTGGATGGCCATTGTCTTGCCACTACGCACATGACGCAGTTTCATGCCCTTTCTGAATTTTCCTGAAACCAGCCGCAGAAATGCAATACGGTCCCTGTGTTTGGGGTCCATGTTCGCCTGAATTTTAAAAACAAACCCGGAGACTTTGTCTTCCATGGGGTCGACTGAACGCTCCAGAGCCTTTCCCGGCCTTGGTTTGGGTGCAAACTCCCCTACGCCCTTCAGAAGTTCCTGAACACCAAAATTATTGATAGCCGACCCGAAAAACACGGGTGTTTGTGTGCCCTCAAGGTAAGCCTGCAGATCAAACTCCGGGCAAAGCTCCCGAACCATTTCCACATCTTCACGCAACTTGGCTACGGCATGGTCAGGCAGCAACTCGTCCAGTTTGGGGTCGTCCAGACCACTACACTTGATGCCCTCAGCGAGTTGGTCTCCCTTGCTGCGACCAAATAAAATAAGCTGATCCAGAATCAGATCATAGCACCCGAGAAAATCCCGACCCATGCCAATGGGCCAGCTGGCGGGTGATACATCAAGCGCCAGGGTTTGCTCTACTTCATCAAGAAGCTCAAAAGGATCTTTCGCCTCCCGGTCCATTTTGTTGATGAAGGTTGTGATGGGCATGTCGCGCAGACGACACACTTCAAACAGTTTGCGCGTTTGCGTCTCGATACCCTTGGCTGCGTCCAGCACCATAACGGCACTATCCACCGCGGAAAGCGTACGATAGGTGTCTTCCGAAAAGTCTTCGTGGCCTGGGGTGTCCAGAAGGTTGAACGTATGGCCTTCATAATCGAATGTCATTACAGACGACGCAACGGAGATACCGCGTTCCTGCTCCACTTTCATCCAGTCAGACCGGGCGCGCCGACGTTCGCCGCGCGCCTTGACCTCACCCGCCGCCTGAATGGCACCGCCAAAAAGCAGGAGCTTTTCCGTCAGTGTGGTCTTACCCGCATCGGGATGAGAGATGATCGCAAAAGTGCGTCTTTTTTCGATTTCCTGATCAAAGGCCATTAATTCGTCCAGACATGGCGGCCCGGATGCAAACCCGGCACAAAATTGCCCGCGCACCCTAGCGATTTCACCGCTGGATGAAAGTAAAAAGTGGAGAGCAGACAAAAAATGGGCCGAAGCTGAATGGTTCAACTTCGGCCCGCTGTATCATGTCTGCCTGCCCCGAAGTGACTGAAGGGGGAGGTGGGGGAGGGTCAGCTCCAGCGCAAACAGACAGATGCAATTGCGTCGTTCATGACCTGTATATGGTCGGTTCAGCGGAAGCTTCAAGACTAAATCAGGATTAATTCAGTCAAGAATATCTAACGCCATGCAATAGCTACATAATTCTGGGTGCGACAAACGCGCACACCAAAGCTAGATGGTGTCTTGATCCCGGACGGTTGCCTTGCCCTCCCCACCATATCGGGTACACATGTATCCAATCATCAATCCGATAATCGCACCCTCAAAAACAAACCAGAAAGGTGAAGCCAGATTGCCTGATGTGTCGAACATCACAGTCATAAAGGCCTTCAGTTCGTCGTAAATAAATAGGGTCAGCACAAAGTTAAGCCATGCACCAACGATTGGAGCACGAAACCACCAGGGCATCGGCAATTTCAGAACCGGATGATAGGTGAAGACCCCGTAAACACCGATTATCGCGCCGAATGTCGTATACCACAGCAATATTGCCCAGCGGAACATGGGTTGAGCGTCCGGTACAATTGATGGCACGATGACAAAACCCAGAAGGCCGACAACAAATCCAATCGCCTTTCCGATACCGATCCTTGTGACCATCGAAGGGCGTTGAAGTGCATTTTCCAAGCTCATGGCTTATCCCCAAATAAACCGGCCTACCCCTAAACAGGCGTTACCATTAAACGCCTTATCGAGAAGTGGGTGGGCGACGGACCCGCGCTAGCTCGCGAACTAGGGATTCCGATGCGCCAGTGCGGGGCTCTGTGCACCCCCGCCGCCCACTATCGTCGATAACGGACAGTGCAGCCTAGTGATTTGACAATAGTCAAATGACCAAAAAACCTATAAAAAAAGGCGCCAAAAAAGCGCCTTTCTTCATATATCTTCCGCTTTGCTACTTCAGGGTGCGATCAAAGAAATTAAGCGCCTGATTCCAAAGATGAGACCTTGTTTTTGAGCCGCGAATACCATGCTTCTTGCCTGGGTATGTCATCAGTTCAAATCGTTTGCCTTTATTCTGCAAAACCGACAGCAATTTTACGGTGTGGTCAAAAAACACATTGTCGTCCGCCATACCGTGAATGAGCAAGAGCTCACCCTTGAACCCGTCCACATATTTGAACACGCTTGTGTCGGCATATACGTCTCCGGGTGCATCCGGGTGACCCAGATATCGTTCCGTGTAGGCGGTATCGTAGAGGCGCCAATCAGTCACAGGCGATACGGAAACGCCGGCCTTGAAGACATCTGGTTCCTTGAACATGCTCATCAGCGTCATGTAGCCACCATATGACCACCCCCAAGTGCCGATGTTGTCGCCATCAACAAATGGCAAGGTTTTGAGATACTCGGCACCCGATACCTGATCCCGAACCTCAACGGTTCCCATCGCATTTTTTACATGCCCTTCAAACGCAAGTCCGCGGTTCCACATACCTCGATTGTCAAGCACCATCACCACATATCCGTGACGTGCCAGAATATCGTTAAAGTTCACAAGCCACTGATTGCGCACGCGCTGGCCATGCGGCCCACCATAAGGGGCGAGTATTGCAGGATACCGCCTGCCCTCTTCCATCACCGGGGGTGTATACATGCGGTAATAAAGCGGTGTGCCATCCTCGGCATCTATAGTGCCAAACGACTGCTGTGCAGCGCCCTCAACATAAGGAAAATAAGGATGATCTTCATCCAGTGAATTGGCCAACACTGTCGACTTCAGGCTGCCGTCAGCGAGGCTCTTGATTGTCACTTGAGGTGGCTGTTCCGGATTGGAAAAATTATCAATATAGACATCGGAGCCAACGGTAACACTGTGCCAGCCGCGTTCCTGGCTAACCCGGGTTATCTCGCCGCCAGCCAGTGACACAGAATAAAGGTGCTGCTCAATTGGCGTGTCCATGAAGCCCGAGAAGTACACAACGCCGTTTTCTTCATCGATCTTCTTGATTTCATTCACCACCCAATCACCGGATGTCAATGCGGTAACAGCGCCTGTCGACATATCATACCGGACAATATGCTTGAAACCGGTGCGCTCGCTTGTGCGGATCATGGTGCCGTCTTTCAAAAACCGCATATTCTTGTCCAGATTGATCCAGACGTCAGAGCTTTCCGTGTCAAATACGCGGCTGTCGCCGCCAGTGTCCGCCATCAGAATATCAAGGCGTGTTTGCTCCCGGTTCAGGCGCTGTAAAGCAATTTGCTTGCTGTCCGGTGACCAGTTGACCCGCGCCAGATAAATATCGTCTTCAGGTCCCAAATCAACCCAGGACACTGATTGGTCAGCAACGGTTGTGATGCCCAGGCGTACCAGGACGTTTGGGCTCCCTGCCTCCGGATATCGCTGTTTCAGCGTCACAACGCCACCATCAGGCTGCACCTCGTATCGATCCTTGATCAGCACCCGGCTTTCGTCAAATTGCTCAAAAGCCACACGGGTTTCATCGGGCGACCACCAATAGCCGGTAAATCGGCTGAGTTCTTCCTGAGCGACAAATTCTGCCATTCCGTTTGCAATCGTGTCGGTCGAGCCACTGGTCAGTTTTGTCTCAGCGCCGCTTTCAATATTTACAGCGTACAATTCCCGATCACGCACAAACGACACATATGTGCCACCAGGGCTGAATTTGATGTCGGTTTCATAGGCGGGCGTATCGGTCAACCGCTTCACATCGCCACCCAACGGCAGCACATAGACATCGCCGCTGATCGGGAACAACAGGGTGCTACTGTCTGCAGACCAGAAATAGCTGACTATGCCGGTCTTTCCCGTGATCGCCCGATTGCGCTCGCGCCTCGCCTTTTCCTCTTCGCTCAGGACCTCTACGCCGCCTTCAAGCAAGCTACTCGAATCAACTAAGAGACTCGATTCGCCTGATTCGATGTCAAATTCCCAGAGATCGAGTTGAGCCGCGTTGTTTGCCTTGCCGCGCAGGAACGTAATACGCTTGCCATTCGGCGCCATCTGCAGGCCCTGCACGCTGGCTCCATTGATATTCGGGCTGCCTTCCAGGCGCTCAATGGTGAAATCGTCAGCTGCGACGGGCAGCGTCAGCATCATGGCAACGGCCATGCTGTATTTGATCATGAAATTGTCCCCACTCAGACTTTTTACTGTGACTGGTTACTGTTCTAACCTGAAAATGGCCGCTGGCAAGCCTTATCGGCTGTTTCAAAAAGGGTTGATCGTATAGCCATGCTGCTGCAGCAACGCATGTGCAGTCATTGCGGAAACGGCCATTTCTACGCCCGGCAACAAATCATCTATGCCAACATCCTGATAGGTAGCAGACTGGCCACAAACGACAAAACGAACACCATTTTCCTGGAGAATCCGGATCATTTCAGCATTGGGGTTAGATCCGCCGTAGCGTTGTTCGTTCGTCAGATCCAGCACTGCTGAACCGTGAACCACAACGGCAAGTTCCATTTTTTTGGGATCAACCCCGACAGCAGCATGCATATTCAGAAAACGCGCAGCGCTCTCGAACTTGCGGTTCAGGTTTTGGTCGTTACCTCGCGCCGTCACGTCAAAAGCCACCTTGAAACTTGTGTCAGCCGACAGCTTGGCTGCGCCAGGCACAATGGCCACCGGACCATAGTCCTTGATCAGCGGACCGGTTGAAAAATCAGACTCTGACGCGCTTCCCCCTATTGAAAGCAGGATGCAAGTGGCCATCGCCACGCCTAATCGTCGTGAACCCATAGTTACCTCCCTATTTGACTATTTACTGCTTGTCGCACAAACGACGAAAACCAGCCGCGACAAAGGGCACCATACGTTCATAGGCCCCCACCATATCCTCGGATTTGGCGATACCGTCAGACAACTGATCAATCCGTCCCGTGTGGGCAAACGTCAACGTCAGTGCGCCTGACAAAAAATGATAGCACCAATAAAGGTCCGCCGGGTCTGCATTTGGCAACGCTTCCTTGAGTGCGTCGATAAACTTGCGCACAAGCGGGTCGAAGTATTTGGTCATGAGCTGCCCACCCCACTCGAAGGAGCTATTGACCTGCGCAACCAGTTCAAAATAGTGACGCCAGCCTTCATCTTCCTGATAACCATGGGCGAGCATAGGTTCCAGAAAGGCATTGATAATTGCCTCAACCGTCGGGCCGCCCTCGCCTGCTTCTGCTTTACAGCGCTCCAGCGCAGCGAGCCGAGTTTCATTAAGGACCTCTGCTCTGCGCAAAAGAACAGCGTCAAACAGACCACGTTTATTACCAAAGTGGTAGCTCGACAGCGCCAAGTCCACGCCTGCGTCTTCGGCCACCTTTCTCATGGAAACCCCATCGAACCCATGCTTGGCAAACAGAGCCTCAGCAGCATCCAGGATACGGTCCTTGCGTTTTGTCTTAGATTTTGCGCTTTCGTCAGGCACGGCAGCTCCTCGTTACTCCTTGATATTCTTAGCCAAAACCCGAGGTAGCGACAATGCAGAATTTCATTTTTTCAACGATCATTGAATTTTTGATTGACTTTCAACATTTGTTGAATTTTATTGAAGGCGAAATAGGACCGTGTGCCGGAATGGGAGCCAGCGCACGTTCGACATCGGGGAGAAACTCATGAATTCCATAAAATTGATCCGCACAGCCCTCCTGTCTGGCGTGGCGGCAAGCACACTGATCATCGGCGAAACAGCCATAGCCCAGCAAGAAGGGCAATCAGTTTCACTTGAAGAAATCACTGTTACAGCGCGACGCCGGAGCGAAAGTCTGCAGGACGTGCCAATTGCTGTAACTGCCCTAACCGGCCTTGAGCTGAACAAGCTGGGCGCAACGGATATCACCTTCCTTGCACAAACAACGCCCAACACAACACTGGAAGTTTCCCGGGGTACCAATACCACTTTGACCGCTTTCATTCGCGGCGTGGGCCAGCAGGACCCGGTTGCCGGCTTCGAAGCTGGCGTCGGCATTTACATTGATGACGTCTACCTCAACCGTCCACAAGGTGGCGTGCTGGATATTTATGATGTTGAGCGCGTCGAAATCCTTCGGGGGCCGCAAGGCACACTTTATGGCCGCAACACCATTGGTGGCGCGATCAAGTATGTCACAAAACGGCTGGGTGACGATCCTTCGCTGCGCCTGCGCCTGAATGGCGGCACATACGGCCAGCATGACATCATCGCCACAGGTGAAACACCGATCAGCGACACAGTACGCGTGGGCGGATCTGTCGCTTACCTGCAACGCAATGGTTTTGGCGAAAACATTGAAACTGGCGCCGAGCACTACGACAAGGATATCCTTGCCTTCCGCGGAACGGTTGAATTCACGCCCTCGTCGGATCTGTTCATCCGCCTCACGGGTGATTATCTCGAAGACAACTCCAATGCCAAGTCAGGGCACCGGCTAATTCCGGGACTATTCTCCGGCGCACCCGTGCTTAACGACGTGTACGACACGCGCGCGGGCATCGACGGCAAGAACGAAGCCGAGCAATATGGTGGTTCCGCACTGATCGAATATGAAGTGAACGATAAAATCACGATTAAGAACATCCTCGCATACCGGGAAGACGAAAGCTTTCAGCAGATCGATTTTGACAGCCTTCCTGTTGCCGACGTGGATGTGCCCGTTCTCTACAAAAACGACCAATTCAGCGAAGAGTTCCAAATTCTTTATACGGATGACGCCGTGAGTGGCGTGTTCGGCTTCTATTATCTGGACGCAACCGCCTTCAATGAGTTTGACGTTGTTTTGGGCCAAACTGGCGATTTGATCGGCCTACCAGGGTTGAACGCTAATACGCTCGGTGATGTCGAAACAGAAACCTGGTCAATCTTTGGCGATTTCAGCATTGATCTGGACGCAGCGTTTGGCATGGACAGCAACCTGGAACTGAACATTGGCGGGCGATATACCGAAGATACCCGCAACTCCACGATCCTGCGCCGGACCTTCATTGGCGGCAACTCGGAGACCTTTGGCGGCACAGCCACATTGATCGCCACTACCTCCGACTTTAACGGCGAGGAAAAATACACCGATTTCTCTCCTCGTGTGAGCCTGTCCTGGCAGCCGAACGAAGACCAGACACTGTACCTCTCCTACAGCGAAGGCTTCAAAGGTGGCAGCTTTGACCCGCGTGCTCAAAGCACGGCAGCACCTGATCTTAACAATGACGGCACCACATCCGAGGATGAAATTTTCGACTTTATTAATTTCGACCCAGAAGAAATCAAAACCTATGAAGGTGGCGTCAAATCATCGTGGGCGGACGGCCGGGTCAATACCAATCTCGCAGTCTTCTACAGTGACTATACGAATGTGCAGGTACCGGGCTCCATTGGCGTGGACACGACAGGTGATGGGATCAACGACAGCTTCTCAGGCATCACAACCAACGCAGGCGCCGCTGACTTCTTCGGCGTAGAATTCGAAGGCAGCGCTATCTTAGCCCAGGATGCCAATGTCGCGGGTGATAGCGTTGTAGCGGACTTCGCACTCGGCTGGATCGACGCAGAATATGATGAGTTCATCACGGCTGTTACTGACCCGGTTTCAGGCGAAACCTCTTTGCAGGATGTATCAGACGAACGTGTTATTCAAAACACGCCGGAGTGGAGCACCAACCTGCGTTTGTCCTACAACCGTCCAACCGACTTGTTCGGCGAAAGTGGCACGCTCACAATTCTGGGGGCCTGGTCCTACAAAAGCCTGACACACCAGTTCGAAGTGGCAAACCAGTTCCTTGATCAGCCCGGTTATTCACTGTTTGACGCCAGCATTGTCTGGATTTCTGATGACGGTCGATATGAAGTAGGTGTTCACGGCAAAAACCTGACCGACAAACAATACAAAGTCGCGGGCTACAACTTCGCCAACGCTGACGGCACAGCCTCAACGCTGGGGCTGGAAGGTATTGCCTCAGCGTTCTATGGCCCGCCGCTTACAGTAACAGCAACTGTAGGTCTACGTTTCTGATAGGGCTCGGCGCAGCCAGGCCGGAGGGGTCCGATAGCGGACACCCTTCCCCCCTCCGGCCACCCCAGCGGATATCTTAAGGATGATCAAATGAGTACATTTGACAGCCACGCCCCTCTATTGCCTGAAATCCTGTCGCTGCACGGCAAATGGAAAGCCAACAAGCCTGCGCTGATTGGTGATGGATACAGCCTCAGCTGGCGCGATCTTGAAGCTGAAACCAACAGGATCGCCAATGCGCTGATTGCCAAAGGCATAAGCAGAGGCACCATGGTTGGTGTTGTCATGTCAAATGGCCGGGCAATGGTAGAAGTGTTGATTGGCATCATAAAAGCGGGCGCCTGCAGTGTGCCAATCAATCTATCTGTCACTGATGACGCTCTCACCGCCATGCTTGTTGATGCTGATGTTTCAGCTGTCTTCACGACAACAGAACAAATCGAGCGCGCACGAAGCTTCATTATTAAAAAGCCTGCGACTCTACTGATTGCCGGTGAAGCAGAGATCGAGGCCTTAAAGCAAGACGGCGCGTCTTCCTTTCCGCACCTTGACCTGAAAGACGACGACCCGCTCAATGTGATCTACAGCTCTGGCACTACCGGCATGCCCAAAGGCATATTGCACACTCACCGCGGACGGCGAGACTGGGCCTATGACCTCTCCATAGCCCTCAGGTACAATGGCTCTGCACGTACTCTCTTCACCATCGGGCTTTATTCGAATATCAGCTGGGTCGGCATGCTTTGTACATTGCTTGCCGGCGGCACCATGTTTGTTGAAAAGGACTTTGACGCAGCCAAGGCCCTGTCGGTGATTGAGAAGCACCGCATCACCAATTTTGCGATGGTGCCGATCCAGCTGCAACGCCTGCTTGAAGTACCCGACAGCGATCAGTTTGATTTGTCCTGCGTTCAGGCGATCATGAGTTGTGGCTCACCCCTGCATGCCGACCTCAAGAAACAACTGTTCGAGCGCTTGGGCCCCTCTTCCGTCATCGAGCTGTTTGGCCTGACGGAAGGCATTATTACCACGCTGGAACCCGAGGAGGCTTCAGGCCGCATGGCGTCTGTCGGCAAGCCACTCATTGGCACAGACATCAAAATAGTTGACGACGATGACAACGAGGTTGATGCGGGCATTTCAGGGGAAATCGTCGGCATCGGCCGTATTGTCATGCCTGGTTACCTCAATCGGCCTGATGCCACCGCTGAAGCATCCTGGACTGCGCCGGATGGACGCAAGTGGATGCGTACAGGCGACGTTGGCAAGCTTGATGACGATGGGTACCTTTATATTGTTGACCGCAAGAAAGACATGATCCTCTCGGGCGGACAGAACATATTCCCACAGGACATTGAGGCGGTTATGTTCACGCATCCGGCGGTCAATGACGTCGCCGTTATTGGCGTGCCCAGCGAGAAATGGGGCGAGACACCTCTTGCTGTTGTCGTTCTGCAGGCAGGTGCAGAAAACAACAGCTCTGATATTACCGTTTGGGCGAATAACAAGCTCGGCAAACAACAGCGCATCGCGGGTGTAATATTCACCGAAAGCTTGCCAAGAAATCCAAACGGGAAAATACTCAAACGGGAGCTTCGGGAAACCTACAAGGACTGGCAGCATGGCTGAGTATCTGGACGCATATTTCACCAATAGTGATGGACTGAAACAGCATTTCCGCGACTACAATATCGCGCCGAAAGGAGCACCGGTTATTCTCTGCATGCCAGGCCTGACCCGCAACGCCAAGGATTTCGGCTTTATCGCCGACCATTTGAAAGGCCGGTGTCGCCTCATCTGTACAGAACAGCGTGGTCGCGGCCTTTCAGACTGGGACCCCGACCCAACACGCTACAGTCCGGCAACCTACGTTGAAGACATGATGACACTTCTGGAGCATCTCCAGCTCAAAGAGGTTATCACCATTGGCACATCGCTCGGCGGCCTGATGACGATCATGATGAATGCCATGCACCCCGGGGTTATCAAGGCGGCAGTCATCAACGATATCGGGCCGGAAATTGACCCGAAGGGCATCGAGCGGATCAAATCCTATGTAGGGGTCGGCACACCGCCAAAAAACTGGGATGATGCTGTCGCATCCGTCAAGGCGGCGAACCCCGGTGTGTATCCGAATTTCACAGAGCAGGAGTGGATCGACTTTACGCACATGCTCTACGCCGATGAAGGCGGCAAACCGGTCGCTCAGTATGACCCGGCGATCCGTAAAAACTTTGACGAAAACGATGATCAGGCCGCGCCTGACCTTTGGCCTTTGTTTGCCCTGATGCACACACTGCCCATGGTGGTTCTGCGCGGCGGTGTTTCCGACATTCTTTCAGCGGAAACACTTCAGCGTATGGAACAGGAGCATCCCGACCTTGCAGCTGTCACCGTGCCTGATGTCGGCCATGTACCGCTGATGCGCGAAAAAATAGTTCAGGACGCCATTGATAAATTGATCAATCGCTTTCTGTAGGTAATTTTATTCCAAAATTTCAAGTGCCTGCAGCTTTTTGCTGGACAGGCTTTTACGCCTGTGGCAATGCTCGCCTCCTGTAATAAAATTTCAGGTGCGCAATCATGAGCGTAATTAAATTACAAGAAAATTCACCCCTGCCTGTCACCCCGAAAGACGTGTACGCAGCCGAAATTGCCATTCAGGATGCTGTGGTAAGGACGCCGCTCAACAAGTCAAAAACCCTGTCATCAATCACAGGGGCTGAATGCTACCTGAAGTTCGAGATTTTCCAGTTCACCGCCGCCTACAAGGAGCGCGGCGCACTCAACCGACTGCTGTCGCTACCCGCCGACACGAAGGGCGTGATCGCAGCATCGGCTGGCAACCACGCACAGGGCATCAGCTATCATGCAGGCCGGCTGGACATTCCCGCCACCATCGTCATGCCGGAAGGAACGCCGTTCAACAAAGTCAAACGCACCGAAGAACTGGGTGCCCGTGTTGTTCTGACAGGTGCCGATTTCGAAGCCGCAACCCAGGCCGCCTATGACATGGCAGACGCCGAGCAGCTGACGTACGTTCACCCGTTTGACGACACGCTTGTAATGGCGGGCCAAGGCACAGTTGGTCTTGAGATGCTTGAGGATGAACCCGACCTCGATACGCTCGTGGTACCCATCGGAGGCGGCGGCTTGATTTCCGGCATTGCAACAATCGCCAAGCATATCAAGCCGGATATCCGCATTGTCGGCGTGCAGACAGAAGCCTTTCCCGCCATGAAGGAGCGGGTGGATGGCTCGAAGCTTAAAGGCGATAATATCTCGATAGCGGAAGGCATTGCCGTCAACAAGCCGGGTGAGCGCACACAGGCAGTCGTTGAAGCGCTGGTGGACGAGATCGTGACCGTGTCGGAGCGCCAGATCGAGCGCGCCATCGTCACCATCATGGAAATCGAAAAAGTTATTGTCGAAGGCGCAGGTGCCATCAGCCTTGCAGCGGTCATGCAGTATCCGCACCTGTTCAAGGGCCACAAAGTGGGCATGGTGCTTTCAGGTGGGAATATCGACAGCCGAATGCTGGCAAGCGCCATTATGCGCGGTATGGCTCGCGACGGTCGGCTGGCCCGGTTGCGCATCACCATGATGGACCAACCAGGGGCCTTGGCCAAAGTGACCGATATTGTCGCATCCGTCGGCACCAACATCCTCGAAATGCGGCACCACCGTGAATTTGGCGCCATTTCTCTCAAGCAAACCGAAATGGAACTGGTGATTGAAGCCAAAGATCAGGAGCATGCGCAAGCGCTCGTACATGCACTCGAAGCCGCCGACTTCAAAGTCGATTATGCGCTGACGGTCTGAACCCTGCTGTCAGCGCTGTACTTCAACACCCAGCATACTGAGCGCCGTCTGTTTTGCTGCGCCGCGTACGTCGTCTGCAAGCTTGGTATCATCAATGGTTCGTGACAATACCATGCCGCCAACGCACAAGGCGGAGAGCGCCAGCGCCTTCTCGCGCCGTTCAGCACCGTTTTCCGCCAGATTGTTTTCAAACAACCATGACATGGCTCGCAACAGGGAAAGATAGGCCGCGCGTACTTCAGGTGAAGCGCGGGCCACATCAGACGGCAAGGCAATCATCGGGCACTGGCTATCAATATCACTGAGGTGCTCGGACGACAGATAGCTGTCAATCATGGCGCGCACTGTATCGAGACCGCCGTTCTCGGCCTCAACACCGGCCTCGTCACGCCATTGTTTGCCACGCCCGTTCAGAAAACTGGCCACCGCTTCGGCATACAGCTCTTCCTTATTGCGAAAATAGCTGTAGAAACCGCCCCTTGTCAGCCCGACAGAAGCCATCAACTGATCGATAGACACAGCAGAAAATCCGTCGCGGTTAAACATGATGCGTGCTTGCTCGACGATGCGTTTACGCACTTCTTTCTTGTGGGCCGGACTATACGGCATGGCTTCCTCCGCTGCATTTTTTTACACCATACCCCAGGATCAAAATATGTTCTTGAACATATTTTGATCCTGCTCACACTGCGCACAGAGTTTCGAACGAGGAGTGAAAAATGAAACTATTCAACGGCTTGTCGCCCAACGGCGCACGCGTGGAAATCTACATGGCTGAAAAGGGCATCAAGATCCCGACCCAGTCGCTCGACCTGATGGCCGGAGACGGCCAGGCAGAAGAGTTCCTGAAGGTCAATGCCCTTGGGCAGGTACCCGTGCTGGAGCTCGACGACGGGCGATACCTTTCGGAAAGCATCGCTATCTGCAGGTATCTGGAGCACTTGCATCCGAAGCCCAGCCTTTTTGGCAGCACACCCGAAGAGCAGGCTTTCATCGAAATGTGGACCCGCCGCATCGAGCTTTGGCTTTTCAATGTCGCCGGTGACGTTGGCCTTCACGAGATCGAATTCTTCAAATACCGCGTCGACCAAAACGCTGACTATGCCGCCTATTGCCGGCGCAACCTTGTGGAGCGACTGGCGTGGCTTGACGCGGAAATTGCAGACGGTCGGCCTTTCGTTGCAGGTGACAAGTTCACAATCGCCGATATCATCGGCATGACACTTTTCTTCATCATGGGCTTTACCCAGATTGCAGTGCCGGCCGAACTTACCAACGTCCTGCGTTGGCAGCAGGCGCTGGTCTCGCGGCCCACCTTCCCCAAAATGCCGGGATAACTGACGCTAGAAGTGATCGCGAACACGCTGCCCGGTGAACCATGTTCGCCGGGCTTTTTCAACGCTACCAGATTTTCACACGGTCCTCGGGTGCCAGATACATGGCATCACCCTCACGAACATCGAAAGCTTCATAGAACTCATCCATGTTGCGAGCCATGCCGTTTACGCGCAGGTACATCGGGCTGTGCGGTGCGCTCAAAAGCCGCTGGCGCAGGCTTTCCTCTGTGCGTTTGAAACGCCTGCCCTGTGCACGGCCGAGGAAAAAGCGCTGTGCACCTGTAAATCCGTCAAGTACAGGGGCTTCTTCGCCGTCCAATGAGCGTTCCCAGGCATGAAAGGCAACGATCATGCCGGCGAGGTCGCCAATGTTTTCACCCAGGGTTTGCCGCCCGTTCACGTTCAGGCCCTCAAGCGGCTCATACTGGTCAAACTGAGCAGCAAGCCCATCGCCAAGCGCGTTGAAGGCTGCCCTGTCCTCTTCTGACCACCAGGCCTGCAACACACCGTCGCCATCGTATTTGGAGCCCTGATCGTCAAAACCATGACCAATTTCATGGCCGATGATGCTGCCAAGCGCGCCGTAGCTCAAAGCCGGGTCGGCGTTTGGGTCAAACAGCGGCGACTGGATGTAACCGGCTGGAATGAAAGCTTCATTGCGGGACGGGCTGTAGAAAGCATTTACCGTCTGCGGGCCTGCGAACCACTCGGCTTTGTCAACCGGTGTGCCAAGTCGTGCCAGATCACGGTTGCGCTCAAACTCACGGATCGCCAGCACATTGTCCATCAGGCTATCTGGCGCAATTGTGAGGGCTGAGTAATCCGTCCATTTTTCGGGATATGCGATCTTGGCAGTCATTTTGGCAAGCTTGGTGTGCGCTGCCCCCTTGGTCTCATCGGTCATCCATGTCAGGCTATCAATGCGTTCTCCAAGTTCGGCCCGAATATTCTCGAACATCTCGCCCACCAGCACCTTGCTTTCAGCCGGGAAAAACCGATCGATGTAAATGCGCCCCACGGCCTGGTCGAGCTCGCTGTTGACATAGATGACCGCTCGCTCGTCACGGGGCCGCTGTTGTTGTTGCCCCCTGAGGACAGACCCGAAGAAACCGAAGCGTTCCTCTGCCACATCGTCCGACAGGTAAGGCGCATGATTTGCAACAACATGGAATGTCAGATAGTCTTTCCATGTGGCAACAGGTGTTTCATTAAACAATGCCGCCATACCCGGAAAAGCCGTGTTTTCTCGCACCACGATTTTGCCCGTATCATTGACGCCGTATGCGCCAAGCGCAGCGCGCCATGGAAACCCGGGCGCAAATGCATCGAGCTCGTCAAGAGACATGGCGTTGTAGGTGCGGTCTGCGTTGCGCCGCTCAGCCCTGCTCCAATGATGGGAGGCTATGGATTTTTCCAGTGCAAACACGGCTTCGGCGGCCGCTCGTGCATCCTCACGACCAAGCCGGGTGAACACGGCCTCCATATAGTCAACATAGGCTTCGCGCAAGGCATTAAGCCGCTCGCTATCGCGTTCATAATAGCTTTTGTCCGGCAAGGCCGTGCCTGCATGAGTTGCGTACACTGCGTAATCGGTGGGTTGCTTGCTGTCGATATTGATAAACAACCCGAAAAGAGAACGACCCCCCAATGACGCATCCATCATTGCGCGGGCGACGTCCTCATGGGAAGACAGTGCAGCCAATTCACTCAGCATGGGCTGGAGCGGTGTCATACCGGCAGCATTGATCACAGCTTCATTCATATAGGAAGCGTGCAGATCACGAATTTTCTGCTCATTGCTGCCGCTGGAAAGCTCGGCACCCTGCAATTCCGCTATCACAGACTGGATGCGTTCTTCATTGCGGTCGCGCATAATCTGGGAAAATCCGACGCCGCTCCTGTCGCCCGGGATTTCAGTGGCAGCAAGCCAGCCCCCATTGGCAAACTGATAAAGATCATCCTGCGGACGTGTGGTCCGGTCAAACGCATCCATAGGGTAACCCCAGGGCTCAATGACAGGTTTTGCGGCCTCGGCTATCTCGATCTCCTGCCCATTTTCATTTTCCGCGCTGCATGCAACCAGCAAGACTGCCGCGCTCACACCCAGCATCCATTTTGTGATTTCGATTTTCATGAGTCCCTCCCCTTGAGCCCAAACGTTCGTGGTCAAGTTAACCACCGAACCAAGCTTAAGGGAAGCCTGCAATTGGTTTGGCGGGTGTTAGCCAGCGATAGCCTGACCGTATGCAGCTTCCACCTGCCACAAACGCTCTTTTATGGCATCGCATGTGTCGGAGTTGACTGCCGCTTCGCACTTGGACAGTTCTTTCGCAAGGCGTCGGACATGTTTCACGGCTATCTGTGGTCGGCCCATTTCAATTTCAGCCAGCGCATAGTCAGCGCGTGCGTCAAAATGATGACCGTTGATTTTGTAGGCCCGTTTGAAAGACCGCCTCGCGGCTGCCACATCTCCTTGGGCACGCTGTGACATGCCTTCCATATAGTGAATGATCGACAAAGCTTTTTTGACTTCCTGGTCTGCCGTGGTGGTATAAACACTGGTTGCGCCGGTCAGGTTGGCAAAGCTCCACATATCAGCAAATTCCTGAAACGTGATCGACGCTTGCAGTTGATAGCCGGCACGTACCCGATAAAAATAGCTTTCAGCCTTTTCAAACTCGCCCGCATGAAATGCTTCAAAGCCCCTTTTCACCTGCCGAGAGAGGTTTTTCCGTCCCTGGACAACAATCTCTTCTTCTACTTCAATACGGTCTGTTGCAGCCTGCTCCTCAGCGATCAAGCCAGAAGAGACAGCCAAGACACTGGCGGCAAAAAAAGAAACGAATGCGGAGGTGCGCATGGAAATTCTCCAATTTTGTAACCAACAGACCCGTATGATAACACAATATACGTGTTCTCGAGACCAAAACCTGAACGAATGGCTGCCAATCAACCGCTGACGGCTTCTCCATAAGCCACTTCAACCTGCAGCAGCCTCTCCTTGATGGAAACGCACAAGGTTTGTTCGTCATTTGCATCGCACCTGCGCAGGTCTTTGGCCAATCGTTTGATATGTTTTTCGGCCTTCTTTGGCTTTTTCAGACTAATTTGTGTCAGCGCATAATCAGCACGCGCATCAAAGTGCCTCGGGTTCATGTCGAGCGCCATCTTGAATGACCGGCTGGCGCTTTCTGTTTCGCCTTGCGCAAGCTCAGACATGCCTTCCATGTAATAGAGAATTGCATAAGCCTGCCGGCGCCAGGGATCGGACGTACGTATATCCTGATGCTTCCCACTCATGCGGTTGTTTTCGCCCGGACTGAGCCCATTGAGCCAGTCGGTAAAATTATCACCTTTTCGTCGGAATTCATCCCGCCTCACCGACTGAAAATAGACCCGGGCAACTTCAAAGTTTCCGGCGTTAAAAGCATCAAAGCCGCGCTTCAGGCTACGGTTTAATATGCGTTCCGCTTCAACAACGATCTCGGCTGACACTTCAGGAACAGCAGCTTCCGCCTCTTCCTGAGAGGAGGCCGGCACGGAGAATGTCAGGCAACATAAGACCGCAGTTGTGTGACGAAGCTGTCGAAACATGTTCTCGCGCCTTCTTCTGCAGCAAATGTGTCGGGTCGCCCGAAGACTACTATGTCTGCGCGTCAGCAACCAGAATTATCGCCGATAGGATTTTCCTATTCCGCAGGAATACCCTTGGCTTCCTTGTCTTCATAATCCGCGAGCTCATCCGCGAGCGCACCGGGCGACCGGGTGAATTTGGCAAGCGCATCATAAAAAACCGGAACAATGAACAGGGTAAAGAACGTCGCGATCAGCACGCCCGAAAAGACGGTTACGCCAATTGTTCCGCGGCTGTTTGCTCCCGCACCGCTGGCCATCATCAACGGCACAGCCCCCATGGCTGTTGACAGACCGGTCATCATGATGGGGCGCAACCGGGTTTTGGCGCTGTTGATAAGGGCATCACGGACGCTCTGCCCTTCGTCCCGCAACTGATTGGCAAACTCTACGATCAGGATGCCGTTTTTGGCGGCAAGGCCGATGAGCATGATCAGCCCGAGCTGGCTATATATGTTGAGCGTGCTGCCGGCCATATACAGCCCAAACAAGCCGCCAAGGACCGCAAGCGGTACTGTAAGCATGATAATGAATGGGTGTATGAAGCTCTCGAACTGAGCTGCCAGAACCAGAAAAACAACCACAAGAGCCAACACGAAAATGAAGATCACATCATCGCCGGCTTCCTTGTACTCCCGCGTCGCGCCCTTATAGTCAACGCTGGTAACGTCGGGCAGAACCTCCCTGACCTTATCTTCCATCCAGGTGGTTACTTCACCGATTGTATAGCCCGGCGCCAGGTTGCCAGAGATGGTAAGAGCACGCACTCGGTTGAACCGCCTGAGTGCACCAGCGCCCGAATCCTCAAAAACAGACACCAGATTTGAAAGCGGCACTAGCTCGCCGGTGCGCCCGGAAGCAACATGGATGTTTTCCATATCGAGCGGCTGGCGCCTGTCGGATTTTTGTGCCTGCAAAATCACGTCATATTCTTCGCCGTCCTGCACGAACGTCGTGACACGCCTGCCGCCCATCATGGTCTCAAGCGTGCGCCCGATCGACTGAATCGAAACGCCGATGTCGGCAGCCCGCGACCGGTCTATCTGCACCTTGAACTGGGGCTGTGTTTCCCGGTAATCCGCGTCCACATTAACAAGGCCGGGGTAGTTCGCGAGCTCTTCAAACATCACCTGCTTGAAACGACCGAGGTCCTCGTATTCGTCTCCCCCAACCACGAACTGAAATGCTTCCGAGCCGCCACCGCGGCGGGTCAGCCCCGAGCTTTCGATCGGGATGGCCATGGCACCCGTCACGTTACTAATCAGTTTTGGCCGCAATTCGTTCAGGATTTCTGTTGAGCTCCTGTCCCGCTCATCCCACGGCTTTAAAATCAGGAACCCAAATCCACCGTTCCCATCGACCCGGACGAGCATGCGTTCCAGCTCACCTTTTTCGATGTAGGGCAGCACCTGCTCCTCGATCTTGACTGCCTGCTTTTGCATGAAGGCGTGGCTCGCGCCCTCTGGTCCGCGAACCCGCATAAACAGAGAACCCCGGTCCTCGACCGGAGCGAGCTCTTGCGGCACCTTTTCAAACAGGGCGAAAATCAACAAAAAGCAGGTCAGGAAGCTGGCCACGACCAATAGCTTGTTATTGACGCACACACCAAGGAAGCGGCCGTAACCCTCTTGAATAGAAGAGAAAACCCGGTCAAGGAATTTGGCAAACGCTGGTTTTTTGTTGCGGCGGCGCACAAGCTTCGAGCACATCATCGGCGTCAGTGTTAACGCAATAAGGCTCGAGAATACAACGGCGGCCGTCATGGTGATCGCGAGTTCGCCGAACAGACGTCCAACGTTTCCTGACAGGAAAAAGATCGGCACAAATACACCGATCAACACAAGCGTCGTAGCGATCACAGCAAAGCCTACCTGCCGTGCCCCCCTGTAGGCAGCGACAAGCCCCGGTTCACCTTCTTCAACCCGGCGATAGATGTTTTCAAGCACCACAATGGCGTCGTCCACAACAAGGCCAATCGCCAGAACCAGTCCCAACAAGGTGATCAAATTGATCGAAACACCCGTCAAGGACAGAACCCAGAAACTCGCAATAATGCACACCGGCACTGTTACTGCGGGTACAATCACGGTCTTGACGTTGCCCAGGAACAGGTAAAGCACGAGCACCACAAGCGACATGGAAACCGCAAGCGTAAAATATACTTCCGAAATCGCCTTTTCGATAAAAATGGACGTGTCGAACGCAACGAGAAGCTCCATGCTTTCAGGCAGCGTTTCACGAATGCGTTCCATTTCCGCTTTGGCACCTTGCGCAACAGCCAGCGTATTGCCGGTCGACTGCTTGATGATACCAAGCCCGATCACTGGCTCACCGTTACCGCGGAAAGTCCGTTCTTCACGCTCAGCACCAAGCTCGACACTGGCCACATCACCAAGCCTGACAAAACCACCGTCTTCGCCTTCGCGGATAACCATGGTTTCAAAGTCAGACGCCTGCGCATACTCGCGGTTCAAGCGGACAATGGTATCACGTTCAATGCTTTCAATTTCGCCTGCGGGCAGCTCCACATTCTCGGCCCGCATCACCTGCTCAATGTCCGTCACCGTTATCCCGCGCGCCGCCATTGCCTGACGGTTCAGATGCACGCGGATGGCATAGCGTTTCTGGCCGCCGATGCGCACGCCTGAAACACCGTCCACCACAGACAGCCGGTCGACAATATTGCGTTCGGCATAATCCGTCAGTTGCAGAACGTCCATCACCGGGCTGGTAAGGTTGAACCACATGATGGGCTGGGTATCATTGTCAGCTTTCGCCACCTCGGGTGGCTCAACTTCTTCAGGCAGGTTGTTGAGAACCCGACTGACCCTGTCCCGCACATCGTTCGCACCTGCATCAATGTCCCTGTTCAGCAAAAACTCCACAGTGATATCAGACCGGCCGTCACGGCTGGTACTCTCAATGGTTTTGATACCCTGAACACCCGCAATTGCGCTTTCTATGATTTGCGTCACACGGGTTTCCACCACCGCGGCGTTGGCGCCAGGATAGTTGGTGCGCACACTGACAATTGGCGGGTCGACATCCGGCAACTCACGCACCGGAATATCACCAAAGGAAATTATGCCAAACGCCACAAGCATCAAACTGATGACTGTGGCGAAGACCGGACGCTTTACGGAAATATCGGAGAGGATCATGCGCCTGCTCCCTGTTGCCGTTGTCGGGGTCTTCCGCCGCCCTGCTCGCGGGCACCTTCTTCGGCCTTGCCGGCCTCCCGAATGCGGATACCGGCACGGCCCAGTCGCATGGTGCCTTCGGTAACAACCCTTTCACCTTCAACGAGGCCGTCGGTTACTTCCACATAGCCGGGCCGCCGAATACCAAGGGTAACCAGCCGCCGTTCCGCAATGCCGTCACTATTCACAAACACATAGGCACGCCCTCCAGAAGGCACAACAGCTTCTTCGGGAACCGACAGGCCCTGCCAGGTGCGGCTGATCACTTCAACCGTCATCAGCAGGCCCGGACGCAGCGCACGGTCATCATTCACGACTTCCGCGCGTACAATCACGGAACGCGTAACCGGATCAACCCGGCTATCAACGGTCTTTACTATACCGTCAAAAATGCGGTCCGGGTAGGCCTCCACCCGGGCACGCACGGTCTGGCCCGTCGCAAGCGTCGCGATAAAACGCTCGGGCACGGAAAAATCAAGATTAATGGTGTCTATCGCGTCGATCGTGGTGATGGGATTATTCTGCGTAATCAGCGAGCCTTCACTCACCTGCCTGAGGCCGAGCACACCGTCAAAGGGGGCGACAATGCGTCGATCGGCAAGCCGGGCTTCTGCGGCCTCGAGCCGAAACTTGGCTTCCTGAACCTGTCGGCGTTGAGCATCAAGCGTCGCTGTGGAGGCATTTCCGCGCGTTACAAGGTCTTCGGTTCTGGCAAACTGGCTTTCCGCTTCCTGCAGGATGGCGCGCGCTTCCTGAATTTGTGCTTGCTCCTCAGCATCCTCCAGCGCAACCAGAAGGTCACCCTTCTTCACCATCTGGCCATCATCAAAAGCAACCCTGCGGACGGTGTCGGAAACACGCGGCGTTAAAACAACGCTCTCGCGCGCCCGGGCTGTGCCCAAAGCTTCAACAATGTCACTAAATTCGCGTTTCTCAATTGCCTGGGTTACGACCGTGACTGTGCCACCGCCTCGGCGACCACGCTCACCTCCCGTGTTATCCTGCGACAACAACCAGCCGGCAGATGCAACAAGCGCAACCAAAACAACAACAAGCACTATGCGGCCAGACCCCATGGCACAACCCTCTCAAAATATTTCAACTGTTCCCTAGCGCTTAACCTGTACGGCGAAAATCACTGACAGATCATTGAGCTAGAGCAATTATCATACGGGCCGTTTCTTGTGTAACCTTTGCAATCACAATGTTGTGTTGCGATTTCAGGCCCAAACTTCCTGAACATGCCTGGTGAATTCAGCGCCTGCTTCAAGCGTTTCAGCAGGCAGGTCGCTGCGCGGCAAAAATAGTCCAATGCGGCGCTCGTGGTCAAACCCTATCAGCTTAACGGCGCTGACCCGCTCATCCACTAAACTTGCGGGCACCACCGTACCCCCAACACCAGCTGCCACCATTGCAACGGCTCTGCTGTCGTTAGGTGTACGATATACAAGCCGCGGGCGCACGTTACGGTCTGTGAAATAGCGGCTGGTTTCCGACAGCACCTCACACCGGCTCCGCACGATCATATACTCTTCGGCAAGATCAGTCGCCCCGACACGCGTTCGTTTTGCGAGAGCATGATCCGTTGACAGGATGAAAACATAGGGCTCTACCCCAAGTGGGACAGACCGGTCCACCGGCTCACCCCGATGCACAGACAGCGCAAAATCAAGGCTACGATCTTCCAGCCTGTTTTCCAGTTCCTGTTCTGTGCCATCTGTTATCTCGATGGCCGCGGATGGCATTCTGTCCCGAAATGACGCCAGCAGACTGCCAACTTTTCGATTGGATAAAGTGGTTAAAACTCCGATCCTCAACAGAGGCGTCTGCCCGGCTTCGTCCAGCACCTGCTGCGCCATGTTGCATTCATGCAGAATTGCCTTGGCACGTGGTAGAAATCGCGTGCCGGCATCTGTCAGAAAAACACGCCTGTTGGTGCGCTCAAATAGACTGTGGCCAAGCTGTTGCTCCAGTTTTTTAATACCCGCAGAAAGCGTCGGCTGTGTTACAAAAACACGGTCCGCCGCACGGGTGAAGCTACCGGTTTCCACCACCGCAAGAAAGTAACGTAACAGATATATATCCATAATAGACACCATCTATGGATTGTATTTTTGTCTTCGATTTTACCGATACCAGACACAGCTGTATGATGCCACCTAATTTGGGCACCTTTCGAAGGTAGACAAAGCTTGGACGGCACAGCCGTTCGGCCAACAGGAGAGACATCTATGTCTGTGCTGCCGTCGGTGTTGAATACAACATCAGATGCTTTCCGCGCAAACGCGGACCATATGCAAACGCAAATCGACGACCTGAACGCCACCATTGGCAAAATCGCGCTTGGCGGCTCCGACCGTGCGCGAGAAAAACATATTGCGCGTGGCAAACTGCTGCCAAGAGAACGAGTGAACGCCCTGCTGGATCCCGGCACTCCGTTTCTGGAGTTGTCTCAACTGGCAGCTCTAAACATGTATGACGCGGAAATAGCGGCTGGTGGTATCATTACCGGCATCGGGCGGGTGTCCGGCAGCGAATGCGTGATTGTGTGCAACGACGCCACTGTAAAGGGCGGCACCTACTATCCTATCACGGTTAAAAAACACCTGCGCGCTCAGGAAATCGCCCGTGAAAACAAACTCCCATGCGTGTATCTGGTCGACAGTGGTGGGGCCAACCTTCCGAACCAGGATGAAGTTTTCCCGGATCGGGATCATTTTGGCCGCATTTTCTATAATCAGGCTCAGATGTCTGCCGAAGGCATCCCCCAGATCGCAGTTGTCATGGGCAGTTGCACAGCCGGCGGCGCCTATGTGCCGGCCATGGCCGATGAAAGCATCATTGTTCAAAATCAGGGGACCATCTTTCTTGGGGGCCCTCCTCTCGTGAAGGCTGCGACCGGTGAGGTCGTCAGCGCGGAAGACCTGGGAGGCGGTGACGTCCATGCCCGCACATCGGGCGTGGTAGACCATCTGGCCAAAGATGACGAGCATGCCCTGGGGGTCGCGCGCAAAATCGTTGCAAACCTGAATAGAAAAAAATCGGCGGATGTTGCTGTCCGGGAGCCTGTTGAACCGCTTTACGACCCACGCGAAATTTACGGCGTTATCCCAAAAGACGTGCGCCAACCATATGACATCCGAGAAGTCATCGCCCGGATCGTGGACGGCAGCGAATTTGACGAATTCAAGAAACTATACGGAGAAACACTGGTTTGCGGCTTCGCCCATATTCATGGGTTCCCGGTGGGCATTGTTGCCAACAACGGCGTCCTGTTCTCTGAAAGTGCTCTGAAGGGGGCTCACTTTGTGGAGTTGTGTGCACAACGCGGTATCCCATTGGTGTTCCTGCAGAATATTACAGGCTTCATGGTTGGTCAGAAGTATGAAAATGGCGGCATAGCCCGCGACGGCGCCAAGATGGTGACCGCTGTGGCTTGTGCCAACGTACCCAAATTCACCGTCATCATTGGCGGTAGTTTTGGGGCAGGCAATTATGGCATGTGCGGCCGCTCCTACCAGCCACGCTTTATGTGGATGTGGCCCAATGCCCGGATCTCGGTGATGGGCGGCGAGCAGGCTGCAGGCGTGCTGTCGACCGTTAAGCGGGATGGCATGGAAGCACGTGGGGAAACCTGGTCCGCTGACGAAGAAGAAGCTTTCAAGGCGCCAATCCGTGACATGTATGAAGAACAGGGTCATCCCTATTATGCCAGCGCCCGCCTTTGGGACGACGGCGTAATCGACCCGGCGGACACCCGGCGTGTGCTTGGATTGGGTCTTTCCGCCACTATGAACGCCCCCATTAAGCCGACGAAGTTCGGCATCTTCCGGATGTAGGTGGCATGATGACCGAGAACCTTCTTGTAAATATTGACGAACGCGGCATTGCGGTGGTCACCCTTAACCGGGCCGACAAGCATAATGCCTTCAATGATGAGGTGATTGCAGAACTGGACGCCATGTTCACATCGCTTGGGGCCAATAACGCTGTGAGGGTTGTTGTGCTTACGGGAGCAGGCAAAAGCTTCTCCGCAGGGGCTGATCTTTCCTGGATGAAGAAAACTGCGACCTACAGCCCCCAGGACAACGAAGCGGACGCCATGCGCCTTTCCGGCATGCTGTCCACGCTGGCCACCTGCCCCAAACCTACAATTGCATTGGTCAACGGCGCAGCCTTTGGGGGCGGCGTTGGGCTGACGGCCTGTTGTGATATCGCGCTCGCGATGGCAACTGCCGTCTTTTCACTTTCAGAAGTGAAGCTTGGCCTGACACCCGCAACAATCTCTCCTTATGTGGTCCGCGCCATCGGCGCCCGCGCTGCCCAGCGTTACTTCCTCTCCGGCGAGCGCTTTGACGGGATCGAAGCACGCCGCATCGGGCTGGTCCATGAAATTGCCCAGACACCGGAAGAAGCAGAAATGATTCTGGAAGGCATCATCGAGCAACTGCTTTCGGGCGGACCGACCGCCCAGGCAGACTGCAAGGAATTGATTGAGCTTGTTGCAGGACGCGAAATAGATGACGAATTGCGCCAGGAAACGGCTGCGCGCATTGCCGCAAGGCGTGCCAGCCCCGAAGGACAGGAAGGCCTTTCCGCCTTTTTTGACAAACGCAAACCCAACTGGAGTGCGGATGAATGAGTGAAGAAACGCGAAAAATCCGCAAACTTCTGATTGCAAACCGCGGCGAAATTGCCTGCCGCGTCATGATGACCTGCCGGTCGCTTGGCATCCGGACCGTCGCCGTCTACTCAGACGCCGATAAGGATGCCATGCACGTCGCTATGGCCGACGAAGCGGTACACATCGGGCCTCCAGCGGCCACTGAGAGCTATTTGGTAATCGACAAAATCATTGGCGCCGCCAAAGCAGCTGGCGCAGATGCTATTCACCCCGGATATGGTTTCCTTTCTGAAAATCCGACGTTTGCCAACACCTGCGCAGAAGAAGGCATCATATTTATCGGCCCGAGTGCGGCATCAATGGATGCCATGGCCCTTAAGGGCGCGGCCAAAAAGCTGATGACTGATGCTGGCGTGCCGGTTGTGCCGGGGTATCACGGCGATGACCAGTCACCTGAACTCCTGGCGGCTGAGGCAGAGAAGATCGGCTTCCCGGTCCTTATAAAGGCTGTTGCCGGCGGTGGCGGAAAAGGCATGCGCATTGTCCAGCACATCGACGAACTCCCAGCCGCCATTGAGGCAGCTCGCCGAGAGGGCGAAAATTCTTTTGCGAACGGTAAGCTACTGATTGAAAAACTGATCCAAAAGCCGCGACACATCGAGTTGCAAGTGTTCGGTGATCAGGATGGCCATGCTGTTCACTTGTTCGAACGTGACTGTTCGTTGCAGCGGCGGCACCAGAAAGTCGTTGAAGAGGCCCCTGCTCCCGGCATGAGCCCGGAAATGCGCCGAGCAATGGGAGAAGCCGCCGTCAAGGCAGCGCAGGCAATCAACTATGTGGGCGCCGGCACAGTAGAGTTTATCGTTGATGTGGCAGACGGCCTTGACGACGCACCCTTTTACTTCATGGAAATGAACACACGCCTTCAGGTCGAGCATCCGGTCACGGAAATGATCACTGGGCAAGACCTTGTAGAATGGCAGATCGCAGTTGCTGAGGGACAGCCTCTTCCTCTATCTCAGGATGAAGTCGATGTTCTGACCAACGGACACGCCGTCGAAGTCCGACTGTATGCAGAAGACCCCTTCAATGGTTTTCTACCGTCTATTGGCACCATCGGCCTGTTCGATCCGTTTGCCGATGTGCCCGCAAACACTCGGATTGATGCGGGTGTGCGTGACGGTGATGAGGTCTCCATCCACTATGACCCGATGATCGGCAAACTGATCGCCTGGGGGGAAACCCGCGAAGATGCAGTGCACGCGCTGTCTGGACTTTTGGCAGAAACACCTGTGATCGGGCTGGCAACAAACCGTGATTTTCTGTTGCGTGCGCTCCGGCATCCCGACTTTGTCGCAGGCGATGTGCATACGGGTTTTATCGGGCAGTATGAGGATGAGCTGCTCGCCGCGCATGAAATTGGTGTACATGACTATTTGCTCGCTTCTGTCTCGATCTGGGCAAACCGGCAGACCGTTTATGCAGCCAGCCAGTCTAATGATCCATGGGATGCTCATGACGGTTTCCGTCTCAACCTGCCCCACAGCGAGCTGCTGAAATTCGAAAGCGCTGACGGCGAACAGCTTGTCGTGACGTTGGAACAGACTTCAGGCCAGCTTGCAGCCCGCTCGGGAGACAGCCAGATAACCGTCTCCGATGTCACCGTTTCCGGAAACAGCCTCAGTTTCAACGACAACGGCGTACGCAGGCAGCTGTTTATCTCGGTCAATGATGAAACGGTTGCCCTTGTTGATGCCGAGCGCACCATCAGCCTCAAGCGGCACGCCCGCGACGGTGGTGGTGGGGACGACGCTGACGGGCCCGGCACCATTGTGGCACCGATGCCCGGCAAAATTCTCGAAATCAAGGTTGCGGAAGGCGACACCGTCAGCCGCGGCGACCCATTGCTGGTGATGGAAGCCATGAAAATGGAGCAAACCATCGCTGCACCGCGTGACGGAACGATTGCAACCGTCGGTGCCAAAGACGGTGACCAGGTCGGTGACGGCAGCATACTGATCGTTATCGAGGACAATAGCTGAACATTTCTGTCAAGAAATCAAACCATTAGGGACTAAGGATGTTTGAATTTCCGCACTTACAATTTAACCACGGTGAAGACGTCGACATGCTACGTGACATGGTTCAACGTTTCGCCCGGGAAGAGATCGCGCCTCGGGCCGGCGAAATCGACGAAACCAACCAGTTCCCGATGGACCTGTGGCCAAAAATGGGAGAGCTCGGCCTTCTGGGCATGACGGCGCCTGAAGAGTATGGCGGCTCTAACATGGGCTATCTTGCGCACGTTATCGCCATTGAGGAAATCAGCCGGGCCTCAGCATCTGTTGGCCTCAGCTACGGGGCGCATTCAAACCTGTGCATCAACCAGATCGTCAAAAACGCCAACGCCGAACAACGGGAAAACTATCTGCCCAAACTGATTTCAGGTGAACATGTGGGTGCACTTGCCATGAGTGAGCCCGGTGCGGGCTCTGATGTTGTTTCAATGCGCCTGAAGGCGGAGAAGACCAATCGCGGGTATGTGCTCAACGGCAACAAGATGTGGATCACCAACGGGCCTGACGCCGATACGCTCCTTGTTTACGCCAAAACCGACATGGACGCAGGCCCCCGCGGTATAACAGCGTTCCTGATCGAAAAAGGTATGGACGGCTTTTCGACGGCGCAAAAGCTCGACAAGCTGGGCATGCGCGGTTCCAATACCTGCGAACTGGTGTTTGAAGACTGCTTTGTCCCCTTTGAAAACCGCATCGGCGAGGAAGGCAGCGGCGTGCGCGTCCTGATGTCCGGCCTTGACTATGAGCGCGTTGTGCTCTCTGGCGGTTCGCTTGGCATCATGCGCGCCTGCCTGGATACCGTTATCCCGTATGTGCACGAGCGCCAACAATTTGGCCAACCAATCGGTACATTCCAGCTTATGCAGGGCAAAATTGCCGACATGTACGCCACCTGGGCATCAACACGCGCATACGTTTACGCCGTAGCGCAAGCGTGTGATCGGGGCGAAACTACACGCAAGGACGCCGCTGCCTGCATCCTGCTTGCCGCCGAAAAGGCCACCTGGATGGCAGGTGAAGCAATCCAGTCGCTGGGTGGCAACGGCTATATCAATGAGTATCCGACCGGCCGCCTGTGGCGTGACGCCAAGCTTTATGAGATTGGCGCCGGCACCAGTGAAATCCGCCGCATGCTGATCGGCCGCGAGCTTTTCAACGAGACACGCTAAAATCGGTTGAACAGGATAGTTTATGCAAAATTGGATTTTTGTTTTTACGCTGCTTTTGATGTCTTCAACATCTACTGCAACGGAAACAAGCGTATCATCAGACGCTGTTATTGTAGACGGTGTCGTAACGCAAATCCGAACCTATGAAAGTGAAGGGCTTACGGAACGTCCGGTGCTTTTGGTCGCGCTTCATGGAGACTCGCCCCGCCGCAACCCTTCGTATCAGTACGGCTTTGCGAGAACTGTTGCTGCCCAGGTTAAGAACACAATCGGCGTTGGCTTGTTGCGCCCTGGATACAGGGATGATGCGGACCGCAGATCTGACGGCGTTCGGGGGGATGCTGTTGGCGACAACTATGACAAGACGAGAATAAACCAGATTGCAGCCGCAATTCAGCAACTGGGCAAGTACCATAACGCTCAGCGGATCATATTGGCTGGCCACTCAGGCGGATCTGCAATCACGGCAAAGCTGATCGCTGCTTACCCAACGCTCATTGATCATGCCGTCGTCGTATCTTGCCCGTGCGACATCGTTGCCTGGCGGGCAGACATGTATGAATTCAGGGAGTATGAAGGGTTTAAGCGCCCTCTCGATGTAGTGTCGCCAATTGATGTTGCAGGGGCGATATCGGATGATACCTCGATCTCAATATTCGTTGGCGATAAGGACCGGGTCACACGGGAATATCTCAGTCGGGCATATTATGAAAAGCTCATCAAGCTGAATAAAAACGCCCAACTGACCGTTTTGCCCGGAGAACACAATATTTTTCGGCACGAACAAATAATCCGTTCGGTTGTTGGCAAAGTTTCTGAAATGAACGCCAGGCGTCAGTAAAACTGTCAAAAAATCTGTCGCAAGATGTTTGACTGAGAGTTTTCAACTAGTCCGGCAGACTCGATTACCAAAGACATTGTTAGGGGGTGTTTCGACGCCCCTTTTTTGCGGCTCCAGACAATCCTTGAAATCTTGTTACGTTTTGGTCCGCAAAAGTCGCTGTTCGTTGCTCAGCCGCGCAATATTCGTAAGTTCATTTCCTTTTTTTGGTGCCATACTGCCTGTCAATTCGCGGGGCATGGTCCGCCTCGCTTCTTCAAAACGGGATTTACGAGAGGGACGTTTCATGCCCGTATTCGATTCAAGAAGTTTCAAAGATCATGAACAGGTTGTGTTTTGCGCCGACGCGGAAACCGGCTTGAAAGCCATCATTGCAGTTCATTCAACAGCGTGTGGCCCGGCGGCGGGCGGTATTCGTTTCTGGGACTATGCGGCTGCACACAAGCATGTTGCCCCGAGCGACATCGCAGAAAGCCGCGGTGAGCAAGACGCTGTATATGATGTGCTACGGCTGTCCCGTGGCATGTCCTATAAAAATGCGATGGCAGGCTTGCGCCTCGGCGGCGGCAAATCCGTGATCATCGGCAATCCCAGAAAAATCGGCACACCAGACCTGATGCGCGCGTTCGGCCGTTACATTAACCGGCTCAGCGGCACCTATTACGCTGCAGAAGACGTGGGAACCAGCCCGGAAATGTTGGCCGCCGCGGGCCAGGCAACAAGGTATGTCTCGGGTCTGGACGCAGGCGAGTTCGCAACCGGAGACCCCTCACCTCATACAGCGCTTGGCGTGTTTGTCAGCATCCAGTCCGCTGTAAGACACCGGCTCGGGAAATCAGACCTGAAAGGTGTGCGCGTTGCCGTCCAGGGTGTTGGCCATGTTGGCCTGTATCTGGTCGAACATCTCATAGAAGCAGGCGCAATTGTCACCGTAACCGACATTGTCGATGCCAATATCGAAGCTGCCAAATCCAAGGGTGATGTAACGGTTGTCGACTCCAAAACAATTCATGCTGTGGACTGTGATGTGTTTGCACCCTGTGCGCTGGGAGGCGGCCTGAACCCGCACACGATCCCCGACATCCGGGCGACCGTGATTGCGGGCGCGGCCAATAACCAGCTCGAGCATGAAGGGATACAGGACGAAGACCTGCGCAAACGCGGAATTCTCTATGCTCCGGACTATGTTGTGAACGCCGGTGGCATCATTTCAGTTGAAGCTGAAGTGCACCAGGAGAAAGTGTCGGATGCCGAGCGCGAAGCAAAGGTTCTGCGCATCGGGGATACCCTGACAAAAATCTTTGAGGTCAGCGACCGCGAAAGCCGGCCAACAGGCGTGATAGCAAACGAGATGGCAGAAGACATCATCGCAAAAGCGGCCGCCAAGAAGAAGCAGCTAAGCAGCGCCGCCTAATATTTCGACAAAAACCCCGGCAATACAGAGTATTGCCGGGGTTTTTTAATCTATATTTTCGTCTATTCTAGATATGAAGTGCGTGACCAAGTGCCTTGAGCGCTGCTTCCTGGAAACCTTCACTCTGTGTCGGGTGCGCATGAATTGTGCCCGCCACGTCTTCAAGTGTTGCACCCATTTCAAGGGCCAGAGAAAAGGCAGCAGACAGTTCTGCAACACCCTTGCCCACAGCCTGAATACCCAGCACCAAATCATTGTCCTTGCGCGCTACGATACGCACAAAACCGGTCTCTGCTTCCATCGTCATGGCGCGCCCGTTGGCGGCAAACGGGAAAGTACCCACCTTGGTATCAAAACCAGCTTGTTTCGCCTCGTCCGGTGACAGCCCAGCCGTCACAATCTCGGGGTCAGTGAAACACACTGCCGGGATTGAGACCTTGTCAAATGTCCGGCTTTCACCAGCGATGATTTCCGCAACCATTTCACCCTGTGCCATGGCCCGGTGCGCGAGCATGGGCTCGCCGGTTACGTCACCAATGGCATAGACGCCGGTCATGGACGTCTTGCACTGGTCGTTGATCCAGATGAAAGGCCCATTCATCGACAAATCAAGCTCCTGCAGGCCCCAGCCATCCGTTTTGGCACGGCGCCCGACCGTAACCAGAATTTTGTCCGCTGCAAGCGTCTGTTCGCCGTCTCCGTTCGCCTCAACAACAAGGCCTTTACCATCCTCTGTCAAGCCTTTAGCTTTGGTATGCAGTTTTACATCAACACCCAGCGCTTTCAGGCTGGCGGAAACAGGCTTCGTCAGTTCTTTGTCATACTGCGGCAGGATGCGTTCCATCGCCTCCACAACGGTGACCTCGGAACCCATCTTGGCGTAGGCTGTGCCAAGCTCAAGCCCAATGTAGCCTCCGCCAATGACCACAAGCTTTGATGGCACTTTGTCGAGCGACAAGGCTTCCGTCGACGAAATCACGCTGCCACCATACGGAAGGCCCGGAATTTCCACCGGCACAGATCCCGTTGCCAGAATGACGTTTTTAGCTTTGATCGTTACCGTTCCGTCCTTGGTGGTGACTTCACAGGTTTTCCCGTCAATCATCCGGCCCCAGCCCATTACAGACCGCACCTTGTTTTTCTTGAGCAAGCCGCCGATGCCGTTTGTCAGACGATCAACGATTGCGTCTTTCCAGATGACTGTTTTCTTGAGGTCAATCTTTGGCTTTCCGGCAGAAATACCCAGCGGGTTTGCGCCCGCAAAATGCGTCGCCTTTTCAAATTCCTCTGCAGCATGGATCATTGCCTTTGACGGGATACAGCCCACGTTCAGGCACGTACCACCATGCGCTTCGCCTTCCACGATTACGGTATCGAGCCCCAGTTGCCCTGCCCTGATTGCGGCGACATAGCCTCCAGGGCCAGACCCCAGCACCAGCACGTTACAGGTTAAGGTTTCCATCTAACCCTCCATAAAAAGCGTGGCGGGGTTTTCAAGAAGCCCGCGAATGCGCTGGATAAATTCAGCCGCGTCCCAGCCGTCAACAATGCGATGATCAAACGAAGACGACAGATTCATGATTTTGCGCGGCACAAAGCCACCATCCTTGAACACGGGCTGGGTCATTACTTTGTTCACACCCACAATGGCAACTTCGGGGCTATTGATCACCGGCGTTGAAACGATGCCGCCCATACGGCCAAGACTTGATATCGTGATTGTTGAACCAGTAAGCTCATCCCGGGTGATGGTGCCATCACGCGCTGCATCGGCCAGGCGCTTTGTTTCCGCGGCCAAACCCCATACGTCATGGGTTTCTGCGTGCTTGATCACGGGAACCATCAAACCGCCAGGGGTCTGCGCAGCCATGCCGATGTGCGCTGCGCCGTATTGATACAGCATGTCATTGCCATCGTCATAGTGGGAGCTCAACTTTGGTGATTCTTTGAGCGCAACCACCATTGCCCTCATCAGAAACGGTAGAATTGTAAGCTTTGGCTGGCCTTCCTTGCGGTTTGCATTCAGGTGCTCCCGCAGGCTCTCCACTTCAGTGACATCCACTTCCTCCACATAGGTGATGTGGGGAATGCGGCTTTTGGCATCCTGCATGCGTTCCGCGATCTTGCGACGGAGGCCAATAACCCTGATTTCTTCAACACCCATATTTGGAGCGCGGTTAAGCCCCCCCGCAACTGGTGCGCCCGCGCCTGCTAAATGGGCATCCAGGTCTTCGTGAGTGATACGCCCAGCTGGTCCTGACCCCTGGACGTAGGCAAGTTTAACACCAGCATCCATTGCGCGTTTTCTGACAGAAGGCGAAGCAATTGGTTTTTCACCTTCGGCGCGGCGGCTGGCCACTGGTGTGGCGCTACTGGTGGCAGGCCTGGCAACTTCAGCTACCTTCTTCGGTGCTGGCTTGGGCGCAGGCTCTGGTGCCGGAGCTGTTGCCGGAGCGGGAGCTGGCGCAGGTTCCGGCGATGGAGCGGGTGCAGAAGCAGCTTCTGAAATCTCCGCGGCGTTGCCCTCTCCTTCCACCTCCAGCGCGATAATAACGGTGCCAACAGCGACACTTTCGCCCACATCACCATTGATTTCCTGAACAGTGCCATCCACAGGCGAAGGAATTTCGACGGTTGCCTTGTCGGTCATCACGGCAGCGAGCACATCGTCCTCGCGCACAACGTCACCAATCTTCACATTCCACTCAACAATTTCAGCCTCAGTGATACCCTCACCGACGTCTGGCATTTGAATTTTGTGCAAACCCATCAGACTGCCTCCATCATTTCTTTAAGGGCCGCGCCCACACGGGCCGGACCAGGGAAGTAGTCCCACTCCTGAGCGTGTGGATACGGCGTATCCCAACCAGTGACGCGCTCAACAGGGACTTCAAGGTTGTAGAAGCAGCGCTCCTGCACCTGTGCCGCAAGCTCGGCACCAAAGCCGGATGTCAGTGTCGCTTCATGCAAGACCATGCAGCGTCCTGTTTTCTTCACCGATGCGACGATGGTATCGATATCCAGCGGCAGAAGAGACCTTAGATCAATGATCTCTGCGTCAATGCCGGTTTCTTCCTTCACTGTTTCAGCTACATAGACCATTGTGCCGTACGTCAGGATCGTCACGTCCGAGCCTTCGCTCACAACGTCAGCCTTTCCGATGGGCACCGTATAGTGCCCTTCCGGCACGTCACCCCTGGGGTGAGCTGACCAGTTTTTCGCGGGCCGGTCGTGGTGGCCATCGAACGGGCCGTTATAAAGCCGCTTGGGCTCGAAGAAAATCACCGGATCATCATCTTCAATCGCTGAAATCAACATGCCCTTGGCATCATAGGGATTGGAAACAATGACAGTCTTGACGCCGGAAATGTGGGTGAACAGCGCCTCCGGGCTTTGGCTGTGTGTTTGACCGCCGAAGATACCGCCGCCACAGGGCGTTCGAACCACCAGCGGGGAAGTAAACTCAGCCGACGACCGGTACCGCATGCGCGCGGCTTCGGACACGATCTGGTCGTAAGCGGGGTAGATATAATCTGCAAACTGGATTTCGACACACGGTCTCAGGCCATAAGCAGCCATGCCGATAGCCGTGCCGACAATACCACTTTCATTGATCGGGCTGTCGAACACGCGGTTGGCACCATATTTTTCCTGCAAACCATGGGTACAGCGGAACACGCCGCCAAAGTATCCAACGTCTTCGCCAAACACGACCACATTGTCGTCTTCAGCCATTTTTACGTCCATTGCGTCGCGAATGGCTTCAATCATGTTCATTTGCGGCATGGGTTACACTCCCATCTTCTGGCGTTGTTCCCTGAGATGCGGCGGCATCTCCTTGAACACACATTCGAACATTTCCTTGGGGCTGGCACCCGAGCCCATGGTGCCGTGGCTCTCGGCCTCTTTAGTGGCCGCGCGCACTTCTTCGTCAAACTCCGTTTCTGCCTGTGCATGGCGCTCTTCGCTCCACAGGCCGTGTTTGATCATATGGTTCTTGAGGCGCAGGATTGGGTCCCCGAGCGGCCACGCGCTGCTTTCTTCCTTGGGCCGATACTTCGAAGGGTCATCTGACGTAGAGTGTGGCGCAACGCGGTAGGTTACCCATTCGATAAGGGTTGGACCATGACCGCGGCGCGCGCGCTCAATGGCCCAACGAGACACAGCATAAACAGCCAGATAGTCGTTACCATCAACACGCAGTGACGGAATACCATAGCCATGCGCACGCTCTGCAAATGTGGCACTGTTGCCGCCCGCGATACCCTGGAACGAAGAAATGGCCCACTGGTTATTGACCACGTTCAGAACTACAGGGGGTTTGTAAACAGACGCATTCACAAGCGCTGCATGAAAATCGCTTTCGGCCGTCGAGCCGTCACCGATCCAGGCAGCAGCGATTTTGGTATCGCCTTTGATCGCCGACGCCATAGCCCAGCCGACGGCCTGCACAAATTGCGTACCCAGGTTACCTGATACGGTGAAAAATCCATAGTCCCGCACTGAATAAAGGATTGGCAACTGACGCCCCTTGAGGGGGTCTTTTGCGTTGGACAGAATTTGGTTGATCATGTCGACCACCGGATAGTCCTGCGCAAGCAAGATGCCCTGCTGCCGGTATGTCGGGAAATGCATGTCGCCCTTGGAGAGCGCCTGCTGGAAAGCGATCGCTATCGCTTCCTCGCCCGTGCATTTCATGTAAAAGGAAGTCTTGCCCTGCCGCTGCAGCGTCATCATCCTCTCGTCAAAGGCCCGTGTACGGACCATCGACTTCAGACCATGCATCAGCACATCTTCAGGGATGTCTTCGGCCCAGGGGCCAACGGCGTTGCCTTCCTTGTCCATGACCCGGATCATGGTACGCGCCAGGTCCTTGATGTCATTTGGATCAACGTCTATGTCCGGACGCGGTGCCGAACCCGCTGATGGAATATCGACATCGGTGAAATCCGGTTCGTCTCCCGGACGGCCCGTAGGCTCCGGAACATGAAATTGAAGGGGTTTATAGTCAGCCATGATGAATCCCGCCCCGAAACTGTGACAACACAAAATATGTCAGTAACTATGACGTATTTATGGCGACGGAATCAATCACACATTGGCGTGAGATTTTAATTCGAAATATCTGCCAAGGGTCCTGCTCTGTTTGTGGCAGGATCAGTCGCTATTCCGTCACACACTTTACGAAAATTACAAGACCGGTTGGTCGGCTGGCCTTGTATCAGATTTAATCCACCTTGTGTTCGGTTTTTGGCAATTTGATTCCTTTTTCGACCACTTTGGTGGCTTTTTGTGCCCAGAATTTCCCATTTATAGCGGTACGGCAAGTGACTGGGCCGCTGCCCTTGGTCAGGAGGTGAGAAGCATTGCTATCTTGCCCAACCCGGGTTGGATGCCCGTTCGGCCCAACTGCTTTCCGGGCAGGATGCAATCTGTTACCGTTACATCGGGGAGAGACCGCATGAGACCTTTGATACTTGCCTTGGTGCTTACCGTAGGCACCTTACCTGTCCTTGCGGCAGACAAGACAGAAATTATGTCTGTGGATCAGTCGTTTAGCGACATGGCAGCCAAGGTGGGAACCCGGGCGGCATTTGAGCACTATCTGGCGGCCGACGCCATCAAGCTTGATGGCGGTTCTCATCCCAGACACGGCCACGATGCGATCCTGCCAACGCTCGGTGAGCTTTCGCCAGACGTCAGTTTAACCTGGACACCCCGTGACGGCAAAGTGGCGTCATCTGGTGACCTCGCCTATACGTGGGGCACCTATGTGCTAAGGCGGGTTAGCGATGGCGAGACACGTTTAAGCTACGGTAAATACACGACAATCTGGGAAAAAAGAAACGGAGACTGGAAGGCAATCCTCGACATGGGCAACCCAAGCCCCGGGCCTTATCCAGACTAAACAGACAGCCATATATCTATACCCGCTGCCTCGAATTTTTCCGCTAGAGCTTAGGTAAACTACTGTAGTCGCTGGTGCATCTTCGGGTAAAATTGTGTGAAAACATTGTCGTATGCCGCATTTTCGGCATGACAAGCGACACATGCATTGTCTTCCGGCATTGCCGACGCCTCGTTAACGCCAGCTGGAAAGAAGTAAAAATTGTATCCGTGTTTGGGAAAACGCTGCCTGTCTTTCACATGAACTTCGATACCCAACTCATCACCCATGAAGAAACCGCCTTCCTCACCAACGGTTTCTCTGACTACCTTCACGAATACTGTACCGTCAGCGAATGTGCCCATCCGCTCAAAGTGCTCATAGGCCTCTGGCGCAATGAATACACTGGAGAACAGTCCTGGCCTTGTTGGGTCCGGCTCATCAGCAAAATAGGTCATGCCCATGGTGGTGCCAAGGAAAACCCAGTTTTCTAACCCCTCCGGGCGTAGCAGAGCATTATCTTCTCCAAACTTCACCAGCTGCAATTTTACTGTTTTCACGGCTGCAGCTGTAGTTGGGGCCATGCCATACGCTGTTACAGCCATTGTGATTGCAAGGCCTGCCACTGCAAAAATTGCTTTCATTATTTGTCCTCAGTTATTTTATATGTTTGTTACCAAGGTGATAGCGCGGCAAGGCAATGGCCTGAAGGACAGATGATCGCTAAAAAAAGACAAAATGGAAGTCAAAAGAACGCTCGAAGATTGGTTGCGCTCATATACCCGGGCATGGTCGCTTTGGACCTCGTCGGGCCCGTTGAAGCGTTCCGCTACGCCAGTTTGCTTTCAGGAAGTGCGGAGTATCGTATCGAGTTTGTCAGCGAAAAGGACGACCCGGTTTCCGCAGCTTCAACCTTGAAACTGCTCGCCGATCAAACCATTGGCAATGTCCAATCGCCGTCCGACATCCTTCTGATTCCCGGCATGATGGACCCGGAGGACACGGCATACCAAAGTACAGAACTACTGCAATGGGTCAAACGCCAGTGCAAGATCAGCAACAGGTGGGTCAGTATTTGCTCCGGCGTTTTTGTCTTGGCGGCAGCTGGTGTTCTCGGAAATGAAGAAGTTACAACACATTGGAATGATAGCGCTCAACTACGCAAACGCTTTCCTGCGCTGACAGTGCAGGATGATCAGATATACGTTAAGTCGGGCAAACTATATACATCGGGTGGCGTGACAGCCGGAATTGACCTTGCACTGGCCATTATCGCTGAAGACCACGGAAAGGACCTGGCGCTGGCCGTCGCAAAACGAATGCTCGTTTATCTGCAACGCTCCGGAGATCAGCGGCAGTTCAGCAGCCTTTTAAAGGCGCAGTCTAAGAGCGACAGATTCCGCGATTTGATCACATGGATAGATGAAAATCTGCAGAATCAGATCGATATCGAAACCTTAAGCAATCGCTGCGCTATGAGCCCCCGAAACTTCTCTCGCGCTTTCCGAACGGATGTTGGCCTGCCCCCCATGACATTTGTCCGCGAGCGACGTCTGGAAAAAGCCAAGATGTTGCTAGAGGCGCATACGACGACCATCGGCGAAGTCGCTAAGATGTGTGGTTTCAACTCGCTGGATCAATTCGGGAAATCATTCGGCGCCACTTTCGCCGTTTCGCCGCAAACCTATCGAAAACAATTTTATAGCAAGGCCTGATTTCAGTCCTCAACTGGCTTCTTTCGCCAGCCGCCCCCCTGCCTCGGCATAGGCCTGAGTGCCAACATTATGCACCGTGTCGCTATCAAGAACCGTTTCAACAGGATAGCTCGTATCATCCGATTCCAGCTCATCGTAAATGGGACCAAAATCTTGATATGTGGCTTCAAGAAGTTCCTCAAAGCTATTGATAACCCAATATGTTTGCTGAAAGTCGTCAATACGATAGTCTGTTTTCATCAAACGCAGCAGGTCAAAATGAATTCGGTTGGGACTGGCGTCCTTGAGAGAAAAAATACTCTCCGATTTTGAGCTCAGAATGCCAGCGCCATATATGCGCATGCCATCCGGCGTGTTGATCAACCCGAATTCCACGGTGTACCAGTAGAGCCGCGCCAGATTCTTGAGGACACCACGCCCCATTGCACGCTGCCCTCCCTTGCCATACGCCTCCATATAGTCGGCAAACACCGGGTTTGCCAGCAGAGGAACATGCCCATACACATCGTGGAACACATCGGGTTCCTGCAGGTAATCCAGCTGTGCTTCGGACCGAATAAAATTGCCCGCAGGAAAACGCCGGTTGGCCAGATGATCAAAAAACACTTCGTCTGGCACCAGGTCAGGCACAGCGACGATGCGCCAGCCCGTCAGCTTTTCCAACCGATCCGAGAGCCGCCCAAAATGGGGAATCCCGCTTTCGGAAAGTCGCAGGGTGTCCAAACCTTCAATGAATTCATCACATGCCAGGCCCGGCAGCAACCTGCTCTGCCGCTCATACAACCGATCCCATCGATCGTGCTCTTCCGCTGTAAAATGTTCCCAGTTCTGGTCAACAGTATAGTCTTTATTCACCTCGACTTTGCGGCCCAAACGCGTGACGATTTCCATTGTGAGATCCTTTCGATTGACTATCCCTAGCCCTGTTCCTTTGGCGCATCCGGTTGATTCTCCGGCGCCGCCTCAATAAAAGCTGCCAGTTCATTACAAGCTTTATCCACCCGGACAATTGTCGGAAATGCCTCCAATGGCACTTTGAAACGGCGCGCATTCCACACCTGCGGCACGAGATAAATGTCGGCCAGCGTAGGCGCATCTCCGTAGCAATAGGCACCGGCTGTTTTGGCAATCAGCGCTTCAAACGCTGAAAATCCTTCAACAATCCATTTATGATACCAGACATCAATTGCGCTTTGACTGGCGTCAAAATCACGTTTCAGTGTTTGCAGGACAGACAGATTGTTGAGTGGATGAATGTCGCAACCGACCAGGCTGGCAAGCTGCCGCACGACCGCACGGTCAGCTGTGCCGTTGGGGAGCAATGGCACATCCGGATAGGTTTCTTCCAGATACTCAAGAATTGCCGGTGACTGACTGATTGCCACGGCACCATCTTCATAAAATGGCACACGCCCCTGCGGATTAACTGCACGATAGGCTTCACTGAGTTGTTCGCTGACGCCAGGCACAAGGTTGACGGGGATATTCTCAAAGCTGAGGCCCTTAAGGGCAAGCGCAATGCGAACCCTGTAAGCAGCGGAGGACCTGAAATATCCATACAACTTCATACTGTTATGCCTTTACCAGTGTCTGATCGATCGCACCAAAAATGGAGCTTCCCTTTTCGTCAAACATTTCGATCCGCACCTGATCACCAAAATCCATAAACGGGGTTTTTGGTGCGCCCGTATCGATTGTTTCAATCATGCGGATCTCGGCAATACAGCTGTAACCCACACCGCCTTCAGCAACGGGTTTGCCAGGGCCGTCATTCAATTTGTTCGAAACCGTACCCGACCCAATGATTGCGCCGGCACCAAGCGGCCGTGATTTTGCAGCGTGAGCAACGAGCTGCGCAAAATCAAACGTCATATCGATGCCCGCATCCGGCTTGCCAAACATGTCACCATTCAGGTGTGAAACCAGCGGCAGATGCAGTTTATTTGCGGACCAGGCCTCCCCAAGTTCGTCAGGTGTGACGCAAACCGGGCTGAACGCACTTGATGGTTTGGATTGGAAAAAGCCAAAGCCTTTTCCGAGTTCTCCGGGAATAAGGCCCCGCAGCGACACATCATTTACCAGCATCAGCAACTTAATATGACTACCTGCCACATCGGCACTCACTGCCATAGGTACGTCATCCGTGATAACGGCGATTTCGGCTTCAAAATCGACACCCCATCCTTCGGTCTGCGGCATCGTGATATCGCCGCGCGGATCAAGAAACGTGTCGGAGCCACCCTGGTACATCAGCGGATCAGTCCAAAAACTTGCCGGCATTTCGGCACCGCGGGCTTTTCGCACAAGCTCAACATGGTTCACGTAAGCAGAGCCGTCAGCCCACTGAAAGGCGCGCGGCAATGGCGATGCGCAAGCAGTTTCGTCAAAAGGCTCGCTTTCCATTGCGCCCGAATTCAGGGATTCATAAAGTCCGCGAAGCCTGGGCAACACAGCATCCCAATCATCGATCGCGGCTTGCATGGTTGGTGCAATCGCCGAGGCGTCAGCCATCCGCGTCAAGTCTCTGGACACTACAACCAGTTTGCCATCACGGCCGTGTTTGAGCGAAGCGAGTTTCATAAATTTTCCCTAGTATCTTGTATTAACAACTGTTTCTCAAAGTCTGATTATGGATCAACTGCTTTGAATTCACCATCTCCATGCAACCATGCTGCATGTTTGGGCGCTTGTTTGGTCTGCGCCCATTCTTCCAGCATTGCTGGCGCAACCCGCTTGAGTTCAGCAAGCATTCCGGGCTTCGCCGTGTTTGCCGCCAACTCCAGGCGGTGGCCATTGGGATCGAAAAAATAGATTGATTTGAAAATCGTGTGCTCCGTTGGCCCCAGCACATCAATACCTGCAGCTTCCAGGCTTTCCTTGGCTGCTATCAGCGCATCCATATCCTCAACTTCGAAAGCGATATGCTGCACCCACTCCGGTGTTTGTTCATCGCGGCCCATGGCAGGCTGTGTCGGAAGCTCAAAGAATGCGAGCACATTGCCGTTTCCTGCATCCAGAAACACATGCATGTATGGATCAGGTTCACCCGTCGATGGCACTTCGTTTTCCGCAATTGCCAACTGGAAATCCATATTGAGGTGCTTCTGGTAAAACTCGACGGTTTCCTTGGCGTCACGGCAACGGTACGCAACATGGTGAATGCGCTTGAGTTCCATAATCGATCCTTTCAGGATTCGGAAGATGCTGCTTAGGCAGCATCTTCCTTGTTGCCGATCACGCCGCGCGCCAACTGGTCGCGTTCGATCGATTCAAACAGTGCCTTGAAATTGCCTTCACCGAAGCCTTCGTCTTTTTTGCGCTGGATGAATTCGAAGAAGATCGGGCCAATGGCCGTATCGGAGAATATCTGCAGCAACAGGCGCGGATCTCCATCCTCGGTAGAGCCATCAAGCAGAATACCCCGCTTCTGCAGTTCCTCAACCGGCTCGCCGTGACCCGGCAGGCGCTCATCAAGCATCGCATAATAGGTCTCGGGCGGTGCAGTCATGAACGGCACCCCTTTTTCTTTGAGCCGATCCCAACACTCGATCAGATTGTCGCACGAGAATGCAATATGCTGGATACCTTCACCATTGTACTGCATCAGATACTCTTCAATCTGGCCGTTTCCTCCGCCCGCTTCCTCATTCAGGGGGATACGAATAAGCCCGTCAGGCGCGGTCATAGCCCGCGACAGAAGACCCGTATATTCGCCTTTGATGTCAAAGTAACGAATTTCACGGAAGTTAAAGAGCGTTTCGTAATAGTTGGCCCAATAGTCCATGCGGCCACGGTAAACATTGTGCGTTAGATGATCGATGACCTTGAAGCCACAGCCTTTTGGGTGGCGGTCCACGCCTTCGATCCATTCGAAATCAATGTCATAAATGCTGTTACCGTCTTCAAACCGGTCGATCAGATACAGCATTGCACCGCCGATTCCCTTGATCGCAGGCAGCTTGAGCTCCATCGGGCCGGTTGGCACGTCAACGGGCTGTGCCCCATGCGCTAGTGCGCGCTCATAAGCTGCTTTGCTGTCCTTAACCCGGAACGCCATGCCGCTCGCGCAAGGACCGTGCTCCTCGGCAAAGTATGCTGCGGGCGATTTGGGTTCATAGTTGGTGATAAAATTGATGTCACCCTGGCGCCACAGCTCCACGTCTTTGGAGCGATGGCGGGCCACTTTGACAAAGCCCATCATTTCGAAGACCGGCTCAAGGATGCCCTTTTCGGCCGCTGCAAACTCAACAAATTCGAAACCACACAACCCCATCGGGTTTTCAAATAAATCCGCCATGGCTCAACTCTCCAAAAAAACTTGTGTAGAAAGACAAAAGGACGCGATACGGTTGATCACGCCATTCGATTGACTGTATATTAGTTTCATTCGTAACTAATTGCAAGTGGTGAACGCTGACGGGGAGGAAAAATGTCAGAAAACGAAAAAGCAAACGATACACTTTTGCTTGCGGACTTTTTACCTTACCGGTTGTCGGTCCTGTCCAACAGGATCAGCCGCTCCATCGCGGACGGCTATGAGGAGCGGTTTCAGCTGACACTACCGGAATGGCGGGTAATGGCCGTACTGGGCGAAGAGCCTGACCTGTCCGCAGGCCAGGTGGCTGACCGCACGGCTATGGACAAGGTCGCGGTGTCACGCGCCGTCAGCAAACTTCTGGAGGCCGGTCGTATAGAACGTCACTTTGCCAACGAAGACCGCCGCAGGTCAGTTCTTGCGCTATCCGAGGACGGCAACAAAATCTATCATGAAGTCATCCCCATCGCCCTCGGCTATGAAGCCAAACTCTTTGAAAAATTCTCGGAAACCGAGAAGAGACAGCTGGACGAACTGCTCTTGAAATTGAGCGCAAGCCAAGTGGGCGCCACGGACGACTAGACAGCAATTGAACTGTTCGGCACGGGTTCATCTTTAGGAAAGCCCAAGTGGTATCCCTGCAGGTAATCCACGCCAAGGGTCACAAGAATTTCCGCCGTTTCTGCGTCCTCAACCCCTTCCGCGATCACTTCAATATCGGAGTTTTTCGCGGTATCAACCAGGTTTGCAATCAGGTTTGATTTGCGGTGGTCCTTTGACAGGTCATCGACCAGCGACTTGTCGATTTTGATATAGTCCGGCGCTACCTCGACGAGGCCCACCAAATTGTTGAATCCGCTGCCAAAGTCATCCATCGCCACACGAATACCCTGATCATGGAGTTTCTGGACCAGTGAGCGCAGAGCACCACTGTCGGCAAGCTGTTGGCTTTCGACCAGCTCAAAAACCATTTGTTCAGGCGTGATTTCTGCTGCGGCCAACACCGCCTGAAGCCATGCGTCAAGCCCGGCTTCGTCTCCGATTGTGCGAGGCAATACATTGACAAAAACATCTTCGGATATGTCGTGCATTCGCGCAGTTCTGGTCGCGCTCTCCCCTGCTGCCATGTCCAGTGCATAGAGCATTTCACACTTTTCAGCAGTGGCAAAAAGAGTTGGCGCGGGAATATCGGTGCCATCAGTATGAAGGCCCCGGATCAGAAATTCATACCCCGCTACATGGTTGTGGTTTTTTGCGTGCACGATCGGCTGCATCAAGGAACGATAGCGACGATCCATAAGCATGTCGCCCAGCCAAAGACCCAACAGCTGGGTTTCGTGAGTCTCTATCGTTTTCAGGCGTCCATACTCAAAAATGCTGGGGTTTGCTGATTCAGACATCAGGATAGAAACCTGACGTTTTTCCCGTTCCGTCAGAAAATTGCTCAGCACAGGCAGGCAGGTTTCGAAGTCATCACATAAAAAACAATGAACCCTCTCATCAGGAAGGGGGCACTCGACAAATCCGCTGGCAAGCATACGCGACCTGACACGCGCCGCGAGTCGCCAATTGTCATACCAGAAGAAAATATGCCCAATGCCTCGAACGGGCTGAAAAACATTCATTTGGTGCAATCGAAACCTCGATACTCTCAACGCTGTTGCGCTATTTTTGTTGTCCGCCGCTCACACCTGTTTGACAACACGGACAAACTCTTGCCGCCAATCAGGCAAGCCAAGCCCCAAAATCAAAGACAGGAGAATGCGCGCCTTACGGCCGCTCAACCTGCCAGCAGGGACCAAGCCCTTGTTGAGAAGATCGATTTCTGCCCCACGGTATCCGTACGTCCGCTCAAATACTGAGCCCGCCCTTACTCGCGATGACAGGATCACCGGAATTTGCTTGGCAATATTTGCCAGCTTTTCCGCGATCGGCTCCGAAACATGACCGGCACCGAATCCCTCAACGACTAGTCCAGCGTATCCTGCACTCAAAATGGTATCGAAAAGGTTACCATCGTCATCAAGGACTGCACTTAATAGTGCAATCGGTGCAAATTTAACGGGAACATCAAACACCGGCGAAGGTTTAACAGGGTGCATATAAACTGTGTTTTCGGCAATTTGGCCAATCGGTCCGCGCACCGGACTTTGAAATGCCGCGACATTGGATGTGTGGGCTTTCATCACATAATAAGGGTGGTGAATCTCATCATTCATCACAACAGAAACATGGGGCGCTTCGGAAGAGAGAGCTGTCAGAGACGCAGCCATAAGGTTGGCTCGCCCATCAGCACCCGGCTGTGTCGGCGATCTCATGGCGCCTGTAAACACAAGTGGTCGCTTCCCGCGATAAAGCAGGCTGGCAAGAAACGATGTTTCCTCCATGGTGTCCGTGCCCTGTGTGACCACGATGCCGTCACAGTTCTGTTCTGCGGAGCGGCGGCACAATTCGGCGATTTCCATGAACCGCAAGTTGGCACTGCCCTTCTGAGAAAGGGTGCTGGCATGAATTTGCGCAATGTCTGAAAGCTCGGGTGCCGCTTTGATAAGATCATCGGCGGAAAGCGACGGTAGTACACCGTCGCCTGCTGTTTCGGTGGGGGCCATGGCGATCGTGCCGCCAAGGCCGAATATTTGAAGCACGGGTTTTTTGGTCATACCCGCGCTTGTATCCTAAAACTTACACCGCGCCAATGGCTTCCAGTGCAGGCATATAGTCAAGGTTCTGATCATGCGCGACGGCTTCATAAGTAATTCTTCCGGCACAAACATTCAGACCATTCAGAAGGTGCTGGTCATCGGCAAGCGCTTGTTTCCAGCCCTTGTTGGCGATGGCGAGTGCATGACCAAGAGTGGCATTATTGAGCGCCAGTGTGGAAGTGCGCGCCACGCCACCTGGCATGTTGGCGACACAGTAATGTACCACCTCATCCACAACATAGGTCGGGTCTTCATGAGTCGTAGCCTTTGACGTTGCAAAACAACCGCCCTGGTCGATTGCGACATCTGCCAGCACAGACCCACGCATCATTTTACCAACCATGTCGCGGCTTACCAGTTTCGGAGCAGCCGCGCCTGGAATAAGCACGGCACCGACAACAAGGTCCGACGCCAGAACATGTTCCTCCACCGCATCCTGGGTCGAGAAAATGGTCTTCACCTGGCCTTTGAAGATATCATCAAGCTGCTGCATCCGCCTGATAGAGCGATCAAGAATAGTAACGTCCGCTCCCATGCCAGCGGCCATGCGCGCCGCGTTCGTACCAACGACGCCGCCACCGATAACCGTGACTTTAGCCGGCGCCACACCTGGCACACCGCCCAGCAACATGCCACGCCCACCCTGGCTCATCTCCAGCGCATGCGCACCAGCCTGGATCGACATGCGGCCCGCCACTTCCGACATTGGCGCAAGAAGCGGCAAACCGCCAAAGTCATCCGTTACCGTCTCATAGGCAATGGCGATGGCCCCGGACTTGATCAGCCCCTGAGTCTGAACGGGATCGGGCGCCAAGTGCAAATACGTATAAAGTATCTGTCCATCGCGCAGCATCTCACATTCTACCGGCTGCGGCTCTTTCACTTTGACGATCATGTCCGCTTTGGCAAAAACTTCGGCAGCTGTTGGCAGGATCGACGCGCCAACGGCTTCATACATTTCGTCAGGAAAACCGATTTCAAGACCCGCATTATGTTCAACTATTGCTTCATGTCCGGCGGCTATAAGCTCCCGAACAGACGCCGGCGTCAGGCCGACCCGGTATTCATGATTTTTGATTTCCTTTGGCACACCAACAAGCATGTCGATCTTCCCCTGTAATTATCGGACCCTGAGACCGATTTAGACTGTATCAAATGGATGGGACCGCACTGATACGGCGATCCTGAGAGCGAATTTACTGCATTCCTTGGTGCATGTCCTTGCAATATCATGCTAAAGGATACACTAATTCACAAGATTCTGCGAATATATGATTGATAACTGGATTAATCTGATGCCCGACTTTGACAAAATCGATTCAGCAATTCTGGATGAACTGCAGCGGGATGGCCGACTCAGCAATGTCGAACTTGCCGACCTTATCAGCCTTTCAGAATCAGCCTGCCTGCGCCGCGTAAAAAACCTGGAATCCAGAGGCATTATCACGCATTACGCCGCCCACCTGGATGAACAGGCGGTCGGTTTGCCGGGTACTGTTTTTGTCAGGGTTTCACTGACCAGCCAACGTGAGGAACAACTCCTGCACTTTGAAGAGGCTGTACGTCATGTGCCTGAAGTCATGGAATGCTACCTGATGAGCGGCGACGTTGACTATATCGTCCGGGTGGTTGTGCGGGATGCGCCGGACTATGAACGTGTTCACCATACGCTCACCAACCTGCCCGGCGTAGACCGTGTTCATTCCAGCTTCGCCCTGCGCACCATCCTGAGACGAAGCCGTTTGCCGCTGCCGTCAACGGTCCAAGGCCGCTAAAAAACGATGGTGAGTTGCGAGAAGCTGGTAAGATCGTGAAAAAACACCTGATCACCTTCACCAAGGTTAACAAGCAAACCGCTTTGTCCGCCTATCGAAACCGTCGACGCATTGGCCAATATCTCATTCAGGCTCCCAAAACGGTCGCTAAACTGGCTCAGGAAGATTGTGTCCTCACTGCCATCATAATCTGTCACCACATCGGCACCACTTCCTGGTCGAAAATAGAAAACGTCACTGCCACTACCTCCTGACAACAAGTCGTCTCCGTCACCGCCGTAAAGCTCATCATGCCCTCCGTCGCCAGCGAGGGTATCGTCACCCTGGCCGCCAAAAAGAGTGTCATTGTCTGCACCTCCGGATGCCCTGTCGTTGCCGCCGGAGGCAAACACGAGGTCATTTCCATCTTCGCCTTCTATCACGTCATTGGTGCCGACGGCATCTGCGTCCCCCTTGCCTCCGTAAAACACGTCATGACCGGCGCCGCCTTTCAGGGTGTCTGCACCCGTGCCGCCACCCACTGTGTCGGAGCCATACGAAGCTTGAACCCAATCGTTACCCTGACCGGCAAAAATAATATCTTGTGCGGTTGATCCATAGTCCTGGATGGTGGCGACACCATCAACAGTGTCAAAGCGCGGACTGCCACCATAAATCGTGTCATCTCCTGCACCGCCAAATACAGTGTCCGATCCGTCTAGCCGGGTCTCCAGGTTACGAAGCAGCAAGGTCTGGCTATCGAGAGTTACCAGCTGTCCTCCAATAATGAGATCGTTGCCGCCGCCACCGGCAATCACATCGGAGCCGGCCCCGCCGATGACGGTATCATCACCCAAATCACCTGCCCCTCCAAAAGCGACATCATCACCATCCCCAAGCAAAATGCGATCCGCGCCAAGGCCTCCAACAACTGTGTCATTCCCGGCTCTGGCAACAATCACATTGTCTTCATCGTCGCCAAGCAGTCGGTTGGAGGCGATATCTCCACCTTCACGGTTTTCAACGATTAAGCTAGTGTCGCCTAGAGTAATATCTTCCCGGTTGAAGGCTGCGTCATTGACGCTCAAACGCTCGATCGAGAAGCTTCCAGCAGGGAAATCTCGCGGAAAACTGAAGGTAGCTGACCCTTGGCCGCCGTCACCCATTGTGGCTTCCGCAAACAACTCATACCGGCTACCTAGATCATTTGTCAGCACAAGTGTCAGGGACTGAACACCAGTGGCTCCAAAGCCTTCATCCGTTGCAATAAATGATACATCAATGGTTCCGCCGTTTTCGCCGATGGTGACACTGTTTGATGACAGATCAAGACTTTCGACATCCGGACTGGTGGCGTCTTGCAAGTCTTCAGGCGTAACAATTTGAATGGCGTTCTGGAAACCCAGGCCAGCAAGATCGTCAGCAGTATAGATGGTCGTATTGCCCTGGTCATCAGAGACTCTAAACAGCTCAAACACATACCTGCCTGCTGGAGATTCTGTGTTGAAAGCCGACAGCTGCTGTGGGCCCTCATCAAGGTCCCCAAATATACCGACTTCTGCACCAATTACCGCGGCAAACCCGGGGCCAATATCGAATTCAAACTCGATTACATTCAAGCCAGAATTGTCGTCGGTAATGGTCGCTTCAAACGTGATTTCCGCAGAGTCACCACCGCCTAGTCCTCCGGGCAAATCATTGTCCACCAGAATTGACCGAACCGGCAGCAAAATATCCGAGATTTCGGGAGGAGTGATATCCTGATCAGGATTTTCCAGCGTTACAAAGCGAGAATCAATCAAACTGGACAATTCGTTTGGTTCGATGGTCAGCCCTTCTTCCGGCAAACCCGTAACTGCGGGGTCACCTGCAAACTGGATAACAATCTTGTTGAGCGAATATTCGCCGCTGATCGATTGCGACCGCAGACCCACTTCAAGACGGGTCAGATCCTCGTTGTCATCGGCCTGTGCGGACTGCGAAATAATCTCCCCGTCAGGCGCCCTAAGCTCAACTCTGACCGAGGCAATCTGGCTTAGGAAATTACCCGCATAATTGAGAGAAACGATGACCGAAGGCGCATTGCCGTTGCCGCCTCCTTCCGTAATCGTTCCGAATTCAACACCTGCTACCACAACTGACGCTGTGCCCGGAATTGCACCTGGGTCCGGCGCGGCGGCAGCAAGCACTGTCTCATCTGAAAACCGTATCGACATACTATCCCCAATCTTTTGATCTTTCGATCAACAGATTGGTGGCATTTATGGTATAAATGTGGCAGAGACGCAAAGTGTGATCTCGAGAACGACGAGATATCGTTTTTACGCAGCAATACTAACCATCTTCTGCGAGCCACGCGGGAACGGGCAATCCCTTGCTCTTCAGAAATTCCGGATTGAAAAGTTTGGACTGATATCGCAGGCCGCTATCGCACAACAGTGTAACGATTGTATGTCCCGGTCCCATTTTCTTGGCGAGCTTGATGGCACCTGCCACATTGATGCCAGATGACGAGCCAACGCAGAGGCCTTCTTTCTCGAGCAAGTCAAATGCAATCGGCAACGCTTCCTGATCCGTGACCTGGAACGCTTCATCAATTGGTGCGTCCTCAAGATTTGCAGTGATGCGCGACTGTCCGATCCCTTCAGAAATCGAGCTACCGTCAGACTTCAGTTCGCCAGTTGTAAAATAGCTGTAAAGCGCTGCCCCCATGGGGTCGGCAAGGCCAATTACGATGTCTTTATTGTGTTCCTTCAGTCCCATTCCGGTACCAACAAGGGAACCACCTGAACCGACGGCCGTGATATAGGCATCCACCTTGCCACCGGTTTGCTGCCATATCTCCTGCGCGGTAGTTTTTGTATGGGCTTCGCGGTTGGCAACATTGTCAAACTGGTTTGCCCAGATAACACCATGTTGCTCACTTGCTGCCAGCTCTTCGGCCAAACGGCGCGCAACATGCTGAAAGTTGCCTGGATTTGAATAGGGAGCGGCCGGCACAAGTTTCAACCCTGCCCCCATAATGCGCAGGGTGTCGATTTTCTCCCGGCTTTGCGTTTCAGGCATGACGATCAGGGTGCGGTAGCCCTTGGCATTTGCAACAACAGTCAACCCTATACCTGTGTTTCCAGCCGTGCCCTCGACTATCAAGCCCCCGGGCTCCAACTCGCCTTTGCGCTCGGCCTCTTCAATGATGTTGAGTGCCGGGCGATCTTTCAACGACCCACCAGGGTTGGTGTATTCAGCTTTACCGAGGATGGTGCAACCGGTCAGCTCAGAGGCATATTTCAGTTTGATCAACGGTGTGTTGCCGATGGCCGCAAGCGCGCCGGTCTGCTCAGGCATGTTCTTCTCCAGAAATCTGAATTCGCGAAACAAGCGATGTAAATACGCACCCTTTTCGCCAATTCAATAGGCATCACAACTAATATTTTCGTGATTTGGGAAAAATATTCCAAACAAGAGGCTGGAAAATGACGAAGGACGAACCTTCTAACCGAGTTCGTCCAGCAAAGCGTCCAGCGGGTCGTCCTGTTTTGGTGTGACCGGATCAGGCTTAGGCGGGCTGGTCTCACGGTCAAACCCGGTAACAAGCTCTTTCGTTGACAGATTGCTCTGCAACACGTCCACAACGTGGATTTCTTCACCAAGCACCTCATTGATTGCGGTAAGCAAACGGTTGCGGTTAATAGGCTTGGTTACAACATCCTGCATTCCAGCTTGTTTGAATCGTTCCAGCTGTTCCGGGAACGCATCTGCTGTGCATCCGACAATAGGAAGCTTGGCCTTGTTTTCATCCATTGCGCGTATCCATTTGGTGGCATCAATGCCTCCAAGCACAGGCATCTGGATATCCATCAAAACAAGATCGAAGTCCTCCTCTTCGACGCGGGAGCACGCCAGAGCACCATTTGCAACAGCCACCAGTTCATGCCCCAGCTTCTTCAGCATATTGGCAATGATGCGCTGATTGATTTCATTGTCGTCGGCCACCAGAATTTTCAGGCTTCTCTTGGCCGTGGCGTGACGCATATCTCCAACGTCAAATCCGCTACCATCTGCGGACAGATCGGCTTCATTACCTTCTTCACAAACGAATGTGAACCAGAAGGTCGATCCCTCGCCCTCTTCACTGTCCACACCGATTTCCCCACCAAGGAGCGTGCACAGCTGCTTACAAATAGCCAGGCCCAAGCCGGTGCCGCCAAATCGGCGTGTCGTGGATGCATCGGCCTGTGTAAATTTCTGGAACAACTTCTTTTGCGCATCCCGACCAATCCCGATGCCTGTATCCTTAATAGACACCTTGATGGTCAGCCCCTCGTCGCTGTTGCTGACGAGTTCCGCAATAATGTCGACACCACCCCGCTCCGTAAACTTGATGGCGTTTCCAACCAGGTTAAACAGTATCTGCCGCAGGCGGGTTGGGTCCGAGACGACTACATCCGGCATGGTATTGCCGGGCATCCAGCGAATCTGCAGGCCTTTCTCAGAAGCCTTGGGTGTCAGAAACTCAACAGTATTTTCAACAACACGGGAAAAGCTTGTGGTCTGAAACTCCAGATCTACTTTTCCAGCTTCCAGCTTGGAAATATCAAGGATGTCATTGATAACGGTAAGCAGCGTTTGGCCTGACTGCTGCAGGGTATCTGCAAAATACTGTTGGTTTTCATCAAGGCCAGTATCCCGCAGCAGGTCCACCATCCCGATAACACCATTGAGTGGTGTCCGGATTTCATGGCTCATGGTCGCGAGAAACTCGGATTTTGCGACACTGGCTGATTCAGCTGCATCCCGCGCTTTTGAAAGTTCGTTCGCCAGTTTGGCAAAGGCTTCCCGCTGTTCTTTCAGAATTGCTTCGTTGCGGCGCTTTTCCTGAACAACGTCTTCGAGCTGTGCTTTCGTCAGGTTTAACTCGATGACCTGATCATGGATCATTTCATATTGTTGGCGAAGCAGATCGAAGGCATCGGCAAGGTCAGGCCGACGGGCAAAATTCTCACTGATCTCATCCGGGTGCAATTGCTGGTTGCTGAATAGCTTCTGCATCGAATTCACAAAGGCGCGCCCCGGCTCGATCACTTTGCCAACCATGAAGCTGTAAAAGTATGCACTTACACCAATCGCCACAACGCCACCGACGCCAAGCGCGGTCCAGTCAACGTTGGCTGTGTCGTTGCCATAGAAGGTGTAAAGCACTGAAACCAGCGTCGGCAGCAGCACAAAAAAAGGCATCAATATAAGCGCTTTTTTAACCACAGTATTGGAGTATCCCTTGGTGCCTCGCTGGCGTAGCCCAATCAATATATATCGCCAACATAGCATTATCTGCGATCTATTGAGATATAGTTAAGGCACAAATAGCTAGAACTGAACCCTTTTTGTCATGGCTCCGTCTACAATCAGGTTGGTACCGCTCACCCAAGACGCCGCATCGCTACCCAGAAAAACAATTGTATTGGCAACTTCCTGCGTGGTTCCCATTCGCCCGGTCGGATGGCGAGCGCAAACGGCGCTGTATGTCTCGGGCTGATCTGCCTGTACCTTGCCCCAAAACCCGTCATCCACATGAATTGGCCCCGGCGACACAGAGTTAACACGGACCCCGTGCGCCCCTGCTGCGTCGGCCATCTGGCCGCTGTAGGAAATCAGACCAGCTTTGATAGTGCCATATGCGCTCGGTCCACCAAAGCCCTCAAGGCCTGAAATGCTGGAGACAATGATTATCGAACCCTGGGATTGTGCAAGATGCGGCAAGAGATGCTCACATCCTCGCACTGTGGCCATCAGGTCAATATTGAACGCACTGATCCAACCTTCATCACCAGCCTGAGCGCCGCCACTGACATTTGCAACAAACAGATCCGCGCCACCAAGGGCCTGAACACTTTCAGTCAACCACGCCATATAGGCATCCGGGTCTCCAACATCACAAACTCTGGCGGTCACAGCCAGATTGCTGTGTTCAGCGCGCGCATTCAAGGCAGCCACTTCTTCCGCGTTTCTCGCACACGTCGAAACAACAGCCCCCTCAGACAGAAGGGTCTCGACAACAGCCGCGCCTATCCCACGCGTTCCACCGGTCACCAATGCCCTTTTTCCGGTCAAACCAAGATCCATAATCTATCTCCTCTTCTGTGCGTTGAGAGCTGCTTCAAGCGTTCACCAACCCTGCGGCCTGATCCCGAAGTTCCCTGCGCAGCACCTTGCCCACAGGTGATTTTGGCAGCTCCTCGAGGAAGCAAACTGTTTTCGGCACCTTGTAACTGGTCAAATGATCGCGGCAGTAAGCAATAACCTCTTTTTCAGTGAGTGTTTCGTCCTTGCTCACAACATAAGCAACCACGCGTTCACCCGATGATGGATCCGGTGCACCAACAACGGCGGCTTCCGCGATCGCAGGGTTTTGGGTCAACACATCTTCGATATCAACGGGAAACACATTGAACCCTGAAACAATGATCATGTCTTTGATTCGGTCCACTATTGTCAGGTATCCTTCTTCATCGATCTTGCCGACATCACCGGTTTTAAGCCATCCATCCACAAAGCTATCTTCAGTCGCCTGCGGATTGTTCAGATATCCTTTCATGACTTGCGGGCCACGAACCCAAAGTTCACCCGCCTCGCCCTGAGGCAAGTCGTTTCCATTCTCGTCCACAATGCGAAGTTCGGTCCCGGGAATGGGTGTTCCGCACGTTCCACGCTTGGGTGGTCGGTTGAGCGGCATCGTGGTCACCACACACGTGCACTCGGTCATGCCGTAACCTTCATAAATCTGCATGCCGGTCAATTTCTCCCACGCCTCAGCCGTCGCTGGCTGAAGCGGCGCTGCGCCTGAGTAGCAAACCTTCAGCGATTGTGGAGGATTTTCCAGAAACCAGCTTTCCTGCATCAGCCCCATGTACAGGGTGTTGATGCCCGGCAGAATCGTGATGTCAAACTTCTCAAAAGCATGTCGCAGATTTTCAAGTGGTCGCGGTACCGGCATCATCACGATATGAACGCCATTACGCATGCTCGCAAGGGCACCGACAGCAAGTGCGTAGACGTGATAGAGCGGCAAAATCAACAGCATCGCATCATCTTCATTGTGCTCAAGATTGTCGTCCCGCCGATCTGCCTGCGAAAGATTACCAACAACATTATAGTGCGTTAGCGCCGCACCTTTGCTTCGCCCGGTTGTCCCCCCTGTATATTGGTATATGGCGACATCCTGCACCGATTGTTCGGCCCGGTAACGTCCGGTTTCCCCCACCATTTTCAAATGTTTGAGGCCCGTCGCCACCACCGTACGTGTGGTACCTGCAAGCTCTCCATCAAAAGCTGGAATTGCTTTTTTGAGATACTTCATTGCTGCACCCAGCAGCATGCGCTGGGCAGCTGGAAAAAAATCCAGCAAGGAGAGTTTGTAAACCTGTTTAACGGAGGTCCCTTCCACCGATTGAGCCACTCGATCGCCAAACACATCGATAACGAACCAGACCTTTGCTCCGCTGTCCTTTAGCTGATGGTTGGTCTCGTCGGTCGTGTAAAGCGGATTGATGTTGGTAACTGTCAACCCAGCCTTGAGGATACCAAATGCAAGTACCGGATAAGCCAGCGTGTTCGGGGCCTGCACAGCCACAACATCACCTTGCTTTAGACCAAGTTCCTCGCGCAAAAATGCCGCAACAGCGTCTGAGTAAGTGCCCAACTCCCCAAAGGTCATGGTTTGCGAGTGCCCGGTTGGAAGCACACAACTGAAGGCTTTTTTGTCCGCATGACTTTTCACGCATTCATCCACAAGGCTGCCCAGGTGGTTGGAAAGCAGGTGTTCATTTGCGTTGAATGGGATGTCGTTCGTATAGGAAGTCGCCATTATTGGTCCTTTTTCTCTCGCACGTTGTTCTTAGTCCCATCCATCGAGTGTTTTTGGGCTCCCGGGAACTTCTGTCCCGGGTCTATATCTCGAGCTTGTGTCCCCGGGTTACGTCCCAGATTCACGTTCCGGGCGCCCGGTGCAAACTGTCCATTAATTTACCGTGATCGTCCAGCAATTCCGCAAACTCATCTGCCAGCCGCTCACTTTCTGAAACGACCTTGCGCCAGCGTACAAGCCGCTCGTCATCAGGCATCTCGGTAAAGTCTTTGCGGTCCGTGATCTTGCCGCCCGGCAATCCGGCTACGAACTCTGCGGTCGGAGCCAACAAAAGCACCTGGTTCCATGCAGGGCCTGCAGCACGCCTGTCTTGCCTGTTTTTGTCGAACCAGCCCGGCACGATATGGTCGTAGAAGTGAGGGTAAAGCACAATCCCGCTGTCATAGGACCATGGCACGTCAAAATGATAGTCGATCACACCGCCATCGCGGTAAACACCGGCACCCGCACCATCAATATCCAGAACCGGTTCCGAGACAAAAGGAATGGACCCGCTGGCCATTAACGCATCTGCAAGCGTGCCGGGTTGCAAAGGGACATCGATCCGGTCAAAACCCTGCCAGACTTTGGGGCAGGCAATGTGCGAGTGGCTGTGGAAAACAACACGCTCAAAAAAACGCGCAAGATGCGAACGGGACAGTCGGTTGGCGGCAGCGGCCGCCAAAATACCAGCGGCTTCACCGGCTTTGGCCTTGCTGCCTGCCAGCCCTTTTCCACGCACAGCGACAATGTTCAGATTCCGGTGGGCGTTTTCAAGCAGCCGCGCAGCCTCAGCTGGAGGATAAAGGTCATGAATAATCTTGTAAGATACCCGGGTTAGCTCGGCAGCAGATGCAGCATTGTCTGTTCTGAAGCTGAAATAGCTGTCGAGGAATGCATCAAACGTTTCGCCGGGTTCCGGGTGCGCGTAAGCCGTCATGCGCCACGCGCCAATCGACGACCCGACCAAGTCTATTGCCTGCTCTGCCTTCGGTAAAAACTCATGACAGATAAAACGATCAAGCCCCTTCAGTACCAGCCATTTAGGTCCACCTGAGGCACCGACGATCAGCCGCAACTGCGCTGGTGTCAGGCCTTTCTCTTCAATGCGGGCACGGGCGGTTTTCCCGGCAATCAGTTTCAGCGCTTTCATCAGCCAGTTTACTCCTCATAAAGGAGAATATTGCACGCTCCGATTTTATCAAGACTGAACAGTCCAGAATTAGAAAAAGCGACCAACGTTGGCCGCTTTCTCAAGTCCTGGATTATGCTGGGTGCTAGGGTGTCAGGATAACCTTACCTTTGGCGCGGCGCTCCGTGAGGCAGGCATAGGCATCTGCAACCTGCTCAATGGGGAACACGTCATTGACCGCTGCACGAACTTTGCCTTCAGCAACCATGCCAAGAATTTCTTTCATATTCTGGATCTGGTCCGACGGATTTTTAGACACCCAGGCACCCCAGAACACACCCACAAGAGAGGCCTGCTTGAGGAGGCACAGATTGATCGGCACCTTGGGGATGTCGCCCGCAGCGAAACCGATCACGAGATGCCGCCCGCCAGCAGCCATATTCCTGAAAGCAGCTTCAGTATAGTCGCCGCCAACAGGGTCATAGATTACGTCCACGCCCTTGCCGCCAGTTATTTCCTTGAGGCGTGCTTTCATGTCTTCGGTTGAATAATTGATCAACTCGTCGGCGCCTGATGCCTTGCAGAATTCAAGCTTTTCGTCAGTGCTCGCGGCTGCGATCACTTTGGCGCCCATGGCCTTGGCTAGCTCGACGGTCGCGATACCCACACCCCCTGCCGCACCAAGCACCAATACGGTCTCACCGGGCTGCAGCTGCGCGCGTTGCTTGAGCGCATGATAGCTGGTGCCATAGGTGAGCGTAATACCCGCCGCCATTTCAAACGGCATGCCCTCAGGCATGGGAATGGTGGTGATGGCAGGCACCATGGTTTTTTCCGCGAACGCGCCGGTTTGGGTCATGAAGATGACTTTGTCGCCCTCTTTCAGGTGGGTAACGCCGTCACCCAATTCGGTGACAACACCTGCTCCCTCGCCGCCAGGTGTGAATGGCAGGTCAGGTTTGACCTGATATTTGCCTTCGATGATCAGCGTATCGGGAAAATTAAGCCCCGCCGCTTTAACGTCGACAACCACGTGCCCCGGAGCCGCAACAGGGTCCGGCGCATCACCCACGACCAACTTGTCGGCCGGACCGAGTTCTTTACAAAGTACCGCTTTCATAGCGCGTTCCTTCCCTATGCCCGCTTAGGCAACTTCAAACAGACCGGCTGCGCCCATGCCACCGCCAACACACATGGTGCTTACGACATACTTGGCGCCCCGGCGTTTGCCCTCAATGAGGGCATGCCCAACCATACGCGCACCGGACATACCGTATGGATGTCCGATTGAAATAGCGCCACCGTTGACGTTCAACAGCTCGTTTGGAATACCGAGTTTATCGCGGCAGTAAACAACCTGAACCGCAAATGCCTCATTGAGCTCCCAAAGGCCGATGTCGTCCATTTTCAGGCCATTTTTCTCCAGCAGTTTTGGAATGGCGTAAATCGGACCAATGCCCATTTCATCCGGATCAAGTCCCGCCACAGCCATGCCGCGGTAAATACCAAGCGGCTGCAGGCCTTTGCGCTCTGCGACTTTAGCTTCCATCAAAACGGATGCTGAAGAACCATCTGAAAGCTGGCTCGCGTTGCCTGCGGTGATGGTGCCACCATCAATCACGGTTTTCAGGCCCGCAAGGCCCTCCGCCGTGGTTTCTGGCCGGTTGCCCTCGTCTTTTTCCAGCGTTACTTCATGGAAAGTCATCTCTTTCGTTTCCTTGTTCACAACCGCCATGTTGGTTGTGATCGGAACGATTTCGTCGTCGAACTTGCCGGCCTGTTGCGCAGCGGCAGTGCGCTGCTGTGACTGCAGGCCGTAGGCATCCTGCTCATCACGCCCAATACCGTAGCGCTCTGAAACCACCTCGGCGGTTTGCAGCATTGGCATGTAGGTATGCTCATGCATGGCAACCAGGCTTTTATCCACTGCCTGGAACCTGTTCATGTTTTCGTTCTGAACAACGGAAATGCTGTCGATGCCTGCGCCAACCGCGATGTCCATGCCATCACTGATGATTTGCTTGGCCGCTGTCGCAATAGCCATCATGCCACTGGAGCACTGACGGTCAATCGTCATGCCCGAGACAGTTGTTGGCAAGCCTGCCCGCAGGGCCGCGAGACGACCGATGTTGGCACCGGTTGTCCCCTGCGTCAGCGCACACCCCATAATGACATCGTCGACTTCTGCCCCTTCGATGCCCGCCCGCTCAACAGCGGCGGAGATCGAGTGAGCCCCAAGAGTGGGGCCGAGGGTTGCGTTCAGGGACCCGCGGTAAGCTCTGCCGATCGGGGTCCTTGCGGTTGATACGATTACTGCTTCACGCATATTGAATTCCTATCCTACTTTGACGCCGAGAGCGGCGGCTGCTTTTCCGACAAATTTCATGGTTTGTTGCCCACCCTGGACAAATTCCTGCTGGCCTTCCGGATTGGACACATCCTCAAATGCGGCCCGCACATTCTCGGGCGTCTGCTCATCAGGCTTGAGGTAGATGCCATCCGTTTCATACAGGACCGCTTTGGCGAACCCGCCGCCGCCTGCACACAAAATGGTGCGGTTTGGCGCGTTGTCGTCACACAGCGTCAACAATCCGGTAGTCACAGACTCAGGCGTCAGAACATCGAGCGCTTCCTGCGGCATCAGCCCTTCGGTCATGCGGGTCGCCGCCGTTGGTGCCAGGCAGTTAACATTGATGTTGAACTTTGCGCCTTCCAGACACAGTGTATTCATGAAACCAACCAGCGCCATCTTGGCGGCGCCGTAGTTGGACTGGCCAAAGTTTCCGTAAAGACCCGAAGAAGAGGTTGTCATCACGATGCGACCGTACGCCTGTTCGCGCATGATGTCCCACACGGCTTTGGTACAGGTCACTGAACCCATCACGTGCACATTCATCACAAACTCAAAGTCTGAAAGCTCCATTTTTGAGAATGTCTTGTCGCGCAGGACACCAGCATTGTTAATCAGGATGTCGATGCGGCCCCACTTATCCATGGTTTTCTGGACCATATCTGCCACTTCATCAGCCTTGCAGACGTTTGCACCGTGCGCAATCGCTTCACCACCGGCGTCAGTGATCTCTTTCACCACAGCTTGTGCAGCTGCGGACGAACCACCTTCTCCATGCACATCACCGCCAAGATCATTAACGACCACTTTGGCGCCGCGTGCAGCAAGCGCGAGCGCATGGCTGCGCCCCAGGCCGCCGCCGGCCCCCGTTACGATGGCAACCTTGCCTTCATAGGAAATACTCATAAAAACTCTCCGAACAGAAAATTGTTTACTTAGAAATCTCGTTAGCCACCAACAACAATCATGGTGAGCGTCTCAGCCAGCAACGCCGGCGTTTTTTCACCCTTGATCTCGATGGTCACTTCACTTTTGAGCAACAGGCGATTGCCTGGCTTTTCAGAAACATCAACCAGTTTCGACCGGGCTCTAATTTCGCTGCCAACTTTCACCGGCGCAAGAAAGCGAACCTTGTCACTGCCATAATTGATGCCCATCACCGCACCCTCAACATTCAGTGTCGCGTCAGCGGCAAGATGCGGAATAAGGGACAGTGTCAGAAACCCATGGGCGATTGTCGTCCCGAACGGTGTTTTGGCAGCCGCTTCGGGGTCAATGTGAATAAATTGATGATCGAGCGTAACATCAGCGAACTGATTAATGCGTTCCTGGTCCACCAGGAACCAGTCGGAAACGCCTGTTTCTTTTCCAATATAATTGCCCAGCTCTTCTTTCTTTACAGTATCCGCCATTTCGACCTCCATTCGTCGCAAAAAAGGGCTGATCCGCCCCATCGTAAGGTTTTGATTCAAAACAATCGGCTAACACCTTGTTTCGAATCAGCAATGTAAAAAACGAATCACTGATTCGAAGTGATTCGTTTTGTTGTTTCTATGGCATTGCTGACAATCCGCCATCCAATGGGATGATCCCCCCTGTGATATAACTGCCTGCACGCGAACACAGCATCAGCAACACACCTGCAATGTCTTCCGGCTCACCAACGCGGTGCAGTGGCACCCGTGCTTCCATCGCTTTCTTGCGAGCGTCATCTCGAATAACATGCGCCATCATGCGGCTCGGGAACGGGCCAGGTGCAATGGCGTTCACCGTTACATGCATGGACCCAAACTCGTTGGCGAGCATGCGCGTCAGGTGATGAATGGCCGCTTTGCTGGCGCCGTAACTATAAGCCTGATTGGACACAGGTCGTGTGCCGACGACCGAACCGAGGTTGACAACCCGCGCCGGGTCTTCCGCCGTACCTGCACGTCGGAGCATCGGTAACAGATGCTTTGTCAGGTCAGCAACAGCCGTCACATTGAGTGCCATCACCTCGTCCCACTTGGACCGCGGGAACTCATCAAATGGCGCGCCCCAGGTTGTGCCGGAGTTATTCACCAGGATATCGAGGCAGTTTTCGCGCTCGGACAAGTCCTCAACGAGGGCGCGAGTGCCCTCTTCCGTACTGAGATCCGCCTGCATTGCAATCACCGACCCAGGGCCGATGGCATTACACTCGTCTGCTACCGTCTGGCAGCTTTCCAGTCGCCGTGAAGCGATGTAGACCTTGCAACCTGCACGAACGAGCGCTTCGGTCGCCATTGTGCCGATGCCGGAACCGCCACCGGTCACAAGTGCGACCTTGCCCTTCACACTGAATAGATTATCGAAATCAAATGCCATTCAGAGTGTGCCTACACGCTGTTGGAGCGGTACTTTTTCAGTTCCGTCCGCGCAATAACCATCCTGTGTACCGCATCAGGGCCATCGGCATATCGCAGCGTACGTTGGCCATGCCACATGTTCCACAGAGGGAAATCCTGGCTGATACCGCGTCCACCATGCATCTGCATGGCCTCGTCAATCACTTCAAGCGACATGCGTGGAGCCTGCACCTTGATTTGCGAGATATAGGGCTGTGCTGCCTGCGTACCAATGGTATCCATCATATGAGCCGCCTTGAGGCACAACAGGCGTGTCATCTCAATGTTAATGCGGCACTCTGCTATGATGTCGTAGTTGGCACCAAGTTTGGCGAGAGGACGGCCAAAAGCTTCCCGGCTCGTCGCCCGTTTACACAAAAGCTCAAGTGCGCGCTCAGCGGCACCGATGGACCGCATGCAATGATGGATGCGGCCAGGGCCAAGCCGCCCCTGCGAGACTTCAAAACCACGGCCTTCGCCAAGGATCAGGTTTTCCTTCGGCACGCGCACATTGGTGAACCGGATATGCATGTGACCATGTGGTGCATCGTCATGTCCAAACACCATCATGGGGCGCAGGATTTCAATGCCGTCCGTGCCCGGGTCGACAAAAATCATACTGTGGCGGCTCTTGCGCGGCGTGTCCTCATCGCCGGTTTTCACCATCGTCACATAGAGTTTACAGCGCGGATCGCCAGCGCCTGACGCCCAGTATTTTTCGCCGTTCAGGACGTAATGATCGCCGTCCAGGACAGCACTCATTTCAAGATTGGTGGCATCGGACGAGGCTACATCAGGTTCTGTCATCAAGTATGCGGAGCGAATTTTGCCTTCAAGCAATGGCTTCAACCATTTTTTCTTGTGCTCTTCGCTGCCATAGCGCTCGATCACTTCCATGTTGCCCGTGTCAGGCGCGCTGCAGTTGAAGCTTTCAGCGGCCAGGTGTGACCTGCCCATTTCTTCGGCGAGATAGGCATATTCAACGGTGGAAAGACCATATCCCGCATCACTATCAGTCAGCCAGAAGTTCCAGAGGTTCTCAGCCTTGGCAGCGCTCTTGAGGCTCTCGAGAATTTCCGTCATACGCGGCGTAAACTCGAACCGTTCTCCGGTTTTGCCAATTTCAGAGTGATATTCTTCCTCAAGCGGCACGACCATGTCGTCGATAAACTTTCGAACCCGACTGCGCAGCTCTTCGCCGCGTTTCGTCATCCCCAAATCCATTACACATTCCTCTCTAATTCAGACTTGTATACTTCCTGATAGTGCGCCTTGATCGCCTTACGGTCGATCTTTCCGGACGCTATCACCGGCAGTTGCTCTTCGATAATCCACATTTTTGTGGGCAGCTTGTATTTGGCGAGGTGCTTGCCTGTTTCAGCCAGGATTGCCTCTTCGGTCAGGCTCGCATCACTGCGGACAACAACCGACCCGACGATCTCTCCAAGAAGCTTGCATGGCAGTGCAAAGACCATCACGTCCTCGACACCGTCTATGGCATGCAGAACAGCCTCCACCTCAAGTGAGCTGATATTCTCGCCGCCACGGATAATGATATCCTTCAAACGGTCGACAATATAGATGTAGCCCTCTTCATCCTGATATCCAACATCGCCTGAATGGAACCAGCCGTCCCTGAACGCACGCTCCGTGGCTTCCGGGTTGTTCCAGTAGTGCGGCACGTTCATCACCGACTTCATGCATATTTCGCCCCGCTCTCCCTGCGACACCGGGTCACCGTTACCGTCGCAAATCTTAATCTGCATCAACGGCGGTGTCGGCTTGCCAACACTTGATGGGCGCTCAATATACTCGTCGCCAGACAACAACGCCGCCATCGCATTGGTTTCCGTCAGGCCGTAGCCGATCCCGGGTGAGGAGTTTGGCAATGCTTCCTTGATCAGCTTCACATGCTCTGCGGGCCGTGCAGCACCGCCTCCGCCCATGTCGGCAAGTGTAGACATGTCGTATTTGCCTGTTTTGGCAAGCTGCGCCATTTCATAGCTCATGGTCGGCACACCGGTGAAGGTTGTAACACCTTCGGCCTCCACCAACCGGCAGGCGTCATCCGCGTCCCATTTGTGCATGATGATCAGTTTACGCCCGACAACAGCAGACACCATCATAACCGGCAATAACCCGGTGACATGGAAGAAGGGAACAGCAACCAGCATGACAGGTTGATAGTCTTCGTCGTCAGGAATCCGCCCCATCATCTTGAGGCACAAGGCAATGACGATCCAGTTGAAAAGCACACTGATAACCGCGCGGTGTGTTGAAGGAGCACCCTTTGGAAAGCCTGTCGATCCTGACGTATAGAGCATCATGGCGAAATCATCGGTGTCGATATCGACCGAAGGCCAGACCATGGGTTGTTTTCCGTCGATTACATCGTCCAGCGCGGCGCAGCGGTCATGCGCCTCGAATGCATCCCGGGCAACGATAACCTTAAGGTCCAGCTCGTCCGCCACCGGCATCATACAGGCCCCGCGCGGCGCATCAGTGATCGCAACTCTTGCGTCGCAATTCTTGAGAGCCCACGCGAGCTCTTCCTCTTTCCACCAGGCGTTCATCAGCACAGCAATGCCGCCAGCGGCCACAATCGCCATGTAGGCAATGGGCCACTCGGGGTAATTGCGCATGGCAAGCGCAACTCTGTCGCCCTTCTTCACACTGTAATCATCAACCAGCGCCTGCGAGAGCTGACTGGCCTTGGCAAGTGTTTGGGCAAATGTATAGCGCTCACCCTGGTAAACCATGTACTCCTTGTCCGCATGGGCCAGGAACAGCATGAATACGTCTTTGAGCGTAGCAGGCTGATTGGCAAAAACCGTATGCTCCATGCCCCCAACCATTTCGATTTTGGTGGCGAACGGCATATTTGGCGCCGTAAGCATACCGATCAGTTCATCAATCGGTGTACTTGGGTCAGCCTTTGGCAGGTCCAAACTATCAAACATTGTTTCTCCCCAAACAAATAAGTGATGGTGGCGCGTCAGTAGCTCGAACAGGCAGCGAACCGGTCCGCATGAAAATTGAAGTCACCAAACAGAGACTGGAGGATACGCGCACGCTTGATGAAGAAACCTATTTCAAATTCATCAGTCATACCAATGCCGCCATGCATCTGGATGGCTTCGTTGGTTGCGAGTTCCGCAGTTTTGCAGGCTTTGGCTTTGGCAAGACTGGCAAACCAACGTACATCGCCGCCTGCGTCAGCCATCTGCATGGCCTTGAGAACCGCCGAGCGCGTTACCTCAATCTCGCTGAAGAGATGGGATGCACGGTGCTGCAGTCCCTGAAATGACCCGATCACCACACCAAACTGCTTGCGTTCGCGCAAATATTCCACGGTGCGATCAAGACACTCCTGTGCCACGCCCAGAAGCTCCGCAGCAACAATGATGCGTGCACGGTCCAGCGCTGGCTCTACGGCTTCAAAGGCACCATTCAGGGGCCCCACCAGAGCATCCGCGCCAACCTTGACACCTTCAAATGTCAATTTTGCCCAATTACGGCTATCCGTCATAATTGTCCGGTCAACGATCAAGCCAGAGGCGCCTTTGTCCACCAGAAACACACTCAGTCCATCGGTGTCACCCACCGCACCCGATGTGCGCGCCAAAACCAGATAGCTATCAGCAACATGACCATCACAAACGAAGGTCTTCAAGCCCGAGAGCACATAGCCGTCTCCATCGGCAGTTGCTTTCAGGCCAGTATTTTCAGGCCTGTGATGGGCGCTTTCGTCAATAGCGAGCGTCACGATTTTCTCGCCTGCCGCTATAGCCGGTAGCAAGGCTGTCTTTTGGGCATCAGACGCCGCTGCTTTAATGACAGATGCGCTTACGACAGCACTCGCAAGATAGGGTGAAGCAGACAAGGTGCGCCCCATCGCCTCAGCGACAATACCGGCACCCATAACGCCAAAATCGGTTCCACCGTTGTCTTCATCAACGAGCAAGCCGGCAAATCCCATCTCAGCCATTTCAGCCCAAAGCTCGGTCGAAAAACCATCTTCGCTGCGGTTGTCCCGGAGCTCACGCAGTTGGCTCACCGGCGCTTTTTCAGCAAAAAAGCCGTCCGCTGACTCTTTGAGGAGTTGCTGCTCTTCATTTAAAATCAATGCCATGACTCGAAACTCCTCAGGCTGGCAGGTCTAGAATACGTTTTGATATGATGTTCAACTGCACTTCGGACGTGCCTCCCTCAATCGAGTTGGCTTTTGTCCGCAACCAACTGCGCGCGATGTCGCCATTGTTGGAGTACTGGCCTTCCCATTCGAGACCGTCTGAACCGTTCACTTTAACAATCAACTCATGCCGCTGTTTGTTGAGTTCTGTGCCGTAGTATTTGAGCATGGATGAAAATGCACCCATGTCACCGCCTGCTTTTGCCTCATCCTTGGCGCGCTCGAGCGTAAAGACAAAGGAGGCGGCGTCAATTTCATGCTCTGCAACCTGATGCCGGAGCATTGCTTCCGGCAATTTGCCATCCGCGTCCTCGCCAAGTTTGTCTTTCGCCAGCATATTCAGCGGCGTCGGCATGCCCATGTCGCTGATGCCTGTACGCTCGTGCGTCAACAGATACTTGGCAATTGTCCAGCCTTTGTTTTCTTCACCAACCAGGTTCGATTTCAGGACTTTCACATCATCGAAAAAGGTCTCGCAGAAAGGCGATGAGCCGGAAATCAGCATGATTGGCTTCGTCGAAACACCTTCGCTTGCCATATCAAAAAGCACGAAACTGATGCCATGATGCTTGGTGCCTGTATTGTCGGTGCGAACCAGGCAGAAAATCCAGTCAGCCTGGTCGGCGTATGACGTCCAGACCTTCTGGCCGTTGACGATCCAGTGGTCGCCCCTGTCTTCTGCCTTGGTCGCCAGAGACGCAAGGTCAGAACCTGCATTTGGCTCGGAATAGCCCTGGCACCAGCGAATTTCACCGCGGGCGATCTTCGGCAAGTGTTCAAGTTTCTGCTCGTGGGTGCCAAATTTCAGCAAAGCCGGGCCAAGCATCCAGATACCAAATGACGTCAGCGGAGAGCGCGCTTTGATCCGGCGCATTTCAGAGGCGAGGATTTTTACTTCCTCTTTGTTGAGGCCACCGCCACCATACTCTTTTGGCCATGCAGGCACGGTCCAGCCACGCGCCGCCATGCGCTCCATCCAGATTTTTTGGTCTTCTGAAATGAATTTGAAATTGCGCCCACCCCAGCACATATCGTTGTCGCTGCGCGCAGGTGTCCGCATTGAGGCCGGGCAATTTTCCTCCAGCCAGGTTCTGGTTTCGTTACGGAAAGCTTCCAGATCCGTCATTACTCTCTCCCACTCTTGACAATCCATTCCCATTCGAATGGTGGTCATACAGAAATTTGTTCTGTTCCAGAGTGACATCGGTCATAGACGCCCTAAGTCAAGCTCAATACAAATTTTTAAGCGTTTGATGCCGGAAACGGCGCAAACTTTCGCATTTTTGATGAATTTCTTGCCGTTTTTTAACGGCTAACTGCCGAGGAACTGCGGGTTTTATGGACCGACTTTCATATAAACGAGTCTGGCAGCTCGCCGGCCCCAATATTGCCAGCAACATTCTGATGGTATCGATTTCTTTCGCCCACCTCTGGATTATTGCTCCGTTCGGTCCGGAAGCCAGCGCTGCTGTGGTTACGGGCGGACGCATTCACTTCCTCCTGATGGCGGCCTCGATGGCGCTTTCAGTAGCCACCACCGCTGTTGTAGCCCGCGCATGGGGCGCTGAAGACCGGCAAGAGGCCTCGGAGGCGACCACGAGCTCGCTAACGCTTGCCGTCCTGATATCACTTCTGCTCGGCATCCTGACTTATGTGCTGGCGGACTGGACCGTCGGACTGTTTAACCTGGATGCTGTTTCCAGCAAGCTGGCTGTTGAGTATGTGCGCCCGGCAGCCATTCTCAATATTGTGTTTTCACTCGCCTTGACGATTGCAACGGCTTTCCGCGCCATCGGCGATGTGGTTCGCCCGCTGCGGTTCAGCGCCTTCGCAACAATTTTCGGAACGATTGGTTCCTATGTTTTGGTGCATGGCAGTTTTGGATTGCCTGAAATGGGCATAAGCGGCATCCCATGGGGAACCGCATTCGGTCAACTGTTTGTGGTAAGCTGGTTTCTTCTACGATGGATTTTCAGAGCCTACCCCCTCTTCCCGACAACACATGCCGTGTTTGATACCAACCGCCTGCACCAACTTGCCCGCATCGGCACACCGGCAGCGCTGGAACAGGTGATTATTCAAACGAGTTTTGTCCTGTTCATGATTCTGGTGGCGGGGTTCGGCACGGCGGCCTTTGCCGCTTACGGCATTGGAATCACCATTCTCAGTATCTGCATTGTCGTAGGCATGGGTTTTGGCGCCGCAAGCGCCACCCTGTCCGGCATGCACCTTGGTGCTCGTGACCCAGAGGCTGCACGCGCAAACGGCTGGCTTGCGATGAAAATGGCTATTGCCATTATGAGCGTGATGGCGGGGTTGGCTTTTCTGTTCAAGGCGGAGCTTGCCGCGCTGCTTTCCATCGACCCGGAAGTAAGGGCTCACACGGAATATTTCATCGTCATTTTGGCGATCATCCAACCGTTGATGGCCATAGAATTTGCAATCGGCAGTGCGCTAAGGGGCGGCGGGGAAACCCGCTATCCGTTGCTTGTTACATTTGCCGGCATCATTGTGGGTCGTTTCAGCTTCGGTTTTCTTGTTCTGGCGTTCGATGGCCCGGTTGAAGCCATGTATGCGGTCATCATCGCCGACTACATGGTTAAGGCAGTGCTGCTTATCCTGCGTTTCCGATCAGATGGCTGGATCAGGGATGCTGAAGATCATGCGCCGCTTGCCGTACAGTCTGTCGCCGGGATAGCTCGCGCACCAGTGCGCAACTATTTTTCCCGCAACCGCAAAAAGAACCGCTAACCTGTCCGATTTAGTTACTCAGGGCATTAGTTACTCAGAGCATTAGTTACTCAGAGCATTAGTTACTCAGGGCAAAATCTATTGCATCAGCAGCCCTGTCGCCGCCCCAGAACACCTCGGAACCAACGACGAAATTGGGCGCGCCAAAAATCCCCAATGATCTTGCCCTGTCCGTTGCCGCATCAAGTGCCTGCGCAGCGCTTTCTGTCGCCGCTCGCCTCAATACCCTTTCTGGATCCTGCCCTATGTCCAGAAGGCTTTGGGTGGTGTTTTTGCTGCTGCCGGCGACAATTCCCGCCACGAACCAATGGTGATACACTCTCAGTGCAAAATCCCGGCACCACCCTTCCTGTGCCGCAAGAGCAGCCATCTGATTGGTCAAAACAAACTCTTCTATCGGGTACTGAACCGGGAACTTTGCTGCAACGCCAAACTTGCGTGCCCTGCGTTCGATGTCCCGCCACATATAGGCCATCTTCTTTTCATTGTTGAGAAAAGGGTTACCAGCCTGCTCTATCATGAGTTTTCTCACATTGAAGGGGCGCATCACAAAATGAACGCCATGTTCCTTTTCAAGAGCAGACAGTTGCGACAAGGCAAGGTAGCTGTATGTGCTGCCGATCGAGAACCAGAACTCAATTTCCATCACGCTGCATTCCTTTGGAGACATCGTCAAAATATCGATAACATGCCTTGGACCCTACGCACATTCGATCTAGGTTAACATCATAACAGGTTGATGACCGTTCAATACCCAAATTTGCTACAGGAGAGGCAACGATGAGCAAGCCAGGCGTTCTTGATATCCCGTCTGTTAAAGACCAGGTAAGCGAAGAGGAATGGGACGCGCGTGTCAATCTTGCAGCCGCGTATCGCATGTGTGCTCACTATGGTTGGGATGACCTGATCTACACGCACATCTCGGCTCGTGTACCGAACACTGAACATCATTTTCTGATTAATCCCCTGGGTCTGATGTTCGAAGAGATGACGGCGTCGAGCCTGATAAAGGTGGACCTGAACGGCAAAGCCCTGATGGAAACGCCTTATATCCCCAATGCAGCGGGTTTTGTCATCCACAGCGCGATCCATGAAGCTCGTGAAGATGCCGGGTGCGTTCTGCACTTGCACACGGATTACGGCATTGCCGTTTCGAATTTGGCGGGCGGACTGGAACCGCTTGCGCAAAGCTCAATCCCGGCTTGGGCGCAGGTCGCCTACCATGATTATGAAGGCTTTGCTGTAAACGATGGAGAAAAAGAGCGGCTTGTTGCCGATATGGGCAACAAAAGTGCTCTCATTCTGAGGAACCACGGCACTTTGACGGTAGGCCCCACCGTAGCGCAAGCGTTCGAGGGGATGTTCTTCCTCGAAAAAGCCTGTAAAATTCAGGTTCTTACCCGGGCGACCGGCATGCCACTTCATGACCCAAGCCAGGAGTCGATCGACAATGCACTGAGGGACCTGCGTGTAGTTGCAGGGGCCGGTGGTGCCGACAATTTTGTATGGCCCGCGATCCTGCGCAAGCTGGACCGTATGGACCCAAGCTTCAGGGACTAGACATATGTCTTCAGTAGCAGCCGTTATCGACCGTCTTGCGGTCGAGCAGCTTGATCGCCTTCTTTTCCGGGGGTTACCCAATGACTGGCCAAACAAACATGTGTTTGGCGGCCATGTGGTTGCCCAGGCCATGGAAGCCGCAGAGAAAACAGTGGATGCACGCTACAGCCTGCATTCACTGCATGGTTATTTCTTACGTCCCGGCATTGCGGACCAGCCGATTATCTATGACGTTGACCCGATACGGGATGGCCGCAGCTTCGTGACCCGCAGGGTAGTCGCGATCCAAAACGGTGAAGCCATCTTCACACTTGCGGCTTCATTCCATGTTGGAGAGGAAGGGGTGTCTCACCAGATTGACATGCCGGACGTTCCGCAGCCCGAAGAACTGGACGATGATGAAGCCTATTATGAAAAAGTGCTGCGCGCCTTTAACGCCGGGCAGAAAAAACGCGCCTACCTGCCGTTTGAGACACGCGCTATCGACCGAATGGACCTTGAGGACATCAAACCGAAAGATCCGGTAACAGGATATTGGCTCAAGTTGAAAGAGCCAATCGGTGATGACCAGGCCTTGCACAGGCGCCTGCTCGCATACATTTCGGATTTTGCGTTCCTGTCCTCTAATTTGCGACCCCACGCCATGATCCCGCGCGACTCGCGCCTGAAAACAGTTGCAAGCCTGGATCACGCCATGTGGTTTCACCGCGACAGTTTCCGCGCTGACGACTGGATTTTTTATCGTACCGAGGGTTACTGGTCCGGCAAAGGACGCGGCCTCGCAAGAGGTGCCCTATATTCACGCGATGGTCGCTTGCTGGCCTCAACGGCGCAGGAAAGCCTGCTTCGCATGAAAAAGGACCAGGAAAGCACGAAGAGCGGCTCTGAGTAGGCCGCTCACGCTGATACTTTCACCTTGATCGGCACGGAGGCATCCTCAAGCTGTTTTGCCGACAGCTTGCGCCGCCAAACCACATAGCGCACTTCAACACCGCTCATGATGTTCCGCCGCAAACCGGACCCTGACTTGACGATACCGAGGGTTTCCATTGCCATTTTCTTTTTTTCCAGGTCTGGCTCCCAGTCATCGAGGGCAAGGTAGCTGTTGCGGATTTGCTGTGAGGTACGTTCGCTCACATCATAATTGCCCGATAAATTGAAATACTTGGACAACTGGTTCTGTTTACCGGGCAATTTATTGGATATTTGTGAATACACAAAATATCCGCCGGGGCGAATCATGCGCTGAACATTCTCCGTCCATTCCTGATTTTCACGAAATGCTCGCAGGTCATCCATGCAAAAGAGTGCATGAAACCGCATTTTTCCGCGCATAATCGGGTCATTCAGATGCTTAACGGGATAAAGGCGCACAGCGCTGTTCTTCTTGAACATTGCTTCAAGGTGCACAAAACACTCTTCACGGCCTTCATACGCATCGACGATGTAACCGCGATTGGACAGGTTTTTGACCAGTCTGCCACCACCCGGTCCAACCACACCAACATGTGCGCGCTCAGGAAGGTCGGAGAACATTGCCATGGTGTCGATGACATCCAGGCTAAGGGGTCGTTCGCAGTAGTCTACATTCTGGCCATTGAACATCAAATCCATGGCCAAAGAAAAAGCCAAGCGTTCGGTCATAAGAGTTGCACTCCCTCACTGGTTACCGGGTCACCCCTTCAGTGTGGATATTGCGCCCCTTTCCCCGAGCGGATACCACGAATTTTTGTTACGCCATCGGCCTTGGCGTTGCCAGTCACATTCCTATAACATGGCCGTTAACCGACACCTAACGAATGCACGCAAATTGTATCAATCTTGATACAAGCTATCCGATCCCAGATTTCTCAATCAGCTGGCGCGCATAATTGCCCAGCAGGTTGGTGCGTCCCGCAAAGGCGGCGAAGGCCGGATTTTTGCTCTGGCCATGGTAGTAGCGGTAGTAAATCTGTTGCAAAATGACAGCCAGCCGGAAGACACCATACACGTGATAGTAGGCAAAATTCGACAGGTCATAGCCCGTCTTTTCGGCGTACAAATCGCAGACTTCTTCGCGCGTCAGCATACCGGGTGCCAGACAGGGTTGCATACGCATCATCTTGACTTCATCAGAATCGCTGGGCTGGCTCCAATAGGCGAGCGTATTGCCGAGATCCATCAGAGGGTCCCCGAGCGCACTGATTTCCCAATCAAGCACTGCAATGATCTCAAACGGGTTTTTCTCATCTAAAATCACGTTATCGAGTCGGAAATCACCATGCAGGATGGCATGCCCGACTTCACCTGCAGGCATATTGTCTTCGAGCCATTTGCGAACATCCTCGAAAGTCTCAACATCATCCGTGAGCGCTTTTTCATAGCGCCGGTTCCAACCGAGAACCTGACGCTCAACATACCCTTCAGGCTTGCCGAAATCACCAAGGCCGATGGCATTGAAGTCCACCTGATGCAAATCGATAAGTTTGTTGAAAAAGGACAGACACAGTTTCCGGCCTTCTTCCTCGCCAAAGCCCCATTCTTCCGGGATGTCGCGCTCAAGCTTGCGGCCCAGCACTTGCTCCATGACGTAAAATTCGACACCAAGCGGGCTGTCCTCATCGGTCAAATGAAAGTAGGTGTCCGGAACAGCGGGGAAAACCGGTTTCAGGGCATTCATGACCTTGAACTCGCGTATCATGCTATGGCCTGATTTCGGTCGTGTGCCAAACGGCGGGCGCCTCAATACAAATTTGCGGTCCGAATACTGAATGGAGTAGGTAAGGTTGGAATTACCACCAGCGAACTGCCGAATAACGGGCACGCCCGAAAGACCTTCGATATGGTCCTTCATCACGCTGTCGACAACGGCAACATCAAGCTCTTCGCCTTCGCGAACCTTGGTGGTTTTGTTTAACTCGTCTGACATGTTCTCTCCCCGACCCTAAGCTATGTGACCGCCGTCCATGACCAGTGTTGTACCGGTCGTAAAGGCCGCTGCATCCGAGGCGAGATAAAGCACGCCCCCAACCATATCGTCCGGCACACCGGCCCTCGGGATCGGGAAGCTGTCGGTGTGAGATTTGAGCATGTCTTCGTTGGCCGTAAATACCGCTGTCATTTTGGTGTCAACGAGGCCCGGACAAATGGCGTTCACACGAATGCCGTCATGGCCATATTCCCGTGCATACGCCTTGGTCATGTTGATCATCGCACATTTGGTCATCGAATAGATGCCCTGCAAATGGCCTGGAGTAATGCCATTAATAGACGCGACATTGACAATAGCACCGCCGCCCTGCGCTTTCATCATCTTGACAGCCTGCGCAGACAGGTAAAACGGGCCTTTCAGGTTCACGTCTATCGTTTTGTCAAACGCAGCTTCGGGGGTATCGCCAATAAGGCCATAAAACGGGTTGGTCCCGCCGCAGTTCACAAGCACATCCAGGCGGCCATACTCATTTTTGATCCAGTCGAAAACTGCCTCGACATCTTCCATGCGGCCTGCATGCGCTGCTTTTGCCTGCGCTTTGCCGCCGCTTGCACGGATGCTTTCAGCCACTTTTTCGCAGGCGGCCTGATCCCTGCTCGAAACAATCACACTTGCGCCGTTAGCCGCAAACGCCCGAACGACAGCTTCACCAATGCCGCGTGAGGAACCGCTGACAAACACCACCTTGTCGGTGAAATCGAGAAGTTTGGTATAATCCATTTATCTATCCTCTACTTAAATCGGACGGCCGGTTTTTTCGATTTGCATGCGACGCATCTTGCGCATGCCACCGATCCAGCGGTCATAATCATTGGCTTTATGTTTGAAATAACCTTCGACCTCCGGATGCGTGCGGATCATGAAGCGCCCTTCCCGCATCTGTTCAAGCACCCGGCGTGCAAACTCATCCGCCTCCAGCATACCATCTCCGGCAGCTGAAGCGTTCTCGCCGCCCGCCGTCATCTTGGACTTGACCGCTTGCGGGCATAGCGCGGCTACATAAAGGCCATCATCCCCGTGGTTGATGGCGAGGCTCTCAGCAAAACCGAGAGCGGCGTGCTTTGTGGTGGAATAGGAACTGTCGCCAATCTGGCTCAACAACCCTGCCGCAGAAGCTGTGATAACAAACCCGCACCCTCCGCGCTCAAGCATACCGGGCAGGACCGCCCTCAACGCCAAAATATGGGCAAAAACATTGACTTCCCAGATTTTCTGCCACTGTTCGTTGCTTTGCGAAATCACCGTCCAGTCCGGCGCATCCGAGAAGAAGATACCTGCGTTGGAGAAATACAGATCAATCGGACCAGCGGTTGTCGTCACGTCATCAACCATTGCCTGGGTCGCGGCTTCGTCAGTCACATCCAGCTTGTAGGCCTTGGCCCCTGTGCCAATGCCGTCCGCGACTTCTTGCGCTCCCTGATCGTCCATGTCTGCTACGGCAACAAATTTTGCACCTTCAGCCGCGAACAGCTCCGCCAGCGCTTTGCCAATACCGCTTGCACCGCCAGTTACGACGATTACCTTGTCTTTAACGTCCATGTTGCTCCCCAGATACTGCGTGGCATACCGCCTTGTCAGGTCCCAAACCTGATGGCCTCAAGTGCCTTTCTCATGTCTTCGGGTATTGAAGTGGGGCGACGGCTCGCGCTGTCCACATAAACATGGACAAAAAATCCCTGAGCAGCCGGTTTGCTGTCCCCTTTTCGGAAAAGACCAATCTCATAGCGCACACTGCTGGTGCCGATATGCCCGACCCCAACACCCGCCACAACCGTGTCCGGGAACGCCAGGGGAGCAAAATACTGACACCCGGTTTCCACCACCAGACCGATGGTGTCACCGCCCTCAATATCCAGTACTCCCTGTTCGATGAGATACCGGTTAACGGCGGTATCGAAGAAACTGTAATACTGTACGTTGTTGATGTGGCCATACACATCGTTGTCCATCCAGCGCGTGGATATTTCACTTTGATGTAAATACCCGGATATGTCTCGCTTTTCCGGCACTTACCAAGCCTTTTGATATATTTCGAAGGCCTGCTGCTCGCTAACATCGCGGGGGTTGTTAACCAGCAGGCGCGTTTGGTCCATCGCATCATTGGCGAGCATTGGCAGGTCACCTTCTGCGATGTTCATGTCCCGAAGCCGCATTTCGATGCCGGTGGCTTCTGTCAGCTCAACCAGCCACGCAATAAAAGACGCGGTTTTCTGGGAAGCATCCCCACCCGGCAACGCGAGCGCATCGGCAAGCTCAGCATACAATGCGCTGGCCACCGAGGCGTTGAAGCGCAGCACATGCGGCAGCACAAGCGAGTTTGAATGGCCATGGGGTATGTGAAACCGTCCACCAAGCGGATAGGCAAGCGCATGCACGGCCCCAACGGGCGCATTGGCAAAAGCCTGCCCTGCCAGCATTGCCCCCGTTAGCATGGCCCTGCGCGCTGCAAGGTCATCTGGTTGTTCGCACGCCCGGACAATATGACCCCCCAGCATTTTCAGGGATTGAATAGCGAGTGTGTCGGAAAGCAGGTTTTTCTTGATCCGGGAGGTGTAGGCTTCGATGGCGTGAACCATGGCATCGATGCCGGTCGCTGCTGTCACGTGCCTGGGCAAACCTGTGGTAAGCGTTGCATCAACAATCGCGAGATCGGCAAACAGCGCACGGTCCGAAACACCCATTTTGGTGTGTTCCCCGGTGGTTACTACCGAGATTGGTGTTACTTCAGAGCCAGTGCCTGCTGTGGTTGGTATAAGCACCAGCGGCAGTCGGCTTGAGCGCACCTTGCCGACACCATACATGTCCGCAAGCGGCTGCTCACCCCGCGCGAGAATGGCAACCAGCTTGGCGACGTCCATCGAACTGCCACCGCCAAAGCCAATAATCAGCCCGATTTTTTCGCGCGTCGCCTGATCGGCGGCAGCCAGTACGATGCTTTCCGCCGGATCGGCTTCAACTTCATCAAAAACCACTGGATCGAACCCATGCGCGCTCAGTGACTTCAAGGCAGGTTCAGCCAAACCGAGTTTGGTAATGCCGGCGTCCGTGACCACCATCACTTTTGTCACGCCATAGCGTTCTGCGAGCAGCCCGCCGAGGTTGGCGGCCACACCGTCATCAACAACAATCGATGCAACGCCATCAAAGGTAAAACTGTCAGACATATTCCCCCGATCTCAAAAGCAGGTGCAATCGCACCTATTTGGTCATGCGTTCAACATTCTTTTTCAATTTGTCTGTATATGGCGGCACCACACCCAGCAACCGGCCAATACTCGTTTTTGAAGGATGCCTGAGCACTGGTTTCATGTGGCTGAATTCCTTGAAACCGTCATACCCGTGGTATGCACCGATGCCGCTATTGCCGACACCGCCAAACGGCAGCGATTCGTGGCCGCCGTGCCACAATACATCGTTCACGGTCACGCCGCCTGACGTTGTATGGCTGAGGACCTTTTCCTGCTCAGATTCGTCTTCGCCGAAGTAATAGAGAGCAAGCGGACGCTCACGCTCGTTTACATACTGCACGACATCATCCGTTTGCTCATAGGTGCGCACCGGCAAAATCGGCCCAAAAATTTCTTCCTGCATCACCTTCATGTCATCGGTAGGATCCAGGATAAGCGCTGCAGGCAACTTGTTACCCTGGTTCTGACCCTGAAAATCCTCTTCCGCAGGATTAATCATCCGCACATCAGCGCCTTTTTCCCGCGCATCTTCAAGATAGCCTTCCAGTCGTTCCCGGTGCCGCGAGGAGATGATCGACGTATATTGATCATTTGCCAGCATGGTTGGATACATGCGTTCAACAGTCTTGGAATAGCTGTCGACAAAATCGTCCCGCTTGTCTTTCTTCAGATTGACATAGTCAGGCGCAAGACAGATTTGCCCGGCGTTCAACAATTTCATGGTTGCCACACGCTCCGCAACCATGTCGAGGTCAGCACTTTCCCCTACGATGACCGGGCTTTTTCCACCAAGTTCAAGAGTGACCGGCGTCAGATTTTCCGCCGCCGCGCGCATGATCAGTTTGCCAACCACTGGTGCGCCCGTGAACATAAGGTGATCCCACGGCTGTTTGGCAAATGCCTGACTGGTTTGCACGGCGCCGTTAACCACCGCCACTTCTGTTTCATCAAATTTTTCTGCAAATGCCTTGGCAAAAAAAGCAGAAGTTTGAGGCGTATGCTCTGATGGCTTGATAACCACTCGATTACCTGCAGCCAACATCTGTGCCAGCGGCACGAACACCATCGTGAGCGGGAAATTCCAGGGCGTGATCAAGCCCACAACCCCTTTCGGCTGAGGTACCACCTGCGCTTTTGCCCCCAACAGACCCAAGGGAAACTGCAGCGGGCGTTTTTCAGGCCGCATCCACTTCCCCACATGCTTGATCGCTTCCTTGAGCGCCCCGGCGCTGCCGCCAATGTCTGCAAACAGCGTCGTATCATCTGACCGGTTGCCGAAATCATCTGAAATCAGACGGATAAACTCGTCCTTGTTATCCATCAGAACAGCAAACGCACGTTTCAGCCGGTCTTTTCGGGTTTCAAGGCTTACGTTACCTTCCGCCAGATACGCGGCGCGCTGGCGCGACAGCAATTCGGCGATATCTTCTTCCGGTGTCTCAACATAATGCATGCCGTCCATGATCTTCTCCCCAGAAACAATGGCGCAGTGGATTCATCCTTAAACTAACGCTATTGCCGGTGCGGTCAAAGACTCATGGATAGATTTGGTGCGTTTTCCAGCCAGCGCTATTGTCCTCAAGCTCAAACGTCTTGCGCTCATGCAGGCGGTATTTCCTGTCTCTCCAGAACTCGAAGTAATCCGGAACCAATCGGAAACCCGACCAGAAGTCGGGCCGAGGAATATCACCAGCGCCAAACTTGGCTGTATAGCGCGCGATCTCTGCTTCAAATTCAAACCGTCCTTCCATCGGACGTGATTGTTTCGAAGCCCAGGCACCAATGCGACTAACACGGGGCCGCGAAGCAAAGTATGCATCGGCCTCTTCGTTGCTCACCACTTCAACCTTGCCTTCCACCCGAATCTGCCGCCGCAGCGATTTCCAGTGGAACAAAAGGGAGGCGTTTGGGTTGGAAAGCAGCTCTTCACCCTTTCGGCTTTCAAAGTTTGTGTAAAAAACAAACCCGTTCTCGTCGCATCCTTTCAGCAGAACCATGCGCAGACTGGGCCGACCGTCTGGGTTAACCGTGGCAAGCGCCATAGCCGTCGGGTCATTGACTTCAGACGCTTCAGCCTCTGCGAGCCATTCCTGCGCAAGGTCGAAAGGCATAGAAAACGGGGCGTTATCCATAATAACGTATCCTGCTAAATTCCACCGGGTCGCATTATGGCCCGAATTGAGACTTCATTTACCTACAGCAACTAGTATGCTGCATTCCAATGTCTTAATCATTCTAGTTGAAAGCGACGATTGCAGCGACGATATGCAGCAGTATATAGTCGGCACATGTGTAACCGACAAACTAATTTGTCATTAGAAACAATGTCATGCGAAACCTGTACAGTATTTTAGGTGTGGAAAAACAAGCGAGTCAGGCTGACATAAAGAAAGCCTATCGCACGCTTGCCAAAGAATTGCACCCTGACCTCAATAAAGACGACAAACGTATCGCCGACCGGTTCAAGGAAGTATCGGCAGCCTACGCCATACTGGGAGACACCGGACGTCGGGGTCGGTATGACCGCGGCGAAATTGATGAAAACGGCAACGAAAAGGCCGCCTCCTTTGGCGGTGGCTTCCGCCCCGGTGGATTTCGGGGCAGCCAGCATGAGTTCGATATGGAAGATGCCGAGAGCGTATTTTCCGAGTTCTTCCGCTTTACTGGTGCTGGCAAGACAACACGAGGTCGTCGCAGCGCCGGGGCTCGCAACCAAGCGCCTCGATCAAAAGGCCTGGATATAAGTTATGAGGTGACGGTTGGATTTGAAGAATCGATCACAGGGGGCACGCGCCGGCTGAAATTGAATGACGGCAAAAATGTCGACATCAAAATTCCGGCCGGCATCAAGAACGGCCAGGTTATTCGCCTGAGCGGGCAAGGTGGTCCGGGGCTGGGCAAAGGGCCCAAAGGCGACGCCTTGGTGGAAATTCGCGTGGCTCCCCACCCTTATTTCAAACGCGATGGCAACGATATTCACATGGAACTGCCCATATCGATCGATGAAGCAATCCTGGGCGGCGACATTCAAGTGCCGACGCCGCGCGGCAAACTCACGGTTCGTATCCCCAGAAATTCTTCAAGCGGCACACGCCTGCGTCTCAAAGGTAAAGGTGTGGATGCGAAAACCGGCGTGGGCAACATGTATGTCGCGCTTAAAATCATGGCTCCTGAGAAACGCGACACCGACCTGGAAAAAGCTCTCAAGGACTGGGGTCGCAAAGGCGGCGACACGTTACGCAAAAAGGCAGGATTGAGTTGAGCGGCGCAACCGATATGGAGTTGCTGGAGCGGCATGCGTTCGCGATCAAACGTACGCTGAAACAATTTGGTCGCAACCATGGCATGGCGGCCGCCGGCAACATGGCCTTTCTCACCATGTTGTCTCTGTTTCCTTTCATAATTTTTCTGGTCGCCCTTTCGGGTTTTCTGGGACAAACAGAACGCGGGCTGGAGGCCATCACCTTTCTCTTTGAAGTGCTGCCGCCAGAAGTCTCGACGGTAATTGATGGACCAATCAAAGGCATTATCGCCAACACAGGGCCCCGCATTCTGACGGGCTCGATCCTGTTTGCAATCTGGACAGCAGCCTTTGGCGTGGAGGCAGCAAGAGATGCACTCATAAAAGCGTTTGGTCGCGAGCATGCAAACGCCGCCTGGATCAGACGGCTTGAAAGTCTGGCAATCATCATTCTGGGGGCAGTTGCCGTGATCGTTGCGATGTCGGTTCAGGTCCTTGGACCGCCCCTTCTGCTTGCCGCAGGCAACCACGTGCCGGACTTTCTGACCGAGGGTGTAGAGGCGCTTTGGAGTTATCTTAGTCTGCTTGTGAGCCCCGCCATTATAATGCTTGGACTTTATGCCATGTTTTTGTCCTTAACGCCACGCCGCGTCGAGAAAGCATCAAGGCTTCCCGGCACACTTTTCAGTCTGGTGGTTTTGCTCGCGACTGCAAAGGGCCTGTCGATATACCTTCGGTACGTGGACAATTATGACCTGACATATGGATCACTTGCAGGCGTTGTTATCCTCCAGCTTTTTTGCTTTTTCGTTAGCATTGGTTTCGTGTTGGGGTCCGAGTTGAACGCAGCCTATACTGTTATGAACAGAAGGAGGCGGCATCTTCAGGCCAAGCAGGCATCGTCTGCCAAAACCGGGACTGCTCAGGAATTATCACCCTAAAACACCAGTTAAGGGATGCGTACCGCAATTTGCTGTGGTACCAGCAAACCATAATAAGACCAGCAAGGGGGCACAAATGACAAAATTAATGGAAGGCAAGCGCGGCCTGATCATGGGCGTGGCCAACGACAAGTCTATGGCGTGGGGCATTGCCAAGGCATGCGCAGAGCATGGTGCGGAGCTTGCGTTCACCTATGTTGGCGACGCACTCAAGAAACGGGTTGAACCCCTTTCATCCTCACTTGGCTCCGATTTCCTCGAGGAATGTAATGTCTCTGAAAGCGACTCCATCGACGCAATGTTTGAGAAGCTGCAGGCAAAATGGGATCGCCTTGATTTTATTGTGCACGCCATAGGCTATTCTGACAAAAGCGAACTTAAGGGCCGTTACATAGATACATCGCTTGATAACTTTCTGATGACGATGAACGTGTCTGCCTACAGCTTTGTGGCTGTTGCCCAGCGCGCTGAAAAAATGATGTCACAAGGCGGCAGCATGCTGACGCTCAGCTACTACGGCGCAGAGAAAGTTGTGCCCCGCTACAATGTTATGGGTGTTGCGAAAGCCGCCCTTGAAGCCAGCACACGCTATATGGCACGCGACCTTGGCGAACAGGGAATTCGCGTGAATGCCATTTCGGCGGGCCCCATGCGTACGTTGGCGGCGTCAGGTGTTGGTGACTTCCGTATGCTATTGAAATACAACGAAAAAAATGCACCACTAAAACGCAACATAACTCTTGATGATGTTGCCGGCGCTGGCCTTTACATGCTGTCCGATCTGTCTTCAGGCGTCACAGGTGAAACTCACTATGTAGATGCCGGCTTTAATACAACCTGCATGCCAACAGACGACGCCTCCATGAAGGCCGTTGTCTCATTGCTTGACTGACCGGGAGCTCTCATGTCCTTCAATACCTTTGGCCGACTGTTTCGCTTTACCAGCTGGGGGGAAAGCCACGGACCGGCTATCGGCTGCACGGTTGACGGGGTGCCGCCAAGGATCGAGCTCTGTGAAGCTGACATTCAGCGCTATCTGGACGAGCGACGCCCCGGGCAGTCGAAATACACCACGCAGCGCCGGGAGCCGGATACCGTAAAGATCTTGTCAGGTGTTTTCGAAGGCCAGACGACAGGTACACCAATCCAGTTGATGATTGAGAACGTGGACCAGCGATCAAAGGATTATGGCGAAATCGCACAATCCTATCGCCCGGGGCACGCAGATTTCACCTATGACGCCAAATATGGCATCCGGGACTACAGGGGCGGTGGCCGCTCCAGCGCCCGTGAAACAGCGGCTAGGGTTGGCGCCGGTGCTATCGCCCGCAAAATATTGGGTGATGATATTCAAATCCGGGCAGGCATGGTTCAGATGGGACCTCTTGGAATTGACCGGAACCGCCTGGATTGGTCAGAGGTACGCAACAATCCACTGTTTTGCCCTGATGCTACAGCAGCCGAAGAATGGGCAGCAGAACTCGACAGAATTCGCAAAGCAGGCAGCTCGGTTGGCGCCGTCATTGAAGTGGTTGCGGACGGTGTGCCTGCAGGATGGGGTGCACCCGTTTATGGCAAGCTGGATGCCGATCTCGCCAGTGCGATGATGAGCATCAATGCCGCCAAGGGTGTTGAAGTGGGCGCTGGCATGGGTGCTGCGGCGCTGACGGGCGAAGAAAACGCAGACCAGATGCGTCCCGGCAAGGACGGCAAACCGGAATTCTTGTCCAATAATGCAGGCGGCATTTTGGGTGGTATATCAACCGGCCAGCAAGTTGTTGCCCGGTTTTCGGTGAAACCCACAAGCTCGATTTTAACGCCCCGCAAAAGTGTTACCAGCAGCGGCGAGGCCACCGATGTGGTGACCAAAGGCCGGCACGACCCCTGCGTTGGCATTCGCGCGGTACCCATTGCTGAAGCCATGATGGCAATTGTTCTCGCGGACCACATGATGCTGCACCGGGCACAGTGCAGCTAGTCACCTGCGGTCATGCCCTGCGCCATCGTGATGCAGCTGTTCCAGATGATACTCAATTCGCCAGATGTGATAGGAAATGCGATGCAGCCAGCGTGCGCTATCCAGCCGTATCATCACATCCCGCCAATCACTGCTGTTGGTTGCGGCGTGCTTGATGGTATGCCTGCGGATTTGCCCTCGCTGCACGCGCATCATCTGCCTTAACCTGTCAAAATAGTCTGCATCAAGTTCGTCCCCTCCCCCCTGAAGACGTTTCAGGGTTGAGAATAATATTCGTTTCAGACGGCCGAGGCGGTGGTGCTTTTCAAGGGCGGCCGACCGTTCAGCCTGCCGCAAACGATGACTGAGGCGGCTTAGGTGGTCGAGTGCATGCAATGCAGACGCCGTGCGCCGTGAGCCCTGCCTGCCGTTGTCGCCGGACTTGAGCTGGTCAACAAAAGAAAGTGTTTCCTCAATTGCCTGATCAACCGAGCTGAGAAAGGCCTGTCCTCCCCGGCCCTCCTTTCCGGATAAAATGCGAACGAGTTCATTGTATAAGGCAGCACGAATATCGCTGACGGTCTGCCGGATGGCATCAAGAGCCAGCGGCGTTTCACCCAGCAGAACAACATCCAGCCGGTGAGAAATCGCCGATGATGATGTCGGCACGGACCGCATGATAAAGCGTGCAAATATTCCTGTAAAAGGCAGCACCAGAATAACGCCGAGCGTATTGAAAAATGTGTGAAACCCCACAACAGCCATCTGGGCGGACCCACCAACACCAGCCGAAACATATGGTGCCACAAAAGTTGTGTAGGGGCCCAAAAGGGCAAATGCCATCACGCCTGTCATCAGATTGTAGATCACATGCGCAAATCCGGTTTGCCGCATGGCAGTGGACCCTCCAATGGTCGCCATCGCCGCTGTGACAGTTGTGCCTACATCCATGCCAATAACCATGGCTGCAGCCTGGGGAAAGGAGATAGCTCCTGTGCTCAACGCCACCATCGCGGTCGCAACACCCGCACTTGAAGACTGTGTGACAAGCGTGATGACAACACCGATCAGCAAAAGCTGCAGGCGCCCGACAAAGGTATCATCCGGGAATACCGCGGGGGTCACCAGCCCCTCAAACTGGGCCATCCCCTGTTGCATAACCTGAATGCCGATGAGCAACAGCGCGAGCCCGGCGATTGCCCGGCCAACCTGGGATGCCCGGCCATTTGTCAGCACCAGCGTGAGCACAGCGAACAGGAGAACAGGCCAGGCCAACAACCCCACGTCGAACTCGAAGCCAAGCAACGCGACCACCCAGCCCGTAATCGTAGTACCGATGTTGGCACCGAAAATGATGCCCAGCGCTTGTGTAAACGTCAGGAGCCCCGCCCCCACGAAACCGATAGCCGTCACGGTCACAGCGCTTGATGATTGAATAACAGCTGTTGCTGCAGCGCCGGTTACTGCACCGGAAACGGGTGTTCGGGTATAGCGCGAAATCATGTCGCGCAATGACTGGCCAGCAAGGTTTTTCAGGCCTTCCGTCATGAGCGTCATGCCGAGCAAAAACAGCCCCAAACCGCCACATGCTGTGAGAATATGCACTATCATTTGTCCAGAATGACATAACCGAGGCCGCTGTTACTTGCCCAATGTCAATCAACGCTGACCAATGCGGCCACGGGAGTTTGGCAGAATATCTCTTGCGTTATTTGCCGAGGTTGTCCCAAATTCCCCTTCGGGAGGCCCGTCATGAGTGAGGACAACAAACAGCAGAGTGAAAACACCGGTTTCCAGTTGTGGACCATGGTGTTTTCTGCAGCCCGTGAAATCGTGGCGGTGATTGTCGCTATTTTGCTGGCGCTGGCGATCAATGAGTGGTGGGAAGACCACGAAAGAACCCAGCGGAAAGAAGAACTTACCGGCAAACTATATGCAGAACTGCAGGAAAACCTGTCCCGTTTACAAGAGTCGCATGCACATCATTCCAGCCAGCTGCAGCTCATCCAGAACAGCATTAACGATCGACCCAACCTGACCACCGAAGACTATGACAATGTACATAGGGAACTGTATCGGCGCGGCGTGTTCAAACCAGCCCTGCTGACTGATACCAATTGGGAAATCGCCAAACTAACCGACCTTATCAGCTACATGGACATGGAAGACCTTCAGGCCTTCACGCGCATATTTGCACTGCAGCAAATGCACAAGGACCAGTGGGAGCAAAACAGCCAGGCGCAGGTTTTTGCTGACACCCTGGAAGATCCTCGAAAACTGGTGGAGTTTTACGCGAACACGTTAAACGAAACCTGGTGGGCGGAAAAAACGCTCCTGGAAGCGTTCGAAAAACTTACAGAAACCGACCAAAAAAGTGAAAAAACAGGGTGAAAAAGGCAATTTCCCAGCAGATTCAGCACGCGCAATCTCAGAGGGCTACAACAATATATCGATGCCCTTGGGGAAGTGGCAAAGCCAGATGAGGGATCGCAAGCGAGCTCCTGAATTTTCGGCCCTGAACCCGGTTGTTCAGTTGGACAAATACAGCAAGTGGAGAAGGTAATGGTGAAATGGCTCAAATATGTTGCCGGGGTTGCTATCCTGATCGGCGCCCTGCTGCTTTACAAAGGCTGGGCATCTGATATCCCTCACGAGGAGCTCGCCGCCAAATATGCCACCGGCGCTTCGGACTTCGTTGCGCTACCGTCAGGCGCCCGGGCACACTACCGGATGCAGGGCAACCGATCCGGTCAAACCATCCTGCTGCTGCATGGGTCCAATGCTTCCCTTCACACATGGGAGCCGTGGGTAGCGGAACTGTCCGATAAGTTTTTTATCGTGACCGTGGACCTACCCGGGCATGGGCTAACAGGCCCTGTGCAGGGCGATGACTATACTTATGAAGGCATGGTTGCCTTTGTTAAGGAATTTGTTGAAACGCTTGATATGCAAGCATTTGTGCTGGGTGGCAACAGCATGGGCGGCGGGGTCACCCTAGCCTACGCAAAGGCGCATCCAGACGATCTTACTCACATGATACTGGTTGATGCCGCGGGCACACGCCTGCCGGCAAGTGCCGCCGGCAAGGTTGATTACCCGCTTGCGTTTGACCTGGCAGGTCGCTGGTACACCGACTGGATCATCGAGAATGTGACCCCTCGCGACTTCGCCGCCGAAGGCCTGAGGAAAAGCGTCAGTGTCACCAGTATCATTACGGAAGACATGATAGACCGCTACTGGGAGCTGGTACGCTACCCTGGCAACCGCAGAGCCACAGGCCTCCGCTTTGCCTGGTACAGAAAAACAGGCAGCCGCAACATAGAGGTTGACGATATCGAGATACCGGCCCTGGTTATCTGGGGCGATGAGGACAAATTAATTCCGGTGGAAGCCGGGATCGCCCTCAATGAAAGGCTACCCAACAGCCAGATCAAGATATTCGAGCAAGTCGGCCACCTGCCCATGGAAGAGGTGGCACAGGAGAGCGCGGCCGCTGTCAGGAGTTTCCTGACGACGGAATAGCAGCCAATTGCCAAAAATCAGTGGGCCATTGAACTCGCAACGGTGCCAATCAGGGAGGCCAATTGAGTCTTTTGGTTTTGCATTGCAGCAGACGGCGGCGTGTCGCCCATAGCAAGAAGTGACTCGATTTTGTCAGAACTGCGCACAGTTTCTCCGTCAGCCTTCCTGTAGGCCATCGACCAGTTCGGGAACAGGCGCTCGCTGACCGCTTCATCAACATGTGCTGTCACATCCAGATGGCGCGGGTCGTTCTGGATTTTGGCATAGAGGGCTTTCAAGCTGTCTTCGGGGCCTTCAAGCACCTGAAAAAAAACCATATCAAAGTACAGAAGCATGCCTGTGATTCCATTTTCGGAATTATGCTGCCGTGCGCCTTCCAGCAGGTCCTGCTTTTGTTCGTCAGAAAGCGCCGTTTTTTCCCGGCTGCTATAGATAATTGTATGTAGGGTCACTGTGCCCTCCGCATTTGCTCGCCCCCAGCGACCATGCTTGTCCGGAACGTGTATAACGCCTGGCATTTAACAAGGCGTTAACTCTGGCTAGGCGCCCAACACAGCCATCACTGTCGAGAGACCAAGCAACACCCATCCGATATGTCTGCCTCGTGTCGCCCAGAAATTTCCCACCGCGCCACTGAAAAAGAGAAAGGCAACACCATAAACAGCAAACGGCCTGGGCAGATAATCCGGCAAAACCGGAACAGCCATCAAAACCAAACCACCCACAAACCAGTAGAGTGTACTCAACTGAAAGACCGCCCCGAGCACGCGCCTGTGCACAGCCGGGATACCGGTCAGTGGCGGCAAAAGGCGGGTTCTGCCGATGTGACCGTGAACAAGGGCTACCACGATGCCAAGCCCCCCTGCTCCATAGAGTAGATAGTCGTTCATGATATATCTCCATACACTAGTGTATGTTTTGTATCAGATTTTCTGGCAATAAACCATACATTAGTGTATGTTTAATCATATGACTGACAGACTGAACAAAGATGACTGGCTTCAACACGGCCTGAAAACGCTGTCAAAAAAGGGGTTCAGCAAGATATCCGCTGGCTACATGGCACGAGAACTTGAAGTCACACGGGGCAGTTTCTATTGGCACTTTGAAGACATCGAAACCTTCCATCAGCTCCTTCTGGAACGCTGGAGGTCGGTAACCACCCTGCAAACCATAGAAAGGGTCGATGGTTCAGCGAGTGGACACCTGAGGCTCAACCTCATCCTCAGGCGCGCCTTTGATGCTGATCGTCAACTGGAGCGCAGCGTCAGAGCTTGGGCAACAAGTTACACGCCTGCAGCAAACGCGGTTGCCACAGTAGACAGGGAGCGCATGCAATATCTTGAAGATATCCTTGTCTCGTCAGGTCTGGATATCCGGAAAGCCCGTTCAAGGGCGCGTTTCCTTTATTGGTCCTATCTGGGTCATGTTATGAACAGTAACGCCCCAGACGCAGTGGTTTCAAAAGAAGAAATCGACGATTTTGCGGGCATTCTGCTCAAGTCGGATGACTGATCCAGCTCAGCGTTCAAAAACCCCAACGAGCTCCAGATGAGATGACCAGAGAAACTGGTCAACCGGCAAAAGGCTAACCAATTGGTACCCGCCATCGGCCAGCAGACGCGCATCGCGGGCAAAAGTGTTGGGATTGCAGGAGACAGACACAATTTTGGGGACAACAGAACGGGCTAGTTCAGCCATCTGCGCCTGTGCCCCTGCCCTTGGTGGATCAACTACCACCGCGTCGAACCCTTTGAGTTCTTCAGCAGCCAGCGGTCGCCTGAACAAATCACGGTGCCGGGTTACAATCTGCTTGAAGACAACCCCTTGCCGCTGAGCCCCATTGCGCCCGGCTTCAAGCGCCAGCAAGGCATCGCGTGCGCCCTCAACTGCCAGAACCTGATGAGCTTTGGCCAGTGGGAACGTGAAGGTACCCAGTCCACAAAACAGGTCAGCCACCCTTTTGGAGCCATGACAGGCTCCAACAACCGCTTCCGTCAGCGCCGCCTGGCTCTCCCGTGTTGCCTGCATAAATGCAGCGGGCGGCACCGGCACCTTGGCACCTGCAAAGTTCATGATTGGCTCGCGGCGAATGACCAACGGATCGAGAAAACCCTCCACTTGCCAATGGAATGCCGCGATGTCCTGACCATCAGCGAAAGCAACACACAGTTCCCGTTCAGCAAGCCCCAGTTCCTTTGGGCCCTCGATCAGAAGGTCAACGCCAGAGTCTGTAAGAACCAGATGCAATGTGGCCATCTGACTACTGCCCAGGATACTTGCCAGCAACAGCCTGAGCGGTGCCAGCAACGCCTGCAGCTCCGGCCTCGCCACTGTGCAGGCCTCAATATTCACAACCCGGTGGCTCCCGCTTTCGCTAAACCCCAGAATAACTCCCGCGGCGGTGTATACCGCTTTCATTGCCAGCCGCCTCCTGCTCGCAGGCGGTGTGATGAAGGGGGGTGACACAACCACATCATCGAAGCCGTGCTGAGACAAGGCGAAGCCTGCCCGGTCTCTTACCCAATCCCCGTAGAGGTCATCATCAAGATGCTGCAACTGACAGCCACCGCAAGCGTCATAATGCGTGCAAGGTGGAGATTGACGATGCTCGCTGGCCTGATCCACTGAAACAAGGCGGGCATATATGCCGTTCTTTCGGCGTTCCGTCACCTCCACTGTCACTGTCTCACCCGGAAGCGCCAACGGCACATAGACGGGCATTCCGTCTGCATCAGCCAGTCCATCGCCTCTCGCGCCAAGGGAATGGATGGTCACTGACAATTGCTCAGGCATCAGACTTAATTCCGTGAATCAGAAATTCGATATTGCCCTCAGGTCCCCTGATCGGGCTTTCGGTAACGGCACCTGCACGCCAGCCGTCATGGCCGTTCAACCATTCAGTGATATCGTCACATACCGCTTTATGCAGCGCAGGATCCCTCACGACCCCACCTTTGCCGACATTGTCCTTGCCAACCTCGAATTGCGGTTTGATCAACGCGATCACGTGCCCACCCGGTTTAACCAATGCCAGAGAGGCAGGTAAGACGGTTTTCAGCGAAATGAAACTGGCGTCACATACCACCAAATCAATGGGCTCTGGTATGTGCTCGTCCGTCAGATAACGCGCGTTGGTTTTTTCCATCACCGTTACGCGGTCATCGTTCCGCAGCTTCCAGGCCAGCTGACCCCGGCCAACGTCAACAGCATAGACATGCGCTGCCCCATTCGTCAGCAGCACATCAGTAAAACCGCCTGTCGATGCACCGACATCGATTGCCGTCGCACCACTGGCATCTATCTCGAATTCAGCAAGGCCCTTTTGAAGTTTCAACCCGCCACGACTAACCCACGGATGCTCTTTACCCCGCACCTCCAGCGGCTGATCTTCTTTGATCTGATGCCCTGCCTTGATGATTTTGGTTTCGCCGGAAAAGACATGGCCTGCCATAATTAGCGCTTGCGCTTTGGACCGTGATTCCACCAGCCCGCGGTCAACAAGTGCAACGTCTGCTCTGATTTTTGCCAAGGAAGAGCCCTTTCAAAAAGGGTCAGGTGTTCGCCACTGACTGATCATAGCTGTTATGCCCAAGCGCCTTGAGAGCAACCTCAAGAATCCCGGATGCGTTCAGTCCTGCGGTCTCATACATTTCGTCGGGTTTGCCATGTTCGATAAAGACATCAGGCAGCTTGAGCGCTCTGACCCTGAGCCGACCATCCAGAATGCCTTCTTCGGCACAGAAATCCATCACGTGCGCACCAAACCCGCCGATAGAGCCCTCTTCTACTGTCAGAAGCAGGTCATGGCTGGCGGCAAGGTCACGGATGAGTTGATGATCAATCGGTTTGGCAAAGCGCGCATCGGCAACAGTTGTTGACAGCCCGCGCGCCTCAAGCTGCTTGGCAGCATCAAGGGCTGCTCCCAGGCGCGACCCAAGCGACAGGATGGCAATTTTACTGCCCTGCTTGACGATACGCCCTTTGCCAATTTCCAGAACCTCGCCTTGTTCCGGAAGCGCAACGCCGACCCCCTCGCCGCGCGGATAGCGAACAGCAGAGGGCCGGTCATCAATAGCAGCACAGGTCGCAACCATGTGTTTAAGCTCAGCTTCGTCGGCAGCCGCCATCACAACCATGTTTGGAAGGCTGGCCAGATATGTCACGTCAAAACTGCCCGCATGGGTTGGCCCATCCGCCCCAACAAGGCCAGCGCGGTCTATGGCAAAGCGAACAGGCAGGTTCTGCACCGCCACATCGTGAACCACCTGATCGTAGGCTCTTTGCAGGAACGTTGAATAGATGGTCGCAAAGGGTTTGTACCCCTCTGCGGCAAGGCCTGCTGCAAAAGTAACCGCATGCTGCTCTGCAATGCCAACATCGAAAGTCCGGTCTGGAAACTCCTTTTCGAACTTGTCGATCCCGGTGCCGGACGGCATGGCGGCAGTAATGGCAACAATCTTGTCATCACGGCGTGCTTCGCTGATCAACGCTTCTGCAAAAACATTCGTGAATGTCGGGGCTTTTGGAGCCGACTTCTTGTGCTCGCCCGTGATCAGATCGAACTGGGGCACGGCGTGGTATTTTTCCTGGTTTGGCTTGATAAAGGGATGACCCTTACCTTTTTCGGTAACGACATGCACCAGCATCGGCCCGTCGGCAGCGTCCCTCACATTTTCCAGAACCGGGAGCAGATGGTCCATATTGTGGCCGTCGATCGGCCCCACATAATAAAAACCCAGCTCGTCAAAAAGTGTTCCGCCACCTGCCGCCATACCGCGTGCGGTCTCTTCAGCGAGCCTGGCCCGGTCGGCCAGCGGCTTGGGCAGCATTTCTATGATTCTTTTGCCAAACCCGCGCAAACTCAAAAAGGTTTCAGAGCTGATTATGCGGGCAAGGTAGGCACTCAACCCTCCCACTGCCGGCGCAATGGACATATCATTGTCATTCAGGATGACAACAAGCCTGTTGCCTGCCTGTTCGGCATTGTTCATGGCTTCATAAGCCATGCCGGCGCTCATGGCTCCGTCACCGATAACGGCGATCCCCCTGCCCGGTTTGTCTGCCAGTTTGTTGGCCACGGCCATACCCAGCGCAGCACTGATCGACGTGGATGAGTGGCCGGCGCCAAACGGATCGTATTCGCTTTCGCCCCGTTTGGTGAACGGAGAGAGGCCGCCTGGTTGGCGGATGGAACGAATACGGTCACGGCGACCGGTTAGAACCTTGTGAGGATAGGCCTGGTGTCCCACGTCCCAGATTAAACGGTCATCGGGCGTGTCGAAAACATAATGGAGCGCCACGGTCAGCTCGACCACACCCAGGCCAGCACCGAAATGGCCGCCTGAAACCGAGGCTGCACTGATAATTTCAGCCCGAAGTTCGTCCGCAAGTGCCTGCAGCTTCTCTTTGGGCAACTTGCGCAAGTCAGCAGGTGACTGGATGGCATCAAGCAGCGGGGTTGTGATATTTTCGCTCACGTCTGGTTGACTTCCCTAGTTGCACTAACAGCTTACGTCGACTTCTGCACGACAGTCTTCAGGTGCGGCGAAATATAGCAAAATGGGCTACAGCGCGCAAAAGTGCCGCTTTATCGTCGAAATCAGATAAATGTTCAATAGCCTGATTGGCAAGAATTTCCGCCTGTTTTCTGGCTCTTTCCACACCCATGATGTCCAAAAGGGTTGCTTTTCCCGCATCGGCATCCTTGCCGGTTGCCTTTCCAACCTCCCGCGGATCTCCTTCAACATCCAGCAAATCGTCTGCGATCTGGAACGCCAGCCCGAGGTCTCGTGCATACCCCTGCAGCGATGAAACAGCCTGTGGACTGGCATGGCCCAAAACAGCACCCGCTTCAGCGGCAAAACTGATGAGCGCCCCGGTTTTCATCTGTTGAAGCCGGTATACCTCTGCCTCGCCAAGCTTGTGCGTGTTTGCGGACAAGTCGATCATCTGTCCTCCAACCATTCCGTGATGGCCGGACGCACGTGCCAGATTCCGGATAAGCCGCAGTCTGACATTGGGGTCAGGGTGCGAAAGTTCATCGCTCAGGATTTCAAAAGCCATAGTCATCAATGCATCGCCCGCAAGTATCGCAGTCGCTTCATCAAACGCTATGTGGACTGTCGGCTTGCCGCGACGCATGTCATCGTCATCCATGGCAGGCAGGTCGTCATGAACCAGCGAATAGCAATGGACACATTCAACGGCAGCGGCCACCCGCAAGGCTTGTTTTTTGCTCACGCCAAACAGGTCTGCGCTGGCAAGAACGAGAAATGGCCGCAGGCGTTTTCCACCCGAAAAAAAAGCGTAGCGCATGGCTTCCACAACGCGGGCTTCGGGACCGCTTGGCACCGCCAGCAGCGGCTCCATCAGCCGTTCGACAGCTTGAGAGGTTGCGGCCATCGCATCCTTGAGCGGCTGGTTATCTAGCAACGACAAAGACATTAGGCGTCCGGGTCGAATGCAGCTGTTGAGGCAGGCTCGCCCTTATCGTCAAGTGTGATTTTCTCGATTTTCGCCTGAGCTTCTTTCAGCAAGGTCTCACAGCGGGCTTTGAGGGCTGTTCCACGCGTGTAGAGCTCTATTGACTGTTCAAGGGGGGCTGATCCGGACTCCAGCTGCTCGACCACCCGGTCCAGTTCCGCCATCGCCTGTTCAAAACTCATTGAAGCTATGTCGTTCATATTCTTGTCCTGGCCCATTACGCGTCCGCAACCTAATCTAAAATCATATCAAATCCGGTCTTCTTATAGGGTGCGACCGATCTGTGCGTAAAGGGGAATATGAGCCTTAATCAGGCAAAATCGTTCAGGCTTCTGAGGGAAACGCCCGGCTGGTCATTGACCCGCTGCAGAACAGAAGCTTTGTCGTACCGGCCTTTGGCTTTGAAGAAATACAGGTCGTCCTCGAACGAGCGATCCACAAGGTCCAGAGACTCCAGAAGATGCAGGTGTGCAATGGCCTCCCCCAGCGCCAGATAAAAGTCCATGCCTTCAATCTTGCGGCGATACAGGGCCTTGAAGGTCTTCACCGCGGTCCGGGGGTTCTGGCACCAGTCGTGCAGTTTTTCGAGTTTGTCCAGATGGCCGTTGATCAGGGCATCAATGCGCGCCTGCAATCCATAAAAAACCCTGCCATGGGATGGCAGAACGAGAGGATCGCCTTCAATTGCCCGCATCCTGTCCAGGCTGGAAAGCCAATGGGCGAGAGGATTGCCCTTTGGTTCGCGGGCATAAACAGACACGTTGGAGGTGATTTCAGGCAAAATCTGGTCGCCGCCGATAAAAAGCGGCTCATCAAGGCAGGTCAGGCACGCGTGTTCGGGCGAATGTCCGCGACCGATCACAACGCGCCAACGACGACCGCCCAGCGTGAGTTCTGTGCCGTCTTCCATGCGTACATAGCTGTCTGGCAGCGTATGCACGCCTTTCTTGTAGTTGCCGTACCCGGCCGCCCGGATCATCGGTTCGTACTTGCGGTCCACGCCGCCGCGAAACAAATAGGTCAGCTCATTTTCAGGAAACTCTGTCCCTGCGCTGTTCCAAAGCGTATTTGCAAGCAGATATTCCGCCTGTGTGATCCAGAACTCAGCACCGCTGCGCTCCACGAGCCAGCCAGCCAGTCCCAGATGGTCGGGGTGCATATGGGTTGCAATCACCCGCTTTATGGGCAAACCACCCAGGACGGTCTGCTCAAGGCCTTCCCAGGCCTCTTTGCCTGTATTACCCCGCGCACCGGTATCGATGACCGTCCAGCCGTCCCCTTCCCTGAAAAGATAGACGTTGATGTGATCCAGCGACCAAGGCAGCGGAATACGGGCCCACAAAATACCTGCGGCCACCTCGATAACATCTGCGCCAGCTGGCACTTTTTCTCCGTGAGGATAATTAAGCGAGCCATCATCAGACCAGGTGGAAGAAATTCGGTGGTCGACAGTTTCGCCCTCCGATACAGGAATATCGCGCTCCGGATGTGCTTCCAAAACTAGGCCCTTTCAAAGTCGGCGTTATCCATCGCCGTCAGTGTGTGAGCACCAGCCCTGATAGGCCCCAACAGGGCCGTAGCGCTCGGGAGAATTTGTTCAACATAAAAACGGGCAACGGTAATTTTACTTTTCAGGAAAGTGGGGTTGCCCTCATTTGACGCCAGCCGTCGCTCCGCTTCAACCGCTTGTTGCGTAAGCAAATGGGCACCAAGCACGGTGCCAAAAAGCCGGAGATAAGGCGTCGCACCGGCAGCGGTATCAACAATTTGCTCGAAACCATTTGAAAAAAGAGTTTTGGCGGCTTCTTCGAGCGCGTCAATACCTTCAAGAAGTACGGATTTTGAGCCTTCCATAGAGCGACCGAGATCGTTTGCGGCTGCGCGCATTTCTTCAACAAGAGCACGCCAGTGCGCCCCACCCTCAGCGTTCAGCTTGCGCCCCGCCAAATCAAGCGCCTGAATACCATTGGTACCTTCATAGATCGGAGCAATACGCGAATCGCGGTAATGCTGGGCAACGCCGGTCTCCTCGACAAATCCCATGCCGCCATGGATCTGCACCGCAAGGGACGCCGCTTCAACACCAATATCGGTGGCATAAGCCTTGGAAATGGGTGTCAGTAAATCGGCCTCTCCCATGGCTTTTGCTTTTTCCGCCTTGTCAGTGGAGGAATGAACACGGTCCAGCGCCCAGACATTCCGATATATGATCGCTCGTGCGGCTTCGGCTGTGGCTCTTATGGTCAACAGCATGCGCCGCACGTCAGGGTGGTTGATGATTGCAACAGATTCGCGGGATTTCGCGCCGATTGCCGCAGACTGAATACGATCCTGCGCAAACCCCACCGACTGTTGATAAGCACGTTCCGCAATCGCAACCCCCTGCAGGCCAACGCCGATACGTGCATGGTTCATCATGGTGAACATGTTGCGCATACCGCAATTTTCCTCACCGACAAGATAGCCGACACAGTTGCCGTTTTCGCCAAAAGCCATTGTGCACGTGGGGCTGGCATGAATACCAAGCTTGTGTTCGATGCTGACGCAACTTACGTCGTTGCGCGCGCCCAGGGAGCCATCTTCATTCACCAGAAACTTGGGAACAATGAACATGGAAATGCCTTTTGTACCAGGCGGGCTATCGGGCAGGCGTGCCAGCACAAGATGAACGATATTGTCGCACAGGTCATGCTCGCCCCAGGTGATGTAAATCTTCTGTCCTGAAATCAGGTAGGTGCCGTCTGGCTGCTTTTCAGCTTTGCTGCGCAAGGCACCAACGTCGGAACCCGCGGATGGTTCGGTCAAATTCATTGCACCGGACCATTCGCCCGTGATCATTTTCGGCAGATAGGTTTGACGCAGCTCTTCACTGGCGTGCGCATCAATTGCCTGAATGGCACCGCTTGTCAGCAATGGCTGAAGGCTGTAGGCCATGTTGGCGGACGTCACCATTTCCGTGACAGCAATCTCAAGCGACGCAGGCAGGCCCTGGCCGCCCAAGTCCGGGTCCGCGCTTAGTGTTGACCAGCCGCCTTCAACAAATGCTTGATGCATGGGCTTGAAGGCATCTGGTGTTTTCACGTCATTGCCTGACAGCACGGCACCTTCGGCGTCACCAATTGTGTTGGTCGGCGCAATAATGTCCCCGGCCAGTTTTCCTGCCTCATCAAGGACGGCCTGAACCAGGTCTTCCCCGGCCTCTTCAAACTGCGGAATGGACGACCATTGTCGCATACCGGCAACGGTTTCAAGGGCAAAGCTGATTTCTTCAAGAGGCGCGCGATAGTTACTCATAAATCAATTTCCGTTTTATTAGCTTGAGCAAATCTCATTGCGGGTGCCCTGTTGTCAGGCATTCCCTTTCCATCCGGCTATGTATATAACCTGTCGAGAAAGTGAAATGATCTAAACCAACCTGGTGCAACCCTATATGTCCACAAATGCGTCCCTGGTTTCTGCCTCACAAGATGGGGCGATTGACCTCGCTGTCGAGAAAATACTGGGCGGAGATGTGGTCGCCCTGCCAACAGAAACAGTATACGGACTTGCAGCGAGCGCGAAGGACAAAAAAGCGGTCGCCAATATATTCGCTGTAAAAGGACGACCATCCTTTAACCCGCTCATTTGTCATGTTTCTTCAATTGCAATGGCTGAAGCCTACGTCGACTTCCCCCCCCTGGCACAAAAACTTGCCGGCTCCTTCTGGCCTGGACCTCTGACCATCGTATGCAAAACGCGCCCAAAAACCGGCCTGGCCGAAAAAGTTTCGGCAGGCCTGGACACTCTTGCAGTGCGCTGCCCGGACAGCCACATCATGCGACAGATCATCGAGGGCGTTGGCCACCCATTGGCGGCACCAAGCGCCAACAAGTCCGGCAGGCTGTCCCCGACAACCGCCCAAAGCGTGGAAGCTGGCCTGGGGGAGGAGATCCCTCTGATTATTGACGCGGGACCGACGACTGTCGGTATTGAGTCCACTATCGTTTCCGTTATTGGCTCCGACATCACGCTTCTTCGACCCGGAGTTATAACTACGGAACAGATTGAAAATGCGGCGGGTCAGCCGGTATTGATGAGAAATTCAAAAACCATCAACGCCCCGGGGCAACTGCTCAGCCACTATGCCCCAAAAGCGACGCTTCACCTAAATCAACAGGCAACGGAAGGCCGCACGCATATTGGATTTGGCAAGGAAGACGCGGACCTGAATCTGAGCGCGAGTGGCGACTTGAAAGAAGCAGCCAAAAATCTTTTTGAAACCCTCCGGAAAGCTGACGCGATAAGCACCGGCGAGATCAGCGTCTCACCAATCCCTGACGTCGGAATAGGCATGGCAATTAACGATCGGCTAAAACGCGCCGCAGCCCCACGACCGGACCCTGATTATGATTGATCAAAAACATATTGAAAGACTGACAGGCTTCGTCGGCGAAAAAGGGGCCATCACAAGCCCTTCCGACATGCAGCCCTATGTCACAGAATGGCGCGACAAATTCATTGGCCAAACACCGCTTGTCCTGATGCCGTCTTCCACCGAAGAGGTGTCAAGCATTCTTGCTTATTGCGACGCCAACGCCATTTCAATTGTGCCACAAGGCGGCAACACAGGCTTGGTTGGTGGTGGTATTCCCGGGCTGGACGGCGAAGCCGAAATTTTGCTGAGCAGCCGAAGACTGATCGCGCCGCCAAAAGTAGACCCCGAGGGGTATAAAATTGTCGCGGAGGCCGGTGTACCCGTTGCCGCGTTGCAGGAGGCTGCGGCCGCGCAAGACCGCCTGTTTGCGCTTTCCCTGGCATCGGAAGGCAGTTGCACAGCTGGCGGCGTCGTCGCCACCAATGCAGGCGGGGTGCATGTAATTCGCTATGGCACGGCTCGCCAGCTCACACTGGGTGTGGAAGCAGTGCTTGCAAACGGCGACGTCGTGAACGAGCTTTCGGGCCTGCGAAAGGACAATACGGGCTATGCAATGTCTCAGTTGCTTGCTGGTTCCGAAGGCACATTGGGCTTTATCACCCAGGTCTGTTTCAAACTGTTTCCGGCGGAAAAATCCCATGCGACGGCCTGGTTGGCGACAGACTCGCCATCAAATGCTTTAAGGCTACTCAGTCTCGCCCGAGAAATTTGTGAGGATCAGGTCAGTGTTTTTGAGTTGATGTCGCACGATGCGGTTGAGTTCGCTTTCAAACACATACCCGGCTGCAGGTCACCGCTTAGCAGTCAGGCACCCTGGTATATCCTGATCGAAACCGCCTCATCCGGTGCGGAGAGTTCTGTTTCCACCAACATGGAGCGCCTTCTGGAACAAGCCCTTGTATCGGAATTGATCAGTGACGGTGCTGTTGCACAATCCCTGGATCAGCGGCATCAATTTTGGCGCAACAGGGAAAGCATTTCGGAGGCACAGAAACTTGAAGGTGGCAGTATCAAACATGATATCTCCGTGCCACTTGGCAACATCGCCCGGTTCATCGACGAAGCATCAAAACAGATCAATGCCAGCTTTAAAGGGGCTCGGGTAACGCCTTTTGGACATCTTGGTGACGGCAATCTTCATTTCAACGTCATGCAACCGATAGGGGGCGACAGGGAAAAGTTCCTGGAAAGCTGGCCTGCTATGAACAGCCTCGTTCATGACATCGTGCTTGCACATGGTGGTTCAATTTCAGCGGAACACGGAATCGGAGTTTTGAAAAAATCCGAACTGGCTCGCACAAGCCCTCCTCCCAGACTGCAGGCCATGAGGTCAATCAAAGCATCTCTGGACCCCAACAATATCTTGAACCCACGGTGCCTGATCTGAACGAAATGCATTGAGCCGAGGCAAGTATGCCATAAGTGAAAAGGCGAACGAGCATCGCTCGTTCGCCCCTAGGTATTTCCAAAGCCCGCTCAGGCAAAACAGGCTTATGGCATTTTCAGTGTTCGATCCGTCTCAGGCAAAAACGAATTGAACACCTATATTATCGCAATGCTGGTGCCAGTTTTTTAATCGTTTATTTTCAATGCATTAAAATTTCTCACACTCACAACCGACCCAAATTGATACACAAAATATGTTTTATTTTGGGACAGGTTTCAAAGTGGAACAGGCAGTGACCGTCGCGGAGGACCTAGAAAACCAGTCGCTCGTATGAAATTAGAAGGACGCCGATAACCGATTTGGAAAATCCGGTCGAGTCCAACAGCCGTGCCAGAACCTTCTTGTCCCGCTTGGCCACTATTTGTTCAACATGCTCGTAGGGCTTGGACAAAAGGATCGACAAGGACATGGTGAACAGGCGCAGGTTGTTGTTTTGCAGGTAAGTAAGCAAAACATCGGAACCCAAACCATGACGCTGATGCAGTTGTTCCAGATAATTGCGAATTTCCGGCAAGGGTGACGCTTCCAGTGTTCTCGAGAACACCTGACGATTTGCCAGTGAAACGAGATAAGACGCATAATCATGAGACACATCAAACTTTTCAATCAGGAGCTGCCCAAAGGCTTGTGAAACTTTGAAAACCAGACGTTCGATGAGCTCAATGGGCAGGTCGGAGCGGGAAGCCAGCTTCTCCATCAGGCCGACATCCTCCGGAAATCGATCTACAACCCTCTCAAAGCTCCGCTTCGACATGTCCGCCGTCTCGTTGCCTGACAGTTTGTTGACCGCTTCATGGCAACCAATGTCCGAGATTGCGAAGCTCACTGCCTCAGACAAGCCCGTACGCATTGCGATGGCTTCCTGATGACTATCGCCGCAGCTGCGAACAATCTCTTCAAGGAAAGCATCGTCAACAGCCTGTGATGCCACCAGGAACGGCATTGATACCTGCTCGATGTCCTTGGAAATGGTTGCAACAAGGTCCTGTGGCAAAAAGATACAGGACCGCAATTCCCTGGAGAGGGCTTCGCGGACAGTTACCGCAACATCCTCTGCCAAAACGCGCGCAAGCTCCATGGCTGCTTTTTGATCAGCTAGGTCTTGGGAAGATGACAAAATGCGCCCAACCTTGCGCGCAATCTCCGCCCGAGGTTCAATCTCAAGGCTCTTTAATTCTTCTACGTCATTCACGGTCGGCAAACTCTCCAACATCCCCCCAAACGCAGCTGTCCAACTAACACCAGTTGCGCCTTTGGCCCAATATCTTCAGACAGATTTGGCGGTGGGATCATGCCGGTGCGATCGTGAGCCTTCGCTCGCGCGGCTGTCATTTAGTCGCGGAATAACTATATTGCAAACAGTTTAACAAATTATTGCCGCAAATCCTGCGATCAAATGGCCCAAAGGAGCAAGCTGTGAAGCAAAATAGCCACTATGCTGACATTTGCTGGCAGGAAGGCGTGCCGATCGCAAACGCCTTTGACGACCCCTACTATTCGCGGGATGATGGACTGGCCGAAAGCCGATTTGTTTTTCTGGACGGAGCCGACATTCTTGAGCGCGCCAAATCCCGGGAGCGTTTTGTCGTGGCGGAAACGGGGTTTGGAACCGGCCTCAATTTTCTCGCGACGTGGCAGGCCTGGCAGGCAAGCAACACAAAGACCCGGCTGATTTTCGTGTCTGCCGAAGCATACCCAATGTCAGTTCCCGACATGGAAAAAGCGCACGCACACTTCCCGGAACTGGCCGATCTGTCGCGAGACCTTCGAGAGGCGATGCCGCCCCCGTCAAACGGCTTCCACATTCGTCATTTCAACGGGGGCAATGTAACCCTGTTGCTGATGTACGGGACGGCCGACAACGTATATGCACGCCTGAACGCACAGGTTGATGCCTGGTATCTGGACGGCTTTGCGCCTGCCAGGAACCCGTCCATGTGGACGGACAAGCTGTTTGGGGAAATAGCCAGACTTTCGTCCGCAGGCGCCACGCTTGCCACGTTTACGGCCGCCGGTTTTGTCAGGCGCGGGCTGACAGACGTTGGTTTTGACATGAAGAAGACAGTCGGTTTTGGCCGAAAACGGGAACGATTAGTTGGCACTTACGGTAAGCCCACCAGCCCTGCCCATGCTTCAGGTAACAGCGAGTTGCCCGCGTGGTCGAGACCAGTGGGATGCACGGCTGATCGAGTTGCAATTGTAGGAGGTGGCATTGCAGCGGCAAGCCTTGCCTCAGCCTTCAGGCTAAGAGGTGTTACACCCACGGTGGTACGGTCACCGAAAACTCTCCCCGCCTCCTCCCTGCCTGCCGCGATCCTCGCACCGCGTTTTATGCTGGATGATGCACCCGAACGTGGCTTTTTCTCGTCTGCCTTCGCACAGGCTGTCAGCCTCGATGCCTATAAATCGGCCATGTCACCAGCGAAAGGAGTTGTGCTAAAGGGGCAAAAACCTGAAGATTTTGACCGGTTTGATCGCATTGTTGAGTTTTATGGCTGGCCAGCCGACTGGATGCACCGGAGCGCTGACGGCATTGTTTTGCCCCGGGGTGCCACGGTCAACGCTCAAAAGCTTATAGAAACGCTGTTTGCGGATGTTCCCATTCTTGACAGCAAGGTTGCAGCCATTGTGCCCGCAAAGGATGGTTGGCAGCTCCGGGATGAAAGCGATCAAAATATTCTGGAAGCGGACTGTGTGGTGGTGGCGGCCGGGCTGGAAGCAAGCGCGCTCCTGTCCTCGCCTGCCCTCGGGCACCAAACCGGCACTGACCTGCAACCGGTTTTGCGTCCGGTTGCCGGACAAATTGAGGTTGTCAAATCGAGTGGCTTGGCGGACTTGCCCCCGGAAACATTGTCATACGGCGGATATGTATCAGCTGAAACTGACGATGGTGATGGCCATGCTATTCGGACGATCGGCACAACCTTTACCCCACAACCCTATGACAGCCATGCGGAGCTGAAACCAAGACCCACCGCACGGGAGAAAATTCTTGAGGATTTTTTTGCGGCAACTGGCGGTGAGATCAAAGAGCAGGAAAGCATCCGGTCCTGGGCAGGATGGCGCGCGACCGTTTCCGATCACCTGCCCTATGCGGGGCCGGTCCCGGATTGGGGCGACCTGGTCGAAGCCTGCGCACCCCTGGCAAAGGACGCCAGTCTACCACTAAATAAAACACCCGGGTTTCATGACGGGCTTTATTGTCTCACCGGCCTGGGTTCGAAAGGTTTTCAATATGGTCCGCTTCTCGGCGACTATCTCGCAGCCATGATATTGTCGGAACCCAGCCCTGTCCCAACGGATATGATACCCAAACTCCATCCCGCGCGGGCAGCGGTGCGCAGCGTCGTTCGGGGCCCCACAAAAGGGTAAGGACCGCACTCCGCCTGGAGTACGGTCCTTACCACCCGGGAACACAACGCCGATCAGTTTGCTTTTGCAAGCAGTATCCCTTTTGAGCCCTGGATGCTCGCCAGTGCATTGTTGGCGATTTTGCTGCCGGGCTTGATTTTCACAGCGCGTTCGTAATCCGCCTTGGCTTGCTCAACCTTGCCGATGGCAGCGCGAGCATTGCCGCGATTTACATAGGCCCGCCAGTAGCGGCGATCTTCACTGATCGCTTCCGAGCAGACCTTTTCTGCATTTTCGAAATTGCCCAGCGCATACTCAACTGCACAATAGTTGTTGAGGGCCGGAACAAGTTTTTCATGACCCAGGTTCGCCTTTATCGCTTTGCCGAAGTACCGGGAAGCCACTTCAAGTTCACCAGCCAGCATGGCTTGATTGGCGCGCGTCAGATTGGTGTTTTCGTGACCATAGATCACCTGTGCCTGGGCATTAGATCCTAGAGCAACGATAGCCCCAACGGATACCAGAATTACTTTTGCATACCGAAACATTGCTTTTCTCCTCGCTATTTGAAGGGCACTGCCCTCCGGAAAAATGTTGCCGGCAGACATGGGGAGGCGCCGACCATCCTGATATGGCCCTTCACTTTCATATGGTAATTGACAATATTTGCATTTGCACTATTCATTATCGTATGACTTGATAGCGAGGCTCAAATGTTCAATTGGGATGACCTGAAATATTTTCTGGCGATGGCAGAGGAAGGCAGCTTGTCGGCGGCGGCACGCAAACTCAATGTCAGCCAGCCAACTTTGTCGCGGCGGCTGACGGCGCTTGAAGAAAGTGTCGGCTCCGATCTGTTTGCCCGTACGCGCACGGGTCTGGAAATGACTGCAGTAGGCGAGCGCCTGATCGACCATGCTCGCCATATGCGTGACGACGTTTATTCAATCGAGCGATTGATCACGGGGCATGACAGCAGCCTTCAGGGCAGTGTCGTGATTTCCTGCATTGAGATACTGGGCGCAGACTGGCTGGTGAAACATACAAGGCCTTTCCGCGAGCAATTTCCTGGCATAACCGTGGAGTTCAAGATTGAAAATGCGACGTCAGACCTGCTGCGAAGAGAGGCAGATATTGCAATCAGAATGTTCAGACCGGTTCAAAACGACCTGATAGCCCGCAAAACCGGAACAATGAAATACGGATACTATGCCAGCCGGGATTACATTGAAAAACACGGCATGCCGCAAAACACCAAGGACCTGACCGACCATGAATTCATTCTGCCGCATGATGAAATACTGGCGCACACCAACAAGTTTGGCAAAAGGCCGTTTCATCCCAGAGGAAACATTGCCTTCAGATCAAACAACCTGATTTCGCTCGCATCAGCAGTTCGTGAAGGCTTCGGCATCGGTGCATACAGCTGCATTATGGCAGATGACGATCCGAACCTTGTTCGACTGTTTGGCGATCTGGTGGTGTTCAGTTCAGATATATGGCTGGTGAGCCACGCGGAACTACGCCGCAGTGCCAGAATCCGCGCCATGTATGATTTTCTGGGTGACCTTTTTTCAAAGAATGCAGCAGCATTTGAAGGAAACAGTTCTGCAGGCAGCAGTTGACGTGCCCTACTGAAGCTCGAACTCTGCTTCTACGATATTGCCATTACCTTGATATTCCAGCCTCGAAAAACAACCGTTGGCCATGGCAATCCCTCGCCCATGTTTTTTGTCGTGCCCATTCTCGCTGGACAGATAGGCTTTGTAATCGAACCCCTTTCCGGGGTCCTCAACCCTGAACACCAGAGATGTCTCTGTGTGCTCAACGTTCACAGTTGCATATCTCTGCCGATATTTTTCCGAGCTCCGCCGACGAACAACCTCTTCGTTGAGCAGGCCATTTTCGATCAGTTGTCCTTTTTCGTCGTGACCAATTTCAAGACATCCGTGTTCGATCGCATTCAGGAACAACTCCGACAAACCAATGGCCAGTGGAACGGGGTCACTGCTCGCCTGTGAAAACATCATGGCAAACTTCTGCGCTTCTTTTCTGGAAGCAAAACGATAGCTGCCCTCAAGGCTAAGAGCTTCTTCAGGTGCACGGTCCTCCAGCGCTTTTTTCAGTTTGCATATCCGAACAAAATCATCGGCTTCTTCCGCCAGAAATCGACGCAGTGCATCCACGCCCTTTTGTCCGTCAAAATATTTGACCCTGTCAAAACTGAGTATCGGGTCTGCCTTGTCGGGTTCGCCGTTCAATACAAGGACAACAGGCCCTCCCGCATCCACAAATGCCGGGTCAATGATCGCATGCTTTTTCTGCGCGGCTTCATAGCCCGCAGCGCCATCAATTACCACCGCAGACAAGTTGGGAAATTCCGCCTGTTGCAGACCGCTCTCGTGCGTGGCCAGTGTCGTTCGCTCCACGTCAAGGCCCGGCGCCTGAAGGCCTTCATAATAGTCAAACAAAGGGCTGTCGTCGGTAGAAATCACCACAACCTTCGGAGGCATCGACGAGTCCTGGTCAAAATTGTTCGTGACCTTCGATCGATGAATTGCAACCGCCGTCAAGTCATCCGGAAGATGTTCATCCTGGTCGGCATAGAACCTGTCCAGAAGGCGTTTTACGACTGTGGTCCTGTCGCCGCTCTCTGCCGCCTCTTCGATCCAGGATACCAGTCCGTCTTCACCAAGAATGGAGCCATCCGGCTGTTCGGCTTCAACAAGAACGTCAGAATAACAAAACATGCTCTCGCCCGGCTCAAGACGATCTGTCAGGTTTTCATACGTGGCGGATTTGACGATAGCGATCGGCAATCCCGAACTGTCCAGGGCGCGGCTGCCCGCAGGACCGAATATGATCGGTCTTGGCGCACCAGCACCTGCATAGGTTAGCTCGTCCGTATCACAATCAAGCACACCGTAGAACATGGTCGCAAACCGGCCCAGCGCAAAAGACCCAACCAGAGAGCTGTTCAAACTGGTAAGGAACTCGGCCGGGTCCAGTTTTTTGTCCTCAAATCTGGCCATGGTCGCGTGCAAACTAAACGTATTCAGGGCCGCGCCAACACCGTGACCTGTCACATCGAGCACATAGATGCCAAGTTTATTGCCGGGCAGTGGCCATGTACCCCACAGATCCCCTCCGAGCTCAAAAGATGCCTTGTAAAAAGCTTCGACTGAAGCACTGCCAATATCCTCAACCGCCGAAATGATATGATCTTCAGGCAAGAGTGAATGCTGCATTTCACGCGCCATTTTCAGCTCACTGTGCATCCGGTCCTGAAAATCGCTCAGGCTCCTGATCAGAAACCTGTTTTCCAGGTGCATGCACACACGCGCCAGCAGTTCTGGGTGATTGATTGGTTTTGAAACGAAGTCTGTGGCACCAACCGCAAAAACTTCGACACGTTCTTCCGCAGTTTCTGACGCAGACTGCACAAGGATAGGCAAACTGGCAGTCGCCGGGTCTGCCCTCAACTTTTTGCAGACGTCATACCCTGACAACCTGGGCATATTGATGTCCAGGATGACAAGGTCTGGCGCCGTTTCAGCAATACGCTGAAGGGCAACATCCCCGTCTTCTGCAAACGTAATATTCTTGAAGCCGCCCCGCTCAAGGCACATGCCAATCATCTTCCGCATGATCGGCATGTCATCCACCACCAGGATATGCGCGCTACTAACACCTTCCGGCAGTGCTTCGTTGCGACCTGGCACAGGGATCGAGTCGTCAGATGTCTGGGGCATGTATAAAACCCTCTTTACAAACCCCGAGGAACTGCCTTAACCAGCGAGAAGGTCAGACAATTTTGTCAATTTAAGCATGCTGGCGACATGCCCTTGCGCGCCAGAAACGCTAAGCTTCCAGCCGGCTGTGTCGGCCTGTTCTTTGGCAATCAAAAACATACCAAGGCCAGCGGAGTCCACCATGCCCACATTTGTCAAATCGAATGTACAGGTATCGACATCACTTTCCGCCAATTCCTTCAAGATCTGGCGAAAACTAACATTCTCTGAAAACGTAATATCCCCGGTAAAAACAACAGTCGTGTCGCTGTCATTTTTTTCGATACGATATTCCATGGTGCTTCCTTTTTTGCTCGGCCGTGGGTTTCGCCCCACGTTTAATAATGTTGACACTCAGCCCGCCCCCAAAAGCGAGTTCAAGTTAGGGGCAATCTAGATTGGAAGTGTTAAGCTAAATTTAACATGCCTCCAATCCGATAACCTAATTATTGCGATACTGTCACCGAAAAAACAATTGATAGTTGCAACTCTTCTAGGGATTTTCTGCCCTCAAACGACGCGTCAGCCTCTGGAACGACAACAACAGGACAGCAACGAGAACGGCACCGGTCATAAACGGCAAGCCAACATTCAGGTCAAACAATAGTCCGGTTACCATGGGCCCAAACGAACGCCCCAGGGCCTGCATTGATTGAGCAACCCCCATCACGGCACCGCGTTCGTTGTCCTGCGCCTGATGAGAAGCAAGTGACAGCGCTGATGCGTTGAAGAGTGCCGTACCAACACTTGTCAATGTGAGTGCAATGACGAGGAACAGGGGCTCTGGAAGCACGGCCAGAATAATCAGTCCGCCGCCCATCAGGCCCAGCCCCACCCTAACCAGCATAACTTCCCCAAACCGATTGGCCAAAGGACCCACAAGGGTTCCCTGAACAATCACCAGCGTAACGCCAATATAGATGAAAATATTGCGCATCTCGATGGGGCCCCAATCGAAATGAACCAAAATATATTTGGGAACAAGGGGTTCCATGAGAGCCAGGCAAAATGTGAAGGCCAGAATGAGGAAGCACAGTTTCAGCAAGACAGGATGGCGCGCAATCTTCTGAAATGCTGCGATACGGCTGGCGGAATCACCCTCAGCGCCCTGTTCAGCCGTAATTGGGTGGCGCGTTTCCTTCATGAGAAAGACCACCATGGCCGACCCCAAAAGGCACACAAGAGCCGCAGCTGATGCGGGTCCAAATATGCTTGCCGACCCTGCACTATCGCCTGCAATCGAGCCCCCAATTGCAGTTCCAACCACAAAAGAAAGCCCAATCGCTGCGCCAATAACACCCATTCCTTTTGTCCGGTTTTCCGGGGTTGTGATGTCAGAAACCGTCGCAAAAACGACGGCCAGCGAGCCGGCACACAAGCCTGCGCAAACCATTGTCAGGAAAAGTGCGATTGTACTGCCCGCAAACACTGCCATCGCTGTATAAGACAACGCTCCCATGAACAGAGCTGTAGCCAGCACTTTTTTCCGGCCCAGCCGATCAGAAAGCCTTCCCCACTGAGGGCCAGCCAAAAACTGTGCAAGACTGTAGGCGGCAATGATGGGGGTCGAAAGGCTGTTCGACAGCCCCATGTTGCCCAAAACATACATGATTGCAGGCAGGAGCATGGCAAAACTGCCCATGATCACAAGTACAGAGGCAAACAGAACTGGCATAAAGGTCTCTAGGCTTTAACTAAGTTTCCCATACACTGGGCACCAAACGCTGTAGCGTGTGTAATGACTTAAATCACGGCTGGGAACACAAAAAGAATGATCTTCGCCATGCGCCATACGCCATGACTGGTTTTTGTCAGTCCGATTGCCCGTCGCCGCTGGCGCTTTGCTCAGCTTCAGCCTGAAATCCAGTGATTTTATCTTCCAGCGCCTGATAGGTAATGGAGTTTCCCGCTGCCTCAAGATCCGAGAGCGCTTTGCGAACAACATCAGTGTCACCGGGTTCACTCTTGTCCGTTTGCACAATAGAGTTTGCGTACCGGACAGCGTCATTGCCGCTCAGGCCAAGTTTTTCAGCGAGCCAAAGACCCAGCAACTGATTGCGTTTTGTACGAATTTCACCCGCGCGCTGTTCTTGGGCGGCTTCTTCTTCCGAACGTTGTCCCGCAGCCGCCAGAAGCTCTGACGTCGCCTGTTCCTGTTGTTTGAGTTCTTCAGCCCGCAATTTGCGATTTTCTTCTGCAATCCGTTCCAGTTCTTCCATCAACGCCGTCTGATCATCTTCGGCATCCAGGACATCCCTCGATTGTTCCTTGATCGCTTCCTGTCGCTCTACCTCTTCCAGGCGCTGTTGCTCGCGCTCTGCCAGTCGCTCGGCCCTTGCCTGTTCATCGGCTTCTTCTTCGGCCTGCAACGCCGACTGCCACTCTTCGGTTTTCTCTTCGATGTATTTGACAAAGTCGGGGTTATATTCACCAAGGCGTCTTGCTTGTGTGGCCATGGATACTGCCCGGGTATAGTAACCCAGCATCGCCATCGCCTCCGCCCGGTCCGCCAGGACAATCGGTGAATTGGGCAAGGCATCAACGGCGCGGGCCAGGAAGGGCAGCGCCGCCTCTGGGTCACCAGTTTCGATCAGGGAACGGCCATACATTGCCAAAACCCGGGGGTCTTCCGCCGCCAGGTCGATAAGGACTTTAAGGTCGGTCCTTGCTTTACTGTAGTCTTCCTTCTGGATGTAGGCGAACGCCCTATTTTTGAGTGCTGACTGATATTCCGGCACTTTGGCAATCGCCGAACTGTAGGCCTCAATTGCTTCGTCAAACTTCCTCTGCCGATGCAAGATTGCGCCTTTCAGGTTTGCTGCCACTGTGCTTTCTGGATCGAGAACCATTAACTGGTTTAGTGCTGTCTGGGCTTGTTCCAGGTCACCCGACGCAAGAAACATATTAGCTTTGTTCGTCAGGCTTTCAGCGTCGTCTTGATTGTCAGCATACATGGCATCCAACAGGGCCGTAGCGCCATCAAGGTCGTCATTCAGAAACCGCGCGAAAGCCGCACGCGTCATCAGCTGTCGGACAACTTCGGGGTCTGCATTTTCGTCCTGTTCGGCGACAATGAGCGCTCGCTCGATGTACTTGCGGGCGGATGCCAGATCCCCCCGTCCCGCTGCCGCTGACGTGGCATGAACCAGTGCAGTCACATTGGAAGCTTCATCACCAATAAGCGGGATCAAAATCTGCAGGGCTTCAGCCGACTGTCCGCGGCGCGCCATCGAATCCGCCAACGCCAGACGGGTAGAATCATCATTTGGAAAAAAGAAGAGTGCCCTGCGCAAGTAAGGAATGGCTGTAGAGTATTTTTCCAGCTCGTAGGTTGTTAACCCATATACCTGCGCTGCTCTTGGATACTCCCGGGTGAAGTCGCCGGTTCTGATTAAGAGGTCCTCAGCCTCATCAAGTTTCCCCTCTCCCACAAGCAAAAGCGCGGAATAATAACTTGCCATGGGATTGTTGGGTGTCGATGCGTAGATGGCGTCAAGCTGTTCGCGCGCCAGCTCGAAAGCATCCTGCGAAATAAGAATGCCCGCAAGCTCGAGCCGGGACAATAGATCAGACGGATTCACTTCCAGGGTTTTCTCGAAAAAGGCACGTGCTTCATCAACCTGACCGCTATAGCGCGCGACCATACCCTGCACATAGCTTATTACCGGATCATCTTTTTCCCGCGCAACCGCTTCTGTCAGGTTAAGGCTCGCCTGCTCCAGGTTGCCCCGCTGCAAATAGAACAAGGCCAGCGCAGTGTACCCGGTGAAATTATCGGCATTCTCTTCAACAGCCGCTTTATAGAAAGTTTCTGCGCCTTCAAATTCTCCCAATGACATTAGAATGTCGCCGCGCAACACCAACGCGTTGAATTCGTCTTCTTCGGGCAGTTCGAGGCCGCGCAGGGCCTGCTCAGCGTCTTTATGCCTACCTTGCATGACCAAAGACTGCGCCAGCATAAGAGCGGTTGTCTCTTCCCCCACTCCGCGGTCACGCAGTTTATAAACTGTCTCTTCAGCAGCAATACCAGCGCCAAATTTGATGTATATTTCCCCAAGCAACAGCATGTGCTGGTTACTGGCAATGCCTTCGTCACGATAGTATTGCAGCGCGTCCAGCGCTTTTTGGTCTTCGCCTTCGTCAACGAACGCCTGCAAGTCCTCAACCGAGTATGATTCAAACAGCTCCCGTTTCTTGGCAATTTCCTCGTCTTCGCCGCAAGCGAGCAGCAGAAAGGGCAGCACAACGGCAAAACACAAGCGACAAAAACCACTTTTGCCAGACTTTAAATCTGATTGGATCATCGCTTTCATATCCCGTGGTAAGATTGCGGTTTACTCAATCATCTGCACGCAGCGCCCCGAAACACTATTTCGCGGTATTGTGCTTGCTTTGTGTCAAGCCTGATACAGCTTTTGAATGTTATTGATACAAGATACAAGATTTGTTGATTATTGATACAAATTGTACTATTTTTCGCAACAAGTAATAGAGATTGGGAAGTCGGGCGGCTGATGCGCTTTGTCAAGCGTAGTAGCTGCTTTTCTATTTTGGATTGGAAAATCGGTGCGTCCAATTGGAACAATTTGCAGGTCACTCTCCATCGGTTTGTCTTTGATGGGTTTGAGCAGCGTCATGTCTGCGCCAGCAAACGCAACATATTATTGGGATGTGACAGCAGACGCAGGAAGCTTTGCTCCTGTTGCTCTCGGCGATGACATAACACTGGATGCATGCAGCTCCCGCCTGAATGTCGCGAACAACCCCAGCGGCGCTGGCACGTCTATCTGCAATCTCGTTAACGTCTCGCTGTTCAGCGTAAACTGGTTTGCGAAAAACGTCACAACGGGTGCGTTTTCCTGGCTGACAGGTGGCTTGGGAAGCAATCAGAGCCCTAATCTCTACAGCCTTGCCAATGGAACCGCTGCAGCCAACAGCCAGACCACGACATCGACAGGCTCAGGCACGTTTTTTGACAGCGTTGGGACGTACGCAATTGGTGTCTATGTGGCGAGCACGACGACATCAACCTACTTCACGGAATCCATCAGCAACGGCGGTACGCCCTACAACTACACGGCTGCTTTCGGCGGTGATTTCACAACTTCGCTCACCAACGCATTCTCCTACAACGGGTACCTGAACAATGCTGCGGCCTGGAGTTCCAATTTTACTGTCAGTGAGCCGGTAACGGTTCCCGAACCAGCGCCACTGCTTCTGTTGTTGCCTGCTATGGTTTGGATAGCGCGGCGTGAGCGCAAGCGAAGCCAGCAAAAGTTTCGGGCGTAATCTGGCACCTGAAGCGCACGCGACTTTTTCCGACCCTGAAAAATAAAAGCAAGGCCATGGTAGCCTTGCTTTTTTGCTTTTGCGGCAATGATCTAGGCGTCTCTCAACTGGCTGCCAACAGGAAGCTCCCGAATGCGCGTGCCCGTCAGCTGGAAGATCGCATCCGTCAATGCCGGCGCAAGTGGCGGCACCGAGATTTCCCCGGTTCCAAACACGTCTTCCCGCGAGCTCAGAATATGCACATCAATCTCGGGCGGCGCCATATCAATACGCATCATCTCATAGGTATCAAAGTTGGCGCGAATAGCCCGCCCCTGCTCCACCAGCGCATTCTGATTAAGCGTGGCAGACAAGGCATCATTGATACCTCCTTCAATTTGGGCACGCGCGCCATTTGGGTTGACACACAGGCCACAGTCAATCGCGGCCGTTACTTTTCTTACCCAGGGCTTGTCGTTTCGGATGGAGGCCTCAACCACCAGGGCGCAGTAGCTACCAAATGTAAAGTAACCGGCAATTCCGTGCGCAAAGCCTTCCTTGATATTTTGCCGCCAGCCGGCCTGCTCTGCCGCCACTTTCAAACAATTCGCCAACTTCTGGGGACTCCAGGTCGGCCCGCCCCAATGCGGGTATTCAAGCTCTTCAATACCTTCAAGGTGTTTGAGCCGAAACTTTAGCGGATCTTCCCCAGCTGCATGGGCCAGCTCGTTCATAAAGCTCTCAACGAAAAACCCCTGCTGCGATGGCATGGGGGCCCGCCAGGCTCCCTGCATGATATTCCAATCAACTGAATGGAAATCCAATTCAAAGTTGGGGACAATTCCACGCGGGAAGTTTCCTGTCCATATGGTCTCGCCATAACGCTCCTCGGGAGGCGGTCGGTCGCCATTTACGCTGGACGCATGAGCGGTTGTGTGATGCCAGGACGTTATTTTGCCAGTCTCATCCAGGCCGGCCCTGAGCCGCTGGCGAGACAGCAGACGAAACCCATCCACCGACATGTCACTCTCGCGGCTCCACATCAGCTTAACCGGCCGCCCAACCGCCTTTGATATCCAATAGCCCTCAAGGGCATAATCAGACCAAAGGCGGCGTCCAAAACTGCCGCCAGTGCGTGTCAGTTCAAAATCAATATCGGTCTGCGTCAGCCCTGAAGCGCCGGTCAAAAGTCTGATTGTGGTATAAGAATTGTGTCCGGGCTCGATAACGCGAACTTTGTCATCCTGTGCATAGATGATGCAATTCATGGGTTCCATGGTGGCATGAGCAAGGGAAGGCAACGCATACTCGACATCTACCACGACCGCACAGTCTTCTATGGCATCCTTGCCTTGTCCGTCACGTACAACAGTTTGCCCATCCTTTTGCAGCAGGTCGTGCAGCCTGGCATGCATGCCCACCGTACTGTCCTCCTCCCCCACCGGTGGCTGGTTCCAGGTCACTTTAAGGGCTTGCAGGCCCTTTTGGGCAGCCCAATAACTATCCGCAACCACGGCAACTGCATGCTTCTGGTAGGCTATGCCGTTTGGCGCATCAAGGTTGACAATCTCCACGACGCCATTGACCGCTCTGGCGGCTGTGTCGTCAACCTTTCCAATGGTGGCAGTGTAGGTGGGTGCATGCACAATGGTGGCGTACAGCATGCCCTCCATTTCGGCATCAATGCCAAAAACAGCTGACCCATCAACAACTTCTCGGCTTGCCGTGTTTTTACGCTCAGAGCCTATGATTGTGAAATCATCCGAAGTTTTCAACGCCGTGTCCACCCACGTTTCCGGGGAAGGAAAAGGTTTTTCAGCAGCAAGGGCCGCAATTTCCGAGAAGGGAATCCGCCTATCTGTATTGCGCACTTCGATGTGGGAGTTGATAGTCATCAATCGACCAACTTCCACACCTAAATGCTCTGAAGCAGCCTCAAGAAGAACCTGCCTTGTGACCGCCGCTATTTCCCTGACTGGCCGCCAGGAACGGCGCGTTGTAAAACTGCCACCTCCGCCCTGTGGGCCGTATGCCCAGCGGTAGCGACCATTTGGCAGTCGCCTTGATTTCACAGGCAACTGCTTAACGGTAAGTTGATCAAAATCAGCACCCAGTTCTTCGGCAATCAACATTGTCGTCGTCACATGCATGCCGGAACCGATTTCTGGCGACGGTGCACCGACGACTATAGAGTTGTCAGGATTGATCCTGATGTAAGGACCTATATCGCCCGAGAAATTCAGGGTTTCGGTTTCGCCGCCCTCAGCGAGCAAAGCTGCACGGGCTCCATCCGCAACAATCAGGGCACCTGTGCCCGCTATCAACTTGATTACCGACCTTCGGCTCATTTCCGGTTTTGACTGAATGTTCATTTACCCCTCCATCACGATGATATAACGTTATATCGTCATAAAACTAAGGCGCGCCCATTGCGATGGTTGGCCCGATTTAAGGGATTAGCGGTCACTCCTGTGTGACGAACAAAAAAGGGGCCCTGCGGCCCCTCATGTCGTCATCAATGTAGGTCGGTTTAAACCTCAGACATGATCTGGGATTTAGCTTCATCCATGAAGGAGTTGAGCTTCTTTTCAATCTCCGCGTCCGTCATGTTCACGTCGCTTTTTTCAAGATCGGATGCCACTTTGCGCACCACATCAGCATCACCCTCTTCCTCAAGGTCCGCCGCCACAATCGAGCCTGCGTATTCTTTTACAGCATCACCGCTCAGCCCCATTTCGCCTGCAAGCCATTCGCCGAACAACCGGTTGCGGCGTGCTCTGGCACGAAACATCAGGTCGGCGTCATGAGCAAACTTGTCTTCAAAGGCTTTTTCGCGGCTGTCAAAAGTGGTCATAAAAAATGTCCTTGTGTCCGATTCTTTTGGCTAGATGGGCGGATACCGGCTGGTTTTCAACCCGCTCTGGCTGTTTCTTCGCTCCATTTTACTGCAATTTCAACCGTAAAAGCGAATATTTGAGTTTTGCACGTCACAAACATTGTCGTGAGCGATCTCTTCGGCTATGGTCCGGCCAAATTTTGACAGCCGCTTCAGCGCGCACAGGACAACAGGGGAAGCCGCATCAATGTCTCGTCGCAACAAGCTCTATGAAGGCAAGGCCAAGGTTCTTTTTGAAGGACCGGAACCCGGCACGATCATCCAGTACTTCAAAGACGATGCCACAGCATTTAATGCCGAGAAAAAAGGTACACTTTCCGGCAAAGGCGTCGTCAACAACCATATCTCGGAATATCTGTTCAAAGCCCTTGACGATGTTGGTGTGCCCAACCACTTCATCGAACGCCTGTCTATGCGCGAGCAGCTGGTCAAAGCCGTCGAAATCATCCCGGTCGAAATCATCGTGCGCAACATCGCCGCGGGTAGCATGTCCAAACGACTGGGCATCGAAGAAGGTACGCCGTTGCCCAATCCGCTTGTCGAATTCTGTTACAAGTCTGACGAGCTCGGGGATCCACTGATCGCAGAAGAACACATCCTTACCTTCGGCTGGGCCGAAGAGCAGGAAATTGACGAGATGATGTTTTACGCGCTGCGCGTTAATGATTTTCTCTCTGGCATGTTTGCCGGCATCGGCATCAAGCTCGTGGACTTCAAGCTTGAATTCGGTCGCTTTTATGATGGCGACGAATGCACCACCATACTCGCCGATGAAATCAGCCCGGACGGTTGTCGTTTGTGGGACATGAAAACCGGCGAAAAACTCGATAAAGACCGCTTCCGCCGTGATTTGGGCGGCGAAATGGAAGCCTATATTGAAGTGGCGCGCCGGCTTGGCATCCTGCCCTCCGCAGACGTCACCGAAATCGCTGACCACAAAAACAAAAAACGAAGTTAACCCGCACCATCATCCAGCTTAAAGGAAACTGCTCCAATGAAAGCCCGTATCCATGTCACCCTCAAAAACGGGGTCCTGGACCCGCAAGGCAAAGCAATTGAGCATGCGCTCGGCAATATGGGATTTGACGGCGTGAACGAAGCCCGTCAGGGAAAGTTCATCGAACTGGAGCTCGCCGAGACTGACAGAGAAAAAGCAGAAACAGCCGTTGACGAAATGTGCCGCAAGCTTCTCGCGAACACCGTCATCGAAAACTACAGCATCGAGCTGGAGTAGGCCCATGAAATCCGCGGTTATCGTTTTTCCCGGTTCGAACTGCGACCGGGACATGGCTGTGGCGCTGGAGAAAATCACCGGCACCAAGCCTCTCATGGTCTGGCATCAGGACTATGACTTTGAAACAGTTGACTTTATCGCCCTGCCCGGCGGTTTTTCCTATGGCGACTATCTGCGCTGCGGGGCAATGTCGGCGCGCAGCCACGTTATGAAAGAAGTGATCAAACGCGCCAATGACGGTGTGCCGACACTTGGCATTTGCAACGGCTTCCAGATTCTGACGGAAACAGGCCTGTTGCCCGGCGCATTGATGCGCAATGCGAACCTGCACTTCGTCTGCAAAGACGTGGCCATGACCGTTGAAAACACCGATACGCTTTTCACAAAAGACTACGCGGGCGGCGAAGAAATCATCATTCCGGTCGCGCACCATGATGGCAACTATTTCGCCGATGATGACACGCTCGACCGGCTCGAGGGCGAAGGCCAGGTCGCGTTTAAATACACAAGCGATATCAATGGCGCGCAGCGGCAGATCGCCGGTATCACAAATGCACGCGGCAACATCCTCGGCATGATGCCGCACCCGGAACGCATGATCGAACCGGCACTTGGTGGCAGTGACGGGCGCAAGCTCTTCACGTCGCTCATGAACACACTGAACTAGGGGCAAAGACATGAATGACATTCAAATCACCCCTGAACTTGTTGCAGAGCACGGCCTGACGAGCGAAGAATACGAGCGCATCGTCAAAGCGATGGGACGCGAGCCAAACTATACCGAGCTTGGCATCTATAGCGTGATGTGGTCGGAGCACTGCTCCTACAAGTCCTCGCGCTTTCACCTCAAGAAACTACCGACTGAGGCCCCCTGGGTTATTCAAGGCCCGGGCGAAAACGCCGGTGTCATCGACATTGGTGATGGTCAGGCCGCCATCTTCAAGATGGAGAGCCACAACCACCCGTCTTACATCGAACCCTACCAGGGCGCGGCGACCGGCGTTGGCGGCATTTTGCGCGATGTGTTTACCATGGGCGCACGCCCTGTTGCCAACATGAACGCACTCAGGTTCGGTGAGCCAGACCACCCCAAAACGCGGCATCTGCTTGCAGGCGTTGTTGAGGGTATCGGCGGATACGGCAACTGCGTGGGCGTGCCCACCGTGGGCGGCGAAACCAACTTCGACCCGTCCTACAACGGCAACATCCTCGTCAATGCCATGACCGTTGGCCTCGCGGACACGGACAAGATTTTTTACTGCGCGGCGGCGGGTGTTGGAAACCCTGTCGTTTATGTCGGCTCCAAAACCGGGCGTGACGGCATCCACGGTGCCACCATGGCATCTGCCGAGTTCACCGAAGACAGCGAAGAAAAGCGGCCGACCGTGCAGGTAGGTGATCCCTTCACCGAGAAATTGCTCATCGAAGCCTGCCTTGAGCTGATGGCGACCGACGCTATCATCGCCATTCAGGACATGGGAGCGGCGGGCTTGACCTCCTCAAGCGTCGAGATGGCTTCCAAAGGCGGCGTTGGCTTCGAGCTGGATCTGGACAAGGTGCCCCAACGCGAAGAAAACATGCTGCCTTATGAAATGATGCTGTCGGAGAGCCAGGAGCGCATGCTTATGGTCCTTAAACCCGGCCGCGAGGAAATGGCGCAGAAAATCTTCGAAAAATGGGAGTTGGACTTCGCGGTGATCGGCCACATCACCGACACAGGCAACCTGACGCTCAAGTTTGGCGGCGAAGTGGTGGGCGACATGCCGATCAACAGCCTTGTCGAAGACGCACCAGAGTACGAGCGCCCCTATGTACCAACACCAAAGCGCGAAGCCGTGGACGTGGCGCCGGTTAATGACCTTAACAAGGCTGTTTTAGACCTTGTTGGCGGACCTAACCTCTGCTCCCGCCGCTGGATATGGGAACAATATGACCATATGGTCATGGGCGACACCATCCAGCGCCCGGGTGGCGACGCCGCTGTTGTGCGAGTGCATGGCACCGATAAAGCACTGGCGATCAGCACGGATGTGACACCACGCTATTGTTACGCCGACCCGGTTGAGGGCGGCAGGCAAGCCGTCGCAGAAACCTGGCGTAACATCACGGCGGTGGGCGGCACCCCGCTCGCGATCACCAATTGCCTCAACTTCGGCAACCCCGAGCGCAAGGACATCATGGGCCAGTTCGTTGGCTGCCTTGAAGGTATGGGCGAAGCCTGCCGTGCGCTCGATTACCCGATCGTGTCCGGCAACGTGTCTTTGTACAACGAAACCAACGGCTCCGGCATCCTGCCAACTCCTGCGATTGGCGGGGTTGGTGTGATGAAAAACAGCGACAGAATGGCGACAATTGCTTTTAAAGACGAAGGTGAAGCCATTGTTTTAATTGGTGAAACCAAAAATGAATTGGGCGCAAGCCTGTATCAGCGTGAAATCCTGGGCGAGGACGCTGGCGCGCCTCCGCATGTGGATTTGGCCCTTGAGCGCCGCAACGGTGATTTTGTGCGGGCGCTGATTGAAAACGGCCAGGTCACCACGTGCCACGACCTGTCCGACGGCGGCCTGATTGCTGCGCTTGCGGACATGGCGATTGCGGGCGGTATCGGTGTGAATGTGGCAGTTGACGGCGACCTGCCGCTGCACGCCGCACTCTTCTCGGAAACGCAAGCCCGCTATCTCATTGCAGCAGACACCGAGGTGGCAGAGACCATTCGCAAGGAAGCGAAGGATGCGGGCATCCCGGTCGAGATCATCGGCGCAACAGGCGGCGACCGCTTGCGTGTAAATAATGATGCAGTCGACATTCCGATGAGCGAACTCGCCAAAGCGCACACGGACTGGATGCCGAAGTTTATGGCCAAGGAAATCCTGACCACGGGCTAGTTTTCTAAACGGTCAATCGAGAACACCAAAAGGCGCCCACCCCGGCGCCTTTTTTTCTACAAGCAATGAGATACATGGTCGAGGCACAGGATGATCTGAAGCGCCCGTTCTTTGGTGTATTGTTCTGGAGTTGCAGCCCCATGACTTACGGTGTGCCGACTCATTCCGACCTTACCAACGTTGAGGTCGAAGAAATCATACACTACTTCCTCAAGGTATGACTGGAAACCCTTCGAAAGGTATAGCGAAGCAGGGTTGTTTGCTTTCTGTTCACCTTTTTGAGCCACATATTGCGGTAGAACTTTTGAACTCCCAGGCTTTTGATGCTCGACCAAATGAGCTTCCTGAAGAATCCCTTCTATCTCTGTGGCCAAGGTCTTGATGGACGCGATATAATCGTCACGCAAATAACTACTCAATCCGCTCTGCAGGATGTCCTTTTTGTTGCAAAAGACATCTTTTGACCACCATGCTTCGCTGATCTTCAGGAGTGTGTCTTCAGAAAAACTGTCAACGATTCTTTCTATGAGCTTAATATTCTTGGAGGTGCTCCTATACGCTTCCAATAACTGTTGTGCCCCCGAACCATGCAAAGCAATGAATGGGAACCACCCATCACTATACATCAACTTGGCAACGCGTTCATCTTCAAGACTGGAAAACACATCCCAATAATTGAGTCGCAAATATAAGAAGGCTAAACTCCTCTCCATTTGCTCAATATCGAATTCGCCTTGTCCCCTGCCCAGATCAAAATACAAAGCAAAACGCCACTTAAACTTCAGACAAACAATGACTCTATCCGTTGCCTCAAAGCTGATATTTGGAAGGCTCAAAACATTTACATCAAGCACTTCCTCGTATGAGACTGGTTTACCAATCTTTTTGCTCACATCACTTTTTAGTTTCATCGCCGCCAATATATTGATTGGGCTAGTGTGAAGACTTGCGGTCTTGTCTTCATGTAACACCAAAACAAAAGATGCTAATTGGTCGGACAGAGATTGCATCCCGTCCTTAAGCAACGGATCTATCGCCCGCATATAAGAAAAGAATTCAGGCTGATCCGAAGTTAACGCAGCCTTGGTCAGAAGTTCGACAGTCCCTTCACTCTCGTTTACACTCGTCGCAAACCCTTCTATCAATTCAACGTTTTTCAGATCTGTCGTTTTCATGGCAAAATGTAGCCACCGCTAGTTAAAGATTAAAGTACTATAGATTTCTACAGCCTATAAACAAACGGTTACTGACGGCATCGTCTCATGCTCAACACTAACGGCAGCTGCACGCTCTGCCTCTCGCTCATGACCGAAGTGTGCTGCTAGAGATGCTGCTCGCAGCGCCTAGCTTGCCCTAGGCGCCGCCTTCCCACATCATGCCAGTGAGGAAACTTGAGGAAACGACTAATGAACATCCTAATTGTCGGGGCGGGGCCTGCGGGGATGGCGGCGGACGTTGAAAGCCGAATACGCCATCAACGGCCATCAAGCTATAGACCACGCTCCTCCGCCCAGTCCTTGAGCGCATCGAGGATATGAAGCGTCGAGCGGCCCTCGTCGGTGATTTCATAGCAGACGGCAAACGGTTTGGTGGAGAGAACAGTGCGCATCAGCAGACCCGCGGCCTCCAGCTCCTTCAGCCGCTGTGTGATCATTTTTTTACTGGCGCCCTCAAGCATGCGGCTGAGTTCGTTGAAACGCACAGGTCCGTCCTTCAGGTGCCACAGAATGGTGCCCTTCCATTTGCCGCCGATTACCCGCATGCCGTTTTCAATCGCGCACGGTGTCTTCCAGCTTTCCCATTGACGGGCCGTACTTTTGTCGGCTTCGCTCACAGCCATTGTCTCCAAAATCAACCAGGTTACAAAAAGTAAACTAGTTGACTTTATATACCATTCGCCCCAACTCCGCAAACAGTGATCAACCTGTTGAAAGGAGAAAACCATGAGAAATCAAATTAACACTGTACTGATCATCGACGGAGCGGACCCTCGCGCCTACGCACGCGGTGAGTTTAATGGCGCCATGGCGGATACTGCAAAGTCCCTGCTTGAGCCGCATTTCGACGTTTTGACCACCCGCGCCTCAGCTGGTTACGAAGTTGCGGAGGAAATCGCAAAATTCAAGGCGGCTGATGTGGTTATTTACCAGTACCCAGTTTTCTGGTTCATGGTGCCCGCGCAGCTGAAGAAATACATGGACGATGTCTTCGCTTATGGCGACTTTTTTACATACTCGGATGGCCCCTACGGTAGCGGCGGCTTAATGCACGGCAAAAAAGTATTATTTTCCACAACCTGGAATGCGCCCGAGCAGGCATTCAACAACACAGATGCCTTTTTTGACGGCATGAGGCCAACCGACGCCATCTTGGCAATGCGCAAGGCGCATCAATATTGCGGCTTTGAGGAGCTACAACATTTTTCTGCACACAATGTCGTCCAATCCCCCGAAATCGACACCCATATAGCGCGATTGCGGCACCATTTACGCGTTGTTTTTGAACTCGATAACGAAACGGTCGCAGCCTGATACATCGGCAGGCGTGATGTACCATATGCCGGGCCTCATCAATTGGGATCGATCGCGTTCCAGGTTAGTCAACACGTGATCGCTTGCCGATTTACATCTGCTGCGCCATCATAAGTTAACACTGAGGGGAATAGCACATGCGTATCCTAATCGTTGGCGCGGGGCCTGCGGGGCTGACCGCCGGGGTTGAACTGGCGCGGCGCGGCATGCAGGCCACCATCATCGACAAGCGTGCGGGCGGCTCAACACTCTCGCGCGCTGTGGGCATCGTGCCGCTCAGTCTGAAACTTCTGGAGCCTTCGGGCGTCACGGCACGACTGCTCGCAGAAGGTATCCAAATGCAGGCCGTGAAGTTCTATCTGGGCACCGAGCCACTCGCCAGCATACCGCTTGATCCCGCCACCCCCCAATATGGCTATGGCCATATCCTGATGCTACCGCAGGACCAGACGGAAGCTGCGCTCCGGGATGCGTTCATGGGCCTCGGCGGCACCATCCGCTACTCAACGGAATTTACCGGCCTCCAGCAAGACGATGACGGTGTTACCGTCACGCTGGCCGGGGGTTCAAGCGAGACATATGATTATGTTGTTGGTGCGGACGGCATCAAAAGCAGCGTGCGCGATGCGCTTGGCCTCTCGTTCCCCGGCCATGACCTTGGTGAAACATGGTCGATTGCAGACGTAAACTGTAGGGGCTGGAAAAACCCCGAAGACTTTACGCTTAACATCCTGCCAGCAGGTGGCATCGCGGTCGTTGCGCCAATTGGGGTGGACCGCTGTCGGGTAATTTCCAACACGCCGGATGCGCTGAAATCCCTCGCGCTGCCGATGGAGATCACGGATGTGAACCGCGAGGGCCAGTTCACCATCTCGGTGCGGCAGGTGGAGGAGTACCGCAAGGGCCGCGTGTTTTTGGCAGGCGACGCGGCGCACTGCCACTCTCCCGTCGGAGGGCGCGGCATGAACCTCGGCATCGCAGACGCCTGCGAACTGGCGGCCTGCCTGGAAAGCGGTGACCTGGACCGCTACGGCCCTGTGCGCCACGCGGCTGGTGCCGCAACCATCGCCGGCAGCGAGCGGGTACGCAAAATGGCAACCGCCACCAACCCTGTGCGCCGCTTGCTTTTCAGGAGCGCACTTAAACTGGCCGGCAGCTCCCGCTTCATCCAGCGAAAAATGGCGGAAGGCTTCCTTTACGGCTGACCCTTCAAGGCCAAACAGGTTTTTTTATGCAACTATGAGTGCATATCGCCACATTTGTGCTACATCTTTCGCTTAGGTTGGGGGCGAAATGGATTTAGGGAGACACCCATGAAGCACTTGACCCACGTTACCGCCCTTGCCGCCGCGCTTGCACTCACTGCTTGCGGCAGCGACGACAACAACCAAACCGCAGATCAAGCAAACGACGCCGCAGAAACCGCTGCAAGCGAAAGCAGCAGCACCATGCAAGACGCACAGGATATGGCGACCGCCGTTGCTGAAAAAGCGGCTGAAGTTGCTGAAGCCCTGAAGCTCGACACCAGCTCGCTCGAAAGCTTCCAATCCAGTCTCGCCGCGATGAAAGGCTCCTTGTCCGGTGATCAGGCCGGTCAGCTGACCAATGCGCTCGCATCACTCGCCAAAGGCTCGACAGAAGAAAAAGGTGGCCTTTTGGGCGCAGCCAAAGACCTGGCGTCGGGCAAGTCGATGGAAGAAACCCTGTATGAAAAACTGGGCGACCAGCTTGACGGCATGACCTTTGAGGACATCCTCAACCTCGCAGGCTGACCCACCAACGCCGAAAAGAAAACAGGCTTCGCCAATCAACCCCGAGCCACAGACTGGTCAGGGGTTTTTGGCGGGCTCTTTACCGGGGATGTATTCATACATCTCAACGCGCACACCGTTCGGGTCAATCGCAGAAAAAGAACGCGATTGGCCCGCCCCGCTTAGGCTTAAGGGCGCCACAATTGTAACTGCCGCATCCAGCTGCATTGATGCAAACACCTGGTCGATACCAACCACCTGATGTGCCAACACGATTTCGCCCCGCATGGCTTGAGTTACCGGAGAACTGCGTTCATATGTGCGCCCCTCAAGGGCAGGGCCTGCAACCTCGATCAGCGCCAGATAATTGCCCGTAAATGGCCGGGTGATCCTGTCGTTCCGCGGTTTCAGGTACGCAATCCGCGCCGTACCGCCGTCTCCTACACCGATGGTATCAAGGGACTTCTGAGTAGTGACCGGCTGATCCACAAGGACATCATAGCCTAAATAATCGCGGTAAAACCGGACAGATGCATCCCAGTTTTTCACATAGATGCTGGCTGTTCGCAAAACCGCATTAGTCACAGGTTTTTCAGTGTTTTCAGTTGGCTGCGTCGCCCAAAGGCCACCACTTGTCAAACCGCCAACCAGAAGAACACACTTAATCAGATTCGAAAAAAAACGCACATTTACACTCCCACGGCCGAGCCAGATTTGCTGGTGTGATAGCACTGGAAGAGCATTGCTTCATTGCGTTACATCAGAGCATTTCGCATCGGGTAGATGCCACTGTTGAGGGCGGAGCAAGGCTTAACGAACTTCACTCAGGTATAGCTTTTGACTCGACAGGTCAAAAGCGTAGCTGAAGTTTGCCAGAAAACCGGCACCAATTACGCCGTCGGCTTCGAACGCACCTTTGCTGACAACCAGAGCGACCTGTTCCTTGAACTCCAGGTCGCCCAACTGGAGACGTCCGGGCGCAAGAATGGCGTCACCAAGCGTATCGGCTGGCGCCGTAAATTCGTCCGCCTGAAGCCGCACAAGTTCTTCTTCATTGGCAAACAATAGTACGCCGGGAAACCCTGTATCGATAATCATCAGTTTTTCAGAGAGCTCCCCGGTATCGGTGCGATTGACGGTGACGCGTACACCCATCAAGGGATTGAGGTCGACAAGGTCAAGAACTGTGTCGTAGCGCGCAGTCAGATCAAGTCCGCTTTCATAGAGCTTCACACGGCGTTTTTCAGGGTCAACCGCGACGACAAAGTTCGCAAACACATCGCGCCCCGCGATCACGTCATAGTTGGGTTCGGCTCGCCCGGGAAACAGACCGGTGGCCTTCCAGGGCCCGTAAACCCAGCTGTTGCTGTGGAACATATGGTCACCAAGCTTGAGAGCAAACCAGTCCAGCTGCTGGAAATCGATCAAACGGTCGGTGAAGGGGAAATAAACAAACCGGCCATCCGGCAACCTGTCGCCAACGCCGTTGGTGCGCCTGTGATCAAACAGAATGGAATTGGCAGCAGCGGTATCAAACACGACCCTTAGCGAAACGCCCTCTTCAGAGCGGGTTTTCACCTTTATCGGCCCGCGTTCATCCTTAAGCAGCCGCAATGTCGCAAGCGGTTCTGGTTTGCTGCCCGCCAGGGCTGGTGTTGCTGAAATCAACAGGCTCAGCATCACAAGCGTTGCTGTATGAAACCTTTCTGTCATGACATAGTCACTATACGCCGCATGAGAGCTTGCGGCAATTCACCTATGGTTGACCGCCGTTTGCCCGCTCCTGCCCGCCATATGCCCGTAACTTGCAAATTTCACGAATTTCTCATTGGGCAACAATGCTCTCTGCCCCTATTGTGCTGAAATCACAGTAGGAGGGGTCTTATGATCAGTTTTTTGAAGGGCGCAACAGCAATGGGCTTGCTGTTGGCGGGCAGCGTTCCATCTGTTTCGCAGGAAACACAGACAACGGTTGATGCGTATGCAGCAGGCTACAAGGCTGCATTCACTTGCAGCGCTGTTTTCAACGCGGACAAGCGCCAACCGGCCATTGATGAGCATGAGTTTACCGGCATTTATGCGTTGGTTCAGGACAAAGTGAATGAACTGACTGCTGTCGTCGATCAGACCCGCAAACAGGTGCGGGTGCCCTACAGCGACACCATGCCGCCCAGAATTGCGCAGTGGCGTCCTCACCTGGGCTGCGTGCAATTACCCGTCGGCGCAGACGACTATGAGCGAGACAGCTTGCCGTCCGCGGACGGCCTTGCAAGCACAAATCCGCGTGTCGATGACGGTGCGCCCTGGGCGAAGAGCCAAGGTGTGAACGCCCAGACCGGAAACCCGCAACTGGATGAGGCAATTCGTCGTGCCTTCATTCGCGGCGAATACGGGGCAAACGCCCGCACCTCCGCTATCCTGATCGCCAACCGCGAAACGATCATGGCCGAGCATTATATTGAAGGGTTTACGCCGACAACGTCTCAGCGCACATGGTCCGTTGCCAAAAGCATCGCTGCATCGGTTATTGGCGCGGCCGTTAAGGATGGGCTGGTGGACGTGAAATCAGCGGCACATATGCCGGAATGGTCTCGCCCGCTGGACCCGAGAGGCAGTATTACCCTTGAAAACCTGTTGCACATGGCGTCGGGCCTCGACAGCAACCGGGCTGGAAATCGAACCGATCGGCTTTACATCGGTGGCGGGCTGGTAACCGACACAAGCACTCGCACTGCACTTGAAGCCATCCCGGGCAGCCGATGGAAATATGCCAACAACGACACCCTGCTTGCGGTCCGGCACTTGCGAGCCGCCATTGATGATGATCGCACCTATTTTGCCTATCCGTTCAAAGCTTTGCTGCACAAAATTGGCATGACGCACACGTTTCTGGAGACCGACTGGGAAGGCAACTTTGTGCTATCAAGCCAGGTTTGGACAACGGCACGCGACCTAGCGCGCCTTGGGCTGTTGCATTTGAATGACGGTATGTGGGACGGCGAACGCATTTTGCCTGCGGGCTGGGCCAATTATGTGGCCACACCAGCACCCGCGCAGCCCGCTGCGCGCAGCGACGGTCGCCCAACAGTCGGATACGGTGCCCAGTGGTGGCTTTACCGGGACTTCCCGGGGCTGCCGGCTGACACCTACGCCGCGCGTGGCAACCGCGGCCAAATCCTGATGATCATACCTTCCCGGGACTTGATCCTCGTGCGACGGGGATATGACATTGCTGGCGGACCCGGTTTCCAGATGCATGACTTTGCCGCCGATGTGCTGACGGCGCTGGATGCGCAATAAGCGGAACTAGCTGCCAAACCACTTGGAAAGGGCCCGCACTACGCCTGCAGGCCTTTTTCCCCACTCAACATGCCCAAGGAATTCGCCCTGCTCTTCCCTGCCGAGCTTCAGGCGCGTCATCCGGGCACTGCTGAGTGCCCGCCTCGAACGCTCAATTGCGTCATTTGTCGCCAAGCTGTCTTTTTCGAACGCAATAGAAAGCGCCCTGCCCTCATAAGCCGCAACTTTGTCGTCTGCGTCTTCAATCCCGTTCACAGCATACCGGCCAAATCTGGCCCAGTTTCGCCAATCCATCATCAGACCGCGAAATTCGCGGCCACCAAACTTGAACCAATGCCCTGGATAGTATCCGAGGACCGCCGTAAGGGCCGGGATAATTCCAATCAGCAACTTCACGAAACCGGACGCTGGCTGAGAGAAATCCTTGTGATAGGGAAAGCCGCACGCCAGATGCACGATGCCCGCATAAGAATTCGGGTTTTCTCCCGCGGCAATACTCGCCATATGCCCGCCGAGACTATGGCCGCCAATGTAGATAGGCCGGTTGGGGAATTGTTGCTCGCACCAGGCAGTGACCGCATCTATATCTTCCCTAAGATAATCAGACAGGGTGAACTTGTGCTGCCGCCCGGGCCGATAGAGGCTCTCGCCGTGGCCCCGCTGTTCCACGACAATGCTGGTCACGCCGTTTTCTGCAAGCCCCGAAGACAGCTTACGATAAAAAGAAGCCCGTATGCCCAAAGCAGGCAACAGGATCAACACGGCGCCGCTGTCGGCTTTTGCCGCAGTTAGCAAAAGTGGCACAGATACCCCTTTGCTGGTGACGATGGTATGCCAGTTGGACAAATCCATTCCCCTTACCGCCATAAGCTATGCCGCTGCGATCTTTCATCAAGTCCTGCATGCCTGTTCGCTTCCAAGTTGAGCTGCGATGTTTTCGATGCCGGGATTAAGTGGAGGCCTGGAGCTTGTCACCGCCGATAGTCAGCAATGCGGTCCAGGAATTCTGTTTCACCGCCGGTGGGTCGACCTGAAATCAACCAGAGAGCACCAAGAACCAAAATGAAAGAAAGAACACCCACAAACACTTTCAGTCCCATGACCACGATCAGCGGCCAGGTGTCTGGTGTTGCTATAGACTGAACCAGAAAATACATCGCTGTTGCGGCCAGACCCGGCCGCCAAACCCTGGCTGCGATGGACACACTGTATCGTTTTGGAGAGAACAGCCAGACCAGTTCCAACGTCACAGAAACAATTGAAATGACTGCAAGCGCCTGGGCAATCGCCAGCAAGGCGCCTGACACCTGTGCTGCAACGCTGCAACCAAGCAACAACAAAAGCAAACGAGCAAATCGAAATCTCGTCGAAATATCCTGACGGTCTGCAATCACATACAGGCCCTGGAACAATTCACCAACAACGATAGCGGCCGTTCCAGCTGCAACATAGGGCATGTAGGGAATAGCCTGACCCCACTGATAGCCAAGCAGCAGATATACCAGCTCTTCAGACACTGCAGCAATGCCGGCGGCGACCGCAAACGCAGCAATAAACGCGACGCCTGCAAATCGACCGATGACTTCGGACATTTTGTCTTTGTCATCTTGCACCTTGGAAACAGCCGGAAAAAAGACCTGCCCTGCAGGTGCGATAATCTCGGCAACAAACAGACGACACAAGTCGCGTGCGACGTGGTAGGCACCAAATGCGGCAGCATCGCTGGACCGCTTCGCAATCCATTCATCTACCTGCCGGATGCCGTACCCATTAAGGCCAACCAGCAATGTCCAGAAAGCAAAGCTCCTCACCTTCGTCACTTTCTTGAACGTCAAACGCGGCATAAACGGACGCGCTATCTGGGAAGAAAATATCGCGAACAACATGCCGGCAAGTTGACCCCAGACAAGCGCCCAATAAGTGCGAAAATAGTAGGCGGCCGCGATGGTAACTACTACCGCGACAACCTTATCGGCGGCGGTGAGAAACAGGAGTCTCGAATACTGCATGTTACGATTGAAAAATTCTGCTGCAGGGCTGCGTAAAGCCCCCAGCACCGATGCGATACACAGTATCCGGAGTATCTCTTCAAGTCGCGGTTCCTGCAAAAACGCAGCCGCGTAGGGCGCAACCAGATAAATCCCCAGTGCAATCGCGCTGGAGACAGAAAGGCGGATAGTCCACATGGTCTGCAACTCGTCCGGGTCGACCTGCTTGGAACGCACGACATATTCGCTAAGCCCGATCTGATTGAGTATTGCAAACAGCGCAATCACAAGGCTTGCTGCGCCAACAACACCAAAATCCTCCGGCGTTAAGAGGCGTGCAGTGATTGAGACCGACACGAACCCGATCAGGCGCACCAGAAAACGGGTGGCAACCAGCATTGCCGTGCCCTCCACGGACTTCTGGCTCAAAGATTTTGCAGATGAAGAAACTGATTTTCTAGTCATCTTTGGGCAGCCTCGCGCTCAACAGTTCTTCCGCATGCTGTTCAAGCTCTTGATACAAGCCAACGTCTTCTCCGTGCTCGTACTGACTTTGGCGGGGCCGCGACAATGCCTCAATCACATCCAGGTCGGGGACTGTATGGCCCAGATGCTCGAGGATGCTTTCCACAACTCCAACGAGGTTTTTCTCCATGTTCTCATAGTCGACAAATATATCACATTGGTGACGGGCAAACAGTTCTGACAGGCGATGTATCAGATAGTGAATTTGGTAAGGGTGTGTATCCTTCGGCGAACTAACGATCCAGGGAAAAGAAAGCGCCAGATCACGGTACCATGGCAATAGATAAAACCGGCAGTGCTGCTGGAAAGTAAGCAAATTCCAGCTTGGATCATTGGCCACACCTTTCAGCGTTGACCGCCACGTATTGCGAGGGTTTCTATTCAAATAAATGAAACTCGCCTCTGGAAAATTGCTTCTCAGGAATCCCAAACGAAAATCAATACGATTGAACTGCAAAACCGCCCTGTTCTCCGATGCTTCGAACAGTCGCTCTGTATAGCGAACCATGGCATTATTCTTGTGGCCCGCTCCCATCAACAACTTTCTTGTTGTCCAATCGGTTCTATAATATTTCCCGAGGTCCGACAGTCCATGATAGTTGGACGCATAGTCATCGACACCCCGGTGGGAACTATCAACCTTGTCGCCTCGCTTGGCGGGGTCGAACCACTGCCGCTCATTGAACGGTTCATAAAAAGCTTCAAAGTCGTCCAGACGGTTGAAACACTGCCACACAAGAGTGGAGCCCGTTCGAAAGCGCGCGGTCACAAAAATTGGTCCACCTGAAGGCGTTTTGCGCCAAACTGGGTATGGAGTTTCACGTTTTACATAAGGTGGCAAGGCCACTGCTGGCGCAGCAAGCGAAGCAAGATGACCAACGAAACGGTACGTCGCGGGGTACGGCATCAAATTGCGTAGCAGTTTATCCCTGAACTGTTCTGGCACCTTGGCCTCCGCACCTGACAATGGGCAAACGCTACCTCACCTACCCTGCCAATTCATCAAAAAAATCAAGGAGTTCATCGACTTTATGGGACCAGTCGTTGAGCTCTGCATTTTTATGTGCCGCGGCAGCCATTTCGTTGCGTTTCCTATCATCGGAAAGAAGGCTGACAACAGCACGAGCAATGTCTTGGCGGTCCCTTCCGTCCACCAACAGCCCGGTTTTCCCGTCCAGTATCGCGTCAGTGGCTCCCCCCGCTCGACCGCCAACAGATGTCGCCCCAGCGGCAGCTGCTTCCAAAAACACAAGGCCGAACCCCTCGGTATCGCCATCTTCCATGGTTCGGTTCGGCATCACAAACAGATCCGCACTTTGGTACAACTCGATAAGAACTTCGTCAGAAACATACCCCATCTGTTGAACGGTCTCGCCAAGCTCCAGTTCTTCAATGCGGTCCCGCAAGGGCTCAAACATTGGTCCTTTTCCAGCGAGCATCAGTTTCGCATTTTCGACTTCGCCCAAGACAAGTGGCCAGGCCTCGATCAGCATGTCGAAGCCTTTGCGCGCAACCATGCGACCAGTCGCGATTACCGTGAGGTTTGCTGTGTCAGTACGCTCAATCCCCAAAGTCTTGGGCACGGGAGTGGCATAAGCGGCAAAGTCGACGCCATTGTTGATTAACCTGATGTTCTCCGGAGAAGCACCATACCGCTTGATCAGCAAATCTCTTGTAAAGCGACTTACAGCCACGACGCCGGTGGCGGCCTGAATGGCTGCGCCGCGCTGCTGTTCCGCCTTGGCCGAGTATGCTTTCTGGGAAAACTCCTCCCCGTGAGTATAATAGACTACAGGCTTTTCTGTTTTTGCCTTGAGCGCAACGGGCAGCCACGAGAATGCTTCTGAGGCACTGACGCAAACAACGTCTATATCGTCCTCGGCGCAGGTCTCCCGTATAGCTCGCAAAAGCTGCCGCTTGATATACCGGGATTCCAGAAAATCGGCTATTCGCTGCACCAGACTTACCTTTGACACTCTGATGTCAGGCCGTGTCTTGGCAATTCGGGTGATTTTGTATGGGGCGCCTTGATCGAATTCCAGAAAACCCGGTACTTCTTTTCCGGTCGTGTAGTCCCTGAAACTGGTCAGAACCTGAAACAGGTCCGGGCGTTGCCGGGCGTAGGCATCATACACCGATTGTCCACCGCCTACGATCGGGCAGTAATGGGTCACGACAAAAAGACAGCGTTTTTCCCGCATGTTAATCCCCATATCCATTGGATAGATACCGATGAGGTAACCGGATGCTTGACTGACTGCCACCAGTCAGTTCATCGACAACTGAGCGCTGAGCAGAGAGCCGCCATAAACTGTCTGACCCGGTCCGGTAACCGCGGACTGAGCTGACCAGCAAATTAACCGTCGCCCAAGTTGCTTTTGCCATAGTTCCTCGCCATGCCCCCGCATGACACCCTAGGAAACCAAAACCTTAAAAGCAATCGCCGGCTCTTGCCGCCACATATTCAACGGCTGTTCCATCGACGAATACGGTTGTGATCAGGGCTGAATTATGGATACTGTCCATGGCCTCAGCATCAGAGGCTGGGCACCAACGATGTATGGAGATTAGTAATGGCAATGATCGCGGATGAAATCGAAAAACTCATCAAGGAAGACCTGCCAGGAGCTGACGTCCGCATCGAGGATTTGCGTGGCGATGGGGACCATTATGCCGCCCATGTCATTTATGAAGGGTTTCGTGGTAAATCACGCATTCAGCAGCACCAGATGGTGTACAAAAGCCTGAAGGGCCGTATGGGCGGCGAACTGCATGCTCTGGCCTTGCAGACCAGCCTTCCTGAATAAACCGCTCTGGGCCAATAAGGTCCGCCTCAGGCTTGCAGAGACCATTTCATGACAAAAATGGTCTTGTTTAGCGGAATTCGCTTGGCGTTTGTGAGTTCCCTCCCTATTTAATAGCCAAATCTTCAATCATGGGAACAAAGTGATGAGTGAAAATCCGGTTTTTGATCGCATTAAAGAATACGTTGGAAAAGACGACGTTGTACTGTTCATGAAAGGAACACCTGTGTTCCCGCAGTGCGGTTTCTCCAGCGTTGTTTCACAGGTGCTTCAGCATCTGGGCGTGAACTACGAAAGCTACAACGTGCTCGAAGACATGGACATCCGCGAAGGCATCAAGGCCTACTCTGATTGGCCGACCATTCCACAGCTCTATGTCAAAGGTGAATTTGTTGGCGGATGCGATATCGTAAAAGAAATGTTCGAATCCGGTGAACTGCAGCAACTTTTTGCCGACAATGGTCTGACGAAGCAATAATCTAAAAACCCCCGAACAGGACACCGCCCATGGACATGCGTCGCCTTGGTCGCACCGATATTCACGTCAGCAAGATATGCCTTGGCACCATGACATGGGGCCAGCAGAACACAGAGGAAGAAGGCCATGCTCAAATCGAGAAGGCTCTCGACTATGGCGTCAATTTCCTTGACACGGCCGAAATGTATTCCGTGCCCGCACGCGAAGAAACTTATGGCAGCACCGAAGAGATTATCGGCAGCTGGCTAAAAAAAACCGGCAAGCGTCAGGATGTTGTTATCGCAAGCAAGGTTGCGGGACCGATGCCAACGCTCAAGCATATCAGGCCTCACCTTCACCGTGACGGCCGCAACGACCTGGGCCGCAAATCTGTCCTGGAAGCATGTGACGCCAGCCTCAAAAGATTGGGCACTGACTATATCGACCTTTATCAGGTTCATTGGCCCAGCCGGCGTACAAACTTTTTTGGTGCGCTGAGATTTCGCCCCACAGAAGGGGAGACGCCCGTTCCACTGGAAGAAACACTGTCAGCCATGCAGGAGCTGGTTGATGCGGGTAAAGTGCGGGCAATCGGCCTGTCGAACGAAACTCCGTGGGGAGTATCTCACGCCTTGTCGCTATCCGAGCTAACCGAGGTGCCCCGGGTTGCAAGTGTACAAAACCCTTACAACCTGCTGAACCGCTCCTATGAAGTTGGTCTCGCCGAAATCAGCCTGAGGGAAGACTGTGGCTTGCTCGCCTATTCACCGCTCGCTTCTGGATTTCTGACTGGAAAATACATGAATGGGGCTCGCCCTGAAGGCGCGCGTTTCACGCTGTTTTCAGGCACATTCGGGCGCTACCTGAATGAGGGCGGCGAGGCCGCGATGGAAAAATATGTCACGCTTGCCCGGTCTCATGGACTTGACCCCGCGCAAATGGCGAACGCGTTTGTCAACATGCAACCATTTCTTACATCCAACATTATTGGTGCGACCACCATGGAGCAATTGAAAACCGCTCTTGATACACATGACATGGTGCTACCAAAAGACCTGATCAAAGAAATCAACAGGATCGAAACCCAGCACCCGATGCCCTGCCCTTAGTGGGCTGCATCAGTCGGGCTTGCGATACAGATGGGTGAAGCGATCACTTTCTCCAATGAGCCTGTGTGCGTCTTTGTTGGGCCCGCGCAAAGACGGTGGCAGTGAATATACCCCCATGGGGTGATCTTTTGTATCAGCTGGATTTCGGTTTGCATCAGAGGTTCTGACAAGTTCAAATCCGGCCCGTTCAGCCATGGCGCGAAAATAGCTTTCCTTCACATACCCGTTTTGGCTAACCGGATCCTGCTCTACCGCTTCACTCTCGGCATGGTCGACGATCCCCATGTATCCACCGGGTTTCAGCATCCTGAAGATGTCAGCCACATGGTCTTCTGCAGGCGCGCCGTAGATCAAAAACCCATGCACCCTGAAAACAAACACCATGTCAACGTTGGCATACGGGACATCAGATGCTGGCGAGCGCGGCCAACCTGACCGCCCGGCAACCGGAAAGTATTGACCTCCACCGTCTTCAATTAGCGGTTCAATGATGCGCCGATACCAGCCACCCTGGCCGCCCGGGAAAATCTCGACAACGGTCTCAGTCGGCGATATGCCCATGAAGGATAATGTTTCAAGAGGGTGTCGGTACTTATCTCTGGCAACATGGTGCGAAGGACGATCCGGACTTTCTATCAAGATCTGGAGTTTGGCACGGGTTTCAGCGGTCGCTTCCGGACGATCCGCATGTGCCGCACTCTGCATTATCGCAGCCGACAACAATATGCTCAGAAAAAACTGGCGCATGACATGTATCCTCAGATTTCCCCAGAGAATACACCAAGACGAATGCCCGAATCTCTTCACAGATACGTCAATCGCAAAAACTATGGTTTAGGCGGAAAAGTCTATTGCAGAAATGTTGGCAACCTGCCTGCAGCCAACGCTGGCAACCCGATAGCCAACACAACACTGACAATCAGACCAATGAGCGCTCTCATAATGTCAGAAACAATGTCCTGGAAGGCTTCTCTGCGGCTACGCAGCCCACCTACATAGCTGACTGCGATTTCCCGGCCAGCAAGCAGACCAAGGAACACCCACGTAGTGCTCATTGGGATATCGCTGATCTCTTTGAAGAAAATCAGAATCAACCCGTAGATGATATTCACCAACGCGGCACCGCGTACATCGGAAGTGTTGGTTTTGGAAAGGACGATCTCCTGGATCTTGCCACCGCGGCGAGCGAAAATAATGGCATGCAGCACCAGCATCACGATGGTCGCAAAAACAAGGAGCTCGAACGAAAAGGTTACGCTGATCGAACCGTCGGCGTTTGTGACGGTTTCCCTGGGCAGGAACACAAAAATGTTTGCCAGGTCCTGGATCAACCACTGTGACCACAAAAACGCGGTCGATGCCCACTGGATAACTGTCCATTTCAGGTCATGACTGGCCCTGGGCGTTTCGGCGATCCAACGTTCAAATGACCGGGCTACAAGCATGTAGACAACCAATCCCGAAGTGGCGGCTACAACGTAGCCGGACCCACTTTTCACCAACATCTTGCCTAGGACTTCCTCAGTCTGCGATCCGCCGGTCAGGGTGAAGATGGTAAGCACAAGAAATGTGGTCGAAACGGGAACCCCAAAGCGGGTGAGAATCAACAGAAACAAAGGTGGAATTGCATGCCACCATTGAATGCCGTCTTGATAAGGGATCTGGTTCAGGCGACCGTAGGCGATGTCGCCAGCGTTACCGAAGTAACCATACATCAGCACTGCAACAATAATGGTACAGGCAAATGCCCAAAGCGTTACCCAAGGCCTGTGCGAATTCGAGGACAGAAATGTGCCCAATGTCTGGATTGCATCGTTTGCCACAATTGAATAGGCGGCCAATATGAATCCAATGACCCCAAATATCTCAATGCCTGCCACTGTCTGTGGTCCCCCGGGTAAAGTCGTCGTGACACATCAATTAGCGCTATATCGCGCCCGGCGACATCTATAGAGCAGAAAACCGATTTGGGTAGTGTTAAACTTTTATGACAACAGAAAAAATCTCACTCAAAACAAGAATCTCATTGTGTGATTTCTATTTTATTTATTTATTTTCAATGTTTTACCTGTTTCTTGCAATTGCAAAACCTCAGAGAAAAATGACTCGTCAGCGCGGCTTCAATCGCATCATTATTACATCGTAACCGTTTTCAAATACAGAGAGACGTGATCAGATTCCGATTTGACGATCCAAAGCGCATCAGCCCCAACTTCAGGGTATTGGCGACGGTAAAGGTTGCCCGTTTGCAGGCGCTTCAAGAAGCCAATAAAGCACATTGTCCCGAAAAGTATTGGATTTGGTAAGCCCAAGATGATCCTCGGGCAAAAAAATCGCGTGGGTATAATCAATCGGCGTCTGAATACGCGGCTGCCATTCCCTTCCTTCGCGCTCATCCAACAGGACACTTGTCCTCAGGACAGTTCCGTCGCCCACACCTTGCTGAAGGTCAGTAAGCTCACCAGTCTCGCTGTCAATCGAAACAACTTTCCTTGTCGGCTCAGAATCACCAGCGACCAATATCATTTCCAGGCCAGGCGGCAGATACGCCGGTCGGTCAAGAGCCGCGGTAAAAGCTTTCGCGTTGATCAGGATTCTCGCCTGGAGGTCCAGCGCGATACGCTGTCTATCCTCCTGCCGCTCGATATTCGGCAAGAGGTTTTGGAGAACCTTGTCCTCCTCAGGGTCGGCAAGGCCCCATCCCATCTTTTGCCAAAGTGAGGGGTCAAACAGGTCTGCAACCGGCTGTTCCGGATCGCCGTCATAAACAATATGGCCGTGGCGAGCTCTCGGTAGCAATTCATATACCGCAGGAAATGTACCCATCAATGCCGGCTGGTAAAATGGCAGAAACGGACGGCCAATATCCCGTCCTTCCACAAGATCAACAAGTGCATCTGCGGAACCGGCATTGGGCGTACCAACCAGCACAACCCGGCTGACATATTTGGCGCCTGCCCAGGTCAACTCTGGCAGGGTGCCGTCTTGCGGCAGCGGCTGGTCACCATACCGCAGCATATAACGCGTCACCAATCCCCCCATGGAATGCGCAACGATATCAAACTTTACTTTGGCATCCTCAATGCCAAAACGCTTCCGGTACTCCGCCTGTACCTTCGCGTGCTGTTCCTCGATAAAACGAAACAGAACAGCCGCATTTTCAGCGCTGCTTCTGCGCCAATCAAACGCGTATTGAAAACAGGTATAGTGGTCCGAACCATAATCGACAGCGCCGGCAATGCCGAAGGACTGATCACGATAGCCGCCCGCCCCAAGGGTCGACATAATAGCGGCATAGGCCTGTAGCTCAATCGGGATGCCCAAAATCTGGACCTTGATGCGGTCCATCACACCATCCGGTTGAACGCCGTCCCGCAAATCAGCAAGCGGTCGACCTTCATCCATTGGCAATGAAATCAGCCGCGCCCCTTCTGCGTTTTGCGGATCCGCGGCGCCAAACACGAATGCACCCCAAACGGTAGTATCCGTTTCGCTGTCTTTCAGTCGAGACCCCAGAATGCCGGGGATCACAATGACCGGGTTGCGATCGGGACGGTCGGTCGCAGCAGCCCGATTATAAAGAACATCCAGCTTGGCCGGCTCTGTATTGCCGGCGCACCCCGCCACAAGAAAGACCCCAAGGGCCGCCAGACAATTCCTGACGCCTGTATTCAATATTCGCCCTCTCATTCTCTTAACAAAAACTCCAGCGCGCCTGTCGCGCGCCGGAGAATGGGTACCGAAAAGCTATTTCGTAAACTTCATGATGAAGCGATCCGTTTTTCCACGAAACTCCGGCCGAAATGGAGACTGTGAAGGATCATCCTCGGAATTGGCGAGGATACCGCTCTCTTCGGCGAACGTGAAACCAGCGGCCTCAACCTGGGAACGTACGAAAGCTGAATTTATTCGGTGCAGCTTATCACCCATTTCAGCCCCGGTACCGTCTGGAGCCTCGTGGTCGATAATAACAAAGCTGCCCCCTGGTTTGAGCGACCGATATATGGATGCCAGAACGGCTGGCATGTCCTCAGGAGCGGTCCGTGCCTCATGCTTCATGAAATAGTCATGATACGCCAGAACGGACATGACAACATCAACGCTGCCCTCCGGCAAATCCACGACTTCACTGTCAACATTCAAAGGCGTGACATTGCTCAAACGCTCAGTAAATCGCGCGGGCACGGTTTTGCGCATGAAAGCCCAGTATACAGCGCCGTTATGCGCCACGACATTGCCGCCATCGCCAACAATGTGCGACAAAATTTCGCTGTAATAGCCACCACCCGAATTCAGATCGAGCACGGTCATGCCCGGCTTAACGCCCGCGAACATCAAGACTTCAGCAGGCTTCCTGTTGCCGTCGCGTGCCCGATCCTCTTCCGGCCGGTCCGTATGTGCAACAGCCGCCATAATCGCGCCGTGATGGTCGGCATGAACCACAGAAGCGGCAACGGAACCAATCACAAGGCTGGTCGCCAAAACGGCACTCTTAAGCGCCAAACCAAATTTTTGTTTCAAGAGTATTCTCCCCACAGGTTTGAATAAGGGTGTTTAACCCTGCCCCAATAGCAGAATACAAGACCGGTTTTAGCTGTCCAATCACGAATATGGTATCTAACAAACCGTTGACGGGACCAACGGTTTTCCGACACTCTGCCGAACATGACAGGCTTGCCGCCATCCGCTAAACCATGCAGGAGACAACGATGCGAAAAATATTGGTCCCTCCCCTGATGCTGATCCTGTGCATCATCGGCATGATACTTTTGCACAGATACGGATCGCCGACGATCGTCGTGACAGAAGGTGCCAGAATGGTCGGGTTTTTACTGCTTGCACTTGGCGTCATTCTGCCAGCTTGGGGAGCCTATATATTCCGGCGGCGCGAAACCAACATAATCCCCTACAAAAGCCCTGATAAAATGGTCATGGAAGGGCCATTCCGCTTTTCAAGAAACCCGATGTATCTGGGTATGCTTCTGGTAACAATGGGTGTTGCCGTTCGACTTGGCTCGTTGGAAAGCCTGATATTTGTCGCCCTTTTCTTCGCAGTGGCAAACTGGTGGTACATCCCGTTTGAAGAAATGAAAATGGAGGCTGTATTCGGGGAAGCCTTCGACGACTATAAATCCAGTGTAAGAAGGTGGTTGTAGCGGGCGGCGTATGCAGCGCATACACCGCTCTGGCTTGATTGTTTGTGCTGATCTATTCCGGCTTGCGGAACTTTAGTGTCATACGGTCAGATTCGCCGATTGCCTCCATGCGCGCGCGCCTTTCCGGATCATCGTCGCTGCCTGCAAGACGAGGAAGCAGTCGCCAGACATAATCGCCCTCACCCGGCTGGTCTTTCGGGTTGGCGTTAATTTCACTAGCACCAAGAAACTCAAAACCGGCAGCCCTCATGTTCTCGATAAGCGGTGCCTGTTTGATGTATCCGTTGAAACCCTTGGCCCACTCTTCATCTGCATCAGCTGGTGCCCGGTGCTGCACAATCCCGACGATACCACCGGGTTTCAATGCCGCATATATTTCCGCGAACGCCTTGCTGCGTGTTCCAATTCTGTCTTCGTACTTGTTCAGGTGGTGCATGGCGCGAAACAGCAAAAACGCGTCAACCGTCCCCTTCACATCTTCAGGCATGGCACCAAAGAGGAAAGCACCAACAGCCGTTTTGCCATCGCCGCGCCAGTCGGTTGCCTCTTCAATGTAGGTTGCTGGCCAATTCCTGAACCGTTCCATACGCTCCGCATTATCACCATAGTCAAGGGCACGATGATCAAGGGCATAACTGACCCCGATCAGTTTGCCGTTGTCGCCCAGATAGGGCAGCAGAATGTTGCTGTAGTAGCTGCCAGCCAAGGTGTCGGCGACAGTCATGCCGGGCTTAATACCCAGAAACGCGAGCGTTTCCATTGGATGCCGAAATTCGTAGCGAGCTTTCACGCTATCAGGTTGTGCATCCAGAACCGCCGCCAGTTTTTCTTTTTCGTTGGCGGTCAACTCATCAGCGGTCACCATGCCGGAAAGGCCCACAACAGCTGCCAGCAACAGTGTGCCTAGTCCAAGTCGGTTTAGTTTGGTGATCATCTAGCCCTCCTGATCTGTCCAATTCACTTAAGTTTAATCTTTAGCGGCGCACCATTGCAGAAATTTTGCGCCCGTGAAACTCACTTTTTTCTAAAGTGCTTCACCATCTATTCAGGTACTCGCTTCCCGGCGTAATCAAACACCCCACCAGACTGCCCTGCAGTTGCCTGCTCGACCACATCAACCAGCATCGCAGCCGATTTTTGAGGTGTGAATAGCTTTTCTTCTGGCACGCCCCGTTGGAACGGTTTCGACAATTCGGTGTCCACCGTTCCCGGATGCAATCCAAGACAGACAGCATCGGGGTTGGTGCGCCGCCACTCTATAGAAATGGTCCTGAGCATCATATTGAGGGCTGCTTTTGAAGCCCTGTAAGCGTACCAGCCACCAAGCCTGTTGTCTGAAATACTGCCGACGCGAGCCGACAAGGCAGCAAATACAGTGCGCCGTTTCCGCGGCATCAGCGGCAGGAAGTGTCTAGCCAGCATGGAGGGCGCAACAACATTGACATCAAGAACACTGCGCAAGTTTTCTGCGTCCAGTTGCCGCAAAGACTTCTCTGGCTGGAGCTCGCCAGAATGCAAAAGCCCGATTGCCGAAATTACCGTGACCGGTTGACCAAGCGACCGGAGAACCTCGACAATACCGTCGACCTCTCCTTGCTTGAAGATATCTGCCTGCAGTACCTTAACCCCACCAAGATCCATGTTGACGGGGCGGCGCGCCACCAAAACAGTGGAAGAATGCCCGCCACGGGACGCAAGCTCCTTTGCCAGGGCGCAGCCAAGACCTCCCCCTCCCCAAACCACAGCAACGGTGTCTTCTAAATCACTCATAATCCTCATACGCACCCTACCAACATGCGGATGCTAAGATGTTGTGAAAAATAGTTTTTTTGACCCAGGACAATAGTCGGGGCTATGTTGCAGTCTGAGAGTTCTTCTCCGCCAACTGGGGTGACTTTGGGAGCAAACGTTGGAATTCTTGATCATCTCATCACCGCTGTTGGAAAACCTCCAGCAGCCGATTGAGCAATCTCTGTCGGACGCGCCGCCAATGCAGCCCCTGGCCCGGCCTCTTCAGTATTTCAATTTCGGCAGCCTTTTCCTGGCTGCCAATGACCTCGTCTCGAATGACATCTGTGCAATCGGTTTTGACGGGCATGCCACCGCAAATGACAAAGCATACATGAGCGCTGACAATCGTTCGCCCAGCGTCGAACAGGCAGGTAAATTCCTGGATGGCTGCATGGACGCCATGAATACATGTGACATGCAAGGTGTCTTCACGCTGGTGAGAGTGAACCCACACACAAAAGCATTCTCTGTGGCCGTTGATCCATTTTCGGTTTACCCCGTTTTTATCTGCGGCTTTGGGGAGACCCTGATCGTAAGCAACAACAGCCTTCTGATTGCGGCTGCCGTTAAGTCCTTTGGTCTGACCTTGACGCGCTCAAGCAAAGCACTGGGGTACGAGGCGGCTGTGGGTGGTGGCAGTGGCGATCGCACCGGATATCGTGAAATATCCCTTCTGCCCGTCGGCAAGATAGTGACCGGTATCGGCCCCAACTGGCGTATCCTGGACATGGCAAAGCCAGCCCTGGGCACTGCCGCGACATACAAAGAGTGGCTCGAAAGCTGCGCACATCGGCTTACCGGACACCTCAAAACCTGGGCAACTTCGGCCTCCTCTCAGGCATCACTCAACATGTCAATTGGAACAGGCGTCCGCTCAAACATCATACTTGCAGCCGCAGCTCGTGCCGGCGCGCCGACAGACCATTTGGCCTTCAGAGTAGAAGATGCCCAGTCAGCATTATTTATTGAACGTTCCGTGAGCGCGCTTTTTGGAGATGGCAAGCCTGCGAGCATCCACACTCGCCACATAAGGCCGCAGACTTATAAGGGTTTTCTTCAAACGGTGCAGTTTTCGCAAGGTCTGGCGATCTATGATCACCGTTGGGGCGCACCTGAGGCCGGCGGGGAAACGCACCTGTTGACCGACACGGCGGATGAAGCCTTGTTTCACCCTTATGAGCCGCCAAAATGGGGCAGCCTTTTTTGGAGGTCCCCATTTTCCCGAATGATTAAGCTCTCGAACGGTGACCCGGTTTTTACAGCCTGTGCAGCACGATACTTCGGCGGCCTGGGGGCTGCCAATAAGCGAGCAGCTGCTCGCTGGGCCCATATGTTTTCTCACCAAAAAAGCGCTCTCAGCGATCTGTTTCAAAAGGATTTTCTGCGACAAGCCATCAAAAACCAGCTTGATGACATGGAGGAAAACCTGTCCGCGCCCAGCGTATTTAGACCAGAGTATTATCACCGCAATCCCATGCGGCGACGCACCGGCACCCTCTATCTCGCCTCTGTGAACAGGCCTGCCTGTTCTCCCCTCCTCGATCCGTTACTTTCGGCACGGGCTCAGCGCGAGTTTGCGCCGGATGTTCCACGGTCAGTAGTCTTAAAGGATTTGCTCGATATTCTCGCTGGCAAGCAGGTATCCCGCCACCTGCGTCGCCTGTCCAGCGCACAACCGCGCAGGCCGGAAACAAAGCGAAGCGCAACCCGACATTATCAAAGTTTACTCGAAGGCATTGAACCGCACATTGTGGACCTGGCGCATTCGCTGCCCCCTCACGCTGAGCCATGGACCTATCTGCACCGCAAAACATTCCTTGGAACGATCAACAGTCGCAAAAAGCTCAACCCAGCTGACGTACTCGGCTTGTACCAGATGCTCTTGTGGGGCTCAGGAATATTCCCTGATGCTGATCAGTCCTGACGGTCCACCGGTTCTTCTGCGAGCGCTTTTCTACCGGAGAACATCGCCGAAACCAGGCTGCCGCCATGCCGGTTTTCTGTCCAGATAACAGCTGCGACGTGAATGACCACTAATGCCAGAATGACGTAAAAATTGGCGACATGCGTCGAGAGGTAACCGCTTCTGAATGCCCGCATTTCCTGGTAGGCGTCTGGATCAACCAAACTGCGATCATAAGGCAGGATCTGCGACGGATCCACGCCCGGCGCTGCCACCCACTCAGCAATCATCCCGCCAAATGGTGGATAATAAATGTCTGTCCCGGCCAGAACCAATCCCGTTGTTGCCTGTAGCGTAAGAACCAGCAACAAGGCAGTCACCGCAAGGCGCCCAAGCGGGTTGTGGCCGAGGAATGAGGTTTTTTCACCCGCCATATAAGCCTTCAAGGCAGCTCCGTATCCGCTCCCAAAAGGCAAGAGAGCCCGCCAGCGTGCAAAAGGCCCACCAACAAACGCCCAGAAAAGCCGCCACGCCAGATTGAGGGCAAACACATAGCCCGCGTAGACATGTACAGTCTTCAACACCACCTTGCCATCATTGGTTGCACCAAGGGCACCAGCGTTCAGAAGTGCAACGCCGCAGGCAATCAGCACGAGCATTGACAACAGATTTACCCAATGGAAAATTCGCGTCGTGCGATCCCAAACCTTGTATTCCGTCAAAGTCTTGCCAGCCATGATTGCCCCCTTGATTTTTGGTTCGTTGAAAAATGCAGCGCCATATTGTCTGAGTCAAGCAACCGACACCACTAAGCGGTGGTTGGAGGATATTGAGCCTTAAAAGTAAAAGCGCTTGGCGAAGGTCCATGATCCTGCAGGTGGTGCAATCGCTCAACCGCTTCTTCCGGGGATGGCCGATGTCCCTTTGGCACCCACCAGAGCACAAGATGGCTTTCTTTCGGCATATGGAACCATTCTTTCCGCCGGGCCATAATTTTGGTGTGGGCGGAGCGATAGGTGAAATGGTGCAAACTGGCCACATCCCGCCAAACCGACATGTTCACAATAGTATCATCACCAAGCGGGTTGAAATCCAACGCGTTGCCGACTTCATCCTGCAAGCGCCAAATAAAACCATCTGACCTGTCAGCCAGTGCGTTGATTTCATCAAGGGCGTTAACAAAACCCGCAACTTCCGGCGCATCACGGCTGGTCAGAAATCTTGCAACATTTAGCTGTGCCAACTCGTGGTACAGGTTCGGCTTACTGCTCATATGCCCTCACGTTTGCAGCTTTTCAGGCTTTCGCCAGCCTTTTCTTTTTCTTTGCAGGTTTGCGTTTTTTGGGTGGTTCCGTGTCGATAAAGTCGAGCGCCAGGGAAACCCAATGCACAAGTTGCTCATCGGTTTCGAATCCGCCCTTTTCGACAAGCAGAATGGACTTCATGATACGGCCGGTGAAGTCACACAATCGGGCGTACGGATTGTCGAGTTGTGACGCGGCACGGATGTCTCCGCATCGCACCATCAACTCGCTGCCCTGTCCTTCACCCGAAACACCTACCGCCATATGCCCTTTCACCATAAAGCACAGGCCACCAAACATTTTACGTTCTTCAAAATCGCGATCTTGCGTGACAAGGACCATCCGGATGCGCGCCGCCATATCCTGATCAAAGGCCATAATGCTTCCCCCGCTTCGGCTAACAACAGCAGCAACCCTACTACTTTGTAGCGGGTTCGCAAGCCGCACTTTACGGCGCTCCGGTAAACTATCGTGTAACATTATCACGTAAATGCGAATTGCACCCAGCCCCCTCGCTCGCCCACACTGGACTAGAGCAAAACTGCAAGGGGGAAGCAGGCCATGATTGCAGAACGAATTCAGCTCGTTGGCTGGATAATCTTCATCTTCTATTATTTTTCCGCAAAATATTTTGTTGGCGGGTTCACCGGGTTTTCGATTGGCTATCTCGTCAGCGTGATCATGCTGGTAATGCTGACAGCGATAATACCCTTCTATACTGCCAAGTGGTTGACTCAGCGAACAACGGGTGTGCCCGCATTTGCAACAGCGTTGATTTTGCCCACAGCGCTGACCGCAGTCGGACTCAGCCTCTATTTCGTTGTTTTCATCGCACCCAACTATCCTTCGATCACGCTGCCCGGCATTCTGCACCGGGCGGTTGAGCCGGGCGTAGCGATCAGCGTTCTGTTGCTGATCCCTCTTCTTGCCAGTCTCATGCGCTCTGAAGAAGCGACAGATGCTTAGGGCCTGCCTCGCGTTCGGCCTGATTCTGTGGACAGGCACCAATACCGCGTTCGCGCAGGTTCGCGCCGGCGTCGGTGACCCAATGCCGGTGGAACTGTTTGTTGATGAGCCTTTCAACGGAACAGAAGGCATAACCTTCAACAACGAAGGGCGCCTGTTTGTTTCCGGCAATCGAGCGGTGTGGGAAATTATGCCAGATGGCAGCACTCGCAAGCTTGCAGACCTGGACAGCAATCTCGGGCTTGCGGCTTTTGGTGAGCGGGACCTACTTGCCGCAGACTTCGGGCCCACAAACGCTTTTCGTCAACACAGAAACAGTGACGGTGTTGTCTGGCGCATAACGCCCGAGGGCGAAAAGACCGCCTTTGTAACCGGTATTGGTGACCCGAATGCAATTCTGGTGCGCGATGATGGCTCGTTATTGATTTCGGATGATGCCACCAACGAGATTTTCTCGTTTGATGAAGAAAACGGGCTCCGGCTGTTCACTACAGCGGTCAATCATCCAAACGGCATAGCTCTGTCGCACGATCGTCGAACGCTCTATGTGGCACAGATTTTCAAAAGCATCCGACCCGTTATTCGGGATGACAGCCTGTGGGCAATTTCCCTCACCGCAGACGGAACACCAGAAAACAAAGCCCCCAGACTAGTCGCAAAAACTGGCCCGATGGCCGCCAACGATGGCCTTGCAATCGACCGGGAGGGTCGTATCTACATCGCTGCGAATGGCCCAGCGGGAGAAGTTTGGCGTTACGATCCCGAAACGGAATTCGTCAGCCTGATTGCCGGCAATATGCCGGGTGCTGCGAGCCTTGCGTTTGGGCGGGGCGCGTTTGGCGAAGACATGCTTTATGTTACCACCACCTTTTCGGGCGGTGCGGGCGGCAAGGTGTATCGGATAAAAACCGACACCGCTGAAAAATAACTCTGGATGCGGGACAGTAGAATCGCATCCTGAAATCAACGGCAGAGGCGCGGGGAACGGCACCTCTGCCGCCAGCAAAGCTAAGCCGCAGACACAAATTCCTTGTTTTCCTTGGCAAAACCAGCCTGAAACTCCGGCAGCGTGGCAACGCGCTTCACCAGCGCACGCACATTGTCGCCCACATCAATTTTTACCGCAGGGAAATAAGCATTCCACCCCGTGTAAACTGCGAGCAGATAGTCGACAATACTGGCGTCACCGCCAACCATCACATCCTGCTCCGCCAGCCGGTCATTAACAATCGCCCAGGTCTCTGTCAGCTTGTCAGCGAGCTTTTGCATCAAAGCCGCTTTGTCGGCACTGTCTTCCATAGCACCATTGACGGAAAACAGCTTGGAGTACGCAGGGTGAAGGGTCGCATAGTTGAACATCAGCCACCTGAGGAAAACCGGGTCCTCAACAACTGGATTGCCGTGTTTGCGCAGCAAATATAAGGCAATCGCTGCCCCTTCGGTAATGACCAAATCACCATCAACAAGCGCCGGCACCTGCCCAGTTGGCGACACAGACTTGTAATTGTCCAGTTCGCTTGGGTTAATCACATCGAAATCGAGGCCCAGCTTGCTCATCAGGACTGTAATACCTGAGGAACAGGAACCGGGAAGGGAATAAAGGGTATACATGAAACTCTCCTTTGAATGAGTTTGAGGGGGTTATTGAAAGTCTCCGGCCAAAGCCTGCAGCAGGTCTGCCGCATCAGTATGCTTCAGCAGCGGTGCACCCTGCCCCGCATACAAGGACGCATAGTTGCTGTTGTTTTGCGTGGTCGAAGCGCTTTTGATCGGTGCCGTAAAATAACTCTGGACCGGGAACGCAGCAGGCAGCTCTTCGCTGAGCTCAATGTCCCGGATGAAATCGTTTTCGATAAAGCGTGCAAGCCGCCCGGTGAAGGCGCGGCTGAGCACAGTATGGCGCGCGCGGTCAGTCATCAGGACATCCCGGTGCAGATCGCTTGTGCCGGATTGACTGCACGCCAGAAAGGCAGTGCCCACCTGCACGCCCTGCGCGCCAAGCGCCATGGCCGCCCGAACGCCGCGCACGTCAGCGATACCACCGGCAGCAATCACTGGAAGGTCAACCGCATCCACGATTTGCGGCACCAGCGCCAACGTACCGGTCAGGCAATCTTCCGGCGCTTTCAGGAAAGAAACCCGGTGACCACCGGCTTCAAACCCTGTTGCAACAATCACGTCAACACCATCGGCTTCAAGAGCAATGGCTTCTTCCATTGTGGTTGCAGTGCCAATGGTAACGATGCCCCTGGCGCGGCATGCCTCAATGATGTGCCTGCCCGGCACACCATACACAAAACTGAGTGCAGGCGGTGCGGCAGCGATGGCAGCTTCTACCTGCTTTTCAAAGTCATGGGAAAACACGTCCGTGAACTCGGGAGGGTCTATGTCCAGCTTCCTGTAATGGGGTTCAAAAGCACGCAGATAGCTGTCAAATTTCGTCCGGCTGATGCTGTCAATATGATGGTCTCGGTTTGAAACCCACAGGTTGATCGCAAAAGCAGCCCTGGTCGCCTTACGGATATCCTGCACCAGCGCTTTGATTGCGTCAGGTGCCAGGTGATGTGCGCCAAAAGACCCCAAGCCGCCCGCGTCCGAAACGGCCGAAAGCAGGTCTATGCTCGACAGGCCACCCCCGAAAGGGCCCTGAACAATGGGGAAACGGATACCCAGTTTTTGTGTAAGTACGTTGGTGAACGGCATGGTCATCTCCTCGTCGGAGGAGTTTATATAGGGATCTAGTTACTTTTTGATACCTACTATCTTGAATATAGTTCATTATGTGGTAACCAATCGGTAACCAGCTAACCGAACAGAAAGCGACACAATGATTGCCCGCCGCAAAAACAAGGTCGAAAGCCCCCCGGTCAACTGCCCGCTCAGCGAGTGCCTCAGCATTATCGGGGGCGCCTGGACACCCAACATCATCTGGTACCTGAGCGCGCAATCGCGCCGGTTCAGTGAACTCAAGGATGATCTACAGGGCATTTCACCCAAGGTTTTGACGCAGCGTCTCAAGAAACTGGAAGCCGAAGGCGTGGTAAACCGGGAAGTGATGCCTACCTCCCCACCAACGGTGGAATATTCCCTGACACCACTCGGCAACGAGCTGAAACCAGCCATTGAAGCCATTGTCGAGGTTGGCCACAAGCTGAAAAGACTGAAAGGCTGATACCGCTCGTTCGACGTCCCTCCACCTGCGGGCGCAGCGCCACCCTGTGATGACCGTCACAGACGAAGGCGCTACAAAAACCTACTCTCTAAAGATATGAAATCAACATATAGATGTATTTACTCATCTTATGGTATAGTTATGCAGTTGTGGAACGATGAGCCCCGCCAAAGGCTCGGATAACACAATCAGGGAGAGGGTTATGGAACTATCACTTTTGGTCGATATGATTTTGGCGGCCGGTGCCCTGGGCACTGCCGCGTACGGCGTCGTGGACGGCTTCAAGTATTCGGACGGGTTTGCTTCCGCCGGCTTCAACCGCATTCAGGAAACCATGGGGGCCAACGCGTACGCGAGCCTCGGCAAAGCTTACGGCAATGGCTATGAAAACCTCCTGAGAGCCCAGTATCTTGAAGGCAGAAAGCAAGGAGAGCTGGTGCGCACCCTGCGTCAGGGCGTTCGCATTGGGCTGACCGAAAACAATGCCGCCGCGATGGCGGATGAAATTGGTGTCATTGAGGGCGAGGACCTGAAAGCCATAGCTGCAAATGTGCGGTCGGGCGAAGGCTTGTCCGACAATCAGAAAAACATGCTGTCCCGGTTCGAACTGGCTGTGGATGCGCGTGTGGATGCGGCGGTCGCCCTCGCTGACAAGTCCTACAAATCAATCATGCAAATGCGCGCCTCGGTCGCGGCCATAGGTTTAGCGATGGTTGGTGCATTTGGTCTGCGTGAAGCGGGGGTTGCCAACATGAATTCTGGCACTGTAGAAACCCTGTTGCTTGCGCTGGTTGTGGGTGTGGCAGCCGTGCCGCTTGCCCCCATTGCCAAGGATGTGGCGAAAGCCGTGCAGTCAGCAGCCAAAGCAACACGGCGGCGCAAATGACCTATTTGCTCTATTTGCGGGAGCCGGGCCGGAAAACCGGCGGGCCGGTAACCAGCGGGTATCTTGAAAACATCGCTGACGGCACAAGCGGCAGGCCCGCCGAAGACAGCCTCGCCCGTGCCAGCAGCATCATTTTCCTGTTCCATGGCTTCAACGTGGACCGGGATGAAGGCAAAGTCAGCCTCCAGGGCACAGCGAGCCACCTCATATCCCACCCGGACGCTGCCATTGTCGGTGTGCTCTGGCCGGGCGACCATTGGGTCGGCTTCCTGAGTTACCCTTTTGAGGGCGGCACGGCGGACGACTCCGCGCTCGAGCTGGTGCGCTTTATCGAGCGTGTTGTGCAACGTGGTGCAAACCTGTCGTTCGTCACGCACAGCCTCGGCACCCGCGTGGCGCTCGAAGCCATCGACCGGCTTTCTCTCATCAATGACGTGTCTGCGGTGCCTTATGAGCTGTCACGCGCCTGCCTGATGGCTGCTGCGGTGAACGATTTCAGCCTTTCAGAGGACGAACGCTATGACAGTGCTGTTGAGAGCTGCGAGCGCGTTGCCGTCCTGTCGTCAAAGCGGGACCGGGTACTGCGCTTTGCCTACCCGGCTGGCAACCTGCTGCACAGCTTTCTCCATTGGGACCGCGAAGCCGGGTTTGCGCTCGGCTACGGCGGGCCGAAAAAACTGCCGCCAAATGCTGTCAGCCACAAACCGATCCCCAAGGGGCGCAAGTCCCGTCACGGGCACTATCTGCCTGACTTTCCGCTGGGTGGCGGCGACATGAATGAACGCAGCGACAAAAACCGGGTGTCCGCAGCTGAATATGCGGATGAATTCCTGAAAGGCAGCAGCAACCCGGACTATGACTGACGCACAAGTTTGGCCCTCCCAGGCCTGGGGGCGGGCGGGTTCGATTGACCGGCTGTTTTATCGAGCCCGCCCGTACTCTTTTCCCGGTCACAGGTCGATTTTCGACTGGTGACAACAAGCGAGTTCACGAGGCGCGCATTTCATGATACCGGGAAGCTCCCTGTTCCCCGCTTACCTGCCCGAAAGCCTCCCCCATGCAAATCGATGTTGAACTGATCGGATTTATCGCTGCCTTCCTCACTACCGGTGCCTTTGTGCCGCAGGCTGTGATGATCTGGCGCACGGATGACACACGCTCCATTTCGCTTGGCATGTATACGATGATGACGGTGGGTATTGGTTTGTGGCTTGTCTATGCGCTTTATATCAACAGCGCCCCGATGATCGCAACCAATGTGGTGACCGGCACCCTTGCTGCCATGATTCTTTACAAAAAATACCGCCATGTGCGGGCGGGAAAGGCCTGAGCGATCAGTCTTTGCTCCGCGCCGTCGGCGTTTTGCGACGGCATACAGGCGAGTATGTGCCGTTCAGGTCAGTTTGCGCCGCCTGAGGGTCGCGATGGCGGCACCAATGGCAGCACCCAGCGCAAGCCCCAAGCCGATATTGTCGTACGCTGCCCCCAGGGCGAGCCCGACGCAAATGCCGATCGCGACGGGAGCATCCGCCCGGTTGCGGCGCTGCGCCTGTTCTTTGACCGTTTCGTCCTTGTCGCTGTCCTCGCTCATGGCACTTTGCCCAACTTGTTGTTTTGCTTCTTGAAATAACCTTGGCGCGTTCAGCCCCTTGTTGCAAATCAATTCAGAATCGGCCCTGTAGACCGCCTGTCAGTTACCGGAAATAAACTGTGTGCACACCGGCGTGTCGGAGCGCATGACCGCTTCCTGATCAAAGCGGGTGATATAGGCCTGCGTGATCGCCTGCAGCTTGGCTTCTGCCTCGTCAGATGGCGCATACTGGATCATCAGGATTTTGGTTTTTTCGCAGCCGCCTTCAAGCGTCACATGATGCGCCTGACAACTTTCGCCCTGCCAGTAGCCCGCCACATCATAAACGCTGAAGCCATCCCCAAACCGGGGAATAACTTCGGTAACGGCAAAGTCTTTCCACTCTTGATCAGACACCTCATCCCTGTCGCCAATATCCCGCCCGAAGAAGAGCCGCGTTTCCTTCCATGCGAGATTATTGGGAGGGCAAGCTGGATGCCCATATGTCGTGCTGGAGAAGACCATGAAAATGGTAGCTCCCAAAATTGCATTCCTGCCCAGTTTCATTGTACGCCCTTTGACAACTCTTCTATTTTTCCCTGCGCATACGCATCTTCCGGACTTAAGTGAGCGACTTTTTGGTAAGCGACCAGTGCCTCGGGAACATTGCCTCTTTTCTCATGATATTCGGCCAACCCATACCACATGGTGGGGTGCTCCGGATAATATTCCAGCCCCATCTGGATTAACTCAAATGCCTCGTCGAGCTTGTCTTCCGAAAGCGCCATAACACCAGCGGCTGTGATCAGTCTTTCCTCCGGTGGATAATTGACACCAATTTTCTCGGAAAATGCTTGGAAGTGTTTCGTCAAGATTGAAGGGTCCTTAACAATTTCTTTTTGGATAATATACAGAGCAAGTGATCTTTCCGGTTTCTCATCCTGGAGTGGCAGATACCCCTCAAAAACATGTGCCAAACCTCGGCTAATTGTCTTTGTAATGACAGAAACATGGTCCTCGCGTGCAAACTTATCCATTCGAACAGAAAAGTTCCCCAATTGCCGCGACATTAGTAGTGCCGTGAAGTCTTCAAAAAGGCTTGCTTTTGAGCGCGTAGCTTCATGTTGCTCCATGTTCAACGTATCGATGCCCCGTAAGGCGCTGGACATATACAAGCTGCCCTTCGAAAGTGAGTGGCCCTTCTGTAAGGCTGCCAGTTTCCGCTGAAGAAACCTATCCCCAAACCAAAGTGATGGGTCTATTGCGATAAAGTCGTGAAATATGCGATCTTCTGAAAGCATATCGTTGATTGCAAAATGTCCAGCAAAGGAATGCCCAATCAGGATGTTGTGGCCATTGGTGCGATAGTGCTTTTCAATATGCGGAATAAATTCCTGCCGAAAAAACTCACGGTATTTTGCCGCCCCCCCAGTCTGCCCTAATTCTGGTCTTTCGTCGCCTTGAAGCCCAACGGTAGAATGCACCGCCGTATAGTCTCGCGTACGATTGTTGCTGGGTATACCAACTACAATGGCCGCAGGCATACTATTAGCGAAACGCCAATAATTAGAGGCTAGTTGGTAAGTTGTAAGACTATGGCGGTCATAACCATCAAGAACGTAGATGACGGGATAAGTGCGTGAACGATTCTGGTCATATTCATCTGGGGGTAAAATAACCCTATATTGATGATCCTCGTCTAGCGTCTCAGAATGAAATGAATAACGCTTACCAACTACAATATCGCTTTCAAGCTTTCTATCACTGTCTGCATGTGCTGTGGAGACTAGCAACACCACTGCAATAATCTGAAGCACCACCCGAAGCATAGCCACCTTCCTTCCTCAACCAACTGCTTCCAATCATGCCTCGCCAGCAGGTTCTTGGTCAATCAGGTGTTTAATTTACACAGTCACTCCGCGGTCACTGCACTCATGTCCCCATGATCGCTTGCACAGGAAATCACCGTTTTAAAAATGTAGAGCATGTTTAATGAGGCGGTTCGGGCACCGAAAGAAAGGCGTGACAACCGTCACATTCCTGCCCCCCTGTTCCATGCTGAAGTGCCGTGCAGGTAAAAACAGCAGCAAGGGCAGATCTGATGACACTCATTCAAGCCGCAGCCGCGTCCCCGCATTTGCTGCAGGGCGGCTGGAAAACATCTGACAGCAACACCAAAACCACCATCATTGCCGCACTGCCACCCGCCAAGGAGCCCGTGACACTGCGGGTGACGTGTGTGGAGCTGGTGGACAGCGACGAGCTCAAATTTCGTTTCATTGTGGACGGCAAGCAGATCATCGCGCCAATGAATGAAGGCGGCAGTGTATTCCTTGAGGGCACACGCATTGACGTGGAGCAGATCAACACAGGTGTTAACTTTCTGGCCACTTGGGAAAGCGTGCGCAATCCGGGCCCGGTCTCGGGCTTTGATGCTGCAACGTGGGTTGTGCGCCCGGGTGGTTCGGGCCAGAGCCTCGTCGCCGCCTTTGCCGAACCGCAGGCTTTTGTGCTGGAGATCAACCGCAGCAGCACAGGCTGCCGTGACGGCGTGATGACTGTATTTGTCGATGGCCAGCAGCTGACGAACCAGAACGGCGACCTGGTCGAATTTCTGGAAGGGTCAAGCGTGGTGGCATACGGCTCAATCATATCGGTGGTGGTGACGGGCACCTGCGACCCCAACAGGTATTTTTCCGGCCGGATCAAGATCTAGCCGCTGAAAACTGCTGATTTTCCCGCCATCCCTTTTGCGCGACAGGCCACAGCACAAATATAGTGATATTCGGGCTATCGAACACCCGAAATATAGTAGATAGTCTTCGGCTAGGGTCTGGCGCTTTATCCAGACAACACCATGACAGGAAAGACGCGATGCCAGACCTAACAGGGTATGTTTCGATCAGAAACAACTGCGGCAAAACCATCAAGGACGTGACCCTGTCGGTTACCGTTGACGGCACCGTGCGCGAGATGATCAAGGACCCTTCCCTGCCCGATACGCTCACGACCATGAACCGGCGATACAGCTTCCCGGGCGGTGCGGCCACCGACTGGCGCGTAGCCTTCACGCTCGATGGCACGCAAGTGACCGGCACAGCCACCTGTCAGCTCTCCTCCGCAGACACGAACCAGACCCTGAAAATCGCCCTGCTTCCAGACAGGTTCACCCTGTCACCGCGGGCCGCCGAACCCGTTATTGGCGAGTATGACCTTTAGCCTGCGGGCAATTGGCAATTTGAGTGCACAAAAAAGGCCGGAGAAAACCCCGGCCTTTGGTGTTTCTGGCGCGCCCGACGGAGCCTACTCTGCGGCAGTGGCCTCGTTTACTTCCTCAGCTGGCAGATAAAGCTCCGAGCCGCGTTTCTTGAACTCCTTGCTCATCTTTTTCATGCCGGTTTCCGCTTCTTCCTTTTTGGCGGCATATTCGCGCACCTCGGCGGTGATTTTCATCGAGCAGAACTTGGGTCCACACATGGAGCAGAAATGCGCCACCTTGTGGGCTTCCTTCGGCAGGGTCTGGTCATGGAAATCACGCGCGCGCTCCGGATCGAGGCTGAGGTTGAACTGGTCTTCCCAGCGGAACTCATACCGCGCGCGGGAAAGCGCATCATCGCGGAGCTGGCTTGCCGGGTGACCCTTTGCGAGATCCGCCGCGTGCGCGGCCAGCTTGTAGGTGATCACACCTTCTTTCACGTCGTTGCGGTCCGGCAGGCCCAGATGCTCCTTCGGCGTCACGTAACACAGCATCGCCGTGCCGTACCAGCCGATTTGCGCCGCGCCGATCGCAGATGTGATGTGATCGTACCCCGGTGCAATGTCGGTCGTCAGCGGCCCAAGCGTATAGAAAGGTGCTTCGTGGCAATGCTTGAGCTGCTCTTCCATATTCACCTTGATCTTGTGCATCGGCACGTGGCCCGGCCCTTCGATGAAGACCTGCACGTCATGCTCCCACGCGATTTTGGTGAGCTCCCCAAGTGTGCGCAGTTCCGCAAACTGGGCTTCGTCGTTCGCGTCCGCGATCGAGCCCGGGCGCAACCCGTCACCGAGTGAGAAAGCCACGTCATACTGCTTGAGGATTTTGCAGATGTCCTCAAAGTGCGTGTAGAGGAAGCTTTCCTGATGGTGCGCCAGGCACCATTTGGCCATGATGCTGCCGCCACGCGAGACGATGCCAGTGACCCGGTCCGCCGTCAGATGGATGAAGGGCAGCCGCACGCCCGCATGGATGGTGAAATAATCAACCCCTTGCTCACACTGCTCGATGAGCGTGTCACGGTATACTTCCCACGTCAGGTCCTCGGCAATGCCGTCTACCTTCTCGAGCGCCTGATAAATCGGCACAGTGCCGATGGGTACAGGGCTGTTGCGGATAATCCATTCGCGGGTGTTGTGGATGTTGCGGCCGGTTGACAGGTCCATCACCGTGTCTGCACCCCAGCGGGTGGCCCACACCATCTTGTCGACTTCTTCCGCGATCGAACTGGAGACCGCCGAGTTGCCAATGTTGGCGTTGATTTTCACGAGGAAATTACGGCCAATGATCATTGGCTCGCTCTCGGGGTGATTGACGTTGTTCACCAGCACTGCGCGGCCACGAGCGATTTCGTCGCGCACATATTCGCCTGTGATATATTCCGGAATTTCTGCACCAAAAGGCTCACCGTCGCGTGCTTTGGCCTCGGCCTGTTTCTTGCGGCCCAGGTTTTCCCGAACGGCAACAAATTCCATCTCGGGCGTCACGATGCCTTTGCGGGCGTAGTGCATTTGCGTGACGTTCATGCCCTCCTTGGCCTTGAGCGGGCGTTTTTTCACCGGAAACTCGGGTGCGAGGTACTTGTCTTCCACATTGCCGTTGTCTTCGGGCTTGATGTCGCGACCTTCATACTCCTCGACGTCACCGCGTTCGAGGATCCAGTCTTTCCTCAGCTCGGAAAGGCCTTCGTAGATGTCAATCTCCGCCTTCGGGTCACTGTAGGGGCCAGACGTGTCATACACACGCACAGGTACTTCATTGGCCGTTGGATGAAGGTGGATTTCGCGCATTGGCACGCGTACATCATCGCGGTTTTCAGACCGCACATAGACTTTCTGCGAACCGGGCAGTGCGCCGGTGGTGATGGAAAATTCGGTTTTAGCTGTATCAGGCATGGGTATTGCTCCTGTCCCTACGCTGGCGTGAACCAGATCAGGTTCTAAGGGTCATCAATCGGCGGGCCCACCCGCCTTTCGAACTCTCAGCCTTGCTTGCTTAAAACCAGCCTGGTCCGGCAACCAAAGGCTCCCCTCGGAACGGTTAAGTTGAGGCCGAGAGCCTACGACCGGCAGTCCCTGTACGCAAGCAAATTTGGTCAGGATTTTGTTGCCAGCGCAAGGGCAGCACGCCATGGTTGCCCGGCAATGCCAATCATGGGAGTGGGAGCATGAAGCGGATACAGAATTTGGTCGTGGCCTGTTGCCTTTTAGTAGCGCCAAACATGGTTGCAAGCGCACAGGGTGCCAGCCCCATTTCAGCGGACCCGGTTCAGATCGACCCGAGCCATCCGCCCGCCATGGCTGAGCTGAGTTTCAACAGCGCCGGCGCGAAACTCAATGGCCACATCTATATGGCAAACGGCGCGGGCCCGCACCCAACCATCGTGCTTCTGCACGGCTTCCCGGGCAATGAAAAGAACCTCGACTTGGCGCAGGTCGCACGCCGCGCCGGCTTCAATGTGCTCTTTTTCCATTACCGCGGCGCCTGGGGCAGCGAAGGTGATTTCTCGTTTGGTAATGTGGTTGAGGATGTGGCCAGTGCTGTTGCGTTTCTGCGCGAAGCCGAGACCAGCAACCAATACCGCGTGAACCCTGAGAAAATCAGCCTGATCGGCCACTCGATGGGCGGTTTTGCTGCCCTGATGGCTGGTGCCGCAGACACAAGCATCACCTGCACGGTTGCCCTTGCGCCAGCCAATCTGGGGCACCGCGCTCCCGGAGCCATGACCGAAGAGGCGCTCAATGGCTTCGCCGCCTATACCGACAGCCTCGGCATGCTCAAACACCGTGGCGGCAAAGCAGTTATCGACGAAATGGTGGCCCGGCTGGACGAATTCGACACCCGAAACCTGGCGCCAAAATTCAGCAAACGGCCTGTACTGCTGATCGCTGGCGCGCAGGATACCGTGTTGCCGCCGGAGGTGTATCACACACCGCTGGTGGAGGCATACGAGGCGCAAACGGACATCAACCTGACACACCATTTGATGCAAGGCGATCACAGCTTCTCCTGGACCCGTATTGAACTCAGCAGCACGGTGGCAAGCTGGATGGACACCTTCTGCCGGTAAGCAGATACCACCTGCAAAACACGCGCTTTTCGTGTATCATACAACCCGACTGGATCAGTGTGGGGAGCATGCGATGTCTGACTATTATATTGCCTGGTGGAACGTGGAAAACCTGTTCGACACGTCAACGAGCGCCGCAAGACCGGAGTGGCTGAAAAGGAAACTGGCGTCTGAACTAACGGGCTGGACAGCGGCCGTGTTGGAACGCAAGTGCAAGCAGCTGGCGCGGGTTATCAACGCAATGAATGACGGCGATGGTCCGGACATCCTCGGTGTGTGCGAAGTTGAATCGAAGCCGGTGCTGGAAAAACTGGTCGCGAGCCTAAACCTGCCCGGGCGCAATTACGGCATCCGCCATCATGATACGTCGGATGCCCGCGGCATCGATGTGGCGTTTATTTATGACAAACATAAATTCACCGCCGACGCCAAAATCTTTGACCGTGTCATCCTCAAGCGCAACGCAACCCGTGACATTGTTCAGGTGAACTTCAAAACCAAAGCTGCAGGCAATGATCTGGTGTTGATTGGCAACCACTGGCCGTCACGCCTCGGCGGACGGTTCGAAAGCGAACCATACCGGATACTGGCCGCAGAAACCCTCAGCTACTGGCTGGACCGCATCCCGGGTAAAATGGGCGGTGAAGTGCCCGTCGTCGTCATGGGCGACTTTAATGATGACGCGTTTGACCGCTCTGTCGTCGATTATGCGCTTGCGGTCCGAGACCGGAAAAAGGTCGCCTCAAAGCGGGCTAAAAAGCCATACCTCTATAACCTGAGCTGGGGGCTATACGGCGAAAATCGCGGTACCCACTACTATAACCACTGGGGCGTTCTTGATCAGATAATGGTCAACCGTCCACTGGTGCGCACTGATAGCGCCCTTCGGTTGATAGAGGGGTCGTTTGACACGTTTGAGCCTGATTTCATCATGAAAAACGGCAAACCGCGCCGCTTTTCCCGGCCAGCCAAATCAGACTTTGACCGCGATGGCTACAGTGACCACCTACCCGTGTTTGTACGGATCAGGGAGCCCTGAGCTGCGGCAGTGCCTTGATATACTGATACTCTATACTGTTGGAACTATCCCCGAGTGCACGGGTGTGCTCTTGCCTTGTAAAGCCCTCCCGCTCGTAAAAACGGTGGGCGCGCTCAAATCGGGTATCGGACCACAGTTCCATTGTTTGCGCACCATAGGTCCGCGCCCTCCCTTCAACGAGCCGCAGCAACTTTGCCGCAATACCGGACCCTCGAAGGTCCTGATCCAGATAAAAACGCTTCAGCTCAAACCGGTCATCGCCGCTGGGCACACAGGCCACAAGCGCCACGATATCCTCGCCGCGGTCAACCACATACCCTTCGCCGCCGGTTTTCTCCAATACGCTGGCGTAATGATTGAGGTCGGCATCAATGCCCTCCGGCTCCAGCACAACCCCTTCATATTCCGCAAAACACCGGCCGACGAGGGCCAGCAGTTTTGCAGCATCTTTGTCGCGCACAGGGCGGACATACATGTTTGGGGCTTCACTCACTTGCAGTTCCCTATTGTCTCAATGTCAGAACACATTTCCGTGAGAGCGGTCAATAGACGGTGCGGTCTTTGAGTAAATAGTATTTACAGTTCAAGACCTTAATATACCACAGTGAAGCTGCTGCTGTCCCGCGCCTATAACAAAGGTTGATATGGACGCCACAAAGGGGCCACGCTTAGCTGAAAGTGTGATTTTATATCATTCATCCACACAGACGGGGAACCGGAGGGAACCATGATCCGACACTTAACAACAAAAACCACTGCCTTGGTGGCAGGCGCAGCGGTGCTGGCCATCAGCGCGACAGTTTCGGCAGACCATCATGCCACAGGCGAACAAGCCATGCCGGAGCGGCCAGCCGCACAAATTGCACGCGACGCCGGTCGCAAACCAGAGCAGGTTCTGGCCTATCTGGACGTTAAACCCGGCATGAAAATCTGGGATCACGCCTCGTCAACCGGTTACTACGCAACGGTTTTCTCTGAAGCTGTCGGCCCAACAGGTAAAGTCTATGCCCAGAACCGTCCAGGCGGCTGGGAACGGCTTAAGGATGCGCTCGCTCCGCGTTATGAAGCCATGGGCAATGTAGAACCCTTCATTGGGCAGATCCGGGAATTTGAAGGTGAAGACGGCACGTTTGACATGGTCTTCACCGGCCTGATTTACCATCACATGCATTATACCGAAAACTCCGGTGAAGCCACACCCGAACCCTCGAAGCAGTTTTTCGCCAAGGCGATGGAGATGCTGAAACCCGGCGGCATGTATGTGATCATTGAGCATCAGGCGCCTGACGGCACACCGCGTGCGCAGAGCGCAGGCTGGCACCGCGCTTCGCTGCAGAACGCGATCGACGACCTGACGGCGGCGGGTTTTGAACTTGTCGGCACTTCTGACGTACTCGCCAACCCTGACGATCCGCAGAACGTGCACTTCCGCGAACTGCCAACAGGGCGTGACACCAGCCAGCGCTTTATCGCCAAGTTCCGTAAACCATAATAATCCGCTACCCTGCGGCAACTTTTGTCGCCGGGGCAAGCCCCACCTGATCTAAGCCTGTTCATAAGATATTCCCGCTTGAGCTTTTGTTGCCAACGATCAATCTTTGACCTGAAGGTAGATACGAGGTGTGCTCATGAAACATATTGGCCTGATTGGCGGCATCGGCCCTGCCGCGACCGAATTTTATTACCGTAACCTGGTGAAAAAACACAATGATGCCGGCACCAGGATGGAGCTGACGATCGTGCATGCCGACACTGTCGAGATGATCAGCAATTTCCAGAAGGGCGCGCGCGAAACGCAGGCGCAGATTTTCCTGAAATTCACCGAGCGGCTAAAAGCGGCAGGCTGTGACGCGGTTGCTGTCACCTCCATGGCCGGGCATTTCTGTATCAAGGAACTGACGGCGGTCTCCCCCCTGCCTGTGCTGAACGCCGTACCCGCGATTGATGCGCGCTTCCGCGCGGATGGTATCAAGCGCATTGGCCTCCTGGGCACCAACGGCGTGATGGCGAGCAAATTTTATGGCGGTATTACAAGCGCCGACGTTCTTGTGCCTGCTGATGACACGTTTGAAAAAGTCAGCGACGCCTATTTCGCGATCGCTCGTGCTGGTGCCTGCACTGATGCGCAGCGTTCTTTTTTCTTTGCGGAAGGCCAGAAGCTTATCGACCGGGGTGCGGATGCAGTCATTCTGGCAGGTACTGACCTCTGCCTGGCGTTTGACGGGCAGGACCCGGGCTTTCTGGTGCTAGACAGCGCCCTCATTCATGTGGATGCGATTTTTGATTGGGCGACGAGGTGCTAAAGCCAAACTTCCAATTTACTCTGCCGCCCGCTGCATCGCCATGCGGCGGGTGTAGGTAATGCGGCCTGCCTGCTTGTAGGTGATGGAAACAGCGCCAAAAGCAAGCGCCAGCGCGCGCCGTTCGGCGCTGATGTCAAAATGCACCTGATGTGTGCCGGGCTTTTGCAGCCACTTATGATCAATGCCGAGCTTTGTTGCCATGACCAGCAATTCCTCGACGGTATCCGCCAGCATGTGGTTCATATGCAGCCCGTGGAACGGGATCATTGCGTTGTCGACATAAACGGCCATGTCTTTTTCCTAAACCAGCATCGCATGGATCACAAAAAGAAAAAGGGCCGCCCAGGCGGGCAGCCCCCAAATTCTGAATGTGGTCTCGTGATTAACGAGAGTAGAATTCCACCACCAGGTTCGGCTCCATGATCACCGGGTATGGCACTTCATCGAGCGTTGGTACGCGCACGTACGTGGCTTTGAAACCATCAACGGTTACATACTCTGGGTGCTCGCGCTCCGGGCTCTGGTTTGCTTCGATCACCATCGGGATGCCGCGTGCTTTTTCACGCACTTCCACAACGTCACCGGCTTTGAGCAGGCGGGATGGGATGTTACAGCGTTTGCCGTTCACGAGCACATGGCCGTGGTTTACGAACTGACGGGCAGCAAATACGGTTGGGACAAACTTGGCGCGGTAAACGAGCGCGTCCAGACGGCACTCCAGAATACCAACCAGGTTCTCACCCGTGTCGCCCTTGCGGCGTACAGCTTCGTCATAATAGCGGCGGAACTGTTTCTCGGTGATGTTACCGTAGTAGCCTTTCAGCTTCTGCTTGGCGCGCAGCTGAATGCCGAAGTCAGAGAGTTTGCCTTTGCGGCGCTGGCCGTGCTGGCCGGGGCCGTATTCACGGCTGTTAACCGGGGACTTTGAACGGCCCCAGATGTTTTCGCCCATACGGCGGTCGATCTTGTATTTCGCTTGAATACGCTTGGACATGCGAATCGCTCCTTTTGCTTAAGCGCCACGAGCGTGTGCAGTCCGAAGTTCGATAAGGCACTATGTTGCTCGCGCGGACAGGGTCACTATTGCCCTGACCATTCATTAACGGGCGGGTACTATAGGGGCTCAGCACGAAAGTCAACTGAAAAGCGCCAGTTTTGGGCGGTTAGATGTGATATTCGCCTGTATATGTATTGCCCGCAGCCAGATTTGCCGGAACAGCCACGTCCATGAACTTGGGGTTCGGCAGATTGAGGCCCGCCATCAGCTCGATATATTCCGCTTTGTTGGCAACCTGCAGGCGCGGGTTAAATCGCCTCTCCTCACCGATCCTGCTTTCGTTCATGCCACGATAATCATGCCCGGGATAAACGATGGTGTCTTCAGGCAGTGTCAGCAGTTTTTCATGGATGCTGTCATATTGCTGGCCGGCATCGCCGTTTTGGAAATCTGTTCGGCCCGTACCGCGGATGAAAAGCGTGTCACCGGTGAAGACCATGCGCTTTCCGCCGGCCACCAACGTGTAGCTGAAGCTGTCGTCCGTATGCCCCGGGGTAGCGAGTGCATTCAGCGCAAGAGTGCCAATTTCAATGTTTTCACCGTCTTTGATAAAGCGGTCAATCCCGGAGGCTTGCGAGCCTTCACCGTGGATAGAGCGCGATCCGAAGGTCTCCCTGAGCGCACCCAGCGCTGTCACATGATCAGCATGCACGTGCGTGTCGATCCCGAACTTGAGCTTGAGGCCAAGCTCCTTCATGAGCTGTTGATAAAGCGGCATCTGCTCCACCACAGGATCAATGATCAGCGCTTCGCGGCTGTCCTCGTCACCCAGCAAATAGGTGAAGGTCCAGGTCTCCCGGTCAAAAAGCTGCCTGAAAATCATGTACTTGCCTCCTGAAGTTCACCGCCCCGGCTTTTGTTCCATGGCATCCGTGCGAGTATCATGCCCATGGCACAGGTGTCTGTCACGCCCGCAAACACGAGCCCAGCACCGACAAAGGCTGCCACGCCAAAGAATCCCGGATGCAGCATCGCGCCTGTAACCACGCCCAGCACAACCAGCGTGCCTGCGGCAATCCTTACCTGGCGCTCCAATGACATGCTTGCTTTGCCAACGACATGAGGCACGTCAATATTCACGCAAGCATCGGTACCGCCGGACACGACAAAAACACTCTGCCGGGCAACCTTGGCAAGTTTTTCAGCCGCCTGCTTGGCCCGGCCACCCGCCTTGCAAAGCACGAAAATCTGGTCAGATTCGCCAGCGTCCTCAAGTACGCCCTGGATGTTAAAGTCTTGAAGAGGGTACAGTTTTGCACCTGCGACATGACATTCGGCAAACTCCGCCTCTGTCCGCACGTCTATGACAAATGGTGCTTCAGCTTGTGCCAGTTTGTCCGCGAAGCCGTCTGCCGAAATAAAATTGATACTCATTACACTACTCCTTACGCATATTTGGAAATCAGCTGCCCAAGCTCGGCAACATCGTCGGTACTGCCGGACCGAACGTGCTCTTCTATCATGCAGGCGAGCATGGTGTGCCCGGCTTTGTCGAGCGCCTTGCGCGCCGCACTCATCTGCTGGGCAACCCGTTCGCAGTCAGGATCAGGCTCGGAAATCATTTTCTGGATTCCCCTCAACTGGCCTTCAATTCGGGCAAGCCGGTTAAGCATGGCGTCCTTATCTTTTTCGCCGATCATTCCCTTCTCCTATACTATACCCCCTATAGTATAATAATAATTATGAAAACTTCAAGGATGCATGCACCGATGCTCTCAGGCAGGAGAGCCCTCGCCAACACGGGGGTTCACTGTCAAAAAAAATGGACAATAGTCGGCCAAAAAATACGGATTTACTCAGTAATGGAGAAATTACCGAGAGTTTTCAGGGGGGGGTGCCGCCGATGTCGAGGCCGAAAGACTTGCCGCCGTGGAATAGGACGAAACGGCATAAGGAACAAAGTAGGTCAAGACAACTTTCAGCCAGTCAACCGGAACAGTGCCGAGCACAATCGCCTGCCATTGATTGATCAGGCACAAGAGAGTACCAACAACCAGCCCAACGACAACCGCACGTTTGACTGTTGACCGCAGGAACCAGATGCTCACAAAACTTGCCGACCCGTCAGCCATTTTCGATGTACCTTGCTCGCCTAGCCCCGAAAACGGCGGATGAGACTGGATGTGTCATTCCGATTGCCGCCCATCTTCTGGACATCGGTATAAAACTGGTCAACGAGAGCGGTGAGAGGCAGGGAGACCTGCATCCGCGATGCTTCGCCGAGCACAATACCCAGGTCCTTCCGCATCCAGTCGACGGCGAAACCAAAATCGAATTCCCCATCAATCATGGTGCTGGCGCGGTTTTCCATCTGCCAGCTTTGCGCCGCGCCCTTGCTGATCACGTCAACAACAGCTTTCATATCGAGACCCGCTTCCATGCCGAAATGCAAGGCTTCCGCCAGTCCCTGTACCACGCCAGCGATACAGACCTGATTGACCATCTTAGCAAGCTGCCCCGACCCTGCCGCACCCAAAAGCCGGACCGATTTACCATAAGCCTGCATCACAGGCTCCGCTGCATCGAACGCTGTCGTTTCGCCGCCGCACATGATGGTGAGCGCGCCATTTACCGCGCCCGCCTCGCCGCCAGAAACCGGCGCATCAACAAAGCCTATACCCTGTTCGGCCGCGGCTGCGGCCATTGCTCGGGCACAGTCCGCCGATGCGGTGGTGTGATCGACAAACACAGCACCTTCACGCATGGCACCAAAAGCACCTTCTTCACCAACGCAAATCGCCTCGACATCCTTGTCGGCCCCAACGCAGGCAAAAACCAGGTCGGCGTCCGCCGCAGCACCCGCGGGCGTAGGCGCCGTAAAAAGCTCACCGGACACATCTTCGCCGTAAGCCTCAAGCCATTGTTCCGCCTTGGCTTCGGTGCGATTATAGACCGTCACGGAATGCCCGGCATTTGCCAGGTGTCCGGCCATTGGATATCCCATCACGCCAAGTCCGATAAAAGCTACATTTGCCATAGGGTCCTCCTCTGTGCCGGCTACCGACCCTGATTAGGCGAGCAGTCGTCGAAAGTCCAGCATCAGCGCGGATGTAAAACCTAGAATTTTGCCCGATAGCGTGAAAAATTCTTGGCTTCAAATTCCCACCGCTTGTCTGCGAGAATTCGAAACTTTCGACTGTTGTTTTTCCACATTTCAAGCTTCATCTCGTTTTCAAACAGAAAAAGCTTGTCGTCCTGAACAGCAAACACGGTGGGGTTTGCCCGCACCGCGCGGTGCTCAGACATGGCAAAGGCGCAGTGCCCTGCATACTGGGGCGCATATCTGGTCGGATTATCAATGAAAGTCTGACGGCTCTCGTAACTCGCAAAATAATATACCTGCCCTTCAAACGCATGACGAATGCTGGCGTTTCCGGGTTTTGGCAGCCCACCGGCAAAATAGAGCGTTGGATCATAGCCACCGATCGCAAGGGGCAGGTCCTGCTGGTCCACGTCTTCCTGAGCGAACAACCGGAACGCGTTTTCGCGCTCAAAATCGGCCCCTCCGGCACTTGGTGCGGCAATCGCCGCAACTAAGATTACTCCTGGCTTCACTATTCTCTTCATCTCATGATCCTTTGTATTGGCCCTGCGTGACAGGCTTAATCTATTCATTGGATGCGAGAACGGCACTTAACGTTACAACACCAACCGGTGAGAGGTGCGTGAACCGTGCTGATTGTTGCGGCCAAGCCCATTCGGTAGTTGGCAAATTTCGGAAACACCATATAGTTATCTGTTGATGGGACATATAGAGAGCAGGTTATCAACATCATGAAACCATGGAAGTTTTGGCCAATCTTTGTTGGCATTCTGGTCATAACATTTTTCATCATTGGCTTCGGATGGATGCGCAGCAGCCTGCCAATGGTAGATGGTGCTCTGCAGCTTGATGGCCCGCAGGATCGCATCGTCATCGCTCGCGACAGTCATGGTGTTCCGCATGTTGATGCATCGAACGAACACGATCTGGCTTTCGGCCTGGGGTACGCACACGCTCAAGACCGGTTGTGGCAAATGGAAATGAACCGGCGCATTGGCTCGGGTCGCGTGTCAGAAGTTTTGGGCACCGCCGGTCTAGGCTTCGACCGGTACTTCAGGACGCTTGGTTTTACCCATCGGGCAAAAACGGCGCTAGCTGCCCTGCCCGCAGAAGCGATTGCAATTCTCGAAAGCTACGCAAACGGTGTGAATTCGTTTGTTGAAAACCACCGGGGAGCGCTACCTCCGGAGTTTTTGCTGACCGGTGTTTCGCCGGAGCCCTGGTCTCCATTGGATTCTCTGGTGTGGCAGAAGATGATGTGGCTCGATCTGTCCGGCAACGCACGGCATGAAATTGCGCGTGCGCAACTGCTTACAAAGCTGACCCCGGAACAGGTCGCAACCCTCTACCCTGCTTACCCCGGCGAAGCATCGCGCACCATGCCGTCCCTGGCGGCGCTTTATGACCAGAGCCCGATTGTCGCAGCGGCACAGGCAATTGGGCCTGAAAAACCTGCCGGTTACGGGTCCAATAACTGGGTTGTATCCGGCACGCGCACCGCCAGTGGCATGCCGCTTCTTGCCAACGATCCGCACCTGGGGCTGACGACGCCGTCAATCTGGTATTTGGCCCGTCTATACAACCGTTCAACAGACAGCAATGTAGTAGGCGTTAGCTTTCCCGGCGCGCCCGGTATTGTGCTCGGGCGAAACGATCATATCGCCTGGGGCTTCACCAACACGGCCCCTGACATTATGGACCTGTTCGTTGAAAAACTGGTTGGCGAAGACAGCTACCTGACACCTGACGGGCCAGCCACCTTTGTAACCCGAAACGAAATAATCAAAGTGCGCGGCAGCGAGGACGTCGTTCTCCCGGTTCGGGAAACACGGCATGGGCCGGTGGTCTCAGACATTTACGATGGCAGCGAGGCTTTTACAGGCGACGACCATGTTATTGCCCTGCAATGGACAGCTCTCATGCCTGAGGACACGGGGTTGGTTGCAATGTTGAACCTGGGCGCTGCAAAAAGCTTTGAGGAGTTCAAAGCGGCCGGTGCTTATTATGGCGGTCCGCAGCAGAATATGATCTTCGCGGACACCGAGGGCAACATTGGCTATTATGCTCCGGCGCGGGTGCCTGTGCGGCGTGCTGACAACGAAATCGGTGGCCTTTTGCCATCGCCCGGATGGGATGCCAAGTATGATTGGCAGGGGTTTCTTGACTATGAAGAACTGCCGACCCGCTTCAATCCTGAAAGCGGCATCATCGCCACAGCGAACGAGAAAATCGTTGCCGCAGATTACCCGCATTTCATCACGCACGACTGGTCATTGCCCTATCGGGGCAACCGCATACGAGCGGAACTAGCCAGCGTTGAAGCCCATACTGCAGATAGCTTCGGAACCCTGCACGCGGATGTCGTTTCGGACATGGCCCGGGATATTTTGCCTTGGATGCTTGCCAACCTTGAAGACACACCTATCAAAGAAGCTCTTGCTGCCTGGCCCGGCACCATGGACATGAATGCTGCCGAGCCGCTCATCTTCCAAACATGGCTGCGCCACTATCAGCAACTTTTAATGGCTGACGAGCTTGGTGACATGTATGCCGGTTTCCGGCGGCAACGCCCAAGACTTTTGAAATCCAGCCTGTTCTGGACTGCGGATGCGGGCCCGGGTGACTGGAATACTGGGTATTACGCCTTGCCCGTCATAGATCAAACCGCCGCCATGGCCTGGTGTGATGACGTCACCACCAACGACACTGTCGAGACATGCGCTGCCCTTGCCAACCGGGCAATGGCCCAGACAATTGAAGAACTCACCGAAGCAAACGGCGAAGATAGACAATCATGGCGTTGGGGCGACAGCCACTTCCTCCATCAAAGCCACAGACCCATGAGCCAAATCCCTGTATTAAAAGATGTATTTGGACTGACAGCCCCTGTATCCGGCGGACGTTTCACCATCAATGTGGCTGGCGTAAGCACCAATCCCCGGACACTCAATCAATCCACCTTCGGACCGAGCTACCGCGGTATTTTCGACCTGTCTGACCTTGAGAAATCGCTCTACATGCAGCCAACTGGCCAATCTGGAAATCCATTCTCGCCCCACTATGGTGACTTGTTCAATCGTTGGCGGTCCGTGGACTATTTCACCATCCCGACGGACAAACCGGCGCCAATAGATGCCGCATCCGTGTTGACACTTGATCCTGCGCGGTAGCGGCTAAATCACACCAAATGCTTGGTGACAGATGAACAATGTGAACGAGTTGTTAACCATCTGCTGCAATAGTGGGCGCGTAACTGGCGCAGGCTCTAACAATCGGACAAAACATTGGCTGGCGAAGAAGAAACCCCAAGACCAATCATCAAAAAGGTGAAGAAGGTTGAAGGCGGCGGGCACCATGGCGGTGCGTGGAAAGTGGCCTATGCCGACTTCACCACGGCTATGATGGCATTTTTCATGTTGTTGTGGCTGTTGAACGTGGCCCCACCAGAGACACTTGCAGGCCTTGCCGACTATTTCTCGCCAACTACAGCTGCGGTATCCGGTCGTTCGGGCGTTGACGCAATCAACCCGCCTTCTGAGGACTCAATGGGTTCAAATCCATCCCCTGCGGTATTGATCGCACAGCCAGGCCCACCGCAAACCGGCCCAACCAGCGGTGATCAGCAAGGTGCCGACGGTGAAGGCGGCGGCGACCCCGACATCCGTGACATAATTGAAGCTGCCAATCGAATCCGCGAACAGGAAGACCTGTCGTTCGAACAGATGCAGGAACAGTTGCGACTTGCAATTCAGCAGTCGCCAACGCTTTCCGACATGTCCGACCAGTTGATCATGGAAATCACCGAAGACGGCATGAAGATTCAGCTAATCGACAAGGACCGTCGGGCCATGTTCCGGCAAGGAACGGACGAGCTTTACAACTATGCCCGGGACATGCTTGTGGAAATAGGCCAGTCTATACAGGACCTGCCCAACCGCATTACGCTCCAGGGGCACACGGATGGCGGAAACTTTACCGGCACGCAAGGAGGCAGCAATTGGGAATTGAGCGCTGACCGTGCCAACTCTGCCCGCCGCGTACTGGACGATTCCGGCGTTACCGGGGACCGTTTCTTTGAGGTAATCGGAAAAGCCGGAACCGACCCGCTATATCCCGATAATCCAACGCGTTCGGAAAACCGGCGGATCACTGTCCTGATCCTGCGCGAAGCCCCTGTCGTTCCCCCTAACCTGACGGGCGGGAACTAGACTGCACACTGACCCACCTTTTTGCTTTCTTCTTGTTCAACGCACATCCGGGCGTTAACAATTATGCTGGACATGCAACGAAGGGCGAGCCGGGGCAACTGTGGAAATAATCGAACCAACCCTGCAAATGTGGCTAACGTTCGCGATCGTTGTCGGTGCGATCGTTGCATATTCCTATGACCGAATCCCGCTTGAATTATCGTCCATCGCAACAGTGGCCTTGTTGCTTTTTGTCTTCCATGTGCTGCCAATGCAGGACACCGACGGAAACGCAATTCTGGGGGCAAGAGACATTCTCAAGGGGTTTGCCGATCCGTCCCTGATTACCATCATGGCGCTTCTCGTCGTGGGCCAGGGACTCGTGCAAACGGGCGCGCTGAATGGTCCCGCAAGCATGCTGGTGGGCTGGGGCAAAACCCATCCCAATGTTGTGTTGCTGGCGTGCCTTGCCGTGGTGATGCTGATTTCCGCGATTATGAACAACACGCCGGTGGTAGTGATTTTCATCCCGATCCTGGGGGCTTTGGCCGAGAAACTCGGCAAGCAGTCCGCGCAGGTGATGATGCCTTTAAGCTTCGCTGCAATCCTGGGCGGCAACATGACCAAGATTGGCTCAAGCACCAACCTCCTGGCTGCTGGGGCGTACGAGCAGTCACATGGCGGGACAATAGGCTTTTTCGACTTCACGGTGCCGGGCGCGGCAATGGCAGCCGTGGGCTTTGTCTATGTCATCCTGATTGCGCCCAAGCTTCTGGTCGATCGCAGCGGCATTGCAAAAAGGCTGGCAGGCAGCGGTGGCAAACAATTCCTGTTCCAGATGGAGCTTGGTCCGGACAATGGTCTCGTTGGCCAAATGGCGGTTGCGGGCATGTTTCCGGGACTGAAAGACGTAACGGTGCGGATGATCGAGCGCGGGCATCACAAGCTGCTTCCGCCCTATGACGATATCACGCTGAGCGTCGGTGACATCGTCATGGTGGCAGCGACACGCGGCGTGATGACGGAACTCTTGAATGCATCACCTGACCTTGTCGCCGACGCCGAAGGCGATGAAGGCCCCGACGAGCAGGCAGGCCAGCGCCGGGTAATTGCCGAAGCCGTGATCGCCCCGGCCTCCCGGTTGGATGGTCGCACGCTCGCGCAGTCCGGTTTTCGTGCAGAAACAGGCTGTTCGGTGCTGGGCGTGCAACGCCGTAGCCGGATGATCAGAGCGGCCTTGTCACAGCTCAGGCTCGAGGCCGGCGACGTGCTTCTGGTGATGGGGGAGCGCAACAATGTGCTGGACCTCAGAGACAATCAGGACGTGCTCTTGATGGAGTCGTCCGCATCCGACGTACCCATGAAAGAATATGCCGTCCGGGCGCTGATGGTGTTTGCCGGTGTCGTGTTCACGGCGGCATTGGAGATCATGCCTATTGTTGTGTCGGCCCTGTTGGGCGCAACCATGATGATGATTTTAAGGTGCCTTAATGTCCGGCAGGCCAGCCGGGCCATTGACCGAAGGGTTTTCACAATTGTCGGTGCAGCGTTGGCGCTGGGCGCCGCGATGCAGGGAACCGGAGGTGCCGCGTGGCTCGCACATTCATCGATCGAACTGATGATGGGCGCGCCAGTGTGGGTGATCTTGTCCGGCTTTTTCATCCTTGTTGCGTTGTTGACCAATGTGCTTTCAAACAATGCCACCGCCGTGCTGTTCACGCCAATTGCGGTTTCGATCGCCATTGAGCTTCAGGTAGACCCCATGCCCTTCCTGCTCGCAGTGATTTTTGGCGCCAACTGCAGTTTTGCAACCCCGATGAGTTATCAGACCAACCTGCTGGTCATGGCACCGGGGCACTATCGTTTTGTTGATTTCGTGAGGGTTGGCACACCCTTGATCCTTATCATGTGGATCACATTCACTTTGTTTGTGCCCTGGTATTATGGTTTACTTTAACCAATTGTGAATTCTGACCCTCTATGACATGAGTGCATGACCAACCAAGGCATACAGTTTCCGAAGTTTTATGTGACCGCTGCGTCGCCCTGCCCCTATATCGACGGGCAGGAAGAACGCAAGGTATTCACGGAACTGCAGGGTCCGGAAGCAGAAGCGCTGAATGAAGCGCTTGGCAAGGTTGGTTTTCGGCGCAGTCAAACGGTTGTGTATCGCCCCGCCTGCGAGAGCTGTGCAGAGTGTGTATCGGTTCGGGTGCTGGCCAAAAGCTACAAGCCGAGCCGTTCGCAGCGTCGTATCGCCAAACTGAACAGTGACCTGACCGTGGAGGTTCGCCCGCCTGTTACCACAGACGAGCAGTTTGATCTCCTGACCCGGTATCTGGGTGCCCGCCACGCAGACGGCTCCATGGCTGGAATGACGCGGGAGGAATTTGACGATATGGTCGAATCGAGCCCTGTGCAAACCGTACAATTTGAATACCGCAAAGCGTTGACCGGCGATCTGGTCGCGGTAGCTCTCACCGACGAACTGTCCGACGGGTTGTCGATGGTTTACAGTTTTTTTGAACCGGAAGCCGAACGGCGGTCAATCGGCACCTATTTGATTCATGATCACATCATGCGGGCGGCAAACGCGAATCAGCCACACGTTTATCTGGGCTATTATGTGAAAGACAGCCCGAAGATGAGCTACAAATCCCGCTTTAAGCCGCTTGAGCGGCTGGGACCCAACGGTTGGTATCCGTTTGATTAGCTGAATCGCACCATTTGACCCATTTTGGCTGCCCCTTGATCGCTCTGTACTTGCCCCCGACCAAACTGCTTCTATACTGGCCGCACAAATATGCCGACCCGCATGAGCTGGCGGCACACATGAACAAAAACATATACGTTGGTCTGTGGGGTATTTCATGGGTCACCAGCGTGCCGGATGTGGGGGCATCGTCATGACGCGTACCGATAAGGTCATGAACAAAACCGCTGAGAAAAATCAGTCTGCCAATAAAGAAAGCGGGCTAAGCCGCCGACGCCTGCTCAGGGGCGCAACAGCCGCTGGTGCGGCAGGATTGCTCGCCGCCTGCGACAGCAGCGACAGCACAGGCCAGCCCGCTGGCGGACCGGCTATTGTCAGCAAGAAGCGCAACCTCAAAATGGTAACGACCTGGCCAAAGAATTTCCCCGGTCTGGGCACTGGTGCCGAGCGGCTTGCGCGCCGGATTGAGGCCGTTTCTGACGGCAATATCTCGGTACGGGTTTATGCGGGTGGTGAACTCGTGGGCCCGTTGGAAGCCTTTGATGCCGTGTCTCAGGGCAAGGCGGACATGTATCACGGTGGTGAATATTATTGGCAGGGCAAGTCTCCTGCCTTCAATTTTTTCTGCGCAGTGCCCATGGGTATGACGGCCCCCGAGATTACGTCATGGATCCGGTTTGGTGGCGGTCAGGAACTGTGGGACGAACTGTCGGGTCAGTTTAACGTAAAGGCCTTCCTTGCCGGCAACTCAGGGACCCAGATGGGCGGCTGGTTTGCCAAGGAAATGAATTCGATAGAAGATTTTCAGGGTCTGCGCATTCGCATGCCGGGTCTGGGTGGTGAGGTGATGCAGCGTATTGGTGCAACGCCTGTCACAAAAGCGGGTGGCGAGATCTTCCAGGCCCTCAGCCAGGGCAACATTGACGCAACCGAATGGGTTGGCCCCTGGAATGATCTGGCTTTCGGTTTCTACTCCATTGTGAAGAACTATTATTATCCAGGCATCCATGAGCCCGGCACCGCACTGGCGCTCGGCCTCAACCTCGATATCTGGAACGACATGAGCGCAACAGAGAAAACATGGGTCGAAGCAGCTTCGGCCGCTGAAAATGACATTATGCTGGCGGAGTTCAACGCCAATAATGCCCGTGCGCTTGAGACGTTGATCAATGAACATGATGTTGTCCTGCGGAAATTTAATGACGACATCCTCGCAGAGCTTGGTCGCGTTTCCGCAGAAGTGGTGGCAGAAGCCGGCAATCACGACGAACTTGCCAGCCGCATATATCAAAGCTTTAGCGCGGCGCGGGCAGGCAGCATGCGCTGGGGCGACATCGCGGAAAAAGCGTTCATGGATGCCCGCAACCTCTCTGAAGGCTAGATACCCGTATGATCGATACGACCCTCAGGCGGCTTGACACTTTCGCTGAAAAGTCGGGGCAGATGCTTGCAGTTCTGCCCCTGCTTCTTGTGCTGGTGCAGTTTGCCGTAGTTCTGATGGTCTATGTTTTTTCCACAGGCAGTATTCAACTGCAGGAAAGCCTTCAGTATATCAATGCCATGATGTTCCTTGGCGGCGCGGGATACACCGCGCTCCATGACGAGCACGTGCGTGTTGACCTTCTTTACTGCAAGCTCGGCGAGCGAGGCAAAGCCTGGGTCAACTTTCTCGGCACGCTGTTTTTGCTGGTTCCGTTTCTCATCCTCTTTTGGCATGCCAGCATCCCTTACGTGACAGATAGCTGGTCGATCCGGGAATCGAGTGTGGAAGCCAGTGGTCTGCCGTTTGTTTACCTGTTGAAAACCACGCTGTTACTGTTTGCCTTGACGCTATCGCTGCACGCTGCGGCTGACCTGATCCGGTTTGGCAAAACCCTTTTCGGGGGCAAACGCTAATGGATTTGTCTATCGTCTTGACGATTACCATGTTCCTGACCCTGGTCGGGTTTTTGATGTCAGGGTTTCCTGTGGCCTTCACCTTGGCGGGTACCGGCCTTCTGTTTGGCGGTATCGGGATCGCGACTGGCCTGATGGATCTCGCTTTCCTCGAAATTCTTCCAAACCGGCTGTTTGGCAGCGTCATACGCAACGAGCTCCTGTTCGCTGTGCCTTTGTTTGTCACCATGGGTGTGATGCTGGAAAAATCCAATGTTGCCGAAGAGCTTTTGGAAAGCATGGGCAAACTTTTTGGGCCGCTGCGAGGTGGGCTGGGCATTTCCGTAACCATTGTCGGTGCATTGCTGGCCGCATCCACCGGCATTGTTGGTGCAACCGTTGTGACCATGGGTTTACTCTCCTTGCCCACAATGATGCGGCGGGGCTATGACACATCCCTGGCAACCGGGTCGATTGCGGCTGCAGGCACGCTTGGCCAGATTATCCCACCGTCCATCGTGCTGATCCTGTTGGCGGATGTCATGTCCAATGCCTGGCAACAGGCACAGTTGAATAAAGGCCTGTTCTCCCCGGTGCCCATGAGTGCGGGGGAATTGTTCGCGGGGGCGCTTGTGCCCGGCCTCATTCTCGTTGGCATGTATATTCTTTATCAAATTGGCATGGCGATGTTCCGACCGGAGACTTCACCGGCCATTGAGCGCCAGCCGGATACAGAAGGCACATTGTACCGGAAACTCTTCCTGGCCCTATTGCCACCGCTTTTCCTCATTGTTGCCGTACTGGGCTCAATCCTGACCGGCATTGCAACGCCGACCGAAGCTGCATCGGTAGGGGCTATTGGTGCAATCCTGCTCGGGGCCTCACGTCTGGGTATGCTGCGCACAGTCCTACTTGCCATCGCAGCCATCGTTGCGCTCCTGCTGGTTTCCACCAACTTCGACTTACGCATGCACCGCGACATTGTCCCTACCGCGGACAAGGCGGCTTACTGGGCAGCAGTGCTGTTCACCTGCATCTTTCTTTTCGGTCTGGCACGCGCCATCTGGCGCACCCATAAAAGCGGCGTTCTGGGCGAAGTACTGCGATCAACGGTGCGTATCAGCACCATGATTTATGCAATCCTGATCGGTGCTTCGCTTTTTTCGCTTACATTCCGCGGAATCGGCGGCGACGAAATCATTGAATCCATGCTCCATAACCTGCCGGGCGGGGAGTTCACTGCACTGCTGCTGGTCATGGTCTTGATGTTTGTACTTGGGTTCTTCCTTGATTTTATCGAAATCACCTTTGTGGTGGTGCCTGTTGTGGCTCCGGCACTGCTCGCGATGGATGGAACTTACGGCCCGATCTGGCTTGGTGTTTTGATGGCGATGAATCTTCAGACAAGTTTCCTGACACCGCCGTTTGGCTTCGCCCTTTTTTACCTGCGCGGCGTGGTGCCGGACGAAGTCCCAACCACAGCGATCTACCGCGGTGTGCTCCCGTTTGTTGTGATCCAAGTGATCGCACTGCTGCTCATAACGCTGGAGCCCGGGCTTGTAACCTGGCTGCCCGACCTCCTGTTCAAGAACTAGTCGAGCTAACGCAAAGTTTATCGGGCTTTTGTTGTCGGTTGGGCTGAGCGCTGTTACCTACCCACCATGAACCAAGTATCAAAAAAATCAGGCTCTTCTCTCTTGAAGAAAATCTGGGCTCAGGTCGGTTTTATCGGCCTGATCGCTATCCTGCTGTGGGGCAATCTCATTTATATGAATTTGCGCCCTTCCGACCCCATTTTGCCAGGATGGGAAGAGTATTCCACTGCCCGGTTTGAAACACTGATGCAACGCGGCGAGCCGATGCTGGTGGAGGTTTATGCCTCCTGGTGCCCGACATGCCTGCTGCAGCACAAGGCGCTGGAGACTTTACATGATCAAGGCAGGGGTCCAAAAGTGCGGGCCATACGGGTTGATTTTGATCGCGACGCCGATTTCATTCAGGCGTTTGGTTTTCGCCATACAGGTACCATGGTTCTCTTCAACGATGGCAAAGAGGTGACCCGCAAGGCTGGTCTGGTCACCCCCGAAAAGATCGAGTTTTTTCTGGCTGAAAACGGATTCTAGCCTTCGTCGACAACGCCGTCCATGGGCATAAAATGTGTATCCACTGCTTGCAGCAGCGCCTGCAGATTTATTGGCTTACCAACAACTGCGTTCATGCCAACTTGTTGATATAATTCACGATCTGCTTCCATGGTATTGGCCGTAAGCGCTACAACCGGTACGTTTGCATAGGTGTTTTCAGACTGGCGAATTTGCTCGGTCGCCTGAATGCCATCCAGCACCGGCATACGAATATCCATTAAAACACCATCGTAAACTTCGCCATTCTCCAGCCGCTCAACTGCCTCCCTGCCGTTTGACACCATAGTGAGTTGCCAGGGAAAGGGGGCTAAAAGTTTCTTTACCAGAAGCTGATTGATTGGATTGTCCTCGGCAACAAGAACTTTCAGAGGGTGTTCTGCGGCGCTTGGGCGAGCAAGGGGACGGGACTCGGTATCGCTTTTTAAAACAGGCGCAACATCAAACTTCGCCTTGAAGCGAAAAACCGCACCGATGCCCTGTTCACCGGTTGCCGCCAGCGTACCACCCATAAGTTCTGCAAGTTCCCGGGAGATTGCAAGGCCAAGGCCGGTACCACTTTCATTCTTGGTGGCAGACGCATCCACTTGTTCAAATCGTTCAAATATCTGTTCTGCCTGCTCCGGTGTAAATCCAATGCCGGTGTCTTCGACGCAGACGCACAAAGCGCATGTATCTTTTTGGCGGCACAGGTCAAACGTGACTTCCACGCTGCCCTCGCTAGTGAACTTGATTGCATTGCCGATGATATTGAACAGGATTTGCTGCACTCTGCTGACGTCACCCAGCAATGCATAATCAACGCTGTCAGGCTCTTTTACTTTTATTGCCAGTGATTTCTTGTCTGCCGTTGGTCGCAGAGCCTCAACAACTTCGCGCACCGCGTTCACAATATCGAAAGGCTTTTTAACCAGCTTGATCTTGCCCGATTCAATCTTCGCCAGTTCCAGCACATCATCAATGATCCCAAGCAACGACCGCGCACTGGTATCGGCGGCAAAAAGAAGTTGTTGCTGTTCTTTGTCTATCTGCGTCTGCTTCAGCAGATCGATCATGCCAATCACACCAGTAAGCGGCGTACGCAACTCGTGGCTTGTATTGGCAAGAAACGCATCTTTTGCTGCATTTGCCTGGCGCGCAACTTCCCTGTCAGCAAGCGCTTTTTCGAGCTCTATCTGTTTCGATTCAAGCGCACGATTCTTGTCTCGAATGGCTTTTTCAGTTTCCAGTATTCTGCTGATATCGCGCGCGACCGCCGTTGTAGCGACTTGCGCACCCTGGTCATTGAAACTGGGGGTTAGACTGATGTCCATGGTCAGAACAGCGCCATCCCCCTTCAGCACGTCGATGTTGCCGCGCCAGGATCCATGTTTCTCGAGGCTTGCTACCTGCTCACACTTCACAGCCTGCCATTGTTCCTGGCTGGCATAAAAAACACTGACATTCTGTCCTATGAGTTGCTCGCGAGAGTAACCATAAATCTCGGACGCCGCTTCGTTACAATCAATGATGGTTCCATCTATGTTCGTTATTGTCACGGCTTCCCGCACGCTTTCAATCATTTGGGCCTGATGTTCAATTTTCTCAAGCGCGCGCAGCTCCGCAAGTTTTGAACTTGTGAGGGCAGCCACAGCCACTAGCGTTTCCAAATGATCCTGCGTGAAAAAATGAGGTCGCGGATCCTCGCTGTCGATCACCCCCAGAAGCTCAGAACCATGGAGTATGGGAACGCATATTTCGGAACGGGCTGGATTGATGTCTGCAACATAATCCTGATCGGATAACAAATCGGCAACCAACTCCGGCTTCCGGCGCTTGGCCACACGCCCGGACACACCAACACCGATGGGAATTTCAAGTTGATTGGCAATCGTACGCCCTGAAGGGTTTTTGTCGCCGATTGCCGCTTGCTGGATGAGGACCTGCCGGTCTTCATCCACGCTGTATAGGACGCAATCCAAAAAACCCAGGCGACCCACAACTTCCTTCGCCACGTACCAGACCAAATCGTCCGCAGACGATATCTGGATCAGCGACACCGCAAATTCATGCAGTATACGAAGTTGTTCTTCTTTCGACTGGATTCCTCGCAACAGCTCGATACGCTCGTCGTCCGAGCAGCTCAAGAGCTGTCGCGCCAATTGCTCGACATCCTGCACAACCGCACCCCCAAAATGCTTTGTGTTACAGTTTTAAAACAATTGTTCTTAACACCGTCCTAATTCAATAGCTATCTCACCTTTACAGAAGCCCGCGTCAACGCCACGGCCTGCTTATGTCGCAGTAACCTAGCTACCATTCATTTCTGTTGGGTGGCTATACGTCCCATTACCTTTGAAGTCATTGCACGGGGCACCATATCAATCACTATCAACGAACATGCAGCCAAGCAGCGAGGAGGGACTGATGCTCGGATATGTATCACTCGGCACTAACGATTTTGAACGCGCGCGCGATTTCTACGATGACTTACTGGCCGTCGTAGGCGCCAAAAGAGTCTGGGACAGCGATAGTTTCATTGCCTGGAGCAACGCCGCCGCTGGCGGACTGGCCATTGCCAAACCCTATGATGGTGAACCTGCGACAGTTGGTAACGGTGTGATGGCCGCAATTGCAGCACCGGACCGTGCAACCGTTGATAAGATTTACGAGAAAGCAATAGCACTTGGTGCTGCTGACGAAGGTGGTCCTGGCCTGCGTGGCGGCGATGACAGCACTTTCTACGCTGCCTACTTCCGTGATCCGGATGGCAATAAACTCAACGCTTTTTACATGGGCCCGGCTTAATCAGCCAACTGGCGTAGGCCCCAATAATACGAAAGCTAAACCTTCCCCAAACACTGAAGGCGGCCACTCCTGACCGCCTTTTTTTTCAAACTGGCTATCAAACCACCCGAAGCAAAAACTCACTGAAAGTCGGCGCAGCGCAGCACCATATCTCTCAGAGTAACGATGCCTACCGCCTTCCCGGCCTCCAACACCAGTGCTCTGGACACGGAAAACCGCGTCAGAAGTCGGATTGCATAGCGAACATTCATCTCTACATCGATCGATAGAACAGGTTTAGTCATGATTTCGTAGGCACTGACGCGATCCGGCGACAGGTCGGGCACCAGCACACCTCGTGCAATATCATGCACTGTCAGCAGTCCATATTCGTCCACGTCGTCACGCCGTTCAATGATCAGCGAGCTAATCTGTTTACGCCGCAAACGTTCCAGGGCATCGGACACTGAAGTCAGGCCGTCAATCATTTCGATGTCTGTTGTCATTACGTTGCGGACAGGCAGGTATTTTACGGGTGTCATATCTGTTCCTCAATTTCTTCCTTGATGGCATCCAGTTGGGAGCCGAGACCAACCGCGTCTTCAACCGGCACCTGAAATACAACACCGGAGCCCGGTTTTTCCCCGAACCGCCCTTCTTCGGCAATGCGCTCCAGGATGGTGCGGCTCATATGCTGCTCGACAATGAACAACAACACATCAACCTGCCCCTCGAGCGTGAGGCCGAGAAACGTCTTGGCTGGCTTGAGCCCTTCACCGCGTGCGCTCTTGATAACAGTGGCACCGGTCGCTCCTTCTTTGCGGGCGACTTCAATCACCTTTTCGGTGTGTTCGTCGGCAACCAGCGCAATGATCAGCTTGAATTTCATATCCAGTTCCTCATTTTGATAATAGCCTTCTAATCAGTCTTGTTTCCACCGCGTTTGCGGGCCAGAAGTTCTGACAACTGCGCGTAGCCCATCACCGTGACCATGGGAAAGAGGCTGGCAAGCGCTATCAGCCCAAACCCGTCGATCAACACACTGCGCCCCGGCACCGTGGACGCCAGCCCCAGCCCGAGCGCCGTTACCAGGGGCACAGTTACAGTTGACGTGGTCACACCGCCGCTGTCATACGCAAGCGGGACGATCATTTTCGGCGCAAAGACGGTCTGCACCACCACCAGCAGATATCCTACCATCATGTACATCGCGAGCGGCGTTCCGGTCACGATCCTGAAGGCACCAAGTGCAATGCTGGCCGCTACGCCGACCGCGACCGCGATCCTGAGCCCCCATGGGCTGATGGCGCCTCCTGATGCTTCGCTTGCTTTCATCGCAACTGCAATCAGCGACGGTTCAGCAACGGTTGTCGAAAAACCGATCGCTGCAGCGAAGATAAACACCCAGTAATAGTGCCACCATTCAATCACGGCACCTGGTGCCGCATCTGGTGCAAGAAACGCCGGATCGGTCAGCTGTTTAGCCATAATATCCCCAAGGGGGAACAAGGCTTCCTGCAGCCCGATCAGAAAAAGTGCAAGCCCGGCAACAACATAGATAAAACCAACGATTGTCCGCTTCAGGTTCGGGATCTTCTCCCGAATGACAACAAGCTGAAAAAAAACGAGCAGCAACCCAATGGGCAACACATCCCGGATAGTGGCGACAACGGTATAGGCAATGTTGGTGAGAATTCCCTCCATGTTCTAGACCACCATGCCGTAAACAAGGACAAAAGCGACCGGAAACAGGCTTGCAAACGCAATCAGGCCAAAACCATCCACCATCGGATTACGCCCCTTGATTACTGTGGACAGGCCGATTCCAAGCGCCGTAACAAGCGGTACGGTGATCGTCGACGTGGTAACACCGCCGCTGTCGTAAGCGACCCCGATGATCTCCTTGGGGGCAAACTGGGTCAAAGAGACGATCACAAGGTAGCCTGCGATGATAATATAATGGATCGGCCATCCTTTCAGGATGCGCAGAACACCTACCACCAGCGAAGCCCCCACCGAGACAGCGACTGTGGCACGCAGTCCAAGCGCATAGTTTTGCTGCGCCACGTCACCCTGCTCGATCATGCCCGCAACCGCACTGATGCGGGCGGCTTCTTGCGAAACAGCTATGAGTGCAGGCTCCGCTACCGTCGTACCGAACCCCAGCGCAAACGCAAAAGTCAGAAGCCAGAAAACGCTGCCGCGCCGCACAAAAGCCCCGGCCATATTTTCCCCAAATGGGAAGAGGCTTAACTCCAGGCCCTCAATAAAGAGCGCAAGCCCCAGCACAACCGCCACCAGCCCGAGAAGAATGCGTCCGGGCGTCGGAAAAGGTTGCTGCAAAACCACAAGCTGAAAAAACAGGATAACCAGAATGATCGGCGCCAGATCGCGCAACGCATCCATTACCGTCCGCATAAAATGCTTCATGGCACCTCACTACAGAAAACCGGGCCGACAGGGCTCATTCCTGCCAATGCCACCAACTTTGGGGCAAACTGGTTTTATGTGTGTTGACGGATGTCAAAAATGTCAGATGCAGGTACTGATTTTACGTGCCACCACGCATGCATAATTATGGGCTCAAAACGGTTCCGGTCAGCCCCCGGCTTTCATGCGCTCCAGCATCAGGCCCATCATTTCGTGAACCTTGTTGACCGCCTTTAACGGGCGCACCATCACCTTGAATTCAATGATTTTGCCGGCGTCATTCCAGGTAATCATGTCTATGCCATCGATTTTGATGCCGTCAATTTCAGTAACAAATTCAACAACGGCACCCTGTTGACTTAGAAATTCGTTCACATAGCGGAAGTTGTCACCACCGAGCACGTTGCCGGCAGCTGCAAGATAAGCAAACGTGATTGCCTTGCCTTCCTGCGGTGTGTGCACGACCGGCGAATGGAAAACAACGTCATCGGCCAGCATGTCGGCTAGAGCCTGCTCATCATGCTGCTCCATGAAATCATACCAGCGCTGCAGATTTTCTTTGCTCATTTCTGCCTCCCCAAGAAAAAAGGCACCCGACCGGGTACCTTTCTGAAACTATGGCGGTGTTTCCGATGATCAATGGTCAACGGAATTTTTTGTTGCGCGGGAAGCCCATCGGCGGCAGCCGCCCGGCATTGCCGCGCTTGCCGGTCCATGGCGCGAGATCGGTTTCCGTGCGCCAGCGCTCGGACGCGCCACCCATTGGCCAGGTCAGCCCTTCGTCGCGGTGGAAAGTGATAAGGTCACTCATGCCGCCGTCTTTGTAACGCTGTAGTGTAACACCCTGCCCGCGGTTCATACTCGGCAGTTCGTCAAGCCCGAAAACCAACAGCTTTCTGTTATCCCCGATGACAGCTACAGTGTCACCGGCAACAGGAATGCAGTGCGTTGCAACGGCTTCCCCCGGTAGATTGAGGATTTGCTTGCCACCCTTTTTCATCGCTACCGCATTGTCGGCTTCAACAACAAACCCTTTGCCGATAGAGCTTGCCACCACGAGTTTGCCGCCCGGCATATGGGGCAACAGCGATATAACCTCGTCGTTGGCATCCATATCCACCATCAAACGCACAGGCTCGCCGTTGCCGCGCCCTCCCGGCAACTTGTCGCCGCCGAGAGTGTAGATCTTGCCATTTGAGGCAAACAGGAAGATTTTGTCGGTGGTGTAGGCATGGAAGCGGAACTTTTCCTCATCGCCTTCTTTGTACTTCAGCACTTCTTCAGGCTTCGTGTGACCCTTGAGCGCGCGTATCCAGCCGCGTTTTGAACAAACCACAGTAATCGGTTCTTTTTCGATCATGGCCTCCAGCGGCATGACTTCCGCAACCGGCGCTTCGCCAAACCTTGTCCGGCGGCGGCCAATGTCCGTGTCTGGGCCAAAACGCTTTTTGATGTCGGCAAATTTGTCGCCAAGCGCAATCCATTGCAGTCGCTTCGAGCCTATGAGCGCCTTGAGTTTGGACCGTTCGTCTTCAAGCTTGGTATGCTCGTTACGGATTTCGATCTCTTCGAGTTTCCTGAGAGCCCGCAACCGCATGTTCAGGATCGCCTCAGCCTGCATATCTGTGAGCTTGAAAGTGCTCATCAGCGATGCCTTGGCGTCATCCTCTTCACGAATAATACGAATAACCTCATCGAGATTGAGGTAGGCAATCAAATATCCCGACAGTATCTCAAGTCGTCGTTCGATTTTCTCAAGCCGGAACTGGCTGCGCCGTATCAGCACGTCGACCTGATGATCAAGAAACGCATCAAGTGTCTGTTTAAGCGACAGGACATGCGGCTTGTTTTCCGCAGTAATCACATTGAGGTTGAGTGAAAAGCGGGTTTCCAGGTCGGTGAGCTTGAACAAGCTTTCCATCAGGATTTTTTCATCAACCGTGCGGTTCTTGGGCTCCAACACAATCCGCATGTCTTCAGCAGACTCGTCGCGTACGTCGGTCAGGATCGGCAGTTTCTTGTCGGAAATCAGCTCAGCGATCTTTTCGATCAACTTTGATTTCTGCACCTGAAAAGGGATTTCGGTAATGACGATATTATAGAGACCACGCGGCAGTTCTTCTTTTTCCCACTTCGCGCGCACCCTGAAGCTGCCACGACCGGTGTCATAGGCCTGAACAATGTTTTCGCGCGGCTCCACAATCTGCCCGCCTGTCGGGAAATCAGGTCCGGGAATATAGTCCATCAACTGCGCTGTACTGACTTCGAGCGACGGGTCACGCCTCGCCTCGATCAAAAGCTGCAAACCATCCATCAACTCGCCGACATTATGCGGCGGGATGTTGGTTGCCATCCCGACGGCAATCCCGCTTGACCCGTTGGCGAGCAGGTTTGGAAAGGCACCCGGAAAAACAACGGGCTCTTCCTCTTCACCGTCATAGGTGGGACGAAAATCAACGGCGTTTTCTTCCAATCCTTCCATAAGGATTGCCGCGACCTCGGTCATGCGCGCTTCTGTGTATCGCATGGCCGCTGCGTTATCACCGTCAATGTTACCGAAGTTGCCCTGCCCATCCACCAGCGGATACCGCACGGAAAAATCCTGCGCCAGCCGCACCAACGCGTCGTACACCGACTGGTCGCCATGCGGATGATACTTACCGATAACGTCGCCCACCACGCGCGCACATTTTTTGTAGCCGGTTTTAGGGTCCAGCTTCAGCATGCGCATAGCATATAGAAGCCGCCGGTGCACCGGCTTCAAACCGTCACGCACGTCAGGTAGCGAACGGGACATGATGGTAGACAAAGCGTACGCCAGATAGCGTTCGCTCAATGCTTCCGCAAAGGGAGCCTCGACAATCGATTCAGGTGCTAACTCACTCATGCGCCATTTATAGCACCAGCGACCAGAATGGCTACAAGATGTTGTGGTTTTCCACAGGTATTTTAAGCGGAATGCGGCCCGGGCGAACCCGGGCCTGGATTCTTACTCAGCAGCGATCGACATGCCGATACCAACGGCTGTGTCATGCTTGAGCTTACGCGATAGCTCCATGCCGTGCTGCGCACAGCCGGTCGTGGTTTGCACCGACGCTGAAATATCCTGCAATGCGACCGAAATGCTGGAAACGGCTGTTGCCGCATTCTGCATGTTGCTGGTAATTTCCTGCGATGTAACGCTCTGTTCCTCGACGGCGCTCGCCACGACAACAAAGCTTTGCTGAACACTTTTCACTTCCTCGCCGATGCGGGTCAGGCTTGAGACGACACGCTCGGATACCTGTTGTACATTGGTGATCTCGCCAGAAATTTGTGATGTAGCAGAGGCCACCTGATTGGCAAGAGCCTTCACCTCGCTTGCAACAACGGCGAAACCTCTGCCAGCTTCACCGGCGCGCGCCGATTCGATCGTGGCGTTCAGAGCGAGCAGGTTAATCTGCTCGGCAATTTCCTGAATGATTTCGACAATACCAGTCATCGAATCGGTGGCCTCTGCGAGTTCCTGTGTTGCTTTGTCAGCGGTGTTTGCCTCGTTGGCGGCGCGCTCGACGGACGAGTTTGTTCCGGTCACGCTCTGGGCGATTTCGTTCGCCGAGGCATTAAACTGCTCCGCAGCTGCGGCAACAGCCTGAACGGTCGATGACGCCTCTTCAGACGCCCCCGCTGCCGCCGTTGCCTTTTCGTTGGCGGTATGCACCGAATTCACGATTTCATTGAGGCTGACATCGACGTCACTGCCGATCTGCTCAACTTCGCGGCGCCGGACAACTGCATTAGTGATGTCAGTCGCGAACTTGACCACCTTCATTGGTTTGCCGTCGAGCCCGAGAATGGGGTTGTAGGTCGCCTGGATCCAAACTTCACTGCCGTCCTTGGTATATCGCTTGAACTCGGCTGATTTGAAGGCACCTTCTGCCAAAGAGGCCCAAAACTCGCGGTATTCGGAACTGGCAGCGTGTGCCGTATCCACAAATATTTCATGATGTTTGCCTACGATCTCATTCAGCGAATACCCCATCGCCGACAGGAAATTCGTATTGGCGGTGATGATTGTACCATCAAGGTTAAATTCAATCACAGCCTGCGAACGATGGATCGCATCAAGCTGGCCTTCAAAGTATGCGTTCCTGAGTTTTTGCTGCGTGACGTCGGAAGCAAACTTGACCACCTTCACCAGGCGCCCGCTGGCATCAAAAATGGGATTGTAGGACGCCTGGATCCAGACATCTGTTCTGTCCTTGGCAATCCGCCTGAATTCTCCCGACTTGAACTCGCCTTTTCTCAGGTCTGCCCAGAAACTCTTGTACTCTGCACTCTGCCCATAAAGGGGGTCCGCAAACATCCGATGATGCTGGCCGACAATTTCTTCACGTTGGTATCCCATGACATTGAGGAAATTCTGGTTGGCCGTGATGATCGTGCCATCCAGCTCAAACTCAATCACAGCCTGTGACTTGCTGATCGCTTCCAATTGCCCTTCGAAGTTGGCATTTCTGATTTTTTCGCCTGTGATATCCGTCGCGAATTTCACGACTTTTACCGGATTGCCCCGGTTGTCAAAAACCGGATTGTAGGACGCCTGAATCCAGATCTCACGGCCACCTTTGGCAAGCCTCCTGAATTCGGACGCCTTATAGTCGCCTCGGCGCAAACTGGCCCAAAACTCTTTATATTCTGAACTCTCGGCATAGGAAGGCTCGACGAACATCCGGTGATGCTTGCCTTTGACTTCCGCCAAATCGTACCCCATCGCGCTTAGAAAATTATCGTTGGCAGTGATGATTGTGCCATCGAGTTCAAATTCGATGACGGCTTGTGACTTACTGATCGCTTCAACAATCGCTTTATCCGATTGTCCGGCTGGCTTGATAAATTTCTGCAGCATTTTTCTGTTTCCACTTCAGATCAATGCTTCCCTGGCAGATATCAATTCTTCTAGCGGTCATTCCTTAAAATTGGATTAAATATTTATGCGTTTGCACAAGAAAAACATTAATCATCACAACGACTTAATTGCATAATTACAATTTATTCGCGCATTTCGGGAAGGCCACCGACGACAAAGCCCAGCCCAACGGACCGCTGATTGAAAACCGTGTGGATGGGTGGCTTGGGCCTAGGGTACCCAAGCCTGCTTTTACTCCGCCGCGATGGGCTCGCTCGCCAGCTGACGCGATAATTCCATACCCTGATGTGCACAGTCGGTGCTGGTTTGGACAGACTGAGAAATATCCTGCAGAGCGATGGTAATACTTGAAACAGCTGTTGCCGCATTCTGCATGTTGTTGGTGATCTCTTCTGACGTCACGCTCTGTTCTTCTACTGCGCTGGCCACAACCACAAAGCTGCCCTGCACACTCTTCACTTCCTCTCCAATCCGGTTAAGGCTGGACACAACCCGATCTGACACGGTTTGCACATTGTCAATTTCGCCAGATATCTGAGCTGTTGCGGAAGCCACTTGATTGGCTAGTGCTTTTACTTCGCTGGCAACTACTGCAAATCCTTTACCGGCATCTCCGGCGCGGGCCGACTCGATCGTCGCGTTGAGTGCAAGTAGATTAATCTGCTCGGCAATTTCCTGAATAAGCTCAACAATACCTGTCATGGCCTTTGTAGCTTCAGCAAGCTCCAGGGTCGCAGCATCGGCAGTGTTGGCCTCGCTGGCTGCACGATCTACAGAAGAGTTGGTGCTGTTCACACTTTGCGCAATCTCGTTGGCGGACGCCTTGAATTGCTCTGCGGCCGCAGCGACGGCTTGCACCGTCGAGGACGCCTCTTCCGACGCGCCCGCAGCAGCCGTTGCCTTCTCATTGGCGCTGGACACTGAACTGACAATTTCTCCCAGGCTGGCGTCGACATCGACACCAATCTGTTCAATTTGGGTCCGGCGTTTCACCTGGTCAGTGACATCAGTCGCAAACTTTACCACTTTCACCGGATTGCCGTCAGCATCCAAAATCGGATTGTAGATGGCCTGAATCCAGACTTCGCTACCATCTTTAGCAAACCGTTTGAATTCCGCAGATTTGAACTCACCACGTCCCAGTGAACGCCAAAATTCAGCATACTCCTCGCTGCCTGCATAGGTGGGATCAACAAACATTCGGTGATGCTTGCCCTCGAGTTCCCCAACTGAATAGCCCATGGCGTTCAGGAAATTTCCGTTGGCTGAAATGATTGTACCGTCAAGTTCAAACTCGATCACTGCCTGCGCGCGATGGATTGCCTCGAGTTGTCCTTCAAAATTCGCATTTTTGAGCTTCTGCTCTGTGATGTCTGTTGCAAACTTCACCACTTTAATCGGGCGCCCGCTGGCATCCATGATCGGATTATAGGAAGCCTGTATCCAGACGTCGCCGCCATCTTTGCGAATTCTTTTGAACTCGCCTGCCTCATATTCGCCGCCGCCAAGGCGAGCCCAAAATTCCTGATACTCAGGGCTACTGGCATACGTTGGGTCGACAAACATTTTGTGATGTTTACCAACAATTTCTTCAAGGCTGTATCCCAAGCCATTGAGGAAGTTATCATTGGCAGTGATGATCGTGCCGTCCAGTTCAAACTCGATCATCGCCTGTGATTTTTCTATCGCGTCAAGCTTGCCTTCAAAGTTTGCCGTCTTCAGCTTTTCATTTGTTATGTCCGTGGCAAATTTGACTATCTTGAGCACTTTGCCCTGATCATTAAAAACTGGATTGTATGACGCCTGAATCCAGATATCATCTCCGTTTTTGGCAAACCTTTTGAACTCAGCAGCATTGAAGTGACCCTCACGCAGGTTTCTCCAGAACTCTTTGTACTCTTCGCTCTTGGCATAAGCTGGGCTAACAAAGATGCTATGATGCCTGCCCTGCACATCGGAGAGGCTATACCCCATCGCAGTCAGGAAATTTTCGTTGGCTGTAATGATTGTTCCATCAATTTCAAACTCTATCACAGCCTGTGATTTGCTGATGGCGTCAAAAATAGCTTTGTAGGACTGTCCATCCGGCTTGAATAAATTCCGCAGCATAAAACTGCTCTCCTCACAAGAATGCTTCCCTAGCCCGCTGAGGCTTAGGGTCAATTCTTTAAAATTGGATTAAATCAAGATGCTTGGGAGTATAAAAAGTGCAAATAAAACAATGAACTGATTGTATTTTACAACTTTTTCACCTTTGGCGCTTGAGATACTGGCAAAACCGCTCGCGCGCATCCGGCTGTCCTTTGCCCGCGACCACCCAAACTGTGCGCTCCAGGAAAAAACAGGTGAGTTGCAAACCGGCCATCGCGCCTTCTACATCTGCATCCGTGATTTCGCCGGTCTGCATGAATATCGGTAACGTCAGGAGCTGGTCTTTGTAGGGTTCTCCCGCGGCTGCGGAAACAGCCCTGCCTGATTTTGGCGACACGTAAACAAGATTGTCCGTGGACCCAGTAGCGGCACAAGCCGACAGGTCCAGGCTGTAGCCAAGGTCGCGCAATATCCCCTGTTCGATTCTGGCGAGCGCCGCGCCCCACAATCCAACATTGCCTCCCTCGGCCTCCAGCAAGGCAACAAACCCGGACAGTGCTTCATAAACCGGAAGATGGCATTCTCTCTCTGGCATGGTGGACGCAACATCAGCGCATACGGCCGACAATGCCGCCATGCGGACACCGTCAGAAATGAGAGAGCCAAGCGGGCTATGCATGAGCTCGATCTGGAAACGGCCCAGGTTGTTTTCCAAACGGGAGCGCCAAGTCAGTCGAAGGGTATTTCCGGGTTGAAGCAGGGCTTTATTGCGCCTGCTCATACCGGCTTTCACAAAACCACGGGCGCGGCCATGTCCGGACGTCATCACTTCCAGAATCGCATCATGCTCACCAAAGCGGTTGGCGGAGAGAACTATGCCATCGTCCTGCCATTCCATGGTTCAACCCTTGAATGCCCCGGATACATCAGTCGACAAAGTCGAGCCCCATGTCCTCGTAAACGGATTTGTCGTCAGCCCATTTTTCGGTAACACGCACATGCAGGAACAAATGCACTTTGCGATCGAAGCTCTCCTGCATTTCCTCTCGCGCCATCTGGCCAAGGAGCTTGAGCATTTGCCCACCCTTGCCGATAACAATGCCCTTTTGGCTTTCGCGCTCCACATGAATAACCTGCTCAATACGAACTGAGCCGTCCGGCCGCTCGTCCCATGCCTCGGTTTCCACCGTAATCGCATAGGGCAATTCCTCATGCAGGCGCAGATAGACTTTCTCACGAGTGATTTCAGCCGCCAGCAACCGGAGCGTAATGTCGGAAATCTGGTCCTCCGGGTACATCCAGGGTCCTTCGGGCGCCAGGTCAGAAAGATAGGCTTTGAGGTCTGCTACCCCGTCCCCATTCAACGCGGAAATCATGAAGGTCTCGGTAAAAATCCCGGTCTCGTTAAGCTTGTGTACGAGAGCGAGCAGTTTTTCCCGTTTTATGGTGTCGATTTTGTTGATGACCAGTATGGCCTTCCGGCCTGCATCTGCCAGCCCTTTCAGGATGCGGCTAACATCGTCATCAACTCCCTTTTTGGCGTCCACCATCAACGCGGTCTTTTCGGCGTCTTCAGCCCCTTTCCACGCGGCACTCACCATCGCCCGGTCCAGACGGCGTTTGGGCGCAAAAATCCCCGGCGTATCAATGAAAACAAGCTGGGTGTTTTCATGCATCCCTATCCCGGTTACCCGGGTGCGCGTGGTTTGAACCTTGTGCGTGACGATGGCAACTTTTGCGCCAACCAGTTGGTTCAAAAGTGTTGACTTCCCGGCGTTAGGAGCACCGATTATTGCGAAAAACCCGCATTTTTGAGGGTTGTTATTAGTCATTTCAGTCTCCTGACAGCTGCTTCAGCAACTGCTCCGCAGCCGCCTGTTCAGCCAGCCGTTTTGCTGCGCCCGTTGCTGCCGCGCTGCCGTGGCCATCCACAGCAACTTCTATCGTGAATACCGGGTCATGATCCGGCCCATGTCGATCCGTCACCCGATATTCGGGCAGAGGCAGCGCGCGCGCCTGACACCATTCCTGCAGCAGTGTTTTGTTGTCTTTGTGAGCTTGAACACCCGTATTCAACAACGGTTCCCAATGTTTGCGAATGAAATCGTTAGCTGCCGAAAACCCTCCATCCAGATAGATGGCACCGATAACGGACTCGCACACATCAGCCTGAATAGCTTCTTTGTCCCTTGTGCCCTCTGCTTCTGCCCCGGCCGTCAGCTTCAGGTGTTTCACGAGTCCCAGCTTGACAGCCAGTTCTGCCAATGTTTCCCGGCGGACTAGCGCCGTGAAGCGGCGGTTGAGGCTGCCTTCGGCATCCCTTGGGTAAATTTCCAGAAGCCATGTCGAAATCACCAGACCAAGGACCCGGTCACCCAGAAATTCCAGTCTTTGATAATTGTACCCCCCCGAAAGAGACGGGTGCGTTAAAGCTTCATCCAGATGGCTTAACGCTTTGAAGTGATAACCGGCAAGTTCGCTCGGCACACTGGATTTCGATGTCTTTTTCTTCACGCTCTGGCCTCATCCATCAGACGACGCATCTCGCCGATGGAAACTTCGAGCCCGTGAAAGATCGCTTCCCCTATCAGGAAATGACCGATGTTCAACTCCTTGAGCTCGGGAATGGCGGCCACAGGCGCCACCGTGTCATATGACAGACCATGACCCGCATGCATTTCCAGCCCAAGCGACGCACCATAACGCGAGGCTTCGCGGATACGCTCCAGCTCGTCTTCCTGTGGCTGGCCGGATAGCTCGCAATAGAGCCCGGTATGCAGTTCGGTTACCGGCGCGCCAAGCGAAACAGCCGCCTCCAGCTGTTCTTTGTCCGGATCAATAAACAGGCTGACCCGGATACCGGCACGCCCCAGCTCGTCAACATAATGCCTGAGGCGATTGTGCTGTCCTGCGGCATCCAGGCCGCCCTCCGTCGTCAGTTCCTGGCGTTTTTCCGGGACAATGCAACAGGCATGCGGCTTGTGGCGGAGCGCGATTTCAAGCATTTCGTCCGTCGCCGCCATTTCGAGGTTGAGTGGTACCGAAAGCACGTCGGAAAGCGAGGCGATATCTTCATCCGAGATATGGCGGCGATCTTCCCGCAGATGCGCTGTTATGCCGTCAGCGCCGGCGCGCACCGCCAGCCCTGCCGCGCGCACGGGGTCAGGGTGTCGGATACCTCTCGCATTTCTGATGGTAGCAACATGATCAATGTTTACACCAAGGCGAAGCTTATCCAAGACGCTTGCTCTGCTCATTTGGGTCCTCTCCAGTCACGGCACCATCGGCGCCGCTCGGTTTGCGCCGTGCACGATACCGGGTAACCAGTTCCTTGAAAACCAAATAAACCAAAAACCAGACGGCTGTAGCGACAGGAACCCCCCCGACAATAAGCGGGAAAACAACAGGCAAAAATTTGGAAAAATAATCAACGGGCGACATGAATATGGCATCCCAGTCCCAGACCGGGATCTCGGCAACCGCATCACCGCCGATTATGGCAGTGCCAATAGTACCGGTAAGAGCAAAAAACAGCGGAAATGTCCAGGGATTGCCAACAACCGTTCCAATAACTGCGGCCAGATAGTTGCCACGCACAAGGTAAACGATCGCGCATGCCATAAGAATGTGCAGGCCCAGGAAAGGTGTGAAGGAAATAGCCACCCCGGACGCGAATCCAGCTGCAATGCTGTGCGGTGTGCCAGGCAGGCGAGCCAAACGATGCCAGACATAAAGGCCCGCCCGACGCCAACCGGACCGGGGCCAGACCCAGCTTCTCAGGTTGGCCAAAAGGGTTGGTTTATGTCGCGGACGAAAAAGCATTGATCTGTTTCAGGTCTTCTCGTTGATCAGGATTTCAGGCCCCGGCTGCCTGGCTTGATGGCGGGAATAGCCTTCAGGCTGTCCGGCAGTTCTTCAGGCTTGTAGGTTGGCGCATCAATCGTTGCCAGCGCTGTAACAGGTGCGCCAACTTCTGCCCGCCCACCGGAGCGGTTTATCAGACAACCTGCTGCCACAACATCACCGCCCCACTCAATGATTGTCTTGATACATTCGCGTGATGACAATCCGGTTGTGATGATATCTTCCATCATCAGAATGCGAGCGCCCGACGGGATCTCGAAACCCCGACGCAAGGCAAACTCCCCTTCGACCCGTTCCGTGAAGATGCCGGGAACACCAAGTTGGCGCGCAACTTCATAGCCGACCACCACGCCGCCCATTGCCGGGCTGACAACAAGGTCCACTTCCACACCTGTGGCCCGCAGTTTATCCGCAAAAGCTGCACACAGGCGCTCCGCGCGTTTGGGGTCCATCAATACCCGCGCACACTGCAAATAAACCGGGCTGCGCAGCCCTGACGAAAGCTTGAAGTGTCCCTCAAGCAGAGCGCCGGCAGCGCGAAATTCGTCCAACACTTTTTCCTGATCCACAGTTGCCTCCTGACAATGAAGATGAATGCTTTGTGGCGGAGTGGGATATTGCCGCGCCGCCGTCAAGCGGAAATCGCTCAATTCACCATTTTTATCGTCCAACCGCTTGCACAGGGTCTGCCGCCGCGCGCTACCCTGCCTGCCTATCGACCCGGCTGATGACCCTGCTGACCCTCAATGCCCGACACACATCATTCAAATGCTTCGCGTCGCGCACATCCACGTCGATCACCATGACGACAAACTCAGGGTCACGGTCGAGAATGAACAGGTTGGAGATGTTACCCCCGCTTTTTGACACGACGGAGGCAATAGACGCCAAGGCACCGCGTTCATTGGTCACTTCAAGTTGCAGGCGACCAACATAGTAGCTGTCCTCTGTCGCATCCGGGCGCCAGCCAAGATCAAGCCACAAATCAGGCCTGTCGTCGAATTCAGCAAGCGTCGGACAATCGATAGTGTGAATATCAATTCCCTTACCGACCACTTTTATGCCAACGATCCGGTCACCACGTACAGGGTGGCAGCAATCAGCCATATGAATGATAGCCGCATCATCAATGCCCGAAATAGGCCCGCTGCCATCAGCGACCTGTTCCCAGTCATCATGAACGGTTGGCAGCTTCTCACTGCGCACATCCCCTTCAAAACCGGGAAACCCAGCCCCCAGAACAGCGTCTTCCGTTACCGAGCCTTCCCCAACCGCAACAAAAAGGTTCTCCTCGTCCTCAAGGTTGAGAATTTTGGCCGCCTCTGTGAGCACTGCCGGTGTCAGGTCAAGCCCGCTGCGCTGCGCTGCCTTTTCAAGCAACGTTTTGCCCAGGCTCAGAAATTCCGTATAGCGTGCCTGTCGGATATGACGCTTGATGGCCGAACGTGCTTTGCCGGTAACGACAAACGATTCCCAGCGCTGCGACGGTTCCTGCGCTTTTGAGGTCAGAATCTGAACCTGATCTCCGTTCTGTAACCGGTGCCTCAGCGGCACCATGCGCCCGTTCACCTTGGCACCAACGCAGTGGTCCCCTACTTCCGTGTGCACAGCATAGGCAAAGTCAACGGTTGAAGATCCGCGAGGCAGGGAAATCAGTTCACCCTTCGGTGTAAAGCAAAACACCTTGTCCTGGAACATGGCAAGCTTGGTATTTTCCAGAAACTCCTCGGGATCATGCTCATGTTCAAGGATTTCCAGCAACTCCCGCACCCAGACATACTGAGACCCTTCAACTTTGTCCGCTCCCTGCTTGTATTGCCAGTGGGCTGCGACACCGAGCTCGGCTTCAGCATGCATTTCACTTGTACGTATCTGTATTTCAAGGCGCCGGTTTTTGGGGCCAATAACGGCCGTGTGCAGTGACCGGTAATAGTTGCGCTTCGGTGTCGAGATATAGTCCTTGAAACGACCTGGAATGGTTGAATACCGGCCATGAATAATGCCCAGGACCTGATAGCATGCCTCAACATCGTCGACGATCACGCGAAACGCCATCACATCGCTCAGCTGCTCGAAGCTGATGTTTTGCCGCTCCATCTTCCGCCAAATCGAATAGGGCCGCTTGATACGGCCGCTTACCGTCGCTTTGATGTCGGAAAGGTCCATCAACTCCTGGAGGGCCGCAACCATTTCCCTCTCAAGGTCCGGGCTTTCTTCAATCAGAAAGTTCAGGCGCGCGGTTATCGACTCCATGGCCTCAGCATCGAGATTGCCAAATGCAAGGTGCTCCAGCTCATCCTTCAACTCGTTCATACCGAGCCGTTCGGCAAGCGGTGCATATATCTCCAGCGTTTCAAGAGACTTCTGTTTGCGCTTCTCCGGTTTCTTGATGAAATGGAGCGTGCGCATGTTGTGCAGCCGATCAGCCAGCTTGACGAGCAGCACCCGGATGTCATTCGACATGGCGAGCAGAAACTTGCGGAAGTTTTCAGCCTGGCGAACGCTCTCTGCCTGCAGCTCAATCTTGGACAGCTTGGTAACCCCGTCTACCAGCTCGGCAATCTTGGTCCCAAACAAGTCTTCAAGCTGTTCATGGGTGGCGACAGTATCTTCAACAACATCATGCAACAGCGCTGTTGCAATGGTGTCGCTGTCGAGTTTCATGTCCGTCAGGATGCCCGCCACCTCAAGCGGGTGAGAGAAATAAGGGTCGCCAGACGCACGTGTCTGCGTGCCATGTGCCTGCATCGCAAAAACATAGGCGCGATTGAGAAGCGCCTCATCGACATTTTTGTCATAGGCACGAACACGATCAACAAGTTCAAACTGGCGGATCAATAGTATCTCTTTCTTATTTGCGTGGGACCTATGTCCTCTTGTCCCAAGAGATACCCTTTCCCTCACGGAATTTCAGCCCATTTATTTGACATAACAGCATTTTTTGTTCGTTAGGAAAGATCAGATGCCACTGAGCATGAAAGCTGCCCGCATTCACGAGTATGGAAGATCAGGTGTCTTGCGGGTTGACGAAACCGCCCGACCTGTGCCGGGCCCGGACGAGGTCCTGGTCAAAGTCGCAAAAGCCTCCCTAAATCCCAGGGATTGGCTGACAATGCGGGGCATTTATCAGGCGAAGCGCACCATTGAACCGCTTCCGGTTACACTGGGCAGTGATTTTTCAGGAACGATTGTCGAGGTTGGCGCCAATGTGGACACTCTTTCCGTCGGCGACCACGTTTTTGCCATGCAGCCGCTCAAGGGCAAGTTTGGTGCATTTGCCGAATATGTCAGAATAGGTACGAAATTTATCGCGAAAAAGCCTGTCGGCATCAGCCACACGGACGCCGCAGCCATGCCCTGTGCCGGCATGACCAGCTACCAGACCCTTCATGACATCGCAAAGGTTCAGGTCGGCGAGACTGTGCTGGTCAATGGTGCTTCAGGCGGCGTTGGCGTGTATGCGGTGCAGATAGCCAAAGAGATGGGCGCCAGAGTTGTCGCCGTGTGCGGCCCCGACAATATCGAGTTTTGCAACAAGCTTGGGGCTGACGAGGTAATTAACTACCGCGAAGAAGACTTTTCGAAGCGGCAAGCTGCCTTTGACGTTGTTTACGATGTGATCGGTCGGTCCAGCCCTGATCGCGTGGCAGCAGCCTTGAAGCCGGGCGGTCGCTATATCACAACGATCCCCGGCCTCGGCACGGCATTTGCCGCACTAAAGAGCTGGCTCGCCAGCAAGCTGCTGCCGGGCAAGCGCAAAACTACACACTTAATCCTGGTAAAGCCGCACCCGAGCGACCTGCTCGCGATGGCTTCCATGATCGAATGTGGCAAGATGCAGACGGTTGTAGACGGTCACTACGCGCTCGATGATGTTGAGCTTGCCTTCGAGCGCAGCCAAACCTGGCGTGCCCGCGGCAAGATCATCATCGACATAGACTGAGCGCCCTTGCCTAAAACAAAAAACCCGGCCAACCAGCCGGGTTTTCATAGAGCTACCGGTGTGCAGCCTTTATTCAGAAGCTTCCTCAGCTGGTGCTTCAACGGCAGGCGCTTCAGCCGGTTTTTCGGCGTTTTCCATACCGGCCATCAGAATGGACATATCCACTTCTTCCGGCTCGTCAGACTCAACAACCTTACGCATGGTGTGGATGACAGCTTCCTTGAGGTCATCTTCAAAGATCTTTTCATCCGCAATTTCGCGCAATGCAACAACAGCGTTTTTATCGTTGTCACGGTCCACTTCCAGTGGGGCACCGGCTGAAATCTGACGGGCGCGCTGCGCAGCCACAAGAACAAGATCAAACCGGTTGGTTACTTTATCAACGCAATCCTCAACGGTAACGCGAGCCATGCATGGTCTCCATAAACTGAACTATTTTGGGGGCAAAGGCCCTCTCTGGTCTAGCGGACGCTTATAATCAGCGCGCCTTGCCGTGTAAAGAAGAGAATCACGCTGGATTTGCGGAAAATGGCCGTACAGATCCGCGATCAGACACGGATAAAGCCTGCAACAGCTCTTTCGACGTTTGCCCAAGCTGCGGATGCAGCCATTCCGGTGCAATTTCCGCAAGAGGCTCCAGAACGAATGCACGTTCGTGCAGGCGTGGATGCGGAAGTGTAAGCGGCGGTATGCTACCGTCAGCGGAGGATGACACGATATCCTGCCACTCACCTGGAGATGGCAGCACGGTGTCGGCCACTGCGAGAATGTCTATATCGAGCGTGCGCGCACTCCAGCGGTCATGGCGCTCGCGGCCAAACCGGGCTTCCACTTCGTGACAGATGTCCAGCAAGTCCTGTGGCAGCACATCAGTTTCAACAGCGACTACACAGTTGATGAAGTCGGGCTGGTCCGTCAAAGGAACGGGTTTCGTGACATAAAAACCGGAACATGAGGTAACCTTGAACAACATGCGGTCCAATTGTTCAATCGCTGCTTTGATTGTCATTTCAGGCGTCTGCTCGCCGTAAGGCAGGTTCGCGCCCAGCCCCAAATAACACGTCATCGAAAGAGACAAACGCTTCACCTCACAATTGCTTGAGCCGATAGACAATCACGATCATCCGGCGCATGATTACGCCATTGAAGGGATAATTTCGATCCCCATGTCCATAGTTAAAGCTATTTTTTATTCTTATTACATTGGAATTATTTATGCTTTTTTATCCGGAAGAAAGACTTGCCCTCTTCATTGACGGTGCCAACCTTTATGCCACGGCCCGTGCCCTTGACATGGAAATCGACTATAAAAGCCTGCGCTCCCATTTTGCGAAAAAAGGCAGATTGTTGCGCGCTTTTTACTATACAGCAATCCTTGAAGATCAGGAATACAGCCCTCTGCGACCGCTGATTGACTGGCTGGATTATAATGGTTTCACGCTGGTTACTAAGCCTGTGAAGGAGTTCACCGATGATCAGGGTCGACGCAAAATAAAAGGCAACATGGATATCGAGATCGCAGTTGATATGTTGAACATCTCCGACCAGCTTGATCACGTTGTGCTTTTTTCAGGGGATGGAGATTTCCGGCGGCTTCTCGAAGCAGTGCAGCGACGTGGTGTCAGAGCCACCGTCGTGAGCTCCAATCGCACACAACCCTCGATGATTGCAGATGAATTGCGCCGCCAGGCAGATCAGTTCCTGGATATTGAAACCATGCGCGATGTGTTTGGCCGACCAACCTCAAGGGGCGCGGATGCGGAAGAACCCATCGATGCGGCATTTGAAGACCACCTGGAAACACAAATCCTCTGACGATGGAACCTCACCCTACCCTATGGGGCTTGACGTTTTGAAGGTGCCATGATTTGGTCCGGCATCCTTGGCAACTCTGGACCTGATCTCTATGCCCTTATTCGATACTGTGCCCGATGTACCGCCGGAACCAGCCGCCGACTGTACCCTGTGTCCGCGTCTTGTGGAATTCAGGCGAGACAACGAAGCCGCTTATCCCAGCTTTTTCAATGGTGCGGTCCCGAGTTTTGGCGATGAAAATGCCCGGATTCTGGTTATTGGCCTTGCACCGGGGCTGAAAGGTGCCAACCAGACGGGCCGCCCCTTCACAGGTGATTATGCGGGCGACCTTTTATACAAATGCCTGAAAACCATGGGCTGGGCACACGGTACCTACGACAAGCGGCCGGACGACGGTTTTGAACTCACCAATGTGATGATCACCAATGCTGTTCGCTGCGTGCCCCCGCAAAACAAACCTATCGGGTCTGAGGTCAACAATTGCCGCCCGTTCCTGATCTCCCGAATGGCGGCAATGCCCAATCTTAAGGTCTTGTTTGCACTTGGGAAAATCGCGCATGACACCACCATCCGCACCTTTGGATACCGGCTCGCGGACTATAAGTTTGCCCATGAAGCGGTGCACCAATTGCCCAACGGGCTTGTGCTGATCGACAGCTATCATTGCTCCCGGTACAATGTGAACACCAACCGCCTTACCGAAGACATGTTCCTGAGCGCGCTTGAATTGGTCCGAAGGGAAATTGGATAGATATTGAAGGTTATACCTGCAGGCTTTGAGGGGTTCCGGCCAGTTTTTTACCAGCCCTCTCAATACTGGCCTTGTTGAAATACTTCAGTTTCCTGTTCGTTCATAAAGAAACAGATTTGGCGAAAGTATCCTGGCATCAGGTCACTGAGCTTTTGTTTGCCTGAACCAGTCAGGGAAACCTGTTTAGCTCTACCATCCCTGTCATCTGCCTTTGCGGAAATCAAACCATCTGCAATCAGGCCTTTAAGGGTTCTGCTCAGCACCGGCCTGGAGACGTCGAGGCGTTCAGCCAGCTCAGAGGCCAGGAGACTGTTTCTCTCAGGCTCCCGGTCAATGACCACGAGAACAAGAAAACGCAGCTGCGAAAAATCGTTGTTTCTGAAATATGTGTTGAGTTGCCGAATCAATAGGCTCGCATTTCTCAACAGGGACAAGGCCTGCTCAATGGTGTCAGAGTCGCCCTCCCGGGTCTTGGCCACATAGCCTTCAATCATCTGGCGGCTGGGCAGGGTTTTCAGGAAAAACATCGGTTAGCTCAGTCTGCTGAGCTTGGTAATTTCGACAGGTTCGGAAAGCCATTCCTTATAGGCCTCAAAGACTGCTGCGATATAGGGCTGGAGATAGTGCCTTTCGAGCGCCGCTTCATCCACCCATTCCTCATAGAGATACAAACACCCATCACCCACACCCTCATGGAGCACAAACTTGCGACAACCAGGCTCTTGCAAGGTAAGAGACACGATATCCTCTATAGCTCGCCTCGCGGCGGCCATAAATTCCGGTTTCGGTGAAATTTTTGCAAACAAATACAAAATGTGTTCCTCGCTTTTTAGTATCGATTTAATTATCATGATAACTAAATCGATACTAAAATCAACAATGACAGGCCGCAGCTGATGAATACTGGTGTGTATGCATCAAAAAAAGGGAGCCGAAGCTCCCTCTCAAATTCATTGCAAGTCCGACTAGAACCGTGCGTTTACCGCAAACCGCGCATTCAGCGGTGGTGCAACAGTTGCCTGATGCGTTGAATGCGAATTCGGGAAGTATAGTTTGTCTGTTAGGTTTTCGATATTGACCTGCAGACGAATGTCGTCAGAAACGTCATAGAATGCCGCTGCGTCAAACCGAGTGTAGCTCGGCAAAACAGCCGTGTTACCATTGTTTATGAAGCTCTTGTCCTGATACGTCATGCCGACGCCAACACCAAACTTATCGGTTACCTGGAAGTTGTTCCAGATTGACAGCATGTTTTCAGGAAGCTCGCGCGGACGCAGGCTTGTTGGTCCCGAGCGGTTGACCTGCTCACCGTCCAGATAGCTGTAGCCCGCAGAAATAAACCAGCGGTCTGTAAGCTGACCTGTTATCTGGATTTCAAAACCCTTAATGGTGCTATCGATGACATCCAGAGTTTCTGGGTCATTATCTGCAACTTGAGGCGAACTTTGTTCAATCTCGAAGACGGCAGCCGTTACGCTCAGCCGGTCCTCGATATCCCACTTGATACCGGCTTCCAGGTTCGCAAACGTGTTTGGGTCCAACTGATTGTTACTGCCGTTAATATTCGCAAACTGCTCGCCACTACGCGGCAGAAACGATTCACTGTAGCTCGCGTAGACCGAGATGTTTTCCTGCGGCTTCAGGATGAGACCAAAGCGAGGTGACACACGGTCATCGGTGCGCGTGCGTGTTTCGTTCGCTGGCACATTAAACACTTCGATATCAAAGCGATCGTAGCGGGCACCAACTACCAAATCTACCCAGTCCGCCAATTCGATCTGGTCCTGGATGTAAGCGGAAAACACATCGATATCAACACGCGTGTCATCGTTCAGATCAACGGTGAAGTTATTTGTGGTGGCAACTCCATCCGCATTCACACCAATACTTCCACGCAAGTTAAGCGGCCGGTTGATGAGAAAGACTTCATTGTCGTCAGACGTAGTGTCCCAGAAGGAATTGAAACGGAACTGGTCAGACGAAGTATTGATGTACTCAACGCCCGCGATAATTGTGTGACCAATTGCGCCAGTTGCACCTTCACCCACCAAGTTACCGGACAGAATAAGGTTTTTGCGCTCGGTCTCATCTTCATAACCGTCAAGCGTTACACGATCAGGTGTGTTAACTTGATCGTAACCTGACGCATAAAAGTTGCCATAAAACTTGTCGTAGTCACCATAAAAGGCGCTGAAGTTGCCTTTCAGACTGTCAGAGAATTCATGCTGAACGGCTGCACGGAACAAATGTGCCTGCAGTGTTGTTGTGTTCACTTCAGGGTCACCAAACACGATGTCTTCGAAGGCCTCCACAGGCCGGCCATCAGCGCCAGTAGGGATACCACGGTCAATGAAGCGCTCGTGGTCGATATATTCGTAAGAAACATCGACGGTCGTATTTTCGCCCAGCAGGAATTTGGCGGTTGGGTTGATACCAATCCGTTCACCATCATAAAAATCACGATGATTATTGAGGTTCTCATACATTGCATTGATACGAAAGGCAGCTGTATCGCTTGCATCAAAGTTGCTGTCGATTTGGAAACCAAAGGCGCCAAAAGTGTCTAAAGAGGCCTGTGCCGTGTTGAAGCTCTCACCGATAACTCCCTTTTTGGTCACACGGTTGAGAACCCCACCGGTGCCGCCACGACCAAACAGCAGCGCATTAGGTCCACGCAAAATTTCAACCTGCTCCAGATTGTATAAGGGGCGGTAATATTGAACGTCGTCGCGTACGCCGTCGATGAAAAAGTCAGCTGTGGATCGTACACCACGAAACACAACTGAATCGCGGTGGCCTTCACCTTGTGAGTTGTTCACACCCGGCGTGTAGTTGATGATTTGCGCTATATTCGTAAACCCGCGCTGAATAATTTCCTGAGCGGAAATGAGCGAAAGGCTTTGTGGCACGTCAATAACCGGCGTTGGCGCCTTCAGGGAGTTTACCTGATCGGAGTAAAGAACACGCCCGGTTACGATGATTTCTTCCAGGTCCGCGTCCGCTGCTGCTTCTGCCGCTGAAACAGCGCCACCGGCCGCACCAACCATCAGCGCTGAAAATGCGGCGCCATTGAATGCTGAAAACTTTTTCATAAGTCCTGCTTTTAAGAATAATTATTAGAAACAACGCGGGTGTAACACCGGCAATTTGCTTTTGCAAGTCATTCTTAAAAACAGGTAGGCCACATTTTGTCTCAGGGATAATTGAGCCTGAATGAGGGCGAAACCCATAGAGATTGGCACCAAAATGCGGGACTTCTAACCCAGGTCTTTTATCAGGCGAGCTTTTTGACGGTCCCAGTCGCGCTGTTTGGCAGTTTCCCGCTTGTCATGCAGCTTTTTGCCCTTGCCCAGGCCAAGCGCAACTTTCGCCCTGCCCTGGTCATTGAAATAGACCTTAAGCGGCACGAGCGTCATACCGCCGCGTTGAACGGCGCCGCCCAGCCGGGCAATTTCCCGCTTATGCATCAAAAGCTTTCGCGGTCGCCGCGGCTGATGATTGAAACGGTTGCCGTGAGAAAATTCAGGAATGTAGGCGTTGACCAACCACAGCTCACCGTCTTTTTCCTCGGCGTAACTTTCCTTGATGTTGGCCTGCCCGCCACGCAGGGACTTCACTTCCGTGCCAGTCAGCACCAGTCCCGCTTCGAATTCGTCTTCAATGAAAAACTCGTGTCGTGCTTTGCGGTTATCTGCCGCCACACGGCTGGGCGCACCCTTGTCTTTTTTGTTTTTAGACGCCATGTCCGCACTCAGAGACCACTTGGGCCCAGCCCCGCATGATAAATGGCCGATGCAATGATTGATCGCGCGCTTTCGCTTGCAGGCAATATCGGCAGGCGAACCGCTTCGCTGCAGATGCCGAGCAAGCTAGCTGCATATTTTGCCGGGGCCGGACTTGGCTCCAGGAACATGGCCCGGTGCAGAGCCAACAGCTTGTCATGAATGGCCAGTGCAGCTTTGAAGTCACCTTCTGCACACGCAGCCTGCAACTGAGCACAAAGTTTCGGCGCGACATTCGCAGATACGGATATACAGCCGACACCGCCCATCGCGTTAAAGCCGACAGCGGTCGCATCTTCGCCGGAAAGCTGGACAAAATCCGGTCCAAGCACTGCTCGCTGACTGGCACAGCGGTCAAGGTCTCCAGTCGCGTCCTTCACACCGACAATGCGCGGCAACTCATAAAGCCGGGCCATTGTCTCAACGGACATGTCGACCACCGAGCGGCCCGGAATATTATAGATGACAATGGGCAGGTCCGCAGCGTCATGCACCGCCCTGAAATGCTGATACAAACCCTCCTGGCTGGGTTTGTTGTAATAGGGTGTCACCACAAGCGCTGCATCTGCCCCGACCGCCTGCGCATGCTGGATTAGGGTGACAGCTTCCGCCGTGTTGTTTGAGCCCGCACCAGCAATCACTGGAACACGGCCATCCGCGGCTTCCACGCACAGTTCCACTACACGCCCATGCTCTTCATGGCTCAAGGTAGGAGACTCGCCAGTGGTACCCACCGGTACAAGACCGCTCGACCCTTCGTTAATCTGCCAGTCGACAAATTTCTGGAACCGATCCGCATCAACTTCAAAGCTGTCGGTAAATGGCGTTATCAGCGCCGGAATAGAGCCCTTGAACATGGCCTTCGCCTCGTAAGAAACAGAAAAATCTGGCGCACCCTAACGCCGCCCCGGGAAAAGGGCAAGCGCAGGATGGCCAGGAGGGAGGGTCAGGGAGGGTTAGTCTTGCAATTGTTACTGACCGCGAGCCTGCCGCTTACCGCGATGACGCATGCGGTGCTTTCCGCGCTCAAGGGTTTCGTCAAGCTCCGCTTCACTAACCGCGCCATCACCATTAATGTCGGCACGCTTGTATCTTTTGATCATCGGCGCGGCAAATTCGTCAATATCGAGCTGTTCGTTTTCATCCCGGTCCAGCTTCGCCATAAATTTCATGCGAGAGGGCCTGCGTTTCTCTGCCATCTCCTCTGAGGATAGCCTCGGCTGCGCACCCTCCGGATTTTCCGAAGCACGACTGCGGTGACGTTGCATTCGTTCCTGCTTTCTAGCCATACGTTCTGCCGCATGAGCGGGCAGCGGCATCTTCAAAGGCAGCTCCTCTAACAGTAAAATGCCGTTTCCGTCCTGGTCAAATTCGGCAAATTTCCTGCTAACGTCCTCCATCAATTCGTCATGGCTGACGACACCGTCACCATTGACATCAAAAGTCTGAAAACGCTCTTTTGCAGCAGCGCGAAAATTTGCGTTATTCCCAGGCTGGGCGCTGGCAGATGCCGCCAGCAAAGAGATCATTGAAACCGCTATCGTTACTTTCTTCATTTGTTGGTCCTGTCTTCGTTATTCTCATTTGAAAACCAGCAGAACTGGCGTGCCTGATTTTCAGTTCTGTTACGCAACACCAACAAAAACCCTTCGCTCCGTCTCACGTTTTGTCGCTATTTTCTTGTCGCTGGCCCGGGTTTGCCATAGCTTCCAGCACAATACGCACAAATAGCGCGGCTTCTGGGCTAATTCGGCCGCGTGAGGGAGGGTCCAACATGCGATTATTTGCTTTGATTGCCGTTCTCGGCATTTCTTTTTCTGTGTCCGCCGATCCGGTTCAACAAACCAAGGGATCGTTTGAAGACAAATTCCGGCAACTCGAGGAGCAATTGCCCACACCCAACGTTTATCGTACGGGCTCTGGCGCACCGGGCCACGAATACTGGCAGCAAAAAGTCGACTATTCGATCAAAGTCAGCTTGAACGAAGCAGACCGGATCATCACGGGAACACAGCGGGTACGCTATCAGAATAACTCGCCTGATACGCTGACGTACCTCTGGCTGCAAATGGACCAAAACCGCTTCTCCAAGCATTCGGATGCTGTTGCAGGCATGCGCATGAGCACTGGTGCTCGCGATCGCATGGCATATTCCACGCTGGAGTATCTTGCACGCACCGAATTCAAGGAATGGGGCTTCAATGTCACGCGGGTGCAGTCTGATGGAACGGACTTGCGCTTTAGCATGAGCGACACAATGATGCGGCTGGACCTACCAGAACCCCTCGCGTCCGGCGATAGCATCAATTTCGAAATCGACTGGTGGTACAATATTGTAGAGGCCAAAATTATGGGCGCTCGCGGCGGTTATGAGCCCTATGAGCGCGACGGCAATGATGTCTACTTTATTTCGCAGTGGTTTCCCAGATTGGCTGCCTACACAGACCTCAAAGGCTGGGAGCACAAACAATTCATCGGAACCGGCGAATTCACCCTTGAATTCGGCGATTATGACGTGGAAATCACGGTACCGGCCGACCATATCGTTGGCTCTACAGGTGAATTGCAAAACCCGCGAGAAGTCCTCACGCGAGAGCAGCGCAACCGCCTGGAGCAGGCTCGCACCTCCGACACACCGGTTTTCATCGTGAACCAGGAAGAAGCGCTCGAAAATGAAAAAGAACGCTCAACAGACACCAAAACCTGGAAATTTTCCGCTGAAAATGTTCGCGACTTCGCATTTGGTTCCTCGCGCAAATTTGTTTGGGACGCGATGGGCGTCACCATGCCCGATAGCGGCCGCACAGTTATGGCAATGTCGCTTTATCCCGATGAGGCAATGCCCTTGTGGGATAAATACTCGACGCATTCAATCGCACACACGCTCGAAACCTACAGCCGCTATTCATTTGAATACCCATACCCTGTCGCATGGTCGGTAAATGGACCAATTGGCGGTGGCATGGAGTATCCGATGATCACCTCAAACGGTCCGAGACCTGTCATTGAAACCAAGGACGGTGAAGAAATCCGCACCTATACCAAGCGGGCAAAATATGGCCTGATCTCTGTTGTTATCCATGAGATCGGTCACATCTATTTCCCGATGATCGTGAACTCGGACGAACGTAACTGGGCCTGGATGGACGAAGGCCTGAACAGCTTTTTGCAAAGCCTTTCCGAACGCGAATGGGAAGCCTATTACCCTAGTCGGTACGGCCACCCAAACCGCGCCATTCCGTATATGACAAGCCCAAACCAGACTCCAATCATGACACAGTCGGACAGTATCCTCGGATATTTCCCTAACGCTTATATCAAGCCAGCGGTCGCATTGAACATTCTACGCGAAACCGTTATGGGCAGGGAGTTGTTCGATTTTGCTTTCAAGGAGTTTTCCCGTCGCTGGAAATTCAAACGGCCCTATCCGGCTGACTTTTTCCGCACGATGGAAGATGCCTCTGCAAAAGATCTGGATTGGTTCTGGCGTGGTTGGTTCTACACCACCGACCATGTGGATATTGCGATCAAGGGCGTGACACATGCCCGGATCAACACTGGCGACCCGGAAATCGAAAACCAGTTCGACCGCACGGAATCTGAAAAAGAAAAAGTCTATGTCGCGGAAACGAAGAACAAGCGCGACGGCATGCTTCGCCGCATAGACCGCTTCCCAGAACTTGTTGATTTCTATAATGAAAACGATGATCACATTGTTACGCAGAAACAAAAGAAAGCCTATGAAGGCAAACTGAAAGGCCTGAAAGGCTGGGAAAAGGAACTGCTCAAGTTCGGCCACGAACTCTATTTCATCGACTTTGAAAACAAAGGCGGGTTGGTGATGCCTTTGGTGCTGAAAGTGGAGTACGCTGATGGCACCAGCGAAGATGTCCGTATACCGGCTGAAATTTGGCGTTCCAATGCCAAGGAAGTCACGAAGCTCCTGGTACGCAACAAAAAGATCACGTCCGTAACGCTCGATCCATATATGGAAATCGCTGACGCAGACACCTCCAACAACAGCTGGCCCGCCAAGGCCGCTGTCAGCCGCGTTGAGCTGTTCAAGAGCCGGCCTTCTCGCAACCTGATGCGTGAGGCGATGGAAGGCCAGTCAAAGGATGAAACTTCGGACGGTGGAGCAGAAAGCAACTAATCGCAAAACAACATATCGCAGAGGCGGCCGTCCTGCCGCCTCTGTATTTATCAAGACTGCGTGTTGTTAACCTTGCCGTATCATTTTGCGGTTATTGTTGCTCAGGAATGCGGACAGGAATGTCAGGGAATTCGGGATAGGTTTGCTAAATAACGGCAACGCCTGATCCTGCTCAGGAATATGAATTCAACCAAGCAAATAATCGCATGGCTTTTGGTCGTAGCCACTGTAATCATGCTGTCGTTCTACAGCGACCTGCCATCGGCAATACCGGGAGGGGCGACAATTCTGCCTGCTGTAGCAGCTCTCGCAATCACTATTTCGGGCGCTCTTTTAATTAAAGATTTCAGTGCCTCCAAACGCGCAGGGAAAGGCTGGTTCATAGATGCCAATTCACTTCAGGACGCTATTTTCATATCAGACCTAAGCGGCGGCATTTTGGGTATCAACAAGGCCTGCAGGGACCTGTTGCACGACGCAGGCAACGCTACGTCAGCCTCTTCACTTCTTGAACCGCTGCACGCTCTTCTCATCGACAGGCAAGCGGCTGATGACGTACTGAGCGCTGTATTGTCTGCACCGGAAATCAAGTTTTCTGATCGGCTTAATCTCGAAGATGGGCGCATTATCGAGCGCACTACACGTCCAATCGAAAAGTCGAACAACCGCATCTGGATCCTGTGCGATGTGACACAGGTTATTGCTGCAGGCAACGACAGCGCAATGCACCAGTCTATGGTGGAAGAAGACGCCGCTCGAACCGCAGAGCTGGCTGAGCAGTTATTTCATGCAAAAGCCGAACTGGAAGCAAAACAGACCGAGCTCACTCGCCTCGCCAATACAGACCCGATGACGGGCCTTTGGAACCGCCGGCGGTTCCTGTCGCTGGCAGAGGAAGCAATTGACGGTGCAAAGGACAAGGACACCCTTTGGGTTCTGATGATGGATATTGACCACTTCAAGCGGATCAATGACACATATGGGCACGCTGCGGGAGACGTGGCCATTCGGGATTTTGCCCAGCTCATCCAGAAAACGATTGATGGCAAAGGCTTTGTTGGCCGACTGGGGGGCGAGGAATTTGGCGCCATTCTCAGCAAATGCGCCGTTGATGAAGCATACCGGATCGCCGAGCGCATCCGCAAAGACACGACCCAAATTCAGACCGAATGCGGTGCCGAAGTCTTCCGCTTCACAACGAGCATGGGAGTCGCGTCCTGGATACCGGGAGAACTCAGTATTGAACCAGCCCTCGACCGGGCGGACAAAGCTTTGTACAGTGCGAAAAATTATGGACGCAACCGGGTTGTAGGGTACGAGTAATGCGGTCAAAAAAACTCACATTCTCTGCATTTTTTGTGATGCTGGGCGTGATGGCTTTGGACACCTCCACGTCGCTCAACGCGCATAATGTTTACAGCAGCATCAGCCAGGTGGAATGGAACTCCAGTGACAATTCGATTGAGTTGGTTGTCCAGATTCACGGTCATGAATTGGAGACCAAGCTGTCCATTATGAATGACCGCCGAATGAGCTTTCTCGAAGACGCCGATTTCGGCGATCTCGAAAAAGCAACGGGGGACTATCTGGCATCCCATATCAATTTAGCTCTTGACGAAACACCGGTTGACCTCATTTTCCTTGGCATCGAAACGGATGGTCAAACCGTTATCGCTTATCTGGAACAAGACTGGCCAAACGCCCCGAGCTCGATTGATTATATGAACAGTATTTTTCTGGAGGACTTGGCCGGACAAGTGAATTCGGTTTTGGTGACAGTTGGAGAGAACCGTCAGGGTGGTGATATTGGCCTCAACACCGGCCCGTTACGGTTCATTTTTTGACATACTCGTGACTTGTTTCAGCCATTGACCGACGCTACCTTCAGGCAAACGGATAGAAGATATGCATCAAAAATCTAGACAATTTGTTACTGCACTGATGGTAGCCCTGAGCGTGCCTACTTTTGGTGCATTGGCCCAATCTGGGGAAACGCAACTCCTGCAGCTGGCCCGCGACAGTGCGGTGATGGCTGGTGGCGCGAAATACTGCAAATTCGACCCCGACGAGATTGAGGAGTTTGTCGCACGAGCAGAAGCGCGTTTGTCCGTTTTAGCTCGTGACGACTACGAAAAAGTTCTGGCGCGTCTGGAATTCAAGAACATTCTTGACGCCTACTCTGTGCGGGAACCGGCCAGTGGCTGTGATGATTTCAAACCTCTTTTTGACCAGACACGCAGAAGCCTGCGTTAAAAAACCGCCGATAAATGAGATAAGTTGAGGCGCGCAGGGGATCAATGGAAGCCCCCGGGGATTGACGCCCCCGCTCAGTTTATCAGAATAGAAATTTGGGGCCGTCCGTAAGGGCGAGCAGAGTAAAAAGATCAGTCGGCCGTCGTCATTGGTCAGCACTGGCAAGGAGTATGTGGACAATGAAACTGGAAGATGCATTGAAGCAATTGCTGGCGGCCACCCTATTGAGCTTGTTTGCCTTTACCACAGCCATCGCCCAGGACAAAAAGCCTGACGAACAGCCAAAAAAACCGGAGACAGCCAAAAAACAGGACGAACCGGAGGAAAAGGACAAGGAAGAATCCAAGGATAACGATGAAGAATCCGACGAGGAAGACGAAAAAAAAGACAAAAAGAAGAATAAGAAACTGATTGAGACCATCGTCGAAGATCACGATTATCTGGACGGTCTGTTCAAGCTTTACCGTGACCCCGAGTCTGGCACTATTCACATGGAAGTCCGCGAGGACCAGCTTGGGCAGGAGTTTATCTATTACTCCCATGTTGCAGACGGCGTCGTGGAGGGCGGGCATTTCCGCGGCCAGTTCAGAAGCCAAAAAATATTCACCCTTGAAAAACGTTTTAACAAAATCGCCTTTATTGAAAAAAACCCGTTTTTCTACTTTGACCCTGAAAATAATCTCTCAAAAGCGCAGCAAGCCAACATTTCGGATGCCGTCATTTCCGTGAACCGCATCCGGGCCACTAATGAAGACGATACCGTGTTTCTGATCAACGCCAGTGGCTTGTTCAAGAACGAAAGCTTTGAGCAGATCAGACCAAGCAACCGCCCCGGGGTGCCGCCAGGGCAGCTGTTCAGTCTCGGCAAGCTCAATGGTGGCAAAACCCGAATTGCAGATGTGCGAAACTATCCGCAAAATACCGCCGTTACGGTCGAGTATGTCTATTCCAATCCAGCCCCTGTTAACCGGGGCAACTGGTTCGATATAACGGACGCACGCAATGTGACGGTCGCCGTTCAACACACCTTTCTCGCCATGCCTGAGAACGATTATATACCGCGGCGGGACGACAGCCGTATCGGCTATTTCCTCGACTATGTGAATGATCAGACCAGCCAGTCTGCAACCCCATGGCGGGACCTGATCAACCGTTGGCACCTGGTAAAACAGGACCCATCAGCAGAGATTTCCGAGCCGGTTGAGCCCATCGTTTGGTGGATAGAAAACACCACGCCTGAAGAATTGCGGCCCATAATCAAAGCTGCCGCCGAGGCCTGGAACCCGGCTTTTGAAGCCGCCGGTTTCAGAAATGCTGTTGTCGTAAAAACGCAGCCGGATGACGCCACATGGGACGCTGGTGATGTCCGCTATAATGTGCTGCGTTGGACATCAAGTCCACAACCGCCGTTTGGCGGGTATGGCCCAAGTTTCTCGAACCCCCGCACCGGCCAGATCCTGGCGGCGGATATCATGCTCGAGTATTCATTTCTGACCAACAGATTGAATCAGAACAGTATCTTTGAAACGGCCGCCCTGCCCGCGATCAACACACCCGGCGAGATTGTTTCACTCGGGCAGACCGAGCAGTTGGCAACCGAGAGCTTTATGGAACGCCTTGCACGGCACAACCATGAATGTAACCTTGGCGCACACCTGCAGCTGAATACAATGCTCGGCAAAACTCTGGCGGCTGTCGGCAATGCAAGTGCCGACATCACAGACCAGATGGTTGAGCAATCCCTGTATTATTTGATCCTGCATGAAGTTGGGCACACGCTCGGCCTTAATCACAATATGAAAGGCACGCATGCACGTGACTATGACACAACCTATGACATTGATGCGCAGGAAGACGGCCTGTCCGGGTCGGTCATGGATTATCCATCGATCAATTTTGCTCCTCCCGGCGAAGACCAGGCCTATTTCTATCCGGTAAAGCCGGGACCCTATGACGTGTGGGCTATCCAGTTTGGATATGACCCCAGGATGGAAGAACCGGCTGTCCGGGAAGCTCACCTGGCGCGCTCTACAGAAAAAGGGCTGGGTTTCGCTAACGACGCAGACGATATGCGCGCACCCGGACGCGGAATTGATCCGCGCGTCAACGTGTTTGACATGACAGACGACGCTGTTCAGTTCGCTGAAGACCGCCTGAAACTGTCGCGTGTCGCAATGGGTAAATTGCGCGACAAATTCACCAAGGAAGGGCAAAGCTATCAGGAACTCAGGAACGCATACCTCATCCTGACCGCTGACATGCTGTGGCAAGGCCGCGTGGCTTCCCGTTACATTGGCGGCGTTTATGTTGACACGGCCCGCGCTGGCCAAGACGGTGCCACCGCACCCTACCGCGCTGTTGAGGAAGCAAAGCAAAAGCAGGCTATGAAACTGCTTCGCGATTACATCCTCGGCCCGGACGCCTTCCAGTCGGATCCGCAACTGCTGCAACATATCGCTATACAGCATCGTGGCTTTTTGCATGGCGGGCGAACGGAGGACCCCAAGCTTCATGGTCGGGTCGCTGCAATTCAGGCTGACATCCTGAACCACATATTGCACGCGACAACCATGCAGCGCATCACGGACAGCAGCCTGTATGGCAACAATTACAGTGTAACAGAAATGCTATCGGACCTGACGGCGGCGATCTTTGAAGATGACAGCCGCAGCGTGGTCAACAGCCACCGCCAGATGCTGCAGATCATGTATGTAAAGGGCCTGATAAACATCATGAACATGGCTCACTATGATTACGTGGCCCGGTCCAACGCCTTCTCCAACCTCAGGCAAATCCGCAATAGCATGGCTCGCTGGCGTGGCAACGCCTCAACACGTGCCCATCGGGATCATGTCGCCTTTCTTATCGACAAAGCGTTGGAAGTTCATACCGGGTAGGTTAATCAGATTTTGGGGCGGCTGCAAAAAGGTCGCCCCTAACCAACGCACACAAACGCGGGAGGGGGGAGGCTACTGGAGCCTGTCAGTGAGTTGCGTTCCATTCTCTCGCCATCTTTAGCGCGCGCCTGATATCCCGCCTGCTCAACTCCTGTGCGACGTCATCCCGGTCAACAGCGGCAGCTTCGCTACCATGAACAGATGCCAGATTCAGCCATTTGTGCGCTTCTACAAGGTTGCGCTCAACACCGTGTCCGGTGGCGTAATCTAGACCTAATTCATAGAGCTTTTTGGCCAGCACCGATTCTGAAACGCCGGCAACCATTAGTTTTTCAACTTCTGGCAATTGGTTGGATGACACAGTCATGGAGCCCCTTCCTTACCCTTCAAGCGTGCACTAGGCACCACACTGTTCAGCGTTGCTGAACCCTGAGCAAGACTGGCTGTCGCCAGCACAAACGGAAGCGGACAATTGTTGATACACCGTTTCAATACCAACGGAGTAAGCTTACCAGACTTGTGGCTGAATTCCGAGCCTCTAATCAATCGATTTTACCTATTAAAACCTGCTTCATTCATGCTTCATTCAGGCGCTACGATGCATGATTGCCTGCACAAAATCAGATTGTGGCCACGATGCTGCCTCTTTTGGCAACAAAGCTGATACTAGGAACGCTAGGTATAACAGGAGCTCGAGATGATGTTGAAAAAGACCGGATTATTGCTCGCGGTGCCCGCTGCGCTTTTGCTCGGCGCCTGCACAACCAATCAATCCCCAAATTCCTACGACCAGAGAGCGGTCGGTCAGGTCAACCGTGTGGAACGCGGCACCATCGAAAGCTATCGCTGGGTCCAGATCGAACGACGCAACTCAGGTGTTGGCACAGTTGCAGGCGCTGGCATCGGCGCAGCAGCGGGTTCAACAATCGGAAGTGGACGTGGCCGGGGAGCCGAAAATGTCATCGGCGCAATTGGTGGCGCTCTTCTTGGTGGTCTTATTGGCAACAGCATCGAAAAGTCCGGCAGTAAAAAAGGCGGATTTGAGTATCTCATCCGCACTGAAAGCGGTGCACTGGTAAGCATTGTGCAGCAAGACAACAGCCCTCTGCCTGAAGGTGCGCCTGTCGTGATCATGTTCAGTGGCAGCCAGAGCCGCGTTGTTTTTGATCATAATGCCCCTCGCTATGATGAACGGCCTTATCAGGAACCAGCTCCCGAACAGCCAGAGACAGAGGAAGATACTCCATCCGGGCATCAGAACTAGAATACGAATAAGTTGCAGACGTAACCAGAAAGGCCCCGCATGATGCGGGGCCTTTCTGTTTTTCTTATTTTCCCAAAAAATACAGCAGCTCTGAGCAGGCAGCCTTGCGACAGGTCATGGCCAGCAACCTTCTGACAAATTAAAGACCGTAAACTAGAATCCAGATAGAAGGACATGCCGCAGCCATGGTTTACGAAAATATCGTCTTCATTCATGTTCTTTTGTTTGTTTTTTGGCTGGGTGGGGATGTCGGGGTTTTCATTCTCGGGCAGCAGTCCCGTCGTTCAGATGTCTATTCCCTGAAAGAACGACTGAATCTGCTCAAAATTTTGACCATGGTGGACATGGCGCCGCGCACCTGCATAGCCCTCATGGTGCCTGTGTCACTGACACTCGCGAACGCCGGTGGCTGGTGGCAGGTACCATTCTGGCTTCTTGCGGGCGGTTGGCTGGTCGGAGCGATGCTCCTCTCAGCTTCGTGGACCGCTTTTCTCAGGCAGGGTACCACTGAAGCAGCCATTGCGAAAAAAGTCGATTTCTGGTTGCAGGTCACCATGGCGCTTTTTTACGGCACTATTGCAATCAGTTCTCTGACGGGCGCGGGGCCTATCGCCGACACATGGCTTGCTGCAAAGACCTTGCTGTATGCGCTGATTTTCTCGACTGCCATCATGATAGATGTGTCATACCGCCCACTGGGGGCTGCCTTGCAGGCGCTGATCGCTGATGAAAACAACATCGAAGCAGAAGCCGCAGTACTTGCAATCCAGAACAAGACCCGAAAATGGGTTCTGACCATATACGGCCTTCTGTTCGCAATTGGTTATATCGGTGCGGTGAAACCGTTCTAGCCAACGCCTCATAAAGCCAGAGTTAGCCAGAACGGGATAAACGGGAGCATTTGCCGCGGTGCCCTACTCCTGATCGTAGATATACTCCACCGACCATTTTGTGCACCTGTACGTATCTCCCACATACTCATACCGCATGCAGGTCCGAATTTCCTCAGGCGGCTCATACGGGCGGGTTTCGTAGACGTGACGGCCATTTTCATCAAACCTGGCACCCGCCGAATACGGCTGATAAGTGCCAGCAGACTGGGCATAATTGCCTGAATAATCACCTGAGTAGCTGCCAGAGTCGTTACGTGTCGCTGCGTTGCCAACGGTGGCACCAATAACTGCACCCGCAACGGCACCGGCGGTTCTGTTGCGGCCGCCATCAATTTCTGCACCGATAATACCGCCGACAACCGCGCCTAGTAGCGTTCCTGCAACGTTGCCACCATCTGTGTAGCGATAGTCGGCGTGACCAAAGTGGTGTCCGTCGTTATGCTGGAAGCCCGGGCAGTAAGCGCCATAATGATAGTGATTGTGGCTGTGTGCCCAGGCCCAGTGCGCGCGTCTGTTGTAGAATCCGCGGCTATAGGGCCAGTGACCAAAATAGTCGTGGTAATCATAGGCTCCATAGAAGCCGCCATAGTATGGCCACCAGATCGGATCATAGAAACCGAAGCCCAGGCGTGGACCGGCGTAATATCCGCCAAACCCGAAGAAGATATTGGTGCCATAGCGTGGATAGAAATAGTTGTTGCGCCAGTAGTTGCGCCAGGACCGGCGCTGCACATGGGGCTGATACGGATCAGCACGGCGATGGGTGTCACGGTACCGGTCGCGACCACGATCACGGTAGCGGTCTACTCTGGCGTTCCTGGCGTCACGGCGAGCGCTGTAGGCGTTAAACCGGGATGCGTCGTCATAATCATAGCGAGTTGCACCTCGGCGAGCGCCGCGACGAGAACTGTCCCGCGACTGTATCTGCTGCCGACGCGTATAGTCGCTGGCCTGTTGGCGATTGGTCTGCCGGACAACACGGGTGTTTTGTCGGCTTTGCTGCCGGGATTGCAGCCTCGCGTCTTGCCTCGATTGGGCACGCGAACTCTGTTGAACGCGCCGACTGTCACGAGCGGCCTGCTGTTGGGAAATTTGGCGGGTTCGGTTGCGGTCTGCCTGCTGTTCTCTCGAACGCGACGGTGGCGTTACGCGTCTTGGACGGTCTTCAACACGCACGCGCTGGGGCGTCCGCTGCCGGGCCTGCTGGGGCGCCTGCTGACGAACCGACTGACGTGACTGTGCACGTGGCTGGGCACGAGACTGTTGTCTTGGTTGTCCGGCTTGAGCGCGGGTTTGCTGCCTTGCGCTGCTTCGGCTTGCCCTACTCTGGCGGGGTTGTGCCTGGCGGGATTGTGCCTGGCGAGATTGTGCCTGGCGGGATTGTGCCTGAGATCTTTGGCGAGCCTTAGGCCTGTCTGCGCGCTGCCGGGAAGACCGTTTTTCAACCCGTTCAGACTTGACCCGGGCTTTGCGATCATCTGCATAGACCGTGGGTGCCGCCTGCGCGGGGAGTAAAATGGCGGTCGCGGTAGCAATAAGCAGAGACTTTTTCAGCATGACGTTCTCCAACCAATGTTGCCCCAGCATACAGCGGTCAACTGAACGCAACATGAACCCCTTCGTCAATTAAAAATGGTCATGTCTCCTTGCCCAGACAATGGCCATTCACGACAGAGTGATATGCCAGCGTGGCATAAATAGGGCGCTCAGATGAACGAAACGGGAATTTAGATGTCCAGCTGATCAGCGATGGGTAAACGACGAACGCGTTTTCCGGTTGCCTTGAATATGGCGTTGGCAAGTGCGGGGGCAAACGGCGGAATAGCGGGTTCGCCCATGCCAGTGGAATCTTTCGACCCTTCTATCAAATGAATATCGATCTGCTTGGGAGCACGATCGATGCGAGACATTTTATAGCTATCGAAGTTGGTTTCAACGACTGCGCCACGCTCAACCGTGATCTCCTGGCCCAGAGCGACTGAAAGGCCGTCATGGATGGCGCCTTCAATCTGCGCCTTGACGCTCAGCGGATTTATGACAAACCCGCAGTCCGCTGCAGTGGTCACTTTTTCCACCGTCAGAAATCCGTCCACCACCGACACTTCCACAACATGTGCCACATAGGACAGGTGAGAAAAATAGCCGGCAATTCCGCGGCCGCGGCCTTCAGCCAAAGGAGTTGCCCAATCAGCTTCCGCTGCCGCCCGCTCAAAACAGGCCGCCATACGAGCGGTGTCAAACGGATACCGTCCATCTCCCAGTTTTCTGTAGGGTGCAAGCACCGACAACTGAAACTCGAGCGGATCTTTCCCAGATTTGTGCGCCAATTCATCCAGAAAGCTCATTTGCGCAAATGCACTGTTAACGCTGCCGGGCGCACGCCAGGGCCCGCGCGGTACCGGACTTGGTCGGAACTGATGCTCCATGCGATGGTTCTCTATGAGGCCCACCGTAAAATGCCACCCCATCAAATCTTCATACGCCCACTCAACCGGTGGCAACTTGTCTGCGTGTCGGCTCGGATAGCCCGAGACCACCCGCTGGCGAAGAGCAAGGAGCTTGCCACTGTCGTCTACGCCGCCGGTCATCCGGTAGTTGTTGGCATTTCGGAAACGGTCCTGGGTGAGTTCGTCTTCCCGCGTCCATGTGACTTTGACTGGTTTTTTGATTTTTTGGGATAACCAAACGGCTTCCGCAGGATAGTCTTTTTCCCAGCGACGACCAAATGCACCGCCCGAACGGGACACATCGACCTTGATGTTCTCGTGCGCGATTCCAGTAATGTCGTGTGCAATATCCTGAACCCTATAGGGATGCTGACATGGCACATTTATGTAAATGCTGTCAGCTTGCACATCAGCTATTGCAGAATGGGGTTCCATTAGTGCGTGAGCAATATGGGCCACACAGTAGAGCGCATCATGTGTTTCAGCGGATGCGGTCAGAGCCGCATCAAAATTACCTTCGTCGCGAAGCCCGTCACCGTCAAAATCGATGATTTCAAAACCGGTATCGGTATTCAAAATATCAAGGCTCAACTTCTCCATATCAGCTGAGCTATAGTTCGAAAATCCGCCTGCATGCCACTCGATTTCCAACAGGTCACGGGCCTTCTTTGCCGCCCAAAGGCTATCTGCCACCACAGCAACTCCGGCCACCAGCGTCCAGGCCAGCGGGCCGTCCCGGTCAGCCTGCTCCATTGTAATGACGTCGCGGACACCTGCCACTTTGCGGGCTTCCCCATCATCCACTGACTTTACCGAGCCCGAAAAATGAGGGCAGCGGGAAATAACGGCATGCAACATGCCGGGAATTTCCTGGTCCAGGCCAAAAACGGGCGCACCGGTCACAATGTCATGACTGGCATTGAGGACACGCGGCGTTCCGACGATCCGGTAGTCTTTGCGGTCTTTGGGCTGCACCCCCTCGTCGGGAACCAACTCAGCCACTTCCTCTGTCAAATCTGCATACCGGACAGACCGCCCCGATGCTCTATGGATTACCTTGGTATCTTCAGTTGTCAGACTGTCGGCGGGCACACCCCAGGCCTTCGCCGCTGCGCGGACAAACATATCACGCCCCTGAGCGGCCAGATTTGGTATTAGGTCCGCGTTTCGCCGAATACTGCCGCTGCCACCAGCGGTTTGCGGCACATAGGTGTGGCGCATCCGTCCGTTTGCACCTCTGTGACGTTTAAGCGGAAGAATTTCAACCGACACATTGTCCCAGTCGAGATCAAGTTCCTCGGCGATCATCATGGCAAGGCCTGTAGAAGTTCCCTGCCCCATATCCGGGCTCGTACTGTAGATGACGGCGCTATTGTCAGGGTTAATTTTGACGAGAGGAACAGTCATGTTGTCAGCTGACAAAGTGCTGCGGCCTGCCGCAAAAGCGGTGGTTGGCGCCATCAGTGTAACAGCACCTGCTGCTGAAATGAGTTGGACTACACTACGCCTGTTCAGTTCCATGACAGCCATCTTCACCTCCCATTCTTGAAAGGCAATTCTAGCCGAGCAACGCTATCTAGGCATCACCACTTGTCGCAACAACATAACACCTAGTCCCAAATAGAAAGCCCGCTCGGGAGCGGGCTCTATAAATTCTTCGCTGAATTAGCTGGCTAGCCGTCGAGTTTCGGCTTGAGCAATTTGTTCACCACACCCGGGTTTGCCTTGCCCTGTGTCGCCTTCATCACCTGCCCGACAAAGAAGCCCAGCAGTTTGTCTTTGCCAGCACGGTACTGCTCCAGCTGGCCGGGGTTGGCCGCAATAATCTCGTCGATAATCTTCTCGATCTCACCGGTATCCGAAACCTGCTTGAGGCCTTTTTCCTCAACGATCGTGCCTGCATCTTTGCCCGTTTCGAACATGATCTCGAAAACATCCTTGGCGATGCGTCCTGAGATCGTGCCGTCTTCAACGAGCGCCAACAGATCGGCACCCTGTTCCGCTGACACGGGGCTCTCGGTAATTGGCTTACTGGCTTTATTGAGCGCCCCGAACAGGTCGCCTGTAAGCCAGTTTGACGCCTTCACCGCAATATCGGTTGGGCTTTTACCGGTAGCTTTTGCAAGGGCCGCAACGAGTGTTTCGAAATAGTCAGACGACTCGTTCTCGGCAACCAGAACACTGGCGTTATAGTCATTCAGGCCAAGCGCCTCCATGAAGCGCGCCTTTTTATCGTCCGGCAGTTCGGGCAAACTCTCGCGCGCCGCTTCAATAAAGGCGTCGTCAAATTCCAGCGGCAGCAGGTCGGGGTCCGGGAAGTAACGATAATCATGCGCTTCTTCCTTTGACCTCATCGAACGCGTCTCAGCCTTCACCGGGTCAAACAGACGGGTTTCCTGATCGATGGTACCACCTGCTTCAATGATGTCGACTTGACGACGGGCTTCGACCTCAATGGCTTGCCGGACAAAACGGATGGAATTCACGTTTTTGATCTCGCAGCGTGTACCGAGCGCATCACCGGGTTTGCGCACTGACACGTTCACGTCCGCCCGCATGCTGCCCTGCTCCATGTTGCCGTCGCAGGAGCCGATATAGCGAAGAATCGTACGCAGTTTTGTCAAGTAAGCGCCTGCCTCATCCGGACTACGCATATCCGGCATTGAAACGATTTCCATCAAGGCAACGCCAGACCGGTTCAGGTCCACATAAGTGAACTGCGGATGCTGATCGTGCATCGATTTACCTGCGTCCTGCTCAAGGTGAATACGCTCAACGCCAACTTCCTTGGTGGTTCCGCTTTCAAGATCAAGGGTTACAGTCCCCTCGCCCACTACAGGGTGCTTGAACTGGCTGATCTGGTATCCTTGCGGCAGGTCGGCGTAAAAATAATTTTTTCGGTCAAATACCGAAAACTTGTTGATCTGGGCCCCGAGAGCAAGCCCCGTGCGAACCGCCTGACGCACACACTCACCGTTTATGGTTGGCAGCATACCCGGCATGGCGGCGTCAACGAGCGACACCTGCGCATTTGGCTCAGCACCAAATTCCGTAGAGGCCCCGGAAAACAATTTGGCGTTGGAAATAACCTGTGCATGGACCTCAAGCCCGATCACAACTTCCCAGTCGGCGGTTGCGCCTTGAATACGATAGCTACTCATGGCCTTACCTCCACCACAGATCTGGCTGGCTCGTGAAAGCCGCCGCTTCTTCAATCACACCCGAAACCTTTAGAACGGTTTCCTCGTCCCACGCCTTGCCAAGCACTTGAAGTCCAAGCGGCAGCCCGTCTGCGCTAAGGCCCGCAGGGACACTCGATCCCGGCAGGCCGGCCAGTGAGGCAGGCACCGTGAAGACATCGTTCAAGTACATCGCCAGCGGGTCGTCGGATTTTTCACCAAAAGCAAAGGCCGCACTTGGTGCCGTTGGCGTCAGGATCGCATCAACTTTCTCAAACGCGCGCTTGAAATCATCGTATATCAGTTGGCGAACTTTCTGTGCTTTCAGGTAATAGGCGTCGTAGTAGCCTGCTGACAGGACGTAGGTGCCGATCATAATCCGGCGCTTCACCTCTTCGCCAAAACCCGCTGCACGGGTCGCTTCATACATGTCCGTCAGGCCGCCGTTTTCCGGCACATTGCGCAGGCCATACCGTACGCCATCATACCGCGCCAGGTTTGAAGACGCTTCTGCAGGCGCAACAATATAGTATGTTGGGAGAGCATATTTTGTGTGCGGCAGATTGATGTCCACCACTTCAGCACCAGCCGCCTTCATCCACTCAATACCCTGATGCCACAGCGCTTCAATTTCACCCGGCATGCCTGCAAGATGATACTCTTGGGGAATACCTATTTTCATGCCGCGGATATCGCCGGTCAGCGCTGCTTCAAAGTTTGGCACCGGCACATCCACCGACGTGCTGTCCTTGGGGTCAAACCCAGACATGCTTTCAAGCATAATAGCACCGTCCCGTACATCTCGGGTGATAGGCCCGGCCTGATCCAGTGAGCTGGCAAATGCCACCATACCAAACCGGCTGCAACGACCGTATGTTGGTTTCATGCCAAACGTACCGGTAAATGCGGCAGGCTGACGGATCGAGCCGCCTGTATCCGATGCTGTCGCCCCCATCGCCGCATAACCCGCAACAGACGTCACCGAACCGCCCGACGAACCGCCCGGTACAAAATCACTGTTGCTACCCTTGGCGCGCCAGGGGTTCTTCACCGGACCGTAGTAGCTCGTTTCATTCGAGGACCCCATCGCAAACTCATCCATGTTGAGCTTGCCCAGCATCACTGCACCGTCGTCCCACAGGTTTTGGGTCACTGTGCTTTCGTATTCGGGCTTGAAGCCATCAAGAATATGGGAACAGGCCTGCGTATGCACACCCTTTGTCGCAAACAGGTCTTTAATTCCTATAGGGATACCCGTCATACCTTTTGCATTGCCAACCTTTATGCGCGCATCAGCGGCATCGGCCTGCCCAAGGGCAATCTCGGGTGTCTTTTCAATGTAGGCATTCAGGGAATCAGCGGCGTCAACGGCCGCGATGTGTGCCTCGGTAAGCTCACGCGCTGTCAGGTCGCCCTTCCTGAGAAGATCACGTGCCTCAGCAATTTTCAATGTGGTCAGGTCACTCATAACAGGCCCCTACTCAATTACTTTAGGCACAGCGTAAAAGCCGAACTCTGCATTGGGTGCATTTTTCAACACGCTATCTGCCTTGTCGCCGTCGTTCACCGTGTCCTCGCGCCAGCGAAGCTTGGCATCCACTACACTCGACATGGGTTCGATGTTGTCAGTGTTGACCTCTGCAAGCTGTTCAACCCATCCGAGGATGTTATTAAGCTCGCCCGCCATAGGCTCGAGCTTTTCTTCATCAATCTTTATCCGCGCAAGCCGCGCAATCTTGGCAACGGTTGCCTTGTCGATATTGGACATGAAAAATTCCTGTTAGGCATGATTAGTGTTGGGCAATGCCCAAAAATCTGCTGAAATCAGCGCGGAACTTAGCGCCAGTGACGCGTTGCCGCAAGCAGGGAATCAGTATGACAGCCGCAAAATTTGACATCCGACCGGCAAAAGTTGGTGATGCAGGCAAACTGAATCGCTACATGCGGCTGATTTACCAGACCAGCGACCACCTGATCACACTGCCCGCCGAATTTGGGGTCAGTGTCCTGAAGCAGCGTTTCTGGTTAGCTGGCAAGGCAGTCAACCCATACGAAACTTGCCTGATTGCAACGTCTGAAGGCAAGATTACAGGTGTGCTCGAAAGCTGGACCGACCGACGGGCACGGGTTTGCCACATCACAACCTTTGCAATGTCCGTTCACCCTGACTGGCGAAGCCATGGTATAGGCACGGCTCTGCTAAACAATTTTGTCAAATGGGTTGCCGAAAATCCGCGACTGGACAAAATTGAGCTACATGTACATGAAGACAACTCACCAGCTCTAGCTTTGTACGAGAAATTCGGTTTCACCATAGAAGGCCGCCGGGTTGGCGCAGTGCAATATGACAATAACCGTTTGATTGATGATATTTTGATGGCATATTGGCCCAATTCATCAAACGTTGAAAAATAGCCGGAGAAACAGACATGGCCAGCAAAGCAAAACCAGCAGCAATCTTCCTGTGGATTGTTGCAGCGGCAATAGTTCTGGTACTTGCCTTTTTCCTGTGGATACAGTCTGACCCCGTTCGGGCGCTAAGGATTGCCTTCACTCCCTCCGAGCCATTTAGCGCAATCAGCGATCAGCCACTGGACTATTCAGACGACTCGAACTGGGTGGCCCTGCCCGGCCTCAATACATTTGCGAATGCTCGCCCCGAAGGCGAGGTCAGTATCGCGGTAGTGCCGGATGTTGATGTCTTTTTTGTGCACCCAACAACCTACTTGAGCAGCGACACCTGGAACGCGCCGCTGGAAGCGGCAGACGCCAACTTACGCCTCGAAAAACGCGTACTCAAGATGCAGGCCAGTGCTTACAACCTTGCAGGAAGGATTTTTGCACCTCGCTATCGACAGGCAACCTTTGGCGCCTTTTTTGACGAAGAAGGAGACGGGCTGCAAGCGCTTGTTTATGCCTACACCGACGTCCTGAACGCTTTTGATCAATTTGTTGCTGAGCGCAGCGAAGGGCGGCCTTTCATTCTGGCAGGTCACAGTCAGGGGTCATTGCATCTTCTTGCATTACTGCAGCAGAAAGTGGCTGGCACACCGCTCGCTGACCGTATGGTCGCCACCTACATCATTGGGTGGCCCGTCAGTCTTGAAGCGGATCTCGGTCCTATGGCGGGTATCAGGGCTTGTGCTGACGCAACAGACACGCAGTGTGTCGTGTCTTATCAAACGTTTGGCAGAGGTGGCGATACCGCGGGTATCCAGGACTATTTTCAATCAACCACCAGCTTGGCAGGCGTACCGCGAGCCGGCACGAAGATGTTATGCACCAACCCCCTTACATGGACCATTGATGGCACAGCAGCCGCGGCAGCCAACGAAGGCGCTCAGACTCGCGTGCCTGACGACCAAGCCTTGACAGAACCTGTCAAAGGCTTCAGCGGCGCGACGTGCGACGCCAACGGCTTTCTTGTTCTGGACACCGAACCCGGCGAGGCCTGGCAAGAATTCAAGATGAGCGGTGAAAACTATCATGTGTATGACTATCACATGTTTTACGGCAACATCCGTCGGAACGCTGCATCACGTGTCGCCGCATGGAAAGCTGCTCATCCATGACCAATACTGTCTTACCGATTCAAGAACTGAAAGTTCGATTAAGCCCGGGCTATCGTCTGCTTGGACTAGATATCGGTAGTAAAACGATTGGTCTGGCCTTGTCCGACACAACGCTGACAATTGCGACACCAATGGAAACCATCAAGCGCACAAAATTCAAGAACGACGTGGCGCGCCTGCGGGAGATCGTCGAGGGTCAGAAAGTTGGTGGTTTTGTGCTTGGGTGGCCGGTCAATATGGACGGGTCAGAAGGACCACGCTGCCAATCAACAATGGCCTTTTCAAGAAACCTAGCGGAGAAGATCGACCTGCCGCAGGCCTTATGGGATGAAAGGCTTTCCACATCCGCTGTGGAACGCACATTGATCGAAGCTGATCGAAGCCGCGACCGTCGCAAGCAGCTCGTCGATAAAATGGCCGCTGCCTATATTTTGCAGGGCGCGCTGCACGCGATGTAGATCACCTCAGGTCTGCAGATTGAGCCCTGTTGCCAGAAGCAACTTGCGGGGGGGTCAATTTGTCCCTATAAGGCCACTTTAATGAGCACGCATTCGACCGATCAGTCATCCTACCCGCGCGCGGACGTTGCTCCGCCTTCGGGCACACTTTTTCCGCACAAACACCTGTTGGGCATATGGGGCCTGGACCCGACTGCCATCAAACATCTGCTGGATGTGGCCGATGGCTATGTTGACCTGAACCGTCAGGCAATCAAGTCAACAGAAACCTGCCGCGGGCTAACGCAGATTAATCTTTTCTTCGAGAATTCAACGCGCACATTGATGAGTTTCGAAATCGCCGGTAAGCGTCTGGGGATGGACACGATTTCCATGTCCACCGGTACATCGTCTATCAAAAAAGGCGAGACAATGCTCGACACGGCGGCAACGCTCAATGCAATGCACCCTGATGTGCTTGTGATGCGCCACGGCGACAGCGGAGCCGTCAAGCTCCTGTCAGAAAAAATGGACTGTGCAGTTATCAACGCCGGCGATGGCCGGTCGGAACATCCAACACAGGCTCTGCTGGACGCACTCACCATTCGGCGCCGCAAAGGCAGCATTCATGGCCAGACAATTGTCATTTCAGGCGACGTCGCCCACAGCCGGGTTGCAAGGTCCAACATTTATTTACTGAATGCCATGGGAGCCCGCGTGCGGGTTGTCGCGCCCCCAACACTTTTGCCTGCAGACGTCGACAGACTGGGTGTGGAAGTTTTTCATCATATGGAAAAAGGCCTTGAAGGGGCGGATGTTGTGATGATGTTGCGCCTGCAAAGCGAGCGCATGCAAGGAGCATTTCTGCCTTCCCTGCGGGAATACTTCCATTTCTGGGGCCTGACCCGGGAAAAACTGCGTGCAGCTAAAGAAGACGTTCTGGTTATGCATCCTGGCCCCATGAACCGGGGTGTCGAGATCGCATCAGATGTTGCTGACGACCTGGATCGGTCGGCGATTGAGGAGCAGGTGGAAATGGGGGTAGCGGTGCGCATGGCCTGTATTGATGTGCTGACCCGCAACTTGCGAAAGGAAGCAGCATCATGAAAACTGCTTTCACCAATGCCCGGCTCATCGACCCCGCAACCGACTATGACGGACCTGGCACCATCATCGTTGATGGCAACATCATTGAAGCCAGCGGCCCTGATGTAGCGACAGATCAAGCAAAGACCGTCGTTGACTGCGGAGGACGCGTTCTTTGTCCCGGCTTTATAGACATGCGAGCGCATGCGGTTGACCCACAATCGGCGCTGGCGGGCGGGATAACGACAATCATCCTGCAGCCTGACCAGACTTCCATCATTGATACCGACGCCGTCGTCGAACGTATTCGTCACCGCTCGGTAGACAGTCAGGTTGTCAGTGTATACCCCATGGGAGCTGCAACGCAGGGCATGCGGGGAGAGCAAATCGCGGAAATCGGCCAGATGCAACAATCAGGCGCAGTGGCATTCACTGATTGCAACAGGGCTGTTGCCAATGCACAGGTTATGCGACGCCTGCTTGAATACGCCAATCATTTTGATGCCCTTGTTGTCCAATTTGCTGAAAACCCCGAACTTGCTGCAGGCGGCGTAGCCCATGAAGGAGAAACCGCGACGCGTCTTGGACTTTCAGGCATTCCTGTGGCCGCAGAAGTTATCCAGATCGAACAGGATATTCGGCTTGCCGAGTTAACAGGCGCACGATTGCACTTTGCACTGATTTCCTCGCGCGAGGGTGTAGATGTCATTCGGCGGGCCAAGGCAAAAGGCATCAAGGTTTCCTGCTCAACCGCACCACATTACCTGCACCTGAACGATAATGCGCTTGAAGGATATCGCACGTTTGCGAAAGTGCGTCCGCCCTTTCGCTCGGACGATGATCGCGTTGCCCTGATTGAAGGCCTGGCAGACGGCACAATTGATACATTGGTCAGCGATCACTCGCCCAAAAGCCAGGACGTCAAACGACTACCGTTTGCCCAGGCGGCAGACGGTATTGTCGGATTTGAAACCCTGCTTGCTCTCTCCTTGGCGCCCGTCCACAGTGGCAAGCTGAGCTTGATGACACTTCTGAAGACCCTGACCAGTAACCCGGCAACCCTGCTTGGGTTGCCTACTGGAAATCTGGCGCCAGGGTCTTTTGCTGACTTTGTGGTTTTCGATCCGAACAAACCGTCACGGATTTCTGAGAAAAACATGATTTCTGCGGCAAAAAACACACCTTTTGACACCTTGCCGGTTCAGGGTGAAGTCTGGAAAACCATCGCTGACGGCGTCACAGTGTTTGAACGGGATTGAACAAATGGATGAGGCCATTCTGGCAGGAACGGTTTTTTTTCTGAGTTATATGCTCGGCGCGGTACCGTTTGGCCTTGTGATCACCCGGCTTGCCGGCCTTGGCGACATCCGGGACATAGGGTCCGGCAATATCGGGGCAACCAATGTCCTTCGGACCGGCCGCAAGGACCTGGCCTTGCTTACTCTGCTGCTTGATGCAGGAAAAGGTGCCATTGCCGTACTTGTTACCGGATATGCTTTTGGCCTCACGGACCTCGCAGCTGCCGCAGGCCTTGCCGCCTTTATCGGTCACTGTTTCCCCGTTTACCTGAAGTTCCAGGGGGGTAAAGGCGTCGCAACTTTTTTTGGGACCCTGTTTGCAGTTTCCCCCCTTGTGGGATTGGGCGCCGGGCTGACCTGGCTGGCAGTTGCTGCGCTCTTTAGAATGTCATCCCTCGCCGGGCTGTTTTCCGCCGCTGCCGCGCCAGCGATCAGCTACTTCCTTTCAGGGGGCCCCGACTGGATATTCATCGCCGGCATGACATTGATGATCTTCCTGCGTCACCATGAAAATATTGGACGCATCCTTGATGGTACCGAATCTCGCATCGGCAAAAAAAACAAGACTGAATAATGACCCCCACCGATCAGCAGATTGTCGATCACATCAGACTTGCCAGAAGCCGTTCAATTGGCCCTGTAACCTTCCATAAGCTCATTGAAAAACATGAAACTGCGCCATTGGCGATTGATGCGCTGCTGGATGGGCCAAACGCGCATAAGGTCTGTTCGCTCGCAAACGCCGAACAGGAACTTGAAGCCGCGCATGCCGCCGGGTTGCAAATTGTCCTGTCTGGCACTACCGCCTATCCTCATAGACTGGCAGCACTTTCTGATGCGCCGCCTCTGTTGTACTGGCGAGGCAACTCGACGCTGTTTGAAGGGAAACTGTGCGCCATTGTCGGCGCGAGAAACGCCAGCGGCGCGGGCCGCAAGATAACAAGCGCACTGGCTTCCGACATGGGTAAGGAGGGCATTGTTATTGTTTCAGGCATGGCGCGCGGCATCGACACGGCAGCGCATTTATCTGCGATGCACACAGGAACTATCGCCTGCCTCGCGGGGGGCCTGGATGTCATATATCCGGAAGAAAACAGGGACGTATACTTCCAACTGGTCGAAAATGGCCTGCTGGTAAGCGAAATGCCACCGGGCATGAAACCACTCGCGCGTCATTTCCCGCGCCGCAACAGAATTATCTCCGGTTTGTCTGACGGCGTGCTTATCGTTGAAGCTGCCGCTCGATCGGGCTCCCTGATCACGGCGAGATTTGCCGCCGATCAAGGGCGTGAATTATTTGCCGTGCCCGGCTCGCCGCTCGACCCCCGCTCCGCGGGTGCCAATCAACTGATCAAGGATGGCGCTATTCTGGTTCGCAGCGCAGAGGACATTTTTGCAGAGTTTCCAGAAACTCCCCGACAAGTGCTCGCGACGACGCCACTTGAGGCAACTGCCGCTGGAATGCCGGAAGCTCGCTCCAGACACCCAAAACCAGCCAAAGTAACACAAAGCGGACTATTGTCGCTGCTAAGCCCCAGCCCGTTACATGTGGATGAAATTGTCGCCCTTTCAGGGCAGGATGCACACGGCATACTTGCCGAGTTGCAGATGCTTGAGCTCGAAGGAAAAGTGGCGCGTCACGTCGGCGCCCGCTACAGCAGAATTGATTGAAAAATGCACAATCCCATTGCAATAGCTGCCGGTAGCCTCTAGGTGAGGACAATATTGGAAGCCATTATTAGCCGCTTATTCTTGCGGTGTGCCTCGCGGAGACACATAGGTTTATGAACGTCGTTATCGTGGAGTCGCCAGCCAAGGCGAAGACAATCAACAAGTATCTTGGCAAAGATTACAAAGTCTTAGCCAGTTTTGGCCATGTTCGGGACTTGCCCGCAAAAGACGGGTCTGTCTTGCCGGACAATGATTTCGAAATGGCATGGTCGGTAGACCGCGACTCAAGCAAAAGGCTCACTGAAATCGCCAAAGCGGTGAAAGAGTCGGACCGTCTATATCTCGCAACAGACCCCGACCGGGAAGGCGAGGCAATCAGTTGGCACGTTCTTGAGGTGCTGAAAAAGAAGAAGGTCCTCAAGGACGTTGACGTGAAACGCGTCGTCTTCAACGAGATCACCAAGTCCGCTATTCTGAAAGCAATGGCGGAACCCAGGGATCTGGACGACGAACTGGTCGAAGCCTATCTGGCACGACGCGCCCTTGACTATCTGGTTGGGTTCACTCTGTCGCCGGTTCTTTGGCGAAAGCTGCCCGGCGCCCGATCTGCAGGCCGGGTACAATCGGTCGCCCTGCGACTGGTATGCGACCGGGAAGCTGAAATCGAAGCCTTTGTACCGCAGGAATACTGGTCTGTCGAAGCGGCGCTCGGTGCCCAAACAGGCAAGTCTTTTAATGCACGCCTTTTTGCGCTGAATGGCAGCAAACTCGCCAAGCATGACATTAAGAACGAAGAACAGGCACAAGCTGCGGTTGAGCGGGTGCGCAATGAGCCTATCAGTGTGGCGTCAGTTGAACGAAAGCCAGCCAAAAGACACCCTCAACCACCCTTCACCACATCCACTCTTCAGCAGGAAGCGGCCCGCAAACTGGGCTTTGCGGCAAACCGCACCATGCGGGTGGCGCAGGCCCTGTATGAAGGCAAGTCGCTGGAAGGTGAAGTCACTGGTCTGATCACTTATATGCGTACGGACGGCGTTGGCATCGCCCAAGAGGCCTTGAACGCAACCCGGCAAATGATTACGGATCGATACGGCGAACGTTTTCTGCCCGCATCGCCGCGTATCTACAAGACTAAAGCCAAAAATGCTCAGGAAGCGCACGAAGCCATTCGTCCTACCGACCCCATGCGCCGGCCCGCTGATGTGGCACATGCGCTGGATGCCGATGAGCTCAAACTCTACGAATTGATCTGGCGCCGGACTGTTGCGAGCCAGATGGAAAGCGCGCAACTCGAGCGCACGACAATTACCCTGTTTAACGCCGACAAGTCCGCCGAACTCAGAGCAACTGGCACCATCGTCCAGTTTGATGGTTTCCTGTCAGTGTACCAGGAAGGCAAAGACGACGAAGACGATGAAGCCGAAAAGCTTCTGCCAAACGTCACTGAAGGCGAAAGTGTTTCCCTGAATGAGGTGAAACCCAAACAGCACTTCACCGAACCGGCACCGCGCTTCACGGAGGCCAGCCTCGTAAAACGCATGGAAGAACTTGGCATCGGTCGCCCGTCCACATACGCCTCTATTCTGACTGTGTTGCGCGACCGCAATTACGTTCAGATGGACCGCAACCGTTTCGTACCTGAAGATAAGGGCCGTCTTGTTACGGCATTCCTGGAGAAGTTTTTCGAGCGCTATGTGGAGTTCGACTTCACGGCCAATCTCGAAACCCGTCTTGATCATGTCTCAGCCGGCAAAGAAGACTGGAAAAAGCTGCTTCGCGAATTCTGGACCGAGTTCAAACCTAAAACAGAAGAGATTCTGGGTGTGCGCAATGCAGTTGTGATCGATGCACTGGACGAATTCCTTGAACCGATGATGTTTGAGCGCGCAGAGGACGGGAACGACCCCCGGAAATGCCCCAACTGCGAAGACGGACGTCTTGGCTTGAAAACCAGCAGATACGGTGCGTTCGTCGGATGTTCAAACTATCCTGACTGCGCCTACACTCGGCCATTCGGCCAAAAGGCCGATAATGAGAACGAGGAAGATGCAGCACCCGGCGCTCTGGGTGTAGACCCGGAAACCGGCGAGGAAATCGCCATCAAGTCGGGCCGATTTGGTATGTACATCCAGCTTGGGGAAGCCAAAAAGGGTGAAAAACCCAAGCGTGCAACCATTCCAAAGGATATGGATGTTGCCAATGTTGACCTGGAAAAGGCCATACAATTGCTCTCCCTGCCCCGTGAAGTTGGCAAGCACCCTGAAACTGGCAAACCTATCACGGCGGCGATCGGACGTTATGGCCCTTATGTCGCGCATGACGGTGTGTACGGCAAGCTCGCGTCTTCCGACGAAGTCTTTTCCGTTGGCCTGAACCGCGCGGTGGCAGCGATTGCCGATGCTGCCGCCAAAAAAGGTGGCGCCAAAACCGTTCTCAAGGAACTCGGCGAACATCCGGACGACGGAGCTTCCGTGCGGGTTCTGGATGGACGCTATGGACCCTATGTGAACCACAACAGGGTCAATGCGACGCTGCCTAAAGGAACCGAGCCAGAGTCTGTGACCATGGAACAAGCCCTTGAATGGCTTGCGGCTAAGGCGTCCAAGAAAAAGACCACGCGGCGTAAAAAGGCTTCCTGAGGCCTAGAAAATTACACAGATTGGATTGGCCTTGCCAAACCCCAAACAAACCGACAGGTTTCCGACAAGCGACGACATTTTAACGTTCTTACGTGAAGGTAATGGCAAGATTACCAAGCGCGAGCTGGCACGCGCATTCCAGATCAAAGGACCCGATAAGGTCCTTCTTAAAAAACTACTCAGAGAGATGTTGAATGACGGCCTGATCGCGCAGGATGCTGGTCGGGCACTTCGACCTGCAGACCGTTTGCCGGGTGTCCAAGTGGTTGAATTTTCCGGGCTGGATAAACATGGTGACGCTCTCCTGAGACCGGTCAAATGGGATAGAAGCGAGCCTGCACCCACAATCTATCTGAGCGATGACAAACGAAAGAAGCACCCTGCCCTGGGCCCTGGTGATCGTGCCCTGGTGCGCCTGATTCCGATTAAGGACGATCCGCCGACATACCGTGCCCAGATATTGAAGTTGTTGAAGGCTTCACCTCGCAGCATACTCGGCGTGTTTCACGGCGGTGAAAATGGCGGCCGCATCCATCCAATCGACAAGAAAAACAGAGACGAGTATTGGGTTGACCGCGACGATGTGCGTGGTGCCGTTGACGGCGAGCTGGTGACGGCGGAACCCGTTCTTCGACGTCGCCGCGATATGGGCCCCAAGCGCGCAAGGGTACGAGAGCGCCTCGGCGATGTCAGTGACGCTCGCTCCATCAGTATGATAGCAATCCATGCTCATGATATTCCGAACGAATTTCCTGAAAATGTGTTGCAGGAGGCGGATAACGCCAAGCCGGTCACGCTGGATAAACGGGAGGATTTGCGCCAAATTCCGCTTATCACCATCGACCCCGTCGACGCGCGCGATCACGACGACGCCATATGGGCCGAACCTGATACCGACCCCAAAAACCCGGACGGCTGGCACACGCTAGTCGCCATCGCAGACGTGGCTCACTATGTGCGGCCTGAAAGCGCGCTTGACCGGGAAGCCACCAAGCGCGGTAACAGCTGTTACTTTCCCGACCGGGTGGTGCCCATGCTACCGGAAGCCTTGTCAGCCGGACTGTGCAGCCTGAAGCCCGGCGAGGACCGAGCTTGCATGGCTGTTCATATGTGGTTCGACAAAAACGGTAATAAACTGCGCCACAAATTTGTGCGAGGCCTGATGAATAGCCACGCAAACATCACTTATGCACGTGTTCAGGCAGCACTCGACGGAGCACCTGACGCTGAGGCCGAACCGTTACTTAAGCCAGTTCTGGAACCCTTGCACAATGCTTTCAAAGCACTGATGACAGCCCGGGCCAAAAGAGAACCCCTGGACCTCGATCTACCTGAGCGTAAAATCGAACTCGATGACCAAGGCCATGTCCGCGGCATTAGTTTACGGGAACGGTTCGACGCACACAGAATCGTTGAGGAGTTCATGATTGCGGCTAACGTTGCAGCAGCGGAAGAGCTCGAAAAAAAACGAACTGCCGCCATGTACCGGGTGCACGAAGAACCGCCGATGGACAAACTCGAGAGCCTGCGGGAGTTTCTGGCGTCACTGGATTTGAAACTAACAAAAGGCGCTGTGATGATGCCTCGCTTGTTCAACGGAATATTGAACAAAGTGCAGGACACCGCTCACGAGCACCTGGTAAACCAGGTTGTCCTCCGGTCTCAGACGCAAGCCTATTATTCGCCTGACAACCGAGGGCATTTTGGGCTGGCACTACCCAAATATGCTCACTTTACCTCTCCCATTCGTCGTTATTCAGATTTGCTTGTTCATCGAGGCCTGATCAGGGCACTTGGCCTGGGTGATGACGGCCTCACCGATGCAGAGATTGAAGAGATGGAAGGGATTGGTGAGCAAATTTCAGCAACCGAACGCCGGGCGATGGCAGCCGAGAGGGATTCCACTGACCGCTATATGGCCTCTTATCTTGCTGATCATGTGGGCGATGAATTTATAGGTCGAATCACCGGCGTTACGCGGTTCGGATTGTTTGTTGAACTGGAGCCGTCCGGGGGTGACGGCTTGATCCCAATCTCGGAAATTGGCAACGACTATTATTTTCATGATGAAGCCCTCCATGCGCTCGTCGGCGAAAAAACCGGCCAAACCTTCAAACTTGGTGACAAGGTCGATGTCCGCCTGACGGAGGCAAACCGCTTTACGGGCGGACTGAAGCTGGAACTCACCGGCTCCGACAATGACCCGCAAATGAAAAACCTCAAATTCATGCGAAAACGCGGCCGACGATCAAACACGCGTAGCAACAAACGCGCCGCTACAGGCACAAAAACCGTTTCGCATAAAAAACGGCGATAAACACAGCTCTGCCCGCAGCGGATATAGCAGCGGTTTGCCGGCAAACATTCAAAACAATTTATAAGTTAGTAATACTATTAATGGTATAATTCTCGAATCAGCTCTTTGATTTTGGGGATCGAGAATGGAAACACATGCCGCAAATTTCGCAGGCCGAAAGGTTCTGGTTGTTGACGATCAGGAGCTCTTTCAGGAAATGCTTGAAAAGTTGCTTTTAAAACTTGGTTTCGATGAAGTGGACAAAGCTCCCGACGGGTCGCAGGCATTGAAAGCACTTGACACAAAACGCTATGACCTCATCCTGTGCGATATCATGATGAGTGGCCTGGACGGTATCGATTTTGTCAGAACACTACGACAGTCGGCCAACCTTCGTTTCGACGTCGGAAAATCTTTAACTCCCGTCCTTTTTATGAGCGGCAGCACTGACTTGGCCCATGTGAGGGCGGCTAAAGAAGTAGGTGCACAAGGTTATCTGGTGAAGCCGATCAACCCTGCGACCGTGCGGAAGCGGATTTCCAAACTGTTCAATTGAGGGTATCGCAGGTTTGCTCTGGCAGGCCTAGAGGATACCCAGTTTTACAAAGACGTCCGCAACGTCATCGGCAAAGTTGGCGCCCTTCCTCAGGACCGGCACACTCTCGGGCAGGTCTTTCAGTGAACCGCTTTCAGTCGCCAGTAGCGCCACAGGGAGTTTACGGGTTGCTGGCATTGCTTTCAGGGCGCATGCGAGGTCAATGCCGGAAAGCTCGGGCATGACACGTGAGATAATGACGGCATCGGGCTTCATGACGGGAATTAGTTGAAAAGCGTCCATGGTTGTCGCGACATTCACCATCCGGTAACCGCACTCCAGCAATTCCCTCGTGACAATCTTGGTCGCTGTACCAGGCGCCATTACCAGCATTACTTCTATGTCAGCCACCGTAATGTCAGAGACGTCAAAACCTGCCTTGTTCGGCAGCTTGCGCATCAAAGAAGAGACATCCACTTCTTTACCGTGAACAAACCCGTCCAGGCATTCGGCCATTCGGTCCGCATAGAATTGAATGTCCTTGCAGATCTCGGGGTTGAGTTCTTTCACATTGAAGAAATAGTCCTCAAAGCGATGGCACATGGCCTTGAGCGCTTTCATCTCAAATGATGCTGCAACACTCTTCAGGGAATGGGCCTCAAGGCGCACAGCTGCCAACGCATCTGCTGCGTTTATATAGCCATTGCTGTAATCCTGAACAGCTTCATGGAGATTTCGCAAACGGTCTTCGACGGAGTCGATGGCTTCCGTTTTGAGTTCTTCCATTATGTCCTGTTGCATCATGACGCTCAAAACTCCTGATACTGGTATTAAGGTGCTGAAACCGTCATGCCACACAAATGGTTACGCGTTTGTTAGCAAAAGTGAAAATCAGGCAAAAAAAGGAAAAACCATGCATTTTTCCAGACTCCCCTTGACTTCACCGGATTGATGGGTATTTTGCGCGCTCAACGTGGCTGCACAGCGCAGTCAGGATAACTGTTTTCTTGGAGTTAAAAAGATGGCAAAGCCGTCCAGCATCAAGATCAAGCTGGTGAGCACAGCGGATACCGGCTACTACTACGTGACCAAAAAGAATCCGCGGACTTTGACCGAGAAGATGGTCAAGCGCAAGTACGACCCGGTTGTCCGCAAGCACGTAGAGTTTAAGGAAGCCAAGATTAAGTAATCTAGGTCACCGATTGATCACGAAAAACGCCGCGCCTCACAGGCTGCGGCGTTTTTTTTATGAACGATGTTTATGCAGCAACAACCACTCTGTTGCGCCCGGCGGCTTTTGCTTCATAAAGCGCCTTGTCCGCTTCTTCCAACAGCTGTGCTGGCGTCTGTCCTTCTTTGCTGGTTGCAACACCGATCGACACCGTGATGGCAATGTCTCCGTCCGGCGAAGAGAAATCAAACGGCTTGTTGGCAATTTCCTCCCGCAAGCGATTCCCGATCATCAAAGCCCAGTCAGCTGGCGTTTCCGGCATCATTACCACAAACTCCTCACCGCCGTAGCGGGCGGCCAGATCAACGCCCCGGATATTGCGACCCACACGGCTTGCAAACTCCTTCAGGACCTTGTCACCAACAGCGTGACCATATGTGTCGTTCACATTCTTGAAATGATCAATATCCATCATCAGGATCGAAAGGTCTTTGCCCTGCTTCTGGGCAGCTTCCATCCGCGTATCCATATGACTGGTCAAATAATGACGATTGTATAGCCCGGTCACGGCATCCGTCGTGGCGAGCTGCATCGACAGGTGGAAGTTTTCCCAAAGCTTATCAGCGAATCGTTTGCGCTTCAGCTGGGTTTTGACACGGGCCAGAAACTCGAGCTTATCAACCGGGCGCACAACATAGTCATTCACACCCATTTCGAGCGCTCTGACCAACAACTTGGTGTTGCCGTCATCCACCATAACCAGAATCGGAACATGTCGGGTTTCTTCAAATGACCGAAGCTTCGAGCATACCCGCAGGCCATCGGTATCCCGCATTGTCAGCGACACTATGATCAGGTCATAGTTTTTCTCTCTGGCCCGGTCTGCCGCATCTTCACCACCTGGCACAAAAGAAAGCTCACCAACACCGTCCAGCGCTTTGGCAATGCGCTCAACGACTCTCTCCTGCTCGTCTACAATCAATATGGCTCCGTCGGTGGGAGCGGTGTTGTCATAGGCGATAACCTCTTCGTCATCCCACCCCAGTGACGACCCGGTTGTTTTCCGGTTTCTCAACTCGTCCATCATCACCTTCAGGCGAACGAGCGAACGCACCCTGGCAAAAAGGGCCAGGTCCTGCACCGGTTTGGTCAGGAAATCATCTGCGCCAGCCTCAAGGCCGGTTACCCGGTCAGACGGCTGATCCAGCGCCGTCACCATGACAACAGGAATATGCGCTGTTGCAGCATCCGCTTTTATGCGGCGGCAAACCTCAAACCCGTCCATGCCGGGCATCATCACGTCCAGCAACACAATGTCAGGGTGTTCTCTGGCAATAACTTCCAGCGCCTCAGGGCCGCTGAAAGCGGTGAGTACGTCGAAGTATTCACTGGTTAGTTTGGCCTCAAGAAGTTTGACGTTTGGGGGAACATCATCCACGACCAGCACGCGCGCTGTCATTAAAGGCTATCCCGCAAATTGTTTCACAGTGTCCAAAAAATGCCTAACGGAAATGGGCTTCGCGATATAGGCTTCACAACCACCTTCGCGAATTTTTTCCTCATCACCCTTCATCGCAAATGCGGTGACAGCAATAACCGGTATTTTCTGCAGGTCTTCGTCTTCCTTGAGCCACTTTGTGACCTCAAGTCCCGATACTTCCGGCAATTGTATATCCATCAAAATCAGATCGGGTTCATGCACACGCGCCAAATCAAGCGCAGCCATACCATCCCGTGTTTGGATGGTCTCATAATTGTGCGCTTCCAACAGATCACAGAACAGTTTCATATTCAGTTCGTTGTCTTCGACAATCAGAATCTTTTTACTCATGTGGCCCCACAGTTCCTAGTCACTCAGACAATTCACCCGACCGAGCGCCGATAATAGGCGTGCTTTGCTCGAAAACACAAGCCTCGACAAAGACTAAATCAAAATTTCCCTAACAAACTGTTGAGACGCGATGCTTTAGGATAGAAGATACCTGGAGACTAAGGAATCCGGTGCACGGCTACCTGATCATCAGGAACAACGACGACTAACAATGCAGAATGAAACCAGTGACATCGTCGCCCTCAGGGCGTTTGCTTTCATCATGGAAAACGATGACTTGCGCGAGAGATTTCTTGCGCTTACCGGGCTGGACGTCGAAAACCTGAAAACCACTCTGTCCACACCCGCAACATTGGCCAGTATTCTAGAGTTTCTGATCGGACACGAGCCTGATCTTGTGGAGGCGGCTAATGCTCAAAAACTTAACCCGGAACAACTTGTAGCTGCGTGGCGCGATCTTGGCGGTGGCGTTGGCCAGGAGTGGTAAACATGACAAACCTCGCCGAAATCATTGAAAAAATCAGCCCGGATGCGCCGCTTTTGATCGTCGACGCGGACGAGGTGTTGCTGCGATTTGTAGAGCACCTCGAGGCCTTTTTTGTGAGCAAAGGCTATGAACTTCGACTTACCAGCTTTCAGTTGAGCGGTAATATCTTTCCCATTGAAGGCGATGAACCAGCCTCTCAGGACGCGGTTAAACGACTAATCTCCAGTTTTTTTGAAGAATGCGTCGACACCGTGCCAGCCGTGCCTGGCGCCGCAGATGCTTTGAAATCGCTTACCGATGAGTATCAGGTTGCGATCCTTACCAACGTGCCACATCAGTTCAGGAAGCGCCGGGAAACTGCGCTCCGGGACCTTGGCTTCAATTTCCCAGTCATTTCGAATGCGGGCGAAAAGGGCCCTGCAATGCAACAGCTTAATAGAGCCACAGGCCATCAAAGCGTGTTTGTCGATGATCTGCCGCCGCAACTGGCTTCTGTTGCCGAACACGCGCCTGACGTACACCGTGTGCATTTTGTCGCTGACGAGCGCCTTGCCGCCCTTATTGGCAAAGCGGACCATGCCCATGTTCGGATCGACAAATGGCACGACCTTGAAACCCATCTCAGAAGCCTGCTGCTTCGGGACTAGGTGATGACCACTGAGGAACAATCGACTGACGATACCCAAGGGCACTTGCCGACGCCCGCCATATGCCGGGCCTGCAAGCATCAGTTTGAGGATAGCGGCTCGTCTTCGCCGGCTTGCCCGGCATGCGGCCGCACCCGAATTGTCGCTCACCCGGAACTTTTCGCACTAACCATCGCCCATATCGATTGCGACGCATTTTATGCGTCGGTGGAAAAAAGGGACAATCCGGAGCTGGCCAGCAAACCAGTGATTATTGGTGGAGAACACAGAGGTGTTGTTTCTACCGCCTGCTATATCGCACGCATGAATGGTGTTCGATCTGCCATGCCCATGTTCAAGGCCAAAAAACTCTGTCCTGATGCAGTTATTATCCGCCCAAGAATGAAGCTCTATCAACAGGTAGGCCGTCAAATTAAGGACAAATTCAAGCAGCTCACCCCAATAGTACAGCCGCTTTCGATCGACGAGGCATTCCTTGACCTGAGCGGCACGGACAGGCTGCATGGCAAACCACCAGCCGCCCTGCTTGTTCAATTAATGTCAGAGATTGAGAAAGAGATTGGCGTTACGGTGTCGGTCGGGCTGGCCCCTAACAAGTTTCTGGCCAAATTAGCATCGGACATGGATAAACCCCGTGGTTTCACCGTCATTGGAGACGCAGACAAACTCCATATCCTCTCGAAACTGCCAATAACCCGAATATACGGTATTGGTGCCAAGTCAGCGAAACGACTGAAGAAAGATGGCCTTACTGCCATTGGTCAGTTGCAAACCATGGATGAAGCCGTCCTGATCCGGCGTTATGGTGAAATAGGCCAACGACTCTATCGGCTATCGCGTGGTATCGATACCAGGCAGGTTCATTCACTTTCGGCAGTGAAAAGCGTCTCAAGTGAGCGAACGCTCGCCAAAGACCTGGCGGACTATGCGGCCCTTGAGGACAAACTCTGGTCCCTGTCAGAGTCGGTCGCTGACGACCTGAAGCGAAAGAAACTTGCCGGTCAGACAATTACGCTAAAATTGAAAACCAGTATGCACCGGATAGTCACCAGATCACGGACACTCGATAGCCCGACACAGTTGGCAGGAAACCTGTTCGAGGTCGGCCAAGACCTGCTGAAACCAATGGTGGATGGCACGCCTTACAGATTAATCGGTATTGGCGTAAGCCATTTCCGGCCTTTGGCCGAAGCTGACCAACCTGACCTTATAGAGCCAAAACGCACCAAACAGGCAAATGCGGAACGCGCGATGGACAGCCTTCGCGGGAGGTTTGGTGGTTCCGCAATCAAAAAGGGACGCTCCCTGTCCAAAAAGCCGGGCTCGTCTTCAATTGGGAAAAAAATACCCGAATAAATTGCCGCCCGGCAAATCTTACCGCCACCAACAACTTGAAAGGCCCTGCAATGCGGGACTCCGTGCGTGGCACGCCTGTTGCTTATCTTTAGCAAACAAACCGGAGGCTGAGATGATCGAACAAGCAGCGAACGTAAAAAACAATCGGGCGGAAATTAACCCTTATGTCAGCAATCTCGCAAGCAAACTCATGCGAACTGCCGCTGACGCCGAGCTGAAGTTTGACAGCACGGGATGGCAACTGATCACCGAAGTATTGAGCTACGCCGCCGCTGCAGAGCAACGCATGTCCGAGCAGCAGGAACGTATTTCTTTTCTCGAGCAACTTTCAGTTACCGACGAACTGACCGGTATTCCGAACAGGCGCGGCCTGCGCTTGGCCCTGGGCCAAATTCTGGCTGCATCCGCCCGCCATCGGGAAACGGGTGCACTTGGCTTCATCGACCTGGATTCTTTTAAAGAAATCAACGACATTCATGGGCACATGGCTGGAGATGCAGTACTTCGCTTTGTGGCAAAAAAACTAAAAGCTCTTGTCCGCCCAACAGATACGGTTGCGCGCATAGCCGGGGACGAGTTTGCGGTCGTGCTGACACGCTGCGACGCAAAACAGGGCCACAAGCGCATCGCGCGCCTTCAGGAACAAATTAACGGCAGTGTGGTAAAATACGCAGGTGCGGAGATTGAAGTGAACTGTTCGGTTGGCAGCACCGCGTTTGATGGCAAAAGCGATCCAGCCGACGTTTTTGAGTGTGCTGACAAGTCAATGTATCGAAACAAGCAGTCCCGTCACAAAGGGCAGTCGGCGGCATAGATGCCACGACTTGGCAGCTTGGACACACATGAAAGAGGCCCCTGGCCTCTTTTTTGTTGCTAGAGAAGGCTTTTTAGCGTTTGATTTCACGAGATTAGGGCAACAAACTAGGGACAATAATGAGTATCGAAGATCGTTTATCCGAACTTGGTATCAAGCTTCCGGAACCTGCCGCGCCAGTGGCAAACTATGTTCCCTTTGTTCAAACGGGCAATATCATCAGCATTTCGGGGCAAATTCCGCTTCAGGGCGGCAAGGTTGCCTATCATGGGATAGTTGGCGATACGGTCAGCTTGGACGAGGCATGCGCGGCTGCCCGCTTGTGCGCTATAAACCTGATCGCCCAAATGAATGCGGCCTGCGACGGTAACCTGAACCGGGTGCAGCGCGTGGTTAAACTTGGTGGATTCGTCAATGGCGTCAACGGATTTGGCGACCAGCCAAAGGTTATAAATGCCGCCAGCGACCTGATGGTGGATGTATTTGGTGACAAAGGACGGCATAGTCGGTCCGCCGTTGGTGTCAACGGGCTTCCGCTGGGTGTGCCGGTAGAGATTGATGCACTGGTGGAGATTTCCTGAACCATGGGCCAAATCGACAAAGATACAGGCCCAAGGGATTTTCCCTGGCTAACCGAATATGATATTGCCCATCGGGGTTTACACTCTCTAGGATCAGCACAGGAAGAAAACACATTATCCGCGGTACAATCCGCTGTGGAAGCAGGATATGCTGTTGAAGTTGACGTTCGAGCAACCGCAGACGGCATCATTATTGTTTTTCACGACGAAACGCTTGACCGTATGACGAACGGCAGCGGTCCGGTTCGCAAACTCGGCTTTGCCCAGATGCAAAAATATCTGGTTGGCAATTCGGGCGCTCCCGCACCAAGCTTGCCTGACATACTTGAAGCGGTCGACGAGCGACGCCCGGTGTTTGTTGAAATAAAGTCCTCCAAGGATACCGACATTCAAATGGTCTGCGCAGGCGTACGCCACTGTTTTGAAGGCTATGGCGGCCCGGTGGCGGTCATGAGTTTTGATCCTCGAATAGTTACATGGTTCAAGCGATATATGCCCAAGTACGCAAGAGGTTTGGTTATTGGCAGGGAGTTTCTGCTGAGTTGGCGCAATCGGACAGCTCTCAGTTTCTGGCTAAAGCGCACAAAACCGGATTTTGTGGCCTGCGATATCAACCTCATGCCGAACGCATTTTGCTCGCGCTGGCGCAAATCAAAAAAACCATTGCTGACCTGGACCGTAAAAGACAAGGCCCATGAAGAGGTCGGGCGGAAACACGCCGACGCGCTTATTTTTGAGCGCCCTGCTGTTGCAGGCAACGCCTAGTCCTCAGCCCTATCATCCGGAGCCGCACGCGTGCCCCATGAGCCGCTGACAATCTCATTTTTGCAATCCCTTGACGAGGTTGATGCCGACGCCTGGGATGCTTGTGCAGGCGGCGAAAACCCGTTTGTCTGCCATGCTTTTCTGTCCGCGCTCGAAACGTCAGGCAGTGTTGGGGGGCAGACCGGCTGGTTGCCGTACCATATGGTAATCAAACGGGGCGATGCCGACGCCCCCCCTGTCGCCTGCATGCCCCTTTATGCCAAAAACCACTCTTACGGCGAATATGTATTCGATCATGGCTGGGCGGATGCCTTCGAGCGCGCCGGTGGCCGCTACTATCCAAAACTTCAATCCAGCATACCTTTCACCCCCGCTGCGGGTCCCAGACTGTTGGTTCATCAAGGAGTACTGGCGTCCGAAGTGCCTTTACTGAAAGCCGCTTTACTGGACGGTCTGGAGAAAATTACCGACAAACTTGGCGCATCCTCAGCGCATATCACGTTTTTACCTGATGATGAGGCTCAGGCAGCCCGGGAACATGGTTTTTTGATCCGTCACGATCAACAGTTCCATTGGAAAAACAGAAGATACGGGTCTTTCGATGGTTTTCTGGACGCTTTGTCCTCACGAAAACGCAAGCAAATTCGGAAAGAACGCCGCACCGTTGCGGAAACCGACATTAATATTCGCACCCTGACAGGGCAGGACTTGGAAGAGCATCATTGGGATGATTTTTTCCATTTCTACATGGATACAGGGGCCAGAAAATGGGGCCAGCCCTATCTCACCCGGGAATTTTTTAGCGAAGTCGGATCGTCCATGAGAGACAGAATTGTGTTGATCATGTGTGAGCGCGAAGGCCGCAATATTGCGGGAGCGCTGAATTTCCGCGGCGCCACTACCCTATATGGACGCCAGTGGGGCTGTATTGAAGACCACGCCTGCCTTCACTTCGAAGCCTGTTACTATCAAGCCATCGACTATGCAATCGCACAGGGTCTGCAAACAGTTGAGGCTGGTGCACAGGGGCCTCACAAACTCGCTCGTGGTTATGAACCCGTACAGACCAACAGCGCGCACTATATTGCCAATCCATCGTTTCGGGATGCTGTGGAACGTTTTCTGGAGCAAGAGCGTGCAGGAGTGACTGCGGAGATCAACTATCTCTCTGAACGGACACCTTTCAAAAAACGATGATCACATGCCAATAGCGTCAGTCGACTTCAGGCTATAGAATACATGGCGCTTTAGGTCTGATCCGTCAGAAACAGCAGGGTGATCAAAGTCCCGCGTCGCGTCGCGTTTCATTCCAATTTTTTCCATGACACGCCGGGAGGGCATATTGGATTTGGCTGTAAAGGATACCATTTCCTCCAGCTGTAGGCGCGAAAACGCATAGACGAGGCAGGCACGGGCCGCTTCTGGTGCCAGCCCCTGTCCCCAATAGGCCTTATCTAAACGCCAACCAATCTCGACGGCTGGCGCGAAAGGCATATCTGACGGTACGTGTTGCATGCCGACAAAGCCAACAAACGCTTCGTTTGACCTTAACTCAGCGGCCCAAAACCCAAATCCATATTCACTGATATGGTGCTTAAGGCGGCCAATGGTGTCATCGCTTTCCTGACGCGTTCTGGTTTTTTCAAAATACCGCATCACGTCCTGATCCGCATTCATTCGAGCGAAAGGCTCGCTGTCAGACGGCAACCAGTGTCGCAAACGCAAACGGTCAGTTTGCAACATCGCTTTTCCTCATTATTTGACCGGAACTTTCTTTTTGCGGGGCTTGCCTTTTTTGCCACCGGCAGGTGGAACCTTAGCCGAGCTATTCTTTCCCGGCTTTTTTGGGGGCGCCTTCGGGGCATGAGGTGTAATCTCAAACACCATCTCACCGTCTTTCAGCTTGACGATAACCTCGCCGCCCTTGGCAAGTTTGCCAAATAGCAGTTCGTCGGCCAGTGGTTTTTTGATGTTTTCCTGAATAACCCGCTCCAGAGGTCGTGCGCCATAGTGGCGATCATAGCCCTTTTCAGCGAGCCAAGCCTTGGCGTCTTCCTCAAGCGAAATTTCAACCCCGCGATCTGCCAACTGGAGTTCAAGCTGCAGAACAAACTTTTCCACAACTTTCGCCACCACTTCAGGCGGCAGGAAGTTAAAGTTTATTGTTGAATCAAGGCGATTGCGGAACTCCGGGCTGAACATCTGCTTGATGGCTTCATCACTGGCACCGTCGTTGGTTTCGCGGCCAAAACCAATCGCAGCCTTGGATAGATCCTTCGCTCCCGCATTGGTAGTCATGATCAATATCACGTTGCGGAAGTCGATCTTTTTGCCGTTATGGTCTGTAAGCGTACCGTTATCCATGACCTGCAAAAGCACATTGAACAGGTCAGGGTGCGCTTTCTCAATCTCATCCAGCAAAAGCACGCAATGCGGATGCTGATCAACTGCATCGGTCAGCAATCCTCCCTGGTCAAAGCCGACGTAGCCCGGAGGGGCCCCGATGAGGCGAGAAATCGAATGACGCTCCATATATTCGGACATATCAAAGCGGTGCAGTTCCACACCCAGCAGATGTGAAAGCTGGCGGGCCACTTCGGTTTTACCGACACCGGTCGGGCCAGCGAACAGATAAGATCCAATGGGTTTGTTCGGTTGCCTGAGCCCTGCACGGGACAGCTTGATCGAAGCCGTCAACGCCTCAATCGCCAAATTCTGCCCAAACACAACGCGTTTTAGGTCTTCCTCAAGCGTCAACATCACACGGCTCTCGTCCCGCGTGACTGTTTTTGGCGGAATGCGGGCAATCTTGGCGACCACCGCTTCCACATCCTTGACGCTGATGGTCTTCTTGCGCCTGGACGCGGGCAAGAGCATCTGAGCAGCCCCGGTTTCGTCGATCACATCGATTGCCTTGTCTGGCAACTTACGATCCGAAATATAGCGATCCGACAGTTCAACGGCCGTCTTGATGGCATCGAGCGTATAACGCACGTTGTGATGCTCTTCGAAGTAAGGCTTCAATCCTTTGAGAATCTTGACGGTGTCTGCAACTGTGGGTTCGTTAATATCAATTTTCTGGAACCTGCGCAGCAATGCGCGATCTTTTTCAAAATGGCTCCGGAACTCCTTGTAGGTCGTGGACCCCATGCACCGGATCGTACCTGATGCCAGTGCAGGTTTCAGCAGATTTGACGCGTCCATCGCACCGCCAGACGTCGCCCCTGCTCCGATAACCGTATGAATTTCATCGATAAACAGAACCGCACCCTCGATGGCTTCCAGTTCTGTCACAACAGCTTTCAACCGCTCCTCGAAGTCGCCCCTGTAGCGGGTTCCAGCCAGCAAGGCCCCCATATCCAGCGAATAAATAGTCGATTCGAGCAACACGTCCGGCACGTCGCTCTCGGTTATGCGACGCGCCAGGCCTTCAGCAATTGCTGTTTTCCCGACGCCTGGGTCGCCGACAAGCAAAGGATTGTTTTTGGAACGCCTGCACAAGATCTGGATCGCGCGTTCGAGCTCGCTAGCACGACCGATCAAGGGGTCAATTTTCCCGGCTTTGGCCTTTTCATTCAAATTGACACAGTAGTTATCAAGCGCGCTGTTTTTCGCCTTTTCCCCCGGTGCATTTTCCGCACCGTCAGAGTCCTCCTGCTCTTCCTCTGCGCCGCGGACTGTTCTGCTTTCACCCAACTCCGGTACTTTGGCAATACCATGCGAAATGTAGCTGACAGCATCCAGCCGGGTCATATCCTGACTTTGCAGAAAATAGACCGCATGGCTTTCCCGCTCGGAGAACAGGGCGACAAGCAGGTTGGCACCCGTCATTTCTTCGCGCCCGGAAGACTGGACATGAAGCAAGGCGCGCTGCACCACCCTCTGAAAACCAGCCGTGGGCGTCGCTTCCACACCTTCAGACTGCACCGCGAGACCTTCCATTTCCGTGTCCAGATACTCGGTCACGTCACCGCGCAGAACGTCAACATCTACATCACATGCTTTCAGGACGGCGATGGCATCCGGGTCGTCAAGCAGCGACAGCAGCAGATGCTCAAGTGTTGCATATTCATGGCTGCGATTGTTGGCTTCACCGAGGGCACGGTGCAGGGTCTCTTCAAGATGGGGAGAAAAACTTGGCAACTATAACGTCCTTTTCACTGTCGTGGGCCTTGGCCCCTCGCTACTGGTATTGTGCCACGAGCGTGGCAAAAGAGCAAAACCAGACCCTGGGGCTAGTCTTTTTCAAGCGTGCATTGGAGCGGATGCTCATGCTGTTTCGCAAAAGACAGAACCTGATTGACCTTGGTTTCCGCGACTTCGTAGGTGAACACGCCGCACACGCCGACACCTTTTTGGTGCACATGCAGCATTACCTCGGTTGCCTGCTCCATCGTCATGCGGAAAAATCGCTGAAGAATATGCACGACAAATTCCATCGGTGTAAAATCGTCGTTCAACAACAACACTTTATACATCGACGGCTTTTTGGTTTTGGTGTCGGGCTTGGTCAGAATTCCGGTACCGGTTCCACCGCCCTGGTCGTCTTCGTCTTTATCGGACATAACTTCTCCGAAACGCGTTACTCGAACAATGTAATGTGTATCTTGCCAACTAAAAGGGTAAAAATCATCATAACCCGGATAAACGTATCACAAAACTGGCATCCCCTACGACGGAACAATGATATCAGGCACCTGAGTTCACATTTACAGATCGGCGGGTGCATCAACACCAGATTGCGCCAAAGCATCCACCAATGCGCCTTTCAGACGTTGAAGACCCTCATCTGTGGAAGACTCGCACCGCGCGACCAGAACTGCCTGTGTATTTGAAGCCCTCAGCAGCCACCATCCATCATCGGTCAAAACCCGGACACCGTCGATCGTAGACATGTTCGCACCTTCAGCCAGCAATCTGGCCTTCACCTCGTTCACGACTTCGAATTTTCGCACTTCATCGCAATCAAAGCGCAGCTCAGGTGTATTCACCGCCGCGGGCAAGCCACTTTTCAGTGCGTGCAAGTCTCCGCCCTGTACCGTTATCGCGTTCAAAAATCGGATTCCTGCATAAACCGCGTCATCATGGCCGTAAAACTTGTGTTTGTAGAAAATATGGCCAGACATTTCCCCGGCGAGCGGGGCGCCCAAGTCAACCATCTTTTCCTTGATCAGTGAATGACCGGTTTTCCACATTACAGGATTGCCCCCCAGTTCTTCTATCCGGTCGAACAATACCTGGCTGGCCTTCACGTCTGCTATGATAGAGGCTCCTGGCAGGGTTTTCAGCAGATCCCCCGCCATTATCGCGAGCATCTGGTCTCCCCAAACCACACGCCCTTCCCGGTCGATGGCCCCAATCCGGTCACCATCTCCGTCGAAAGACAAACCAATGTCTGCGCCGTGTTCTGCAACGGCTTCTTTCAGCTGCTCAAGGTTGGCTTCAACGGTCGGATCCGCGTGATGATTTGGGAAAGTGCCATCAATTTCACCGTTGATGACGATATGTTCACCCGGCAGCCGCTTCACGAGTGTTGTGATGACATCCCCGGCAGCTCCGTTGGCAGGATCCCAGACGACCTTGAACTGGCCAAAATCCACATCTCGCATCAGTCTTTCAAGATAGCGGTCAAAGATGTCTATCTCAGTAAGTGTACCCTTCCCGACTTCATAGTCAGCGGCACGCGCCAGCGCGCCAAGCGCCTGGATGGCTTCACCGAAACACGGCTTTTTGCCAAGCATGATCTTGAAACCGTTATAGTCTGGAGGGTTGTGAGACCCTGTGATCATAACGCCGCCATCCGCGTCCAGCTCAAACACGGAATAATAGAGCGTCGGGGTCGGGCCAAGGCCAATCATGTCTACATCGACACCAGTACTGAGCAACCCTTCAGTGAGCGCATCACAAAGGCCCGGAGATGACAATCGTCCGTCATAGCCAACGCAGACCCGAGAGCCGCCCGACCTGAGTACTGTGGTGCCAATCGCTCGCCCCAGAGCGGCAGCGTCAGCTTCAGCGATGGTGTCGCCAACAATGCCTCGAACGTCATATTCACGCAAAACAGTCTGATGAAAATTATGTGCGGTCATCTAAAAAATCCATGCCCTAATTCGCCCTGAAAGATAGGCATTACCGTGTCAGCGCACGAACAGCAGGTCAAGACGCAATCACCATTGCCAATGATGATCCGGCCAAAGCAAATTCTTGGAGAACTGCCGCAAAACCCGTCGTTCGGATATGGTGAATTTAGGTGTAGTGCCTGGTTTGAGAGTCTGCACGACCCGCAAGTTAATCCAGCAGTGTGCGGCGTGCGGCATTCAATTTTGCTGCCATCCAGTCCGAGCCCCCTTTGTCAGGGTGCACTTGCGCCATCAACCTGCGATAAGCTTCGCTGATTTCCTTTTCGCTGGCCCCCTCTTCCAGGCCCAGCACCTCAAGCGCCTCCTGGCGGCTCAGGTTTTCATGGTGTCCGCCGCCTCGTCCCTGGGCGGACCCTGCCCCAAAACGCCCAAGATTAATGCCTGACAACAGGCGGCTCGCCAACATTGGACCAAACATTCTGAACACCGCAAACAAAGCAGGCACGGCGGCCAGTAAGGCTTTGCCTGTTGCCAAAAGAATGAATGCCAGCGCAGCACAGACCGCCACAATCATCCACATCAAGCTGTTTTTTGCGGATTTGACCTGCGCATTGGCCCACCAATTCAGCAACATAAGCAGCAAGCCGGCAAGCAAAAGACCAATGAGGAAGTATCCTATCATCTAAGTTACCTGTGCACGACGAAACGGCAAGTCAAGTGCATTCACAAGGGCCCTGAGCTCCTGACGCGCTGCTACGTGAGACATTGACATGCCCTGCCCATCGAGCCCTGCTTCCGACTTGAGATCGATGAGCGTCAGGCCCCGCAAAAATAGCTCGCGGTATATCACGCGCTCACCAAGCCCGGAAACATATCGTACACCAATCCGCTTGCTGAGTTCGGATAAGACCGCCTCAACACGCTCCTTGTTTTTTGCATGTAACGACCCGACCCGGTTGCGCAGCACAACCCAGTCAATCGAGCCTCCATCAGCGAGAGACCTGCGCTGCCGGGCTTTCCAGACCATTTCTGCATAAAGACTGGGGCCCTGCACTGCATAAGTATCGGCGTCGATCCTTGCCAGAAGGTCCAAATCAACAAAACTGTCGTTGACAGGTGTGACCAGCGTATCAGCGGCAGTATGTGCGAGCCTGGAAAGGTAGGTGTCACTGCCCGGGCAATCCACAACAACCACATCCACACGTCCGGCCAGAGTAAGATAGGCTTGTTCAAAGCGCTCTTTTTCATCGGCTTCTGCGGCGTCAGCCGATCTCAGTTCAGACCGGGGAACAACAAGCTCAGTCGGCATGGGAAGCGCCAAGCCATTAGCTTCACAGTATTTCCTTCGATTTTCGACATATCGGGTCAGGCTTTTTTGCCGGGCATCCAGATCGATGGTACCCACTTTGTATCCTTCAGCAAGCAACGACACGACAATATGCATTGCCGTGGTCGATTTGCCCGAACCACCCTTCTCGTTGCCGAGAACGATAAGATACGGTCGCTGCGATACCCTGTTTGCAGAACCAATTTCGCTGTCTGGCACGCTTTACTCCATTAATCCAAACTGCCGATCGCTAGAGTTTGCCCGGCAAACCGGCGGGTTTGCAAGGGTCAATCTACAATCGCGCGCTTACTCCATTGCACTTGTAAACAATAGTCAGATATATTGGTGATCAGGTCCGACTAAACGCCACGGACGTGTGACCGAAAATCGGGCATGAGACAAGCCCAAAAGTAGGACAACGAGCGAGCATCAGGGAAGAGACTGAACGCGTGCGTGACCAAATCCGCAAATATACTGGGTTTCTTTTACTGCTTGCGTTGCTGGCGGTGGTGCCTATTGGCATTGCCCGGCACATGCTGAGCGAATCTCGCGACGACGCGTTTGTAGAGGACAAGCCCAACTACCTCTCCCACCAATATCCCCCTTCCGGGGAGACAGAAATGACGCCGCGCCTCTCCAGACTGCTGGAAGAGGACATGAAAAGCGTTGATGCCGTGCCACGCACATTTCTTGCGCGCCTGCCTGAAACGCTGCCCGACATCACCGACGCAAAAAAACGCAAGCAACAATTTGTTTCCGCGATGCTGCCCATCATCCTGCGGGCCAATGAGCTGATTATTGCCGACCGCGGCCGGCTATTGGCCATCAGGGAACGAATTGAACGCGAAGGCTCCGCAGGTAAGCGCCAGCGCCGATGGCTGGAAGATATCGCGCGCACTCACCGCGTAAAATTGTCTTCGCCGGCAACGCCAGATCAGATCGAGCGACTTCTCTTTCGGGTTGATGTCATTCCGCCTTCCCTTGCCCTTGCCCAAGCGGCAATGGAATCGGGTTGGGGCACCAGCTATTTCGCGCAGGAAGGCAATGCTCTGTTTGGCGAATGGACCTGGAACGAAGAAGAAGGCATTCTCCCCCGTTCGCGTGATGAAGGAAAAAACCACAGAATCAAAAGCTTCGAGTACCTGCTCGATAGTGTCCGCAGCTATATGATCAACCTCAACCGACACAGGAGTTACCGGGAACTGAGAGACCGGCGCGCGGAGCTGCGGGAACATAGCTTGCCTGTCAGCGGACCGGCCCTCGCACCTTCATTGATAGATTATTCAGAGCGCGGTGCTGATTACGTCGGGGATATTTTGTCGATCATCGATTACAATGACCTTGATGGCCTGGACAGCGCAAGCTTGATGAATGACGTTCAGGAGAGCAGATAGCGTGAGCCAACATCTCGAGGTTGTCCGAACTGTTGCCGAGTTGCGCGACCGGGTAGCTAATGCCCGATCCAGTGGCCTGCGCATTGGACTTGTCCCGACCATGGGAGCGCTGCATCACGGTCATCTGTCGCTGGTGGACGCAATTTCCGATAAGGCTGACCTGATCGTCGTTTCAATATTTGTAAACCCAACCCAGTTCGGTGAAGGCGAGGATTTTGAAGCCTATCCACGTGACGAAAATTCTGATTTGGCAAAACTCTCAGCCACGGCGGCGTCATTGGTTTATGCGCCGAGCGTGGAAGAAATGTATCCAGCGGGGGATTCTACGACCATCCGTGTAAGCGGGATATCAGAACGTTTCGAAGGCATGCATCGCCCGGGTCATTTTGACGGCGTTGCCACCGTGGTAAGCAAACTATTGCTTCATAGCGCACCCGATGTCGCTGTGTTTGGGGAAAAGGACTATCAACAACTTGCGGTCATCCGGCAATTTGTGAAGGACCTTGCCATTCCATCATCCATTATCGGGGCACCCATTGTGCGCGAGGCGGATGGCCTTGCCGCATCGTCCCGAAACGTATATCTGAGCGAGCCCGCCCGTGAGATAGCCGGAAACCTGAACGTCATTCTTACCGCCCTTGTCCAGGAGGCAAAAAGCGGCATGGAATTGCGGGCGTGCGAGGAGCAAGCCGTAAAAGCTCTGCTGGCTGCGGGGTTTGACGATGTTGATTATGTCAGCATTGTCGACGCCCAATCGCTGGACACGCTATCCAGTCTTGATCGCCCTGCGCGCGTGCTTGCTGTCGCAAGGCTCGAGAAAGTTCGACTCCTGGACAATATGGCGATCGAAGCGCCTTAGGACGCTTCGATCTAACGACTTACTCTGCAACAATCGTTGGTGCGCCTGTCGGCAACGCTTTGCGTGGAAGATTCTCCTCCCTCATAGCGGTATGATACAGAAAGCTTGCCATGATGACCGCGGCCTGTTTCAGATCGCTTTCATATGTGTGACCATAAGTGTCTATCTGGCTGTGGTGCAGTTGAGTACCATAATCGAGAGGGTCCTGGATAAATTGGAAACCGGGCAAGCCCACATCATCAAACACCTCATGGTCGGTGCCGCCCGTTGTATTCAACGTCACGGTTTTTGCCCCAAGGTCATTGAATGGCTCAAGCCAAGCTTTGAAAATTGGCACCACAGCCGCGTTCCTCTCGGCGTAAACACCCCGGATTTTCCCAGAGCCGTTATCCAGGTTGAAATAGGCTGAAAAGCGTTCAAATTCTGGCTTCAATGTCATCGGGAACTGGTTGTAGAACCGCTCGTAGCTGCTCATATATTTGAGCTTGTCATCCGTATTTTCCGGCCGGCTGACAAGGTGATCCAGAACATATTGCTGGGAGCCATAGTACCCCTGCTCTTCACCACCCCAAAGGCCTACCCGGATCGTCCTGCGCGGCTCAACTCCGATGGATTTCAGGATACGAACCGCTTCCATGACCACAGCAACACCTGCAGCATTGTCGGCAGCGCCGTCACCCACAAACCAACTGTCGAGGTGAGCACCTGCCATCACGACCCCGGGGCGGCGACCGCGCCCGGGAATGTCCGCCAGGGTTGAATAGCTTTGTGTATCTTCGGTATAGAAGGTTGCATCCACATCAATGCTCAGACTGACCGTCTCTCCTTCATCCATCAAACGAACCGCCCGCGCATAATGCTCATAAGACAGCCCAATGCCCGGAATTTTGGCCGCCAAACCTTCCTTGTATTGGTATGATGTGGCTTCAATCAGCATTGCCTTGCGCGGCGAGCGCCGTACCATTGCAACAGCGCCTTCTTCGGCAAGAAACTGCTCCAGCTCATAAAAGAAGCTTTTGTAGCGCACCCAGCCGTCAAAACCACGCTGGTCGGGGTCGCCTTCCGGGACGTCGAATGTCTCGGTTTTTGCAAGGCTTTCATCGTCACGCCGGACAAAAACATTGTCTGCAGGGGGCTTTTGGTCAGGCACACGGCTGACAAATACGATCTTGCCGTCCAGCTTGCCTTTCCATTTGTTAAAATCGCTTTTGGACCGCATCGGGGCGTGGATGACCTCACCCTCAACCACGCCCTCGGTACCCGGATGCCAGGAAAGAGGCAACGCATAGAGCTGAGTACGTCGTGGTGTCGTCATGAAGACCTCTATCCGGTCTCCTGTCCACCCATGGCCGAACTCGAAACCTTCCAGCCGCGCATTTTCCAGGCCCCATTCTGTCAGCTTGTCTCTTGTCCAGTTGTTGGCTTCCAACATAGCAGGAGTGCCCGTAAGGCGAGGTCCAATGTTATCCGTCAAATGCCGCAAGACGTCCATTACCTGTGAACGGTTAAAGCCCTCTTCGCGAATTTGATTCACAACATCGAGGTTCACCGGCTCCTGCGCGCCCGGCGCTGTCAGCGGCACTGACGCCATGACACCCACAAGGGCAAGTGACCTAAGAATGCTTTTCATCGCTGTCTCCTTCCTTTTTTATCTGTTTATCTGGTCGTTATTCCAGACCATCCACATACCAGTCATATTCGAAAAACTGCTTCAAGGGCTCCACCCCGGCAAGCACAAACCGTGTATCACATGACCAATCGTCAAATCGTTTTAACAGTGGCCAAAGGTCCTTGCTCCACGGCAGATCCAGTTTTTGGTTCACGCGAATTATATAGTCTGGAAATCTCACAAGATCTCCAAAGCCCCGGCTCTCCTCCAGCACCACTTTCGACAGACGCCCCAGGAAACAAACCCTTTCGATCAGCCGCTTTCCATAGGTTGACGGCATGTCTTCAAGTTCTGCCTGAATGCGGTCGCCGATTTGCTCAAGTGTGGACTGGCTGAGCTCTAGGTGCCGTTCAACATTTTCGATGTCATCCCCCACCTCGGCATTCGCCTCGGAAAGCGCGCGCCGCCGAACATCCGACGGCAACTCACTGAAACCACCCGCCATCCAGAAGGCAATGCGGTTGCGCAGGCGTTCAATCGAGCCGCCTTTGATGATAAAATCGTCTCCGCCAGCCTTCAGGCCACCACGCACAATATCAATGTCATTGTAGCCGGTTAAAAAAACCACGGGCATCGACTTCAGGCCGGCCCGTTCCAAATTTGCGACGAAATCAAAACCGCCATCTCCAGGCATTTGAACATCTGAGATGACCATGGCAGGGCGATAGGCGCGGACGTAACCGATTCCTTCTTCGGCGTTTTCTGCAATAATCGTCTCAAAGCCAAAATGTTTTACCGCCGCTGCGTGCACTTGCAGCACAACAGGTTCATCATCCACCAGCAGTATTGGCCCCTTGCGCATGCGTTCGCCTACAAAAGAACTAGAGCAGCTAGTCCGAGAAAAGCAAAAAAGCCCACAACATCCGTTATGGTTGTTACAAACACACTCGATGCAATCGCCGGATCGATATCAAGCTTGTGAAGAACCATGGGCACGGCCATTCCGGAGAAGCCGGCCACAAATATGTTTACGATCATCGCGGCGCCAAAGATCAGTGCCAGCACAGGAAGGTCGAACCAGAAGTAGGCAACAGCCGCCGACACAATCGCGAGGGCCAGCCCGTTCAAACTCGCAGCCGTAAGCTCTCTCATCGTTACTCGAAATGCGTTGGTTGAACTCAATTCCTTGGTTGCTATTGCCCGGACGGCAACGGTCATGGTCTGGGTGCCCGCATTGCCGCCCATAGACGCCACAATGGGCATCAAAACAGCCAGAGCCACCATTTGTTCAATCGTCGCGTCAAAATAACCGATAACAGTGGACGCCAAGATCGCCGTGCCTAGGTTGATAACGAGCCAGGCAAAGCGACTGCGCGTGATTTCCAGGAAGTTTTCGTTGAGACCGGATTCTTCACCCACACCGGCAAGAGCGAGAATATCTTCTTCAGCTTCTTCCTCAATCACGTCAACCACGTCATCGACGGTGATAACACCAACCAAGCGGCCGTCACCATCAACAACCCCGGATGAAATCAAGTGATACTTGGTGAATTGATAGGCCGCTTCTTCTTGGTCAGCGTTCGCATCTATGAGATACGGATCACTGTCCATTATCTCGGCGATCGCCATATTACGCTGCGTACGCATGAGTCGGGAGATCGGTAGAGTCCCCACCGGATGGTGCGCCGGATCAACGATGAAGATGTCATAAAAGTCAGCCGGGATGGAATCGTTGTCGGATCGAAGGAAGTCTATCGTTTGGCCCACCGTCCAGAATTCAGGTAATGCCACAAGATCACGCTGCATCAAACGCCCAGCGGAATCCTCAGGGTAACTCAGGTTTTCCTCAATTGCAGCCCGGTCATCGCTGGCCAGCGCCCGCATAACCTCTTCACGGTCCGCGTCTTCGAGCTCTTCGATAACATAAACGGCGTCATCGGTTTCAAGCTCGGTGACGGCGTCAGCAATTTGCTCATTCGGCAAATGCTCATAGAGCTCTTCCTGTGCTTCCCCTTCCACTTCGGTCAAAACATCAGGGTCGATCTTGTCTCCCAGAAGCTCAATCAGCTTAACCCGCTTGGGAGACGGCAGAACTTCAAGAATGTCTGCTACATCCGCGGCATGCAGTTCCTCGAACATGGACAAAACTTGTCCACGGTCTTCGGTTTTCAGAGCATCCTGCAGGTCATCAATAAACGGCCGACTGAGATGGACGTCTGTTTGCGGCACCTCTGATTGTGCCTCACCTGTCATCCCAACCAGAACCTCATCGCCCTCGACGCCCTGTTCTTGCTCGCCATGTTGATTGGATTCGGTCAACCGCTCCCCCTGCCCCAAGGTGTTAAGTGGGTGCCTAACGCTATCCTGTTGATAAAAGAAAGTCGCCCGTTATGCCAGCCCGCAGGCGCATCTTGCGTGTATTTGTTAAAAATCCCAGACATAGGGATGGCGTTAAACACCCTTCAGCAGGCATATACCCGTTAAAAAGGCGTGATTTCCACCCACAGAAAGTGACTGAACCCCTTCCATTGCCAGCGCGCGGGAATACTTGTGGATCAGGGCTTCACTGCCCACAAGCACAATGTCTTCAATAGCGTTCATTGCCTTGCAAACGGCTAGAATTTCCCGACCGATGAGCATGCCTGAGAGGTAGGAAGCGCGTGAGCGGCAAGCCAAATCACCAAGCAACGCGTCTGCTCTAATGGAAAAAAGTGCGTTCAAAAGCCCGGCTTCCGAGCGGCTGGCTTCCACGCCGAGAAGAAAGCTCGCCTCATCAAAGTCGCTGTCCTCAACCAACCTGCCGATGGCACTGCTGTTACGAATAAGGGCAAACATCTCGCCCGTCATGAAAGTCGTGAGTGACACTATTTTCCCGTTTTTGAATTCACACCATTTGCTGTGCGTACCCGGCAGACAAACCAGAGCGTTTTCGAGGTTGAGCGTGTCCATTGCCCCAAATATCTGGACCTCTTCACCACGCATCACGTCATTACAGCCAAACATGTTGTTACCGCAAACGCCGGGCATAACCTGAATATCGAGGTTTAGATTATTTTCGATAGGTATCGATTGGTGATTCAAGTCCTTAAGAGAAACGGGGCACGGCAGATACGGCGTCTCTCGCCATCCGTTCCGGCTTCCAATCGTTCCGCTCATCACCACCGGTAAAGAGCCGTGCTCTTCAAGCCAGTTGCCACAATTATTCATCAGAACGTCAACGAACCGACCTTCCGGAACCTGCATCACACCTTCCTCCGTGCTGGTTTGAGCCAACACTGCCCCGGTTTCATCCACCAGAAAGGCTCGAAATGTACTGGAACCCCAGTCGATCGCAATGGCCGAGGCGTTAGCCATTAAACGCGCCCGCCATCCACAATCAGTGACTGACCCGTGATCATCCCGGACGCATCCGAGGCCAGAAACAGGGCTGAATTTGCAACATCTTCTTCAGCAACAGTCCGTTTCAGAGACTGTTGCGCCAAACACTCTTCAATGGCTTCCTCGCTGGCCCACAAGTCACGTTGCCGATCGGTCAAGACCCACCCGGGCACAAGAACGTTGGCTCTGATATTGTGGGGGCCAAGCTCTCGGGCAAGCGCTTTTGTCAGACCAACTATGCCCGCTTTGGATGTGACATAAGACGCATAGCCGGCAAGTCCGAGAATGGCGGAATTTGACCCCAGATTGATAATGCTGCCGCCGCCTTTTTTCATGTCGTCCAGGCACGCCTGCACTGTAAAAAAATGGGGTCGAAGGTTTGTTGCAAGCGCATTATCCCAATCCTCGGCACTATAGTCTTCCACATCATGCCGGTCGTCCCGCGCGGCATTGTTGATGAGAACCTCAATTGGTCCAAAACGGCTTCTGGCCTCATTCACGGCCTGCTTCAAGGCCTCCACGTCACGCACATCACATTGAATAAACAATGGCCTGGCACCGGTTTGCCGTTCGACCGAGTTGCAAACCTCCTTCGCGGGATCAGCAGACAAGGACACAAACGCCACCCTGGCACCCTGCGTTGCAAAGGCAGACACAAATGTTGCGCCGATACCGGATCCACCCCCGGTGATAAATACGGTCTTGCCTGACAAATCTTCGTAAACTGGATACGTCATCTGTCATATTCTCCAAGGTATCGGTACTATGCCGCATGGCTTGAAATCCGGATCAAACGGGCTCCAAAACCAGCGCGTATTGTAGGTTTTGTATTTTAATCATATATATCATAATAATTAATCAGGTAAACGGGATTATCTCCGATAGGTGAGCCATATTTTACTCTGCGGAAACCTGTCCCATGGGCACCGAGCCGAGAACAAAAATGACCCCAAAAGCTAAACTTACTGAAGAAATCGCAGTCTCGAATTTGCTCGGAGAAGGCATTCAGTGGCGACATGAAGACCAGTCCCTTTGGTGGACTGATATTTTGGCTCAAAAACTCTATCGTTATGATTTGGACGGAGCGAATGTTCGCACATGGGACATGCCCGAACCACTCGGGTCCTTTGCATTCACCAGTGACCCTGATGTGATCGTGGCGGCGTTTGCAAGCGGGTTTGCCATGTTTGGCCTGAGGACCTGTTCGACATCATGGATTTCGAGGCCTACTTTTTTACCCGGAGAGGGCCGTTTCAATGATGGCAGAGCGGACCGGCAGGGGCGATTTTGGTCAGGAACCATGATGGCAGACCCGGAAGGAATTGACCCCGCTGTCGGTCGTCTGTTCCGCCTTGATCTCGATGGACAAGTCAGCGTCCATGAAACAAACATAAATATTTCCAATGGTTTATGCTGGAGCCCTGACAGCTCAAACCTCTATTTTGCCGATTCATTAAAGGGCGAAATATATCGCTATGCCTTCGACGCAAAATCTGGAAATTGCAGGCAACGTACCGTATTTGCAGAAGCACCAACCGGCGGATCACCCGACGGTGCAGCCGTAGACGCATACGGAAATCTTTGGAGTGCCCAGTGGGGCCTGGGCGAAATTCATGTATATACAAAAGAGGGTGAACTGACCGGCGCCATCACGGTTCCCGCCAGCCAGCCGACCTGTGTCGCTTTCGGAGGAGACAACATGGACATGCTGTTCGTTTCTTCGGCCAAAGATGGACTCTCTGACATCGAATTGGCCAAACAACCTTCTGCTGGCAACGTGTTTGTGTATAAGACCAACACAAAAGGCATGCCCGAAAACAGATTCATGGGTTCGATGGCCGTTTTGCAAGAGGAATGAAAAGATGGTTGTAGCCTCACAAAGCTTAACCCACCAGATTGTTAATGAACTGGGGCTCTCCATTGTCCAGGGAAAGTATGATGGCAACAATCCCTTCCCCATTGAAGCTGATCTTTGTGAGCAATTTGGCGTAAGCCGCAGCGTCCTGCGGGAAGCCGTGAAAATGCTGACGTCAAAAGGGCTGTTGCGAGCGCGGCCGCGACAGGGAACATGGGTGCAACCTGAGCATTCCTGGAATCTGCTGGACCCGGATGTGCTGCGCTGGTTACTGGACCGCAAGTTTTCCATCGACTTGTTGTGCGATTTTACCGAGATACGCATGGCAATTGAACCGCAGGCCGCAGCCTTTGCTGCCGTAAGGGCTTCAGAGGAAGAAAAAAAGTCGATAGCGGATGCGCTTGACAGGATGCGCGCAGCCGAGCGCGGCGACGATGACGCATTGCAATCGGATATCGCCTTTCACGTGGCTGTTCTTGAAGCAGGAGGCAACAGGTTTTTCAGCCAGTTGAAAGATCTGGTTGAAACCGCTCTTCGGATCAGCATTCGGCTGACCAACCAGTACAAAGGGGTTGCCCTGGCAAGTGTAGACGACCACCGCGCCGTCTATGATGCGATCGCAGCCGGCGATGCAGATCAGGCAAAAGCGCATTCAACTGCCTTGATTGAGGAAGCGTACGAGCTTATCCGGCACGCCAAACACAAGGGCAGCAATGACTAACCTGAACGCCCAGCTTCAAGTTGAAAGATCAAGGCTGCTTCGGGCCACATGGGGGGCAATTGCAGACCTGCATTCATCAGCAGTTCTCCGCTGAACGACCGGCCTTTTAGGTGATCCAGTTTGTCGAGCTGGATGCCTTTGTTGGTGAGCGGCCAAATTACATCCAGTCCATATTGCATCTTTGGGTCCAGACCTGCCAATCGCAGCACCTCTGGTGACGTGTCCCTGCGGGTGCTGGTCTGAGTGTAGGAAAACAGCGCTTCAGACTTATCCGCTGCCACAATCCCGAATGCCGCCGCATGAACAGCGCCGTCAAGGCGAACCAAATTCCCGTCATGGATAAGAGACCGGTGCTTTTTGTGGAGAGCTATAGCCTGTCTCAAGACCTTCTCCTCTTCGGCGGTTAACTCTTCGAGGTCCATTTCCATGCCCATGTGGCCGAAAAAGGCAGTGGCTGTCCGCAGTTCCATTGACAGGGTGCGGCCTGTAATATGGCAGACACGCGGCCCAACATGCGCACCCATCACATCGCTCGGCAGAAAAACTGATGCACCACGCTGGATCTCCAGCCGGTCAAGAGCATCATTGCTGTCGGACGTCCAGATACGGTCGGCATGAGCCAGGACGCCGTAGTCTGCGCGCGCGCCGCCCGAAGAACAGCTTTCTATTTCCACGCCAGGATGCCGCAGACGCAGTTTACCCAGAAGTTCATACAGGGCCCTCGTCTGGTCATGAATGGATGCACGCCCCTTGCTGCCCGGATGGTTTATATCCCTGTTCATGTCCCATTTCAGGTAACGAATATTCAACTCAGCAAGCAGGCTGTCGAGCCGTTCAAACAGATACTCGCGGACCTCATCTCTCGTCAGGTCGAGAACGAGTTGGTTGCGGTAGGGAATTTGTGTTGTCCCGTCAGCGGCCAGAACCCAATCCGGGTGACTGCGATACAGGTCGCTGTCCGGATTGACCATTTCAGGCTCCACCCACAAACCGAATTCCATTCCAAGTTTGTTGACGTGCGAGACAAGCGGCGCCAAACCAGCAGGATAAACCTCCGTGTCGACAAACCAGTCTCCGAGCCCGGCGGCGTCGCCGCGCCGCTTCGAAAACCAGCCGTCGTCCAGAATGAAACGCTCGGCCCCCAGGCTCGCCGCCTTATCTGCCAGAATTTTCAGCCGCTCAGGATTGTGGTCAAAGTAAACCGCTTCCCACGTGTTGTAGTGCACCGGGCGTGGCTTTTCGCGAACGCTTTCGCGCAAAAGCCGGTTTCGGACATACGAATGAAAATTTTGAGACAATCCGGAAAAGCCGCTGTTGGAAAACGTTCCATATACCCACGGCGTTTCATAATATTGCCCCTCCTCCATCCGGCATTCGCCGGGTAACAATCGTTCGCTCAGCTGAACAAGCGTGCGACCGTCGCTCAGGCGCTCGGAAACAAGCTGGTGGTTGCCACTCCACCCCAGATGAAACCCAAAAACAGCGCCCGCTTGCTCGCTGGCGTCTTTTGCGTGCAACAAAATACCGGGGAAACTTGCATGAGAGGTTCGGCCTCGCAGGTTTTCACGAACATAGGCACCGGTCCCAAGGTCTTGGCGGCTGGCCTGGAATTCCATGGCCCATTTTCCATCGAAACTGGTGACCTGCTGAACATAATCCGGAAGCTGAATGGTTGCTGCGCAGCATTTGTTTACATAAAGCGGCGACTGACCGTTGTTTTCAAGCGAATGACAAAGCCTTACCATGTCGGTTTCAGCGCACCATTCTATATACAGCGTCATTGCAATCTGATGCGTTTGGTCTGCACCTCGCAAGACAGCACCCGTTGCTGACTGTGATACAACTTCAAACTTTGTTGGATTGGCGTCCCATGCATGGCCACTGCGATGAACTTCCAGCCCCGGTGTTCCGACGAAGCCCGAAGCCAGGGTCGGACATGTGGAAATGGGGACTTCTATTGAAGCGGTTCCCTGGGCAGGTGTGCGTAGCAACACATCGCTTAACAGGCAGGCGTCTGCTTGTTCCAGCCTGGCGCCCCAGTAAAGAACAGTCGGCACACCCCCACCAACACCAAAGACCAGGCTCGAGTTTCGACCGGTAAACTGAATAGTAGACCTGTCATCAGGACCCATCGAAAATCTCCGTTCCTCATACCCGGCTTCAGGCAATGCCTCAATACAGCATCCGATTTCTTTTGTCTGATCCCAATCTGACGACTAGGGTCAAGCAAGGCAAGCCACCATAAAATCTTGCTAGCCAATCGCTATAGTCATATAAATAATATTATATATGCGATGGAAGTCTACTCCGCTCAAAAGGAAAGTCATGCTAGGCGTTTGTTATTATCCGGAACACTGGCCTGAAGACCTTTGGCATCAAGACGCCCGGGAAATGAAAGCACTAGGGCTGGAGTTCGTCCGGATTGGAGAATTCGCCTGGTCAAGGATAGAACCAAGCCGGAACAATTTCCGTTTGGAGTGGCTGGACCGCGCAATAGAAACACTGGCAGCAGCTGGTTTGAAAATTGTGTTCGGCACCCCGACCGCGACGCCGCCGAAATGGTTGATAGATGAAAACCCCGATATCCTGCCCATGTCACCCGATGGAAAAACCATCCGCGGATTTGGTTCGAGGCGTCACTATGATTTCTCCAGCGGAACTTATTTGCATGAGGCCGAGCGAATAACCGAAATTCTGGCCCGGCGATATGGAGAGCATGATGCTATTGTGGGATGGCAGACAGACAACGAGCTATGTTGCCATGACACCGCGATAAGTGGCTCGCCTGCTGCCCTGGCAGAATTCAGAAAGTGGTGCCAACAGACGTATGGTTCCGTCAACGTGCTTAACGAGGCATGGGGCAATGTTTTCTGGTCGATGGAGTACGCGTCCTTTGACGCAATAGAGCTTCCTTTTGGGGCTGTCACCGAAACCAACCCTGCTCACCAACTTGCTTATCGCCGCTTTGCTTCAGACCAGGTCCTGTATTTTCACCGCCAGATGGCGAAAATCATTCGCCAACACGCACCCGGCAAATGGGTCACGCACAACTTCATCCCGAAAGAAGACTTGTATGTCGACGCTTACGGGCTGGGTGAAGATCTCGACATTGCGTCCTATGACAATTACCCGCTGGGCCGCTCGGACATTGCCTTCGCCGATGAACCAGCCAGCCTGATGCAACGCTACATGCGGACAGGCCACCCAGACTTCGCAAGCTTCTATCATGACACAACCCGCAGTTTTGCCGGTGGGGCCTATTGGGTGATGGAACAGCAGCCGGGCCCTGTCAACTGGGCTCCGCACAACCCCCGTCCCGCACCTGGTATGGTGCGTTTCTGGTCACTCGAAGCGTTTGCACACGGCGCGGAATGCGTCAGCTATTTCAGATGGCGGCAAGTCCCCTACGCGCAGGAGCAAATGCATGCGGGCCTCAAGCGATCCGACAACAGCAAGGCAACAGCGTGGGCTGAGGTGGAACAAGTGCACCGGGAGATTGAAACACTTGCCTTGCAAGACCAGCACAAACAGAAAGCGGACATTGCCATAGTGACCGACGTAGAGGCGTTATGGGTTTCAGACATCGAACGACAGGGTGCAGGCTATGATTTCAAGAAAGTTGAATTCGAGTATTACTCGGCCCTCAGGCAGCTGGGGCTATCCGTCGATTTCATCAGCAAAAATATGTCGCTGGATCATTATAAAATCATAGTGGTGCCGTGCCTGCCAATTGTTGACACATCTTTTGTAGAACGGTGTAAGGAGGCTGGGGCAACGCTGGTATTCGGACCCCGATCAGGGGCCAAAACAGCGGAGTTCTCCATCCCTGGGAACCTTGCCCCTGGTGCCCTCCAAAGTCTTGTTAATGTTAAGATTTCATCCGTCGAAACACTGAGGCCCGATTGCAGGGTTCCCTTGAATTGGGATGGCAAGACTTACGAAGCTCATTCCTGGTGCGAAGAATTACAGGTCGGTGATGGCGCAGAGGTTATCGCAACATACGATGACGGCACACCTGCCGCAGCAAAACAAGGCAACGTTTATTATCTGGCGACGTTGAGCTGCGCAGAGTTTCTGCGCGACTTTCTGGAGCATATCTGTACGCAAGCCGGGCTTGCTGCCAGCAGGCTGCCGCCAGATATGCGGTTATGTCAGCGTGGCAACCTGACGTTTGCTTTCAATTATGCCGACACACCACAATCGGTTCCCGGTATTGGACAGGAAACATTCATTCTAGGGGGGCCTGTGGTCGGCCCGCGGGATATTGCCGTCTGGCGATCGGACTGCAACTAAGCCTCGAATAACCGCGCAGGGGAGAGAAAAATGGAATTGCAAACTATTCAGGTGGTTGTGTTCGTCGCTTTTACCGCGATTATCGCCTTTGCCACGTACCTGAAATGCAGGGGAACCAGAACAGATTCTGACTCTAACAAAGAGTATTTTCTGGCAGGCGGCGGCCTTTCCTGGATATTTGTTGCAGGCTCAATTACGCTTACAAATCTGAGCACCGACCAGCTCGTCGGTATGAATGGCAATCAAATGGCGTTGCTGGCCTGGTGGGAGTTCGCTGCCGTCGCGGGCCTCATTATTCTCGCAAAAGTGTTCCTGCCAGTCTACTACCGCAACAACTGCACCACGACGACCGAGCTGCTCGAAAAGCGATACAATGACCACCATATCAGAGCCACCGTTTCGGTCATGTTCCTGCTCGGTAACATCTTCATCTTTTTGCCAGCGATGCTCTATGGCGGGTCCCTATTCATGCAATCCATGTTTGGTGTCGACATCCCCATTATCATCCTTGCTGCCCTTTTTGCTTTTGTCGGTGCTTGCTATGCAATTTTTGGAGGCCTCCGGGCAGTCGCGGTTTCGGACACCTACAGCGGCATTCTCCTGCTGGGTCTTGGCATGCTGGTGGTTTTTCTGGCTCTTCAAGCCATCAATTTCGACTTTTCCGGCATTCCGGCGGAACGGCTGACACTGATCGGTTCAAACGAAAGCCCCATACCGTGGCATACCTTGCTGACCGGCATGATTTTCATCCAGGTTTTCTACTGGAGTACAAACCAGACCATTACCCAGCGCGCCATGGCGTCTCCGACGCTAAAGGAAGCGCAAAAAGGTGTGTTTGCTGCGGCGGGCATACGGCTTTTGATCGTGCCGCCGATGATTGTGCTGCCCGGTATCGTATCCTACAAACTCTATGGTGACATCGGCGACGCCGCTTACGGCAGGATCGTGAGCGATGTGTTGCCTGTCTGGCTCTCGGGCGCTTTTGCAGCAGCAATCGCAGCAGCAGTGCTCACCAGTTTCAATAGCATACTGAATTCGTCGACCGCGCTCTATGTGATGGATATTCATGAAAAGTATTTCAACGACCATCCCGACGTTAAAAAACTCAGTGGATGGGTAACGGCTGTTTTTGTGCTCCTGGCACTTGCGCTGGTGCCGCTCTACCAACAGGCAGAAAGCATTATCAACCTCGTCCAGCAGCTCTATGGGCTGCTCAGTATGCCCATCCTTTCAACTTTCCTCGTGGGACTATTGTTCAAGGAGGTGGATCCACGTGCGATGATCGCAGCGGTGATTTCCGGTACGGTACTCTATGGCGTCTTTTCGTTCGTATGGTCACCCTTCCATTACATCCATCTGATGTTCATCACCCTCATTTTCTGCGTTGTCCTGGCTCTGGTCGTCAACACGCTCATCTTTAGCAGGCGAGCGCAGTATATTGGCCTGACACCTCAGGTGCCGGAACCTGCCGCTGAGTAGGTTTATTTGAGGCACAAGCTGTATTGAGCGCTGCAATACTGCAGGTTTTCTCTAGGCACCCATCCAGGTGGCAAGGGCTGACCGTTCGGCATCCGACATATGCAGACCACGCTTGGTCCGGCGCCACAGCACGTCTTCGGCCGTGTGCGCCCATTCGACTTCCTTGAGATAGTCGACCTCTCTCTCATAAAGGCCGGCGCCGAAGTCCCGCCCCATATCAGTGAGAGACGCAGCGCTACCGATCATGTCCTTGATCCGCGTACCGTAGGCACAGGCATACCTCTCCGCCAGGGCTTCCGGCAGCCAGGGATATGTTTCTTGGGTGGTGTCAATAAAGCCCGACAAAGCATGCTCCGGGCTTTCCCGGCCGGGCAGGTCACCCCCTGGTAGCGGAGAGCCGTCTGTCCAGGGCCCGCAGTCGTAGGTCGTATAGGGCTCGAGTTTTTCCAGCACTTCTTCAGCAAGGCGACGATAGGTTGTTACCTTGCCGCCATAGATGCTGAGAAGCGGTGCAGCACCGCCAGGAGCGTCGAGCGCAAGCACATAGTCTCGTGTTGCCTTGGATGCACTTTCCGCGCCGTCGTCATACAGTGGACGTACACCTGAATAGTGCCAAATGACCTTTTCGGGCAGGATTGTGGTCTTGAAATACTCGGATGTTGCAGCACATAGATACTCGATTTCCTGTTCGTCTGCCGCAGCCGTATAAGGGTCACCCTCAAAAGGCGTATCCGTTGTCCCAATGAGTGTAAAATCCCCTTCATAGGGGATAGAAAATATCACCCGGCCATCCGTGTTCTGGAATGTATAGGCGCGGTCGTGATCGTATAGCTTCGGCACCACAATATGGCTGCCTTTTACAAGCCGAACCGACCCTTCGTTCTTTTGCCCCGCATTGCAGCTGTTAAGGGTTTTATCGACCCAGGGTCCACCTGCGTTCACAAGCATTTTTGCTTCAACCGTTTCCACCGTTCCCGTGTCGGTTTTAACCGAGACCTGCCACCTGTCTCCGTTTCTCTCCGCGCCGATGAAGGTGTGGCGGGTCAGTATCTCTGCGCCCAACTCTTTAGCACCCAGAGCATTGGCAACAACAAGTCGTGCGTCATCCACCCAGCAATCGGAATATTCGAAACCGGTGGTCAGCGCATCAGAAAGCGGTCCACCAGCTGAATGCTTACGCAGGTTCAGACGCTTTGTCGGTGGCAAAAGCTTGCGGCCACCTATGTGATCATAAAGGAACAGGCCAAGGCGAAGAATGAATGCCGGTCGCAGCCCTTTGTGGTGCGGCAGAACAAATCGCAGCGGCGTAATGAGGTGTGGTGCTACTTTCCAGAGGCGTTCCCTTTCCAGCAGCGACTCGCGAACCAGTCGAAACTCGTAGTTCTCAAGATACCGAAGGCCTCCATGAATAAGTTTTGAACTGGAAGAAGACGTCGCGCCAGCCAGGTCTCCCTGTTCCACAAGCAATACGCTTAGCCCGCGGCCCGCGGCATCACGCGCCACTCCCGCGCCGTTAACGCCGCCCCCAACTATGAATAAGTCAACTTTGCCAAGCATAAGGAAACGCTATCCAATACTCCGTCGTTCACCACCGTGAATGATGGCCTCAAAACCACTGTACCCGGTCTCTGATATCATTTATATGATAATTATGACAGCTTGAATCAATGAGCTTGCCCGCTTGAAAAAAGAGTACACAGATGATGCTCAACCTTGAGAAAAATGGACGCCTCGTTGCAATTTTGCGAGGGGTTCAGCCTGAGGAAGTCATCGACATAGCAAGTAGCTTGATCGATGCAGGCATCACCATGATTGAAGTGCCGCTCAATTCTCCGCGCCCCTATCAATCAATTGAAAAACTGGCGAGTAGATTTGGCGAAAATGCGCTTCTGGGGGCCGGCACCGTCCTAAGTGAAGAGCAAGTGAATTCGGTCTCTGATGCCGGTGGAAAATTCATTGTTTCACCAAACAGCAACCCTGCTGTGATTAGGCGCACAAAAGAAGCCGGGCTGGTTTCCATGCCCGGTTTTGCGACCGCCACCGAGGCCTTTAGTGCTTTGACGGCGGGAGCAGATGCCCTGAAACTATTTCCGGCCGGCGCGCAGGGTGCAGCAACACTCAAGGCATTGAAGGCAGTTTTGCCGCCAGAGGCGCCCGTGCTCGCCGTCGGCGGCGTCGACACGGAAAACATGGAAATGTTCGTCAAAGCCGGCGCTGATGGGTTTGGACTTGGCAGTGACCTCTACAAGCCCGGAGCTACAGCGACAGATGTAGCTGCAACTGCAGCCCGATATATAAAAGTCGTTAACGCGCTCTACACACCGCAATAGACGCCTGGTCATAGCCATCGCTGCGGGTCAATCCAGAAAAGAAAAAAGGCAACCGTTTGAAACGATTGCCATTTTCTAAATCTCTTTAAAAAGATCTGGTGCGGTCGAGAAGACTCGAACTTCCACGGGCTCAATGCCCACAGCGACCTCAACGCTGCGCGTCTACCAATTCCGCCACGACCGCAGATCGGGCGCTTTACTATCAGCTACCGGTGGGGGCTGCAAGACTAAAAATGGAATTCTTTTGGCGCGGGCGGACCTACACCTGAAGCTGGCTCATCATACGGGTGATGGAAACACCAATCTTCTCGCCGACGATCATGATTTCCCCACGCGCAACCAGTTCCCCGTTTGCGTAGATCCAGCACTCATCCTCGTGCTTGGCATCAAGATCGATAACAGCGCCCCTGCCCATTTTCAGGAGTTGGCGCACAGGCATCTGCGTTCTCCCAAGGACGACGGTAATCTCTACGGTTACTCTGCCTACAGCATCTACATTCATGCGATATTCTCTACACCCGTCATTTAGTGGTGTCCACCATGGCATCACAACCTTATCATTTCGTTAACCATAAGGCGGGAATGGCCCTATTTTAGGATTCCGGTCTTGGCGCACGCCGAAAAAGGGAGTAAACCGCCCAAAAAGGGAATGAAAAGCGGCAAAAATGGTAAATAAGTCAGCAAAAATGTCAGCAGAGGCTCCTCTTGAATGGCGCATCAGTGATCAGTTGATCAGTTACCCGGATGCACTTGAAGAAATGGAAGAACGCGTGCGTGCAATCCGCGCGGGCGAAGCGCCGGAAATGGTTTGGCTTCTGGAGCACCCGCCTCTGTATACCGCCGGCACAAGTGCAAAACTTGATGACCTTGTCGATCCGGACCGTTTTCCCGTTTATGATGCCGGGCGCGGCGGCGAATATACCTATCATGGCCCCGGTCAACGGGTTGGCTATTTCCTGCTCGACTTGAAGAAACGCGGCAGGGATGTCCGACAATTTGTCTTCAGCCTTGAAGATGTGATTATTCGCTCACTGGCTGCTTTCGGCGTGACGGCTGAACGCAGACATGGCCGGGTTGGCGTCTGGGTGACACGCGAAGACGGCCGCGAAGAAAAAGTCGCGGCGATTGGCGTTCGTGTTCGCCAATGGGTCACCTATCACGGAATTGCCATCAATGTGGAGCCGGACCTCAGCCATTTTGAAGGCATCGTACCTTGCGGCATTGCCGAGCACGGCGTCACCAGCTTCGCTGACCTGGGTTTACCGGTAACGATGGATGATCTTGATGTTGTGCTCAAGCAGGTGTTTGACGAAGTATTCGGCCTTGAGCCCCGACGTATGCATCTGGAGGTTCAGCCAGCGCCGGATGCGCCCGGCGCAAAAGACGATGCCCGTCCTATCGAGGAAACACACCCGGTGTTTCAAATCTAGACGGTAGCTCGCAACTCTTCATCACCAAGCAGCAAGGCATCCGGCACATCCTTGCCCCGGGGCAGCTCATGCCCGCCAACAATCACGTTTTCCGCATTGAAGGACTGAAGATGTCGCCTGTTCAGAATATAGGACCTGTGCAGCCGGAAGAACTGATCAGGTAATGCCGCCAAGGCAGACTTGATCGAGCCGTAAACCACGAGTTTTTTACCGTCCTTCAGAATGTAGGTGACATAGTTGCCCATGCCCTCAATGTATAGAATGTCATCGGGGGCAATCATGTGGGTGCGCCGGTCTGCACGCACGGCCACCTGTTGCTGGGCAGGCTCGCCAGCATCAGCTTCAGCCACAGCAACATAATAGTGTTGCAACAGCTTGACGGCAGTGACTGAGATAACAGTCGTATTCACCAGCACCATACTGCGCAACAAACCACTGACTGTGACAAGGTCGCCGTCGCCTCCCATGAAAAGCTGCTCATAAAAGAAAAACCCCGACAACCGCTGGATGATAGCTGCCGCCACGATAACGACGGCATACCCAAGCAGGAACTTCACCAACCGGCGTTGCAGCAGGTAGGTGGGCATCAGAAAATATATTGTTGCGTAAACCGCCAGCATACGCGGCGGCAATAAAACGAACTCAAGGAAAAAAGATGCCAGCAATCCATGCTCTGGTGTCGCCCATATCAGGCTAAAAGCCAGATAATAAACCAGCCAGAAAACAACATGCGTGAAGATGCGTGAACCGAACAGATAAAAGCTCGCCCGAACCGCCTCCGGCCTCGTATCCATCGCCCTGTCAAATCCGTCGTTCATATAAAAAACGGCCCGTTTAGTATAATGCGACCTGTCGCGGCCCACCTCTGTTCCAGACTATGACACTGCTCTCCTAGCAGAGCCAACAGTTCATACAGCATGGGATAACAATTCGATGAGACCAAACATCAAACATGTCGCGACGGCATGCGCTCTCGCCGCCTCTTTAAGCCTTTCATCAGGAGTAAGCTTCGCCACTGGGTCAGAGGACCTGCCCCGTCGTGCCCAATGGGAAGCACGCTTCACATCTGGTGAGAACGCAGGCATGCAACTCACTGAAATCAATAATAATTCGCCGCTATCAGAGGCGGGTCTACAGGCCGGCGACATCCTCGTGAAAGTGGACGGAAATCCTATCCATTCTGCAGCCCATTGGGATGACCTGACCGATTCACTCACCGCTGATCGCGCATACAGCCTGACTGTTCGACGCGGCCATCAAGCCCTTGTGTTCGAGGCCACATTTAATGCGGTGCCATATGAAAACTATGCTGGGATCACTACCAGTTATGACCATATCATCAATGATTATGGTCTGCGCCAGCGCGTTATCATCACCCGCCCGGACGGTAACAGCGAGAGCAGCGACGAGCGTCTACCCGCTATTTTTGTTTTGCAGGGTCTCAGCTGTTCCAGCATCGAATACTGGCCGGGCAGAACGTCCGGCTTTGTGCGCTCGCTGCAGCGCCTCGTCACCAACTCGGGCATGGTGGTCATGCGCACGGAAAAACCGGGCCTCGGGGACAGTGAAGGAAATTGCTCACAAACAGATTTCATGACTGAATTGAATGGATACGAAACAGCCCTGAAAAAACTGCAGGACCTGCCATTCGTCGATCCGGACCGCATTCTTGTGCTTGGCAGCAGCATGGGCAGCGCACTTGCCCCCTATTTTGCCAACAAGTTCAGTCTCAACGCAGTCATTTCAGACGGCACCTATTACCGGACCTGGTTTGAACATATGCTGGAAATCGAGCGGCGCATCAAAGCCTATCAAGGCAATGACGAGAGCACAGTCAACAGGCTGATGAATGAAGCCTATATCCCGCTTTACTACGGCATGCTGATTCAGAAGAAGAGCTATGCAGAAGTCGTCGATGAATACCCGCTGCTTGCCGCCCACAACTATCACGAGGACGCGCACATGTACGGGAGGCCTGTGGAGTTTTATCACCAGCTTCAGGATTTTGATGTTGCCGGCAACTGGCAGCGGCTTTCGGTGCCCGTGCGTATCCGCTGGGGCAGCTCGGACTGGATCATGTCTGAGGCCGACAACCACATGATCATGGAAGCCCTCAGGAAGGCCGGCAACAGTAACGCTGAACTCTACATCCACCCTGGTCTGGATCATTTCGATTCGATACAGCCTTCGATGGAGGCCTCTTTCAACGGTGAACCGGCTCAATGGGACGACAGGATTTCCGACCTGATGGTTGAATGGGCTATCGAACTGAATAGTCAAAAGAATTCGCGAACTGGTCGCTATGCCACGCCTTCACCGGCACAGCGCTAATCTGGCTTAACGTCCAATTCGTGTCGCCGGACAAATCATTGTGCTTGCACAATGATTTGTCCGCGCATCGATGGATGATACCTGCAAAAGTAGGACTGTGCTCCCGGTGTAGAGAACGTCACCGAAGTGATCTGGTCTTTATTGAGACGCCCTGTATCCCAAACTTTATTGTCCTCAGTCGCAGTATGAGGCGCGATATCCAGATTGATCCACTCAACACTGTCCCCCTGCCGGATAGTCAGGTCTGCGGGCACAAACCGGAATTTTTCGATTTTAACTTGATGCACAACCGGCTGCCGCTCAGAGGCAACAGTCACATGCGTTGACGCTATCCAACCCGCTGCGACGCAAAGGACAAGCGTCAGGAAACGGGCGAAGTTAAGGGGTACCCCGCCCTTTCCATCAAAGTGCCGTTTCAGCTGCGACACTGGAGGTTTTGAACCATGCTCTCCGCATGGCCTTCGTGGATTTTGAACGTAGCCAACGCGTCAACCAAAAGATCCTTCAACGGAGGCACCGTGACGCTGGGAATAAAGTTCTTCTCCACCGTCTGATTAACCACCTGATGATAGCCAAGCTCGTTGGTCGCGTAGGCACAGTCAAATCGTTTTCCGCTCAGGCTCATCAGTTCCGCGCGTTTGGCAGCAGCACCTTCAACCAGTGTTTGGCTCAAACCGTTATCCTGTGGTGTCACTTTCAAGCGTGTAATCAGGGCAACAGCTTGCTCGTTCACAGCTTCATGGTCCCTGATCATTGTCTGAGCAAAGGCTCGCACCTCCGCATTTTCTGAAATCGCCAACGCCAGGTGAGCATAGCGAATATCAATATTGCCTGCGGTGTAGGCTGTGTGGGCAATCTCAAGATCATTCATCTTGTCTTGTGCCGACGAAGGAAGGGCCGTGATGGCACCCGCCAACACCGCTACAGCGAGAAAAGTTTTGGTTTTCATAATAGGCTCCTGAACCGAATGTCGAATGTGTGACAGGAAACTATGAAGCGCGTCGGAAGCGATCAACCGAAGGCACCGACATCCGGACGGCAGGCTAAACTTTCCGGACGATTGAATAAAAAAACGATGTATTTGTGCTGAATTGCGCGCCTCGTCGTTCATGACAGCACGTCTCGTTTTTCATAGAAACGAATCGCACATCCTGATGACGCCCGCTGGCGCTAGACGGTAGGCTTGACCTCAAAACGCTGGGGCGCGATGCCCTGAGCTGGTTCTGTTTCAATGCGATCGACACGCGCGGTTTCCGGGCCTCGCATGCAAAGAGCCAGCATGCGGTCAACCACATGGGGTGCGCCGCAAAGAAGCGCCTCTACTGTGCCGTCTTCACGGTTGCGAACCCAGCCATAGATGCCGAGCGGCTGTGCCTTGGACTGAAGCCAGCCGCGGTACCACACGCCTTGCACCTTGCCATAGATGCGTGCCCGCACGGCTTTAATTTCCGGGTTATCAGTATCCGAGATGTCGCTCACTCAGCCATAGCCTCCATCACCCGAACCATAAAGCGGGAACAAGCCTGAAGTTCACTGATCGCAATATATTCGTCCGGTTTGTGCGCCTGAGCAATATCCCCGGGGCCGCATACCACGGTCGGGAAATCCAGACCCTGAAAATGCCCTGCTTCGGTTCCAAATGCAACCACTGTGGATGCATTTCGCTGGGCCAGGTTCATGGCAAAGCTCTCGCCGTCAGAACCGGGCTCTGCTTTCAGGGGAGGTAAATAGGCCCAAACTTCGTTGCTGATATCGCATTCAGGGAACCGGGCCCGCATCCCGGGCAAGACAATGCTGTCGATGTGATCAAGGTACTTTTGGATTTTCGCTGGGCCGTCTTCTTCCGGCAAAAAACGAAACTCCCAGTCAAACTCACACCGATTGGAGATGATATTGAAAGCACTACCACCGGATATCGGCCCGATGTTGAAAGTGGTGTGGGGCGGTGCAAAAGCATCGTCAAAAGGACCACTTTCCCTCGCATCAGCCGCCATCCCATCGATGTAGCGAATAAGCTCTGCTGCTACCACCACCGCGTTGACCCCATCATCGGGGCGACTTGAGTGCGCTTCCCGACCGATGATACGGGTCTTGGCGACATATTGCCCCTTGTGAGCGGTTGCCACCTGCATGCTGGTGGGCTCACCGATGACCACAAGCCTAGGCAGCGCTATATGCCCAGATAGAAACGGCAACATTTCCTGCACGCCCGTGCAGCCCACTTCCTCGTCGAAAGAAAAGGCAAGATGGATGGGTGTCTGCAAGTTAGCAGCAACAAATGCGGGCACGTGCGCGAGCGCAACAGCCAGGAAACCCTTCATGTCTGCAGTGCCTCGACCAAAAAGCCTGCCGTTTTCCTCGCTCAGCTCAAACGCAGGCTTTGACCAGTCCTGTCCCTCAATCGGCACCACGTCGGTATGGCCCGACAGCACAACACCACCCGGCACATTGGGTCCGATCGTTGCGACCATATTTGCTTTTGGTTGGTCCTTGGCCTTCAAAACATGGGCGTGCACACCAAACCCTGCCAGATAAGCGCATACATACTCTATCAGCGCCATATTGGAATTGCAGCTGACTGTATCGAAAGCAATCAGGTCAGCAAGGATACGCCGAATATCGTCCGTGGAAGGCTGCGGCAGGGTCATTCAAATTCCAGGATCACGGCATCAACGGCCAGGCTATCCCCGGCATCAGCGGCAACTTTCTTGACCACACCGTCTTTTTCGGCCCGAAGGATATTTTCCATTTTCATGGCTTCCACCACCGCGAGCGCCTGACCCGCTTTTACTTCGTCGCCTTCACTGACAGCTATCGAAACAACCAAACCCGGCATGGGGCAAAGCAGGAATTTCGAAGTGTCAGGTGCCTCTTTCTCGGGCATCAGTGAAAGCAGCTCAGCCGCCCTGCTCGACATGACACGCACTTGCTTGGACACACCATCAGTTGTCAGGGTCCAGCCGAGGTTGTTCCTGTCAACCTCAATAGCCATCTCACGTCCGCCGATTTCTGCAGTCATAACAGGTGAGCCCGGCACCCAGTTGCTTTTGATCTCAACGAGCGTGTCTGCAAAAGCAACTTCCGCGTGGTCCTTCAGCGGCACGATCGTTGTCATGATTGTTTCGTCATCAATGCCTATCGACCATTTGCGGTCCTGAGGGCCGACAGGTGTGCTGATCTGGCCTTCAACCTGTGTGGCGCGCGATTGCTCGACTGCATTGATAAAGGTGGCCGCCGCTATGAGGGCGTTCCGCACATCACCTGACAGTACCCCGCCAGAAAAACCGTCGGGATACTCTTCCGCGATGAAACCGGTCGTCATATCCCCCGACTGGAAGCGCGGATGCGCCATAAGCGCCGACAGGAACGGAATATTGTGCGCAATGCCGCGAATATAAAACTCATCCAGAGCCCGGCGCTGGGCCGCGATGGCGTCGTCACGGGTCTTACCGTAAGTTACCAGCTTAGCAATCATCGGGTCGTAGAACATTGAAATTTCAGCACCTTCATAGACGCCTGTATCAACGCGCACCGTTTCAGACTCAGCGGGCGGCATATACCGGGTTAGTCGACCGATGGAGGGCAGGAAACCGCGGATGGGGTCTTCCGCATATACCCGGTTTTCCACTGCCCAACCGGTGAGCTTCACGTCGTCTTGGGTGAGTGAGAGTTTTTCGCCGTTGGCGACCCGCAACATTTGCTCAACAAGGTCAACACCCGTGATGTACTCGGTAACCGGGTGCTCCACCTGCAGCCGGGTGTTCATCTCGAGGAAATAGAAATTTTTGTGCTTGTCGACGATAAATTCGACAGTGCCGGCGCTGCAATAATCCACTGCCTTTGACAGCGCGACCGCCTGGTCGCCCATGGCTTTGCGCGTTTTTTCGTCAAGGAAAGGGCTCGGGGCTTCCTCAACCACCTTTTGGTGACGCCGCTGGATAGAACATTCGCGCTCGCCCAGATAAATGACGTTGCCATGTTTGTCGCCAAGTACCTGAATTTCAATGTGACGGGGCTCCTCGACGAACTTTTCAATGAATACCCGGTCATCCGCAAAGCTGGATTTCGCTTCGTTTTGCGCCGAAACGAAGCCTTCCCGTGCTTCTTCGTCATTGTAGGCGATGCGCATGCCCTTGCCGCCGCCGCCTGCCGAGGCCTTCAGCATCACTGGATAGCCAATCTCTGCCGAGATTTTGGCCGCCTCTTCGGCGTCTGCGATAATGCCCATATGGCCTGGCACAGTCGAGACACCAGCTTCGGCCGCAAGTTTCTTCGAGGTAATCTTGTCCCCCATGGCGTCAATTGCCCTTGGGTCCGGTCCGATGAAGGCCAGGCCAGCCTTCTGAACCGCTTCAACAAAGCTCGCGCGCTCGGAGAGAAAACCATACCCGGGGTGGATGGCTTCAGCGCCTGTCTGCTTGCAGGCCTCAAGGATTTTGTCAGCGAGCAAATAGCTCTCTGCTGCAGCCGGCGGGCCAATATGCACAGCCTCGTCCGCCATCTCGACATGCAATGCATCAGCGTCAGCGTCTGAGTAAACGGCAACCGTTTTGATGCCCATCTTACGTGCTGTTTTGATGACGCGACAGGCAATTTCACCGCGGTTGGCTATCAGGATTTTGTTGAACACGAGCCGTTGCTCCTACTTCTTTTTACTTCGCTTGCTGGCTAAAAACCAAAGTGCGGCCACCCCGCCAGCACCAATGATGAAAAATACAGATCCGCCAATGACGGAAAAAAACGATGCGCCAAGGCCAAAACCAAAGGCCGTGCCGAGCATAAAGCCAAATACACCGACCGAACGCACTTCGGCGCGTTTGGCAGCACCTGCGATACGGGCTTCCAGGTCTTTTGGCAGCGGGCGGGCCATCAGGTTTCTGCCTCCGCGCGCCGGGCTGACTCCATACTGGGGCGCACACTACGGCCATAAATCGCCGTCGCCGGCCAAATGAAGAAATTGGACATGCCGGCAATCATGGGGGCCCATTTTGTCGGCAACCACACAAGCGGAATGGTCAGGAGCGGCACCGCCGCCACAATCATATACATGATGAGATGCACGCGGGTGATCAGCACTTCGTAAGGCGACAGCTTCAACTCTTCCCGCGCGTCCAGCGCTAGTTTGTAAAGCCAGGAAAAGCAGAGAAACACACCAGCAAAGCCCACCGCATAGATCGTATGCAGCACCGGATAATTCAGGCCGGTTCTGTCCAGTTGGTCGGGCATGTCAAGACCGAACCAGCGTTCAAGAAAAATGGTATCTATGACAATTGTCGCGAAAAACTTCAGGGGGAAAACAAACAACAATACCAGAAACATCAAAATGCCGTTTGCCCAAATAACATTACCGGTATTCAGGCCATACTGACGGAAAAACCGGTAGTGCCAGTACCATATGAACATCATCAGCAAAAACGTGACGCCAAACGCCGGGAAGCTCATCATCAGCTTGATCAGCTGATCATAGGAGGTCGGCGGTTCAAGCGAGACGATCAGAAGCGTGATGGCGAAGCCGAACATAGCGTCGGTGAGGCCTTCCATGCGCGTGACCTCGAGCCCACGCACGCGGATGCCGGTCATCTCCTCCCCTTCGTGCCTGAGCATATGCCTGCGCACCTGCTTCCCCCTATTCGTCGTCTTTGGTGTCTTCAGACGACAGCCTGCGCATGGGGTGCACGACAAAGGCATAGCCGACAGCAAATAAAACCACACCCAGCATGATTTCAGCCAGCATGGGCGCAGCCTCAGCGCCAAGGTCGATTGCCTTGTCGGCAAACAGCACAACCGCGACGGCGATAAACAGGAGGCCGATGGTTCGCTGGTGTTTTCGGATGAACGCGCGCATATGATTAGCCTTAAAGCGGGATGTTATCGTGCTTCTTCCACGGATTCTCGAGATCCTTGTTGGCAAGTTTCCTCAAGCCCTTGATAACGCGCGCGCGCGTGTTGTGCGGCATAATCACGTCATCAATAAAGCCGCGCTGCGCGGCAACAAAAGGATTGGCAAACAAGTCTTCATAGTCCTTGGTGCGCGCAGCGATTTTTTCAGGATCGTCCTTTTCCTTGCGATACAGGATCTCAACCGCGCCCTTGGCACCCATCACCGCAATCTCGGCGGTTGGCCAGGCGTAGTTCAGGTCGCCACGCAGGTGCTTTGACGCCATCACGTCATAGGCGCCGCCATAGGCCTTGCGGGTGATAATAGTGATTTTCGGCACGGTTGCTTCGCCGTATGCAAACAGAAGTTTGGCACCATGCTTGATTATGCCGCCATACTCCTGCGCTGTTCCGGGCAGGAAGCCGGGTACATCCACAAGGGTGATGATCGGAATATTGAAACAGTCGCAGAACCGCACAAACCGTGCTGCTTTCTTGCTGCTGTCAATATCAAGACACCCGGCAAGCACCATCGGCTGGTTCGCAACAATGCCGACTGTTTCACCGTCCATGCGTGCCATGCCGATGATGATGTTGCCAGCGTGCCTGGGCTGCAGTTCGAAAAAGTCCCCCTCGTCAACAATTTTGTTGATCACCTCGTGCATATCGTAGGGTTTGTTGGGGTTTGACGGAATAACGGTGTCGAGCGAATTTTCAACCCGGTCCGCTTTGTCAAACGTGGGTCTGGCAGGTGGCTTCTCGCGGTTGTTGAGCGGCAAGAAGTCGAAAAAGCGCCGCATCTGCGCCAGAGCTTCCACATCGTTCGCGAAAGACTTGTCCGCGACACCAGACTTGGTGGTATGGGTGCTCGCGCCGCCAAGTTCTTCCTGCGTCACCACTTCATTGGTGACCGTTTTCACCACATCCGGGCCAGTGACAAACATATAGCTGCTGTCCTCCACCATAAAGATGAAGTCTGTCATGGCCGGGCTATAGACGGCACCACCAGCGCATGGTCCCATAATCATCGAAATCTGCGGCACCACGCCGGACGCCAGCACATTCTTCTGGAAGACATCTGCGTACCCGCCAAGAGCTGCCACACCTTCCTGGATGCGGGCACCACCACTGTCGTTCAGCCCAACAACCGGCGCGCCCACTTTCATGGCCATATCCATGACTTTCAGGATTTTCTGGGCATGTGTTGCAGACAATGATCCACCAAAAACCGTGAAATCCTGGCTGTAAACATAAACAAGTCGGCCATTGATGGTGCCTGAGCCTGTGACAACACCGTCGCCGGCAAATTTTTGATCCGCCATGCCAAAATCGGCACAGCGATGTTCGACAAACATGTCGTACTCTTCAAAACTACCGTCATCCAGGAGCAGCTCTATACGTTCCCGTGCCGTCAGTTTGCCGCGCGCGTGCTGCGCTTCGATACGCTTTTGGCCGCCGCCAAGCCGCGCCTGCTCCCGCTTTTCTTCGAGTTTCTCAAGAATTTGCTTCATGTATGTGTCCCAACCCAACTAAGACCGGCAGAAGGCACCGGTTTCGTGCCTGCCCCTTCTTATCTGCTGTTTCGCAGCTTTTCCAGTATTTTAGGCGCGGGCGAAATGCCATAAGTCAAGGCTCGTGGTCATCTCCAACTTCAGCCGATTGCGCTTTTCTTCGACTTCTATGTCCAGGCCCCAAAGGCTTTCCTGATGTGTTTCGTCCAGCAAACTTGCGGCCCAGCAGGTTTCGAAGTCCTTGAAACCACGAATGAGCGCAAGCGCCAGCACGATGGAGCCAAAGCCGGACACAAAGGCATGAAACGCCGATAGGGAAAAACTATCAAAAGACGCCACTTCGCCGGACAACAATTTTATGGCTTCATCAGACTGCGTCAGCGGCACAATCCCGCTTGTCACAGCAAGCTCAACCCCCATCTCGTCCTTGAGCCAATCAAGATAGGGTTGCCAGGTTTTGGCTTGCGCAACTTCAAGCTCGTCCTGATCAACCGCCCGGTAGCACAGCAAGTCCGTATGGGCAAAACCAACAAGCTCGTCCAACACCTCCGTCATGCGCGGGGCAACCCGGTCAATTGCTGTGTTCACCAACCTTGTCATTGGCATAGTCGAGGGGTCAACGTCATCGCCTTGTGCGCGCCACTCAGCGGCCACAGCCTCAGCGAGTGCTTCCGTCGGCACGATTAGGGGAGCCTTTGCAGGCGTCTTGATCGAGCGACCATCCAGTGTGACCGAATATCCGTCTTGCCTGGCGGCGACTGCGACCGTCTCGTAGAATTTCTTCACTTTGGACCTGTCCGCTATTCAGATTTATCTTGTTCGTTATCTTGCGTCGATTGCTGCTGCATCTCACGGGTAACAGCAGCCAGCTTTTTCCGGGAGTGGCGCGCCTGCTTCCTTCGGCTGCTGAGCTGTTTCGTTTCCACACCAGACTCGGCCTTGTAGCCGGCTGAATACTGAACATCAGATTTCGCCGTCATTTTGGGCTGGGCCTTCAGCCGGTGATACCCAAGCAAGCGATTGCCAATCCGGGGCACGCGGTAACACAGCATCAGAAATATCGACGCCAGCACCAGCGAAATCAGCAGAAATGCAAAGGTAATACCGGTGTCTTCCGCCCCGCTGCCCACCATGTCTTCTTCAAAAATATAGGCAACGACAGCCAGAACCGCAGCAATTGCAGACGCAATCAGAAAACCTATGCGCGGCTTTTCCATCAATTCTTCAACGGTTTGATCTGGTTCAGTCATTCATGGTTCCCATTTGCCTGACAATGGGTAGCAACTCGGTGTAAGCTTTGAGAAGGTGCTGTGCACCTCCCTGCCTGAGCTCACTCTCACTATGATACCCCCACGTAACCCCAACAGCCTTTGCGTTGGCGGAGCGGGCCATCATCATATCATAACTGGTGTCACCAACCATAATCGTTGTGCTGGCATCAGCACCTGCTTCTGCCATCGCCGTATGGATCATAGAAGGGTGTGGCTTTGACGGATGGCCATCTGCCGTCTGCAATGTAACAAACAAACCATCAAGTCCGTGTTCTGCGATCACACGCGCCAGACCACGATCAGAGTTACCGGTAGCAACCCCCAGCAAGTACCCCGCCTCACCGAGCGCTTGCAGAACTTCAAGAGTGCCGGGATAAAGAGGATCCGGTTTTGCCGCCTCCTCAACGCGCAAGCGATAAAACTCGCGTTTGTAGATATTCGCCATTTCCTCATGCAGTTGGGCCTCGTCATCCGGACGTAGCATGGCCATGGCTTCAACAAGACTTAGCCCGACAATCGAGCGCACACGAGCATCTTCTTCAAGAGGCATATTCAACTTGCTGTATGTGGCATGCATGGCATCGATGATCATATGCTGGCTGTCAACGAGCGTGCCATCACAGTCAAATATCACCAGACGATTAAAATCGGCCATACTCGCCCCTACTCAAAATCTGGATCTTCATAATCACCAACGGTGAAACCCAGAAAATCAAAACTTGCCGTCATATGGTCCGGCAGAGGCGCGGTCACGGTGACCCGACCACCGTCCGGATGCGGGAAACTGATAAAACGGCTATGCAGATGCAGTTTGCGCGATATCGCCCCCGTTAAAAATGCCGCCTGCCCGCCGTATTTCCCGTCGCCAACAATTGGATGGCCCATTTCAGAGCAATGCAACCGCAATTGATGCGTCCGTCCCGTGTGGGGTTTGAGCGCCAGCCAACATGCCATCTGACCCGCACTTTCAACCACACTATAATCCGTAACCGAAAGCTTGCCATCCGCTGACACCACCATGCGTTCGTGACCCTTGGCAGCCACCTTGTCCATTCGGACACTGATGCGGCCGTCCCGCTCTTTCGGTGTCCCTGCCACCAGCGCCCAGTAGCGCTTGTCTGTTTCCCGGCTTTGGAACGCTTTGGCCAGCGCCGCGGCCGCCTTTGGTGTACGTCCCAGCAGCAAAGCCCCGGAGGTATCTTTATCCAGCCGGTGCACCAGCCGCGGGCGATGATCAGATTTGCCTTTCAACGCATCCAGGAGGCCATCTACGTGACGTGTTTGGCCAGTGCCGCCCTGCGTGGGCAGCCCGGCAGGTTTGTTCAGCGCAATGATCGCGTCATCCTCGTAAACAACCCAGCTGCGCACTTCTTTTATGTCGGCATCGCTCAGACGAATGCGGGACAGTTTCGGTGCGGTGGATTTTGCATCATGGTTGAGAGGCGGCACCCGCACAATCTGGCCAGCAGCAACGCGCTCTTTGCCTTTTACCCGCTTGCCGTCCAGGCGCACTTCACCCTTGCGCATGATTTTCTGAAGCTGCCCAAAAGCCAGGCCCGGGAAATATCGCTTGAACCAGCGATCGATGCGCACACCTTCGTCATCCGGCTTCACTTCAATATTCTGAACGCCGCTCATGTCACCACTCTCCCAAGCCACATGCCTGCAAGCAATGCCAGCACACCCACGACAAGTGAACCACCAGCATAGAGAGCGGCTCCCTGAAGGTTTCCCCGTTCGACCAGAAGCACAGTTTCAAGCGAATATGTCGAGAAAGTTGTGAAACTGCCAAGAAAGCCAACTGTCAGGAACGCACGCAAAGTGGGCGTCGCTTCAAACTTGTGCGCCAGCATAATGATAAGCAGCCCCATGATAAAGCTTCCGATTATGTTGACGGCAAAGGTCCCGAAAGGAAACTCGCTGCCCGCCGCACGCATGACAGCCGCCGAGACATAATGACGGGATAAAGCACCAATTGCCCCACCAAGAGCTATCGCAATGACTGTCTGCACAAGAGGCTCCCCTAGACCACGCCGAAGATCCAGCCTTCGGTGCGGCGCACCATAGTCGAAAGCCCTTCAGGATGCCAGTATTCAGAGCTGTCAGCAATATATCGCAGACCCGCCGACGTCATGATGGCATCCGTCACATCATCGACGGTACTGCCTGACGGCAATTCATCTTCATAGCGCGCTGATCTGAGGCCAGCGAGTATCCGGTTCAGGGCGTGAACATCCCTAACCTTGCCTTTGCCCCCACCAAGCTTTGAAAATATTGCGGCGTATATTTCAACGAGCACAACAGACTGCTGGTCAATATCGTCAAAAGGCCAGATGGCAATTTCAGGCCTGCTGCGCAGTCGATGGAGCATATTCATGGTGGAAAGCGCCGATTTGCCGACCTGGCTGGCGCCGATCAAATTAAACACGCTTTCACAAGGCCCATATTTGTCCCGAATGCATATTTGCTCTGCCTCTCGCAGCAGCGGCTTGAAATAGTCATTGTCGACAATGGTATCGAAAGCGCCGCGCGCAGGGTCATAGCGCTGATACCTATAGTGTTTTGAATGGCATTCAACAAATGGCCCGCCGAACAGGTCCTCTGCTGCCTCACATCCAGTTGCTATTTCCTGCCAGAGCTCTGATGCGCACTTTGCGGCACTGTCGCCTCGCAGATACCCGGTGCCGGCGTCAAACGGATATCCAAAAGCGGCATCAATTCCGATAAGGGCTTGGGCATCAGGTGGCAATTCCATTCCACCTGCGATCCAGTCGGAGCATTCAACCCGGCTCCAGTTTTTTGCCCCGCTTGGCGGCGCTACCAACTCCGGCGCACTGCTGCCTACTGTACATAACGCGACTTTCAGTCCGGCGTGCCGCTTGCCCTTGGCACCCGTCCAATCAATGCCAACAAAGTGAGTGAATTGTTTTTGGTTCACATTGCCTCTCAAGGTTTAATTATTCCCCATTTTGGCGAACAATGATACGTTTCGGCGGGATGGCAGGGGAAAGGGATTTATCCATGAATAGCAACTCTTCACCGGGCAGTGAACCAAATCATCGCACTGCAAAATTGGTAACATATATCTCTTCAGTTGCGGTGTTGTTGGTCGGGCTATTTATCGGTGTCAATCTTGAATACTTTCAAGAGGTTTTCCGCGCACTACTGCCGGCTTCCAAAACTCATGAACAGTCTGGCAGGGCTGTCGTCCTCGCAATGAACGATATCTATCGCATTAACGGCATAAAGCGCGGCGCAGAGGGGGGAATCCCGCGTATCCGAACAGTGCGCAAAGAACTGGAAGCCCAAGGCCATGATGTTCTTGTCGTTCATGCGGGCGACGCACTTTCTCCTTCCCTGCTTGGCAACACCTACAAAGGGGCACAAATGGTGGATGTGCTGAATCATCTGGACGGTTCACAAACATTCGATCATCGCCTTTTTATTACTTTCGGAAATCACGAGTTTGACGATTCAAAATGTGAAAAACCCTACGAGCTTTTGGCCCGTATTCAGCAATCTCAATTTTACTGGCTCGCCGGTAATCTGAATTTTGGTGCCTGCGACAAACCCCTGGGTCCCGGATTTACAAGCGCGGAGAGCGCCACAAATATAGTTGAAGCTAAAATCGTGACCCTGGGCGGAATCAAATTCGGTGTTTTCGGCGTCACGCTCAGCGAAAGTCGTTATGCTGATTTGATCGATGGCAGGCCTGCGCCCGCTGGAAAAAAAGAAACCGATGCTCAAAAAGACAAGCGAGAACGGGGCAATTATGTCGCCGCAGCGAAAAGACTGACGCAAAAGTTAAGACAACAGGGTGCGGACTATGTCATTGGCGTCACTCATCTTGCTGTTCCTGACGATCTTGCCATTCTTAACCAGCTTGGCGACGAGGGGCCGGATCTCATTCTTGGTGGCCATGACCATGAGGAGATGCATCACCAGTCCGACAATGGGCGCCACGTTTTCAAGCAAACCGCTGACGCTGTTGATATTGGCGTCCATACCTTTGAACGGATAGATGGTCGCATCGTTCATACACCGGGTCGGCAGGAACTAAGAAATATGTCCCCTGAGGGTGACAGGGGAATCCAGCAAAAAGTGAACTGGTGGCTGGGCGTGCACGAAGCGGGGTTTTGTTCAGATAAGGGTCTCGATATGGGATGCCTTAAGGACCCCATGGGCACGGCGCAAATCGATTGGTTGCTGGAAGAAACCAAAAACCGCAAACAGGAAACAGCTATTGGCAACTGGTTCGCAGACCAAATGGTACAAGCGGCACCTGAAAGTCTGGGCGATTGCGGAACCGACAGCGAAACAGTTGCTATGTTGGGGTCAGGTAGCCTGCGCCTAAACTACGATGTTAGCGCAGGATATAAAATCGAACGTCGCGAGGTAGAAGAATTATTCCCTTTTCCGATGAAGCTTGTGGCTATCTGCGCAACTGGCGCTGTTCTGCAATCCAGTCTGGAAAACGGCTTGGGTGACCCTGGCGAAGGCAAATGGCCACATATTGCAGGCATGAGGGTTACCTACAGCCGCGCTGATGGCCCGGGCCAGCCGGTTGAAAACATGCAAATCATGTCATTGAAGACCGAAATGCCAATTGAAGCAGAAACGACAGTAATTGTGGTGACCAACAGCTACATCGGGTCACGCGGCGATGGCTACATAAACTGGCCGGTATGCAGCGACATTGATATCAGCGACCGAGACAAGTGCGAGAAACACCTGCTTGCTGGTAACGATGAAAACGCAGAACCGCTGAAAAATGGCGAAGAAACTCTTGATCTAAAGGATTGGACGCTGGAGACCTTTGCCGCAAAAAGCAGCGGCGCGGTTGGACCTGCAACGCCTTTTGCCAACACCGAATGCCGACTGGTGAACGACAAAGCCTCGGAGGTTCCAGAGTGCCAAATAGCACCTTAGGCCAAAGTGCGCCTGTATCTGACGTGCGATTTAGCAGCTGATTAGTCGGGCTCACTATCAGCGGCATGCTTGTCGCGGATACGGTTAAAATACTCCAGACGCTTCTGCACTTCGCGTTCGAAACCACGTTCGACCGGCTCATAGAAATGCTGGCGAGCCATGTCATCGGGGAAATAATTCTGCCCTGATACACCAGAATCGGTGTCATGGTCGTAAGCGTAGCCCTTGCCGTAACCGATATCTTTCATCAGCTTTGTCGGCGCATTGAGGATATGGGCTGGCGGCATCAGGCTGCCGGTCGATTTGGCAGCGCGTTTTGCCGCCTTGTCGGCCCTGTATGCCGCGTTGGATTTAGGAGCCGTCGCCAGATACAATACTGCCTGCGCGATTTGCAGTTCGCCTTCAGGGCTGCCGAGAAACTCATACGTATCCTTGGCGGCAAGTGCCTGATGAATGGCTTCGGGGTCGGCGAGGCCGATATCCTCACTGGCAAAACGCACCAACCGCCGAATGACATAGAGAGGGTCCTCGCCTGCGGTCAGCATACGAGCCGTCCAGTAGAGCGCTGCATCAGGGTCAGAACCCCGCAGCGACTTATGCAAGGCAGAAATCAGGTTATAGTGACCGTCCCGGTCCTTGTCATAGGTTGGAGCCCGCTTCTGCAGCAGTTTGGTCAGCAAGGCTGCATCGATTTCTTCGTCGCCCGCCGTTTCGAACAGGCTTTCGATACAATTCAGCAGAAAACGGCCGTCGCCGTCCGCCATGGCCTTCAGGTTGGCACGCGCTTCACCTGTTAACAATAACCGGCGGCCAACATCCGCTTCAGCCCGCGTAATCAGTTCATCAAGGGCAGCATCGCCGTGCCGGTTGAGCACCATAACCTGCATCCGCGACAGGAGAGCTCCGTTGATTTCGAAAGATGGATTTTCTGTTGTGGCCCCCACGAGCGTCACGGTGCCGTCTTCTACGTAAGGCAGGAACCCATCCTGTTGCGAGCGGTTGAAGCGATGGATCTCATCAACAAACAACAGCGTGCCACGACCGTCCATCCGCCTCATTTTGGCAGCCTCAAACACCTTTTTAAGATCGGCAACACCCGAAAAAATCGCTGAAATCTGCTCAAACGCCAATTCGGCGTGGTTCGCAAGCAACCGTGCGATCGTGGTTTTACCCGTACCCGGTGGCCCCCAAAGGATGAGACTGGAGAGCTTGCCGCTTGCGATCATACGGCCCAGAGGGCCATCAGGGCCCAACAGGTGATCCTGCCCGACCACGGCATCAATTGTCGCCGGGCGCAGCCTGTCCGCCAGCGGGCGAAGGCTGCGCTGGTCATTGGCCGCCGATGCGAACAGGTCGCTCATGGGCTAGCGGATGACGTTGCAACGGAACGAACGGTTGGGCACCACAATACACTCCTGCACCCGGCCACGCCGCTGGATCTGGTAAACAAAGCGCTCCGCCTCTTCATCAATGGCGTCGTCGAGGTCAGCGACATAATCGATGGATATACCGTTGATCGCAAGAACCACGTCGCCGGGAATGAGGAATTGATAGCGCGCGGACGGCGAGCGGCGCTCCACCTCCAGGACAATCACACCTTTGCGGAAGGTATTGATCTGCAATTCCTCGTTAAACCTGGGAGACATATTGCCAACGGTTACTCCCTGAAACGGGTGACGACCATCAAGCTTGGACAGATTGCGTGGCGGGTCTTCAGGTGGCAGCGCCAGTGCAACGTTGCGCTCCTGGATAAAGCCTTCTGTCAGGACTGCCAGGGGCACCTCATCACCTTCCTGCATGGTGGCAATCCGGAAATTGAGCCCGGGCTCATCAATGACTTCCTTGCCGTCGATTGCCATGATCACGTCGCCGGGGCTGATGTCTGCAGCGGCGGCGGGTCCACCGACATAGACTTCATCAACCAGCACACCGCCCGCCCGGTCAAGGCCCAGGCCGGCTGCCAGGTCACTGGTGACCGACTGGCCACGTACGCCGAGCCACGGCCGCACAAGCTCACCTTCGTTGAGGGCAGCACGCAATACCGATTTCACCATATTGGCGGGCACGGCAAAGCCAATGCCGTTTGAAGCGCCAGTGCGGCTATAGATGGCGGTGTTGATGCCAAGGAGCTCTCCATCAATGCCTATCAGGGCTCCGCCCGAATTGCCGGGGTTCACCGCAGCGTCCGTTTGAATGAAAAACCCGAAATCAGAGATACCCTGCTGCGTGCGAGCTGTGGCAGAGACAATGCCGCCTGTGACTGTCTGGCCGATACCGAAGGGGTTGCCGATTGCGAGCACAATGTCGCCCACCAGCACCTCGTCGCTGTCAGCCAGGCTGAGAACCGGTAACGGCTCATCGCCTGAGTCGATTTGCAGGATAGCAAGATCGGTTCTCGGGTCGGCAAGCACGATTTCTGCGTCAAATTCCCGCCGGTCAGCCAACACCACGGTTACTTCGTCCGCGCCCTCTATCACATGATGGTTGGTCACGATGATGCCATCGGGCCGCACGATCACGCCAGACCCCAGCGAACCGCGCACGCGCTCTTCAGGCATACCGAAGCTGAACTGGTCTCCGAAGAAGCGCTTGAAAAGCGGGTCATCAAACATCGCAGACCGGCGCGAGCGCACAACCTTTCGCGTGTATATGTTGACAACTGCGGGGGCGCTGTCGGCGACGAGCGGCGCGTATGAAAGTTTCACTTCTGTGGCAGACTGCGGCACCACACGCTGCTGCGCGTAGGCTGATGAAATACCCGTTGAAGAGCATACTGCCAATATCGCCAAAATTTGTAGCACCTTCATGTGCAACCACTCCTTTAAAAACTCTGCACCCTATATGGCCAAGCCCAGCAGCATTCGCAAGACACCACACGATTAGTCGCGACAAAAATGCGGCAATTTGATGGAATTCAGGGGTTGGCGGCCGTTTGGGTTACGTCCAGACGTTCCCGGTTGGCGCTACGCAGCAACTCCAGCGTCTCCTTGTCTGTTCCAACATGGCATGCGACACCCAGTTCAGCGGCCTTCCAGTTGAACGCCAGCTCGGGTTGTGGCAGCCCTGCCTCTTTGGAGGCCTGCACAACACTTGTCCGCCCGGACAGCCACATATCGACCCGCCCTCCATACAAGAGCTTTGCCGCGGCAACATCGTCAACAGCTCTGGCCACAGGCTGGCCCAGCTCTTTTTCAAGAATGTCTGTTGCCGTGCTGTCCATTTTACCGACCAGTGAATACCGCCGAAGATCCGCGAAATCGGAAATGCTGATTGCACTGTCCGGGCGTTTGAATATCGCCCAGCCGCCACTCAAAATAGGGCTGACCCATTCAAACTGTGCCTCGCGTTCCGGTGTTTTGTTGGCTGGAAAAATACAAACGTTTTTTTCTGATCTGGCCCGCCTGTATGCCCGGTTCCAGGGCAGCATCGAGAGCGAATAAGAAATACCAGCTGAATTCATCAGCCCCTCAACAACGTCGACAGCCAGCCCGGAAATTTGCCCGGTTGCCTCGTCCCGATACGCGGCGGGGGGGTTTTGTTCAGTGAGCAGAATTAGCGACTTTTGGTTACCGTCCGCCTTTGCCGGAGCAGCCAGCAAAAAAGCAAATACGGCGAATATGGACCCATGTGCGTGCATAGAGATTCGTACCACGCCTGTTTTTACGGAACAAGAAGCGTCAAGTTGATCCTATGCAACTGAAAGACCCAGCCCCATTCAAGGGGTGGAAGACGGACTGAACTTAAGTCCCAACTGCTGCAAAAGCACCAGCATGGCGTCCAGATCGAGCACGTTATCTGTATTTACAAGCTCGGCAAATTCCAGCCTGTCCAGCAATACAGGTTCTGCAATCATGTTGGCCTCTTCTTCAGGCACTGCCACTTTCTTGCAGTTCTTCGCAATGAAGATGTGTTTTTTCGCGGTGGTATATGCCATCGGATAGCATGTGGTGACATACTCCACGTCGCCCATGTATCCGGTCTCTTCCAGCAACTCCTTGCGAGCTGTTTCCGGGGGGGTGTCCCCTTCTTCCACCATGCCGCCGGGTAAATCGCACAGGAAACGACGCGGCCCGGGCCTGAACTGGCGCACCATGATGATATCACCCTCTTCTGTAACCGCACCAACCACAGCAAACTCAGGTTCTTCCTTTATGAAGTAACAATACTCCTCATCCTCATGGACAAAAGTATGTTCTGCTACCGTCAGATATGGATCTGCATAGAGGCTCTTGCGTTTTTTCCGAACAGGGGTGGATGTCATTGGGCGCCTTCTAACCTGAAACTCATCAGTGACGACAATGGTCCACACGAACAAAAACGGCAATCGCAAATAGTTTGTACATTGCCTTTGCCAGCTCCGAGAGGTCATCACTTGATTGCTTCCGCCTCATCAGCCCAACGTCCAGCCGCAAATCCATTGATGGCGGCGCGGCAGTTGACGTTACTTTCTTCCTGAAGGGGACACTATTGTGAAAACGTTGCATCTTTGTTTGGCCTTGCTGATGACCGCCATCATGGCAGGGATTATACCTGCTCATGGCCAAAATCCGACACTGGAAGCGTTTCAGTTTTCAGGGTTGACTGCAGAGGACTTCTCACCGGGAACCCGGCAATATTTGGTTTACCGGGTAAATACAAACAACGGGAAAGCCGAAGACCTTTCACTTTGGAACCGCACGACCAAAGTCACGGAAAAAGACGGTGAGCAGTTTGTCGAAATTACCCAGAATTGGCGGTCGCTGGATGAAAACCGTATCAGAAAGCTGCGCTCGGTAAATCGGCTGGCTGACTTTTCACCGATATCCCACCATGTGGAAGACGGCGCTGACGGTGTCGTTTCTGCCTATACATTCAATTCAAATAGCATTGAAGGCGACCCTGATGTCGCTCCTAATTCGCGGGTAGGTTTCTCGATGGCCAGCCTGCCACAGACCCTGAATTGGGAGCTGGATATGGAGACGTTCCCGATGCTGCCAATGGAAATCGGCAAATCATTTAACCTCCATTTCTATCATCCCGGTTCGCGGCAGGAACCCCAGCTGTATACCTATACGGTGACAGCTGAAGAAACCCTGCATGACCAATTGGGGCGGCCGATTGAGACCTGGGTTTTGCATATCAGGTATGGAGATCAGGGAACTGGCGACTTTTGGGTGAGCAAACACACCGGCGGTGTCATCAAAACCGAAGAAAAATTCGGAAATTTTGTTCGCTATAAAGTGCTGCTTGGAGTTCAAACCGGATTGAAGGAAAACTAAGGCTTTAGCGCCTTCTATCAATGAAAAAAGGCGGCTCGATCAGGAGCCGCCTTTCCAATTGCATTTGTGTGCAAAACTTATTCGTCGTCGCCTTCCAGTTCAACTTCAGCAGATGGACCACTGTCCTGGCCTTTGGCGTCTTCGTCGCGGTCAACCAGCTCAATAACCGCCATCGGCGCATTATCACCGGTACGGAAACCAGCTTTGAGGACACGTGTGTATCCACCAGAACGCTCTTTGTAACGCTCGGCAAGATCATCAAACACTTTGCGAACTAGGTCTTCGTTCTGCAGGCGGGCAATCGCCAGACGACGGTTCGCCAAGCCACCCTTTTTGCCAAGCGTGATCAGTTTTTCAACGATCGGCGCCAGGTCTTTTGCCTTTGGCAAGGTTGTGACGATTTGCTCATGCTTCAAAAGAGCCTGAGACAGGTTCATGAACATTGCCTTGCGGTGCGAGGCGGTACGATTAAGTTTGCGGCCAGCTTTTCTGTGACGCATGGTATTTACTCCTGATTGCCTGTCCGGCCTTGGAAACCCCAATTTTCATGGGGTCATCTAGTACCGGGAGGTGGCCCGCTACAACATGCGGGAGGTTTTAATGGTAGAAAGCCCCTCATGCTGAAGGGCTTTCCGGTTTTAGTATTCCTGCTCGAGTTTCTTGGCGAGCTCTTCAATATTCTCAGGCGGCCAAGCAGGAAGCTCCATACCCAGGCGCAAGCCCATGGTAGAAAGAACTTCTTTGATCTCGTTCAGTGATTTGCGGCCGAAGTTCGGCGTGCGAAGCATTTCCGCTTCTGTCTTTTGAACCAGATCCCCGATGTAAACGATGTTGTCGTTCTTCAGGCAGTTTGCAGACCGGACCGAAAGCTCCAGTTCGTCCACCTTCCGGAGAAGCTGGCGATTGAACGCTGGTTCGTCGTCTTCTTCTGGTTTTGCTGCTTCTTCAGGCTCATCAAAGTTCACGAAGACAGACAGCTGGTCCTGGAGGATGCGCGCCGCGAATGCGATCGCATCTTCCGGCGTGACCGTGCCGTCAGTTTCGAGTTCCATCGTAAGCTTGTCATAATCAAGAACCTGACCTTCACGGGTGTTTTCCACCTTGTAGGACACTTTCTTGACCGGGCTGTAGAGTGCGTCGACAGGAATAAGGCCAATAGGCGCATCTTCCGGACGATTATGCTCTGCAGGCACATACCCTTTACCTGAAGCGACCATTAGCTCCATGTTGAGCGTGGCGCCTTCATCAAGGTGGCAAAGCACCAGATCTTTGTCGAGGATGTCAACATCCGCAACTTCGCTGATCTGGGATGCTTTCACTTCACCCGGACCAGTCGCCGTCAGATGCAGGCGCTTGGTGCCGTCAGACGTCACCCGAACAGGCAGTTGCTTGATGTTCAGGACCATGTCTGTCACGTCTTCGCGCACACCTGGAACAGAAGAGAACTCGTGCAGCACGCCCTCGACCTGAATGCTGGTTACGGCACCACCTTGCAGGGATGACAGAAGCACCCGGCGCAGGCCGTTTCCAAGCGTCATGCCGTAGCCACGCTCCAGCGGTTCGACAACAAGCTTAGCTTTGCGAAGCGGGTCAGCACCCGGTTCAATCGTCAAGCCGTTCGGTTTAATTAGTTCTTGCCAGTTTTTCTGGATCACAGTGTAACCCTCATGTTGAATGGCCTCTTGAAAATCTCGAGTGCCAAGGGATTCGTGCCAATACTCTGATACTTATCCGATTACGTCAGTGCGATTATACGCGGCGGCGTTTGGGTGGACGGCAGCCATTGTGTGGAATTGGCGTAACATCGCGGATCGAGGTGATCGTGAAACCGATCGCCTGCAGAGCACGCAGCGCGCTCTCGCGGCCTGCACCCGGACCTTTGACTTCCACTTCAAGGGACTTCATGCCGTGGTCTTGCGCTTTTTTGCCCGCATCTTCAGCCGCAACCTGTGCAGCATACGGTGTCGATTTGCGCGACCCTTTAAAACCCATCATGCCAGCAGATGACCAGGAAATTGCGTTACCCTGCACATCTGTAATGGTGATCATTGTATTGTTGAATGACGCATTCACATGAGCAACACCATTGGTGATGTTTTTCCGCTCACGACGTTTGACGCGTCCTGTGTCTTTTGTAGCCATCTCTATCAGACCCTATAAATACGGGGGGAGCCCTAAACAGCGTTACCCTAAATTACTTTTTCTTGCCGGCAATCGCGACAGCTTTACCCTTGCGGGTACGAGCATTGGTGCTCGTGCGCTGACCACGTGTCGGCAACTTGGCACGGTGACGAAGACCCCGGTATGTTTTGAGATCCATCAACCGCTTGATGTTCATTGCAACTTCACGGCGGAGGTCACCCTCTACCACATGTTCGTTGTCAATCATTTCACGGATCTGAATTACTTCAGCATCCGTCAGTTCCGCCACACGACGCTCACGTGGAAAGTTGAGCTTCTCACAGATATCCGTGGCTGCCGTACGGCCAATGCCATGGATATAAGTCAGAGCGATTTCCACTCGCTTGTTGGTCGGAATGTTAACGCCTGCAATACGCGCCACGACCATTCTCCTGATCAAAAATATTCACGTTCAAGTACTATAAAGCCGCAAGACGTGTTGAAGCCGGGGATTATATGAACAAACCCCGGTACGTCAACCGTCCTGTGACAGTTTTTTACGCAGCCAAAACCGCGTTTATTTGTGCAGTCACGTCATCAATGGCAGCCATGCCATCAACGCGCTGCAAAATTCCTTTTTCCGCATAGTACGGCAACACCGGCGCCGTCTGTGCGTAATATTCATCAAGCCGCTTCGCGACCGTCTCTGCATTGTCGTCAGCACGGCGCTTAAATTCCGTTCCGCCGCAGTTATCACAAACACCATCAACCTTCGGCTTGAGGTTGGTGTCGTGATAGCCTTCGTTGCAGGTGGCGCAGGTATAGCGGCCAGAAATGCGATCGACAAGCGCTTCGTCATCAACTTCCATCTGAACGACGGCGCTAAGGTGAACACCTTCTTCGTTCAGCATTTCGTCGAGAGCCTTCGCCTGGGCAACGTTCCGCGGAAAACCGTCAAGAATAAAACCGTTTTTGCAATCGTCTTCCTTGATGCGATCAGCAATGATTCCGATCACAATATCGTCGGAGACAAGCTGGCCAGCAGCCATTTTTTCCTGGGCTTTCTGGCCATAGTGGGTCTTGGCTGCCACAGCTGCACGCAGCATGTCCCCCGTGGACAACTGCACCAGGCCGTGCGCCTTCTCGATACGTTGGGCTTGTGTGCCTTTACCGGCGCCGGGAGGGCCAAACAGAATAACGATCATCGGTTACGGCCTCCCTTGAGGCGCGCTTTTTTCAGCAAACCTTCATATTGCTGCGCCATCAGGTGCGAATGGATTTGGCTCACGGTGTCCATGGTCACATTCACAACAATCAGCAGGCTTGTACCACCGAGGTAGAATGGAATTGCTGACGCGCTGATGATAAACTCGGGGATTGCACAAACAACGGACAGATAAGCAGAACCAATAACCGTCAGACGTGTGAGCACATAATCTAGATATTCAGCCGTGCGCTTTCCGGGGCGAATACCCGGGATGAAACCACCGTTTTTCTTCAGATTGTCTGCGGTGTCTTCAGGATTGAACTGAATAGCCGTATAGAAGAAGCAGAAGAACACGATCAGCGCGATATAGAGCGCAATGTATATAGGCTGGCCCGGTGCAAGAATTGCGGTAACCGTTCCGAGAAACTCATTACCGCCCTGCGCAGACATGCCTGCAACGGTCAGCGGCATCAACAGCAGGGAACTTGCAAAAATAGGCGGAATAACGCCGGCAACATTCAGCTTCAGCGGCAGGTGAGACTTATCGCCCTGAAACACCCGGTTGCCTTGCTGACGCTTGGGGTACTGGATGACAACGCGGCGCTGGGCCCGCTCGCAAAAGACAATGAACCAGACCAGTGCAGCCGCACCGGCAAGTAGCGTGAGCAGGATACCAACATTCAGCTGGCCTTCGCGGGTCAGTTCAAACGCCTGCGCCAGCACGCCGGGCAGTTCAGCGACAATGCCTGCAAAAATAATCAGGGATATACCGTTACCAATACCACGCTGGGTGATCTGCTCACCGAGCCACATCAGGAACATGGTACCGCCAAGCAGCGTTATAACCGCCGTGAAGCGGAAAAAGAGCCCGGGGTCAACCACGACACCTGGCTGGCTTTCAAGACCTGCAGCGATCGCCCATCCCTGAACGACCGTCAGCAGGACAGTGCCATAGCGCGTGTATTGGTTGATTTTCTTGCGGCCCTGCTCACCATCTTTTTTCCACTGCGCAAGCGTGGAATTCATGGTGGTCAGCAGCTGCATGATAATCGAAGCCGAGATATAGGGCATGATGCCGAGCATGATGATCGACGTCCGCTGCAGCGCGCCACCCGAGAAGGTATTGACAATGTCAACAAACCCACCCTGAAGGTTGGCAAACATGCGCTCTACGGCTGCGGCGTCAATTCCGGGGATCGGAATATAACTGCACAGCCGAAACACAATGAGCGCACCAAGCGCGAACAGAATCCGCTTTTTCAGTTCGTCCGCCTTCGCAAAGGCGGACCAGCTGATGTTGGACGCAAGTTGTTCTGCAGCAGATGCCATAAATGCGGTCTCCAGCCCTAAAATTTATCTCGGCTTAGCCTTGGTTATGCAACGGTGACTTTACCGCCAGCCTTTTCAACTGCTTCTACCGCCGATTTAGAGGCGCCGGTCACAGTGATGTCGACTTTGGCTTTAAGTTCACCCTTCGCGAGCAGACGCACACCGTCCACAACCGTGCCAACAACACCCGCTTCTACGAGTGTATCGACAGTAATTGGGGATTTGGCATCCAGTTTTCCAGCATCAATCGCATTTTGCAGGCGACCAATGTTAAGAACCTGGAAGTCTTTCTTGTTGCGGCTGTTGAAACCACGCTTAGGCAGGCGTTGATAGAGTGGCATCTGACCACCCTCAAAGCCATTGATAGCGACACCGGAGCGGGCTTTTTGGCCTTTGTGACCGGAGCCGGCGGTTTTACCCTTGCCGGAGCCGATACCGCGACCAACGCGCATCGCAGATTTGCGAGCGCCGGCGTTATCGCTGAGTTGATTGAGTTTCATCACAAGTCTCCAAACGCCGGCTTAATCTTCAACGCGCACCAGGTGGTGCACCTTGTTGATCATACCGCGCACTGCTGGCGTGTCTTCAAGCTCACGCGTTTTGTGCATTTTATTGAGACCCAGGCCAACCAGCGTCTGACGCTGGTCTTCACGGCGACGGATCGGGCTACCGATCTGGGTTACTTTAACTGTTTTTTTCTTAGCAGCCATCGGTCATTACTCCGCTTCAGCAGCTTCAACAGCAGCTTCTTCGTCGTTCGCCGCTGCGGCTTTTACGTCACCGCGACGAGCAACGATATCAGCTACTTTTTTGCCACGTTTTGCAGCGATCATGCGAGGTGAATTCTGCAAAGTCAGCGCGTTGAATGTTGCTCGAACCATGTTGTAAGGGTTTGAAGACCCTTGCGACTTGGTCACAACATCCTGAACGCCGAGTGCTTCAAACACTGCACGCATCGGACCACCGGCAATGATACCTGTACCCGCAACAGACGTGCGCAGCAGCACCTTTCCAGCGCCGTGACGGCCCCGGATATCATGGTGCAGCGTACGGCCTTCCTTGAGCGGTACACGGATCATGTTTTTCTTGGCGGCTTCAGTTGCCTTGCGAATGGCTTCAGGAACTTCCCGAGCCTTTCCTTTACCGAAGCCTGCGCGGCCACGTTGGTCCCCAACAACCACAAGGGCTGCGAAACCGAAACGACGACCACCTTTTACCACCTTGGCCACACGGTTAATGTGAACCAGCTTTTCAATCAGTTCGCTTTCTTCGCGATTTCCGCGTTCTTGGCGATTACGTTCTGGGCGTGCCATGGGACATCCTTTTCCTTATCTCAGCCTAGAAATTCAAGCCGCCCTCGCGCGCTGCTTCAGCAAGTGCCTTGACACGGCCGTGGTACAAGAAACCACCGCGGTCAAACACAACTGATTCAACGCCCGCGGCCTTGGCTCGCTCGGCAATCAATTTTCCGACTTTAGATGCCGCGTCAATATTCGACGTTGCACCACTCTTGAGATCACCGTCGAGCGTGGAAGCGGCAGCAAGTGTTGCACCCTTCACGTCGTCAATAACCTGCGCATAAATATGCTGGTTTGTCCGATGGACAGAAAGACGCGGCCGCCCGTTGCCAACTTTGCTAAGCTGGTTACGGTTACGCTGGCGGCGCCGTTCAAAATTGTTAATACCTTTTGCCATTGGTGCCACCTATTACTTCTTCTTGCCTTCCTTGCGGAACACATATTCGCCGTCATAGCGGATACCTTTGCCTTTGTAGGGCTCCGGCTTCCGGTACTCACGAATCTTGGCTGCGACTTCACCGACAAGCTGCTTGTCGATGCCCGAGACAATGATCGTGGTCTGGTCAGGCGTTTCAATTTTAATGCCTTCAGGCACAGGAAAGTTCACGTCATGGCTGAAGCCAAGCTGCAGACTGAGGCTAGAGCCTTTCATCTGAGCCCGGTAACCAACACCCTGAAGACCAAGCTTCTTGGAGTAACCGGTGGTTACACCTTCGATGAGGTTGTTGACCATGGACCGCTGCATTCCCCACATAGAGCGGGCACGCTTGGTGTCATTAATTGGCGAGACAACAATGCTGTCGTCCTGGTGTGCTACTGTCACCTCAGGAACAAAAGACATTGCCAGTTCACCTTTAGGGCCTTTAACCGACAGGTCGGTACCGTCAAGGGCAACGGTAACACCGGCCGGGATAGCCACTGGCTTTTTACCGATACGGGACATTTCGTTACCCTTCCTTAGAATACGGTGCAGAGAACTTCGCCGCCCACATTGCTCTCGCGCGCTTCCGCGTCAGAGAGAACACCTTTCGGTGTGGATACGATCGAAATTCCAAGGCCGTTGTGAACACGTGGCAGATCGCGAACCGAGCTATAGACACGGCGACCAGGTTTGGACACACGATTAATCGTGCGGATAACCGGCTCACCTTCCATATATTTCAGTTCAATCGAAAGCTGGGCTTTGTTTGCCTCGCCATCAATGCGCGAATAGCCGCGGATATAACCTTCACGCTGAAGCACATCAAGAATGCGCTGACGTGTTTTGGATGCTGGTGACGTTACAACGGATTTTCCTGCCATCAGGCCGTTGCGGATACGGGTCAGCATATCTGCGATAGGATCAGTCATCGACATGAGCTTTCCCTCCTACCAACTGGACTTAACGAGGCCAGGTACTTTTGCTGCAGAGCCGAGCTCACGCAGTGCAATACGAGACATCTTGAATTTACGGTAGTAACCGCGCGGACGACCTGTCACTTCGCAACGATTGCGAAGACGGGTCGCGGCACCGTCACGTGGCAGCGCAGCAAGCTGCAACGCAGCGAGCCAACGCTCATCTTCAGACAAGTTCCGGTCATAGACCTTCGCCTTCAATTCTGCCCGCTTGGCAGCATATTTGGCGACGATTTTCTCGCGGCGCTTGTTTTTATGAATGGCGCTCTTCTTAGCCATAATAAAACCCTCCTGCTACCTAAGCTTTAAACGGCATGTCGAAACCTGTCAGAAGCTCACGAGCTTCATCATCGGTCTGTGCCGTGGTGCAGATAATAATGTCCATGCCCCGGACCTGATCGACATTGTCATAGTTGATCTCGGGGAATACGAGCTGTTCCTTGATGCCCATCGCATAGTTGCCGTGTCCGTCAAACGACTTCGGGTTAACACCCTGGAAGTCACGGATACGAGGCATCGCGATAGTGATCAGGCGGTCCAGAAATTCATACATGCGTTCTGCACGAAGTGTTACTTTCGCGCCGATCGGCATGCCTTCACGCAGCTTAAAGCCGGCAATCGACTTGCGAGCGCGTGTAATAACAGGCTTCTGGCCGGCAATTGCTTCAATTTCGCTTGCCGCCTTGGTCACTTTTTTCTTGTCCTGAACGCCGTCGCGACCAACACCCATGTTGATGACGATTTTGTCCAGCTTCGGAACCTGCATTGGGTTGTTATAGCCGAACTTCTCCTGAAGAGACGCGCGGACCGAGTCTTCATACTTCGTACGAAGGCGTGGCATTTGTTTATCAGCCATTGATCACCTCTCCGGACTTTTTGGCAAAACGAACTTTTTTGCCGTCCTCAACTTTGAAACCTACACGGGTAGGCGCGCCGTCTTTGGGGTCTTCAATCATCAGATTGGAGAGCTGGATCGGAGCTTCCTTGGTATTGATACCACCCGCACTCGTCTGCGTAGGACGCTGGTGACGCTTGACAAGGTTTACACCCTGCACAACGGCCCGGCCTTCACTTGGCAGAACTGAGAGAATTTCGCCGCGCTTGCCTTTGTCTTTGCCGGCAACCACAACGACCTTATCGCCTTTTTTCAATTTAGCGGCCATTACAGCACCTCCGGTGCAAGCGAGATGATCTTCATATGCTTCTTCGCACGCAGTTCACGAACAACCGGGCCGAAAATACGGGTACCGATTGGCTCGTGGTTCTTGTTCACAAGCACAGCTGCGTTGTTGTCGAAACGAATGGCGGTGCCATCGTTGCGGCGAACTTCTTTGGCTGTGCGCACGATGACGGCACGATGCACGTCACCTTTCTTCACACGACCCCGCGGGATCGCTTCCTTGACTGAGACGACAATGATGTCGCCTACCCCGGCCGTCTTTCTTTTAGATCCACCAAGGACCTTAATGCACTGCACCCTCTTGGCCCCGGAGTTGTCGGCCACATCGAGGTTGGTTTGCATTTGAATCATGGGTTACACCCTTTTCTTCAGTTTAAAACCAGCACAACAGCTGAAGGTGAGGCTTAGGCCTCACCACCAACTACGCGCCAAGTCTTCAGTTTCGAGATAGGACGACACTCTTCAATACGAACAGTTTCGCCAACCTGAATTTTGTTGCTCTCGTCATGAGCGTGGTACTTCTTAGAGCGACGGATAATTTTGTCAAGCAAAGGATGCTTGATCCGACGTTCAACTTTCACAACAACGGTATTTGAACCCTTGTCGCTTACGACCACACCCTGCAGAATACGCTTTGGCATGAGTTTCTCCTTACGCCTCTGCTTGCTCAGCAAGGATCGTCTGGATGCGCGCTACATCGCGACGCACCTGCTTGACCCGTGCAGTGTTTTCCAATTGTCCACTTGCCGCCTGAAAGCGCAGGTTAAACTGCTCTTTCTTCAGGCTAACAAGCTCTTCGCGGAGCTCGTCTTTGGACTTGGCACGAAGATCTGCTGCCTTCATCACTCTTCTCCGCTTAGTGCATGCGCTCGACGATGCGGCTTGCAACGGAAAGCTTCGCAGCCGCCCGCTCAAACGCACCGCGTGCGATTTCTTCAGAGACACCGTCGATCTCGAACATCACGCGACCAGGTTTTACCTTGGCCACCCAACGATCGACAGAGCCTTTACCTTTACCCATCCGAACTTCGGTAGGCTTCGCCGTTACTGGCACATCCGGGAAAATCCGGATCCAGACTTTACCAGACCGTTTCATATGACGGTTCATGGCACGACGCGCCGCCTCGATTTGACGAGCGGTGACACGGCCGGCTTGGGTCGCTTTCAACCCGAACTGGCCAAAGTTCAAATCGGTTCCGCCCTTGGCATTGCCATGGATGCGGCCCTTGTGAGCCTTGCGGAACTTTGTACGTTTCGGTTGCAACATTGTCTGTGCTTCCTTCGACTATCCCATCCGGCCTAACGGCGGGATGGGCCACCCTGACTTTGAGCTTCGTTTGCACGACGCTCATGAGCCATCGGATCGTGTTCCATGATGTCGCCTTTGTAGACCCACACTTTGATGCCCGAGATGCCATAGGCAGTCAGGGCTTCAGAAGTTCCATAGTCTATGTCGGCGCGCAGTGTGTGAAGTGGCACACGACCTTCGCGGTACCATTCAGTCCGGGCAATCTCTGCACCGCCAAGACGGCCAGCACAGTTCACACGGATACCACCAGCACCAAGGCGCATAGCACTTTGAACCGAACGCTTCATCGCACGGCGGAAAGCCACACGGCGCTCGAGTTGCTGAGCAATGCCATCAGCGATCAGCTTGGCGTCGATCTCAGGCTTGCGAACTTCAACAATGTTGAGGCTCACTTCAGCATCGGTCAGCTGCGCAACCTTGCGGCGGAGCTTTTCGATGTCGGCGCCTTTTTTACCGATGATCACACCAGGACGTGCTGAATAGATCGTCACACGACATTTTTTAGCCGGGCGTTCAATCACTACTTTTGAAATGCCGGCTTGCGACAGTTCTTTTTCGATGAACTCACGGATTTTCAGGTCTTCATGCAACAGGCTGCCGTAGTCATCGCCTTCGGCATACCAGCGCGAGTCCCAAGTGCGGTTAACACCAAGGCGCAGACCTACTGGGCTTACTTTCTGACCCATTATGCAGTCTCCTCTACTTCACGCACGACAATGCGCAGACGACTGAACGGCTTAACGATCTTGCCAACGCGACCACGGGCGCGAGCACGGAACCGTTTCATGGTCAGTGCTTTACCCACAGTGGCTTCAGCGACGATCAGGCTGTCCACATCAAGGTTATGATTGTTCTCGGCATTCGCGATGGCGCTTTCGAGAACAGATTTCACGTCAACGGCGCTACGGCGGCGGTTAAAGCTCAGGCTTGTCAGAGCTTTTTCCACTTTCATGCCGCGAATTGTGGCTGCGACCAGATTCAGTTTCTGGGGCGAGCCACGAAGCATAGTCGCGGTTGCGACAGCTTCGTTATCCGCCAGACGGCGTTTTGCTGATTGCTTACCCACGGGTTACTTCCTCTTCGCTTTCTTATCCGCGGCGTGACCGTAGTAGGTCCGCGTTGGAGAAAATTCACCCAGCTTGTGGCCGACCATATCTTCGGTCACATAGACAGGGATGAATTTCTGGCCGTTGTAGACATTGAAAGTAATGCCTACGAAATCAGGCAGGATCGTAGACCGGCGGGACCAGGTCTGGATCACATTGCTGCTTTTGCCACTTTCTTGAGCTGCTTCCACCTTCTTGAGAAGATGCATGTCAACGAAAGGGCCTTTCCATACAGAGCGTGCCATGTTCGGGACTCCTTAACGTTTCTTGCGCTCGTGGCGCGACCGGATGATAAGCTTGTCTGTCTCTTTGTTAGAGCGTGTCCGCTTACCTTTGGTTGGCTTGCCCCAAGGCGTCACAGGGTGACGACCACCGGAGGTCCGACCTTCACCACCACCATGTGGGTGATCCACAGGGTTCATGGCTACACCACGAACACTTGGACGTTTACCCAACCAGCGGTTCCGGCCCGCTTTAGCGAGCTTGATGTTTTGGTTGTCTGGGTTTGAGACGGCGCCAACCGTTGCAACGCACTCACCGCGAACGATGCGAACTTCACCTGAACTCAGGCGCAGCTGTGCGTAACCGCGGTCACGACCGATCAACTGGGCGTATGTACCAGCTGAACGAGCGATCTGGCCGCCCTTGCCTGCCTTCATCTCCACATTGTGGATGATGGTGCCGACAGGCATGTTGGAGAGACGCATAACATTGCCTGGCTTCACATCGGTTTTCTCGGCGGCGATAACAGTATCACCAGGAGCCAACCGCTGAGGTGCCAGAATGTAGGCGAGCTCACCGTCTTCGTACTTGATCAACGCGATGAACGCGGTGCGGTTTGGATCGTACTCAAGACGTTCCACAGTCGCAGCCATATTCCATTTAGCGCGTTTGAAATCGATTTTCCGGTAAGTACGCTTGTGACCACCACCAATGCGACGTGCAGTGATACGGCCTGTGTTGTTGCGGCCACCGGATTTGGTCAGTCCTTCAGTCAGCGCTTTAACCGGCTTGCCCTTGTGCAGACCTTCGCGGTCAACAAGAACGAGGCCACGCTGAGACGGAGTAACCGGTTTATATTGCTTCAATGCCATCGGTTAAACTCCCGTCGTCACATCAATGCTGTTGCCTTCAGCAAGGGTAACCATGGCTTTTTTGTACTCGGCCCGCTTGCCGGTTACACCACGGAAACGCTTAACCTTGCCTTCTTGGCGCAGCGTGTTGACTTTAGTGACCTTGACGTCAAAGAGCGCTTCAACCGCAGCCTTGATTTCAGGCTTGGAGGCATCAATCGCGACTTTGAAAGTCACTTGATTGTGTTCGGAACCCAGGGTCGCCTTTTCGGTGATGACCGGGCTCTTGATAACGTCGTAATGTTTTACGTTGTTTGTCATTTGAGCCTCTCCCCGAGTGTCTCGACGGCAGCTTTCGTCAGGACAAGCGTGTCACGACGCAGAATGTCGTATACGTTTGCGCCCTGACTTGGCAGCACGTCCACATTTGGGATGTTCTGAGCTGCACGGAGGAAGTTTGCATTCACTTCGGCACCGTCAACAAAGAGCGCGTTCGACACACCAAGCTTCTCAAGCTTTGCCTGAAGCTCCTTGGTTTTGCCGTCCTTGAGCTCTGCAGCGTCAACAACAATGAGTTTACCTTCGGCTTGCTTGGAAGAGAGAGCACTCTTCAGACCAAGCTTGCGAACCTTCTTCGGCAGGCTGAAGCCATGATCCCGGGGGATCGGGCCAAACGCGCGGCCACCGCCAACAAAGATGTTGGAACGACGTGAACCGTGACGGGCTGTACCGCCGCCTTTTTGGCGACCGAAACGAGCACCCGTGCGCGAAATGTCCGAGCGGAACTTCACAGCGTGAGTTCCCGCGCGGCGTTTCGCCAGCTGCCAGTTTACAACGCGATGCAGGATGTCTGCACGCGCTGATACACCAAAGATCGCCTCATCGAGTTCGATGTCGCCGGCTTTCTTGGCGTCAAGTGTAAGGACATTCGTCTTCATGACTTATTCCTCGTTTCCTTCTGCCGCTGCTTCTTCAGCAGGCGCGGCTTCAGCTTCAGCAGGAGCAGCAGCGACTTCAGCTGGTGCTTCTTCTTCCACTGCAGGCGCCCGGAAAGCTGCCGGCATTGGCGCATCCGCAGGGAGCGCGCGTTTCACTGCGTCAGAAACCAGAACCCAGCCCTCTTTCGAGCCAGGAAGACCGCCTTTTACGAGGAGCAGGCCCTCATCGGCGCGGGCTTCGACAACTTCAAGGTTTTGAACTGTCGTACGGGCATCACCCATGTGACCGGCCATCTTCTTACCTTTGAACACGCGGCCTGGATCTTGACACTGACCCGTAGAACCGTGTGAACGGTGAGAGATAGACACACCGTGTGACGCACGAAGACCACCAAAGTTGTGGCGCTTCATCGCACCGGCAAAACCTTTACCCTTGCTCGTACCGACAACGTCTACACGCTGACCGGACACAAAGTGGTCTGCCGTCAGTTCCGCACCCACATCAACCATCGCGTCCGCGCTAACACGGAACTCAGCAATCTTTGCTTTAGGCTCGACTTCCGCTTTTGCGAAGTGACCACGCTGGGCTTTGGATACGTTTTTAACCTTGCGGGTACCGGCACCGAGTTGCAGAGCCGTGTAACCATCTTTTTCTTCCGTGCGCTGAGCAACAACCTGACAGCCTTCCAGCTGCAGAACCGTCACAGGCACGTGATGACCGCGTTCATTGAAGACGCGTGTCATGCCGAGTTTTTTTGCAATCAAACCTGTACGCATTGGTCTTACCCTTGCAGCTTGATTTCAACATCAACACCAGCAGACAGGTCGAGCTTCATCAGAGCGTCAACCGTTTGCGGTGTTGGGTCTACGATATCGAGCAGACGCTTGTGCGTACGCATTTCGAACTGCTCGCGGGACTTCTTGTTTACGTGCGGGCTACGCAGCACGGTAAACTTCTCAATTCGGGTCGGCATCGGAATTGGACCGCGAACCAGAGCGCCCGTACGCTTGGCCGTATTGGCAATTTCACCGGTTGCTTGATCAAGCACACGGTGGTCAAAAGCCTTCAGGCGGATGCGAATATTTTGCGCTTCCATTGATCTTACACCTTAAAAAGCGGCGCCGGAGACAATGCCCCAGCGCCTGTTTGTCCTATTCGATGATTTTAGCGACGACACCGGCACCGACGGTACGGCCACCTTCGCGGATAGCGAAGCGCAGGCCTTCATCCATGGCGATCGGCGCAATCAGCTCAACCGTCAGGTTCACATTGTCACCTGGCATAACCATCTCTGTGCCCGAAGGCAGCTCAACGTTGCCGGTAACATCCGTCGTACGGAAGTAGAACTGTGGACGGTAGTTCGCAAAGAACGGCGTGTGACGGCCACCCTCTTCCTTGGTCAGGATATAGGTCTCTGCAGTGAACTTCGTGTGCGGTGTGATCGAACCAACGTGGGCCAGAACCTGACCACGCTCAATCTCTTCACGGCCAACACCACGCAGCAGCGCACCAATGTTGTCGCCAGCCTGGCCTTCGTCCAGAAGCTTGCGGAACATCTCAACACCCGTAACCGTCGTCTTGGATGTTTCCTTGATGCCAACAATCTCGATCTCTTCGCCAACCTTGACAATACCGCGCTCAACACGACCCGTCGCAACCGTACCACGACCGGAAATTGAGAACACATCCTCAACAGGCATCAGGAACGCACC